>NZ_JALAAD010000001.1:0-2487500 GCF_022984075.1 Synechococcus sp. C9 | reverse complement strand
AGGGGGCTGTTCCGGGATGTCTTACATGATGGATTTTGAACGCCCAGAGAATATCCGCCCCGATGACCATGTATTTGACCAGGATGGATTTAAGATCGTGTGCGACCCCCGCAGTTTACTCTACATCTACGGTTTGGCGTTAGATTACAGCGATGCCCTGATTGGGGGTGGTTTTCAATTCACCAATCCCAATGCGGTGCAAACCTGTGGTTGCGGTAAGTCCTTTAGTACCTAAATCCCATGCTGAAAAAGTGGTTTCGGGGTTGGACATTTGATGATTGGATGAACCATATTTTATTTTTTGGTTCTATCCTATTTTTGATTAAATCTCTGTTTTTTACAGGTTAAGCTATTTCCCTCCTAATTCGCTTTTAACTCCTCTCCCCATTTCTGGGACAAGAGTTGAGCGTAAGGGCGAATATCTCAAAGTTATTCAAGTTTACTGGCTATTTCATGGATTTTGTCAGCCTTCCCTCCCCCTGTCTCATGTAAAAAATGCAATATCTCTTTTTGTTTACTCTTGTGACCAAATCGTTCTAAAACAATATGACCGTCTTGCCGCCGAAAATAAAGACGATGGGTTATGCCTGTTCGATATTCGTAGTGACCGGGGGCATCACCACTTAAATGCTTGATCCGGTAAGCGTTGGGATCGCTCCCAATTCTCAATAGGTAGGACTGTAAACCATAAAATTTTAAGCGTTCATGATGGAAGGTGTACTCAATCAGTAGTGTTGAATGTCCGTAATAAAACTTAACATAAGGGGTCAGGGTTATCCTACGAGCGGCTCTACCCCTACGAGTTCCATGAAGCTACAGTGTCGGCCTATTTCTATTTGTAAATATCGCAACTTGTCAATCAATTCATAGGTCTTATTGTGACCTATCTCCAGCAATCTTAAAATTAGATAACCAATCAATACGGCATAAATCTGTAGCCGCACACCATTCTCATTCTTGGTAATGATTCTATCCAATTTCAAGTGCATCTTTAGTGCCTTCCAAAGCAACTCAATTCGCCAGCGCAAACGATAGGCTGAACAAATCTCTTCATCCGTCATCGAAGTCACGTTAGTCGCTAGCCTATATTCTGTGTTTTCCTCTTCATTAAAAAATTGAATTACCCGAATATCCGGATTGTCAGGTTGCAACTTCATATTATTTCTAATCCGCACAATAAACAATGTATTTCGTTTACACATTTCGTCCATTAATTTCCAGGAAGCAAAACCCCTATCCATGATACCAACGGCATTCTCAGGTATCGTCCCAATCACAAGATGCCCAATTTTATGGTCATTAGTCTTTCCAAATATAATTGATTCGTCACCGATATTGCCCTCATTTATATCCAGGCCAAGCGTCAATTTTACCTGCTTGTAGTGCCAGAATAATTTGCTGGTCAGGGTGATAATGGTAGAATCTAATGGGAATAAGTGCTTAAATTCACCTTGATGATGTTTAAGCCGTTTTTGCAGTTCTCTTAGGATCACTTGAAACGGCTCGGTGCTACGATGTTTACACGCCTTAGAAAACGTTGATATGTCAACTTTAAAATTGAGATGATTCAAGAGGAAGAATAAGCCCCGCATGGTGGCGACTCTTGCATCTAAAATGAAGTGCATCCATATGAGTACAAACAAGCGAGTATCCAAGACTGGATAGTCGTTTTTGGGAAGAAGGTTCAGCAAGGGCTTGATAAGTCCCTGAATTTGTCGTCTCATAAAAATACTGTTACTCGTGGTTTCTACCAATCTAAAATACCATTTTTAGTCTCCCTTTTCCACCCTTTCGTTAACATTCAACACTACTGGTACTCAATATCTTCCCAAAAAGATTCAGTAATAAAAAATGGTTGCAAACAGGGTATTATAGATTCTATTGTGGCAGTATTATTCGTAATTGCTTGGTAGGCATAGGCATAACTTTCTCGTATTTTAGCTTCATTCCCTCCGGCTTTTCTTAAGTCTTCCAATAATTTATTATGGATTTCCTTTAAGGCTTGAAATGCCTCTAAATCCCTCTGCATTTGCTCAATTTTAGGCAGTAACTCTAAGTCCTCAAGCACCCTAACTGCGGCTTCCCAATCCTCCTTGTTTTCAACATAAATCCGTCTGCGTTCTAAAGCATTAATAATTGTGGCAAAGAATGATTCTCTTGAAATAGGTTTGATTAAATAACCTAAAGCTCCTCTTTGGCTGTAAATGCTAACCAGTCCCATGTCATGAGAAGCAGTAATAACAACAAAGCGATGTTCTTTGTAATCCTGACCTATTTCTTCAGAAATTTCATTCAAAACATTAATTCCGAAAAGACCTCCGTCTAATTCATGATCTAGCAAAATCATATCAAACGGTTCTCCATCGTTTTGCTCACTTACCCAAATTTTTTGAACAGCATCTTCATACGTGTTAGCACACTGACACGTGTGACCTTCTTCAAGGAGCCAATTGCGCCAAATTTCGCAAATATCAAGTCTATCTTCAACAAGAAGAAAGTGAGCCATGATGTGTACCTCCTTCATTCAACTGTGAACAACGTTTCTCATTCAGACATTCGGTTGGACATTCAACAATTGGAAAAGAAATCGTCACTCTTGCACCAATAGTTCTAGCATTATCATCATCACCCTCTTTAAGATTCTCAACTTTTGCTTTCCCATTATGAAAGGATAAATAGGCAAAAACAATCATACTTCCATTGCCACTTGCCCTACCATTTGACTGATTTAACCGTTCCGGTGTTTGATAAAGTTTATCTAAATATTGTTCAGGAATACCACCCCCATTATCCTCAATGACAATCTGAGCTTCATTTTTATCTTTAATTACGGAACAATAAACCTTTATTTGAGGTTGGAAACTTTCACCAATCCGTACTCTCCTTATCTTCAGTCTGATTAATTCCTTACGAGAGTTGTATAGAATATTTTTTAATATACTTCTGAAATGCCAACGGTTGATATTGATGCAGTAGTCACAGTTTTCACGAATAAAAGATAGTGGTATATCTCTAACGTTATTGGGTAAATTTCTTTCAAATTCGTCGAGTAAATCACTTAGCTTATATGTTCTTTTTTCTAAAGAAATCATTTCATCTAGGTTATTAATTACCTGATTGATGATTTGAATGCTGTTATCAATTCTTGTGATTATTTCAATGAGTAAATCTATTTTTTCATCCCTTGAATCTGTTCGCCTAATTCTTTCAAGTGCCTCTTTAATTACATCTAATGAACAGAGTAGAGGAGCTTTACGAATGTCATGCGTGATATTTTGAACATCTGTTTCCAAACGCCTAAATATGGCAAGGTATTCAGTATTTATCCTCTGTAATGTATTGCCAACTTCAGATGTAAAAATTGCATCAATCTGTTGACGAAAAACTTGATCAAATTCCATGAGTCTTAAGAGTCTGTTTTCTGCTTCAATTCTTCGATTTTGTTCCTCCGCCAATCTACGCTTGCCAGATTCTTCAGCCAGTCGTTTTGCAAAGTCAGTGGCTACTAGCTCATTTTCCAAAGATCTGTTGATGGCTTCGTTTAACTTATGTTGTGTTGCTATATACTTCAAGAAAGAATAGACGACCAGACAAAACAACCAAATGATAATGAGCATAAAACCCAAATAACTGCGGATGAAATGATAACCACTGTCCTCACTAAAGGGGTCTTTGATAAAATTTTGAGCAATTTTCCCAAAAGTGGGCGTTTTACCTTTAACGTAGTGAACTCTGCCGAGTACCTTAGCTCGTCCCTCAGCAATAGCTTTCTCAATTTTAGCTTGACATTCCCTATTGACTTCTGGACGTTCAGCTTTGGGATCAGGATAACTTACGGTGCTACAGGCAGGCTGTGGATATAAAATCAAATCCGAATGGACAATATAACCCCTATCCAAAATATCCGTCAGTCCTTGATTTTTAGTTTCATATAAAATATGTTCATCTCTACCACTCTCAATGTCACTAGGCTTAATATTTTCGTGAGTCACTAAAAGGTAAAAAACCCCATAATTGCTATCAAGTATATTTTGGATACTCTGTGAAATTTGATTGTGTTGAGATGGATTATTCTTTATTTTTTCAACATGGTGTCCTGCCATCGCATTTGACAAGGCGGCAGGTAACGTATGAAACAGCATATTGAAATCAACCGTCTGTACTCTCGGGAGCATATGGACATAATATGTTTTGTAAATTTCTCTGGTTGGCAATCCAGGGATCATGGCTGTAATTAAAGTCAGTCCGGCGGTAAAGGGCACAGATAATAATAAAACCAACCAGAGAGGCTTATTATCCGTCCATGATGCAAATCTGGTCAAGTTACCTGTCCATAAAGTAAATCTGGCTAATAACTTTCTGATCAGTAAATTCATACTATACTCAAATGAAATTGGCAAGAGCTTCTAGCGACTAATTTTTCGCACCTATGATTATAAGTTACTAATGGATCAATTAAACCGCATTGGGTTGTAACAATTCTTGATACTGTTGGGATCAAAAATACTCCACAAGTCAGTAGTACATCATAAATTAAAGATTAAATTTAAGCATTAGATTTAGTTTTGGATTTGGTTTAAGTGTTTTTGAATACTAACTAGGATGTCGCAATTGTTCTACAGCTTGGAAGATTCTTGCAAACAGATTATCGGTACCTTCCACAACAACGGTAGCACTGTAGTAAAGCATGGCATTAAAACCATTAGTATCACCAGTGCCTCTAAAATCAGTACGCACTGCTACGATGGGGATACCTTTTGCTGAAGCATAACCGCATTCCCAACAGGTGCCACTATCGGCATCAGCTCCATCTAAAATAGCCACTAAGATAGAAGCGGTTGAGACTCCCCTAAGACAGGTTTTATAAATATCAATACCCACCAGTCCATCACATTCTTGGTATGGTGAAAAGACTTGTAATCCTCGCTCAGTTAGATAGTCTATAAGTGATTGATTAAAATTTCGTTCTGCCAGACTAAATAAGGGAGCCGCTAGATAAATATGGGACATGATGACACACACCACTTAAACTTTTTACACTCGACATCTTACCCTTTTCCCAAAAGCGGCAGGGGGAGTTGATAGTCAAAAAGTCTCACTCTAATCCGTGGCAACGATACTGAGAGCCAGTGCGGGGCGATGCCGTATAACCCTTAAAGCATGAACTTTTTATTCACAATTCAGGTAGGACTGCTATGGTGTTCTTGAAACTCTATTCTGTTTTGGACTAAGGGTATGCAATAATTACTATACCCCTGTTTATGGTTATGACCACGTTAGCGACTCAGTTAGCACTACAACTTAACGAATCTATTGGTCTGGAGCCACCACCACAGCCATTTCTGAAGTGGGCCGGGGGAAAGTCTCAGCTTCTAGCACAATTATTGCCGCTGTTTCCCAAAAAGTTTAATTGTTACCATGAACCCTTCTTGGGGGGCGCAGCAGTGTATTGGTATTTATTTAGTCTCAAAGAAAAAGGGACTATTTTGTTTGATGGAGTGAGGTTATCAGATATTAATGAAGAATTGATTAATTGCTATATTCACGTTCGCAGTAATTTAGGGGCTTTGATAGATGAATTAAATCTGCTAAAAGCAAGTCACAGTCGAGAAAATTATTATAAAATCCGGGGATTGAATCCGCTCAATTTAAGTCCAGTACAGCGGGCCGCGCGATTTATTTACCTCAATAAAACTTGTTATAATGGCTTATACCGCGTCAATCGCTCTGGTAAGTTTAATGTACCCATCGGTAGCTATCAAGACCCCAAGATTTTTTCTGCTGAACAGTTGCAAAGAAATCACGATGCTCTCCAGGGTGCAGATATTATATGTGCCAGCTTCCAAGCTGTATTAAATTGGGCGGAACCCGGTGATTTTATTTACTTTGATCCACCCTATGTTCCCCTCTCAAAAACGGCAAGTTTTACCAGCTACACAAAATACCCATTCGGACAGGAGCAACAAAGAGAGTTAGCAGAAGTGTTTTACATATTAAATGACCGTGGATGTAAATTGATGTTGAGTAATTCCTGGTCAGAATCAGTCATAAACCTTTATCAGAATTTCCACTGCATTGAATTAAAGGCATCCCGTGCCATCAATTCTAACGCTGAACGCCGTGGCAAAATCAGTGAATTGTTAGTTATTAATTATTCTCCCAATTAGTAATTCCACCAATCTACACTGAATACTTTTTTGAGGTTTCTGCTACGTGAGACAATTTATGCTGTTGCATACAACACACAATCAAGTTGAAATTTATCTAAAACCTGGTTCTAAATCAGCTTGGGATTTTATCGTAATATAGTAGTCCTAAATGAGAATGGAACAGGGGTCGCAGGGGCGCCGCCCCCGTACTTGGTTCTGGAGAATTGCTGTTTGTTAATCAAGTAGGATTGCTATATAATAGAGAATTAGGTAAAAGACAAAGAACCCCCAAGCACATCCATTTAATAGTTGACCTTTTTGCTAAACGAGCAGGGAATCCACAACTTTGTCACGCCTTTGTCAGTCATATTATTAACAATATCATACAGAAGGTTACGCCGGTATCTCAGTTTCCGCCAGTATTACAAGTTTTTACATTAAGCCATTCTCAAGCATTTAATGGGCTGAACCAATATGGAGATTACTCTACTGAATTTTTCCTCGTCATTGTTGCGTTGATAATGATTCAAGAGAGAACAAATTATCCCAGCGGGACAATGACTCTGCGCCTATTTCAACAATTTCAAAACAATGCAGACATATTTACAATTATCAGCATGGCGACGTTTAGATAAAACCCCTAAGGTCGCCGCCAGTGTCGTCCTAAATCCGTCAGCATTTGCTCCGCTTCCAAAGGTCCCCAAGTGCCTGCCTCGTACTGGGGAATAGTGCGCCCATCCGGGGGGGCATCCCAGATATTCAACGCCGGGGTGACTACCCGCCACGCCTCCTCCACCTCATCCGCCCGGGTAAATAGGGTTTGGTCACCGAGCAAACAATCCAACAACAACCGCTCGTAGGCTTCGGAACTGGCCATCCCAAAGGTTTTACCGTACTGAAAATCCATATCCACCGAGCGTGCCCGTAAATCTGGCCCTGGCATCTTCGCCTCAAACCGCAGGGAAATCCCCTCATCCGGCTGAATCCGCAGGGTGAGCACATTGGGGTTCGCCTGTTGCGCCACGGAAGGAAAAATACTCAAGGGCGGCTCCCGAAACTGGATGGCAATTTCCGTCACCTTTTTGGGCATCCGTTTGCCGGTACGCAGGAAAAAGGGCACCCCCTGCCAGCGCCAGTTGTCCACCTGCAGGTGCATCGCCACGTAGGTCGGGGTCACGGACTGGGGATTCACCTTGGGTTCCTGGAGATAGCCCACCACCGGTTTGCCCCGCATCCACCCCGCACTGTACTGCGCCCGGACGGCGGCTTTAGACAGATTGAACCCTTGATAAGCCAAGCGGGTCGCCTGGAGAACCTTCACCTTTTCGTTGCGAATGCTATCGGCAGTCAGGGAACTGGGGGGTTCCATCGTAGTCAAGCATAACAATTGCATCACATGGTTTTGCACCATATCCCGCAGGGCACCGGCACTTTCGTAATAGCCTGCCCGGTCTTCTAAACCCACGGTTTCGGCTACGGTAATCTGCACGTGATCCACAAATTGCCGGTTCCACAGGGGTTCAAAAATGGCATTGGCAAAGCGAAAAACCAACAGATTTTGTACCGTTTCTTTGCCCAGATAATGGTCAATCCGATAAACTTGCTCCTCGTGGCACACCTCCTGTACCACCCGGTTGAGTGCCTGCGCCGTTGCCAGGTTGCGCCCAAAGGGTTTTTCGATCACCAGCCGTTGTTTGCGGGGGTTTTGCAACAGACCTGCTTGCCCCAACTGGCGGATCGCCTCTGGGAAGAAATTGGGGGACACGGCTAAATAGTAGGCTTGATTGCCACGGGTGGGGCGTTGGGTTTCTAATTCCTGGATCAACTGCGCCAATGCCTGGTAGCTGGCGGGATTGTCCATGTCCCCAGCGTGGTAGAACAAGCCCTGGGCAAACTCTTCCCAGAGGGCAGGGGTATCAATGCCGCCCCCGAATTGCTCCACCCCCTCCCGCATCTGTTCCCGGAAGTAATCATGGCTCCAGGGACGACGGGCAAACCCGATGATGGTGGTTTCTGGGGCTAAACGTCGCTGCAAGCGCAGTTTGTACAATGCGGGTACCAATTTCCGTTGGGTCAGGTCCCCGGATGCCCCAAAAATGACAATCGTAAACGGTTCCGGTAGGCGTTCCTGCTGTAGCCCGACCCGCAGTGGATTTTCCCGTAGAGAAACCATAATTTAGCCCCGATGCGCTGGCATTAGCCTAAACCAGGTGGGGAGATTTACCGCTAGATTACAGAAAATCTCAAGGTGCGGTTGGGTATGCCACAATGGGCGGTGTGGGTGCGTCTTGGGGTTACTTTGACCCGCTGTCATGTTCCAGAAAGGTTTTTTACCCCCGTCCCTGCGCAGTCGGTTGACGGCTCCCCTGCTGTGGTGCTTCCTGGCGTCCGGGTTAGCCCATACGGGTTTGTGGTATGGGTTGCGCTGGCTTGACCCCCTGCCGGAACCTCCGGTGCCGTTGCCTGCGCCGATTGAGGTGACTTTTGTAGAACCGGCGCCTGCTGTCCCAATTCGTAACAATCCGCCGCCCCCCCCACCTTTGGGTAACCCCTTGCCGCCCCCGCCCCCGGTGGGGAATGTGCCCCCGGTCGCCAACCTGCCGCCTCTACCGCCGCCGCCGGAGTTTGCTAAGCCGGTTCCCACCCCGCCACCCCCCCGACCAAAACCCCGCACAGAGGTGACTCCTACTCCCCCAGCGGCACCCCCCCCGCTCCCTCTGCCGCCGCCGGTGGATACCCCCACTCTCCCGCAGGAAGCCTTTGACCCCACCAACACCAGCACTGCGGATGGTTTGGGCAATCTCAGCCGGTGGATCGCCAGCCTGCAACCGGAACTCACCCGCTCTCCCAAACTCCTGCGCCTGACCCGTACTCTGCCTCCCCGGGGCTGTCCTTGGACGCAAGCGGGACCGGCGGTCTTGGGGGTGGTGGTTAATCCCCAGGGGCAAATCGAGGGCACCCCGGAATTGCTCCGTTCGGCGGGCTATGCAACCCTCAACCAGCAGGCACGGCAGGCGGTGATGACCCATGACTTTACCGAGGAAGCCGCAGAAACGCTCCAGGCGGTGATGGTGGAAGTCACCTGGGAAAATACCTGTCCCAGTGGGGCTTGAGTTAGGACTTCCCCCCCAAACGCTCCTGCACTTCCCGGGGGAGAATAATGACCCGGCGACCATTGGGCAACCGTTCTACCCGTCCGCCGCCCTCCAGGATTTTTTGAATGGCAATGGCTTGCACCCGGGGTGTGGTGGCATAGCCCAAAATGCTCAGCCAACCAATGGTCTTGGCGACCCGGCTATCCGGGTTTTCCCGCAGGGAAGCCACCAAACTCTCCGCCCGTTGCACCACCGCCTCACTCTCTGGGGTGTTCCAGGGTTTCGCCCAAGCCGCCGCCATTTGAAACGACTTCAGCGCCGCCTTTCCATCCCCCAAAAACAGCATTTCATCCGTCCCCCGATACAGCCAGGGGAAGTAGGAATTGGGCACCTGGGGCGTGAGGTGGGTCATCGCCTGGGCGGCAATCTGGATACTCTCTTCCGGCTCGCCAGCGTAGAGGGAACCGATGGTGGATAGGATTAAATAAGCCCGAATAAAGCGGGGGTCTTGCCCCAGGATCACCCGGAAAAAATCCGGGGTCAATTCATACCCCAAGACCTCCCTGGCGTCATCATCCCCCAAATAAATGTTGAATTGGATCAACCAAAAATCGGCGATCATATTATCAAACCCAAAGCTGGGCATATCCCGCCACAGACGCAGTTGGGTGCTGGTGATCGCCTCCTGCTGTTGCCAAAGGGGCAGATTGTTAACCTGTTGGGTGGTCAGGAAATCCTGCCGTTGCATCTGTAAGCCGACCACCCCGGCAAAGGTCGCCAACCCGATCCCGATATTAACCAGGGTTTTAATCATTCCCCCGTCCCCAATCCTGCCAAAACTGGTATAGGATCTGCTGATGCACCTGCTTCCAGGGTAGTCCATGCTGGCGGGCAATGCGGGCACAGTCCTCGTATTCCGGCTGGACATTCACCAGGCGTTCCCCCTGTTCCGCCACCTTCACCGCCACGTCACCCCACTCGGTTTTCACCGTCACCAGCCGCCGGGGCAAAATCCGCCGTTCCTGCCAACACCTGCGCACCCCCAGGGTGGTGGTTTCCTGAAACAAAATTTCTTCGCAACCAGCGACCAGTTCCGGGGCACACAGCACCCGCACCAACACCCCGTTTCGCCCCTTTTTCATCGTGATCGCCTGCGTCCACACATCCCACGCCCCCGCCGCCAACAAGCGTTCACAGGCATAAGCCAACCCCTGGGGGGACAGGTCATCCACCTGGGTTTCCAGCAACACCACCGGCTCGGTAAGCGGGGCGGACTGGCGACTTCCCAACCACAGGCGCAGGATATTGGCAATGGGCAACTCCCACCCCCCGGCACCCCAACCCACCCGCTCCAGCTTGAAGGCAGGGGGACGACCAAACCCCTGGGCAAGGGTGGTGACAATCGCCGCTCCCGTCGGTGTGACCAGTTCCTGGGCAATCCCATTGTCGTAAACAGGCACCTGTTTTTGTACACATAATTGCAATACGGCTGGGGTGGGGACAGGCATCATGCCGTGGGCGGTTTTCACCATCCCTGACCCCAAAGGCAAAGGGGAGCAATAAAGATGGGTAATGTTAAAGTAATGCAAACCAATGCAAGTGCCCACAATATCCACGATGGCATCCACTGCCCCCACCTCGTGGAACCCCACCGCTTCCGGGGGAATGCCATGCACCGTCCCTTCGGCAACTGCCAACCGCTCAAAAATCGCCTGACTCCACTGCCGTACCTGGGGCGGTAGGGTGGCTCGTTCCAAAAGGGTGCGAATCTCCCCCCAATGGCGGTGATGGGGCTGTTCCCCCTGGGGGTGTACCTGCACCTGGGTCGCCCGTTGCCCCTGGCGTTGCACCGTCTGCACGGTCAGGGTAAATTCCAACTCACTGCCCAACCCCTGCAATTGCCCCTGGAGTGCCGCCACAGGCAAACCCGCATCCAGCAAAGCTCCCAGACACATATCCCCCGCCACGCCGGTGGGACAGTCAAAATAGGCGATGCGTTCCATCAGGGCTGGTGCAGAACCAATACCCCCATTAAACCATTGGCAATCGGATAATGACAGGCATTCAACCCGCAGTCCTGCGCCCATTGCACCTGTTGTGCCCCCGGGGGAAAGGTTTGCAAACTCGCCCAGAGATACTCATACTCCGCCCCCAAACCCAACCGCCGTGCCACCGGCACCACCACCTGTTGCAGATACCATTCCTGCCAAGCCCGTAGCCAGGGGTCATGGGGTTGATGAAAATCCAGAATCGCTCCCCGTCCCCCCGGACGCAAGACCCGCTGAATTTCCCGCAGGCAGTGGTGGCGGTCGCTGACATTCCGCAGACCATACCCCATCGTCACCACATCCACACTTTGGTCAGGGAAGGGTAGCTGTAGCACATCCCCAGCGTACCAACGAATGGGGCGATGGGCATACCGACGGCGGGCAATCGCCAGCATCGGTTCCGAAAAATCTACCCCCCACACCTGCCCAGTGGTGCCAATTCTAGCCGCCAAGAGACCCGTCAAATCCCCCGTCCCACAGCACAAATCCACCGCCACCTCCCCCGATTGCGGGTTCACCCAACCCACCACCATCCGCTTCCAAATGTGGTGCTGTCCCCAACTCAGCCAATGGTTGAGGGTATCGTAGTGGGGGGCGATTTGGTTAAAGAGTGCCTGGACGGCGGCGGGGTCTGTGGGATTGATGGGCGAAACCAATGCGAATACCCTAGGATTGCTCCAATTCTCCCTGCTTCATGGACAAAGGTAAAGGCGGGGGGGCAGCCTCCGCAGGGGAAAGTATCCCCATCTGGGCTTTCATCGCTAACAATTCCGCATCTAAATCCGTATTCCCTTCTAGTAACTTAAATTGCTCTTCCAACTTGTCGCCGGAGAGTTCGACCGTCGCTTGGGCTTTGGCTTCCTGGGTCAGCACCTTGTCTTCCATCCGCTCAAAAGCCGCCATCGCACTGCTGGTACCCACCTTCCCCAGGGCTTGATTCACCTGCTCCGTCGCTTTCGCCGCCCGCAGACGTGCCTTGAGCATATCCTTCTTGGTCTTGGCTTCAGCAATTTTGCCTTCCAGGGCGGTCATCTGCCGACGCAGGTTTTCCAATTGCGCCGATTGCTGGTCGAGTTGGGTTTTCAAAGCCGCCGCCGTATCCGCATACCCCTTGCGCCGGGACAGGGCTTGCTTCGCCAGTTCCTCATCCCCCTTTTGCAGGGCAAGTTGGGCTTTGCGGTACCATTCCTCCGACAGGGCGAGATTTTGGCTGTACTGCTGTTCCACCCGCTTGTGGGTCGCCATCGCCTGCGCCACCGCCTGTCGCAGTTGCACCTGGTCTTCCTGCATATCCATCAACGCCTGATCCAGAATCTTTTCCGGGTCTTCAGCGGCACTAATGGCGGCGTTCAGATTGGCACGGAACAGGCGACTTAAGCGGTCGAACAAGCCCATTGATTTATCCCCCAGTGACCATTGCCCCTATTATACAACCTGGGTTAAGCCTAGCAGACCTGCCCCGGCACGACTCGCACTGGACGCATCAGGTACAGTCGCAGGAGGTTCACCCCAATCCCCAGGGCATGGGGAATTTGCCGCAGGCGTTTCCAGAGTTTTGCCCCTTGACTTTCCCCAATGCGAATGATCTGTAAATACCGAGCGGCACAGGCATCCAACAAACGTTCAAACTGGGGATGATCCACATTCAAAATCACCGGAAACACCCGCCCCGCCGTCCAGTTGGTCTTGCGGATCACCTCCAAATCGTAGCTCCGGGCTTCCAAGCCAATGGCGGCATAAAATTTCGCCCGTTGCAAGTCATTCAGGTACATGGTGGCAAACACCGACAGCAGGAAAAACCGACACCACAACCGGGCTTTCCAATCGTTCAAAAACTGGGGATTGGCACGCAAAATCGCATCAAAAAAGTCCCCATGCCGGTTTTCATCCTGGCACCAGTTTTCAAAAAACTTGAAAATCGGATAAATCCGGTCTTCGGGATGTTTTTCCAGGTGCCGGTAAATCGTGATATACCGCCAATAGCCAATTTTTTCTGAAAGATAGGTGGCGTAGAAGATAAACTTAGGGGCAAAAAACGTGTAGCTCCGGTGGCTGGTCAAAAATCCCAAATCCAAACTCAACCCAAAATCCGCCATCGCCTTATTCAAAAATCCCGCATGACGGGCTTCATCCCGGGACATCAGGGAGAAACATTCCGCCAAGATGGGGTTTTTCCCCTTAAGTTTGCGGGACAATTCTTTATAAAGCAAAAACCCGGAAAACTCAGCCGTACAGGACCGTTCCAAAAATTCAATAAATAACCGGCGGGTTTCCCCATCAATATGATCCCAGGAGCGGTTAAAATCCTCATCCCGGACGAAGTGATGCCGGTTGTAGTCTGCTTGAAATTCCTTCAAGATTGCCCGCAGTTCTTCCTCATTGGCCCGGATGTCCATCGCCGCCATCGCTTCAAAATCCGTGGTGTAGAACCGGGGCGTTAGGATGGTTTCCTTCGCCGGAGCTTTGATACCGGGGCGCAATTCTGTAAACGGGGCTTCCGAGGGCGTGGCAACCATAGGTGTTTCTACGAGTCTTTCCTTTGCCCAGTATGCTACTGTTGTGCGCCAGTTGCCAGCGAGCGTTACATTTCTTGATATAGTGAAGTTGTATGTCGGGGGGGTGTCCCATGCAACGTTGGGTCTTGGCGGTGGGAGCAATGGTGCTGGCGGTAGCCCTGTTTTTGGGCGTGCGGGCACAACAAAGTGCGGTTTCCTTAGCCAGTTTGGCGGCGCAGTCGGTGCCCCTGGAAGTGGCTTTGGCGAATGACCGTCCGACCATGATTGAGTTTTATGCGGATTGGTGTCAGACCTGTCAGCAAATGGCGAAGGACTTGCAAAGTTTGGAAGCGGGCTACAGGCAGAAAATGAATTTTGTCTTTCTGAACGTGGACAATCCCCGCTGGATTCCTGAGTTACTGCAGTACGAGGTGGATGGGGTGCCCCGTTTTATTTTCCTCGACCGGGAGAATCATCTAGTGGGGGATGCGGTGGGTCTGCAACCCCGTACGGTCATGGATGCCAATGTGATGGCGTTGGTACAACATCAGCCTCTACCCTTTGTGCGTGCCGGTCACAGTTCGCCGGTGCATCCCCAGCTTGACCCCAAGCCCCAGGTGGAACCTTTGACCCACGGCACCCCGGTTTCCTAGGCGTTGGCTTCGAGGGGGGCTTTGATTCCCAGGTAGAGTTCGCCGATGATGGGGTCATGCAGGAGTTCCTGTCCCGCACCGCTGTAGCATTCCCGACCATTTTCTAACACATAGCCCCGATGGGAAATTTTCAGGGCTTGGCGGGCGTTTTGTTCCACCAATAAAATAGTTACGCCCAGGCGGTTAATTGCTTGAATCTGGTGCATGACTTCCCCCACCAATTTGGGAGCCAGTGCCGCCGAAGGTTCATCCAAGAGGAGTAGCTGGGGTTGTCCCATCAGTGCCCGTGCCATTGCTAATAATTGCCGTTCGCCGCCGGATAGGGTGCCTGCCCGTTGGGAGTACCGTTCCCGGAGAATAGGAAACAAAGCAGTCAATTCTTCGATACGGTTTTTCACAATTTTGCCCTGCACAGCCGCCGCCCCAATGCTGAGGTTTTCCGCCACAGTAAGTGAGGGAAAGACATTGGCAAGTTGCGGCACATAACCCATACCTTTAGCGACCAATTCATGGGTAGGAATGTCCTTGGTTTCTTGTCCTTGAAATTCAATGCGTCCCCGCCGCTGGGGGAGTAGGTTAAAAATGGCTTTGAGCAGGGTGGATTTACCGGCACCGTTGGGACCAATCAGCGTGACCAATTCCCCCTGATGAATTTCGATACTGGCTCCCTGTAAAATGTCCAAACCCGGCACATAACCGGCATACACTTGCTCCACCAGCAATAGGGATTGGCTCATGCACATCCTCATCAATCTGCCCGCTTCCTATGGTACTGGAGCGAGAGCCGCTTCCGGGTATCCGTATTATCTGTGCCCAAAATTGGTATGGTGGTAAAGGGTTAGGGGCGGTTAGCTCAGCGGTAGAGCGCCTGCCTTACAAGCAGGATGCCACTGGTTCGATCCCAGTACCGCCCATCCCAATAAATAAGCCAAATACACCGATTCTACAAGCATTACAGGATTTGCCCCATTAGTACACCAAATCTAATGTAGCCATATAGCAATCCTCAGAAGTGTTGAATCTTAAGATTTTGAGGGTTTGTGCCAAAATGTGCATTTAACCTGATGATACAAAACATTGTCATTTGGGAGCCAAATTCTCATTTATAACGAAAAATCTTCTCATTAAGTGTTTTGCCTGACTCGAATTTATGAACTTTTATTCCAGGGTTCAACACTATAGCTAAACACGCAAAGGTTGACATAGATATGGGTCGCAGGGCGTAGCCACGCACTGGTTCTCCATAGCTTGCGTGGCGTAGCCATGAATTTTTGAGGCGACAACCTAACCGTACTTAGCTATACTGAGCAATCCTACTTAATTAACGAATGGGAATTACTTAGAACCAAGGACGGGGGCAGTGCCCCTGCGACCTATTTTTAGAAGCACCCATAAGCTAAAAGGAAAATGTCTCGGGTTTATAGGGAATTACTGCAAGCGTCCCACTGCCTGCTGTTTCAGAATAAATGTTTGATTTTTCATATCGAAAACATCTACTTTCAGGGTGCGCCCTGGGTCAATAAAGAAATTGACACTCAGACGGTCTTCCCCTTTGACTCCCGGTGGATTTAAGGGAAATTGAACCGTATTTTGCGAACCCAATGGGCGGAAGCTAGAATCAGCATCACTGCTACGGATTTGCAACATTCCCTGCTCATCATAGTACACTTCTGTCGCTCCGGAAGGGGTATATTCACCAACGATTAATTGAATTTGTTGCTGTCCCGTATGGTTGGCTTGCAGATAGAGAGCAGGTGCAATACATGGATAGGAGCTTCCACTTTGGAAAAGGGGATAGTATTCATTGGCTTTGGTAAAGGGATTGTAATGACGTAGCGCGTAAGTGTGTCGTAGATAGTCATTGATTCCTTGAAACTGAATGAGCGACAAGGCACCATGAGCGACTGCTTCAAATGGTTTATCACAATGAACTCGCTCCCGACCAAATAAGGAGAAAACTTGGGATTGTACTGCCGGAATCAGACTCGACCCACCCACAAGCAGAACATGATGTATTTCCCTTTTACTGATACCCTTGCTGTAGCCTATTTCCAATACCTCATCAACCGCTTCTCGTAAAAGTCGCAAAAATCCCTGCCTTTCCAAAATATCTTCTAATTCTTGACGCTTTAAGCTAATTTTCCAGGTTTCAAATGTATTTTCATCCAGAAAGCTTTCCTCAGCAAGTTCATATTGAGATAATCGGATTTTTACCTTTTCACTAATCATTAATAAATTCTGCCATGCCGATTCGCCAATATCTTTGTATGTACGCCCATGCTTTTTTAAGCAATCTTCAGCAATCCATCGGTCAATATCTAAACCGCCACAACCATAAGCTCGGTCGGTTTTAACCAACACTTCGCCCTGGTAGATACTTTGATTTGTTTCAGGCTTGACAATTTTAGTTAAAGATAAATCTAAAGTGCCACCGCCCAAATCAATAACTAAAATAATTTTCCCTGGATTTTTTACCCCGTAACCCAGAGCGGCGGCAGTGGATTCATCAATAAATCGCACCTGCTTATACCCTGCTTCACTGGCAATATCTTGTAAGCAATGATAATAGCTTTCATAAGCTCCTACTGGTGTGGAAAAAATGAATTCTGTCGGCTTAATTTTTGCAATTTCTTCGATGGATTTAAGTAATTCTTTCAGAAATAGAGTAGCGGCATCTTTCGGGGTGTAAGGTCGTTGATTAATATAGGTGGGTGCCGGTTGAAAGGCTTGACACAACTCACGCTTAAATCCTTTAAGAATACGAGAGCAATCATACTTTGGCACTTTGTTTCCAATTGTTACTTGGTCACGGGAATCAATATGAATTAATGAAGGAATTAGAGGTGATGCTTGATCATAACGAAAAGAAAGCGAGCCTAAATCTAGCGTTTCGGGTTGACCATGCACTAGATTATGCAGACACACAACTGTATTGGAAGTACCAAAATCAATGGCTAGAACGGTCATAATTCTGGTAGGGTACGGCTGACTTTGGCACGAACAAGGATTTGGGTGGGACTGCGGTAGCCAATGAAACGGATATAAACCGCTTCGCCAGGATAAATGTCCTCTGTATCAGGTTGGTGTAGTTCTGGGTCAAAGGTAACATTTTGCCAAGGAGTACCAATAGGTTCGATGCCCCAATCTTGGAGCAGATTTTCTAAACTTTTTAACAGGTTTAAGACGGTAGTCGCAGGTAAATCGGGTCGCTTTTGCTGAACCACTTGTTGCAGTGTGGGGTATTGTACCAACAAGGGTGTAATTTTCTGAAATGTTTGTTCCTGAGTCTGACGGGTGAGTTGAATTGCTTGAGTGTCTAATTGTTCTTGTAATCGTTGACATTCTTGGTAATACTGCTCTCCTAAATTTGGGAATGTTATGTTACTAAAATCTTGTAATAACTTCGTCCAGTCTGTGTTTAGGTGTTGAGCAATCGCCTTCAGTGTATGAATGGGGAGATGGTCTGCCTGCCCTGTGCGTAAGTAGTGCAGTGTAGAGCGGCTGATTTTGACATGGTCACGCAGTTGTTTCCAAGTGGTCAAGCCCACAGGCTTCATGTAGTTTTTAAGTAGAGAGTCGTGGCTTTTCATAGCATTAGGATCAAAAGAACGCCACCAATTAATGATGGAATTCCACCACTTGAGAAGGGTAGAACTCAAAAGTGATCCTTTATCAGAATTGTTGTCGTGTCTCATGATGATTGAATTTGGGAAACTTGTTCATTTGTGGTTTCTTCAGTTGCAGACGGAGTTTCGTAATAACTGGGCAGTAATTCTCTTTGCTCAACAACTCCCAAGGCCGCCTCGACTTCTGCGGTGAGGTCAAGACAACTGGCACCAGTGGCGTTTAACACCTTCTCGGTGATGTTGCCGTCTTTATCAATCGTGTACTCAACCTGTTGATACTCTGCCATGACTCAACCCCTAGCATTCGGAAGAATTCAAGCAAAAAATTTCCATAAAGGTTACCAAAGTCCTGGCATTTTAGTAACCTCAAGCATTTTAGCACCTTCTAAGTTGGTGCCCTTCAAATTAGCCCCATCTAACTTGGCTTCCCTCAGGTTAGCACCCCTCAGATTGGCAAAGCTCAGGTTGGCAAAGCTTAGGTCAGCACCACTCAGGTCAGCACCGCTCAGGCTAGCACGGCTCAGGTCAGTGCCGCTCAGGTTGTTGACATTGGCATAGCCGTTGACAATTTCCCAAACCAGACGCCATTTGGGGTCTATCTGAGTATCGCAAGATATGACTGAACCCCTCAGGTCGACACCGCTCAAATCAGCACCGCGCAAGCTAGCACCACTCAGGTTGGTGTCACTTAGGTTGGCACCCCGCAGGTTGGCATCTCTTAGGTCAGCAAAGCGCAGGTTGGCAAAGCGCAGGTTGACACCGCTCAGCTTGGTTCCCCTCAGGTCAGCAAAGCTCAGGTCGGCTTCCCTCAGGTTGACACTGCTCAGGTTGGCACCCCTCAGGTCGGCAAAGCTTAGGTCAGCTTCCCTTAGATCGACTCGGTTCAGGTTGGCTTTGTGCAGGTCAGCCCAACGAAAATCCCGCTCACCAGTTTCGTACCTTGCCCTAATATCATCAATTTTTCTATAGGGAATCTGAAAATCCTTAATGCTTGTATTGTTACTTTCTAATAAAATCTTCCATGCCCAATATTGCACTCTCCAATCTTTATCCTCCTTCATCACAGTAATAGCTAAATTAGCTCCATCATCACCATAATTCAATGCATCCTCCAGCGCTCTCATTCGCACCTCAGAGTTATCACTTTGCAAGGCATACTTAATGGCTTCTATACCACCAATAACGGGACCTAAATTAATTTCCTGCCCACCAATGACTGGATCATAACTGGTCTGTGTCATTAGACCCACCTCCCCAGCACTATCTTAATTTCACCCTTCTCATCAATGGTTTCCGACTCGACAGTAAATCCCTTCTCTGCCGCTGTCGCTAATATCTGCCTGCGACTGTATTCTCTCCTAATCGGTGCTAAAAATCCTTCAGCAGTAACTTCTGTCCCCCAAAAATCTGCAACCATTTCTACCGTGTCACCCCGCTTGCAAAAACCAATGTCATAGCCATTTGGACGGACAACAAGCAAATCGGCGGTCGTTCTGTTGCCAGCAAAACCTCGTACTTGGGCGTTCATTTTTACCCGATGCCCTTGTGACTCCAATACCTCTTGCAGTAAAGCCAGATTTTTAAGCTCGACACGAATCCTTGTAAAATGAGACATAAGTAGAAAATGGATAATACTACTTACAGGTATAATAACGAAAAGAATTTACGCATCCTAAAAATTTTAGTATCTTTTAATGATAAACAAGGCTGTCAAGCACTCATTACGCTATCCCAACTTCTATGATTCAGTATTTCCGGAGACTCTCCAGTAGAACTGTTTTTAAGGCATCAACCAGAACGACCAAAAAGCCCCAAAGCATACGAAGTGAATAAAAAAGTAAATAAACCCCTTTAACAAGCCAGTAAGAAAGAACAAAAGACCACGACATTTTTGCATTGGTACAATTGGCTTCCCTTGAGTCAGCACCCTCCAATTTTACTCCCCGTACGTTTGCCCCCTTCAAGTCCGCTTGGTTCAGATTCGCCCCACTCAAGTTGGCCCCACGCAGGTCAGCATCACGCAGGTTCGCCTGGTTCAGATTCGCCCCGCTCAAGTTTGCTCCACGCAGGTTCGTCCCACTCAGGTTTGCCCCAGTCAGGTCAGTTTCCTCCAGGTTTGCCTCGCTCAGATTTGCTCCACTTAGGTCAATGTTCCTCAGATTTTTCTGGTAACCATCTTGATTAAAAATTTCGCAAACTAAGCGCCACTTGGGATCGATCTGGGTGCTTTCATCAACAATTACGCCATATAAGTATGCCCCGCTCAAGTCCGCTTGGTTGAGATTCGCCCCACTCAAGTTTGCCCCACGCAGATTCGTCCTACTCAGGTTTGCCCCAGTCAGGTCAGTTCCCTCCAGGTTTGCCTCGCTCAGATTTGCTCCACTTAGGTCAATGTTCCTCAGATTTTTCTGGTAACCATCTTGATTAAAAATTTCGCAAACTAAGCGCCACTTGGGATCGATCTGGGTGCTTTCATCAACAATTACGCCATATAAGTATGCCCCACTTAAGTCCGCTTGGTTCAGATTCGCCCCACTCAGGTTTGCCCTACTCAAGTCCACTTGGTTCAGATTCGCCCACGTCAGGTTCGCCCTGCGCAGGTCCGCCTGGCTCAGATTCGCCCCACTTAGGTTCGCCCACGTCAGGTTCGCCCACGTCAGATTCGCCCTACCCAGGTTTGCCCCAGGCAGGTCTGCCCCAGTCAGGTTCGTCTCGCTCAAATCCGCTTCATACAGTCTTGCCCGATACAGGTTTGCCCCACTCAAGTCAGCTTCACTCAGGTCTGCCCAACGTAGCTTTGCCTCACGCAGGTCAGCCCAACGGAAATCTCGCTCACCAGCTTTGTACCTTGCCCTGATATTGTCAATTTTTCTACAGGGAATCTGAAAATCCTTAACCCTTGTATTGCCACTCTCTAACAAAATCTTCCATGCCCAATACTGGACTCGCCAATCTTTGTCCTCCTGCATCACGGTCATGAGAAGATTAGCTCCATCCTCTCCATACTTGAGCGCATCCCCTAATGCCCTAATCCGCACCTCATAGTCATTACTTCTCAAGGCAGATTTAATAACTTCTATACCACCGAGAACAGGGCTTAAACTAATTTCCTGCCCACCAATTACCGGGTCGTAGTTGATTGGATGGTTATTACTCATAGGTATCTACTTCAATGGGATGCAGACCGCGTTTCTGAACCAAGTTATTCAGTTCTGCAACCAGATGCTCATCCCGAGAAGCCACCCTTGCCCCTGACTCGGCTGCCCACCGTTTCAAAGCCTCAATTTGGGGTTTAGCAATACTGGCTAAAGGAACCGTTTGGTTGATGCTGTGCAGAATATCCCCTTGCTGGAATTCCCGTGGCGGCTGTTCATTAAACGCCCGATGCATTGCATCATAAACACATTGCTCAATCTCCGCACCGCTAAAATCTTCACTGTAATGCGCTAGTTCATCTAATTGAAAATCCCGAATGCGGCTGGGTCGTACTCGCTCTAAATGGACTCGCCATATCTCCCGCCGCTCTGGCTCCGTCGGTAAATTCAGGAAGAAAATTTCATCAAACCGCCCTTTGCGTAACAATTCAGCGGGTAAAACCTGGACATTATTTGCAGTTGCCACAATAAAAACGGGCTTGGTCTTCTCTTGCATCCAAGTAATTAAACCACCAAAAACTCGCTTACTGGTGCCAGAATCCCCAGAATATTCACCGCCCACACCCCCAAAGGCTTTGTCAATTTCATCTAACCATAAAACACAGGGAGCCATTGCCTCGGCAATTTGGATCATCTGACGGGTTCTGCCTTCACTCTCCCCCACAATACCCCCAAACAAACGACCCGCATCCAAACGTAAAAGCGGCATACGCCACTCTTGAGCAATGGTTTTGGCAGATAGGGACTTACCCGTACCTTGAATACCCACTAAAAGCACCCCCTTCGGTGTAGGCAAACCATATGTTGCCGCTTGCTCCCCAAAGCTATTCCGCCGTTGCCTTACCCACTCCTTCAGGTTCTCTAATCCCCCCACACTACTCATGGTCGTAGAAGCGGGATAAAACTCTAAAATTTCTGTTTGCCGAATATATTGTTTTTTCTCCTCTAATACTAAATCAATATCTTTCTCTGTTACCTGATTCTTTTGGGCTAACGCTCTCGCCAAAATACGCTGAATCCGTTGACGGGTCAAACCCTGACAAGCCCGAATCAATTGCTCTTGACCCAACCCTTGTATTTTTAATCGATCTGGCGGGACTGTGGTTCTAATCAACTCCTGTATTTCCGCCAAACCTGGCAATGGAAAATCAATAATCACCATTTCTTCCTTTAATTCTGCCGGTACCACAGCAACATAGCTTAAGAGAATTATGGTTTTTCGAGAACTGCGTCCCTCCCGCACCAATCTTTTTAACTGTCTAATCACCGGATAATTTTCACTCCGCTGTGAATTTTGTAAAATCGGAAGCATATCCTTCAGAACAAAAATAGCGGGCTTTTCGGCAGGAAAACTCACAATCCGTTGCAGTGCCGACATCACCTGCCCTTTACACTGCCCATTATCTTCCCAACCACCGACCAAATCCCAAAACAATACCTCACGGGTGGGTTTGATAATGCTTGCTGTTTGTACAATAGCTTCCTCAACCGGTTCCTCCTCAGCACTAACAATTAACAACAGAGGATACCGAGCACGGATTACCAAATCTAAATATGATACTACTTTTTCATCAATCATTAGGATTCTATCTAAGCTTGCAATGCTATCTTACTATATTTACCAAAAAATTGGCAATATCCCACAATATGTAACCATTCCATATTGAGTTATTAAATACTCAAAAAGAGTTGCAGTAGTATCTTTACACTTGGTTTTTCAAAAAAATATGTTTATGAATCCAGTGAAATATTTACGCATTAAAATGCCTAATATTTTTAAGCATAACCTGTTAGCATTAGCTGAATTTTTTGAGTTTCTGAAATTAAAATATCTGCCGCTTGCTCCACTTCAGCATCGGTTGTAAATTTCCTCAGCCCAATTCGCAACGCTCCTTCAATCGCTTCTGAGGGTAATTTTATGGCAGTCAGACAGAACATAGGAGTTTGGAGGTCTTCTCAATAATGAGAGTTCCAAGTAAGTAATGATGTCGTATAGTGATCAACGCCCAAAATCCTTTCAGGGAGAGAGGTTTGCTAAGATTATGTCCCATGCCAACATTAGTAAAGCGAAACTCTCATTTTTTATTTGTAATTGATAACTAACCAGGCAATTCCCCCACCATCGCAAATTGAGCCGGGTCCTGATCCCGTCGGTGTTGGGTCGGAATTGGTATCCCCTGCCGATCCCCCGCCAGTGCCGCCGTTGCTTCCAGGGAGGTTCGCAGTCGCTTCGCCGCATAAATACTCATATCCCTCGGCACACTGATCCGGTCCCGCAGGTAACGCAGAGCCGCATCGGCACCCTTGGGAGGCTGACACAGGTTCCCCGTCACCAAATGGGTCAGGGCACACCGCAATGCCTCATCCATCAGGTCAGGGGGGGCGGGATTGACCCGGATGATATTGCCCCGGTGTTTTAGCACCCGATGCAACGCTTCTTGGCGACTGGTTTCCGGTTCCGGGTAACGGGCATCAGGCAAATCCCACCAAGGTCCCTGATCCACCCGGATTTGGTTGGCTTTGGTCACTGGCGTATCATTCGCCCAACACCCACCCATCTGCGGAGGCAAATCATGGACATGGGTGTGAAAATCACCCTGGGTACCCCGATAGGTTGACCGGCGTTCCATGGCATCAAACCAGGCGGACAAAGTCGGATTTTGCTCCCGCAATCCATACCCTTTGTAATAGTAAAGACTGGCGTGCATCCGTTCCACATAGGGGGTAAAAATCACATCAATCACACTAAAATCATCCAAAAAATACGCCCCAGGTGTGCGAGTTAATGCCGCTTCTACCTGGTCAAGCACCCGTTGAAAATGCTGTTGATTCACCTGTTCCTGTCGGGATGAAATGCTCGGTTGACATAACCAGTTACACCACGCCCGAAACAGCAACCGTTCCAACTGGCGCAAAGGGATAGCCTCGGGTGCCTGCAAACTAATTCCCAAAGGACCAAACGTTCGTTCCAAAGCAATTAAAATATCATCACTTTCGGTAATCAGCCGCCCATCCAATTCCACCGCTGGTAACATCCCCGAACGCACTTTTTGGGTGTACCAAACCTCCTTTTGTCCATAGCAAAACATCGTCACCTTAGCGATGCGATAAGGAATCCGTTTTTCCTCCAACCACAGCCATACCTTCTGGCAATAGGGGCACCAGGCATGATGATCCCGGTACAACGTCACCCGCACCACCTCTTCACTTTGCCCAAATAAGCGCAGACGAGCCTGAGCATTCGTCGCCCCATTCACCCGGTCAAGCGACCAATGATCTAAATCCATCAATTCCGTCCAAGTAAGCGCATTCATCAGCGAACCATTTGCCTATTCATTCACAAGTTTACCGGTTGCACTCGGAGCAGATGGGGAACGATACAACGCATCCACCGCCAATTTTCCCCGGCGTAATCGCCACGCCAAACGTCCCGCTTCCACAAATTCCCGCCAGCGACGTAGCCAAATTCCCAAATAACGGGGTCGTAAATGATTCCAAATCGGTAAATACTCATTTTCCCACGCATCTAAAAGGGATAAAAACACCCGCACATCCACCCAAGATGCCTCTGGAGCTAAGCGAATCCGCAATCGTTTGGAGGGTCCCCAAGTGGAAAACATCCGTTTGCGGCAACAGTCATTGATCACTAGTGCTGTCACTTGAATGGTTAAGGTGGCGGTGATCGGTTCAGTCAAAACCGTAATCCTGCGACTGCGAAAATCCAATAACCAATAGTAATGTTCCTGCTGATGAATATGGAATAAAACGGTCATTTTAGAAATTCTCGGCAATTTCGGAGGCAGAGCGTTCAACAATTCCCGGAAATATCGCTCAAAGGCTGGATAATCCGGTTTAACCTGGGCTTCTTTGGCATATTGTTTTTCCAAAGTATTTTGATATTTCTGATGCAAATAAGTGATATATTCATCGGCTTTTTGATAGTCAAATTCCCGCAGTTGGAACCCCCCTGCCTCTGACCAAGAACTACCCGGTGGCATGAGGACGCATTGGGTTTTTAGCCCCCGTTCCTGACTGACTTGATTGCAATAGGTCGCTAAGGCTTCTGGAGAAACTGCCGTAGCATTAAACTCTTGGGTTTCTCGATGTAAAAAGCAATGATTACTGGCAAACGGGATGGCATACTTTGCCCCAACGGTTAAACTAAATTCCGTAAATTCCTGCATATATTGTGCCGTAGAACGGAACTCCCCAAACCGTTGTTGATAATCTTCAATACAATAGGGAATTGCCGAGGCGCTCGAAAAACTTCGCAGGACAAAATCTATCTGTGGAAACTGCTTTTGAATATGCTGGAGTGGCAACCCAAACAATTTACAATCATTGGCATTCAATAGGGTGATTTCCCCATTCGTGATCACCACTGCTGAATCAACCGTAATCCCAAATTGAAAGGAATGTAAAAACAAATGTTCACCTAACTTAATTTTGCCACCGTGGGGAATTTCGATGATATTTCTAAACCCTAAACTCTGCAAATCCTTGACCATGCGGCGGGTATGCACCAGGGGGACTAAGATGGGCGTTTCCCGATGAAAATGGCGTAGGGATGGGCCGTGAAAATGATCCCAGTGCAAATGGGTAATATAAATGTAATCAGGTTGTAATTCATTCATCAACTCGGGGGGAGCCTCTGGGAAATTCCACCAACTCCGCCAATAGCAGGAACCCCACAGCCAAGGGTCGGTCACCAGAGATACGCCTGCGTGTTGCACCAGTAGTCCCGCATGGCTCAGGATCGTGAATTGCATCGCCCCCCCCAATACACCCCCACTTAGGGTAACTTCTGGGTAAAGAATTGCCCACACAACCGATAGGGTTGCCCTTGTGGTATATTAGTTGATCCCTGGGCGGATGGCGGAACTGGTAGACGCAGCAGACTCAAAATCTGCCGGTAGCAATACCTTGCGAGTTCGATTCTCGCTCTGCCCATAGCTGGAAATACCGATGATAGGTGGAATTCCAGGAGACAGTGCTCCACTGACCACTGCCTGTTAGGAACCATGTTTGGGCTGAAGTGGGATGCTCTCCTGGGTTTATGGTGTGAAGTATATATAGTCATTTCGATTTAGAATGCGATATTTTTTAGGTATTTGTAATCGCTCTATTTCCTGTGCACCTCTATCAATTCAAAGTTAGCGGTCGCAGTGCCCTTGGTTCTGGCGAATATGGGCATTCCCATGATGGGATTTATGATTGGTTCAAGGAATTCAAGTAATAAATAGAGGTTCCCCTGCCAGCACATCACGATTTTCGTTCTTTGAAGCGGCAAAAAATTCTCTTGCCAAGATGCGGAAATTCCCAAAACCTGCTTAAATTCAATGGGGATTGCTATAGTTTGAACCATGATCAATGTGGAACTGGCGCAACTGCTGATCAATGGCTTGGCTTTGGGGGGGATCATCGCCCTGGGGTCGGTGGGCTTGACCCTGGTGTATGGCATTTTGCGCCTGTCTAATTTTGCCCACGGGGATTTTTTGACCCTGGGAGCCTATGCAACCCTCCTGGTCAATAGTTGGGGATTCCCCCTGCCCCTGGCGATGGTGGCAGGATGCGGTTTGACCATCGGTGCGTTTGTCCTGACAGAAACCATCCTCTGGGCACCAGTGCGGCGTCGGCGAACGTCTCCCACCACCATGATGATCATGTCCATTGGGTTGGCATTATTCATCCGCAATGGTTTGATTTTGATCTGGGGCGGTCAGAACCAAAACTATAATCTGCCGGTGTTTGGGGCGGTGCGCCTGGGGATGGTGCAGGTGACAACCAATCGGATCGTGGTGCTGGGATTGGCAATTTTAGCGGTTATTGTCCTACATTTATTATTACAAAAAACTGCGGTGGGGCGGCAGATGCGGGCGGTGGCGGACAATCCGGAATTGGCAAAGGTGGCGGGGGTGAATGTCCAGCGGGTGATCCTGTGGACGTGGGTGGTGGCGGGGGGGGTAACGGCACTGGGCGGGGCGATGTATGGACTGATTACGGCGGTGCGCCCGAATATGGGTTGGTTTTTGCTCCTGCCGATGTTTGCGGCGGTGATTTTGGGGGGGATTGGCAATCCCTACGGGGCAATCCTGGGGGCGGTGATCGTGGGGGTGGCGCAGGAGGTGAGTACCTACTGGTTGCCGAGTGAGTACAAACTGGGGGTGGCGTTGGTGGTGATGATGCTGGTGCTGTTGGTGCGACCCCAAGGCTTGTTCCGGGGGACGATGTGAAGCCGGTGGGGTGAACAGATAAATAAAAAAATGGGTAAGTCTAAAAGATTTTGGGGGATTCCCTGAGAAAAACTCTTAAAGATTTGTAAACTATTAAAGGCAGAGGTAATTTGGTGACTGGGATGGTGTTATGACCCACGGAATACGGATGGAACGGCTGGCGGTAGCGGCGCATATTGTGGCGATGGTGTTTGGCGTGGCGGGTTTGGTACTGGTGTTACCCCATCCCGCTTGGGTGCTGGCGTTACCGGCGGTGGGTCAACGGCTGTTCGCCTGGAGTATGGCGGGGGGCGGCATTGTCTATATTTTGTTAGGGGCGCTGGCGGTGATTCTCTACGGGGTGCGGGTGTTGGGTGCCCGGTTGTTGTGGGGGTTTTTCGTCCCGGCGGTGGGCTTGTCTTTGGCGAGTGAATTGCTTGGTACCAGCACTGGGTTTCCGTTTGGGCATTATGGTTATTTGGACGGCTTGGGGTATAAAATTGCCGGGTTGGTGCCCTTTACCATCCCCCTGTCCTGGTTTTACATGGGTTTGGTGTGTTTTTTGCTGGCTTACGGCGGGTTGGGGCGGTTGCAACGGGAGGGGTTACGGTTGGCGGGGGCGGTCGGGTTGGGGGCAATTTTGTTGATGGCGTGGGATTTAGCCCTTGACCCAGCGATGAGTCAAACGCCGGTGCCCTTTTGGGAGTTTCAGGAGGTGGGGGCATTTTTTGGGATGCCCTATCGGAATTTGGCCGGTTGGGTGGGAACCGGGGTGGTGTTTATGACCGTAGCCGCCCTGGGGTGGGGGGTGATGAAGGCACAGCGGTTGAACCTAGACCGGCGGAGTCTGACCTTACCGTTGGTGATCTACCTGGTGAATTTTCTGTTTGGGGCGGTGATTACCCTGGGGTTGTTGGCTGGTTCCTACTGGATTCCCATCGGTTTGGGGGTGGGGTTGGGGGTGATCCCGGCCTTGGTGTGCTGGTGGGTGGCAGGGCGGCCGGTGCCGACCCAGGTGGTGTTGCCGGAATTGGATTTGGTGGCTCGTTAGGTGCCAACGAAGCGAACCCCCCGTCTATTCTAAAATTGTAAAATTAAGATGAAAAATCCTTGTATGGAGGGGCAGGAACCTTGACCCTGGCGACCTCGTCGATCCCCATTCGCCCTGCGATTCAGGCTCTGCAACCCCAGCTTGTCCAATGGCGCAGGACATTGCACCAACGCCCGGAATTGGGGTTTCGGGAGGTGGAAACGGCGGCACGGGTGGTGGAATTGCTCCGCCAATGGGGGTATCAACCGCAGACGGGTATTGCCCAAACCGGGGTAGTGGCGGTGATTTCTGGGTCGAGACCAGGGCCGGTGATGGGACTGCGGGCGGATATGGATGCCCTGCCCATTCAGGAATTAAACACGGTGCCCTACCGTTCCCAGATTGATGGGGTGATGCACGCCTGCGGCCATGACGGACATACGGCGATTTTGCTGGGGGTGGCGCATTATCTGGCTCACCACCGGGAACACCTGCGGGGCACGGTGAAGCTCATCTTTCAACCGGCGGAGGAAGGGCCTGGCGGTGCGAAACCGATGATCGAGGCGGGGGTGTTGGAAAATCCCCGGGTGGAAGCCATGTTTGGTCTGCACCTGTGGAATGACCTGCCTGCGGGGTCGGTGGGGGTGCGCTCCGGGCCGTTGATGGCCGCTTCTGACTTTTTTCGGTGCCAGATTCAGGGACGGGGGGGGCATGGCGCTAAACCCCAACAGACCGTGGATGCCCTGGTGGTGGCGGCGCAGGTGGTGGTGGCTCTGCAAAGTGTGGTGGCCCGGCAAATCAGCCCCCTGGAACCGGCGGTGGTGACGGTGGGGGAATTCCACAGCGGTCATGCCCGGAATGTCATTGCCGACCAGGCGACCCTGGGGGGGACGGTGCGCTACTTCAACCCAGATTTAGCCAAGGTGATCCCCCAAAAGCTGGAGAGCATCATCCAGGGAATTTGTCACGCCTATGGTGCCACCTACCGCTGGGATTACGAATACCTTTACCCGCCCTTGGTGAATGACCCAGCCATGACCGAATTGGTGCGTACCGTGGCGCAACAGGTGGTGGAACCGGGATTGGGCGTTCTGCCCGATTGTCAAACCCTGGGGGGCGAGGACATGAGCTTTTTTCTCCAGGAAGTGCCGGGGTGCTATTTCTTTTTGGGGTCGGCGAATCCCAGCAAAGGGTTGGATTTTCCCCACCACCATCCCCGGTTTGATTTTGATGAAGCGGTACTCAGTTTGGGGGTAGAATTATTTATCCGCTGTTTGGAACAATACGGTCGTTAAACCATGAAACTTGCCCCAAGTACATTGATCATTCTCGGTCTGGCAATTGGTTTGGCAGGGGGGGTCAGCTATTGGGAATTCGTGGGCAAACCCCAGCAGGAAGCCAAGCAAACAAAACAAGCGAAATTATTTAATTTTACGGAAAAAGAGGTCACAGCCATTACCATTACCAAGCCGAAGGAAACGTTGAAATTTGAACGGGTCAAGGTGGGGGAATGGCGCATGGTCGCCCCGCAAAAAAAACCAGCCAATGATGCCCCGATTGCATTTTTATTAGGGCAATTGACCAATGTAGAACGGGTGCAGGACAAGGACATCACGATTCCGGTACAGGATCAGGCGAAATTTGGTTTAGCCGTGCCCAGTGCCACCATTCAAGTCACCTTAGAAAATGGCAACAATCACCGTTTAATCTTGGGAAATACGGATTTTAGTGGCACGGCATTGTACGCCGAAATTGACCCACCCGCTGAGGGAACTACCAGACAAATTGCCCTGGTGCCGATTGATTTACAAAATGCGGTGAATCGGGAATTGCAGGAATGGCAAGCCCCAGCCCAAAAGCCGACCCCGAAAGCGAGTCCATCCCCCAAACCGTGACCCTGTGGTTGATCGGCGGCACCCAAGAAAGCGCCCAATTGGCAACCGCATTAGGGGAGCATCCCAATTGCGTCATTACCGTAACCACAGCACGGGCAAAACAGCTTTACGCCCACACCCCCTGCCCCGTATTGGTGACCCGTTTGACGCTGGAGAATATCGGCGCTTTTATCCAGCATTATCACATTAGTAAAATCCTGGATGTTTCCCATCCCCATGCGGCGGCAATTTCCCAACTAGCGATTCAATGTTCTCAGCAATACGATTTGCCCTATCTCCGCTATGAACGTCCCGCTCTAGTTACTAATGATTCTGGTTGTTATACCTGGGCGAATTTAACCGAACTCTTGACCCAAGCTAAATTTCATCAAGAGCGGATTTTAGTCACCCTGGGCTATCGGCAATTACCTATTCTGAAAAACTTTTGGGAGGAACATACTTGGTTTGTGCGGATTATCCCGGATCAAATTGCCTTAGCGACCGCCTTAGAAACGGGTTTTTTACCCCAACAGATCATCGCCCTCTGGCCGCCGGTGGGTCGGGATTTAGAACGGGCAATTTGGCAACATTGGGGCATTACCCAGGTGATTGCCAAGGCTTCCGGTCGTCCCGGTGGCGAGGATGTGAAACAGCAATTGGCGCAGGAATTGGGGGTGGGACTGCATTTAATCCAACGTCCAGCGATGAACTACCCCCAGGTGACCGCTGACCTCCAGGTGGCACTGGCGTTTGCCCAACAAGCATAAAACATTAAAAATCCTTGCATCTTGTCGGTGGATGTCACCTGTTCCCTTTAAGCTGAACAAAGTCACCAAATAGCGGGGAACGCCCATGAAATTAGCCTATTGGATGTATGCTGGACCCGCCCACATTGGTACGCTCCGGGTGGCGAGTTCCTTTCGCCGGGTACACGCCATCATGCACGCCCCCTTGGGGGATGATTATTTCAATGTCATGCGTTCGATGCTGGAGCGGGAGCGCCATTTTACCCCCGTCACGGCGAGCATTGTGGACCGCCATGTGCTGGCGCAGGGTTCCCAGGAAAAGGTGGTGGACAATATCACCCGCAAGGATGCGGAGGAACATCCCGATTTGATCGTGGTCACCCCCACCTGTACCTCCAGTATTTTGCAGGAGGATTTGCAGAATTTTGTGGAACGGGCGACGGAACAAACCCGCTGTGATGTACTTTTGGCGGATGTGAACCATTACCGGGTGAATGAACTCCAAGCCGCCGACCGCACCCTTGAACAAATCATTCGTTTTTATCTGCAAAAAGCGGCAAAAAAAGGCACATTAAATACCCAAAAAACCGCCCAACCTTCGGTGAATATCCTGGGAATAACGACCCTGGGATTTCACAACCAACACGACCTAAAAGAATTAAAAAAATTAATGGGCGAACTGGGGATTCAAGTGAATGTGGTTCTGCCGGAGGGAGCTACCGTTGACCAAATTGCCCTGCTCCCCCAAGCCTGGTTTAATCTCGTCCCCTACCGAGAAATTGGCTTGCTTTCTGCCCAATATCTGCAAGCGGAATTTGGTCTGCCTATGGTACAGACAACGCCAATGGGAGTGATGGCAACGGCGCAATGTATTCGAGAAATTCAACAGGTCTTAAATACCCAAGGACAGGCGGTAAATTATGAATCCTATATTGATGAGCAAACCCGGTTTGTTTCCCAGGCGGCTTGGTTTTCCCGTTCGATTGATTGCCAAAATTTGACGGGTAAAAAAGCGGTCGTTTTTGGGGACAATACCCACGCCGCCGCCATGACCCAAATTTTAGCTAGGGAAATGGGCATCCATGTGGTTTGGGCGGGCACCTATTGCACCTATGATGGGGATTGGTTCCGGGCGCAGGTATCCCCCTATTGTGATGACGTAATCATTACCGATGACCACACCCGGATTGGGGATGCCATTGCCCAGGCGGAACCAGCGGCGATCTTTGGCACCCAGATGGAACGCCATGTGGGGAAACGCCTGCACATTCCCTGTGGGGTGATTTCCGCCCCGGTGCATATCCAAAATTTCCCCTTGGGGTACCGCCCGTTTCTCGGTTACGAAGGCACCAATCAAATTGCCGATTTGGTGTACAACTCCTTTACATTGGGGATGGAAGACCACCTGTTGGAAATTTTCGGCGGTCACGATACCAAGGAAGTGATTACCAAAACCCTTTCGGCGGCTACGGATTTGTCCTGGACACCGGAGGCACAAAAGGAGTTGAACAAAGTGCCCGGTTTTGTGCGGGGAAAAGTCAAACGCAATACGGAAAAATTCGCCCGGGAACAGGGGTTGACCACCATCAGCGTCGAAGTTATGTATGCCGCCAAGGAAGCGGTGGGTGCTTAGGCGGGGTCTTGGCAGTTCTGGCAAAGCCCAAAAAATTCCAGGGTGTGGTAGTACACTTGAAACTTGTGTGCCAGCCGCAGGTGCTGTTCCAGGTCTTGCACCGGGCAGTCTTCTAGGGGAATCGAGGAGTTACACCGCAGGCAGGTGAGATGGTGCCGGTCGTCCGGTAAACCGCTGTACACCGCTTCGCCGCTGGGGAGGAGTCGGGCTTGGATCGCCCCGGTTTTTTTCAACACTTCCAACGCCCGGTACACCGTTGCTAGCCCCACCCCTTGCTGTTGTTGCTTGAGGCGCAAATAAATCGCTTGGGCAGAGAGTGCCTGGGATTGTCCCTGCAAAAGTTTGAGGATACGCTGTTGGCTGGGCGTTAACGGGACGGTCGCCATCGCAAAACCAGGTAGTAAACCCCCAATTTGTTCTATGATTTTAACTCAGTTTGAGGGCGGTCACGGGCACCTGATCCCAGGATTCCACCGCTCGCAGACGGGCTTGCCACCCCTGGGCACGCTGTTCTGGGGTGAGGTTGTTTTCAAAATTAACGTGGCATTGACGGGCGACCGTTTCATCACAGGTTGCTAGGCAAGCGTGAACCAAACCGCCGGGGTCAAGTTGTTCATTTACCCAAATCTGCATAGATGAACCTCACAGGCTTCTAGGTATATTTTACCCCTGGCGTGGGGGAATACTGCTTAAGAAATTCCTTAACAGTGCTGGTCCCACAGCAGTCAAAATACTTTCGGGATGAAACTGCACCCCTTGCAGGTGGGGATACTGCCGATGTCTGACCCCCATGATGGTTCCATCCTCTGTCCAAGCGGTGATTTCCAGCACCTCGGGGCAGGAATTTTTGTCAATCACCAGGCTATGATAACGGGTGGCAGTAAAGGGCATGGGCAGACCTTGAAAAACCCCAATGCCCTGGTGATAAATTTCCGAAGTTTTGCCGTGCATCAGGGTAGGGGCAGACACAATTTTACCCCCAAAAACCTGACCGATACTTTGATGTCCCAAACAGACTCCCAACAGGGGGACAGTACTCCCGATTTCCGCAATCAACGCCAGGGAAATCCCCGCGTCTTCCGGGCGACCTGGACCAGGGGAAATCACCAAGCCATCGGGTTGGAGTGTCTGGATTTCGGGGATGGTGATGTGGTCATTACGAAAGACCTTCACCTCTGCCCCCAACGCCGCCAAATACTGCACCAAATTGTAGGTAAAGCTGTCGTAGTTATCAATGACGACAATCAGGGGGGAATCCACAGGGAACACCATAATGACCGCTTTATTTTTTATTTTATAATGCCACTGGACAGGTGATGGCGGGAGTGCCCTTATATTAGGGTAATTTTAATGTAGCTTGGCACCATTGAATTAACGAATTAGCGATGTCCGTTCATGGGTGGGGGGTTGATCAGGTCATCCAAAATCCGGCGGGTATCTTGGCGCAATTCCTCGATGTTGGTCTGTTGTTGCATGATAATTTGCATCATCATCGCCTGCCCCTCCCGCAGTTCATGAATCGCTTGGGTATTGGCAGAAACTTGGGTTTCGAGGCGACTGATGGCTTCCCGCAATTCTCGAAAGGCATGGGCGTTTTCCTCCGCCATTTTATCTAACATTTCATCGGTCCACCGTTGCGCCATCGGGGGTTCCTCCCAAAATCATTAACTCTAGTGTATTCGATAGAGATTGATGTGGATATATTTACTCCCAAAAATGTTAAATTCCCCCATCAGAATTAACGATGTCCGTTCATGGGTGGGGGGTTGATCAGGGCATCCAAAATCCGGCGGGTATCTTGGCGTAATTCCTCGATGTTGGTCTGTTGTTGCATGATAATTTGCATCATCATCGCCTGACCCTCCCGCAGTTCATGAATCGCTTGATTATTGGCGGCAATGGCTTGGGTATTAGCAGAAACTTGGGTTTCCAGGCGACTGATGGCTTCCCGCAATTCTCGAAAGGCATGGGCGTTTTCCTCCGCCATTTTATCTAACATTTCATCAGTCCACCGTGGCGCCATCGGGGGTTCCTCCCAAAATTATTAATCCTATAGCAATCCTACTTGATTTGGATTAGCTTGCGTGCCGTAGGCATACAAAAATTTTTCAGAACCAAAACGGGGGCGGTGCCCCTGCGACCCCTGTTCCATTCTCATTTAGGATTGCTCTAGTGTATTTGATAGGGATTGATGGGAATATGTTTACTCCCAAAAAATTTTAAATTTCCTCATCAGAATTAGCGATGTCCGTTCATGGGCGGGGGGTTGATGAGGGCATCCAAAATCCGGCGGGTATCTTGGCGTAATTCCTCGATGTTGGTCTGTTGTTGCATGATAATTTGCATCATCATTGCCTGACCCTCCCGCAGTTCATGAATCGCTTGATTATTGGCGGCAATGGCTTGGGTATTGGCAGAAACTTGGGTTTCGAGGCGACTGATGGCTTCCCGCAATTCTCGAAAGGCATGGGCGTTTTCCTCCGCCATTTTATCTAACATTTCATCGGTCCACCGTGGCGCCATCAGGGGTTCCTCCCAAAATCATTAACTCTAGTATATTCGCTAGGGATTGATGTGGATATAAGTATTACAGAAAATGGTCTCTCCTGGATTTAAGGGGATAATTTTTTCTAATCAGGTCACCTCTATTTATTTGAACCAATTCGTTGGCATACCCCAGTAGTGTTGAATGTCCGTAATAAAACTTAACATAAGGGGTCAGGGTTATCCTACGAGCGGCTCTACCCCTACGAGTTCCATGAAGCTACAGTGTCGGCCTATTTCTATTTGTAAATATCGCAACTTGTCAATCAATTCATAGGTCTTATTGTGACCTATCTCCAGCAATCTTAAAATTAGATAACCAATCAATACGGCATAAATCTGTAGCCGCACACCATTCTCATTCTTGGTAATGATTCTATCCAATTTCAAGTGCATCTTTAGTGCCTTCCAAAGCAACTCAATTCGCCAGCGCAAACGATAGGCTGAACAAATCTCTTCATCCGTCATCGAAGTCACGTTAGTCGCTAGCCTATATTCTGTGTTTTCCTCTTCATTAAAAAATTGAATTACCCGAATATCCGGATTGTCAGGTTGCAACTTCATATTATTTCTAATCCGCACAATAAACAATGTATTTCGTTTACACATTTCGTCCATTAATTTCCAGGAAGCAAAACCCCTATCCATGATACCAACGGCATTCTCAGGTATCGTCCCAATCACAAGATGCCCAATTTTATGGTCATTAGTCTTTCCAAATATAATTGATTCGTCACCGATATTGCCCTCATTTATATCCAGGCCAAGCGTCAATTTTACCTGCTTGTAGTGCCAGAATAATTTGCTGGTCAGGGTGATAATGGTAGAATCTAATGGGAATAAGTGCTTAAATTCACCTTGATGATGTTTAAGCCGTTTTTGCAGTTCTCTTAGGATCACTTGAAACGGCTCGGTGCTACGATGTTTACACGCCTTAGAAAACGTTGATATGTCAACTTTAAAATTGAGATGATTCAAGAGGAAGAATAAGCCCCGCATGGTGGCGACTCTTGCATCTAAAATGAAGTGCATCCATATGAGTACAAACAAGCGAGTATCCAAGACTGGATAGTCGTTTTTGGGAAGAAGGTTCAGCAAGGGCTTGATAAGTCCCTGAATTTGTCGTCTCATAAAAATACTGTTACTCGTGGTTTCTACCAATCTAAAATACCATTTTTAGTCTCCCTTTTCCACCCTTTCGTTAACATTCAACACTACTGGGCATACCCATATTACCCAGAACCAAGGGCGGGGGTGCCCCCTGCGACCGCTAACTTTGAATTTATGGAGGTGCCCGGGAAATATACAGCCTTTTAAGTGGTTACGGGATAGGGCGGTAAACCTACCGGCTCTAAGGAACTAAACCTTGGAAATAGGATTCTTTGTATCCTTTAATTTGTGAACAGGCTGTAGTGCTGTTGCAACCGATATAGCAATCCTACTTGATTTGCAAATAAAAATGTTCCAGAACCAAATACGGGGGCGGTGCCCCTGCGACCCCTGTTCCATATCTCATTTAGGACTGCTATAGCTACGATATGCCATTGCTTTTATGTCTAGCTTTAGTGAACCTTAATGTTTTATTCGCATATTGGCGGAGCTTAAAACGACTAGAGACGCATCTTAGTCAAGCCCTCAACTCCCAAACTTAGAAGTAGAGTAAAGCATACTTACTAATTAAAGGTTGTCAATTATTGGAAACCTTGATCACTTGGGAAATTCCATAACCTGAGACTGAAATGAACTTTTTACAAATCGGATTTTGAACCCCTCTATTGTGCCCATCATTGGTTGTGTTCCTGCACTCCCAACCTGTCTATGCTAAAAATAATGAATAGTTGCCCCTGAGTTAATTGATGATGCCCGATTTTCTCGACACCTTTGATGTAATTGTGGTGGGAGCCGGTCATGCGGGCTGTGAAGCGGCGTTGGCATCCGCCCGGTTGGGCTGTCGCACCCTGCTGTTGACTTTGAATTTAGACCGCATTGCTTGGCAACCCTGTAATCCGGCGGTGGGGGGACCCGCCAAATCCCAGTTGGTGCATGAGGTGGATGCCCTGGGGGGCGAAATTGGCAAAATGACCGACCGCACCTATCTGCAAAAGCGTCTGCTGAACCATTCCCGGGGACCGGCGGTGTGGGCGTTGCGGGCGCAAACGGATAAACGGGAGTATGCCCGTGTGATGCGCCAAGTGGTGGAGAACCAGCCCAATTTGTGGGTGCGGGAAGGCATGGTGACGGATTTACTCCTAGGGCGGCATGATGAAGTCATTGGTGTGCGTACCTATTTCGGGGTGAATTTTGCCGCTCAGGCGGTGATCCTCACGACCGGGACGTTCCTGGGTGGGCGGATTTGGGTGGGGAATCAGTCTATGTCTGCGGGACGGGCTGGGGAATTTGCCGCCGAGGGGTTGACCGCCAACCTGCAACGCTTGGGGTTTGAGGTGGGGCGTTTGAAAACGGGAACCCCCGCCCGGGTGGATAGACGCACGGTGGATACGACCCATTTGGAGCCGCAACCGGGGGATGAGGTGGTGCGGTGGTTTAGTTTTGACCCCCAGGTGTGGCAGGAACGGGAGCAATTGCCCTGCTATCTCACCCGCACGACCAGCGAAACCCACCGTCTGATTCGGGAACATTTGCATCTCTCGCCCGTGTATGGGGGTTGGGTGGATGCCAAAGGCCCCCGTTATTGCCCCAGCATTGAGGATAAAATCGTCCGGTTTGCCGATAAGGAGTCCCACCAAATTTTCCTGGAACCGGAGGGGCGGGACATCCCGGAACTGTATGTGCAGGGCTTTTCGACGGGCTTGCCGGAAGCATTACAACTGGCGTTACTGCGAACCTTGCCGGGGTTGGAACAGTGCGTCATGTTGCGCCCTGCCTATGCGGTGGAATACGATTACCTGCCTGCGACCCAATGCCAGCCAACCTTGATGACCAAAAAAATTCAAGGGCTATTTTGTGCGGGGCAGATCAATGGGACAACGGGGTATGAAGAGGCGGCGGCGCAGGGAATCGTGGCGGGGATCAATGCGGCTCGCTTTGTGGCGCAAAAAGAACTAATTATTTTTCCCCGGGAGCAAAGTTACCTTGGCACCCTGATTGACGACCTATGTACCCGGGATTTGCGGGAACCCTACCGAATGCTCACGTCCCGTTCGGAATACCGCCTGCATTTGCGTTCGGACAATGCGGATGAGCGGCTGACCCCCTTGGGGCGGGACATTGGCTTGATTGATGACCGGCGCTGGCAACTGTACCAGGAGAAACAACAGCAGATTGCCGCCGAACAGGAGCGGTTGCGCCAGGTGCGGATCAAACCCCATGACCCGGTGGTGGCGGAATTGCAGGCGATGGGGGAGCCGGTGCGAACCGCCGTGACCTTGGCGGAATTGCTCACCCGTCCGGGGTTGCACTACGAGCATTTGGTGAATTGGGGGTTGGGTGCCCCGGATTTAGAGCGTTCCGTGTGGGAAAGTGTGGAAATTCGTTTGAAATATGCGGGGTATTTACAACGCCAAAACCAGCAGATCGAGCAGGCGCAGAAATATGCCCAGCGGCGGTTGCCCCCGGATATTGACTACAATCGCATTACTACGCTATCAATGGAAGCACGGGAAAAATTAACCCACGTTCGCCCCTTAACCCTTGGTCAAGCCGCCCGCATTGGCGGTGTCAATCCCGCAGATATTCAAGCCTTGCTCATTTATCTCGAACTTCACCACCGGATGTCCGCATGAGCCATTGCCTGCCCGAACCCCAACTGGAAGCTGAGGTAGAAGCCCTGTTGGACGATGTTTTTAGCCGCCTGGAGGAACCCCTGCCCTCCCGGTGTCTCCCCCCTGCCGGTCAGCCCTTAGCCCTAGTACGATCCGTCCCCGAGCCAGGGGCAATGGTGGTTTTGGCGTACAACCCCGCCCCGTTGATGCCAGTTCGTCAACCGCCCTACCACCCGGAGACGATTTTAACGGCGGCGTTTGTGGATACTCCAGCGGAGCGACCGACCCCCTGGTGGGTATGGCTGGGCTTGGGCACCCTGGTGATGTTGGGCACCTGGTACGGGCGACAGTATTGGCAAGCGGCACGCACCCCTGCCCCCGCCGAACCACCGCATCAGGAGTTTGTTACTTATTTGGAGCGAGCGTTAGCCCGGATTCCCGAGCGTAGTACGCCCCAGCCTTCCCCAGCCACCAACCCTAAACCCCCGGAGCCTCCTGCCGTACCCCCGCCGCCCCCGGTGACGGTCATGCCCATTCCCCAGGCTCCGGTGATCACTGCCCCCGCCAGTCTCCCCGCTCAGCCCACCGCCCCTGTGGCGAAACCATCCCCCCGTCCGACCCTGACCCTGATCGGGTTATTGCAAATGGGAGCCGGTTCCATCGCCATGTTCCAGGTTGGGGACACCACCCAGCAGGTCAATGTGGGCGGTCAGGTGGGGCAGAGCGGTTGGCAGGTCAAGGAAGTGCGGGAACAGGAAGTGGTGCTGACCCGGGCGGGGCAAACCCGTACCCTGATCGTGGGGCAAGCCCTTACGGATTAACGTCGGGTTTTTCCGGAGTAAAATGGCACTAAGCGGTGGGGGGCGCCCATGAATGACTGGTGGAAACAACTCAATGGCTTGCTGGTCGAGACGATCCTTTCCTGGGATGACTACGAACAGGAATGGTCGCAAATGTTCGATCAATGGGATGAACAATTGGAGCAAACCCTGCTGGAATGGGAGGTGCCCCTGGCGGAAACGGCGGCTTGGGTTGAAGGCACCCTCATGGCTCTGGTGCAACCCTTGACCCAAACCCTCGACCCCCTGGTGATGGAGCAACCCGCCTGTGTGGGCTGTAAGCACTACCACGGTCAGGTGTACAATGACCAGATTTTTGTCTGCGCCATGCACCCCTACGGCGTGGGGTTAGAAACCTGCCCCGATTGGGAAGCCCTGTGGTCTTGAAGGTTCTGCACCGTTGAAAAAATAAAATTATTAATAAAATTGTTAAAAAAATTGATACACTCAAGGGGAAAACGGTAGCATCCCAGCCACTCTCCTATGGATGGAACTCTAAGCATTGAGAAATTTGGGGAAAGGGTACACCTGTGTGCCGTCGCTCATCTGAAATTAGCAAAGATTGATAAGGGGGCATCTACAGGATGAATTTTTCCCTCAAACGCAACAGCATTCTTATTGCCCTACAAATTTCTTTGACCGCCCTGGTTTCGTATTTGATCGGATTTTATACCACCAACACCCCGGATGCGGCCAATGCCAGTCTCGGGGGATTGTGGGCAGCCATCTCCGGTATTGTTGTCCTGCAAGCCAGCCGCCGGGAAACCTTTGCTATGGCAACCCTGCGGATTTTGGGGTCAGGGATTGGCTCCCTGGTCAGTGCTCTCTATCTTTCCGTCTTGCCCTTTAGTCCCTGGGGAATGGGATTGTGTATTTTTGTAACTGTTTTGCTGTGCCATCTGGTGCGGATTCCCGACCACGCCCGCCTCGCTTCCCTAACGGTCGCCATTGTCATGGTTGTGGCGGGAAACAGTCCCCATTTATCCCCTGCGGTCAATGCTGGCCTGCGTTTTGCCGAATCTTCCATCGGTACAGCGGTCGCCATGTTAGCTATCTTAATTTGGGAACGGAATTCACTGCCAAAAGATAATAATAGTTAATCGAAAGGGCACTTCTAAAAATAGGTCGCAGGGGCACCCCCGCCCTTGGTTCTGGGTAATATGGGTATGCCAACGATGAAATTTTTGCTTGGTTCAAATAAATAGAGATGCCCTTATGCGATTACTGTTCTAATTTCTGATAGGTTTGCTATAGTCTGCGTGGCGTAGCCATACTCAGTTAGGATTGCGGTAGTAGATTGATTAAATTAAAGAGAAACAGATTACTTCAAAGTGGGAAATTGGGGCACACCTCTTTGCTTAGGTACTTAACCTTTGTTTAACCGCTCTTTAATTTTTATTGGGAATTATGATGGTCTATATTATTCATAAATAACAATATTTTATTACCAGGAGGTACCTGTAATGACTAGCAATGGGCAGACGATTACCCAACAGCGGGAAGGGGCACGGTTGTATGCCAGTCCCGATGTGCAACACGTCTCCCTAGGAGGACCAATTCGGGCGGTGGTGTACTGGCTGGTAGCATTGCCTATTGTACTTTTAGCCTATGGCTCGCCCTCCCTAGATATTGGCAGAAAATTGCAAGAGCGTCTCCCTTTGTGGGTGGGGGCAGGGGTGGTTTTGGCGCTCTGGAGTCAAGTGGTTAATGGGGTGCGGGTGGCGGCTGAGTGGGAAAAAGGGGTGATTTTGACCCTGGGCAAGTTCTCAGAAATCCGGGGTTCCGGCGTTTTTTATGTAATGCCGGTACTAGAAAGTGTCCAATTTGTTGATACCCGGGTGCAGGTATTGAATATTCCCCGCCAACGGGCGATTACAAAAGATAATGTGCCGGTGGTGATTGATGGTGCCCTATTTTTGAGTGTGAGAAACCCCGGTTATGCGATTACCAAGGTACAAAATTACCGTTTTGCCACCTCCCAATATGCCCAATCGGCTCTGCGGGATGTGGTGGGTTCTTCTTCCTTAGATGACCTGCTTTCGGAGCGGGAAAAAATTCAGGAACAGGTGGCGGCTATCGTCGGGGAAAAGGTGCGGGATTGGGGTTTGAAAGTGGAGGCGATTCAGTTGCAGGATTTTGATTTGCCGGAGGATTTGCAAAAGGTCATGTCCCGGCAAGCCTCGGCAGAACGGGAAAAACGGGCGACCATTACCAAAGCGGAAGGGGATCGCCTAGCGGCACAGAACTTGGCGGAAGCGGCGAAATTGATGCAGGCAAACCCGATTGCCCTGGAACTGCGGACGCTACAAACCATTGATGGTCTGGCGGCGAGTCCTTCCAACACGGTGGTGCTGTTCCCGATGGAGTTGGGACACATGGTGCAGGGATTGGCAAAAGTGGCATCGCCCCCACCCGCTGATGGGAAAACGGCGGCACCGCCTCCCCCTGGCTCCAGCATTCTGAAAAGTTAAAAAAGTTAAAGGGGTTGGGTGTATTGGGCGTTGACCCAGCCTTCCTGTTGGGTAGCCAGGACAGACACTTTTAACCATTGCCCATCGCTACTGGTATCCAGCACCAGTAATTTTTCCCGATCCGCCAGGGTGGTCAGGGGGACACCGTTGGGTGATTGACGCAGTACCAAACCGGTGGGGGAGTTGACCTGCACCTGCCGCCCTTCCCGTTCCCCTGGTGGTGTACTGCGGACGTATTCGGATTTGACCCAGCCAGTGGTCTGGGTGGCGGGGATTTGCACCTGCGTCCAACTGGCATCCCCATTGTGTGCTAAGAAAATCAATTCCTGGGCATAGGCTAACCCGGTAATCACGGGCGCAGAGGTACTCGGTTCCTGGCGCAGAATTAACCCATCCTCAGCCGTGACCCAGACATTCCCCTGGGGTGGGACGGGCGGGGGATGAACCGGGTTCGGGGCTTGCAGATTGCCCGCTTTCACCCAACCCACCACCTGTTGCGCCGGTAATCGCACCTGTTCCCACTGCTGGTCGGCACTCATTGCCAGCCGTTCAATGGTCTGTTGATAAGCCGCTGTGCCCACCACCGGACTCCCCGCCTGGGGTTGCGCCCGCACCAACAAACCTTCGGGGGCGGTGACCTGCATCCGGGTGCCCGCTGGAATCACATCCGCCTGGGGCGGGGCGACGGGGCTGGCAGGCGATGGGGGTTGCGTTACCCGATACCAATGATTCAAACCCAAACGTACCAGGATAAAACTAGCAGTCATGGGGAGGGTCGTTGCCAAAATTAAACCCAAGACCCATGTCCAAGGGGAGGCAGATTCACGCAGACGACTCGCCATCATCCTGTTCCTCAAGTTGTTCCATACGGCGGCTGAGACTGGTGTGACGGGAAGCGGAGCGAATCTTGCCGGTGCTCGCCCATTGTTGCAAAAGTTGCACCTGTTCCTGGGCGGTGCGTGCCAAGGGCACCATCTGGCTGGCTGCTTCTAATATATCGTCTGTGGTAAATTCCCGCCCCTGACTAAACCCGGTGTGCATGGCTTCGATGATCGCCTGTTCCAGTTCCGCCCCGGAAAAATCGGGGGTTTCCCACGCCAGCCGTGCTAAATCATAGTTTGACCAGGTGTGCGGTCGCAGGCGGGACAGATGCACCTGGAGAATACTTTGCCGTTCCTCCCAGGTGGGCAAGCCAACAAAAAAAATCTCATCAAATCGCCCTTTGCGTAGGAGTTCCGGGGGAAGCAGTTGAATTTGATTCGCCGTTGCCACCACAAACACCGGGGAATTTTTTTCCGCCAACCAGGTCAAGATCGTGCCAAACACCCGATTGGTGGTGCCGCTATCCCCCCGGCTGTCCATCGCACTAAAGGCTTTGTCAATCTCATCAATCCACAGCACACAGGGCGCTAGGGCTTCCGTGAGTTGAATCATCTGGCGGGTGCGGCTCTCCGATTCCCCCACCAACCCGGCAAACAACCGCCCCACATCCAACCGCAGGAGGGGCAAATGCCAAAAATGGGCAATCGCCTTGGCGGTCAGGGATTTCCCCGTCCCCTGCAACCCCGCCAGCAGTAACCCCCGGGGATAGGGCAAGCCATATTCCCGTGCCGCCTCACCAAACGCCCCTTGCCGTCGTTGCAACCAAAGTTTCAAATTATCCAACCCGCCAATATCCGCCAGGGTAACCGTCGGGGGGCAAAACTCCAAAATTTGCGTCTGCTGGATAATCTGCCGTTTTTCCGTCAGTACCAAATCCACATCCTCCGCCGTCAGGGTGCCCCGCAATGCCAACGCCCGCCCCACCACCCGTTGCATCCGCTCCAAGGATAACCCCTGACAGGAACGCACCAATTCTTCCAAGACCTGTGGGGGCAAGGACTGGTTCAGCCCCTGGAGTATCTGCTGGAGTTCCTGGCGCAATTCCGCCGCCGTCGGCAAACCAAAGGGCAAGACAGTGACCATTTCCTGCAATTCCAGGGGCAGACGCACTTCCGGCGTGAGAAAAATCACACTTTTGGGTTGCCCCTTGAGGGTGCGGTTCAGATTTCGCAACTTGCGCCCCACCGCCACATCCTCCAAAAACCGGCTGTAGTCCCGCAGGATCAACAGGGCAGGCACCTGTGGGGGCAATTTATCCAAAAATTCCAACGCCTGTAGAGGATTCCGACGGGCGAACCCCTGGTCATTGGGATTGCCCTGGATGCCCTCCACAAAATCCCAGGAATAAACCCCCCACTGCCCCAAATCCTTGGCGACCCGCACCAAAACCGCCTCCGCCCGCTCCTCCTCCGCCGTGGGCACATAGATAAACGGGTAACGTGCCCGGATCAGTACCCCCAACTCCTGGGCAAAATCCATGCTATCCCCAGGGTTTGAACTGGGTTAAACCCGCCCAACGGGGGTCAACGGGGGGCACCTCCTCCGGCTCCCAGTCCAGGCGACAATCGGGACGGCACAGGGGATGACTGGGCAATGCCAGGGAAATTTGTTCATACAACCACTGCCCCACATCCAACCAGCCATCCGGGGGCAAATACTCCATCAAATCGGCAAAGGAGACTTCTTGCTCCAACGGCCACGCCCTGGGGTCACTCTTGGTCGCATCCAGCCAAATCACCTCCGACACCTCGAGGGGCAGACGGTCATTGTACTTACATAAACAGCGGCGACAGGTTAAAGTCACAATCATGTTCACCCGGGCACTGACCTGGAGACAGGTTCCTTGGTGTTGAATTTCAATTTCCCCCTGCACTGGCGTTAGTAGGGGCAAATCCGGCAGTTGTTCCCGCACCGTGATGCACAATTTTCGCTCCGGCAGACGCAGTAAACTGGGAATCGCAAGAGGCTGTAACACGCTCGGTGACAGAAAATTTTATTTTATTCTTATGTTAATCCCAATAGTAACGCATTTTTTTCCCTGAGGTGCTTAAGGTTCGGAAGCGTCAGGGCGACCTGCTCTACCCCCGGAGTCATCGGCGATCACCAGCAAAAGCCCCCCGATCAGGGCAAGATTTTTCCAAAACTGAATCGCCTCAATATTTTTGCTAAAGTCCGTATGAAAAATCAGGGTGGCAGGAATCAAAAAACCAATCAAAAAAGCCGCTCCCCATCGGGTTTTGTACCCCACGAGCACTGATAAACCCCCCAGTAGTAACACCAAAATCGTGGGAATCAACAACCAGCCAGGCACTTGAAATTGTGCCATGTAGGCTTGGGTAGCCTGGGGGGCAAGGATTTTGGTAATGGCGGAGCGGATAAAAATGGCTGATAAAAATAACCGTCCCAGCCGGTTTAACCAGGGTCTCAGCCGGGATTCTGGTGTTGACATCCGCATAACTTTACCTATATTTCATCTATTTTATTGTAATTTACCATAATCTCAAACGGTCTCGGTGCAGAACCAAAACGGGGCGATGCCCTGCGACCCCTTGCTTTTTTGAGTATGATTTTTTAATCGTAATTTACTATCATCTCAAACAGTCTCAGTGCGGAACCAAAACGGGGCGGTGCCCTGCGACCCCTTACTTTTTTGAGTGTGATTTTTTAACCGTAATTTACTATCATCTCAAGCAGTCTCGGCGCATAACCAGAACCAAAACGGGGCGATGCCCTGCGACTCTTACTTTTTTGAGTATGATTTTTAATCGTAATTTACTATCATCTCAAACAGTGTCGGTGCAGAACCAAAACGGGGCGATGCCCTGCGACTCTTACTTTTTTGAGTATGATTTTTTAACCGTAATTTACTATCATCTCAAACGGTCTCGGTGCACAACCAGAACCAAAACGGGGCGGTGCCCTGCGACCCATTTTTAGAAGTGCCCTTTATTTTTATTAGTTATTGACTTTCACTTTTTTTCTCATCCCCCACATACCAATCTGCTAGCAAAGGTCCCGCATCATTGTCCGGGTCATTGCCCCGGGTGATCACCGTCAATCTCTGCCCCTTAGGGTGGGTAAACTCCATGCCACACCAGCCCTCCGAGTTACATCCGGCGACCTCCAAATAGCCCAAGCCATAGAGATAGACCATCACGGGGGCCAAAGGTCGTGCCTGAAACCACCGCAGGTGACTCACCGGTCGCCAACCCTTTTCCAAAAGAGCCAGCCGAGCAGTGGCATAGGGCATCCCCGTTTGCAACCTGGGCAAGGATTGCGCCCCTAGAGGTGCGACCAAACTTAACCACAGACTGCCAGTCAACCACCAGTATTTCATAAATATCTACAAACCAACTTACAAAGGTAAGGGCGGCAAACCCCGCAATTCCCGAATCGCATTCAAACAACCGTGGCAGTCACACCCATACAGAGCCACACACAGGTCGCTTTCCGCTTCCGAAAAGTCCAGCATGACGGGGTTGGTATCGGCTGTCGGGGTGGTCAATGTACGCTCTGGGGGGGTGGCAACTGTGGGGGTCACCAAGGATACCCAGGTGCTAAAGGCGATGGCACCGCCGAGGATGGGCAAAAATTGACTAGGATGCAGGGTTCGATTCATAGACAGTTTCACTCCTCACAGGTTAAGGGGCAGGACGTGTTTATTGTCAACAGAGTTCCTGGGAAAAAAATACTGGACAAGCTCTCACCCGTAAGGATAACCCCTGGGGATCAGTTCTGCAATGTTTTGAGTTTTTAGAGAAGTATTTGGTGTTTTGCCTGTGTTGGGGAAAATAACCTCAACTCCCGCACGCCAGGGACTCCGGCTGACGATAGGCAAAAAATTCCACCCGATAGGCAGTCACTTTGGTACCGGTTTCCTGCTCCACCTGAGCAATCACCTCCGGGGGCAATTCCACCCACACATCCAGAATCTGCTGGGTATCCAGACAATTGACATGGCTGTGGATTTCACTCACACTGCCGTATAACCGCCCATTCGCCCGCTCCACACACTCAATCACCCCCTGGGAAGTCAGGGCATCCAGGTTCTGATACACGGATGTATGACCGATGGCTTGCCCCTGCTCATTCAAACGATGGTAAATTTCCCGCGCCGATAAATGCTCCCCACTTTGCCAAAGCAGTTCTAAAATCGAACGCCTCTGCCGACTTAGACGCATTCCCATCGCCTGACACCGTTGAATGGCGGCTTCTAATGAACGTACCCCTGGGACATTGGTGGTCATCGCCTGATTGCCTGCGTTGTTAAATTAAATTTTGGTTAATATACCATCATTATAACCTAAAGCAAACTCATTCCTACTTCGTTTTGCGGGGTGGGGTTGGGTCAGTGCCCCGGCTGGTCAGAGCGATCATTGGGGATTCCCCACTTTTGTAATCACATTTGATCAGTCCTGTGCATTAGTTATAATCAAAACTTAGGGGCAAAAAATTACCTGAAATCAACTATGGCAAAAACTGAAGTAAAAGCCCATATTTTAGAACAACCCATCACCCGCAGTGGGATTAGTTGGGAGCAGTTTATCCATATCCAACAGGCGTTTGCTGATCTACCGGGGATTCGCCTGACCTATTGTGAGGGAGTGTTAGAAATTATGCCTCTGAGCAAACAGCACGAATTTATTTGCCATTTGCTGGGAATTTTATTGGGGCTTTATTTTATTCATCAACGCATCCGGTTTTTCCCCAGTGGTGCTTATTCGCAAATCCTTGAGGGTGTCACGGAATACCAGTCCGATCTTTCCTACAGTTTTGATCAGGATAAAGACATCCCTGACCTCTGTATTGAGGTGGTGATTACCAATAGTCGTATGGATAAATTACGCAAGTATCAACTGCGGGGGGTGCCGGAAGTATGGTTTTGGCAGGATGGTCAGATTAAAGTTTATTCCTTAGTAGAAGGCAACTATCAATTACGAGAAAAAAGTGGCTTATTACCCGATTTAGACTTGGTTTTTTTGTGTGCATGTCTGCAACAGGATGACCCACTTCAGGCATCACTGCAATTTCAAACTCAAATTAGCTCAAATTAGCTCAAATTAACTATGGTCAAAACTGAAGTCAGAACCGATAGTTTAGAACAACCCATCACCCGCAGTGGGATTAGTTGGGAGCAGTTTATCCATATCCAACAGGCGTTTGCTGATCTACCGGGGATTCGCCTGACCTATTGTGAGGGAGTGTTAGAAATTATGCTCCTGGGAAAAGTTCATGAATTTATTTGTCATTTCCTCAACTACTTGTTAATTACTTATTTTGTGCATCAACGCATCCGGTTTTTTCCCAGTGGTGCCTATTCCCAAATCCTTGAGGGTATTACGGAATACCAGTCCGACCTTTCCTACAGTTTTGATCAGGATAAAGACATCCCTGACCTCTGTATTGAGGTGGTGATTACCAATAGTCATATGGATAAATTACGCAAGTATCAACTGCGGGGGGTGCCGGAAGTATGGTTTTGGCAGGATGGTCAGATTAGGGTTTATTCCCTAGTAGCAGGTAACTATGAAATGCGGGAAAAAAGTGGCTTATTACCGGATTTAGATTTAGTTTTTTTATGTGCATGTCTGCAACAGGATGACCCACTTCAGGCATCACTGCAATTTCAAACCCGGATTAGTTCCAACTAATTCCAATTAAGTCGTATGATTTAACCAAGCGTCTATTATTCCAAAGGGATAAAATTGCCGATAACATAACCACCTCACCTCCTTATTCAGCAGAATTTGAGCAGAAAATTTACACTTTAGAGAGCTAAAATTTTTAGGGCATCGCTCCCCTACATTGCTGTGAATGAATCAAAGTGCGCTCTAATACTATTGAGAACCAAATACGGGGGCTACGCCCCTGCGACCCATTTTTAGAAGTGCCCATTAATTATTCAGGCGAAAACTCTGAAAAAACTTTTGCGCTAGGGCTTCCGAACCTGTAGGCACTGACACATCCAAAACATAAAGACGAGAACCATTTAACATAAAAAATGCTTCGCCGGTGCGTTGAACCCCGTTACTTGTGGTCGCATAAACCAACCGTTTCCCCGATAGACCGTTAATCGTCGCCGGGTCAAAGGAAATTTCCCGGACATTCTGTTGATCCCGAAGCAGGGAAGCCTTCGCCTGTCCCATCAGCCCCTCCGCACCCACAAATTGAATCGCCAGGGCGGGTAAGTCCGAATAACTCACGGAAAACGACCCGTCCCCCTCCTTAGCGGTAAAAATGTAGGTGGTCACGGTACCGACCGGGGAAGCATCCTGCACCTGGGAAGCGGTGGGTGGGAGGGGCATTTCCACCTGAAATTGACCAGCACTGGGGTTGAAAACTGTCCAATTCCCTTGCGACCTGGCTCCCGGTACCGACCCAACCCATACTGCCATTGAAAGCATGATCGCCATTGCGCTGGACTTCAGACCACCACCAAGCTGAGCCATACCGGATTTCCTCAAATATGGGTAATTTTTTGGCAATTTTTCCCCAGGGGGCACCAAGACCTAAGTGTAATTCGCTAAGAACTCTGGGTCAATGGTCTGTTCCGTCCCGGCGAAGTCGTGTTCCGGGGTGAGAAAGAGCATACAGTGACATTCCTTGCGCTCCCGCATGGGGACACAGGGGCAGTTCCAAAAACCCTGCTTGGCTTCCGCTTCCTTATCTTCGTAATGGCGGCAGGGGCACAGGGGGGCACCCAATTCGTCCTTATGTTTGGCGAGACCCTGGATTACAGTCGCCGTCACCCCCAAATCCACGCAAAAATAGGTATCCGTCCGCTGGGCATAGGTTTCAGCGAATTTCCGCATGGTTTCCAAACTGGTCGTGGGGGTGGTGGTCGTGGTCATGGGGGAGAAAAAATAAGTGGGAATGTCTCTATTTTGCCAGGAAATCTGGGGCAGGCGGGGTAAAATCGGAATGTTCGTTACACTTTGTCACCCATGCCCTGGCCCCGTTGTAGTGGCATTTTACTGCATCCCACGTCTCTGCCGGGAGCTTGGGGGATTGGGGATTTAGGCTCTGGCAGTAGGGCTTGGGTGGATTTTTTGGCGCAGGCGGAACAGCGGCTCTGGCAGATTTTACCCCTGGGGCCGACGGGTTACGGCAATTCCCCTTACCTGTCCTACTCGGCGATGGCGGGTAATCCCCTGTTGATCAGCCTGGAACCTCTACAAGCCCAGGGGTTTTTGCCGTCGGATGTGCCCCATCCCCCCTTGCCCGCCCACCGGGTGGATTACGACGGGGTGTACCAGCATAAATTACCCCTGCTCCGTCAGGCTTGGGTTGAATTTCAGCGTGACCAGACCAGCATGGCGGCCCTGCGGGAATTTCAAACCCAACAGGCGCATTGGTTGCCGGACTTTAGTTTGTTTATGGCTTTGAAGGATGCCCACGGGGGTCAGCCCTGGTATGAATGGGAGTCAGGGTTGGCGTGGCGGGATGGAAATGCTTTAGCGCAATGGCGGGAGCGGGTGTACCCGGACCAGGAATTTCACAGCTTTTTGCAGTACCTGTTTTGGGAACAGTGGCAAGCCCTGCACGCCTATGCCCAGGAACGGCAGGTGCGGATCATTGGGGATTTGCCCATCTATGTTGCCCACGATAGTGCCGATGTTTGGGCGCATCCTGACCTGTTTGCCCTGGACCGGGAAACGGGGGCGGTGGCGTTGATGGCGGGGGTACCCCCGGATTACTTCAGTGCGACGGGGCAGTTGTGGGGCAACCCGGTGTATGACTGGGAAGCCTTGGCGCAGACGGATTTTGCCTGGTGGGTGCAACGACTGCGGCATCTATTGCAACTGGTGGACATCATCCGCATTGACCACTTCCGGGGCTTTGAGTCCTATTGGCAGGTGCCCCAGGGGGAGGAAACCGCCATCAATGGGGAATGGGTGACTGCGCCCGGAGAGGCGCTGTTTCACACCCTGCGCCGGGAATTGGGGGAATTGCCGATCCTTGTGGAGGATTTGGGGGTGATTACGCCGGAGGTGGAAGCCCTGCGGGATGGGTTGGGGCTACCGGGCACCAAGGTTCTGCAATTTGGGTTTGATGAGAACCCGGACAACCCCTACCTGCCCTGCAATTTCACCCAGAACTGCGTGGTCTATACCGGCACCCACGACAACACCACCACGGTCGCCTGGTACCAAAACCTGGATGAATCTGCCCAACATCGGGTGATCCGTTATCTGGGTTATCTGAGTGCCCAGGGCATCCACTGGGATTTACTGCGCCTAGGGATGGCTTCCGTGGCCCGCTGGTGCCTGGTGCCGCTCCAGGATGTGCTGGGGTTGGGGGCGGAGGGGCGGATGAATGCCCCCGGCGAAGGGACGGGCAATTGGGAATGGCGGTACCGGGCGGAGGCCTTAACCCCGGATTTGGCGGAAAAACTTGCCACCCTCACCCGCACCTATAGCCGGGCGCACCAAAAATGGCCGCTCCCAGAGAAACCTGAAAATTCACATCACCGCCAGCCCTGACCGGCACACCGTCAGCCAATTCTTTAAGATACTCAGCCCCACCGACCCGGACTTTTCCGGGTGAAACTGGGTGGCGAAACAATTGCCCTGGGCAAGCGCCGCCGTCAGGGTATGTGACCCGTAGGACACCGTAGCCGCAATGATTTCCGGTGCCGCTGGTACCCCGTGGTAGGAATGGACAAAATACACCCAGGCTTCCGGGGGCAAGTTGCGCCAGAGGGGACAGGCAGGTTGCGTGAACTGCAGTTGATTCCAACCCATGTGGGGGATGGGATAGCCCGGTAATGGCTCTATTTGCCGCACCACGCCGGGGATAATGCCCAAGCCCGGTTCCTGACCCTCCTCACTGGCGGTAAATAATAATTGCAAGCCCAAACATATACCTAGAAATGGTTTATTTTGGGTAATCCATCTGCGAATTGGCGTGATTAAATGGCGTTGCTGGAGTTGGCGCATGGCCGGGTCAAACGCCCCTACCCCAGGGAGAATCAGCCCATCATATTCATCAGAAATTTCCTGAATCACCTCTGCCTGTACCCCCAAATGAGCCAGGGCTTTGGCCACAGAATGCAGATTGCCCATGTCGTAGTCAATAATTCCCAGACGCATGGCAGGTATCCCAGCCAGATAAAAGGTGAGTATAGCCATCCTACTTGATTAACGTTAACTTGCGTGCAGAACCAAGGACGCTGCGACCGCTAACTTTGAATTGATGGAGGTGCCCAAAATTTTTACTCACAATGCAGGCGATGTAGCGATATAGTAAGATCAGGTATGATATTTTGGTTATCCCGGCATTCCTATTGCCCACATTGTTAGGACTTTTCCCCATGAACATCCAGCCTGAATTTCTGGCAAATACCCTTTGGGTTGGACTTTTGGTAGGGGTCATCTGGGCAGGATTTTGGCCACCAGTAGCTCAAGCCTGTACCCGCATTTTATGGAACAACAACCAATTTGCTGTCGTGGTGGGGCGAACTATGGACTGGCCGGAATCCACAGAACCGATTTTGACGGTCTTTCCCCGGGGCATGAAACGCAACGGCGGGCTTTTGGGGGACACGCTCGTTGTACTTGAAAACCCGGCGCAATGGACATCCAAATATGGCAGTTTGGTGACAACGGTCTATGGTGTAGGCACGGCGGATGGCTTGAATGAGCAGGGCTTGGGAATGCATATGCTCTATCTGCACACTACGGATTTTGGGGCACGGGATGTCAGTAAACCAGGAGTCCAAGCGGGGCTGTGGGGACAGTATTTGCTGGATCATGCCGCCACAGTTGCGGAAGCGATTGCCTTGATGGATGAAATTCAGCCGGTCATGGTCGAATTGGCTGGCATGAAAGCAACGGTTCATTTAGCCATTGAGGATGCTCAGGGGGATTCAGCGATTTTGGAATATGTGAATGGCGAGTTAACCATCCATCACGGTGCTGAGTATCGGATTATGACCAACGACCCCCCCTATGAGGAACAGTTAGCCTTCCTCAAAAATTGGGATTTTACCAATGCCACCCGCCAAACTCCTCTCCCTGGCAATGTCGATCCAAAAGACCGTTTTGTCCGAGCCACCTATTACCAAATGATGTTGCCAGAACCCAAAACCGAGCGGGAAGCGATTGCCGGTATCCTGGCGATTGCCCGCAATGTTTCAGTCCCCTTTGGGGCGCCGAATCATATCCCCGGCTCTCTGTACAATACGGAATACCGCACCGCTATGGACCTCACCCATCGGCGTTACTTTTTTGAGTTAAGCAATAGCCCCAATGTGGTCTGGATTGATCTGGATCAACTCAATGTAAACCCTGGCGCACCGGTGTTAACCCTTGATCCAGATAATATAGAACTATCGGGCAACGTCACCACCAAATTTCAGCCCGTGGCAAAAGCCCCTTTCTAGATCAATATTTTGAGTAAACCCCCACGAGGAAATGTCGCAGGGGCAAGGTCTAAGATCACACCGCCTAGGCAGGTACCGGAGTTGGGGTATGGGACAGACTGGGGGGAGCCTGCACTTGACTGAGCCAGTGGTGCAATTTTTCCCCCTCAATCACTTCCGTTTCCAGAATTTCCTGGGCGATGGTTTCCAGCAGTTCCCGGTTGTGGCGCAGAATGTCCAGGGCTTGCTGGTGCGCCTGTTCCACAATCTCCTTCACCTCCCGGTCAATCGCCTGCGCTGTTTCCTCACTCACCGCCCGCCGCATCTCCATCGGATTGCCCAGGAACATATTGGGTTGGGCCTGTTGGTAGGCCAGGGGACCAAGCACCTTGCTCATGCCAAAGGTGGTCACCATCCGTTCCGCCAAATCCGTCGCCCTCTGCAGGTCGTTGCTGGCACCGGTGGTCACTTGCCCAAACACAATTTCCTCGGCGGAGCGGCCCCCCAACAGGGTAGCAATCTGCCCCCGCAGTTCCTCCTCACTCTGCAAAAACCGATCCTCCGTCGGCAGTTGCAGGGTGTAGCCCAGGGCGGCCATCCCCCGGGGGATGATAGAAATTTTCTCCACCTTCCCCGAACCCGGCATCAGGGTACCCACTAGGGCATGACCCACCTCATGGTAGGCGACGATGCGTTTTTCATTCTCATTCAAGACCCGGCTTTTCTTCTCCAAACCGGCCACCACCCGCTCCACCGCTTCGGCAAAATCGGCCATGGTCACTTCGGTACGCTGATTGCGGGCCGCCAAGAGAGCCGCTTCATTCACCAAGTTCGCCAAATCCGCTCCGGCAAACCCTGGGGTACGGGCGGCAATTTTGTGCAAATCCACCTCGGGAGCAAGTTTCACCTTGGCCGCATGGATTTTGAGGATGGCTTCCCGGCCAATCAAATCGGGACGGTCCACCAACACCTGCCGGTCAAACCGCCCGGGCCGCAGTAAAGCCGGGTCAAGGGTTTCGGGACGGTTGGTGGCGGCCAACACAATCACCGTCGCCCCGGAAGCCTGGAACCCATCCATCTCCGTCAACAACTGGTTCAGGGTTTGCTCCCGCTCGTCATTACCGCCGTAGAAGCCGCTACTGCTCCGGGATTTGCCAATCGCATCCAATTCGTCAATAAAGATAATGCAGGGGGCTTGCTTTTTCGCCTGCTCAAATAAATCCCGCACCCGAGCCGAACCGACCCCCACAAACAATTCCACAAACTCGGAACCGGAGATGCTGAAAAACGGGACTTTCGCCTCCCCTGCCACCGCCTTGGCCAGCAGGGTTTTCCCCGTCCCCGGCGGCCCGACCAGCAGTACCCCCTTGGGGATTTTGGCACCGATTTTGATGTAGCGTTCCGGGCTTTTCAGGAAATCCACAATTTCCACCAGTTCCGCCTTCGCCTCGTCACAACCCGCCACGTCCGCAAAGGTGACTTTGCCCGTTTCCCCCTCCACATAGACCTTGGCACGGCTCTTGCTGATGGAGAGGGCACCCTGGGGGCCACCCCCACCCCGATTGAGGAAAAACTGCCAAATGGCGACGAAAATCAAGGGGGGCAAAACCCAACTCAACAAACTGCCAAACCAACCATTGCGGGGGGGCGGCACGGCGGCAAACTCCACCCCGTGATCCTCCAACCGCTGGGGCAAACCCAAATCAAAAATGGGCGTGGTCGCCAACACCTGTCCCCCAAACTCCGGGCGCAGTTGGTAACGAATTTGATTTTGACCGACGGAAGCCCGCGCCACCTCCCCCTCATCCACCTGATGGATAAACAGGCTGTAGGGCACCTGGGGAATCTGGGGCCCCAACAACCCCGGTAAAAACAAATTCAACACCAGAAAGCCCAGTCCGACCAGAAACAGAATGTTGCCAATGGCACGGGGGCCAGGAAGCTGGGGAGATTTTTTTATCGCCATACCTTTAGGAAAACTTTGGGATCATACGCATCTATATTCCACTATAAAACCCTTGAGCACCGCTGGTTGGGGGCGGAAAACCCTACCCATTGTCGCTCCCAAATAAAAAAGGGTAGGATACAGGAGATTTACAAAACGCAACCATTTGATTCACGAGCCGTAACCCTATGACCGTCGCCTACCCCCGTAAGTTTGGAGCCTGGAATGCCCGTGCCATTTTGCACCAAGTGGTACAACAGCGGGAAATTCACCTGATCACCCTCAACCGCTATCGGTTCAGCGAGCAACGCAGTTGTAAAGATTTAACCAACCTCGTGGAACAACTCGACGGTCAACCCCCGGAACTGATCCGGGACCTGTCCCGCCACATCAGCGATGAAGCCCGCCATGCCATGTGGTTGACGGATTTGCTCTGCGACTTGGGCGCACCCGTGGGCAAACCGCCGGGCACCAGTTACATTGAACAGTTTGAAACCCTTTTGGACAGCGAAACCTACACCCCCGGCAGTGATGAATTTTTGATTGCTTCCCTGGCGGCAATTAATGTCACCGAAAAGCGGGGTTGCGAGTATTTTTCCGCCCATATCTACGCATTGAAACAGGCTCCCCAAACTGAAGAAAATGTGGCAATTCGGGAGACGATTGAACGGATTTTCCCCGAAGAAGCCGCCCATGTGCGCTGGGGCAACCGCTGGCTGGCGCATCTCGCCCGCAAAAGCCCCCGGCATGAACAACTGGTGAATCAAGCCAAGCAACGGTACAGTGCCATCGAGCAAGCCGCCTTTGAATCCGGCATGGACATTACCCTGGGAGCGGAACTGCGGCGGGTGGAACGGTTGGTGGCGATTGCCCGCACCCTGCCCGTGTGGGAACGCCCCGGCTATCTGATGGAGCGGCTCCCGTCAGCCCTACTGGCGCCCGATTTGCAACGCTCCCGGATTGACATCATGCAACGGGCGTGGCAGAGAGACCCGCAGAAATTTATCGAGCGGTTTATCCCCCTGTTTCTCAACCCCAATCCGCCTGCCCCGGAACAGGTGAAGCGATGAACGTGGAAATTTACACCTGGCGCACCTGCCCCTTTTGCATCCGGGCAAAGGCACTGCTGAACCGCAAGGGTGTGCCCTTTACGGAATACGCCATTGACGGGGACGAGACAGCCCGCACTAAGATGGCGGAACGGGCGGGGGGGCGGCGGTCGGTGCCCCAAATTTTCATCAACGGTCAGCATATTGGCGGCTGTGATGACCTGTACAATTTAGAACGATCTGGCGAATTGGAACGGCTCTTGCAGGCATGAATTTTGCCTTTATCATTGACCCCATCGAGCGGCTCGACCCTGGGCATGACTCGACGGTGGCGATGATGGAAGCGGCTCAGGAACGGGGGCATGGGGTGTGGGTCACTCGGATTGACCAACTCAGCGTGCGCTCCGGGCAAACTTGGGCGAACCTCACGCCGGTGCAACTGCAACCCGTGAGCCTCAAACAGGGGCGCTACGACATTCCCCAACCCTGGTACCAGTTGGGGGAACCCACCCGGCGACCGTTGGGGGAAATGCAGGGGGTATTCATGCGCCAAGACCCGCCGGTGAATACTGCCTATTTATGGGCAACGTACTTACTGGATTATGTCCCCCCGCCAACGTTAGTGGTGAATCAACCGGCGGCACTCCGATCCGCCAATGAAAAAATGTTCGCCCTGCAAGTTCCTGAGTTATTGCCCCCAACCCTGGTGAGCCGGGATGTAGGGGAAATTCGGGAATTTATCACCCGCTATGGACCGGGGGTGCTGAAGCCCTTGGGGGGCAAGGCGGGGGAAGGGATTTTGTATCTTGACCCGGCGGATCGCAACCTCAATTCCCTGATCGAACTCAGCACCCAGGGGCATTTGCCGGTGATGGTGCAGATGTATTTACCGCAGGTTGTCCAGGGGGACAAACGGGTGATTTTGCTGGCGGGGGAACCGATTGGGGCGGTAAACCGGGTACCCAAGGGGCACGAGTTTCGGGGCAATATGGCGGTGGGGGGGCAGGCGGTTCCCTGTGATATTACCGAACGGGATCGGGAAATTGCCGCCCGGTTAAAGCCCCTACTCCAAAGTGCTGGATTGTATTTTGTCGGGATTGATGTGATCGGCGGGTATCTCACGGAAGTGAATGTCACCAGCCCCACCGGCATTCGGGAAATTGACCGGCTCAACGGCACCCAGTTGGGACACAAGGTAATCGCCTGGGTGGAAGAACAATGCCAGACAAGAACGCTCAAAAATTTAAAAATTTAAGGACATTTTGACAATCATTGACAATCATCTGAATAATGAGTTTTCATGCTTAAAAAAAACTAAGGGTCGCAGGGCACCGCCCCGTGTTGGTTCTAATAGCTTGGGTGGCGTAGCAATGTAACCCTATTTTCCTATTATTTTCACATTAATTTCACATAATTTTTCCCATAGATGATCTGGTATGGCTATCCTGCTCTGAAGCAGAACCAAGAGGAGTCTAAAAATACTTGGCGTAATCTAGCGTTTTAACAGTGCCGTCACCTTCTCAATCAACTGTTCAGGTTCAAAGGGCTTGACGATATAATCCGTTGCCCCTTGCCGTTTTGCCCATTGTTCATCGAAGGCTTCCCCCTTGGAAGAGCAAACCAAAATCGGCACATTCACCGTACTGGCATTGGGCTTGCGTAACTCCCGGATCAATTCATAACCATTCATCACGGGCATCACCACATCCGTAATCACCAAGTGGGGCACCGCCTGCTTCACACATTCCAGCGCCTCATTGCCGTTGGTTGCCGCCAACACCGTCAGCCCCTTTTCCTGGAGTAAACCGATGATCATTTCCCGCTGGGGGGCGCTATCTTCAACCACTAAAACCGTACTCATGGGGAACCGCAATATGAATTACTGATTATATTACACCGATATTGCCCTAGATAATAACCCCCGTGGCGAAGCGAGATTAAAATTAACGGCTGACCCCCCGCAGTAAACTCCGCACCGTTCCCACCAAAACCTGGGGTTCAAAAGGTTTTACCACATAGGCATTGGAACCCAGCCGCTCCGCCCAGTGCTTGTCAAATTGCTCCCCCTTGACACTACACACCACCACCGGCAGTTTGGCTAAATCGGGCTGTTTGCGGATTTCCCGCAGAAATTCATAGCCATTCATATTCGGCATCACCACATCCAGGACAACCACATCCGGGCGGGTTTCCTGTAGCTTTTGGAGGGCTTCCCGCCCATCGGCGGCGGTAATCACCTTTAACCCATCCTGGCTCAGGGTTGCTGCCATCAGTTCCCGCTGTGTCCGCTGGTCTTCCACCAACAAAACCGTCGCCATGAACCTTCCCTTTGCAATATGGAATGGTTAGACTAAACTAATTGTACACTCAATCCTGACAATCTCAAAATAGGGTAGCAAACCTGTTATACTGGCAGTGCAAACGCCACCGCATCCCGCTTCATGACCTCCCTGTTGATCATACACTGGGATGTTCTCATGAAGAGGGTACAGTTTAGTTAATGTAATTTTCCTCAGAACCAGCATCTTAGGGCGAATATCGTGAAGTATCTAGCAGAGATTCAACGGCGGCAAAAGACCGGCTTTTTGGGTAGCACCATGATGTCCAGTGACGTGAATGTCCTGGCTGTCCAACGGGGAGAACTCTGGGTCGCTACCACCGCCAATCTCCAGGTGGATGACAAACGGATTGATGCCTACGGGAATGGGGCTTTGGTGCTGATCGAAACCAACGCCAACAACCAAGTCCAGCAGATACAGGATGCCAAACCCCACGTGATGGGGATCATGCGCCAATTGGCTCAATTGCAGGAAAAACTGCAAGAAGTGGAGCGGGAATCGGCAGAAATGCAACAGTCCCTGATGATGCAGGCGCAGGAATTTCATCGCCGTCAAATGGAATTGGAAGACCGCCTAGCGCAGGTGGAGCAAGCCGAAGAGGCGATGGCGGGACTGGAAGAGCAACAGCGGCAACTGCAGGTATTTCAGGCGGAAATTGAAGCCCTGCAAGCGGAAATTCAACGGAAGGAAACGGAACTGCAACAGGCGTGGGCACAACTGGAACAGGAACGTTCGCAACTGGAAGCCAACCGGGTAGGGGTCTTGACCCGGGAAATGGCGGGGCAGATGATGGATTGCCTGGAACGGTTGCGCCAATCCCAACCGGCGGGGGACAGCCTCAGCCAATGGCAGTACCTTTTGACCCAGGAACAGGAATTTCTCGCCAGCCAATGGCACCAGTTAGCGCAAGGGCGGCAGGAAGCCCAGGGGTTGCAGGAGCAAGTCCAGCAACACCGGCAGTCCCTCCTCGCCCAATGGCAACAACTCCAGGAACGGGAAGCCCAATCGGTGGCGCAGGAACGGTTGGCGGCGCATTACCAAACAGACTGCGACCAGTTGCAGAACCGACTGCGGGAACTGGAACAGGCACTCCATATTCAGGAACAGACCTGCCACCAACTTAAACCCCTGGTGGGTGCCGCCGCCCTGGTGGACAAAGCTGCCCTGCTGGCGATGAACCTAGAGGATTTGGAGCGGGAAGTCGCCGAAAAAGAAGAATCCCTGCACAAGTTTCAAAAATATGTGAATGAGCAAGAAGAAGAACTCAGGATGCAACAGGAAGCCATTGATGAAATCCAGGCGCGTATCCAACAGGCAAACGACTACGAGCGGATTGACCTGGAAAATGAATTGGAAAGCGAACAGCAAAATTACCAATTTTTAGAAGCCTCCCTCCAGGGTCAGCGGCAAACCCTCGCCGAACGGGAAGCCATCGCCCGTGCCTACCGGGAAATCCTCGACCAACGCCAGGGTCGCAGTGTCCCGGAAACCAAAAGCTCAGATTTAGAACCCATCCTCCGCTTGGCAGAACAGCAGTACCAACGGCTCCAGCAGGAACGGCAAACCCAGGCGCAAATGTTGCAGGAACGGCAAGCCCAGTTGCGGCACTGCCAGGAAACCCTCAGCCAGGAGCGGTCAGCCTGCGCCGAACAACGCCACACCCTGGAGCAACAGCAACAGGAACTCGACCAGACCCAACAGCGGCTCGACCAACTCTGGGGGCGGCTCCACTGCCTCCAGGAACTCCTGCAACCCCAGCAAGACCGGCTCGACCAAACCTGGCACTGCTACCACCAGATCACCCAGGGGGCAAGTCAGGGGCAAACGGCGGTGGTGGAGGAACTCTTGGGGTTGGTGAGCCAGGCAATACAGGGCTAAGGGTCAACCAATTCCCCCGCACCATCGCCCGCTGACCCCCCGGCAACGGTGCCGTACTGGCTCCAGACCCCTGGGTGAGTAACCGCCGTGCCTGTTCAATATGCTGGAACCTCACCGCCCGCCGGAGATGACGTTGTAAAAAAAAGCGCAGGACATGGCGTTGCAAAGCCAGGGGAAACTGGGCTAACCGGCGGCGATTTAAGCCCTGAACTTGGGGGTCGTACACCTGCGACCAAACCCGAGCCACCCACCCTTGCCAAAACCCCTGTTCCGCCGTCAAAATCTCCAGGGTTTGTAACAATTGCAGTTCCACTTGCGGGTTAAAATGCTGGCGCAGGTAGGGCAGAAGTTCCTGGCGAATCCGGTTGCGGCGGTAATCCCGATTGTCATTCGTCCCATCCAGCCAAACCCCCAACCCCTGTTCCTGGCAATAGGTCGCCGTCTCCGAGCGGGTCACCGTCCACAAGGGTCGCACCAGTCGCACCCTATCGGTCAACCCCCGCTCTGGGGCAAGCGCCACCAACCCCGCCAACCCACTGCCCCGCCAAAGATTCAATAAAAACGTTTCCACCCGGTCGCTCGCCGTATGCCCAGTGGTAATAATTTTGTAATTATATTGTAAAGCGATTTTTACCAGGGCTTGATAGCGCCATTGCCGGGCGGCAGATTCCTGGGGGGGTAAATGTTCCGCCTGAACCAGGTGGTAGGGATAACCGTACCGTTGGGCAAGCTGTTGGATGTAATGGGCATTCTCCCGGCTATCGGGGCGCCACCCGTGGTCACAGTGGGCAATCCCCAAATCCCAACCCCAGCGGGGGCGCAGGTGATGGAGGACATCCAACAAACACAGGGAATCCTGACCGCCAGAGACCGCCACCAAGAGGCGGGTTGCCGGGGGTAGGTAGTTGGACTGGCGCAGGAAGGCTTGGACGTGCCGCCGTACCCGTTGGGTCATGCCCCGTGCCAATGGGCAATGGTGATGCTGGGTTCCGGGCATTCCCAGTGGTGAATGTGGGGATGCCGGTCGAGGTACTCCTGCACCGCCTGCCTCAGCCGCCCCGTCCCCTGTCCATGCACAATCCACCACGCCCGTTCCCCCGGATGTAAATGGGCATCCAGGCGGTCTGCGACCTGATCCACCCGCAAGCCCCTGAGATCAATGGTATTGGCAGGAGTTTGTACCAACGGCGGCGGCGGTAACGCCACGGGTTGCCCATCCAGGGAGGTAATGTCCCGCACCGGCGCACTGACCCGCAATTGCCCCAAGCGCACGTTCATTTTCCCATCCCCATCCGGCAGGCTCAGCACCTCTCCCACCTGACCCAGCACCCGCACCCTCTGCCCGATTTGGGGGGTAAAGCCCTGGGGTTGGGGACGAGGACGGGGTTGATGTCGTTTTTGAATGGCGGTCAAGGCGGCACTGGCGGCGTGAGCATCCTTGGCGTTCACCTGCGGGCTTTTCAGGGTTTGGATCACCTGGGCAATTTCCTGTTTCGCTTGTGCAATAGCGGTTTCCACCGCTTGGGTTTCCCGTTCCGCCAGGGCTTGCTTTTGCTGGTGCAATGCCTGGGCTTGCTGTTGGATTTGTTGGTACAGGTGTTCCGCCTGCGCTAAAAGTTCCGTGGCGGCTTGGTTTTTCTGGGTTTGCTCCTGGCGTTGCTGTTCCATCTGGCGAATCAGGTCGTTGAGTTCCAGGTGTTGCCCCTGGAGGTAGGTGGCGGCTCGCTGGATAATCGCCGGGTCAAACCCCAACCGCTGGGCAATGTGCAGGGCTTGGGAACGCCCAGGAATCCCCCACAGCAGGCGATAGGTGGGGGCAAGGGTGGTTTCATCAAAGGCGACCGAGGCATTTTCAAACCGGGCATCCTGGTACTTGAGGGTTTTCAGTTCGCCGTAGTGGGAGGTGGCTAAAGTGAGTTGGGCTTGGTTCGCACAGGTTTCCAAAATCGCCCGTGCCAGAGCCGTGCCCTCCGTGGGGTCTGTGCCCGCCCCGACTTCATCGAGCAGAATCAGGGATTGGGGGGTCGCCGCCTGGAGTATCCGGTGAATGCGGGTGATATGCCCCGAAAAAGTCGATAAATTCTGGCTCAGGGATTGGTCATCCCCAATGTCCGCCAACACCTGGTCAAACCAGGGCAACTGGGCTGGTGCCGCCGTCGGCAGGTACAACCCCGCCTGAGCCATCAGCACCATTAACCCCAGGGTTTTCAGGGTCACGGTTTTGCCCCCCGTATTGGGTCCGGTAATGGTCACCACCCGCACATCGGCGGGAATCACCAGGTCAATGGGTACCACCGTCCGCTCCGGTTCAACCTGGGCGTGCCAGACCAGCAGGGGGTGCCGTACCTGGCGCAACTGCACCGAGGGCACAAACTGGGGGGGATGGGCGTGCAACCAACGGCTGTAATGACACCGGGCACAAGCCACATCCAAACGGGTCAACCCGTCGGCAAGATGGCGCAACTCCGCCGCCACTAGACCCACCTGGAGGCTCAACTCCTGCCGCACCGCTTCCGCCAACTCCTGCGCCTGTTTCTGGTAAATTCGCCGCTGGTTATTCAAGGGCACCACGCCCTGGGGTTCGATGTAATAGGTAGCACCAGAAGCGGAGGTATCGTGAACTATGCCCGGAATCATATCCTTATGGGTCGCCTTCACCGGCAGGACATAACGTTCATTGCGCTGGGTGATCAGCACCTCCTGCAGGGCTTGGGCATATTTTTGGCAAAGATGCTGGAGGGTTTGGCGCAGGGTTTGCTCGATGTCCCGGCACTGTTGGCGAGCCTGGGCTAGGGCGGGACTGGCGCGGTCGGTCACTTCCCCATCGTCATCAATGCAGTGGTAAATTTGTTGCGATAATTCCGGTTGGGTGCGCCAATTTTGCACCAGTTCATGCAGTACAGTAGTCTCCCGGTGGGCTTCGATTTGCCGCCGCACCTGCCGAGCCGTGTGACACACATGCGCCACAGACAGCAACGCCAACCCACTTAGAATCCCCCCCCGTTCCGCCCGTTCAATACTCGCTTCCACATCCGTAACGAGGGTCAAATCAAATGTGATCCCCCGTTCGGCGAGGGTATCCACCGCCTGGGTTTCCGCCAGCAGATATTCCGCCTGGGGGCGTGTGGGGGCGGGTTGCCAAGCCTGCGCCAACCTTTTTCCCGGTTTAGTCTGGGCAAAGGTGGCTAAATGTTCACACAAACGGGGCCATTCCAGCAGTTCTAGGGTTTCTTGGCGAATGTCACGCATCCTACAGTCACAGGTCAGCTGGTTTCGATCCTAGCGTGGGAGCCGGGGGAACGCAGGGGTTAGAATACACAGTTGGAACTCCAACATTACCCTATGACCGCTTCTTTTCCCGTTGAAATCCGCCATCAGGGGCAAGTAACCACCATTATGGCTCCGGCAGACCAAACCATCCTCGCCAGTGCCGTTGCCGCTGGGTTGAATTTACCCTCTTCCTGTACAGCGGGTATCTGTACGACCTGTGCCGCCCGTTTGCTCAGTGGTACGGTGGATCAACCGGATGCGATGGGGTTGAGTCCCGCCTTGGTCACCCAGGGGTTCGCTCTGTTGTGTGTCGCCTATCCCCGCTCAGCCATTACTTTGGAAACGGAGCAGGAAGAAACGGTCTATGAATTGCAATTTGGTCAATTTCAAAAGTAGGAAATGAAATAGGTCATCGCCTCTAAATTATCAGTAGAAACTTCATCCTTAAGGGCACTTTTAAAAATGGGTCGCAGGGGTGTAGCTCCCGTTTTAGGTTCTCGATATTATGGGCATTCGAGCCAGACAAATAGAGGTGCCCATAATCTTTTTATTATACTCAAAAATCAAGGGTTGCAAAGACACCGCCCCTGTATTTGGTTCTGGGGAGTTTGTGTTCGTTAATCAAGTAGAATTGCCATAGACTTTTAAGATAGAAATAAGACTCTTTTGGGGCACTTTTAATTCCTGTCTGACTATCTGAAGACAGGTGCAAAGGTTGACAGAAATGTCTCAAACTTGCTGGTAGCTAAATTCTCATCTTTGGCATTGCCAGTCAGTTTTCAGTAACAAACAGGTGCAAAACAAAGTAGTTTGTACTAACACATTTGGTTTGATTGATCGTTAAAACCATGGACTAGACCCCGCTCGAAATCCTGTTATTGGAAGTTTTACCCGGATACGCTCCAGATTTATTGGAGTTCGCCAAACCCTGCCAGTTGCAAAAACATTATCAGTTAGTTGACACTAATTTTCATTAGCTTTATAATCAATGACTGTCAAGAACACGTTTTTATTGAGCGATGCCACCCAGTAAAGTCTCTGCTGTTGGTGAGGTTAGGGTCTGCCCACCACAGAATTTGATGAAGGAGCGTTCTTCTTTGGCAGACTCATGGTCAGTCGAGGGTGGATGATTCCAGAACTTGTAACTGCACATTTCAAGGGACTTGGGCAGGTTATATTACCCTGGAAAAATTTGTAGTTATCATCCATAACCCCAGTCAATCCTAGTCGTCAAGCAAGGAGCCTTTTATGCGTCGGTATCTGTCTGTTCTTTTAATTGCCATCTCAGTTTGTTTGATGTTGGTAAGTTGCTCTACTTTTCAAGCTTCAACTTCAAATAATCCTGAATCTGTCACTCAAAGTTCTCCCATGAATGACCCCTATGCCCAGCAGGTTATGGCGGGTTTAGCCTACTTTCAAAAACGGGCGGATGAACAGCTTAAGTTAGCGGAAAATCTCCTGGTTGCCCTAAAAAGTGGGGATATTAATCGTGCCCGGCAAGCTTATGTAGAGGCTCGTCCTCCCTATGAAGAAATTGAAGTTTATGCGGCTAGTTTTCCCGAGGAAGATGAAGCTATTGATGCTCGCCCCTATGCCATTGAAGGTGGGGAAACTTCAGAAAATTATCGCAGTATTCACCGGATCGAAGCCCTTATCTATCGGGACAATAACTTGGCGGCGGCAGTGCCCTACGGTGAAAAACTGGTAGATAGCGTGAAATCTCTGATTGCCAAACTCAATGATCCTAAAAATTTCAATTCATCTCTAAATTATGCCGGAATGTTAGCTTTGGCGGAGGAGGTTCCTTCCAAAAAAATTTCCAGTGAAGAAGAAACCTGGTCAGATCAAAGCATTTTAATTTTCAAGCACAACTGGATTGGGATTCAAAGTCAATTTGAACCTTACAAATCCAAACTTGACCCGGCAGTGACGGCAGAGGTTGAGCAAGCATATAAAAATGTGATGACAACCATTATGGAATTTACCATTCCTGGTAAAACTATGACCAAACCCTACAGTTCGGTGAATGCCCAACAACGGGGTAAAATTGTAGCCGCTGCCTATGCCTATCGAGATGCTTTAGCAAAGGCAAAAGCGGCACTCAATATTCCCGATCCGCCGAAAGGGTGAAGTTTGCTTTAGCCCCTATACCCATTCCTCCAATTGGGGAATATTCCGATAGTTTACGGAGCAACATCATAGACCGAAGACGAGGGATGGTCACCCTGAAAACTATTTCTAGTGATGCTTGCAAAGGATACAAAAACCTTTGATTGTTCTAAAGCCTCAGAATGATTGACCGACGGTAAGTGGAGTTTCACTGTATCGCCTAATCACTGCAGGGCACCTGGATCAATTCCAGGTTAGCGGTCGCAGGGGGGCACCCCCCACCCTTGGTTCTGGGTACTATGGGTATGCTAACGATGAGATTTATGGCGATGCCACGCAGGCTATGGGTTGGCTCAAATATATAGAGATACCCTTAAAAGACTGTAGTTCATGGGGATGTCTAAGAATAGAACCCATTGACGTATGATCAAATGCGGGCTAATGGTTCTGAAATAGCCCTTTTTGAGGTCAAGATGGGGATTTTAGATTGGGCGGTGGTGGGGATTTATCTGGCATTGAGCCTGCTGTTGGGGCTGTATTTATCCCGCCGAGGTGCCCGCAGTTTGGTGGATTTTTTTGTGTCGGGGCGTTCCTTGCCCTGGTGGTTGGCGGGGACGAGCATGGCGGCAACGACGTTTTCGATTGATACCCCTTTGTATGTGTGTGGGTTGGTGGCGCAGCGGGGGGTGGCGGGGAATTGGGAATGGTGGAGTTTTGGCTTGACCCATGTGGTGATGATTTATATTTTTGCCCGCCTGTGGCGACGCTCGGAAATTATCACTGATGCGGAATTGACCGAACTGCGTTATGGGGGCAAACCAGCGGCACTCTTACGGGCAACCAAGGCGTTTTTATTTGCGGTGCCGATTAATTGTATTGGCATGGGCTACGCTTTGTTGGCGATGGTGAAAGTGATTGATGCCCTGGATATTTGGGGCAGTTTGGGAATTGACCCCGGGGCGAATGCCAAACTCTGGAGTGTGGTCGGGGTGAGTGTGTTGGTGCTGATTTACGCTGGGGTGGCGGGGTTGTGGGGCGTGGTGGTGACGGATTTATTTCAATTCATCCTGGCGTTGGGGGGGGCACTGCTGGTCGCGGTAGTCGCTCTGCATCACGTTGGGGGGATGGGCAGGGTGGTGGCGCATTTCCAGGGGACGGAGATGTTGCGGCTGTGGCCTTGGGGTCAGCAGGTGGGGTTGTCTGCCAGTACGTTGTTTGCCTATGTGTTTGTGCAGTGGTGGGCGTTTCGGCGCAGTGATGGGGGGGGAGAGTTTATCCAGCGGTTGGCGGCGGCGAAGGATGAGCGGGAGGCGGAGCGGTCGGCCTGGTGGTTTAACATTTTGAATTACGTTGTCCGTACTTGGCCCTGGGTGGTGGTGGCTTTGGTGGCACGGGTGATTTACCCGGACTTGCCAGACCCGGAGTTGGGCTATCCCAAGTTGATGCGGGATTTTTTGCCGCCGGTGCTGTTGGGGGTGGTGGTGGCCTCTTTGCTGGCGGCGTTTATGAGTACCATGTCCACTCTGATCAATTGGGGGGCTTCCTATCTGACCCGGGATTTGTACCAGCGGTTTTGGCGACCCCAGGCCAGTCAGGCGGAATTGGTGATGGCAGGGCGGCTGGCCTCGGTGGGGGTCACGGCGTTGGGGGCGGTGGCGGCTTTTTATGCCCAGGATGTGACGGCGGTGTTTCGCCTGGTGATTGCCATCGGCACGGGGCCGGGGCTGGTGCTGATCCTGCGCTGGTTCTGGTGGCGGATCAATGCGGTGGCGGAATGGACGGCGATGGTGGCTGGGTTTCTGATCGGGCTGGGGACGACGGTGGTGCCGGTGATCCAAATCCCGGATTTTGGCTGGCGGCTGCTGGTGACGACGGGGGTGACCGCCCTGGTCTGGCTGACTGCCATGTACTGCACTGCCCCGGAGAGCGAGGCCACGTTGAATGAATTTTACCGGCGGATTCGTCCGGGGGGCCCGGGCTGGCGACAGCAACAACAGGCTACCGGCTTGGCTCCGCTCCAGGACTTGGGCTGGGAACTGCAACGTACCCTGGCGGGAATTGGTTTGCTCTTTGGCAGTATGTTGGGGGTGGGGGGCTTTCTGCTCTGGCAACCCCTGGCGGGCTGGGTCTGCTGGACGGTGGCGGTGGGGGCAGGCTGGTGGTTGCGTCACCTACAACGGCGGGACAAATTGGGCAAAATTGACGGCTAAGTGTAAAGAAACGATAAAATTTTGTTGGGGATCAAAACATTTTTTTATTAACCTAATCAAAGAACTTAATAAAAGCGTTGGAGTAAAGGATTCATGGCGAGAGCGGGGCGATTGGAGCAGATGCGGCGGTATGACCCGGACGTGATTGCGGCCTACTACCGGTGGCGACCGGGGCGGGTGGTGGGGCGACTCCTACAGGTGGGGTGGGCGATTTTGGCGTTTCTACTCGCCTTGGGGTGGGATCATGTCACCGGTCGGGAGGAACGCCATCGTCCCCAGCGGGCGGCCCAACTGCGGCGGTTGATCACGGCGATGGGGCCAACCTTCATCAAGGTGGGGCAAGCCCTGTCCACCCGGCCCGACCTGGTGCGGCGGGATTATTTAGAAGAATTAACCCTCCTGCAGGATCAACTGCCTTCCTTTTCCAATGCGGTGGCCTATGACTTAATTAGGCAGGAATTGGGGCAACCGGTGGATGTCTTGTATCGGGAATTGTCCCCGGAACCGGTGGCGGCGGCCAGTTTGGGGCAGGTGTATCGGGGGCGTTTGCAGACCGGGGAAGAGGTGGCGGTCAAGGTACAGCGTCCGGGACTAATTCCGGTATTAACCTTGGATTTGTATATTCTGCGGGGGATGTTGCATTTTCTCCAACCCTGGTTGCCCATCCAGATGCAGGACGATTTGCGGTTGATTGTGGATGAATTTGGGCGCAAATTGTTTGAGGAAATTGACTACTTAAACGAAGCCTGCAATGCGGAAAAATTCGCTGACAATTTTCGCAATGACCCAACGGTAAAAGTCCCTAAAATTTATTGGGCATTCACCAGTCATCGGGTGCTGACTTTAGAATGGATCAATGGTTACAAATTAACCGATGCTGAAGCGGTGCAAAAAGCCGGGATTGCCATGCACGAATTTGTGCAAATTGGGGTGCGGGCTGGGCTAAAACAGCTTCTGGAGTTTGGCTTTTTCCACGCCGATCCCCACCCTGGCAACCTATTTTTAACCACCGATGGGCGGCTGGCTTATATTGATTTTGGCATGATGGACCAACTCACCCAAGAAGCCAAGGAACAATTGGTAGATGCCCTGGTGCATTTGGTGAATAAGGATTATCGGGAATTGGCACGGGACTTTATCCGGTTGGGTTTTTTACCACCGAACACAGATATTGAGCCGATTGTCCCGGCACTGGAATTACTCTGGCAGGAGGCGGTGGGGAGCCAGTTACGGGATTTTCGATTCAAACAGGCGACGGATCAATTTTCCGATTTGATGTATCGCTATCCATTTCGAGTCCCCGCCCATTTTGCCTTAATTATCCGCTCCCTAGTGACCCAGGAAGGGATTGCCATGAGTTTAGACCCAAATTTCAAGATTGTGGATGCGGCTTATCCCTATGTAGCACAGCGATTATTAACCGGAGAAACCCCACAATTTCGCCAACGCCTGCTGGAGGTTTTATTCAAAGACAATCGGTTCCAGTGGCAACGCCTAGAAAGTTTGTTGTCCGTGACCCAAGGCGGGGATGGGGTGGATTTACAACCGGTTTTGGGGCCAGCGTTGAGCTATTTATTCTCCTCAGAAGGACAGTTTTTACGCAACCAATTAATTTTGGCTTTAACCGAAGATGACCGTTTACATTTTGCGGAAGTCGGGCGGTTGTGGCAGTTGGTACAGGGACAAATTCGCCCCCGGGCTTTGTTAGAATTGGCTTGGCATCACGGGTGAATGGGTAACAAGTCAAATGCGGGTCAAAACCTTTGTGGCATTGCTAGTTTTGGGGTTGAGTGGTGGGGGAATTAGGCTCGCCCCCGTACCCTTCCTTATGAAACCAGTAATCGCACAGGCAACCTTGAGTAAACGTCAAATTGCCGAAGTCGCAGAAAAAATCACGGTTTTGATCCAAACCCCGGCGGGGCATGGTTCTGGCACGATTATTGCTAGGAATGGGGAGGTCTATCAGGTCTTAACCGCCAAACACGTGATTGAGAGTATTAAACCCGGCGAAGAGGCGGATATTACCACCCACGATGGTAAGGTTTATCCCTTAGATTTCCGTCGGATTCAAAACCTACCCCAGGTGGATTTGGCGGTGGTGGAATTTCGCAGTTCAGGAAATTATCCCCAGGTGAAATTGGGGAATGATCTGGCTGTTAAACGGGGGATGAGTGTGTATGTGGCGGGCTTTCCTTTACCGGGGCAAGCAATTACCAAACCAGTCTTACAATTCACCAGTGGGGATGTGACGGCAAGTTCAGAAAACATTTTACAGGATGGGTATTCCCTCACTTATACGAACAACACCTTGCCAGGGATGAGTGGGGGACCGGTATTGAATGAACGGGCGGAATTGGTGGGGATTCATGGGCGAGCGGAAGGGAGTTATCAATCCACCAAACAGGGAACCATTGCCCTGAAATCCGGCTTCAATTTAGCCGTTCCCATTCGCACCTACACCGCTTGGGTGAATCGGCAACCAATTAGAGTTAATAACACCGGCACCACCGCTCAAGAATTATATATTTTGGCGGAACGGAAGTACGAAGCGGGGGATATTCAGGGGGCGTTAAATGACCTCAATCAATTGATTAAACTCGAACCCAATTCGGCTTTAGCATACATGAGCCGTGGCATTTTGAAAGCCCTAAATCAACAGGATTATCAGGGGGCATTAGCGGATTACAATCAAGCCCTCCAACTTGACCCCAAAAATGCCGATATTTACGGCAATCGTGCCTTTTTGAAAACCCTATTGCGGGATTTTCCTGGGGCAACTGCGGATGCGGATCAAGCGATTCGCCTGCGGGCAAATTATGATAAAGCCTACGTTTTACGGGGATTTGTCAGAAGTCAAATGAATGATTATCCCGGGGCTTTGGCGGATGCGAGTCGAGCGGTAGAACTAAATCCCAATTTGGCGGATGCCTGGTTGATGCGAGCGACAGCGAAGGTGTATTTGGATAATCCCAAAGGGGCGTTAGAAGATGTCACCCGAGCGATTCAACTTAATCCTAAAGAAGCGAGTAGTTATGCTATCCGTGCCCTGGCAAAAACCGCCTTACAGGACTTTGCGGGTGCGATTGTTGATGCCAACCAGGCGGTCACGTTAGATGGGAATAATGCGATTGCCTACACGGCTCGCAGTACCGCCAGGGTCTTTACTCAGGATTTTCGGGGCGCATTAGAAGATGCGAATCGGGCGATGCAAATCAATCCCACCAATTCCGATAATTATTTTGTGCGGGGGGTGGCAAAAATAGGTTTGGGCGATGGGGTGGGGGGCTGTGGCGATTTACGAACTGCGGCTAATTTAGGCAGTGCAGAAGCTCGGACTACTTACCAACAATTTTGCCAGTAAAATGGCATGGATTTGTAGGGATATAGGGCACTTTTATAAATTACATAATGAGCGATTACCAGCGATTACCGGAGCACTATTAAGAATACCTAAAAGTTGTCTCATCCCTATCCAAAATAACTATAGCAATCCTACTTGATTTACATTAGCTTGCGTGCCGTAAGCATACAAAAATTCTTCAGAACCAAGTACGGGGGCGATGCCCCTGCGACCCCTGTTCTAAACTTAGTTAGGATTACTATAGCAATCCTACTTGATTTACATTAGCTTGCGTACCGTAAGCATATAAAAATTCTCCAGAACCAAATACGGGGGCGATGCCCCTGCGACCCCTGTTCTAAACTTAGTTAGGATTGTTATATTTCCATATCCAAAGCCGCCACCCGTTGATAAATCGGAATAATATATTGATTGCCAAACACAAACCGATGGTACAAGCCCAACTGCTCATACACCGCCAGGGGAATGCCCACATCCGCCAGGTAAAGCTGACCCGCATAGGGTGCTCCCATCACCGGCAAACCCAAAACCAAGGTCGCCACCGCCACCCCGTCCACCGTTGCCCCAATCCGCAATACTTCTGCCCCCGACTGCGCCACCCATGCCCATATTTCCGGGAGGAGGGGGGTATCACTGCCTACCAAAACCACCGCCACTTTTTCGCCAGTTAATTCACTAAGATCAACGGTTTGGGCACCGGTTTTTTGATACAAATTATATTGATTTTGTAAGCATAAATTGGGGGCAATTTCGGGATTCAACCAGACCCGCACATTCATACAACGGTTTGCCAAATGACGAGCGGCACTCAATGCCACCGCCCCAACCGTCCCACTGCCCACCAGCACCACCACCCGTCCCACTTGCCAGTCCTGCCCTAGCCAGCCGAGGGTGAGCATGGCACTACTGCGACCGGCAGTTTCTACCCAGACTTCCGGTGGCAAACCGGCTGTAGCCACCCCTTCCCACCAGAGGGTCACTTGCTCCGGGGTCAAGGTGGGGATGGGTAACCCCGTACTGGTACAAAAGAGTTCGTTCATTAACTATTAATATATTTTATATTTAAGGGCACTTCTAAAAATGGGTCGCAGGGGCACCGCCCCCGTTTTTGGTTCTCGGTAATATGGGCATTTTAGCAAAATAATCTTCCAGTGGTGGCAATAAATAGAGGTGCCCTTAAATTAAAATAACAAATGAATCAGGTCACGGGCAATGTTATTATCCGCTCGGTAGTCACTGGGGGTTTTAGCAAAAGAAAATGTGTACCGATTATCATCTTGCCAAGTAATTTTATAGTGATTCCCTTCAGTAAGAGAAAAACCTAGTTGCTTAAGTCTTGTTTCCAAGCGTCTCGTCATGCCCTTATAATCAGAGAATAACTCTTTGATTTGGGTGCGGATTTGCTTGGAATACTCCTGGGAAGGGTTACACTCTAAAAGCGATCTTAATAAGTCACGGCGGCGTTTGTAACAATTATTAGGGAGACGATTCAATTCTTCCTCGATGAGACGCAAAATTAATTCATAAGTTTCATCCTGGTAAAAGTCAGTTTCATTGCTATAAAACGTGATGGCATGGTGGTTATTGGTTCCGGGTGTAGGTGCTGAAGTGGTGTAGTTGTTATATCTACTATGATTCAACTGGGCTTGCAAGTGAAGATACGCTTGCTGGAGCGAATCGTATTGTTCTTGAAGCGAGATATGTTTTTCTTCGGTGGAAATAGCGCATTTTTCAAAATAGTTACAAAATGATGTTAGGGTTTGATTTTCTTGTTGTAATTTTGCTATTTGTTGTTGTAATTCTTGTGCTTTTTCCTGATGGGTTTGCGTAGGTTCTGTCTGCTGTTCAAGTAAAGTAGTATTCTCCTGCTGTAGGTTAGCTAATTGCTGGTGCAGGTGTTGATTTTCTCGTTCTAATTCCCGCAATTGTTCCTGGGTGGATTCGGTCTGTTGCTGGATTAAAACCGCATTCTCCTGCTGTAAGGTGATTAGTTGCTGGTGCAGGTGTTGATTTTCTTGTGCTAATTCCCGCAATTGTTGCTGTATTTTTTGATACTCTTGGGTAATCTGTTCATGTCGTTGGTCAAGCTCGTGATAATTTTCTTGCGCTTGGGATAGACGTTTTTTCCAATAAGCTAGGGAATGCCGTTGGCGGCGGCGGTACAACCAGAGTGCAACCAGCCCCACCAATAGACCCAAAAGGAAGGGCATCATTTTTGGGGACAATAATTTTCCCATAATATAAATAATCTCCAATTGTTTTGCCAGTTATGTCTTTACCCCAAACCCTGCCGGAAGCGATTGCCCAGGCCCAAAATGCGACCCAAGAGGCAATTGCCCAGGGGGAAACCCGTCTGCTGGTGGAGTTGTGGTTGCCGGAGGTGAAACCCATGCCCCTGGTGCGGGAATTTTTGCAAGCCTTTGTGGGGTGGGGAACGGCGGGACGGGTGGTGTTTAGTGATGCGGGGGGGGCGGCGCTGGCGCGGCGGGACTGGGGGGTGGTGCCCTGGCGGGTGGAAACCCTGCGGGAACCCCATCAATCGGGGGATCAGGGAGTGGTGCTGGTTGCCCCTGACCCGGCGGAGGTGGCTCAGGTACGGGCGTTGGTGGAAACGGCGGTTTGTCCGGTGATTCTGCTCAACCCCCGCTTGGAGGATGCGGGCACGGTGGGGATTGGCTATGCGGGACGGCGACTGCGGCAGGAATTTTTGCAAACCCTGGTGACGGCGTACCATTTGCGCCCGGTGGAGGGGGGGGCGGTGCTGAGAATCTACCCCCAGCCCTGGCAAGTTTGGCGGGAAGAACCGACGGGGATGTACGTTTTGGCGGGGGAATTTCCCCAGCATCCCGATGGGGAGACGGTCACGGCAACCCTCAACCCCCAACCCACAGGTGAAAATTTTTGGCGGGGCTTGGGGCGGTTACTGCGGGCACTGCGGGCTTAATCGTCCCGAATTTGCTCCGCTTCGGGGCAGTCGTCGGACACCAATGGCTCCAGGTCGCCCCGGGGCACGGAGGCTAGTTTTTGGGTGATGGCACCAATGCTTTCCATGCGGATCAATTCTTCCCAGGCGCAGGTTTCGTCTTCCTCTTCCGTTTCGTAACGCAAGGTCACCAAGTCCCCCTCAATGTCTATGATGCGCGCCCGCTCGATCATCCGCTGTTGATCCTTGAGGTAAATCCACACTTCCCGACCGTCGCAACAGATTTGGTAAAGCTTGCGGTGTAGCATCGGCGGTCTCCTTACGCGAAACAGCTACGAACAAAAAACCTGGTTGACTGCCCACAGGTTTTTCATATTTTCTAACATGGTGATCATTCTAACAATAGTTTTGCACCAGTGAACCATGAATCAGCGGGCGGTTGTCCTTTTATCTGGGGGGTTGGATTCGGCGACGGTTTTGTATTACGCTCAGTCGCTGGGTTATGCCTGCTATGCCCTCTCGTTTGATTATCACCAACGGCACCGGCGGGAACTGCGCTCGGCTCAGGCGGTGGCCCAAAGTGCGGCGGTTCACGGGCATGAGGTCATTCCCCTGGATTTGGGGCGTTGGGGGGGGTCGGCGTTGACCCAACGGGATATGGAGGTGCCCGGTCACCGGCTCCCGGCGGAAATGGCGCAGGGGATTCCCGTGACCTATGTTCCGGCTCGGAATACGATTTTCCTGAGTGTGGCGCTGGCGTGGGCGGAGGTGTTGGGAGCAGACCGGGTTTACCTGGGTGCCAATGCCCTGGATTATTCGGGGTATCCAGACTGCCGGGAGGATTATCTGGCGGCGATGCAGACGGTCTATACCCTGGGCACCAAACGGGGGCGGGAGGGTCAACTGATTACGTTGACGGCACCGTTACTGCATTTGCATAAGAAAGAAATTATCCAGTTGGGGCAGGAATTGGGGGTGCCCTGGGAACTCACTTGGTCGTGCTACCGGGGGGAAGAACTCGCCTGTGGGGTGTGTGATAGCTGTATTTTGCGCCGGGAGGGGTTTCGGCAAGCGGGGATTCCCGACCCTTTGCCCTATGCGGTGACGTAAATTTATTCATAATCGTTTGGGATCACTTGGTGGGCATCTCTATTTATTTGAGCTAACCATAAATCTCATCGTTGGAATGCCCAGGTTACCTAGAACCAAAAACGGGGGCGGTGCCCCTGCGACCCCTAGACTATTGGGGCTGGCTAACTAACTTCGGAGGAAGGCAAAAGTTCCTTCAGGGTTTTCAGCACATCCGGTTCCAAATAGGGCTTGGTCAAATAGGCATTACAACCTAACTTCTGTGCCAGTTTTCGATGTTTTTCCCCCGCCCGGGACGTGAGCATAATAATCGGCAAGGTTTGATAACGCTCGTCTTGGCGGCAGGCACTGAGAAATTCAAACCCATTCATACGGGGCATTTCCACATCAGAAAATACCGCTTGGATGTGGGGATTTTGGGCTAATAATTCCAGGGCTTCCCGACCATCGGCGGCGGTATGTACCCGATAGCCATGTTTGGTCAGCATTTTGCTCAAAGTTCCCCGAATCGTCAGGGAATCATCTACCACCAAAATTTCCGTTTGCGCGAGGGTACGCACCGGGGTCTTGGGCACCACCACTCCCACGTCCGGCGTGCGTAACCAATGGTTGACCAACCCTGCCCCATCCAGCACCGGCACCAACCGCCCATCCCCCAAAATCGTACAGCCATACACATAGGCGGGGAGGCGCAACAGACCACTGAAGGGCTTAATCACCAGGTCTTGTTCTAACAAAATCTGGTCAATTTCCAGACCGTAAACCTCATTGTCCACACTCAACAGCAGGAGGGGTCGTCCCTGCCCAGCGGGTAAGGTGAACCCGGCTCCTTCCCCAGCCCCCCACCGCACCGGGTAACGATACTCCAACACCGAGGGGGGAATCAGGGGGACCAACCGCCCCTGCCACCGGTACAACTGCCGCCCCTGCATGGTCACCAACGCCGCATCCGTCACGGTCACAATCGCCGCCAAACTGTCCACCGCTAGGGCAAACCGCCGCTGGTCTAAACTGAAAACCAGGAGCTTAGTAATGGTTAACGTCAAGGGTAAACGAATGGTAAACGTGGTTCCCTGCCCCGGTTCCGTATGAATTTGAATCGAGCCTTTGAGTTCTTGAATTTGCAAGCGCACCACGTCTAAACCGACCCCCCGCCCGGACAGGTCACTCACCGTCGCCGCCGTTGAAAATCCCGGTGCAAATAGACAATTCAAAAGGTCAGCTTTACTGGCATTCGCCGCCTGTTCTGGGGTGAAAATTTGCTTTTCAATGGCTTTTTGGCGCACCCGTTCTAAATCAATCCCCTGCCCATCATCCCCAACGGTAATATAGGTTTGATTCCCCCGGTAGTAGGCTTGAATTTCAATCGTACCCTGAGGATTTTTACCCCGTTGAATGCGGGTTTGGGGGGGTTCAATCCCATGATCAAAAGCATTACGGACTAAATGCACCAAGGGGTCAGTGAGTTTTTCTAAAACCGCTTTATCTACGAGGGTATTGGCTCCGATTAACTTAACTTCCACTTGCTTATGGTGCTGAACACACAAATCCCGTACCATGCGGGGAAATCGCTGTAAAATTTCCTGCAAAGGCACCATCCGAATCCAGAGTAAATCCCCCCGAATTTGCTTGAGGGTTTGTTGTTTTTTCCGCAAACTTTCCTGGGATTGCTGGGTAATCAAACCCATATCCCGCAGGACTTCCCCTACCTGGGCAATTTCTTCAATCACCGTTTGTACCCAGGTGTAAATTTGATTGTAGGAATCCATTTGCAGGGGGTCAAATTCACTATGTGCTTCACTCTTAGGCGTAGTTTCTGCATGGGCAGTTACGGTGAGTTGGTCGGCGGCATCTTGCAACATCCGACTGAGCATTTCAAATTTATTTAACCGTTGCCCAAAGGTCTGCACCAGGTTTTGCAACTGTTGTTGATGCAATAGGGAACCGTTTTCCTGAATCACCAATTCCCCAATCAAATTATTCAACCGCTCCAGCCGACTGACTTCCACCCGCACCACCGCACCCCGGGTTGGTTGGGGTTGAGCAGAAGGAACCTTGGGGGTAGCCGCTGGGGGTTCAGCCACATCCATCGCCGGGGGCAATTGTGTAAATAATGTATTGATATTATCTGCGGTTAAAATCTCGGTTTGCGGCTCTGGCACCGGGGATTCCACAGGCAATGACACCTGTTGCAAATTTTCTACTAAAAAGGCTTGCAATTCTGGGCTAACCCTGCCCCCATGTTCCCGGTCGCCCGCCATCACCTGGTCGTAACCCTGGCGCAAATCCCGCAGGAGTACCTGGGCAATGGCAGTTGCCTGATCCGGGTGTTGGGTCAAAGCGGTTAAGCCAGCCTGACAAATTGCCCGCCAGCCCGGTAGATTCAGCAATTCCCCCAAATTAGTAAAAATTTCCAACTGACTGATGACCTCGGCAACCCAATCCCCCGTCGGGTGCGCCAGCAGACCGCTCAACTGGGTCAACCCCTGCTGAATATCCCCCCCAAAAATGGTGGCAGTCATATCCACCCCCAAATCCTGCGCTGAGGGCATATAGGCATCCGCCCCGGTGGGTTCGGTGGGTCCGAGGATTTCCTCTAAAAGTAAAAAGGCTTGTTCGGCATTATGCAGTACGGTGTCGGGGTCAAGATGCCCGTTGGTCAACTGGGATTGCAGGGGCTGGCGCAGGGTGTCAAAAGCACGCAAAAGGGCTTCTTCCAGGGGAACATCCAGCGTCCCGGGCCATTGGTAAAGTTTTTGCAGGGCATTTTCCAAGCGATGGGCGATCACCTGAATCACCGCCAACCCGACGGTAGCCGCTCCCCCTTTGAGGGAATGTGCCGCCCGCATCAGGGCATGGATATGGGGAATGTCATGGTTTTGTCGGAGGGTTAAGAGTCCCGATTCCAATTCCTGTAATAAATCCTGGGCTTCCTGGGCAAAAAATTCCAGAGCTTCTGAATTGATTTCAGTGGTAGGGGGTAACGCTGGCCCCGTCCACAGGGGAGTAGATGGGTTTTGTTCTGATTCTGGATAGTTTTCTTCCCAAAATGAGCTAGATTCTGGTAAATTTTGAGGTTCGGTTTGGCTAAGCTCTCCTATTTCTTCCCAAAATGAATTGGTAGGATTTGCTGGTTCTGCACCGTTTACTTGAGTTGTTTCTATATTGTTAACCTCCTCCCAAAACGAACTAGATTCTGGCAAATCTTGGGGTTCCGTTTGGCTAAGTTCCCCTATTTCTTCCCAAAATGAATCCGTAGAATTTGCTGGTTCTGTTTCATTTACTTGCGGGGTAATAGCATTGTTAACCTCCTCCCAAAACGAGCTAGATTCTGGCAAATCTTGGGGTTCCGTTTGGCTAAGTTCCCCTATTTCTTCCCAAAATGAATCCGTAGAATTTACTGGTTCTGTTTCATTTACTTGCGGGGTAATAGCATTGTTAAGCTCCTCCCAAAACGAACTAGATTCTGGCAAATCTTGGGGTTCCGTTTGGCTAAGTTCACCTATTTCTTCCCACAAAGAATTAGTAGAATTTGCTGGTTCTGTTTCGTTTGATGGGGGGGTAATAGCATTGTTAACCTCCTCCCAAAATGATAATGTTGGTGGTTCTAGTGGTTGGACATCTGCACCTGCGTCTCCCCAAAAATTAGACTCATCTGGTATGGACATCTCGTTGGATTTTTCTAAATTATCGGCTGTCAGAGAATCAACCTGGGGCTGGTTCACTTCACCGATTTCATCCCAGAACAAATCATTCGCTACAGAGCTTTCATTCCCTACTGGGTCATCAAACGTTTCCATCCCCATTTCCCCCCAATTAGGGATGGCTTCTTCCTGCGTAATCAATTGATTTTCCCCATCCTCAGATGGTTTTGTCCAAGCCAGTAATTCGGGACTGGGTTCTCCCCCCTGATGCTGACCGCCCATCACTGCTTGTAAATCCCGGATCGCCAACCGGGCAATCTCAGCGGCATGGCTGGGATGATGAATCAATGCCTGCACCACCACCTGACCAATCCGGGTTAATCCTGGGAAATTTAACATCTCCCCCAAGCCAACTAATACATCAAACTGTGCCCGCAATTCTCCACACAACAAAGCGGGGTCAGATTGGGATAATAACCCTTCAATTTCTGCAATTTTGGGGGCAATATCATTATCAAAAATAGCCTGCTCGACATTCACTTCTAAATCTGTGGAAGTTACTGGCTTAATTGTGGCTGGCACCGGCCCTAATATATCTGTCAATTGCTTATAAATGGTCTTCGCTCGCCGCAGGGCAAAATCTGAGTCACACACCCCCGTTTTTAACCATTGGGACAAGGGCAGACGTAAACAATCAAATCCTTGCAATAACAAATCTTCGATGGACTCAATATCCCGATCCGGCTGAGTTAATAGGGTTTGAAACACATCCTCTAAACATTGCGCCAAGGTTTGAATCCCGTACATGGAAACACTGGCCGCCCCGCCCTTGAGAGAATGCGCCGCCCGCAGTAACCGATAGTAGGCTGGGACGGAATGATCCTGTCGCAACCTGCGTAACCCAGTTTCCAATTCCGCCAATAATCCCGGCACTTCTGCCCGAAAGTAGGCCGTAATTTCATCCGGGGATAGGTCAGTCATAGGAACTGTGGGAATAGGTCAATCAAATCATATGGCTTGATTCTTACCTTAAACACCAGGAAGCGATGAAGCTTCCGTGAAATGACGTAATTTCGCCGTTACCGATAACCATCCTACCCGCTGGATGCGTGAACTTTCAGAAAAACTACGCCCGCTACCTCTGCAACCGTTGTTGAAAATTCAGGGAGGATTGCTATATTCCCAAATTAGCATTTTCCAATCAGGAAGAAACTGCGAGCTTTCACTCCCCTCCTTTAGCGACAATTATTCTTCCTTACCGGTAATTTTGAACAACCGTCCCGCCGAGGATTCCCCGGTGAGTTTAATCAATACAAACCCCGTAGCGACCCCCACCAATACCATGCCAAAGATTACCCCCGCATGGCTAAAAATTTCTGCGGCCATCAGCTTTCATCCTCATAACATCACCTTTGATCATAGCGAAAAGTTCCCCCCTAATACCCATGAATCCGCCCCAACCGGGTGCCGGGATAAAAATACCCCAAAATTTGCAGGTAATTGTACTGCTGTTTTGCCAGTTCATACGCCCTCTGCTGACTCATCCCCCGCCCGCCAAATACATCCCGAACGATATTGTCATTCGCCGCATACTGGGTCAAGACCACGCCGCCCTTGTAGGTGAGTATTTGCCCCCGGGTCGCATTGACCGCCGCTCGGGTGGTGGGCTGTTCGGAACGCACCCCTTTGTAAACCTGATGCCGTTCGGTCGTCCCCAGATCGTAATACCTATCCACCGGCCGAATCCGTTTGGTCACCGCATAGGAACGAGCCGCCACCGCCTGCGCCTGGAGTGCCGATGCGGGCCAGTGGGCGTACATTTCCGCCCCCACGACGCTGTACAGATACTCCTCCAAGTCCACATAATTGATCACACTCAACCCGTTGCGTGCCAACAGTAGCACCCGCCCCCGATACCAGCCATCGCCCACATAAACATAGCCCCCGGCACTGGGTTGGAGCCACAAAAAAGGGGCTTTGTACCCCCCCAAAGTCACCTGTCCGCCGCTGGCTTGGCTCTGTACCCGCTCCATAGGCGCAAGACTGGCCACCAAACGCCCCTGGGGGTCAACCACCTGCGCTGGGGTGGAACTGCCCAGTGGTAATGTTCCCCCGGTCTGGGTCAAAAAAACCCGCATGATGACGGTCGCCTGGGCGGGCATAACCCATCCCACAACCAAAAGCAACCCTATCCATCTCCTCAACCCACCCATCAACCCATGAAAACGTAAATCCTAACCTAATCAATAATAAATACAACATTAAACCGAATATAGCAATCACATCTGAAGGGAACCTCTATTTATTTTTTGAACCAATCATCAATCCCATCCTGGGAATGCTCATCTTACCCAGAACCAAGGGCGGGGTGCCCTCCTGCGAACGTTAACTTTGAATTTATAGATTTGCCCTGAATTGTGAGGAAAAATTTTATACTCAGAAAGTCAAGGGTTGTAGGATACCACCTCACCTTAGTTTTCATCGCCTTACCATAGTCATCCCACTTAATTTGTGAGAAAAATTTTACTAAAGGCATTTGCAAAAACAGGTATAAATTTGACAGCATCCGGCTCTCCTCGATTTACAGTTGCAACTGTATGGGAGAACACACTTCTTGGTCTCCAAGGAAGTTGAGACCCTCATCGGGCTTACATATAAACTCTGCTTATCACTAAATACTCAGGAGAGCAATTATGCTATACTTGTAGTGCTAAAGAATAGGTAAAAGTTGGTGAGTAATCTAGGCAAGATTCTTTTATGGAATTAAGAGAAAGAATACCATGAAGCATAAAAAGGGGTTGACGGCAGTAGCTTTTCTGGTTTCTGTTTTTTTATTAGCTAGTTGTGGGCGTTCTGAGGAGTCAACCGTCGAGAAATTTTACCGTTCTCTCGAGAAAGGCAAAATATCTGAAGCAAAAGGATATGTATCTGTTCAGGTAGTGGGCTTATTGGGGGACAGAAAGCTATCTCTTGCCTTATCGAAAGAGTCAGAAAATATCAGAAAATGTGGGGGAATTAAAAAAATTGAAGTTAACTTAGAAGGCAGTGGAGAGATTCGTTCTGGGACTACAAAGGTAACTTTTAATGGAGATTGTGAACCAAGTTTTCAAAATACAAAACTAATAAAAGAAGATGGTGAATGGAAAATTACCGCAGGCAAGTAAAATACTTGGAAGTAGTATAGTATGTTTAACTCTTTGTACTCTTGGAATTTACTATGTTCAGCATTCCTACCGTAGTTCTTTTGAACAGGAAACTATTGATTGGAAAGTGATTGCCGGGGAACTTTCTGATGGTGATCTCGTATTTAGAACTGGGCGAGATATGATTAGCCGTTTGGTGCTTTCGCAAGGAGACTTACCCAGATTTTCCCACGTTGGCATAATTCTTAGAAATAAATCGGAATTGGTCGTGGTGCATGCAGTGCCACAAAATGGTAAATCTGCTGGGGGGGTAATTGTTGAACCACTGGATACATTTACCGCCAAAGATAATGCAAAAGATGTTGGATTTTATCGAGCAAAGAACATTAATGATAAGGCTAGGCGTGTTATTCGTGAGTATAGCCTTCAGCAAATTGGCAAAGGATTTGACTATAGGTTTTTATGGAACGGCGATGATGAATTGTACTGTACAGAATTAGTGCTAAAAGCATTTGCAAAATCAGGCATAAATTTGACAACATCCTTACCAAAAGTGCGGGTCATGCTGATTCCCGAACCAGTGTATCCCCCCGATCACCTTAGCAAATCATCACAATTAGAGTCAATTTTATATTGAAACTATCTCCCAGATTGCCAACCAAATTAAGGGCACTTCTAAAAATGGGTCGCAGGGGCGTAGCCCCCGTATTTGGTTCTGGAGAATTTCTGTTTGCAAATCAAGTAGGATTGCTATAGCTTGACTGCCCTTGCGTCCTGGTGGAGGGACGCTACCCGGAAAGGGAAAACATCAAGACAGGCAAGCCTCTTCATTTGCGGAGTTTTTGTATGCCTATGGCACACCAGCTAACGCTAATCAAATAGGACTGCTATGTATGGTTTAACTGTGCAACTCCTGTTGGTGATGCAAATGCTCTTCCTCAATCATCAGGGCTTCTTGATCCAAGTGGCTGTACAGCACCGGCAATGCTTCCCCCGGCCCGAGTAATGGGCGCAGACCGTTCAGTTCCGCCAAGATCGCCGAACCATTGTTGATCACGATGGCGAGAATCGGGTCGAGGGCGAAGAAAATCCCCGCCAACAATGCCCCCAGGTTGGGAACCGCCACGATCAGGGTATTTTGCCAGATCACCTCCATCGTGTACCGCGCCACCTTGATCGCCTGGATCAAACCCCGCAGGTCATTTTCCATCAAGACCACATCCGCCGTTTCCCGGGCAATATCCGTCGCCCCCCCAAAGGAAATGGACGCATCCGCATAGGCCAAAGCCGCCGAATCGTTGATCCCATCCCCGCAGAACGCCACCACCCGTCCCTGGTCATGGATGTCTTTCACCACCTCCACCTTCCGCTCCGGGAACGCCTCCCCATACACCTGCCCTGGCGCAATCCCCACCTCCGCCGCCACCGCATAGGCGACCCGTTTCACATCGCCGCTGAGCATATAGGGCGTGATCCCCAGGGCTTTCAATTCCCGAATCACCGAGGGGGTTTCCGAGCGCAGGGGGTCACGGTACAAAATCACCCCCAGCAGGATGCCATCAGCGGCTACATACACGGGGGAATAACTGCCGGTTTTAATCTCCGGGTGTGCCTCCTCAAAACTCTGCACCGCCACCCCCATCTGCGCCATCAGCCGGTGACTGCCCACCAGGATTTCCCGTTCCCGGATCACCGCCACCACCCCCATGCCCACCCGGTATTCCCAACTTTCGCAACTCCCCGGTTCAATGCCTTTTTCCCGGGCATGACGCACAATCGCTTCCGCCACCGGATGGGTCAACCCCTGCTCCGCCGTCGCCGCCAACTCCAACACCCCCGCCACCGTGTCCATACAGCCGTCAGCCAGCCGTACCTCCGTCACCGTTGCCTGTCCCCGGGTCAAGGTACCGGTTTTGTCAAACACCACCGCATCCACCCGAGCCAACATCTCAATCGCCCGCCCACTGCGGATAAAGACCCCATTGCGTGCCGCATAGGTCAAGGCCGAAAGAATCGCCGTCGGCACCGACACCCGAATCCCCGTCCCAAAATCCAAGGTAATCAAGGCAATCGCCCGCTGGGTATCCCCGGTGAACCCCCACACCGCCCCGCCGATCAGCAACGTGGGCACCACCGCCTGATTCGCTACCAAGGCCGCATAATTTTCCACCCGGGTGTCATGCACCGGTGCCGATTCCATCAGGGACACAATCATCCCCGCCCGGGTTTCATTCCCCGTCCGCTCCGTCAAAATACAGGCCGTCCCGTCCACCACCATCGTTGAGGCAAACACCTCATCCCCCACCTCCCGGCGCACCGGCACCGATTCCCCAGTGAGCTTGCACTGGTCCACCACCACCGTCCCCCGCAGGAGATAGCCATCCACCGGAATCTGATCCCCCGGATAGACCAGCACATGGTCCCCCGGCACCACCGCCCGCACGGAAATTTCCACCTCTTGACCGCCCCGCTCCACCCGCACCGTCTGGTTCAAACAATCCAACAAGTCCAGGCTGGCCCTGTCCGTCCCCCGTGCCGTCATATCCCGGATCACCTCGCCGCCCTCGATCAAATTCAGCATGAACGTCGGGGCAAAGTAATGACCTTGTAAGGTATGGGCACTCAACGCCAACGCATCCAAAAAGTCAATATTCAACTGATGTTCCTCGACGATCCCCGCCCATGCCCGTTGGAATACCGGCACCGCCGCCACAAAAATCAACCCCGCCACCAGAAGTTCCGGGATCGGGAACCCCACCATCAGCGCCAAACTCAAAACCAAGCCCAAAACGGGTAATCCCAATCGTTCCCCATCAGTAGTGTTGAATGTTAACGAAAGGGTGGAAAAGGGAGACTAAAAATGGTATTTTAGATTGGTAGAAACCACGAGTAACAGTATTTTTATGAGACGACAAATTCAGGGACTTATCAAGCCCTTGCTGAACCTTCTTCCCAAAAACGACTATCCAGTCTTGGATACTCGCTTGTTTGTACTCATATGGATGCACTTCATTTTAGATGCAAGAGTCGCCACCATGCGGGGCTTATTCTTCCTCTTGAATCATCTCAATTTTAAAGTTGACATATCAACGTTTTCTAAGGCGTGTAAACATCGTAGCACCGAGCCGTTTCAAGTGATCCTAAGAGAACTGCAAAAACGGCTTAAACATCATCAAGGTGAATTTAAGCACTTATTCCCATTAGATTCTACCATTATCACCCTGACCAGCAAATTATTCTGGCACTACAAGCAGGTAAAATTGACGCTTGGCCTGGATATAAATGAGGGCAATATCGGTGACGAATCAATTATATTTGGAAAGACTAATGACCATAAAATTGGGCATCTTGTGATTGGGACGATACCTGAGAATGCCGTTGGTATCATGGATAGGGGTTTTGCTTCCTGGAAATTAATGGACGAAATGTGTAAACGAAATACATTGTTTATTGTGCGGATTAGAAATAATATGAAGTTGCAACCTGACAATCCGGATATTCGGGTAATTCAATTTTTTAATGAAGAGGAAAACACAGAATATAGGCTAGCGACTAACGTGACTTCGATGACGGATGAAGAGATTTGTTCAGCCTATCGTTTGCGCTGGCGAATTGAGTTGCTTTGGAAGGCACTAAAGATGCACTTGAAATTGGATAGAATCATTACCAAGAATGAGAATGGTGTGCGGCTACAGATTTATGCCGTATTGATTGGTTATCTAATTTTAAGATTGCTGGAGATAGGTCACAATAAGACCTATGAATTGATTGACAAGTTGCGATATTTACAAATAGAAATAGGCCGACACTGTAGCTTCATGGAACTCGTAGGGGTAGAGCCGCTCGTAGGATAACCCTGACCCCTTATGTTAAGTTTTATTACGGACATTCAACACTACTGGTTCCCCATAGTTAATTTCGTGGGTAGCGGGAACTGCGCCCTGGAGATGGGCTGGCGGATTTTGGATCACCCCGAAAATCTCCTCCTGCACCTGCGCCACCGGCATATCCGGGTTATAGTCCACCACCACCGCCCGGGCATCCGGGTTCACCCGCACCTCCTGCACCCCCAGCACCTTCGTCAACCCCTGTTCCAACCGCCGCCGATAGGACTCGTCGTAGGCCACCTGGGGCACATACAGACGAAACCGCCCGGGCAACCAATGCTTGACTTGGTAATGAATTTGTTCAACGGAAATACTGGCAGAAACTGGAATAGATTGTGCAAAACCTTGGGTAGGACGGGGTTGGGTACTGGTCATGGTGGGTCGGGGCAATAAAAAAAAGTATTCCTAACATACCATAACATCACATATAGCAATCCTACTTGATTAACAAACAGAAATTCTCCAGAACCAAGTACGGGGGCGGTGCCCCTGCGACCACTATTCTATTCTTATTTAGGACTGCTATAGCATCAAATCTATAAGGCTCCCAGCCAAATTTTTGGGAATACTAGCGATACCTTAAGGAAATCTCTATTTATTTGAACCAATCATCAATCCCATCGTGGGAATGCCCATATTAGTCAAAACCAAGGGCGGGGGTGCCCCCCTGCGACCGCTAACCTTGAATTTATAGAGGTGCCCCTAATACGATAATCTTATACTTAAGTAATTATAGTCATTTCAAACAAGTTTGCAACATTCGCCTTCACCTACAAACCCTCTCCTGGAAAGGAATGGAGCGATTGCAAATACCTAAAAAGTGTCGCATTCTAAAACGGAATGACTATATATCAACAGTACTTGAGAGGGGTACTAAGATACTTTTGTTATTAAATAAAATATAGCAATCCTACTTGATTGGTGAACAAAGATTTCCCAGAACCAAAAACGGGGGCAGTGCCCCTGTGACCCTTGTTCCATTCTCATTTAGGATTGCTATAGATATTCCCCAGAACCAAGGATGAGTGCGGTACCCCTGTTCTCATAGCGACAGCGTGACGTAGCCATACTCAGTTATGACTGCTATAGCAATCCTACTTGATTTGCAAACACAAAGTTTCCAGAACCAAATACGGGGGCGGTGCCCCTGCGACCCCTGTTCCACTCTCATTTAGGACGGCTATAGTTAACCAGAGGGTTGCACAGCACACCCATCAGCCCCACAATTTCATTGGGAATTGATGGAGCCGAGCGGAATCGAACCGCTGTCCGTATCGGGTATTAACGTCCCACTCATTCACAGGCATAGGTGCCTTGACCCAGACACCAGGAGCCAGTTTTGTCCCAAACTGACCAGGGGCTTACGGTTCAGGCTTAGCTAACCGGCAACCGCACAAATCCAGTTAGCGCAACCGTTGGGGGGATACGTTCCAGGATTAACGGTGTCACCAGGAACGCCTCGAAGTCGGTCTAGTTCTAACTAGGGACTCTTAGGCAACCACAACGGCCGCTTTACGAGCAAAAGGAACAATGTTGTTCGCAGTTACGTTGGTTTGAGCCTGGATTTACGAGAGTGGACTCCCTCTCGGCCTGCATCACAGGATGCGTGTTCGCCGACACGTCGAAACCATTACGGCCCCTTGTGCAATTATTTATTATAGACCAAAAATTTAGCCTGTGGGGGTTGGAAGTTTGGGGATGGAACGGGTCATAATTGAAAGGCGTATCAACCATGCCCATGATTATCCTGGAATGGCAGGCAGATAACCGCATCCATCGCCGCGAAATGGCTATGGGAAATCCGTCCCAGGTGATCCGTTTGGGGCGTGACCCAAATCTGTGTGATGTGGTTTTTAGCGACCCGACGGTTTCGGGATTGCAGGCGGAAATTGCTTGGGATGGGCAAGGGGTGTACTTGCGTTGTCTGCGGGAATCCAATCCCCCTTGGGTGGATGGGCAACGCTTGGGCAGTACGCCGGTGCCGTTGAAAAGTGGTAGTGTGGTGCGTCTGGGGCGGACGCAGATCAAAGTCATCAGTGTGGGGGCAACCCCAGCAGACTCGACGGATTTGAGTTTGAGCCAGTTGATTCCGGTGCTGGGGAGTGGGCAGGCTCTAGCGCACAAAGCCCATTTGGTACCGGCGGCGGTGACGGTAATTGGGGTCATTATTTTATTTTCCACGATTGGGAATCCGACCTTATTTAATGCCTGTTTGGCGTTTTTGTTGGGGATCGGTGGGTTTTATTTTATTTATCAACTCTGTGGTAAATCCAAACCCTGGTGGGCGATGGTCTTGGTGGGGTTAATGACGGTCATACTTTTGGTTAGCCCGGTCTGGAGCTTGTTTGTGTTAATTTTTCGAGAAATTTTACCAGGGAATTTGAATGCGAGTAGCCAGAGTTTTACGGTGCAATTTACGTCCCATTTTTTTGGGGCGGGGTTGTTGGAGGAATTATTAAAAGCTCTGCCAATTTTCCTATTTTGGGGGCTGGGGATGCTCCTGCCACTGCGGGCACGCTCCCGGATTGGGGTGGTGGAACCGTTGGATGGGATTATTTATGGGGCGGCTTCGGCGCTGGGGTTCACTTGGCTGGAGACGATGGGGGAGTACGTGCCGGGGATTGTGGAGGAGGTGGGACAGCAGGCGGGCACGGTGGCGGGGGAACTGGTGGGGTTGCAGTTGCTGATTCCCCGGATTTTGGGTTCGGTGGCAGGGCACATGGCTTATAGTGGCTATTTTGGCTATGGGATTGGCTTGGCGGCGTTGAAACCGAAGTACGCTTGGCTGGTGATTCCCTCGGCGTATTTGGGGGCATCGGTGGTTCATGCCCTCTGGAATGCTTCGGATACGATTGGCATTTGGGCGGCGGCGGTGGTGGGGATTTTAGCCTATGTGATGCTCTCGGCGGCAATTTTGAAGGCACGGCAACTTTCCCCGAACCGCCATGAGAATTTTGCCACTAGCCTGGTCAACAAAACTCGCCCATGAACAGTGCCATGGATTGGGAGCAGTTTCAACGTTTGAGCGAGCGGGGTAATTTTATCCCGGTGTATCAACAGTGTCCTGCGGATTTGGATACGCCGGTGTCGGCTTGGTATCGGGTGTGTCGGGGTCAGCCCTATAGTTTTTTGCTGGAATCGGTGGAGGGCGGGGAGCGCATCGGTCGGTACAGTGTGCTGGGGTGTGACCCCCTGTGGGTATTGACGGCTTGGGGGGAGGACTGTCGGCAGGTGTTTCGGGATGGGAGTGAGCAACGGTGGTCGGGGCACCCTTTTGCGGTGATCCAAAAATGTTTGGCGCCCTATCAGCCGGTGTCAGTGCCGGAGTTGCCGCCGGGGTTGGGGGGGCTGTTCGGGTTTTGGGGCTATGAACTGATTCGCTGGATTGAACCGACGGTGCCGGTGGTGGCGGGGGGGGACTTACCCGATGGCTGTTGGTTGCAGATGGATCACCTGTTGGTGTTTGACCAGGTGCGGCGGCACATTTGGGCGGTGGCGTATGGGGATGTGCGGGGGGGGGATGTGCGTTCTGCGTATGAATATGCTCAGGACAAAGTCCAGCAGTTGTTAGCCAAATTACAGCAACCCTTGGCACCGGCAACCACCCGCATGGTCTGGCAACCGGGGATACGGTCTGTGGAGATTGCCAGCGATACCACGGCGGAGGGGTTTCAAACGGGGGTGGCACGGGCGAAAGAGTATATCTACCAGGGGGACATTTTTCAGGTGGTGTTGTCCCAGGAACTCAGTACATCGTACTCAGGCGACCCCTTTTTGCTCTACCGTTCCCTGCGCTTGGTGAATCCTTCGCCCTACATGGCGTTTTTCCAGTTTGGGGATTGGCAGTTGATCGGCTCTAGCCCGGAGGTGATGGTGAAAACGGAGGGGCGGTTGGCGACGCTGCGACCGATTGCGGGAACCCGCCCCCGGGGGCATACGCCTGCGGAGGATGAACGGTTGGCGCAGGAATTGCTTAGGGATCCGAAGGAAGTGGCGGAACACGTGATGTTGGTGGATTTGGCGCGCAATGATTTGGGGCGGGTGGCAGAGCGGGGGACGGTGCGGGTGGATCAGATGATGGTGATTGAAAAGTACTCCCATGTGATGCACATTGTCAGTAATGTAATTGGCAGGTTAGCCCCGGAATATAGTGCTTGGGATGCCCTGCAAGCCTGTTTTCCGGCGGGGACGGTCAGCGGTGCCCCCAAAATTCGGGCGATGCAGTTGATTTATGAATTGGAGCATCGGCAGCGGGGGCCCTATGCGGGCTGTTATGGGTACTACGATTTTGAGGGGCAGTTGAACACGGCGATTACCCTGCGGACGATGGTGGTGCACCAGGGGCGGGTGCGGGTGCGGGCGGGGGCGGGGGTGGTGGCGGATTCGGACCCCCAGCGGGAATATCAGGAAACCTGGAATAAGGCGAGGGGGTTGCTGACGGCGATTGCGGCGTTAGGATGAGGGACTTTGTGGTAGGGTAAAGGCACGTTCCATGCCCTGATCTTTCCTGGGTTGTGCCATGAACCGGCAAAAGATTTTAGCCTTGACTCATCCCAAATGGCGGATGGTGTACGCCCTGAGCATTGCGGGGTTCACCTGGGGGTTTTTATCCCTATTGACAAACCTACATGGAAATTTTATTTATCTGATTACCTACAATTTGGCGGTGCTGGGCTATTTGTTGGCTTTTTTTATACGGATTAATGTGGCTTCTGTGGAGGATACCTATCGGTTTATTCGCCATCAGGAACCCAGTAATTGGGTGATTTTAGTTTCAGTCGTTATCCTTTCTTGGGCAAGTATTATGTCTTTGGTGAGTTTGGCGGAAACGCCCAAGGATTGGACAAGGTTGGAATCGGGAGTGCATATTTTTTTATCCATTTTAGCCCTCTTTTCTTCCTGGGTATTGGTCAATGTTTTTTTTGCTTTACACTATGCTAGGCTCTATTATTTTTCCCAGGGGAAACATTTAGCGGTGGAGCAATCTACGGAGGTGGATCGGGGGTTGCTCTTTTCGGAAGAGACATTGCCTAATTACTGGGATTTTATGTATCAGTCCTTTGTGATTGCCATGACGTTTGCCACTGCGGATGTGAATATTGCCCGGAAAGATATTCGGGTATTGGCACTTTTTCATGGGGTTTTTTCGTTTATGTATAATTTGATTATTTTGGGCTTGGTGGTGAATTATATTTCTAATTTGTTTGGTAATTAGGGCACCTCTATTTATTGCCATCACTGCAAGAGTACTTCGTTAAAATGCCTATATTAATGGCTACGCCACGCAGGCTAGCGAGAACCTACACCGCAGGTGCTTCTTTGACGGGGGCAGTGCCCCTGCGACCCATTTTTAGAAGTGCCCATGAGTTAAATGAGTCAATTTACCGAGCTACCGCTGAGATAATTGCACGGGATGTCCCCCTGGTCTTAGACTGGGGCTGGTGATCAATCATAGTAGGCACACGTATGGTTTGGATGTGGAATGGACTGCTGGGAGCACCTCTGGCCAGTCTGGAGGTGGGGGAGCATTTGTACTGGGAACTGGGAAATCTGAAAATTCACGGGCAGGTGTTTATCACGTCCTGGATTGTGATGGCATTGCTGATTGGGGCTGCGCTTTTGGGAACTCGTAACGCCCAACGGGTGCCGCAGGGGTGGCAAAATTTCATGGAATACGTGCTGGATTTTGTGCGAACCTTGACCCGCAATCAGTTGGGGGAAAAGGAATACCGGGCGTGGTTGCCGTTTGTGGGGACGCTGTTTTTGTTCATTTTTACCTGTAATTGGACGGGGATTTTGGTGCCCTGGAAGCTGATCGAACTCCCGGCGGGGGAATTGGCGGCAAGTACGAACGATATTAATACAACGGCGGCGTTGGCACTGTTAACCTCTTTGGCGTATTTTTATGCGGGGTTCAGCCGCAAGGGGCTGTTGGGGTATTTCAAGGGGTATTTGTACCCATCGCCGATCATGTTGCCCTTCAAGATTATTGAGGATTTCACCAAGCCTTTGTCCCTGAGTTTCCGTTTGTTCGGGAATATCCTGGCGGATGAGTTGGTGGTGGGGGTGCTGGTGCTGTTGGTGCCAGTGCTGTTGCCCGTGCCGTTAATGGTGCTGGGGCTGTTCCTGAGTGGGATTCAGGCGTTGATCTTTGCCACCTTGGCTTCCACCTACATCGCCGAAGCCCTGGAGGATCACGAACACGAAGAAGAAGCCGAAATCGCCTAAGATTTTGGTGGTACCGGGAACAAAACCTGGTATGGTGATTTGCGGGGCCTTCGTATCCCGTTACACAACCCTACTGCGAGGATGGATTTATGGATGGTTTAACGTCTGCTGCTTCTGTGTTGGCCGCCGCTCTGGCCGTGGGCTTGGGGGCAATTGGGCCGGGTCTGGGTCAAGGTCGTGCCGCTGGGCAAGCGGTGGAAGGGATTGCTCGGCAACCGGAGGCGGAAGGGAAAATCCGGGGCACGCTACTGCTGAGTTTGGCGTTTATGGAAGCCTTGACGATTTACGGGCTGGTGGTGGCTTTGGTGCTGTTGTTTGCCAACCCGTTTGCCGGTTAAATGCACAGACGGAGTGGGCCTGGTGGGTGCCCCATCGGGCCTGAATTTTGGGAGGGCGGTGGATGATGATGTCCGTAGGTACGGTTTGGTTGGCAGAGGCGGGGGGGTTATTCGACCTGGATGCCACCCTGCCCCTGATGGCGATCCAGTTTTTGGTGTTGGTGGCGGTCTTGAATGCCGTTTTCTACAAACCCTTACTGCGGGTGGTGGATGAACGGGAGGAGTACATCCGGTCCAATCAAGCCCAAGCCAAGGAGCTTCAGGCGAAGGCGGCGGAATTGACCCGTCAGTACGACCAGGAATTGGCCGTCGCCCGGCGGGAAGCCCAGAAAACCCTGAGTGCGGCGCAGGAGCAGGCCAAACAGGAATCTCAGGCTCAAATCCGGGTGGCGCAACAGGCGGCCCAAGCCCAGATTGCTCAGGCTCAGGCGGATTTGGCGGCCCAACAGGCGCAGGCGCTCGCCCAATTGGAACCCCAGGTGCAGAGTCTGGGGGAGGCGATTTTGGCAAAGTTACTGGTTTGATCTTATGGATTCCCTACTGCTGGCGATGGTGGAAGAGGGGGCTGGGGTGCGGTTCAATCCCGACCTGTTGGGTACCAATGCCCTCAATATCTTTTTGGTGCTGGGATTGTTGATTTACTACGGGCGGGGGTTTTTGGGGAACCTGTTGGGGGAACGGCAACAGACCATTGCCCAGACCATCCAACGGGCAGAAACGGCCCAAAAAGAAGCGGCGGCGACGCTGAAAACCGCCCAGCACAACCTGGCCCAGGCGCAGGCGATGGCGGCCCAGTTGAAGCAGGAGGGGCTGGCTAAGGCGGAACAGATGCGGGCAGACCTGCTGGCCCTGGCGGCGCAGGAAGTGGAACGGATTGGTCTGCAAGCCCAACAGAGTATTGAATTGGAGCAGGAGCGCACGGTGGCGGCGATTCGCCAACGGATTACCGAACTCACCCTGGCATACGTGACCGCCCAACTCCAACAGCGGTTGACTCCGGAGATGCAAAGCCGGTTGATTGACCAGGGCATTGCCCGGTTGGGAGGTGGGGCATGACGGCACAGGTGGCCCGTTTGACCGAACCCTACGCCGAGGCCCTGTTGGATTTGGCACAAAGCCAGAACCAGTTGGCACCAATCGAACAGGAATTGGCAGAACTCAAACAGTTGCTCCAGACCGTTCCGGAGTTGGCACGGGTGTTGCAACAGCCCACCATCAGCCCGGAGCGCAAAAAAAATGTCCTGCGGCAGGTCTTGGCGGGGCAGGTGCAACCGGTGGTGTTAAATTTTCTCTTGTTGCTGGTGGACCGGGGGCGGATTGTCCTGCTGGAACGGATTATCAGTAGTTTTCAGGACATGGCCCGCAACCTGCGGGGTACCCGGTTGGCCCGGGTGCGCTCGGCAGTGCCCCTGACCCCAGAACAGGCACAACGGTTGACCGAACGCCTGACCCAGTTGAGCGGTGCCCGGCAGGTGGAATTGGAAATGACCGTGGACCCTTCCCTGCTGGGAGGATTTACGGTGCAGTTGGGTTCCCAATTTTTGGATACCAGTTTGCGGAGTCAGTTGCAACGGCTGGCTTTGCGGTTGAGTCAAAATGTTGTTTAGTCCCTAACCCCACGAGGAAAGAAGGTTATGATCAGCATCCGCCCCGATGAAATTAGCCAAATTATCCGGCAACAGATCGAGCAGTATGACCAAACGGTGCAGGTGGCCAATGTGGGAACCGTGCTCCAGGTGGGGGACGGTATTGCCCGCATCTATGGTTTGGACAAGGTGATGGCCTCGGAATTGCTGGAATTTAGCGACGGCACGGTGGGGATCGCCCTCAACCTGGAGCAGGACAATGTGGGGGCGGTGTTGATGGGGGATGGCCGGGATATTTCCGAGGGGAGTACGGTCAAGGCCACGGGGAAAATCGCCCAGGTGCCGGTGGGGGAAGCCCTGATTGGGCGGGTGGTGGACCCCTTGGGGCGACCGATTGATGGCAAAGGGCCGGTGAACACCACGGAAAGTCGCCTGTTGGAATCCCCGGCCCCGGGGATTGTGGCGCGGCGGTCGGTGTATGAACCGATGCAGACGGGGATTACGGCGATTGACTCCATGATTCCCATCGGGCGGGGGCAACGGGAGTTGATCATCGGCGACCGGCAAACGGGCAAGACGGCGATTGCCCTGGATACGATTTTGAACCAGGCGGATCAAGACGTGATCTGCGTGTATGTGGCGATTGGGCAAAAAGCCTCCTCGGTGGCCCAAGTGGTGGGGGTGTTGGAGGAACGGGGGGCGATGAAGTATTCGGTGGTGGTGGCGGCCAATGCGGATGAACCGGCCACCCTCCAGTATTTGGCTCCCTACACCGGGGCGGCGATTGCGGAATACTTTATGTATCGGGGCAAGGCGACCCTGGTGATTTACGACGATTTATCCAAGCAAGCCCAAGCCTACCGGCAGATGTCCCTGCTGTTGCGGCGGCCCCCGGGGCGGGAAGCCTACCCAGGGGATGTGTTTTACTTACACTCCCGGTTGTTGGAGCGGGCGGCTAAATTGAACGATGCCCTAGGCGGCGGCAGTATGACGGCCTTGCCGATCATTGAAACCCAGGCGGGGGACGTGTCGGCCTACATTCCCACGAATGTGATTTCGATTACGGATGGGCAAATTTTCCTGTCGGCGGATTTGTTCAATGCGGGGGTGCGCCCGGCGATCAATGTGGGGATTTCCGTGTCCCGGGTGGGTTCGGCGGCGCAGATCAAGGCCATGAAGCAGGTGGCGGGGAAACTGAAGCTGGAATTGGCGCAGTTTGCCGAATTGGAGGCGTTTTCCCAATTTGCCTCGGATTTGGACAAGGCCACCCGGGAGCAGTTGGCCCGGGGTCAGCGGATTCGGGAAATGCTCAAGCAACCCCAGTTTTCCCCTCTGCCGGTGGAGGAGCAGGTGGCGATCATTTATACCTGTACCAACGGCTATGTGGATGACCTGGCTCTGGAGCAGGTGCAGCCCTTTTTGACCGGACTGCGGGAGTATCTGCGGGCGAATAAACCGGGCTATGGGGAGGCGGTGCGGACGGAGAAAAAACTCACCCCGGAAGCCGAAACCCTGCTCAAGGAAGGGATCAAGGAATACAAAGCCAGTTTCACCGCCTAGGGGGATGCGATGGCGAGTTTGAAAGCGATCCGGGACCGGATCAAATCCGTGAAAAATACCCGCAAAATTACCGAGGCGATGCGGTTGGTGGCGGCGGCCAAGGTGCGGCGGGCGCAGGAACAGGTATTGGCGACCCGGCCGTTTGCGGACCGGTTGGCCCAGGTGTTGTACGGGTTGCAGTCCCGTTTGCAGTTGGAGAATCTGGATGTGCCCCTACTCCAACAGCGGCCGGTGCGGCGGGTGGCGTTGTTGATCCTTTCCGGGGACCGGGGGTTGTGCGGTGCCTATAATGCCAATATCATTCGGCGGGCGGATAACCGGATTACGGAATTACGGGAACTGGGGTTGGATTATGTCCTAATTCCGGTGGGGCGCAAGTCCACCCAGTATTTCACCCGCCGTCAGCACCCGATTGACCGCTCCTTTACCGGGTTGGAGCAGATTCCCACCGCCGAGGAAGCCCGCCGGATCAGCCAGGAGGTCCTGAGCTTATTTCTCTCCGAGGATGTGGACCGGGTGGAGTTGATTTACACCCGTTTTGTGTCGTTGATCAGCTCCCGACCGGTGGTGCAGACGATTTTGCCCATGTCCTTGCAGGGGTTGGAACCCCAGGATGATGAGATTTTCCGTTTGACCACCCGGGAAGGTCGGTTGGAGGTGGAACGCCGCCCCCAAGCCCAGGTGCCCGGCGAGGTGTTTCCCCAGGAGATGGTCTTTGAACAGGACCCGGTGCAGATTTTTAGTGCCCTACTGCCCCTGTATCTGAATAACCAGATACTCCGGGCGTTGCAGGAGGCGGCTTCCAGCGAATTGGCCGCCCGGATGACGGCGATGAACAACGCCAGCGACAATGCCAAAGCTCTGATCAAAACCCTCACCCTCTCCTACAACAAAGCCCGGCAAGCCGCCATCACCCAACAAATTTTGGAGGTGGTGTCCGGGGCAAACGCCCTGCAGGATTAGGGGGCAAAGGCGTCGCAATACCCTTCGGGAGCCACCTGCAACCCCATCAGGGGCGAGTCCGGTTGGGTACAGCGTTGGCCCCGGTAAAAGCGACAGTGGGCGCAGGTGCGTTCGGCGGTGGGGGGGGGTGCCAAGACCTCCTGGGGACTCAAGCCCCGGATCAGCAGGTCTTCCCCCTGCCAGCGGGCAGACACCAGCCCAGTCGCCCCAAAGTTTAGCCAGCGGGGGTCGTTGGTCACGGTTGGGGGCAGGTCAATGCGGATGCCGGTGGCCGTTTCCGTCAGTTCCCCCTCGTAGCTCCCCGTATGTTCTGGGGGTGGGCTAGGCACCAGGGGCAAACCCACGGGTAAATCCAGCCAGGCCCCCGCCTGGGGAATGTGTACATGGTAGCGATTGCGGAGTTCCGGCAACCCCGCCAGGTCCCCCAGATAGGTGGGCGAGCCATGCACCAGAACCAAATGCTGAGGGCGCAGGGTGTGGATCAGTTGCAGGGTGGCGGCGCCATCGTTGTGCGCCTGGAGCTGATAGGGTTGGGTGGGCATATCCGGCGGCAGGGACTCCCCCTGGGGCCACAGCACCAGCCAGTCCCCGGAGCGCAGATAGTCCACATCCGGTGGGGTACAGGCAACAATAATGTCAAAATTCTGCGGGGCTGACCCCTGCCAGCGGTAACTCTGGGGATAAACCCGGTCATCCCAAAACAGACTTTGGTGGCGGGCGAAATTCTGCATCGGCTCCGGCAAAAAGGGCAACAATTCCCCCAGGGCATCACAACCCCTGGCCACCCCCGCCCCTACCCCAATTTTCACCGGTCGCCCCGTGAGCAGATAGTGGGTGCGCAACACCAGTAAAATCTCCTGGGCTTCCCCGATCCCCCCCGCCCCAATCCACACCCGCTGCCCCTGGGTCAACCCCCACACCACCGCTTCCACCAGGTGTTGTTCCTGCTGTTTGCGCCGGGGATACTTGCAGGTGCCCGCCGTGCCATCCAGGATCAGCACATCCGGACGGATGCCCCGCAAATCCGCTAACCGCAACCCCTCCGTCAAACGGGTATTGGCTAAAAAACAATTGCCCGTATAGAGCAGAGAAAACGTCCGCTGGGGGGTATGGTACTGCACCCAAACCAACGCCGCCCCCGGCAAATGCCCCGCTGGGATCAATTCCACCGTCACATCCGCCGTCAGGGGCACCGGCAGTCGCCAGGGCAACACCGTTCCCAACCCGGTCAACCCCGGTTCCACCGGCCAATTCAGGGGGAGCAACGCCCGGGTCACCTCGCTGGTGTAGATGGGTAAATCGGGAAAGCCCCGATGCAGTGCCAGCAACCCCCGACCGTGCTGGGGATGGGCATGGGAACAAATGACCGCATCTGCCGGAGGCGTGAGGTCAAAATAGGGGTCCAAACCCGACAAGCCACAATCCAACATCAGGCGGTAGGCACCCAAATGCACCACCAGACACACCCCTGCCCCCCCGTGCCCTGGACTATAGACCCGACACCCCAGGGTCATGCCTTAAGGATTAATGCGCCGAACCGTTGCCGTGGTAGTCATCCGTGTCATAAAACCCATTGCGGGTGCCGAAATAGAGGCTGGCCACCGTAAACACCACCGTCAACCCCACCACAATCAGCTTCACATCCATGCTGTACCTCCAGCGGTTCCCAGCTTCACCATAGCGAAAAAAAGGGGCACTGGCGCACAACGTAACCCCCCTGAAGCCGACCGCCGCAATACTTAAAATTTTCCTGAGAATGCCCCCCTGTTCCCCCCGGCGCAAACCCCCATGTTAAAATAATCGTTACACAAGCTAGGGGTGCCCCCAGGGGGGCTGAGAACATACCCTGAGAACCTGAACCGGCTCATACCGGCGGAGGGAAGCTGTTTTTTTGAGGAACTTAGCATGGCTCATCTACGCACCCATTGGCTTGCCCCCCGGCGGGGTCAGGACAATGTTACCCAAATGCACTACGCCCGCCAAGGGATCATTACTGAAGAAATGAATTACGTGGCGGAACGGGAGCAACTACCCCCCTCGTTGATCCGGGAAGAAGTTGCCCGGGGACGGCTGATCATTCCCGCCAATATCAACCACGAAAATTTAGAACCAATGGGGATTGGCATTGCCACCAAATGTAAGGTGAATGCCAATATCGGTGCTTCCCCCAATTCTTCGGATATTCAAAAGGAATTGGAAAAACTGTTTTTGGCGGTGAAATACGGTGCGGATACGGTGATGGATTTGTCCACCGGTGGGGGCAATTTGGATGAAATTCGCACTGCCATTATCCAAAATTCGCCGGTGCCGATTGGGACGGTGCCTGTTTATCAAGCCCTGGAATCCGTGCATGGCAATTTAGACAAACTCACCCCGGAGGATTTCCTGCATGTGATTGAAAAACACGCCCAGCAGGGGGTGGACTACATGACCATCCACGCCGGGATTTTGATCGAGTATTTACCCTTGGTGAAAAACCGCATTACCGGCATTGTCTCCCGGGGCGGTGGGATCATTGCCCGCTGGATGTTGCACCACCATAAACAAAACCCGCTTTACACCCATTTCCGGGACATTATTGAGATTTTCAAAAAGTACGATGTGTCCTTTAGTTTGGGGGATTCCCTGCGCCCGGGTTGTCTGCATGATGCGTCCGATGCCGCCCAATTAGCCGAACTGAAAACCCTGGGGCAACTCACCCGCAAAGCCTGGGAGCATGATGTGCAGGTGATGGTGGAAGGCCCTGGTCATGTGCCGATGGATCAGATTGAATTTAACGTGAAAAAACAGATGGAGGAATGTTCGGAAGCCCCCTTCTATGTGCTGGGTCCCCTGGTGACGGATATTGCGCCCGGCTATGACCACATTACTTCAGCGATCGGGGCGGCACTGGCGGGGTGGTACGGCACGGCGATGCTGTGCTATGTCACGCCCAAGGAGCATTTGGGTCTGCCCAACGCCGAGGATGTGCGGAATGGGTTGATTGCCTACAAAATTGCTGCCCATGCCGCCGATATTGCCCGGCATCGTCCGGGGGCACGGGATCGGGATGATGCCCTGTCCACCGCCCGGTATCACTTTGACTGGAACCGGCAGTTTGAACTGGCACTTGACCCAGAGCGGGCCCGGGAATACCACGACGAGACCTTGCCGGCGGACATTTACAAAACGGCGGAATTTTGCTCCATGTGCGGGCCGAAATTCTGCCCGATGCAGACCAAGGTGGATGCGGAACAACTCCAGGAACTCGAAAAATTCCTCGCCAAACAGGGGTGATTCGACCGATTACCCTGGGGGATTTAGGGCAGTTGGCTGTACTGTTAGCCGATTGTTTCCCGCCGCCTTTGAACCCGGGGGGCTGGGGCACGGCCATTTGGCAACGCACGATTGAGCAGGATGTACGGCAACGCCTGGAACGGGAGGGGGACAAAATCCTCTGGCTGGGAGTCTGGCGGGAGGCAAAGCTGGTCGGGGCGGTGGAATTGAGCCAGCGGCAATGGTTGCATGTGCATTACATTTACCTGGCGAATCTGGCGGTGGCGGCACCCTATCGGCGGCAGGGGTTGGGGCGGCAATTGCTCACGGCGGCGGAAGCGGCAGTACAGACCTGGCCCCAGGAGCATTTATACCTGCACGTCATGGAAAACAACCAAGCCGCCCGGGGACTCTACCAGGGGTTGGGCTATCGGGTGGAACGGTGGGAATGGACCTGGCAGACCTGGCTGGGGGGTCCCAAACGGTTACTGCTTGCCAAACCCCTTTGCCGGTACAATCGAGAATGTTCCCAAGCGTGAGTACCCTCTGTGAATCTGAGCCAAATCCCTGCCCAACCCGCCGAAGGTCTGGTGAATGTGATTATCGAAATCCCCGCCGGTTCCCGGAATAAATACGAATTGGACAAGGAATTGGGGGTGATCAAACTCGACCGGGTGTTGTATTCCTCCGTGCATTATCCCTTTGATTACGGCTTTATTCCCAATACCTTGGGGGATGACGGCGACCCCCTAGACGGCCTGGTGATGATGGACGAACCCACCTTTCCCGGCTGTCTGATTACCGCCCGTCCGATTGGGATGTTGGAAATGGTGGATGGGGGCGAACGGGATGAAAAACTGCTCTGTGTCCCTGCGGATGACCCCCGCTACGAAAAAGTTAAATCCCTCAGCGACGTGGCACCCCATCGGTTGGCGGAAATTGCCGAATTTTTCCGTACCTACAAAAATCTGCAAAAGAAGAAAGTGGAAGTTGGGGAATGGAAAGATGTGTACTCCGTCATGCCTTTGGTGGCACAATGTATCCAAGCCTATCAAAATGCCTAATTCCCTCTGAAAATCCCCGTGTGGCGCACGTTTCTTCTCAGTAAACTGCACAATGCTACCCTCACCGGGGTCTATCTGGATTATCAGGGAAGCATTGCCATTGACCAGGAGTTGTTGGAACAGGCGGGCATTTTTCCCCAGGAACAGGTGCAGGTCGCTAATATCACCAATGGCCAGCGATTAACGACTTATGTCATTGCGGCACCAGCGGGTTCCGGCAAGGTGGAATTAAACGGGGCAGCGGCGCACTGTGGCAGGGTTGGGGACCGCTTGATTATCATGAGTTATGGATTATTAACCCCAGAGGAATGGGTGCATCATGTGCCCAAAATTTTAATTTTAGATGCACACAATCGGGTGAAAATTAACTGTAGTAATCCTAAGTGAAAATAGAACAGGGGTCGCAGGGGCGTAGGTTCTGGAGAATTTCTGTATGCCTACGGCACGCAAGCCAACACTGTAACCTTTTTTTGGGAAAAATTTAGAAGTCCAACCTCTCCCCAAACGCCAGGGATGAATTGGGATTATCCCAAGATATTAATCCCCTTCCTGGGCAATTTGCCGACACAACAGCAACACCGGGATCATCCCCACCACCACCAACGCCAACGCCGGCCCCGCCGCCTCAATAATCCGACTGTCCTGGGCATAGCGATACACCCGAATCGCCAAGGTATCGAAATTAAACGGCCGAATGATCAGCGTCGCCGGTAACTCCTTCACCACATCCACAAACACCAAAATCCCCGCACTCGCCAACGTGCCCGCCAGCAGGGGCAAATGCACCCGCACCACCGTACTCCAAGGGGGATGCCCCAAACTGCCCGCCGCCTCGTCCAACTCCGGCGCAATCCGGGCTAAGCCCGCCTCCACCGCCCCCAACGCCAACGGCAAATAGCGCACCAAATAGGCAAAAATCACCGCCCCTATCGTACCGCCCACCACCATGCGCCCCAGGGTTTGGTCCACCCAGCCCAACGCCCACAACACCCCCACCGCAATCACCGCCCCCGGCACCGCATAACCCATCCCCACTAGGCGGGTCAGCCCCGGCAGTAGCCCCCAGGGGAACAACCGATTGCCATAGCCCCAAAACAGCGCCAACAGCAACGCCAACCCCGCACTCACCGTCGCCAAAATACAGGTATGCCCCACCGCCTCCCAAAACGACGCATCAAAAGTTTCCGTCCGGTAGCGCACCGCCAACTCCAGCAGTACCCCCCCCGGAATCACAAACCCCAACAGCACCGGCAGTCCACAGACCAGCCACGCCCCCAGCACCGCCCAGCCCCGCAGACGCACCCGGATCGCCCGCCCCCCCTGGGTTTGGGTATAACGAGCCTCTCGCCGGGAGTACAATTCCAGTACAACCAATCCCAAAACCACCACCAGCAAACACACCGCCAACTGGGTCGCCGCCACCCGTGACCCCAGATTAAACCAGGTGCGATAAATTCCCGTTGTGAATACAGGCACCCCGAAATAATCCACCACCCCAAAATCCGCCACCGTTTCCATCACCGCCAAGGCCAACCCCGCCATCACCGCCGGGCGTGCCAAGGGCAAGGCCACCCGCCAAAACGTGCCCCACCGCCCCCACCCCAGCAGCCGACTGGCCTCCAACAGAGGACGGGACTGCTGGCGAAAACTCACCCGCACCAATAAATACACATAGGGATACAACACGCAAATAAACATGAGAATCGCCCCCGGCAGAGAACGGATATTCGGGAACCAGTACTGCCCCACCGCCCAGCCCGTCACCCGCCGCAACCACCCCTGCACCGGCCCAAACACCTCCAACCATTCCGCATAGGCAAGCGCCAAGACATAGGCAGGCGCCGCAAAAGGCAGGACCAACGCCCACTCCCAAAACCCCCGTCCCGGCCAGTCACACACCCCCACCAGCCAAGCCGTCGCCACCCCCACCACCGCCACCCCCACCCCTACCCCCACCGCCAGGATCAGGGTATTGAGCGCATATTCCGGCAACACCGTACTGAGCAAATGCTGCCACACCTCCGGTTGCGGGTCGAACACACTGGCGAGTACCACCAGCACGGGCACCAGAAACACCCCCGCCAACAGCAGACCCACCCCCAACCAAACGTCAGCCACCCAGGTGCGCAAACCAACCATCATGAACTACACTAAAAAAGAACTTTTACAATCTATTGAACTTATTTTGTAACAAAAATCTCCCCTGTGTGCCCATGTCAGCCCCGGATTTACTGCACCTTGACCAAATCAGTTACCGGTTTCCCCGCCAGTCCCAGGGTACCCTCACGGACATCAGCTTCTGCCTCCCTGCCGGAGAAATTCTAGGATTATTGGGAGCGTCCGGCTGTGGCAAAACCACCCTATTGCGACTTATTGCCGGTTTCATGGCTCCCACCAGCGGTACCATTCGCTTAGAAGACCATATTGTTGCCGGTGCCGGTCAATGGGTGCCCCCGGAAGCCCGACATTTGGGCATGGTTTTTCAGGATTACGCCCTCTTCCCCCACCTGAACGTGCGCCGCAATCTGGAATTTGGACTCAGGAAATTATCCCCCTCCCAACGTACCGAGCGGGTGCGCCAGGTTTTGGCATTGGTACATTTAACCGGTTATGAAGCCCGGTATCCCCACCAACTCTCCGGCGGTCAACAGCAACGGGTTGCTCTGGCACGAGCCTTGGCACCCCAACCCCGGTTGTTGCTTTTGGATGAACCCCTGTCCAACCTGGATACCCAGGTGCGGCAACAACTGCGTTTAGAAATCCGCCGTATCCTCAAAACCACCGGCACCAGCGGCATTTTTGTCACCCATGACCAGGAGGAAGCCTTTGCCGTCTGCGACCGGGTTGCCGTCCTCCACCGGGGTAAAATCGAGCAGATTGGCACCCCCGCCGAACTTTACCAAAGCCCCGCCTCCCGGGTCGTGGCGCAACTGGTCACCCAGGGAAATTGGCTCCCGGCGACCCCCCAAGGGGATGGCGTTTGGCACACGGAAATTGGTCCGATCCCCTACCCCGCCCCCCGCCCCGACCTCGCCAGGGATTGGGAACTGATGATCCCCCAGGAGAATGTCATCCTTGAGCCGGACGAGCAGGGGGAAGCGGTGATCCAGGACCGGCAATTTTTGGGGCGGGAATACCGCTACTGCCTCAGCACCCCTTCCGGTCGGGAATTGCACGCCCGGGTGCGGCAAGAGCCTTTATTACCGGTGGGCAGTCGGGTGCGCCTACGGGTCAAACCCCAGGGGGTACAGGCGTTCCCCAGCAATCCCTGAAATGCCCATCCGATAGGGCGTTCCGGGAATTAACCCCCTATTCAATACTCGGTTTGAGACCCTCCGCCAGGATCATTTCTGCCGTCGCCGCCTGCTGAAATTGGATCAACCGAGCCACCATCGCCGTCCAACCCGTTTGGTGGCTGGCGCCCACCCCAGAACCATTATCCCCATGAAAGTATTCGTAAAATAAAATCAAATCCCGCCAGTAGGGGTCATTTTGGAACTTTTCTGACCCCCCATACACCGGTCGCCGCCCCTGGTCATCCCGCTCGAAAATGGCGATCAAGCGACGGGAAATTTCTTGGCTGACCTCCCAAAGGGTGAGCAATGAACCTTCCGGTGCCGGACAGGGCACCCGCAATTCATCCCCGTAGTAGCTGTAAAACACCACCAGGGCTTGGAACAACAAGGCATTCAAGGGCATCCAAATCGGTCCCCGCCAGTTGGAATTGCCCCCAAACATCCCCGTGGTGGACTCAGCCGGTTCATAGCGCACCTCGTAGGGGTGGTAGCCCACCTGAAACGTGTAGGGATGTTCCAGATGGTACCGGGACAGGGAACGGATGCCATAGGCACTCAAAAACCGGGATTCATCCAGCATCCGCCCCAAAATCCGCCGCAACTTGGTTTCATTCACCAGGGCAATCAACCGCCGACCATTCACCCCCGGCTTCGTCGGGTCGCTGACATTGGCAAACAGATGGGGATGGTGTTCTTGAAATTCCGCAATTTGGCGGCGGAACACGGGCAAACGCTCCAGCACCCATTCCTCAATCACCGTCGTCGCCAGTAGGGGAATCAGCCCCACTAGGGAACGCATCTTCAAGCGCAACGCCTGACCGTCCGGGAGCCGCAACAGGTCGTAGAAAAAGCCATCCGCCTCGTCCCAAAGTTCATCCGCATGGAGTCCCACCCGGTCCATCGCCCCGGCAATGTAATAAAAATGTTGATAAAACTTAGTTGCCACCTCCTGGTAAGCCGGATTCTCCAACGCCAATTCCAGAGCCATGGTCAGCATATACAGGGAAAAACCCGCCATCCAGGCACTGCCATCCGCCTGCTCCAACACCCCCCCGGTGGGCAAAGGGGCACTGCGGTCAAACACCCCGATATTATCCAGCCCCAAAAACCCCCCCTCAAACACGTTGTTGCCAATGGAATCCTTGCGGTTGACCCACCAGGTAAAGTACAGCAATAACTTGTGAAATGACCGCTCCAAAAATTCCCGGTCGCCCTTGCCCGTGCGCTCTTTTTCTAAGAGATAAACCCGCCACACCCCCCAGGGATGCACCGGCGGATTCACATCATGGAAATTCCACTCATAGGCAGGTAATTGCCCATTGGGATGGATGTAACGATCCTTGGTTAACGTGAGTAATTGTTCCTTCGCCAAATCTATATCCACCATCGCCGCCACCGCCACGTGAAACACATGATCCCAAGCGGCAAACCAGGGATATTCCCACTTATCGGGCATGAGTAAAATATCTTTCGCCTCAAAATGAAACCATTCCTTATTGCGAACTATCTGCCGCCCCATGTACCCCGGCACCCCGGAATCACTGGTGCGCCATTCCTCCACCGGGTAGTAGTAAAACTGCTTGGTCCACAGCAGACTGGCAATCGCCTGCCGCATGATGTTTTGTTGATCCTCCGGCGTGGTCGGGGGAATCACCTGGGCATAAAATTCATCCGCCTCTTGCGTCCTTTGGTGAAACACCTGTGCCCCCTGTTCCGGGGCAAACCCTTCCCGCCGGTCACTCAGCCGCAACAGGATTGCCACTTCGCCGCCCCCAGGCACATCCAGCAGGTAATGCACAGCGGCTTTGGTGCCGGTTTTAGCGGGGTTGACCACGTTGGTTTTGCCCTCGATCAGATAGCGATGGAACGCATCCTTGACAAAAGGATGAATATTCGGGGTATCAAACAGCCGCTCCAGGTTGGTTTCGTTGTCCGTAAACAGCCAATACCCCCCCGTTTGCGCCGTGAGATAGTAGGGTTCCAACAGGGGATGTGCCGCCACCACCGTTTGACCGTCCAGGGCTTTGATCCCCGGCTTGCGCTTATCCTTGGCATCCGACCAACTCCAGGTATTACGAAACCACAGGGTCGGCATCAGGTGAATTGGGGCAATTTCCGTACCCCGATTGCAGGCACGAATTTTGATCCAAATGTCCCGCACCCCCGCCTTGGCATACTCGATAAACACGTCAAAATACCGATTATCGTCAAACACCCCCGTATCCAATAATTCATATTCCGGTTCATGGGCAGAACGGTGGCGATTGGTATGCACCAAATCATCATAGGGAAAGGGTTTTTGAGGATATTTATACAAATATTTCATGTAGGAATGGGTGGGGGTATTCTCCAGGTAAAAGTAATATTCTTTCACGTCTTCCCCGTGATTCCCTTCGCTGTTGGTGAGACCAAACAACCGCTCTTTCAAAATTGGGTCCCGTCCATTCCAGAGGGCGAGGGCGAAACACAACAATTGCTGGTCGTCGGAAATCCCCCCCAAGCCATCTTCCCCCCAGCGGTAGGTACGGGAGCGGGCTTGGTCATGGCTGAAATAGTCCCAGGCGTTCCCTGTGTCGCTGTAGTCCTCCCGCACCGTGCCCCACTGCCGTTCCCCCAGATAGGGACCCCACTGCTTCCAGGGTTGCGTGGTATCTGCCAAACGTTGCGCCTCTGCGGACATGGGAACCCCCTTTTTTGCGATTCACCTCAAACTGTAGCCTGTTTCCCAAGCTGGGGACGTAAACAACAGATAAAGAACACATTAAATTTGGTTCAACGGCGGGGGTATAATGAGGAGCAAGGCACTGCGGCAAACAGCATGGATTTAATGCGGGTTTTTGGCACGACCCATCCGGTGATCGGGGTGGTTCATCTCCTTCCATTGCCCACATCACCCCGGTGGGGAGGGAGTTTGGCGGCGGTGATGGAGCGGGCGGAGCAGGAAGCCAGTGCTTTGGCAACCGGGGGCGTGGATGGGATCATTATTGAAAATTTTTTTGATGCCCCCTTTACCCAGCATCAGGTCGATCCAGCGGTGGTCAGTGCCATGAGCTTGATTGCCCAGCGGGTGCGGGCGTTGGTGGATGTGCCCCTGGGGATTAATGTTCTGCGAAATGATGCCCTGAGTGCCCTGGCGATTGCTCAGAATGTGGGGGCGCACTTTATCCGGGTGAATGTGCTGACGGGGGTGATGGCGACGGATCAGGGGTTGATCGAGGGGTGTGCCCATCGCCTCCTACGCTACCGGCGGGAGTTGGACAGTGGGGTAAAAATTTTTGCCGATGTGCTAGTCAAACACGCCCGTCCCCTGGGTACGCCGAATTTAACCACAGCGGTTCAGGAAACGATCCAGCGGGGTTTAGCCGATGCAGTAATTTTATCCGGTTGGGCGACGGGGCATCCCCCCACCCGGGAGGATTTGGAACTGGCACGGGCGGCGGCGGGTCATGTGCCGGTCTTGGTGGGGAGTGGAGCCAATGCGGACAATGTGGCACACTTATTAACAGCCGCCGATGGGGTGATTGTCGCCAGTTCATTGAAGCGCAAAGGTCAAATTGAACAGCCGATTGACCCCCAACGGGTGAGCCATTTTGTGCAAGCCGTACGCCGTGCCCTGGAACCAGAGACCAGCGATCTGAGTCCTGGGTATGCAAGTCCCTATCCCAATGAATCTCCCGCCCACTCCTATGAGCAAATTACTCAACCGTCGCCGTAGCGCCCCCTGGTGGCAACGCCATTCTCGCCCGATGATGGGCATCCTCGCCGGGATTGGGGCGATTGAAACCGCTTACATTACCATTACCCACTGGCTGGGGGGGAATGTGGTTTGCCCGACTACCGGCTGCGAACAGGTATTGAAGAGTGAGTACGCCCAGCTATTTGGCATCCCCCTGTCCCTGGTGGGGTTTGGGTTTTATCTGGCGGTGGCGGTAGTGGCGGTGGTTTTGGCTCCTCGGCAGGACAAAGAGCAGGATTTCCCCTGGGCATGGGCGTTATTTGCCCTGACGACGGCGATGCTGGTCTCCAGTGGTTATTTCGTCTATTTAATGGCGGTAAAAATTGGTGCCTGGTGTGTGTATTGCATTACTTCGGCGATTTTAAGCGTGTGCCTGTGGTTTTTGGCGACCTTTGGGCGGGCGTGGCGGGATGTGGGGCAATTATTCACCACGGCTTTGGTGGTGGTTTTGGTAGCGCTGTTGGGCATTTTGGCGGCGTATAACGGGGTGGATGCTTCAGCGCAGGCGGGCAGTTCCAGCACACAAACGGGGCAGGGGTTGCAATCGCCGCCCCCGGTGACCACCCGTTCCGGTTCAGCGGAATTGGCTTTGGTGGAGCATTTGAACAAGGTGGGTGCCCGGGAGTTTGGTGCCTATTGGTGTCCCCATTGCCATCAGCAAAAGCAATTGTTTGGGCAAGAGGCGAGTAAGAAAATTAACTACGTTGAATGCGATCCCAAGGGGGTGAATAGCCAAACCCAGTTATGTGTGCAAGTGGGAATTAAGGGCTATCCCACCTGGGAAATCAATGGCAAACTTTATCCCGGGGTGAAAACCTTGGATCAGTTGGCGGATTTGACCAATTACCAAGGTCCCAGAAATTTCATCAACCAGGTGGTGAAGTCCCAGTAGTTTTTATGTAGGTAGCCATGAATCTCGAAATCATGCTTGAACCCGGAGAAGGTGGCTATTTTATTGCCCATGTACCGATGCTCAAAAGTTGCTGGTCTCAGGGCAAAACCAGGGAAGAAGCCTTAGATAATATCTGCGAAGCCATTGATTTATATTTAGAGCCAGAAGCCATTGAATTGGTGTAAAATCAAGAATTCATCGCATTGTAGGTGTGAAGTTACCTTTGCGTTCCGGTCGGCAGAAATGAATGGCAAAATCTTGGCACAGTGATCAACCCCAATGCGGTTCCCCGGAACCAACCATCACAATTAGCATGAAACGTGCTTTAGCAGGCAATTTAGGAATATTACTATCCCTCACCCTCACTGCTTGCCAGGGGAGTGGACTAGAACGTTCCCTCGCCCCCGACCCGAAACTCACTTCCCCCAGCCCCACCCTCCCGGCGAAACCCAGCCCCACCCCTACACCTACGGATACACCAAACCCGGAGGTGGTCGCTGACCCGGAACCCAGCCCGACACCGGTGGTAGTTGCCAATCTCACTGCTGTGCCAACCGCTTTGCAACCCCTGGTACAGGAGGTGTTGAATTTAGGGGTGATTCCCGCCAGCGAGGTGCAATTGGAACAACCCGTGACCCGCCGCCAGTTTGCCCGGTGGTTGATGGCGGTGCAACAACGGCTTTACCAAGACCAGATCGAACGGCAGGTGCGACCCGCTACCCCCGGCAGTCCCCCCGTATTTACGGATGTGCCCCGTTCTGACCCGGATTTCCCCGCCATCCAGGGTTTGGCAGAAGCGGGCATTATCCCCAGCCGGTTGACCAGCCCCACCGCCCCCACCCGGTTTCAGCCCGACCAACCCCTCACCCGTGCCGCCCTGATTACCTGGAAAGTGTCCCTGGATGTCCCCGGCACCCTACCCACAGCCACCGTGGCGGACGTGGCGAAAACCTGGGGGTTTCAGGATTCAGCGACCCTTGACCCCCTGGCGTTGGCGGCATTGAGTGCCGATTACGGTCATGAACCCAGCACGGTTCGGCGGGTATGGGGACGCACCCGTTTGTTTTTGCCCCAAAGGATGGTCAGTCAAGCCCAAGCCCTCGCCGCCCTCTGGTCTTTGGGGAACGGGGATACGTTGGTCACCGCCCGGGAAGCTCTTAAATAACCCCCCGCAGTTCCTGCACCACCCCGTCCCGGATCACCACCTCCACCTGCATTTTTTCGATCAAATTTTCCCCCACCTTAACGGTGAAATAGCCATCCAATTGCCCCTGATTCACCTCCTGTTCCATCTCCAGGGTTTGCACCTGGGTGAGTTGGGTGAGAATTTGATTTTTTTGATCCAGGAGTTTGCTTTTTTCATCATTGGCTTGAAATTGGATCGAGCTAATCTGCTCCGTCACCTGGGGGCTAGCCGGTTGTTTTTTGAGTTCCGTCATTGCCCGTTGTACCTGCACGTCAATCTGTTGGGTGCGGGCATCAATTTGATTAATTTGGGACTGCAAAATTTGCAGGGTTTCTTCCTTCCAACGGGGGGTCACAATGACCTTGATATTCACCGACCGTTTGAGCATCAATTCTGTCATGCCTGCCATGTTTCAACCCGGTGTGAAATGAACATCTGCTATCATACCCTGGATGGGGAATTAACTCACCCCCAACCCGGCAAATTGCAGGCGATGCAAATGGGCATAAAGCCCCCCCTGGTTCAGCAATTCCTGATGGGAACCCATTTCAATCACCTGACCCGATTTCAACACCAAAATCCGATCCACCTGGCGAATGGTGGCTAAACGATGGGCAATCATCACCACCGTGCGATTCTGCCATAGCCGTTGCAAAGCCGTTTGGATCACCGCTTCCGTGCCCACATCCAAGCTGGCGGTTGCCTCATCCAAAACCAAAATCCGGGGTTGCCGAATTGCCACCCGGGCGAAGGCAATCAACTGTTTTTGCCCTGTGGATAAATTGCTTCCCCGTTGCCGCACCGGCGTATGGTATCCCTGGGGTAAATGGGTGATGAATTCATGTAAATTTAACTGGCGAGCAATGGCTTCCACTTCATCAAAGGTATAGGATTCTCCCAGGACAATATTGCTGTAAATATCCCCGCTAAACAAAAACGGGTTCTGCAAAATTACCCCCACATACCGACGCAGATCCGCCTGTGCCAAATGTCGAATATCCACGCCATCAATCAAAATTCGCCCCTGGTTTGGTTCATACAAACGACAGAGCAGACGAATCACCGAACTTTTCCCCGCTCCGGTGGGTCCCACCAGTGCCACTTTTTCCCCCGGTGAAATCACAAAATCCAAATTTTTGACCGCCCATTCCCCCGGTTGATACGCAAAAGCAACCTGCTCAAACCGAATTTCCCCGCCCCCTTGTGTCGGTAACATTAACGGTGTCTGTGGGTCACGAATGGTCACGGGTTGGGAGAGAATTTCCTGAATCCGTTCCACCGCCGTCAACCCCGATTGAATCAGGGTAAATTTCTCCGCCAATTCCCGCAGGGGGTCAAACAATCGCTGGGCAAAAAGAATAAAACTCGCCAACACCCCAAACGTTAAATTATCCCCCAACACCAACCATCCCCCAACCATCAATACCGCTGCCGTCGCTACCAGAGCAATCCACTCTAAAGTCGCGGAAATTGCCGAGTCATGAAAAATGGTTTTATCCACCTCCCGATTGTACCGTTGATTCACCTTGCGAAATAGATAGGCGTTGTACCGCTCCCGCCCAAAAATCTGGACAACGTTTATCCCTTGAATATTCTCTTGAATCAGGGTATTGAGGCGGGATAATTCCTCCCGGGATTGGTAATTTGCCTTGCGAAATTGGGCTTGAAAATAGGTAATTAATCCCGTCACTGGAATCAGCAAAGCCAACAACACCAAAGCCAGTAACCACTGCTGTATAAACATAATGACGGCGATAGCAACGATGGTAAACATATCAATCAAAATCCCCACCGCCCCCGTCGCAAATACATCCCCAAGGGCTTCCACATCGCTGGTCAAACGGGTGATCAATTTCCCCACCGGCGTGCGGTCAAAATAGGTCATGGGCAGTGCCAGCACATGGTCAAATAAATTCTGACGAATGTCTGCCGTAATATTTTGTCCCACCTTTTGAATTAGATAGCTTTGCATCCCCTGCAAACTCAGGCGCAACACCACCGTGACTAATAACAACATAGCGATTAATCGTAACCCCTGGGAAAGGGAAAGCCGCTGTAAAAATTCCGGCACCGGTTCTTGCCGAACCAAGGAAATCGCCTGTCCAATCAAAACCGGTTGAATGGCACTGGCAAAGGCTAAGGGCAAGAGTAAAATAAAAGACAGGAATAGCAATTGGCGGTAACGAAACGCATAACGCCCCAAATGTTTGAGTAATTGCCAATCTCCCCCAGGACGACCAAACTTCTGCGAGTATTGCACCACAAAAAACCCCATAATTGACCTTTTCTAGTATGGGACAAACAGCCAAGCAACGGCTCTCATCACAATTTGCTAAACTATAGGGCGAATCAGTGAGCAAAACCAACAGGGTGTGGGGTCATGGTTTCTATGTGGCGATGGCGGCGGCGACAAGCGGCTAATTTGTGGCTCTACCTCGTGCTTTCCCTCTTGTTTCACGGGGCGGCAGTTCTTGCCCTCCACTGGGCTGACCCACCTTTAGAACTCACCAAAACCGAGGAGCCACCCCCGATTGAAATTGTGGATGCGCCCAAGGCGGAACTGGATGATACCCCACCCCCGGACACCCCTAACCGTGCCGCTCGCAATACGGTAGCCCAGGGAACGGTGCGCCCCGATAGCCCCCGCAATCTGGAAACCACCCAACGGGCAACGGCGAGTTCTGATTCCCAAACTACTCCCCAAGCAGAATCCTCGCCCGAACCCCTGCCCAGCCCGGTGGCACAAACGCAACCTCAACCCGCACCCAACCCGGTAGCGCAAGCGGAATCTCAACCCCAACCGTCTCCAGAACCCATTCCCAGCCCAGTCGCCCAGGCGGAACCCCAGCCCCAACCTAGCCCCGTTGCCTCCCCGGAGCCGCAACCTAAGCCCCAACCCCAACCTAGCCCCATTGTTCAGGCGACCCCCGAACCCACTCCCAGCCCGATTGTACCACCGAAACCCCAGCCCCAACCCCTAGCACGGTTACTCCCGCCCATTCCCCAACCCGCACCCCCTGCGGTCAGCCGTCCGAACCCCCAACCCCCTACCAATCCCACCCCGCCCCAGGTCGCCGCCGCCCCCACCCCACCCAAGGGAAATGCGTCTCTTTTGGGGGGCACCCTCAGCAAAGATGCCCGCCAAGCCCAGTTAGACCAGGAAGCCAATACCACCCGCAACGCCCCTGGCCCCACCCAATTGGCGGCTCGGCAGGAGGTGGATTTAGGTCCCTATCTTGCCAACCTCCGGCGGCGGGTGCAGGAACGCTGGAACCCCCACACCCCGGATCAACAGCGGCAAGCGGTCATCGGCTTTACCATCAACCGGGATGGGCAAATTTCCAATATGCGGGTTCTGCAAACCTCTGGGAATGCCCAAACCGACACGGAAACCATCCTGGCAATTCAACGGGCGGCTCCCTTTGGTGCCCTACCGGAGCAATATCCCCACAACAAACTGGAAATCGAATTTACCTTTAACATTTACGTCAATAATTCTGTGATTCAGACCCCCCGCAGTTGGTATGGTTTTTAAGGAACTTGCTGGATCGGGGTTCCCGTGCGTACTGGGAGGTGCAGATGGAAGTTGCCAGTCGTTTATTTGCCGCCGGGGGGGTCGTCATGTGGCCCTTGCTGGGGTTTTCGATCCTCGCCTTGGCGCTGGTCCTAGAACGGTTGGTCTTTTGGATACGGGTCAGCACCCGCCAGCCCGAAATTGTCCAGGAAACCCTGAGCTTGTACCAACGCAGTCCCCGTTCGGCGATGATTCTCCTCAAGCAAAATAGCCATCTGCCCCTGGCTCGCATCTTTTTATCCGCCCTGGAACTGGACGACCCCAACCCGGAGGAATTTCGCCTCGCCCTGGAAACCGCCGCCCAGGCGGAACTCCCCCTGATCAAACGGTTTAATACGGTTTTTGAAACCATTATCAGCCTGTCCCCCCTGCTGGGGCTGTTGGGCACGGTGCTGGGTCTAATTACCAGTTTGGCGAACCTGCGCCTGGGGGATTTGGGGGGCACCCAGTCGGCGGCGGTGACAGCGGGGATCGGGGAAGCCCTGATTTCCACAGCGGCGGGGCTGGTGGTGGCGATGGTTACTTTGCTGTTTGCCAATACCTTCCGGGGTTTGTACCAGCGGCAAATTGCCCTGATCCAGGAATACGGCGGCCAGTTGGAATTAATTTATCGCCATAGGTACGAAAAAGGAGGCAGTCATGCGGCTCAATGAGGAAAATGAATCCCCAGCCCAGATCAACATTGTCCCGATGATTGATGTGATTTTTGCCATTTTGGTGTATTTTATCGTTAGTACCCTCTCCCTCACCCGCCTGGAAAGTTTGCCCGTGAATTTGCCGGGAGCCAGTACCGCCCAGGTGCAAAATGCCCCCCCCGTGACGGTCAGTTTAACCAAAGCAGGAACGGTAGCGGTCAACGAGCAAACGGTTCCCCTCAGCGAAGTCCAAAACCGGGTGCGGGTCTTGGTGCCGACGGGTCAGAATGCGGTGGTGGTGATTAATGCGGACCGGGAAGCCAATTATGGGCAAGTGGTGGCAATCATGGATCAACTGCGGCAGATTCCGGGGGTGCGGATTGCGGTGGCCACTCAACGTCCTTAGTTTTGCTGTACTTTGTCTGGTCATAGCTCCGGCGGGGATTGCCCAAGAACCGAAGGGACGGGCGGCGGACTTACCTACCCGTGCCCGCACGACTGGGAATGTAAATTATGGTTCAGGGGGGCCAGCCAGAATTGAATTACGTCAGGAACGACCGGGGGGCTGGCCTCTGCCCTTTGGGGTGCAATTTAGTCCGGGGTTAACCGGTGGTGATCCGGGTTCGGGGCCAGCGGGTTATGGATCGGATTCGATTTTGGTGGAAATTGTCGTACCCGTGAATTAGCTGGATTTTTGATTTGTCGGCACCTCTATTTATTGTTGCCACTGGAAGATTATTTCGCTGGCAGGCAGATATTCTGGAGAACCAAGGGCGGGAGATGCCCCGGCGACCCGTGTATCTATAGCCGCCGCCAGATATTTTCCCCGTGGGTATCGGTGCCACAGGTCACCCACAAGCCATACACCCGGCTGAGATGCAGTACCCGAGCCGTTTGTTCTGGGCTGGGCCGCCAGGGGTCGGGGTTGTGGTAGGCATAGTAGGCTTCTACCCCGTCAATTCCCAGGGCGCTGGCTGCGGGAATCAACTCACTAGCGGGCTTTTTGTAGCGTTCCGGGTGCGCCAAAACCGCCAATCCCCCTGCCCCCTGAATCGCCGTAATCACCGCCGCCGCCGGGTAATCATCCCCCAAAGGCGTACTGCCTTGTAGATAGGGAGCCATCAGTCCGTGGTTGGGGTCAAAGGCGTAACCCAAAATATGCACTTCCAAACCCAACAATTCACAGCTAATTTCCACCCCCGACCAGAGGGTAGGTTTGTGGGGGCTGTTCAACTCCATCAGGTAGCGATAAGCTCGTTCATACCCCTGCACACTGTGATGGTCAGTGATCGCCAAACCCTGCAAGCCACCATCCCACGCCTGCCGAATCACCTCCTCCGGTTCCAGGCGACCATCCGAATGCACCGTATGCAGATGAAAATTGTACACATCGGGACAACTCCGGGCGTGCAGTCCGGCCAAAGCATCCTTGAGTTGTTTTATTGTTGGCCGTTGCTCGGCTAAAATTGCCGCCATGCCCACCTCCCCGCTCACAACGTAAAACTTTGTTAAGATTTTACGATTTACAGCATAGCACGACCCATCAATTATGGATAATGCGCTTGCCTACTCGCCGCTAGGGTCGGTCATCCATCCCATGAATTGAGTTTTATAGTCATTTTTAATAAAAGTGCAACATTTTATGAGGTTAGAATGTTCATACAGTCTTTTAAGTGGTTACGGGATACGGCTGTAAACCCACTGGCTCTAGTCCTCATTGGCATTAAACCTTGAAAATAAAATTCTTTGTACCCTGTAATTGGTGAACAGGCTGTATCATCGAGAACCATACACCGTAGGTGCTTCTTTGACGGAGGCTACACCCCTGCGACCCATGCTTAGGATTGCCCAGAAAAAAAAGATCAGAGCGCACTGTCCCCTTTTTACCTAGTTCTTTGGCGACATTCCCCAAAGCTGGCAAAATTGCCGTTTAGACAGCCCGCCGCTGTGCCGCCCCCGGAAACCCCACCGGTACCAATTGCTGGTGACTGCGAGCGGTCTCTAAGCGGTGTAAATCCCGGTAATTCACCCAATGGATACAGTCCACCGGGCAGGTATCAATGGCTTCCTGAATCAGATACTCCGGGTCGCCATCCTGGTTCACCACCCGGGAGCGTCCGTAGTCCGGCTCGATGTAGAAGGTATTGCGGGCGACGTGAGCACAATGTTTGCACCCAATACAGACCGCCTCATCCACATAGACAGCTTTTTGCCGCCATTGACCGCCCAGTTCTGGCTCAAATCCCGTCCGCTCCATCAGACCGCCCAGCGTTGTACCACCAACCGCAGGGAACCATCGGGTAATTGTTGGGACTCGCTCACCTGAAACCCTTGCTTCTGGCTCTGGGCAACCACTACTTCGTAGGCATATTGTTGGTGCAATTGCTTGACAAAACCTTCCACGCTCAGGGGCTGTTGCCAGTACTGCAAATCTGTCACCAAATTGTACTGCTGACCGTCCCAGACAAAGCCGATGTCATAGCCATTGTCCTGGGGAATGACCAAGTCTGCGGTTTGGGTTTGTCCCCGATAACCCCGTACCGGCTGGGAACCGACCCGATAGGTATAGTTGAGCCGGGTGAGAGCGGCTTCGAGGGCTGACCGGTGCCGCAGGCTGGTGTGAATGGTGCTGAAATGGGACATGGGAATACCGCCTTTAGTAATGGGGATGGATGTGAACGTCCTGGTGGTGGGGCTGGGTATGGGTGGTCTGGAAATACTCCGCCGTCCATTCCCGGTGGACAACGTGCCCCAACTCCTGCTCGATGGGGTGGGAAACCTGGGTGCACTCCGCACTGGCAATGCCCTGTACCTGCACCTCGACCCGTCCATCCGGGCGAATGATAAACTCTATGGTTTCCATCGGTTGTCACCCACGAATTACCTCAGATTGTAACGAAGATTAGGGAGAATGACATCTTGCTCATAATTTTTAACATTTGCCAGTTCTGAATCCTGGGGTATGGGCTACACTGGAGTTCACAGAGTGCTCCCCGGTCATGACCCAGCAACGCCCCCCCAGCTATGTCCGTCTCGCCATGCGGAATATGGTACGCAAAGGCAGGGTATCCCTTTTCCATTTCACCCTGACCGCCCTGGGGCTGATTGGGGTCTTGGTGGGGCTGGCTTATCTCACGCATTAGTCAACAATTAAAAATTAAACTGGGTGATTTTGCCAAGGGGTGTCCCAAAATGTGCTACCTTGATGGGCACTTGTGAATTTTAGGGCAACCCATGACTGCTGTTGATGCGTTGGCGAGCGAACTTCCTGCCCTCACCCAAGCGGAGTATGAGCGTTACTCCCGCCATTTGATCTTGCCGGGGGTGGGGTTAGAGGGGCAAAAAAAATTAAAAGCGGCGAAGGTGTTGTGCGTGGGAACCGGGGGGCTGGGTTCGCCGGTGTTGCTCTATTTGGCGGCGGCGGGCATTGGTCGTTTGGGGATTATTGATTTTGATACGGTGGACATTTCTAATTTGCAACGCCAGATTATTCATACGGTGGAACGGGTGGGGCAATCCAAGGCACAATCTGCCAAAGAACGCCTTGCCCAGTTAAACCCCCATTGTCAGGTGGATGTGTATGAAACCCAGTTAAATGCCAGCAATGCCCTGGATATTATTGCCAAGTATGATGTAGTGGTGGATGGCACGGATAATTTTCCCACCCGTTATTTGGTCAATGATGCCTGTACGTTATTAAATAAACCGTTTATTTACGGTTCGATTTTGTGGTTTGAGGGGCAGGTGTCCGTGTTTAATTACCAGGGGGGACCCACCTATCGGGATTTATTCCCAGAACCGCCACCGCCGGGTGCGGTACCTTCCTGTGCTGAGGGGGGAGTGTTGGGGGTTTTATGCGGGGTGATTGGCTCGTTACAGGCGACGGAAACGATCAAAGTGATTCTTGGCTTGGGGGACACCTTGAGCGGGCGTTTACTGCTTTATAATGCCCTGAAAATGCAGTTTCGGGAATTAAAATTGCGTCCCCATCCCGACCGTCCGGTGATTAAAGAATTGATTGATTACGACCAGTTTTGTGGCATCACCCAAGCCCGACAGCAGGAGCAAACCATGCAGGCAGAAATTCCCGAAATCACGGTGCAGGAATTACACCAACGGCTGACCCAGCAACCCCAACAAACCTTGCTGGTGGATGTGCGGAATCCGGGGGAATACGAAGTGGCACGCATCAACGGTTCGGTGTTGATTCCTTTGCCGGAATTGGAGCAGGGGGCGGGTCTGGAAAAGTTAAACCAAATCTGGGGAGATCAGGAACTGGTGGTGCATTGCAAATCCGGGGTGCGTTCCCTGAAAGCCTTGCATTTGATCAAGGAAAAAACCGGGCGGGTGGGGATGAATGTCAAGGGTGGCATTTTAGCCTGGAGCCGAGAAATTGACCCTTCCGTACCCCAGTATTAATGCCGACGCAAGACACCCAATACATTCATTTATTGGCAACCCAAATTGCCCTTTTTCTCCTTCATCCTTTGGTTGGTTATACCGCTTCGGGCAACTTGGTCATTGTTTCCCTTTTATTTTGGGCAATTATGGTCATCACCCGCACCATTTTACCCCGGCGCACCTTCCGGGCTTACTTGGGTTTAGCCCTATTGGGGTTGGGGGTACAATTGTTGGGATTACTGCGGGATTTAGCGGGGGTGCAATTGTTACCGGTGGATGTGACCGTTGCCCTTGATCTGCTGGGGCAAATTATTTTTGTCGGTTTTTTAATGGTTCCGATTCGTGCCATCATTCAGCGGTTATTTCAAGAGCGACGGGTGACGGTGAATACCCTGCGGGGGAGTGTTTGTGTTTATTTACTGATCGGCACCCTCTGGAGTATTGTTTACAACATCATGTACACGGTCAATCCCGAGGCGTTTGCCTTCAGCCACCCCACCACTGGTGAAGCGTTGTATTACTTTAGTTTTGTAACCTTGACTACCGTTGGCTATGGGGACATTGCCCCGGTCAGTCCCTTGGCACGGACCGCCACCAATGTGGAGGCAATCATGGGACAGATGTATATTGCCATCATTGTGGCGCGGGTAGTGGCGTTGTACCGTTCCCCTTGGGAAGCGCCAGTTATCCCCCCCAAACAACCCCCCCAGGGCACAATTGATTGATTAAACCTAGCAGGGAATGAGCCAAACCATGAAAAAAGCGCTGATTACTGGCATTACGGGTCAAGACGGTTCCTACCTCGCCGATTTTTTGGTGCGCCAGGGCTATGCGGTGCATGGCATTATTCGCAGAGCTTCGCTGTTCAATACCAGCCGGGTGGATCATTTGTACAAGGATGCCCACGACCCGGAGGCACGCCTGTTTTTGCACTATGGGGATTTGACGGATGGGACGGGTTTGCGGCGGATTATCGAGCAGGTGCAACCGGATGAGGTGTACAACCTGGGGGCGCAGTCCCATGTGAAGGTCTCCTTTGCCCAACCGGAATACACGGCGGATGCGGTGGCGACGGGGACGCTCCGGTTGTTGGAGGCGGTGCGGGATTACGAAAATATTTCCGGGCGCCGGGTGAAATTTTACCAGGCGGGTTCCTCGGAGATGTTTGGGGCGGCCCCTCCTCCCCAACATGAAAAAACCCCTTTTTATCCCCGCAGTCCCTATGCGGTGGCGAAGGTGGCGGCTTATTGGTATTGCGTGAATTACCGGGAAGCCTACGGGATGTTTATTTGTAATGGAATTTTGTTCAACCATGAGAGTCCCCGGCGGGGGGAAACCTTTGTCACCCGTAAAATTACCCGGGCGTTGGGGCGGATCAAAATGGGGTTACAAAAGCATTTGTATTTGGGCAATTTGGCGGCGAAACGGGATTGGGGGTTTGCGGGGGATTATGTGGAGGCGATGTGGTTGATGTTGCAACAGGAACAACCGGATGATTTTGTAATAGCCACTGGGGAGGCTTATTCGGTGCAGGAATTTTTGGAAACGGCGTTTGGGTTGGTAGGTTTGGATTGGCGGGACTATGTGAAAATTGACCCCCGTTATTTTCGCCCGACGGAAGTGGATTATTTACTGGGGGATGCCACCAAAGCCTCGAAACAACTCCATTGGCAACCCCGGTGTAGTTTCAAAGAATTGGTAGAGATGATGGTACAGCATGATTTGGAATTGGCTCGCCAGGAACTAACGCTCAAGGAGGCGGGGCATTGGGTGAATTTCCCTGGCTTGAGTGATTAGGTTGCGGCGAAACATTTCTGGGTATCTGGATGGTTTTGGGGCTGATAGGAAGCCACCACCCGCCCCGCACCCCGCCACTGCTGGGCATAGGTTTCCCCAATGGCTCCCCGGTCCTCCCCCAGGGAATCCACCCCGATACCATTGCGCCCCTGGGCCAGTCCAGAGCAATGAATGTACTGCTGATTGCCTAAATAAATCCCCACATGGGTCGCCCGCTCTGCGGTACCAAAAAAGACCAAATCCCCCGGTGCGAGGCTGTCCCGGCTGATGGGAGCCACAAAGGCTTCCTGCTGATAGGCATCCCGGGGCAACCAAATGCCCGCCTGGGCAAAGGCAGTCTGCACCAGACCAGAGCAGTCAAAATCCGGTGGCACCGTGCCGCCCCAGCGATAAACATGGGGTTGTCCCATGGCGTGCAGAGCAAAAGTGAGCACCAGGGGTAAACGGGGGACAATCGCCGCCCGGTTCAGTTGGGGGGGCTGGTAGGGTGTGGTAGTGGGCTGAACGTTAGCCCAATCCACTGGGGTCACCCAACCCCCGTAATCGTCCTCGGCTAAAGTGACCCACCGGCGTTCCCCGGACGTTTCACCCGGATATAGCCACCGACCCGCTTGGGCTTGCGTCGCCAGGCGTTCCCCGGTGGGGGCATCGTAGAGATTGACCACCTGCTGACAGCGGTACCACATCAGAGATTGGGTTCGGACTCCGGGGCATTCTCCCGGGGCGAGCGACCCCGGCGATTGTTGGTGGTTTTGCGGCTAAATTTGCGGGCATAGGCCCGGTTACGCAGGGCTTTTTCTTTCTTGGGATTACGGCGTTTCGCCACTGATAGTACCTCAAATGGGAATAACCCGGAGCCGACCCAACCGGAGCCAGCCACCGGGTCAGGGGTTCTTTAGTTTAGCTTAAACCCCAGAACGGTTAAAATCCCGGCGACCGCCGCCAAAACTTTCCCGGGGACGGTCTTCCTTCGGACGGGCTTTGTTCACCCGCAGTTGGCGACCCATCCACTCCGCTCCATCCAGTTCGGTGATCGCCTTGTCTTCCTGGTCGTCTTCGTTCATCTCCACGAACGCAAACCCCCGCATCCGACCGGTTTCCCGATCCATCGGCAGTACCACGTTTTTGACACTGCCATATTCAGCAAAGACTTCCTGAATATCTTCTTTCGTCACCCGGTAATTCAGATTACCAATGTAAATCGTCATGAGCTAGCCTCGATGTAAATTGAAAATGACCGTGCAGTCGGTTGCGGAAAATTTCTTCAAGCCGTATCGGCGAATGGAAAATCGTCGAATGGAAACTGGGAAGAACGCTGAATCCAAAACTACATCAGTACACCCCTATAATAACCTACAGGGATTAAATTGGGAAGATTTTCCAGTTCAGCTCGCAAAATGTAATAAAAATTTAAGAACATTGGCGAGGTGTGGTGATGGGATTGGCATCCTTGGGGCGGATTCTGGAGCGGTTGGACACCAGCCCCACTTGGGAGCAGTGCCGTCAGTGGCGGGAGTTATTGCGGGTGTGGGGGGAGTTGGTCGGGCCGACGGTACAGCATCAGACGGAGCCGTTGTACATTCGCCGGGGGGTGTTGTATGTGGCGACCCGTTCCCCCGTGTGGGCGCAAAATCTCGCTTTTGAACGGCATCGCCTCCTGCAACGGCTGAATCCCTTACTGCCCCAGCTTTTGAAAGATATTCGTTTTCGTCCCACCCTGACCCCAGAGGGGCAACCCCCCGCCGGGAGGGTCTTTCGAGGGGGCACCCGCCCGCCCGGAACCGCCCCTGTCCCGCCCCCCACCTACCGCCGTCCCCCCATTTGTCCCCGCTGTCACGCCCCGGCACCCCTGGCGGAATTGGACCGTTGGGGGGTATGCAGCCTCTGTCGGGCGGTGGAACTTTCCCGGCAAACGCTACACTAGGAAGGAATTGCGAGGAACTCTTATGGTGCAATCACCGTATTACGGAGATAGTTACTACCGGACACCGCCGCCGGATTTGCCGTCCTTGTTGTTGAAAGAGCGGATTATTTACCTGGGTCTGCCGATTGTTTATCAAGTCACGGAATTGATTGTGGCGCAGTTGCTTTATCTGCAATACGAAGACCCGGAAAAACCCATTTATTTCTACATCAATTCTACGGGTACCTCTCGGTTTGATGGGGAGCCGGTGGCGTGGGAAACGGAAGCCTTTGCGATTTGCGACACGATGGCTTATATTAAACCGCCGGTGCATACGATTTGTATTGGTATCGCGATGGGGATGGCGGCGGTTTTGTTATCCGCCGGTAGCAAGGGCAATCGAGCCAGTTTACCGAATGCTTCGATCATTTTGCGCCAGAGCCGCAGTTACACCCGGGGGCAGGCTTCGGATATTCAAATTCAGGCGCGGGAAGTCCTGCACAATCGGGCGGTGATGTTGGACATTTTGGCGGAAAATACGGGGCAACCCCGGGACAAAATTGCCAAGGATATGAGCCGTACCTTTTATATGACCCCCCAGCAGGCGAAAGACTACGGCTTGATTGACCGGATTTTGGAAAGTAACCGGCAACTGCCCCAGGCGGCGCAAAATCTTGCCCTACCAGGGAAAACATAATTTATCCCAATTCACCCTAATTTATCCAATCAGCAGGAGTAAAACGATGCCCCTTGGTGTTCCCAAAGTTCCCTACCGTTTACCCGGTGAACCCTATACCCAATGGATTGATATTTACAACCGTTTGTACCGGGAACGGATCATTTTTTTGGGTCAAGAAGTGGATGATGAAATCGCCAATCAAATTGTGGCGGTGATGCTGTATTTAGACTCGGAAGACCCGGGGAAAGATATTTATCTCTACATCAATTCTCCTGGGGGTTCGGTCCATGCGGGGTTAGCCATTTACGATACCATGCAACACGTTAAATCCGATGTGGTGACGATTTGTGTGGGGTTAGCGGCTTCCATGGGGGCATTTCTATTGGCGGGGGGAACTAAAGGCAAACGTTTAGCCTTGCGCCATTCCCGGATTATGATCCACCAGGTGTCGAGCGGGACCCGGGGGCAAGCTTCGGATATTGAAATTGAAGCCCGGGAGGTTCTGCGGATTGACCAACAATTGAACCAACTCCTGGCGTACCATACGGGGCAACCGTTGGAGAAAATTCAACAGGATCAAAAGCGGGATTTTTATATGTCGGCGCAGGAGGCGTTGGCGTACGGTTTGGTGGACAAGGTCATCGAAGGTAAAGCCCCGTGACATGGCTGACCCCAAGCTGGTGCGGAGTTATCAATGTTTGGGATTGCCTGTGGGTGCGTCCTTGGAGCAGGTGAAAGCCACCTATCGCCGCCTTGCCCGCCAGTACCACCCGGATGTGAACCCCGGCAATCAAGCCAGCCACGAACGGTTTATCGCCCTCAATCAAGCCTACACTCTCCTGTTGGAACACCTGAGCGCAGGTACCCAGGGGCACCCCCCCGTGACGCCCCAGGTGCGGGTGGAGGTAACACCCCAGCCCACCCCAGCCCGTCCACCCCTGACCCGGGAGGAGCAGGAGTTCAAACATAAATTTCACGTCCAATGGCGCACCTTACTGGAGCAGGGGCGATTTCCCCGGGCGGTGGCTCTGTTGGATGCCCTGGGGGAACGACTGCCCCAAGACCGGGATATTCCCACCTGGCAAGCCCAGACCTATCAACGGTGGGGGAGTCATTTGATTGATCAGGGGCAATGGGATAAGGCACGCAGTCATCTGAAAAAAGCCCTGCGCCTTGACCCCCACAACCGGCACCTGTGGCAGGAGGTGAATCGGGAATTTATTCGGCTGGATCAGCGGATTAATAAGTATTGAATGAATTGGTAGGGGTGTATCTTTGCTTGCGTAGGTTCACAATGAGGGGCGCATTCCTCAATTAATTCATCAGTCAATTCCCAATAGGTGACTACATGGACATAACCTCTGTTTTGGGTTCCCCAAAAGATCGGTTCACCAAGGGGGTATGATCATGATACGCTAAAATTAAAATAAATAAATTAGTAGATTATTGAATCAAAATTAAATTGGGAGGTTGTCCAATGACCCAAATGCAAAATCTAAATGACCTTTATGAGCAGGATATTTTGCTATGGTCAGAAGATACGGTTGCCAAACTGAAGGCACGGGATTTTGATCATCTCGACCTTGAACACCTGATCCAAGAAGTAGAAGCCTTGGGCATCTCTCAAAAAAAAGAATTGGTTAGCCGCCTGATCGTCTTATTGGAGCATTTATTAAAACGGTTGTATGTGCCTCTCGTCAATGACTACCCAGGTTGGGAACGAACAATTCGCACCCAAAGGGCAGAACTAGAGGTTTTATTGGATGCCGTACCTAGCTTGGAAAATCGCTGGGAAATCAGTTTTGATAAGGCTTGGCACATCGCCCTAAAAAATGTGCGAAAAGAATATCCACAACATTCCTTCCCCGATCAATGGCCGAGGGAGCGTTCCATTGCACCAATGCTGAACTGTGACTTTTGGCTGGAGCCATCTCGGGGGTAAAAACAAACTGAATTCACTCCCTCGCCAGGGTAGGAATGGGCAGAAAAATAAATTTTATACTTCAAAACAGCAATGCTGCTAAAAGACCGTTTCCGCCTTTAGTTCTGCGGAATTTTTGCTCGCACTTTCGTACTATAGCAATCCTACTTGATTAGTGAACAGAGATTCCCCAGAACCAAATATGGGGGCGGTGCCCCTGGAACCCCGATGCCATTCGCATTTAGGATGGCTTTAAGACTCCACTTCCACCGCCTCGAAGTGCAACCCCGGCGCCAAATCCCCCAACACCACTGCATCCGGCACCACCGCTGGCGGCAAATTTCCCCCTGGGGTACTGCTGGCCGTATGTTCCGGGAGCCAATGGAGCAGGGGCAACGGCAGGAGGGTACTCAGATTGGTCAGGGTAATCAACAGCCACAGCCGGCCAAAATCGGTTTCCGTAATGCCCAACAGATGGGTCAACAACGCCCCTAATTCGTGGGCCACCCCCCCCGCCAGATTCAGCACCGACATCAGCAGGGCAAACAAGGTGGCCTCAATCCCCGGTGGACACAGGCGTGCGGCCAACACCAACACCGGCATAAACCCCAATTCCCCCATCACCGTCAAAATCGCACTGTCCCCCAGGCTAAACCAGCGGTCGGGAATCCCCAACAGGCGATTGGCATGGGTCACCAACAACAAATTGGTCAACCCCAAACCACTGGAAAGCACCGTGGTCCACAGCAACATCCGGCGGATCGGCACCTCCCGCAAATACCGCTGGAACACCCACACCCCCACCAAGGCCGCCACACTGGTCACCAGCCGCACCCGCCCCAAAAATTCCGGCGGAAACTGCAATTCATTAGTAATAAAAAAGAAAAACGCCGTATCCGACGTCGGGGTCGCCTGCCAGAGAAATAAAAACATCGTTGGCAGTAAAATCGCCCGCTGGTTCATCGCCTGCCACACCTGCTGTACCTGGGACACCATGCCCGCCGTGAACCCCCGCCGCTCCGTCACCGGCAGTTCCTGCACCCAAAACGCCCCCGCACTCACCAGCAGTGGGAACACCGCCGTAATCCCAAATACCGCCCGGGTGCCCAAATGTTCCAGCAGTGCCCCGCTCAAGTAGGCCGTCACCAACCCCCCCACCGCACTCGTCCCCCAACACAGGGACTGTAGGGAACCCGTCTGGCTTTGCGTTGCCCCCCGCACCCGCTCCACCACCAACGAATCCGCAATCACATCCCCCATCGCCGTTGCCAAAGAGGCCAGGGTAATCGCCGCCACCGCCTGCCAGGGTCGGTGTACCCACAGGGCTAACCAACTCCAGGCCCCCGCCCCCAAAATGCCCGACAGGATCAAATAGGAACGCCGCCGGTAGCCCCACAGGGGCACGCCATCAGCGATAAATCCAAACAGGGGTTTCACCATCCAGGGCAGAGCCGCAATCCCAGTCAAAGCCGCCACCATTGCCGGGGACAAGCCCAATTCATCCTTCAGGAAAAAACTCACCGCCAACCGGGCCAGACCAATTACCCCCTGGACAAAATACACCAGCAAAATCCCCAAAAGCTCCGGGGTCGGCTCCCAACCCAGCAACATCCGACGTTGCACCCAAGCCCGCCAAGGGGAAGAAATCCTAGTCTGCATGGCACCTCCTGGGAGCAAACGCATGGTCAACAAAAAATCAACGAGAACTAACTTATGTTACAAATTTTTTCAATTTTATGGGTTTTGGGGATACCCGCCAAAAAAAAGCGGCCACGGGACAACCCATGACCACACATCACCTCACAATTTGGGGGGATTTGTCCTAGCGTTGCCCAGGCAGGAACGCCATCGGATTCACCGGACCCCGATCCCGCTTGCGGATTTCAAAATGGACGTGGGGCCCAGTGCTAAAGCCCGTACTGCCCATTTCCGCAATGAGCTGCCCCTGCTCCACCTGCTGATTTTCCCGCACCAAAATGCGGCTGTTGTGGGCGTAATAGGTGACACTGCCGTTGTCGTGCCAGATTTTTACCAGGTTGCCGTAGCCCCCGGAATTCCAGCCCGCAAAAATCACCGTCCCCGCCGCCGCCGCTACGATGGGGGTCCCCACCGGCCCAGCAATGTCAATCCCCTGGTGCATCCGTCCCCAGCGGGGGCCAAACCCGGAGGTAAGTACCCCCCGTGCCGGCCAGATATACCCCTTGAAGAAGGTGGGGTCCTTGGGCAAAAATGTCTCCGCATCCCCCATCGGCGGCAAGCTCAGAGCTTGGAGATTGGCATTGGGGGAACTGCCCTCACTCAAAGCCGGGGGGAAGACGTTGGGCAGGATCGCCGCCAAATTTTGTACCCCTGGATTGCGCCGCAGTTGATCCGTATTCACCGGGGGAGCCGTGCCCAATTCCCCAAGCGCGTCGGTTCCCAGCAGGGGATTCACCGGGGCCTGGGGCAAGTTTATTCCCGGTGCCCGCAAAGATTGGGGTTTTACAGCTGGCAGACGGGGAGCCGTCAAGCGAGCCAACACCTGGGGCACGGGGCGTTGGGCCAAATCACGGGCAGGCGTTTCAGCCGTCATCCCCGGCACCCGCAGGGTTTGCCCCACATACAACACATCCGGGTTGGTCAGACGATTCAGCCGCACCAACGCTTCCAAAGATACCCCGAACCGGCGGGCAATGGCGTTCAAAGTATCTCCCGGTTGTACCCGGTACTGCCCCGCTTGTTTGGGGGAAACCTCCTGCGCTCCATGCTCCACTAAAGTGGGAGTTGCCATCATCGCCGCCGCATCCCGAGGCAAACGCCCCTCCCGGATCAACGCCTGTTGCCGTACCCGTGCCAATAAATTCTCAACCCGATTGGGAAACGCCTCCGGCGAACGGGGGGGAATTTTCAACACCTGCCCCACCGTCAAAACCTGCTCCGGGCGCAACCCATTCAACTGGGCAATTTCTTCCACCGTCACCTGGTACAGATGGGACAACTGCCACAGAGTTTCCCCCGCCCGCACCCGGTGTTCCACCACCAAAGCATCCGGCACCACCGCTACCACCCCTTCCTGGGGAGAAACAGGCATCTCCGGGGCTAGGGCGGGATTCGCTACCGCTACCCCCTGACCCACGCTGGCCAGGGCACCGACGGCGACCAACCCGGTCATCACCGGACGAACCGGGCTAGGACGGGAAACCTGAGCAACGGCCAAATTGGACAATTGCTGGGACACTTGTACGGGCCGCCAACCAAAGCTGGCAAAATCGTGCTGTTGCAAGAGTCACCTCCTATAAACGGGTGTGAGGAAAACACAAAACACAAGGAGCGAACTTAGCCAGGGCTTCCCGTGTGCCGGTGGTACCCAACACCCGAATCACCCCTCAACCACTCATGGCGAACTGGAACCAAACCAGCAACGCTCTAGTCCAGTATTTAGCCCGCCTCCCCCAGCCAGCGTAAAGCCCTGATGATAAATCGTTATGACTGATAAGGGCGATGTCACCGTGTCAGCCTAAGAAGATAATTAAAAAAAACTTATATGTATCCCAAGCAACACGCCAAAGGTCACTTATTGTGCTAATTGCCGCTGGGCTTCAAAGAGACCGACCGCCACACTCACGGATAGGTTCAAACTCCGCACCCCCGCTGACCGCATGGGAATCCGCAGGTGTGTATGACAGGCATTGAGGCAAAAGTCCGGCAGACCCGCTGTTTCACTCCCAAAAAATAACCAATCCCCTGGTTGAAATTGGAATTCCCAGAGGCTGACCTGCGCCCGGGGACTGAAGGCCAACCAGCGGTGGGCGGGATGAGTATTCCTGCGGATAAATTCCTGCCAGTTGGGGTAGAAATTCCAGATCACATGGGGCCAGTAATCCAAGCCCGCCCGTTTCAAATAGCGGTCACTCAACTCAAATCCCAGGGGGCCAATCAGGTGCAAGGGGGTACGGGTAGCGGCGCAGGTGCGGGCGATATTTCCCGTATTGGGGGGGATTTGCGGCTCTACCAGCACTACATGAAGGGGAAAATCCCCAGCACAAAAGTCGTACATTTAGCCCGATCTGCCGATGATTAGCATCTTTAAATTTATTTTAACTTTCGCCCTGGCATTAAAAATTGTAATCATTGTGCGGGGGGAGCCAATTCCGGTCAACCCCAATCCCATCGCCATTACCGCCGGATCAAGGGGGGGACTGCCCTGGAGCGGCTACAATAGCTCTGGCTGATTTTGTGAGGTGTGCGATGGCGTTGAATCCCGGTACGGTTGCCCCAGCATTTCAGACGGTTGATACCCAAGGTCGCCCCATTTCCCTGGCGGATTTTGCGGGGAAACGGGTGATTTTGTACTTTTATCCCAAGGACGATACCCCCGGCTGTACCAAGGAAGCCTGTGGGTTTCGGGACCGCTATGAAACCTACCAGGAAAAGGATTTGGTGGTCTTGGGGGTGAGTCGGGATGACCAGGCGACCCATCAAGCCTTTACCCAGAAGTACAACCTGCCCTTTCCCCTGCTGGTGGATACGGATGGGGCGATTACCAAAGCCTACGACGTGGACGGGGGGGGCTACAGCAAACGGGTCACCTATGTGATTAGCCCCCAGGGGCAGATCGAGCGGGTGTACACCAATGTCAAAGCCGAGACCCACGCCCAGGACATCCTGCTGGATTTGGGTTTGGACTAGGGGATGGAGCGGTTGCAGAAAATTCTGGCACACCGGGGGGTAGCCGCTCGTCGGCAGGCGGAGGCATTGATCCGAGCCGGGCAGGTGTGGGTGAATGGGCGACCGGCACAGGTGGGGCAAAAATGTGACCCCCAGGTGGATGAGATTACTGTCCGGGGGCAACCCCTGCCCCCCGCTCCGGCGCATTGGTACTACCTGCTCCACAAACCGGTCGGGGTGGTGAGTACCTGTGCCGACCCCCAGGGACGACCCACGGTGCGGGATTTTTTGCCCCCTGACCTGCCCCCCCTCTACCCCGTCGGTCGGTTGGACTACGACAGCAGTGGGGCGTTGCTCTTGACCAATGACGGGGCACTCACCCTGGCGTTGACCCACCCCCGCCATCCGGTGTGGAAGACCTACCGGGTTTGGGTACAGGGGCAACCGACCCCCCAGGTGTTGGCGCAATGGCGACAGGGGGTGCCTTTGGATGGGCAGAAAACCCTGCCTGCCCAGGTGCGAATGTTACGGAAAACAGGGCACCAGACCCTTTTAGAAATCCAGTTGCGGGAGGGGCGCAATCGGCAAATTCGGCGGGTGGCGGCGCAATTGGGCTATCCGGTACTGCGGTTGCATCGCCAGGCGATTGGGGACATTCAACTAGGGACCTTACCCGTGGGGCATCTCCGCCCCCTGACCCCCCAGGAACAGGCGTTTTGCCAAGCGGTATGCGCCCATATCCTTTAGACTGGAAGTTAAATAAACGTAACTTTTGTGCAACAGTTCAAGTCATTGGGATTGACGGTGATCAGGATATGCCCGTGAGTGCCTACAATGCCACCCAGGTGGAACGTTTACGAGAAATTGGGCGGTACCTACAACAGGTGCGGGAGGAACGGCAGTTGTCCTTGGAGGAGGTGTCTGCCCGTACCCGGATTCAAACCCGATTACTGCGGGCGTTGGAGGCAGGGGATGTGGCGGAATTGCCGGAACCCATCTATGTACAGGGTTTTTTGCGCCAGTATGCCACCCTCCTGGAATTGCCAGACTTGGATTTAAGCGAGTTGGACTTGGCTCCCCGCCTGACCAAAACCGCTCCGGTGCGGGGAGAGGTGGGCAGTCCCCTGCGCCCGTTTCATCTCTATGTGACCTACTTTGCCCTGATCTTGGGAGCGATTGCGGTGCTGTCCTACGTCCTGCGCCCATCCAATTCGTCCCATTCGGTTGCACCGGCACCCAGTCCCACCAGCGTTACCCCGACCCCAGCCACCCCATCCCCCCCCGTAGCCGTTTCCCCGTCCCCCCAGGTCACGCCCAAGCCTACGGAATTGCGGGTGCACGTGGAATTGACGGGGCAATCCTGGTTGCAGGTGGTGGCGGATGGGCAAGTGGTGTTTGAGGGCATTTTGAACCCAGGGGCGACTGAGACGTGGACCGCCAAGCAAACCCTGGTCTTAGCCGCTGGGAATGCGGGGGAGGTGCGGGTGCGGGTGAATGAGGGTGCCCCCCAACCCCTGGGCAAACCGGGGGAAGTCAAGGAAGTGACCCTGACTTTGGCCAATCCTACCTTGCCCACCCCCCCCCAATGATCCTGTTCGCCTGGGAATGGTTGCCCGATAGCCTCCTGTCCGCCCAAGGGGTGATGGTGCTGTTGCTGGTGGGATACGGCACGGCTCTGTGGCTGTTTTTGCGGAGTGCCCCCAAAATTTACACGCTGATGGCTTCGGATGTGGAAGCCGCCCGCTGGTTCTGCGAAGAGGATTTGGGCTTGAAACGAGCAGAAGTGCCATTACATTATTATTACAACTATGAGCAGGTCTTGGGGCTGACCGACCCCTTGATTTCCCCGCACCGACCGGGGGGGGCTTTACCGGCGGGGTTTTGGTACCAACTGCGTAGAAATACTCAGTTGCATCTGATTGGCGGGGCGAAACCCCCGGGGCAGGGATGGGTGCGCCTGGTGTGTTTTGACCGGGCTTGCCTGGACTGGTTGCTCCTGCGGGGGCAGATGCGTGCCCTCCCCCACAAGATTCTCCAGGAGCGTCCCCTGCGTTATTGGCTCCAAAGTAGCGAGGGGAAAACCTTAGAATTTATGGAAGTGGCACGGATGAAGCGCCCCAGCCGTCTGCCCAGTCGGTGAAACATTAGGGGCAGGGATAGGTTGCATTCGTAGCCATTTCCGGGCAAAGTGGTAACCAGTATTTGGGGCAGAGGTTTCATGGTCACAGAGGTTGGCGGGTGCCGGTGGGATTGGCAAGTGGAGCAAGTGCAGGCGATCTACGAGCAACCCCTCCTGGAATTGGTGTACCAAGCCGCCACGGTGCATCGCCAGTACCATCCCCAGCGGGAAATCCAGGTGTGTCGTTTGGTTTCCATCAAAACCGGGGGCTGTCCGGAAGACTGCGGTTATTGCGCCCAATCCGCCCATTATGATACCGGGATTGCTCCCCAACCCCTGATGAGCGTGGATGAAGTTGTGGCGATTGCCCAGCGTGCCCAAGCCCAGGGGGTGAGCCGGGTCTGTTTGGGGGCGGCTTGGCGGGAGGCTCGACCGGGGAAAGCCTTTGAACAGGTTTTGACGATGATCCGGCAGATTACCGCCCTGGGATTGGAAGTCTGCTGTACCCTGGGGATGCTCACGGAAACCCAGGCGCAACGGCTCAGGGAAGCGGGTCTATACGCCTACAACCACAACCTGGATACGTCCCGGCGCTATTACCCCCAGGTCATCACCACCCGCACCTATGATGACCGCCTGGCTACCCTGGCGCGGGTACGGCACACCGGGATCACCCTCTGTTGTGGCGGCATTTTGGGACTGGGGGAAACCCATGCGGACCGGATGGAACTCTTGACGACCCTGGCGAACCTCCGACCCCACCCGGAATCCGTCCCGATCAATATCCTCTCCCGAGTACCGGGTACGCCCTTGGAGAACCAGGAGCCAGTGCCCTTCTGGGAGGTCCTGCGGGTGCTGGCCACCGCCCGGATTCTCATGCCCAAGAGCGATTTGCGGCTGGCCGCCGGGCGTACTCACCTGAGTGCCCCACAGCAGGCCTGGTGTTTTCTGGCGGGGGTCAATTCCATTTTTTCCAGCGACGACGGGCAGATGCTCACCCGCACCACCCCCTGTCCGAGTTATCAACAGGACCAGGATTTGTTGACCGCATTGGGGTTAACGCCCCGTCCACCCCGGCAGGGTCAGCAGGGGCATGAATGGCCGGGGGCACCGCTTGCCCCCTAGCCCTGTGGTAAACTGGCAGTAACGGTGGATGGAAACAGTTCGCATCCGGCAATTTTCGGGCTAAATCGGTGGTTTCGGCAGGGTTTAGGTATGGTCAAGCGACTGGGTGCAAACACATTACCTTATTAATACACTTCTGACCCCCTATGCCTGCTTTCTTAAAACGCCTCCAGTCCTGGCCACCCGTACAGAAGATTGGCATTTGGTTGGGCTGGCCTGCCCTGTTGGGGGGATTGGTGGTGGGCATGGTTCTGACCGGGGTGCGGGCAACTGGGGGCTTGCAGGGGGTGGAATTGGCGCTCTACGACCAGATGATCCGGTGGCGACCGGATGAACCCCCGGACAAACGGGTCTTGGTGGTGGAAGTGACGGAGGCGGATATTCAAAAACTGGGGCAATGGCCGCTCCGGGATAAAACCTTGGCGGAAGCCCTGCGGCTGTTGTTGGCCCAGAACCCCCGGGCGATTGGGGTGGATTTTTATCGGGATATTCCCCAGGAACCGGGCAGTCAAGCCCTGAATGACCTTTTTGCCAAGGAAGCAAGGGTGATCACCGTGTGCAAACTGGGGGATGGCAATAGCCCCGGCATCAAACCCCCACCGGCGATTCCCCGGGCAGAGGCTCCCCAGCGCGTCGGGTTTGCGGATATCGTGGTGGACGCTGGGGGCACGGTGCGGCGGGCCTTGTTGGGCGGGCAGGTGAACCCCCAATCCCCTTGTCCCACACCCAATGCCCTTGGGGTGCAATTGGCCTTACGGTTTTTGCAACCCCAGGGGATTGAACCCCAGCAAACGGCGGACGGGACGATTCTGTTGGGGCGGGGGGCATTTCCCCGGTTGACGGCCAACGCTGGCCCCTACCAGGGAGTGGATGACCGGGGCTATCAGGTGTTGTTGAATTACCGGGGGGCACGGCAGGCGGTGGAGCAGGTCACCCTAGGGGAAGTATTGGCGCAACAGGTTCCCCCCCGTTTGGTGGAGGGCCGGTTGGTGTTGGTGGGGGTGACGGCCGCCAGTGCCAAGGACGATTTTTATACCCCCTACAGTGCTGGGTTGCAAGAAGACCAAAAGATGGCGGGAGTGGTGCTCCACGGCCAGATTGCCAGTCAAATCATCAGCAGTGCCCTGGATGGGCGGACGCAAATTTGGTATTGGGGGGAGGGGCTGGAAATCCTCTGGGTCTTTCTCTGGTGTTGGGTGGGGGGCATCCTGGCCTGGCGGTTGCGCCATCCCTTGAGCTTGTCCCTGGGGTTGACCGGGGCGGTGGTGGCGGTGGTGGGGATCGCCGTGGTGTTCTTCGCTGGGGGGGGCTGGATTCCCCTGGTGCCGCCGGTTTTGGGGGTGGTGGGCACCGGCATGGGGGTGGTGGCTTACATTGCCTATGAAACGGATCGTCAGCACCGGCTGGTGGCGGCCAAGGCGGCGCAACAGGAACAGCAGATTACGATTTTGCAGAATTTGCTGGAGTCCACCCAGGCGACGGCGGCGGGGAATTTGGGGATACGTTCGAGCCAACCGAGCCGTCGGGAAGATGGGCTGTTGGCCAGCCGCTATCAGGTGGTCAAGGTGCTGGGGGAGGGGGGGTTTGGCCGTACCTATTTAGCCCAGGACACCCAACGCCCGGGGCGACCCACCTGTGTGGTGAAACAGCTAAAACCGGGGCGTTCCGACAGTCAGTTTTTGCAATTGGCCCGCCGTCTGTTCAATACGGAGGCGGAAATTTTGGAAGTCCTGGGGCGGCACCGGCAGATTCCCCAGTTGTTGGCCTATTTTGAGGAAAATCAAGAATTTTACCTGGTGCAGGAATTTATTGAGGGCACGCCCTTGGATAAGGAGTTGGTGCCGGGGCAAAAGCGGGATGAGGCCTACACGGTGCATTTTTTGCGGAGCATTTTAGAAGTCTTAGCGTTTGTGCATGAGCATAAGGTGATTCACCGGGATGTGAAACCGGCCAATATCATTCGCCGCCAGAAGGACCAGCGGTTGGTCTTGATTGATTTTGGGGCGGTGAAGCAGATGCGACCCAAAGCGGCGGGCACGGAAGGGGATTACACGGTGGCGGTGGGCACCCGGGGTTATGCCCCCAGTGAGCAGATGGCGGGGCGACCCCAGTTAAACAGCGATCTTTACGCCGTGGGGATGATTGGCATTCAGGCGTTGACCGGTACCCCACCCCGGGATTTGGATTTAGACCAGGATACGGGACTGCCCATCTGGCGGGAGCGGGCGCAGGTGAGCCGGACGTTGGCGGATATTTTGGACAAAATGGTGGCCTATTTCTACACGGAACGCTACCAGACGGCGTTGGAGGTTCTGCGGGACTTGAAGCCCCTGCTCTAGGGGTTATGATGGGAGGCATGGGGGGTGAGATGTGATGGATGAACCCATCTATGTCCAGTTGAGTTGGAATGACCCGACGACGGGGGCGGCGACCCAGCATCATTATGCGCCACCGATAGCGTTTGGGCGGGAATATGAGCAAATGCCCAGCCGCCTGGGGGGAAAACCTGTGAACCGGGTGGTTCTGCCGGATAAACAAGTTTCCCGTTACCACGCTTTGATCAGCAGTAGCGGCGACCAGGTGATTTTGACCGACCGCAGTGCCAATGGGACGGGGCTAAATGGGGAAACCTTGCATCAAACCAGCCGGGTTTTGCATGACCAGGATGTGATCCGCCTGGGGAGCCACCGGATTACCGTGACCCTGCTGACCACCGGCGACCCCAATGCCACCCAGATTACGGCTCCTACTACAGCCACCCCGGCAATGGTAGCAGCCAAACGGGGGCGGAGTAATTCGGGCATGATGATTGTCTTAGCCTTGATTTTGATCGTGGCGGCGGCGGCGGCCACCTGGGGACTGGTGAGTATGGTGTTGGAACAGTATCGCCCCAAAACCCCCAGTACGTCCCATGTCCCATCCCAGCCGGTCGGGGGCGTATGAGGGCGGATTGGTTTGTGTACCCGGTGCAGGTCTATCCCCAGGACACGGACTATGCGGGGGTGGCGTGGCACGGGAGTTATGTGCATTGGCTGGAGCAGGCACGGGTGGCCTGGTTGCAGGGGCGGGGCTTGAATTTTGGGGATTTGGTGGCCGCCGGTTGCGATTTACCCGTGGTGGATTTGTCCATCCGCTACCAAAAACCCGTTTTCTTGGGCGAAGAAATCCTGGTCAAAGCCCGTCCCCGTCCCCGCCAAGGGGTGCGGTTGGTCTGGGATTACGAACTGACCCGTCAAGGGGAAATCGTTTGTACCGCCATGGTGGCGTTGGCGCCCCTGGAACGCCGTACTGGCAAACTCTACCGCCGTTTACCCCCCCTGCTTGCCCAAGCCCTGGATGCCTAACCTCCCCCAGTTGATTTTAGCTTCCGCTTCCCCCGCCCGGTTGCAACTCCTGCGCCAGATTGGGCTGGCACCCCTGGTGTGCCCCAGTGGGGTGGATGAGGGACAATTTCAGAACTCCGACCCGGTGGCCTTGGTGGCAACCCTTGCCGAGGCGAAAGCGACCGAAGTGGCGACCAGATTTACCCCGCCAGCGGTGGTGTTGGGCTGTGATTCCCTGTTTGAGTTGGGGGGGGTGATTTATGGCAAACCTAGCGATGCGGCGACCGCCCTAGCGCAACTGCAACACCTCAGTGGGAGCCAGGGGCAATTGCATACCGGGCACACCCTCATTGACCTAACCACCGGCGAAACCCTCACCCGTGTCGCCACCACCCAAGTATTTTTTAGCCGGTTAACGTCAGAACAAATGCAGGCTTATATTCATACGGGGGAACCCTTACAATGTGCAGGGGCTTTTGCGCTGGAGGGAAAAGGCGGTATCTGGGTGGAACGGATCACCGGTTGTCATAGCAATGTGATCGGCTTGAGTTTGCCCCTATTCCGGGAGATGATGTCCCAACTCGGTTATGACCTTACCGGGTATTGGTGAGGTTGATACATTTTTTCGATATGAAAATCTCAGACAATTTGAGAACCAAAACGGGGCTACGCCCTGCGACCCGTGATTTTTGAAGTATCAATAAAGGGCACCTCTATATTATTTGCACCCATTGAAGGTTATCTGGCTACAATGCCCATGCTATCGAAAACCAAAACGGGCTACGCCCCTGCGACCGATTTTTAGAAGTGCCCTAAATTTCTTGGCTTACAATTCATGCAAATTAGACCGAGTTGATGCCCTACAATGTCGCAAACTTGTTTGAAACTACTATGAAGATTCCTGGGAGCAACTTTTCTGCAATTGCTGTATGTGAACCGCTCGTCCCACAATCTTGATCTGGTTTTCTGCGACTAGGACACGAATTTTCCCCATGAATAAAGAGGGCAATAACTGAGGGGAATATATCCGTATTTGCTCTTGCTGTTGACATTGCGTGAACCCGAGTTCCTGCAATTTATTTTCTAAGTTTGCCAGCAGATTTTGGGGGTGATGACTCTGGAGTTCTAAGGTTACTGACCGATTAAAATAACTACCCCAAACCCCACCAATCATCCCTAGGATAAAAGCGTATTGATAAGGGGTTGGTGTTCCTAAATCCAGATGTAACGCTTGGGCAATCACTACACTCGCAATTAAACTGGTGAGACCAAAGTAGTAAAGGAAGGTAATGAACCCATTGGGCCCTGATGGCAAGAGTGCCGATGTTTGAGATGGTTCCATTCAATCCCACTCCGCTGGCCAAAGTCCTTTTTCCCGTAACCAAGTTTGATTGAATAAACGGGATTGGTAACGGGCACCACCATCGCACAAAATCGTTACAATTCTATGTCCCGGCCCCAATTGGTGCGCTAATTGCACCGCAGCGGCCACATTAATGCCAGTCGAACTGCCCAAAAATAACCCCTCTCGCCACAGGAGATGATATACCATTTTTACACATTCTAAATCGGTAATTTGTAGCGCATCATCCATCGGTACATTTTCTAAATTGGCAGTGATTCTGGAATTACCAATTCCTTCGGTGATGGAATTACCTGATGCTTTCAATTCACCGGTTTTGACATAACTAAAATAGGCACTTCCCAGGGGATCAGCAACCACACAACGAATGTCGGGATTTTTTTCTTTCAAATATAAAGAAACCCCTGCAAATGTTCCCCCCGTGCCAATTGCCGCCACCCAAGCGTGGATTTTTCCGTCCGTTTGTTGCCAAATTTCTGGCCCCGTCGTGGTGTAATGCGCTTGCCGGTTTGCCAGATTATCAAATTGATTTGCCCAGATGGCGTTGTCCATTTCCTGTGCCAGCCGAGCGGAAACTTTAACGTAGTTATTCGGATCACGATAGGGGACGGCGGGAACCAATTTCACCTCCGCACCCAGTAATCGCAATAGGTCAATTTTTTCCTGGGATTGGGTTTCAGGAATCACAATCAAACAGCGATACCCCCGGGCGTTGCAAATGTGGGCGAGACCAATCCCCGTATTCCCCGCCGTGCCTTCCACCACCGTACCGCCAGGGCGCAGTAGCCCCCGTTCCTCCGCATCCCGGATGATGGACCAAGCCGCCCGATCCTTCACCGAGCCGCCGGGGTTGAGAAATTCCGCCTTGCCCAAAATTTCACAGCCAGTCGCCTCACTCAGAGAATTTAAGCGAATTAAAGGCGTTTTGCCGATGGTTTCAATAAATCCGTTGCGGATGTCCATGCACACTATCCGTTTGATGTCTTGCCCCTCAAGGTACACCCATATTTACCCAGGGATGGCTCTGCCCCTCTATTTTAGGACCATTTTGAAAAAAATTGGCTCTGGCATCCAGAATAATCACCTTTGTAAATGTGCAAGTCTAGGATTCCCTGCCTTCTAAAGGGGGCAGAGTAGGCAAGAAAAAATGATAGAATAGATTATACCACCTTACCTCCCAACGCCCGTGCCTACCCCAGAAGAAATACCCAATGAAGTGGATAAAGAAAGCTTCATTTACGCCCGTTCTACCTATCGGGGGGAATTTACCCCGGAAAAGTTGATTTTTAATGCCAATTTGCAGGAATTTGCCCAAAGAATTGGGATTATTTGCGGTTTAGAAACAGGGGGTAAAATCACCAGTGAAGAAGCCTATCGGGAAATCAAAAAACTGTGGAAAGCACTCAAGGAAAGTTGGAAAAATTTAGGTTTTCAAGAGGATCAAGATAACTTCTAAATTGGCAGTTACCTCAAGATGGATTTCATTCCCTTAGACCAGGATATTTTTTTTGTTCCTGGGGTATTTAGCCCTAAAATTTGTCAGCATATTATTGAAATCATTAACTCTCAAGAACTAAAGATGGCGGGTATTTTACTGGATACGGTGGATACCCAAATTCGTGCCAGCGATATTCTCAATTTGGGTGGGGAGCAACCCTTACTTAAATCCACTAATCAACTGCTTATGGCCTGTTTATTACCGGTACAAAAATTCCTCCACCGCACCTATGGCATCGGTTTTTATGATATGGAATCTATTTCGATTTTGCGTTACCAACCGGGGCAATTTTATCAACGCCATGTGGATAATGTCTTACTAAACAGTCGGCGAATGGAAATAGCGCAGGGGATTCCCACGCGGGATGTGGGGATTGTGGGCTATTTGAACGAGGATTTTACCGGGGGAGAAACCTATTTTGACCGGCAGGGGGTAACTGTTAAACCGCAACAGGGGGCAGTGGTGGTTTTCCCAGCGTATTATACCCATCCACACCAGTCCCTGCCTGTACAATCGGGGGTCAAATATGCCATGACAACGTGGCTATTCCACAGTCATTAGGGGAATGGCATTAGGGCACTTCTATCAATTCAAAGTTAGCGGTCGCAGGGGGGTATCCCCGCCCTTGGTTCTGGGTCATATTGGTATGCCAACGATGGAATTTCTGGTTGGCTCAAATCAATAGAGATGCCCATTATTTCAGGAATAAAATGGTAAGTACTTGGCAGGATGCTTATGTTGTAGAAGTCCCTGATAATCAATGGTGTTGCCGTCATCTCCGTTCGGTGGATTTGATCCTATGGTAAATGTTTAAGATGTAATGAATTTGAGTACCTGACCGATTAAATATAAAGAACCGCAGATAACGGTTATATCACTAGGGGCAATAGCTGATAAAACACTACAACTATCGGCATAAGTTTGGCTGAAAATCCCTGGACAAATGCGTTGCGCTAGGTCATTGAGATAGGCGGTTTCGTGGTAATGATGACCGGGAATGGGCACAAAACTCACCCGCTCTCCAGAACGTAATAGGTGGTGCAGGATTTCAACCGCATCTTTAGTTTTTAATAAACCGATGATCCAATGCACTGGTGGGAAATTCTGCTCATCAATATATTGGCGCAATATCTGAGCCGCCTGGGGATTGTGCGCCCCATCCAAGAGGATTTTTTTCCCCTGCCAATGCACCCATTGCAAACGCCCCGGCCAGTGGGTATTGGCGATTCCCTGCTGGACTTGAAATACTGGTAACTTCCATCCTTTTTGCCGCAATTGGCTAATTACTTCCAGGGCAATTTGAGCATTCACAAATTGATGCGCTCCTGCCAGGGGAATAGGATAATTGTGCCCACAAAAATCAAGGTATTGATCTGCACAATTCACGGGCTGATTTACCACAATCACTGGGCAATGGAGGGCATGGGCTTGGGCATCAATCACTTGAGCCGCCGAGGGGGGAACTGGCCCACGCACCAGGGGACAATTGGGCTTAAGAATACCCGCTTTTTCCCGGGCAATATCTGTTAACTGAGGGCCTAAACGTTCCTGATGATCCAAACCAATAGATGTGATGACAGTCACTAGAGGGTGAAGCACAACATTAGTAGCATCCAATCGCCCCCCCAAACCTACTTCGACCACGGCAATATCTACTTGTTGTTCAGCGAAATAAATCCACATCATCGCAGTAATGGCTTCAAATTCAGTAATGGAAATGTTATGGGTTTCAACCACTTGCTTAATCTGCTGTAAAATCCGCCACCAATCTGCTAGTTCAATGGGTTTATGATTAATTTGAATCCGCTCTTGATAAGCGATTAAATGCGGGGAAATATAAAGTCCTGTACGATAACCACAGGCGGTCAAAATACTGGCTAAATAGGCACAGACAGACCCCTTGCCATTGGTACCCGTAACATGAATCACAGGTACCTGATCCTGCGGTTTTCCCAGATGATCTAACAGGGCTTGAATCCGCTCTAAGCCTAGGGTGATACCAAAGCGTTGTAACCCCTGAAAAAATAATTCAATTTCTGAGTTACTATCTGGATGATTCGTCACAGTTTACTTCTGAAGTAATTGGTAATAATCTTGAATGGTTTTTGGAGCAGGCATACCCGCTTGCAGTGCTCGAATCGCCGCTACCGTTGCCCGGGCACCCGCAATCGTCGTTACCAAAGGAATTTTGTACGCCAGAGCCGTGCGACGGATCAATTGCCCATCCGCTTGGGCATCCTCACCAGAAGGGGTATTTAAGATCAATTGAATTTGATCATTTTTAATCCAATCAATCACATGAGGACGACCCTCATGGAGTTTTAATACCTTTTCAACGGTTAAGCCATGTTCTAGCAATATTTGCCGGGTTCCCTGGGTGGCTACAATTTGAAAACCGAGTTCAATTAATTCTCGAATAATCGGTACGGCAATCTGCTTATCCCGGTCGTTAAAAGAAGCAAACACCCGACCCGCAAGGGGGAGATTTTGACCGGCAGAAATTTGGGATTTGGCAAAGGCACGACCAAACTCAGTGGCAATTCCCATCACTTCCCCAGTGGAACGCATTTCTGGACCTAAAAGTGTATCCGTACCAGGGAATTTTTCAAAGGGTAGAACCACCTCTTTCACTGAATAATAACTCGGAATCACTGCTTCGGTAATGCCTATGTCCACCAATCGTTCCCCAGCCATCACTCTGGCGGCTAGTTTAGCGAGGGGAACACCGGTAGCTTTAGCAATAAATGGTACGGTTCGGGAAGCCCTGGGATTCGCTTCTAAAATGTAAACCTGTCCCCCTTGGATGGCAAATTGGACATTCATTAAGCCAACAACTTCTAAACGTTCGGCAAGCGCATTGGTCCAGGTCTGAATTTGCTCTAAAATTTGGTCAGATAAAGAGTAGGTGGGCAAGACACAGGCGGAATCTCCCGAATGAATCCCCGCTTGCTCAATATGTTCTAAAATTCCTCCGATCACAATTGTCCCGGTTTGATCCCGCAGGGCATCCACATCCACTTCAATTGCATTTTCCAGGAATTTATCCACCAAAATCGGATGCTCCGGTTCAATTTGCACTGCAGTTTTAATGTAGCGTTCTAAATCTCCATCGGAATAAACAATTTCCATCGCCCGCCCCCCCAAAACATAACTGGGACGTACCACCACTGGATAACCAATTTTCCGGGCAATACTTAAGGCTTCCTGTTCATCCCGGGCAATGCCATTGGGGGGTTGTTTAATATCCAATTCCCGCAAGATTTGTTCAAACTTTTCCCGGTCTTCCGCAATATCAATGGAAATCGGTGAGGTACCCCAAATTTGGGTAATAAGATGCTTTTGATTATTAAGAGTATGATAGAGGGGCAAGGCGAGTTTTAATGGGGTTTGCCCCCCAAATTGGACGATGATACCGATGGGCTTTTCGGCTTCTAAAACATTGAGAACATCCTCTAAAGTCAAGGGTTCAAAATACAACCGGTCGCTGGTGTCGTAGTCTGTGGAAACCGTCTCAGGATTGGAGTTAATCATAATGGTTTCGTAGCCCTGTGCCTTGAGAGCAAAAGCGGCATGACAACAGCAATAATCAAACTCAATACCTTGACCAATTCGGTTGGGTCCACCCCCTAAAATCACCACCTTGGGTTTATCCGTAGGACGAATTTCGCTTTCCTGCTCATAGGTGGAATAGTGGTAGGGGGTATAGGCTTCAAATTCTGCCGCACAAGTATCCACCGTTTTGTAAACAGGAATGATGCCCAATTTTTGGCGATGGGCACGGATTTCCGCTTCGGTTTTACGGGTGGCAAAGGCAATTTGACGGTCGCTAAACCCCTTTTGTTTAATTAAGTACCAATCCTCGGCACTAATCTGTTCAAATGGGGTAATTTTCATATAACATTCTACCCTTAATAAGTCTGCTAATTCCCGCAAAAACCAGGGGTCAATGGCAGTTAATTCGTATAATTCCTCAATACTCATTCCTAATAGTAACGCATGGCGTAAATGAAAAATCCGGTCAGGATTCGGGGTGCGTAAATTCGCCCGCACTTGCTCTAGGGTTGGCAATACTTCCGCTCGGTCACAGCCCCAGCCCGCCCGCCCGGTTTCTAAAGAACGGATCGCCTTTTGAAATGACTCTTGGAAGGTACGTCCAATCGCCATTGCCTCCCCAACGGATTTCATTTGGGTGGTCAAGTAGGGCGTAGCTCCAGGAAATTTTTCAAACGTAAAACGGGGGATTTTCGTCACCACATAATCAATACTGGGTTCAAAACACGCTGGAGTTTTTTTAGTAATATCATTGGTCAGTTCCGGCAAGGTGTAACCCACAGCCAATTTAGCCGCAAATTTAGCAATCGGAAATCCCGTCGCTTTGGAAGCAAGGGCAGAACTGCGGGACACCCGGGGATTCATTTCGATAACCACGACTTCCCCATTCAGAGGGTTAATCGCAAATTGAATGTTTGACCCGCCGGTTTCGACACCAATTTCCCGGATGATCCGAATGGCGTAATCCCGCAGGCGTTGGTATTCCTTATCGGTTAAGGTTTGGGCGGGAGCCACGGTGATGGAATCCCCCGTATGTACCCCCATTGGGTCTAAATTTTCAATCGAACAAATGATCACCACGTTATCAGCTAAATCCCGCATCACCTCCAGTTCAAATTCTTTCCAACCTAGCAAAGATTGCTCAATCAAAATTTGGGATACGGGACTGGCTTCTAGTCCAGAACGGGCAATTTGTTCAAATTCTTCCTGATTATAGGCAATACCACCCCCCGTCCCCCCCAGGGTAAAAGCGGGGCGAATAATCAGAGGATAGGAACTAATTTGTTGGGCAATTTGTTGGGCTTCTTCCCAGGTTTCGGCTAACCCAGAAGGACACACACCCACCCCAATTCGCTCCATTGCTTCTTTGAAAAGTTTGCGGTCTTCTGCCTTTTCAATGGCAGACAATTTTGCGCCGATTAATTCCACGTTATATTGCGCTAAAATGCCCGATTTGGCTAAACGCACCGCTAGATTTAATGCCGTTTGTCCCCCCATCGTCGGCAATAATGCTTGAGGACGTTCCTGGGCAATGATTTGACTGAGGGTTTCCACCGTCAGAGGTTCAATGTAGGTGCGGTCGGCTAACTCCGGGTCAGTCATGATCGTGGCGGGATTGGAATTGACCAACACCACCGTGTAACCCTCTTCCCGCAGGGCTTTACAGGCTTGGGTACCGGAATAATCAAACTCGCAGGCTTGACCAATGACAATTGGACCGGAACCAATCAGGAGAATTTTTTTAATATCTTGACGGCGGGGCATGGGCATTCCCAAACAAACAACCTGGCATCAGGGTACACGATCTGGGGCGACTTAAGGGTTACGGGGACAACTATCCCGGTACAAAACCATGTAGTCCAGGATAATTTTGCGGGCGGCGGGGCGTAAATCCGCTGTGAGGGTGCGATTCTGGTTCGTTCCCTCTGCCAAACGCCACACCCGGCACCATTCCCCCGGTTGGGTCATGACGATTTGCGCCCGGTTGAGAATGCGAATCAAGCCCACGGTCAGGCTGTTGCGGTTGCGGAGGAGGGCTTGGTCAAACAGGGGCATCGCCCGTTCTGGGTTGAAATAATCATCCATTACGGTTAAATAAGCCAGGGCAAACACCTCATGGGGCGTTAATTTTTTTAGATTCATTGCCCCATAGCGGTCAGCCAAAAATTTTTGATAAATTTGGGCATTTTGTTTCCCTTCTACCCGCCAGGAAAGGGCATTAACTAACGCCGCTTTTTGGTCGATGGGATAGCGATTGTCGGATAAAAATTGTGCCATTTCTGGAGTTAATGTGCCCGTTTTCCGAGCTTTTTGTACTAAGGGAATATCTAAGTACACATCCGCAATCGGGGTTGAGGTGATGGGGGAATCGGCCCGCACTGGACTGCCCCCACCAAGGAGACACAGCAGACTAAGGATGGGGAAAATTTTATGTCGCATCTCCGCCTCCATTTTCACTCAAGATTTAAGAACCCCTCTGTCAATTCGCAATTGTAGGGCACCGCTATGCATCTGTGATTGCCATATACGTCCCAGAGACCATGGGTCACCCAGAAATTTGATCGGGTTTGAGCAAATTTACCAATCTGCCGCCCCCAAGCAAGAGCTAGAGGTAAAAAAATATTTCCCGGCAACTTTTTCACCCTGATAACCATCACAGTTAGGATGTTGTTAGTACAATCTAGTACAATAGTCAGTACAATCTAGTACAATAGTAGGATATTATTAGTATTAGTATAATTAATGAAGTATCCTGGGGTATTCTTTTGACTCCGGTGTCCTGCTAATGTAACCGCTTCCCCACACCAAAAGTTAATTTTTGTATCAATGCCTATGAAACGGAAATCTTTGGGTATGGTGGCAGGGGTGGTCGCTCTCCTGGGCGTGGGGGGTTGGCTTTGGCACAGCGGACGGCGCCCAACAGCGGTTTCCCAGTCCAGTCCTGCCCCGGCTTTGGGGGCGTTGACCCCCCTGGTACAGCAGTCCCCCCCAGTGCGACAACGGGCATTGACCCATCTAACGAAGCAGGGGAACGGGGTAGAGCGGTATCGAGCCAAATATCTGCTGGCGGTGGATTCCCTGGCGCAGGGGAACCCCAAACAGGCTTTGGCGTTATTGGCGGATTTGGAGCGGGATTATCCCGTCCTGTCGGCGCAAATTCTTTGGCAAGAGGCACGGGCGTATCAGAAAAAAGGGAATCTGGCGGCGGCTCAGAGCCGGTGGCAAAAAATTGTTGACCAGTACCCGGATCAGGAATTGGCGGCTGAAGCCCTGATCGCCCTGGGACGCACCGAGGAAGCCCAAAAACGCTATCCCGCCCATCCCCAAACCGTCGCCTGGGTGCAAAACCTCCTGGAACGTCAGCCGAATAATCGGGATTTGCTGGTGCATCTGGCTCGCTACGGTCTGCATTTGCCCAATTTGACGGTATATCTCGACCGTCTCGTCAACTTGCACCGCCCGCAACTCACTCCAGAGGAATGGCAGGCGATTGCTTTTGCCTACTGGGAAAAACAGAGTTATCTGAAGGCGGGGCGCGCCTATCTGCTGGCTCCCTTGACGGCGGAAAACCTTTACCGGGTGGCACGGGGTCATCAGTTGGGGGGCAAAACCACCGAGGCGATTGGCTATTACCAAGACCTACTTCAGCAGTACAGTGAAACCCCGCAGGGTGTACTAGCTTTGTACTATCTTTCTATCCTGGCACCTTCCCCGCAACGGGAGCAGTATTTTCAGCAGTTGCGCCAACGGGACGGGGAGCGGGCGGCACGGGTGCTGTGGGAGCGGTTACCCCTGTGGGAACAGGCGGGGCAGACCCAGCGGGTGAGTCAAACCCGGACGGAACTGCTTTCCCGTTATGCCCAGACTGAGGCGGCGGCGAATCTGCGTTGGGAATTGGCGCAGGGGGAACAGCAACGGGGCAATCTCCGCCAAGCCATGCACTATGCGGAGGGGATTTTTCAGCACAATCCCACCAGCCAAGTCGCCCCGAAAGCTGGGTTTTGGTTGGGGGAATGGGCAGGGCAGTTGGGGCAGAAGGAGCGGGCGCAGGATGCTTATACCCAGGTGGTGAACCGGTATCCCCATTCCTACTATGCGTGGCGTTCTGCGGTGCGGTTGGGCTGGCCGGTGGGGGATTTTACGGGCATCCTCCAGGCGCAACCGGCGGTGCAGACCCAACGGGCGACGTTGAATTTGCTGGCTGGCTCGCCCACCTTGCAGGAACTCTACCACCTGGGGGAATACCAGGATGCCTGGGAACAGTGGCAGTTGGAATTTTCCGAGCGGCAACAGCCTACCCTAGCGGAGCAACTTACGGACGGTCTCCTGCGGGTGGGGGTGGGGGAACGGTTGGACGGGTTATTTATGCTGGCGACCCTGGAACGGCGGGTACAAACAGAAACCGAACGACAGCAGTACACCCAAGTGCAACGGGAACCAGCCTATTGGCAGGCGCTTTATCCCTTAGCCTATTGGCCGGAGGTGCCCACGGCGGCGGCGCAGTATGGGTTAAACCCCCTGCTGGTGACGGCGCTGATCCGGCAGGAATCCCGTTTTCAACCGGAGATTGTCTCCAGTGCCGGGGCGGTGGGGCTGATGCAGGTTCTTCCGGAAACCGGGGATTGGATTGCGGAAAAATTAAAACGCCCCCCCTTCCAACTCCGTCAACCGGAGGATAATTTGCGGGCAGGCACTTGGTTTTTGCAGTACACGGATGGCTTATACAACCAAAACGCCCTGTTAGCCGTCGCCAGTTACAATGCCGGGCCGGGGAATGTGGATGAATGGCTCAAACGGGAGGGTGAGGGGGATTGGGACCGGTTTGTGGAGCGGATTCCCTTCCCGGAAACCCAGGATTATGTCCGGCAGGTCTTTGGCAACTACTGGAATTATTTGCGTTTGTACAATCCCGAGGTGTGCGAACGGGTCAACCCCCACCTGTGCCTGTCGTGAACCAACAGCGATACTGGTTTTGGCGGGGCTATCGGGTGCGGTATGGCTACCAGGGCAGTCAACACCAGGGGGTGCCGCTTCTGCTGGTGCATGGGTTTGGGGCGGCGTTAGAACATTGGCGGTACAATGCCCCGGTGTTGGGGGAACATCATCCCGTGTATGCCCTGGATTTGTTGGGGTTTGGGGATTCCCAGAAAGCGGCGGCGCAGTACGGGGTGCGGCTATGGGTGGCGCAGGTGTATGAATTTTGGCGCAGGTTTATCGGCGAACCGGTCTGTTTGGTCGGGCATTCCCTGGGGGCGTTGGTGAGTTTGACCGCTGCGGTTGCCCACCCGGACATGGTGCGGGGGCTGGTGCTGGTGAGTTTGCCGGAGGGACGACCGACCCTGCAACCGGCTTGGGTGAATGCCTGGGTGGGGGGGCTGGAGCGGCTGTTGATCCCGGTGGTGACGTTACCCCTTTTCTCGATCCTGCGTCAACCGGGGGTGATTCGCTGGGTGTGCCGTTCCCAGGTGTATCACGACCCCAGTGCGGTGAATACGGAATTAGTACAGATGTTTGCCCGCCCTGCCCAGGAACCGGGGGCTGGGTTGACCCTCTGTCGCATGGCGCAGGCCAGTAGTCGTCCTGGTTATGCCCCACGGGTGGCTCCCCTCTTGGCGGCCTTGAGTGTCCCGGTGCTGTTGATTTGGGGAGAACATGACCGATTGATCCCGGTGCGCCAGGGGCGTAAATGGGTGCAGCAATTTCCCCACATCCGTTGGGCGGTGGTACCTGCTGGGCATTGTCCCCAGGATGAGGAACCAGTGCAGGTGAATCAATTGCTGGATGAGTGGCTGAACCAATGGGGCACGGGGGCGTAATTTTGGCTTGAATATCGCAGTATCACCGGAATTGTCCGTGAAAAAATTTATATTGAGACACTCACGGGTCGCTTTGGTTCTCATCGCCCAGGGGATGTCGTCATGTGATTCTGATGCGCATAAATCATCTAAGATTGCTTAAGATTACTGATAGTCAAAGTTCTCCGCCCATGACCATGACCGCCATTCAACGCATTACAGGCCGGGGTTTGCCCCTGCGGGGAAATGATATTGATACAGATCGGATTATTCCAGCCCGATTTCTGCGCTGTGTGACCTTTGAGGGTTTGGGTGCCCATGTATTTGCCGATGACCGGGCGCAGGGAGGGCATCCCTTTGACCAACCCCAGTACCAAGGGGCAAAAATTTTGGTGGTGAATGCCAATTTTGGCTGTGGCTCCAGTCGGGAACACGCTCCCCAAGCCATCTACCGTTGGGGCATCCGTGCCATCATCGGCGAAAGTTTTGCAGAAATTTTTGCTGGAAATTGCCTAGCCCTGGGATTGCCGGTGGTCACAGCAGAGGCGGCGGTGGTGGCGCAGTTACAAGACCGGCTGACGGCGAACCCGACCGAGGAATTGACCCTGGATATTGCCCAGTTGACCCTCAGAGCCGCTGACCAAACCTGGCCGGTGCGGATGGAAACGGGGGTACAACAGGCCCTTTGCCAAGGCACCTGGGATGCCTGCGCCCAATTACTAGCTAATCGGGAGGCGATTTTGGCGACGGCGGCTCGGTTGACCGAGGGGTGATCTGGACAATTGCCGGAAAATTCCCTAGAGTCAGAAAGCGGCGGTTCTGGAGGAATTATGGACAAGCAGGAATTACAACAGAAGGTCAAAGCCATTCAAAGCAAACGGGAGGTGCTGGTGCAATTGCTTTCCCAGCCGGAGTTGGGCACCCTGCGGATTGATGTGACCCAAGCCCTGGAGGAGATGGACGATTTGCTGGCGGAATTTGCCCAGGTGTTTCCCGGTACGTTAACTTAAATCACCGAGATACCATCCATGTTGACCAGGCGACCCTCAGCGGCCTGAGCCAGTTGGCGGGCAACCTGGGCGGCACGGGGGCGAATCACTGACCACACCAGGGGCGACAGCCAGCCCTTGAGGGTAATGGAATAGGAAATCTGGGTGCCACAGACCGTAGATTGCACCTGGTAGGTCACCCGTTCCTCCAACCCCGGCAGGGCGAATACCCGCACGCTCAGCAGTTGTTGCTGTTGCACCCGCTCGACAAAAATCCGCACCCGCAAGGGAAATAACCGGGACACCGCATCGTACAGGAGTCCGGGTTTGGGCAGTAACCCCCAAGGAACGTGGGGACGGGTCACCAAGGGATGCCAGGACAAATCCGCTAGATTGGCGAGTTTTTGCCAAATTTGTTCCACTGGGGCACTGCTCAGGGCGTAGTAGGTGATCATAATTTTGGCTTTTTTGGGTGCCTGTGGGCGTTGCCGCCGTTCCATCCCCGTGTCTCCCAGATTTTTGCTTTACCATTGTAAGACTTTAACTGGGTTTTGACCCGACTTTGCAATAGATATATAAGTTTCACCGACCCTGTCCGGTGGGAAGGGTACCTCTATCAATTCAAAGTTAGCGGTCGCAGGGGGGCACCCCCGCCCTTATGCCTACGGCACGCAAGCTAACGTTAATCGAATCGGACTGCTATAAAAAATGTAGTCATTTACCGAGACTTTGGGCATTGCCTGATCGCTGTAGGCATAAACCAATTATCTCCAGGATGACAATCCCAAAACCAAAACGGCCAGCCCCTAAGAGCCAGCCGCTTTGCATGGTTACTTCCCTATCCCAGAAGCAGGGCAGGGGGTGAGGGTTTAGAACGCAAATGTCGTCCGAATCGTATAAACTACCAAGGGGTCATTCTCGGACTGACCATTGGGGTTGAACACCACAAAGGCACCGGGGGTAACAGAAAGGAATTTGTTCACCTGGAAACGATAAAAGGCTTCCAAATGCACTGGCACCGAAGTATCCCGCAGGTTCAACTTACGAGGTCCTTGCGTATTCGGAGCACCAGCAACCCCTGCAGGAATGTTGTTACCACTTGCCAAAGTATTCCCATTCCACTCACTCGCTGTCACATAAGGCGGAATCCCGACAATCACCCCTCCCAAATCCCCACGACGACCAAATACATCCGGGAAAGCGAATTGTAGAGCGGCCGTTAACAGGTTGGCCCTGCGGGTGCCTTGTTTGAACCCCGGTGGTGCTTCAGTATCCGATTCACCCCGTACCCAGCCATAACCGAACCAACCAGCCAGCGTGAACTGGGGAATCGCCCGCCACTGGAACATCAGGTTCACGGTCTGCATATTCACCGCAGTGCGAGTAATACCAGCCAACGGGGGTGTTGGTGTACCCGCCGGGTTGAAGGGGTTCACGGCAAAATCCGTCCCCGTACTACCAGTTAGGTTGATGCGAGCGGCGTCAGTGCCACCAACACGATTCACATGCTCGTTGTACACCTGAGCAAAACCCACCCCAAATCGGAAGTCACGCCGGGGTTGCACATCCAATAAAAAGTTGGCGGTGTAATTGGAACCGAATAACCCCAAATCTGGGTTCCAGGCACTGGATTTCGCACCTGTTACTGCTACGGAATTGGGGTTGGTGGCTTGATAGCTGGCACCAACGGCAAAAATGGGATTGAATTGATAATTCACAAAGAAGGATGAACCGCCGGGATTTCCTGGCCGATAAAACAGGGGATTGAACCGACCAAAGCGGGAAATGGCCGCCGTGCCATCCGAAGCCAAAGGAGCGTAACTAAAAAACTGAGCATCAATACCAGGACTGGCTGGACTGATCTGAATCGTTCCCCGACCTTTATCAAAAGAGAAGCGGTAAAACAATTCATCCAACGTGACATTGCCGCCAGTAAACGTATCAAAACTCAAACGAGCCTCGTTGGCACCCGTTGCCGTCGTCGCTAAGTTGGCAATATCCGCCGCCTGCAACCGCACCCGCAGGAAGTCATTGCCGGTGAAGCTGGTGTCAAAGTTCAACCGTGCCCGGTAGCTAAACGCCAGCTTATCCGCAGTGCTTGCCTTGAGTCCCCGTGGGTTAGCACCAGAAGCCACAACATCACCCCGACCCCGAACCGGCGGAGGCGGAGGAAACGCAGTCAACGCACCCGTAAAAGGCCGGTTCCCGCTCAACAGAGCATTCTCAATCCGGTTGTAGGCCACCCCCGTATCCGCCACCCCATAGGGCGCAAAAATCACCTCACTGCGGAGCTTCGTCACCGTGGAGAACTGCTGTTGCTCCAACAAAGCCGTGCGGGCTTCCAGCGCATCCACCCGCCCCCGGATGATGGACAATTCAGCGGCGAACTCCTCTTGCAGTTTTTGCAAAACCAGCAAATCTTCCTTGGTCGCCAAGGGTTCCACAGCGGCGGCAATCAATTCATTAATCCGATCCAAACAGGCATTCAAACCGGCGGCAAACTCAAACCGGGTGGTCGCCCTGCGCCCCTGGTAGGTCGGGGGATTGGTGGGCAAACCGACGATACAGCCATACCGCTCCACCAAAGATTGCAGAGCCAAAAACGCCCAGTCCGTCGGCTTCACATCCACAAACTCAGAAACCGAAGTCACCTGAGCCTGATTGATCATCGAAGGACCGACATAATACTGTTCCGACCGTTGGAGAGTGGGATTGACCGGCTCAGCGGCAGGTACCGCTTGGGCACTGGCGACTCCCCCAAACGCCACCACTGCACCGAAGGCGGCGGGGGCAACTTGAAAAATTTTCAGCAATGTACTACGCATCACAACACCTCACACCTGAACTACTGAGTTTGGTGAACCCATATCTCTACTATACACGCTTCGTTCACGTTTGTGACTCTACCCCCTCAATTTTAAGACCAATTTGTACTGAGGTTAACAGAAGGTTAAAAATTCCGGGGGTATGCGGGGTATGATTGGGGATGTGTTGATTGGCTGTCAAGCGGTGGGTTGGAAATTCGCATCATTGACCATCGCCACCGTATCCCCGGACGGTCGAATCACAAACAAACCCTGGCGGTAGGCATAGGTATCCACGCCATCGTTGATTTCAATCCCTGCTACTGCCCCATAGGTGGTGTAGTTTTGGCAAAACGTCGGTCAGCTTCTGCTTGCGATTTCTGAAACAATTTGTAAATGTCTTCACTGGTAACGGGGGTACTCATGGCTAATTAATTAGAAAGCTACTAAATCCTTATGCAATTCTATCCCTCATTAGGGCACCTCTATTTATTTGTACCCATTGAAGGTTATGTCGCTAGAATGCCCATACTATTGAGAACCAAATACGGGGGCTACGCCCCTGCGACCCATTTTTAGAAGTGCCCATTAAAACATTACCTACCAAAGCCACACCGATAACCCCTGTGTGCCAGGAATTACATCATCAGATTGATGCGGAACCCGAGACTCGAACTCGGAAGCCTTGCGGCACATGAACCTGAATCATGCGCGTCTACCAATTCCGCCAGTTCCGCTTAACCAGCAACTTACTATTATCCCTTATTTACAGTGCCCCGTCAATCTCATAGCCAAACAGGCGGGGATCAACCGTACCCAACGCCAAATCCGCCAAACCATATTCTGCCCAGCGGCGGGTCACCAAGGCGGCTACATCCGGGTCAGAAGTCAGGGGTTCCCCCCAAATTTGCTCCGTTTCCGGCGGCATTTTCGTGGTGGCATCAATCCCCATGCGACTCCCCAAACCCACCTTGGGACAGGCAAAATCCAAACTATCAAAAGGGGTATCCGGCAGGATAAACACATCCCGTTGTGGGTCCACTTTGGAACTGATTGCCCACACCACCTGGCGGGGGTCACGGATATTAATCTCCTTGTCCACCACAATCACAAATTTGGTGTAGGTAAATTGGGGTAATGCACTCCAAAATGCTAACGCCGCCCGCCGTGCCTGACCGGGATAGGCTTTATCAATGGCAATAATTGCCGCCTTATAACTCAGGGCTTCCATCGGTAGGAAAAAATCCACAATTTCCGGGATTTGTTTGCGTAAAATGGGCGTGTAAATGCGATTCAAGGCAATGGCAATCAACGCTTCTTCTTTGGGGGGACGACCGCTAAAGGTGGTGGCATAAATTGGGTTTTTCCGATGGGTTACACAGTGAAAGCGAATTAAGGGGGAATCCTCCACCGCCCCGTAATAGCCCATGTGGTCGCCAAACGGACCATCCGGCACCATTTCCCCCGGCGTAATCGTCCCTTCTAAAACCAATTCGGCGTTATCAGGAACCTCTAAATCTAAGGTTTTACAGCGGGATAAATTTACCCCTGTTCCCCCATATAAACCCGCAAATAACCATTCGGATAATTCCACCGGAATCGGCGTAGCCGCCGCTAAAATTAACAGGGGATCAACCCCTAAAACAATGGCAATTTCTAACTTTTTCCCCCGCTGGGCACACTTGCGTAAATGTCTGGCACCCCCCCGCACCGATAACCAATGCACGGACATGGTATTTTGGGACTGCAATTGCAGGCGATAAATGCCCACATTGGGAGTACCGGTTTCGCAATCTTTGGTAATCACTAATCCCAAGGTAATCACCCGCCCCGCATCCCCCGGATAGGGACGAATCATGGGAATTTGGGTTAAATCCACCTGTTCATTTTGATAAATCACCTGCTGACAGACTGGGAAAAAACTCATCCCCGGTTTGGCTTTGACCACATCCAAGAGTAACTTGCCAAATTCAATCAATTCCCCTGGACTTTTGGGGGGTTTGGGCTGTTGCAATTGCCCCAATTTTTGCCCTAAAGCTTCCAATTCCTGGGGGTGCTCCAGGTGCAGAGCCCAACAGACCCGCTCCAAAGTTCCCAACAGATTGACCACCACCGGCATGGTAGCACCCTTGACATTTTCAAATAAGAGCGCCGGCCCCCCACTTTGCAACACCCGCTGGGTAATTTCGGCTAACTCTAAATCCGGGTCAACCAACGCCTTAATCCGCCGCAACTGCCCCCGTTTTTCTAATAATTGGATAAACCCCCGCAAATCCCGTGCCATTGGCTCTGCCTCATGAATCTATGTTTAATTGTAACGATTCTTAACGGCTTAGATGGCTGTACAGGGAACCCCGGCGGGTGACGACCCAATCCCGGCGGCCAATCAGTTGGTAGTACACAGCCACCAAGCAGACGATGTTTTTGAAAAACGAGTACGCTGGCAGGACAAAGCAATACAATAGGGAATCCCAGCCCGTCCAAGGAGAAGCATGACTGCGCCCCCGATGAGCCACGAATACTTGGTAAGGGCCGCTGACCAGTAGTAAAGCCGTAACCCAGCCAAACCATTGGAGTGCCGGGGCGGGCAGGGAATCGAGGCTGGCGAGTTCATGGCAGAGAATGACCGGGTAATAGATAATGGTAAAGTGCAGAGCAATACCGCAAACGAACATACAAAGTAAATAGATTTTTTGCCCCCAACCCAGATGTTCCGAGCGGATAATCGGCCAGGTGTATTTCAACCCCACCTGAAACCAGCCCTGTGCCCAGCGACGGCGTTGGGACCAGAGTGCCCCGCCATCTACCGGTGCCAATTCGGTGGCAATCACATCCCGGTCGTGAATGATGCGATACCCCCGCAGGAGCAATTTCAAGGTCGCATCAATATCTTCCGTGAGCATTTGGGGGTTAAACCGGATGCCCTGCAGGACGTGGGTGCGCCAGTAGCCATTGGAGCCACCAAAAATCCCCAAATCCGCCAACAGGGAACGAGCTGGATGGCTGACCCCGTAGAGATGTTCAAATTCCACCGCCACCACCCGGGTCAAAAAATTATCTTGGGCGTTGCGGATCACATTCCGACCTTGCACGACATCGTACTGTCCCCCAGCTAACCAGCGCCAGGCACGGCGAATACTCTCCGGAGCGGGTTTCAAATCCGCATCCAAAATCAAGGTCATCACCCCGGTCACCAGATGAATAGCCGCATTCAGATTTTCGGCTTTGGAGTGACTGCCTTCCACGTGGAGCAGTTTCAGTTCCGGGTAATGGGCGGCCAAATGCTGGAGTTGTCCCTCAATGGGCAAGGGCTGGGGGCGATTGTAGGCCAGGATGATTTCCAAACCCGCCTGGGGACGGGGCAATGTTTGCAACAAATGGGTGAGGGTATCGAGAATAATTCCCTGTTCATTGGGAAGATAGGCGACCACAATCACCGAATAACGGGGGAGTTGGCTATCCCGACCCTGGACTTGGCGGCGTAGGCGTTGGCGGGTGATGGTACGGTAGCCCAACCAGGTGGCGGTGGCCTCGACAATTCCCAGCAGGGCGGACAAAACGAACAAAATCGTTGTCACCCACGCTAGGCCAGACACGATGACCCTCCCAGCGGCTCAACTACTTTGCCCCAGACCTTGATGAGACACGCCACAACGTTCCTTCCTCACATCCGTATTTACATTAACAGATTGGTTCAAGTTCTTGACCCCCACCAGCTTGGAGACGCTTGCACTGCCGGTGGGGAGGAGTAGGAGCTTCGTGTATGGGGAAACATCCTAAATTTTACTCGATTGGTGAATAATGATCCGCAAAACCCTGGTGGGGCAGTAGGTTGGTCATGACCTGCCACGATTGGGCGTTATGGTCATCTCACCTGAATTGTGAATAAGAATTTTATATAGCAGTCCTATTGGATTAGCGTCAGCTTGCGTGTCGTAGGCATCCAGAAATCCTCCAGAACCAAGGGCGGGGGTGCCCCCCTGCGACCGCTATTCAAAATTCAATCACAACGAAACCATCAGCATGATTAACCCACCCTAATAGACCTGCAATTGCGGGAATTTTTGCGCCGCCTCTGCCCGTTCGCCACAGGTGCGGGGGGTAGGAAATATTTTACTGGGATTGGCTAAATGGTCGGGGTCAAATGCCCGCCGGAGTAACTGCATGGTTTCCAAATCCGTAGGGGAAAATAAATCACTCATGTAACAACGTTTTTCCGCCCCCACCCCATGTTCCCCGGAAATGCTACCCCCCGCCTGAATGCAAAGTTTGAGAATTTCCCCCCCCAAATGCTCCACTTCTTCCAAGGCTCCCGGCACGGATTCATCAAACAAAATCAAAGGATGCAAATTTCCATCCCCCGCATGAAAGACATTGGCAATCCGATAGCCCGATGCCTGGCTCAACCGCTCAATTTCCTGCAAAATCCGGGGCAGTTGACTGCGGGGCACCACCCCATCCTGCACATAATAATCCCGGCTGATCTTGCCCATCGCCGCAAAAGCCGCCTTGCGCCCCTGCCAGAGTTTGTACCGCTCCTGGGGGTCGGTCGCCACCTGAATCCCCCGTGCCCCCTGGGTTTTACATATCGCCTGCACCTGCCCCATCGCCTCCGCTACTTCCCCCGGTAAGCCATCCACCTCCACCAGCAAAATTGCCCCCGCATCCCGGGGATAACAGCCCGTAGCGACGACATTTTCCACCGCATTGATACTTAAATTGTCCATAATTTCCATACCGCCGGGAATGATGCCCGCCGCAATAATCGCTGACACCGCCGCCCCCGCCTGCGCCACCGTAGCAAAATCCGCACACAATACCTGCACCACTTCTGGGGTTTTGAGGATATTCAGGGTGACTTCGGTGACAATCCCCAGGGTGCCTTCCGAACCCACCACCACGCCGGTCAGGTCATAACCGGGCAGTTCCGGCACCATGCCCCCCAGTTCCACCACCTCCCCCAGAGCCGTCACCATGGTCAAGCCCAGCACATGGTTCGTGGTCACCCCGTACTTCAGGCAATGCACCCCGCCGGAATTTTCCGCCACATTCCCCCCGACGGAACACACGGTCTGGCTCGACGGGTCAGGGGCATAGTAAAAACCCTTGCCACTCACCGCCTGGGTCACCCAAGTGTTAATCACCCCCGGTTGCACCACCACCCGCCGGTTGGGCACATCCACCGCCAGGATTTGCCGCATCATCGCCGTGACAATCAGCACCGCCTCCTCCTCCGGCAGTGCCCCCCCCGACAAGCCCGTTCCCGCCCCCCGGGGCACAAAGGGGATATGGTACTTACGGCAAATGTTGATGGCATGTTGCACTTCCGCCGTCGTTTTCGGCAAAACCACCAACGCCGGTCGCTGGCGATAGCTGGTCAGCCCGTCGCATTCATAAACCAACAATTCCTCCCGCCGCCGCACCACCCGCCGGGGTTCCAGACAACGGGCAAATTCCTCCGCCACCTGCCCCCAGTCCACCACTAGGACACCCCCGTCAAATTCGCCGGGTCATACATAAACCGCACCGTCTCCTCTTCCAAACGATGCACCAAGTAGGGTTCCAACTCACTTCCATGACGGAGAGCCGCCAAATAGCCATCTAAGTACAATCGCAGTTCATCGAGGGAATAGCCACGCTGGCGCAATTCCACCAAAGCATCCGTCAACCGCTGATAAAAACGAATCGCCCTCGTGTCCTGCAACATTGCCGCCCTCCTTGCAACCGCATCAATTCCCCGTAATCCTTATTGTACTGAATTTTATCTTTACGTTTGGGGACAAAACGCCAAGGTTCCCAACCAACCCGTTCCAAGTGCCCGCTGGGTTGGGCTGGGGTGCGCCAGCGGTTCTATCTGATACCCCTCCGGCTGGGGTGCCCCCAACGTCACCAGATAGGAGCGTAACTCATCCCGCCGAAATACGGACAATTCCACCGTTTCCCCCACCGCAAATTCCTGCAATTGCTCCGACCATTGTTCCCGCTTCACCCGCCGTCCCCCCAAGGCGACTATTTCATCCCCCGGGTCAATCCCCACCCACCAAGCGGGAGAATGGCGCAAAACCTGTTTCACCACATGGCGATTGGCTTCTAAAATGATGCCTAAAAAGGGGGTTTTTCCGGGAATGGGGCGCAATTCTAAACCAAAATCCGCCAGGGTTTCCGCTAGGGGCAAAGGGGTCAAACCCGTGATATAATTTTGCCAAAACAGGGTTAAATCTTCATCCAAAACCGCCTGAATGGTTTCATAAAGTTGGGCAGGGGTAAATCCCACTTCTGCTTGACCGAATTTTTGCCACATTTTTTGCATCACGTCATCAAATGAGCGTTGATTTTCATACTTTTTGCGAATCTGCAAATCCAATAGTAACGTTACCAATGCCCCTTTCAGATAATAGGAAATTTGACTGTTGGGGCTATTTCCATCCCGCCGATAGTATTTAATCCAAGCATCGAAACTGGCTTCGGTTAAACTCTGTACCTCCCGCCCCGGAGTTTGATAATAACGGGTAATCTCTTCTCCCAATAGTTTGAGGAACTGTTTTGCATCATAAATGCCCGCCCGCCAAGGGATGACCAAATCGTAATAACTGGTTGTCCCTTCACAAAACCAAAGGGATGGGGTGTAATTTTCCTGGTCGTAATCAAAAGGGATAAATTCCGCCGGTTTCAAACGTTTCACATTCCAAAGATGGAAAAATTCATGGGCAACCAAATTCAAAAATCGTTGATATTTTGAGGGCAAACCCATCCCCTGTTCGCTATAAATGAGAGAGCAACAGTTTTTATGTTCCAAGCCTCCGTAACCCTGGGTCGTTAAATGGAGCAGAAATAAATAATGTTCATAGGGTAAACCACCAAATAATTGCGCTTCTGTTTCAATGATTTTGATTATATCATGCTGTAATTTTTCCACATCACAATTTAACTTGCCCCAAACTGCTAACCGATGTGGAATATCTTGCACCGTAAATTCATAAACCGAGTGGCAACCCACCTCTATTGGACTATCCACCAATGTATCATAATCTAAGGCGAGAAAACGGTTATTTCCGCAGGGTGCCAAGGCGGTCGTGACCTGCCAATGGCTGTAGGGTGGAATGATCTCGACTTCACTCGGTAAATGTCGCCACTGGGGAATATATAAAAATGTAGCCGCTCCATTGATGTAAATATGGTATTCATCCACATGATTGGTACGCACAGATAATTCATTTGCATAAAGTTGGTATTGAACCGTAATTTTATCTACGCCTGGGGTTTGCATCTGCCAATGATTTTTACTGAGTTTTTGCCACGTCAATCCCCCACCGACTTGGAATTGTTCTAGGTGTCGAGCATATTCCCGAACCAGATAGGAACCGGGTGTCCATACGGGCAATTTCAGATCAAGGACATCCTGATCCCAAAAATGAATCTGCATGGTAACTTCCAGATAGTGGGTCGCTGGCTGGGGCGCAGAAATTTGATAATAAATGTGGCGGGACATGGGTTAGGAATTAGTGGGAGTAGTGTAACTATTGTACAGTAACATTCTTAAGGACACCTCTATAAATTCAACGTTAGCGGTCGCAGGGGGGCACCCCCCGCCCTTGGTTCTGGAAAATTTTTGTATGCCTACGGCACGCAAGCTAATGTAAATCAAGTAGGATTGCTATAGAGATGCCCTTAAATTAGAATTACTCAATGAAAATAGCCCGATTTATTCATCCAAGCCCTGAATTTTGATCTCATATTCCAGATGGCTGTTTACCCCCGGCGTGAGGATATAGCCCGTAACAGGCAGGGTGTCCTGGGGCTGGGGTCGCGCCGTCAACGCCACATACCGGTCATTCACCGCCAAACCGTGGGTTGGGTCATAGCCCCGCCAGCCTCCCCCCGGTAGGTACACCTCCGCCCAAGCGTGCAAATGCCGGTGTTGCCAATCCGGGTCGCCCTCGTGATACCCACTCACAAACCGAGCCGCCAACCCCACCGCCCGACAAACCGCCATAAACAGAACCGTCAAATCCCGACAGGCACCCCGCCGCTGTTGCCAGGTCACCCCCGCAGGCCAAGGGGTACCCGCCGGACGGATAAAATGGGTACATTCGCGGTACAGGGTTTGGTTTAATTCACTCAAAAACGCCAGGACTTGCCCATCCGTCGCCATGATCAATTCCTGCGCCAGGGTCGTCGCCACCGGGTCGGGGGGAACTTCCCAGTAAGGATGCAACTCCTGCGCCAAACGCTGGGGATAATCAATCGGTAAATGCACCGCCCAGGGGTCTAGTAAAAAATCAAACGGGTTCTGCCGGTGCGTCACCACCTCCGTTGCCATCTGAATCCGCCAGTGGCGAATGGTTTGGTTGTAGATCACCTGCACCTCGGTACTGCCATCGAGGGCGATATTGTGATAACGACGTAGGGGCGGCGGGTCAAGGGTCAACTGCCATGCCTGCACCGTTTGGGTACAGTCACAGCGGGGATACAGCCGGAGAATTTGGGGCGACAACTGCACCGGCTCTGGATAGGTGTAAACAAGCTGGTGGTGAATCCGATAACGCATGATATACAGTATGCAGGGGAGCGTCTGCATCGGGGGAAATGATTATGAAACATCACCGGTGGGGTTGGAGTCTGGGGCTGGCACTGCTGGCGGGTGGGTGTGGTTTTGCGAGCAATCCGACAACCCAAGCTCCGGGATTGGAAATCAAGCTGTTATTTGGCAGTGCCCTGAAGGAATTTTGTGAGCAAGCCGTACCCCAATTCAACCAGCAAAACCCCAAATTGGCTGATGGCACCCGTTTCCGAATTAGTTGTACCACTCTTGGCACTGGCGATGTGGTTACCCAGGTGGTGAATCTCGCCCAACAGTGGCAACAGGGACAAATTAAGGAAGATAACCCCCAATTCCCTACGTTAATTTCTTTGGATGGGGATATTTACCACAGTCAGTTAATTGCCCGTATCGAACAGTTATTTCCCGGTAAAAATTATATCCCTCCCATCACTGAAACGCCCCTGATTGCCTTTAGCCCGATGGTGTTTATGGTGCCAAGCCAGGTGGCGGATAGTTTGAAAAATGTGGATTCGGTTTATCGCAAAATTCTGCCTGCTACCACCTTTCAAGACATTGACCCCAAAGCCCCCGCCCTGAAAATTTTCTTTGTCCAGACCGCCCCCACCCGTTCCAATTCCGGGCTACAAACCCTGGTGACCCAATTTGCGGAAGTCTCCGGCAAACCCCCGGAACAACTGACCGTGAAAGACGTAGAAACCTATCTTCCCCAGGTGAAAACCATCCAGGCGAAAGTGACCCGCTACGGCATTTCCACCGGCAGTTTGGCACGGGACATGGTCAGATACGGACCCTTTTGGGCATCCATCGGCTCGGTCTATGAATCGGCGGTGATTGAGGCGAACCAAAAAGCCAGCCCCGGTCAGACCCGCTACGTCGCCATTTACCCCAAAGCCACGTTTACCTCTAATATGCGTGCCATCCTGCCCAACGCCCCCTGGGTCAGCCCCCAGGAACGGGAAGCCGCCCAGCAGGTGATCCAGTTTATGCGCTCTCAACCGACCCAGGAGTTGGCGGCTCGCTTAGGACTGCGCCCTGGTGTCCCCGGTGTTGGCTTGGGTGCCCAATTTACCCCTGCCAACGGTGTACAGCCCCAACCCAACTACAATTCCCTGCGCCCCCCCAGCCCAGAAGTGGTAGCCGCCATGTTGCGTGGTTGGGAACAGGTGGCGAAAAAGCCCTCCCGGGTGGTGGTGGTGGTGGATGATTCGGGATCAATGCGGGGGCAAAGGCTGGCTGCCGTACAACAGTCCCTTTACACCTACATTAATAATCTTGGCCCCCAGGACGACCTCGCTTTGATTCGCTTTAGCTCCCAGGTGGATCCCCCCATCTTCATCCGCGGGGATGCCGCCGGGAAACAGCAGGGTTTGGCTTTTGTGAACAGTCTGCAGGCAAAGGGAGCTACGGTACTCTACGATGCCGTGTTGGTTGCCCAGAACTGGTTACGCAAAAATCTCCGCCCTGGTGCCATCAATGCGGTGGTGGTATTGACCGACGGGGAAGACAACGGCTCCCGCATCACCCTGCCCCAACTGGAACAGAAACTGCGCCAAAGTGGACTGAATACGGATGAACGCATCAGCTTTTTCACCATCGGTTACGGCGAAGAAGGAGAGTTTAATCCCCAAGCGTTGCAACGCATTGCCACAGTCAGTGGCGGGTATTACAAACTGGGGAAACCGGAAACCATTGCCAATGTGATGGCTGACTTACAGTTAGAGTTTTAGAATCTATAGCAATCCTAAAAAAAATGGAACAGGAGTCGCAGGGGCACCGCCCCCGTACTTGGTTCTGGGGAATTTCTGTTCATCAATCAAGTAGGATTGCTATATTTAGAAATCCCATTTGAATCATGAATGAAAATTTTATATTTATTTTTATATTTATGAAACCAAAGGGTCGCCGGGAATCACCCCGTTCTGGTTTTAAGTAATCTTGTTATTATTTTGTTATTCATAGGGTATGTTAAGGCAATAAGGTTCTGATGGTGCCAGTCGAGAGAGATACCCCTTATGATGGGTTTATGATGCCAAGATAATTCCAAGCGAATGGTGGGGTGAGGGGATGCACATTGCCTGGTTAGGGAAAAAATCCCCTTTTTGTGGGAATGTCACTTACAGTCGGGAGGTCACCAATGCCCTGCGGGATCGGGGGTATCAGGTGAGTTTCTTGCATTTTGCCGCCCAGCCAGAAAAAGATGCGGATGTCCCATCGGATCAGGAATTTTCCCTACCCTGTCTGTACAAATCCCAAATCTACACCCTGCCCAGCCCCGGTGCTAGCCAGACCCTCCTGCGGACTCTGCGGAAACTGCGCCCGGATGTGGTACACGCTTCCCTAACCCTGTCGCCTTTGGATTTCAGTCTGCCGGAAATCTGCGGGGAGTTGGGTCTGCCGTTGGTGGCGACGTTCCACCCGCCCTTTGCCGCCCGGGGGTTGAATTTTGCCTCCAGCACCCAATTTTTGACCTATCAACTCTACGCCCCCTGCCTGAGCAACTACGACCGGGTGATTGTGTTTTCCCGTTTGCAACAGGATTTGCTGGTGCGGTTGGGGGTGCCGGGGGAGCGGCTGTGTATCATTCCCAATGGGGTGGATACGGAGCGGTACACGCCCGGCTGGAGTACGCTCAAGCAGGAATTTAATGCGGATTGCCTGTTTATTTACCAGGGGCGGATCGCTTTGGAGAAAAATGTGGAAGCCCTCCTGCAAGCCTGGAAACGGGCGGAAATGGGCAGTCGTGCCAAACTGCTGATGGTGGGGAATGGGCCTTTGGCGGCGAATTTGATGACCCACTATGGCCCGGAGCAGGGGGTGCTGTGGCTGGGGTTTGTGGCGCAGGAACAGGAGCGGATTCGCCTGTTGCAGGGGGCGGATGTGTTTGTCCTGCCCTCGCTGGTGGAAGGTTTGTCCCTGTCGCTGTTGGAGGCGATGGCCTGCGGGTTGGCCTGTGTGGCAACGGATGCTGGGGCGGATGGGGAAGTGCTGGAACAGGGGGCGGGGATTGTCCTGGCGGCGCAGGGGGTGGCGACCCAGTTACGCACGCTACTGCCGATGCTGGCGGAACAACCGGAATTTCGTCGGATTTTGGGTACCAAAGCCCGCCAACGGGTGCTGGAACGTTATACCCTGAGCCGCAATTTAGCCCTCCTGGAAGCCCTCTATGCGGAAATTGTCCGCCCGGTCTATTCCCGCTGACCCCCGCTATCTCGCTTGGCTAGCCCTAGGGGATATTGCCACAGGACAATGTACGGACCAGGTCTTGGCTAAATATTTAACGGATGACCTGGCCTTACCTGACCGGCGCTTGTTAATGGAATTGGTCTGTGGGGTGACCCGCCAGCGGGGTTTTTTGAATGCGGTGATTGACCAGTTGGTGCCCCGGTCGCCGCCTACCCCCGTGCGGTGGTGGTTGCAGGTGGGGCTGTACCAGTTGCACTTTTGCCAGCAGATTCCCGATTTTGCCGCTGTGGATACCACTGTGGAATGGGTGGGGCAAACGGTGGGTCGCCGCTGGGTGGGTTTGGTGAATGCGGTTTTGCGAAATTATCTCCGCCTGGCGGGTCATCATCCCCGGCAATTTCCCCTCAAGTTACCGGCAGAACCCGTCCGAGCGCTGGCACGGCAATACAGTTATCCAGTGCGGCTGGTGGCAACCTGGCTAACCCAGGTGGGAGCAACGGAAACGGCGCAGTTGTGCCAATGGTTCAACCAAGCCCCAGAGATGTATCTGCGGGTGAATCCCCTGCGGACGGATATACATACTTTATTAATACAATTCCAGCAGGTGGGGATCAAAGCGGCGGCGGTGCCCCATCTACCCCAAGGGATCAAGGTGACCGATGGCGGGCGAGTGACGGACTGGCCGGGGTTCCGGGAAGGGCATTGGCTGGTGCAGGATGCGGCGGCGCAATGGGTGAGCCTGATCCTCGACCCGCAACCGGGGGAAACGGTGATGGATGCCTGTGCCGCGCCTGGGGGCAAAACCACCCATATCGCTGAATTGATGGGAGATCGGGGGGTGGTCTGGGCGGCGGACATCCGTGCCCAACGGTTAGCCCAGGTGCAGGAGAATGTCCAGCGGTTGGGGCTGACCTGTGTGCGCTATCGCCTGGGGGATGCTCGCTCCTTTGGGGATTGGCAGGGGTTGGCTGACCGGGTATTGTTGGATGTGCCCTGTAGTGGCTGGGGAACCCTGCACCGTCATCCCGAAGCCCGTTGGCGGTGGGCAACCCAGGATGTAACCCCTTTAGTACAAACGCAACAGGAATTACTCCAAGCGGCGGCGACTTGGGTCAAACCGGGGGGAATTTTGGTCTATGCCACCTGCACCCTCAACCCCCAGGAGAACCTACAGCAGATGCAAACCTTTTTGGCACGACATCCAGGTTGGGCGGTAGTGCCCCCCGTACTGCCTGCGGAGCTAAGCTCTGCCCTTGACCCCCACACCCACACCGTCACCTTTTGGCCGCAACGGCATGATATGGATGGGTTTTTTGTGGCAAAATTGGTGCGGGGTTGGGCCGATGCGCCGAAACCGTTATAGTACAGGGGCATATCTTAGCCATTTGCCATGAGTCCCCAGGTTAACCCCACCCATGCTCCCCGGAGTCAGGAGTCCGCCTGGGGGGATGAATCGTACATTGATTATTACTACGATGACCCCGGTGATGCCCCCGGCACGCTCACCATTGACCCGGAGGCTCCCCCGCCGGAATTGGTTTTAATTGATTACACCTCGCAACAGGCCACCCGGCAACTCCTGACCCGTCCCCGGGAATGCGTGCCCTACCTGGATAGCCCGTCCGTTTCCTGGTTGGATGTGCGGGGCTTGGGTGCGGAGGAGATTTTTCGGGAATTGGGGCAGGTGTTTGGTTTGCATCCCTTGACCTTGGAAGATGTGGTCAACGTCCCCCAACGCCCCAAAGTGGAACAATATCCGGATCATTTGTTGCTCATTACCCGTATGGTTACCCCAAAAGAATCCGGCTATGGTTTTGAAACGGAACAGGTGAGTTTTATTGTGGGTCTGCGGGGTTATTTAGTAACCGTCCAAGAGGAGGGAGAACGGGATACCTTTCATTCGGTACGGGAACGGATTCGCACTGGCAAAGGCATGATTCGCAACTATGGGGTGGACTACCTCACCTACGCCCTTTTGGATACGATTGTGGATGGTTTTTTTCCGGTTTTAGAACTGTACGGGGAGCGATTGGAAGAATTAGAAGACGAGGTGGTGCTCCAGCCCACCCGGGCGACCTTGGCGGAGATTCACCAACTGAAACGGGATTTGCTCAGTTTGCGGCGGTTGATTTGGCCCCTGCGGGATGCGATGAACAGTTTGATCCGGGATGCGGGGGATTTTTTTGGGGCGGACGTGCGGGTGTATTTGCGGGATTGTTATGACCACACGGTGCAGGTGATGGACATTGTGGAAACCTATCGGGAAGTGGCCTCAAGTTTGATGGATGTGTATCTGTCGGCGATTGGCAATAAAATGAATGAAATTATGAAATTTCTCACCGTCATTTCCACTATTTTTATCCCTTTAACGTTTATTGCTGGGGTGTATGGGATGAATTTTGACCCGGACAAATCCCCTTGGAATATGCCGGAATTAGATTGGTATTGGGGGTATCCCTTTGCCCTGGGGTTGATGCTGGTGATTGCCATAGCCTTAGTGATCTTTTTCAAACGCCGGGGCTGGTTTGATGATTTTTCCGCCGGTCTGAGGGAAATGCGGGATGACCTGCGCCGGAGTTAGCCACCGATTCACTCATTATTAAACCCAAAAAAGATTTCCCGCCGTCGGGGATACTGGTGCAAATAGCGGCGAAATTTCTGCCAATCAAAACTGCGGGGGTCAGCGCGCGAACCGGAAGTGTCCACCGCCTTGTGGGTCGTGATCCGTTCCCAGGGCACGCAGGTTTTGGCAATCACCCAAGCCAAGGACTGGTACTGGGCATCCGTGTAACCGCTGTGGACCAGGGGATTCACCGGCGTGGGCGCAGGGGTCGGGGTGGCTGTGGTCGCCTTGGGACTCGCACTGGGGGTCGGGGTAGGTTGGGGGACATCCGGCGGGCGATAATAGCCATCCACCGGGGACTCAAAGGAAATGTGGTAGGCAAAATTATTCACCGAAAACACCCCTTTCGGGTTGGTTTTCACCGCCTGCCCCCGAAAAGCGGAAGGAGCCGCCCCATAGGCCCGCAATTCCGGCGGCACAACCCAGACCACCGTACCATCCCGGCGAATCAGGACATGGTAACTCACCTGCCGGTCATCCCGCCCCGTATGGTCTTTTTGAAACATAGCAATCGCCCCGTCCGCCGAGCCAGCGGTTTCATGCAAAACGATCAAGGGGGGGTACTCCGCCGGTTGCCCCCACACGTCCAACCGATGCCGCAGACCGTAATTACTGGGATGGGCAGGAGCCACCTCTTCGGGGGGATGATACGCCGGCCAGGACTTGGCGGGGGATAAATTCGGGGGGCATAACCCCGGCCCAGCAGGCAGGGGCGAAAGTTGGCTCACTAGGGTGGGTGTCAGTGATGGTTGCCACCAGCCCACCGCCTGAGTTGCCACCAAAGCGACCACAGCCAGGAGGATGCAGACCAGCCATCGCCCGACCCGTACCATGCCAATTCCTCACACCCGTCCCATTGGGCTAACTTTTTTATAACATTTTGTAGCGTTTACCCCGGCTGTAACCCGCTTCTCCTAAAATGGCTGATGTTCATCTGGGAGAATGTCCTATGTCCGCACTGCTGGATAACTGGGAATTGTTGGTGCAGTTAGTCTTGATTGCGTTGGTGGTACTGGCCGGGCCAGCGGTGATTTTTCTACTGGTGGCCCGCAACGGCAACCTGTGAAAACCAGGACTCCGGCGGAGATTCCGGTTGTTCCGGGCGGGTGATCACCTCCACAATTTTTTGCCGAGCCGCCGGTTGGTGCAACGCCTCCACACACACCTGCGCCACCCTCTGTCGGGGAATCCGCCCCTCAAAAAGCGTATCAGCACCCTGGATCACCAAGCCACCGGGGATATTCTCATTCAGGAGTCCCCCGGGGCGCACAATCGTATAGGTCAAACCACTATTTTGTAAATACAATTCTGCTTGCTTTTTCCAGTACAAAATAAACCAAAACAAATTCAAGGGGTGAAAAAACTGGGACACGCATAGGGAAGACACCAGCACGAAATGCGCTACGCCCTGGATTTTGGCCACATCCACCAGGTTTTGCGTCCCGCAACAGTCCACCGCCCAAGGTTCCGTGACATTAAAGGAAGGACGGGCACCCGTGGCACAAAGCACGACCGTACAGCCTGCCATCGCCGCCCCTAGGGTACGGGGTTGGGTGACATCGGCGTAAACCACCTCCACCTGGGGGGGTAACATCCGGCGACCCCGTTCTACGTCCCGCACCCCCGCCCGCACCGGCATATCCCGCCGCACCAATTCTTCCACAATCCTCCGCCCGGTTGCCCCAGTCGCCCCCGCCACTAATGCCCGCATGGATTCCACTTATTCAATGTTGTAACTAACTATTAAATTACTGTAACATTCCCCTGCTTACCTCGGCGGTTAAAAATTCCGGCTCAGGGCATCCCGCATCACTCGGGCCTCCTCGGGGGTAGGGGCGGCAACGATGATAAAGACTAGGGTGGACTGGCTCCCTCCGAAACAGGCAATGCTAACGCTCACCCGGTTGGTTTCCCCATCAATGTAATGTGAATGTCCTGAATTTGCACATTGAACAAACCCTGCTGGCGTAACATTTGCTGGGAGCGGCGGACGCATTCCTCCTCAGTGATGTCCAAAATCCCATTCCAGGTGAAAATCACTGGCGGTTGTGCCCAGGCACGCCCCATCCAACCCCAACCCAAGGCAAAAGCGCAGAATGCCGGAAGTAGTTTCCGCACCGGGATACTTCAGCAACGAATTACGCTTGATTATAAGGCAATCTATGCACCAAAATTTCGGAATAATTTAATTAAAGATTCTAAGGTCGCAGGGCAATGCTCCGTCCTTGGTTCTGGAGAATTTTGGTTCGCTAATCAAGTGGGACTGCTATAGTCATCCTCACTGAGTTTAGAACAGGGGTCGCAGGGGCACCGCCCCCGTATTTGGTTCTGAAAAATTTTTGTTTGCAAATCAAATAGAACTGCTATATATTGGCAATCTTAATTTTTTATCCCATTTTGCCAATTTTGAACTATGATTCTTTTGTAGTATTTTAATTTCTGGTCAGCGAGTCCATGATGGGAAAGATTTTGGTGACAGGCGGTAGTGGGTTTATTGGATCGAACTTCATCCTTTACGCCCGCTCCCAGGAAATGGCAGAAATTATTAACTTAGATAAATTGACCTACGCCAGTAACCCTAAAAGTCTTGAGCAACTCAAAAACGATACTGGCTACATATTTCAACAAGGGGATATAGGGAATAGTACATTAGTGCTATCACTCCTCAGACAACACCAGCCCCAATATGTTGTTAATTTTGCGGCGGAGAGTCACGTTGATCGCTCCATATTTAGTCCTCAAGAGTTTATCCAAACCAATGTGGTAGGTACGTTCCAATTACTCGAAGCGGTGAGAGCTTTTTACCAGGAATTATTGCCAGATCAAAAAGAAAATTTTAGGTTTTTACATATTTCTACCGATGAAGTATATGGTTCTCTGCAAGCCGGTGAACCTGCTTTTTCAGAAAATACACCCTATGCTCCTAACAGCCCCTATGCCGCATCCAAAGCCAGCTCAGATCATTTGGTGAGAGCATATCATCATACCTATGGTTTGCCCACATTGACCATCAATTGCTCGAATAATTATGGTCCTCGGCAATTCCCAGAGAAGCTCATTCCCTTAATGATTTTTAATGCTATCAATCAAAAACCATTACCTATTTATGGCAGTGGAGAAAATATTAGGGATTGGCTCTATGTCGAAGACCACTGTCGAGCTATTTCTCTTGTCCTACTGAAAGGCAAAGTGGGAGATACCTATAATATTGGCGGCGGTAATCAACCAACCAACCTAGAATTAGTTACACAAATATGTACAATTTTAGATGAAGTTTTGCCGAGGTCAAATTTCAGTTATCAATCCCTAATAACTTTCGTGAAAGATAGACCTGGGCATGACTATCGTTACTGTGTGAATTTTAGTAAAATCAAACAAACGCTAGGTTGGGAGCCAACGGAAACCCTTGACAGTGGCTTGAGAAAAACAATACGCTGGTATTTAGATAATCTCGAATGGTTAAGACAATGCAAATCTCAAAACTACGATGATTGGGTAGTAAAAAATTACGGAGATACAATGGGAAAAGGCGAATCCCATTAAGAGTTTCAAACATAAGATTTTCTCCTGTGACCGTTCCGGCGCATCAATGATTCAAAATATGTGGTTGTAAAGATATATAGCAATCCTAAATAAGAATGGCACAGAGGTCGCAGGGGCACCGCCGCCGTTCTTGGTTCTGGAAAATTTCTGTATGCCTACGGCACGCAAGCTAACGCTAATTGAATAGGACTGCTATATAATCACTGTCCTTGGATACAGCCTTTTCTTTTATTATGGGGTACAGTAGCAACATTTGGCAAACCAATTTGCAAAAGAAGAAGGATTAATCAATAACAAAGATGCTTGGATAATTGACTGTATATTTTTTACTGGTGAATCATGAAACTGTCGAATAAAATTCTTTAGGACTGACCACATCATTTCAATTGGATTAAATTCTGGTGAATACACAGGGAGATACAATAAACGAGCACCAGTCTGGCTAATCATCTGTTGTACTTCTATGGCTTTATGACTATTCAAGTTGTCCATAATTACCACCTTCTTCTCATTTAATTTTGGGCATAATTCTGTTTTCACAAATTCTAAAAAATCCTGTTTCTTCATGGAGCCTTTGATGATTTTATGACAAACAATGCCATCCACAGATATAGCACCAATTAACGTGTATTTTTGACCCTTGTTTTTCTGGCGATAACTATAAACTTTTTTCCCTTGTAAACTCCGTGCAACTTGCCTCTCCATGCCCTCCCTTCTGTTTCATCTACGGCAACTATATCTTCGGCTGGAACACTTCCAATCTTATGCCAGTATTCTAAGCGTTCTGCACAACTTCACTCTTGACTTTTTCACTGCGAAATGTCTTTTTTTTAGAGTGATTTTATGCTTTTTCAAGAAAGAATGCAATGTGCTAATGCTCACATGGATTCCTAGCCTTTCTCCAATTATTTCGAGATATTGCCACAAACAGTTATCTGGATACTCTTCAACAATGGCTAAAATCTCAACTTGATTTTGTTCTAAAATTCCAACTTGCTATGCCTCCGGCACGGCACAGCCTAATGTCCCTACTTTCTTAGGTGTTAAGTCTTGAGTCTGTTTATACTGTTGTACGAGGCGATGTACTGTCCTTTTAGTTACCAATGGCTTCGCCACGCTTCGCTATAAACCGCTTAGCTACTTCCCTGATTGTTCTCCCACTTGGTATGCAACTACAATTCTTTGCCGTAAATCTAAGGAATGGGTAGGCATCTCTTTGTCCTCTCATTTCTATGGATTGTATCCTAATAATAACAAAAAAGACTGTAGGTTCTCACCCCCATCTATTCATTAATCTTTTTAGCATAATCCCAGCTATCTTTTCCTCGATCCTCCATAATTTCAAGTAGGATTTTCAGAAAACCGACCATGCTGAGCATACAACGGGGACGCAGTTTTCCCCTGGGGGCGACCGTTACCGCCGGGGGGGTGAATTTTTGCCTATTTTCCAAACACGCCGAACGGGTGGAGCTATTGCTCTTTGAGCACGCCGATGACCCCAAACCCGCCCATGTGCTCTCCCTCACCGCCCCCCTCCATCGCACAGCCAACTATTGGCATATTTTTGTCGCTGGGATTGGGCATGGACAGGTGTACGCCTACCGGGTGTATGGCCCTTTTGCCCCGGAGTTAGGCCATCGATTTGACGGCAGTAAGGTGCTACTTGACCCCTACGCCCGGGCCGTGGTGGGCTGGGAACGCTATGACCGGGGAGCGGCCACCCGTGCGGGGGATAACTGTGCGACCGCCCTGCGGGGGGTGGTGGTTGACCCCTCTCACTACGACTGGGAAGGGGATGTGCCCCTGGAAATTCCCTACGCCCGCACCATTATTTATGAAATGCACGTCAAAGGCTTTACGGCGCATCCCAATTCCGGGGTGAGCGAGGGCAAACGGGGCACCTATGCGGGGCTGATTGAGAAAATCCCCTACCTGCAATCCTTGGGAATTACGGCGGTGGAATTACTGCCCGTCCATCAGTTTGACCCCCAGGATGCCCCCCCCGGTTTGGTCAACTATTGGGGCTACAGTACCCTGGCCTTTTTCGCCCCCCACCGGGCCTATAGTTCTGACCAATCCTTACTGGGGCCATTAGACGAATTTCGGGATATGGTCAAAGCCCTGCATAGAGCCGGGATCGAAGTCATTCTGGATGTGGTTTTTAATCACACCGCCGAGGGCAACCATGAAGGCCCAACCCTATCGTTTCGGGGGATCGAAAACCAAGCCTATTACATTTTGGAGTCCCATAACCCGGCTTTTTATGCCAACTATAGCGGTTGCGGCAATACGGTCAAGGCCAACCACGAAATTGTCGGGCGCTTGATCCTGGATTCCCTGCGCTACTGGGTGGATGTGATGCACGTGGATGGGTTTCGGTTTGATTTGGCTTCCATTTTATCCCGCAGTAAAACCGGCTTTCCCCTGGCGGACCCGCCCCTGCCCTGGCTGATCGAATCCGACCCGGTGTTGGCGGGCACCAAAATCATTGCCGAAGCTTGGGATGCCGCCGGATTGTACCAGGTGGGTTCCTTTATTGGGGAACGGTTTGCCGAGTGGAATGGCCCCTTTCGGGATGATGTGCGCCGCTTCGTTAAGGGCGACCGGGGGATGCTGGGCTGGTTGGCCGCCCGCCTGTTGGGTAGCCCCGACCTGTACCGGGACCCCCACCAAATCCCCAACCGCACCATCAATTTCATCACCTGCCACGACGGTTTTACGCTGAATGACCTGGTTTCCTATAACCAAAAACACAACGAGGCCAACGGGGAGGACAACCGGGACGGAGCCAACGACAACTACAGTTGGAACTGTGGGCAGGAAGGGCCCAGCGACGACCCCCAGATCGAAGCCCTCCGCATCAAACAAATCAAAAACTTTCTGGTCATTCTCACCCTCGCCCAGGGCACGCCCATGATCCTGATGGGGGACGAAGTGCGCCGCACCCAACGGGGAAACAACAACGCCTACGGGCAGGACAACGAAATCAGTTGGTTTGACTGGGATTTGGTACATCGGCATCGGGATATGCTCCACTTTTGGCAAAAACTCCTGCACTGGATGCAATCCCTGCGCCTGTTTGAAGAGGAAAACCGCCTGCGGGTGGAAACCTATCCAGTGGTAGAACCTGTCCCCTATCCCTACGTGGTCTGGCACGGCACCGAATTGGGACAACAAGGCTGGCACCCGGACGGCCATGCCCTCGCCCTGGAAATGGTCATGCCCAAAGCCGGAGAACATCTGTATGTGATTCTCAATAGCTACTGGGAAGGCTTGCCCTTCACCCTGCCGCCCCACCCCTGGCAGCGACTCTTGGACACCCATCTCCCCGGTGCCATTGACTCCGCCGGCCCCCCCGTCACCACGCCCCAATACCTGGCAAATCCCCGTTCAAGCGTGATTCTACGACGGTTTGCACCCAGCGACGCAACAGCGGATTAACCAAATCCGGGCGTTCATCGTGGGGACAATGCCCCGCATCCAGCCATGCCACCTGGGCTGTAGGCACCAAGGCATTACACTTTTCCGCCCGGGCCACAGTCATCCACGGATCCGATGTACCCCACATCAGCAGCAGCGGCGACGTTAACCCCTGCAGTAACTGGTCCAAACGACGACCGGGGGGCGACTTAAACACCGCCCGAAACACCCCCAATGCCCCCGCATCCCAGGCTGGTTCGTAAATACTTTGGATCAATTCTTCATCAATGTGCGTATGGTCTTTGTACACCTGTTGTAAAATCCGCCGAATCACCAGGGGATTCCGCATATAGAAAAATAGACCGGCACTCGCCAGTTCCACCACCCCCGGAATTTGGAACAACAACCGCTGGACTGGGTTAGGACGGATGCTATCTTCCCCCACCGGCCCGGCGCAATTCAACAGAGCCACCCCATGCGTCCATTGAGGACAATCCACCCCAAAACACAAGGCCGCATAGCCCCCCAGAGAATTGCCCACCAGCACCACCGGCTCCCCAATCACCTGGGTGACAAAATCCCGCAGTTGTTCCCGCCACAACTCCCCCGTGTACAGCACCGGCGGTTTCTCCGAGCGGCCAAACCCCAACAAATCCACCGCCCACACCCGATGGTCCTGCGCCAAATCCGGGAGATTGTACCGCCAATGGGCCGTCGAAGCCCCAAACCCATGAATCAGTAGCATGGCCGGCCCTTGATTCCCCGCCTGCACCCAATGGGTACGCCACCCCTGCCACATCCGGTACTGATGTTGGCTGTCCACCCGAGTCGCCGTCATGGGTTCATGCCTTTACGTTTCGTTACATCCCCCATTGTAAAGGTCGAGAAGCAGTGGTGCCAGCCATGCCTGGGAAATGACTGGGATGTCGCTAAGGCGGGTAAAATAGGACTAGGTAGAAATCCTAAAGTGACCTGCCATGCCAGCCCCCTTGACAGCAGACGATACCAGCCAACGTTTGCACATTTTGGTCGTTGAAGACCCCCAAGGGCAACAGGTTTTGGCATTGGAAGCGGCCACCTATTCCATTGGGCGGGACGCCACCAGTGCCATTGTCTTCCATGCGGACTCGGTTTCCCGGCAACACGCCCTGCTCCTGCGGGTGCCCATCCCCGGCTCCCACGAGTACCACTACCAAATTCAGGACGGCAATGCGGCGGGCAAAACCAGCACCAACGGGATCAAAGTCAACGGCATCCACGTATCCCACCATACCTTGACCGACGGGGACGTGGTGGAATTTGCCCCCGATGCCCACGCCATCTATTACCACGGCACTGCGCTGGATCCCCAGATCAGCAAGTATCTCCACGCCGCCGAATTTCGCAGTATCAAGGCACCGGTGGTGGAACAATCCCTGACCGAAGTGGCCGGGTTGATGGTCGAACCAGCCCCGAACCCAATCCCCGAAGCAGTCACCCAGCATTTGGCTCCCGCACCCGCCACCCCAACCCCTCCCCCTGCCCGCATACCTTGGCTGTGGCTCTTGGCAGGCATTGCCGTGGGATTACTGCTCATGGGCGGTATTTGGTGGTTCCAGCAACGGCTCCAGCCCCAACCCTCGACCCGTAACCCAGATCGCCAGCCCCTTGTGATCTAACTTACACAGCAAAACACATTTATCCCTTCTAATAAGAACTAGGGGAAACGTGCGCCCAATCGGGAATTGGCACCTTCCGTATTTCCACCTAAACGTACAAACAATGTCATACAGCCTGTCCGTATTATTACTGATAACCGTGGTTGGGTTCCTTGCACAGGAGGTGGGGTAATGGCCGCTGTGGATATGCTTAGAAGTGCCGATGAAGAGGTGATTTACACCTGCATTTACCAGTGGGTACAGCGGGAAGCGCCCACGTCGGTACTGGAGCGGTTTCGGGCATTATTCACCGAGTTAAAGTGTGGCAATCCGTCGGTGGTGGCGACCCTGGAGCAGTTAATTTTGCGCCCGGAGGCCAGCCAGCGGTTCCGGTTTATCCTCAACCGCAGTTGTTACATTCTCATCAACCATTGGCAAAACCAGTCCCAACATCGCTGGGCGATCCGCCAGTTGGTGGATATTTTGGCGACCCCTACCCCTCTGCGAGGCGGTGACCGGGGGAAAACGGTAGGCACCCTGCGCCGGTTATTCCAGGCATTTCAGGGAACGGACCTATACCTACGGCTGTGCCAAACCATTGCCCTGCTCGAAGCCACCGATGAACCCGCCGAGAACCAGCCCTTGGCCTGTTTGTTGCGTCGGTATCCCTATCTCTACGAAGCGCAGTTGGCGGGGGCGGAAGACCGGCAACAGTTCCAGGAGCAGTTGGACATTGTGCATAAGTTGCAAACCCAGGTGCAACAGCAATTTGAACATCAATTAGGTCGTTATGTGACCTACGAGTACCGGCGGGCCTTGGGTGCGACCAAAAATTTAGAGCCGGTGAAAAATCCCACCATGCTCACCAATCAGGAGCTATTTGTGGCGTTCAAATTGTTTGGGACAAAGGTGGACAATGGGCTGACCTATCAGGAGCGGGCGGAGCAATTTTTGCGGGAAAATCCCGAAGGGCAAAACTACCGCCGATATAAATACAATTTAGCCGCCTATCTGATCGCCGCCATTCCTCCTAGCAAAGACCGGGATATTTTTGAGCGAAAATTGTATCAATTCATGGATGAACTCTTCCCCCAATTTGATACCCAAGGGGTGAATGATTTTCTGATCACCCGTACCTGTAGCCGCTTGCTGAATTTTTTGGTAATTGAGAATAACAAAGATGCCAATCACAAAAACTTTATTGACCTGATTTGCCAGTTGGGGCCAACCAAAATGGTAGGACTTTTATTAAAAATTGTTTTAATCTGCAAAAAAGTCAAGGGCTATTTGGAACGGCTGATCTGTTTATTATTCAACCGCTATGCCGACCAAGCCCAGGGGCAGGTGCGCTGGCTGATTAAAGTATTAGAAAACTTGAAATTAGCGTTTAGTCTGCATTTTGGAATCGTTGATTTACGGTTTATCCGGCAATTGTTCGCTTAAATAATTACATAAACGTACCCAATCTGGGGCGGTGATGGCTTCGGCACGGACGGTTTCGGGATAGCCTAACTGGGCCAGCAGGGGGGTTAAAATCTCTGGCGCCACCGGCAAGGTATTCCGCAACATTTTGCGCCGCTGGCTAAACCCCTGTTGTACCCACCGCTCAAACCGTTGGGGTTCCCGCACAATCGGGTCAGAACTCCGAGGGGTTAAACAAATAACGGCTGAATCCACTTGCGGGCGGGGATAAAACGCACTAGCAGGCACATCACACACCCAAGCACAGTGGGCAATATACTGTATTCGTACTGACAATGCCCCAAAAATTTTACTTCCAGGCTGGGCGGTCAACCGTTGGGCAACTTCTTTTTGCACCAGCAATACCACCCGCTCAAAGGGCGAAGGCCAGGGACGGCTCGGAGAACCCAGCAGATAATGCAACAGCGGGCCAGTGATGTGGTAGGGAATGTTGGCAACGACTTTATTGGGCGGTGGAAATGGGGGATTTTGGCGTAATTCCGCTGGTAAATCTAAGGTTAAAATATCCTTTTGAATTAACCAAAAATGGGGATGATGCCCATACTTTTTGTGCAAAAATGGGATCAATTCCTGGTCTAATTCTACCGCCAACAATCCCTGTACTTGGGGCAGTAAATAGCGGGTTAAATTGCCAGCCCCTGGGCCAATTTCTAAAACACTGTCGGTGGTTTTTAGTTCAGCCGCCTCTATAATTTTTTGCAGAATATCTTCCCGTTTAAGCCAGTATTGTGCCAGGGATTTGCGGGGGCGGGGGGTCATGGTTGCCACAGGGACAGCAATTCTTGGTACAAAGTCTGCCATTGTTGTTGCAATTCTGGGGATGTAACCGCCCCTTTTTGCAGTAAAACGACCTCATCCCGCAGACCAATGATCCCATATTCTCCCTGGGTGATCCGTTGGTGCAATTCCCGAATATCCCAGGCATTTTTCCAAGGCAGACTAAATCGCCGCCAATACCACAAATCCGTAATGATATAGTCCACCGATTGTACTTGGTTGTTGTCCAGACGTAGTTGGTACTGGGGGAACCGCAGAATGCCCCGCCGATTGGATAGGGGAGGAATCAATTGGTTCGTAGCGGCTACGGTTGACTGTGCGGGAATTTGCGTCAGTAGTTGCTGAATTTCTCCCCGATGGTGCCAGCGTTGATGCAGGGGAACCCAAACCCACGGCTGTACAGAATCTGGCAGTACCCAGGAGAAGCTATTGTTGGGATTAGCGAGAATGATCAGCACCACTGAAACCCCCATACACCAGCCCCAAAATGTCTGCCATCGCCGCTGAAACCACTCCCGATGCTGTGCCCACCACAGAATTGCGCCATAAAAAAGTGCAGGTACCAAGTTAATTGCATAACGTACATTCAACAGCAGGGCAATGTGGGAATTTTGTAAGATTCTCTGCCCCAGGGGAAAGATCACCATCACCCAGGCGGGCCAAGCAACGGCAGGAACCAAGGCTAAGGGCAACCATTGTCCTAACAAATATAGTACAATGCGTAGGGGACGGCGACCCAAAATGAGCAGGAGTTGCATCGGATTGGTCAAGATACCTTTGAGGATTTCCAGGGTATTGGTCGCTTCGGCTTCATCACCCGTTACCTGCCCAAAATATCCCGGCAAAAAGCGGCGGCTTAAATCTTCGGAAAAGGCTGGCATCCAAACATTGGTCACCAATACCACATACAAAAAACTCACACAACAAACAGTTAAACCCACCCAGGGAAATCGGCGGCTAAGTAACCAATAAACCCCCAACCCAAACACCACAATTCCCGTATCTTCACGAATCATTAATGTAAGTAAAATCAGCGCCCAAAACAGCCACCAACACCGGCGTTCTAAACTTAAGATAGCGGCAAATAAAAATAGGGGTAATTGCACCGCATCATGGAAATTGCCCAAGGCTGGTCCAATCACCGCCCCCGCTGTGTAATAACCGGTGCTGATCCACCAAGCTAAGGGGGCTTCCAGCCAATGACGGGCTAAAAAATAGAGAACCATTCCCCCAACAGTAAGTAATAACGATTGCAGTAAAATTAATGTAACCGGTGAGGGAGCCAGGGCATAGACCGGGAGCCAAAGCATCAGGGCAGGGGTGAAATGCTGACCCAGGCGGTGATAAAACACACTGGCAACATCCCCATCCAAACGCACGGCAACGGATAACCCAGACGAAAGGGAACTTTCAAAAAAACGTCCGTGCAGACTATTCCAGTACAGTTGGTTAAAAATGCCCTGGTCGTAGGTGGCAAAAAATGTGCCGTAACGCAGGAGTAAAAGGCTGAAAATCACCACGAAAAAAACAGCGGCTACCAGGTAGGGCTGGTCAGGTTGGCGCAGGTAATTAACCCATTTTTTGAGCATGGGGCCGGGGAATGAACTCGTCTAATTATTGTGTCATTTTCTGGTGCGATTCTTGCAAGGCGGTCTATTCCCGCTCCAGCCATTACCCCAGGGTGAACCCTATGACAGGATTGATAAACAGGTGTTGCTGAATATGGGTATAACAATCGCAAAACCAGTACAGGAACAACCTCGCTCCCATCCTAGGGTTAAATTAACCATAAACTTCAATTCATATCTGCAACGCCTCATAATTGTGCTGGGTCAATTCCCAGTTCCCTCAACTTGGCAAAGGCGCGATCTCGTTCTTGCCGTGCCTGATCCCGTTCCTCAAAAATCGCATCCGGGTCTTGAAACGGCTCCCCATTGGGATGAAAGACCGCCAGCCCATCATCAAACATTTCAAACCGAACCCCTAGCGTCGGCGAAGTCCAGGGAAAATTCAATGCCGTAATCGGTGCAAAATCGTGGTCTAAATCAGGTCGAACCATTCCCCAAAAATCATAGGATTCCGGGTCATAAAAAAACATCTCTAAAACCCCATGCTCTCGATAAAATAACTGCTTATTCAGCATTTCTCTGGCACTGTTGCTCGGCGACAAAATCTCAAATACAACCTGGGGAGCAATATTGTCTTCTTCCCACTGCTTATAGCTACCGCGATCACCCTCAGGCCGCCCTAAAACCACCATTACATCGGGAGCTTGGACAGGAACAGGTGGCATTACCACTGGTTGCGGATACCAGAGCAAATTCCCTGCCACAAAAGCAGGTTGCCCCTTAAAAAGATGCTTGAGATTGGCAACTAGACGGACAATCCAACGATATTGCACCGTATTGTCAGCCATCGGTTGACCATCCGAATCAGGATACAGAAGTTGGGGTTTGATCGGCATTTGAACCATAAATAGCCCCTGGGAGTTTGGATTGAACTAGCCCTATCGTATCTAGGTTATGCTAAGATGCCAAATTTCTTAAAGCTATTGTATAACAACGGTAATTGAGTATGGCTACGCTAATCCTACGAAAACAGGGGTTTCAGGGACACCGCCCCCGCACTTGGTTCTATCGAATCCCTATGCTCTAGGTTAATCTCTAAGAAGCAATTTTAATGCCCCTGCGACCTATTTTTAGAAGTGTCCTAATCAGGGATTATCCCAACTGTCTGACCTCATTGAGCAATTGGGCAATCACTTCCCGGGCACTTCCAAATAACATGGCGGTGCGTTCTTTGTAGAACAATTCATTTTCTACCCCCGCATAACCCCGGCTCATGCCCCGTTTGATCACCACCGTCCGTTGGGCTTTATCCACTTCTAAGATCGGCATTCCGTAAATGGGACTATTTTTATCATGGCGTGCCGCCGGATTTACCACATCATTGGCACCCACCACCAACGCCACATCCGTACGCTCAAATTCCGGGTTGATCGCCTCCATGTCGTACAACTGGGTGTAGGGCACGTTCGCCTCCGCCAACAGGACATTCATGTGCCCCGGCATCCGCCCCGCCACCGGATGAATCGCATACTTGACCGACACCCCCCGCTGTTCCAGGGCATCCGCCAATTCCCGCAGAGTGTGTTGCGCCTGCGCCACCGCCATCCCATACCCCGGCACAATCACCACCGACCGGGCATAGGCAAGCATCATCGCCGTTTCCTCCTCGTCCGTGCGCCGAATCGTCCCCGCCACCGTTGCCCCCGCCCCAGCAGTACCCCCCTGGGTCGCCGTGAATGCCCCAAATAGGACATTACTCAGGGAACGGTTCATCGCCTTACACATGATCTGGGTCAAAATCAGCCCGGATGCCCCCACCAACGCCCCGGACACCACCAGGGCATCGTTCAGCAGGATAAACCCGGTCGCCGCCGCCGCCAAACCCGAAAACGAGTTCAACAGGGAAATCACCACCGGCATATCCGCCCCCCCAATCGGCAGGACAAACAGCACGCCAAAGATGAGTGAGAGAACCAATACCGCCGCAAAAGCCGGTAGATTCAGGGGGGAAAGCAGTAAAACCCCACTCGCCGCCAGGGTACCCGCCGCCAAGCCCGCCGTCAGCCAGCGTTGCAGGGGCAAAATTACCGGATTCCCCGTCACCCAGCCCTGCAATTTCCCAAAGGCGAGCAAACTCCCCGTAAACGTCACGCCCCCAATCAACACCCCCAACAGGGTGGAAATTAAAGCCGATGTTGCCAAGGGCATACCGGACAAGGTACTGCGCCAAAATTCTCCCCCGGCGATCAACACCGAAGCCGCCCCCCCCAAACCATTCAACAAACCCACCATCTGGGGCATGGCGGTCATTTCCACCCGGTACGCCATCCACGCCCCCACCACCGAGCCAATCACCAAACCCAGGAGAACTTGACCGTAATTCAAGACCTGTTGTTGTAATAACGTTGCCACCACAGCCAGCAACATCCCCACCGCCGCCCAGACATTGCCCATCCGAGCCGTAGCGGGGGAACCCAATTTTTTAATGCCAATGATAAATAGGGAAATGGCAACCAAATAGGTGAGTTCAATGCCGGTGGGGAGAAGGTTCGCTAAATTCATCGGGTTTGGCTCCTAAATCCGTAGGGGTAGAACAGTTTTTTTAAGGAATTATTATTAAGTAACTATTTTTTGAACATTTGCAACATTCGGTCAGTGACCAAAAAACCACCCACCACATTCACCATCGCCAGGGCAATCGCCGTAATTCCCAGAATTTCACTCAAGGTATCCTGGGCAGTTCCAGCCAGCAAAATGGCTCCCACTACTGCAATCCCCGAAATGGCATTGGAACCGGACATTAACGGTGTGTGCAAGGTCGGGGGTACTTTATTAATCACCTCAAATCCGGCAAAGGAAGCCAGTACAAACACAAATAGGGCGGAGATTAAGGCGGTGTTCATAAATTGCGAATTTGCATAGATTAAAGCTCAATATGGCATAGGAAATCCCTGCCCTACCCAAACCACAGAAATTCTTTGGGATCATGGGGAGCAATTGCCCATACATTGACCCAAGATTTCCGTCCGGTACGCCGCTTCCGTGAGCAATCGTTGCGGTTGCCGTTCGACGAACAAGGTTCCCTGGAGATGGTCGTACTCATGTTGGACAATCCGTGCCACAAAATCCTCAAACTCTTGGGTCACTACCTCCCCCTGGTCATTCACAAACCGCACCCGCACCCAGGGCGACCGGGCGACTAACCCCCGTTGGTTGGGCACACTCAGGCATCCTTCCCAGTCCCAGATGGGTTCCCCAGCCATTGCCACCAGTTCCGGGTTGACCATCACCAGGGGTTGCATCAGGGGTGCATGGGGATAACGGGGATTGGGACGGGAAGCCACTACCAGCATTTGTAATGACACACCCACCTGGGGAGCCGCCAAGCCCACGCCATTTGCTTCCTGACATACCCGCACCAAATCCCCCATCAGTTGCTGGACGGTAGGGTCAGCGAAATGCTCAACGGGTGACGCTGGGTGGTGGAGGGTGGGATGCCCCAGTTGCAGAATGGTGTGCGTCATAATGCTTAACGATTTTTAATAGTATTGGGGGAGTCCAGGCTTTATTTTTAATTAATGGGGGAGAACGAAGGCACGTATCCACGCTTTGGTTCCTGTTCACATTATCATAACGGATTCTTAACATGAGTAGTCAATTGGCATTAGCACTACGGGAAGGCACCAAAAAAGCCCACACGATGGCGGAAAACGTCGGTTTTGTCCGCTGTTTCCTCAAAGGGGTGGTCGAAAAGCAGTCCTACCGCAAATTGGTGGCGAATTTCTATTTCGTCTATGGGGCGTTGGAAGCGGCGATGGCACAGCACCGGGAACATCCGGTTGTTGGTCCATTGTATTTCCCCGAATTGGTGCGTCAACCGGCTCTGGAGCGGGATTTAGCCTTTTACTACGGTGCCCAATGGCGGGAGGAAATTCGGCTTTCCCCAGCCGGTCAGACCTATGTGCATCGCATTGAGGAATTGGCACGCACCCAGCCGGAATTGTTGGTGGCGCACGCCTACACCCGCTACTTGGGGGATTTATCGGGCGGACAAATTCTCAAAAAAATTGCCCAAAACGCCATGAATTTGGGGGACGAAGGGGTGGCTTTTTACCACTTTGAGCAAATTCCCGACGAAAAAGCCTTCAAAGCCCAGTACCGCCAGATTTTGGATACCCTGCCTGTGGATGCGGGCACGGTTCAAGCGATTGTGGAGGAAGCCAACGCCGCCTTTGGCTTGAATATGAAAATGTTCCAGGAACTAGAGGGAAATCTGGTCAAAGCCATCGGAATTATGCTCTACAACTCCATCGTCAGGGGACGGCAAAAGGGCAGTACGGAGTTGGCACCTGCCACCGAATAATCCCCATTATTCCTAACGATGACCCTGCGTACCTGGGCAGAGATCAACGCCAAAATCCAGGCGAAACAAGCGGTGGTGTGGACGGCGGCAGAACTCAAAGCCCGGGTCAAGGAATGGGGGGTCGCCCGCTGTGCCCGTACCGTGGATGTGATTACTACGGGAACCTTCGAGCCGATGGAGGCTTCCGGGGCGGTGCTGAATCTGGGGCAGACGGACCCGCCGATTAAACTGCGCCAATGTTGGTTGGATGGGGTACCGTGCTACACCGGGTTTGGGGCGGTGGATGTGGTGATTGGGGCGTCCCAACTGGGAGAAGACGAGGGAGCGGAGCGGGGGGGCGGTCATGTGATTGCCGATTTGATTGCCGGGAACACGGTTGCCCTCAAGGCGGTGGGGCAAAGTACAGATTGTTATCCCCGCCCAACCTTAGAAACCCGGATTAGCAAAGATACGATCAACCAATTTTATCTGTACAATCCCCGTAATTTGTACCAAAATTTTATCGTGGGGGTGAATGGGGGAGACCGGACGCTTTACACCTATCTGGGACCCCTCCTGCCGCAATTGGGGAATGCAGTGTATGCCTGCACGGGTGCCCTTTCTCCCCTGTTGAACGACCCGGACTTGCGGTGTGTGGGGATTGGCACCAAGGTATTTCTGGGGGGCGGGGTGGGGTACATCGCCTGGGAAGGGACGCAACATTTCCCTTTGCAAAAACGGCTCCCGAATCGGGTGCCCATTGGACCAGCGGCGACGGTGGCACTGATTGGGGATGCCCAGCAGATGCAATCCCGGTGGGTGCGGGGCTGTTTTTTCAAACATTACGGTTCCTCGCTGTACCTGGGGGTGGGGGTACCCTTCCCGGTTCTGGATGAGCAGGTGATTGTCGCTTGTGCAGTACAGGATGAGGATATTGTCGTGCCGGTGATGGATTTTGCCATTCCCCGCCGAGTGCGTCCCAGCTTTGGACTGGTGAGTTATGCCCAACTCAAGTCCGGGCGAATTACGATTAACGGGACACAAGTCCGTACTGCCCCCCTCGCCAGCATTTCCTGGTCTCTGGAGGTGGCGGAAATTCTCAAATCCTGGATTGAGCGGGGGGAATTTACCTTGAATGAACCAATTGCGCCCCTGCCGATGGACCGGGCATTTTTGTCCCAGGACGGTCTGGAGTAACCCTATACTAGAGTTATTAGTTGGTATGAATTTAATTAATTCTTAACGGGTCATGCAACCGTTGTTTACCATTGGGCATTCTCATCATTCGCTGGAGAATTTTATTGCCCTGCTTCAACAACATAATGTAACGGCTTTGGCGGATGTGCGTTCCATGCCCTACAGCCGACGGTTGCCGCAATTTAATCGCCAAGTTTTAGAAAAACATTTACCCCAAGCGGAAATTCGTTATGTATTTTTGGGGAAAGAACTAGGTGCCCGTCCTGAAAATCCCAGTTGCTATGTGGATGGAAAAGCCCTATATGAACATATCGCCGCTACCCCAGAATTTTCCCAGGGAATTAAACGGATTTTGAAAGGGGTGCAAAGCCATCGGATTGCGCTAATGTGTGCCGAAAAAGACCCGATCACCTGCCATCGGGCGATTTTAGTTTGTCAACATTTAATGCCCTTTAACTTAGAAATCGGTCATATTCTCCATGATGGTTCTTTAGAATATCACGAGGATTTAGAGGAACGAATGTTAAAACTACACCACTTACAGGAGGAAAAATTGGGAGACCAACTTTCTTTATTTGCGGATGATCCCACGCCCAAATTAACCCAAGAAGAACGATTAAAGGAAGCCTACCGCCGCCAAGGGTTAAAGATTGCTTATGTAGAAAAAGAACAAGGTGAGAACCACGATGATTAAATTATTTACGATTGGATTCACCCGTAAATCTGCCGCTCAATTTTTTGAGGGATTAAAACAAGCTGGGGTGAAAAAACTAATTGATACTCGGTTAAATAATACCTCCCAATTATCAGGGTTTGCTAAACAATCTGACCTGGAGTATTTCCTAGATAAAATTGGGCAAATCAGATATGAACATTGTTTACCATTGGCTCCAACCCAAGATGTTTTAGATGGATATAAAAAGAAAAAAATTTCTTGGAATGAGTACGAAAAAGCCTATTTAGAACTGATTCAAAAACGGCAGATAGAATCCTTGTTAAAACCAGAAGATTTAGACCAGGCTTGCTTTTTGTGTAGCGAAGATAAACCCCATTACTGCCATCGGCGTTTAGCGGCAGAATATCTGCAATCTCGGTTAAATAATCTCCAAATCATTCATCTTTAGGAGTGGTTATGCGGCGGGTCATTTGTTTGGCGAATTCCTATAAACATCAAGGGCGATGTATTGCTGGCATTACTGTTGATTCTGGTGAATGGGTGCGCCCTGTATCCGAGTTAGATGATGGACGAATTCCTACGAATGACAGTACGATACCATCGGAGCAAATTAACCTATTAGACATTGTAGATATACCGCTTACCAACGAACGAAGTTCTGGGTATGAAAGAGAAAATCGCCTCTATAAAAGTCAGGACTGGAACATTGTAGGAAAAGCAGAGGTTATTCAGATTCTACGTTACCGTGAACAGCAATTACTTTATCCAGAATTTGGTCGCAAAATTCCTTCTGCTTATTTGAATAAAATTAAACCCGCTCAGACGTTGCAACTTATTGAAGCCAAACAATTACGATGGGAACGGAATCAATATGGTAAGTGTAAAGTATTTATTTTAGATGATATTTATGATTCCGAAAAAATAGGTTTTAGCGTTACCGACCCAATCACGATTAATAAATTAAACCAGGGGCAATCGATTAGTAATCATTGCTTGTTATCTATGAGTTTTGGTCAACCTTGGCAAGGGGAAAATGATCCAGAACCGATGTGTTATCGCTTGGTTGCTGGAGTCATTGAACTACTCCCCGAAATTGAAATCATTGGACAGGAAATGCAACGGGTAGGATGGACCATTACCGAAGGACGGAGTTATTTACAAACCCAATTTTCTAAAGAATCCCGCTACCAATTGACAGCCTCCGAAGCCCAAGCTGTTGTGCAATTTCTACAAACCCTTCCCACCCCTGAGTAAAAGTACCATTGGAACGGAGAAAAGTTCTGGTTTACACTAGAGCTATGGTGTTACTCCTGCACGAACCGGCTTGGGAGCGGCAACCCCGGGAACCCCAACGGGCATACCAAATGTTTTGCCGCTATCGGGAAATGGGTGCCCAGCGCCGCTTGGAACCCCTGTGTCAGAATTATCCCCTCGCACAGTTGTCCAAATGGCTCAACCGCTGGCAGTGGGTCGAACGTGCCGCCGCCTGGGATCAGTATTTAGCGATGTTATGGCAACAGCATTACAATAACCAGCAACAGCACCAGCAGGACGTTTGGCGGCAACGGCAGGAACAGTGGCGGGAAACCGAGTGGGACTACGTGCGGGCATTACAAAGAAAAGTGGATACCATTTTGAGCCTGCCTGTCACCCGCCAACGCACGGTTAGGGATGGCAAGACCGTCATTATTGAACCGATGAATTGGAGTCTGGGGGATGTCACCCAGCTGGTACAACTGATTAGTGAGTTGGGGCGCAAGGCTCTGGCTCCACCCCAACCCGCTTTTCGACCTCTGCTCACCCTGCTGGCAGAACGGATGTCACCGGATGCCTACGGGGAATTGGTGCGGGCACTACAGGAATTTGGTCAGGAGGGGTTGGAATCCTGAAGGGAACGATAATAGTTGTCGAGGGCATAGCGCTGTTCCACGTTCCGCAGGAAATAACCACTCACCATCGCTGAAGCCAGCAACCGCCCCAAATGCTCCCGATCTACGGTAATTTGCACCCGGAAATGTTCCGCAGGCAGATGCCCCAATAGCCCCAAAATGTTCCGTTCCATCACCTGACGGGCTTCCGGGCTGGTGGGCAGGGACAATTGTTCCACGACCTCCGGGGACAGGGATTGAACATATTCCCAAAGATGGTTGGTCTCTAGTTCATTTGCTCCAAGCATAGGCAAAAGTATGAATAACAACCTAAGATCACGTTAACAAACCCCAGCATCAACTACAGTGGGAGAAACCGAACTTTGTTTAGCTTGGTTCATTTTAATTAATTCTAGGAGAATACTATCCTGGTAATGGTTACAATGGACATCCCGATTACCCCGATCACTCCCACCTTGCCAATTCCCTCTGAAAAAAGGTCTGCATCAGTGCCATGACCTGGGTACGTCGGGTTTCAAAGGTAGCCGCCACCCAGAGCATTGCCATACCCAACCCCAGCCCCAGTGCCCAGAGCAAAATACTGTACGTTGTGATAAAAATCCAAACTTGAATTAAGGCTTGTAGGGCAAAAATCAAAGTACCGCTAAACAAATAAGCCCGCACCCGCAGTCCTAAGCCCAACCCCGCCAAGCCCAACCCCAAACCCATCGTCAAGAACCCCGGCACCCAAGCCCCCTGGGATTCCCAAATCGCCGTTAGCCCAAGCAAACCCGTCGCCACACAGCGGAGAAAATGCCGCCGTTCTCGGGTGTCATCCCTGCGCCAATAGGGATCAATCTGGGCAATATAAAGTAAAGACACCCCCACAATCAGCCCATAAATTAAAAACGTCCGCCAACCCTGCTCCCGCAAAAATTTCAGCAACCCCCAATCCAACAACAGCAAACTCACATAACTCCGGCGCACATCCCGCTTGGCAGACCAGGCATAAAACGCCGCCGTTACCCAAAGGTTTGCCCAAGTGACCATCTCCCCGCCAGCAATCCCAGCGAGTAACAATACATTCACCCCCGGAATCAGCAGACCCACCTGTTGCCAAGGGCGGACATCCGACCAACCCCAACGAACCCAGGGTGCAGACATCAGCAGTACACCCAGTAAACTCGCCCCTGTCCCCGCCCAATTTACCAAGGTATGTTCCGGCACCACCAACACCAAAATATCCCCCCACGTTGCCAATAGGGTCGCCAAACCGCCCCACACCCACCGCCCTGACTGCCGACCATATCCTAGCGCATAAACGCCACATAAAACCAATACAATTGCATTACCAATCACCCCATTGGTACTGGTGGGAAAGCCAAAACGGATCGCCGCCAACCCAACCGCCAGCCCCCAATGCCCATGCCCCATGCGTGTCACCGCTAAAACCGGCACATTCCACCGCACCAACCAATGGCTTAACCCCACCCTCAAGCCCATATAGGCATAGCTCAAAATCACCCCCAAGCCAGCCAAAATCATCCACCCATCCCCCGGTTTCCCCGCTGGTAATTGCAGTAATTGGTACACCAAAAATTGGTACAAGCCCAGGGTAATGATGCCCATACCCACATAGGTCAACGGTTGCCACCGCTCCCGCCTGCACCCCACCCCCAGACTCATCCCCCCCAACGCCACCGACATCCAACCGGTGAACGCCGTCAAACTCGTCCCCAACCCCACCAACGCACCGATGACCCCATAAAAGAGGGGAACGCCAACCAACGCCGTACCCCAAGCCTGCCGCCATACCAACAGCAGTAGTGCAAGTGTACCTAAAGTCGCATTACCCAAGCCCAAAATCAGCCAAGGATTGGGGGTGAATAATGCACTCAAAGCCAGCCCCACTTCCAAACTCCACACCAACCCATACCCCACCCAGGGATGCACCTGCTGATAGAGGCGATACCCCAAGCCCAGGGTCAGCACCCCCACCACCCACAGCGACCACACCGATGGCGGGGACATATCCGCCAAATAATACCGGTAATCTGTATAAATTTCATATGTAAAAAATACTAACATTATTCCCGTGACAACCCCTGCCCAAGCGTCACAAATTTGGGCATAAACGTTATTGATAGAATTGACAGAGCGCAACCGCTGGGTGAGGTAATGCCGCCACGCCCAGACCCACAGCACATAAGCCCAGACGACCCCCGCCGACCAACTGCCCTGGGGCAAAAATTGGGCAACCAGTTTAGCCCATAGGGCGAACCCCAGACTCAGTGCCACCACGCCGGGAAATCCATGCCGCCACCGCCAAGCCCCCAGCGCCGCCACCCCCGTCGCCAGCCAAAGTCCCGGCATTTCCCATCCAGGGGGTAGAAACATGGCACTCCCCACCACGCTCACCAGGGAAATTCCCACCCACCAGCGGGGAGCTATGCACTGCGACTGCCAGGACAAAATACTGAGAAAAATTCCAGGGATAAACGCACTCAACACCCAGCCATTGACGGCAGTCCCCCCCCATACCCAGGGCAACCATTCCCTATACCCCAACCCCATCAGTACCAGCCCCACCAGCCAACCGGTGCGCCCCCAGGGGTGATCGGTACAACTCCAGCACCATTGCCCCGCCGCCAGTGCAAACAAAAGCAGTACCCAAATCGCCGTTGGCAAATTTGGTGCCAGCCGATCCACTGCAAATAAAAGCGTACTTAAAAACAGGGTTTGCAGAAGGTAAATCCACCCCAGTTGCACCTGCAATTGACGGCGTAACCAGAACACCAAATAACACCCACAGCCCCCCCAAACCAAAATCCGCCAGGTGGGATTGCTCAAACTAAGTATGGACAAGCTACTGCCCAAAGCCAGGGCGAAAATGCCAGTCAATTTGGTTAACTTTGGGGCTGACCAACTCTCAAATAATTGTCTTGCCAGCATGGTTGACCCCACCGCCGGTAACCACAAAATACTGAGCAATACGGTAGGCATCCCCAGGGTTCCCCCCACCTGTTCCGCCCAGGTCAAAATCTGCGCCCGTCCCGGGCTAGGAATTGCTCCCCAGAGTAACCAGAGGGCTTGCAGTTGCAGACCAAACAAGCCCAACAGTGCGGAAAATTCTTGCCGTGAACGCAGGCGATAGTAGAGCAATTCACCCAGCAAAATGACCATCACCAAAGCCTGCCATGACCAACGACCATCAGGCAAAAAACCAGTGGGGATCGCCAAAAACCAACCCAAAAACGTTAAAATCCACCCCACCAACCCCCACATTTGTAATGATTGAGAACGGGTTAACCAAACAATTAACCAACCGTTGAGACCAATCGCCAATGCCAGGTTATAATACGGCGGCTCAAGCGTATCAATGGCTCGGACAATCAGCAAACCCAGCCCACCAAAAATGCCCACCCAAGTCAGACTCGACCAAGGGGCATGGCGACCCCGCCAAAGTACAGCAGTTGTTAGTAAACTTCCGCCATACACTGTACTGTAAATGATGCCAGGACTTTGCCAGCCAGATTGCAACCAGGGCAGGAGCAAGACCAGTCCTAACCCCCAGGGCATCGCCGTCCGCCCCTGCAACCAAAACCCCAGCCCGGTCAACACCAAGCCCGCCCCCAACGGCACAATTGGCAAGCCCTGCGACCATAACCCCAACTGGTCAATTGTCCAAAAATTAACGGGAATCAGCAGTACGGTTGCCACCTGGAGCATGAGGGCAGTTAATGGCACATTGTCCTTAGAACGTAACCACAATGCCATACCGCCAAATCCCAGGGTATAGAACCACAAAAGCCCATATTGCCCCAGGGTTCCCAAGCTATCCCACACACTCGCCGCCAATACCACCGAAGAAAGCAGTACCAAAAATACCCCCACCAGCGCCAGCCAGAGGACGCTTAATTCCGCCCGAAATGACCGCAACAATTGGGGTTGGGGCGCTCGCTCAGAAGTAGGAGTAACCGTAGCCGGAACCAAACCCCGCCGCCGGTTAGCCGATTGGGTCAAATTGGGGATCAAAAATACATCAATTACCTGCCCGAAACCGCACAACCCCAGGGTAAACAGCCACAACAACCCCGGCACTACCTGTCCCAAGTACAGACGATGTAAACCACACACCCCCAAAAATCCCAACGCCCACAAGGCATAAGCTCTGACCATTGAAAGGGGTTTCCCCCCTCCAGCCGCCGGAGTTCCTACCCCGGTCAAGGGTTGCCACCAATAGGTTTGACAAAACTGCCGCACGACTTGATCGGCAACCAATCCACTGCTTAACCAATGGTCTAAACCCATGAGTAAAGATTCAGACAACTGGGGTAAAATGACTTTACATTGGATGGGCGAAGTAATGAGATTCAGTTCCGCCCAAGCCGCTAATCCCTGTGCCAGTTCAGAGATTTGTGTGGAAGTCGTAGCGTTTAAGATTAAATCCGTTTCCCCCTGGTGTTGTTGGATTTGGAGTGCCACCGTTGCCCCCTGGAGTAATCCCCGCTCCTGCCAATCTTGGATACCAGCGACCAGTGCCCGTGCGGTTGGGGGCGAAAATTTCAGGACATACCCTGGTTTGACGTTCATGGTAAAAGGTAGTGTGGGTGACGGATTGATCTCGTGAATGTATCGCAAATGTGTTGCATACGTGGGGCTGGCTGGCTGTGAAAATGGGTAGGGTTGAATCTATCGCCAATGCTATAGCAATATCATTCAAATTATGAATTATGAGCAAAAGTTTTATACTTGCAAATATCCTGACAAAATCAAGGGTCGCAGGGCACCGCCCCGTGCTGGTTTTTAGTAACCTTGGTATTCACAGACATAGTCATCTCAACTCAGTTTAGAATAAGGGTCGCAGGGCATCGCCCCCGTAAAAGAAGCACCTGCGGTGTATGGTTCTGGGGAATTTCTGTTTGTAAATCAAGTAGAATGCCTCTATACCTACGATTTAAGATTTGTTAAAATTTTGAAAACAGTGTTTTTATCCCCCTTCAGGAGTGGATTGCGATGACGTGGTTTACCCGTTTCATTTTGCCATTTTTGCTGGTACTTACCTTTGGGGTGGCTTTGGTTGCTGTCACCGCCCGTTCCTTTTTGCCGGGGGATATGGCTGTACCCGCACCAACTGGAGTGGTCACTCCGACCGCCGTTGCACCATTGCCTGAAACCAGTTCAGCAATTGTTCCAACTGCTGCGCCGGGGGTAGGGTCGCCAGTCCCCGCACCGTGATTTTGCCGGGGGTGTGGACAAACCGGGAATGGAGTTTTGGGGATAATCCTGTCAGCAATTGTTGCCAAGCGGGTGCCGCCATCGCCGTTTCTAAAATGACGTGGGGTTTATCGGGGCGAATACGGCTGATGCCCAATTGTTTGGCGAGTAATTTCACCCGCATGACTAAGATCAACTGCACTACTGGCACTGGCAACTCACCGTAAGAATTCACCCATTCCTGGGCAATTTTGGTTAATTCCTGGGGAGTTTCTGCGGTCGCCAGGGTACGATAGGCACTTAATTTTTGCTCTAAATTGGGCATATAATTCGCAGGAATAAAGGCGGTTAAATTCAGGTCAATTTGGGTGTCATCCACGCTGGGAATTTCCTGCCCCCGTACCTCTTGAATCGCCTCCTGTAACATTTCTAAATACAGGTCAAACCCGACGGCGGCGACCTGCCCCGACTGCTCCGCTCCCAAAATATCCCCCGCCCCCCGAATGTCCAAATCCCGCAGTGCCAGTTGGTAACCGGAACCGAGATGCGTAAACTCCTGAATGGCACGCAGACGGGCTTTGGCTTCCTCCGTGAGCAATTCCTCGCTCGGGTAGGTCAGCCAAGCATACGCCTGTACCCCCGCTCGCCCCACCCGCCCCCGCAGTTGATAGAGTTGCGCCAGACCAAACCGATGGGCATCTTCGATAATAATCGTATTCACCCGGGGAATATCTAACCCGGATTCCACAATGGTTGTGCAAACCAAAATATCGGCTTCGCCGTTACTAAATGCCAGCATGGCGACTTCTAATTCCTCTGGGGCTAATTGTCCGTGCGCCAACATAATTTTGGCAGTGGGGATCATCTGTTGAATTTGAGCAATGGCGGCTTCCATCCCCGCAATTTTGGGTAAAACATAAAACACCTGTCCCCCCCGATCCAACTCCTGGGCAATGGCGGCACGAATGGTCTCCGGTTGGTAGGGAATCAAATGGGTTTTAATGGGGCGACGGGAGGGGGGTGGCGTGGTAATCAGGCTCATTTCCCGCAATCCCGATAGAGCCATCGACAAAGTACGGGGGATGGGGGTGGCGGTTAAGGTTAATACATCTACGGTGGTTTTTAAGGCTTTGATTTTTTCCTTATGATTGACCCCAAACCGCTGTTCCTCATCCACGACTAATAATCCTAAATCCCGGAATGTCACCGTATTACTTAATAATTGATGGGTGCCTACCACACAGTCCAATTCCCCGGTTTTGAGTTTGGCAAGAATCTGTTTGCGCTCCTGGGGACTGCGAAACCGGTTGAGCAAAGCAATCTGAATGGGGTAGGGGGCAAATCGCTCTTTAAGGGTGTGATAATGCTGTTGTGCCAAGACGGTTGTGGGGGCGAGTAAAGCCACCTGTCTGCCTGCAAGTAATACTTTGAAAATGGCTCGAATTGCCACTTCGGTTTTGCCAAAACCCACATCCCCGCACACCAAACGGTCCATAGGACGGGGGGCTTCTAAATCCGCTTTCACCGCTTGAATGGCTTTGGCTTGATCCGGGGTGAGGGCATAGGGAAAAGAATCCTCTAATTCCTTCTGCCAAGGGCTATCTGGGGAATAGGGAGTCCGGGTCTGTTCCGCCCGTTTGGCGTATAATTCTAGTAAATTAACGGCTAATTTTTTTAGACTTTTGCGGACTTTTTCCCGGGTTTTTTCCCAGGTTTTATTCGCCAACCGATGGAGTTCGGGTTTCTGGGTTCCGCCCCCCCGATACCGGGACAGGCTACCCACCTGATCCACCGCCACTTGCAGTAAACCGTCCGCATATTGTAAAACCAGATATTCCCGAATTTGCCCGTCAATTTCCAATTTATCCAGGCGTAAAAACTGCCCGCACCCGTGATGCCGATGGATGACATAATCCCCCGGTTGCAGGCGGTTGGGGTCAACTTGAAGCGATTGGGCTTGGCGGCGGCGGCGGTTCGCTGTGGGGGTGCCCAGATGGTGTTGACCGAATAGTTCCCGATCCGTGAGTACCAGCAGGCTCAAGGCGGGCAACCACAGCCCCTGCAATTCCCCCAAACCCGTGTATTTGAGGGCGATGGGGGTATGTTCCTGCCCCAGCCGTTGGATGGCATTCAGGTCTTGGGCGTTGGGGACAAACTGGGCGGGACAGTCATGCTCTTGGAGTACGGCGACACAGCGGGAGGGTTGCGCCGAAAAAATCCAGGTGCGGCACTGGGAGCGATGTTGGCGGATCAGTTCGGCGAGGGGGGCAAACTGGTGGGGGGTGTTGGGAATTGGGCGGGGATTGAGGTTAATGCCTTCTCCGCTACTCCACTCGTGGCAGTGAATTTGCGGCTGGTTCACCAACTGATTTTGTATCGTTTCCCAGGAGGCATGGATGGGGGAAATCCCCTCGGATTGCGCCGAACGTTCCCATTGTTCCTGGGCGTGTTCCCACCAGCGTTGATGGTGCAGGCGACATTGCTGGGGTTCATCAATGACGCATAAGGTGTGGCTGGGTAGATAGTCCAGCAGGGACGCTACCTGGGGAAAGGCTTGGGGGAGAAACCGCCGGTAGCCGGTGAAATGGGGTGCCAAATCAGGCATTCGGGGCAGTACCAAGGCTCGGTAATCCACCGGCGTGAGGCGCACTTCGGTCAGGGGTTCCAACGCCCGTTGGGTGAGGGGGTCGAGTTCCCGCAGGGATTCCAGGGTATCCCCAAACCACTCCAGGCGCACCGGCAATTCATGGGCAACCGGGTACACATCCAAAATGTCCCCCCGCTGGCTAAATTCGGCTTCGGCGTTCACCTGTTCCACCCGTTTGTAACCCAGGGCGGTTAAGGTTGGCACCAGCGTCGCCAGGGTTGGGCTGTCTTGGAGATTGATGGTGATACATAGTTCCGCAAAGGCTTCTGGCGGGGGCAGGTGGGGTTGCAATGCCCGGTCGGTCGTAATGATGACATTGGGCGGGTTAGGACTTTGTAAGTCGGTGAGTACCTGCCACTGCGCCCAGAGGGTTTCCGGTTCCGGGTCAAAGGGTTCGTAGGGGGAGGCTTCGGCGGTGGGATAACAAGCTACTTGCGACCAGCCCATCTGTTCGGTTAAAGCCGTCCATTGCGCCGCTTCTTCCAAATTGGGGGTGATCACCAGGAGGGGTTGTGCCCGTATTTGCGCCAGGGCATTCACCAGCAGTACCTTACCAAATCGGGGCAGACCGGACAGCACCAGGGGATGACTGGGGTGAATTTTTTGTGCCCACTGTTGCACCAGGGGCAGGTGCGCCAGATATTGGCACAGGGAAGCGCAGACCATAGCTCGCAAAGGGCAGGGATTTTTATTTTAGGGCGGTCATCCCCTAAACTTCCCGCACGATTAGTAAAATCATCCCCACAATCAACGCTACTGTCCCCCCAGTAATGATCGAAAGTGCTAAATTCACCAAACGGTCATTCGCCCGTTGATAGGTTTCCATGCGGTCGTTAAATTTGGTGACTTCAATCCGCAACTGGGATAAATCATGACCAATCGCTTCCACCCGTTGGTTGGTCTGGACAAGGCTCTGGGCAATGTCCTCCACCCGCTGGTTGGTCTGGGTAAGGCTGTGGGCAATGTCCTCCACCCGCTGGTTGGTCTGGGTAAGGCTGTGGGCAATGTCCTCCACCCGTTGGTTGGTCTGGGTAAGGCTTTGGGTGTTTTGGGCAACATTTTCTGCAAGTTGTTCAATGCGCTGGGTGTTTTGGGCAACGTTTTCCGCTACCTGCTCAATGCGCTGGGCATTTTGGGCAACACTTTCGGCAATGCTTTCTAACGTAACCGGATTGCTCATGGGTTTGCTTGGGGTATGTTGTCTATCTTAACGTAACCCCACTTGCCCATCCCTTCACCATTACCTAGCGATTACATCAAACCCACTAAATGCAAAGGTCCCCAGCCGGTAATCATTTCGACTAACAAAAATATAAAACCCAACATTGCTAACCGACCATTCCAAACTTCGGCGGTGGGCGTTAAACCCCATTCCCAACGCTCCTGGGGATAAATTTTCACCGGTTTTTGAATGTTGATCACCTGATTGAGCGGCACGGGTGGGGATGTACTGGCTTGAACCACCGCTTCAGCCAAATCCTGAATAAACCGGGGGTGGACGTTCAAAGCCGGTACCCGATGGAAATTGATAATCCCGCTCTGATGGGCGAGTTCCCGGTATTCCATGTCAATTTCTTGCAAGGTTTCGATGTGTTCCGAAACAAAACTGATGGGAATCACCAGCAAATCCCGCACCCCTCGCGCCCCCAACTCGGGGATCACATCCTCCGTGTAGGGTTGCAACCATTCCACCGGACCCACCCGGCTTTGGTAGGCGAGGGTATGGGCGTTGGGACGATTGAGGGCTTTGATAATCAGCGCCACCCCGGTTTCAATCTGTTCCTGGTAGGGGTCGCCATCCTTTTCCACATAACTGCGGGGTACCCCGTGGGCACTAAACAGTAAATGCACGTGGTCGGGGGCGGGCAGATTGTCCAGGGTTTGGCGGATCAAATCCACCATCGCCTCGATGTAACCCGGGCGTTGATACCAGTAGGGAATCACCGTATGCTCAATCTGCGCCAGATAGGTTCCCGCCTGCCGCAACCGTTCCAATAGGCGCAAACTGGAACCGCTCGTACTAATAGAGTACTGGGGATAGAGGGGTAAAATCACCAGTTTTTCCACCCCATCCCGTTCAATTTGGGCAATGGCTTCCTCGGTAAAGGGATGCCAATAGCGCATACCCACATAAATCCGCACCGACTGCCCCATCTGCTGGAGTTGTTGCGCTAGAGCCTGCGCCTGCTGTTCGGTAATCTGCCGGATGGGAGAGCCGCCCCCAATTTGCCGGTAATTTTCTCGGGAACGGCGGTGACGCATGGTGGCAATCAACCAAGCCAAGGGTTTTTGCAACCAGGGCAGGGGCAAGCGGATAATCTCCGGGTCGGCAAACAGATTGTAAAGGAACGGTCGCACATCCTCCAACCGCTCGGGTCCCCCCAAATTCAATAACAGCACCCCTAGGCGTTGGCTCACGACCCCTTCCCCAGTCCTGACAATTTTTACATTTATTTAAGTTTAGCCTAATTTTCTTTGCCTGCCACCAACCGTTGATAGGCGGGGCTTTGGCTCCAGCGGTCAATCTCCTGTGCCCGCAATACCGGTAGGGGATGGGTCAGGGGCAAGGTGCGGGGGGTTTTCAGCCAACTCCACCCCCGCTGGTCGTAGGCACGGGCTTGGGCGAGAAATGCCTGCCCATCTAATTGGTGCGCCAATGAGGGGGAACCCCCGGCTAATTTCATCAATACCTGCACCACCACCTGGGGTTCCTGGGCGACCAACAGGGCGGCGCGGTCACAACTCAACTCGGCACAGCGCAACCATTGTAATAACGATGTCTGTAGTCCCTGCGCCAACCACATCCCCCAAGTGGGAATCTGGGCGACCCCTAAAACCAAGAGGTTAGCGAGGGTCAAATACACCCCATGTTCACACTTCAAATGTCCCAATTCGTGGGCAATCACCGCCTGGATTTCGGCAGGCGTGAGCAGTTCCATCAGGCTGGTATGCAAAACGATAAAGGGTTTATCCCCCCGAATGGCGAGGGTGTAGGCATTGGGCTGGGGATTTTGCCGCAGGTACAGGTAGGGCACATCCATGTCTAAAATTTGGCAGGCTTCCTGTAGTAATTCGTACAGCCAGGGCAGTTGATTCCATCCTACCTGCACCCCAGTCGCCATATTTTCCAAGTAAAACCATTCCTGTGCCGCTGTCCCCAGGGTCAACCGCAGTAACCCATCCAGTCCGGGAACTTGTTGCAAGGCTTGGGTGGCTTCCCGGTCCCAAGGGTGGCGGAATTGCTCTGCCCGCAAACCTAATAAACGCCGTTTTTCGCCCACAGTCTAAACGTTTCCAGGGTTTTAGTTTCAAGTACGCAAAATACCTGTTGATACTATAGCAATCCCGCTGAAGTGGCGGGCAACAATTCCCAAACCCTCCGTCCGGGGGGTGCATCCGGAGACTGTGTTCGACGACTGACGCTAACTTTAGGCAAGACACTGAGACAAGAACATTGGTTCACAATACTTGCACGCATGATACTTTGACAGTAGGATGGGTACCTAGTTTTAGTTTCGCAACCGAAAGCATGGTTACCGAATACCTCTCTGTAAAAGAAACCTCTGAAATCTTAAACTGCTCAGAGCAATATGTACGCCAGCTACTTCGGTATGGCGAAATCAGCGGGGAAAGGATTAGTAGTCGGTGGATTGTAGCATCAGAATCTGTGCAGAGCTACCGTGTTAAAGGAGAGAATAGAAGCCTAAAAATCCCTGATCATGGGCGACGCTCGTTCAGCAAACCTGAGCTAAAAGCCTTGAGTTTTTTTTCTGGCTGTATGGGTCTGGATTTGGGGCTAGAAAAAGAAGGCATCCAAGTACTCCTTGCTTGTGAAATTGATCCCGCCGCTCGACAAACGATTGAGATCAATCGACCAGACATGGCATTGATTGGGGATATTCGGGATTACTCAGCCACAGAAATTCGAGCGTATGCAGGACTGAGTTCAACTGATGAGATTGATGTAATTGTTGGCGGACCACCGTGTCAAGCCTTTAGCAGTGCAGGCAAGCGCCAAGGATTCAACGATGAACGAGGCAATGTTTTCTTAAGGTTCGTTGACTTAATCATTGAACTTAAACCCAGATTTGCGGTGATTGAGAATGTCAGGGGATTACTGTCTGCGCCATTAAAACATCGACCCCATGAAATGAGAGGCAAAAATTTTCCACCATTATCCCAAGATGAACGAAGAGGCGGTGCATTGCTTCTCATTATTCAAAAATTACAAGATGCAGGATATGGCGTTTCTTTCAACCTCTATAACTCAGCTAATTTTGGAGCACCTCAGCAAAGAGAAAGACTGATCATTGCTTGTAGTCGTGATGGTGTAAAACTGCCCTATCTCACCCCCACTCATTCCGAAAAAGAATTATATGGTCTGCCCAAATGGAAGACTTTACGAGAGGCTTTAGCAGGTCTGCCTAAGGATGGACATCATTTTGTCAAGTTTCCAGAAAAACGGCTCAAGTATTATAGATTACTGAAACCAGGGCAATACTGGCGGGACTTGCCAGAAGAGCTGCATCAAGAGGCACTGGGAACTTCCTATCATGCGGGAGGAGGTAAAACGGGTTTTTACCGCAGGTTGGCTTGGGATAAACCAGCCCCTACCTTGGTCACTCATCCCGCTATGCCTGCCACAGATTTAGCTCACCCAGAAGAGGATAGACCCCTTAGCATTGAGGAATATAAGCGCATTCAAGAATTTCCAGATGATTGGATGATTGCAGGTACTTTACTCGATCAATATCGGCAAGTGGGTAATGCCGTTCCTTGCTCTCTAGGAAGAGCGATTGCGAGAATGTTATTAACCCATCTAAGGGGTGAAGAGCCTAGAATATATCCCGATTTCCCCTACTCCCGCTACCACAATACTGATGATGTCAGTTGGCTGAAGGAGATGGGTTATAGAGATGAAGCATTAACTAAACAATTAACTTTGAGTTTGCTCTGAGTGTTCAGATATGCTTTTCCAATAGTTGTCTGCTTCAACGGCTAAAGCACAGGGATTTCTTTGTAAAACTTGCTGAATAAAACCAATAAATTTTTCTTCAGAAAAGTCATCATCGTTATTATATTTACGTTGCCAATAAGACCATTGATAGTTACCATTTACAGCATCAACCCGATACCACTTTTCAATGGGCTGGTTAATTCTTACCCGAGAAGACGAACTATTTTCCGAGTTACTGCGGTTTTTGACCTGCAAGAGAGAACCATCAACATTACAAAAATCCACATGGCGAATTGACTCTCCCCAACAACAAAACCAGCCATATCTAGCCAATTTATCAGCTAAAAATTCTTCTAAAAGTAATCCCAAAATATTCTCGGCAGACATTGACAACCTGTGGGCATATTTGATTTGTTCAAGATGCTCTGTAGTTAGTCCTGTTAATCGAGCATTGATGATTGTATTGACAATTGGATCAGCAACTGTGTGGGGAAGTTGTGATATGCGTCGTGAAATTCTATTTTTATAGCCGTTTTCATACTTCTCTAACCAAACCTTGGCTAACTCTTCTGGAGTTTTAGCCTTTTTTGTGGTTGGAGCAAGTTGGGGATTTCTGTAACAAGCCCTGAGAATAGTGTCGTGCGCTTCCAGAAACTGCTTATTCTGTCCAGAGAAAGCATCCTTAAAAATCTGTAAAAAGTTTTCCTCATCAGAAGTGCTGATAAGGCTATGGAAGTTCATAGACATCTGATGTGTTTCCTTTGAAGTTATAAATCATGCAACAGAAATGTCCACAATTGTACGCCACAGGGATGTTCCTGGATTTACTGCTCAAAGATTAAACGGTTGTTCTCGAACAGAAAAAGTCTCAGCTACTGCCTCAGCCCAGACCTAAAACCGTCGAACTACAGTCTTTTAAGCGCTTATGGGATACAGTTGAACCCCACTTGCCGTGAGTCAATTATTCTGAGCCTTGAGAATGATGGAGGCTTTTTGTATCCTTTAATTGATAAATAGACTGTATCAAACTAAATGTTAACTGGGCAGGGAGTCCCCTTCCTTGGGGGTTTGATTTTGCCGGATTTGGTTCAACAGGGCAATCACCCGACTGCCCCGCTCCAGGGATGTATCTTCCCGAAACACCACCTCTGGCGTACGACGCAGGCGCACCCGTTGCCCCAAAACCGTGCGTACATAGCCCGTAGCGGATTCCAGCCCCGCCATGGTTTGCGCCCGGACGGCTGGGGAGCCAAAGATGCTGACATACACCTGGGCGTGTTGCAAATCCCCGGACACCTCCACCGCTGTCACACTCACCAAGCCCTGCCCCACCCGGTCATCTTTAATGCCGCTGAGCAAAAGCTGGCTGATTTCCCGCTTGATCAGTTCTGCAACCCGTTCGACCCGCCGACTGGTAGCCATGATTTGGTTCCCCTCCTAGAAATTGCCATAGTGATCCTCACCTCACGAGGCAGGGACTTCCGGTAGGGCAGGGTTTTTCGCCTTGCCGCCTTTGAGGATGTCCGCTAAGACCGCCTGCGCCTGGGTGAGTCGTTCCAGGGTACTGCGGTAGAGGTCTAAATCCCGCTCCACTTTTTCCCCATTCAAATTTAAGGCCCGCGCCAGGGTTTGCACGGCGGACAGCCATTGTTCCTCTTGCTGGGGCAACACGCACTGCACCAGGGTCAGCAAACCAATCCCCACCAACCGGCTGTATTTGGGCGGGGGCGGGGTCAGCCAGCTTTGCAGTTCCCTTTGCAGGGGGTCATCGGCAGACAAGGGTGCCTCCGGTTGTGCCAACCAAGCCCGCAGGGCAGTCCCTCCCTCCCCTTGCGCCAGGTTTTTTAACCGCTGGGCATCCGCCCGCAGGGTCTCCGGGTCGTGGTTCAACGCCCGACAAAGGGCTTGAAAAATCGAGTCCCGATGCGCCGTCGGGGTGTAGTGCGCCATCAGGGTATCAAAACTGGTCACCACCCCCAGGGCGTACAGGGGATGATAGCGATACCCCACATTCACCTGGAGCAGGTGCATCTCCACCAACAATTCCTCCACCACCCGCTGGTACACCGAGTGGATCGGGCGGGGATGGTATTGATAAAAAGCCCGTTTTGTATCAGCAACAGTGGGAATCGGGGGCACGGGAGCAGTTCCTTCGGACAAACCGTATTTCATTTTACCGCTTCCCATCCCCCACCGACAGCGGGGCTAAATGACCGAGGTACTGTGCCAACCGCGCCATGCCCTTGGCAATCGTGGTGTGGTCGGTGGCGTAGGATAACCGCACGTGTTGGTCATCCCCAAAGGCTCGCCCCGGCACCAGTGCCACCTGATATTGCTCCAGCACCTGCTGGCAAAATTGGACGGAATTTAACCCGGTCGCCCGAATGTCCACCCAGATATAAAATGCCCCCGCCGGTGGTGCCAACCCCAAACCGGGCATCTGCGCCAGTGCATCGCACATCAACCGCCGCCGTTCGCCAAACACCTGCCGCATCCGGTGCAATTCCGCCTGGGGACCTTGCAGGGCGGCTAAGGCTCCATACTGGGCAAATGTACAAACATTCGATGTACTATGCCCCTGGAGATTGGCGGCGGCAGCGATAATTTCAGGCGATCCGGCTCCATACCCCACCCGCCACCCGGTCATGGCGTAGGCTTTGGCAAAGCCATTGCACACCAGGGTACGGGCGTAAATTTCCTCCCCAAGGGCGGCAATACTCAGGTGTTCCGCCCCGTCATAGACCAATTTTTCGTAAATTTCATCGCTGATCACCCACAGGTCATGGCGCAGGATCGCCTCAGCTAACGCCTGCAATTCCTCCCGTTGGTACACCGCCCCGGTGGGATTGTTGGGGGAATTGAGAATCAGCAAGCGACTGCGGGGGGTCACCGCCTCTGCCAATTGCTCCGGGGTGAGTTTATAGCCGGTTGCCCGCTCCGTCGGGATCACCACCGGTCGCCCCCCAGCCAAGCGCACCATCTCCGGGTAACTCACCCAGTAGGGGGCGGGGATCAGCACCTCATCCCCCGGTTGGATCATCACCTGTATCAGGTTGTACAGGGCTTGTTTGCACCCATTGGTGACCAAAATCTGCTCCGGTGTGTAACTCAGACCATTGTCTTGCCGAAATTTCTCAGCAATCGCCCGCCGCAATACCAGTTCCCCCGCCGCTGGCCCGTAGCGGGTTTTGCCCTGATCCAAAGCGGTTTTGACTGCTTCCCGAATAAATGCGGGGGTATCAAAGTCCGGTTCCCCAGCGGCAAAACTACACACATCCTCACCGGCGGCACGCATCGCCCTCGCCCGGGCGGTAATTTCCAGCGTGGCGGAGGGTTGCACCTGCAAGATACGTTCGGATAACACGGGCTTAGGGACTGCTTCAGGTTAAAAATTTATTATCGCTTAGCCGTGCCCGGTTTAGGGAGCCAAAAACCGTTGAATCGTACTCAAGGCATCGGTTTTGCCCCAGTTCAGGCTATCTTTTTGAAATTTTTGCCAGGGTTGGTAGATTTTTTGGAAAGCGGGGGATTGGCGACTCTGGTCGGCGAGAAGGTCTTGGGTCACCTGCCAAGCGGTTTGGAGAATGTCATCACTGTACCGCCGCAGTTGGGTATCCCCGGCAACAAGGGCTTGCAGGGCGGTTTGGTTGCGGGCTTCGTACTGGGAGAGCATGGCGAGATTCATAGACTGTGCCGCCTGTTCCAGGGCATTTTGGTAACTCCTGGGCAGTTGCTCCCACGCCCGCCGGTTGATCAGCAGTTCCACACTTGGTCCCGGCTCCCACCAACCGGGATAGTAATAGTAACGCGCCGCCCGGGGCAAACCCAACCGCTGGTCATCATAGGGTCCGACCCATTCCGCCGCATCCAGGGCACCCCGTTCCAAGGCTAAAAACAATTCACTCCCCGGCAAAACCTGCACATTCACCCCCATCTGCGCCATCACCTTGCCCCCCAAACCGGGCAAACGCATTTTTAAGCCCTGCAGGTCACTGAGGTTGACCACCTCCCGCCGAAACCACCCCCCCATCTGGGCACCCGTATTCCCCGCCGGGAAATTAATAACGCCAAAATCCTGATACAGGGACTGCATCGCCGCCAACCCCCCCCCGGCGTACCACCAGGCATTTTGCTGTTGGGCGGTGAGACCAAAGGGTAAGCCAGTTCCAAACACCAAAGCCGGATTTTGCCCCAGGTAATAGTAGCTGGCCGTGTGCCCTGCCTCCACCGTGCCGGAACGCACCGCATCCAACACCTGCAAACCCGGCACAATTTCCCCAGCGGCAAAGGGGGTGAGGGTAAACCGTCCATCCGTCAGTTGTTTCACCTGCTCCGCCAGGGCGCGCACCCCCCCAAACAGGGTATCCAGGGCGGTCGGCCAACTGGTCGCCAAACGCCAACGCACCCGGGGCTGGGTAATGACCGCTGGTGCCTGGGGGCGATTGCAGGCGGTGAGTCCTAGTGCCCCCAATCCCAGGAGGCCAACCCGTCGTCGCATCCGGGCGAGTTAACTAGCGGATTGGACTTCCTCGTGCAGGCGGGCATTTTTCGCCTCCGCCTTCGCCTCCTCCACCAGCTGACTGACGCTACTGCTGGTTTCCGTCCAGACGCTTTGCACCTTGTCGTAGGCATCCATGCTCAGGACAATGCCGGTTTTGACCATCGAGCGACCGGATTCTTGCAATTCTTTCGCCAATTCCGGTTTACCCAAAACCGTACCAAAGGCGGGGGACAGGGCCAGAGCACCCCCTCCCACCACAATCGCACCGGCACCAACTGTCAGGGCAACGATGGGTTCTAATCCCAACAATAGAAATTCTAATTCCATGCTGATCACATCCTTGGTACGTTTTACTAATCGCATCAGAAACGAAATTAATCATGCCATTCCTGGTCAAAATTTGTCAAGGACATCCCTAAAAATGAACTGTGGAGATATTGCTTCGTCATTTACTTCCCCCAAATTTCTGCCTGCCGAGGATGGTATTTTTTGCCAATTTGCAACACAATCCTCAATAGGGTTAGGGGCAAATCTAAAAACAGGTCACAGGTACACCAAGCCTGTCTTGATTTTCTGAGCATCTGCCTTGACCCATCGCATGAAATTTATGATGATCTCAGAAACTTAGGGATAAAGATGGAATGGTAGGGCAACGGGCTTGGTCACGACGGGCAATATTGGCGGCTGGAATGGGTGTGCTGGTCGGTTGTACCGCTACCAACCCGGCTTCTGCCCTGCGGATAGAGGTGTTGAAAAATTCCCTGCCCTCCCTGTGGTGGCGACGGTTTCGCCGCCGTTATCCCTTGGAACTGCACATGCGTCCCCAACTCCCCGACCTATACGCCCAATTAGCCCAGCCCGACCCGCCCAACCTGCTGACCCTGGGGTTGGCTTGGTTAGACCTGGCTCGCAAAGCGCAACGTTTGGCCCCCCTTGACCCCAACCTCTTGACCCGCTGGGGGGAACTGCCGCCCCAATGGCAGGGGGTGAGCCAGTCCGAGGGACAACTCTGGTGGGTGCCCTACCGCTGGGGGACGACGGTGCTGGCCTACCGCCGGGATCAATTGGACTGGCAACCCCAAACCTGGGACGACCTGGAGCGACCCGCCCTGTACCAACGGGTGAGTGCCATTGCCCAGTTCCGAGAATTGTTAGCCATTAGTTTCATCCGCCTGGGGCTATCCATCAATACCCCGGCACCCTGGCCCATCGCTGACCTGAAAGCCCAAATTCAAGCCCTGCATCGGCAGATACGTTTGTATAGCGACCAGCATTACATTCAACCCCTGGTGCTGGGGGATGTGGCCATGGCCGTGGGCTGGTCAAGTGACTTGCTTCCCGTCGCCCAGCGTTACCCCCAGATTCAGGTGGTGGTGCCACCCGGAGGCGGTGTGATTTGGGCAGATGGGTGGGTGCTCCCCCAGGGGCAATCCCCGACCGAACCGGTCAAGGCTTGGTTGAATTTTAGCTGGGAACCGCCACAGCTTGAGAGTTTGACCGCCCAAGGGTTCGCCTGGTCCCCGTTTGCCCCCCAGCTCAAACAGTACGAATTTTTCCTACCTATGGATGCGGCCACCCAGGCAGAGTACCAATCCCTTCGCCAGTGGTGGGTCACCCTCCCCCCGATGGCATGATGAGAATACCTGCCCTGGAATGAGCAGTCTTTGTCACAAAACTACAAAATCTCGTCTCATTTCATTGAGGATTGCAACGAATTGTACTGGTCTGGAAATCGCTCTGGTACGATTACATTTACCGATCTGGGAGGGGTCATGGCTGACAAAGTTAAGCATCTAAGTGTCCGTCTCAGCGATGATGAGAATCGAGCACTCGAGTATTATTGCCATCAGACGAACCAATCGAAAACGGAAGTGATCCGTGAATTTATTCGCTCTTTGGTCTATAACACCAATTCTTCTAGCCCAAAATCCACCTGACTCCCCACCGGAAGAGTCCTGGCTGGCGTTGATTTCCCTGATTGCCAGCTTAGTGCAGGGGTTGATTTTTCTGCTGGGGTTCACCTTGTCGGGGCTGATTCTGATTGTGCAATGGCTGGCGTCCCTGTTCTCCTTGGTCTTCGGGTTTATTTGGGCGGGTCTGCAGGGAATTGTGACCGCTCTGATCCTTCCTTTCGTGACCACAGGGCTGGGAATACTGATTCCTGTGATCATTGTGCTGGTCGTCGTTGTGATCTTAGCGGCGTAAAGGCAGTAGGGACTCGGATAAAGAAGATATGAGTATTTGATTTAAGGGCACTTCTAAAAATGGGTTACCCCCCGTCTTGGTTCTGGATAGCCTGCGTGGCGTAACCATTAATATGGGCATTGTAGCAACATAACCTTCTGGTAATGCAAATAAATAGAGGTGCCCTTAATTTCTAGCTGGTAATAGCAATATATCTAAGTGTAAAGTCGTTTGTACATTTTCTGCGTAAAAATTTTTGAGAAAATCTAGGGTAATTAGTTCCGGTTGATTGTCCACCCACCGAAAAATTTCTGCCGGGTATTGAATAATAAAATCAAAATACTCTTCACAACAACCTAGACGATTAATTCCATAGGGCCAAAATTCAACGTAAATGGGCGCACTCGCTTTCTGCAAAAACTCTTGACCTCCCTTAAAAATCAACCCTTCACTACCTTGGCAGTCTATACAAATCCAACCAATTTTTTCAGGTGCTATATTATACTGATCGGATAAGCAATCTAGGGTCGAAAAAGGAACTTGCTCAGTAGTAAATTGCTCTTCGTGATAGAGATTGTTTGAATTTTTATCAGAGCTTGAAGACATCCGAAAATCCCCACAATTGTAGGGGCTACATATTATATTTCTTACTCCCAGGAAGTCCGCTAATCCACACTGAATTGGCTGAATTTTATTCTCTAAATTGTTAATTTTAATATTCCATTGCAGGAATTGAAAGTTAAGGGAAGAAGGTTCAACAGCAATTGCTTGGGTAAAAGCTCCACTGGCAATCGCATAAATAGACATGGAACCAATATTGGCACCAATATCTAAAAAGATACTTTTTTCAGGAGTAATCCAGTGATTATTTTTTAGGAATTTTAAGCAATTATTAAAGTCTGACAACTGATAAGGCTCACCAGTGAGGGTGACAAGAAGTTGAGCCTGATCAAAGCCCGGATATAACAGGTAAGAATGAATTGAATCAGCTTTAGTCATTATCCCAACCAATTGTTTTATTTCTTCCTGACGTTTCTTATATTCCTCCCGTAAGTTGTCATGTTCCTCCCGCAGTTTGTTATATTTTTCCCGAAGTGTGTTATATTTGCTAACAAAATTACCGAGCAGAGGGGTAAAGGTTAGAATTTTTTTAAGGAAGGATGTGTTGATCATATGGGTTAAGGGACAAGAACACCTTTAAGTAATCGCTTCTTCAGATTGATCCATCTATTCCTAAGCTTCCAGAATTTACTTTTCTTGATCAGAGCAATTTCATCACTTAAATGCTTTACCTGCTGTCTCAGATGTGTAATCTCTTGTTTATGAAATAAAGATGTCCGCACTGAATCCCGTAGATTTGGCAGTACTTCAGTTAACATAAAATCCTCTAATTGGCTTTGCCAACCGTAGCGATTAATTGTATTAAGAAGTGATAGAAAAACTTTTTCATACTCGCCAGTTTTCAGCAAAAAATCTCTAATTAGAGATAGATAAAAAGTGAATTCTAATTCGATTTTTTGATGGTACTTCAGACGAGCCGCTGTAATATCCTGAACCAAGGCAAGATAGATGCAATCCGCTAGTTGTTCAACCGAGCAATCTGTCATTTCAACGATATGGTCTGTTGGTAGTCCACAGTAGTCAAAATCATGAACCATTGAGGCATAGACAGATGTGGACGCTGATAATACTTGAATTTTAGGCAGGGGTTTCGCCCAATTGGAAGTACATAGCCAAGAAATCCCACTGGAACATCCTACTAAGAGATGGCAGTGCTTGCTCAGTTCTGCGTGGGACCTAAAGGAAAGGCGACTACTACTAATAATTCGCTCATCATTCGATTCAATAGGAATATGAGAAGCTAAAATTACACTACTATCTGGCAACTTAATCAATAATTTTTTAGCAACTTCTAAAGCATAATCTGGATTGACAAATGATTGTCCACTATTGGAAGAGCATTCAAATAAAATAACATTCTTTCGATGCGATAAATGATGGGTTTTAACAAATTTATTAACCTCCTCTATTTCTTCTGAAAATAGATTCAAGACCGGTGTGATCGACACCGTAATCGGTCGCGGGTAGGCTCTAAAAATGGACGACCTCACCGTACCATCAAAGTTGTGAAAATTATTCGGGGATATTTGCGTTAGGAAGACTTCATCAAAATCGCCTTGCTGATAACGATTTACTGCTTCCATTTCAAAAGCTTGCCAAGCAGAAATCATTTCCCTATGATTTTGCATGGGAAATTCCCATATTTCATCCACGTCAGGATTGCCTCTCAAAATATCACGGCACATCGAACTAATTCCCCAAGTTAAAATACAGCCAGGGTAATCTACTTTAATCTGGCGAGCGATGGCAGTTGCGTAGAGACAATCTCCTCTCGCAGCAAGATGACCTAATAATATCCGACGAGGTTTATTAGAATTTTCTGTAGATACTTTGGGCATCACAGCCATTCGAAACTCAAGAAACTGACGTAAATTGTAACCAATAATAGTGCTAAATGTATCACTTGTAAAGTCATTACTTCTGGGGAAGGCAATAAATTCCTGCAACAAAAATTAACATACTCGGAGCACCGTATCGGTCTGTTTCCATCGCTGGATGTGGGACATTTGCTGTTTGGCTTCCCGTTGGTTTGGTCGGGGTTGAGATTTTACGTCTAGGGTAATCCACTCCGGGGAGAGCGTTCCCGATAATTTCTATAATTAACAGCCTGTATAATTCACGACTATTGCGAATAACTCCTAGGTTATTGATAATTGCCAACCAAAGAATGGGGCTTTTTAACAGCCTGTATAATTCACGACTATTGCGAATAACTCCTAGGTTATTGATAATTGCCAACCAAAGAATGGGGCTTTCACCTCTACGATGTAAGTACAAAAATCAATAAATAAATACAGGTTCCCATTACATTAATAAATGAATTAATAAATATATATAGTAATGTCGAATGTTGCCGCATTGGCATCCTGAACTCTGTAACCCCAAACCAAGGCTGGGGATCATGCTCCTGTCACCGTTGATTCCCCAATGCCCGGTAGTCATTTTCCCTTAATATCCTTAAATATATAGCAATCCTACTTGATTAACGAACGGAAATTCCGCAGGATCAAGGACGGGGGCGGTGCCCCTGCGATCCCTATGCCATGTTCATTTAGGATGGCTATATTTTAAGTCTGCGCCTGATTGCCCGGTTGCCTGGGGACGATTTCCCCCGTTTATCGCTACAGTGGAAAGAAATAGTTATCCGCCGGTTGTCTATGCCAGCCTCTGCCCCGACCGTAACCCAACCCTTGACCCAGATGAATTTGGGTGCCAGTCGGCCTGCCCATCCCTATCAATCGATGGCGCTGGGGTTGGTGGCGACCCAGAGTTTCCCCGCCCTGGTGGGGACTGCGGACATGATGCTCAAATCCGCCGGGGTGCATCTGGTGGGCTACGAAAAAACTGGCGGCGGCTACTGTACGGCGGTGGTGCGGGGGGATATTGCCTCGGTGCGTTTGGCGGTGCAGGCGGGGGTGGAGACGGCGGAAGCCTTTGGCCAGTACGTTTCCAGTTTGGTATTGCCCCGGCCTTTGGCGAATTTAGAACTGGTTTTACCCATCAGCCCCAGTATGGCGGTTTTGGCTCGGCTGGGAACCCCTGACCCAGAGGGAGGACAGGCGGTGGGGTTGTTGGAAACCCGGGGTTTTCCCGCTTTGGTGGGTGCCGCCGATGCCATGCTCAAAGCCGCCGATGTGCATTTGGTGGGCTATGACCAGATTGGGGCGGGGCTGTGTACCGTTATTTTGCGGGGGCGGGTGGCGGATGTAACGATTGCCATTGATGCGGGGATGGAGGCGGCGAGTCGGATTGGGGAATTGCACGCCATTATGGTCATTCCGCGTCCCCTGGAGGATTTGGTGCATACTTTGCCCCAGACCGCCAGCCCCCTGCAGGAATTGCAACCCCTGCAATTGCCCTTAGCCATGACCCAACGGGTGGGGGAATTGGTGGAGGTGGTGGCTCAGGAGGGTTGAGATTTCCGGGTAAGCGTGTACAATTGAGGCATTCACGGGTGGTGGTACTATGGCAACCGTGTTGGTGGTCGAAGACCAAAAGGCACAGCGGGAGATGATGGTTTCCCTGCTGGAACAGGATGGCTGGGAGGTTCTCGCCGCCGGGGATGGGGATGAAGCCCTGGCGATGGTACAGGGGGGGCAAATTCCCGATGTGGTGGTGATGGATGTGGTCATGCCCCGCATGAATGGCTACCAATTGGTGCGGCAGTTGCGGGAGTATCCCCAAACAAAACAGGTGCCGGTGTTGATGTGTTCCTCTAAGGGGGAAACTTTTGATAAGCATTGGGGTTTGAAACAGGGGGCGGATGCCTACATTGTCAAACCCTTTGAACCGCAAGACCTTTTGGGTACGGTCCGCCATCTTTTACGAACCCCCAAAGGATAGGTCTATGGTGGATGCTGTTGCTGGTTTTTGGGATGGGTCCGGGGAACGTGCCGCTGACCAGGGCATCGGGGTGCAGGGGGAGCTATACCTGCGGTTTGTCTTGTCCTCTGGGGAAGAATTTGCCCTGCCGGCGATGGGGGTGCAGGAGGTGGCGGCGATGAGTCCTGACCGGATCAGTAGTGTGCCGAATGTGCCGCCGGTGGTGATGGGTGCCTACAACTGGCGGGGGCAGGTGATTTGGATAGGCGATTTGGGGCAATTTTTGGGGCTCCCCCCTTTGAATACCAACCGACCGGAACTTTCCGTGATTGTGGTGACGGATCAGGGGGTGACCTGTGGGTTAGCCATTGACCGGGTGGTGGGAGCCGAGTTCCTTGACCCCCGGCAGTTGCGCCCCCCCTTGAGTGGAGAAGACCGCCCCCAGGGCAAATTGCTGGTCCAGGGGGAATGGCTCCTCGCCGACGGGACGGTGGTGCGGTTGCTCGAACCCCAAGCCTTAGTCGCTCCGCACCTGTGGCATACCGTTGCGTGAGGGGGATCACAAAGGTCGAAAAAAAGCCCGTAAATGATTGAGGAAATTCGAGTTGACAGGTTATAACTAAAATGGATGTCAAGTAGGTAATCCAAAACTCCGCTCACTCAACTGTCATCCCATCCACTGCGTTACCGCCCCACTAGCCGTCATGGACAGCCAATAAGGAGTCAGGGTCAATGGCAACCAGCAATTATCTTAGTGATTATGAACGTGCGACCAGTGCCTATGTCACGGGTGATTATGCGGAGGCGGGGGCGATTGCCGACAGTCTGCTGAAACAATATGACGAAATGCCCAACCTGCACCTCCTGCGGGGACATATTTATCTGTGTACCCAGAATTATGCCCAGGCACGGGAGCATTACCAACGGGTGATGGCGTTGACCGACGACCCGGAATTGGTGGAATACGCCCGCAATGGTATTAATGATGTGAATCAGTATTTGGCGCACCAACCCGCTCAGGACGATTTCACCGCACCCCTGAACATGAATGGGGACGGGGGGGACAATCCCTTTGCGGTGGCGGATTTGGAGGCGGGGCAAAATTCCCCATCGGAAACCTGGGTCTTGCCTGAACAGTCCGAGGCAGATCATCCTTTTACCCCTGATGCGAACCCGTTTGCGGCGAGCAGTGCCTTGGAGGATGAGGAACCGACTATGGGTGGTTTCAACCCTTTTACCGATGTGGAGATGCCGGAGGAACCGGAACCTAGCGGCGATCACACCCTGATTATGAATGCCCCCTTCCCCAGTCGCCCCCAGCCCCAACCCTTTGCCCAGCAGACCGACAGTTTTGCGGATAACTTTGCCGATAATTTTGGCGAGGCTGGCTCACCTCAGGACGAGGATGACCAGGGGGATACCCTTTTGATGGATTTGGAGGCTCGGACGGGGCGCAGTGCCAATTGGGTAGAACCGGCGGCAGAACCGGGTTTATTTAGTTTTCAATCCACCCCCACCACCGACGATGACGACCCCTTGACCGGGGGCACTCCCCGTTCCCAGGTGGACAATACGGATGCGCTGAGCGTGGTACCCTCAACCCAAACCCAAGTTACCCGCCCCAGTTTGAAAAATACTCCAGCCTCTACCCCCAACAACGTGGTGGTACCCATGGCACCGATGCGGAAACCGGCGGGGGGGTTGCCCAAATCCCTGCTCACCGGGGCGGTGGTGGCGGTATTGGCGGGGGGAGCCGCTTTTGCCGTACCCAACAAGCCTCTGGGAGCGGTCTTGGCCGCCGTGCTGGGTGGGGGAGCCGCCGTTGCCCTAGGAGGTGGTGGGGGTGGGGTGAAGTCCCAACGGGTGCGCCAATTTTCCGAGGAATTGCGTTTGAGTTGCGAAGCCCTAGGGCGGGGGGAATTCCAGTCCTCCCTAAGCGTGGTGGGTCAGGATGACTTTGCGGAAGCGGCTTTAGCTTTTAACCAAATGCTCACCCAAATTCGGGAGCGGTTCAAGGAATTGCAGGATAAGGCGGAGGAAGTGGAGCGTTCCCGGGAGGATTTGCAACGGCAGGTGATTCGTCTGCTGGATGACGTGGAGGGAGCCGCCCGGGGGGATTTGACGGTACAAGCGGAGGTTTCAGCGGATATTTTGGGAGCCGTTGCCGACTCGTTTAACTTGATTATTCAAAACATTCGTCAGATTGTGCAACAGGTGAAAACCTCCACCTTGCAAGTGGGTCGAGCGGCGACGGACAGTGAATTTTTCGCTCGGGAACTTTCTGCCAATGCCCTGCGGCAAGCCCAGGAATTGGCGGGTACGTTGAACTCCGTGCAGATGATGACCGACTCCATCCAACGGGTGGCGGAGAGTGCCCGGGAAGCCGCTGAGGTCGCCCGCACCGCCTCGGAAACTGCCCAACGGGGTGGGGAAGCGGTGGATCAAACCGTGGCGGGGATTCAGAGCATTCGGGAATCGGTGGCGGAAACCACCCGCAAGGTGAAACGGCTGGCGGAGTCCACCCAGGAGATCAACAAGATTGTGAACTCGATTGGTCAAATTGCCCAACGCACCAACCTATTGGCTTTGAATGCCAGTATTGAGGCGGCTAAGGCGGGGGAAGCGGGGCGGGGGTTTGCCATCGTGGCGGACGAGGTGCGGCAGTTGGCGGATCGCACCAGTCGGGCATCCAAAGAAATCGAACAAATCGTGCTCCAGATTCAGGGGGAAACCGGCTTGGTGATGACCGCTATGGAAGAAGGTACTCAGGAGGTGATTCGGGGGACAAGGGTGGCGGAACAGGCGAAGCGAGCCTTGGAGGAAATTATTCAAGTGTCCCAACAAATTGATGCGCTTGTGCAGTCCATTACAGCGGACACGGTGCGGCAGACCGAGGTATCCCGGAACGTCACCCAGGTGATGCAGTCGGTGGAATTGACCGCCCAGGAAACCTCCCAGGAGTCCCAACGGGTTTCCGTTGCGTTGCAAAATCTGGCGGAAGTATCCCGAGGGTTGCAAGCCTCGGTGGAACGGTTCCGTTTAGGTACGACCGAACCCCTCTAAACCGATAGGAGTCAAGCCATGGATGCCGCTCAACAACAACGGATTCTGGGGTATTTTCTACAGGAAACCCAGGAACACCTGGCGACCCTCTATCAGGCGATCCCGGCGATGGGGCAACCCCTGACCGACCCGGAGCAGGTCAGTGATTGGTTTCGAGCCGCCCATTCGATCAAGGGGGGAGCCGCCATGTTGGGGTTGGATGCCCTACAGGAGATGGCATTGGGCTTGGAGAACTGTCTGAAAATCCTGCGGGATGAGGGCGTGGGGCGGCAGGTGTGCCTCAGTCCTGAGATGGTAGCGTTGTTCCAACAAGGGGTGGCGGCGTTGACGGGGTTGGTCAGCCACCTAGAGCAGGAGGGGAGTATTCCTTCAGAGATGGGTTTGCAGGTGGTGCGGGAATACCAGCCGGTCTTTATCCAATTGGAAGCCCTATTGCAAATTTTGGTGCAAGGGGAAGGGGTCATGGCGGGATGGGAGGCAACGCCTGCCGATGAAGCCGTGTCGGGAATCACCCCTGAACCGGAGGTGACGGCGGTTGACATGGCAACGGAGAGCGAAGAGTTGGATTTGGTGGAATTATTCGCCAGCTTGGATGCTCAGGCAACGGTTGGGGAAGTGGTAGCCGCAGAAGCACCTGTCCCACTTGCCAATACAACCCAGGAGTTGGCTTCTTTGGCAGAATTGTTCTCCTTAACGCCTGAAGAAGGAGGGGCAGAGTTTTCAGGGAATGAGGGGGTTGCCATTGAGGGAGAGCAAACGGTTGAGGATTTGGGTGCCCTGGCGGAATTGTTCACATTGGAGGAGGAAGGGGAAGCAACGGCTGAGCAGGAAGATTTTAACTTTTTGGATACTGGGGCGAGTGCAGAAGCGATGGCTTTGGAATCTTTGTCCCAATTGGAACCCCTGCCAGAGTCGGATGAAAGTGAGTTTAACTTTGCATCTTTTAGTCCTGAAGCAGAACAACAATTAGAAACTACTAGTAGTGAATTTGATTTTGAGGAAAGCCTAACCGATATTCCCACTTTGGATTTTGGGGATGAATCGGGTGGCGATTTGGGTGAATTTAGTTTTGAATCGTTTACCCCGGAAGCAGGATTAGAACAAGGGTTAGAAACCGCCAGTGATGAATTTGGTTTTGAAGAAACCCCAGGCAATATTCCCACTTTGGATTTCAATGGGGAAACTGAAGGGACTTTAGGTGAACTGGACTTTGAATCTTTTACCCCTCAATCGGAGTTAGAAGCAGAACAAGAATTAGAAACTGCTAGCGAGTTTGATTTTGAGGAAACCCCAGGGGATATTCCCAGCCTGGATTTTAGCGAGGAAGCAGGGGAAACTTTAGGTGAACTGAACTTTGAATCTTTCACTCCTCAATCAGAGTTGGAAGCAGAACAACAATTAGAAACCGCTAGTAGTGAATTTGATTTTGAGGAAAGTCTAGGGGATATTCCCACTTTAGATTTCGGTGAGGAAACTGAGGGAAGTTTGGGTGAACTGAACTTTGAATCTTTTACTCCTCAATCAGAGTTGGCAGAAGAGCAACAACTAGAAACCGCTAACGATTTTGACTTTGAGGAAACTTTAGCCGATATTCCCACTTTGGATTTTAGTGAGGAGTCGGGTGGCGATTTGGGTGAATTTAGTTTTGAATCGTTTGCCCCGGAAGCAGGATTACAAGAGGAATTAGAATTAGCCAGTAATGAATTTGATTTTGAAGAAACCCCAGGGGATATTCCCACTTTGGATTTTAGTGAGGGGACAGAAGGGAGTTTGGGTGAATTTGATTTTGAATCCTTTACCCCTCCATCAGAGTTAGAAGCAGAACAAGAATTAGAAACTGCTAGTAGTGAGTTTGATTTTGAGGAAAGTCTAGGGGATATTCCCACCTTGGATTTCAGCGAGGGGACAGAAGGGAGTTTGGGCGAATTTGATTTTGAATCCTTTACCCCTCCATCAGAGTTAGAAGCAGAACAAGAATTAGAAACTGCTAGTAGTGAGTTTGATTTTGAAGAAAGCCTAGCCGATATTCCCACCTTAGATTTCAGTGAGGGGACAGAAGGGAGTTTGGGTGAATTTGATTTTGAATCCTTTACCCCTCAATCGGAGTTGGAAGCAGAACAAGAATTAGAAACTGCTAGTAGTGAGTTTGATTTTGAGGAAAGTCTAGGGGATATTCCCGCTTCAGATTTCAGCGAGGAAACGGGGGGAACCTTGGGTGAATTTGATTTTGATGATGTCACCCTGGATACTGAAACATTGGGAGAATTAACTTTTGAAGATGTGCCGCCAATTCCTGAAGAATTGACATTAACAACTTCAGGACTGATTGGTGATGTGGGAAGCGATTTGGAAGCCGCCCTTTCTTCATTTGTCGGGTCAGAACAGGAAGAACCTTTGCCTCAGCCGGAATCTGATGACTTGTCTGCCTCGAATGCCCTAGAAACGAGCCTCGAATCCTTGGATGAATCCCTAGAATTGGCGGATTTGGATGATTTAACGGCATTGGAAACAGACTTGGGTGATGACCTGGATTTCTCCGATTCTGCCCTGCCCGACTTAACCGGGGATTTGGAACTGCCGGATTTGGGAGACTTGGAGTTGCCCGTTTCAGGGGAAGAATTTGCCTTAGATAACAATGATTTCGGCGACCTGGAGCAGTTATTGGCGGCGGCACCAACCGATTTGACCAGCCTGGAGGAGGCTTTGGCTTCGACCCCTGGGACGACGAACACCCCCCCGGCGAAGGCGGCAGAACCCAGTCCAGCGGCGGCGGAAACCCGTACCAGTGGGTCAACCAGTGCCCCGGTGATGGATCAGACCATGCGGGTGCCCATCCGGCAGTTGGATAACCTGAGCAATTTGATTGGGGAATTGGTGGTTTCCCGGAACACTTTGCAGGAAGACCAAAACCAACTGCGGCAATTTTTGGAAAATCTTTTGCACCAGGCGCACCAACTGAATGACCTCAGCCAACGGATGCAGGATTTGTATGAGCGTTCTCTGCTGGAAGGAGCCTTGAATGCCAGTCGGGGCGCGGGGGTAGGCAATTTCTTGAATCCGGGGAATGCGGGGTCACAGCACAGCACGGGGGCGGAATTTGATGCCCTGGAGATGGACCGATTTACCGGGTTTCACACCCTTTCTCAGGAGATTGCAGAGCGGGTATTGCGGGTGCGGGAGTCTGCCCAGGACATCGGGTTCATGGTGGAAGCCTTTGATGAGGTGGTACGCAGTTTCCAACGGATTACCCAGGGTTTGCAGGAAGGGATCAACAACGCCCGCATGGAACCCTTTTCTCGGGTGACGGATCGGCTCCCCCGGGCAGTCCGCAACGTGGCGCTCAAGTGCGGCAAACAGGTGACTCTGGAAATCGAAGGGCGGGAAACCTTGGTAGATAAGATGATCCTGGAAAAGCTCACCGACCCCATGACCCACTTGGTCAACAATGCCATTGTGCATGGAATCGGACTCCCTGCCCAACGCCAGGCGGCTGGACAATCCCCAGCGGGACGGATTGTGATTCGGGCGGCGTACCAGGGGAACCAAACGGTGATCACGGTCAGCGATGATGGGGTGGGGATCAATCCCGACCGGGTGAAAGCCAAGGCGATTGAGCGGGGGGTGATTACGCCGGAGCAGGCGGCGACCATGAGCAAGCAGGACATTTACCAACTGCTGTTTATGCCTGGGTTTAGTACTAAGGATCAGGCGGATGAATTTGCCGGTCGGGGGGTTGGTCTGGATGTGGTGCGCCAGAATTTGGCGGAGATTCGGGGGACAGTGGTGGTGGATTCGGAGTTGGGCAAAGGCACGACCTTTACCATCCGTTTGCCCCTGACCCTGAGCATTTCCAAGTCCTTGCCCTGCGTGGTCAACCATGCCCAGGTGGCGTTCCCGATGGATGGGGTGGCGGATGTGCCGGTGGATGTGACCCAGGAAATGATTCACACGGGGGTGGATGGGAAATTGACCTTGGATTGGCAGGGACAACGGATTCCCCTGCGCCCGTTGAACGAACTCCTGCGCTACGGGCGGATGATTGGGCGGGGCAGTATTTTCGGCACCAATACCCAGGAGGGGGTGTCGGTGGTCGTGGTGCAAAGCCTGGGGCGGTATGTGGCGTTTCAGGTGGATCAGGTGCTGAATGAGCAGGAGGTGGTGATCAAACAGCTTTCCGGGCCAGTACAGAAACCTCTGGGGATTGCCGGGGCAACCATTTTGGGGGATGGGCGGATCATGATGATCGCCGACATCCTGGAGTTGGTGGATTTGGCGTTGGGGCAAATGCCGCCCCCAAGTGCGCCCCTATGGCAGGGGACTATGCCAGCGGAAGTGGAAACCACCGATGAACCCACCGTGCTGATCGTGGATGACTCGATTGTGGTGCGGGAAATGCTCTCCATGACCTTTAGCAACAAGGGCTACCGGGTGGAACAAGCCCGGGATGGGCAGGAAGCTTGGGAAAAACTGCGGGATGGTCTGCCCTGCGACCTGATGTTCTGCGATATTGAAATGCCCCGCATGGACGGACTGGAACTCCTCTCCAAGGTGCGCCGGGATGCAACGTTGAAAGGATTGCCCATTGCCATGCTCACCTCCCGGGGGGCGGAACGGCACCGGCAAATGGCGATCCAACTGGGCGCCAACGCCTACTTTACCAAGCCCTACCTGGAAGAAACCCTGCTGGATGCGGCGCGCCGACTCCTGGAAGGGGAAAGCCTGGTTGCCCCCAACAATTGAACCCCAGGGAGCTACAATGAGAATCATTATCATTGACGAGGGATTATGACCCAATCTATCTCTGCGCCAATTAAATTGGATTTGCCCAAGCGGGGTTTGCCGGTGACGATTATCACGGGTTTTTTGGGCAGTGGCAAAACCACGTTGCTCAACCATATTTTGCAAAACCGGCAGGATTTGAAGGTGGCGGTGCTGGTGAATGAATTTGGGGATATTAACATTGACAGCCAACTTTTGGTGTCGGTGGATGAGGGAATGATTGAACTAAGCAATGGCTGTATTTGTTGCACGATTAATGATGGTTTGGTGGATGCGGTTTATAACGTTTTGGAGCGGCAGGAACGGATTGATTATTTGGTGGTGGAAACCACGGGGGTGGCTGATCCCCTGCCCGTTGCCCTGACATTTTTGGGCACGGAACTGCGGGATTTGACCCAGTTGGATTCGATTTTAACGGTGGTGGATGCCTCGGCGTTTGCCCCGGATTTATTTAATAGCGAAGCGGCTTTGAGTCAGCTTACCTACGGGGATATTATTTTACTCAATAAGGTGGATTTGGTCTCCCCGGAACGGGTGCAGGAATTGACCCGGCGGATCAGTGAAATGAAAGCCGGTGCCCGGATTTTAACTACGATTAAGGGACAGGTATCGCTCCCCTTGATTTTGGGGGTGGAAGCGCCCCACTCAGAACTAATTGCCCAAGAGCATCAGGCGCACTCCCATCACAATCATGAAGAACCGGATCATCACCACCATCATCATGATCATCATCACCATCCCCACCACTTGGAAAATGATGGCTTTATGGCGGTTTCGTTTACCAGTGAACGGCCTTTGCATCTGGAAAAATTTCAATTCTTTTTGACGGATCAATTGCCGACCAATGTATTCCGAGCGAAGGGGGTTTTGTGGTTTGACCGCAGTAGCCTCCGTTATGTTTTTCAACTGAGCGGGAAACGCTATAGTTTGGATGTGGATGACCGACCGGTGCCGCCCCAAAATCAATTGGTTTTTATTGGGCAAAATTTGGATCAAAAATCCCTATTACGAGACTTAGAAGCCTGTTTGGTGGATGGGAACAAATCTTAACTTCACCCGGAGGATCGGTGTTCTTAGCCAATGTGCTATTCTATTAATTCACTTGGGGGCGTGGCGGAATGGTAGACGCTACGGACTTAAGCTATTGAGCCTTGGGGGAGAAATCCCACAAGTGAATGCTCTCAAATTCAGGGAAACCTAACCCTACTGCGGTAGATATGGCAATCCTGAGCCAAGCCGGGGATTGACCCGGAAGGTGCAGAGACTCGACGGGAGCTACCCTAGCGAAGCCGGTGCGTCCGGTCAACTTCGTGGGTAAAGGGAGAGTCCGATTCTCCAGGGGTATGTGCCCTCCGGCGAAAGTCGGTGGAGGATGAAAATCCGTTGACCCTAAAGGTCGTGAGGGTTCAAGTCCCTCCGCCCCCATCCTACCCAAACCCCTACGCCAACGGCGGCCAACTCCGCCAAGATACTGACCAGGCGATACCCAACGGCGGCGGCTAAAACAATTCCGGTGGGAACCAAGCCGCTCAGGCTGGCGGTCAAGGTGGCTTCAAACACCCCCAACCCCCCCGGCGCCAGGGGCACGATAAACCCCATGAACCAGGCCAACCCAAACGCTCCCAACCCAGGGGGCACCGTCTCCCAGGTGAAGGGCACCCACGCCCCCAGCACCAGCAGAAAACCCAGCCCCCGCAGTCCCAGAAATCCCAGGGCACCGAGCAGTAGGGGCAAAGGATAACGCCGAATCCGGGGCAAAGCCGTTCCCTGTCCCTTGCGCCGCCCCGCCCAGGCCAACACCCGATTCAAACAGCGGGGATGAATCCCCCCCAAGACGGCCAGCAGAGCCAACAGCGGCCACCCCCACTGCTCCCACCGGGTCGCCCCCACAATCAACGCCGTCGCCGCCAGCAATAGGGCTTCCAGCAGAATGCTCAGCACCGTGACCGGCACGGGAATCGCCTGGGTTTGGGCGGCTTGAATGCGTCCATAGAAATGCCAGACATTGCCCGGAATGTATTTGGCTAAATTGGTCCGCACATAGAGGGGCACCGCCCAGCGACTGGCAACGGGATACCCCAAAAACCCCAGCGTCCGCCCCCACAACCACCCCGCCCACAGGTGCGCCCCGGTGGTGACCACCCCCGCCCCCAACCACCAGACCAGAATCTGCTGTTGCCAAGGCAGGTGCTGGACTTCCCCCCAGGATTGCCCCAGTTTTCGCCCCAAAAAACCCAAGACCAATAGCCAAACCAGCCAACGCCAGAGCTTCACCGCAACTGCCGCAATTGCGGAACCAAAGCCTGCAATGCCTGCCCCCGATGGCTGACCTGCTGTTTCTGCGCTGGAGTCATCTGGGCAAAGGTCAACCCCTGCTGTGGCACATAAAAAATCGGGTCATAGCCAAACCCGCCCGTACCCCGGGGTGCCAACAAAATTTCCCCCCGACACACCCCCTCCGCCTGGGCGACAATTTCCCCCTGGGGATTCGCCACCGCCACCACACAGACAAACCGCGCCCCCCGTTCCCGCTCGTCCCCCAATTCAAACAACAGCCGTTCAATCCGTTCCCTATCCGTGCGACCATAGCGAGCAGAAAACACCCCCGGTGCCCCGTCCAAACTGTCCACCTCCAACCCGGAATCGTCCGCAATCGCCCACCCATCCAGAGCCAGCGCCGCCTGGGTCGCCTTCATCTGGGCATTGGCGGCAAAGGTATTCCCGGTTTCCTCCAACAGCAAATCCGCCGGGGGGATAAGGCAATTCCAGTCCGGTAAATAAGCCCGAATTTCCCGCACCTTGCCGGGATTGGTGGTAGCCACCACCAGGTCAAAAGGGGGTGGAGTCACCAGAGGATTCATCGGTGGGGGTCATGGTTTGAGAATGAGGGGCAGGAACCTCGGTCACAGGGGTTCGGCGGGGCGGGGCGTCTTCTGCCACCAAAGCATCCCCCACATGCACCGGAAAGATACGAGAGGCGGTCAATTCCGGGCGGGTGGTGCGACTGCCATTGGGTAAATCCACCTTGACCATGCCCAATCGCCCCTCGATCAGCACCTGGTCGCCAACTTTGAACTGCTTGACCGTCTGTTCCGCCAACCCACCCCAGACCACCACCTTCAGCCGTCCCTGGGGGTCATCGGGGCGCAAACCCGGAACCTGCACCAACATATCCGTCACCGCCAGTTGATTATCCGGGGTGTAACGCAGTTGGGGTTCCTGCATGATTTCCGCTTGGAGGATGCACAGGTTCATGGCATCAGTTCCACCAAAAAATTTGTTTTCAGTATAACGGCAAAGGGTAACGTTCAGGGAATTACCCAAGTCTAGTTTATAGCAATTCTTGGCGATTAACCAATAGAAATTTTCCAGAACCAAGTACGGGGGCGGTGTCCCTGCGACCCCTGTGCTAAATTCAGGGAACAAATAGAAATTTTCCAGAATCAAAGACGGGGAGTGCCCCCCTGCGACTGCTAACTTTGAATTGATAGAAGTGCCCTTAATTCAATACCTGGCGATACCAGTCCAAGGTGGCTTGTAACCCCTGGGTCAAGGATGTCTGCGCCTGCCACCCCAAGGTTTCCCTCGCTCGGGTCACATCCAGGGCACTGCGAGTAATTTCCCCCACCCGTTTCGGTAAAAATTGGGGCGTTACTTTGCTGGGGATCAGTTTTTGGAGCAGTTCATATAAAGCTAATACGGAGGTTTCTTGACCCGTGCCAATATTCAGCGTCAAGGGTTCTAATTTACCTAAAATTTGCAAATTTACCTGCGCCACATCATCCACATACACATAATCCCGAGTTTGGGTACCCTGACCATAAATCACCGGCGTTTGTCCCGTCAATAAAGCCGTAATAAAAGCCGTAATCACCCCCGCTTCCCCCGTAATTCCCTGGCGAGGACCATACACATTCGCATAGCGCAAAATCCCATAGCATAACCCATAAGCCTGGTAATAAAAATGCAAGTAATGCTCTAGGGTTACTTTGGCAATTCCATAGGGAGAAATGGGTTGCAATGGATGGGTTTCCGGGGCGGGAATCTGTTGCAATTCTCCATAACACGCCCCCCCAGATGAGGCAAAAATAAATTGTTTAACCCCCATCTGCGCCGCCGCTTCCAGCACATTCAGGGAACCTAAGATATTAATCTGGGCATCCGCCACCGGTTCCGCAACGGACTGCCGCACATCAATCTGAGCCGCATGGTGGCTGACCACTTCCGGTTGCCAATCCTGGAAAATCTGCCATACCAGGTTGGATTCCCGCAAATCCGCCTGATAAACCCGGCTGTGGGGGTGGACATAGGCAGGATTCCCAGCGGCAAAATTATCCAAAATCGCCACCTCATGCCCGGCTTGCAGATAAATATCTTGGATAGCGGAGCCAATAAAACCCGCCCCGCCGGTAATCAAAACACGCATGAATTCAGGAGATACGGTGATTTGTAGCCTATCACATTAACCGAGACCCAATTCCTCCTGGACGTTGGCTTCAATGGTGGCGACCTGGTCATCGCTCAATCCCAATTCCTCCTGAAGTTCCAAAAGTTGCGCCCGTTCATCCAAACCAATTTCCCCATCATTTTCCAGACAGGCTCGGAACATCAGGGCATATTCATAACCTGCTAATTCTGGGTCATGGTTTTTGGGTTGAAACCGGGCAATAATTTCCTGCGCCATTTCCGGGGTAACACCATATTTCTCCCGCAATTTATCTAACATTTGTAATTCTTTTTCCGAAGGAGTTTTGCCCCCCTTGTAACAGGCTTCTACCAATTTGGTAAATTTCTCCACCGCCCCATCAACAACCGCAGGGGTAACGGCTGGGGGTTTGGGGGATACCGCCGGGGGTTTAACCGCCGGTTTGGGCGTCGTCGGAGTTGCAGTTGCCCCCGGTTCAAATAGGCGATGGGTTCGCACACAATTACTAATCGCAGTTTCCACCGCTTGGTATTCAGGATTGTCCCGCCCCCCCGGTATGGTTTGTTCAAATGCTTGCAAATAGCCCATTAATTGCTCGTACAATACCCGTTTGCTATCCCGATTATTCGCCTGTTTCAATATTTTTTGAATCCCATCATTGAGTAATTCCCTCGCCCGCCGGTTTTGGTCAGCTAACAGATAGTCTTCCGCCTCTTTCCAGGTGGTTCCCAGGTTCAAATTTCGTTCCAAACCCGTGGCACTATCTTGATAGCTGAGTTTGATTTCCGTGTAACCCGTAATTTGATTTTCCGAGGCAGTGACCAGTTGAAACACCCGCCCTAAAACCAGATTTTCCCGCACCTGAATCTCTTCCGACGAAGCGGGCATAATATCCCCAAACCGTTGACTGTCCTTGTGGGTATGCAGGGGATTGCGGTCCATTTGGGAAACCGTGCGGTAGATGGTACGCATCCGCTCCATGCCTTCAATCAACCGCAGGGGAAACGCCCCAATTTCCCGCACAAAATAAATATGATGGGGGTCGTTATAAGGGCGAATATCTTTATCGGTTAACGTGGTACTTTTTCGCAGGAGGGGCAAGAGGGCAGAAACGGCGGGATCGGTCGGCTTATTCCCCCCTTGAATCCCCACCAGTGTTTGCCGTTTTTCCGGGCGGTCATCCCAACCCAAACGGGATTGTTCCTGGCTGAAGCGCAAGAACGCCTCACTTTTTTCAAAGGTGGTTTTTAACTGGGATTCCTGTTGCTCCAGGGTGGGATATTGGGTAATAAATTTTTGGGCAACGGAGATTTTCAATTGCTCACTGGTACTAAATTCATCAATGGCACGGTTGAGAATCCGCTGGTACAAATCCTGTTGCCGCAAATGCTCAAAGGTATGGAGGTCAAATAACCGACAGCCCATGCCATTTAACACATCTTGGGTGATACTTTGATAGACAGTTTCTGTCCGATTCGCCAGGGTTTTTTGATAGACCTGTTCAATATCCTGGGGGTCATAAAGTAAAATTCCATTCACCGTCAGGGTGCTGGTTTCCCGGGTATAGACCTGCTCCCGTTCCGCCAAATTCCGCCGCAGGGTTTCCAAATTTTTATCAAAATTATTCAGGTCATTAATTAACCGTTGGGTTTCTTCCCGCAGGGCATCCAAAAGCGGAGCCGCCAAGGTACGGGCTTTCACCTCGACTTTTGAAACATAAATAGACTCCAAGGCTTGCATGATCGCATTGAAATCGTCATCAATGACTTTTTTGCGATTCAGCAACATCATCTGCTTGGCGTGGTTATCAATTTGTTTGAGCAAAATTTGCAGGGCTTGACTCGCTGAACGCTCCCGCACCAGCCAATCCTTCTGCCGGGACTGGTCAAAGGTAGTGCGAAATTCCAATAAAACTTCCAGCAATACTTCTAAAAATTGCCTAGTCCATTTCGGTCCCCGGAAGCGGTCTTCCACCATTTGCGCCACGGTTTCTCGCAATTCCTTGGTTTTTTGGGGGATCATGCGGTTGAGATTGTCCCACATTTTTTGGAAGTAATCGCTCCAACGGCGGGGGTCGCTGTCCGCATCGTTAAAATGCACCCGATATTTTTCTTCTTCTACGGAAATAAACCGCAATAAATTCTCAAAGGGGACATTCAAATCATTCCGTTTTTTGCGTAAACCCGCCACCCAATCCGCCACCTCTTTGCTGTAGGGTTTCATGTTGTCCCCCACACTCAAATTATCCAAAAGTTGATGGTTGTTTTCCGATTCTGCCAAGCCCAAATTGGGTAAAATTTCCGTTTTAATCACATCCCGCATGGCCGTCGGCGCCGGGGTGGGGTTGCTCCACCAATCCGCCAGAGCCACTGCCAACCGGGAGGCACAGGCATTCAGCACCCGTTGTACCGGAAATTGAATACTGGCTAACCCGAACGTAATGTAATTCTGGGGATAACCCAAGGGGTCAGGACTCGCCCAATGTTTGCGAATGTTATCCCGCACCAATTTTTTATACTGGCTGAACCCGGAGGAAAAATCTAAAAATACATTTTGCGCCACCATTTCCAAAACCGATTCCAAATTGGGCAGGGTGACTTTATCATTGCTATTGCCCACCAAATAGCAGAAGCCGAAGGGGGTATCCTGGGCATTTTGGCTACTAATCCGGTCGGTAATATTATTGCTATATTGGGTTTCAAAACGGGTGTTGGGACGGGAATAGTGGTTGAGTTCACTCAAGGCGGCGTAGGCATTGGCAATCACCCGGTCGCCCAAGCCGGAAAATGCCCCAGGGAGGACAAGAAAGGCACAGGTTTGGGGCAAATCGGAAGGCGGCACCCAATCCCGCACATTATAAGCCAGGTCTAACACCATCCCAGAACCCGTGCCCCCACTTAGGGAGCAAATCACAAACACATTCACCCCTTTATCGAGTTGGACACCCCAGCGGTCGAGCATAAATTTCTCATGCCCCACAATCCGGGAACGGGCATTGGCAAAGGCTTGTTTAATGGTTTGATAATTCACCGTAAAAGCGAATTTACCCAGGGCACGAATTTGTCCCGCCCCCGCCAAAATGGAATCCGTACCGGCGAGTTCCGGGGGAAACCATTCGGTGAGATATTCGTAGTCGGCGATGCGGTTCAAAATGGCTTTGGCATTGTCCACTTTTGCCCACACTTGTTCCACCGGGCGCAGGGAAATGTCCTGTTTCAAGACGGTTTGGGGTTCGGATACTTTGGCATTTTGCTCCGTATCCAAATGCAGAAAAGAAACAATCGGCAGGGCATCCAAACTGCCGTAGGTTTCCACAATCATGCGCCGGATTTTGATGATCACTTCCTTACCCGTGCCGCCGAGACCGACGATGATGGTGGGGGTCATGCCGAGGTAATCTGCCATAATTCCGGTTCCTGTAGGGAGCGGTTCACCTGTTGTGTGGTTGGCTGTATTGTAAAGGATTCTTTTTCCGTTTGTCTTTTAACTTTTCCTTCAACCAAAGCCTCTACAATGGGGAACGATGGTGGTAAGGACAGACATGGAGCGGGGCTGGCTGATTGGCGAATTGAGTACCCAGGCGGGGGTATCGCCCCAGACGATTCGCTTCTATGAGCGGGAGGGACTCCTGGCACCCCCCCAGCGCAACAAGAGTGGCTACCGGCTCTACCCGGCGGAATCCTTAACCCAGTTGCTCTTCATCCAGCACAGTAAGCAGTTCGGTCTCACCCTGGAGGACATTAAACATCTGGTGAATCTGCAAACCCAGGGGGTCAATCCCTGTGGCAGTTTTCGTCGGCTGGTGCAGGAACGGTTACAGACCTTAGCGCAACAGGCGAAACAATTGCAAGCCACCCACCAGGCGATTGTTCAGCGGTTTGAGCGGTTGGCGACCCAATTGCCGGAAACGGATGGGGCAAAGGGGGATGACCGTACCCTAGCGGATTGGTTGCGGGAAGCCGCCCATCCCACCGATGTTCCGGCTTTGGGGGGAAACGGGGTAGAGCGAGAGCGGTTGATCCAACGCTATATGGCGGGGGAACGGGATTTTCAGGGGTTGGATTTGATCCAAGCCAATTTGTCGGGGGTGAATCTGAGTGGTGCCGATTTGAGCCGGGTGCAGTTGATGCTGGCCAATTTAGAGGAGGTGGTCTTGGAGGACAGCCGTCTGATCGGGGCAAATCTCACCGGGGCGGATGCGATTGGGGGCTACTTTCGCCATAGCCAAATGATTGGGGCGATTCTGATTGGCGCAGATTTGAGTGAAGCGGATTTGCTGGGAGCAAATTTAGTGGGCGCAAATTTGGGGGGGGCGAATCTCACGGGGGCGAATTTGCACAATGCCAACCTGAGTGAGGCGGTACTGATTGGGGCAAATTTACGGGATAGCAACCTGGAGGGGGCATCTCTGTGGGGAGCCAATTTGAGTGGGGCGGATTTGACCCAAGCCCGGCTCCATCCCGATAGCCTCGCCACCGCCAACCTCTGGGGGACGACCCTGCCGGACGGCCAAGTGTATGCCCCCCACCTGGGTTCCGCATGAATTGGGAAGCCTGGTTAGCTGACGAGGATTATCCGGGGTTAATCGCCCAGGCGGAAACGGTTTTAACCACCCATCCTGAGGACATCCCGGCCTGGGGCTATGGGGGCTTGGCTTATCTTTTGCAAGGGGATACCGAGGCGGCGCAGGGGTGGTGGTTTCAAGCCTTGACCGTGCTGAATTCTGAACAAATCCAGGCTTTGGGGGAATGGTTGGGAGCGCAGGCTGAGGGGTATCGGGACACCCAACCCCAGGTCGGTTTGGAACTCTACCGGGCGGCGCAGGAATTGGCTCCCAGCCCAGAACGGTTATTATCTCTGATCCAGTTGGCTGCCTCAATTGGTGCATTGACTCCCGAAGAATTAGAGAGTTTAGTTCATATCCTGAAACCCAGTAATTCCTTGCCAATTAAACCCCTGTATAAAACACTTTTAGATGTGGTTTCCCTGGTGGAATTTAATCCTCAAATTCAACAGTTTATCCTGGCTTGCCGTCCCCATTTGCCAGCCCATATTTATGCCAAAGCCCTATCCCTAAGTAGTATCAATTTACAATGGCAGAATGCCCTGGAAGTTCGGGAAAAATTACTGAATATTGCCTTAGATGCTGACCCGGAAAATCTCGAAATCCTGGGGTCTTTAGCCAGTATCTATGGGGAAACCCACCAGCATGAACGGGCATTACAAATATGTGACCGCCAGATGGCTGTTGCCCAGACCCAGTCTCTGAGTGCCCAAGGATATGCCTTAACCTGTCGGTTACGAGAATTATTGAATGCGGGGGGAGCGGCTTGGCAGGAAGCTCTTGCCACGGTGGACAGTTACCGCCAGGTATTAACAGCCTTAGCCGCTGGGGAGATCGATCAAACTCCTACCATCAAAAAGTTAGGAGCCAATTTATTTCATCTCCCCTTCTTTCTCCCCTACTTCCGGGATGAACCCCACCAAGACCGTCCCTTATTTAATCAAATTACCTCTCAAATTGGGCGGGCATTATGCAAATCTCCACCCCAGCCATTCGTTTGGGACAATTCCCTGACAGGTTCTCGGTTGCGGGTAGGATTTTTGTCCCTGACCCTACGTCGTCATTCGGTGGGTTGGCTGGCTCGCACGTTTTTTAACCATTATGACCGAGAGCAATTTGAGTTTTTTTTATACTACATTGGTAACCCACCGGATACGTTGGGACAATCCTGGTTTGTTGAGAAATGTGACCATTATTTTTATCATAATTATCCCGAACCCCTAACGGCGAAGATTGCCGCTGACCAAATTCAAATTTTGATTGATCTTGATAGCCTAACTTTGACTGGTTCCTGTGTGGTATTGGCGCAGAAACCGGCTCCAATTCAAGTGACCTGGTTGGGTTGGGATGCGACGGGTATGGACACCATTGATTATTTCATCGCTGACCCCTGGGTATTGCCAGAAAATGCCCAAGATTATTACCAGGAGACTATTTGGCGGCTCCCGGAAACCTATATTGCGGTGGATGGTTTTGAAATTGGTGTGCCGGATGTACGGCGGGAAGACCTGGGGATTGACCCGACAGCAGTGATTTTTTACACAGCGCAAAGTGGCTACAAACGCCATCCCGATGTGGTGGACTGGCAACTGCAAGTATTAAAACAGGTGCCCAATAGCTACCTGTGCGTGAAATATATCTACGATGGAGAGGGTTTGTATGAACAATTCCGCACCCAAGCCCAAGCCCTGGGCATTGACCCCCAACGCCTGCGCTTTTTGCCGCCGGTGGATAGCGAATATGTGCATCGGGCTAACTTACAATGTCTGGCGGATGTGATTTTGGATACCTATCCCTACAATGGTGCCACGACCACCTTGGAAGCCCTCTGGCTGGGGATTCCCCTGGTGACTCGGGTGGGGCAACAATTTGCCGCCCGCAACAGTTATGCGTTTTTGACCCAATGTGGCATCAGCGAGGGGATTGCCCACAGCGCTGAGGAATATGTGGACTGGGGGGTGCGGTTGGGGACGGACAGTGCCTTACGCCAGGACATCCGCCAACGGTTGCTGGAGAGCCGCCGCACTTCTCCCTTGTGGAACGGCAAGCAGTTTGCCCAACAGTTTGGTTCTGTCCTGCAGGAAATGTGGCGCCTTTACCAGGAGAGCCAGGGGTAGCCTGCCCGGTTAATTGCGGGGATTTTGCCCCATCACCTGCTTGCGGTCCCCCGTGCGGACATTCAAGGCTACGGTTTGGTCGCCCCGCCGTACCCGCATTTCCAGCCTTTGACCCACCTGGCTTTGTTCCACCACCCGTTGGAGTTGGTCAGCGGTGGTCACTTTTTGCCCCGCCACCTCGGTGATCACATCCCCCCGGCGCAAACCCGCTTCCGCCGCCGGACTGCTGGGAATCACCTGCCGGATGATCACCCCGCTGGTCTCGGGCACCTGGATGGTACTGTTCGGGTCGCTGTTGATTTGTCGTGCCAGTTCCGGGGTGAGGGTACTCATCACCACCCCAATGTAGGGATGGGGCACGGTCTTCCCTTCCGCCAAAATCGGGGTAATGGTCTTCGCCAAATCCACCGGAATCGCAAAGCCAATCCCCTCGGCCCCCGCCCGAATCGCTGTATTGATCCCAATCACTTCCCCATTGGCATTGAGCAAAGGCCCACCGGAGTTGCCCGGATTAATGGCGGCATCGGTTTGGATGAAATTCAACCGCTTATCGGGAATCCCCACCTCCGAACTGCTCCGGCGCAAATTGCTGATAATCCCCAACGTCACCGTATTGTCCAGCCCCAAGGGATTCCCCATCGCAATCGCCCAGTCCCCCACCTGCACCTGACTGGAATCCCCTAAAGTCGCCACCGGCAAATTCCCCGGCGGATTGTCCAGTTTCAGCACCGCCAAATCCGTCACCTCATCCGTCCCCCGCACCCGTGCCGACAACTGCCGCCCATCCGTGAGGGTAACGCTCACCTTTTGCGCCCCTTCCACCACGTGGGCATTGGTGATGATCGTGCCATTTTTATCCACAATGAACCCGGAACCCTGACCCCGCTCAGTCCGCTCCCGGGGGATATTAAAGCCACTGTCGCCGAAGAAGCGGCGGAAAAATGGGTCGTCCAAAAACGGGTCAATCCCCAGGCTCACCGTGCGCTCCGTATCAATCCGCACCACCGCCGGTCCCACCTTTTGCACAGCGGCGACGACAAAATTGGTTGCCGGTTTGGCATTACTGCTGGTCAAAGCCACCGGGGAACTCGCCACCACCCGGTCCAACGGGTCCGCCTGGGAGGGCAGGGCGTGGAACCCCACCACTGTCACCATCACCCCCACCAAAACCGCCAAAGCGTGGGTCAACAATTGGAACCAGGTTTTTGGTTGCATCGCCTTTCCCCCAGTTTGCCGATAGGTTCTCATGGTTGCTGTTTTTATTCTAGGAGCTTAGGTAGTGACTGACTACGGGGGTGGGTGTTCCCGACAATCCCCCGCAAAATCGCCCTGGTCACCCCCCCGACGGTCATCCCCGCCCCAATCCCCACCCGTACATCCGCCTGGGCGTAGTAACTGTGCCGTTGGGCAAGCAATTCCTGCAAACGCTGGCGCAACCGCTCCGGGTCGTGGCTATCCTGGGCAAGCAAAGGACGATCCTGCCGCTGACTCAGCCGGGACACCAACACCTCCAGGGGCGCATCCAGCCAAACCACCACCCCATGATGCAGATAACTCCAATTCAGGGGTTGGGTGACCACGCCGCCCCCCGTCGCCACCACCAAGCGGGTATGACTCGCCACCTGCGCCAACACCTGGGATTCCAACCGCCGGAACCCCGCCTCCCCCTCCTGGGCAAACAATTCCGCAATCCCCAGCCCCGTGACTTGGGTAATCAACTGATCCGTATCGCAAAAGGTGTACCCCAAACGGCTGGCTAACCGTTTCCCGGTGGTGCTTTTGCCACAGCCCATCATCCCCACCAAAAACACCGTTACGCCCCCCAAATGGGTCTGGGCTTGGGTCGTCAGGAGTTGCGGCGCAAGAGTCATCAGGAAACCCCCCAAACTTACCCCAACGTGGCAATGGGTTGAAATGCCATAATAATCAGGGTATCATCCGGGGCTAAATACTGAAATTGACTGCGTTTGGGGTTGAGTAAAATGGCTCCATCCCCCCGGCGAATGCCCACCAGCATCAAGGGCTGTTCCGGTTGGCTGAATCGGCTCACCTGCTGGCTTAATTCCCCAAAGGATAACCCCCGCCAACTGACCGGATAATGCCCCGGTTCAATAAAATAAAATTCATTCGTATCCTCTGTGTAAGTCAGCAGTTGTTGATAAACCACCGACATATTTTTGAATAAAGCACTTTGGGCAATAATTCCCGAACTGTAGTCCCGTGCCGACACCACTTCATCCACCCCCGCTTCTTTGAGATGGCGATAGCGGTCAAGATTCACCAGTTCGGCAACCACATGGATATTGCGTTGGGAATGGGGGATTTGCTCTAAATGTTTAATCGCTAGGGCAATGAGGGCATTCTTTTCATCCGATCCTTGCGTATCCTCATCCGCTAATAGAATAATGGCTTTCGCCTGGGGAGCAAAAAATTTTTGTAACGTGGCATGGTGGGTGGGGTCAGCCTGGATAAAGTAAACGTGTGTCTGGGAAGAAAATTCTGTTTTTTGGGGAATTTCCGAAGCAGAAATCACCACAATATCCCGGGGTTGTTTTTGATTCCCTTGTAATAATTGGTGAATCACCGCCGGAGCCTTTTCATTCCAATTACAGATAATAATATGGTCATTGAATACCTGCATATTTTTCTCCTGTAGGAGGGCTTGGGTGACAAAGAACGAGGAAAATTTTCCCACTAATGCCCCAAAGATAAACGTACCAAAAAGCAGAAGCAATAGCTGAAAAACTTGCCCCAAAATGGTTTTGGGTTTATCGGGATATTCCCCCACCAAGGTAATCAAAACATTGGTGATAATCTCCCAAGCCGTAGCAGGGTCAGCAAATCCCCCTTCGCTCCAGAGCAGGATTCCCACCACCGCCCCGACCATGCCTAGCCCGAGCACCCACCGGGTATCCCGAGGGATTTTTCTGAGAACCAACCAAACCTGACCCGGCGGGAACGCCCATTTTATGCCCCTTGGGAAGCGATGTTTCGCAGTGCCCCCAACGGCTACCAGCTTGAATCCGGGCATGGTGCTCGCCCCCCTGGTGTTCCCAAAAGGATGCTATCATAAATAAGCTGATGAAATGTGTAGGTACGTTCCTAAGTTCTCTGGGCTATTCCATGATGCAACGCCGTAGCCGATTTGACCCAACCCATATTCTGTTCCGCACTGAGGAACTCCTGCGGGATGCCCGTAACCGCTATGAAGTCACCCACCAGGTTTCCCTGTGCGCCAAACGCTGTCGTTACGAAGACATGGATGCCCTGGATGACCCTTTTAATAAGCCCGTTATCCGAGCCATTATTGAAATGGCGGAAAAACTCAAGCCCGAACTGGTTGGGGATGGTTTGACCGACGCCCCCGCAAGCCCAACCAGCTCCAATAAGTAAAAGTAAAAAAGTAAATTAAGGGCACCTCTAGCACTTCAAAGTTAGCGGTCGGTATGGGTATGCCAGCCAGATAACCTTCAATAGGTACTAATAAATAAAAGTGCCCAAGGATTGAATTGGGAATATCGGTCGCAGGAGCACGGCTCCCATCCTTGGTTCTGGGGAATTTTTGTTTGTTAATTAAGTAAGGTTGCGATAGTTCACCATGCACGTGCGATTGCTCTAAAAATAGTACCCATGCGTACCCATTCGCTAAATTGCCAATGTATCCCATAAATACCTAATAACCCCTAGCCAGCGACCCCCAAAAAAAATCTTTAGCCTGGATTGAACCTGACCCAACCCCCCTCAGTCTATACACCATTAGAGGATTGAGGACAGACGCAGAGCCGGGGTGGCAGAGCCAGTACCGGCCTTTTTTTTTTGCCCCGTCCCTAGCCCAACAGGGATTCCAACTGGGCTAAATTCGGCACCCGGATCAACCCCCGGGGGTTCGTATCGTCCTTGTCACGGCGGGCGGTTTTCCCCGTTAGCCGCTCAATGATGCCCTCCTGTTCCAACTTGCGTAAGACACGGGTGACGGTTTCCCGGGTCAATCCACTCAAACTGCCCAACTCCCGATGGGGCAAATTGGGAATTTCAATCCCCTGGGCACTGGTGCGCCCTTGCCCCTCCGCCAGAAAGAGCAGGACATCCACCACCCGGGCCACACTGTCCGATTCCCGCACCCGTAACCGGCGATTCAACTGCCGCAGTCGCCGTGCCATCAACTGGGACAACCGCAAGCCCATCAACGGTTCCGTCTGTACCACGTTCATAAAATCCCGAGCCGACAAACTCCCCAACAGCACCTGGGTCACGCTCAAGACATCGCAGGAACGAGCCGAAGCCGCCAACGCCGCCATTTCCCCAAAAATTTCCCCCGGCCCCAGGATATTCAGCGTAATCTCCCGACCCTCCCGGTTGTGGGTACGGATTTTCACCCAGCCCTCGATGATGAAGTACACCGTACCGCCCCCATCCTCCTCCATGATCAACAGCTTCTCCGGCTCATGCTGAGCTAGAAATAACCGTTGACTGATCCGTTCCAGCGCCGTGCTTGACCAACCCTCAAACAGGGGCGAATCACGCAGGGCAACCAGAACATCGGGGGTGGACTTTTCCACGGATTGACGACACTCCTGTCCAACAATGTAAACGAATTGGCAAGACCTTATGCTACAGTTTGTACAGAGGGAATGTGAACAAAATTAACAGTGGGTGAGGTATGATAAAGAACGCTTTCTTCCTATTGAAGCAAAAATCGTTCCCTGTCTCTATCATAGGGGGACAGGCATGAATGCCCAACCCGTGGTAACCACGGAACATTTATTTTACTATCATCGCTGTTCCCGTCGCAGTTTTCTCGATCACCGGCAAGGGGTTGTCCCCCAACCCGAACGTTCCCGCCACCGGGAGCAGGTCACCAGTCGTTGGCCGGGGCAATGTCCCCAATATCAGCCGCCCGATTGGCATACCGGCTTCCAAGCGACCCTAGACATGATGCGCCAGGGGGTGCCTGCCATTCACCAGGGGGTACTTCAGGTGGTTACGCCCGCCGCCGTGCTGGTGGGTCGCCCAGACCTACTGATTCGGGAACCCGGTGCTTCCCGCTGGGGGGATTGGCATTACCGCCCTTTGGAAATTCGCCTGGGACAACGACCCAAACCGGAATATCAGGCAGTGGCGGCGTTTCACAGTTGGTTGCTGGCGCAATTGCAGGGGGTCTGGCCCCGGTGGGGGGAATTGGCGCTGCCGGGTCCGCGGTTTTTGCGGGTCAATCTGGAACAAGCGCTACCGCCGATGCACCAAATGCTCGCCGCCTGTCTGGACACCCTCAAACAAAAGGATGCCCCGGAGGTGTTTATCAGCCGCAGTCGCTGTCAACTCTGTCCCTGGTTGGATTATTGCAGTACGGTTGCCAAACAAAAGCATCACCTAAGTTTGGTGCCGGGGGTAACGCTAAAACGCTATGAGGAATTGCAAAATCTGGGCTTCAACCGCATTGATGACCTGGCGCAGGCGGACCCCCTGTTGATTTACAACCGCACCAGTTTGGGGGTGAATACCAGCAATAAATTAGTGCGGCAAGCCCAGGCGATTGCCCAACAGAAAGCCTTGTCGGTGGCACCCATTTCCCGTTTGCCTCAAGGGAATATCGGTTATTTTTTTGATATTGAAGCGGAACCCTATTTGGACTGCGTGTATCTGCATGGGGTGTTGTTGGTCACGCCCCAGGAACAAAGGTTTTATTCCCTGGTGGCAGAGCAGGTGCATCAGGAGGGGCAGGTCTGGCAGGAATTATTAACCTTGCTGGAGCGCTATCCCCAGGCGCCCATTTATCACTTTTGCCCCTTTGAACCCCAGACGATTCAACGGTTGGGTCAAAAATATGGCACGGTACCTGCCCGCATCCAGGCGATTCGCCAGCGGTGTGTGGATTTGCACGCCCGGTTGGTGCGCTCGGTGGTACTGCCGGTGGAAAATTACACCCTGAAGGCGATTGCCCGGTGGTTGGGGTTTGGCTGGCAGAATCCCCGGGCGGATGGGGCGCAATGTACCCAGTGGTACAACCAATGGCTCCAAACCCAAGACCCCAGCTATCTCCAGGCGTTGCAACGATACAACCAGGATGATTGCTATGCCACCTACCACCTGTATCGCTGGCTGGTGGACTTCATGCGGCAACAGCAGGCTACCCCCCTGCCGACCCGGTCAACCGGCTGATTCCTGCCGTCCCCCCGAAAAACCCCGCCCCGGTCGCCACTGCACCGCCCCCGCCTGCCCCGTGACAAAGGTGGGAATTTGTAAGCGTTCCAACCGCCCCAGGTCGCTCTTTTTCACCCGAAAGTTGGAGGCAATCGCCCCGTAGGGTTGCAGGGTTTGGAGCAAACGATTTCCCAGACTGCCGCCGCTCCACCACAGCACATGGGCGGGGAGTACCCCCTGCTTGACCAGGGCATCCTGTTGCTCAAACCTACTCTCTGGCAACCAGACCAAACTTTCGTTTCCGGCAGTAATGCGAAGTAGGGATGGATTGGTTGGGGTCAGGGTTACATTCACCTGTCCCAGAACCACATCCTGGAGGGCACTCAGGGGTTGGGGCGTAATTTTGGGGGGTTTGGGGTCGGGCAATTCCCCATAAAATTCTCGCACCGGCAGTACCGCACTCAGATTTGTCCAGCCCTCGTTGGACACCCCCGGCAGGGCAACCCCCAGGTCAATCTGATTCACCCCTTGCAGTTGCAAAAACGGCAGGAGCGTAAATTTCACCGTCTTTTCATCCCCGGCGTTGATCACCCCCACCTTGCCCCGGTTCTCAATGACCATCACCGGGATTCTCCCCGTATCCAGGACGGTGAATTCCAACTGGGTCATGCGGTTGTACAGCAGGGGCACCAGAATCATCGCCACCCCAAACAGTGCCACCCACCCCCAGCGGCGTCGCCACCAGTCCCACCCGGAACAGACCAACCCCAACAGGACATAGACCAGCACCATCTGCCCCGCCGTAATTTTCCCCGCCGCCAGGGAATTAAACGGCAATTGATTTGTCCAGGTGACAATCGCCAACAAAAAATCCAGCGGGTAGGCTAACAATTTCGCCGACCATACCCCCGCCGGGAACAGCACCAGCCCCACCACCGCCGTCACCATTCCCCCCAAAGTCAGCAAAGTGATAATGGGAGCCGCCACCGCATTCAACAAAATTGCATAAGTGTTAATCAACCCAAAGCTGTACAACTGCAAGGGCAATGTCCATAAATAAGCCGCCGTCGGCACCGCAATCAATTCCGCCAATGCCGGGGGTAAAAACGTCAAACTTTGGGCAATCGGTGTCGCCAACAGCATCAATCCCAAAGTCGCCAGAAAACTAAACTGGAACCCCAAATTGCCAATCCAGTTGGGGTTATACAACAGCAGTACCGCCGCCACCAACAGGAGCAAATGCAACGGCTGACGTTTCCCCGTTACATCCCCCTCGCCCGTTTGCACCAACCCCCACAGCCCCACCGCCCCCATCAGGGATGCCCGTGCCACCCCTGCCTCAAACCCCGCCAGCATCACAAACAACCCCAAAGCCCCCAACCCCGCCAGCATTTGCGTCCGCAAGCCCAGGCGATTGGTCAAGGCCAGCACCGTTCCCAACAACAGGGACACATGAAACCCGGAAGCGGCAATCGTATGCGCCAACCCCGCCCGAGTGAACGCCGTGCGTAAATTCCCATCCAAATCCACCACCCGTGCCCCCACCACCATCGCACTCACCAACGGTCCCCGCAAGGCTCCCAACGCCTGGGTATGCACATCCACAATTTTTTGCCGCAGTCGCCAGAACCCCCAGGTGCCCTGCCCCGTCGGGTCCGTGAAATACACCTCCTCCCCCCGCATCCCCGCAAAAGTGTTATGTTGCGCCAGATAATTCTTAAAATCGAACCCCCCCCGAAATGCCGCCGTCACCGGCAAATACACATCTCCCTTGATGGCAACTTTACGCCCCGGGGTAATGCCTTCCGCCTGGTCAGGCGCCACCGTCACATACAACTTGCCCGTCACCCGTTCCGTCCGTGTGTAGGGAGCTTCCCCCAGTTCCATCTGTTGCGCCTCTAGGAAAAACCGCCGTTTCCCACTGGAATTGAGGCGGGGCAAATTCAACGCCTTCCCCGTCACCACCACGTCAAATTCTGGGGCTTTGCGGCTAATATCCTGGGGACCCGGTTGGGGGGTTCGCCATTGCAAATACAATCCCGCCAGCAGGGCAATCCCCCCCGCCACCAGCCACACCCACCACACCAGACCCCAACGGCGCAACTGGGGCAGACGCAACGCCAATCCCGCCAATACCACCGCCAATCCCGCCAGCACCACGCCCCCCCAGCCGTAGGGAACCAACGCCCCCAGCAAACCCAACACCCAGGCGGCACAGAGAACCACCACCACTTCCGAATTGAAAGACTTGCCCATGAATTCCCCCGCACCCTGCCCCGATTGTAACCAGGGGATTTCTAAAACCCAAATGACTTGGTAGCCCAGATCACATCCGCCTGAACATTCTTGAACCTCAACCCGCCCGCCGGTTTGGGGCAACCCATTGCCTGGATCAAAAGCCTGGGTTTGCTACTTTGGGTCGCAGGGCATCGTCCTGTTCATATTTTTTGATAGATATTTGATAGATACGCCCTAGTTCTTTTGATAACTTATTCTATTCCTATGAAATAGGCTTTAATCGTCATTAGGGAACCTCTAAACAATAGGTGGCGTAGCCCCCGGACTTGGTTCTTCTAAACATTATTAACCATTATAGGGCACTTCTAAAAACAGGTCGCAGGGGCGTAGCCCCCGTCGAAGAAGCACCTGCGGTATATGGTTCTCGATAATATGGGCATTCCAGCAAAATGACCTTCAATTCATGCAAATAAATCAAGATGCCCTATATGTATCAATCAAATGGGATTGCGGTGTAATACAACCTTCTCGGTGGTTACAGATTTAGTTTTTGCTATTGACAAATGAAACTCAACTCAGGTTTAATGATGCTAAACCCATAAAATTTTTAATATGTCCTGGCAAAAGTTGTGGTGTGGGCTTTGCATTCAGGGCTTGTCAGTCGCAGGGTTGCTTACTGCGGCGCAGGCAATGCCTCAGCGGGGAAAGGGCGGGCAGGTACCGGAATTTAAGACCCCGGTGTCCGAGGTTATTTCAGAAAACGAAGATACCCCACAGATACGCAAGGGAGGAGGCACATCCCGGCGGGTAAAATTGCCCAAGTCTCCCCAGGCGGACACCGTTGCCACCCCACCCCGGGAACCTTTTAGCGGCGGCAATCCCACCAATACTCCCTTTGCCCAAATTGACCCCGACCCGAACCAACAGCGGTTGATCCAGCCCCAACAGGTGCAACCGGTTCCCCCTGCCCCCCCCCGACAGGAAACTCCCTTTGTGCCGGGCACCGTACCGGGTGACCCCAACCAGTTGTTGGTGGTGGACTCCCTGGAGGTGGTGGGCAGTACGATTCTTTCCCCCAAGGAAATTGCCAAACTCATTGAGCCGGTGTTGTACCGCCAGGTGACCCTACGGGAGGTGCAGGAGGTGGCGGATGCGATTACCAAAATCTATGTGGATGGGGGGTACATCACGTCCCGGGCGACGATTGCCGCTGAGACCATTCCCTCTCGTAAACTGCGGATTGATGTGACGGAAGGACGGTTGGCGGATATTCAAATCACGGGAAACCAACGCCTGTTTACCAGCTATATCCGGGATCGGCTGAAACTGGGAGCCAAAACCCCCCTCAATAGCAATGCCCTGGAAGACCAGTTGCGTTTGCTCAAGGCGGTGCCCTACCTGGAGAATGTGGAAGCCAGCCTGCGTCCGGGGGACAAACCGGGGGAAAGTATCCTCGTAGTGCGGGTGCAGGAGGATAAACAACCCTTTGTCATGTCCTTTGGGGTGGATAATTATGTGCCGCCAAGCATCGCTACGCAACGGGGCTATGTGTCCCTGGGGTATCAAAACCTCAGTGGGATTGGGGATGAAATTTTTGGTTCCTACACGGTGGGGTTAAATTTCACGGATTGGGAACGGGCGGCGTTGAATGAATACAATTTCACCTACCGGGCACCGATCAACCCGATGGATGGAACGGTTCAAGCCCGGGTATTGGTGACCAATAATCGCATTACCGATGAGACTTTTGAGGCGCTCAATATCAGCGGGGAATCCCAGTTGTATGAGTTCAGTTTTCGGCAACCCATTATTCGTAGCGTGCGGCAGGAATTAGCCCTATCCACGGGTTTTACTTGGCAACGCTCCCAAACGTTTACTTTTGCGGGACCCACGCCTTTTGGTTTCGGGCCGGATGAAAAGGGATTCAGTACCACCAGTGTTTTGAAATTTGGGGCGGACTACATTTATCGGGATGCGACAGGGGCATGGTTAGCTTTAGGGCAATTTAATTTGGGGTTGCCCATTTTTAATGCCACCCAAAATACGGATGGTTCTATTCCCGGCAAAATTATCCCGGATGGGCGGTTTTTTAGCTTTCAGGGGCAGGGGCAACGGGTGCAGAATTTGGGGAATGATTTTCTCCTGATTGTGCGGGGGGATGTGCAACTGGCGGCTACACCCCTATTGGCGCAACAGCAGTTTGTGATTGGGGGTGCCCAGTCGGTGCGGGGTTATCGCCAAAACGCCCGGGCGGGGGACAATGGTTTTCGTATTTCCTTGGAATCCCGGGTGCCGATGGTGCGGGACAAAAACGGGCAGGTTGTTTTCCAGTTGGCACCGTTTATTGAGTTTGGGCGGGTGTGGAATAATCGCGCCAATCCCAATCCCCTGGTCACTCCCAACACCTTGGCGGGCATAGGCATGGGCTTGCTTTGGAATCCGATTCAGGGGATGGATGTGCGTTTAGATTTGGGCGCACCTTTAATCTATAACCAAGACCGGGGGAATGATGCCCAGGATTATGGCATTTATTTCAATGTCAACTACCGAGCCTTTTAAGGGAATGGTGTAGGTTCATTTCTGCACCCCATTCTGGGGAATTTCTGGATGCCTAGGGCACGCAAACTGACGTTAATCGAGGGGGATTGCTATCGGGGAACCTCTATTTATTTGAACCAATCATCAATCCCATCGTGGGAATGCCCCGATTAGCCAGAACCAAGGGCGAGGAAACCGCTAACTTTGAATTGATAGAGGTGCCCATATTTTTATCCTGAGAAAATTAAGGGTTACAGGGCATTCCCTCACCCTCGTTTTGAATTATTTTGAATCATTTTTTACTGCCATCAATTATCTAAGAAGGCAGTTACCCACTCGGATTAGTCCAACTGTTCAAAATCCCCACCCGGACTGCCCGCCGTCACCGCCCCAGGGTTGCTACTGCGCCGGTACATCTCCGCCCCCATCTGGCTGAGGTTTTTATTCAGTTGGTTCAACTCCTGACGGAAATTGTCCAAGGGGGTCATGGAATCCCCCATCAACCGGCGAATCCGCCCCACCCGTGCCGCCGCCTCAGACTTGACCGCATCATTGACGTAGTTGCCATGCTCCCGCAAGGTAGATTCATACAGGGACAGCAGAGCATCCGCCTGATTCTTGAGTTCCACAAATTCCCGCCGCTGCTGATCCACCTCTGCGTTAAACGTTGCCTCCAGAGTCAAACGTTTAATCTCTTCCGCACTCAAGCCCCCGGTATTGGTCAACCGCACCGACTGACTCCGCCCCGTCCCCTTATCCATCGCCGTCACCTGCAAAATACCATTGGCATCAATCTCAAAGGTGACCTCGATCTGGGGCACCCCCCGGGGGGCTGGGGGAATCCCGCTGAGTTCCAACCGCCCCAAACTCTTGTTGTCAGCGGCCATGGGTCGTTCCCCTTGCAGGATATGCACCTCCACCACCGTTTGATTGTCCGTAGCGGTGGAAAAGGTCTGGGACTGGCTGGTGGGAATGGTCGTATTCCGCTCGATGATCCGGCTGAAAATCCCCCCCAAGGTTTCAATCCCCAAGGACAAGGGGGTGACATCCAACAGCAACAGGTCCTTGACCACCTCGTTTTTGCCCACAATCCCCGCTTGCACCGCCGCCCCAATTGCCACCGCCTCATCAGGATTCACGGATTTCTCCGGGGCTTTACCGTCAAAATAATCCTGGATCGCCTTTTGTACCGCCGGAATCCGCGTCGAACCCCCCACCAATAAAATCCGGTCAATATCCCGGGGCTTCATCCCCGCATCCCGCAGGGCTTGGGCGACTGGCTCCAGGGTTCCCTGCACCAAAGAACGGGTCAAATCCTCAAACTTCGCCCGGGTCAATTCCACATCAATATGCTTGGCACCCGTGGCATCCGACGCAATAAACGGTAGGTTAATCGTGGTGGTTTTGGCACTGGATAATTCAATTTTGGCTTTTTCCGCTGCCTCCCGCACCCGTTGCAAGGCCATTTTATCTTGGCGCAAATCCAAGCCTTCCCGTTCTTGAAAGTCCTTCAGCAACCAATCCACCAAACACGCATCAAAATCATCCCCGCCCAAATGATTGTTCCCGGCGGTGGAAACCACCTCAAAAATCCCATCCCCCATCCGCAAAATGGACACGTCAAAGGTGCCCCCGCCCAAGTCAAACACCAATACCGTTTGCTCCTGATCCTGCTTGTCCAATCCAAAGGCCAGAGCCGCGGCCGTCGGTTCATTCACAATCCGCAGTACCTCCAACCCGGCAATCGTCCCCGCATCCTTGGTGGCCTGCCGCTGGGCATCGCTAAAATAAGCAGGTACCGTGATCACCGCCTGTTTCACCGGTTCCCCCAAAAAATTCTCCGCATCCTGCTTGAGCTTTTGCAAAATAATGGCGGAAATCTCCTGAGGCGTGTAGGTCTGATTGCGGATTTCCACATTCACCGTGCTGTCTTTGCCCGGCACACATTTGTAGGGCACCCGCTTGCGCTCGTCCTCCGTCTCTGACCAGCGTCGGCCAATGAACCGTTTGATGCTAAAAACCGTATTTTCCGCATCCGTCACCGCCCGCCGTTTCGCCGGTTGCCCCACCAAACGTTCCCCCGTCTTGCCAAACCCCACCACACTTGGGGTCGTGCGCCCCCCCTCCGAATTGGTAATCACTACAGGCTGTCCCCCCTCCAGCACCGCCACGCAACTGTTGGTGGTTCCTAGGTCAATACCGACAATCTTCGCCATAACATCTACCCAGCCAGTTAGAGAAGGAATGAGACGAGTAACGCTTTGTACAGTATTCCCAAAACGTCAGTGATAATGATCACCTACTGGGAAAAAATTTATAAGGAACTTGAGAGGGCTAACAAGATTGACATTGCCCCCCATCATACCCCGAACCCGGGCTTCCCGCCTAGTCCGTCCCCCCAGTTGGGGAAGCCTCAACCTTCCCGGTGGACACCTTCACCAGGGCATGGCGCAGAACCCGGTCTTCCTCCCCCACCTTCAGGAAATAGCCCCGCCGCAGTTCTTCAATGACGATGCCCTCTTCGTACTCATGGCTGGCCTCCTGCATCACCGCCTCGTGCCGGTTGGGGTCGAAGGGTTGGCCTTTCCCAGGGATGGGGGCCACCCCCAATTTTTTCAGTTCCTCCACCATCTGCTTATAGACCCCCTGGTAATTTTTGTGGATGGCCATGCCCTCTTCCGTCTCTGGGCGAATATGGGTGCGGGCCCGCTCAAAATTGTCCACCACTGCCAGCAGTTCTTCCAGCACCTTAGCCTTGGCCTTGAGGCTGGCCTCCTCCTGATCCCGTTGCACCCGGCGGCGGTAATTGTCAAAATCGGCGGCCAAACGCACCAATTGCCCCCGTTGCTCCTCGGATTGCTGTTCCGCTTGGGCGAGTTTTTGCGCCAGCAGTTGGTTCTCTGCCCGCAGGGTAGCGTTGCGTTCCCGCTCCTGTACCAATTCTTCTCGCAAAGCCGCCAGCGCCTCCGGGGTAGGTTCTTCCGCAATCGCTAATTCCCCAAACGTGGCAGGGAGTTCCATCTCTCCATCCGCCGCAGGAGTGGGAGCCACCTCTGGGGCCCTGTCCTCCGGCGCCACAACCGGCTGGGCAGGGTCAGTCGCCTCTGCAAACGGGTCGGGAATTAAATCCTCCGGGGGGGAACCAGCATTCACCATAAACCAATCGCCACCAAAAATGGGAATTATTTATTGCTATCTCTAAATTACCATCCCTTTCATCCCGCCATCATGACCTCGGGGAAATTGGCGCAACCGTAACGTTGCACAAGCACCTTAGGCGGCAGGAACCAATAGCTGAAAATATACCCAAATTCCGCCCCATATCACACAAGGGCAACAAAATTGGTAATAGCCTTGGGGAATTGGGGCAGAACGTGTAAGCTAGGATCATCACCAAGTCCCATTTGTATCCCCACAAAACCGTTACTCTTTATGACTGAGACCTCTACTCCCATACAGCGCAATAAGGCGTTAGTCACGCAACAGACTGGGTTAAGTCCGATTGGTAAAGAAATTGTTAAGAAAGGGATTGCCAGCCGGGAGCAGATTAGCAGAGCCTTACAGAAAAGTCGGCAAGAGGGTCGTCCCCTGCCGGAGGTATTACAGGAAGTCACGGGTAAAGCCCTGCCCGCCGAGCTGGTGCGCCAGTACAAACGGCAACAGCTTTTTGAACTCAAGGTGCTCTACGGGGTGGAATCCCTCGACCCGGAACTCAACCCGATTTCTTTTAGCCAAATTAAAGAATTAGTGGATGTGCTGGTGCCTTTGGATACCTGCCGCCGCCATAGTTTTTTACCCGTGGCACGCCAGGAGGGCGAAAATCCCAGCCTGACCGTGGCGATGGTCAACCCGGACAATTTACAGGCGTTGGACGAACTGAATCGCATTACCCGGCAAAAGGGCTTGCGTCTGCGGCGGCGGGTGATCGCCCAGGAAGACTTTTTGCGGTTGATCAATCAATGCGCCAACGAGTTACAGGCTTCCAAGGTGGCGGGCACCCAGCAGGAAGTGAATATCAACACGGAAATTGACCTGTCCCCGTACGTGGACTTAGAGGAAGCCAAGGACGAGGAAGAGGTGGATTTGGCCGAGGCGTTGGCGGGGGCGGATGAGGCGCCGATTGTCGCCCTGGTCAACAATATCCTGGCGAAGGCTCTGAGCGAGGGGGTGTCGGATATTCATGTGGAGCCCCAGGAGGAGTTTTTGCGGATTCGGTTTCGCAAGGATGGGGTACTGCGCCAGGGCTGGGAAAATTTACCCAAACAGGTGATCCCGGCGGTGACCTCCCGGTTTAAGATTTTGGCGAATTTGGATATTGCCGAGCGGCGGATGCCCCAGGACGGGCGGATTCGCAAGATATTCCAGGGGCGCAAGATTGACTTCCGGGTGAATACCCTGCCCATGCGGTACGGGGAAAAAATCTGTATGCGGATTTTGGACAATTCCTCGACCCAGTTGGGCTTGGATAAATTGATCACCGACCCGGAGACCCTGAGTATCGTGCGGGAGATGGTGAAGCGGCCCTTTGGGCTGATCCTGGTGACGGGGCCGACGGGTTCCGGGAAAACCACCACCCTGTATTCCTGTCTGGCGGAGCGTAACGACCCGGGGGTGAATATCAGCACGGCGGAGGACCCGATTGAATACACTTTGCCGGGTTTGACCCAGGTGCAGGTGATTCGGGAAAAGGGGATGAATTTTGCCGCCATTTTGCGGGCCTTTTTGCGCCAGGACCCGGATGTGATTCTGGTGGGGGAAACCCGGGACAAGGAAACTGCCAAAACGGCGATTGAGGCGGCCTTGACGGGACACCTGGTGTTGACCACCCTGCACACCAACGATGCCCCCAGTGCGGTGGCCCGCCTCTCCGAAATGGAGGTGGAATCCCACATGGTTTCAGCGTCTTTGATTGGGGTGCTGGCCCAGCGGTTGATGCGGCGGGTGTGCAGTGAGTGCCGCATTCCCTATACGCCGACGGAGGAGGAACTGGCACGGTTTGGGCTGAGTGGTTCGGGGCAGGGGTTGACCTTCTACCGGGCCAATACCCTCTCCCCGGAGCAAATTCGCCAGGCCAAAGCCCAGGGGCAACCCATCTGCGGTAAGTGCAACGGGGCGGGCTACAAGGGACGGTGCGGGGTGTACGAGGTGATGCGGGTGACGGAGCGTCTGCAATCCCTGATCACGCAGAATGCCCCCACGGAGGTGATCAAGGAAGTGGCGGTGGAGGAGGGGATGAAGACCCTGCTGGCCTACAGTCTGGAACTGGTGCGCCAGGGGTTGACCACCCTGGAGGAGGTGGAGCGGGTGACCTTTACGGATACGGGGTTGGAGGCGGAACTGAAGGCCAAGCGCAAGCAGGGGTTGGTCTGCCGCAACTGCCATGCCAGCCTCAAGCCGGAATGGATGGAATGCCCCTACTGCCTTACCCCCCGGTTTAGCGAGTAAGGAGTAACAGAATGTTGAGACTGCCCTAGAGGAGGATGCCGATGGAATTGATGATGGAAGATTTGATGGAGGAGGTGATCCAGCGGGGCGGGTCGGACTTGCACCTGTCGGCGGGGTTGCCTCCCTACATCCGCATCAGTGGCAAGCTCACCCCCACGGATCATGAACCGATGACCCCGGAGCCAGTAGTGTTGAATGTTAACGAAAGGGTGGAAAAGGGAGACTAAAAATGGTATTTTAGATTGGTAGAAACCACGAGTAACAGTATTTTTATGAGACGACAAATTCAGGGACTTATCAAGCCCTTGCTGAACCTTCTTCCCAAAAACGACTATCCAGTCTTGGATACTCGCTTGTTTGTACTCATATGGATGCACTTCATTTTAGATGCAAGAGTCGCCACCATGCGGGGCTTATTCTTCCTCTTGAATCATCTCAATTTTAAAGTTGACATATCAACGTTTTCTAAGGCGTGTAAACATCGTAGCACCGAGCCGTTTCAAGTGATCCTAAGAGAACTGCAAAAACGGCTTAAACATCATCAAGGTGAATTTAAGCACTTATTCCCATTAGATTCTACCATTATCACCCTGACCAGCAAATTATTCTGGCACTACAAGCAGGTAAAATTGACGCTTGGCCTGGATATAAATGAGGGCAATATCGGTGACGAATCAATTATATTTGGAAAGACTAATGACCATAAAATTGGGCATCTTGTGATTGGGACGATACCTGAGAATGCCGTTGGTATCATGGATAGGGGTTTTGCTTCCTGGAAATTAATGGACGAAATGTGTAAACGAAATACATTGTTTATTGTGCGGATTAGAAATAATATGAAGTTGCAACCTGACAATCCGGATATTCGGGTAATTCAATTTTTTAATGAAGAGGAAAACACAGAATATAGGCTAGCGACTAACGTGACTTCGATGACGGATGAAGAGATTTGTTCAGCCTATCGTTTGCGCTGGCGAATTGAGTTGCTTTGGAAGGCACTAAAGATGCACTTGAAATTGGATAGAATCATTACCAAGAATGAGAATGGTGTGCGGCTACAGATTTATGCCGTATTGATTGGTTATCTAATTTTAAGATTGCTGGAGATAGGTCACAATAAGACCTATGAATTGATTGACAAGTTGCGATATTTACAAATAGAAATAGGCCGACACTGTAGCTTCATGGAACTCGTAGGGGTAGAGCCGCTCGTAGGATAACCCTGACCCCTTATGTTAAGTTTTATTACGGACATTCAACACTACTGCCCCGGAGCAATGCCAGCGGTTGATTTTTAGCATTTTGAATAACAACCAGCGGAAAATTTTTGAGCAAAATTGGGAATTGGACTGTTCCTACGGGATCAAGGGGCTGGCGCGGTTCCGGGTGAATGTGTACAAAGACCGGGGGACGGTGGCGGCCTGTTTACGGGCACTGCCCTCGAAAATTCCCAGTTTTGAATCTTTGAATTTGCCCCCGGTGGTGCGGGAAATGTCGGAAAAACCCCGGGGGTTGGTGTTGGTGACCGGGCCTACGGGGTCGGGGAAATCCACCACCCTAGCGGCGATGATTGACAATATCAACCGCACCCGGGCGGAGCACATTCTCACGGTGGAGGACCCGATTGAGTTTGTCTATGAGCCGCAAAAGAGCATTATTCACCAGCGACAGTTGAACGAGGATACCCGTAGTTTTGCCAATGCCCTGCGGGCGGCCCTGCGGGAGGATCCGGACGTGATCCTGGTGGGGGAAATGCGGGACTTGGAGACGATCCAGTTGGCGGTGACGGCGGCGGAAACGGGGCACCTGGTCTTTGGCACCCTGCACACCAGTTCCGCTTCCCAGACGGTGGACCGGATGGTGGATGTGTTCCCACCGGAGCAACAGCAACAGATTCGGGTGCAGTTGTCCAGTTCCCTGGTGGCGGTGTTTAGCCAGACTTTGGTGAAGCGGAAAAACCCCAAACCGGGGCAGTTTGGGCGGGTAATGGCGCAGGAGATCATGGTGGTCACCCCGGCGATTGCCAACCTGATCCGGGAGGGGAAAACCCCACAAATTTATTCAGCGATTCAGACCGGCGGGAAGTACGGGATGCAGACTTTGGAGAAGGTGTTGGCGGACCTTTACAAGAAGGGGGAATGCAGTTACGAGGATGCCATTGCCAAGACCTCGAAACCCGAAGAATTGCAACGTTTGATTGGGGGAGGTGCCGCGCCCACGGGTGCCAAGCCCGCCCACTAGGTTCGCCCCTCCAGGTTTGACCTGTGACTTTCATTTGGAGGTAAACGCCCATGCCGACCTACGTCGCCCGTGCCCGTGATGCCCAAGGCCGTTCCCGGGAACGCCGGATCAAAGCGGAAACGATGAAAGATGCCCGGACTTTGCTCCGGGAGGAGGGGATGTTCGTCCTGGAGATTAAGGAGGCTAAACCCTTTAATCCCATGGAGACGGAGCTCGATATTTCCTTTTTGAGCAGTGTTACGGTTAAGGATAAGGCGGTTTTTTCCCGCCAATTTGCCTCGCTGGTGAATGCGGGGGTGCCCCTGGTGCGGGGGCTGGGGATTTTGGTGGACCAGCAGACCAACCCGAAGATGAAAAAGGCTCTGGCCGCCGTGAGTGCGGATGTGCAACAGGGGAGTACCCTGTCGGATGCCATGCGCCAGCACCCGGAGGTGTTTGACAATCTGTACGTGGCGATGATCCAGTCCGGGGAAGTGGGGGGGGTGCTCGATGAGGTGCTGAACCGGTTGGCGAAACTGCTGGAGGATGCGGCCAAATTGGAACAGCAGATCAAATCGGCGATGGCCTACCCGATTGCGGTGACCCTGCTGGCGGTGGGGGTGTTTTTGGGGATGGTGCTGTTTTTGATTCCCATTTTCGGGGGGATTTTTGAGAGCTTGGGGGGGAAATTGCCGGCCTTTACCCAATTTATGGTGGATTTGAGTAAGTGGATGCGGAACCCGGTCAACCTGGCGTTGATTGCCGCGGTGGTGGCGGGGGCGGCTTTTGGGTACACGACGGCCTACAGCACCCGGGTGGGGCGGGAGATCATTGACCGGATCGCTTTGAATGTGCCGATTTTTGGGGATTTGATCCGCAAGAATGCGGTGGCCCGGTTTAGCCGTACCTTTGGTTCCCTGTCCCGTTCCGGGGTGCCGGTGTTGACTTCTTTGGAAATCGTGCGGGATACGGCGGGGAATCAGATCATTGCCAACGCCATTGATGATGCCCGGGAGGACATTCAGTCGGGGGGCTTGATTTCCCTGGCACTGCAAAAGGCGAATGTGTTTCCCAACATGGCGATTCAGATGATCAGCATCGGGGAGGAAACCGGGGAATTGGATGCCATGATTACCAAGGTGGCGGATTTCTACGAATCCGAGGTGGAAGCCGCCGTGAAAACCCTCACCAGCGTCATGGAACCGATGATGATTGCGGTGTTGGGGGGGATGGTGGGGTCGATCCTGGTGGCGATGTATTTGCCGATGTTCAAAATCTTCGACCTGATCAAGTGATCAAGCCCTAACACCGATGGGGCGGGGGACAGAGGTGCCCCACCACTATTTCAGTTTGCAATAGTTAAGATTCCTTGCTTATCATGGGGGAGTACACCCTGGGGTAAGTTTAGGAATTTTTTTATGATTTGCCCCGGTATCCCCCCAGGAGCGAGCCATGAACTGGATTGAAACGGCGGTACGGTGGCGGCACGGGACGTTTGTGCTGTTTTGCCTGTTGGCGGTGTTTGGGGTGATCAGTTTGCTGGGGTTGCCCTTGGAACTGCAACCGGGGGGGGACCGCCCGGAAATTACCATCACCACTGCCTATCCGGGGGCGGCACCGGCGGAAGTGGAGGATTTGGTTACCCGGCCCTTGGAGGAGGTGTTGGAGGAGGTGCCGGGGGTGCAGGAGGTGAAAAGTGCCAGTCGGGCGGGGACGAGTAGCATTTCCCTGGAGTTTGCGTGGGGGACGGATGTCAACCTGCGGCTGGTGGACGTGTTGAACAAATTGCAACAGGCGGAAGACCTGCCCCCCGAAGCCGGAGCGTCGGATGTGGAGGTGGTGGGCGGCAACAGTGCCCCGATGATTTGGCTGGTGATGGCGCCCCAGGAGGGGGTTTCCAGCGACCCCAACCGCTACCGGGATTTGCTGGACGATGTGGTGGTGCCCCGCCTGCGCCGGGTGGAGGGGGTAGGGCAATTTTTGGTGGTCGGTGGCCGGGAACGGGAGGTGGAGGTGGTCGTCAACCCCCAAGCCCTGGCGGAACGGAATTTGAATGTGGAGGAGGTGGTCACCAGCCTGCGGAATCATAACCGGGATGTGCGGGGTGGCCCCTTGAATTTGGGGCGCCGGGAATACCGGGTGCGTACCGTCAGCCGCTCTCAGGATGTCTCGCAATTGGAAGGATTTGTCCTGCGCCGGGATGCCCAGGGGACAGTCTATCTGCGGGATGTGGCTCGGGCGCAAATGGGGCGCAAGGTGCGTACCAGTACGTTGTATTTCAATGACCAGCAGGCGGCGGCGGTGGGGATCATCCGGCGGGTGGGGGCGAATGTACCGGCGGTGTCCCGGGGAGTGCGCCAAACCGTGCGGGAGTTGGAGCAGGAGTTCCAGCGGGAAAATCAGGGGGTGCGGTTCATTTATAACTACGACGAGAGCGAGTACATCAATCAGGCGGTGCGGTTGGTGGAGGTGAATCTGCTCACGGGGGCGGTGTTGGCCACCCTGGTTTTGCTGTTATTTTTGGGTTCCCTGCGGACGGTGGCGGTGATTGCCCTGACCATTCCCACAACGTTAATCACTGTGTTTATCGTGATGGCTTGGTTGGGACGGTCGTTGAATATCATCAGTCTGGCGGGTTTAGCCTTTGCGGTGGGGATGGTGGTGGACAATGCCATCGTGGTGATTGAAAACGTATTTACCCATTTGCAGGGGGGCAAAAGTGTCCTGCGGGCGGCCATTGACGGTACCCAGGAGGTATGGGGGGCGATGTTGGGTTCGACCCTGACGACGGTGGTGGTCTTTATTCCCCTGCTGTTGGTGACTGGGGAGTCCGGGCGGTTGTTTGCCGACATTGGCATTGCCCTGAGTGCCGCCGTGTTGATGTCCCTGTTTGCCGCTCTGACCCTAGTGCCCATGCTGTCCGGGTTATTTTTGGATACCCAGTCAGCCCAACGGTTGAACCAGCCGGATTTCGTCCCCTTTGGCAACCGCTGGGAACGGTGGGTGTGGGGGGCTTCCGTGCGGTTTCGGACGGTGCAGGAGCGCTTGGAAGGGTTTTTGCTGACTACGGCGCACTGGTCGCTGGGGGCGGGGCGGTGGGGGCGCAGATTGCTGGTGCTGGCGGTACCCATCAGTTTGATAGTTGTAAGTATTTTATTATTACCGCCGGTGGATTATTTACCCGAGGGAAATCGGAATTTAATCCTGTGGGCAGTGGAGCCGTTTCCCGGTACCAGCATTGAGGAGGCGGTGCAGTTGTCCCAGGGGCCACGGGATTTTCTGCGGCAACAGCCGGAGGTGGAGCGGGTGATGTTTATTGAACGGCCAGGGCGCAGGGCAATTGCGGCGATTTTGAAACCGGAATTTGCGACGGCTCAGGGGTTACAGTCCATGACCGAGCGGTTGCAAAAAATGTCCAACCAATTTCCCGGCTATCGGTTTATGAATGCCCGTCGGATTTCCATTTTCCGGGACCCGGGCAAGGAATTTGAGGTGCAGATCATCGGCCCGGATTTGGAAAAATTAGACCAACTGGGTCAGCAAGCCAGCGGTGAACTGCGGGGGTTGGCGGGGGTGCGGAGCGTGCGTTCCGATTATGTGTTTGGTGCCCCGGAATTGCAGGTGGTGCCGGTGCGGGAGCGGTTGAGCGAGGTGGGCTTGTCGGAAGCCGATGTGGGGGGATTGGTGGAAGCGGCGCTGGGGGGGCGCAAAGCCTCGGACTTTGTGGACGGGAAACGTCAGCTTGATGTCACCGTGGAGTTAGAAAATGTCTTGGTGGAAACGCCAGCCCAGTTACGAGCCTTGCCCCTGTTTGGTCGGCGGGGACAGCGGGTACAGTTGGCGGACGTGGCGGAGGTGGTGGAAACGACCGGGCCGGACAGCATTAACCATGTGAATTTGGAACGGTCGGTGACGTTGACGGCGAGTGTGGCGGACGATGCGCCCCTGGGACGGGTGGTGCAACAGGCGCAAAAACAGGTCTTGGAACCCCTGCGGGCGGCATTGCCAGCGGGTTATCGGGTGGAATTGGCGGGTACGGCGGACCGTTTGCGGGAGACGGTGAGCCAGTTGTGGCAAGCCTTTATGCTGTCGTTGTTGATCACTTATTTATTGCTGGTTGCCCTGTACCGTTCGTTTATTTATCCGTTGGTGATCATGGCGACGGTGCCCTTGGGGATGAGTGGGGCCTTACTCGCCTTGGCGGTGGTGAATCTGATCCCAGGGATGAATGTGCCTCTGGACATGATTACGGCGTTGGGGTTTGTGATTTTGACCGGGGTGGTGGTGAATAATGCCATTTTGCTGGTGGACCGGGCCTTGCAGTTGCAAAACGAGGGCAAAGAATACACGGAATCGTTATATTTGGCTACCAAAGACCGGCTGAGGGCGATTTTCATGGCGGCGGGTACGAGTGTGTTGGGGATGTTGCCCTTGGCGTTGATTCCGGGGCAGGGTGCGGAATTGTACCAGGGGTTGGGGATTGCTTTGGTGGGGGGGCTGGCTTTTTCTACCGTGTTGACCCCGACGATTGTCCCGGCGTTGATGGAGTTGTTGCAGGATATGCGGGGGCGTAAAATGCGACCCGTTTCTGTGTTATCCGAATCGGCACGGCGTTGATTGGCTGATTGGAGTTTTTTGATGAACCTTACCGCCTCTGGAATTGAGGAACCTAAATGTTCCAGCGCCCCCCTAAACCTTAATCGCCTGGGGTAAGGACTGCGCCGCCACTACCCGGTCGCACCCGGAAGCGGGTCGTGCCCATTGATAACGGTATTCCTGTGGGTCGCCCCAGCATAACCCCAAATACAGTTCCGTGCGGGTGGCATCCAATTCCAACCATTCCGCCTGGGTGAGGGCGTGGGTCAATTCCGCAGGCGTGACCGGCCGGGTATCCGGATGCACCCACCAGAAATTTAGCCCCTGGGTATGGTGCCACCAAAAATCCAGCACCGCCGCTTTGGCGGCCATCAACCGCTCCTTGTCCCCCTCGATGGCACACAACTGCCCATGCACCTCCGGCACCGCCACTTCTCCCCCCCGAAACCGACAGGTACGCCAGATGACCCCGGAAACCCCCTGACTGCGCTGGTATTCATGCACCTGTGCCCGGAAATCCTCAAACGCAAACACCATACTCAGCCGCTCCGGGGGAATCGCCAGGGCAATCACCGCATGACCCACCCGCTCCCGCACCGAAGGAAGCCAGCGTTGCCCCTGCCAATTGGCCTGCAATTCCTGCTCCAGAATCTGGATCAACTCGCGGGTAGTGTAGGGCATGAACCGACCATGAGATGAGCGATAATCTTAGTCCAAATAACCCATCAAATCCGCCACCGGCGGGTCAACCTGATTGGGGGCGACCGGTCGTCCCATCACGACTTTCGTGGGTTTGACCAATGCTCCCGCTGGTTCCGGGGCGGCAGGCAGGGTGCCCACGGGCTGGGAGGCAGGACCGACTGGTTTGGGTTGAGCCATGATAACGTACTCCAGAATATTTTTATAATTCCATCTTAGGCGGACTTCTGCCCCAATGACTGTCCGACGGCGGGCAAACCCCCAGGGTTTCGGGATAAAATAAAGTTGAAGAAAGTATTAAAAATTCAAAACACTGTGAACAAGCAGTAATTTTAACGACGGGGGCTTCACAAAACCTAGCCAATCCGGGAATTGCCCCTGAGAATAAAAGTAATCTTCATTGCATACCTACCCGATGACTCCACGATTGTTTACACCTACCAATTACTGGCCGCTGGTGGTCAGTTTGACGTTGATGTTTTGGCTGGGCGCCACTTTGGTACTGGATGTACTGGTGATGCCGGGGCTCTATTGGGGCGGCATGATGCACCAGAGCGGGTTTGCCAGTTTTGGTTATCTGCTCTTTAGCTGGTTCAACCATGCGGAACTGCTCTGTGCGGCTTTGGTGATGACCAGTGTGTTGGCGCAAACCCTGGGGCAACCCCAGCGCTACTGGCCGGGTTTAGCCTTAGCCGGGATTTTGGTGGGCATTGTTCTGCTCTATACCTATATTTTGACCCCCTGGATGGGGGAAACCGGTTTATCCCTGGACTGGTTGGATCAAGATATGCAGGAAATAGCCGTCCCTGCCACGATGAACCTGTTACACGGCGGTTATTTTGGCTTGGAATTGCTGAAGGTAACGGTGGCCGGGGGATTGCTCTGGTGGCAATGGCGTTTCCTGCCCGCTGATTAGGTTAGGGACGCAGGCACCAGCAATAACCCTGCCACAGCCACGGCGGCCAGGGCCGTGACCAGAACGGCGGCGGCGGCACAGTCTTTGGCAATGCGGGCGAGTTCATGGTACGTTTGCCCCACGGTTAAATCCACCACCGCTTCCAGGGCCGTATTCACCAGTTCCAAGGCCAACACCAAGCCAATGGTCAGGACAATGATGGCGGTTTGGGTTAAAGGTAAATGCACCCCAGCGGCCCAGATCAACGCCACTGCGCCGATCCCCAGGTGGATGCGGAAATTGCGTTGCGTGCTGGCGGCGTAGTATAACCCCTGTCCCGCATAGAAAAAACTCTGCACCAAATTGCTTCGTTGGGTAGGGCTTGGGGGAGTGCCAGGCACAACCGATGACATCATAAGTGTTATCCTCACACTCGGTTAGCCTATAGTTTAGCAAGCCATTTCCCCAATGCCCTGGCAAGACCTGTTGCGTCCCCGCTTCACCCACCCGGGCCCAATCACCAATTTGGATGTGGGGTTCCTCCGTTCCCAGGGGATACGGGGAATTGTTTTGGACGTGGATGATACCCTGGTGCCCGCTCATGGGCAGGTGATTCCGCCGGGGGTGGGGGGCTGGATGGAGCAACTCAAAACCCTGGGCCCGGTCTGGTTGGTGAGCAACAATCTGCTGGAGTCACGGATTGGGGATATTGCCCAGCAGTTACATTGCCCCTACCTCTGTGGTGCCGGGAAACCCTCCCGCCGCAAACTCCGCCAAGCCTTGCAGGGGATGAATTTGCCCCCGGAACAAACTGCCATGATCGGGGACCGTCGCTTGACCGACATCCTAGCGGGGAATCGCCTGGGGATGTATACCGTTTTGGTGGAACCGATTGCGACCCCCCGTTGGCAAAAACTCCGCAACTTGGAAGATTGGCTGATTGATAGATGGGCACCTCTATAAGTTCAAAGTTAGCCGTTCCCTCGCCCTTGGTTCTGGGTATTATAGGCATTTTAGCGAAATAATCTTGGTGGCAATAATACAGAAGTTCCCTGGAAACTCTCGATTTTTTAAGTATCAAATTTCACTCACAATTCCAATGATTGATAGTGTTGCTGTCAGTTTCTTTCCTTCGGGGGTACAGGGATGCTACAAGAAGAGATGATGGCGATGGAGCTCGCCGAAACCGCCCAGCGTTTTGAGCATTGTCACAACGTTCCTAGGGTTGATAGCTCCTACTGTGCCGACTTGTGGCAGAACGGTAGGGCTATGTCTGTATGGGCTAAAGCAAATCCGGCGCTACAAGTCAGGTTGATAAACCAACTCGTTGGCAACGTAGCGTTATGTTGAAGAGCATGATTGGGATTGTACTGATGGGTTTTTTCGTGGGGCAAATCGCACGCCGAATGCGAATGCCTGCGTTGGTAGGAATGGTATTGGTCGGCATTGTGCTTGGTCCCTCCCTGGGCAATGGGATTGCGCCGGAGGTGTTGGATGCGGCGGATTCCCTACGAACCATCGCTGTGATGGTGATTTTGATGAAGGCTGGGCTGGGGTTGGACCGGGAAAAACTGGCTCAGCAAGGCACTGTGGCTTTGCGATTAGGGGTTTTGCCGGCGGCTGGTGAGGCGGTCGCCATTGCGCTGGCTGCGATGGGTCTGCTCCAATTTGATTTTGCCACTGGGCTATTGCTGGGTTGTGTCATTGGTGCGGAATCTCCCGCCGTGATTGTGCCTGGAATGTTGCGCCTAAAAAGTCTGGGATGGGGCGTGAACAAAGGGATTCCAGATGCCATTTTAACCGGCAGTGCGCTGTCAGATGTGTTGCTGTTGCTGGTCTTTAGTTTACTGCTGGCGTTTTTATCTCAGGGTACAGCAGGCGGGATCACCTTACCCGGTGGTTTCACCTTGAGTCCCTGGCAATTGTTGCCGTTGCAAATCCTTGGGCAAATTGGGTTAGGGGTTGGGCTGGGCTGGTTGACGGCGCATCTGTTGATCTCATTATTGGCTAAACAAAATTGGACACAAAATGCGGTACAGGATGTTTTAGTTGCCACCGGCTTTACCCTCTTGTTGGTCGTCCTAGCGGCAGATTTCCCCGTTTTTTCTGGCTATTTGGCAGTGATGAGTGCGGGCTTTTTTTTGATGGAGATGGATGCCCCGTTGGCACGGCGGTTACGGGGTGGCTTTGATAGTTTGTGGGTGATTGCTGAAATTATGCTGTTTGTGTTGCTGGGTGCGAGTATTCAGTTGGATGTGTTGGGCAATACCCTGGGGGTGGGATTGGTTGTATTAGCCATTGGCACTTTGGTTGGGCGTTCTTTGGGCTGGTATCTTTCTACTTTAGGAAGTAATTGGACTTGGAAAGAACGACTATTTTTACTGCCGGGAAATTCCGCTAAAGCAACGGTACAGGCGGCACTCGGGGCAATTCCCTTGGCGCAAGGCATCCCTGGAGGGGAAACCATTTTGGCGGTGGCGGTTCTCTCCATTTTGGTCACAGCACCCCTGGGAGCCTGGGCAATTCCCACCTTTGCGCCCAAGCTATTGACACGGGGGGAGGTTGACCCGACTAAGGTGGCGGTGTCCCAACGGATTGTACTGCTGGCGGCGGTGGATACCTCTCCTTTGGCGGTGCCGGTGTTGACCAAAACGGCAGAGTTAGCCCGGCGCAGTGATGCGGAAGTGATCGTGCTCCACGTGATGCGGATGGATGACCCGCCAGGGGTTGAGCGACTGCGGGCGCAGGCAAAACGAATTTTGGCAGATATTCGCTACCGGTTCATCGTCGTCAATGGCTCGGTGCCAGAAGAAATTGTGCGGGCGGCGCAGGATTATGATGTGGCGGAAATTGTGATCGGCAAACGGGGGCATCGTCCCCTGGATGAGGTATTGGTGGGTTCCGTGTCTCAAGCCGTCCTCGAAAGTAGCACCAAACCCGTTGTGATTGTGGAAGGGCAATGAGCATCCTCAAGTCCGTGACCAGGGTAAAGTAGAAGGGGTTGTGCAGGGGATAGCCAGTGATGAGGATATGGCAAAATATACGGCGACCCAGTTGCCAGTTGCGCCTGCGGTGGCGTTATTTTGATCTGAAGTTAGCCAATGGTCTGGAAATTCGGGGAGAACGGGAGCAGTTGACCGCCTTGACGGTGCTGGTTTTGGCATACCTGGCGACACCGCCCCCCCCGGTTGCCCCGACGGAAACCCCAGGCGCATTGGTACCGCTGGAGGAATCTCTGCCCGTACCACACCGCTACGCCCTGGAATTTGGGGGCTTGGCACCGGCGATGAATTTAACGCTACAAGAATTGCATGACCTGGCTTGGGTGTTGGAGGCGGCGAAAACCCCCCGCTTTCCCTGGTGGCAACAAGGTTTGGGCTGGCTGACCTTGGGCGTTGGGCTGGCACTGGCGGTGATGTTAGCCCGGTTGCCCCGCCCAGTAGAGATGACGCTGGTGACCCGGCTGATCCCCCGTAGCCCGACAAAGTTAGCGAACCCATTACCCAGCCCGCCACCGACCCCACCCCCCGGCGCAACCATAACCCTGAATACGGTGACGACCCTGCCGCCGCCCCCCCCCGCCTTGACCCCAGGGACGATTCAGAGCATTCCTTTACCCCCCTCGCCTGGGGAACGTCCTGCCCCCACGCCCCCAGCGAAAACGGTGGCTCCCCCGGAACTACAAGGGGTACAAAACTATTTCCGCCAACGCTGGCAACCCCCGCAGAGTTTGCAACAACCCCTCACCTATCGCTTGGTGATCACGCCCCAGGGCACCCTGAGCCGGATCATACCCCTGTCCCCAGAAGCGGGGGTATTTTTGGATCAAACCCCGATGCCGTTGGTGGGGGAAGCCTTCATGGGTACCATCCCCAAAACCGCCAAAATTCAATTGGAATTGGCTCCCGATGGACAGGTGCGGGTGTGGTTTGAAGGGTGGGAATCCTGACAAAGTACTTTTCCTTTTGGTAATCATGGCATCGCCGGTTTTCCTGCGCAATCTTTGGTATTTCGCCCTACCTGCCAGGCAGTTGCCCCCAGGGAGCGTTTTGGGGCGAGTGTTTCTGGGGGAACCCATCCTCTTTGGGCGTACCACTAGCGGTAAAGCCTTCGCCCTACGGGATATTTGTCCCCACCGGGGGATTCCCCTTTCCTATGGGAAAATGCTGGGTGAAGAATTGATGTGTTGCTATCACGGTTGGCGGTTTAATCCCGGTGGTCAATGTACGCACATTCCCTCCCTGTGTGACCCAACGGATTTGGATATTTCCCGCATTAACGTGCCTAGCTATCCCGTGCGGGAGGTGCAGGGAAATCTCTGGATTTATTTGGGGGAGGAATCTGACCCCCAAGTCCCCATCCCGCTGGTTCCAGGTGATCCAAACCAACGCCCCCAGTTGAGCGAATCCTTTGATTTTCCCTGTTATGTAGATCATGCGATTGTGGGGCTCATGGACCCGGCTCACGGCCCGTTTGTGCATCAGGTGTGGTGGTGGCGTTCCCGGGGGGAATTGTTTGTTAAATCCAAGCAATTTGACCCCCTGCCCTTGGGGTTTGTGATGCGCCGACATCGTTTGTTAAAAACTTCTTTTTTCTATCGGTTATTGGGAGCCAATCCTGAGACGGAAATCCAATTTCATCTGCCAGGGGTGCGGATTGAAATTGTCCAGGGCGACCGGCATCAGGTCACCAACTTAACCACGGTTACCCCGATTTCCGCCCAGCAAACCCAGGTGATTTCCCAGTTCTATTGGAGCCATCCGGGGTTCACCCTCGCCAAACCAATTTTACGTTGGTTCATGCGAACCTTTTTCGAGCAAGACCGTCAGGTGGTGATCAAGCAACAGGATGGTTTGAAATATAACCCCGCTCTCATGTTAATCAAAGATGCGGATACCCAAGCCCGTTGGTATCACCAAATCAAGCAAGAATACGCCCGTTCCGTATTAGAAAAACGCCCGTTTGTGAATCCCCTTTCCTCCCAGGTATTGCGCTGGCGTAGTTAACGGCGGGCGAGCTTTTTATTTAATTTGCGTAGGCGCACGGATTTGGGCGTAACTTCCACCAATTCATCGGGACCAATATATTCCAAAGCCCGCTCCAAATTCATATCCACCGGCGTTTGCAATTGGGTGAGTTCTTCCGCCCCCGCCGAACGCATATTGGTTAACTGTTTGGTTTTGCACACATTCAGTTCCAAATCCTGGGGACGGTTGTGTTCCCCCACAATCATGCCCTTGTACACCCGAGTACCCGGACTGATGAAAAACACCCCCCGGTCTTCCGCATTTTTGAGGGCATAAAATGTGGCTTCTCCCTCCTCGATGGAAATCAAAACCCCATTGCGGCGGGTCTCCACACTCCCAGCCAGGGGACGGTAATCCAGGAAACTATGGCTCATAATTCCCTCCCCACGGGTGAGGCGCAAAAATTCACCCCGGAAGCCCACCAAACCCCGCGCCGGAATGATAAATTCCAACTGGGTACGACCATTCCCCCCGGCTTGCATATCCTGCATTTCCCCCCGCCGTTGCCCCAATTTTTCAATGCAACTCCCCACCGCCTCATCGGGCACATCCAGCACCAGATATTCGTAGGGTTCGCAGGGTTGTCCGTCAATTTGCCGGTAGATTACTTGGGGCTGGGAAACCTGAAATTCGTAGCCCTCCCGGCGCATGGTTTCAATCAAAATCCCCAGGTGCAATTCCCCCCGCCCCGACACCAGGAAACTATCGGTGGTTTCCGCTTCCTCCACCCGCAATGCCACATTGGTTTCCAGTTCCCGCATCAAGCGTTCCCGCAACTGCCGAGAAGTGACAAACTTGCCCTCTTGACCCGCAAAAGGGGAATCATTCACCGAAAACGTCATTTGCAATGTGGGTTCATCCACCTTGATCAAAGGCAGAGCCATCGGGTTTTCCGGACAGGTAATCGTGTCCCCGATATTGGCATCACTAAAACCCGCCACCGCCACGATATGACCAGCAGTTGCCGACTCCAATTCCACCCGTTTCAACCCCTCAAAACCCAGGAGCTTGGTGATTTTTGAGCGGGTAATTTTGCCCTCCGCATTGATCAACGCCGCCTGCTGACCACTGGTAATTTTGCCGTTGTGGATTTTGCCAATCACAATCCGTCCCAAATAATCGGAATAATCCAGGGTCGTAACTTGCAATTGTAAGGGCTTATTTTCATCCCCAGCCGGGGGCGGGACATGGTGCAAAAGGGATTCAAACAACGGTTGCATATCCACCGGTTCATCTGCCAATTGCAAACGGGCATGACCCGCCATTCCCGAAGCAAACAGATAGGGAAACTCGCATTGGTCATCATCCGCGCCCAGTTCCAAAAATAAATCCAAAACCTTATTCAAAGCCACGTGGGGGTCAGTCCGCAGACGGTCAATTTTATTCAGCACCACAATCGGACGCAACCCCTTTTCCAACGCTTTTTTTAACACAAACCGGGTCTGGGGCATGGGACCTTCGTTCACATCCACAATCAACAAACATCCCTCCACCATGCCCAACACTCGCTCCACCTCACCCCCAAAGTCAGCGTGTCCCGGCGTATCCACAATGTTGATCAAATAGTCCTTATATCGTACTGCCGTATTTTTGGACAGAATCGTGATCCCCCGCTCCCGTTCCAAGTCGTTGGAATCCATCACACAGGTGGGCACCTCCTCCCCTTGTCGAAAGGCTCCCGCCTGTTTCAATAGGGCATCCACCAGGGTGGTTTTGCCGTGGTCAACGTGGGCGATAATGGCGACATTGCGGATGTGGGCAGTCATACAGAATGGGGATGAGGGCTACAGAAAAAAATTAAATCTTGTTAAAAATTTAGCAGAGTTTGGGGCAAACGTGTGGCGCAACCCTTTTCCTTTCGGGTGATCAAAACGGCTGGACACGCTCGGGCGGGCATCTTTTACACGCCCCACGGACCGGTGCTGACCCCAACTTTCATGCCGGTGGGCACCTTGGGCACGGTGAAAGGGGTGGCTCCCGACCAGTTGGCGCACACGGGGGCACAGATGATTTTGGCAAATACCTACCACCTGCATCTGCAACCGGGGGAGGAAATTGTCCAGCACTGCGGCGGCTTGCACCGATTCATGAATTGGTCGGGACCCATCCTGACCGATTCGGGTGGGTTTCAGGTCTTTAGCTTGAGTTCCTTGCGACAGATTACAGATGAGGGTGTGACCTTTCAATCCCCCCGCAATGGGAACCTCATTCATTTCACGCCGGAAAAATCCATCCAAATTCAAAATGCGTTGGGGGCGGATGTGATCATGGCGTTTGATGAATGTCCCCCCTATCCCGCCAGTTATGACGAAGTGAACAATGCGGTGAATCGTACGACGCAGTGGTTAAAACGCTGTATCAACGCCCACGCCCGTTCGGATCAGGCATTGTTTGGGATTGTCCAGGGGGGTGTTTATCCCGAATTACGCCGGTTATCCGCCCAACAAATTACCGAGTACGACCTCCCCGGGTATGCCATTGGCGGGGTGAGTGTGGGGGAACCGAGCGAGTTAATTCATGACATTGTCAAGACGGTTGCCCCCTACCTACCCCAGGACAAACCCCGGTATTTGATGGGGGTGGGCACCTACCGGGAAATGGCTTTGGCGATCAGTGCCGGGGTGGATTTATTTGACTGTGTGATTCCCACCCGGTTGGCACGGCATGGGGCGGTGTTGGTACGGGGGGAGCGCTGGAATTTGAAAAATCGTGCCTTTCAACGGGATGAACAGCCTTTGGATAGCACCTGTCCTTGTTATACCTGTCAACATTTCAGTCGTGCCTATCTCAGCCATTTATTTCGTTCCCGGGAATTGCTGGGTTATACCCTGCTTTCCATTCACAATTTGACGGAATTGATGCGTTTTAGTTTGGGTTTACGGCAAGCGATTATCAATGGGAATTTTGTAGAAAAACTCCAATCTATCCTAAGCTCATCTGCATCGTCAATATATAAAAATTCTAACTGAGTATGGCTAAACCATGCTGTCGTTATGAGCATAGCGGTCACAGGGGCACCGCCCCCGTCTTTGGTTCTGAGTAACTTTTATGATTCACATAGACCGTCTAAAATTGCTACACAAATCTCACATCATATTTAGAAAAGTGCCTACTTAAAAAGTCAATGATCTTAGGGTATAAAACTGCCCTAGTTCTGAAGGTAATCCCGTCATTTGCATAAAGTTATTCCCATAAATCATCTGAGATGACCAGATGCCAGCGAGATCATTCTCTGCTTGTATTACAGGTATCCTAAAATCCGCAACCCTGAAGATAGGACATCCTTGCCAATTTTTGGGCAAAAAACCGTCACCTCCACTACTATTTACAATTCTTTACTTTTTGGGTTTCCACCGAAGGGCGCAACCCCCAGCCCGTCCCAATGCCCTTTACATATCGCAAGGATCGAAATTATAAAAAAAATCTAAAATAGGGGTATTAGGAAATAACTTCAACCCTAATGGTGCCCACCATGTACGACATTGAACGCTTACCGGCACCAGGAACGGTCATCTATTTGGCCGGTCAAAACCACTGTTTTGAATTGCTTTCGGGAGCCTGTTGCCGTCTTGTGCGGATGCAATGGGGGCGAGTCCCTGCCGACCCACCGGGGTACAGCAGTTATTGGGTGCGCCCCTTAGGCAGTGAACAGAGCTTTTGGGTGCATTTACCCTGGGCGGATGTGCTTGACCACCTGTATTCCGTCGGTTCTAATCGGCAGGATTGACCCAAGGGTGGCAAAATTGATTTAATTCACCCCTAGTGACCTTGGCCGCCTCGCTGTCGTGACCGAACCCCTCTTGTGCGCCACCAATTTGCATAAAAGTTTCGGGGGACTACCGGCGGTGAACCACGTGTCCCTCACGGTGGCACCAGGGACAATTACGGGGCTGATTGGCCCGAATGGAGCGGGCAAAACCACGTTATTCAACCTGCTGAGCGGTTCCCTCAAGCCCGATAGTGGTCACATTCTCTTCCGCAATCAACCCATTACCGGCCTTCCCCAGCATCAAATTACCCAGCGGGGTTTGGTGCGAACATTCCAGGTGGCACGGGTATTTAGCCGTTTATCTGTGCTGGACAACGTACTCCTAGCCGCACCGGGGCAACTGGGGGAACAGGTGTGGCCCCTATGGTTACAACCGCAACGGGTGGCCCAACAGGAACGGCAACTGCGGGAGACGGCGATGGAAATCCTGGATTCTGTGGGTTTGGCGGCTAAAGCCCAGGAATACGCAGGGGCCCTCTCCGGTGGTCAACGCAAACTTTTGGAAATGGCACGGGCACTGATGACCCGACCGCAATTGATGTTGTTAGATGAACCCGCCGCTGGGGTCAATCCCACCTTGGTCAATCAAATCTGCGATTACATTCAACGGTGGCATCAGGCGGGGCTGACTTTTTTAATTATTGAGCACAATATGGATGTGATTATGTCCCTCTGTGAGCAGGTGTGGGTATTAGCGGAAGGGAAAAATTTAGCGGTCGGTACGCCCCAGGAAATTCAAACCAATCCCATTGTTTTAGCCGCCTACCTGGGCGGTGGGGATGAGTAAGATCAGAACACTTTTATTGATTACTTATTGGCAAGAAAATTCCCTCGATGGCATCCTAAGGTTACTGAAAATTCAGTCCGGCGGGAGTTGCACCCCTGCCACGCCTTTCTAAAATTGGGTTAAAATTACCATACTCCTTCTGGTAAACTACCCGTCTCTGGTGTGGTTTCACTTGGGATGTTTTCTGAGGAGCATACCCATATCCTAAATACCCCAACCAAATAAAAATAGGAAGTGAAGGCTATGAGTTTAGTTATCCCCGATGATTTTTTAGAAACGGCGCATATTTCTGAAGCCGAACTCAAACTGGAAATTGCCGTTCTTTTATTTCAGCAGGATAAGATTAATTTGGGTATTGCCAGCCAGTTTGCAGGCATGAATCAACAGGAGTTTTTGCACATTTTAAGGAGTCGTAAACTTCCCATTGATGACGGTGTTGCAGACTTAGGGAAAGACCTAACTGACTTAGAAGCCAATGGTGTCCATCAGGCAGAAGTACAGCCTTCCCAAGCGGAAATCTTGCAAAGAATTGAACAGCGTCGAACTTTCTGCCCTGCGCAATACCATTTGCCTGATACCCTTACTTTTCTTCAGCAAGACCGCAACCGATGACAGCTTCTCTCAAATGTGTAGTTGATGCCAGCGTGGGGATTAAGAAGTTCATTATTGAGCCTTTGACCCCCAAGGTGGATCAGCTTTTTCTGCATCTTAATGATCCGAATGCTCACTTTTATGTTCCAGATTTATTTTATGTCGAATGTGCCAACATTTTCTGGAAATATATTCGTGCCGGGTTGTATGACCGTACCGAAGCTCAGGCAAATTTGTCTTATCTTCAACTCCTCCGTTTCACCTCAACTCCTACGGTTGATCTCATCCAAGCAGCCCTTTCCCTGAGTGTAGTTCACAGCATTTCTGCTTACGATGCTTGCTATGTCGTTCTATCCCAAAGAAACAATGCTCCTTTACTAACTCAAGACCAGCGTCTTGTTGACATCCTAACAACTAACGACTTCAATGTTCAGCTATTCGCAGATTTCGTGATTCCGCCTGTCCCCTAACCGTCCAAAAAAATTGATTCCTTTGATGGCATCCTAAGGTTACTGAAAATTCAGTCCGGCGGGAGTCATTGGTAAACATCAACCCTCCAGAAATTCTGTCCCCAACTATGGCTATCCTACTTGATTAACGTTAGCTTGCGTGCCGTAGGCATACAGAAATTTTCCAGAACCAAGAACGGGGGCGGTGCCCCTGCGACCTCTGTTTCATTTTTATTTAGGATTGCTACATTTGTTAAAATTTAGAATACCGCCAGCATTGGAGATGGTTTTACCCATGCGCCGAATTGATGTGATTGGTTTGGGGTTTGCCCTGTTGGGGGTGGGCGGATTACTGTACTTATTCCTCCAAGCGTTTGGTCTGGATAGTTTGCAAGCGGGGTTGTGGAGCCAAGTGACCCTGACGGTGGGTTTAATTGTTTGGGTCGCCACCTACTCCCTGCGGGTGGTACGCAAGGACATGACCTACCATCAACAACGGGAACAGTACGACCGGGCTTGGCTGGCTCGCCAGATTGAACAACTTTCCCCGGAGGAATGGGAGCGGTTACAGCAGGAAGTGGAGCAAACCGAGGTCAGCCCGGATTAATCCGTCACCCGTGCCACAATTAAGGTAATGTCATCCCCCGCCGTCCCCCGGGCACCCACAAAGGCTTTCACCTGCATAAATAAATACTCCAAAATATCCTGGGCACTGGTGTGTAACCCACAGGCATCCTGCACCGCCTGGAGCAACCCCGCCGTCTCAAACCGTGCCCCCTGTAGGTTCGCCGCATCCGTAAAGCCGTCCGTGTAGTACACCAACACATCCCCAGGCGCGAGGGTCACCGTACCGTTTTCGTACTGACTTTGGGGTTCCAGACCGATCAGCATCCCTGGGGTGTCCAACTGGAGAATCTGCCGGGAAGCGCACTGCCACAGCAAGGGCGGGTTGTGGGCGGCATTACAAAAGGTCAACTGGCGGGAAACCGGGTCATATTCCGAGTAAAAAAGGGTGACAAAGCGGTGGGAATTGGTCAAATCCTCGTACATCACCTGGTTCAAATGGCTGAGAATGTCCGCCGGTGAATGCCCCCGCAACACCTCCGAGCGCAACATCCCCCGGGTCATGGTCATGATCAACCCCGCAGGCACCCCCTTGCCCATCACATCCCCGATCACAATCGCCCAGCGTTGCCCCCCCGCCACCGGGATAAAGTCGTAATAATCCCCGCCCACCCACTGCGCCGTAAAATAACGGGATTCCAACTGCAACCCCGGAATCTGGGGATGGGTTTCCGGCAACAGGTGCTTTTGAATTTCCGCCCCCAACTGCAACTCCCGGTCCAGCCGTTCCCGTTCCCGCAGTGCCAGCCGCAACTGTTCCTGCTCAATCGCCACCGCCGTCTGATCCGCCACCAAATTCAACAACTGCCTGCGGGCATCCGTATGCAACAACTCCGGGCGGTCGCTGAACACCACCAGCCACCCCTGCTCCTGACCCGCCACAATCACCGCCGTTCCCACCGCCTCCACCGGCAAGACGGAAGGCAATTCTTGCTCAATTTGGGCAAACAATGCCCGGGCTGACCCGGCGGGCAACTGCCGCACATAGTCCGCCAACCGTTCCCCCACCTGCCCATACCAGTCCTCCCGGTGGGAATGAAACTGCGCCAGGGTCAAACGCCGATTCTGTTCCTGCCAAAGCAATAGCGCCGCCCCCTCCCCATCACACACCCGGGTGGCAATCACCGGAATTAACTGGAGAAATTGGTTCAAATTATGCAAATTCCGCAGAGCCGAACCCAAATAGCTCAGCAATTCCTGTACCTTGCGATGCTCCCGCTGGGAACGCGCCACCAATTCCTTGAGGGTGAGGACTCCCGCCAACGTGGAAGTCGAGGGCTGATCCGCCATGCCCGCTCTATCCTGCCAAAATGTAATGCGTTATTTTAACACTCGAATTACCAATGTCAAGTACCCAATCCCTATGCCCATAGCCAAGACCCTTGGGCACTGCATGGGTGCAAAGCCCCGCTGATTTATCTCCTATTTATAATGTGTACCAATCATGTGCGCCAATCGCTACAATTACTGAGGAATGGGTGCCGCAGTTTTCATCCCCCTGGTGGGCAAATCCCCCCCAAATTCAGAGCCATTTGCACCCATCTTTGATCCACATCACTGTCCCCCATCCCCAGTTGCGTTATTGCCCGATTGCCCAACTCCCCCATCCAGCCCCGCAAGCACTAAAAAACCTGCCACCAGCCCGTGTGGAATTAGGCGATTTTACGGCGGCGGAATTGGATCATTAGGTGCCACCGGCAGAAATGACCCAACCCCATCCCAAGCGGGACAATTTCCAGGGATAATAAGACCACCTTTCCTACCCATTGACCATGAAACACACCCTTTCCGTTCTAGTGGAAGATGAAGCCGGAGTTTTGACCCGAATTGCCGGATTATTCGCCCGCCGGGGCTTTAATATTGAGAGCCTCGCCGTTGGTCCCGCCGAACAGGTGGGCATCTCCCGCATCACCATGGTTGTCCCCGGCGATGAACGGGAAATCGAACAACTCACCAAACAACTCTACAAACTGATCCACGTCCTCAAGGTTCAAGATATTACCCATGTGCCCTGCGTGGAGCGGGAATTGATGTTGATCAAGGTCAATGCCACGCCCCTGACCCGGCGGGAAATCATCGAAATTGCCCAGGTATTTCGGGCGAGGGTGGTGGACTTGGCGGAAGATTCCCTCACCGTAGAGGTGACCGGTGACCCAGGGAAAATGGTGGCAATTGTACAAATGTTGCAGAAATTCGGCATTCGGGAGATAGCACGTACCGGTAAAATTGCCCTGGTGCGGGAGTCGGGCGTGAACACCGAATATCTCAAAACCTTAGTCACTCGTGGGTGAGGACATGGTCTGGGCAGATTCTCCCGGGAGGATGGGGGCGATTTCCCCAAAATTTCCCCAAAACGTTTCGCAAATTGACCAAAAAAATTCTTTTTAACTCTAGGAGGATAAAACCAACTCTGCTATGCTAGAAATTGATGAATTTCTAGGAAACAATATGACTGAAACCACTCTGGAATTACCCAAGGAGCCACTCACGGGAAAAGCCCTCCTGAAAAAGGTGGATGAATTGCGTCATCTCACCCGCCGGGAGAAAGCCAAATACTGTGGTTACTACCGGGTCAAAGGGGATAAAATACGGATTAACGTATCCGACTTCATGGATGCGGTTTTGCTCGCCAAAGGTGTGGCGATTGATAATGCCCGGGATGGGCGGGGTCGGGAACCAACCTATCGGGTGAGTGTGCATCGCAACGGGCAAATTGTGATCGGTGCCGCCTACACCCAAAAAATGGGTTTGAAGCCGGGGGATGAGTTTGAAATCAAGCCCGGTTATAAGCATATCCACCTGACCCAAGTGGAGCGTTCTTTGAATGGGGTTGTCCCCAGCGAAGAGGAATAGAAACTGACTCAACGTTTGGGCATTTTTGGCATCCCTTCGATCACCTAATTTGTGACCATCACCCTGACCTTGGGGGACCCGGCGGGTATCGGGTCGGAGATCATCCTGCGGGCATTCTCACGCTACCGCCCCCGTTGTCCCGTGCGGGTGGTGGGTTCCGGGTCGGTACTGGTGGCGACCTACGAACGTCTGCGGGCGTTGGGACAGGTGGTTGCTGACCCAGCACGGTTGGAGGTGGTAGATGTGCCCACGCCAGAGCCGATCCAACCGGGGCAACCCTCGGCGCTCACCGGGGCGTTGAGTGTCCAGTATCTGCAAACCGCCCTGGCGTTGGGGTGTCAGGCGTTGGTCACTGCCCCCATTGCCAAAGCCTACTGGCAGAAAGCGGGGTATGCCTTCCCGGGGCAGACGGAATTTTTGGCGCAGGCAGTCGGGGCGCACCCAACCGCTATGGCTTTTTTTGCCCGCTCCCCCCATACGGGTTGGGTACTGAGGATGGTGCTGGCGACCACCCATATTCCCCTAGCGCAGGTGCCTTCCCACCTGACCCCCACACTGCTGACGGAAAAATTTAGGCTACTGGTGGCAAGTTTACAGCAGGACTTCGGGCTGACCCAACCCCGGATTGCCCTAGCGGGTCTGAACCCCCACAGTGGGGAGCAAGGACATCTGGGCAGGGAAGAGCAGGACATTTTGGCACCCTGGATGCAAGCCATGCGGGCGCAAGTTCCCCAGGTGACGATCATCGGTCCAGTGCCCCCGGATACCCTGTGGGTCGCCCCTGCCCAAGCCTGGTGGCATCGGGACACCCCTTCCCCCTGGGATGCCTGTATCGCCCTTTACCACGACCAGGGGTTGATTCCGGTGAAAGCCTTAGCCTTTGCACAAGCGGTGAACACCACCCTGGGGTTGCCCTTGGTGCGGACTTCCCCGGATCACGGCACCGCCTTTGACATCGCCGGGCAGGGCAAAGCCGACCCCGCCAGCTTTATCAGTGCGTGGCAATGGGCAGAATGGCTGTGGGAACGGCGGTTTGGGGCTTAAACTTCCACAGGGGTAGCGGGTTGGCGCACCAAGTTGGCTAACTCCTGCAACTGGGCAATGGCTTCTGCCCCTTCCAGCTTCATCAGTTCCCGGTCATCTCGCATTTCCGTCCAGGTAATACCGTAATCAGACACCAGAAAGCGAATCAGGTGCCCTTCCCCCAAGCTGACCATAAACGAAGCACTGTTCATCGCCGGGCCACAGGTATAGCAGGAAGCCAACCGCCCCTGCCGCTCCAAAACCGTCGCCAAGGCTTGGAGATTCATCACCAAGTCCCGGACAAATTCTCGATGCTGACTGGCTAAACGAATAAACACAGCAATCACTCTGGGCTAACTTTTTTTAATCTTAGCTTAAAGTTTGCCAAATGACGACTTAGTAACCTACGACCCCGGTGTTACCCAGGTTTTCCGGGTACCTGTGCCCCGCAAAAATTCGCTGATTTCGCACTAATTTTATACCACCAAAGCTAAAAAAGCCCCTCGGAAAGGGGCTGTTCAGGTGTTTTTTGTGTTGTGCTGTCGTCTGAGTCCTGGTGGGCCCGTCCGAAAACTCATAGGGACAGACTGTCACATTCCAAACTATATCACTGTTCTCAATAAAGCAATAGTGTGTAGTAATGCTTCTTAGTAAGTGTACTAATTTTTTTTAGTTTAATGTACTAAAATTATTAATCTGTCATTTAATTAAATGATTACAGAAATTATAGTTAAAACAGGATTTTTAGGTAAAAATTGTATAAACAAAATAATAATATATTTGCACAAAAAAATTAAATTTACTCCACTGTCTTATTGATTTTATTCTCAACTTTACTGATAATGCAAATCAATAAAGTAAATTGGGTAGTTGAGAGTTTTCTTCAAGTGCCCAGGCGTTAGCGTGTGAGGTGTTGTGATGCGTAGTACATTGCGGAAAATTTTCCAGGTTGCCCCCGCCGCCTTCGGTGTGGTGGCGTTTGGGGGAATCACCAGTGCCCAAGCGGTGCCTGCCGCTGACCCGGTCAATCCCACGCTCCAACGGTCGGAACAGTATTATGTCGGCCCTTCGATGATGAATCAGGCGCAGGTGACTTCGGTTTCTGAGTTTGTGGATGTAAAGCCGACGGACTGGGCGTTTTTGGCTCTGCAATCCCTGGTGGAGCGGTATGGATGTATCGTTGGTCTGCCCACCAATCCCCCGACCTACCAGGGGCGCAGGGCGACCACCCGGTTTGAGTTTGCCGCTGGTTTGAATGCCTGTTTGGATCGGATTAATGAATTGATTGCCGCCGCTGTGGAACCTCTGGCGACCAAGGAAGATTTGCTGGTTTTGCAAAAGTTGCAAGAGGAGTTTGCCGCTGAGTTGTCCATTATCCGGGGGCGGGTGGATGCGCTGGAAGCCCGGACGGCATTGTTGGAGCAACAGCAGTTTTCTACGGTGACGAAGCTCCGTAGTGAAATCATTTTTGCGCCCTATGGGGTGAAATGATACCGAAGTTGCCTACAACCGGATTGAGAATGCTCTGTTGAGCGGGAACCGGCCTTATACGGGTGCGTTGACTGCGGGGGCAGGTCGGGGTGCTGTTGTGGCTTCTGGTGCTAACCCACGGGGACTCAAGGCAAGCACTGCGGATAAGCTGGCGTTTAGCTACCGGGCACGGTTGAACTTTGATACCAGCTTCACGGGCAATGACTTCCTGCGGGTGCGGTTGCAGGCGGCGGATATTGCCAACTTAGCGGCGGCAACGGGTGCCAACGAGGCTCGTTTGAGTTTTGATACGGCTACTGGCGGCAATGTCACGTTGGATGAATTGTTTTACCGCTTCTCTTTTGATAAAGGTCGGGGAACGATTCAGATCAGTCCAGCCAGTCCTGGTATTGATGCTCAGTTTTTTAGTTACGCTCCTTTGGCTTCGGATGGCACGGCGGCCATTTCCCGCTTTGGTCGGTTCAATCCCCTGTTTTATCGGCCAGGAAATCCCGGCGGTTCATCCTTCTTTGTGAATTATCAGTTCAATCCCATTTTTGCCGTTGGTGCCAGCTATCAAGCCACCAACCCCAGTTCCACAGGAACAGCAGGAGCGAAATCCAGTGCCTGGAACCCAGATTTGGGGTTATTCGGTTCCAATTACACCGCCAACTTTTTATTGGATGTGCAACCCCGGCGTGACTTCCGATTTGGGGTGGGTTTTGCTCAGGTGTACAACGAGAATGTGAATCGTGTTGGTGGGACAGCCGCATCGGGTATCGATTTGACAGGTGCTACCGGGACGGACTTTGCCTTCAATCCCTTCAGCCCGACGGGTACACCTGGGTTGGCTGCAATCGGTCGGACGGCGGTGAATATGCAGACGGTGAACCTGATGTTCCAGTGGCGGGCGATTCCCCAGTTCACCTTGGCAGGTTGGTTCGGTTATGGCTGGGTACGGGGTGAATCGGATACGGCACCTCTGCCGGGGGTCAAACAAGGCACCCGCAGGGCCAACCTGTTAACGGCCGCTCTACAATTCGCTTTCCCGGATGTATTTGGTCGTCGTGGGGATTTGGGAGGGGTGATTGTCGGGATTCCGCCATACGTGACAGCGAGTGAGTGGAATGGGGGTACTTTGGCAAGTGGTAACAATATTCCTGCGGGGGTTGCTGGTGCTACGAATACGCAAGGACCTCGTAAGTTGAACCTGCGGGATACTTCGGTGCCAGTGCATTTGGAAGCCTTTTATCGTTTCCAGGTGAACAAATTCCTTTCTGTTACCCCCGGTGCCTTTGTGGTGTTCAACCCCAATGGTCAGTCCGAGAATGACCCCTTGGTAGTTTATACGATTCGGACGACATTTGCGTTCTAAATAACTTACCCTTTTCCCAAACGTGGGTGAGGAGATTAAAGCGGCTGGCTCTCACGGGTTAGCCGTTTTTGCTGAAGTATTGATGAATATTAAAGGGTACAAAAATCTTGATTCCATAACTATAGCAATCCTAAATGAAAATGGAATAGGGGTCGCAGGGGCATCGCCCCCGTCTTTAGTTCTGGGGAACTTCTGTTCGCTAATCAAATAGGACTGCTATACTTAAAAAGCTGTAATTAATTAGGGCACTTCTATAAATTCAAAGTTAGCGGTCGCAGGGGGCACCCCCGCCCTTGGTTCTGGGGAATTTTTATTTATTAATCAATTAGGATTGCTATATTTTCTCGTTGTGATAAATTGGCAAGGAACTTCCTGAGCTTTCTCTACTTTGTCTGTGCCCTCTTCTGGCTTAAATAAAAGATCAACACGAATGTACCCAATCTAAACCCTATCTGTACTAACGTGCTAACGGTGGAATGCGGGTTATGGCGGGGTTTATAGCGTGTAAACCGGTAAGCCCGTGACGAGGATTGAACTCGTGGCCTCACCCTTACCAAGGGTGTTATCTGTTGGCTCCAGCAGGGATTTACAGGAATTAGCCGGAATTTATGATCCAGTTTTGATCCAATTCTCAATTAGCCTAGCGGTAAATGCCCCTGGGATTGGCTCAATGTTTCTAGCAGGGTTTCCAGTTTTTTCTTAGCCGCCGCTGGCAGTCGTGGTACCGCTAAGACTTCATTCAACACCTTCACCAAGGTATCTGCATCCAAGGGGGGACTAGCCGGTGGTGGGGATGGCACTTCGTTTGCTGATACAGTCCCCTGTGCTTGGCTTAGTAATTCCTTACGGACTGCTTCAGTGATCACCCGCCGTAGCCAAGGTGTCTTGTCGTTGCCCAGCGCATCCACCGCCGCCGTAATATCCTCTGCTAACCGCACCTGCGTAGGCTTATCTGCTAAAGGATAATCACTGTATACAGCACCTTTGGGCTGGTAGCAGTGTTTCTTAAATTCTTCAGTTTGACGGGGTGACGGGTTAGGCATACTCATCCTGTATACAGCGATAAGCCTATCTTATCACATAACGCTGTATACCGCAAAAAGTGTTATCAATTATCATTGCTAAAATGATTGACATAACGCTGTATACCGGGTTATATTAAAGATATGGAAGGCAATCAAATAGGGCAGGCGGACGCCCGGCAACAACCGCCCCTGAGCGCAACATAGGTGTCAACCAAGTTTGAAGCCTTCCAATCTGTAGTTTTTTTTGGAGATAGCAATGGACGACAAAACTCGCTCGAAGGTGATCGACTACTTGACACCTCGCAGTTTGGATTTCACGGACGAGGAGTCTGCAACGCTGGCGGAAATTCGGCGGCTGTTTGCCACGCTGGAGCCGGTGAAGCAACTCGGACTGATCAGTGAGCTTGCCGGGAGCGTATACCGGCAAGCGCTCCGCCGTTAAACAAAACAGCCCCGGTGAAATTCCGGGGCAATTCACAAACATTTCTTTGGAGGTATTTTCCCATGACTACAACTGCGACACAACCCCAAGGGCACCGCTCCAAGATTGAGAAGGTGCTTCATGATAAGGGCGGTTTGGTTATCAGTGCCCCGGTGGGTGCCCCCCGTGTGCGGTTAGGGTTTTATCCCCCGGCTTCCAAGTTTTTCCTGTATCTCGCATTTGAGACAGTGGAAGCGGCAATGGAAACCTTTAATTACCTGCTAGAAAAGGGCAAAGTCACCCGCTACCGCCACCAGTCGGATAGCGGTATCAATTTGCCCCGCCCTAGCGAGTATTTCCCTTCCGATATTTACAAGTGGGAAATCAAAATCCACCGCCCCACCGCCGACTTGGTGGATTTGTTTATCCGGCTTGACAAGAAACGGCAAAAAGAAACCGTTAATAACCCCACCCCGGTTTCCCCTGCTCCCAAACCCCGGAAACGCCGTCAGCCTGAGCAATTCGGCGTCAAAGAATACCCGCAAGACCACGCCTACTACGCCTAAAATTCACCGCCCCCGGCAATCCCGCTGGGGGCATTCACCTAATAGGAGATTCACCAATGGCAACCACAAAACGGACTAAGAAAACGCAACCGGCACAGGAATCCAAAACCCCCATGCCTAAGCCACAACAACAACCCGCTACTGATTGGCGGCAAATTATCCAACGTTTTGAATGGTAATAGGAGGATTGCAATGGAATTTGAATCTGATTTGATTGTTGACGGCACTACCGATAGCTTGCGTGGCGAAGCCATATTAACCCCGGATCAGGAGTACGACTTGCAATGCGCCCAAGAGGATATGCGCCGTGAGGAAATGCTGTCCGCCTGGGGTGTTGAAACCTGGGAAGAGTTGGAAGCACTAGGACACGATTGGTAAGTACAATTCCCCGCCCGTCCCTTGATTGGCGGGGATTGTCTGCATTGTACTGACAACGTTAAACCCTGCAAATTGGAGTGTGAAAATTATGGCCACGTTGGTAAAAGGGAAGGTGAAATTTCCTGCTGGGCGGGTTTTTAACACCCAGTACGGCGAGAGGATCAATATCGTGGTGGAGTTGCCCGACAAACAAGAGATTAAATTGTGGGGGAAACCGGGCGATATTATTGGCACTTATTCTAGGGGTGAAGAAATTGTCTTAATGGCAAACGGCGGAAAGTATAAGCCGCTAGAAGTCCCCCCAGAAGGTGAGACTGTCCCCCCGCCGCCAAAGACTACGCCCGCCAACACCATGCCGTCCCCTGATACGGTTAGCCATTACTGCCACCTGCTGACAACCTGCTATCAGGAAATGGCGGGGCAAATGGAAGGATTGCCGCCTGAGCTGATCAAGGATATGGCGATTACGGTGTTTATCGCTCTCACCCGCAAAATCTAGCTTGCCGCCCTGGGGCATGGCGTTAAACTGCCCCGTCCCTTGTACCTTGATTTAGGAGTTTTAGCCATGACTAATGACAACTTGCCCACTCTGCTCACCAACCAACCGGAATTGCTGGAGTTTGTTGCGAATTCCTTGAAGGCACTTTCGGCGCAAGTCTCCTTGTGTTTTAAAGAAGAAACCTATCCCGGGGAAACACAACTTCGGGAGTGGGAATCTATGCTGTTGCGGCTGGCTGAATTGACTGAGCTTGCCAGCAAACTGTAACCCGCCTATATCCCCCGCCTGGTGCCCCTGCCAGGTGGGAATTCCCCTTGGTGCCTTTGGTGCCTGGTGCCAGCTAAGGTGGATCGATTGCCGCTAATACCCGCCCTGATGCGTTTTCGCCACATTATCTCTACGGATAAGATGGTGGCATATTGATTGCCGCTAACCCCCACCCTGACGGCGTTTCACCACCTTGACTCTAGAGATAAAATGGTGCATTCACTGGGGGGATGGATTGCCGCCTATCCCCCTCCCAGACGGCGTTTCACCAGATTACCCGACGGGGTAACGTGGTGATTTTTCAGGATCAACCCTGAAAAGCCCTCCCAGACGGGGTTTCACCATTTTACACGACGGTGTAATGTGGTGCCTTTGGTGCAACCGCAACCGCCATTACTTGCCGCCTATCCCCACCACCACCCGGTGCCTAAAAGGTGTATCAAACTGATATAGTCGGGGGATTGTCATAAACTGTTGGACTGGCAATCAGTTTCCCCGCTCCGATTGCAGTACGCTTGGAAGGTGCATTAACGATTTATTCCGGCGTAAGCATTGTAATAACGTAACCTTGCGAGTAAATACATTGTTAGTTACAGCCATTGATTAGTACAACTTATGTATATCAATGTTGAATATATCGGATTGCCAAAGGTATGCCTTGGTTTTTGGGCTAGTTTTATCTGATTGCCCGCTAGAATGCCCTACAGCGAGTTTCCCCCACCTACAGATAGAATCATACGGGCGGTTGCTCGTGGGGGCATTGCTGGGGATTTTACGGGGACTGTTAGTACAAAATTGGCTTAAATTTTGCGTACACGGGTGGGTGAGTACGCAACACACCAAGGTACTGATTTTTGTTTACTGGGGGTGCGGTGGCCGGGCGGCGATGGGGGACTAGGCTCACCCTAATTTGCGATTCACTTTTTAGAATGTGGATTCTCATCAGCAGGGGAGGGGGCACCGGGAATGATGCCCCCAGATGGTGTTAGGGAGTGCCCTTGTACATTGGCGGATCATCGGTGTGACGTTTCTGCCATTCCCGTTGCCGTTTCTCAACTTTGCCCCGGTGTTGACGTGCCACAAATTGGCAGAAGTCTAAAACGTCCCGTTGGGCACCCGGCGGCAATTGTTTGACAATGCCAATAATTTCGCTGATCATTTTGATGACTCCTTGAGGTGTGGTTTACTCCGGCGGTTAGCCAGACTTGTTTGCGCTAAAACGGGGTGTCATCATCATTTCCCCCAACTGCGCTAATAGTTTTTGCCGGTGGGTTTCCCCTGCGCTCTAAAACCAATTCGGCAATCGGCACCGTATAACCATAAATCCATTTTTTGGCTTTGATGGTTGCCATATCCCCATCAATGGCGGTTATCCTCACACCGTCCCGGCGGGAATGCTCGCACTGCACCCGCAACGATTGATAGCTCCCCCGGTATCGCACCCAGTCCCCGACCTGCAAACTCACCTGATTAATTTGTTTCGGAGTATGGGGGACAGGGGTTTCCGGTGTACCTGTAGTAGGCGCATCCGGCTCAGAGATTACCAGCGGTGGTGGCGGCGGCGGGGGTGCCGGTGGTGGTGCAGGTGTCTCTACTAATTCCCAGTTTTCACTGTCCACACCGTAATAAAACCCGCCCCGCTCACTTTCGGGGGTGCTTATTCTTAGCCTTGCACCCCCATCCAACACGTCCACAACCTTGGCAGTAACGCCCCCCGGCCACCGTTGCCACTCCCAGCAGGTGGGGTTAATCAATCTGATTTTGTCCCCCGGTTTGAATCTATCCAATGGCGGGGATGGCTCAAAGGTTATCCATTGCCCATTAACCAATAGCCGTACTTGCCCCTGGGGTGTCCGTTGCCTGCGAGTGACAATCCCCCCGGCATAGCATTCCCCCACCTTCGGGGCGGTTAGAAGTCCTCCCATTGCTCATCCCCCTCTGAATTGGAATCTATAAAATCAGGTGCATTAGGTGCATTTCCCTGGAATTGGCTCCCAGTCGTGGTTTCCGGCGCACCTGTGGTAGGTGCATCTACAGGTGCGTTAGGTGCATTTTTCGTATCGGGGTTTGGCAAATGCACCTTTGCACCTAAAAATGCACCTGGGGTAGGTGCGCTTGTATCCCCGTCATAATGCGACTTCTGGGGATTATGCACCTTTGCACCTAGAATCCTTACAGCAAAATCGGGTTTATCGGGGGTGCCGGAGATGACTTCGGCATAACCAAGGGCTACCAGATCGGCAAGCCATTGGCGGCATTCTTTGGCTAGGGGTTTTTTATTACCAGTCCACCAAGCATTCACCCGCCTACCGTCAACAGTTTTGCCCTGGAATTTTTGGATAAACCGGGCTATCCGTTGCGCTTCGGGGCTTTCGCAGTGTCCACAATCGGCATAAACCAGCCTGGATTGTTGAAGTGTCCACCTAATAAATGCGATTGCCCATTCCAAGGTTTCCGGGGGTATGACTTCGCCTGGGCAATCATTCCTAAATGCACTATTCACACAATGGGCAACCAGGGCTACCCGCCCGGCTCGCTCCATCATCTTGGGATAGATTGCCTTTAGGAATGGGTTTACTTCTGAATCCTTAAGGGCTTCGACTTCATCCCACCATTGCGCCCATAAGCGTTTTCCCCTGGGGCACAGGCTGAAAGTGCTACTTACCCCCGCCCGTTGATCCAGGCGCTCATAAACCCCTGCGAGTAGCTCACTCAGATTGACGACCGGGGCATCGATAGGACAAGGTAATTTGCGACTGGGAATTTCAATCCATAAAAACCGTGCCCAAAATCCATCCACCGTTGAGCCATCCCTACCTATTAACTGTTGCAGTATTGACGGTTGTATGCCCCCTAAAACACTGAGACTTGCATCAGGAATATGCAAATTCCGGGTAGTCCTTAAAACGTCAATTGCCCCACCATCATAGGCGGTTAACCATCTTTGCCTATCGTTTCCGCCCCGTTGTTTATATTGATTTTGCCCTAGCACAAAGCCTGCTAATTCATCTGAATAAATCAGGCAATGATTACGGGCTTTTAGGGCTGTGCTAATCGCTTCCCAGGTGAAGTCTTGAAGGTAGTAAAACCTGCGATTAGGGGGGGAGGGTTTATTTTCAATTTCCTTGTCCCCTAAGGCTTGCCTATAGGCTTCCATTGCCGATTCATAACGCTCATAGGCTTCCCTTTGAAACTTGCTTAGGGGCTTGGTAAAGGTGTTGATTACGGGTGATTTTCCAGTGCCACTATCCCCCATCAAACCTAACCATAAAATGGCGGGTATCGTGTAATCATCCCCCAAGGATAGTTTATGGGGAATTAGGCTACTGGCAACCGCTAGAAATACGGATAGCAGGGTTTCCGGGGGTAATTCAAAGGTTTTAGCTTTACGGGTGATTGCATTAGCCAATTCGGTGGGAATTAGCTGATAAACATCAAATCTAGCTTGAGATTCAGCTAATACCTGATTCACCAATTCCGGTGTAACTTCTGGGGCTTCAGTCTTGATTGTTTTAACCTGCTTTGCCCATTGGGATAAATCCAATGCCTTGCCCATGATTTTTTCTAGGATGGCACCATTAGCTAGGGCATCATCAACGCCTTTACCTAGTGCTGAATCCCAGACACAAACTTTGATGTTTGCCCCCGCATCTTGGAGCAATGCTCCAGTGCGTAACCACCCCTGAGCGACATTGGCATTAGTCCGCCAATCAGCATCAGGGAAAAGATAGATATTCCGCCCTGGGCAAAATATCCTTAATTCGGGTTTTAATTCCCAATTAACCTGGGAATTCCACATCCCCTGAATGGAAATGGCGGCGATAGACTGACTGATAAGTGAGCCTGCTTTTTTGCCCCCTTCGCAGAGTGCTAAATCGTAGCTTTCATCAGCTAAAATCTCAGGCCAATTTAACCAGTCTGCTTGTAGAAATAGGGGCTTTGTAGCCGCCCCCCTGCGCTGGATGTATTTGCACCGTTTGATAGTGCCATCAGTGCCAATCTTGGGTTTGCCGTCATCAAGGGCTAAGGGTGCCTTGTCGGGCTTGTAAATGAATGAGCCGTCCCGTTTGCCCGTCAGGGGATCGACACTCCAAGCTATCCAGCCCGGTGTTAAATCCTTTGCCCCCCATCCGTGAAGCCCATCCAATGGCAGGTTTAGTAATTTGGCTACCGCCTGGGCATCCCTTAGGGTTTCAACATTGAGATCAATTACATCCGGGCTAACCGCCGACTGTAGCCACTCTTGTCGGTGCCGATTGTCTAAATGGTGTACCGCATTGTTTGCATGGGTTAAGCTTGTCATGATAGTCTCTCCTTATCATTGAAAGTTTTTTTGACATTCCCCCCGGCAACGGTGTCGGGGGTTGTTTTTTTGGGTTACTCATGGCGCTCCCTCCGGGGCCGCCCCACCCTGCGTGGCTCCGGGGATTCCAGTTTCCCCGCAATCCATTTATCAAGGATTTCCGATCTGTATCGCACACACCGCCGGGATGGTTTGAAGATGGCGGTTGCCGGTATCCGCCCCTCCCTAACCCATCGCTTGAAACACCAAGTGGAAACCCGACAAAGCTCCGCCGCTTCTTCGATTTTCAACAGCATTCAAAACCCCCAATAGAATCACTATTGGCAGTCTAAAAAAGATTATTCCTGCATTGTGCTTGTTAAAAAAATCCGGCAAACCCCGATAAAAAGCCAAAATTTTTAGGGGGATCTTGAGTTAGCGTGTAGCTTTTGTCATTACACCTTTTGGGGATTGGTGCAAAAGTATCAATTGGGTATGTTGCAAGTAATGGATTAGTTTGTGGCGGGCATCTACAAAGGGACAATAAAATTCCTTTCTAAACACTGGTGAGTTTATTGCTTCATTTCTTGCTAGTTTTAGAATCAAATTTGATACAGGCCAGTCTTGGAATGGATTTAACGGCGGTAGGCTTTCCCCCTGCTCCCAGTGTTGTTTCTTATAAACAGACAATCCCCCTATATTCCGCAGGTAGTTTTGGGTTTCGTTTTGCGAATTGCGGATCGTGGTATGGCTAAGGTTATCAAAAGCATTGCAATCGGGAAACATAAGTCCCGATGGCTCATGCCATAGCAGTTGAAATAGCGTCGTTGTAGCGTAGCCAACCCGCCCCAAGGAATGTAAACGCTCCAACATTTTCCACATACTTAAACACGCATTAGCTTGTAAATTGACGTGGGGTGACAGGATGGTGCGAGTTTTTTTATTCAGTTGTAATTTTTGCTTAAAAACGGGATCATCTAACCTGAATTTAGGGTAAATGAGTGACCGCCACAATGACTCAAGCACCAATAGATGAAAGCACTTGTAAGCTAATTCTGCTCTCAAATTCCCCTGGTATTGAGTATTTTTTAAGGTGTCCACCAGCAGGTAGGAAAACAGATACTCTACTGTTTCCTCATCCGGGTTAAATTCATTTTTGATAACCCGTACAGCCCGGTAGTAGGGGTGGTTTCTTAGAAAAACATTAACATCCCTAATATAGGTTTCCTTGTCCACATATTTAGGGTTGGAGCCAATGACGGTTATCTGATTCATTTTCCCTAACCTTCATAACTGGGCATCTGCACCCGGCTTACCAGGTGCCCGTAGGTTTGACTCACCATCCGTAGGGAGCTATGCCCCGCCACCGCCGCCGCCTGCGCTAGAGAGCCGGTGGATTCCACAATATGGCTAAGTGCCGTGTGCCGGGCAATATATGGCGGCCTGTACGGTATGCCCGCCCGCTGGCAAATGCTACGCCAACACCGCTGACTGAAATTGTGATCATCAATCGCCCGCCCGGTGGGACTGGTAAACACCAACGCATCAGGTGATTTAGGTTGTGATTCCTGAAACCGCCCGGTTAACAGGCTATAAACTGATTCAGTCATGGGTAGGACTCGTACATTGCCGGTTTTGGTACTCTTGCGTTGTCTAGCGTAACCAGCACTCTTGCCATCATCACCCCTGCTAAGGGATTCCGCTATGGTAATCAGCCTACGGGTAAAATCTATGGCACTCCACCGCAGTCCTATCAATTCTGATGGGCGGGTACCAAGGTGGAATAGGCAATAGCAGAAGTCGTGATACTTATAATATGTAGCGTCCGTTTTAATGGTTTGTAGGAATAGTCGCACTTCATCAGCAGTAAACGGGTTATCACGCTTCGGGGCAATCTGCACCTTAGCGTGTTGCAGTCTCTCAAAATGGTTAGCTTGCCAGTGCCCCTGCTCCACAGCCCATCTGCCAAAAGATTTAAGGTGCCGTAGGTTATCGTTGGCAGTCGTGGGGGACTGACGGCTACGCAGATATTCAATAAACGCACGGGCGGTATCTTCTGAAGTAATGTCCTTGCCCCACCGGGCTAGATTCCGGGCTAGGCTCTTAAACCTGTTGTTTATAAAAAACTCACTTGTACCGGCAAGCCTACGGGCATCCATAAACATCTGCCATAACTCCTGCACTCCCAAAACTGGATCAGAAGTTTGATCCACTTTTTGATCCTGTTTTGGGCGGTAGGATTCCAAGCTACTGTCAAAATGCCCCGCCGCCATATCCATTTCTATCCGTCCCGCCAATGCCCGTGTGGGTTTTACCTGCGAGTGCCCCACCGCTAGACTGTACCGCTTGCCTTTGTAGCTCCACCGCAACCAGTACAAACCATCCCGGTTGTATATCGCTACCTTGCCCTTACCGCCCGCCTGTATAAGCTCCATTTCTTTGATCCAGTTTTGATCCAGTTTTTACACTTCCAACATACCCTAACTGCACCTAAACTGCTACCAACTGAAACTATGTGTACTAACGGGATAACGGCTGAATGCGGGTTATGGCGGGGGAAACTGGGTTGTAATCGGTAAGCCCGTGACGAGGATTGAACTCGTGGCCTCACCCTTACCAAGGGTGTGCTCTACCACTGAGCTACACGGGCAACGATGGTGGGCCGGGCTGGATTTGAACCAGCGTAGGCAGAGCCAGCGGATTTACAGTCCGCCCCCATTAACCACTCGGGCACCGACCCAAAACTCACCGAATCATAATTATACTACAGGGTATCCCTGCTTATAGGGATTCGTAGAAATTGTAGAAATTTATCTTAATATTGGTGCTACCACGCATCGGTGATAGGGGCATAGCCTGCCTTGGCGACACTCTACCCCTAGATTGGCGGTACCTTCATTCATCTCTCCTGAAGTCAATTCGTAGAAATACCCATAAATCTAAAAATCCAATGGGCACTTCTAAAAATGGGGCGTAGTCCCCGTCTTCTTTCTCGATAGCCTGCGTGGCGTAGCCATTAATATGGGCATTTTAGCGAAATCATCTTCCAGTGCTGGCAATAAATATAAATAAATAAAATAGAGGTGACCTAATGAGGGGTCTTGTTTTTCGCTATCAGCGGGTACGAGTAGCCGTCGGGGATGAGGGGTGGTAGGAACATCCTCCCCGCAGTAGTGTTGAATGTTAACGAAAGGGTGGAAAAGGGAGACTAAAAATGGTATTTTAGATTGGTAGAAACCACGAGTAACAGTATTTTTATGAGACGACAAATTCAGGGACTTATCAAGCCCTTGCTGAACCTTCTTCCCAAAAACGACTATCCAGTCTTGGATACTCGCTTGTTTGTACTCATATGGATGCACTTCATTTTAGATGCAAGAGTCGCCACCATGCGGGGCTTATTCTTCCTCTTGAATCATCTCAATTTTAAAGTTGACATATCAACGTTTTCTAAGGCGTGTAAACATCGTAGCACCGAGCCGTTTCAAGTGATCCTAAGAGAACTGCAAAAACGGCTTAAACATCATCAAGGTGAATTTAAGCACTTATTCCCATTAGATTCTACCATTATCACCCTGACCAGCAAATTATTCTGGCACTACAAGCAGGTAAAATTGACGCTTGGCCTGGATATAAATGAGGGCAATATCGGTGACGAATCAATTATATTTGGAAAGACTAATGACCATAAAATTGGGCATCTTGTGATTGGGACGATACCTGAGAATGCCGTTGGTATCATGGATAGGGGTTTTGCTTCCTGGAAATTAATGGACGAAATGTGTAAACGAAATACATTGTTTATTGTGCGGATTAGAAATAATATGAAGTTGCAACCTGACAATCCGGATATTCGGGTAATTCAATTTTTTAATGAAGAGGAAAACACAGAATATAGGCTAGCGACTAACGTGACTTCGATGACGGATGAAGAGATTTGTTCAGCCTATCGTTTGCGCTGGCGAATTGAGTTGCTTTGGAAGGCACTAAAGATGCACTTGAAATTGGATAGAATCATTACCAAGAATGAGAATGGTGTGCGGCTACAGATTTATGCCGTATTGATTGGTTATCTAATTTTAAGATTGCTGGAGATAGGTCACAATAAGACCTATGAATTGATTGACAAGTTGCGATATTTACAAATAGAAATAGGCCGACACTGTAGCTTCATGGAACTCGTAGGGGTAGAGCCGCTCGTAGGATAACCCTGACCCCTTATGTTAAGTTTTATTACGGACATTCAACACTACTGTCCTCCCCGGACTTAGTTTCCAAAATTTCCGCATTTCATTTTAGGAGTGAAATGTTTGCTAATTCAAATAACATAGAGATGCCCACTTGAGAGATGTCAATAAATTTGCTGGTTTTTACCGTGTAATTCCAGGGGTATGGACTTAGTAACCCCATTTTTCAGTGTTTATACTGATATGATTGGATACCCAAAGATTAGAAGTTTTTATGATGAATAGGGCTTGACCTTGTACCTTACTAGAAGGTTTAGAGTGTTCATAGCTCAGCCAATCAGACACGGGAATTACCTCGATTCGGGATCTGGGGAGCGCAATTAGCTAGGTTGGCGTATCAAGTGTATTGAGTTTTCCTGAAGGATGAATGACCAGGGGTGTCCCTGCCATGCGGCTCGGCACTCTTTTTTTTGGGTTGGGCGGATGCGTCCATGCTAGGGTAAGTCCAATCCTTGTTGATGCCGATGATAGCAACCTCTCTGCGTTCTATTCTGCCGTACCTGTATCCCTATCGCTGGCGCATTTTCCAGGCGTTGGTGTGTACCCTGGGGTTTGTGTTGTCGATGCCAGCCCTGGCCCATTTGGCGGGGGTGTTGGCACCGATGGTGGGGAGCGGGGATGTGCAGGCGATTACCCGTACCAGTGGGCTGGTGATGCTGTTTTTTGTGGTGCGGGGTCTATTCCAATACGGCCAGGATACCCTGATGGCGGATGTGGCACTGCGTTTAACTTTGGATTTACGTTGTCAGGTGTATCAGCATTTACAAAAGCTGGACATTGGTTTTTTTGAGCAGTCCCGCACGGGGGATTTGAGTTACCGGCTGACGGAGGATGTGGACCGGGTGGGGGAAATGGTGCATAAGCTCTTTCACCAGTTTTTGCCCTGTGTACTCCAGTTGATTGCGGTGCTGAGTTACATGGTGTTTTTGAATTGGACGCTGACCGTGGCGACGATTGTGGTGGCGCCGTTGATGACCCTGTTGATTGGCTGGTTTGGGCAGAGGTTACTGCTGTTGTCCAAACGAAGTCAGGCGAAGGTGGCGGATATTGCGGCTTTGTTGACGGAGGTGCTGGCGGGAATGCGGTTGGTGCGGGCGTTTGCCGCTGAGGATTACGAATTGCAACGGTTTACCCAGGCGGCGGAACAAAATCGGCGGGCCCGGTTGGGGGCAGAACGGTTGAAGGCGGTGCAATTCCCGGTGGTGGGTTTTTTGGAAGCCATGAGTGTGTTGTTCTTATTTTGGCTGGGCAGTGTACAGATCAGTCGGGGCTGGCTGACGGCGGGGGAATTTGTGGCATTTGCGGCGGCGGTAGCACTGCTGTTCGACCCGATTACCATTACCACCAGCAATTACAACGAGTATAAGCAGGGGCAGGCTTCGGTGGAGCGGATTTTGGAGCTTTTGGCGCTGGTGCCCCAGGTGCAGGAATCCCCCACGGCGCAACCATTGCCAGCCATCACGGGGAAGGTGGAATACCAGCAGGTGGTGTTTCATTATCAGGCGGGCCAGCCGGTACTGCGGGGGATTGATTTGCTGATTCTGCCGGGGGAAACCGTGGCGCTGGTGGGGCCTTCGGGGGCGGGGAAAAGTACTCTGGTGCAGTTGTTGCCTCGGTTTTATGACCCGCAGGGGGGAGCGATCCGGATTGATGGGGTGGACATTCGCACGGTGACGCTGAAGAGTTTGCGCCGTCAAATTGGTATGGTGCCCCAGGAAACCTTGCTCTTTTCCGGCACGATTGCCCAGAATATTGCTTTTGGGCAGACGGAGTGGGATTTGGGGAGGGTGGAGCAAGCGGCACGGGTGGCCAATGCCCACGGGTTTATTGCGGATTTGCCCCAGGGGTATCACACCTTGGTGGGGGAGCGGGGGGTGAATTTGTCCGGGGGTCAGCGCCAGCGGATTGCGATTGCCCGGGCGGTTTTGTTGGACCCTAAAATTCTGATTTTGGATGAGGCGACGTCCGCCTTGGATTCGGAATCGGAGGTGTTGGTGCAGGAAGCCCTGGAACGTTTGATGCAGAACCGGACGGTGTTGATTATTGCCCACCGGCTGTCCACGGTGCGCCGGGCGGATCGGATTGTGGTGCTGGAGCAGGGGCAAATCACGGAAATGGGCACCCATGAGGCGTTACTCAGCCAAGGGGGCAGGTATGCCCAATTTTATAGCCAGCAATTTCCCGATAGCTGGGGGGACGTTCGGTAGTTATACAATCTCAAATTATTTGTCACCGGTCGCAAATTCATGGGATGATTCCTGATGCTGAGCGGTCACAGGGGTGCAATCCCCATATCTGTGAAGCGGGGGGAATTGGGGATATAGCCATCCTAAATGAGAATAGAATAGGGGTCGCAGGGGCAGTGCCCCCGTCCTTGGTTCTGGAAAATCTCTGTATGCCTACGGCACGCAAGCTAACACTAATCAAGTAGGATTGCTATAGTACGAAACAAATACGAAATAATTATCCCAAGCATTCCCATTTTTTGATGAAATCGCTTACACTGGAACCGTGCTTAGGGTGGAGAGTCCCATCCTATGGATAGAAAAATAGGTGATTTCGGGAGTGAATCATGGCCTTACCTGCGCGTCCTTTGCCGCCTGAGGTTTTAGACCAGCCCCACCTTCGCCCTCACTCCGATACCATTGTCACCTTTCCCCAGCGTACCCAGCCGCCCCTAGCCCTGCGGCGCGTCTATCGGCTGACCCAGGGAATGACGCTCCTGCTTAGCGGTACCACCCTGCTGTTTTATGCCGGAACCGTGTGGGGGGAAATGCACTGGCAAAAACAATACAGTTATTACCGGCAATTGCAACAACAACGCTTGGAACTGACGACTATGACCGCTACCTTGGAACACCATCTGGTGGAATCCGGGGGACGGGGGGTGGTACAAACTCCAGCCCAGACGTTGTTTGTTGCCCCAGCCCCCCCACGGGCATCCCGGCCGGTGCCATCGCCCCAGGTGCGTTCCTGGCCCTTGGGAGGGTATTAGGGGTGGCGACGACCCTGCGTCCCAGTCAGGTGCGGGTGCATTTGGCACGCCAGCGGTGGCGGTTGCGCCTGGTGTGGGCGGGGTTGAGTGTGGGTGCCCTGGGGTTGGCAGTGCGTTTGGTGTATTTGCAGGGGGTGCAGGCGGAGTGGTTCCGGGAGCGGGCGGCAGCGCAACAGAAGGCGCTCATTCGCCAGGCGAGTCCCCGGCGGACGGTGGTGGACAGCCAGGGAACGGTGTTGGCGTTGGATCAGCCGGTGTATGAGTTGTACGCCCATCCCCGTTTGTTCAAGCAACCCATGCCGCAGATTGCCCAGGCGTTGGCACCGATTTTGGGGCGACCGGTGGCGGCACTCACCCAGGAATTGCAACGGGCACCGAGCGGCATTATTTTGGCACGGGGACTCTTGCCGGGGGTGGCGCAGGAGATCGAACGGTTACACCTGGATGGGCTGGAATTGGTGGGGGGGTTTGCGCGGGTCTATCCCCAGCAGGGGGTGGGGGCGGAATTGGTGGGCTATGTGAACCGGGAGCATCGGGGGCAGGCGGGGGTGGAATTGAGCCAGGAAGCTCTGCTCCGGCAACCCCAGATTCCGGCACTGTTGCAACGGGACGGGCGAGGTCATTACCAAAGTGCCACCGTGCCCACCAGTTGGCTGTTGGATGACCCCCGGCAGTTGCGTTTGACCCTGGATGTGCGCCTCCAGCGGGGGGCCCAGTCAGCCCTGCGCCAGAGTTTGCAGAAATTTCAAGCCCAGCGGGGGGCGGTGATCGTCCTGCGGGTCAAGGATGGGGCGATCCGGGCGTTGGTGCTGGAACCGGGCTATGACCCCAACGAATTTTATCGTTTTCCCTTGGAGCGGTTCAAAAACTGGGCGGTCACGGATTTATACGAACCCGGTTCTACCTTTAAGCCGGTGAATGTGGCGATTGCCCTGGAAAGCCAGCGGGTGCGCCCGGATCAGGTTTTTTACGATGAAGGGCGGATTTTTGTGGGCGGCTGGCCGATTCAGAATTTTAATTTTGACCAGGCGGGGGCGGGGGGCAGTTTGAGTGTCAGCGAAATTTTGGAGCAGTCCAGCAACGTGGGCATGGTACACATCATGGCGCAACTGCCCCGGCGGGATTATTACCAAGCCCTGCGCCGGTTGGGGTTGGGGGATGAATTGAGTACGGATTTACCGTTTACCAGCCCCACTAGCCTCAAATCCGAGACGGAATTTGTCAATTACCCGGTGGAGGCGGCGACGGCAGCCTTTGGTCAGGGTTTGGCGCTCACCCCGTTGAAACTGGCGCAACTGTATGCGGCGATTGGCAATGGCGGTTGGCTGGTCAGTCCCCATGCGGTGGCGGGCTTGTGGCACCCCCAGACCAAGGAATTGACCCCTTTGCACCAGCCCCCCCGGGTGCGGGTGTTTTCCCAGGCGACCTGCGATGCGGTGATCCCCATGTTGGAGCGGGTGGTGGAGCGGGGTACAGGCAAACCGGCTCGGATTCCCGGTTATCGGTTGGGGGGCAAAACCGGCACGGCGCAGAAAGCGGGGGTGGGGGGCTACCGGAGCGGCAAAATTACCAGCTTTGTGGCTCTGTTCCCTGTCCCGCGCCCGGAGTACGTGGTTTTGGCGGTGGCGGATGAACCCCAGGCGGGGAATGCCTTTGGTTCGACGGTGACCGCCCCGGTGGTCAAGGCGGTGATTGAACGGTTGATCACCCTGGATGGGCTACCCCCCAGTCGTAAATAATTCTTCAATTCTTCTTATGGGAACCGCTATTTATTATTTGAACAAATCATCAATCCCATTGTGAGAATACCCATATTCCCCAGAACCAAGGGCGGGGGTGCCCCCTGCGACCGCTAACTTTGAATTGATAGAGGTGCCCTTATGCTTAACGCCGCTGTTTGGCGGATTTGAGACAGCGTTGCGTCAGATTCTGTAGGGTCAAATGAAATTTCTTTTCACTCAAGGTTTTGGCTTGTTCAAACTGCTGGATGGCTTTGTCCCGTTTCTCTGCGGCGAGATTGGCAATCCCGGCTTTGAAGAGCAATGCGGGATCATCCGTCTGGTTGATGAGCCGTTTCTCGTAGTAGCGATTGCCCATGGTCAGGGCGGAAGCCACCAGCAGTGCCAGAACATTGTCCTCCTTTGCCTCACTCTGTTGGGGTAGCATCCGGCGACGAATCCCCTGCACCGCATCCCCAGGCACCTGCACCCTTTCCTTAGCCGTGCGTCCATCTATATCCTGCCCTTGGGGTACCCCCAGCCATTCCCCCAGTTGCGCCAAGGTTTCCGCACAGGCCCGGCGATGGGGATGTTTGACCAGCGGCAGATACACCGTCTCACCACCTATTGCTAATGCCAATGTGGGTTGATTCCCATAGGCATGCACCGAACGAATCGCACTCAGTGACCATTCATAAACCTCCGAGCGGTAGTTCCAAATCGGTACGAAATTGAAGTAATCTCGGTGGGGGTCTTTCTCGATTTTGACCAGACCGGGAAACCAGGCTTGAAAATGAAAAGTTAATTCCCCTGCCCCTTTGACAAACTCGTAGGTATAGGTTGCCGTGTAGGCACAAACAATCAAGCTAAAGCAGATAAAAAGTAAAAGACCGGCGGGGAGAAAAAACATCAAAAAATACCCTATTACATATAAAGGAAAGCCCGTTGGTGGTTTCAAAAAACTAGCTCCCACAGGGGCAAGAATAAACTTACTTAGCGGCCAGGAAAGGAGTAGGAGCAATACACCACCGAATGTTGGAATCTTGTCCAACAGCCATACTTCAAGTGCCAATCTAGCGAAGCCTGTGATTCCTAATTGTTCACTAATATAATTTCCCAACCATTGCCAGATAAGATAACTGATTAACATCAGCGTGAAAGCCAAACTGATCAAAATCACCATGATTGGGGTAACCAGTTTTTCCGCCAAATCACTCTGACCGATGAAAACAGAATACTGATATTTCAAATAATATTCCAAATCAGTAAAAAATATCACATACGCCAAAATAAAGCCAATGATAAAGAACCAAAAGGTAGCGAATATTCGTCCGATACCATCCATCCGTTCAAGTCCCACCAAGGTCAACTTTTTCCCGGACTCTGAGCCAGTGATTTTTATCTGCGTACTGCCCATCACCAGAACCTATCTAATTTTGGTTGCTTTTACTATAAAAACTTTATGAGTCAGCGTCAATGTAATAGAGATTACATATTCCTAACATTAACATTGTGAGTACATGAGCAAAGTGATTATTCTAAAGGGTATCTCTAAAAATAGGTCGCAGGGACACCGCTCCCCTAAAAGAAGCACCTGCGGTGTATGGTTCTGGAAAATTTTTGTATGCCTATGACACGCAAGCTAATGTAAATCAAGTAGGATTGCTCTAACTTGCTGTAAATTGCTACAATTGCACCGCTCCCTGGCGCAGAATGTGCCAACTCCCATCCTGCCAAATTACGACGGTGGAGGGCTGTCCTGAACCTTGATAAACCCCATTCCATACATAAACATCTGGAAATGTGGCGTTAATTGCTTCCCCCGTCAACAAAGGGTCTGCCCCCGAATAATTGGCACTGGTGGTTGCTAAAATACCCGTTTGCTGTAAAACGCTCAAAGCAATGGGATGCTTGGGAATCCTCAGCCCAATCGTGCCCGTATTTTCGGGGTTAATCGCCGTCGTCACCCGTTCACTCGCAGGTACAACAATGGTCAATGCCCCCGGCCAATGCTGGTGTGCCAAATCCTCCCAGGGAATGGTTGAGCCGGGCGCAATCCAGGGCAGAAACGCTCCTAAATTCGCCGCCATGAGAATTAACGGTTTATCCGGGGGACGTTGTTTGCATTGGTAAATTTTGGTGCCGTACGCCGGTTGTACTGCTAATGCCGGTACAGTGTCCGTCGGAAAGCTGACCACATTCCCCCCCCGTGCCCCTAGGATTAAACTAGGCAAACTCACCAACATTACCCACCCCACCGGGCGACAACGAGCCGGTCATGCCCGCCCCAGTCCCGATAAACCTGAATGTTTTGATAACCGGCCTGTTCTTGGAGTAAAGCCACCACCGCCCCGGTCTGCCCACTCATGGTTTCCACACACCAAAGTCCGCCGGGAGCCAAATAAGCGGGAGCCGTTTGGACAAGGTATTGCAAAGATACTAAACCATTTTCACCCCCATCCAAGGCTAAACGGGGTTCATACTGGACTTCCGGGGCAAGGGTGGCAAGTAAATGGGTGGGAATGTAGGGCGGATTGCTAACCATCGCCTGAAGATGTCCCCGCCGATGTGCCAAGGGCGTAAACCAATCCCCTTGATAGAGCGTTAACCGGGTATTTAACGCCAGGGTCATCGCATTATTTTTAGCTATTTGTAATGCTATTGGACTGCAATCTACCCCATGCACATGAATCCCCGGCAACTCCCGCAGTAATCCCAAGGCAATGGCACCGCTCCCTATCCCTAAGTCCACCCATTCCCCGGTCGTCAACCCCCAACAGTTTGCCCAGTGAACCGCCACATCCACCAGCCGTTCCGTTTCCGGGCGGGGAATCAACACCCCCGGTGCCACCTGCAAGTCCATGTCCCGCCAAGGGGTTGTACCGACAAGATATTGCAGGGGTTGGCGGGTTTGGGTGTAGGTGTGCCAAAGGGTTTGCAACTGCGGGAGAAATTCCGCCCCGGTTGCCTCCGCCCAGCGCAGGGTGAGGGTGTCCCAGCCCGTGACCTGACGCACCAACCAGTCCAATTCCGTTGCCAATTCGGGCGCCCGTTGGCGTTGCTGTTGCCACCACTCCCGCAGGGTCATTACTGGGGTTTGGGGGCAGGGGAGGCTTGGGGACGGGGTGCTGGGGAGGTTTGCGGTTGGGGGGCAGGACTGGCTTGGGGACGAGGAGCCGGTTGGGTTTGGGGGCGGTTGCCCGTATTCCCCTGTTGTTGTTGGATAAACCGCAGGGCGGAACTGGAGGGAACGAAGTACAACTGCCGCAGTTGGGGGTCATTTTTTTGTTCCATGATCGCCACCAACCGGTCGAGGCTACTGACTTGGATTTTGGCTGATTCCCCAATTTTCGGGTCCTGTTTTTTCACTTCTGCCAGGAAGGCATCCGCATCTTGACGGCTGAAAAACATGGGTGCCATTTCCTCGCTTTTGCCCCCTTTCGGGTCGCTCACCTGCACGGTCAGTTGGGCTTGTTGGGGACCCCCGGTGATGAAAAACAGGGGAATGCCAGGAAATTTATCAGTTTTTTGACCATTAGCCTGGAGAATTTTCAAAGCCGCATCCACCTGCGCCCCCTCCGGCTGAAAACTGACATCAAACTTCTGGTCTTTGCTTTGTTGGACAGATTTGGCTAATTCGTAGGCTTTATCCAGACCAATGGCACGAATTTGGGCACCCTTGGCAATGGCAGGATTTTGGGCTTGTACCCGTTGGAGAGCGGTTTGGGCATCCTGGGGGCTAAAGAAGAAAAAACTAATTTCCTTATCCTTGCCGCCGTCTTTGATGGTGATGGTTAAACTTTGTTTACCAGTGCTGTCAATGAGGGTGAAAACCGGCACCTGTTTCAATTGTTCAGCAATGTCCTTCGCCGGAATTCCCTGGGCAATGGCTGGGGCGAGGGTGGGGGTGAAACCAATGCCAGCACCGCACAACAGACTGACGATCAAACCACCCCGAATCAAACTGTTCATCCCTACTCCTTGCATTAAATTTGCTCTCATTGTACTGATTGCCGGGGCAGTTGCCCAGACTCAGATGACGGGGAATGACCGGCGGCAGGTTCCCACAAACCATACCAAACTAAGTTGCTCAATAGGGCTAAACCCACCAAATACTTTAACCCGGCGGGGATGGCTTCGCTGGGGGAAAAAAAGCCCTCAATCACCCCGGCGATCACCAATAGGGGCACGATGCCATAGACCAACTGAGCCGCCTGGGCACCATAAATTTGCAGAGCGGTTCCCCGCCCCCATCGCCCCGGAAACAGCAGTGCCCGCCCGATCAACAGTCCTGCGCCGCCAGCGAAAAAGATAGCGGGCAATTCCAACGCCCCGTGGGGAGCCACAAACGCCCAAAAGGGGTAAGCCAAGCCGTATTCCCCCACCAGGGAGCCAATCACCCCCAACAGCAGTCCATTCACAAATAGGAAATAGCTGGTCAAGAATCCCCCCGTGATGCCCCCGGCGACGGCACGAAAGGCAACGCTCAAGTTATTCACCATGATATTGCTGGCGACCCAGGGTTCATTCCCCAGGATGCTCCCCGTCCACAATTCCCCCCGCTCCCGCACCTGGGTGATTAAATCTTGGGGCAACAATAGGGCTGAGAAACTGCTGTCCCGCCAACCGTACCACCACCCGATCAGCCCGCCCAAGACCAAAATTCCGGCCGCCGTTGCCCAATAGGGACAGGTTTGCCGCAAGACTTGGGGCAATCCCCAGCGATAAAACCGCCCAATCGCCTGCCATTCCTGACGGCGACTCCCCTGGTAAATCTGGCTGTAACTGCGGCTGGTCAAGTTTTGTAAATCCTGGATCAAGACGGGACTCAGCCTAAAAGTGCGGGCACGGGCTAAATCCCCGGACACCACCCGATACAGGCTGGCCAAACGCCGGATTTCCCTGGCGGATAGGTGGGATAACCCCCGTTGCTCTAGCCGTTCCAAAAGGGCTTTCAGTTCTTGCCAATCCGCTTCCCGGCGACTGAGCCAGCGTTTCACGTCCACCTGCCTTTGCCTCCATAAACCATGCAGATTAGAATTGCCATATCTACAGGTTATCTACAGAACTTTGCCTTTTAACATTTATTTATCAAAGAACTTGGGTTTGAAACCCCGCCAGTTGAGCCAAGAAGCCCTGCATCTTTAGATCGGGGAGTGTCAATCCCATAAGGGCATCTCTATAAATTCAAAGTTAGCGGTCGCAGGGGGGCACCCCCGCCCTTGGTTCTGGGTAATATGGGTATCTCAGCGAAATAATCTTCCAGTGCTGACAATATAAATAGAGGTGCCCATAAGTCATCTCTAAAAGATGGATGATCGTAGCGTCTTATTGACAATGCGTAAGGCAAAGTATTTACGGTAGATATTAAAAAACCCGCTTAGGGCGGGAGTTTGAGACTTACGAGCATGGAGGGATTTGAACCCCCGACACCCAGAACCGGAATCTGGTGCTCTATCCACTGAGCTACATGCCCAAACCAACCGATTTCACCTATTGGACATTTTCTAGTGTAGCAATTAGATGCTTTCGGTACAGCCCTGTTATCATACCAGATAAATTCGTTTTTTGGGTTACCGTTCATGCGTGTTCGTCACTCTCTGCAATGGCTCCGCACCCTGCTGGTGGGGTTGGCAATTACCGGGCTGGTGATTTTGGGGGCAACGGGGTTAGCTCCGGCGCAAACCTCTGCTCCGGCGAGTCAACCGGCTAATCCCATTGGCGTTGACCCCCTGGATGCAACGGTTTCACCCCCGAAATTGCTGAGCGTGCCCGGTGGGCGTAGGCTCATGGATGAAGCGGCGCAGGCGATTGCCCGCCAGGACTACAAATTGGCAGTGTCCAAATTGCAGGATGCCCGGCAGGTGTTTAACCAGGTGTCCACTTTCCACTCCCAGTTGGTGACGAGTTTTACGGGGATTGATAATCAGGTGGCGGACAGTCAACGGCGCAAAGCTGGGGAAGCGGCGGAAATGCGGGACCAGGCGACGTACCAACTGGCTTTGGTGCATCGGGCGCAACAGGAGCCGGATTTGGCGGTGCCGCTGTTAGTCCAGATTATTCGCAGTCAGCAACCCACCCGGGAGTTGGGGCAAAAAGCGTACCAACAGTTATTGGAAATTGGTTTTGTGGATGTGCCATTCCCCCGGTTTGGGGATACGACCCCCCGGACAGGGACACCGGCTACGCCCACAGCACCAGCCCAAACCCAATCCCGGCCGGCGACCCCGACTACCCCCACGCCCCAACCAACCCCTGCCCCCCGGTAAGGCTGGATGGAGACCCGCCCCAGTTGGGATGAGTATTTTTTGATGCTGGCGAAGTTGGCGGCTACCCGCTCGACCTGTCTGGCTCTGCCGGTGGGGGCGGTGATTGTCAAGCAACGGCAGGTGTTGGCGACGGGCTACAATGGTCCCCCTTCCGGCTCCCCCCACTGCACGGCGCAGGGGTTTTGTTATCCGGGTTTGCCCCGCTGTGATGCCAGCCGCACCCTACCCTCTCGGGCGATCCATGCGGAGGCGAATGCGATTGCCCAGGCGGCACGACACGGAATTGCCACGGAAGGGGCGACGCTTTACGTTACCCTGGCTCCCTGTCTGTCCTGCTTGAAGCTGATTATTTCCGCCGGGATACGGGAGGTGGTCTATGAAACGCCGTTCCACGGGGATAATACGGTGCAGGGGGGCTTTATCACCGAGGGTTTGGTACACCTGCGCCAGGTGGAAATTACGCCTGCGGTGATGGCTCGGGCTGTGCAGTTTTTGCAAGCCCCCACCTCCTGCTTACCCCAAAGGTTGTGAGGGGATTTAGTAACCCGCCCGACCCCGCAGGATCATCGCCATTTCGTTGGGTTTCGGGGAGGCTTCCAGGGCGGTTTCCTCCGTGATCCGACCCTCCTCGTAGAGCCGTTGCAGGCACTGGTTCATGGTACACATCCCATCAAAGTTGGAACGGGGAATGATCTGCTCGATCTCCTCCACCTCATCCCGGCGGATGTAGTCCTTGATGGCATCCGTGTTCACCATGATTTCGTGAATAGCCGCCCGTTTCCCATCCGTTGTCCGCACCAGGGCTTGGGCAATCACCGCCACTAGGGTTTCGGCAATCTGCACCCGCATGGGGGGTTGCTCGGAGGGTTCGTACAGGTTGAGAATCCGGTCTATGGTTTTCACGGCGCTGTTGGTGTGCAGGGTGCCAAAGACCAGGTGACCGGTTTGGGCGGCTTTCATGGCGATATTCACCGTTTCCCGATCCCGCATTTCCCCAATTAGGATAATGTCCGGGTCTTCCCGCAGGGAGGCCTTCAGGGCATTTTCAAATTTGAGGGTGTGGATGCCCACTTCCCGTTGGCGGATGAAGGATTTTTTGCTGAAATGGACAAATTCCACTGGGTCCTCGATGGAGATGATGTGTTTGGCGAGATTTTGGTTGATGTAGTCCACCATCGCCGCCAAGGTGGTGGATTTCCCAGAACCGGTGGGACCCGTGACCAAAATCAAGCCCTTGTGGTAGTGGCACAAATCCTTGAACACCGAGGGCAAATTTAACTGCTCCAGGGTGAGGATTTTTAAGGGGATCAAGCGTAGCACCAACCCCGGTCCCCGTAGGGAGATAAATAGGTTGATCCGCACCCGGATTTTGTCCTGGAAGGTGCAGGCACCGTCAAATTCCATGTTTTTGCGAAACTGTTCGATCTGGTCGGGCTGGAGCATTTCCGCCACCCACCGGTCGTAGGTTTCCAGGTCCGTGACGGGTAAATCTTCGATGATTTCCATGATCCCCCGTTTGCGGAAGCGGGGACGCTCGTTCACCCCCACGTGAATATCCGAAACCCCCTCCTCCTGGGCACGAAAGACCAATTCTTCCATGGAGGGAATCCGGGATCCCGTGCTTTTGGGGGCGGGGGGAGCGGGAGCCTTGGGTGCTGGAGGGGCGACCGGCATGGTGGGCATGGGGGGGCGGGGGGGCACCGGGGGAACGGGGGGGATACCGCCTCTGGGTGGGGGAGGGATGGGGGTGGTACTCACGGGTTTAGCCTCCAGGATGGGCAGGTCACTTACCAGACCAGTTTAATGTTACTGTACCCAAGTTTGTGCCCTGATCTTAACGTGGGCTGGGGCTAATCGGGCAGGGGACTGAATGCTTCCTCCCAGGGTTCCAAGTCGGGGGCTGGGGTTGGCGGTTCAGCGGGGCGACCCGGGTGCAGACAGCGTTGCCGATCCAGGTTTTCCAGGTAGCTTTTTTCCAGGTGAATGGAGTCTTGCAGGCGTTGGAGTTCGGCGAGCAGGGCTTGGCGTTGCTCCTGCTCTTGGGTCTGGGCGAGTAAGGTACTGCGTTCTTGCCACAGGGAAAGCAATTGTTTGCAATTTTTTTCACAAATCACGCGTGCCATCGTTGCCACCGCCGATTGGATCACCAAATGGGGTTGGCACAGTTCCAATTCCGTCACCTCGTCCAACTGAAATAACCCCTGCACCTGGCGCATTGGCTCGGGGGCTTCCTGGTACAGCCGTTGCAGACCCACAATCAAATCCAGGGTGTGGGGCACGCCGCCGGTCTGGGCGACCCTCTGCTCCATGTCCCGAATCTGTTGCCAGAGCCACCGATGGCTACGGCTACAAAATGCCAAATCCCACTCCTCCAGGGCATCCACCACCCGTTGGCGCAGGGCAGGCAAATGCAGATAAATGCGTAATAGTTGGGCTTCGGCGGCTTCCAGTAAGTTGGTGCTGGTGACGGGGGCGGGGGGCGGACGGCGGGGGTGGTCCTCACGCCAGCGCAGAAGGCGGTTCAGATAGGCTTCCAGTTGCAGAACCAGGCGGGAATTGCCCTTGCTCAAGTCGTTCACCGCCAAACTGATGTAGCGCAGGCGCAGGGCGGGGTTGGGAATTTGCCGGAGCAGGGCGGCGAGTTGTTTGAGGATCAATTGAAATTCATCCGGGCGTTGGCTGTCCCGTTGCAGTAAGATTTGGTTGATCTGCCAGTCCAACCACAGGGGAGCGGCTTGTACCAGGGTTTGGTAATCGCTGGCGGAATGCTGTTGCAGATATTCGGCGGCATCTTTCCCCTCGGGCAAGTACAGAATATGTAATGATACTTCCCCTTTGTAAGCCAGGTCTTTTACCTCACCGATCACCCGTTCCACCGCCTTTTGTCCGGCTTTGTCCGCATCAAAATTCAAAATGACCCGCTTGGATTCCGTGTAGCGCAACAGCAGGCGCACCTGGTCGGCATTGAGGGCAGTTCCCAAAACGGCGACCGTGTGGGTCAACCCCGCCTGGTGCAGGGCGATGGCATCGAAATACCCTTCCACCACCAACACCTGATCCTGGCGGGCAATGGCATCCTTCGCCTGATCCAGGGCGAAAAGGGTTTGGCTTTTATTAAACAAAGGGGTTTCTGGGGAGTTGAGATACTTGGGTTCTTCCCCATCCAAACTGCGTCCCCCAAAGCCAATGATCCGCCCTTGGTTATCCCGAATGGGGATCATCAGACGGTTACGAAACCGGTCGTAGTAACCGCCATTATCCCGTTTGACAATCAACCCAGCTTCCGCCACCAGAGGAGCGGGAAACCCCTTATGTTCCACCAAATAACTGGTGAGGGTTTGCCAACCGTGGGGGGCATAACCGAGTTGAAACTTTTGAATGGTTTCCGGGGTTAATTGCCGTTTTTGCATTAAATAATCCCGCACCATTTGATTATTTTTTTGTCCCAGGGCGTACTCATAAAAATGCCCCGCCACCGCCAAAATTTCGTAGAGTTGTTGCCGTCGGGTTCGCTGTTGTTGATACTGTTCCTGGTGGGCGGGTTCTAGGGTTTGAATGGGGACTTGGTAGCGGTGGGCTAAATCCAAAACCACCTCATGAAACGAGGTTTTCCCCAATTCCATGAGAAATTTGATCGCATCGCCGCCCGCCCCGCAACTGAAGCAGTGGTACAACTGTTTTTGGGGACTGACATGAAAGCTGGGTTTTTTGTCCTCATGGAACGGACACAAGCCCACCAACCCCTTCCCCTGGTGCCGCAACACCACCCGGGTGGAGACCACATCCACGATGTCCACTTTCTGCCGCACCTGTTCGATGGTGTCCGGGTGCAGACGGGGCGTTTCCATCCAGCGGGGGGATAAGGACTGGTTTTTTTATTTTACCGAGTTGCCCCGGATTTCCCTAGTCCCTCCCAACCAAACCAAGTTTGTAAGGATTGCTCAAGTTGTGTGGCATCCGCCTGTGCCAACCGACCAATCCCTTGGATAACCAAACGTTCATGCACTGTATAGACACCCCTTTTGACTGCGGTTGGGACGTTCAATCCGGCGGTCGCCTATGCGGACAGGACAAATTCCCCAGCCAACAATCAACCTGTTTTACTTGTCAAAGGGGTGACAAAAATATCTGGGGATGGATGAAATGTACTGACAACGACCGCCGGTCTCACCTTGGAACTTGACGCATCTGAAAAGGGATAGCGCACTAAAATAACGTCATGTTTGGAGTAGCTGGGCATAGACATCATCCTCAGCGTTGTCCCAGACCCCAGCCAAAGCGGATTCGCTGGCACCATACCAAAATACAGCCTCATTGTCCGGGAAAACGGTCACCAGCACCCGGACTCCCTCTGGTAATTCGGCAGGCTCCAATAGCTCGATTTGCCCTTGCCGCACCGTAGCCCAAAGCGTTTTTAGCATAGGGGTTCCATCAGACTGATTGCTTCATTTTAATTAATGAAATTAATTTTAGTCCCCATCTTGGGAACGACCACTGCGGCGACCCAATTCATACACCCCGCACCCCAAGGCGGACAACAGCCCCAAACTCACCCCCCAACTTTTGCCCAAGGACCAATCGCACAGGTACTCGCAAAGCACTCCCAACCCCAACCAAGGCACCATGCCCACCAGGGAAGCCAGCCCCGCCGGGAGCCGTTGCACCAAAGCAGTAAACATCCGGTCACTTTGGGGGGAAAAGCCCCAGTAAAACGCAATCGCCCACAAACTCGCACCGGCAACCGTACCCGCATTCCACACGAAAGGGGGCAAACTCATCGGGGCAGAACCTAGAACCAACCCTTTTTGTTGAGGACGTAGGTATTCACAAATTCTTCATCGCTTTTGGTTAAATACATAATGCCTTCAATTAAACCGATAATACTCATAATTGGTGCCGCAAGCCCGCAGGTCAGGAGAGATACCAAGAGCATAACCAGCCCTTCAGTGGTGTAGCCGAGGACGAACTTATGCACTCCTAAACCTCCCAACAAAATACCGCAAATACCGGCGGCTATTTTTTTACTGGCATCCGGTGGACTGGTGTTCATGGGTCAAACTCCTCAAAATTATCTAAATTTATCTAAATTAATTGTGTGCATCCAGACCAATTACAACCAGGCTTTCTTGTTGAGGACGTAGGTATTCACAAATTCCTCATCGCTCATGGTTAGGTAAATGACCCCTTCCACCAAGCCCAGCAGTCCCATCAGCGGCGAACCCAACCCACCCGTGAGCAGGGAAATCCCCAGCATGATTAGCCCTTCCGGGGTGTAACCTAGGATGAACTTGTGGATGCCCAAGGAACCGAAGAAAATCCCACACAACCCAGCGGGAATTTTGGCACTGGCATCCGCCGTCGTTGTCGTCATGGTCGCACCTCCCGGAAATTAAGCTACTTAGGATTGTACGCCCAAACGGTCAGAGGCTCGTTGTCCCCCGGCGAGGGCAGAAATTTCATCGTCGTAGTGGTCCGCCATTTCCATGATGGATTTTGCTGAAGTTTCCAACTCCTTGGGGTCGCAGGTGGAACCCACAATGGCGTGTTCTAAACGAATATCCCCATCCTCGTCAATGCCAAAGGCACCAAAGGGAATTTCCGTATTCTGCCGCAGAAGGTACTGCAACAATTCCGGTTTTAACTCCGCCCCTTTGACCACGTAGGACCAGGTACAGACAATCGCATCATCCTCCGTCCAGGGCAGAACTTCCACAGCGGCGTAGGCGGAACCCCGGGGAATAATAAAAATGGGCAGGTCATCCCGGATTTCCAGCTTGTCACCAAACAGTTCCTGCATCCAGGGGCGGATTTTTTCATAACAGGTTCGTTGGGGGGCACTGTCGAATAGCATAGGGATTCCTCGCGCACAACTGCCCTTTAGTGTACCGGCAACCCTGATACTCCAAGGTTAAATTCCGGTAATGAACCCTAGAAAATGCTTAAATTGATGGACGTAATCCGGGGGCACCAGAGAACTTGGCGTAGGATACATTTAGGAATCTGCCTTCAGGTGTATGGAATCTAGCCTCTCTGCCAGCCACTTGCAGAACATGACCATTTTGATCGTGGACGATTCCCCGGCTCAGCGGTTGTCTTTGGTGGCGATTTTGAAAGCGGCGGGGTTTCACCACATTCACACGGGGGATGATGCCTCGGACTGCTTTGACCTACTCAACCGGCAGGCAGTGGATTTGATCCTCATGGATGTGAGTATGCCTGGGATCAATGGCATCGAAGCCTGTCGGCGGATCAAAAGCCAACCGAGCTTGCACGATATTCCCATCATCATGGTCACCGCCAGTGTGGAGGTTTCCGACCTGGAAGCGGCTTTTGAGGCGGGGGCAACGGACTATATTGTCAAACCCCCCCATCAAATTGAACTCTTGGCACGGGTGCGGGCGAGTTTACGCCTCAAGTATGAAATGGATCAACGCAAAGCGAAGGAAGCGCAGTTGCGGCAGATGACCATTGACCTCTCCCAAGCCCTGAAATCCTTGGATGAACAGCACCAACTCCTGCGATTGGAACAGGAAAAATCCGAGCGTTTGTTGCTCAATATTCTGCCCAAACCGGTGGCGGAACGGTTGAAGCAAGGGCAACAGGTGATCGCCGATGATTTTCCAGCGGTGACCGTATTATTTGCCGATATTGTGGATTTCACTTCTTTAGCCGCCCGGATGCCCGCCCAGGATGTGGTGGCGTTGTTGAATGCGGTATTTTCCCGGTTTGACTGGCTGGCGGAACGGCATGGTCTGGAAAAAATCAAGACCATTGGGGATGCCTACATGGTGGTGGGGGGACTGCCGACGGAGCGTCCGGATCATGCCCAGGCGGTGGCGGCGTTTGCCCTGGATATTTTGCGGGTACTGCAGGGGAATGAACAAACCAGCCATTTACTGCGGGTGCGGATCGGGATTCACACCGGGCCGGTGGTGGCGGGGGTGATTGGCACCAAAAAATTCATCTATGACCTGTGGGGGGACACGGTGAATACGGCCAGCCGGATGCAGATGGTGGGTAACCCCAATACGATTCAAGTTTCCGAGGCTACCTATGAGCATTTGAAAGATGCTTTTGTGCTGGAGGAACGGGGGGTAATTCCGGTGAAAGGTAAGGGGGATATGCGGGTGTATTACCTGATGGGTAAAAAGTAATTTTGAGCTAAAATTTTATCATTAGTCAATACGTTAAATCGAACAAGTATGCAACCGGCTAATGACCAAGCCCAAGGTCTTTACCGATTGTGTTATCGCCTCACGAATGTGATTTATGGGCACCTCTATAAATTCAAAGGTAGCGGTCGCAGGGACACCCCCGCCCTTGGTTCTCCAGAATATGTGCCTACTAGCGAGATAACTTGCTACTGGTACCAAAGAAGTGTAGTGATTTTTTATAATACTCAACTTAGTAAACTTCATCATGGTTACCAATATCCACAAGTACAGCTTTTCCGTCTTCTGTGAAATAGAATACAATCCTCACACTGTAATCAACTCTAAAACTCCATAAACCTTCGAGCTTTCCAGACAATTTATGAGTTCTAAGACTTGGTTCATACGGGTTTTATATAAATTGTTCTAACTTCTTCCAAAATTTTGCCTCTAGCTTACGATTTGGTTTGATGCGTTTCTTAAAAGCAATCTTAAATGAAGAACTGAAACTAACTTCCATCCTTATTGTTCAATCAGATTTTTCAGTTCAGCAATATCGGCGGAAAAAACAAGTTCTCCTCTCTCCTGTTCCACTTTGGCTGACTGGAAGTTTTTCAGTATTTCTTCACGATTATCTTCACGGATATAATGATGCAACAGCAATTGAATTTCCCGCTTTTCTTCGAGCGAGAGACTTTTAATAGATTCAATGACATCATTAAATAACATTGAATTGGCTATGCTACACTACATGAAAATTAATTTAGCATATTTAACACCTAGGGCATCTCTAAACATCAAGTTGCCGGGACACTACCCCACCCCTGATGCTCAATCATACCGGCATTATTAAGTCAATGATCCCCAGGAACCGGATTCTTGGTATGATCTAGTACCCATAACTACTTTTGCTCCAGAGGTGGCGCATGGCTCGGATGTATTACGACACGGATGCGGATTTAAGCCTTTTGCAGTCCAAGCCCATTGCCATTATTGGCTATGGTTCCCAGGGGCACGCCCATGCGTTGAATCTGCGGGACAGCGGTTTGCAGGTCATGGTGGGACTTTACCCCGGCAGTAAATCGGCGGCAAAGGCGCAGGCGGAAGGTCTGCCCGTGTTACCTGTGGCGGAAGCGGCGGCGCAGGCGGAATTGGTCATGATCCTGCTTCCCGATGAGGTACAAAAAGCGGTTTATCTCCAGGAAATTCAGCCCCATCTGCGTCCGGGGAAAATTCTCGCCTTTGCCCACGGGTTTAACATTCATTTTGCTCAGATTGTGCCCCCCCCGGAGGTGGATGTGATCATGGTGGCGCCCAAGGGACCGGGGCATCTGGTGCGGCGGACCTATGTCCAAGGTCAGGGGGTGCCCTGTCTGTTTGCGGTGTATCAAAATGCGTCGGGGCAGGCGAGGGAACGGGCGATGAGCTATGCCAAGGGCATTGGCGGCACCCGGGCGGGGATTTTGGAAACCACGTTTCGGGAGGAAACCGAGACGGATTTGTTTGGAGAACAGGCGGTGCTGTGCGGCGGGTTGACTGCCCTGATCAAGGCGGGGTTTGAAACCCTGGTGCAGGCGGGTTATCAGCCGGAATTGGCTTATTTTGAATGCCTGCATGAGGTGAAATTGATCGTGGATTTGATCGTGGAGGGGGGCTTGGCACGGATGCGGGATAGCATCTCCAACACGGCGGAATACGGGGACTACACCCGGGGTCCACGGGTGATTGATGAGCGGGTGCGTGCGGAAATGCGGAAAATTCTCACGGAAATCCAAACTGGTCAATTTGCCCGGGAGTTTGTCCTGGAAAACCAAGCGGGAAAACCGGGCTTTACAGCCATGCGGCGGCGGGAAGCGGAACACCCGATTGAGGAAGTGGGGCGGGATTTGCGGGCGATGTTCAGTTGGTTAAAAACGGATTAGAAAGGGTACTGTTTCATCCCTAAATTTCTCACATATCTGCACTAAAGCCTGTCCCAAATGCTGGGCGACCCGTTGGGGATGTACGCTCAATTCCCCTTCCTGTTGCGCCAACCATAAGCCGGTCTGGGCGTGCCACCACACCCCCGCCTGGGTGAGGGCGACCAAATCCCGTCCTTGCTTCACTCCCTGCGCCAACAACCCGCCGAGCAAACCGGTCAACACATCCCCACTCCCCCCCCGTGCCAGACCTGGTGTGCTATCGGGGTTGATGGCAGTACGACCATCCGGCGTGGTGACTATCGTGCGGGCACCCTTGAGCAGGATCACCGCCTGGGCAATCTGCGCCGCCTGTTGTGCCGCCTCCAAACGGTTGCTGAGATTGAATTGGGGGAACAAACGGTGAAATTCGCCAGCGTGAGGCGTGAGCAGGGTAAATCCAGGGCGTTTTCCCGACCAGGGGGCAAGGATATTTAGGGCATCCGCATCACAAAGTATGGGCAAATGCGTGGAACATAAGGTTTGAACCATACGCTGGGCAGCACGGGTTAATCCCGGACCGATGGCAATGAAATCGTAGGCGGTTAATTCCCCAGGTAGGTCGGCGATGGCTCCCTCAGCCGTTTCTGGGCAGGGGATCAGGATGGCTTCCGGTACTTCTAATGTAATAATATCTTTGATGGATGCTGGCACGGCAATGGTCAACATTCCCACCCCACTGGCGCGTGCCCCCAAAGCCGCTAGGACTGCTGCCCCCGGGTAGGAACGGGAACCACAGACCAACAGCAGATGACCGCATTGGTATTTATGGATCACGGTCGGGCGGGGCATGGGTAACGCCTGGATCATGGCTCTAGGGGTTAACCGGGTGAGAGCGGGCGCAGTGCCGAGAATTTTACAAATCGCTGGGGCAGGAATGTCAAAATCAATCCGTTCTAAAATCCCCACATATTCTTGGCTAACATCTTGCAGTAATCCCAGTTTCCATAGCCCCAAACACAGGGTGCGCTGGGCACGAATAGCAACGGGTTGGGGCTGTCCCGTATCCGTGTGCAGTCCCGAAGGCAGATCAATGCTGATCACCGGTTTTTGCCACCCATTCACTGTATTGATTAAATCCACTAATTCTGGAGCTAATTCCCGTTCTAAACCAAATCCAAATAGCCCATCAATCAACACATCACAAGTATTTAATTCTTGCAGATTTTCCACTTCGGGAATCCCCAGATAATGGGCATAAGTTTTATGAGCAAGGGTCAATTCTTTGGCAGAGCGAAAGGGGTGATGAATTATTAAAAAATAACCCTTTTGCCACAGTTCCCGAGCCACTACCAAGGTATCAGCGCCATTGTGCCCAGGTCCCACCAATAAGCCAATTTTTTGCCCTGGGGGGAGCAATTCCCGGAGCCGTTGGCTAATTTTTCCTGCCACCTTTTCCATCAGTGCGGCAACGGGGAATCCGTGGGCAAACAATTCCTGTTCAATCAAACCCATTTGTGCCGCCGTCACCAACAGGGCTTCCGGGTCAATTAAGCCTTGGCTGTCCCTCATCTGCAACCCCCAACAGGGAATCGGCTACAATAAAACCGTTTGTTTTTAAGGTAACACCCATGCAACGGCGCACTTTATTGGGGGGCTTGGCGGTGTCTTTGGGGGGCTACTTCGCCTGGGGACAACCGGCGTGGGCATTGGGGGGCACCTTACCAGCACTGGGTCAACCGGCACCGACATTTACCTTACCCACTCTGGACAATCGGCAAATTTCCCTGACCGACCTGCGGGGGCAATGGGTGGTGCTGTACTTTTATCCCAAGGATTTTACGTCCGGGTGTACCCTGGAAGCCCGCCGGTTTCAGCAGGATTTGCCCCAGTACCAGGTGCGGGGGGTGCAGATTATCGGGGTGAGTGCGGATTCGGTGGATTCCCACGAGCAGTTTTGCGACAGCGAGGGCTTGAAATTTCCCCTGCTGGCGGATACGGATGGGGCGGTGAGTCGTGCCTATGGTTCCTGGTTGGGGTTTATTTCCCTGCGGCACACCTTCATCATTGACCCGGAGGGCATTCTGCGGGCACGGTTTGTCAAGGTCAACCCCAGCACCCACAGCCAGGAAGTCCTGCGGCAATTGGACGAATTGGGCGTGGTGGGTTAATGGCGGAAGCCGCTTACTGGTTCGCCTGGGGGGCAATCCCTGGGATCGGGGCGGTGTTGCTGCAACGGTTGTGGCAAAAATTTGGCAGTCTGGAGCGGGCGTGGGCGGCTGACGGGGAGGAATTGCTGGCGGTGCCGGGGCTGGGGTTGCAATTAGTGACCACAATTCTGGCGACCCGTCCCCAGCTTGACCCGCAGATTTTATATGAACAATGTATTGCCAAAAACCCCCATTTCTGGACACCGGCGGATGCGAATTATCCCCAACTGTTGCGGGAAATTCCCGACCCACCGCCAATTTTGTACTATGCGGGGCATCCTCAACCTGGGGAATGCACCGGGGCAATGCCCATGATTGGGGTGGTGGGCACCCGGGAGCCTTCGGCGTATGGGCGCAAGTGGACAGAAAAACTGGTGCAAGGTTTGGTCAGTCAGGGCTGGAGGGTGGTTTCCGGGTTGGCGGCAGGCATTGACACCACTGCCCATCGCACCTGTTTGCAGGCTGGGGGACGCACCTGGGCGGTGTTGGGCACGGGGGTGGATCAGGTGTACCCGACGGGGAATCGGCAACTGCACCAGGATATTGCTACCCAGGGGGTCTTGCTCAGTGAATATCCCGCCGGAACTGGACCAGAGCGCACCCATTTCCCCCGGCGGAATCGGATTATTGCGGGTTTGTGTCGGGCAGTTGTGATTACGGAAGCCCCCCTGCACTCCGGGGCGTTGATCACGGCGGAATTAGCTTGTCAGTACAATCGGGATGTGTATGTTCTGCCCGGTTCTCTGGACAATCCCGCCGCTTTGGGGTGTTTGCATTTGATCAACCAAGGGGCGCAGATGCTTTTGGGGGTGGAACATTTGCTGGAACTATTGGGAGCCATACCCCCTTTAGCAAAGCCTTCACCAGCGGTGCCCCCGGAGTTGGCGGGGATTTTCGCCCTGATTTCCTCGGAGCCAATCACTTTTGATGCAATTGTCGCCCAGTCTGGTCAACCGACAGATCAGGTGGCGAATGCCCTCTTGGAATTGGAACTGAGCGGTCACATTACCCAATTGCCGGGACTGCGTTATCAGCGTTGATTGGGGATCATTTCCACGCAAAATTAGGCTATAGCAATCCTAAATGAGAATAGAATACGGATCACAGCGGCACCGCCCCCGTCCTTGGTTCTGGGTAAGATGGGCATTCCCACGATGGGATTGATGATTGGTTCACATAAATAGAGATTTTCTATTGCTAATTATAGTTTTAGCTAATAATTTCAGCCAATAAAAAAAGGGTAACTACCTCAATTTTCCCTGACCCCAGATTCATGCCGCCGCCACAGAATCAACGCATCATCTTCAGGGTTTTGATAATAGCGGGGACGACGACCCAGAATAGCAAAACCCAGGGATTGATACAAATTGAGGGCAATGCTATTTTGCGACCGCACTTCCAAGGTAATGTGGCAAATTTCAGGGGGGAATTGTTCTATTAAATAATTGAGGGTTAACCGCCCCAAACCTTTACCCCGGTGGTCAGGATGTACGGACAAAAGGACGATATGGGCTTCATCCAAAATGAGCCAGGCGACTGCCATACTGAGCAGGGTGGATTCCTGGGGGCAACCAACAAATAAAGTGTGAGATTTTTGCAATTCTTCTGCATATTGCCCCGGAGACCACCACCCCCCCAAAGCCAAATGATCCAACTCAATTACAGCTTCTAAATCCAGATGGGTTAAACGACGCAACATGGGGAATTAGTATTCAGGAAACATTCTCGAGGGTACCTCTAAAAATGGGTCGCCGGGGCACTACCCTCATTTTTGATTCTTGGTAATCCTTGTGTACCAACACGATAGTTTTCTGTTAATTTACAGCATGATTCCTATCTGTAGCAATCCTAAATGAATTTAGCACAGGGGTCGCCGGGGTACCAACCCCATCCTTGGTTCTGGGAAATCTCTGTTCACTAATCAAGTAGGATTGCTATATATGCTATTATTACAGTCTTTTCAGGGATTTTGGGGTATGGGGGAGTTGTCCATACACTGATGGGAAGGATTCGATTTGTACCCTGTAATCAACAAAAAGACTGTAATTCATAATCTTAATACACCAAAGCCAAGATAGGATTTATTGTCTATTCCATCGCTTCACTCTCATTCATAAAGTTGATCATATCGAGATTAATATCAATTCCCACCTCTGAACCAAAACATTTTTCAACAAAAGACTTGATCTGATTAACATAGGCAATAGCCTTATCTGCATTTTTTCGTTTGTAGTATTCCAAGGGAATAATATCTACCGCCCCATAGAAAGCCAATTCCCTATCTTTACGAATCTCAAACGATATATCTTCTATCAAGGTTATTTCCTGATCAGAAAGCTCTGGGAACCGTTCTCTATTTTCGGCGATTTGACCGCCTGGGTCGTGGGTTTTGCCGTAGTTAATTCCCTTAATGATTAAACAAGCCTTGATCAGTAATTCAATAATTTCTTGGCACATCCGAACCACATCGGCATAATCACCAACATCATAAAAGAATGACAATGCTTGTATGCGATAGTTAGCCCTTTGATAGGAATCTCTTGCTAATTTCTTTCTCATTATTATTCACCCAATACGGAATCCCTCGACATATTTTACGCTTAATTAAACCTTCACGAATTAATTGATTTACTGTATCACTAATCTGAGTAATAAAGTTGGATTTTTCATAAATTATATAGTGATTGATAGCCATTTCGTAAGTTAAACTGTTTGGTCTGCATAACTCCATTGGTTTTAGTAAAGTAAAATTTACTTCAAAACCAAATAATTTTTCCAACTTCATACAAGTATTCAACAATAAATCATCTCTGCTTTTGCAATCTGGTATATTTTCAGCAATGACTAATAAATCGAGATCAGAGCTATTGACCCATAAATGATGAACACGGGAACCGTACACAACTATAGCCCATAGATCAGCGCCGAATAAAGCGTGAATTTCCTCTTCGATAAGTTGAGCTTGGATTGTAGATATTCCTGTTCTGACCTTATCCCGAAAAATAGTAGATTCTTGCTGAGGTAACATTTTTAATAGGTCGTAGTTACGTCAATCTTATGGATAATAATCTAATCATAGCATATCTCACGGTTTATTTCATCGCTTTGTGGAAGTTGTAGCATTTCCGTGAAATAAAGCTGTCCCTAGCCTAGTTCCCTAAAATATTATGAATTAAACTATATTTTCTAGACGTGCCATGATGTTCCCCAAGCCTGAATTCCCCTGGCTCAACCAGACCTTAGAGGATTTGCAAAAGCTCGCCGAGCAGACCCAAACGCAGATTGCGGAGACCATGAATGCCTTACAGGAGCGGGCGACCCAGGCGCAACACAACCTAGAACAGCAGGTACACCAGACCCTGGAGCAGGTCGTCCCCCCCGAGGTGCAAGCCGCCGTTGCCACCAATCACGCCCTGGTGAATCAATGGGTGCAAAAGGCGCAGGCGACAGTTGAAGGGCAAATGGAACCCCTGCAAGAGTTCCTCAACCGCCTGGAACAAAACCGGGTGGGGGTCAGCCAACAAGTCACAGTACACCTGCAAGCGGTGATCCCCGAACCCCAGAGACTCCAGAGCATCGGGGGGGGTATGGTGGGGTTGATGGGCGGTCATGTGGTCGGCTCTGCCCTGGGGGGGGTGGCGGGGGCGGTGACCTTTGGCCCCGTGGGGGCGGTGATTGGCACCCAGATGGGCGGCTTTACCGGGCGGGTGGTGGGGGCGCATTTGGGCGAAACCCTGGCGGGAGGGCAACCCCTGGAAACAATTGATGAACGTCTGCAACGGTTGGCCTCGGATTACATGGGGAGCAGTGTGGGGGCGGCGGTGGGAACCGTGGTGGGACAGGTCACTTTGGGGCCGGTGGGGGCGCTCGTGGGAAATTTTGTCGGGGATGCGGTGGGGGGACAGTTGGGGACGAATGTTTACCAACACATCAAACAGGGGCAAGCCCAGGAGGATAAACTTTGGGCAATTGACCATTCCGGGGAAACCACCAGCGAATTGATTGGGGGTACGGTGGGGCGTTTGGTCGCCGGGGCACAGGGGCAAATGTACGGTGCCCGTTTGGGAAACTATTTCGGGCGCAAAATCCCCTGGCACCAGGCCGTCGCCGTCCCAAATACCCCCCAGCCCGACTTGCCGCCCGACCCTGAACTTTGCTATCCCAAGAAAGGGGACTCCCAAAACTAACCCATAATAGGTAGGAAGTTCACCTGCGATTCACGCCCATCCTCTAACCTATGCCCCGTTCCCGTACCACCGCTGACCCGTCCCTCAATGGCCAACCGACCCTGGTGATTGTGGAATCCCCCACCAAGGCCCGCACCATCCGCCAATACCTACCGGAAAATTACCGGGTGGAAGCCTCTATGGGTCATGTGCGGGATTTGCCCCAATCCGCCAGCGACATTCCGCCTGAACTGAAAAACCAGGACTGGGCCACCCTTGGGGTAAATGTGCATCAGGACTTTGAACCTCTGTACATCGTGCCGGGGGACAAAAAGAAAGTGGTCAGCACCCTCAAGGCCGCCCTCAAGGAAGCCAAAGAACTGATCCTAGCGACGGACGAGGACCGGGAGGGGGAAAGCATTAGCTGGCATTTGACCCAGGTGTTGCAACCCCAGGTGCCGGTGAAACGGATGGTCTTCCACGAAATTACCCGGGAGGCGATCCAAGCCGCCCTCCAACAGTGCCGTCAGGTGGATGAGGGGCTGGTGCGCGCCCAGGAAACCCGCCGGATTCTGGACCGGTTGGTGGGGTACACCCTGTCCCCCCTGCTCTGGCAAAAGGTCGGGCCGGGGTTGTCCGCCGGGCGGGTGCAGTCCGTGGCGGTGCGGTTACTGGTACAACGGGAGCGGCAGCGGCGCGCCTTTCGCAGTGCTACCTATTGGGATGTGAAGGCCCAGTTGACCGCCCACCAAACCCCCTTCGAGTCCCGCTTGGTGGCCTTGGGGGGGATGAAACTCGCCAGCGGCCAGGACTTTGACCCCCAAACCGGAGAACTACTCCCCCGTCGCCGGGTGCGTTTGCTGGATCAAGCCCAGGCGGAAGCCCTCTGCCAACAACTCCAGGGGGCAACCTGGCGGGTACGGGACGTGGAATCCCGGCAAGTCCAGCGCAAACCCGCGCCCCCCTTTACCACCTCCACCCTGCAACAGGAAGCCAACCGGAAACTGCGGCTCTCCACCCGGGAGACCATGCGGATTGCCCAAAATCTGTACGAACAGGGCTACATTACCTATATGCGGACGGATTCGGTGCATTTGTCCCAACAGGCGATCACCGCCGCCCGGGAATGTGTTCAACAGATGTACGGGGAACCTTACCTCAGCCCCCAGCCCCGCCAATACGCCACCCAGAGCAAAGGTGCCCAGGAAGCCCACGAAGCCATCCGCCCCGCCGGGAGTCATTTTCGCACCCCCCAAGAGACGGGCTTAACCGGACGGGAATTAGCCTTATACGATTTAATTTGGAAGCGCACGGTGGCCACCCAGATGGCGGAAGCCCGGTTGACCCATCTGACCGTGACCATTGAAGCGGGGGAAGCGGAATTTCGCACCACCGGCAAACGGATTGATTTTCCCGGCTTTTTCCGAGCCTATGTGGAAGGCTCCGACGACCCCCAGTCCGCCCTGGAGGACCAGGAAATTAGCCTGCCGCCCCTGGCCGTGGGGGACACGCCCCAATGCACCCACCTGGAAGCCCTGCGCCACGAAACCCAGCCCCCGGACCGTTACACGGAAGCGTCCCTGGTGAAAACCCTGGAAAGCGAGGGAGTCGGCCGTCCCAGCACCTACGCCAGCATCATCGGCACCATCCAGGACCGGGGGTATGCCCAGCTAGAGGGAAACGCCCTAGTCCCCACCTTTACCGCCTTTGCCGTCACCGCCCTGCTGGAGCAAAATTTCCCCCATTTAGTGGACACCGGGTTCACCGCCAAAATGGAACAAACCCTGGACCATATTGCCGAAGGGGAAACCGCCTGGTTGCCCTATCTGCGGGAATTTTATCTGGGGGAACAGGGGTTAGCCAGCCAGGTAAAAACCCAAGCCCAGGCGATTAACCCCGCCACCGCCCGCACCCTGGAACTCGAAGGGTTGGGGGATGCCAAAGTCCACATCAGCACCCGCTACGGCCCCTACGTGGAAATTCCCCAAAATGGCGAAGTGGTCACGGTTTCCCTCCCCAAGGACCTCACCCCGGCGCAGTTGACCCCCCAGGTGATCGAGGAATTGCTCCGGCAAAAAACCGAAGGCCCCACCAAACTGGGGATGCACCCGGAGACCGGCGAACCGATTTACGTCCTCACCGGCAGTTACGGCCCCTACGTGCAGTTGGGGGAAGCGACGGAAACCAACAAAAAACCCAAACGGGCTTCCCTCCCCAAGGGGGTGACCCCGGAACAAGTGACTTTAGCGATGGCGGTGGGGTTGTTGTCCTTACCCCGTACCCTGGGGGAGCATCCCAACGGCGGCAAAGTCAAAGCCGGTCTGGGGCGGTTTGGCCCCTATGTGGTACACGACCGGGGCAAGGAAGGGCAGGACTTTCGTTCCCTCAAAGCGGAAGATGATGTCCTCACCATTACCCTGGAGCGGGCTTTAGAACTCCTGGCGCAACCCAAGGCTGGCCGGGGGCGGAGCAGTAGCACGCCCTTGCGGGAACTGGGTGCCCATCCCCAGGATCAACAGCCGGTGAACGTTTACCAAGGTCCCTATGGCTATTACGTCAAACACGGCAAGGTGAATGCGGGCTTACCGGAGGGCACCACCCCGGAAACGGTGACTTTGGAACAGGCAGTGGAATTGTTAGCCGCCCGGAGCCAAAATCCCCGCAAAAAGACCACCAGTCGCCGCAAAAAAAGCTAACTTTGACCCCGCCTGACCTGAAAGAGGTCATTGTTATCGCCATCCAGGTCAATCCAGTCGTACTGGGGCAACACCACAATTGCCAGTTTTATAGTAATTTCCAACAAGTTTGCGACATTCTATAGCAATCCTACTTGATTTACATTAGCTTGCGTGCCGTAGGCATACACAAAGTTTCCAGAACCAAGGACGGGGGCGGTGCCCCTGCGACCCCTATTCCATTTTCATTTAGTATTGCTATAGCGATCTGATTCGATGAACGTTAGCTTGCGTGCTGTAGGCATATAGAAAGTTTCCAGAACCAAGGACGGGGGCGGTGCCCCTGCGACCGGTGTTCTAAATTCAGTTAAGTGCTTTACCTTTCTTTTGTGCTGGTCTTGTGAATAAATAGAGGTGCCCTTGGGGGAAATTGCTGGGGTTATTTTGTGCCTGTGAGCAAGAGCATCTGGCGCAGGGTTTGTTTGTGGGACATCCCCCGGCTCCTCAGCGCATAGTAGAGGGTCATATTCCGCATAAAATCCTGTTTACCCGCTTCCCCGTTGGCAACCAAATTCATACCATCCAGCATTTCTACTAAACTGGCTGGGACTTTTTGTTCCTGGAGCTTTTTCCACATGGCAATGGTGGCATAACCCATTTCTTCTCGGGATTGGCGATAATTCAGGGACAACTCATCCAAAACCGTGCGAAACCGGGAAATGGAATTAGCAGAAGCCACCGCCTGGCTGGGTTGGTCGCTTCCCAACAGGGCTAACTGATATTCAATCGAACGTTCAGTTTGTGCATACGTTGGCGGTACAGACAGGAGCGCACCCAGCATTCCCACCGCTATCACCATTCCATACTTAATGCTTTTCATCGTTACTCACTCCCCACAGTAGCACTAATTTATCCTTTAGTTTAGCAGTACAAAATGGAAATGTAAATATACAGCAGTCCTATTCGATTGGCATTAGCTTGCGTGCCGTAGGCATACAGAAATTCCCCAGAACCAAGGACGGGGGGGTGCCCCTGCGACCCTTATTCCATTCTCATTTAGTATTGCTATATCGTGTATCGTGATGCGTTGATAGCTAAAATTCACCAGTATTAAGTCCAGGGCAGTGGGGGGTTAGGTTTGCGGGGAAAGCTTATGTACCAAAGGATCGGCATGGCGATGCACCAACCGCCATTGCCCCGACTCCCGGCGAAAGATTTGGGTCACCCGCAGTTCCAGAGGCTGGGGTTCCGGATTGTTGTCCAAGCGCACCCAGTTCCGCTCGATGGTTACCGTGTAAGCCAATTCTGTCCCCACCCCCATACTCACTGTTTCTTCGGTCAATGTGCCGTCCTGCAATTGACTGGCCGCCCAATCCAGGCGGGGTTCCACCTGCGACCACCCCCGTTCCACACCGCCAAATCCCCCGAGAATCGTAACGTCCTCTTGATGAGAATAAATTGCTTTAAGACGGGTAGGATTTCCCTGTACCATCTCCCGATTGGCTTGGGCAACGACGGCACGAAATTCAGCAAAAGCCGGGTCGTTCATCAGTACCTTGGCATCCCCAGACGGTTGCTCCTAATATACAATCGGTTCATGAATCAAGCCGTGACTCGTAAAAAAATTAAAAAATTGGCTTGTATCTTCTAAATTTCCCAAACATGATTGGGGTCAGCCAGTGCCTGCTGGACGTGGGCTAAATTGGCTAAATCTCTAAAAGGACTCGCCTGGGCGACTTTGAGCATATTATCCAATAGCAAAGCTAACTGTTGATTGTCCCCCTGCGCCATCGCTTGGTCAATGCGAATAAAGGTCTCCTGAAAATAGACTTTGCGTTCATCAAATGCCCGCTCTAAATAGGTGATTAAAGCGGTACGGAGGGTTTGAATCTGGGCTAAATTTGTTTCTTTCCAGGTGCGAATTTGCTCCCGTTTGGTTTGCTCCTGTTCAGCAATTTTTAGATATGCGGTGTAAGCGGAAACGACATCGTTCACACATTGCGCTGGTGCCATGATGAGCGTGAGTTGGTCAATGTTACGCAGGGGATTTTGTTTCATCAGTGACCTATAGGGATCGGTATTTGATCTTGAGTTGGGCAGACAGGGGATTGAGATTCCCCTCGTTGTCAAGGATAGGGGTGCGAAGCATATCGGCTAAGGCTTTAATGATCAACAAGAGGGACTGAATTAAATGACCATCTTTTTCGATGCTAAAACCATTTTGATCCAAGTGTGATTCAATTTCATTCATCAGTTTTATGGCTTTAATATTCAAGGTTAGTAGCAGATGTTCCAGTTCCGTAATTCGGGCTTTCACCAACTCAAAATAGGCGACCAGTGCTCGTAATTTACTGATTTCCACATCAACTTCAGCGATAAAATTTTCGGCTTCCGTTAGGGCTTTTTCCCCCTCACCTGCCAGGACAAATCCCCCGATCAAAAGTGCCGGTGCTACCGTAATGCCCCCCAAAACGGCGGCACCCAAAGCCATGCCCCCACCCCCAGCGGCTAAGGAACCACCCCCCAAAGCGGCTAACGTGGCATTCCAGGCGGCGGCACCACTCAAACTACTAATGGCTGTCCCCGTACTGGCGGCTCCAAATAATCCCACCAAGCCGATGGTTCCCTGACTGGCGGCAAAGGCGGCTCCGGCGGCAGTCGCTCCCCCGGTGAGAACGTTCCCGGCATTCAAATTAATGCCAAAATCCCGTTTGATTTCTTGAATCACAACTTCGATGCCAACCAAGTGTTGCATTTCCCGAAGCGCAACGTTTTGGCGAATTTTCTGCATTAATTGCACCCAGCGCTGGAAGGTAATGGTTTTGACGTGCATTTGATACTGACCGTATTCCTGGGCGAGGCGATTGGTTAAAACTGCCGCATTATCCGTAACCAAACGCTGATATTCATAACGTTTTTTAGCCTCATCAATTTTGCCTTGGGCACTGGCAATGTCAACGGCTCCCTTGGCTCCAAAGGCTATGCCGGTTGCGCCCCCTGCCGCCGCTAACGCCAATAACACCAACGGTAGAACCAAAATCATAAAATTACTGTTTGGAAGGGGGATGAAAAATTTGAGAAAAAATAGTTTTTCAGCGGTGCGTTACCCTCTTACAGGATATTACATGATCCGCCGTTGGTCAAGCAAAAATTTGGGATGCCCGGATCGCTTAAAATAGGAAAACAGTCAACAAAAAATGAGTGCATTTGTGCAGTTGATGTCCCTCCAGCGTCCATACACGGCGGCGGTAATTATTCCCACTGGTATTGGTGCCAGGATTGGTGGCTATGCGGGGGATGCCATACCGGTAATTCGGGCGATGGCGCAGGTGGCGGACTGGGTGGTGACCCATCCCAATGTGTTGAATGGGGCGATGCTGTATTGGTCGTTGCCGCAGGTGTGGTATGTGGAGGGCTATGCCTTGGATCGCTGGGCGGCGGGGGAGTGGGGATTGCAACCGGTGCATCAACAGCGGCTGGGGGTGGTGCTGGATGCAGGGATGGAACCGGATTTGCAACTGCGGCATCGGCAGGTAATCCAGGCGGCGCAGGCGACGTTGGGGTTAACCATTGCCGGGGAGGTGCGGACGGATGAACCGTTGGGCGTGGGCTTGCAAACGGCGGATTCCGGGGCGACTTGGGGCACGTTGGCGCATCCCGATAGCCTCCTGCGGGCGGTGGCACAATTGAAGGAACAGTACCAGGTGACGGCGGTGGCGGTGGTGGCACGGTTTCCGGATGCCCAGGATGAGGCGGTAATCCGTTATCGGCAGGGGCAGGGGGTTGACCCGTTGGCGGGGGCGGAGGCGGTGATCAGCCATTTGGTGGTGCGGACGTTCCATTTGCCCTGTGCCCATGCACCGGCGTTGCGTCCTTTGCCCCTTGACCCCACGGTGGCTCCCCCGGCGGCGGCGGAAGAGTTGGGCTATACCTTTTTGCCATCGGTGTTGGTGGGCTTGAGTCGGGCACCGGGGTATGTCAGCCAGCGGGCACAGGGGGGGGTCTGGACGGAGCAGGTGGATGCGGTGGTGGTGCCGGGAACGGCGTGTGGGGGGGCGGCGGTGCTCCATTGGGCAACGCAGGGAAAGTTGATCATTGCGGTACAGGACAATACCTCCCGGATGGGGGTGGCGCCGCAGGCGTTGGGCATCCCGGCGGTTACAGTCACGTCCTATTTGGAGGCGATCGGGGTGATGGCGGCGCACAAGGCGGGGGTGGATTGGCGGTGGTGTGGGCGGGGAGGACAGCATTAACCATGACCAGAACGCCAGAGTTAAGCCGCACGGAAATTTTGGTGGCAATGGGTTTGACGGCGGTGGGGTTATGGCTGGTGTCCCGGCTGTGGCAATTTTTTGACCCGCTGGCGCAGTTTACCCTGGTGTGGCGATGGGCGGATGTGCTGTGGGGGATGGCTTTGGGGGTGGGGATTAGTGCCTTGAGCCGGTTGGTGTATTGGCTCTGGCCGAGTTATCGGGAATGCAGTAATTATTATTTGGAATTGGTGTTAAGCCCTTTGGTTTGGCCCGATTTGCTGTGGTTGGGGTTACTGCCCGGCTTGAGTGAGGAATTGCTGTTTCGGGGTGTGATCCTCTCGGCGTTGGCTCCCCCCTGGGTGGGGTTGTTGGTCAGTAGTGCCTGTTTTGGCATTTTGCACCTGGGTAGTTGGCAACAGTGGCCCTATGGGGTGTGGGCCAGCTGTATTGGTTTGATTTTGGGGTTGGCGGTGCTGGCCAGTGGCAATGTTTTGGTAGCCATCGTGGCGCATGGACTGACCAATTGGATTTCGGCGGGGCTGTGGAAATGGCAAAATCAATAGAAATGACCCAGAACCAAATACGGGGGTTACGCCCCTGCAACCTATTTTTAGAAGTGCCCTTAATTCCTAATTCTTATTAGGTTTTTTTGTGTTTATTATTCGTTTTGATGAGCAGTTTATCAGTCCACAGGGGTTCGCCAATTCTTGTCCGTGGTAATCTAATAGCAGACAGCGGCACGGTAGCCCAGATGGAATTGGTAGCCCAGGATTTATGGAAATACTATAAGGAACGAGCGGTGGTGCAGGGGGTCAGCCTGAGTCTCCAGCCGGGGGAGATTTTGGGACTGCTCGGCCCCAATGGCGCTGGAAAAACCACTACAGTGGGGATGCTCTACGGGGCGGTGATCCCCAGTCGGGGGTTTGTCCACATCGGTTCCTACCATGTCCACCGGCACGGCCGGCAGGTGCGCCAAATCCTCGGAGTCGTCACCCAGGAAGATAATCTTGACCCGGATTTTACGGTGTTGGAAAATTTGGTGTTTTTTGCCCACCATTACAAGATGACGGGGCGACCAGCCCAGCGGCGGGCGTGGGAACTTTTAGAACAGGCGGGATTAACCGCCTATGCCCATCAGCGGGTGGATGTATTGTCGGGCGGACTCAAGCGGCGGTTGGTCTTGTCCCGGGCGTTAGTCCATCATCCCAAAATTGTCTTTTTAGACGAACCGACCACGGGGCTTGACCCGGATGCCCGGCAGGAATTTTGGCGGAGTATTTCGCTCCTCAAACAGGCGGGGTGTAGTGTTTTATTAACTACCCATTACATGGATGAGGCCCAGCGGCTATCGGACCGGTTATTGCTGTTGCAAAAAGGGGTGATTGTGGACCAGGGGACACCGGCGGACTTGATCCAGCGGATTATTGGGGTGGAGGTGGCGGAAATCGAGGGAGTGGAGCGGGCGGCGGTCCAACAGTTGGCGGAACCGGCGGGGGTGTGGTGGCGACCCTTGGGGCAGGGGTTTGTGGTCAGTTTACCCGCTCAGGATGACAGGTTATGGCAGGCATTGCAGGGGCTGAAAAGTACCCGTTTGAGCCGTAGGCAGGCGAATTTGGAGGATGTGTTTTTGCGGTTGACGGGTCAGGAACTGGCGGATTGACGGCGGCGGCGGCACCGTTCGGAACAGTATTTCACCTCGTCCCAGCAGTCGGCCCATTTTTTGCGCCAGGTGAAGGGACGGCCACAAACCGGGCAGATTTTTTCCGGCAGGTCGGCTTTAGGGATTCCCTTGGGCATGGGTGACGTACCAGGCGTAGGTTTTTTCAATCCCCAGGGGCAAAGGGGTTTGCGCCCGCCAGCCCAGTTGGTGAATGCGGGAAACGTCTAGGAGTTTGCGGGGGGTGCCATCGGGTTTGCTGGGGTCGTAGCACAGTTCGCCGGTGTAGCCCACAATTTTTTTGATGAGATTGGCCAATTCGCTAATACTTAAATCCTCACCCGTGCCCACATTAATAATTTCCGGTTCATGGTAATTTTGCATGAGAAAAATACAGGCGGTCGCCAAATCCTCCACATACAAAAATTCCCGGCGGGGGGTGCCAGTGCCCCAGATGGTGACCTGGGGGTGTTGGTGGATTTTGGCTTCGTGAAATTTGCGGATCAAAGCGGGTAAAACATGGGCGTTTTGCAGGTCAAAATGGTCACCGGGGCCATAGAGATTGGTGGGCATGACGGAAATGGCACACCAGCCATATTGTTGCCAGTAGGCTTGACAGAGTTTGATCCCGGCAATTTTGGCAATCGCATACCATTGGTTGGTGGGTTCGAGGGCACCGGTTAACAGATATTCTTCCTTGATGGGTTGGGGGGCAAATTTGGGATAAATACAGGAGGAACCGAGAAATAATAATTTTTTAACGCCGGTGCGGTAGCTGTGGTGAATGAGATTAATTTGTATCTGTAAATTATCCTGGAGAAACTCTACCGGGTAGGAGGAATTGGCCACAATGCCCCCCACTTTGGCGGCGGCGAGAAAAACATATTCCGGTTGATGGCGCTCAAACCATTCCCCCACCCTTTGGCTATCCCGCAAATCTAATTCTGAACGGGACACGGTTAAAGTATATTCAAAACCCTGTTGTTGCAATTGACGATGGATGGCGGCGCCGACCAACCCCCGGTGACCTGCAATATAAATGCGGCTGTGCCGTTGCATCATGGCCGATTTGGGACTGCTTTGAAGCGATCCTAACCCAACTGGGGCCGGCTTTGGTGTACCTTAGAAAAGCGCATGGCTAACTGTGCCATTGGTGTTCATTCCGATTTGAGGTTTTTATGACGGCGACGACTGCCCGGGTGGATTGTGATGTGAAGGATTTGGGTTTGGCTGGCCTAGGCCGCCAGCGGATCGAGTGGGCGAGCCGGGAGATGCCGGTTTTGGCGCAGATTCGCCAGCGGTTTGCGGCGGAAAAACCCCTGCAAGGGATTCGGTTGGTGGCCTGTTGCCATGTGACCACGGAGACCGCCAATTTGGCCTTGACCCTACAGGCGGGGGGTGCGGATGCCCTGTTGATCGCCAGCAATCCCCTCTCCACCCAGGATGATGTGGCGGCCTGTTTGGTGGCGGATCACGGGATTCCCGTATTTGCGATTAAGGGGGAGGATACGGCTACCTACCTGCGCCATGTGCATCGGGCGTTGGATCACCATCCCCAGGTAATTATTGACGATGGCAGTGATGTGGTGGCGACCCTGATCCAGGAACGCCAGGAACAGGTCGGGGAAATCATTGGCACGACGGAGGAGACGACGACGGGGGTGGTGCGCCTGCGGGCCATGTTGGCCGCCGGGGTCTTGGCTTTCCCAGCGGTGAATGTCAACGATGCGGATACCAAACATTTTTTTGACAACCGCTATGGCACGGGGCAATCCACCCTGGATGGGATTATTCGGGCGACCAATACCCTGATCGCCGGGAAAACCGTGGTGGTGGCGGGTTACGGTTGGTGTGGCAAGGGAACGGCCCTGCGGGCCCGGGGGCTGGGGGCTCGGGTGATTGTCACGGAAGTTGACCCGGTGCGGGCGTTGGAGGCGGCGATGGATGGCTTCCAGGTGGCTCCCATGCACGAGGCGGCCCAGGTGGGGGATTTGTTCATCACCGTGACCGGGAACAAGCACGTGATCCGGCGGGAGCATTTTGAATTGATGAAATCCGGGGCCATGGTGGCCAATTCAGGGCATTTTGATATTGAAATTGACCTGAAAACCCTGGAAGAATTGAGCCGTGAGGTGAGCCATCTGCGCCCATTCGTGCAGGAATATCGCCTCAAATCCGGCAAAGCGATTATTGTGCTGGGGGAGGGACGGTTGGTGAATTTGGCCGCCGCTGAAGGGCATCCCGCCAGTGTGATGGACATGAGTTTTGCCAACCAAGCCCTGGCCTGCGAATACCTGGTGAAGCACCAGGGGCAACTGGCTCCCGGCATTTATCCCGTCCCGGCTAAACTGGATCGGGAAATCGCCCGGTTGAAACTCAAGGCAATGGGGATTGAGATTGACACCCTCACCCCCACCCAGGTGGAATACATGAACAGTTGGACAGCGGGAACCTAAGGGGGGGTTATGGAGCATATGCCAGCGATTGTGGTGAGTTTGGTGGTGTTTCTCCTGAGTGCGTTGGTGCTCTTGGGGGCGCAGGTGATGGGCAATGGCAATCCGCCCCCGGCGCTGGCAATGACGGAATCCCTACCGGAAGAACAGCCTGCCATCCCCGCGACCCCGGTGGAGGTGAGTCAAAAGCCCAGCACCACCCTGGACGATTGGATCATCACCCCTTCGGGACTGCGCTACCAGGAACTGCAACCGGGGAAAGGTGCCAGTCCGCAACGGGGACAAACCGCCGTGGTACATTACGTGGGCACCCTCGCCAACGGGCAAAAATTTGACAGTTCCTATGACCGCAACCAACCCTTCCGCTTCCGGGTCGGGGTGGGGCAGGTGATCAAGGGCTGGGATGAGGGGGTCGCCACCATGAAGGTCGGGGGCAAACGGCGGTTGGAAATTCCCCCAGAGTTGGGCTACGGGGCCAGGGGAGCGGGCGGGGTGATTCCCCCCAATGCGACCCTCTACTTTGATGTGGAATTGCTGGCAATTCAGCCTTAAACCCCTGATTAACCTCCCTGAATTGCGGTAAAGTTTGGCTTCCAACTGAACCTGATCTTCCAATCACCGAAGCAACTCCAGGGGTATTTAACCCATCCCCAACCACGTCGCCATGCGGTCAACCGCCAACTGCAAGCGAGCCGGGGGATGCACCAGGGCAAACCGCACATACCCTTCTCCCCCAGCGCCAAAGCCCACCCCAGGACAGGCGGCTACCCCAGTTTTTTGCACCAAATGCTGACAAAATTCCAAGGAATTGCCCGCCCATGCCAAGGGAAGCGGTGCCCAAACATACATGGTCGCCGGGGGTAGGGGCACGGACCAACCAATCCGGTGTAAAGCCCTCACAAAGGCATCCCGCCGCTCCCGGAAGGTCGCCACCATCTCCCGCACCCCCGTTTGATCCCCCAACAGAGCCTGGGCACCCGCCCGCAAAATCCCACCGTACTGGTTAAAATCCACCGCCGCCTTCACCCGCCGCAGCGCCAAGATTAACTCCCGATTGCCGATGGCATAGCCCAACCGAAAGCCCCCCATATTATAAGACTTGGACATACTGAAAAACTCAATACTGAGCTGTTTTTCCCGATCCGCTTGCAGTACCGACGGGGGCAAGGTTTCCCCAAACACCAAATCCGCATAGGGGAAATCATGGCACAGCACCAAATCATGACGGCGACAAAAATCCACCGCCGCCCGCATCACCTCCAAATCCGCCACCGCCGCCGTGGGGTTGTGGGGATAGGACAGCACCAACAACCGGGCACGCTCCAAAACCCGGTCAGGAATTTGTCCAAAATCCGGCAAAAACCCCTGTTCCGCCCGCAAACGCAGGGGATACATTTGCCCCCCCGCCAACGCCACCCCCCCCGCATGGGAAGGATACCCCGGGTCAAGCAGAATAGCGTAATCCCCCGGATTCAGCACCGCCAGGGGCAAATGCGCCGTCCCCTCCTGGGAACCAATCAGGGGCAATACCTCCGTTTCCGGGTCAACCGCCACCCCATAACGCCGTTCATACCAGGTCGCCGCCGCCCGCCGAAATTCCTGGGTGCCGTGGAACAACAGATACCCGTGGGTGCGCTGGTCTTGCAAGGATTCGGCGATCACCGCCAAAATCTCCGGGCGGGTGGGCAAATCGGAAGACCCCAAAGAAAGATCGATCACATCCATTCCCTGCCCCACCACCTGCGCCTTTGCCTGATCCATATCGGCAAACACATTTTGCGCCAGGGGAGCCAACCGTTGCGCCAACCGCACCATAAACCCTACCCCGCCAAATGTTGCGTCAAGGCTTGCTGGAGTTTTGCCTGATTCAGCACCCCCTCATGGTTCCAGAGCAATTGCCCCTCCCGAAACAGCAGGAGGGTCGGAATCCCCTCCACCTGGTACTGTTTGACCGTCAGGGGATTTTCATCGGCGTGCATTTTCACCATCTTCAGCCGCCCCTGCCACTGGTCTGCCATCTGGGTCAAAATCTGGGTCATCAACCGACAGGGACCACACCAGTCTGCCCAGACATACACCAGCACCGGTTCTGGGGCTTGTAGCACTTCCGTGGTAAATACCTCATCCCGAATGGGCAGGGGAGCCATAATTCTCCGCAAGTCACAAAATAGTTGCTTATCTATTGTCCTTGATTTTGTTCCCCAGGTGCAAATTCTATCGCCCCAGCCACCGCCAGCTAAAATGCCGCAACCGTTCCCCCCAAGTCGGCGGCGACCAAGGTGTGGTTTGCCATTCCGCCAGCAATTGCCGTCCCAAAGGCGTGAGCCGAAACCGGTCCGTCAACCCCTGCCCATCCACCTCCCGGCGCAGTACCCCCAGGGTGAGTAACCAATCCGTATCCCGTTCCGCCTGCACCAGGGACAACGCCCGCCGGGTATAACCCATCGCCACCGCCTTAGCCCCCACCAATTCTCCCACCGCCACACTGCGCTCTAACATGACGGTCAGCAACGTCACGGTAAAGGGCAAACACCGGAGCGCCAACCGCCCCCGCCGATACGCCAAGGATGCCGGTTCAACGACTAGGTTGCCCATGGCAAATGCTGACGGAACAAATCCCAACGGGAGCAATCCCAGTAATCGATTTGTTGCTTAATCTGCCCCTGGTCATTCAGCGTCAATTCACTGCGCCCGGTCACCACCACCCGGGGTCGCCAGGGCAAGGGTGCCGTCCAACTCATCGTCCACCGGGTGTGAATCACCTGTTCCTGCGGTTCCATCCCATGTAATTCCAGACGAATATTCTGAAACCACGTTGCCAAAAAATGGATCATATCCTCATATTTCTTGCGCCCTTGCACCCGCATCATTGGGTCAGCAAAAGTTATATCTTCCGCATAAATACTATAGGTTTGATTCTCAGGAAACCGGGCGTAATCTTCCCGCAGGATGGTCAAAATATCCATAATTTTTGTATGTGAGGGTGGAATGGTATCGCCCCACCGCCAATCCGAGAATGATTGACCTGAGGAGGGAATTGCGAACCACATCTCATTTTATAACACTGATCTGGGTAACGAGATACCCGGCGGCAGTAAGCCATTTTTGGACACTTGGAATACCGTTAATGAATCATCGGTCGTAGGTCGGGCAACTACTGTCCTTGGTTCTGCCAAAGAACTGTTCACAATTCGGATACAATTATTCTATACTAGAACCGGCAGGATTCCCCAGCATTTACCCGATGACCCTGATTGAAATTATTAACCTCCACAAAACCTATGGCAAAATTACCGCCCTCAAGGGAATTTCCTTAACCGTTCCAGCGGGGGAAATCTTTGGTTTATTAGGTCCCAACGGTGCCGGTAAAACCACCTTGATTCGCTGTTTGTGTACCCTGACCCGACCTGATACGGGGGATATTTTTGTGGCAGGGATTTCCGTTTTGGAACAGCCCCGGCGGGTGCGGCAAAAATTGGGATATGTGGCGCAGGAGTTAGCCCTAGATAAGGTCTTAACCGGGCGGGAACTTTTGCAACTCCATGCGGATATTTATCATTTACCACGGGATTTTGCCCAACAGAGAATTGCCGAAATGGTGAGCCTACTCAACCTGGAAGATTGGGTGGATCGTCGCACGGGGGGCTATTCCGGCGGGATGAAAAAACGCTTGGATTTGGCGATGGGATTATTGCATCAGCCCCAGGTGTTGGTTTTGGATGAGCCGACAGTGGGTTTGGATATTGAAAGCCGCACGGTGGTTTGGGAATTTCTCCGCCGGATTCGTGCCCAGGGCACAACGGTGTTTCTCACTAGCCATTACTTAGAAGAAATTGATGCCCTGGCGGATCAGGTGGCGATTTTAGACCAGGGGAAACTGATCGCCAGCGATACTCCCGGTGCCTTGAAAGCCGCCTTGGGTGGGGAACGGGTGACCCTGAAGGTGCGGGAATTTACCCCCAGAGATGAGGCGGAACGGGTACAAAAAGTTTTACAAGAACTGCATTTTGTCCAGAATGTGATTATCAATACCACCCAGGGCAATTCCTTGAATTTGGTGATTGCACCGACCCCCAACAGCTTGGCAATGATTCAAGAAAAGGTAACGAGCCTCAATTTGCCCGTATTTAGTGTGATGCAGTCCCAACCAAGCCTGGATGATGTCTATCTAGCGGCGACGGGACGAACCTTACAGGATGCGGATTTGGCGGCTAGGGGTGGGTAATTTGTGCTACGGGAAAAATACTTCTAAATACTTCTAAAGGTGAGTTAAAATGGCAAAATTGCTGTTATGCAGTTGAAGTCTCTGGTGAGGGGATCATTGACAATGCCTTGCCTGTATTTCAAGTTAATAGATTAGTGATGTATGATAGTAGAAAAGGGTGATATGGACACTCATATTATTGATGAAGTCATTGAACAGTTGAAAGTGATGCCACAGCATTTACAATGGCAGGTACTTGAATTTGTTCGGGCATTGGCAAAAACGGAAGTGCGAGGTACACCAGGGCAAAAATTGTTGCAGTTTGCTGGCTCCATTCCCGCTGATGACCTTCAGTTGATGCGTGAAGCCATCGAGCAGGATTGTGAGCAGTTAGATGTTGATGAGTGGTAGGTTCTTGCTCGATACCAACATTGTTATTGCGCTTTTTGCAAATGAGGAGATCGTTAAAAACAATCTTGCTCAAGCCAAGCATTGTCATTGGTGAGTTGTGTTACGGAGCCAGAAAGTCAGGGAAAACTCAAGCAAATTTGACAAGAGTGGATGAGTTGCTTGCTAATAGCACAATACTTGTATGTGATGTCAAGACTGCCCAGAGATACGGTGAGGTCAAAAATAAGTTGAGGCGCAAAGGTCGTCCATTACCTGAGAATGATGTTTGGATTGCAGCCCTTGCCCTACAACATCAGCTAATCTTAGTAACACGTGATGCTCATTTTCAGGAGGTTGAAAACTTATCAACAGTGGCTTGGTAACCACTCTGCCGCATAACAATCCGGTTATACTCGACCGTTAAGAGATTGTCTATTGAACATTCAAACCAATCTCGGCGGGTGAAGCAGAACCTTGAGCAACTTTGAGCGATGCGATTCATCAATTGAGAACCTGGGGTTTTCAGGGCACCGCCCCCGGATTTGATATTCTGTAACAATCGCACCATCACCCTTGCGATCAGGATACCAGCGAGAGAACGTTCTGGTAGTGCGCATAAATAGAGGCGCCCCTAATGTCAAGGGTTTTGTAAAAAAAATGCACCATTGAGCGCAACAAAATGAAAACTTTTTTGCCCCCAGAGTGGGTAATAATGCTAGTCGCAACCTGTAGTCCATCACAATGTTTTAGGAGTTGGGCATGAGTCTGAATCATTATCAAGAGGACTTTCTGGGAATTGACCGGTTTTTCCAGGAAGCGGTGTACCACGATGAGACGGATTTGAATGCGGCTTCCACTATCGAAGTGGAACTGTACGAACACGAATGTATGTACCCCACGTTTGCGGAAATTGCCCGTCAGTCCGGCTATCCCGAAATTGGTGCCATGTTTGATGCGATTGCCCGGGAGGAAGGGGAACACGCCGAATTGGTGCGGCAGTTGTACCAGGATTTGGAAGTGACCGATACCCCCCAAACCCTGGAAGCCAAGCGGCTGGTGGCGGAAATTCATGCCCAGATGGAAGTGGTGGCGAATGACCCCCGGGGTCTGCGGCGGGCATTGGAAACCGCTCTGGAAGTGGAAAGCATCGAGAGCGAAAAAACCTATCCGGCGTTTGTGGAATTGGCTCGCAAACAGGGCAAGGAAGAAGTCGCCCGGGTGTTTGAGGAAATTGTCCGTTCCGAAACTCGTCATGCGACTTGGGTGCGGCGGGCGTTGGAATCCCTCCCTGCCCATGTTTAGGGTTCTGGGTGCCTAAAAGTTACCTGAAAATTTTAGGTATTTACGTCTGATTGCATGACCTGCCCCTGGGAATCCCAGGGTTTTTTTGTATTTTTTTATGGGCACCTCTATTTATTTGCATCCATTGGAGGTTATCTGTCTCAAATGCCCATACTAATCGCTGCGCCACGCAGGCTATCGAGAACCATACACCGCAGGTGCTTCTTTGACGGGGGCTACGCCCCTGCGACCTATTTTTAGAGATGCCTTTAGCCGTCCTATTTGATTAACGAACAGAAATTTCCCAGAACCAAGTACGGGGCGGTGCCCTGCGCCCCTCTGTTCCATTCTCATTTAGGATTGCTATATCTTATTTGATTAACAAACAGCAATTCCGCAGAACCAAGTACGGGGCGGTGCCCTGCGACCCTCTGTTCCATTCTCATTTAGGATTGCTGTATCTTATTTGATTAACAAACAGCAATTCCGCAGAACCAAGTACGGGGCGGTGCCCTGCGACCCCTGTTCCATTCTTATTTAGGATTGCTGTATATCTAGCTAAAGCGGGTCAAATCCACCCGATAACGGTCTTTTTTGGTGAGGGTAATTGCCCCGACCACGACCCGTCCCTTACCCCGGATGACAATCGCATCCCCAGTTTTGAGGGCATGGCTGGGTTGGGTGATGGTTTGCCAATTGACCCGCACTTCCCCCTGTTTGATCCAGTCCACCATCTTGGCACGGGAGAGTCCAAAGCCCGCTGAACCCAGGGCATCCAAGCGCAGGGAGGCTTCCACGGTGGTCAGATTTTTGGTACGGGGTTCCGGCACCCGCAATTCCTCCCAGGGCAAGGGGCTGACGGTTACGGGCACGGAGCGCACCTGGGTCAAATGGGTGCAGAGAAAGTCTGCCAGTTCCGGCACCACCAGCACCTGCGCCCCCCGTTCCCCCAGCACCAAAATGTCCCCCACCTTTTCCCGCACCAAACCCGTGCCCAGGATTGCCCCCAAAAAGTCCCGGTGGCTGGCGGGGTCAAACAAAAAATTCCCCGCTACCCCCAACAGGGTCAGGGGCACATCCGTGACGGCAAGGGGGATGTCCGTTGGTGCCACCGCCACCCGCACCCGCTCCGCCTGGGGATAGCCCCCCCACGTACACCATTGCACCGTACTCAAACGGTCACAGTGAGCCTGCACCGCCAGGGCTTCCGGGGGGCTGAGAAAATCACTGACGACCACCTGCCACGTCCGTTCCGCCCGGTCGAGCCAATCCTCTAGCCGTGCCCGCAGTTCCGGCGTTAACCCCATCTCACTCCACAGGCGCTGTGTAGGTGACGATGCCATTGGGCATGATGGTGCCCTTAAAGACCGCATCCCTGAGGTAGGCACCCTCCAGCTTGGCGTGGTTGAGGCTGGCTTCCGAGAGGTCCGCCCGTTCCAAGTTGGTGCGGATCAGTTCGCTCCAGGTCAAATCTGTGGCAGTGAGATTGGCTTGACATAAACTGGCATCCGTCAACCCCGCCCCGCTCAAATTGGCACGGGACAAATCCGCCTGGGATAAATCCGCCTGGGTGAGATTGGTCTGGGATAAATCCGCCCGACTCAAATCCGTCCGGCTCAAATTCGCCCCGGCAAAATTGGCACCCACCGCCACCACCCGTCCCAGGGTCGCCTCCGCCAAGTTCGCCTGCTGGAGGTCAGCCTGCCGTAAATTCGTGGCACTGCGGGGTTCACTGCCCATAGTCGCCCGGTGGAGATTGGCACGGCGCAGGTTGGCTTCGCTCAAATTGGCACCCCGGAGTACCGCCTGTTGCAGGTCGGCACCACTGAGATTACTGCCCCGCAAATTGGCACGGGATAAATCCGCCCCCCGGAAGCACACCCCGCTTAAATCCAAACCGCTCAAATCTGCGCCACTCAAATCCATCTGGCTAAAATCCCGCTGTCCCTCGCTCAACCGTTGCCGCACATCCACCCCGGTCACGGTAGGGCTGGTGGGGGTTGGGGTCGGAGGAATGGTTTGGGGGCGCAGCGTGCCCATCTGTTCCCGGAATTTTTGCCCCACTTGGGACTGGCGTTGCAAACTATTTTTCAACCGTGCCAACCGTTCTTGCACCGACTCTCCCCGCATGGTGGGGGTCACGGTCAGGGTTTCCGCCCAGTGGGGGATCGCCTCCCCCCGCACCCGACCGAATACTAAAAGGGAAGTGACCTCCCCTGCCGCCAATTGGGGCAAACCGGAGCGCAAACAGCTTAAAACTTGGGTGGGGGAAGGAACACTGGCGGCTTCGACCATGATCCGCAGTTGGGCACCATCCAAAATTCCCTGCCCAGTACAATCCGCCGGGGCAAGGGTCGTCCGCAACCAATCAGCTAAATCGGGAGCAGTCATAACCACAGGTAGCAACTCTAGCATAGGTTCTGTGAGCAGTTTCGTACCCCTTTACCGTAACCCTGGGACTGCCCCTGCTCCAATGAACTAAATCACTTGCACCGATACGATGAGATCACGTTTGCTTGAATCGTACCACAGTTGGTTCGCCCTAACCCCACACTAGGTACGGGGGCGGTATCCCCGGAACCGATTTTTAGAAGTGCCCTTGAGTAAACCTGCGGTAATGCAACGCAATACCCTGAGTCACCCCTATCCCTAAGTATTTATTACTTTTACCAGCGGCATCCCAGAATATCTATAAAGTTTATTCTTTTTGCTTGATCCCCGTAGGGTTTAATCCTGCCAGTCCCTAGGATTCTTTAGATTTTCCATAGAATGCCGAAAAAATCCTTAAGAGATTAAAAAAGCTGGGGATCAAGGCAATACCATCTAAAACAGGGTTGAAATTCATTTAATAAAGGGTTGTACGGTCATGCCTTTACCCAGCACGGATTACTTCGGTTCTGCCTGTCGGTGTTGTCGTCATTACCGTCCTGAGGGGCGGCGGGGGGGTCAATGTGGTCTCCTGGGGGTGGAGGTGCAGGCGGATTGGTCGGTCTGCCAGTTTGCGGTGCCGCCTTTTGCCCCTTCCTGGGAACGGATGGAGGGATTGGGAGTGGCTTTGGCGCCAGCGGGTGCTCTGGGGACGGTCGCCGCTCGACCCCATTGACAGACGGGTTTGGAACAACCGCAGGGGATGCGGGGTTAGAGTTTGGGCAGAACCGGGGATTTTTTGGGCTGGCTGGGGGGCGTGCGTTCAGCCATCAGGGTTGTGGGTTCCGGGTCGGTCGGGGCGGGTGCCGGTTCGGCGCTGGGGCTGACGTGCCAGGGGGGAATGGGTTGTTGGTAGAGCCGTGCCTGTTCTTCCCAAGCAATGCCGGGGGCATAGGTGTAGAGTAATTGCCGTAGTTGCAGGTTTTCCTGTTGTTGCCGGTAGCACCGGGCTTCCAATTCCTGCCGTTGTTGTTGTTCGAGGATCAGTGCCGCTTCCTGTTCCTGGAGCCGTTTTTGCTGAAAGGACTGGGTTTGTTCCCACTGGTGCATCTGTTGTTGGGATTGCTGGAGTTGAGCCGCCAGGGTTTCGATTAAGCGCTGTTGTTCGTTGGCGGTCTGTTGACAGAGTTGGAGTTCCTGGAGGAGGCATTCCGCTTGTGCCCGCAGGGTCGCCAATTCCTGGTGTAGGTCGCTCTCCGGGGTAAGTTCGCTGGGATTAAATCCAGGGGTTGGGGTGAAGGTGTGCTCCTGTTGACCTGACATAGTACCTCGATTGGGAATCCCTTATTTTAGCTTATCCTGGGGATAGGTTCTTGACTACTACCTGGGGGATAAGTTTCCTAAAAATTGCCAATTTTATCCCTCATAGAATGGGAACAGGGATGGGGGTTCGTCCTTAGGAAACCAGGGGAACATCCAGGCGGGGAATGGCTTGGATCAAATTTTGCGTATAGGGGTGCTGGGGTTGGTGGTAAATTTGGTCGGCTGACCCGATTTCGAGGATTTGACCCTGGTTCATCACCATGATCCGGTCACTCATAAAGTGAACCACACTCAGGTCGTGGGAAATAAAGAGGTAGGTCAGATGGAATTCGCTTTGTAACTCTTTGAGCAGGTTCAGCACCTGGGCTTGAACGGAAATATCTAGGGCGGAGACGGATTCATCACAGATAAGAAAATCGGGACTGGTGACCAGGGCACGGGCAATGGCCAGCCGCTGTCTTTGCCCCCCGGAGAATTGATGGGGATAACGGGGCAGGGCATCGGCAGTCAAACCCACCCGTTCTAACAATGTAACGACTTGTGCCAGCGCCAAGCGGGGGGACTGGCGGGGCAGGTGAATGCGGAGGGGTTCCAGGAGGGCTTCCCGCACGGTCATCCGGGGGCTGAGGGAACCGAGGGGGTCTTGGAAGATGAGTTGCATCCGCCGCCGCAGGGGCCGGAGTTGGGCGGGGGAATATTGGGTGATCTCCTGACCGTCAAAGGTAATCCTGCCGGTTTGGGGTCGGAGCAGACCCAGGATCGCCCGTGCCAAGGTACTTTTACCACACCCGGATTCTCCCACTAGCCCTAGGGTTTCGCCCCGGTGGATGGAGAAGGAAACTCCTTTGACCGCCCATTGCTCTGGGGGTTGGCGGGGATAGCCCACCTGGAGGTTCTCCACCTGCAACAAAACCGGCTGTTGCTGGAGGTGGCTGAGGCGTTGGGCGTGGGCGGTGGGGGAAATGACGGCGGGGGCGGGGCGATTTTCCAAAACATCCGTCAGGGTGGGGAGAAAAGCGAGGCGGTGGCGGGGGGAGGGGCGGCAAGCCAGGAGTCCCCGGGTGTAGGGATGCTGAGGGTGCTGAAAAATGGTTGTTTTGTCCCCGGACTCTACCACGGTGCCCTGGTACATGACCAACACCTGATCTGCCAAATCCGCCACCACGGCCAGGTCATGGCTGATCAAAAGGGCGGCCATCTGCCGTTGCTGGCACAGGCGTTTCATTAAACTGAGAATTTCTGCCTGAATCGTCACATCCAGGGCGGTGGTGGGTTCGTCCGCCAACAGGAGCCAGGGGTCACTGGCCAAGGCCATCGCCAACATCCAGCGTTGCAATTGCCCCCCGGAGAATTGATGGGGGTACCGGTGCAGGAGGCTGGACACCAGTTCGGGCGGCGCATCCGGGGGCAGGAGTTGCACTTCCTGGAGCAGTTGTACCTGCCGTTGCCGGAGTTGGGCGGGGGTCAGCGTGCGGTGCGCCCGACAGGCTTCAGCCAATTGCCAGCCACAGGCGTACACGGGATTCAGGGAACTGGCGGGTTCTTGAAACACCATCCCCATGGCCCGCCCTCGATACTGGGGCCAGGAGCGGGGGGTAAGGGTACGTAAATCCACCGGGGGTTGCTGGGGAGGCGATAATTCTAGTCGTTCCGCCTGGACGGTGCCGGGGGCTGGCACCAACCCGATGAGAGCCAAGGCGGTCAGGGATTTGCCCGACCCGGACTCCCCGACAATGCCCAACACCTGCCCCGGCGCCAGGCTAAAGGACACGCCCCGTACCGGCGTATGCCCGGGGAAATGGACTGCCAAATCTTCCACGATGAGCAGGGGCGGCATGGGGTGCAGCGAAGGGGTGGGGGTTAACGCCTAAATTAACGCATAATTAAAGCATTCTCCGCCTGAAATGTGTCGGTATGAATTCCAATTCCACCCTGGCTTTGGCACCCCTGACCCCACCGGAGGGCTTGCCCCGGCTCGGTCGTTTGCAGGTGTACACCGCCCCCCAGCGCACTTTTTTTGCGGAGGTGATGGCTTTGGCGATCCGCAGTGCTGGGCATGGGCAAAGGGTATTGATCGTGCAATTTCTCAAGGGGGGCATCCGGCAAGGTCTGCAACACCCCATGAAGTTAGTACAACATCTGGACTGGATTCGCTGTCCGATTCCCCGCTGTGTGGATACGCCCGATGTGCAGGAGGAGGAAGCCCAGGCTATCTATCAGCTCTGGCAGGCGACCCAAAACCTGGTATTGAGCGGGCAGTACCAATTGGTGGTTTTGGATGAACTGATCCTGGCGGTGCATTTGGGGTTGTTGGGGTTGATCGAGGTGGTGAGTTTTTTGCACCAACGCCCGCCCATGATTGATCTGATCATCACCGGCACCACCCTCCCGGCGGAAATTTTAGCCCTGGCGGATCAGGTGACGGAATTGCGCCGCCCTGGGTAGGGGATCAAGTTTTATAAAAACCAGCCGTAGCTGTGTAAGCCTTTGCCCAAAAAATTCACGCCTAAATAACACACCCAAACCACCCCAAACCCCACGGTCGCCAGAATTGCCGGTCGTCGCCCCTGCCAATCCCGGGTAATGCGGGCGTGCAGATAGGCGGCAAACACCAGCCAGGTGATCAACGCCCAGGTTTCCTTCGGGTCCCAACTCCAGTAGGAACCCCAGGCTTCGTTCGCCCACACCCCCCCGGAAATGATCCCCACGGTCAACAGAGGGAATCCCAGACCAATCACCCGATAGCTGAGATTGTCCAAGGTTTCCGCCAGGGTCAACCGCTCCGGGGTCAGGGTAACCTTAACGTCATTCCGAGTCAGCACCGCCGTGTTACCATCCCCCACTGCCAGGGGTTCTTGGGGTGCGACCCGTTGTAGCCGGTAAGCCCCCGTGCCCACGGAACTGCCCCGCAGATGCACCGCCTGCCCCCGGGTCACCACCAAAAAAGCCATCGCCAGCAGGGAACCCACCAACAGGGCGGCATAGCTGAGCATCATCACCGAAACGTGCATCATCAACCAATTGGACTTGAGCGCCGGCACCAGGGGAGCCGACTGTTGCATTTCCGGGGGCAAAGAAAGGGCCGCAAACGCCGTCACCCCCAGGGCAACCGGTGCCGTCACCCCCCCCACCCAGGCACTCCCACTCAGCCGTTCCGCCACCAAATGCACGGCGGTCATGCCCCAGGCTAAAAAGAACAAAGATTCATACAAATTACTTAATGGGAAGTACCCCCCCTCCACCCAGCGGGCAATCAGCAGGGCGGCAATCGTCCCATTGGCTAACCCCATCCCCAGCGTGCCCCATTGGGCAAACCGACCGGCAAATGCCAAATTCACCCAATACACCAAGGTGGTCACCAGCAACAGGGCAAAGGCAGTATTATCCAAGATATTTTCTAAAATCAACAAACTCATAGGGGCATCAACACAGGTTTCGCAACATTTTCTATTATGACAGTTGGGCAAGTTCTGGGAATGGGGGAGGGTCACAGTCCTGGGACTGGCTCATTTTATTCCCAGCCCTATCCGAATCTTGGTTCGCCAATTAGATAGGATTGCCGTACCATAGGCGAAAAATCCTGGATGACCGATGTTGGATTTCAACAAACTGGCGGGACAATTACCCGACCTCAGCCGCTACCTGACCGAGGAAACCCTGGCCAACCGGCAAAAACTTCAGGTGGCCCAGGAATTACTCCGCCAGGCCATTGACCAACAACCGGATTGGTTGGAACGCATGGAATCCGCCGGGTCGGGGTTGGGCTTTTCCCCCGCCGTCCCCCTCGAACCCCTGACCACCCGGGTAACCATTCCCCCGGCCCCCCCCGTCCATACGGTGTTGGCGACCGATGGCTCCCAAATTTCCCCCAGTCACCACGAAGCGGTGTACTGCTATTTGATTAACATTGGCTATGTACTTTTGCATTATGGTTCCGGGCGTTTACCCCGCTTGGACAGCATACCTGAGGTATTTTATCAACCCCAGGATTTGTATCAATGCCGCCAATGGGGAATACGGACGGAGGAATGGCTGGGGCATCGGCGTACCCAGTTAGAGGCGACCATCCTGGCGGAACTGGCGACGGATTGGCGGGGGGCGGGACTCCCGGAACCGACGGTGGCACTGGTGGATGGTTCCTTGACCTATTGGTTTTTGGAGGGTCTGCCCGCTCCGGTACGGTCGTTGATTTTGACCCCCATTTTTGAGGCATGGCAGGTCTGTCAACGCCTGGGCGTACCCCTGATGAGCTATCTGAGTGCGGGGCGTTCCCTGGAGGTGATGAATTTTCTGCGGTTGGGCTTGTGTCCCCATCTGGTGCCGGACTGCCAGAGCCACTGCGACGGGCATACGGAGGGTGCCCCCTGCGACAAACTCAAACCCCTGCGGGACACGACCTTGATGCAAACCTGGTTGGAACCAGGGCAACGGGGCCCCCTGTGGCGGAGTACCCATCGCATTTTGGAGCATTACGGGGAGCAACAGGTTGTATTTTGTTATGTAAATGTTGGGACAGAAATCGCCCGTGTTGAGTTTCCGGTTTGGGTGGCGGCAGAAAAAAAATTACTCGACCAGGGCTTAAGTTTACTCCTGGCGCAGGTGGAGAAGGGGTACGGGTATCCGGTGGCGTTGGCGGAAGCCCACAATCAGGCGGTGGTGCGGGCGGGGGACCGGGCGAGGTTTTTTGCCATGATTGAGGAGCAACTCCAACGCAGTGGCTTGGGGCAACTCCTACCTTCAGCGAAAGAGAGCCGCAAACGGGAAAGTTTAGCCTAGAATTTGGTTTGATTCATCACCACCCTTCAACCATTTTTGCTGGCATCATCCCCGGATTTGGCTTCCAAGGCGGGGGGGTCTTCCATCGCCTGGGCTTCCCGCTTAAATTCATCCTCAAATTCCCGTGCCGCCCGCTGAAAACTTTTCACCGTTTTCCCCAAACTGCGGCCAATCTCCGGGAGCTTACGAGGGCCAAAAATTAATAACGCCACCACCGCAATTACCCCCAACTCCGGTAGCCCCATGCCAAAAATATTCATCGTTCACGTTCCCCCATAACAGGGGTCAGCGGGATGCGCCAACCCCTTTGGATTTTTTAGCCCCGCCAATCCACTTTGAAGGTTTCCAGGATCAAGGAAGAATTGTAAATCTGCAAAATGATCAGCAGAAATACAAAAAATAAACCCATAAACACCGCCATCAAAGGGGTGGTGCCCCAACCCGGGGCGACTTTGCCGTATTCGGAATTGAGGGGGCGCAGGATGTCCCCCAAACGGGTACGCATGGCCATAGGGTTCAGTTGCTATTAAGTTCCTGTAACATTATAAAAGTACCCTGACTCGGATGAACCTCTCCCTATGGAATCTGCAACAGTTTTTATTATTTCTGTGGCTACCGTCGTGATCGCCTTGACGGGTTATGCGGTGTATGTCGCTTTTGGCCCCCCGTCGCAAGTCCTGGATGACCCGTTTGAAGACCACGAAGACTAGGGTTAAATGAAATTAATTTTACTTACAACGTAAATCATAGTGACGGGTAATCCCTTAAAATAACCTAGTGAGCTTAAGGGTAGGTCGGGCATGGGACGGACTGGGTTGGGAATTGTCACAGCGCAACGGCGGCAGGAGCGTCCCGTCGGGCAAATCCATGTGTATGACGGGTTGGGCAAGGGGAAATCCCAGGCGGCTTTGGGGGTGGTGTTGCGCTCGATTGGGTTGGGGATCAATACGGGTAAGCAGAACCGGGTACTGTTACTGCGGTTTCTCAAGGGGCCGGGGCGGGTGTACGACGAGGACGGGGCGATTGAAGCCCTGGAGCAGGCCTTTCCCCATTTGATTGACCAGGTGCGTACCGGGCGGGCGGAATTTTTTGGGCCAGAGGAGATCACCGCCTACGACCGGTTGGAGGCGGAACGGGGCTGGCACATTGCCAAGGGTGCGATTTTGTCGGAACTGTACTCGGTGATTGTGCTGGATGAGATTAACCCGGTGCTGGATTTGGGGTTACTGCCGGTGGCGGAGGTGGTGGAGGTTTTGGCGGAAAAACCCGAATCCCTGGAAATCATTGCTACCGGACGGGCGGCTCCCAAGGAGTTGATTGACATTGCGGATTTGCATTCGGAGATGCGCCCCCACCACCATCCTACAGCGGAACAGTACGGGATTACGGGGATTGAAATTTACACCGGGGCGGGCAAGGGCAAGTCCACCAGTGCCCTGGGTAAAGCGTTGCAGGCGATTGGGCGGGGGATTCGTTTGGATTTGTCCCATCGGGTGTTGATTTTACAGTGGCTCAAGGGCGGGTCGGGGTACACCGAGGATGCGGCCATTCAGGCTCTGCAACACAGCTATCCGAATTTGGTGGATCACCAGCGCTGTGGCCGGGATGCGATTGTCTGGTGGAAAGAACGACAGGAATTGGACTACGTGGAGGCGGAGCGGGGTTGGGAAATTGCCCAGGCGGCGATCCTCTCCGGGCTGTATAAAACGATTATTTTGGATGAATTAAATCCTACAGTTGACCTGGAATTACTCCCCCAAGACCCGATTATCCAAACCCTATTACGCAAACCCCAACATACGGAGGTGATTATCACCGGCCGATGCCGTCAACTCCCCCGCTATTTTGACCTCGCCAGTGTTCATTCGGAAATGGTCAATCACAAACATTACGCCGAGCGGGGGGTGGATTTGAAGCGGGGCGTGGACTATTAGGGGATGATTCATTGAGATTTAATGGAGATTTAATTGGGATAATTTTTTACCAAGTTGTCACCTAGAAATAGCTTAGAAATAAATCAAGCATTGGGATACAAAAAAATCCCCTAGCTCTCGCCAGGGGAGGGGTGCAACCGGCTACCTGCCGTAGTTAGTTACAAGCTACAATTAGCTAGTCGCTTCCACCAAGGCCGGTTTGAACACTTGGGTTTTCACCTCTTCCGCTTTCGGTAACGTCAAGGTCAAAATCCCATTGCGGTATTCGGCTTTACTTTGGTCGTGGGCCACCGGTACGGGCAGGGGAATCACCCGTTGGAAACGGCCATAACGCAATTCGGTACGCACGGTGCCTTTGTCTTCTTCCCGTTTTTCAAAGCGATGTTCCCCGGCAATTTGCACCGCTTCCCGGGTCACACTCACGTCCAGGTTGTCTTTTTCCACGCCAGGAATTTCGGCTTTCAGGATCAGGGCATCGGGGGTATCTTGCAGTTCCACCGCCGGAATCCAGTCCACACCCCGGCTGACCTTGCCGTCATCATCCCGGCGCATCATTTCATCAAACAGGCGATCCATCTGCCGCCGCATGGCTTCCAATTCCCGGAAGGGGTCATTCCAACGTACTAACACCATACCACTACCTCCTTTGACAATGGTTTTCAGCATCGGGCGCATCTGCAGGTCAGCCTTCGCTTTAACCTGCTAATCTTATTGTGGAATAGCCGACCGCTTGGTCACAGCGTTGGAAACCGTAATTGGAACGGGGAATAACCGAAATTCCCTCCAGCAGGTTGGTATGGAATCTTTGGTGCATGTTTACACGCCATTAATTATCTGGACAGGGCTGGGGTTGCTGACCCAACGCTGGTTGCCGGAATTGTTCCCGCAGATATTGGGGCGAACCTTGTACTGGGTGGGGGTGCCGGTGCAGATTTTTGCCCTGGTACGGCATACGAACTTTCAGGGGTTGGTGTGGGTGGTGCCCCTGCTGACCTTGGCGGTGTTGGGGATCAACCTGGGGGTGACCTGGGGGGGCGTGCGCTGGTGGCTGCAACCCTTGACGGCGGCGCAACAGGGCAGTGTGGTGTTGGCAGGCACCCTGGTCAATACGGGGTTTATCGGCTTGGGGGTGGTGCCGGGGCTGGTGGACCCCCAGGTGTGGGGCTGGGTGGTCAGCTACAGTTTGACGAATAATTTACTGGGCACCTATGGGATTGGGGTACTGGTGGCGGGGTATTTTGGGGCGCAACAAACCCCTGGGGGCTATAACTGGAAAAAAGTCCTGCTGGTGCCGACCCTGTGGGCATTTGCGCTCAGTTATTTTTGCCGTTCGATCCCGTTTCCCGGCTGGCTGGAATGGGGTTTGGATCAGAGCGTGCCGGTGGTGATCAGTGCCGCTTTTGTCCTCACGGGCTGGCGGTTGTATCAACTGGGGTTTAACCGGGGCTGGCATTTGGCGGGACTGCCGACTTTGGTGCGGATCGTGGTCATGCCCCTGCTAGTGGGGGTGGGGTTGACCCTGTTGGGTCTGCGGGGGGAGCAACGGCTAGCCCTGGTGCTGATGGCGGGGATGCCGACGGCGATGGCGACCCTGATTTTGGCGGAGGAACATCAACTCAATCGAGACATTATAGCCGCCACCATTGCCCTTTCCACCCTCGGCATTTTGTTCCTAATTCCCCTGTGGTTGTGGTGTTTTCCCTAGGGGGGTTGCCCCATGTCCCACCTTACTCAGGCCGTGGATGGTTTTTTCCCAATAAAATGGCTTGGTAAAGAGTTGCCACAATGCCATATAGGAGGCCGCCGAATGGAGCAACCAATAGACTGGATTCAATAGGGCATAAAGGGTGAGATTGTAATATTTGCGGCGAAATACGGCGATCATATTTAGGTAAATGCCAATGCTATTGCCCAGGATTAAATTAAACAAAGAAACATACAACATCCAGCCGGGAAAAAGTTGTTCCAACCAGGCCGCCCGGGAAATGGCCGCATAGATAAAAAACAACCACAAAATGGGATTGCTCAAGAAACAGACAATCGTGCCACCGATAAAAAATTGATAGGCCAACCAATTACCCAAGCCCAAGGTTTTCAGGGATTTCCAGGGGTCCCGGTTATGCACCAACCAGGTTTGCATATACCCCTTGATCCAACGGGAACGCTGGCGAATCCAATTTTTTAACCGACAATTGGCCTCCTCATAGGTCGTGGAATCAATCACCCCCACCCGATAGCCCCGTTGGCTGGCACGAATGCCCAAATCCGCATCCTCCGTGACATTAAACGGGTCCCAGCCCCCCAATTCCATCAGCCGGTCCGTGCGGAAATGATTGCTGGTTCCCCCCAAGGGAATGGGCAGGCGCAAACTATCTAAACCAGGTAACAAATAATCAAACCAATAGGAATATTCCAGGGTAAACATGCGGGTTAAAAAATTTTCATCCCGGTTGAAATAATTCAAGGCGGCTTGCACACAAACCAAATCGGGGGAGCCATGCCGAAAGGCTAAAATGGCTTTTTTCAGTTGGTCAGGATCGGGGATGTCCTCCGCATCATAAATCGTCAGATATTCCCCCTGGGCAAACGCCAAACCGTAATTACAGGCTTTGGGTTTGGTCTTGGGTTTACTATCGGGAATGTAAATGAAACGGATGTAATGGGGGGGATGGGCGGCTTTGGCGGCTTCAATCGTTACCCGGTCTTTTTCTTCTAATAGTAATAATACATCTAATTTCTCATGGGGATAGTCCAACTGTCCCAAACCCTTAATCAGCATAGAGACAATTTCCGGTTCATTATACACAGGTACTAAGATGGTATAAATAGGCAATTCGTCATCGGTGAGACTAGCAATTTCCGCCGGTTCCACATAGTGTTTCCGATCCACCGCTCCCACCAAACTCAAGAGCATTTTGAAGCCAATCGCCGTTACATAAAATAAATTGACGATAGACATGACCAGGGAAAGGGTAAACGAAGTGTGGTTCAACAGCCCCCACAAAAACAGCACCAAGAGGATGTAAATGGACAAAATCTGCGCCGGGGTAAACACCTGAGCCGCCGACTCCCGGGGCGAACGAGCCGCCAACCGATACACCGCCTGCCAACTAAACAACTGCCGGAAGACCCCATCTACAAGATAGGTAATATCGCTTTCCGTGCCGAGAACTTTCGTGATTTCCACCCCAGGAAGTTGTTTGTGAATTTGGCTATCTACCCGCATATCCAAGGGGTCTTGCACCATCACTAAAAGGGTATCTTCATCCACATAATGGAGGGGAATAAATAACTGATTGGTCATGAGTTTCGGATCAAACCGATGGACGAGGTTTTCATCCATTGACCAAAGGGGTGTACCAATCAAATTAGAATAGGAAGGACACCCAGTTAAATCCACTAAAATATGAATCAGTTTTTGGGGTTTAATATAGTTCAAACGGGTGAGAATTTGCCCAATGGGTGAGCCAGTCCGCCGGTAAATTTCTAAAATATCTTGCCACTGTTGTGTAGTAATTGCTCCCGATTGAACTAACTGTTTCCCCAGGTTTAACTGCACCACCAATCGGGTGATTTCGACACTGGTAGCCAACAGGGGGCTGAAATTAACCCGTGTCCAGATGTGTTGCACAATTGACTTGGCGTGTCGATAACTCCGTTCTGTGACTGCCAGCACCAGGGTATGGGCATCCTGCCAAGCACAGGGGAACACTTCGGCATGACTCCAATAGGCGGGGGGGCGAATCCGGGCAATTCCCAAGTCCAACCGATGCTTTTGTGCCGCCAACCAATCTTTAAGTAATTCCACCTGGTTGACTTGGGACAATACGGTAATATACCGATTTTCGTTCATAATGCTCAATTCTTTCAGAGCTGTCCCCAAGCTACAACCCTTTTGGTGCTGATAGGAGCGGGCTTGGGCGAGTTGGTCGGGGGTGAGACAGCCCCTCTGAACCAAAAAGGTCGGGTCGAAGGCGAACACGATGTTAGGGAGCGGGGGGGGTAGGGGGTTTAGCTGGACGACCTAACCGTTGGTACAATCGCCAGGCAAGGATGCCACCGAGGACGAGAAATAATCCCAACAGCACCCAACGATAGCGGCGCAGGAGTAACCACCAATTTAACTCATCGGGATAGCGCACCTGCAAGGTGTCCCCAGTCAAATCCCACACATCAAAACTGCCCTGGGGCGTGACGGTCGCCACATTCCCCTGCAATTGATTCACCAAACCCGCCACCGGGTCGGACAAAACTGACCCTGTTTGGTCAACCACCTGAGATTGATCCCCCCACCAGGACAGCCAGAGGGTAGGAACGCCCTGATGGAAAAACGCCTGCAACACCCCGATACTAGCCGTGGGTTCTGCCTGGAGCAAAACTTTTTGGTTCATGGGGTTGAGAATTTCAAAGGTTTGCCCCAACCGGATGGGACTATTGAGGGGGACTGCCGGAGTTGTCCCCAACAACCGCCACTGGGGACGCTGGGGCAAATTTCCCCAATTTTTCACCTCGCTAGCCGGTAGGAGTTCGGGCAATAAAGGTCGCCTGCCACTGCGGCTGAGCATTCCCAACACCTGCGCCGTCCCCGCCACCAGAGCCGGATTCTCCATATCCACCACCACCTGTCCCTTACCCAAAAAGTCCTGGGGCACATCGTCGAAATTTCCCTGGGGACGTTGATACCCGTTCCAATCCAGGTAGGAACTGCCCAACACCTGCACGGTCACCGGACGGGGAAAACGGCAATACTCCTCTTGCGCCACCGTAAACACCACATCCAGGTTGTTGGTGCGTTGGAGACGGGCATCGGGCAAGACCAGGGTGGTATTCAGTTGGGTCTGGGTACCGACATTGAAACTATTGATAAACGTGCCGTTAAAGAAAATCTGGGCACTCATGGCACTGCTATCATCCTTGCTCATTTGGGTAAAGCCAGACCGCAATGCCAGGGATAAATCCTGGGGACGACCCCCCAACTGCGCCAAATCAAACGTCAGCCGGAAACTCTGGGTTCCCAAACCGGTTTTTGCCGTTTCATTCCAGCCCAATTCGCTAAACAACCGCCGATTCCGCAACCGCTCGGGTGCCGCTGGGTCAGAATTAAGAACCTCTACCCCCGGTGCCATAAACGCTGGTTCCGCCTGCGCCAGGGACTGCACCACTGCCGGTTGCGCCCGTACCCGTAGGACATTGCCCTGCCGTTGGATATTGGGCGCTTTTTCCTCCTGATGCAACACCACGGCGGCTTCCGTATCGGGATTTAACTTGAGCGATGCCACATTGCCCCGATGCCAAACAACCGGCACCCGAGAATCCCGAAACCGGTAACTCAACACACTAAACAGCCACAACGCCGCCTGGGTCGTGGGGGCATCCATCGGTTCCGGCACCGCCAGCACCACCCGGTCGTAGGTCGGGCGAAACCAATAATTCACCGGCGTATCCCCTTCCGTTTGCACCAACCGGAAAAAACTATCTTCCCCTACCGTCAAAAATAAATTCCCCGAAGCCACATCATCACAAAAATCCTCAGAAATTTGCAAAAAACTTTCCAACCCTACGAAGAGAAACCGTTCTCCCGGCGGTGGTAATTGGAGCGGAATTTTCACACTTTTTTGCGGCAATAAATCTTTTACTTGAATCACCCGCACCGGGCGACCATTGAGAGAAATCCGCACCGCAGAATTGGGTTTCAACACGGGGGAAGGTGCCAGTTCCAACTGCACAAAACTCTGCTTCGTATCCAGATTCCTGCCAAACAAAGGAATACTCACCCCAAATTCGGGATTGGCTCCCCGCAGAACCACCGGGCGAGTATAGCCCAGATTGCGAAAGGGAATGGTCTGCACCGTGCGCTTGGGTTGGCTCCACCCCGGCAGGATTCCCAGCACCAGCCAACCGCATCCGATTCCGAGACCCCAGCACCAACGCATGATCACTGCCACTCCCACAAGAACACTACCTTGTTTTACCAGATTGTTCCTAACAACAAGGCAAGACCTGGATCGTTTTAATCACCCTGCCGCCTCAACATTCGTGCCAATAATACCTCATAAATCGGTTCCCCCCCCAGATATTGCGCCGTCAAGGTCGCCGTCAGACAAGTGACCAACAGGGGCACAATCAACTGAAAATTGCCGGTAATTTCCAACGTCAAAACAATCGCCGTCAGGGGTGCCCGCACCGTCGCCGCCACCAAGCCCCCCATCCCCGCAATGGTCAATATCCCTGGTTCCGGCAACCAGTGGGGTAACACGGCATATACCCCCTGTCCCAACCCCTGACTCAAGAGGGTGGCAATCGCCAACAGGGGCGCAAAAATCCCCCCCGGTGCCCCCGACCCGTAGCACAGCACCGTCATGACCAGGCGCAGGAGAAACAAGCCCCACAGTTCCGGCGCTGCGGACAAATGATTCAGCGACCAGAGAATCACCTGCTCCCCACCGCTGACCAACGGGTGGTACAGATGGGCATTCCCCGCCAAACTCGGCTGGTAAATATACCCCAACAGCCCCACCACCGCACCGAATAGCACCGCCTGGAGCGAAAAAAACCGGCGCCCCACCCACCCCAGCCCCTCCAGTGCCAGCACCAGCCCCCGGTTAAACCCATAGCCAACGATCCCCAGCACCAACCCCGCCCCCGCAAATATCCACAGGGACACCAGTGGCGGAGTTGTATAAATTTTCACCGGCAACACCACCTCATCCCAGCCCAGGGCTTGGATCACCCCCATTGCCAGCACACAGGCGCAGGTCACACTCTGATACGCCCGCACCTCATCCTGAAATTGGGGACGCATTTCCTCCAACACAAACAAAATCCCCGCCAAAGGCGCATTAAACGCCGCCGTCAACCCCGCCGCCGCCCCCGCCGCCACCAACACCCGGGATTCTTCCTGAGACAACCTTCCCCAACGGCTGAGCAAATGCCCCAGACTGCCCCCCATCTGGATCGTCGGACCCTCCCGTCCCAACACCATGCCACTGACCAGGATCAGCCAGCCGCTGACAAACTTCACCAGCAACACCCGCCCACTGCGCAAAGGTAATTTGCCCGCCAAAAACCCCTCAATCTGGGGAATGCCACTCCCGCCCGTTTCCGGTGCCCACCAGCGCATCAGCCAAAAGCCCAGCCACACCATCCCTGCCGAACCCAGCACCGCCAGCGCCAACTGCCCCCCAGGACTGTCCCCCAGCACCGCCAGCAGGTCAAAACGCCTTTGGGTGCCCCAACCCACCGCCTGCCGGAAGCCCCCCCCCACCAGCCCCACCCCCAAGCCGGTCAGCCCCGCCGCCAGCAACACCCACCAGGGTCGGTCGGTTAAGGGGGACACTGGCTTAACCACACTCTTTTTTCGCCTCATTCGCCGCCTTGAGCAACCACCCCGGCGGTCCCAGTTCCACATTCTGCATCAAACGGTTAAATTCCCGGTCAAAATGTGCCGCCACCGTTGCATTTTTAATCACCAACAAGGTCTCATCATTATTATAATTCCCCGCCGGAGTCCAGTTGTGGGAACCCACAATCACCACATAGTTATCAATCACTCCAAATTTATGGTGCAATCGGTCCCCTTTGGGCAATTTCGGTACCCCCACCTCCCGCACCGGATTCGCCCAGGGCGCATTATCCGGCTCATACTTACACGTCCCCTTACGAGGCAGAGCAATCCCCCACATATCCAGGGATTCATTGTAGTATTTATAGGCAAAATCCGGTTCAATCAACGCCCGAATTTTCACCCCCTTATTGTGCAATGGCTCCATCACATCTACTAATCTTTGTTCTGAAAATACAAATAGGGCTAAATCAATCTTATTTTGGGCTTGACTCAAGGTATTAGCAATCAACGCATTGGTACTTTGATCCCACTGGCGACGGCGGGCAGGAGAAAACTTAATGGTGACTGTTCCTGCTCCCAAATTCACCGTTTGGGGTTCCCGCAGGGGTTTTTGAATGCCAAACTTGCTATCCGTATTGCCCCCTGGACCATCCCCCCACATGATATTAAATTCTTCCCCAAAAATGCGGGCGACTTCCGGGCTATCCATCAACACCAGGGAATTGGGATTGCCCCGGCTTTCCGGCGAACCAAAGTCCCCGTGCATATCACTGGTGGTAAAATTCGCCGAAGTGACCAACACCCGCTGGTCGTCAAAAATCATAAATTTGTGGTGCATCAAACCACTGCCTTTGGAGCCATCCGCCGTGTCATCAATCAGGGGCAAATTGCCATTTTGCATGATGATAATCGCATCCCCGTTATTGATTTCCTCCTGGCTGAGTTTGCCATCCCCATTCGTATCAATTAATTTCACCACTTCATCATAACGGCTACGGCTGTGGGGATTTAATTCATCCACTTGAGTATCGGTCAATTGACTCAACGCCACGTTGTAACTATTTTCTAAAATCACCCGTACCCGCACCCCACTCTGATGTTTTTTCACCAGAGCTTTTGCCACCAGGGGCAAACGAATTTCCTGCACTGCCACGTCAATCGAGCGGGTCGCCTTTTCAATTTCCTGGAGAATAATCGCCTCGAAATTATCCCCATAACGAGAACCGATATTTTTGCGGTAGGGGTCCTGGTAGGTAGCCGCTTCCGATTGGTTGAAATAGACCAAAATTGCGCTATCTTGGGGCAGAGGGGCGACCTTGGGACGGGTGCCACAGCCAAAGGGGGCGGCGGTCAGGATTAAGATAGGGAATAATCGCAGGAACTTGGGCCAGGCCATAGCGTCTCAACCTACAACATTTGAACGATAAGGCTCACCCATGTATCCGCCGTTGTCTGCCGACTGGTCCCATTTCAAGGTACCGCCCGTGCCCGTGGGCAAACTGTCAACCGAAGAACTGGTATGCCGTTGCCAACAGGGGTTTCAACCTGACCGAGCCGCTTTTACCGAACTGGTACGCCGTCATCAGACCCATGTGGAGCGAATTCTGTACCATTTAGCCTCGGACTGGAATGACCGGGCAGACCTGGTACAGGAGGTTTGGGTGCGCGCCTACCGTCATATTAAGCGACTCCAGGACCCCAGCAAGTTTAGGAGTTGGTTAAGCCGGATTGCTACCAACCTGTTTTACGATGAATTGCGCCGCCGCAAACGCCACCAACCGACCATTTCCCTGGATGCGCCCCGGCAAATTGGGCATACGGAAATGGAGTGGGATCTGCCCTGCGATGCCCCCGGCCCGAGTGATGACTTGGCGACCCAGGAATTTTATGACCGGCTCAAACGGGCGATTGCTGACCTGCCGGAGGTGTTTCGCACCACCATTATCCTGCGGGAGTTGGATGGTCTGGCTTACGAGGAAATTGCCGAGATCACCGGGGCTTCCCTAGGAACGGTAAAATCCCGTATTGCCCGTGCCCGTGCCCGTTTACAGATGGAGTTGAAGCCTTACCTGGATAGCTAGTTTTATGCCATATTAGTAGCGGTTGCGCCGCTTCCTCCCTATGCACATCACCCGTCCTGAATCCCCTGACCGCTTTGAACTGCTCAGTGCTTACCTAGACGGCGAAGCCAGCCCCGAAGAGTGCGCCTTGGTGGAACACTGGTTGGCTACCGATCCAGAGACCAAGCAGGTGTACCAGCAGTTAGTCAACCTCCACGAACTTTGCCAGGACTTACCCATCCCTGCTTCCGGGATTTCCGCCGACCAGATGGTGACAGGGGTAATTACCAAAATTACCCACCGTGCCCGCAAACGTTTGGCTTGGAGTGGGGTGATCGTCGCCGCTTCTGCCCTAGTGGGGGGCGTGATTTCCGGTGTGGTATGGCGGGCCCCAACCCCAGAATTTGCCCAGCAGTCCCCATCGCCCCAAAACTCGACCGCCGCTACCCTCCACAGTCCCAGTCGGGCATTACGCATTACCCTGGAGCAACCGCCGGTGGTGATCCCCGTCCAAGTGCGCCGGGAACAGGTACGGAATTAGGGGCTGTTGAATGCGTTGCCACTCCAGGTAGGTTAGGGTTAGGAAATCAATTCAATCAACGGAGTAAGCATTGTGAGCAATTCACCGGTGACCCTGGAGACCATTGCCCAATCCTTGGCACAATTTCGCCAGGAAGTTACACAACGTCTGGACAACCTGGAACAGAAGGTAGATAACCTCGAAAACAAAGTAGATAACCTAGAACAGAAGGTAGATAACCTAGAGCAAAAGGTAGATAATCTGGAAAACAAAGTAAATAACCTAGAAACTAAGGTGAATAACCTGGGAAATCAGGTAGATAACTTAGAACAGCAGGTGGACAACCTGGAACAACAGGTGGGGAAACTGGATGTGGAACTGACCGCCTACCAAAAGGGATTAGACGGCATGGTACGCATGGCAACCACGATTATCATTACCACCGGCACCGTAATTGTCATCGGGAACCTCGTGCCTTCCGTCCTCAATTTTGTCGCTCAGACTAGCCAACTATCTGCTCGGTAATCGCAGTTTATCCGCCGCCGCCCCACAACGCTGGAACCAACACCTGAACGGCAAACCGGGGCAGAGCCAACATCCGCCGCCAGCGCCAGGGTTCCTGATACAGACGAAACGCCCATTCCAGGTACAGCCGCCGCATCCATAGGGGTGCCCGAACCTTCACCCCCGCCCAAATGTCAAAACTCCCCCCCACCCCCACCCACACGGACTGGGGGCACAAATGCCGGTGCCGTTGAATCCAAAATTCCTGGCGGGGCACCCCCAGGGCGACGAGAATGAACCGGGGTTGCAGGTGTTGCAATTGCGCTAGGATTTCCCCCTCCTCCTCCGGCGTGAAATAGCCGTGTTGCACCCCCACAATGGACAAATGAGGGTTCCGGTGTTGCCAATACTGGACAGCCCGTGCCGCCACCCCCGGCGCTCCCCCCAAAAAAAAGACCGTTTCCGCCTGTAGATGCGCCAACACCTGGCTCACCAAATCAATCCCCGGCGCATGATACGTTCCACAGCGACGCAACCGCAAATACAGGGTCACCCCCACCCCATCCGGCACCACCAATTCCGCCCCTTGAATGAGGGTTTTCAACGCTGGATTTGACCCAGCCTGCATGACCATTTCCGCATTCAGCGTCACCACATGGGTGCTGAGTCCCCCGGACACCCGTTCCCTCAGCGCCTGGGCATAATCCGGCAACAGATGAATGGGCAACCCCTGGATTGTGAGTACGGGCGGCGGAACAGACATGACCTATAATCGAGGAAACTGCAAGATAAATTGAGACTTGCTTAAAACAGTAAAACATTTTGGGGATCACGTATGAAGAAATGGCGGCAATACTGTGCCCTATTTGTATTAGTCATTTTCCTCCTATTAACCCCCAACGTTTGGGCGCAGACCCCCAGCCCCACCCCAGCCCCCCCCGCAACCGTACCGGTTATTTTTGACGGTCAAGAATTATTTCAAATTCCCCCCAGCAGTAGCTTAACGGCAGAGGAACGGGCACGCCTAGTGGTCAGTCGCCTAGAAAAAATCGCCAACAACGAGGAAATACCCATCCTCGTCACCCAGCGGGATGGTAAAACCCAAACCAGTTTGCGGGTGGGGGAACAGGTAGTCGTCACCATTTCCGATGAGGATGCGGAACGGTTAGGGAAATCCCGTACCGAACTGACGCAACAGTATGAAAAAATCATCACTAAAGCCTTAGAAGATTACCGCCGCAGTCGCAGTCCTGAACGCATTATCCGGGGTGTAATTTATGCAGTTCTGGCTACAGTAGGTTGGTTTATTTTCTATGAATTAATGAGATTCATCTTTGGTCGCACTGTCCGCAAGTTAGAAACCAAACAAGAACAGGAATTTCCCCGGTTAAATTTCTTTAATTTTGACCTGTTTTCCCCAGCTAAAACCAAACAAATCACCCTCCGAGTTTTACGCCGCACCCATTGGTTAATAGGTTTAATCGCTTTTTATTTTTATCTGGCTTTTGTATTCAGACAATTTGTTTGGACACAACGCTTTGGCATCAGTTTAATCAATTATGTTTTAGAAACCTTATTATCAGTCTGGCAGGCTTTAGTTAATTATCTACCTAATTTAATTAACATTGCGGTTACCGTAGTTATTGTCTATTATACCCTGCAATTTTTGCGGTTCATTGCCAACCGAATGCAGTCTGGAGAACTGCAAATCCCCGGATTTTATGCCGACTGGATACAACCCACATTTCGTTTAATTGCCTTCTTTATCATCGCCCTGGCGTTTATGATCGTCGTACCCTTTTTGCCAGGGTTTCAGTCCCCTGCGTTTCAGGGGGTTTCCATCTTTATCGGCTTGGTCGTTTCCTTGGGTTCGACAGAAACCGTGACCAACATTGTGGCGGGAATTATTTTAATCTACAGTCGGGCGTTTCAGATCGGTAACATTGTCAAAATCCGAGAAGTTATGGGCATGGTAGAGGAAAAAAGTTTACTGATTACTCGGATTCGCACCCCCCGCAATGAAATTATTACTTTGCCCAATTCAATGGTTCTTAATAGCTCCATTACTAACTTTAGTACAGCCAGTCAGAATTCCCCTGACCGACCCCTATTTCTGAATACAACCGTGACCATGGGTTATGATGTTGTTTGGCAAAAAGTTTACCAATTATTAATTGAAGCCGCCCGACGCACCAAGGGAATTTTGTCTGAGCCAGCTCCTTTTGTTTGGCAGACTGCTTTGAATGATTACACCGTCAGTTACAATTTGAATGCGGCTACCGATCAACCGCAATTAATTCCCTTTATCTATTCCGAATTACACCAACATATTCAAGATTGCTTCAATGAAGCTGGGGTGGAAATTATGTCGCCTAGCTTTACGGCGATTCGAGATGGGAATCACACCACCATTCCCTCAGAATATCTGCCCAAGGATTATCAAGCACCAGGGATGCGTATTTCTCCGCTAAACCGCTTATTTCCAAACCGTTCTGAGGATTCTTGATTAATTGGGAACTTGAATCATGCCGCCCCACTTAAGTAATACCCGTTTAATTCGTTACCTATTATTGTGCGGCTTAGGATGGATTTCGTTTTTGGTATTAAATTATTTCGCACCCGTACTGATCATTTTTATTCTGGCAGGAATTCTAGCTTTTTTGCTGCATTATCCCGTGACTTATGTGCAACGTTGGTTGCCCCAGGGTTGGGCGATTACTTTGGTTACCGGTGTCGCTGGTTTATTATTATTGGGGTTGGTGAGTACCCTGGGATTTACGGTGTTGGCACAAGCCCAGGATGTCCTCAATCGTTCTCAGGAAATTGAACGTTCGATTGTGAATTTACTAGAGGCTGGGGAAAATCTACTTTCAAGGCTCAATTTATCCGTTGATTTCCAACTAATTGAAAAATTTATCCAGAACAATTTACTGAATGTCACGGGTGTAGCATTTGGGGCAATTCAGCAATTTATCTATAGCTTGGGTTACTTGGTGGTGGTGGTGATTATTGCCCTGTTTATGCTTGCCGATGGTGCCCGAATTTGGTGGTTTTTGATCCAGCCGATCCCGGAACCTTGGCGGGGTCGCTTGACACCAGCAGTACAAAGCAATTTTCTCGGTTTCTTTTGGGGTCGCTTTCTGCTTTCCTGCTTTTTTGGCATCTCCATATTGATTGTATTTTGGTTCATGGGTTTGCCCCAGTCTTTGTTACTCGCAGTAATTGCCGGAATGTTTGATCTGATCCCCGGGATTGGTGCAACTTTGGGAATTGCTTTAATCTCGTTAATTGTATTGCCCAATGGTTTGGGAACGAGCCTTACGGTTCTAGTTGTCTGCGTCATTATGCAACAAATTGAAGAAAATCTGCTGATGCCACGGGTCATGAAAGATTCGTTGAATATCAATCCAGTTTTTATGTTTTTTGCCTTACTTTTGGGCGCACGATTGGCGGGAATTATCGGAATCTTTTTGGCGGTTCCCCTTGCTGGTGTGCTGGTCAGTGTTTTAGAAATTGAAGCCCTAAAGGGTCAATCCCATCACAAAATTAACGAGATCAAGGAGTAAAGTATTTCGCTTCTGGGTGGTAGCAAATTAAGGCGGTGGTGGATTGTTCAGGATGGAGTTGTTCCGCATCATCCATGATGAGATGAATCCGCTGGGTTTCTAATAAGTTCAACAGGGCATATTGATCCTGTAAATTGGGACAAGCGGGATAACCAAAACTATAGCGAGAACCTTGATACCGTTGCGCTAAAATGTCATGGATATTGTCCGGTTCCTGCTCAAGATAACCCAATTCCCGGCGAATACGGGCGTGGTTCCATTCGGCTAGAGCTTCTGCCATTTGCACCGCAATACCATGAAAATATAAGTAATCTGAATAAGCATTGCTATCATAGAGTTTTTGAGCATATTCAGTTGCGAGTTGTCCCATGGTTACCGCCTGCAAGCCAATGACATCCAAATACTCAGAACCGAGTGGGGCAAAAAAGTCAGCGATACACAGGCGTTTACCAGTACGTTGGCGGGGAAATCGGAAGCTGGCAATGGGTGTTAAATTCACTTGCCAAGGCACTGGTTGATCAGGAAATTGCTGAGCATAATCGGGGTTGTAAATATGTAATGTATTACCCTCAGATTGGCAGGGAAAATAACCATAAACTAGCTGGGGTTCTAAACAGGATTCCTGCTGAATCCGTTGTCGCCACTGCTCTAAAATTGGATACACCTTTTCCGCCAGAAACGCTTGGTACTCCTCCTTGGTTTGCTCCCGTGGTTTACGAAATTGCCACTGACCAGCAATTAACGCCTGCTGATCCAAATAGTTCCAAACTTCCGCAATCGGAATATCCTTGGTTGTAAGCAAACAATTACCCCAAAAAGGTGGTAATGGGCGGGGAATATCCTGTTGCACCTGTGGGGGAATCACCTCATCTACCGATACCAGATCAATCGGTTTGGTGGTTGGCACATCATTCGCCGGTAAATCCGTAGATTGTGCCCCGTTTAATTCCTGCAAAAATCCTTTTTCGTCATCCCATTGATTCTCAGATTTAGCCGCCATTAAATGATCCATAAAATGCAGATCACTAAAGGCATCTTTACCATAAATTACTTTTCCTCGATAGACCTGTTGGCAGTCCTGCTCCACAAATTTACGGGTGAGCGCCGCCCCCCCCAAAATAACCGGCACCTTGATCCCTTTTTGATTAAAAACCTCCAGATTTTCTTTCATAAACGCCGTAGATTTCACCAACAAACCGCTCATGGCAATACAATCCGGTTGATACTTTTGATAGGCATCAATGATACTGGTTACTTCCTGTTTAATTCCCAGATTAATTACCCGATAGCCGTTATTACTTAAGATAATATCCACCAAATTTTTACCAATATCATGCACATCCCCTTTCACCGTAGCAATCACCACCGTCCCTTTGCCACTGGCATTTTCCTGCTTTTCCATGTAGGGTTCTAAAAATGCCACCGCCGCTTTCATCGTTTCTGCAGACTGCAACACAAAGGGCAATTGCATCTGACCACTGCCAAATAATTCCCCAACAGTTTTCATCCCTTCCAAAAGATGCAGGTTAATAATATCCAGGGCAGAATAATGCTCCAGGGCTTTTTGTAACGTAGCTTCCAACCCAATCCGTTCCCCATCAATGATATGCCGCCGTAAACGCTCTTCTATGGTCAACGTTTCCGGATCAATTGTGGTTTTGGTAACCGTCACATCACTAAAATATTCAGTTAATTTCGTTAAGGGGTCATAGATACATACATCCCCATCAAACCGCCGTTCATCGTTAATCAGTTCCCGACAGAGATTTTGCACTTCTGGGGGGATTTTGTGCATCGGTAAAATTTTACTGGCACTGACAATTGCCGCATCCATACCCGCTTCCTGGGCTAGATGCAAAAATACCGAATTTAAAGCCATACGAGCGGCAGGTTTTAAGCCAAACGAGACGTTGGAAACCCCTAACACAATATGACATTCAGGGAAATTGGCTCTAATTTTAGCAATCCCTTGAATGGTCTCCAAAGCATTGCGTCGGTCTTCCTCAATCCCAGTGGAAATGGGTAAAACCAAGGGGTCAAAAAATAATTCCTGTGCGGGTATGCCAAATTCAACCGCCTGCCGATACGCCCGTTGGGCAATGGCAAATTTTTTCTCCGCCGTGCGTGCCATTCCCTCCTCATCAATCGTGCCAATCACTACCCCTGCCCCGTAGGTTTTGGCTAACTTTAATACTTGCAAAAACCGGGGTTCACCGTCCTCATAATTGGTGGAATTGAGAATACATTTTCCCCCGGCAACTTTTAGCCCCGCTTCCATCTTTGTCCATTCGGTGGAATCGAGCATCAAGGGCAACGAAACTTGGGTAACCAAACGGGACACCAATTCTTTCATATCCCGTTCCCCATCTCGTCCCACATAATCCACATTCACATCTAAAATATGGGCACCTTCCCGCACCTGTTCCCGAGCAATTGCCACCAAACCATCCCAATCTTCCGCATTTAATAAATCCCGACATTTCTTAGAACCGCTGGCATTTAATCGTTCGCCAATAATTAAAAATGAATTATCTTGCGTGTAGGGTTGGGCGGTGTAAATGGAAGCTGCCGCTGGCACATAATGCACCTGCCGGGGTTTCGGTTGTAAGTGTTGGGATAACTTTACCAATTGGCGAATATGGGCGGGTCGGGTACCGCAACATCCGCCGATAATTTGCACCCCTAAATCCACCACAAAATGTTGTAATGCGCCCGCCAAATCCGGGGGTTCCAAACGATAAACTGCCTGCCCATTCACATTCTCCGGCAACCCCGCATTGGGAATACAGGAAATTACAAAGGGAGCGTGTTCTGATAAATAACGAATATGGGATTCCATTAAATCGGGACCGGTGGCACAATTCAACCCCAAAATATCAATGGCATAGGGTGCCAAAATCGCCACCACCGCCCCAATATCCGAACCCACCAACATGGTTCCCTGTTGCTCCATTGTTACGGAAACCATCACAGGTAATCGCTGTTGCCGGGCGGTAAAAACTTCGTTAATTGCCTGTAATCCCGCCTTAATTTGCAAAACATCTTGGCAGGTTTCCAATAATAGTAAATCCACCCCCCCATCGCACAAACCCCGCACCTGTTCCTGATAGCTGGCGACCAGGGTATCAAAATCAATATGCCCCAGGGTCGGTAATTTGGTTCCAGGACCAATCGAACCGGCTACAAACCGGGGTTTTTCGGGAGTAGAAAATTCTGTGGTTAATTGTTTGGCTAATTGTGCCGCTTTAACGTTTAATTCATAGGCTAAAGGGGCTAAATCATATTCCGCTAAAACAACCGCATTGGCACCAAAGGTATCGGTCTCAATCACATCGGCTCCCGCTTCCAAAAAACTGCGATGAACTTGAGCGACTGCCTCTGGTTTGGTGACCACCAAATACTCATTGCATCCCTCATATTGGGCACCCCCGAAATCCGCCGCTGTCAAGTTTTGGGACTGTAAATTGGTCCCCATTGCCCCGTCAAAAACGATCACTGGGCGGCTGGGATGATGGAGGCGTTCTAAAAATGCAGAGGTCATGGGTGCAAACAACGGGTGTGAAATCTATTTTATCGGGGTTTTCTCCGGGTTGAACCTAAGGGACTAACCGGACAAACTTGCTTTTGCCCACCTGGAGTACCCGTCCCACCAATGCCTGGAGGTCGCTGGCGTGCCAATCTACATCGGTGATGCGCTGGTCATCAAGCCGCACTGCCCCGTTTTGAATCTGCCGTCGTGCCTCACTGCTACTGCGACACAGCCTGCTGGCGGCTAATAAATAAAACAACTTTACCGGCACGGTCACCCCTTGCAGGGAAAATTCCGGAATGTCCCCCGCCGTCGCCAATGCCGCCTGTTGCGCCGCCTCTGAGCCGTAGTAACTCGCCGTCACGGTCTGGGCAAGCAATTTCTGCTGTTCCCGGGGATTGGGGGGTAGGTCAGTGAGGGGCAGATCAGTTAATAATTCAAAATACTGGGGCAATGAACTATCGGGCACTTTTTGCAATTTTTGGTACATAATACTGGGGTGATCCTGCATAGCGATAAAATTATCTAGGGATTTGGACATTTTTTGTACCCCATCCGTGCCTAAGAGAATCGGCACCAGGAGTCCAAATTGGGGCGGTTGCCCAAAATGCCGTTGTAAATCCCGTCCCACCGCAATATTAAATTTTTGATCCGTGCCCCCCAATTCCACATCCGCCCGTACCGCCACCGAATCGTAACCCTGCAATAAAGGATAGAGAAATTCATGGAGAAAAATGGGGTGATTTTGACCGTACCGCTCGGCAAACCCCTCTTTCGCTAACATTTGCCCCACGGTCATGGTGCCCAATAAATTGATAATTTCCTTCAGGTCTAAACGGGCGAGCCAGGTGGAATTGTAATGCACTTCTAAGCGTCCCGGGGTGGCAAAATCCAGAATGGGGCGAATTTGGTCTAAATAGGTTTGGGCGTTGGTCTGTACCTGCTCCGGGGTCAAGGGGGGGCGGGACTCGGTACGACCGGTGGGGTCGCCAATCTGGGCGGTAAAATCCCCAATAATCAGCACCGCCGTGTGCCCCGCATCCTGGAACGCCCGCAGTTTCCGCAAAGGGATGCTGTGCCCCAAATGCAATTGACTGCCGGTGGCATCCACCCCCAATTTCACCCGCAGGGGACGGTCCGTGGTTGCCAACAGCCGTAGCAGGCATTGGCGGGGGTCATGGCTCTCCGGCTGATGGGGGAACACCTCCGCCACCCCCCGAGTCACTAGGTCTGCCTGCACCGGGTTTGCCATACTCACAGACTGTCCTGGGTCGTCCTGTGTCATGATTGAGTAAATTCCCGTTTATCTTAACAAGCTGGTATTCCCCCTGTGTCTGGTAAAGCCTTTACCCCTAGCCGTCGTCCTGCCGCTTTGACCACTGCCCTGGGGGTGGGTGGGGCGGTTTTGCGTTGGACGGGGGTGGCGCTGTTGGGAGGGGTGGTGGTGGGTACGGCGAGTGCCGCTGGCATCATGGCGGGTTTAGCCTACAGTTTTCGCAACCTGCCGGACGTGCGACTGCTCAAAACCTATGTGCCCCCCCAGACCAGCTATATCTACGACATCAAGGGCAAGGAATTAGCCGCCATTCACGGGGAAGCCAACCGGGAAGTCGTCCCCCTGGAACGGATCGCCCATCCCCTGAAACTGGCGGTGCTGGGGATCGAGGACAGCCATTTTTACACCCACCGGGGGATCAATGTCAATAGCATTGTGCGGGCATTGATTGCCAACTGGCGTTCCGGCGACGTGGTGGAGGGGGGTTCGACCCTGACGATGCAGTTGGTGAAAAATATCCTGCTCTCCCCGGAACAGGTATTCAGCCGTAAGGTGGCGGAAGCGGTTTTGGCAATGCGTTTGGAACAGGTGTTTAGTAAAGATGAATTATTAGCATTGTACTTAAATCAGGTCTATTGGGGGCACAACAACTACGGGGTGGAGACGGCGGCGCAAAGCTATTTCGGCAAATCCGCTTGGGAATTGACCCTGGCGGAGGGTGCCTTGATGGCGGGTTTGATCCAAGCCCCGGAATTTTACAGCCCCTTTGCCCCAGCGAACCAACCCCTGTGTCAAGACCGTCCCCTGGGAAATGCCTGCCCCGCCAAACAGCGGCAATTGGTGGTGTTGGAGCGGTTGGAGCAGTTGGCATGGATCACCCCGGAACAGGCGAGAGCCGCCCGTCTAGAACCCATTTACCTCAACCAAATCACCTCATTTCGACCCAGCACCTTACCCTATGTGACGGATTTAGCGTTACAACAGCTTTACGATAAATTCGGTCAAGATTTAGTCCAACGGGGGGGCTTGCGGGTACAAACCACGGTGGATAGCGAATTACAGCGCACGGCGGAAAAAATTATCCAGGAGAGCCACGCCCGGTTACGCAGTCAGGGTTGGGGTTCTTCCCAGTTGCAGATGGCGTTGGTGGCGGTGGACCCCCGCACCCATTACATCAAGGCGATTGTGGGGGGGGTGAATTATAAAAAAAGCCAGTTCAACCGGGCATTTCAGGCACAGCGGCAACCGGGTTCGGCGTTCAAGCCCTTTGTGTACTATGCGGCGTTGGCTTCTGGTCATTACACCCCGGATTCCTATGTGAGCGACAGTCCCGTGAGCTATCGGGATGGTTCCGGCTGGTATTCTCCGCAAAATTACGACGGGTCCTTTTGGGGGGGGACGAGTCTGCGGCAAGCCCTGGCGGCTTCCCGGAATGTCCCGGCGATCCGGTTGGGGAAGGAGGTGGGGATGGAGCGGGTGGTGCAGATTTGCCGCACCTTGGGGATTACCAGCCCCATGTTGCCCGTCACGTCCTTGCCCCTGGGGGCGGTGGATTTGACCCCCTTGGAAATGGCGAATGCCTATGCCACCTTTGCCAGCAATGGGTGGTACGCCGAGCCGTCGGTGATCCTCCAGGCGCAGGATCAAAGTGGTCAGTTGGCGTGGAAAAACATTCCCCAACCCAAGCTGGTGCTGAACCCCTGGGCGGCGGCTTCGTTGAACAGTATGTTGCAGACGGTGATCGAGAGTGGCACGGGCACGGCGGCGCAACTGGGACGACCGGCGGCGGGGAAAACCGGCACCACCAGTTCGGAGCGGGATATTTGGTTTGTGGGGTATGTGCCCCAATTGGCGGTAGCGGTGTGGATCGGCAACGATGATTACCGACCTCTAGGGGGGGGCGCTACGGGTGGGGTGTTGGTGGCACCGATTTGGCGGCAATTTATGCTGGCGGCGCTCAAGGGGGTACCAGTGCAGAAATTCACCCCGGCGACGGATTTTGTGCGTCCCAAACCCAGCCGGTCGTAACATCCCTACCTGCGAGTGGGGGGGGAACCTGTTAAGCTGTAGGAAACATTGTGGATACTATGGCGGATTACTACGATATTTTGGGGGTGTCCCGGAACGCAGATACGGAAGAGATTAAACGTTCCTACCGGCGTTTGGCGCGCAAGTACCACCCGGATGTGAACAAGGAGCCGGGGGCAGAGGAACGGTTCAAGGAAATCAACCGTGCCTACGAAGTGCTGTCGGACCCAGAAGCCCGTGCCCGCTATGACCGGTTTGGGGAGGCGGCCTTTACCGGTGTACCGGGGGGCGGGGGGTATCAGGACTTCGGGGACATTGGTGGGTTTGCCGATATTTTTGAACAGTTTTTTGGCGGTTTTGGCGGGGCAACGGCGCAGGGTGGCCGCAGGCGGAGCGGTCCGACCCGGGGGGATGACCTGCGGTTAGATTTGGAACTGGAGTTTCGGGAAGCCATCACCGGCGGCGAAAAACAAATCCGCCTCACCCACCAGGAAACCTGCACCACCTGCAACGGTTCGGGCGCCAAACCGGGGACACAACCCAAAACCTGTCCCACCTGTGGCGGCGCGGGGCAAGTCCGGCGGGCGGCCCGCACTCCCTTTGGCAGTTTTACCCAAGTCACCACCTGTCCCACCTGCAACGGCACCGGTCAAGTGATTGATGAGCTATGCCCAGCCTGTGGGGGGCGGGGTGCCAACCAAGTCACCAAAAAGCTGAAAATTACCATCCCTCCCGGCGTGGACAACGGCACCCGTCTGCGGGTCTCCGGGGAAGGGGATGCGGGCGCCAAAGGCGGGCCCCCAGGGGATTTGTACGTCTATTTGAGCATCAAGCCCGACCCCCAATTCCGGCGGGAAGGGATCAACATTTACTCGGAAGTCAAAATCAGCTATCTGCAAGCCATCCTGGGCTGTCAAATCCCCGTGCCGACGGTGGATGGGAGCCACGATTTGAAAATCCCCGCAGGCACCCAACCCGGCACCGAGTTTCGGATTGAGAATCTGGGCGTACCCCGCCTGGGCAACTCCGTCAGCCGGGGGGATCACTTCGTCACGGTCAAGGTGGAGATTCCCACCCACATCAGCGGCGAAGAACGGGAATTGCTGGAGAAACTGGCACGGATTCGCCATGAAAAAACCAGCAAACACGGCATCGGTGACCTATTTGGCGGCATTTTCGGATGAACCCACCCCTGGATTTGCGGGGCACCCCCTGCCCTTTGAATTTCGTCCGCACCCGCCTGAAACTGGAACAACTCCCCCCCGGTACCGCCCTAGAAGTTTGGCTGGATGGGGGGGAACCGATCCAGCAGGTGCCCGACAGTCTCCGCCAACAGGGGTATGAAATCCTCGGGGTTCAGCCCCAAGCCGATTACTTTGTTCTTACGGTCAAAGCCTGATGCGTCGGGAAGTCCTCGGTCACGTCTGGGCGGCACAGGCGAACTTCTACCGGGTGGCAACCCCAGAGTATGGTGAATTGCTTTGTACTGCAAGAGCGAGGCTAAAAAAAACCGGACAATGGGTGCTGGTCGGGGATCAGGTGCAGGTGGAAGAAATTGACCCCGCCAGTCAACGGGGGGCGATTAGCGAAATTTTGCCCCGGCGGAGTGAACTGGATCATCCCCCAATTGCCAACGTGGATCAGTTGTTATTGATGTTGGCGTTGGCGGCACCGGCGCTAGACATTCACCATCTCAGCCGTTTTTTGGTCAAAGCGGAATCCACTGGTTTACCCTTTATTTTAGCTTTGAATAAATCGGATTTATGTAGTAGGGAACAGATTGATTTTTGGGTGGCAAAATTGCAAACCTGGGGGTATGAACCCGTAATCATCAGTACCACCACTGGGCAAAATATTGCGGAACTTCAATCCCGTTTGGCTCATAAAATCACCGTGATCACTGGACCTTCCGGGGTAGGCAAATCCAGCTTAATTAATACCCTTACTCAAGGCAATGATTTAGCCACTGGAGCGGTTGCCCAGCGCACCGGCAGAGGTCGTCATACCACCCGTCATATCCAACTCTTACCTTTAAGTGGTGGGGGAATGCTTGCCGATACCCCCGGTTTTAATCAGCCCAATTTAGAGATCAAACCGACGGAATTAGCCCGTTGTTTCCCGGAACTTTACCGTCAAAATGTCACCTGTGAATTTGCGAATTGTACCCATCACAATGAACCCGGTTGTGGGATAAAAAAAGACTGGGAACGGTATGAACATTATGTGCAATGGTGGCAGGAATTGCAGGTTTTAGCCGAAATGAAACAAGCGCAAGGGCGTTGTGATGTAGGGGTGAAATATAAACAGGAAGAAATGGGGCATCGCCGCAGTGAACCTAAGTTAGCCCGCCACAAATACCGCAATCTCTCCCGCCGTCGCCAGCACCAGGAATTGGATTTACTTACGGCGGATGAGGAGTAGTATTCGAGGGGTTTAAGGATGAGGGAAGCTACGGTAATTTTCCCGGATCAATTGTTTGCAGTACATCCGGGACTCCATCCTAAACGCCTGGTTTTTTTGGTGGAAGAACAACTGTTTTTTCGAGATTATTTTTATCCAGCTAAATTTCATCAAAAGAAGTTAGTATTGCATCGAGCCAGTATGCAAGCCTATCATCAGAAATTAAAAGATTCCGGTTATGACGTAATATATATTAGCTACCAATCTAACCCCCAGATGGATTATTTATTTGAACCGTTGCAAACCTGGCACATTCAAATCATTTACTTGTGTGAATTGGTAGATAATATATTGACCAAAAGGCTAAAAAAATGGTGTGACTTTTATCAGATTAAGATTGTTGAACTGCCTACGCCTAAATTTCTCACCCCTTGGACTTGGTTTCAAGAGCAATGTCCCCCCCAACCACCCTACTCCCTAACTAAGTTTTATATTGCTCAACGCAAACGATTAAATATTTTGGTGGATGGGGATAAACCCATCGGTGGCAAATGGAGTTTTGACCGGGAAAATCGCAAAAAATTACCGAAAAATATTACCATTCCTAAGATTCCACAAATTTCCCCTAATACTTATGTTTTGGAAGCGCAGGAATATGTGACCCAAAACTTTGCTGATCATTGGGGTTCGGTTGCCAATTTTTCCTACCCGACCACCCACAGGGAAGCCACAAACTGGTTACAGGATTTTCTTACCCAACGATTTGCGAATTTTGGCGACTATGAAGATGCGATGAGTATTCAACAGGATATTATTTTTCATGGTGTTTTAACGCCAATGTTAAATATCGGCTTATTAACCCCAGAACAAGTCATTTCTGAAACATTAAATTACGCAGAATCCCATCCGGTGGGATTAAATACCTTAGAAGGGTTTGTGCGGCAAATTATTGGGTGGCGGGAGTTTATGGCAGGGATGTATTTACGCATCGGTACGGCGCAAAGAAACAGTAATTTTTGGGAGCATCACCGTCCTATACCTGCCTCGTTCTACACGGGTACTACGGGCATTTTACCCCTAGATCATGTGATTAAAAAAGTGTTGCAAACTGCCTATTGTCATCACATCGAGCGACTGATGGTCTTAGGTAATTTTATGCTACTTTGCGAAATTCATCCCCAGGCGATTTACCAGTGGTTTATGGAGTTTTTTATTGATAGTTATGACTGGGTGATGGTGCCTAATGTTTATGGGATGAGTCAGTATAGTGATGGGGGTTGGATGACCACAAAACCCTATATCAGTGGGTCAAATTATCTTCGCAAAATGAGTGATTTTCCAGCGGGGGAATGGTGTGAAATCTGGGATGGTTTATATTGGCGTTTTATTGATAAACATCAGGATTTCTTTAGCCAAAATCCCCGGCTAAGTATGATGACCATCCTGCTCAAAAAAATGAGTCCCACCCAACGGCAAACCCATTGGCATAGGGCGGAAACATTTTTAGCGAGCTTAGCCTGATTTAGCCCCTAGGTTGTGTTGATCTTATGTAACATAGAGCGGATTATTTATGGAGGGCAAAAGACGAGTGTTGTGGTTTTAGATGAAAATAGATGGCAGAAGATACTGGCTTTTTTACAGACAGAAGACAGAGTCAATATATGGCTACGCCACGCTTCGCTATGGGAAAGAAACAGGCTGTAAACGGTTTATCTGGATGGCTTTGGTGCCCCTTGGCGTTATCTCCCGGAAGCCTATGGCAAATGGTTCACAGTTTATCAAAGATTTCATCGGTGGCGTTGTTTTGGGGTGTGGAAATGTTTAAGTATTGTATTGAAGACCCTGATTGAGAGCATTTAATTCTTGAGACGACTATGGTTCGAGCGCACGCCTGTGCTACCGGAAAAAAACCGCTTCTTCCTGGCGCAGTAAAGCCACCTACCCGCTACAGAGTCCTTGTTACCATTTTTTGAGCATTACAAAGATATAGCAATCCTACTTGATTAACAAACAGCAATTCTCCAGAACCAAGTACGGGGGCGGTGCCCTGCGACCCCTGTTCCATTCTCATTTAGGACTGCTAGAGCACTACCCGGTTAAGAAATGGCTAAAGAATCAACTGCCATTCCGTTCCCTCCCCCGTGCGGGTGGGTTTACTGGTACTGCCCACCACAAATGGCCCCCAATAGCGGCGGGAACCATCCAAACTAAACGCCACCAAAATATCCCCCGGATTTAAGTTCAATGGACCCTCCGGCAAACTCAGGAGCAACCCTTCCCGCTCCCCTTCCCCCGGCGCAAAATCCCAATGCACTGGCTCTAGGTAGCCCGTCCCCTTCCGTGCCAACAAGACCAGCCGAATCGGTTGTTTGGTGCGATTGCTCACCCGCAGACCCCGGGAATTCTGACTCACCACCATCGGGGTAGGTCGTGCCGGTACCGGTTGTGCCACCCCCAGCCCCCAGATACAGACGATGCCCGCCGCCCCTAATCCCCATCCCCAACGCATGGTTCGCTCTCTGCCGCCAACATCACCGCCAGTTTATCAGCCAAAGCCGCAATCCAGCCCTCCTCCTGCCGGGTATAAATGCGCGGAGCCGCCGCTCCCACCACCAGCACCCCTTGCCCGCCAATCGGTTGCACAATCACCGCCTGGGTATTGGGGGGGAGATAATCAAATTCTACCCGCCCTGGATATAAATTTAAGTTTACTAAATAAACTGGCTTTTTTTGCGCTAAAACCCGTTGCACAATCCCCCCCGGTTGCACCTGCGGATTCGCCCCTAAAATCCCTCGCCGTAAGTAGGTTTTTCCCCGATAGTAAATCACTACGGTTTTCGTAGGTGTTGTGGTTAATAACGTATGGGAACACCAGGCTAATTCCTGCTTTAGAAAATCCGGCAATTCAGGATGAATTTCTAAACCATTGCTCCCGATGAGTTCCACAGATTCCGAGGGTTTGGGCTGAATGTTTTGCCAGAGTAACCCGGTGAGAATCAACACCGCACTGAGGATAATTCCCAGGGCATCGGCACGGGTTTGGGCGGGGGTTAAATGCTCACTGATCCCCCGATTGACCAGGAGAGCCACTGCCCCCAAAGTCCCTACGATTAACGGTAGCCAATACCAGCGATTCCCTTGCACTTTAACCCGCTTGCCCCGAGGACCCTTGGTCGGTAACCAACATAAAAAATACATTTTCTAAGCCTTGGTTGAGGCGCAAATCCCTCGCCAGTTGATACCCCTGGGCATCGAGGGTGTCCATGATGATCATGTCGGGTTGAAATTGTTGCACCTGTGCGTTTACCGCTTCGGGATGGGCGACTTCAATCAAAATATCCCCTTGCTTTTCTAGGGCTTGGGTTAGGGATTTCAGACTGGCTTGATTGTAACTGACTACCAGGACTTTTTTGCGCTCCGAACCTTGGGCTAATAAATGATTCACTTCCTGGAGTAAATTGTCCATCAAAAAAGGCTTGGTAATATACCGTTCTACCCCCAAACGATAGCCCTTTTGTCGGTCTTCTACGATGGATAAAATAATAATGGGAATGTTGGCGGTAGTCGGATTTTTCTTCAGAGCGGCGGCAACATCAAACCCATTCACCTCTGGCATCATCACGTCTAAAATAATCAAATCTGGGCGCATCATCCCCACCTGTTTAATTGCTTCAACCCCATTGCGAGCCTCCTGCACCTGATAGCCCGCCTGGGTAAGTTCCTGTTTCAATAATTCCCGAATGTGGGTATCATCATCCACAATCAAAATATGTTTATTCGCCGCCATTGCCGCCGGTAAGGGCATCACCTGTTCCCGCAGTTGTTGAATCAAACTATCCACATCCAAAACCACCAATTTCGGTGGCACCCCGACCGGCAAATCAAACCAAAATGTGCTACCTTTGCCCACCTCGCTCACCACCCCAATGTGCCCCCCGTGATGCTCAATGATGTGGCGACAAATCGCCAACCCCAACCCCGTTCCCTGGGGTTTGTCCGTGAGCGTATTCCCCACCTGTTTGAATTTTTCAAAAATTTTCTCCTGATCCGCCGGAGCAATCCCCATGCCCGTATCCTGGACTTGAATGATCAACCGCCCCTGTTCGAGAATACTGCGACAGGTAACGCCACCCATATCGGTAAATTTCACCGCATTAGAAATCAGATTAATTAACACTTGAATCAACCGATCCCGATCCCCTTGGATTGGGGGTAAATCCGGGGCTAAATCCAGGATTAAGGGTAACTGTTTGGCGCTGAACAGGGAATCCGTAGCGGCGGCGGCATGGCAGATTAAATCATTGATATGCAACCATTCCCAATGCCATTCGGTTTTGCCGGATTCCATTTTGGCAATATCCAATACGTCATTAATTAAACTCGTTAGTCGTCCCCCTTCGCTGATAATGATCCGTAAATTTTCCTGAATTTGGCGCATGGTGCGTTGCACCTTGGGGCTGTCCGTCTGAATTTCCGGGAAAAGGGTATCTTCTAATTTTTTTTGAATGATTTTGGCAAACCCCAATACGGAAGTTAACGGGGTACGCAATTCGTGGGAAACGGTGGAAATAAAATCCGTTTTCATCTGGTCTAGTTCCTTATCGGCGGTAATATCCCGGATCAAAATCACCGCCCCGATACAGGTGGATTGCTGGGGATGGATTGCCGTCGCCACCGCCTTGCCCACCCGTCCCCCCGCCAGGGGAATTTCCGCCTGATGCACCCCCCCCGTCTCCCGCAGGGTGGTCTGGATCAGTTCCTGGATCGCCAGATGCAACTGTGCCACCGGGATGTAGGGAAACCCCCGCCCGGAACAGAGGGTACGCAGGTGTGCCATTTCGGGGCTGAGGGGCAGGTGTTCATCGCTGGTTTTGAGAGCGAGTAAACCGGCGAGGGCAGGGTTATACCGGGCGATATGCCCCTGACTATCCGTCACCAACAGCCCGTCCGCCAGATGGTCAATCACCGTCGCCAGGTAGGCACTGGCTTTTTCGGCGGCTTCCTTGGCGTGCTGTAAATCCGCCTCCACCCGTTTACGCTGGCGAATGTCCCGCACCAAACTGAGAATGTAGGACTCCTCCCCCAATTGCAATCGCCCCACGGACAGTTCCACCGGAAAGCGGGTGCCGTCGTGGTGTTGGGCGCAACCTTCGATGGTGCGGGGTTCCCCGGGGATCAACCCCTGCCAATCCTGGGGGCACCATTCGGGATGCAGGTCGCTGACTGTGCGTTGGCGCAGTTGGGTGTGGGTGTAGCCCAGCAATTCACAGGCTTGTCGGTTGGCATCCATGACCTTGCCCCCCAGGTCGTAGAGAAAAATCGCATCGGCGGCCTGCTCCACCAGGGAACGAAACCGGGCTTCACTCAAACGTAGGGAGGTTTCCGCCCTCTGCCGCTCGCTAATTTGCTCCAGCAGGATTTGATTCGCCTCGGACAAAGCCGCTGTCCGTTCCACAATCCGCTCCTCCAACGCCACCTGTGCCTGCCAGCGTTCCCAAAAGGCTAAAGCCATCGCAACCAGATTCCCCAGGGCACTGGCAAAATGTTCCTCCTCCAAACTCCAATGGTGGACCACCCCCACCTGCTCCAGGGTCAATACCCCCACCAACTGGCCCCCCGCCCAGACCGGCACCGCCAACAGGGAGCGAATGTCCGCCGGTTCCAGGTAAATGGCGGTCAAATCCCGGGTACGGGGGTCACGCTGTGCCTCATGCGCCGGGATCACCTGCCCCAAGCACTGGAAATAGCGGGGACAATCCTGGGCGTGCAACAGCAGTCCGGTTGCATGGCGGTCGTCCCTGGCCTGGTACAAGTCCCGACATTCCAAGGTTTGGCTATCCCGGTACAACCAAACCCCCACCCGCCCCAGTTCCAAGGTGTGCGCCGCCGTTTCGGTAATTAACTGCAAACTGGCCTGCACATCCCCGCCCCCCAACACCTCACTGCTGGTCAGTGCCAGCAACGCCTGGTTATGCCGCCGCAGTTGCCGCTCCCCCTCCAGCAGAGCCGATTGCAGGAGTTTTTGCTCGCTGATATTGTGGCTAAACACCAACCCGTAGTCCTGCCCCTGGTCGTGGAGATGATGCACCGACACCTCCACCGGAAACACCTGCCCATCCCGCCGGATGTATTCGGTTTCGGCCGTGTAACGGTCCCACTGGCACAACTGTTGCCACACCTGGGGCCAATTCTCCCGGGTGATGTGGGTATCAATGGTACTCAAATGACACCCCAACAGGGTTTCCCGCACCAGCCCCAAACAACTACAGGCGGTTTGATTGGCATAGATGATCCGCCCCTCGGAGTCAAATCCTAAAACCATATCCAAAATCCGATCCAGGGCTTGCTGGGGTAGGGAACCCAACAGCCCCTCTAAGGGCATCACGGGTGGGCCTCCGCCAGCCGTTTGGTCAAATGGAGCCGTTGTCTGTGCTGGCACCATTCCACCCGGTCAAACACCTGATGCAGAATGTACAAACCCCGCCCCGACTCCCAAGACCAATCTGGCCCCTGGTGCAAACAGGCACACTCCGGGCACCCCGCCCCCTGGTCCTCAATTGCCCAACACCACCAGTCCGCCCCCCCCTGGTAATGCACCCGCACCGCCTTGCTAGGGTCGAGGTTATTGCCATGCTTCGCCGCATTCACCAACGCCTCCTGAAGCCCCAACCGCACCAAGGGCACCAAAGCCGGGGGCACATCCGCCACCAACAAATCCAAGACTGGACTGAGATACAAAGTAGAAGGAAAACTGAGCGTCAGTTGCCGATTACGCACGGGGATTGGGTCAAATGACGACACGGTGTTATGCTTAGCTTAGCATTCCAGGGGCAAGGCTTTGCCATGCTTCGCTACCGGTGCTTATGTTTAGCTGTATGCGGTGTCTTTCGCCATGACCTACAACAAATTTGCTGGTTCCCCCACGCTACTGAGTGTTGACCTGGGACGCACCTCCACCAAAACCTGTATTTCCGACAATCCCGAGAAGGTCGTCATTATTCCCGCCAACGTGGCTCCCATGAGCGTGGAGCAGGTGCGTCAGGGTCGGTTTGAAGGGGGGGCACCCCTGCTGGATTTATGGGTGGAATACCACGGGCGAGCCTACGCCATCGGCCATCTGGCGGCGGATTTTGGGGCCGGTTTAGGCAGAGGTCAAACCAGCCATGCCCCCATGAGAACCTCCCGCAAGGTGGAGGATGCCCTGGTGAAAATCTTTGCCTGCATCGGTTACTTCGACCTGAGCGGGGACTTGGCGATTTCCCTGGGTCTGCCCTACCTGTCCCAGGAGCAATTTGATACGGAAAAACGCCAACTGGTCGCCCAACTGCAAGCCCCCCATGCCCTCTCCTACCGAGGCCGCAGTTTAACCGTGAATATCACCAAAGTCTGGGTGATGCCGGAGGGATATGGCAGTTTTATGTGGGGTTTGAAAATCGAGGACAAAAAAAAGCAAGAGGGGGAGGCGTGGGCCGATTTAGCCAATCTGCACGTGGCGGTAATTGATATTGGTCACCAAACCACTGATATGCTGAAAGTGGACAAATTACATTTTGCCCGGGGCACCTCCCGCAGTGAAGAGTTTGGCATGAGCCAGTTTTATGACCAGGTGGCCGCCCAGATCAAGGGAGCCAACAGCGAGGACTTGACCCTGATCGAAGCGGTGCATCAACCGAAGGGCAAACGTTTTTATCGCCCCCGGGGGGAAAAACCGATGGATTTAGACCTGATCCTGCCCCGTCTGCGGGAAATTTTCGCCAAGGAACTCTGGGAACGGGTGCGGCAATGGCTCCCCAGCCAAGTGACCGATGTGATCATCACCGGGGGCGGGGGTGGTTTTTTCTGGGACGACTTTGCCCCCCTCCTCCAGGAATACGGCCTCACCCCCCATTTGGCCAACCCCACCCGCACCGCCAATGCCCTGGGGCAATACGTCTATGGTCAGGTACAGTTGAGTAAAGACAAAGGGGCGTAACTTCCCCATGACCGAACGCCTGGGCAAACGTGTGAGCCGCTCGATTACTTTTTACCCAACCCCGGAGGACAGCCAGCTTCTGGAGGAACTGGATCGGCGGGCGGCCGCCCAGCAGGTCACCTTCAGTGAATTGTGCAAAATGGCACTACATCAGTTTGTCCAGGGGGATGGCAGGGAGCAAGAAGCCAACCCCTACACCGTTTGTTTTGAACCCCACGAAACCGCCCTACAACAACAAATTGAGGCAGAACTGACCGCCCAGGGGATCAGTTTTAGCGACTGGGTGAAACAACGGCTGGTCGCCCCGCCCCCCACCTCCCTGGAATCCCGGGTACAGCACCTGGAAGCGGTCATTGCCCAACTGCAACATCAACCCCCGCCCCCCACGCGCCAGGAAATTGAGCAAATGATTGCCCAGATGCTTGAACCCATCAGGCAGGCACCGCTCACCCCCCCCATGCCCCCACCCCCCCCCAAACCCACCACCGACTCCCTGATTGCCGAGTTGAGCACCTTACTTGTGGATGATTTTTAGGGCATCTGTATTGATTTGAGCCAAGGGCGGGGGGTGCCCCCTGTGACCGCTAACTTGGAATTTATAGAGGTGCCCTTTAATTAAAAATTAACCAACTATTAACCAGATATTAACCATCAGCGGGGCAACAGACCTCTTATACTGGAAACCGGGCTTGGGTACAATCTACCCAGGCGGTGTGGAGAAATTGATTTAGTTTTTTTGGTATCAAGCCGTTGCAAGGAGCCAGTCATGGGAATCGAGAGTGCCATTCCAGATAGCGAGATCATTTTACACGCCTCAGTCAATGCTTTTTACTATGGTAATTTTTTGGCACTCCGCAACATTGACCTCAAGATTCGACGCAAGCGCATCACCGCCTTCATCGGTCCATCCGGGTGTGGTAAAAGTACCCTATTGCGGTGTTTCAATCGCCTGAATGACTTTATCAAGGGCAGCCGGGTCGAGGGGCAGATTTTATTCAACGGCAAAAACATCTATGACCCTTCCGTGGACGCGGTGACCCTGCGGCGGCGGATTGGCATGGTGTTCCAAAAACCCAACCCCTTTGCCAAGAGCATTTACGAAAATATCGCCTTTGGACCCCGGATCAACGGCTACAAGGGGGATATGGATGAGTTGGTGGAGCGTTCCCTGCGCCAAGCTGCCCTCTGGGACGAGGTGAAGGACAAACTCAAAAAGCCGGGGACGGCTCTCTCCGGGGGGCAACAACAGCGTTTGTGTATCGCCCGGGCGGTGGCGGTGCAACCGGAGGTGATTTTGATGGACGAACCCTGTTCCGCCCTTGACCCCATTTCCACCCGGCGGATTGAGGACCTGATGCAGGAACTGCGGGATATGTACACGATTGTGATCGTCACCCACAATATGCAACAGGCGTCCCGGGTGTCGGATATGACCGCCTTTTTCAACGTGGAAATGAAAGAGGGGAGCCGCACGGGGCAATTGGTGGAATACGATGTGACGGCGAAAATCTTCCAACAACCCTCGCAGGAAGCGACCCAAGCCTACGTGGGGGGACGTTTCGGTTAAAACACCTACGGCACCCCTTACAATGGGACTGCTGGGTTCGGTTTGACGGTGTATGGTTGTTGCGGTTGCCCCGCCCACAGACCCGTTGGTCATTGGCGGTAAAATTTTTCATTCCCGCTTGTTCACGGGCACGGGTCGCTACCGGACGCTGGAACAGATGCAGGCCAGCATTAGCGCCAGTGGGTGTGAAATGGTGACGGTGGCGGTGCGGCGGGTACAAACCCAGGCAGTGGGTCATGTGGGGTTGGTGGAAGCCCTGGACTGGACCAAACTCTGGTTACTGCCCAACACGGCCGGGTGTCGCACGGCGGAAGAAGCCATCCGGGTGGCCCGGTTGGGGCGAGAGATGGCGAAGGTATTGGGGCAAGAGGAGAATAATTTTGTCAAGTTGGAGGTGATTCCCGACCCCAAGTATCTCCTGCCTGACCCGCTGGGGACGCTCCAGGCCGCCGAGCAGTTGGTGAAAGAAGGGTTTACGGTTTTGCCCTACATCAATGCGGACCCGGTCTTGGCCCAACGCCTCGAAGCCGTGGGCTGTGCGACGGTGATGCCCTTGGGTTCCCCCATCGGTTCGGGGCAGGGGTTACGCAACGCCAGCAATATCGAGATCATTATTGCCCAGGCCACGGTGCCGGTGGTGGTGGATGCGGGGATTGGTACCCCCAGTGAGGCCGCCCAGGCGATGGAGATGGGGGCCCAGGCGGTGTTGATCAATACGGCGATTGCCCAAGCCCAAAACCCACCGCAGATGGCCCAGGCGATGGCCTTAGCCGTTCACGCAGGGCGATTGGCCTATTTAGCGGGGCGGATACCGGTGCAGCCCTACGCTACCCCCAGTTCCCCCACGGAACAACGGCTGAGTTGAGGGTGATGGCGACAACCCACCGCTAGGGGCTGTACAACCAGAGGGGAATCCCCGCATACTCCCAAGGTAAGCTGGTGCCCTGCACCCGGGCGAGGAGGGAACGGGGTTTACCACTCAAGGTGCGGACTGGAGTGTTCTCCGGGTCAAGTCCCGCCAATTCCGCCGCCCACCGCCGGGCATCCTCCTCCGTGCCCAAACGGTCCACCACCCCCAACGCCTGCGCCTGTTCCCCCGTGAAAATCCGCCCATCCGCAAACTCCCGCACCCGCTCCACCGGCAAATGGCGAGACTGGGCAACCGTATTGACAAATTGCTGATAACTCACGTCAATCAATTGCTGTAAAATCCCCTGCTCTGCCGGGGTTAATTCCCGGTCAAACGCCAAAATATCTTTGTAGGGCCCCGACTTGACCACCTTGAAGGAAACCCCAATTTTTTTGAGCAATTCCTCCAGGTTATTCCCCCGCAAAATCACCCCGATACTGCCCGTCACCGTGCCGGGATTCGCCATAATGTGGGGTGCCCCCATGCCAATATACACCCCCCCAGAAGCGGAAATATTGCCAAAACTCGCCACAATCTGGGTTTGGGACTGGAGGGCACACAGGGCACTGTAAATCTCCTGGGAATCCCCCACCGTACCACCGGGGCTGTCAATCCGCACCAGCAGGGCGGGAAATTTCTTGGTTTTAACGATTTTCAGGGCACTCAACACCCGCTTCCGGGTTGCCCCATTGATAATGCCATTGATTTCAATCCGGGCAATAGACCGGGGTCGCCCCCACAACCGCCAATTCATCCGCTTCTGCCTCAGTAAGGAACCACACAGTTGCGCCCCTGTTGCTTGGCCTGATAAAGGGCTTGATCCGCCGCCGCCACCAATGCCGCTGGAGCCGCCTCGGAATTGGGCAGGAGACTGGACACCCCCAAACTCAGGGTCACATACCCATGCACCGGGGAATGTTGGTGGGGAATCCGCAACTGCGCCACCCGCAACCGTATCTGCTCCGCCACCGTCATGGCAGGGGCTAAGGGAGTCTCGGGTAAAATCACCCCAAATTCCTCCCCCCCATAGCGGGCGACCAACCCCTTGGTGTAACTGACCACCTGGTGAATCGTTTGCGCCACCCGTCGCAGGCATTCATCCCCGGCCACATGACCGTAGGTATCATTGTAGCTTTTGAAAAAATCAATATCCGCCAAAATCAACGACAGGGCCCCCTGTTCCTGCGCCAAACGCTGCCATTCCTGGACTAAATACTCATCAAAACGGCGACGATTGGGCACCTGGGTCAAGCCATCAAAGGCCGCCAACCGTTGCAATTCCCCATTAGCCGCCTCCAGTTGTTGGTACAATTGCGCCTGTTGAATGGCACTGGCCAACTGCATGGTCAACTGTTGCAACATATTGACTTCGTGGGGCGACCAAGCCCGGGGCGTGGAATACTGGTGCGCCGTCAGCAATCCCCACAGCCGCTCCCCCAACACCACTGGCACCGCCAAAAACGCCTGCATCCCCAGCCGCTGGATCAACTCCCCATACCAGGAATCCCCGGTCACCTCATCCCCATCCCGCACCTGCACCAGCCAATCCAGGGTGTGCCGTTCCCCTGAGTGATCCTGGGGCACCCGCACCCGCAGTGGGGCATGGAGAATGGACGGCCAACCCAAGCTAGGCGACTCCACCGTAAACCGTGGCTCCCCCAGGGGAGGAAATTCACAAATCGCCACCTGTTCCACCTGGAGCAATTCCTGCACCTCCCCCACCGTCGTCCGCAGAATCGTCGCCAAGTCCAGGGAACGCCGTACCTGCGCCGTGATCTGGGTCAATTTCCGCTCCTGGGCACTGCGCTGATGCAACTCCCGCATGGCCGCATAGGCCTGGAGCAAACGCCGCACCCGTTGGCGCAAAACCCCCCAGTGAATCTGCTTCGAGGGTTTGATAATGTAATCCGTTGCCCCCACGGAAAAGGCTTCCGTCACCGACTCCTCATCATCCAAACTGGTGATCATCAACACCGGTAAGTCTTCACACCCAGGCCAGCGACGAATTTCCGCACAGCACCGGAACCCATCCAAAGTGGGCATGACCGCATCCAGCAACACCATATCCGGTAAATTTTTTTGGCAAAGTTCCAACGCCTCCGCCCCATTGGTGGCTGTCAGGGTACGGTAGCCCTCCCGCTCCATTTCCTGCCGCAACATTTCCCGGATGGTACGCTCATCATCCACTACCAAAATCAACGGTGCGCCTTGACGCCATGGCAGTGAGATCATGCCCCAGTGGTATTCCTTGCCTGCAATCGTCTGCACTTACCACTCTAGCAGGCTATTTCAACCATAAATGAATTACCGGGGTTTTGTAACTCAAGGGCAAGCCGCCACCAAAACCGGCTCCTCCAAAGCCCCCATCACGTGTAATTCCTGGCAGGGAATCGTGTCATCCAAGACCCCCATCCTCCCCGTATAAATCTCCAGGTGCGCCCCCTCCGGGCTGGTAAACATTAACCGTTGTCCCGGAAACACCACCCGCTCAAAATACCAATTCGGCACATCCGTAATCCGCACCACCTGAATTTGACTGGTGGCGTTAACATAGCAACAAACCAGCAAGTCCGTGGCTGTTACCGGCAGGGGATCAAAAATCTGGCTCATCATTTGGTCACTTAATAAAACATTACACTATCTGCTCTACCATAACACCAATTTCTAGGATGCACTGTAATCCTAATTACTAATCCCCGCCCCTGGGGATCACTTTTTTCGGCAGACCCCGGCTCCCGGTGCTATCCTACTAAATGAGGGTGCCTGTAAAGATTTATGTCTGATTGTGTCGCCACTAGTCTTAGTACAAATTTTGCACGAGTGCTGTATGTGCGCTTGCCCTGCAACCCCATTTTCCCGATTGGGGTAGTGTATCTTGCCGACCATATTGGGAAGGTTTTGCCCCAGGTGGAACAGCGCATCCTGGATTTGGGTGCCGTGCCCCCCTTGGATTTGCGGCGCACCTTGGATCAGGTGATTGGGGAATTTCAGCCCACCCTGTTGGTGTATTCCTGGCGGGACATTCAGATTTACGCCCCGGTGGGGGGACGGGGGGGCAACCCCTTGCAAAATGCGTTTGAGTTTTACTATGCCCGCAATCCCCTGGTCAAACTGCGGGGGGCGTGGGGTGGTCTGCGGCTGGCGAGTGCCTACTACGGCGAGTTGTGGCGCAATCTGGGGTTAATCAAGCAGGGGTTACGGCGGGCACGGCAATATTATCCCCAGGCGGGGCTGATTGTGGGGGGCGGGGCGGTCAGCGTCTTTTATGAACAGTTGGGACAGCAGTTGCCCAAAGGAACGATTATTTCCGTGGGGGAAGGGGAATTATTGCTGGAAGATTGGCTTAAAGGTGAGGATATTTCCCGTCATCGTTGTTATGTGGTGGGGCAGGGAAAACCGCGCCCAAATCTAATCCACGAAGCCCCGGTGCCTCTCGTCAAAACCGCTTGTAATTATGACTATATTGAACGCATCTGGCCGGAATTTAATTACTATTTGCAAGCTCCGGATTTCTACTTCGGGGTGCAAACGAAGCGGGGCTGTCCCCACAACTGTTGTTACTGTGTTTACACCGTAATTGAAGGCAAACAGGTGCGGGTCAATCCCATCGCCGAAGTTATCCAGGAAATGCGCCAACTCTACCAACGGGGGGTGCGAAATTTTTGGTTTACGGATGCCCAATTTATCCCGGCTCGCAAATTTATTCCCGATGCGGAAGCCCTTTTGGAAGCGATTTTAGCAGCGGGAATGACAGATATTCATTGGGCGGCTTACATTCGGGCGGATAATCTCAGTCCTCGCCTGTGTGATCTGATGGTCAAAACTGGGATGAATTATTTTGAAATTGGCATTACCAGCGGTGCCCAAGAACTGATTCGTAAGATGCGGATGGGCTACAATTTGCGGGTGGTTTTAGAAAATTGTCGGGACTTAAAGGCGGCGGGATTTAATGACCTGGTTTCGGTAAATTATTCATTTAATGTGATTGATGAAACCTTCGATACCATTCGCCAAACCGTCGCCTATCACCGGGAGTTAGAGCGAATTTTTGGCGCAGATAAGGTGGAACCGGCTATCTTTTTCATTGGGCTACAACCCCACACCCATTTGGAGGAATATGCGCTAAAAAATCAGATTCTCAAACCCGGTTATAACCCCATGAGTATGATGCCCTGGACGGCGAAAAAATTACTTTGGAACCCGGAACCTTTGGGGCGGTTTTTTGGGGAAGTTTGTCTCCAGGCGTGGCGGCGCAATCCCGATGATTTTGGCCGGGAAGTAATGCACATTTTAGAAGAGAAATTGGGAACTGTATCCTTACCGGAACAGGCGGTTCATCCGCTACCCATTGGTGTCTAATATTGTAATTACAGATGACTGCATCCCCGCTCATTCACCAGCCGGAACGATTGCAGCAACGCCTTGCTGAAGCTCCCTTAGAACCGGGGGTTTATTTTTTCAAAGACCGTCAGGATAACATTTTGTATATCGGTAAATCCAAGCGGTTACGCAGTCGTTTACAGTCCTATTTTCGCAACGATCAGCGGCTCAGCCCCCGCATTGCTTTGATGGTGCAACATATCAGCGAAATTGAATTTATTGTCACCGATACGGAAACGGAAGCCTTAATTTTAGAAGCCAATTTAATTAAACAGCATCAGCCCCATTACAATATCCTGCTCAAGGATGACAAAACCTATCCCTATGTATGTATTACTTGGTCAGAGGATTATCCCCGGATTTTTATCACCCGTAAACGCCGGTTTACCCATCCCAAAGACCGTTATTATGGCCCCTATGTGGATACGTTTCAATTACGCCAAACTTTGGGGTTGATGTATCGGTTATTTCCCCTGCGACAACGCCCGAAACCCCTCTTTCCCGACCGCCCCTGTTTGAACTATCAAATTGGTCGCTGTCCGGGAGTTTGTCAAAAATTGATTAGCCCGGAAGAGTACCATCAAACGGTGGCACAAGTTGCGATGATTTTTCAGGGTCGCACGGAGGAATTGCTGGCGAAACTTTCCCAAAAAATGCACACCTTTGCCCAGGAAATGAATTTTGAAGCGGCGGCACAGGTGCGGGATCAAATGCGGCGTTTGGCAGGATTGGGGGAGCAACCCAAGGTGAATTTGCCCGATGAACACGCCATTTTAGATGCAGTTGCCCTGGCGATGGATGACCAATATGTGTGCATTCAACTGTTTCAAATGCGGGCGGGTCGGTTGGTGGGACAATTGGGCTTTTTTACCCAACGGCAGGGGGATGAACCGGGGGCAATCATTCAACGGGTTTTGGAAGAACATTACACCCAAGTGGAAGGGGTAGAAATTCCGCCTTTAATTCTGGTGCAGTATGATTTACCAGAGGGGGAATTACTCAGTCATTTTTTGAGCGAGAAACGGCAAGCTAAAGTAAAAATTCACACCCCCCAACGTCTGCAAAAAGCGGAACTCATTAACATGGTGATGCGGAATGCGGAATTGGAACTCAATCGCCGTCAACGAGCCATAGAAGCCAATTTATTTGCCCTCAATGATTTGGCGGAATTATTAAACTTGCCGGACATTCCCCACCGTATGGAAGCCTACGATATTTCCCATCTCCAGGGTACGAATGTGGTGGCTTCCCGGGTGGTTTTTATTGATGGTCAACCCGCCAAACAACATTACCGCCATTACCACATTAAAAATCCCCAGGTGGGGCCGGGACATAGTGATGATTTTGCCAGCATGGCGGAGGTGATTTCCCGCCGTTTTGCTCCTTGGATGCGTGACCCGGAACGGGCAACTTGGGGGGATGCGGATTGGCCGGATTTGGTGGTGATTGATGGGGGCAAAGGTCAATTGTCGGCGGCGATGCAGGTCCTCAAGCCTTGGCCCTTTGCGGAGCATTTGACGGTAATTGCGCTGGCGAAAAAACAGGAGGAAGTGTATCTCCCAGGCAACCGCACCCCTGTGGTCAGCGACCCGGAGCAACCGGGAATGCAACTCCTGCGGCGGTTACGGGATGAGGCGCACCGATTTGCCCTCAAATTCCACCGCCAACAGCGTTCCCGTCGTCAGCGTTATTCCACCCTGGCGCAAATTCCTGGCTTGGGTCACCAGCGGCAACAACAATTATTTGCCTATTTTCATTCTTTGGATATGATTCAAGCCGCCACCGCTGAACAGTTAGCCCAGGTACCGGGGATTGGCCCCCGCCTCGCCCAACAAATCTACGAATACTTCCATCCCCAGGCGGGCTAGGCCAAACCAGCCAAGTACCAATTCAGTAAATCCGTACCAAACAGCAGAGCCACCCCACCCCCCAAAGCCAAAAACGGGCCAAAGGGCATGGGTTGCCCAGGGGTTAACCTGCCGGTGATGCGCCCCAGCATGCCCGCCCCCGCCCCGGTCAGCACGGCGATGAATAGGGCGACCAACAGCAAACGCCAATGCAACCAAGCCCCCAACAGGGCGGCTAATTTGGGGTCTCCCCCCCCCAAGGCGGTTTGCCCCAGCATGACAGAAGCCAGCAAACCCAGAATATCCAACAGCCAAATCCCCACCACCATGCCGGTGATCCCCCCCACCACCCCTGACCATCCTTCAGTACATTGCCATAATAAACCCAGTACCAAACCGGATTTGAGCAAGCCATCGGGCAGGGTAAGGGTATCCCCATCAATCAACGCCAAAGCCAACAGCCACGCCCCTAGGATTAGGGCTCCCAGGAGTGGGAAACCGGACGCAAACCGCCACCCCGCTAGGGCAAACCACACCGCCATCGCCGTTTCCACCAAGGGATAGCGGGGGGAAATTCCCGCCCCACAGTAGCGGCACCGTCCCCGCAACCACAGCCAGCCCAGCACCGGCACATTATCCCAGGGGCGCAACCGGGTCTGGCAATGGGGGCAATGGGAAGGGGGATGCCAAAGGGATAACCCCCGGGGCAGGCGGTACACCACCACATTCAAAAAACTGCCGATGCAGGCACCCAGCACCACCAAGAGCGGCAAGAGGCTCAAAGGTCCGCTTCCTCCTCGTCTGGGTTTTCGTCCCGGCGACTGCCTAATAACTCCAATTGATCCACCCGGATCAGTAATTTTTGCCGCTCCTCCCCCGTATTGCGATCCGTCCAGTGGTCAAATTTAACCGCCCCTTTCACCCCAATCAAACTGCCCTTGCGGACGTAATTCCCTGCCACTTCCGCCGTTTTGCCCCAAATTTCCAACTCAAACCAATCCGGCTCGTCCGTGCGTTTGGAGCGGCGATTGACCGCCAAGGTGAGGCTACATTTGACACTCCCCGATTCAAAATATTTCATCTCCGGGTCCCGCCCCGCCCGTCCCACTAACGACACCACATTGATCCCCATGCCCACCTCCTGGGTAATGACGTTTTAGTTTTAGCATAGCGGCTAGAATGGCAATGCCCTGTACTTTTTTGGGCAATTTCACTGTAATTTGCCGGTGACCCCGTGCGATTGGTTTCCCTCCTCCCCAGTGCCACTGAAATTGTGCATGAATTGGGCTTAACTGCCTATCTGGTGGGTCGTTCCCATGAGTGTGATTATCCCCCGGAAATCCAAGCCCTGCCGGTGTGTACCGCCCCCAAATTTGACCCCCATGGGGATAGCCGCCAGGTGCATGAACGGGTGATGGCAATTTTGCACCATGCCCTGAGTGTTTATGAATTAAATCTAGCCACCTTACACGCCCTCCAACCCACCCACATCCTCACCCAAGCCCAATGCGAGGTGTGCGCCGTGAGTTTGGCGGATGTGACCCAGGCGGTGGCGGCATGGTTCACGCCTAGCCCCGAAGTCATCTCCCTGCAACCCCAAACCCTGGGGCAGGTGTGGCAGGATATTGCCCTAGTCGGCAAACAATTGGGGGTCGATCCGGCACCGGTATTACAAAATTTGCACCAGCGCATTGCCCAGGTACAGCGGGCGGTTCAGGGTTTGCCCAAGCCTCGGGTGCTCTGCATCGAATGGTTAGACCCCCTGATGGGTGCGGGGAATTGGGTGCCGGAGTTGGTGCAATTGGCGGGGGGACAGCCCCTTTTGGCGCAGGCGGGGGTTCATTCCCCCTGGTTGACCTGGGCGCAGGTGGAGAGCGCCGACCCGGACATCATCGTGGTCATGCCCTGTGGCTATGATTTACCCCGCACGGTGCAGGCTTGGCGGGATTCCCCCCACCCCTGGGGCAACCTGCGGGCAGTCCAGGCGGGTCAGGTCTATGCCACCGATGGCAACGCCTACTTCAACCGCCCCGGTCCCCGGCTGGTGGACTCTTTGGAAATTCTGGCGGCAATGTTGCATCCGGGCTGGGATGGTGGTCATTGGGGGCAGGGCTGGTGCCCCCTAGCAACAGGGAAATAACTTTTACTTCCTTTCTGGTATGATTAACGACAATGAAGGGGAGTAGCTGGGGTTTTTGCCACAGCCCCTTACCTGAATCAACATGCTGGCGATGAGCCTGGTTCAGGTAGCAAATTAGTTTTCTAGTTTGCCAGCGAGACCTTCACTGAGTCCACGGAATGGGTGGGCTTGGTGGGGTCTTTTGCGCTTGCCATCATGCCCGCTCCTTCCATTACCAATCTGGAGTAGGGTATGAACTTCTGGACGGGATTTACATCCGGGTGGTTGCTGATTGCGCTGTCGGAACTCGGGGACAAGACTTTTTTTATTGGGGCAATTTTAGCCATGCGCCACCCCCGGTGGTGGGTATTTTTGGGGGTGACCGGTGCTTTGGCAACCATGACCCTGGTCTCGGTGGGGATGGGTCAAGTGGCGGCATTGTTCCCGCAACATTACGTTCGTGCCCTTGCGGTTGCCCTGTTTCTGGGCTTTGGGTTGAAACTGCTTTATGATGCCAGCCGGATGTCAGGGCAAGCGACTTTAGCGGCAGAACAGCATGAGGCACTGGAGGTGGTGGAGCGCCAGGAACGGGGCATAGCCACCTGGTCAGCCGGAGCCGTGGTGATGGAAGCCTTTACCCTCACGTTTGTCGCCGAATGGGGGGACCGTACCCAAATTGCTACCATTACCTTGGCTTCTGCCCATCATGCCTTCGGGGTGCTGTTGGGGGCGATTGGTGGTCATGCCATGTGCGCCGCCCTTGCCGTGATGGGGGGCAATCTGATCGCCGGACGGATTTCCGAACGCTGGCTGACCGCCTTGGGGGGTGCCCTGTTTCTGGGGTTTGGGATTCTCGCCGCTCTGGAGGGGGCTTGAACAGGGTTAGCCGCACAGAAAATATAAAATCTACCCAAGGGTTGGGGAGCATCCCCCCTGTTCCCTTAAAAACATAGGTCAACGGTTGCCCATAGCCAGGAACGTTCCCAGGGCTGGGCGCAGGTTTGGCGGTCGTTGGGGTTGTTTTGCAAACCAGGAGCCTTGTGGTAAGGTAACAGCGTAGCCCTAGGGATTCACCCATGCAAGTCAATCCAGGCAATACCACGCCCTTGACCCCGCAAGAGCAAGCCTCCTTAGACCAACTCGCCGCTTTGATTGACCGGGCAACCCGGGATGGGCGCTTGTCCCGCCAGGAATGGGAAGAGATTCGGGCGAAGGTGCGGGAAGATGGGCGGATCACTCCCCAGGAACTTGACCTGACCTGCCAACTCATGGAACAGGTAAATCAAGGGATCATCATTCTGGAAGATTAACCTGGGCTTGAACTTGCCGACCCTTCGCAGGTATCCTACAAGATACTGTTTAATTTTTTGTAGCTTTGCCCATGCTCCAAGAACGCCCTTTGCCCACCTTTTCCCCCGCCGCCGTCCAGTTGAGCCGGGAGGAAGGGCTTGCTCTGTACGAGGATATGGTGCTGGGGCGCATCTTTGAGGACAAATGTGCGGAGATGTACTACCGGGGCAAAATGTTCGGGTTTGTGCATCTGTACAACGGGCAGGAGGCAGTCGCCAGCGGGGTGATCCGGGGAGCCATGCGCCCTGGGGTGGACTACGTGTGCAGTACCTACCGGGATCACGTCCATGCCCTGAGTGCCGGGGTGCCCGCCCGAGAGGTGATGGCGGAGTTGTTTGGCAAAGCCACGGGTTGCAGCAAAGGACGGGGCGGTTCGATGCACATGTTTTCCGCCAAACATCGTCTGCTCGGGGGCTATGCGTTTGTGGCGGAGGGGATTCCGGTGGCGGCTGGTGCTGCGTTTCAGACCAAATACCGCCGGGAGGTGCTGGGAGATACCACCGCCGACGAGGTGACCGCCTGTTTCTTTGGGGATGGGGCTTGCAACAATGGGCAATTTTTTGAAACCTTGAACATGGCCGCCCTGTGGAAATTGCCGATTTTATTTGTGGTGGAAAATAACAAATGGGCGATTGGCATGGCGCACGAACGGGCGACCTCTGACCCCCACATTTACAAAAAAGCCAGCGTGTTCAACATGGTCGGGGTGGAGGTGGACGGCATGGATGTGTTGGCGGTGCGGGAGGTGGCACAAACGGCGGTGGCACGGGCGCGGGCGGGGGAAGGTCCGACCCTGATCGAAGCCTTGACCTACCGGTTCCGGGGGCATTCCCTGGCGGACCCGGATGAACTGCGGAGCAAAGAGGAGAAGGAATTTTGGCTGAGCCGGGATCCGATCAAACGCCTGGGCAGTTATCTCTTGGAACAGGATTTGGCGACCAATCAAGACTTGAAAACCATTGACCAAAAAATTAAACAGGTGGTTGAAGATGCGGTCACCTTTGCGGAACAAAGCCCAGAGCCAGACCCTAGGGAATTGCGGCGGTATATCTTTGCGGAAGATTAGGGGATAACCAGATGGCGGAAACCCTATTTTTTAATGCCCTGCGGGCGGCGATTGATGAGGAAATGGCGCGGGACGCCACCGTGTTTGTCCTGGGGGAGGATGTGGGGCACTACGGCGGCTCCTACAAGGTGACGAAAAATCTTTATCAAAAGTACGGGGAACTGCGGGTGTTGGATACCCCGATTGCGGAAAATAGCTTTACGGGGCTGGCGATTGGGGCGGCGATGACGGGACTGCGCCCGATTATTGAAGGGATGAACATGGGCTTTTTGCTCTTGGCGTTTAACCAAATTGCCAACAATGCCGGGATGTTGCGCTACACCTCCGGGGGTAATTTTCAAATTCCCCTGGTGATCCGGGGTCCCGGTGGGGTGGGTCGCCAGTTGGGGGCGGAACATTCCCAGCGGTTGGAAGCCTATTTCCAGGCGGTGCCGGGGTTGAAAATTGTCGCCTGCTCCACACCTTATAATGCCAAGGGTTTGCTCAAATCGGCAATTCGGGATAATAATCCGGTGTTATTTTTTGAACACGTCCTGCTTTATAACTTGAAGGAGGATTTACCGGAGGAAGAGTATCTTTTGCCCCTGGATAAAGCGGAATTGGTGCAAACCGGCAAGGATGTGACGATTTTGACCTATTCTCGGATGCGTCACCATGTCCTACAAGCCCTACCGCAGTTGCAACAACGGGGGATTCAACCGGAAATCATTGACCTGATCTCCCTGCGCCCTTTGGACTGGGACACCATCAGTGCCTCGGTTCGCAAAACCCATCGGGTGGTGATTGTGGAAGAATGTATGAAAACCGGGGGGATTGGGGCAGAAGTCACCGCTGGGATTATGGAACGGCTGTTTGATGAGCTGGATGCGCCGGTGGTACGCCTTTCCTCCCAGGACATTCCCACCCCCTACAACGGCACCCTAGAGCGTTTAACTGTAGTACAACCGGAGCAAATTGTCAGTACAGTTGTTGATCTAGTGGGGGGAAAAATTTAGACCCCATTCCTCCGGGTAAGTCCTGGGTTTATAATTGGTAAATAAAGTTTTAATTTCCCGCTGTCGGAGGAGAATCATGGACTTTTTACCCCAAATTGACTGGCGGATTGCGCTGGTGCTTGGTCCGGTGGTGGTAGCCGCCAGTTGGGCTGCGTTTAATATCGCTGGTGCCGCCCTGCAACAGTGGCAACGGATGAACCGGAAAGCCTGATTTCCCAGTTATTTTTTCTGGAACAGCTCTGAAAATAGGTCACAGGGGCATCACTTTGGTGTTTGCCCTTTCGGCATATAGTCATTTCGCAAATAGATGCGACACTTTTTAGGCACTGGTAATCGCTCTATCCCCTTCTAGGAAAGGGGTTGTAGGTAAAAGTGAATGTCGCAAACTTGTTTGAAATTACTATAGCAATCCTACTTGATTAGTGAACAGAGATTTCCCAGAACCAAGGACGGGGGCGGTGCCCCTGCGACCCCCATTCTATTCTCATTTAGGATTGCTATATAAATCTCATCATTGGCATACCTATATTATTGAGAACCAGGGGCGGGGGTGTCCCCCTGCGACCGTTAACTTTGCATTGATAGAAGTGCCCTTTATCTAAAAAAGCAAATGGAGCATCAAGTCGGGTACATCCCTTTCAATAACCCGCACCCGCAATCGCATACACTACTTCCGGCAAATGATGTTCGTCCAGCCTTTGTTCACAGTACGTCATGCCACACTTTTCTACGATCCTGATAGATGCCTGGTTGCTAGGGTCAATCGTCGCTATCACCCGTCTCAGACCGCACCGCTCCAGACCAAAATCAAGCATTGCTTTGACAGCTTCACTAGCTAATCCTTGCCCCCAATACTGCTTCTTGAAACCGTAGATAATTTCTGCTTCTCCATTAGTCGTTGGGTTCACAAATCCACAGTAGCCAATCAGGTAGGCATCTTCTTTGGCGACAACCGCTGAACACCCAAAACCGTACTTTTGATAATTCTCTTGAGACTTTTTTATCCACCTTTGCGTCTGTTCTCGTGAGAGAGGCTGTCCATCACCAACGTAGCGCATAATTTCCGGATCGCCACAGATTTTATAAAATTCATCCAAATCCTCTGATTGTAACTGCCTCAACACCAGGCGGTCTGTTTCCAGAATCTTCATAAGGTAACTGCCCCCAAAACCATGCCCATCTTAACAGCAACCCCACAAAACTAACCATCATTTGCCACTGATAGCCCCTTAAGTGGTGAGGGGATACAGTTACAAGCCCATTTGCTGGAATTTATAAACAAGTTGTACCAACCCTTTGGACACAAAATTTTGGACTGAATCGGATTGGTTTCGGGAAATGATATTGTTGGATAGCCTGATTATTCCCATAGACCGTCGGCGATTTCTATAGGGCACCTCTATCAAGCCACAGTTATGGAAAATATTCCTTATTTATTAATAGTTGCCAACGAGAGCATGGGGCTTCCGGTTCTGCCGTGTAAGTACAAAAAGCAATAATAAACAGAGGTGCTCTATTGATGCTCGACACCTCAAAAAAATAGTGTAAAAATAGTAGTAAAGATGAAAAGATGAAGGGTATAGTTCTCAATGGTACTACCTGATTACCAAAGTCTTATGTTGCCTTTGCTTCGGTATGCCGGAGTTGCTGATGGTGAAATAACTACCAATCAAGCAGTTGAGGTTTTAGCACAAGAATTAAATCTGACGGAACAAGACCTCAAAGAAATGCTTCCCAGTGGAACCCAGTTTACCTTTGTCAATCGAGTGGGCTGGGCGGCAACGTATATGAAAAAAGCTGGACTGTTGGAACCCACCCGCAAAGGATATTATCAAATTACCCAACGAGGGCGTGAACTGCTTGCGAAGCAACCCAAGGTCATCAATAATAAAACCCTTGAGGAATACCCTGAATTTCTTGAATTTAAGAAGCTGAAAGGAACAAGGACAAAAAATGGCGAAGAAGAAATCAAATTAATATCTGATGTTTCCACTACCACTCCATCTGAGGCTTTAGAATTTGCCTACAAAAATCTGCGTGATGAGTTAGCCGATGAATTACTTGTTAAACTCAAGGCAATCTCACCGGCATTTTTTGAGCGTGTAGTCGTTGAACTCTTAGTCAAAATGGGATACGGCGGTTCTCGTTCTGATGCTGGCAGAGCGATTGGCAAAAGTGGCGATGGGGGAATTGACGGCATTATCAAAGAGGATAAACTTGGTCTTGATGTTATTTACATTCAGGCAAAGCGGTGGGATGACACACCTGTAGGCAGACCTGCTGTCATGCAATTTGCAGGGGCACTCCATGGGCAAAAAGCTAACAAAGGGATATTCATCACAACTTCCCGATTTACGGATGAGGCAAGAAGCTATGTATCTCAAATTGGTAGCAAGATTGTCCTGATTGATGGTGAGCAATTAACTAATTTAATGATAGAGAATGATGTCGGTGTTTCGACGGTATCCCTATATCCAGTTAAAAAGATAGATAATGATTACTTTGATGAAAGTATATGACAAGCACAAAGTCCTGGAAATTTGGGGTATTATATGTCCTATTGAAAGTTGTCTGGGTTTGGTGATTGTGAACATTCTATGACTGGTATTCCCCCCGGTTCTCGCCGGTACCATGAACTGCAAAAACTCCTCCAGCGGTTGGGCATCGAGTCGGTAAACATCAATTGGAACCTGCTGGATCAAGCCCTGACCCACAGCAGTTTTGACCCCCAATGTAACTACGAACCCTTGGAATTTGTCGGGGATGGCGTACTGCGATTGTTAGCGGCGGATTACCTCTGGCACCACTACCCCCAAACCTCGGTGGGAGACTACACCGCCCTGCGCTCTGTCCTGGTGAGTAACCGGTTGCTACGGCAGATCAGTGAGGACTATGGTTTGGCGGATTTTGTCCTCGCATCTACCCGTCTCAGTCCCCAGGGCATCTGGCTGGCGGATATTTTGGAAGCAGTGGTGGGAGCGATTTATTTGAGCGTGGGTAGTACAAAAGTCTTACAACCCTGTTTTTATCCCCACTGGCACAAGTCCGCCCAACGGGTATTGCAAGACCCCGCCCGGTTGAATTACAAAAATGCCCTGCAAGAATGGACACAAGAGCATTACAAAGTCCTGCCAACGTATCAAACCGAATCCCTCTCGGGCACGCCGGAGCGATTTATGGCACGGGTGTATGTGCAAAAACGGTTGCTGGGGGTGGGGCAGGGGGAATCCATCAAGGCGGCTCAGCAGGCGGCGGCGCAACAGGCATGGGTGGTGTTGGTGGGGGAGGTGGAGTAACGCACTCGTTTAGAATTACACTGGAAAATCGCCCCGAAACTTGTCTGCCAGCTTGCCCCATGAGTATCACCCGCATTGGTTCCCGCCAAAGTCAACTCGCCCTCGTCCAAACCCATTGGGTGCAGGGAGAATTACAAAAGCATTACCCCGACCAGGAATTTCCGGTGGTGACCATGACCACCCAAGGGGACAAAATCCTGGATGTGGCGCTGGCGAAAATCGGCGATAAGGGCTTGTTTACTAAGGAATTGGAACAGGCGTTACTGCGGCAGGAGGTGGATGTGGCGGTGCATTCCCTCAAGGATTTGCCCACCCAAATGCCGGAGGGTTTGACGCTGGGGGCGATTACGGAGCGGGAGGAACCCCGGGATGCCCTGGTACTGCACCCCCGTTGGCAGGGCACACCTCTGGCTGAATTGCCCCCCGGGACGGTGATGGGTACATCTTCATTACGCAGGTTGGCGCAGTTGCGGCATCGTTTTCCCCATTTAACCTTTAAGGACATCCGGGGGAATTTGAATACCCGGTTACGCAAGTTGGATGAGGGGGAATACGACGGGTTGATCCTGGCGGTGGCGGGTCTGCGGCGGCTGGGCTGGGGCGACCGGGTGAGTGAGGTACTGGAACCGGCAGTTTCCCTGTATGCGGTGGGGCAGGGGGCGTTGGGGGTGCAATGCCGGGCGGGGGATGAGCAGGTGTTGGGGTTGTTGGCAGAGTTGAACCACAGCGAGACTGCATTACGTTGTCAGGCGGAACGGGCGTTTTTGCGGGAATTGGAAGGCGGGTGTCAGGTGCCAATTGGCGTACATTCCCAGTTCAACGGCGAGGAATTGACCCTGACCGGGGCGGTGCTGAGTGTGGATGGGCAACAGCGGGTGGCGGGGTGCCAAACGGGGGTGGTGACGCAGGAGGCGCAGGCGGTTGATTTGGGAAAAGCCTTGGCGCAGGAGCTACGAGCAAAAGGGGCAGGGGCGATTTTGCAGGCGATTTTTGCCGAGGTGGGGCGGGGTTGACAAACCCCCTTGCCGGGCACCCTAGGAAACCGTTACAGTCATCAGGGGTTGAACAGCAAAAATTATGGTTGCGGTAGCGGTTTTGGCGGCGGGTAAGGGCACCCGGATGAAGTCGGATTTGCCGAAGGTACTGCACCCTTTGGCGGGGAAACCGATGGTGGAGCGGGTGATTCGCAGTGTGCAGGGGCTACCCGTGGAACGCTTGCTGGTGGTGGTGGGGCACGGGGCGGCGCAGGTAAAACAGGCGTTGGCGCACCTATCTGGGGTGGAATTTGTGGAGCAATCGCCCCTGTTGGGGACGGGTCATGCGGTACAGCAACTCATTCCCTATTTGCAGGACTTTACCGGGGATTTGCTGGTGCTGAATGGGGATGTGCCCCTGTTGCGCCCCCATACCTTGGCGCAGTTGGTCGCCACCCATGAGCAGGGGCAGTACGGGGTGACTTTACTAACCGCCCTGCTCCCCGACCCGACGGGCTATGGACGGGTGATCTGTGATGGGCAATTCCAGGTGAGTGCGATTATCGAGGACCGGGACTGCACCCCGGCGCAACGGCAAAACCAACGGGTGAATGCGGGGATTTATTGCTTCCGCTGGCCCCAATTGCGGGAGGTGTTACCCCGACTCACCACTGCGAATCAACAGCAGGAATATTACCTAACCGATACGGTGCAATGGCTGAGACCGGCACGGGCGGTGGACATTCTGGATGTGGCGGAAATTTTGGGGATCAATGACCGCAAACAACTTGCCACCGCTACCCAACTGCTGTATCAACGGTGGCGGGATGAATGGATGCGCCGGGGGGTGACGATGATTGACCCGCTCAGCATTACCCTGGAGGATGAGGTGGAATTGGCACCGGATGTGATCCTCGAACCCCAGACCCACCTGCGGGGACGGACGGTGGTGGGGGCGGGCAGTCACATTGGTCCTGGCTGTTGGCTGGAAAATAGCCAGATTGGTCATGATGTACGGATTATGTATTCTGTGATTACCAATAGCACGGTGCAATCCAATTGCCAGGTGGGTCCCTTTGCCCATATTCGGGAGCAGACAGAAGTGGGAGTGCATTGTCGGGTGGGGAATTTTGTGGAAATTAAAAAAACCCAGGTGGGGAACGACTCCCGGGTGGCGCATTTGAGCTATTTGGGGGATGCCCAACTGGGGGCGCAGGTGAATGTGGGGGCGGGCACGATTACCGCCAATTTTGATGGGCGGGATAAACACCCCACTGTGATTGGGGAGGGCAGTAAATTGGGGGCGAATAGCGTTTTGGTGGCACCGGTGACCTTGGGGGCGGGGGTGACGGTGGCGGCTGGTTCCGTCGTTACCGAGGACGTGCCCAACGATGCCCTCGTGATCGCCCGGGCCCGGCAGGTGGTAAAACCCCATTGGCGACCGCCCTATCTGCGCCATCAGGAACATGAACCCAGTCCCTAAGGGGCGGTTGTATCTGGTCGCCACCCCGATTGGCAATTTGGAGGATATGACCTTCCGGGCGGTGCGGGTACTGCGGGAAGTGGATGTGATTGCGGCTGAAGATACCCGGCACACGGGGAAATTACTGCAACACTTTGGCATTACCACGCCCCAAATCAGCTACCACCAGCACAACCAACGGCAACGGCAGGGGGAATTGTTGACCCGATTACAGCGGGGGGAACAGATTGCCCTAGTCTGTGATGCGGGGATGCCGGGGATCAGCGACCCGGGGACGGCCTTGGTGCAGGCCTGTTTGGCGGTGCAGATTCCCGTGACCCCCATTCCGGGGGCGAATGCGGCCGTGACGGCTCTGTGTGCAGGGGGTTTGGCGACGGATCGGTTTTTATTTTTGGGTTTTTTGCCCCCCAAAAGTCCGGCCCGCCAGCAGGTATTACGCAGTGTCGCAACCACCCCAGCTACATTAATTTTTTATGAGGCTCCCCACCGGTTGGCGGCCAGCTTGGGGGACATGGGGCAGGTCTTGGGGCCGGAACGCCCCTGTGTGGTGGCCCGGGAATTGACCAAAATCCATGAGGAATTTTGGCGGGGTACCCTAGGGCAGGCGCACAGCCATTTTCACGCCCAGCCCCCCAAGGGGGAAATCACCGTCCTGGTCGCAGGTGCCACCCCCCAGCCCGGGTTGGCCGTCGAAGCGGTACTCCCGGAAATTCAACGGTTGTTAGCCAGTGGGCTAGGATGTCGGGAAATTGCCCAAGAATTAGCACGAACCACCGGCTTGCCCCGCCGTACTTTGTACCAACTCGCCCTCGCCGCCCAAGCCCCGGGGAGTTGACGGTTGCGCCCGTTCCTGCTATCTATGGGACACCCCCGCCATCGCTCCCTATGTTAATCATTAAAGCCTGGCACCTGGACCGCCCCCTGCTCCCGGCGGATGTGGAAACCTTGCCACCCACCTTGCGTTTGAGTAAAAAGAGTTTGCTCAAGGCGGCTTTTCGGGGTTTTTTTGTGGATGATGCGGAAGCTGTCCAGCAGTCGGCCTGGTTTCGCAGTTTTTTGGCCGGGGAAAAGGTGGAATTTTACCTGGAAGGCAGTGGCACCTATGAGTTGGCGAACATGGATTTGGTCAGCCGGGAAGTCTATCTGGTGCGGGCGGAAGTTCCCCCAGCCTCGCCGCCGGTGATTTTTTTCAGCTACCAAACCGAATACCCCCAAGCCAGTACCCAGATTGACCGGGTGCTGGAGCAGACCGTTGGGCAGATCGCCAGCACCTACCGCCTGGGGCAAAAGCTCCGCATCGCCCGCCCCCACCGCCTCCCGGATGGCACGGTACGCCTGGATACGGATGTGCGCCGGTTGATCCGCCAAGCCCTGATGGTGATTGCCGACACCACCTTGATCACCAGCATCCAGGGTAAGGGGTTTCCCAGCCCGAATGTGTGTTTGGAGGTGGGGTACGCCCTGGTTTCCAAAAAGCCCTATCAAATTAAGTTGGTGGAATTGCCCACCCCAGAGGCGCAGGAGGCGATTTTTCCCTTTAGCATCAGCGATGAATTGCGGTTGATGCCCCAGGATGAACAGGAGTTAGCCCAACAACTGGATGCGGAAGTGACGGATGTGCTGAAACGGTTTCGTCTGATTTGAGTTAGGCTAAAGGCGAATCGGGGGAGCGGGATGGACGCAACATTCATACCGGTAATTTTGGCGGGGGGCAAAGGGGAGCGGTTCTGGCCCTTGAGCCGTTTAGGGAAACCCAAGCAGTTCCTATCCCTGGATGGGAGCGGCAAAAGTTTATTACAAAATACGGTCGCCCGTTTGCCGGATTGGGCAGGGGAGGTCTGGGTGGTGACCCGGATGGATTTGGTGCCCTTGGTGCAGGAGCATTGTCCCCATCTGCCCCCGGAGCGCATCTTGGGGGAACCCCAGCCCCGGGATACGGCGGTGGCGGTGGCCTGGGTGACGCAGAAATTACTTCAGCAGTACGGAGCGTCGGTGATTGTGGGGATTTTCCCGGCGGATCATTGGATTCCTGATACAGGACAATTTCAGCAAACCTTAGCCCAGGCGGTAGCGGTGGCGGCGCAGATGCAGGGAATTGTTACTTTGGGGATTACCCCTACCCATCCGGCTACGGGTTATGGCTACATCCAGCAGGGAGAGGCGGTCAGCGGCGGGGCATACCGGGTGGTGCGGTTCACGGAAAAACCGGATTTAGCGCAAGCGGTGCAGTTGTTAGCCAGCGGGGGCTATAGCTGGAATAGTGGGATGTTTCTGTTCCCGGCGGGGGTGATGTGGCAAGAACTGAACCAATACGCCCCAGCCATTACCACGAGCCTGGCCCAATCCGGGGTGGCGGCCTATGCCCAACTCCCGAAAATCAGCCTTGACTATGCGGTGATGGAGCATACCCAGCGGGCCTTGGTACTGCCGGTGACTTTCGCATGGGATGATTTGGGGGACTGGCGGAGTTTGGAGCGGTTGGCACAGAATCCCCTACCTGCCCAGTGGGTGGACTGGGAAAGCGATGGGGTGCATATCTACAGCACCGACCCGGACGAACTGGTGGCGACCTTGGGGTTAAGCCAAGTCATCGTGGTCCGGGATGGCAAAATCACCCTAGTGGCCGCCGCCGAGCGCACCCAGGAAATCAAAAAACTCTTGGCGCAACTCCAGGCACGGGGCTGGGGGGATAGGTTATGACTATTTTCTGTCAATGCGGGGGGGTTCCCGGAAAAAGATGGCGAAAAAAATGACCCCCAACGCTCCGACCAACAAAACCGTATAGGTGAGTGCTTCCATAGAACCCTCGCTCAGTATTTGCTTTCATTCTAAGCCCAGGGGGAACCAATCTCATCAGAACTGCCCCACCTGCTCGGTTGTCCGTATATTTCATAACAATGGAATAATCTATTGGGGGAATGATGGTGTATATAGCAATCCGACTTGATTAGTGAACAGAGATTTCCCAGAACCAAGGACGGGGGCGGTGCCCCTGCGACCCCTATGCCATTTTCATTTAGGATTGCTATATCTTTTAGAGAACCATACACCGGCGTTTCTTTGAGAACGGGTATTTCTGCTATCGTAATAGGACATGGTTTACAAATGGAAATTCCCCAGAACCAGGGGCGGGGGCGGTGCCCCTGCGACCGCTATTCTATTCTCATTTAGGATTGCTATATCTTTTAGAGAACCATACACCGGCGTTTCTTTGAGAACGGGTATTTCTGCTATTCTAAATTCTCTAACAAAATTTTTTAACTGGGATTACTGAGGATGACGACGCAGGTATCTCCTGGGGAACAATATCCCAAAATATCCATGAGTCAAACCGAACAAATTGCCCTTGCCCTGGGCAGTAATTTAGGGGATTCGCTGACCATTTTACCCCAAGCCCTTACCCATTTGGTTGAAAAGTATGGATTGCATTTGCTCACCCATTCCCACTGGTATCGCACCCCACCTTTGGGACCACCCCAACCGGATTTTATCAATGGCTGTGCGTTGCTGGCGATGACCCATTCACCCACGGATTTACTCCAGATTTTGTTGGCTACAGAAGCTGATTTTGGGCGCATTCGCAAGGGTAAATGGCAACCCCGTACCCTCGATTTGGATATTATTTTTTATGGCAACGAACGCATACACACGCCCCAGTTGACCATTCCCCATCCTGAGTATCACCGGCGGGCCTTTGTGCTGTTGCCTTTGGCGGAAATTGCCCCGGATTGGTGCGACCCCCAGACGGGTGTGACGGTCAAAGCCCTGGCGCAACAGGTGGATGGCTCAGGAATTATGATGGTGGGAGCAATTTAATCCGGTTTCCCCATGCCCATCCCCACTCGCTTAACCTATGGGCTTTTGCTGTTGGGATTGCCCTTGGCCGGGGGGTTGGGTGTACCCCTGGGCTGGAAATTAAGCATGATGATTACCAGCATTTATGATGCGTTTATACTAATTGTGATGTTTTGGGATTATGGACGCAATCGCCCCCGCCGGGTGGCCTTGACCCCCATTGATCCGGGTAAATTATCCGTCGGGCGGCAGAATACCATCACCATTGTGGCGCAAACGGGGGACTATCCGGCGCATATTCGCCTGCGGGATGGGTATCCGGTGGGCTGGGAGGTCACCCCGGAGCCAGTCACGGCGCAGTTACCCCCGGCAACGTTAGAGGATTTGCGCTACACCCTGCGCCCGGAAAAACGGGGGGAATTTCCTTGGCAAAGGCTGACCGTGTGGCAGTTGACCCCCTGGGGACTGGCTTGGGACCATTGGCGGGTGGGCACCCCCCGTCCGGTAGCGGTGTATCCCGACTTACTGAGCCTGCGGGAATTGTCCATTCGGTTGACCTTGGAGGGGAGTGGCACCCTGCGGCGCCAACGGCAATTGCCCGGGGGGACAGAATTTACCGAATTGCGGGAATATCGCAGTGGGGATGACCCCCGCTTGGTGGATTGGAAGGCGACGGCCCGGCGGGGACGGCCTTTGGTGCGAGTATTGGAGCCGGAACAGGAACAAACCGTGCTGATTCTCCTCGACCGGGGGCGATTGATGACCGGACGGATTCAGGGGCTAACCCGGTTTGACTGGGGGCTGAATGCCGCCCTGGCTCTAGCTTTAGCTGTACTGCATCGGGGCGACCGGGTGGGGTTGGTGGTCTTTGACCGGCAGGTATCCCTGTGGCTACCGGCCCAACGGGGCAACCATTACCTGAACCATCTCACGGAACGGTCGGCACGGCTCCAACCCGTCCTGCAAGAACCGGATTACGTGGGCATGATGCAAACGGTGACCCGTCAGCAAACCCGGCGCACCCTGGTGGTCATGTTAACCGAGGTGATTGACACCACCGCTTCCAGCGAATTGATGGGGGCTTTGGGTCGCTTACCCCCCCGGCACTTGCCCCTATGCGTGACCCTGCGTGACCCCCTGGTGACCCAACACGCACAGGATTTTAGCACCCATCCGGCAGATGCTTACCGGCGGGCAGTGGCATTGGATTTATTGCATCAGCGTCAGGTGGTTCTGACCCAAATCCAACGGCAAGGGGTCTTGGTGGTGGATGCCCCCGCCCATCAGGTCAGTACGCCTTTGGTGGAAGCCTATCTGCGATTGAAAGCCCGTGGGCGTTTGTAGGCGATTTAGAATTACTGTATATAAATTTTCTAAAATTCCCACAGGAGCGTAGCCCCGTTAACGAAGCACCTGCAGTGTATGGTTCTTGATATAGCAATCCTAAATGAGTTGAGAACAGGGGTCGCAGGGGCACCGCCCCCGTACTTGGTTCTGGAAAATTTTTGTTTCTAATAAGTAGGACTGCTATAGTATCGGCATTCCAGCGAGATAAACTTCAATGGGTGCCAATCAATAGAGATGCCCAATAAAATAGGTGATTAATCCGCAACACCCCAAAACGGACCTCCCCCATGCGTTATCGTGACAGGGATGAGTGTTACGGTGTTGAGTTCGCCGTCCCTTGCCCATGTGTCGTTTGGTTGCCTATTTGGGCAAACCCCTGCCCTTGAAACGTCTGATCCTGGAACCGCCCCATTCCCTGCTGGTACAGAGCTATGCGCCCCGGGAAATGACCGCTGGACTGCTGAATGGGGATGGGTTTGGTCTCGGTTGGTATGACCGTCGCCTGCGCCCCCAGCCGTTTACCTACAAAAATATCCTGCCCATCTGGAATGACCTGAATTTGCCGGGTTTGTGTGAATACATTACTGCCGATTGTTGCCTGGGCTATGTGCGGAGTGCGACCCCTGGTCTGGCGGTGGATTACAGCAATTGTCAGCCTTTTGTCCAAAATCACTTGAGTGCCATCCACAACGGTCGGGTGGAGCATTTTCGCAGTACCCTATACCGCCCCCTCCGCCAACAACTAACCGATGAAGATTACTTAAATATCCAAGGGTTGACCGATTCGGAGCATCTCTTTGCCTGGATACTGCACCATTACAAGTTGACGGGGGACTTGGCGCAGGCATTGTATGACGCTTTTATCAGCTTGCTGGATTTGGTGCCCGATCTGGATGTGACGTTTAATTTCATCCTGAGCGATGGCCAACGGCTGATCGCTTCCCGTTTGGCGCACGGGGGGTCAGCCCCCAGTTTGTATTACCTGCAGGGGCATCCCGATTATCCCGGCGTGGTGATCGCCTCGGAACCCCTGTTTACGGATGCGCGGTGGGTTCGTTGTCCTGAGGGCGGGGTGGTGGTGGTGACGGAGCATCTCCAGGTGCAGGAGTGGCATCCCCCCGCAGGAGCGGCAGTAAGCGTTTAAGTTCATCCCGTTGGGCGGTGATCTGTAGGGCATTGTCCTGCATTTGTACAATCACCTGTTCCACCCGTCCTGCGCCCCGCCAGTAGAATATCCCTGCCACCGGTGCCAGGAACGCTAACCCCAGGGGTTTGACCCCCCAATCCGGCACCAGGCTTGCCAAGACCAACCCCAGGCAAAAGCCACTCAAGCCCACCAGCAGGGAGAGCAGTACCGCCAAGGGCCAACTGGGAGCCACCCGTCCCTGCCACACCAGTTGGGGAATGCCCGGTTCGCCCCCCACCAAGCGGTAGCCCCGTTGTTGCAAAAACAGGCGCAGTTGGTTCATGGTCGTCCCGACCGAGCCTTGCAGAGGAATGCTTTGGGTTTGGGTACGGTCTTTCACCGCCGCTCGCACAAAAAATACCAACCCCACCACCAACAGGGCGGTCAACAAACCCGTGGATGTCAGATAAATGGACGAAATGGATGCCATGCGGACTACCTCCCTCTGCCCATGATAAAGGGGTCGGGAGTCAACTGGGCGACAACTGCTCCAAATAACGCAGTAGGTCCGCCATCGCCTGGGGGCTGGGTTGAAATTGGGGCATGGGCGGGGTTTGTCCCCCCGTCACCTGGCGAATCACTCCCAAGGGGGACTTGCGTTTCACCACCCCATGCAGGGATGGCCCCACATGACCCGTCCCCTGTACCCCATGACAACTGGCGCAATTTTGTAAAAAAATGTCCCGTCCCCGGCTGGCATCCCCCACAATACTTAATACTTCCTTAACATAAGGGTCACGCAGGGGCAGGAGGTGCCACCCCCACCAGAGGGCATAGACCAGCAGGGCTAAACCTGCCCACCGGAGGATCATGCGCCACCAGGAGCTATCGGCTGGATAGCTATTCACCGGGGTTAAAGGCTTCGGTTGAACGGTTTCCACAGCGCACCTTGATAGATAAAGATAGGTATTAAACGGGTTGGTTTGGCAAAGGAATTATCCCCAGGACTCTGTGATGAAATGAGAGATTCCTTAAAGGATTCAGAACATATTGTAACAATAAGCGGCAGGACTGGGGGCCAGGCGAGGAACCTTGCCAAAAATAATTGCCACGGGGGTCTCTATCAATGTCGGCATCCGGCAATCCCACCCGCATGATGCGTAAAAATTTTATATTTTGTATTTGAAAATTTTATATAGCAATCTTAAACTATTACCCAACAAAAATTCCCCAGAACCAAAGACGGGGGCGGTGCCCCTGCGACCCATTTTTAGAAGTGCCATTAAGGATACCTCTATTTATTTGCACCCATTGCAGGTTATGTCGCTGGAATGCCCCTATTAATGGCTACACCCCTACAACCCATTTTTAGAAGTGCCCTTAAAACACTAAGGCGTTTAAGGCACTGCCCGCTCTGGTTTCTCTGAAACATTGGTTGACCGATGCGGTGGGACTGTTATCCAAGTATGCTTGTATTTAGTCGGTTTTTGAGATATATTGATATACCGCATCAAATTTACGAGCTGACGAGAATATGGCAAAGCGTGTCCAGGTGGTTTTGACGGCTCCCGTGGTCAAATTGGGGACGACCGGGGATTTGGTGGAAGTGGCTCCCGGTTATGCCCGCAACTACTTAATCCCCCAGGGGAAAGCGGTGGCGGCGACACCCGGTATCTTGCGTCAGGTCGAGCGGCGGCAGGAACAGGAACGCCAGCGGAAAATTCGGGAAAAAGAGGAAGCCCTCGCCCGCAAAACCGCCCTGGAAGTGATCGGGCAGTTGACCATTGCCATGACCGCTGGGGAGAACGGCAATTTGTTCGGGAGCGTCACCGAAAAAGATGTGGCGGAGATGATCCAGACTGGGACGGGGCAGGTGGTGGACCGCCGGGAGATTACCATCCCAGAAATTCGCAAACTGGGTACCTACGAAGCGCAAGTTCGCCTCCACCCGGAAGTGATCGCAACGGTGAAATTCCAAGTCATTCCCGCCAAGGGAGCCGCCTAGGGATCGGGTGCAGGGGTTAGGTTTAGATGAATTTTCTGAAATTCCTGTGACATATGGGAACCTCTATATTATTTGAACCAATCATCAATCCCATCGTGGGAATGCCCATATTAGCCAGAACTAAGGGCGGCGACCGCTAACTTTGAATTTATAGAAGTGCCCATATAGCAATCCCACTTGATTAACCAATGGGAATTACTTAGAACCAAGCACGGGGACGGTGCCTCTGCGACTCCTATTCTATTTTCATTTAGGATTGCTATCGCTTACTGTTTTAAGCCCATCGTTACGCAAACCTAATGTCAAGCGATATTTGGCCTTTTTTCGCTACATTTTTGGGGTCAAGTTCAAAGTTGGCAATAAAAATCTCTTTTCCCAACTGGTCAGAATTTTCTGTTTGATTACGCATACCATACATTAAGTGCCACTCGGCAATATGGGCAAACGCAAATAAATCTTTAATATAATCGCAATTATCGTAAGTTATCAGCCATTGATGATGACAATTTTTCATGACTTGTGCAAATTTTTCGTGGTCAAAACCTTTGTGTAATTTCCCATTTCTGCCATAAAGTGCTGACTTGGTTGCCGAAAAATACGGTGGGTCAAGAAAAATAAGTACATTGTTTCCCTCGGCTTTGATAACATCTTCGTAATCTAAGTTGGTAATTTTTGTATCTTTCATTACATTTTTTAGAAGCCTTAACCGTTGAATACTACTTTCCGTAAATCGTTTTTGAAAGGCTTGTTCTGAAAATCCACCCGCTTCCGTTGTGCCTGAAAAAGTAATTCTATTGAATACAAAGAAGGCACTTGCTTTTTGTACATCGTCAAAACTGTCCATGTTTTCACTTAAAAACCTGTGTAATTCTTTACCGTCTTCAAACTCACGCTTCCAATTATTTACTTGATTGACAACACTTTGTAGGTCTTTTTGCACATATTCCCAGAACTTGTACAATTCAAAATACAAGTCATTTATCCAATATTTTCTATCGGGATAGAGTTGTTTTAATGCCAGAAATACCGAACCACCACCCACAAAAGGCTCTCTAAATTCTTCAAAATCAGGAATTAAAGGCAAAATTTGGTGTATGGCTTTACTTTTGCCGCCAGGGTATCTGAGGGGGCTTCTGATCATAGGATTGGCAAGTCTTGGGCGTAAGCAACTTTTTTCTTTCCTTTCAAATAATCCAGTTTTGGCTCTCGCAAAATAATTTCTTTCATTTGGTAGGGTGGGTAAACGGTACACTCAAAATTATTTTTATCATTACACTCAACAAAACAAACCCAAGCATTCGGCTTTGTTAGTATTGGGTCTTTTCGATAGGATGAAGACTGAAATGTCCAAGATAAACCATACCTTGCTGATGCAGTTGTTTTTTGTGTTTTTACGGCCAGAGGGACACCATCAATATACAAATCCTCATCCCAAGATTTTTGTTTTTCCTGGTATATTGCGTAATCGGGCCCCTTGACCACTCTATTCAGCTGTTCAAAAATAATCCTAACCGCTTCCTCGCCGATTTTACTAATGAAGTGGTCATCTTTAATTTTATTTAGATCAAATTGATGGCTGTCACCGTAGTTGGTGGTTTTTACAACATTTTCAGCAAAATCTTTTGCCTTTTGTATAGTTCTAGCATCAATGCTAACCATTTGCTTCGTCGTGAAAAGACGCATAATCATTGAGAGTTTGATGTTTTCAGGGTTACGAAAAATCCCTTGGTATTGGCTTTTGCCAATAAAGTTGTTAGTGAGAGACTTTTTTGCATTTCAGTCAGTTGGTTCTCACTTTTAGAGGCAGTCAAAAGCCCAACAGGAATTGTGGGAATTGTCATTGACCTCTGGGTTTTTCAAAAGCGAATCCCCGCCTGCCGCATCCGTTCCAGAGCCAATTCCATCCGTGCTTCTGGGACCGTCAGGGCAATGCGGAAAAATCCTTCCCCAGCGGCACCGTAGCCCACCCCCGGTGGGACAATAATGCCACATTTTTCTAATAAGAGCGTGACAAATTCAGTGGACGTGTAGCCCTGAGGAACCGGTGCCCAGACGTACAGCGTGGCTTTGGGGGGAACAAGTGGCCAGCCCAAGGATTGCAACCCTTGCACGATCAAATCCCGCCGCCGTTGGTACACCTGCATCAAATCCTGCAACGCCGCCTCAGTGGTTTGAAACGCCGCCATCGCCGCCCGTTGAATCGCCTTGAACACCCCGGAGTCCACATTGGTTTTCACCTGCCCCAACCCCTGAATCCCCAAGGCGGACCCGCAGACAAACCCCACCCGCCAGCCGGTCATATTGTAGGACTTGGACAGGCTGTGAAACTCAATCGCCACCTCCTTCGCCCCCGGCACTTCCAGCACACTGGGGGGTTTGTAGCCGTCGTAGGCCATTTCCGAATAGGCGTGGTCATGGCAAAGGAGCATGTCGTACTGGCGACAAAAATCCACCACTTCTGCGAAAAACTCGCGACTGGCCACCGCCCCCGTCGGATTATTGGGGTAGTTCAACCAGAGCAATTTCGCTGCCTGCGCCACCTCGGTGGGAATCGCGGTCAAATCCGGCAAAAATCCCCGCTCTTTCAATAAAGGCATCGTCCAGGATTTCCCCCCCGCAAAAATCGTCGAGGTTCGGTACACCGGGTAGGCTGGGTCGGGGATCAGCACATAATCCCCCGCTTCCACAAATGCCAAAAACGTATTGTGAATCGCCTCTTTGGAACCAATCGAGGACACCACCTCCCGTTGGGGGTCAACCGTCACCCCAAACCGCCGTTGCATCCAGTCCGCCGCCGCCTGCCGGTACTCCTTCGTCCCCTGATAGGGCGGATAATTGTGGGTGCTGGGGTCATCAATCGCCGTGTGCATCGCCTGAACCACATGGGCGGGCGTGGGTTGATCCGGGTCGCCGATGCCCATATTGATCACATCCACCCCCTGTGCCACCAATTCATCCCGCTTGCGGTCAATTTCGGCAAAGAGGTAGGGGGGAATCTGTTGCAAACGGCTGGCTAATTGCATCGGGAAGGCTCAATGGGAACTGCTCTTTTATCATAAATCCTACAGCGGCCAATGCAACCCTACCGGCAAGCAATTTTTCAAAAATCAGCAGATTTGGGGGTAATAAAAATCGCTTCTTTTGTCCAATAAGTTCCCATTTCTGTGAAGAATTTTTCCTGCCGACCATAGAGGGGATTGCCAATAATAACTTTTTGTTGTTTAGGTTCTATAGCCAGCAACACCACTGCGTGTAAAATGGTTTGCCCTGCCCCCACTGGTTCATGCACATGGAGCAGAGCGGGTCGGTTCACCTGGAGTAGGTCAGCTAGGGTTAAATTACTGCGATATTCGGGGCGCAAACCCAAATGAAATAATGCCCACCACTCCCGGAATGAACTTGTCCCCTGGCGACTGGTAGCCGTGAGGGCAATCACCTCCCGTTCCCCAATTTCCGGCATTTGACCATAGAGGCGTGCCAACGTTGCCACACTCGCTGCCGCACAGCTATAGGAAGTGCTTTGTAAAACCACTTGTTGACGGGTTACGGATGGCGTTTGCACCCAATGGGTAATCGGCCAATACCGATGAATTTGCCAACTCAAAACCATACTTAATAGTCCCACCAATATTAAGCCTTGCCGCTGATTTGCCAGGGATAATTTTACTAAAATACCCACCACAACCCAACCGAAAAACAAAACAAAAATTGGCAATTCACTAAGCACTAACAGGAACCAAACGGGCAACCAATGGGTCAGATGAAATCGCCCGATTAAAGCCATAATGATTCCCATGCCTGCCAACCAAGCTAAAAGTAGATATATTTGTTTTTGATAGGGACTTAAATCCATATTCCAAGTTATGCCCCGGCGCAATAAATTTTGCCCTAAAAATAATCCCAAAAAAAATCCCAGACCAGCGATTACCAGTAAGTACATTTGGTGTGCTTTCCCCCCCTAGTTGAGTATTTTATCCTTAATTTTAAGGCTTGATTTTATATTCAGAAAGATCGCAGGGTTCCACCCCGCCCTGATTCTGCTCCCCTACACCATGTAGCCATCTAATTTTGTTATTCGCACCAATGATTGGCAATGGCTATACAAGCGCCCCTGTAAATAACAAAATTCCCGCCCGCCACCTACCCAGGAAACAATTCCTGTAACACCGCCGGAATCAGTCGTCCCCCCTGGGTATTCACCCCCCGCCCCAAAGGCGTATCAGGTTGCAGGGCGGCTCGCCCCCGTTCCGCCAAATCCAACAGGTACGGCCAGATACTCTGGTTCAACGCTTGCGTCGCTGTCCAGGGCACTGCCCCCGGCATATTCGGGACACCGTAATGCAATATGCCATATTTTGTGTAAACCGGTTCCGTGTGGCTCGTTGGTCGCAAAGTTTCTACGCATCCTCCCTGATCCACCGCCACATCAATAATCACGCTTCCAGGGGTCATGGATTTCACCAGGGCTTCGGGGACAAGGGTGGGGGTGCGCCGTCCGGGCAGGAGTACCGCCCCGATGAGTAAATCCGCCTGGGGTACCATTTCGGCAATGTGGGAGCTATTGCTGTGGAGTAACTGCACCCGGAAGCCAAATAAATCCCCCAACGCGTGTAACCGATCCAGGTTGAGTTCAATAATCGTCACCTGCGCCCCCAAGCCCACCGCCATCCGTGCCGCTTCCGTGCCTACGACCCCGCCCCCCAAAATGACCACCTGCGCCGGTTTCACCCCTGGGACACCCCCCAGAAGCACCCCCCTGCCGCCGGACTGCCGTTGCAAAAAGTGGCTCCCAAACTGCACCGCCAACCGCCCCGCAATCACGCTCATGGGATGCAACAGCGGTAACCGCCCATCGTTCAATTCCACCATTTCGTAGGCAATCGCGGTCGTTCCCGCATGGAGCAGGGCTTTGACCAAATCCGGCTGCGCCGCCAGATGGAGATAGGTAAAGAGCAGTAAATCCTCCCGCAAAAACCCGTATTCCTGGGGCAAGGGTTCCTTGACCTTGACTACCAAATCCTGGGCCCAAGCGGTCGCGGCCTCCGCTACAATGGTTGCCCCCGCCTGTTCATACAATTCATCCCCAAACCCCGCCCCAGCCCCCGCCTGGGTTTCCACCACCACCGGATGCCCCTGGGCCACCAACGCCGCCACACTGGCCGGACTCAGCCCCACCCGAAATTCCTGGTCTTTTATTTCCTTCGGTACCCCGATCCGCATCCTGGCTCCCATCCCACAGTTGGGATTTAGGATTTAGTTTATCCCTTTTGCCCCTGCTCTGACTGCCCCAACAGGGCTTGCCCCGCCACCGTGCCCAGGGCAATCAGGGTCAGCAGGGAAGCCCCGGCAAACGCCGCTATGGTTTGATATTCCATATAGACCCGTTCGATGTGCAGGGTGAGGGTATTGGTCTGGCCAATCACCTTGCCAGAGACCACCGCCACCGCCCCAAATTCCCCCAACCCCCGAGCCGTCGTCAAAATCACCCCGTACAACAACGCCCAACGAATCTGGGGCAAGGTCACCCGCCAGAAAATCTGCCACCCCTGGGCCCCCAATGTACACGCCGCTTCCTCCTCCTCCCGCCCGGTGCTTTCCAAAACCGGCAGTACCTCCCGCACCACAAACGGCAAGGTAATGAACAAAGTCGTCAGGATAATTCCCGGCGGCGCAAAAATAATTTTCAGCCCCAGCCACGTCACCCATTCCCGAAACATCCCCACCGTCGTGCTGTAGAGCAGGATAAACATCAGCCCTACAATCACCGGCGAAATCGCCAAAGGCGCATCAATCAAAGCCAAAATTAAGCCTTTACCAGGAAGCGAATAACGAGCCAACACCCAAGCCGTCACCAACCCCATTGCCGTATTCACCGGCACCGCCACCCCTACCACCAGAAGCGTCAATCCAATCGCATGGCGAGCCTCCGGTGTGGTCAACCCCTCCACATACGCCCCCCAACCCGACCGGAACGCCTGGTAAAACACATTTCCCAAGGGCAAAGCCACCATCAGAAGCAGGTACATCGCCCCCACCCCAATCAGTAACCAAGCCATCCACCCCTGGGGCACCGCCGGACGGGTCACCGCCATTGCACGTTCCTTTTGGTGAAAACGTTATCTTAAGGTTAATCAAATCACAAAATTGCGCCCAGTAGGGGCTAAGGTGAACCCATGCGGCTTTTGTTAATGACGGGTAAAGGCGGGGTCGGCAAAACCTCCGTAGCAGCAGCGACGGGTCTCCGTTGTGCGGAACTGGGCTACCGCACCCTAGTCCTCAGCACCGACCCGGCCCATTCCCTGGCGGATAGTTTCGACCAACCCCTCGACCACGAACCCCGCCTGGTACAACCCAACCTCTGGGGTGCGGAATTGGATGCCCTGCGGGAATTGGAATTGAACTGGGGGTCGGTCAAACGCTACGTCACGGAAGTCCTGCAAGCCCGGGGGTTAGACGGGGTACAAGCCGAAGAATTGGCTGTCCTGCCGGGGATGGACGAAATTTTTGGACTGGTGCGGGTCAAACGTCATTACGATGAAAATACTTATGATGTACTGATTATTGATTCGGCTCCCACCGGAACCGCCCTGCGCCTCTTGAGCATTCCCGAAGTGGCGGGCTGGTATATGCGGCGGTTTTACAAACCCCTGCAAGGCATGGCTCAGGTGCTCACCCCCGTCTTTGAGCCAATTTTCAAACGGGTGATGGGCTTTTCCCTGCCCAACCGGGAGGTGATGGATGCCCCTTATGAATTTTATGAACAGATTGAACAGTTGGAACGGGTTTTGACCGACAATACCCGCACCTCAGTTCGCTTGGTCACCAACCCGGAAAAAATGGTGATTAAAGAATCCCTGCGGGCGCACGCCTACCTAAGTTTATACAATGTCGCTACGGATTTAGTGATTACCAACCGGATTTTACCCGCCGATGTCACCGACCCCTTTTTCCGAAAATGGCAGACCAGCCAAAACCAATACCGCCAGGAAATTCAAAGTAGTTTCCATCCTCTACCGGTCAAAGAAGTGCCTTTGTACCCGGAGGAATTATGTGGTTTGGCGGCTTTAGAACGGTTAAAAAACACCCTTTACCCCGATGAAGACCCCACCCAAATTTATTACCAGGAACAGACGGTGAAAGTGACGGAAATGCCCCAGGGATATTGCCTCGAATTATATTTACCGGGGATTCCCAAAGAGCAAATTCAACTCACCAAAACTGGGGATGAATTGAACATTCGCATTGGCAACCACCGCCGCAATATGGTCTTACCCCAAGCCCTAGCCGGTCTGCAACCCCAAAAAGCCAGTATGGAAAACGATTACTTAAAAATTGAATTCCCGCTTGTTGAATTGGTCACGACCCCATGATTTCCCAAATACCCCTCGGTCAAACGGATATTAAAATCACTCCCCTGATCCTCGGCACTTGGCAGGCGGGCAAACGGGGTTGGGTAGGGATTGACGACCAGGATATTATCACAGCGATTCAAACCGCTTTAGAGCAGGGGATTACCACCATTGATACAGCGGAAATTTATGGGGATGGCTATAGCGAAGAATTGGTAGGCAAAGCAATTAAAAATTATCGGGGTCAGGCAGTCATTGCGACTAAAGTTTTTGCCAATCATTTAGCCTATGACCAGGTACTTTTAGCCTGTGAAAACTCCCTCAAACGGTTGCAAATTGATGTGATTGATCTCTATCAAATTCACTGGCCGAGTGGTAGCTGGAAAAGTCCGGTCGTACCGATTGCTGAAACCATGAGTGCCTTGGTCAAGCTGCAAGAACAGGGGAAAATTCGAGCCATAGGAGTTTCTAACTTTAACCTAGCACAACTCAAAGAAGCACAAAACTATGGGGTGATTAGTAGCCTGCAACCGCCCTATTCTCTCTTTTGGCGGATACCGGAGCGGGAGTTAATTCCCTACTGTGTTACTCAAGGGATTTCTATTTTGGCTTATTCCCCCCTTGCGCAGGGATTGTTGACCGGAAAATTTCCCCCTGACCAGCAATTTCCCCCGGAGGATGTGCGCTCCAAAAATATCCTTTTTCAAGGGGAATTGTACCAGCGAGCCCAATCTGCCCTTGCCCAACTGCGTCCGATTGCCGTAGCCTACCAGGTTTCCCTGGGAACTCTTGCGCTTGCATGGCTACTGCACCAACCCCGAACCCACGCCATCATTGGGGTACGCAACCGGGAACAGGTTTTGGCGAATTTACCCGCGATAACCTTGCAACTGAGGGCAGAGACCTTAGCGGCAATGGATCAAATTAGCCGTTCCGTCAATGATTTAATTCCTGCCGATGCCCTGTTGTGGAAGTTTTAGTCATTGTGGCGTAGCTATAAATTTCATCGCTGGCATACCCATATTCCCCAGAACCAAGGGCGCTATGACCGCTAACTTTGAATTGATCGAGGTGCCCTTAGGCCAACAAAGGGCGAAACCCATGTTTCACAGAAGCGGCACCAATCTGCGCCATCTTTTCGATAGTGATCTGGTTGCGACCCCAGGAAAAATTGGTATGCCAGCCTTCAAATTCCAATAACATCGCCTCAGCAAAACAAGCAAATAATTGCCGTTCTGGTACATCTAAATTCAGCATGGACATGATTTTCCAATCAATATCTAGGGAATGTTCAACCATGCCCCCATTCAATACCCGCACCCCCGGATGTTGAATTTGCGTACTCAGATTTTTGGGATAACCCCCATCAATAATCAGACAGGGATTTTTTAACTCTGCCGGGTTAATTTCCACCCCTTGCGGCATACTCGCCACCCAAACAATCACATCCGCTAAGGGCAATCCCGCCGTCAATGGTAATACCCGTCCTGTGCCCAATTCCTGTTGAAATTCCTGCAAGCGCTGTTGATTCCGGGCAACCAAAATTAGATCAATACCGGGAAAATGATGGGCTAACCAACGGCATACACCACTGCCAATATCCCCCGTCGCCCCACATACCAAAATACTTGCCCGCTCCAGATCAATGTCCATTTGGGGAGCCGTCAATTCGATTTGGCGGGCAATGATATAGGCTGTATGGGTATTGCCAGTCGTAAAGCGGCGAAAATCCAAGGAAACATTGCGAATATCCCGAATTTGGTCTAAATTAAAATTCTCAAAAATAATCGAAGTAAACCCTCCCAACGCCGTAATATCTATGTCGTGCTTTTGGGCGTGGGCCATCGCATTGATCACTTTACGGGTGGCGGCTTTGAACCGATTTTGGGAGAGCATTTCCGGCAAAAAACAGGACTCCACATAACGGCCTTCAATCACCTGCCCCGTGATGCTCCGCACTTTGATTTCATCCACTACCTGGGGGGGTGCCATGCACCAAAAATCCAACCCCTGCTCCGCATATTCTGGATAACCCATCCTGTCGGCAACGGATTGAGCGTGTTCTAAATTCGTCAAATGCCCGATTAATCCAAACATAAATGATGGTTCCAGAGTACACCTTCCCCAGGATAACGGAAATCTCCTGCGGGTGGGAAATTCATCAGCAGAATTGGCAATAAAATCCCTAAGCCGCCAGCCCCATTGCCGTTAACTGCATGACTTCCCGGGTGGTAAAGCCAATGTCCGCCAACGCATCCCCATAGGCAATCAGAAAATCCTCCACCAGGGCTGATTTTTCCATACCCAATTGCGCTGCGTCTTGTTCCACCTCATTTAACATCCGCCAGACCAAGGGCAAATTTTCCCGGTTGGCTGTCTTCAAACGGTCTTTGACTTCGGTAAAATGCTCTTTTAACCACTGTTGACCGAAATTCAAATGCAGGTACTCATCCTTGACCACCCCCTCGGTAATTTTGCGGGCGAAGGGGTCAGCTACCGGAATATAAATGTTGTAGGCCGATATGGCAAAAGCCTCGATAATTAACGCTTGAATGAGAAGACACGTCACCACATCACCAGCGGCAAATGCCTTCTGAAAATTATCATGCAGACCTTTGAAAAATTCCTTGGCAAATGGCAGATCGGGAGTGACCTGGAGGTTGCGGCCGCAGGCTTCAAAACCCTTCTTATGGCGGCTTTCCATTTTGGATAAAGAGAGCAATTCTTCCCGGCGGTCAGGAATCAATTCGGCAATTTGAATGTAGTTATCCGCCGCTTCCTGTTCCCCTTCGATGACGATGCCATTGATGCGGCTGTAGGCATCCCGATAAACATCGCTCTGAAAATCTAGGGTCGCCGTACTATCCACCATAATCTCACGCCACTCCTTAAACTCTGGGGAAACGATATTGCCAAAGCACTAACCAGCATTTTTACTGTATCAGAATCCGGCGATGGGTGCAAAAATTTCCCACCGGTTCCCTTTACACTGGGGTATGGTAATCCCGTGGACGACCAGAGCGTGGGTGCAATTCTCCGCAGTTATGTGTACATTGACAGTCTCCAATCCCAGTATGCGGCGTACCTGGGCACGGTATCGTCCGGGTTTTTGCCCCTGCCGGGGGATGCGTCCCTGTGGGTGGAAATTTCACCGGGGATTGAGATCAATCGCATTACCGATGTGGCTCTGAAATCGAATTTGGTGCGGCCTGGGGTGCAGGTGGTGGAACGGCTGTATGGTCTGTTGGAAATTCACGCCAGCCGTCAGGGGGAAGTGCGCTCGGCGGGGCAAGCGATTTTGGCGGCTTTAGGGGTGCGGGAACACCAACGCCTCAAACCCCGGGTGGTGTCCAGTCAGGTGATCCGCAATCTCGACCCCCATCAGGCGCAATTGATCAACCGGATGCGGCGGGGACAGATGATTTTGGCTGGACAAACCCTGTACATTTTAGAGGTGGAACCGGCGGCCTATGCCCCCCTAGCGGCGAATGAGGCGGAAAAAGCGGCTTTGATCAATATCCTGGAAGTCCAACCCTTTGGCAGTTTTGGGCGGGTCTATTTGGGGGGAGAAGAGCGGGATATTTTGGCGGGTTCCCGGGCGGCTTTGGCGGCGATTGAACAATTACAGGGTACGAGTCCGTCGGGGTCAGAAGCTAGGGAGTAAAGTTTATTTTTAATAGCCATCCTAAACGAGAATAGAACAGGGGTTGCAGGGGCGCCGTCCCCGTATTTGGTTCTGGAGAATTTTTGGTTGTAAATCAAGTAGGATTGCTATAGCTAACTTGAAAACGTGATTATAGTAATTTTAACTAAGTTTAAAACAAGGGTCGCAGGGGCACCGCCCCCGTAAAAGAAGCACCTGCGGTGTATGGTTCTGCAGAATTTTTGGTTGTAAATCAAGTAGGATCGCTATATATCAAACTAATACCAACTGATGGATATGCAATAAGTTACAATATGGACATTCCAGCGAGATAATTTTCTGGCAGTGCCAATGAATAAGAGCATTTTAATAAATCCTAATCAGTCCTAATATTGTTAATACTTAAACCATAGCGAGGCATCACCATGTCTGAACGGAAACCTTGGTATCGGCACTTCGGTCAACGATTCACCCCTCGACCGACCAGCCCACAGAACCTCGAGGATTTAGAGCAATTACAGCAAATTCAGATCACTTTGGGTGCGGAATCCCAGTTGGATACGCCCTACCTGGTGCTGGTGGTGGGTTCCTGCATCATTGCTACTTTGGGTTTGCTCGCCAACAGTGCCGCTGTGATTATCGGGGCGATGATTGTGGCTCCTTTGATGATGCCGATTCGGGGGTTGGCATTTGGGGCACTCATCGGCGATCTGACCCTATTTCGGCGGGCTTTCCTGTCGCTGGCGGTGGGGGCGGGGGTGGCGATCCTGCTGTCCTGTGGGTTGGGACTGGTGGCGGGGTTATCTACTTTTGGGAGTGAAATTTTGGCACGTTCGACCCCCAATTTGTTGGATTTGGGCATTGCGATTGCGGCGGGAGCCATTTGCGGCTATGCCTCGGTGGAACCCAAGGTGTCGGCGACGTTGCCAGGGACGGCGATTGCGGTGGCGTTGATGCCGCCTGTGTGTGTGGTGGGGTTGGGGTTGTCCCAGGGCAATTGGGTGCTGAGTTGGGGTGCATTTTTGCTGTTTTTGACCAATTTTCTGGGGATTGCCCTGGCGTGTATGGTGGCGTTTCTGTTGGCAGGCTATGCCCATTGGACCAAAGCCCGGGGTGTTTTAGCTGTGGCGACCCTGTTGACCAGTGGATTGGTGGTTCCCCTGGGCATTAGTTTTGTGGAACTCACCCGCCAAAATCGTTTGGAAACGAATCTTCGCAAAGCCCTCCTGAGCGGCACGATTACGTTTCAACGGGTGGAATTGATCCGCACTCAGACCAATTGGCAAATGCACCCCCCGGAGACTCGCTTGACGGTGCGGGCACAGGAACCCATCACGCCCCGCCAAGTGAAACTCCTCGAAGCGTTTTTGGAACGCCGCATGGGACAAAAGTTCACCCTGGTTTTCAATGTCAATCCCATTCAAGAAGTGCGTGCCGATGATACAGATAACCCCTAAATATAGCAGTCCTAAATGAGAATAGAATAGGGGTCGCAGGGGGTTAATGACTTGTGCCCACAGCCCCTACACCCGTGCCAGGACAAACACATTCCCCTTGTCGCCCCGGCTAATCCGTAGGTCAATGTCCAGGTAGGTAATGTCCAACCAACCCTGGGAACGACCACTGTCCAAGGGAATTTGGAGCAAAGGTAAAGGTTCTTCCTGCTCCAATCGCTCGAGCCATTGGGTGGGATGGCGATAGTCCACCAATCGTTGCAGTGCCAGCATACTTTGTTCAAAATAAATGGCAATCCGGCTGGGATTCACCACCTCAAAACGAGCTTTGACCGCCAATAACCCTTCTAAAAAAGGGATTCCCTGGGCTTCGGCGAGGTTGTACACCCGATTTTTGTCGGCTTGAATGACCTGATAAATTTGCCCCAGGGTCACCCCCGGCACCCGCCCCAGACCAATCACATCCACGCTGGTGGTGTAGAGCAACTGCCAACAGCCGCTGAGCAATTCGGGAGCCTGCGCTGGGTTGGGAGTAGGGTTGTGGGCTTCCAGTTGGCGAATCAATTGATCCAGTTCCGCCTGTGACCGAGGGGAGGCCAGCAAACCCCGATTGGTCACGGCTACCGCCTTCAAAAGTTTGATTTTTTCCTGCATACTACCCCCGCAAGTGACCACCGTTATTAGACCAGGTTTGCCGGGGCAAGACAAGCGGTGCTGGACGTCACCTGTCGGGGGCATGACCCGCTAGCCGTTCACAGGTGCCCCCCGCCGCGGTAATTTTGGCTTCGGCGGAGGTACTGAAGCTCGCAGCTACCACCCGCATCGGGCGGGTAATTTCCCCTTTGCCCAAAATTTTCAATGCCCCCTGGGGTTGTTTGACCCAGCCCGCCGCCTGTAAGGCTTCCAGGGTCACGGGTTGTTCGCCTTCCCAGTTAGCCAAATCCCCCACGTTGAGGATGGTGTAGCGGGTGGGGTTGACCACAGGGAAGCCATGCAATTTGGGAATCCGCCGGTACAAAGGGTTTTGCCCCCCCTCAAACCCCGGACGGGTGGGGCGACCGGAACGGGATTTTTGCCCCCGCATCCCAAAGCCGCCGCTGGCTCCCTGCCCCGCACTGATGCCCCGGCCAATCCGCCGTCGCCGATGCTGGGAACCGGGTTGGGGATGTAAATCATGTAAGTTCATGGTGATTACCTGTAATTCCGAAACACTTAACCGTACAGTTGTTCTAGGGGAATGCCCCGCTCCTGGGCGACCTGGGAGAGCGTCCGCAGGCTGGAGAGGGCGGCCACAGCGGCACGGGCGTTATTCAAGGGGCTACTGGAACCCAACTGCTTGGCTAGGACGTTTTTCACCCCGGCCAATTCCAACACGGTACGCACGGCTCCCCCGGCAATCACCCCGGTACCGGGTGCCGCTGGCCGCATCAGGACGCTGGCCGCCCCGGAAACCGCCCGGGTGGGGTGGGGGATGGAATTGGCACGGGTCAGGGGCACGGTGATCAGGTGTTTTTTGCCATCGGCTACCCCCTTGCGGACAGCACCGCTCACATCGTTGGCTTTACCCACCCCGACGCCCACCTGGCCTTTTTCGTTGCCGACGATGACGATGGCCCGGAAGCTGAGCTTTTTCCCCCCCTTGACCACCTTGGTCACCCGGCGGGTTTGCACGACCCGCTCTTGCCATTCCGGGTCTTTTTCCAGGGTGCGGGCGGCTTTGCTACGACGTTCTTTAGCCATGCGGTCCTCCTTTTTTGACTAAAATTCTAATCCGGCGGCGCGGGCGGCTTCCGCCAGGGCTTTGACCCGCCCGTGGTAGAGGTTCCCCCCCCGGTCAAAGACGACCCGCTGAATCCCCTTGGCGAGGGCCCGTTCGGCGATCACCTGACCGACCTTGGTGGAGGCCGTACAGGTGGCACCGTTGTTGTCCAATTCCTGGCGCAGGCTGGGTTCCACGGAGGCGGCTGCCACTAGGGTATGGTGTCGGGTGTCGTCAATCACCTGGGCATAGATGTGCTGGTGGGAGCGAAAGACCGCCAACCGGGGACGTTCCGGGGTGCCCACCACCCGCTGGCGGATACGGCGGTGACGACGTTGAATGGCTTCGATACGGGTGAGTTTCATGGTGTTACTTCTTCTTACCAGTGGTTTTGCCTTCCTTGCGCCGCACCGCTTCGCCCAGGTAGCGAATCCCTTTGCCCTTGTAGGGTTCCGGCGGACGCACAAAGCGAATCTGGGCGGCTAAATTGCCCACCTGCTCCTTGTCAATGCCCCGCACCACGACGATGGTGCCCTGGTTGACGCTTTTGCCGGTGGCATCTTCGATGCTGAAGGTGATGCCGGGGGGCGGGGTAAACTCTACCGGATGGCTGTAGCCCACGGTGAGGACTAATTTGGTACCGGACATCTGCGCCCGATAGCCCACCCCCTGGATTTCCAGTTTGCGCTCAAATTCCTTGGCCACCCCCTCGACCATGTTGGCCATCAGGGTGCGGCACAGGCCGTGCAACTGGCGACTTTGGCGGGAGTCATCCGCCCGGGTGACCAGCAGAACGTTCTCCTGTTGTTGGATCACCACCCCTGGGGGAAATTCCCGCTGGAGTTCCCCTTTGGGGCCTTTGACCCGTACCCGCTGGCCATCGAGGGCGACGGTGACCTTGGCGGGCAAAGGAATCGGTCGTTTACCAATCCGGGACATGGCGGCTCCTACCAAACATAACAAAGAACTTCCCCACCGATGCCGTTTTTGCGGGCTTCCCGGTCGGTCATGATCCCCCGGGAGGTGGAAATGACGGCAATGCCAATCCCCCCCAGTACCTTGGGCAGTTCCCGGTGGTTGGCATAAACCCGCAGACCTGGACGGCTGACCCGCCGTAGGGTGCGAATCACCGGCTGGCGTTGGCGGCCACTGTACTTGAGGGTGATCACCAGCACCTTGCGTACCCCTTCCCCCTCCTCCCGGAAGTCCTGGATAAAGCCCTCGGACTTCAGCACCTGGGCGATACTGCGGGTCATGCGGGTGGCGGGCACCTGGGTGGTCTGGTGGTGCGCCAAACCGGCGTTGCGAATCCGGGTGAGCATATCGGCAATGGTGTCGTTAACCATCGTTAGTTCTCCCGAAACGGCATCCCGAGGGCTTTGAGCAGGGCCAACCCCTCCCGGTCGGTGCGGGCGGTGGTGATGATGGCAATGTCCATGCCCCGAATTTTGTCAATTTTGTCATATTCGATCTCTGGAAAAATCAACTGCTCTTTTAGCCCCAAACTGTAATTCCCCCGCCCGTCAAAGCCCTTGGGGTTGATCCCCCGAAAGTCCCGAATCCGGGGCAAGGCCAGATGGATCAACCGCTCCAAAAAGCTGTACATCCGGTCGCCCCTCAGGGTCACCATCATCCCCACCGGCATCCCCTGGCGGATTTTGAACCCCGCGATGGCCTTTTTCGCCCGGGTGACCACCGCCTTTTGCCCGGTGATCAGGGTGATCTCCTGGAGGGAGGATTCCAGGGCTTTGGCGTTTTGGGCGGCTTCTCCCAAGCCCCGGTTGACGGTGACTTTCACCAATTTGGGCACCTGATGCACATTGGTGTAGCCAAACTCCTGCATCAGGCGGGGGATGATGGTTTCCTGGTATTGGGATTTCAATCGTTGTGCCATGCTAGTTCCCCTTCTTCTTGGTCGGTTTCGGCAGTAACAGTTCGCCGGTTTTCTTCAGCATCCGCACCTTGCGCCCGTCCTCCGTGTAGGTGTGGCAAACCCGGCTGGCGACATCTTTCTCTTTGGAATAGAGCATCACCTTACTGCTGTGGAGGGGGGCTTCCGCCCGGACAATTTGCCCCTTTTCCCCCTCCCGTTGGGGCTTAACGTGCTTGGTGCGAATGTTCACCCCCGCCACGATCACCTGGCTGGTTTCCGGCAAGACCCGCAACACTTCCCCGACTTTGCCCTTGTCGTCCCCGCTGATCACCTGCACCGTGTCCCCTTGGCGGACGTGCATTTTGTAGCGCAGGCCGTTGCGGTGGGGGCGAATCCCCGCCTGTTTGGTCAGCTTTTTCACCAACCCCGGTTGCAAACGCCGTACCATTACAAGACCTCCGGTGCCAAGGAAACGATTTTGGTAAAGTTGCGGTCCCGCAGTTCCCGCGCCACCGGGCCAAAGACCCGGGTGCCCCGGGGGTTGCCGTCCTTGTTGATAATCACGGCGGCATTGTCGTCAAACCGGATGCTCATGCCACTGTCCCGGCGCAGGTTTTTGCGGGTACGAACGACCACCGCCCGCACCACCTCGGATTTTTTCACGGGCATATTGGGGGCAGCATCCTTGACCACGGCCACAATCACATCGCCGATCCCCGCCGTGACTTTGCTCCCACCGCCCTTGGTTAAACCCTTACTGCCCACAGTAGAACCCAGCACCCGGATGCACATGATCCGGCGGGCACCGCTGTTGTCGGCCACATTCAAATAGGTCTGGGGTTGGATCATGGGGTGTCTCCGGCTGTGGTACTGAGAATGTCAATCACCTGCCACCGCTTGGTACGGCTCAAGGGGCGGGTTTCTTGAATCCGCACCCGATCCCCCTCTTGGCAACGGTTGGCTTCGTCGTGGGCTTTGTATTTCTTGGTACGCACCACGATTTTGCCGTAGCGGGGGTGAGCCACCCGGTTTTCCACGGCTACCACCACGGTTTTGTCCATCTTGTTGCTGACCACCACCCCCACCAATTGTTTAACCGCCATGATGTTGCCTCCGTTGGTGTTCTAGGGTGAGTAACTGCGCCAGCTTATGTCGGGCATGGCGAAATTCATGGGCTTTCACCGGCTGGCGGGTGGCTTGGCGAAACCGCAGTTGGAAGAGTTCCTTTTTGACCGCCAGGATTTCCTCAGCCAACCGGGTGTCGTCCAGGGCTTGGATATCAGACATTTTGGGGAATGCCATCGCTGGGCACCTCCTCTTGCGTGCGACTAATAAATTTGGTTTTGATGGGCAGTTTGTAGGCGGCTAACCGCATGGCCTCCCGGGCTACACTCTCCGGGACACCGTTGCCCATTTCAAAGAGGATGGTGCCGGGTTTGACCACCGCCACCCAAAATTCCGGGGAGCCTTTCCCCGAACCCATGCGGGTTTCCGCCGGGCGCAGGGTCACGGGTTTGTCGGGAAAAATGCGAATCCAAATTTTCCCGACCCGCTTGATGCACCGGTTCATGGCACGACGGCAGGCTTCGATCTGGCGCGCCGTAATCCAGGCAGGGGCTTGGGCTTGCAGTCCGTAGTCCCCGAACACAATCGTATTCCCCCGGCTGGCGGCTCCCCGGCGGTTGCCCCGTTGTTGTTTGCGAAATTTGGTACGTTTTGGGCTAAGCATAATCTCCTACTCCTGTACCTCGGCGGTGGAACGGTCTTCAAACTGTTGCCGGCGGCGGGGGGGACGGGCGTTGGGTTTACCCGTGCGGACGGCCGGGGCTTCCGGCACACCGGGCACCACTTCCCCGCGAAACACCCACACCTTCACCCCCAGGATGCCGTAGATGGTTTTGGCGGTGCGCTGGGCAAAGTCAATATCAGCACGCAGGGTTTGTAGGGGCACCCGCCCTTCCCGCACCCATTCACTGCGGGCGATTTCCGCCCCGTTCAGCCGTCCGGCCACCATGATCTTGATCCCCTGTACCTCCGCCCGTTGGGCCCGCTGGATCGCCTGTTTCACCGCCCGCCGGAAGGCCACCCGCTTTTCCAACTGCTCCACAATGTAATCCGCCAGCAGGGGAGCTTCCGCATCCACCTTGTTGATTTCCACCACCCGGATTTTCACCTGTTGCCGCCCCAGGAGTTTTTCCACGTCCTTGCGGAGGGCTTCAATCCCCGCACCCCGCTGACCCACCACCACCCCCGGGCGACCTGTATGCACCGCCAATTCAATTTGGTCGGCCTTGCGCTGGATTTGCACCCGGGCAATGGCGGCTTTCCCCAGCTTTTTCATGATGAACTGGCGGATTTTTTGGTCTTCCTGCAGGAGTTCCGGGTACTGGCGGTGGGGGGCAAACCAACGGGACTGGTGCTCCCGGGTAATCCCCAACCGAAATCCCACCGGATGTGTTTTTTGTCCCATGATTATTCAGCCTCCCCTTGGTTGTCCGCCCGTTCCCGCACGGCAATGGTGATGTGACAAGTAGGTTTGTGAATCCGGTAGGCTTGCCCCCGGGCCCGGGGTTGAAAGCGCTTGAGCACCGGTCCCCCATCGGCCTTCGCTTCGGTAATCACCAGCTTGGCGCGGTTCAAACCGTTATTGTGCTCCGCATTGGCCGCCGCCGACCGCAAAAGCTGCATCACGGGCCCACAGGGACGGTAGGGCATAAATTCCAGGATCATCAGGGCTTCCCGGTACGTACGCCCCCGAATCTGATCCAACACCCGCCGCACCTTGTTGGGCGCTAAACGGGTAAAACGCAATACAGCACGCACTTCCGGGCCTTCCGTGGCAATCACCATGTCCTCCTCCTAGCGTTTGGCTTTCTTGTCACTTTTGGTGTGCCCCTTGAAGGTGCGGGTCGGGGCAAATTCCCCCAATTTATGCCCCACCATCTGGTCGGTGACGTACACGGGGACGTGCTGTTTGCCGTTATAGACCGCAATGGTATGCCCGATCATCTCCGGCACAATCGTGGATGCCCGGGACCAGGTTTTGATCACCTGCTTCTCATTGCGCTCGTTCAGCTTTTCAATTTTGGTGAGCAGGTGGTCGGCCACAAACGGCCCTTTTTTCAATGACCGGGGCATGGCTAGTTCCTCCCTTTCCGACGACGGATAATCAATTTATCGCTGGGTTTATGGCGCTTGCGGGTTTTCTGCCCCAAGGCCGGTTTGCCCCAGGGGGTGACCGGGCCACTGCGGCCAATGGGTGCCCGCCCTTCCCCGCCCCCGTGGGGGTGATCCACCGGGTTCATCACCGAACCACGCACCTCGGGACGACGACCCAGCCAGCGTTTGCGCCCCGCTTTCCCCAGGGTGATGTTGTTGTGTTCCACATTCCCCACCTGCCCGATGGTGGCATAGCCTTCCCGCCGGAACAGGCGCACCTCCCCAGAGGGCAATTTCAGGGCGACAAAATCCCCCTCCTTGGCCACCACCTGGGCACTGGCACCCGCTGAACGCACCATCTGCCCCCCCTTACCGGGCACCAATTCCACGTTATGCACCTCCGTCCCCAAAGGGATGTTGCTCAGGGGCAGGGCATTGCCAATCTCAATCGGGGCATCCGGGCCAGCAATCACCGTCGCTCCCACCGCCAGCTTGCGGGGATGCAAAATGTAGCGTTTTTCCCCATCCCGGTAATGGAGTAGGGCTAAACGGGCGTTGCGGTTGGGGTCGTACTCAATCGCCGCCACTTTGGCCGGAATCCCCCGTTTGTCCCGCCGAAAATCCACGAGCCGGTACAACTGCTTGTGGCCGCCGCCCCGATGGCGAGTGGTGATCACCCCCCGGTTGTTGCGCCCCTTGGGGGAATGGTGGTGGGTGACCAGGGATTTTTCCGGTTTGGTTTTGGTAATTTCCGCAAAATCTGCAACCGAGCGTTCCCGGGTGCCTGGCGTTAACGGACGATAAATACGTAAAGCCATAGGTCGCTCCTACACCTCCGGGAATAGCACAATTTTGTCACCCGCGGCCAGGGTCACCATGGCCTTCTTGTAGTGGGGTTTTTGCCCCGCAAACCGCCCCACCCGTTTCCGGCGCTCCGCCGGGTGCAGGGTATTCACCGCCACCACCTTCACGTCAAACAGCAGTTCAATCGCCGCCTTGATCTCCGGCTTGGTGGCTTGGGGACGCACCGCAAACGTGTACTGGTTTTGTTCCAACAACCGGGTCGCCTTCTCCGTCACCAAGGGGCGGATAATGCAGTCCACCAACCGACGGGGGTCATCCTGGCGGGGTTTAAGCGTGGTGATCCGACCCATCCCCGTACACCTCCTGAATTTTTTGCAAAGCCCCCACCGTCACCACCAGAGTGTCCGCATGGAGAATGTCCCACACATTTAATTGATCCGCCCGCAATAGGGTCAACCGGGGCAAATTCCGCACCGATAACCCCAGGGTTTCCGTAATCTCCGGCACGATCAACAGAATTTTGGCTTCCGGGTCAGCCCCCCACCGGCTCAGGGCTTGTACCATCTCCTTGGTTTTGGGGCGGGGCAATTGCTCCGTAAATTCTTCCACCACAATGGTTTGCTCGGCCCGGTTCATCAAGGCGGTGCGCAGGGCCAACCGGCGTTCTTTCCGGTTCATTTTCAACTCGTAATCCCGGGGTTTGGGACCAAAAATCACCCCCCCACCCCGCCACAAAGGCGACCGATTGGAACCCGCCCGTGCCCGCCCCGTGCCCTTTTGTCGCCAGGGTTTGCGTCCACCCCCGCTGACCTCCGAGCGGGTTTTGGTACAGGCTGTCCCTTGCCGGGCATGGGCTAACTGCCGCACCACCGCCCGATGCAGGATGTGGTTCGCCGTTTCCGGTTTCGCCACCCGCAGTTCCAAGGGCGCTTCGCCGCTGGTTTCCCCTTGCCAATTTTTGACCGCTAATGCCACCATGATTTACCCCTTTGCGCCCACAAGTTTGGCGGGGGTGACACTCACCAAGGCACCCGGTTTCCCCGGCACCGACCCCCGAATCAGGATCAGATGACGCTCCGGGTCAATCTTAAAGACGCGCAAATCTTTGATTGTCACCCGCTGGTTGCCCATCTGTCCCGCCATGCGTTTCCCCGGATAGACCCGCCCCGGGGTGGTACCCGCCCCAATCGAACCGGGCTGGCAGTGATTTTTGGAACCGTGCGCCATCGGCCCCCGCCCAAAATGGTGCCGCCGTTGATACCCGGCAAAGCCCCGCCCAATGCTGGTGCCCACCACGTCCACCCGTTGCCCCGGCTGGAATAATTCCACCGTGATCTGCTGACCCACCTGGTACTGGCTGGGATTGTCCAACCGGTATTCCCGCAGATGCTTGACCCACGGGGCGTTCGCCTTTTGTAAATGTCCCCGCTCCGGCTTGCTCAAGGTCTTTTCCCGGGTCACCCCAAACCCCAGTTGCACCGCATCGTAGCCATCCGTGGCTGTGGTTTTCAACTGCGTCACCGTACAGGGCCCCGCCTGCACCACCGTCACCGGCACCGCCTTGCCCGTTTCATCAAAAAGCTGGGTCATGCCCAACTTGGTTCCCAGGATTCCCAATGCCACGACTGGCCTCCACAACGAAATAAACGCCACAGGCTCGACCGCATTTCCCAGCGGAAAACCCGAGACTGCCGAACCTCTGCACCGCACCAAGCTCTAGTTTGATCGCCCCGAGACTTACATCCCCCGCACATGACTAAGGGATGCAGTATCCCCCACTGTTCCAGGGTCAACCGGGTCAGTGGATTAGCGACACGATCTAAAATCTTAGACTGAATCTCTGGATTTGTCTAGGGGTTCTGAGGAATTTTTTCTCGCCTGCGCCGCCAGATACGCCCGCCAACCGCCGTAGTGGGAAATATCCAGGGCATCCGCCACCGCAAACGACTCACACACAAAGCCCTTGACCGTTTCCCCGTCCTCTAAAATGAGCGTGCCAATCCCCAGGGGCGAGGGAATTTGCGCCACAAAGTGCCCAAAACCACCAGCCGACAAAGCCCAGACTTCCACCTCAATGGCATAGCCCGGTTGCCCTGCCCTTTGGCGCACCAGACCGGGTTTGGGTATTTCCCCCCCAAAAAGGGCGTACAGACGATAGAGGGGTGCGGTGGTACAGGTACGCAGGCACCGAGCCTGTAATTCCTGGAGTTGATAGTTCAGGGGTTGTCCGGTCAAATGGGCACCGACGACCGCCAAGCGGTAGGGTTCGGTCATGGGGACACCTCCCCATAAGCAATCCCGGTGGCTCCCAACATTCCCCCCAACGCCGCTTGATACCGTTGCCCCCAGTAGCACAGCCATTGATCCCGCCCCGCCGGAGCCATGAGGGTGATGCCGGTCGGGAGACCGTTGGGTTGCCTGCCGCTCGGTACTGCCAAGGCACACAGGTCGAGGAGATTGACAAAGTTGGTGTACCGTCCCAAATGGCGATTCAGGGCGATGGGTTCAGCCAGCACTTCTGTTACCCGGTAAATCGTCCCGGTGGTGGGCAGAACCAGCATATCCATCTGCGCCCATTGCATTTCCGTTTTCCGTTTCAGCGCCGCCAAACGGTACATATCCTGGAACACCCGCACCCCGGAAATCGCCTCACCCGCCAGGATAATTTGCCGCACCACCGGGTCAACCCCCGCTTGGGTCTGGCGGAGAAATTCCCCCACCGCCGCCGTCCGCTCCGCTAACCACGCCCCCTCGTACAGCAAGTCACCCGCTGTCAAAAACGGCGTTAGATTGATTTCAACTAAAGTACACCCCAGCGCCGCCAACCGGGTCAACGCCTGCTGGTAATTCTTTGCCGCCGCCTCATTGCCAAAAAATTCCAACTGTTCCCTCGGCGGCACCCCCACCCGCAGACCCGGCGGTTGCTCCGTCCACTGGGGCGACCGGGAAAAGGGGTCAAGCGGGTCAAACCCAGCGGCTACCCGGAGAATCGCCTGGACATCCCGGCAGGTGAGGGCAAAGATGGACACACAATCCAGACTCCGCACGGCGGGCACCACCCCCTGGGTACTGAGATAACCCCGGGTGGGTTTCAAGCCCACAATCTGGTTAAACGCCGCAGGCACCCGCCCGGAACCCGCCGTATCCGTCCCCAAACTAAAACTCACCAGCCCCGCCGCCACCGCCACCGCCGACCCGGAACTCGACCCCCCCGGAATGTACTCCGGGTGAAAGGGATTGCGGCAAATGCCGTAGGGAGAACGGGTGCCCACCAACCCCGTCGCAAACTGATCCAAATTGGTTTTCCCGATGGGGATTGCCCCGGCGAAGATTAACCGGTTCACCACCGTCGCCGACTGTTGGGGCACATAGGCAAAACTGGGACACCCCGCCGTCGTGGGCACCCCCGCCCAATCGATATTGTCCTTGATGGCAAAGGGAATACCGTACAGGGGCAACTGGCTCGGTTCGGTTTTGGTCAACGCCTGCGCCCGCCGTAAACTCTCCTCCTTAGGTGCTAAATAAATCCACACCGCCGGGTCAGCATACCGTTCAATCCGTTCGTACACCGTTTCGACAACGTCAACCGGGGTCACCTGCCCCGTGCTGTACGCCTGACGCAAGGATGGCAAATCGAGGCTTGAGATCATAAGTTACTTAGAAGCAGAAGTGTCGAATCCTAAGATTTTGAGGAGATTTTGAGGGTTTGCACCAGAATGTGCATCTAGTCTGACAACGAAAACCATTACCATTTGAGAGCCAGATTCTCATTGATAACGAAAAGATTTGTCATCATAAAGCGTTTTACCTGCCCCAAATTTACGAACCTTTGTTGCAGGATTCAACACTTCTAACCTGGCAGGATTACCCTAAGCCACCAACGCTGGGGTAGGCGCATCCGCCCGTCCCTGTTGCCGCAACAGCCGCACCAATTCATCCCGGTAGTCATGAAAAGCCGGATGGCGTTTGATTGCCATCACCCCCAAACTCCGATCCGGCAATTCCACCTGCATCTCCCGACAGATGCGCCCCGGGTGAGCACTCAACGCCAAAATCCGATTCGCCAAAAACACCGCCTCCTCCACATCGTGGGTGATCATAAACACCGTGAGACGGGTGCGCTGCCACAGTTGCACCATAAATTCGTGCATGGTTTCCCGGGTGTGCAAATCCAACGCCCCAAACGGTTCATCCAGCAACAAAATCCGGGGTTCCGCCGCCAACGCCCGGGCAATCGCCACCCGCTGTTTCATCCCCCCAGACAACTGCCGGGGCAACGCCTGGGCAAACGCCGTCAATCCCACCACCTCCAGGTAGTACTGCGCCTGTTCCCGCCGCACCCGGGGGGGAATCCCGTGCAATTTCAACCCAAATTCCACATTCTCCTGCACCGTCATCCAGGGGTACAGGGAGTAATGCTGAAAGACGATCCCCCGGTCCGCCCCCGGTCCCGTCACCCTCTGTCCATCAATCCACACCCCCCCACGGGTCGGCTGATCCAACCCCGCAATCTGCCGCAGGAGAGTAGATTTACCAGAACCGGAAGCCCCCACCGCACAGACAAACTCCCCGGCGGTCATCGAGAAATTAATATCCTCCAACGCCACCAACGTCCCCCGCTTAGTCGGGAAATGTTTCGTCAACTGTCGCACCTGTAAAAACATGAATGCACCTCCCAATTGGTCATAGAAACAACTCATTTCGCATCCGCCCAAGGACTGGTCAACCGCACCAGATATTGAAACAACAAATCCAACCCCAACCCGATCAATCCAATCACGATAATCCCTACAAAAATTTCATCCGTCCGCAAAAATCTGCCCGCCAAACTAATCCGTCGCCCCAACCCCTCCGTCGCCGCTACCAATTCCGCCACAATCACCAACTGCCAAGCCGCCGCCAAATTGATCCGACAGGCATCCAAAACCCCCGGCAGGACATGGGGAAAAATCACCTGCATCACCGTCGCCATCCGATTTCCTCCCAGCATAAACGTGGTTTCAATTAACTCCTTCGGCACAAATTTCACCGTATCCATCACCATCAACGCATTGAAAAAAAACGTACCAATAAAAATCAGCGTCACCTTTGGTTCTTCCCCCACCCCCTGATACAAAATCAACAGGGGAATAAACGCTGGCGCCGGCATATAGCGCATCAACCCAAACAGGGGTTCCAACAACGCCCGGATACTGGCAAAACTTCCCATCAGCAGTCCCACCGGAATCGCCACCAACGCCGAGAGCGCAAACCCCACCCCCACCCGCCCCACACTTGCCCAGGTATCCCGCCACAACTCCCCCGAACGCCCCAGGCGAACCGCCGCCTGCACCACCTGTCCCGGCGAGGGCAAAAACGTCGGGTCAACGGCTTTGATCCAGGTCACCAAGCCCCACGCCACCAGGGGAAACAAGATGGAGAGGGTGACCAACCGCCAGTACAACCGGCGGGGAATGTCCTCAGCAATCCGCCAAAACACCGACGGGCGCAACTGCCGGGGCTGTAACTGGTCACGCAGGGGCTGGGAACGTTGGGGATCGGTCATGGGAAGTCACTGGAACGGGGGACATTTGGGCTTGGGCACGGGCGGCATAGGCTTTCACAAACCGGTCGTCAAACAATTTGCTCAAATCCGGTTGGGTTTTCGCTAAACCGACTTGGGTTAAAAAGGCACTGATTTTCTGAGCCGCAAAAGGCAACGAGGACATATCATTACCAGGTTGAAAAGCGGCGATATTTTCCTGCACCGTAAAAATCCGGGTACCCGCCGCATATTGTTTGTATTCCTCCACCGAAACATTGGCTTTTTTCGCCATAATGGCAATGGCTTCTTCGGGATTAGTTTCCAAAAATTTCGTCGTCGCAAACCAGGCATCCACCAGCGCCTGCACCTGTTCGGGATGCTCATTCACAAAGCTCCGGGTAAACACCAAATGGTCAGAAATCGCCCCCGGAAAATCCTTGGAACTAAATAATTCCTTACTGCCCGGACGTTTCAAGGCTTGGGTGGTAAACGGCGCAAACACCCCCACCGCATCCACCTGTCCGGCGACAAAGGCGGTGGCGGCTTTCCCGGTTTCCAAGGGCACAAACGTAATATCCGAGGGTTTTAATCCCGCTTTTTCCATCCCCAAAAGCAGGAGAAAATGATCCACTGTTCCCTCTTCGGCGGCTACTTTTTTCCCCTTCAAATCCGCAATGGTATTAATGCCTTCCCGGACGATGATTTTGTCATTTCCCGTCGAATTATCATTCACCAAAACAATCACCTGATCCGCACCACCGGCTACGGCGCTAATCGTGTCATTAAGGGTCTGGGAATTCGCTTCCAATTGTTGGGCTGTGAGGGCATTAATTGAGTCCAAATAGCTATCAAACCACTTCAAATCTACCTGCACATTTTTGGTGGTAAAAATCGCTTTTTCCTGGGCGACTTGCCAGGGAAACCAGCCCGGCCAGGCACTAAAACCCAGGCGCACCACCGGACTTTCACTTTGCACCTTCGGAGGAACACAACTGACGGCTAGCATCATTGCCAACACAAACAACAACCCATTCCAAGCGTGAGATTTCCATTTCATGCCACCCGTAAACTCCCGAAAAACGAACTAGAACCCAACTGTTCATCACCAGTGAAGGGAGTGGGAAATCGTGATGATTTCACCCCCAACGTCAACGCTCCCTGTATCGCCTTAAGCATCCCCAAAGCAAATCAGGGAAAACAGTATCTTGAGATACACTTTTTGAGGCGGAAATCTGTGGGCATACATAGGAACAATCCCCAAGAAAAAGATTGTAAATTTTTGTAAAAAGTAGCAAAAGCAACTGTTTTTTACAGGGGGAGGATTAGGATAGGGTCATAAGCCAATTAGGAGAGCTTCTAGGGTTCCGGCAGTGGCGTTGACTACTGTGGCTGGTCCGAGAGAAGCAGACCGTTGCCTTGGTGGGTGCGGTTACACGGCGGGATAAAAGCCCGGGAGGTTGTGCGATTAGTCTGGGAGACAGGCTAAGTTGCGTTATCTCCGGGGCTTCGTCGTTGAGTAACCCAGTCAAGGAGGTAGGTGTCATGGTGGCAACGGTGGCAGAAACGGACATTCGCCCGGAATTGGTGGTTTGGTCGGAGAAGGTGCCGGGGGGAGGCTATTGGCATGGGGTGATTCCCCGCTGGCAGACCCTGCGGATTACGGATTTGGGGGGGTCGCAGGGAGTGGCGATGATTGGCTATAACGCTGACCGCCCGATGGAGCGCTTGAATGTGGCGGATACAGCCAAAATCCAGTTCAACGCCTTTTTGCGCCAGGGGATGGTGCTGTACTCGGACATGGGGCGGATTTTGTTTTCCATCACGGCGGATACGTCCAACGGTCATGACCTGATCTGCGGTTGCAGTACGGCGGCGACCAATCGAGCCAAGTACGGGCATGGGGGAACGGGCACGGAGATTCAGGGTCGCCAGGATTTTCACAGTGCCCAGGATCAGTTTCTGCGGGCGTTGGGCAAGTGGGGGATGTCCCGCCGGGATTTGATGCCGAATGTGAATTTCTTTAGCCGGGTGACGGTGACACCGACGGGGGATTTGCAGTACGATGCCGGGGCGGCTAAACCCGGTGCTTATGTGGATTTGCGGGCGGAAATGAATGTGCTGGTGGTGATTGCCAACTGTCCCCATGTCCTGCACCCGGATACGGTGTACCGACCGCAACCCATCCAACTGACGGTGTGGCGTTCCCCGGAACCGGCGGCTGATGACCCCTGTCGCACGGCGAACGAGGAGGTGGTGCGGGGATTTATCAACACGGATACCTGGTGGCGGCAACGACCGCTGGCTCCCCATTACGCCCTCTAGGGAATGTAATTTTTTGTACTAATGTTTGCAGTAACTTTTTTTCAGGAGGCATGAAAACGATGGCGACGATGACGATGGCGACCCCCACCCTTGACCCCACCCAGGCGATTTACGACTACGAATTGCCTGCCCGCCAGCCCTGGTCGAAGGTGGTGCACAAGGGGCAAATTTTACGGATTGTGGATGTGGAGGGGAATCAGGCGGTGGACACCCTGATTTACAATGCCGCCGATACCTCGGAGCGCTACAGTGCGCCGGATACAGTGGTGCGCCAGGGGAATATCTTTATCACGGCGGGGACGCAATTGCTGTCCAATGCGGGCAATGTACTGATGACGGTGCTGAACGATACCTGTGGTCGTCACGATACCCTGGGGGGTGCGTGCAGTATGGAGAGCAATTCGGTGCGCTATGGTCTGCACAAGAAGCATCTGCACGCCTGTGTGGAAAATTACCTGCTGGAATTGAGCCAGTACGGGATGAACAAGCGGGATTTGGTGAGCAATATCAATTTCTTTATGAATGTGCCGGTGGCGGCGGATGGCACGCTGGAAATTGTGGACGGGATTTCCGAGGCGGGGAAATATGTGGATTTGCGGGCGGAAATGGATGTGCTGGTGTTGATTTCCAACTGTCCCCAAATTAACAATCCCTGTAATGCCTACCACCCGACGCCGGTGCGGTTGCTAATTTGGGATGCGGCGGGCTGATGTTCGCCAAAGTCCTGGTCGCCAATCGGGGGGAAATTGCCCTGCGGATTATCCGCACCTTAAACCGGCTGGGGATTGCCAGTGTGGCGGTTTATTCGGAACCGGATCGGCACAGTCCCCATGTAGAGGAGGCGACGGAAGCGTTAGCGTTGGGGGGAACCCTGGCCAGCGAGAGTTATCTGCAAGGGGAGCGGGTGTTGGACCTGGCGGTGCAGGTGGGGGCGGCGGCGATCCATCCGGGGTACGGGTTTCTCAGCGAAAATGGGGATTTTGCTAGTGCCTGTGCCCAACGGGGGCTGGTGTTTATTGGACCCAAGCCGGAACACATTCGCCAGTTTGGTCGCAAGCACCTTGCCCGTGATCTGGCGGCCCGTCAGGGGATTCCCCTGGTTCCTGGTACTTCTTTATTAAATAATCTCACCGAGGCGCAGGCGGCAGCAGCGCAGATCGGCTATCCGGTGATGCTCAAAAGTACGGCGGGGGGCGGGGGAATTGGGATGCGTCGGTGTGAAGATGCGGCGGAATTGGCGGTAGCCTATGAGCAGGTGCAACGGTTGAGCCAGGCTAATTTCCGGGATAGTGGGGTGTTCCTGGAGAAATACATTCCTGTGGCTCGCCATGTGGAGGTGCAGATTTTTGGGGATGGGCAGGGGCGGGTTCTCACCCTGGGGGAGCGGGATTGTTCCAGCCAGCGGCGCAATCAAAAGGTGATCGAGGAAACGCCAGCGCCAGGGTTGCCAGAATCGGTGCGGCAGGGACTCTACCAAGCGGCGCAACGGTTGGGGGAAGCGGTGCAGTACCAGTCGGCGGGCACGGTGGAATTTATTGTGGACGGGACAACGGGCGAATTTTATTTCCTGGAGGTCAATACCCGGTTGCAGGTGGAACACGGGGTCACCGAGTTGGTCTGCGGTATTGACTTAGTGGAATGGATGGTGCGTTTGGCTGCCGGGGAACGGGATTTTTTCGACCGTTATCATCACCAGCCCCAGGGTCATGCCATCCAAGTCCGGATTTATGCCGAAGACCCCCACAAAAACCACCAGCCCAGCGCCGGGGTGCTGACCCATGTGGCATTGGCGGAGGGTGCCCGGTGGGATGCCTGGATTCGCAGTGGGACCGAGGTAACCCCCTTCTACGACCCCCTGTTGGCGAAAGCGATGGTGCATGGGGAAAACCGGGCGGCGGCGCTCCAAAAGTTGCAAACGGTGTTGGCGCACACCACTCTGGCAGGGATTGCGACCAATCTGGAATACCTGCAACAGGTGGTGGCGACCCCGGAGTTTCAGCGGGGCGAAGTGAGTACCCAGTGGCTCTCCCAATTCACCTATCAGCCCCAGACGATTGACGTATTGGCTCCCGGTACCTTTACTACCGTGCAGGACTATCCGGGGCGGTTGGGGTATTGGGATGTGGGGGTGCCGCCGTCGGGTCCGATGGATCACCTAGCCTTTCGCTGGGGCAATCGTCTGCTGGGCAATCCCCTGGGGGCGGCTGGGCTGGAATGTACGATGGCGGGGCCGACCCTGCGCTTTAATGCACCGACCCGCATTTGCCTGACTGGGGCGATGATGCCTGCGACTCTGGACGGGCAACCGGTTCCCTACTGGCAGACGGTGACGGTGCAAGCCGGGAGTGTGTTGACCCTGAAGGCGGTGCAGGGGGCGGGGTATCGCACCTATATTACGGTGCAGGGGGGGGTGTCGGTGCCGGAGTATTTGGGCAGTCGGGCGACCTTTACCCTGGGGCAATTTGGCGGACATGGCGGCAGAGTCCTGCGGGCGGGGGATGGGTTGCCGCTGACACCCTGGGATGGGCAGGACCAACCGGCAGTTTTGCCCCCGGACTTAATTCCCCAATACACGGATGCCTGGGAAATCGCTGTGATGGTGGGTCCCCACGGGGCACCGGATTTTTTTACCCCGCAGGATATGGAACTGCTGTTGAGCCACGCCTGGGTGGTGCATCACAATTCGGCCCGCACGGGGATAAGGCTGATTGGCCCGGCGCCCACCTGGGCCAGACCGGATGGGGGGGAAGCGGGTCTGCACCCTTCCAACATCCACGACAACGCCTATGCCATCGGCACGATTGACTTTACCGGGGATATGCCGATCATTTTGGGGTACGACGGGCCGAGTTTGGGGGGGTTTGTCTGTCCGGCGACGATTGTGCAGGCGGAACTGTGGAAAATCGGGCAGTTGAGACCGGGGGACCGGGTGCGATTTTTCCCGATGGATGAACCGACCGCCTGCGCCTGGGAACAGCGACAGGAAGAAGAACTGGCTCGCCTGGCGCCCCTACCGCCTATCCCCGCCGTACCAGTGGCTACGGAACCAGTACTCAAGCAGATGACGGCTCCCCATCCGGTGGGGGTGACCTATCGGCAGGCGGGGGACAAATATATATTGATCGAATACGGGCCGTTAACTTTGGATTTGACCCTGCGGTTCCGGGTGCATGGGCTGATGACCTGGTTGCAAGCGCAAAAGATTCCCGGCATTATTGACCTGACCCCCGGTATTCGCTCATTACAAGTGCATTACGATAACCAGCGACTGCCCCGTTCTGAACTTTTGGATATATTAGCAACGGCGGAAGCCGAATTACCTGACGTGGCGCAGATGACCGTGCCCACCCGCATCGTGCATTTGCCCCTGTCCTGGAATGATGAATCGATCCAGCTTGCCATCACTAAATATATGCAGTCGGTGCGACCGGATGCGCCTTGGTGTCCGAGCAATTTGGAATTTATCCGGCGGGTGAATGGCTTGGCGGATGTCCAGCAGGTGTATGACATTGTGTTTGGAGCGAGTTATTTGGTGCTGGGGTTGGGGGATGTGTATCTGGGGGCACCGGTGGCAACCCCGCTTGACCCCCGGCATCGGCTGGTCACAACCAAATACAACCCTGCCCGCACCTGGACGCCGGAGAATGCGGTGGGAATTGGCGGGGCGTATCTGTGCATTTACGGCATGGAAGGACCGGGGGGGTATCAGTTGGTGGGGCGCACGGTGCCCGTGTGGAATCGCTATTACCGGACTGCCGATTTTACCCAGCCCTGGCTGTTGCGGTTTTTTGACCAAATTCGCTTTTTCCCAGTCACCGGGGCGGAACTCCAGCGCTACCGGGAGGATGTGACCTATGGGCGGGTGAAATTAGACATTCACGAGGAAACGTTTCATCTGGGGGACTATCAGCAATTTCTGCAAGACCATGCCGCATCCATTCAGGCTTTCAAAACTCAACAACAAAACGCCTTTGATGCCGAACGGGAACGGTGGGTAGCGGCTGGGGAATTTGACCGACCGGACACGGAAGCGGCAACTGCTCCGCTAGAGGCGACGGAAATTCCCATCCCCCCAGGGCAGGTGGCGGTGCGGGCGGAAGTCAGTGGCACGGTTTGGCAGGTGGTGGTCACCCCGCAAGCAGTGGTTCATGCCGGGGAAAAGTTGATGATTATCGAAGCCATGAAAACCGAAATTGCGGTGCTTAGCCCCCTAGACGCTACCGTTGCCCAAATCCTCTGTCAACCCGGACAAGCCGTGACAGCGGGACAAATCGTGCTTTTACTCATCCCAGCGGCGTGAAGGCTCCCAGCGCACCACCCGACCGGCGGACAAGGCTTGCACTGTTCCATCGGCCCGTTGCACCTGTAACCGCCCCCAAGCGTCAATCCCCGCCCCCACCCCGCTAAGCATCCCGTCCGATGTATGGACAACCAGCGGACAACTATACAGCACATCCCGCTGGCGCAGTTGGGGCAAAAGCCCGGTCAAGCCCTTCTGCCGAATTACCCCATGAGCCTGCAAAAAGTAATCTCGCAATTGTGTTAACAAAGGCAGTACCTCCGGCGGCGTATCGCTCACCTCCGAAAGACTCGCCACCTGAGCCGGGGATACATCCATCGTGCCCCCTGCCAAAACCCTTGGCCAATCCACCTGCCGATTCAGCCCCACCCCGACCACCGCTTTGGGCAACCGGGCTTCGCACAGCACCCCCGCCACCTTCCGCCCCCAGAGCAGGACATCGTTCGGCCATTTGATCCCCAACGCCAGGGCAGGCAAGGGCAGTAAATCCTCGACCGCATGGATCACCGCCAACCCCGCCGCCAAACTCAACCAGGGCAATTCGGGGGGAGCCAGCGGTTCTAAAATAAACGAAGCGGTTAAAACTCCCGGTGGCGCATACCAAGGGCGTTCCTGTTGTCCCCGTCCTGCCGTCTGTCGGGGGGTAAAGACCACATCGCCCTGGGCTAATCTGTCCAGCGATTGTAATGCCCAAGTGTTGGTACTGGGACATTCATCGAGCCAGTGCAACCAAGGGGGCAAGCACATAACCGGCACAAAAAATTCAGCAATACCCAAAGAGTATAAAGGGCACTTCTATCTCATTGCTTTGACCCATTTTTTTTCTCCATATTGCTAGTAGTAATTAGCTCACAGAAGCATCTGGAAATCAATGAATAAACTACCCAGAAGTTACTGGTACAGGTATAGGGTTATTTTCATTTGGTGCTAAAACTTCCTCTAATTGCATTTCGATATGGCGCCGCACAATTTGCCGATATTCCAAGAAATGTTCCGCCTGGGCACACACGGAAAGGTAACTACTTACTACCTGGGGATATTGCCAGAGAATATGCGCTAAATAAAGCCAAAATTGCCAGCGAGTGGAACGCTTTACCCCTTGCCGCCAACAGAGAATCAATAAAGCCCGCACATAGACCCAATTGATGGGTGCTTTTTCCTGGGATTTTGACCGTTTTTGATAGCGTTGGCGACGGGCTTTCCCAAGGATTAAATAATGTTGATACGTGCGTTTGAGCATCGCTTGGGGTTCATACAAATTCCAAAAAGCATCCACAAATTCCCGGGTGACTTCCCCGAGGGGACGGGTGGGGACAAAGTTCATTAAAGTCGCCTGGTGAATATCCCCTTTACCATTGAGTAACCGCCCTTCTTTTTGCAGCCGATGCCATAGGGCTGTATCCGGTAACGCCTGCAACATACTCAACATTGCGGTGGGAATCGCCGTATCCTCAACAAATTCCACAATCCGTTGCCCTGCCCCCGCTTTTTCCCCATCAAAACCAATGATAAAACCCGCCATAATGCGTAACCCTGACCGGGCAATCGTGAGTACTGATTCCCGCAATGGGTCCCGATTATTTTGGAATTTGCGGGTGCGTTCTAAACTGTCCGCATCCGGGGTTTCAATCCCTAAAAAGACCGTGCCAAAATTGCAGGATACCATCAAATCCATCAACTCCTGGTCTTCTGCTAAATTCACCGAGGCTTCCGTCCCAAAGGAGAAAGGATAATTCCGTTCTTCTAACCAGGGTTTGAGTGCCTGTAAAAAGAGTTTGACGTTGCGTTTATTGCCAATGAAATTATCATCCACTACAAAAATACTTTTGCGCCACCCTAGGTCATATAAACACTGCAATTCTGCTAATAATTGCGCCGGGGTTTTGGTGCGGGGTTTGCGCCCATAGAGGACGATAATGTCGCAAAATTCGCATTGAAAGGGACAACCCCGGGAAAATTGCACGGACATTTCCGCATAGGCAGACATCTGCAATAAATCAAACCGAGGCACCGGCGTTTCCGTCACCGCTGGTTTTTCCCCGTTCGCCCGAAAAATACCCTGGGTTTCCCCCCGTGCCAAGGCGTTCACCAGCATGGGCAGGGTAATTTCCCCCTCATCTAAGACCAAAAAATCGGCGCCTGCGGCCTGCGCTTCTGCGGGTAATGCCGTAGCATAGGGCCCCCCCACCGCCACCAATTTGCCCCGTTGTTTGGCCCGTTGAATTTGTCTGGCAAAATCCTCTTTTTGCACAATCATGGCCGAAAGGATCACCAATTCCGCCCAGTCCCATTCGGATGCGGTCACCTCCCGCACGTTGCGATCCACCAGCTTAAATTCCCAGGTTTGGGGCAGAAGTGCCGCCACCGTCAGCATCCCCAAGGGGGGGAGTTGGGCTTTGAGATTAATTAACTTCAGGGTATTTTCAAATGACCAAAAACTGGGTGGAAATTGGGGATAAATCAATAAAACACGCATACTGCCTCACCTTTGGGTAATTTTTTTTTGAGGAAAACGCTCATCAAACAGCGGCATGGGGTGATGGCGAAAAAAAACTTGGGATAGGAATCTATCCATATTTATTTTTTGTGCCGCCCTGCCGAAAATTTTGCACAATGAACCATATTTACACTGCCCAAAGCACGGTTGGTTGGCGAGACATGGGTGATTTAAGCAAAAGTACCTTTTTAGTGTACCGGCAATTCCCCTATAACGCTAGAGATAGCGGGATTTTTAGATCATTTTTTGAGATGGGCGGTGTCAGTATGATATGATTTTGCCGACTGACTAAAAATTATCCGGGTAGGTCATGCTCAGGCGAGATGTGCTACCCATCCAGACCCAACCTGGGACAATTTCGACCTTATCGTGTGGATGAAACAGTGCCTATTTTGTTACACGTGGGCTGCGGCTCCAAACGGAAAAACCAGACAACTCGGGGCTTCAACACGCCAGAGTGGCATGAGTTACGGCTGGATATTGACCCGGCGGTATCACCCGATATTGTTGGCACCATGACCGACATGAGTGCGGTGGCCAGCGAATCGGTGGATTCAATTTTCTCTAGCCACAACATCGAGCACCTCTACCCGCACGAGGTACCGGTGGCACTCAAAGAATTTCTGCGTGTCCTGAATCCCCAGGGTTTTGCGGTGATCACCTGCCCCGATTTGCAGAGTGTCTGTGCTCTGGTGGCCGCAGACAAGCTGACCGAGCCAGCCTACACCGCCCCGGTTGGCCCCATTGCGCCGCTGGACATCCTCTACGGTTACCGTCCGGCGTTAGCTCGTGGCAACCTCTATATGGCGCACCGCTGTGGGTTCACCCAAAAAGTCCTCACGGGCACGCTGTACGCCGCCGGTTTTGCTCAGGTGGCGGCCACCCGCCGTGGTCACCCCTCCTACGACCTCTGGGCGCTGGCGACCAAAAGCCCGATGGAGGAGACGGCACTGCGGGCGCTGGCGGTTCAACATCTGCCCCTGGCGGGTGCTCGTCCATGATGCCTGCTCGCACTGGAGAAATAACGGCATTCGGACTACGACAGCGGGTACGACGGGTGAAAATGGGGGTATTGTGAACGGATGCACATGAACCTGCTTTTTGTCCACCAAAACTTCCCGGGCCAGTTCAAATTTCTGGCACCGGCGGTGGCCGCCCAGGGGCATACGGTGGTGGGCATGACCATGCAGAAGGTGGCGGTTGAGCAGTGGCAAGGGGTCAAGCTCGTTCCCTATGGGGTAAACCGTGGTACTACCCCCGGCGTACACCCCTGGGTGAGTGACTTTGAAACCAAGGTGATCCGTGGGGAAGCCTGTTTTCGTGCCGCCCTGAAACTAAAAGCCCAGGGCTTTGTGCCTGATGCGGTGATTGCCCACCCTGGCTGGGGGGAGAGCCTGTTTATCAAAGAGGTGTGGCCACAGGCAAAACTCGGCATCTACTGCGAGTTCTTCTACCACGTGCAGGGAGCCGATGCGGGCTTTGACCCGGAGTTTAGCAACTATGACGTCGGCGATGCCTGTCGGGTACACCTGAAAAACCTGAACAACCTGTTGCACTTCGAGATTGCTGATGCAGGCATCTCCCCTACCCACTGGCAGGCCAGCACGTTTCCTGAACCCTTTCGCTCGAGGATCACCGTAGTCCACGACGGCATTGACACCGAAGCGGTTGCCCCTAACCCGCAGGTCTCCCTCACCCTTTCCACCCAGGGCAATCAGCAGTTCACGCTCACCCGCCAGGATGAGGTGATCACCTTCGTCAACCGCAACCTGGAGCCTTACCGGGGTTACCACATCTTTATGCGGGCATTGCCAGAAATCCTCCGCCGTCGCCCCAACGCCCGGGTGCTGATCGTGGGCGGCAGTGAAGTGAGCTATGGTGCCCCCCCTGACCCCCAACGCTACGGGCAACGCCCCTGGCGGCAGATTTTTTGCGATGAAGTCCAACCGCAAATCCCAGCGGCTGATTGGGCACGGGTACATTTTCTAGGTAAAGTGCCCTATAAGTACTTCATACCGCTTTTGCAACTTTCCACCGTGCACGTCTATCTCACCTATCCATTTGTCTTGAGTTGGAGCCTGCTGGAAGCCATGAGTGCGGGCTGTGCCATCGTTGCCAGTGACACCCCACCCCTCCACGAAGCCATCCATCACGGGGAAACGGGGCGGCTGGTTGATTTCTTCGATGTGGCTGGGCTAGCCAATGAGGTCTGCACCCTCCTCGGCGACCCGGCGGAACGACAACGGTTGGGGGTGAACGCACGAGCCTTTGCTCAGGCGAACTATGACCTCAAAACCGTGTGCCTGCCCAAGCAACTGGCGTGGGTGGAAGGACTGGTAAAGAGTGTCAAAGCATAGACGGTACTGCTTTATTTGAACCAATCATCAATCCCATCGTGGGAATGCCCCTATTACCCAGAACCAAGGGCGCTTGCGACCGCTAACTTTGAATTTATAGAAGTGCCCTGATAAAACTACAAAAAATCTTACGATAAAAAGTAGCAGGATAAGGACTTAGCCTGGTATTCTATAGCTAGGTAGGTTAAGGTTGTCGCCTTAAGATTCTGGGGAACCAATGTGGGGCTACGCCCAGCGACCCATATCATGTCAACCTTTGTATGCTTAGCTATACCTTTCCACATAGGTCATCTCAGTTTTGCTAACAATTTAGTCACCATTAGGGATAATTTCAGAAGCAAGTGCAATACTTTGATGGCTTCACCACGCTACGCTATGAGCATTTGTAATCCCTTTATCCCCTTCTGAGAAAGGTTTTTTTAAGTAAAAGCGAATGTCGCAAACCTGTTTGAAATTGCTATAAGCACAAAATTTTCGCTCACGATTCCGATGCAATTGCCCCAAGACTGACCGGGACTGGGGATGCACTCAATATCCGGGGTAAACGGTGCTTAAAGCCACACAAAATTTCCCAGGTGATAGTGTCTAAATCGTTTGCCCAATCCTGCGCCGTGATTTGGTGATTGCCCTCCCGCCCAATTAGGGTGACGATTTGCCCCACCTGCACCTCTGGCACCGCCGTCACATCCAACATCAGTTGATCCATCGTGATCATGCCCACTTGCCGCACCCGACGCCCCCTCACCAAAGCCGTCATCCGATTGGATAACCCCCGGGGCACCCCGTCCGCATAACCGATGCCCACCGTCGCCAAACGCATGGGTTGCGTCGCCACAAACCGATGCCCATAGCTCACCCCCGTCCCCGGCGCAATTTCCTTGATTTGGGTAATCCGTGCCCGTACCCCCATCACCGGGTGCAGAGGCAGAATCCCCTCCAGGTGTGGCGCTGGTGCATACCCGTACAGAGCCAAGCCCACCCGCACCATATCGTAATGCAGATGTCTATCCAAAAGCATTCCGGCGGAATTGGCAAGATGCACTTTGGGACAGGGAATGCCCAGCCGTTGCACCTCCTGGAGTACCTGGCGAAACCGTTGCTGTTGTAAATACACCCCCTGGGGGTCGGGGTCATCCGCCGTCGCCAAATGGGAATAAAGACTCGCTAAACGCACGCCAGGGCTATGCCACACGGCTTGGATCAGCGGTATCGCTTCATGCCAAGGTACCCCAAACCGGGACATCCCCGTATCCACATCCAGATGCACCGGCAAAATCGTGCCTGCCGTTTGCGCCACTTGGGTAAATAGCCGCAGGTGTTCCCAGGTCGCCAGGGTCGGTTCCACCCGCCAGTAGAGCAACGCCTGCACCTGTTGCGCCGTGTCCACCCCCCCCAGGAGCAAAATCGGTGCCCCAATCCCCGCCCGCCGCAGTTGAATCGCCTCCCCCAGGGTCGCCACCCCCAACCAGGTCGCCCCCTGCGCCAAAACCACCTCCGCCACTGCCACCGCCCCGTGCCCGTAGGCATCGGCTTTGATCACCGCCAGTAACTCGGTCTGCGCCCCTAAATAACTGCGAATTGCCCTGGTATTTTGCGCCAACGCCACCGGGTCAATCTCTACCCAAGCCCTCGCCTGCGGATCAGGCAAGCATTCCCCAGACATCCGTTCATTCGCTCACACATTAGCCATACGTTACCAGTTCTGGCGCCGGCTGACAAGGCTGGTACAGGGTGGTGCGTTGCCAATGGGGACGACCAATACTGGCAATCGCCGCCTGGAGTTCCGCAACCGTTTTGCTTGTGCCCCCTTGTGCCCCCGCCATCGTGGTAATATGCTCTTCCATCAATGTACCGCCAATGTCATCACAACCCCATTGTAAAGCCTGCACCGCCCCCCCTAGCCCCAATTTCACCCAACTGGGCTGATGATGCTTGACCCACCGCCCCAAAAAGAGCCGTGCCACCGCCGTTAACCGCAAGGTGGCTGTCATGTCCGGTTGCAGTCGCCCCACCCGTCGCCGGAGCATCGCTGGTGCCTGTGCCCCCACAAACGGGAGCAGGATAAATTCGGTCAACCCACCCGTGCGTTGTTGCAGTTCCCGCAGGTGGTGCAAGTGCTGAATTTGCTGGGCAGGGGTTTCCACATGACCGCAGAGCATGGTACTGGTGGTGGGAATTCCCATCTGGTGGGCTTGGGTGACAATCCCCAGCCAGGTGGCGGTGTCAATTTTTTCCGGGCAAATCACCCGCCGTACCCGGTCGTCCAGCACTTCCGCCGCCGTACCGGGTAGGGAGTCCACCCCCGCCTCCTGGAGTGATTTAAGTACATGAGCAATACTGATCCCATCCTGGCGGCTGATGAATTGGATTTCCTGGGGGGAAAAGGCGTGGAGATGGATCCCAGGGGCGGTGGTTTTGATCGCCGTCACCAACTCCCGATAGTAGGCAAGGGTACTGCCCTGGCGTTGGGCGTGGGGATTAAGTCCCCCTTGCAGGCAGATTTCCGTTGCCCCTTGGGTCACCGCCTCCCGGACTTTAGCCGTCACCTGTGCCATCGTCAACCAAAAACTCCCCGGTTGCCCCCCATCCCGGCGAAAGGCACAGAACCCGCAGTGTTGTTCACAGATATTGGTGAAATTCACATTCCGGTTGACCACATAGCTGACCGGCTCCCCCACCAAGGTGCGGCGCAGTTCATCGGCAGCCTGCTGGAGCCATGCCTGTGGGTAGGGTTCGGTTAAAAGCAGGTACCCTTCCGCCGGGGTGATGCTGTTTCCCGCAACGGCACGGTCTAAAATTCCCAGGATCATGGGTGTCGCCAAATCCGAATCGAATTGTCCCGGCTCCCAGAAATGAGAAAGTTGCCATCGGGGGTGAAGGCTAAACTGGTGACCTGCTTGCTGTGCCCCTTGAGGGTATCCCGCTGTTGGCGCAGTACCATATCCCAGGTCTGGATCAAACCATCCTGGTTGCCGCTGACCAAAATGTTGCCCCGGGGCGCAAAGGCGAGGGCACTCACGGCGGTTTTTTGCTCCGGGAAGGAATGCACCCGCTCCCCTTTGTTAAAATCCCACAGGTGAATCAAGCGGTTTTCATTGCCGGTGGCGATCCACTGGCTATCGGGGCTGACCACCACCGCATTGAAGCCATTGTCCCCAAACCGAAACGGCTCGGCAATCGTCCGCAGGGAACGCCCATTCCCCGCTTCCCAAATCACCAAGGTATTGTCCCAGCCGCCACTGACCAACAAAAACCCATCCGGGGTAAAACTCAACCCCCGCACATGACTGCTATGCCCGGTGAGGGTACACAGACATTTGCCGCTCCCCAATTCCCAAATCCGAATGGTTTTATCCTCGCTCCCACTCGCCACCAACCGCCCGTTGGGGCTGACGGCAATCGCACAGATGGGACTGCTGTGTTTGGCAAACATCCCCCCCAGGGTTTGGGTAATTTTTCCTTTGCTCACATCCCAGAGCCGCAGGGTGCGGTCTTCACACCCAGCGACCACGGACTGCCCATCCGGGGTGAATTGCAACGCCATGATCGGTGCCGTGTAGGTGTGGGACCAGAGGGTGGTGACGGTCAAATGCTCCTGCCCGCTCAACTGCCAGACCCGCAAAATCCCATCTTTTCCCGCCGCCGCAATCAGAGTTCCCCCGCCCAAGGCTTCCACACTCGCCACCGCCGTAATCCAGTTGCTGTAGGGTCCCAGGGTACACACACATTCCCAGGTGGGCGTTCTGACTTGGCTGGCAGTGGTATTTTTTTGCCGTTGGGGAAAATTCAAAACCAACTTAGAAGGAGTCGGTGCGCTCGCTGGCTGTAATCGGGAAGGGGTTCCCAGGCGACTGCCCTGGTTGAGGGCTTCCAAATCCTGGCGCACCTCGGTTGCCGATTGGTAGCGTTTGCGGGTCGCCCGTTCCAACAAGCGGTTCAAAATCTGCGCCAACCCTGGACTCACCGGCTCTGCCACGTAGTCCTGCCAGACCCAGCCATCCTGGGACATATCGTAAAGTTCCAGGGGCGGACGACCGGTCATCAGATGCACACAGGTCACCCCCAAGCTGTACAAATCACTGACAAATTCCGCCTTGCCCACCATCTGTTCCGGGGCGGTAAACCCGGCACTGCTGATAATCGTGCGTAAATTGGACATGGAGGTACTCGGGGCAAACTTAGCCGCCCCAAAGTCCACCAAATAGAGCTTGCCATTCACCCCACTGCGGATCACATTTTCCGGTTTCACATCCCGGTGGATCACATGATGGTTGTGCACAAATTCCAAAACCGGCACCAAATCCCGGAGCAATTGCAGTGCCTTCGCCTCGTTGTATGGACCGTACAGTTGCAACTCCCGCGCCAAATTGTTCCCATCAATAAATTCCTGGATAATGTACTGCCGTTGTTCCTGCTCAAAGTAGGCATACAGCTTGGGAATTTGCTCATGGTGCCCCAGTTCATCCAACCGCAGTGCCTCCCGCTGGAAGAGTTCCGAAGCCTTGGCATAGGACTGGGCATCCATTTCCATCGGCAAAAACTGCTTGACCACGCACTTGGGTTTGGAGGGTTTGTCCTCATCCACCGCCAAAAAGGTGCGCCCAAAGCCCCCCTGTCCCAAAGGTCGCAGGGGTCTGTACCGATTTTGTAATACTAAACCACTGCCACAGGCTTGACAAGCCAAAGCCTCTGGGGGATTTTGCCCAGGTCGGGGGCAGTCGGGGTTGAGGCAATAGCTCATGGTCGGCGAGGGTCAGGCTGGGGGTGATTTTACCTTATGTTAACCAAAGATAGGGTGGCTTCTAAACGCCCAGGCAGTTTGGAGATACCTTATTTTACGCTATACTCAACGGGATTCCTTTCGTTGGTGTGGATCAATTGCCGTGACCAGTGGTGTACCTGCAACGCCCCAATTTAACTTTGACCGCCAGTTATGGCGCCGGTTTACCAAGATTGCCCAACCCTATTTTTATCCCCAGGAAAATCGGTTGAATTTTTGGGTGTTTACTGCCCTGCTTGTGGTGTTATTGGTGGCGGTGGTGTGCGTTGCCTTTTTTGTGGTGGTGGGGGGTACCCTGTTGGGGGAATCCTTGGCACCTAATTTTGTGAATAAATATGCTGGTGGTTTGGTGAAACAGGTCAAAGCCTTAGTCGCTTCACCGGCAATTTTTTGGGCAGTGGGAGGATTGGTTCTAAGTGCCCTGGCGTTTGGGCTGACCCGGCGGGCGGTGGCACCCCGTTGGAAACAATGGAGTTTGCTGGGATTGCTTTTATTTCTCTCCTTTGCGGTCAATGGTGCCAACGTCTCCTTGAGTTATATTTTCCGGTTTATTGATACGGCTTTGGGGCAAAAAGACCAGCCCACATTTTGGCTGAATTTAACCCTCTATGGGGGCTTGATTATTGCCGCAATTCCCATTCTAGTAGGCTATCGTTTTACCCGTTTGAAGCTGGGGCTTTACTGGCGAGAATGGTTGACCAAGAGTTTTTTGAATGACTACTTTAAGGATCGTTCTTATTATGAATTAGATTCCAATTCTTCCCATACGGAAATTGACAATCCTGACCAACGGATTACCGAGGATATTCGTTCGTTTACTTCGGTGACGTTATCATTTTTGTTGGATGTTTTGGATACAATATTAACGCTGATTTCATTTACAGCCATTCTCTATACGATTTCTAAACCTTTGACCTATGGGCTGTTGGTGTATGCCACCTTGGGTACGGTGATTGCCCTGGTGGCGGGTCGCCGCTTGATCAAAATTAATTACGACCAATTACGGTTGGAAGCTGATTTTCGTTATGGTCTCGTGCATGTGCGAGATAATGCGGAATCCATCGCTTTTTATCGGGGAGAACCCCAGGAATTGCGGCAGGTCGGTCGCCGTTTTGGTCGGGTTGTTGACAACTTTAATCTGTTGATTATTTGGCAGGCGTTGATTGATTTATTTCAGTATGGATATAACTATTTTACCCGGGTGGTTCCCTATGTGATTGTGGCTCCTTTGTATTTTTCGGGGCAGACGGATTTGGGGACAATCACCCAGGCGTATATTGCCTTTAGTCAGGTGTTGGGGGCATTGTCGTTGGTGACCAATCAGATTCAACAAATTTCCAGTTTTGCCGCTGGGGTGAATCGCTTGGGGGCGTTTGAGGAAGTGTTGTCCCGACAGGGCTTACCAGTAAAGCACCCGGAACAGCAAATTCAAATCCAAACTGCCCAGCAATTGAGCATCCAAAGAATGACGTTATTCACGCCTAATTCGGAGCAGGAGTTGGTGCGGGATTTGACGGTGAATTTAGCCCCGGATGAACGGTTGTTGATTGTGGGGGCGAGTGGGGCAGGCAAAAGTTCGATTCTGCGGGCGGTGGCAGGTTTGTGGACAAATGGTAGTGGTATTGTTGTCCGCCCGGATATTAGCGAAATGCTCTTTCTGCCCCAGCGACCCTATATGTTATTGGGAACATTACGGGAGCAATTACTTTATCCCAAAAATGATGAAACCATTAGCAATGAGCAACTGGCAAAGGTATTAGAGCGGGTGAATTTAGCCTATTTAACAGACCGTTTTAATTGGGATGAAATTCTGGATTGGTCTATGGTTTTATCCCTGGGGGAACAGCAACGGTTGGCATTTGCCCGCATCTTTTTAACCCAACCCCGTTACGCCATTTTAGATGAGGCGACCAGTGCTTTGGATGTGACCAATGAACGGCATTTGTATCAGGAATTGCAACATACGGCGGTGGTCTATTTAAGCGTGGGGCACCGACCGACCTTGGTGGATTATCATCAAAAGGTCTTGGAACTCACCGGCGGGGGGGGATGGCAACTCTTGACGGTGGCGGAGTATCGGGCTAAATTGGCGCAGATGGTGGGGTGAGCTACATTTCTGGTTCAGACTGAAAACGGGAACCCATCCTAATCATTTTCTGTTGAATTTCTTGAGCGATATTGCGGATTTCTGCACAATCACTAGAAATGAGATGAGGCTCAACTTGTATAATGGCTCTCTCTAAACTGACCTGGTGATGGTAAACGAGCTGTAAAATATCAGTTTCGTAAAGACTGGCTCGGTCAAATTGTCCTTGCCGATATAGGGAAGGTAAAGCATAGAGTTTGAGGATCACTAAGCCCGGCTCTCCTGTCCTTGAGGTGATAAGTTTCTCTAATCAGAGAATCCAGCCAAAGTTCTCGCCCGGAAATTATCAAAACGTAAAAAGCCATAGGCTTGCCTCTTAATTAACTTAATTCGATTATTAATTCCTGCCATAACACCACTCGTGGTTCTATTAATAAAATAATTGCAAATTTCTAAGAGATGAGTACGGATTGTTTGGACAACTTTTCCATAAATAGATTGGGCTTTTAGGAGCCATTGTTTGAACTTTTCTTTACCCTCTTCAACCGTTGCACTTAACTCATAGATATTCCTGAACTCTTCTTTCAAGTGATAAGCGATGCTTAAGCGTTTTGAATGAGCAAGTATTGCAGTCAATTTAACTGCTTCTTGTTCGCTCAAGTCTGCTCGATTCTTGAGTAGTATAAATCTGACCCCTTTGGCTGTTATCCTGACCTGTCTACGAATCTGATCTATAGCAGTCCTAAATGAGAATGGAACAGGGGTCGCAGGGGCAACGCCCCCGTCCAAGAAGCACCTGCGGTGTATGGTTCTGGGAAATCTCTGTTCACTAATCAAGTAGGATTGCTATATTACTGTGTACAATTTACACCATAAACTCAGGAGAGCCAATTCTAATAATGACTCCATGATGGTCACGAACCCCGGCTGGGTGGAATCAAACGGCTGGTCACTTGGGCTTTGGCTAATTCCCGCACCAACCGTTGCGCCTGATGCCGATAGATGGGTTCCGGCAGGGTGTTGGGCAATCGCTCCATGAGCTGGCGGCAGAGTTTTAGGTCAAACCCCGTCACCTGGGCAATCACATTCCCGCCGTAAAAAATAGCATCCTTGTTGAGAGCTTTTTGCACCTGTACCTGGTAGCGGGGCGGTAACCGTTCCCCCAGTTCCACCCGTTGCAACCCCCGACTCGTCGCCAGCACCACCAGTTTATCCCCCGGATGCAGGCGTAAATCGTCCGAGGGCATGGTTTTACGCTCTTGCTCGGCGGCGGAATGGTAGTACACCGGCACGACCCCGTAGCCGTAGCTCACCTGCGCCAAAATCAGCCCGTTGAGGGTGTCCCCCGCCTCAATTTCGTATTCCACCACCAGGATGGTACGCCCCTCTAGCCGAAACAAACCCAGGATATTTTCCCCAAAGGCGGCGGCGGCAAAGGCTTCGGCGGCAATTTCATTAGCACATAGGACTTGGGCAAAGGGGAACAACCGGCGCACATTTTCGCTAAAGGTAGGGTCAAAGGTACGAATCACCACCTGGCTTTGGGGATTGATGCCCCGGGTCATCAGGGCAATTTCCAGGTTTTCCAACTCATCATCGGTAACCGTGACGATGCTTTTGGCGGTGTTCAGATTCACCTTGGGCAAGAGGGTTGCCGTAGCACCGCTAAAAATGGGCACCTGGGGCAATACTTCACTGCCCACTTCCATTGAGGTGATCACCGTTAGGGGTTGGCGAAATTCTTGCAATAAATTGGCAACTTGACGACCCACTCGCCCGAGACCGACCATCACCACATGACCTTGGGCGGGCACCGGCGGACGGCGTTGCAAAAATTGGAATTGGGTAGCGAGTAATTTTTCCGTCAGTAGGGCGTAAATCACCCCAGTAAAGGCGATCCCCGTCAGGGTCAACCCCAGGCTCAACAGCCGCAACCACCAGGGCACGGGCAATTCAAACCGCTGTAACCCGCCAAACACATCCCCATACCCGCCCAAAAGCAGGATCATCGTCGTGTAAAATGTGTCCGGGAAATTCAACTCCGGGTAATACAGGTCGTACAGCAGGGTGCCGGTCAGGAGCAGAAACAGCATCAGCCCCGCCACCACCAACGCTACCCGATGGGTTCCCCCCTTTTCCCACCAAGTGCTGATCCGTTCCCGCCAATGCCCCCAGCGGAGCCACTTTTGCCAGTCCCAACCCTGTCGTTTGGGCGTGGTTGGAGCCGCCGTGACCACTGGACTAAAACTACTGGAAGACTGCAATTCCACCGTCACCAGGGTATCCCCCGGATAGGCGAGGATTTCCGGGTCCCAGCGAAACAGGTACAATTCCTCGGACAAAGGGGGGCGGGTCGTGGATTGGTACGCCAACACCTTGCGACTGCGGCTGTAAAGTTCATACAAACGCCGGGAATTTGCCCAGGGGTCCTGCGGGGAAATCACCCGCCGATGCACCTGAAATAGCTGTTCTTCCACCCGAAAAAACCCAATAATTTCCTCCCCCAATGCCGCTAACGTAAAGGGCACCGCTGAAAGTTGGGTCGGTTCATAGGCGACAAAATTATGCAATTCTTGACCCAATAATTCCGTTAGATTTTGCTTCGCCGAACGCACCACCAACCGTACCTTCGGGTTCAACAACCGAGCCGCAAACGCAATTTGGATATTCACCCGTTCATTTTCCGTCACCGCCAACACCGCCCGAGCGTGCGTCACCCCTGCCTGTTCCAAAACCTCCGTCTTGCGGGCATCATCCTCAATCAATTCATCGAGCAGGGTATCCAACTGACCCACCTCCCAATGCTTGGGGCGATTCAGGTCAATGCCCGTCACCCGGATACCAAAATTTTTCAGGTTAACGACACAATATTGCCCCAAACTCCCTAAGCCACAGATGATACAAGCATCGGGAACCGCCGTATTTTCCGGCGCAAAAGTGATCCGGGAAACGGTCATAACCGGGTGAGGGGAACAGGCGTGACAGGAACTGCCTCTAGTTTAGCCCCCAAGGGAAGATTCGGGAAGGAATTGGGTAAACGATTAGGAACGGTACCCATCAGCGGGGGCAAAAATAAATTGGTAATGGGAGGTGGTGATGTCCACCTGTCCCTGGGAAGCATAGGGGTCAAATAAACTGGGTAAATCGTATGCCTGAAGTTGGGCTAAATGCTCACCCAGCATGAATCGCAGGAGTTTCCAGCGATTATCCAAAGTGTCAGGAAACCGTAGGGTATAGGTCACGGTTCGCCGTTGGTAACTAGGGTATAAATTATGAATGATGGGGATTAAATCTTCTGCCAAATGGTAGGGAATTGCTTGCCCTAAAAAATCAAAACAAGAACGCCAAAACTGACTAATGATATTATCTTTACCTGCCATTGTCACTAACATCATGCCCTGGGGATGTCGTCGTTGGAGTAGCCAGGTAATTGTGGCTCGTAAATTGGGTACATAGTACAAAACATGATTGCTGAGAATCAGATGAAATTGGTCGCTAATATCGGGGGGGAGATAGGGAAAACTTTGGATGGGAGAATGGGCATATTGACTGAGCAGATGAACGGCATTGTGGCGATAGGATTCATCGGGTTCAATCAGGGTAATTTCTAATTCTTCAACCGGGGGATGAAACAAATGAAATAGTTTGATAAATCGGGAGGTAAATACGCCGGTGCCACAGCCAAAGTCTAAAAATTTGAGGGGTTTCGCAGGGGGAGTAAATTTGGCAAGGGTTTGTTGATAATGGTATAAATCCTGGTCAAATTCTGTGGTATGGTTTTCAAAAAAAGCGTAATCATCCCGAATTTTGCTAAAAGACTTTTTAGTTGTTTCTGTCATTGTTTTGCCCCGGAAAAATCAACGGTTTCCAGATTTTTTGCTTGGGTAAAATCCGTATTTTTGAGGACAGTACCGCTCATGTTTACTTGCGCTAAATCCGCACCTTGAAAAGTGGTTTTTGTCAAATCTGCACCAGTGAAATTACTACCTTGTAATCGGGTAGCTTTGAGGTCGGCACCGGTTAAATTGGCGGATTGGATTTCCGTGCCATTGGCGAGTACCCCTTGTAAATTGGCGGCGATTAAATTGGCTCGATTGATTTTTGCCCCGCTTAAATTTGCCCCGCTTAAATTGGCATTTGCTAAATTGGTATCCTCCAGGATCGCTCCACTCAAATCAGCACCCTGCAAATTGGCATTGCTGAGGTTAGCACCCGTTAAATTGGCTCCTCGCAAATTCGCCCCTTCTAAATTGAAAGAACTTAAATTCTTGCCCCGTAAATCAACGCCATTTAAGGTACATTGATTGCAGTTTTTTTGGCGCAGGCGGGTTGCTAAATCTTGCTGGGATAGCGGGCGGGCAAGGTAATGCCAGGTGCCGAAACCCAAGGTTATGGCGATCAAAGCCAATGCCAGGGGTCGCCAGCGGTTGGGTTGGGGTTGATGGAGTTCGTGCAGGGCTTGGTGGATAAATTCCGGGGGGATATTCGCCGCCTGACCGGCTTCGAGCAATTCCGTGAGGGAGTAGCTGTCCAATCGTCCCTGGGATTGCAGGTGCAAACGTGCCGCCCGGGTGAAGACGGCAGTGGCTAAATGTTCAGGAATGCGATGGGAACTGGGTTCCATAGGGGGCGGGGTTCACTGGTTTCTAGTTTAGACGGTAGGGCGGAGTTAAGAATTGATAAGAAAAATTAACAGCATTGATTACATATTTTGAGGGGTGATTCCCTTCCTTTTCTGAGCAAGGGTCGTTATGGTAAAAGCAGGGTGGGCAAATGGCTGTACTACTCTGGTTTTATTTACCCTTTTGCGTGATCCCTGTTGTGTTCATCTGAGGTCGTCATGGTGTCCTGGTTTTTGGAGTCGGTCTGGCTGGTGCCTGTGTATCCGTTGGTAGGGACGGTGGTGGCGGCACTTTGGTTTCCGGGGATCATTCGGCGCACGGGTCCTCGTCCGGCGGGTTATGTGAATACGCTGATGACCTTACTGAGTTTGGGGCATACGGTGTTGGCGTTGGTCGCCATGGGGGGGCGGGAACCTCTGAGTTATACCGTGCCGTGGTTGCAGGTGGCGGGGCTGGATTTGTCGTTGCCGTTGGTGGTGTCGCCGGTGTCCTTGGCGGCGATGGTGGTGATTTTTGGGGTGAATTTTTTGGCGCAGGTGTATGCGTTTGGCTATTTGGAAATGGATTGGGGCTGGGCGCGGTTTTTCTCCCTGTTGGCGTTTTTTGAGGCGGGGATGTCTGCCCTAGTCCTCTGCGATTCCCTGTTTTTTAGCTACATGATTTTGGAATTGTTGACCCTGGGCACCTATCTATTGGTGGGGTTTTGGCTGAATCAGCCGTTGGTGGTGACGGGGGCACGGGATGCGTTTTTGACCAAACGGGTGGGGGATTTGTTTTTGTTGATGGGGGTGTTGGCGTTGTGGCCTTTGTCCCACACCTGGAATTTTACGGAGTTGGCGCAATGGGCGACGCAGCCGGAGACGGTGGCCTATGCCGAGGCGCATCCGCAGGTGTTTTTTTGGTTGGGGCTGGCCCTGCTGGCGGGGCCGTTGGGGAAATGTGCCCAGTTTCCGTTTCATCTGTGGTTGGATGAGGCGATGGAGGGGCCCCTACCGGCGACGATTTTGCGGAATGCGGTGGTGGTGGCGACGGGGAGTTGGGTGCTGGTGAAATTGACCCCGATTTTGGCTCTTTCGCCGGGGGTGATGGGGGTGACGGTGGGGATAGGGGTGGCGACGGCCTTGGGGGCGGCGTTGATTGCCATTGCCCAGACTTGTGTGAAGCGCACGTTGTCCTATCCGGTGAGTGCCTATCTGGGTTTGGTGTTGGTGGCGGTGGGGACGGGACACCCGGAAACGGCACTGCTGATGATGTTGACCTATGGGGTGGCAATGGGACTGCCGGTGATGGCGGCGGGGAATGTGGTTTGGAACAGTATTACCCAGGATGTGCGGCGGTTGGGGGGATTGGCGGCACGGCGACCCGTGACTTTGCTGTGCTGGTTGGTGGGGATCGCTGGGGTGGTGGCAGTCCCGCCCTTGGGAGGGTTCTGGAGTTGGTTGCAGTTGGTGACGGATTTGGCGGAGCAATCGCCGGGGCTGGTGGCGGTGGTGCTGCTGGTGAATGGGTTGTTGACCTTTGGGTTGGTGCGGGTGGTGTGTTTGATTTTTGGCAATCGTCCCCAGCCGATGAGTGAACGGTCGCCGGAACTGCACTGGCCGTTTATCCTGCCGATGACGGTGTTGGCGGGGGTGGTGTTACACGTGCCCCATCTGCTGGCGGTGACGGGGTTATTGCCCGCTTGGCAACAGGATTGGGGACTGTTGTTGACCCTGAGTACCCTGTCGGGGGGGAGTTTGGCGGCGCTGGTGTATCTGAGTCCGGGGATTCCCAAGCCGGTGCGGTTGCCGGTGGCGAGTCTCCAGGATTTGTTGGCTTACGACCTCTACACGCCAAAACTTTACCGGCTGACGGTGGTGGGGTTGGTGGATTGGGTGTCCCGGATTACGGATGCGTTGGACCGGTATTTGGTGGATGGGTTGGTGAATTTGGTGGGGGTGGCGACGGTGTTTGGGGGCGAAACGCTTAAATATAGTACGTCCGGGAAGTTTCAGTGGTATTTGTTCACCATTTTGGTGGGCATGGCACTGGTGGTGGGATTGGCGGTGACAACGATTTTGCATTAATTACCTGAAGGAAGCGAGGCGCAACCATGCTCAGTGTTTTGATTTTTGGTCCGATTGTGGCGGGTTTGGCGGTCTTTCTCCTGCGGGATGAACGGCAGGCAAAAACCTTGGCACTGGTGTTGGCGGGGTTGATGGTGGCTTGGATGGGGGTGGTGTTGGCTCGGTTTGATGTGGCAGTGCCGGGAATGCAGTTGCCGGAATTCACTCCCTGGTTGCCAAATTTGGGGCTGAATTATCACCTGGGCTGTGATGGCGTGAGTGTGTCCCTGTTGGCGTTGAACAGTATCATTACTTGGATTGTGGTCTATAGTACGCCGGTGGGGGTGGTGCGTCCCCGGTTGTATTACGGTTTGGTGTTGTGGGTGAGCGGGGGTTTGGCGGGGGCGTTTGCGGCGCAGAATGCCCTGTTGTTTGTCCTGTTTTATGAATTGGAATTAATTCCTGTTTATTTTTTGATTGGGATTTGGGGTGGGGTGCGCAAACAGTATGCGGCGTTGAAATTTCTCCTCTATACGGCGGTGTCGGGGATTTTGTTGCTGGGGGGAATTCTGGCGCTGGGCTGGCTGAGTGGGCAGGCGGATTTTGAGTATGAGCATATCCGGGGGACGGTGGCGGGGTTGCCGCTGGCGGTGCAGGGAACGCTGTTGTTGACCCTACTGCTGGGGTTTGGGATCAAAACGCCGTTGGTGCCCCTGCATACTTGGTTGCCGGATGCCTATGTGGAGGCGTCCCCGCCGATTGCGATTCTGTTGGGGGGGATTTTGGCGAAGTTGGGTACCTACGGGTTGGTGCGGTTCGGGGTGCAGTTGTTTCCGGAGTTGTGGTGGCAGTGGTCGCCGGGGCTGGCGCTCTGGGGCACGGTGGGGGTGTTGTTTGGGGCGTTGGCGGCGATTGCCCAAAAGGATATTAAGCGCATGGTGGCGTACAGTTCGATTGGGCACATGGGCTATGTCATGTTGGGATGTGCGACGGCGACCCCTTTGGCTTTGGTGGGGGCGATTGGGCAGATGGTGAGTCACGGGTTGATTTTGGCGATTTTGTTCCATCTGGTGGGGGTGATCGAGGCGAAGGTGGGCACCCGGGAGTTGGATGTGTTGAATGGGCTGATGAATCCCCTGCGGGGGTTGCCGACGGTGAGTTCCCTGCTGGTGTTGGGGGGGATGGCGAGTGCGGGGATTCCGGGGATGGCGGGCTTTGTGGCGGAATTTCTGGTCTTTCAGGGCAGTTACCAGGTGTTTCCCCTGTTCACCTTGCTGTGTGTGTTGGGGACGGGGTTGACGGCGGTGTATTTCGTGATTTTGCTCAACCGCACCTGTTTTGGCAAGCTGGACAACCGCACGGCGTATTATCCCCCGGTGTGGGCGGCGGAGAAAATCCCGGCGTTGGTGCTGGCGGGTTTGATTTTATTCCTGGGGATTCAACCCCACTGGTTGGTGCAGTGGAGTGAACAGACGGCTCAGGGTTTGTCCCTGACGACGGTGGCGGTGGCACCCCCCATCTCGGAATTATTACCAGAATAATTAACTAGGAGGAACCCCATGACGACGGCGACTTTAGAACCTCGGACGACATTACCCCCTTCTCAGCATGAGTTGGCGGAGATTGTGCATCGGTTGGAGGCGGGGGGGGCGATGGTGCCCGATACCCCGGAAAATCTGATGCAGATTGTGGGGATTTGGTATGCCTATGCGGTGCCGATGGATTTTTATTGGCGGGATTTGTTGTACATTGGCGAGCAGGTGTTTTTGAACCCGTTGGCGTTCCGCAAGTTTTTTATTTCTGAGGAATATCTGAACCGGCACAATCACTATGCGGGGGATGATGCGGATTTGCGGATTTGGCGGGGGGAAGCGACGGCGCATCCTGAGTTATTGAAATTCATCCGGCAAGGGGAAACCCGTCCGTTGCCCCGTTGGTTGCATCACCTGTGGCATGACCGGATCAATATGGAATTTGCGGAAGAATGTATGCGGGCGATGCTCTGGCACCGGGGGATGGGCGGTCAGTTTGACCCCTATTTGGACAGTGAGGAATATAAACAAAATGCGGATCGGGCGATTCGGGCGTATTTCCAGGGGAACCCGCTGATGTTGGGGCTGTATCGCCTGTTCCCGGAGATGTTTTTGGAGCAGTGTCGGCAGGCTTCCTACTATGCGAATTTGGGGCTGTTTTGGGAGATCATGGCACCGGTATTTTTTGAAATCCATGACCAATATCTGGAAGGGAAGATCGCCACGGTCAAGGATGCCATGAATTTCATTGTGAATGGGATTTTTGCGATTGCCGGTCGCCCGATTTACCATCACGTTTACATCCGGGGGGAATGCTACGAAGTTATCCCGAAATCCAAGGGTTTTATGTGGTTGTATGAGGCGGCGTTGCCCTATGTGGAGGCGGTGTTTTATCGCACGTCACCGTTCCGGGGTACGAAGTCCTACAATGCTCAAGCGGCGATGGTGCCGGACAAGCAGGAGGATTTCCATTACGGGGTGCTCTATGCGGACAAGTTTCCGGTGGGGACGGCGGGGATTCCCCCTACGTTGCTGGCGCAGGATATGTTTCACTTTTTGCCGGATTATTTGCTGGATTATTACCGGAAACATTGTCGGGGGGAGGGGGATATGTTGATACAGTTGGCGATTAGTTTTCAACGCTCCATGTATTGCGTGACCTCGGCGGTGTTTCAGGCGTTGCGGGCGGCTTTGTTGTATCCTTTGGATGACCCGAATCCCCGGCATTTATTAGCCAATCGCCGCTTTTTTGAAGCCCAACTGGATCGCTTTTGTCGCCCGGAATATGGGATACGGGATGCGACACGAATTCGCCATATCCAAACCCCTGATTATCGGTAGTTGGGTGGAAACAACCTGTGGAGTAGGTGAACATCCCACTTCCAATAGGTTAATTGAATTTGTTGAATTACCCAGAAACCTTTGTTCTACAGGGGGCGGTCTTGATTTTTTGCCCGTCTTATTGGCGAAATTTGGATGAATTAGGCCAGGGGTTTTTGTTGTTCTTCTAATTGGTAGGTCTGCCAGAGTTCCTGATACAAACCCGGTTGTTGCACCAGTTCCCGATGGGTGCCCTGTTGTACCACCCGCCCCTGGGCTAAAACCAATACCCGGTCGGCTAAAGGGGCAATTCCCAAGTGATGGGTCGCCAGGATGATGGTGCGGTCGAGGGCGGTAATCGACTGGATGATTCCCTGGGCAGTCTGGCTGTCCACGCTGGCGAGGGCATCGTCCAACAGCAGTACCGGTGCGGATACCAACAGACCCCGTGCCAAGGCTGTGCGTTGCCGTTGCCCGCCGGAAAGGGTGATCCCCCGCTCCCCCACCAGGGTTTCGTACTGCGCCGGAAAGGTGAGAATTTCCCCGTGAATCTGGGCTTGAACCGCCGCCCCTTCCACCCGCCCCATGTCCGCCTCCGGTTCACCGTAACGGATGTTGTCCGCCAGAGGGGCACTAAACAAAAAACTTTCCTGGGGAACGTAGGCAATTCCCCGCCGCAGGTCGCTCAGGTCAAGCTGGGTAATGTCGTAGCCGTCGAGAAACACTTGCCCCGGCGCAATGGGCAGTAGCCGACACAGGGCTTGGATGAGGGTGCTTTTCCCCGCCCCCACGGGTCCGACCACCACCAGGGTTTCCCCTGGGGATACGGAGAAACTCACCTCCCGCAAGGCGGGCTGGGTTTGCCCAGGATAGGTATAGGTGAGATGCCGGACGGTTAATTCTCCCCGGACTGGGGATAGGCGTTGGGCGGTCGGGGCATTTTGGATTTGCGGCACCTCCCGGAGCAGTGCCTCCACCCGCTCGATACTCACCTGGCCCCGTTGCAGTGCCGTAATCGTAAACCCCAGCAACGCCGTGGGAAAGATCAGCCGTTCCACATAGAGTAAAAGTGCCACAAAGCCGCCCAGGGTCAGGATTTGGGCTTCCATCGCCTGACTCCCCAGCCAGAGCAGTACCAAAAAGCTCAGACTGGCAATGCCCCCAAACAAGGGAAACAAAAAACTACGGGTGCGGGCGAGGGCGAGATTATCCTGGAGGAGTTCCCGGTTGAGCTGGGCAAATCCCCGTTGCTCCACCGCTTCCTGGGCATAGATTTTGATCAACGCCATGCCGCTCATGTCCTCTTGGATCAGGTCGCTCAATTCCGCCAACCGTTCCTGCACCTGCGCCTGTTGCGCCCGCAAGGTATCCCCAAAGGCATACACCAAAAGAAATAAAAATGGATAAACCGATAGAGCCGCTAACGTCAGGGGCACACTAATGCCCAGCATCACCGGCAGGGTGAACCCATAGGCTAAAACCGTATTCACCAAACTCAGCACCGAAAACCCCACCAACCGGCGCACATTATCCACATCGCTGGTGGCACGGCTAATTAATTCCCCCGGCGGATGTTGGCTGAAATAATGCTGGTCTAAGCGCAGAAAATGCTCAAAGAGTTTTTGTTTCAAATCAAATTCCACCTGGCGACCCACCCCAAACAACACCAGGCGGGACACCATGCGAATCAGCCACATCAAGGAGGCTAAGCCAATAATGCCAAACCCATAGCCCAAAATCGCCCCCGGCTGGAGGTTGGTTTCCAATTGGTTAATGGCTCGGCGCAGTACCAGGGGAATCCCCACCCCCAGGAGATTGACCACCACCAACGCCCCAATGCCCACCAGTTCAGCCCGCCAGTAGGGTCGGACATAGCTGAGCAGTTTGCGGAGTTGCCCGCGGTGGGGTTTGGCCATACTGCCAGTGTAACAACCGCACGGGTTAAGATGGATGGGGTGATTTTGTGGTGGGTTGATTATGGCACTCTCTTCCCAATGGCGGTCGGTATTTGCCCAGAGACGGGCGGTGAAGATTATCAGCGGCATTACCCAGTTTGACCCGCAGGTGGTGGGACGGGTGGTACGGGCGGCCACCCGGGGGGGAGCGAGCTATGTGGACCTGGCCGCTGACCCGGATTTGGTGCGTTTCGCCCGGGAATTGACCCATCTGCCCCTGTGTGTGTCCACCATTGACCCGGAACGGTTACCGGCCTGTGTGGCGGCGGGGGCGGACATGGTGGAGTTGGGCAATTTTGACCCCTTCTATGCCCAGGGGGAAACCTTCGATGGGGCACGGGTACGGGCGTTGACCATCCACACCCGGGAACTGTTACCGGATATTCCCCTGGCGGTGACGGTACCCCATACCCTGCCCCTGGATGCCCAGGCGGAATTGGCACAGGGGTTGGTGGCCCTGGGGGCGGATGTGTTGCAGACGGAAGGGAGTGTCAGCCTGCAACCGCAGAACCCTGGGGTGCTGGGCTTGATCGAAAAAGCGGCTCCGGCCTTGGCGGCTACCTATACTTTGGCGCGGGCGGTGGCGGTGCCGGTGGTGTGTGCTTCCGGGCTGTCGGTGGTGACAGTGCCAATGGCGCAGGCGGTGGGGGCGGCTGGGGTCGGGATTGGCCGGGCGGTCAATCGCCTGGAGGACGAATGGGCCATGACGGCGGCGGTGCGGGCTATCGTAGAAGCTCTGGTGCCAACGGCGGTGGTATGATGCCTGTGGCAACGGCCATCCCCCAGTTTGACCTCACCCGCCAGTACCAACAATTGCAGGATGTGCTGACCCCCATTGCCCAGGCAGTATTGGCGACGGGAGCCTATATCGGGGGGGAAGCCGTTACTCGGTTTGAACAGGCGTTTGCGGCTTACATTGGCGTACCCTACTGCGTCAGTTGCAATTCCGGGACGGATGCCCTGTATCTGGCGTTGCGGGCGTTGCACATCGGGGCAGGGGATGAGGTCATTACCTCGGCGTTTTCGTTCATTGCCACGGCGGAAGCCATCAGTTTGACGGGAGCCACGCCCGTATTTGTGGATGTGGAGCCGGAGACATTTAATTTAGACTTAACCCAGGTGCAACAACGGTTGACCCCCCGTACCAAGGCGGTGATGCCCGTGCATTTGTTTGGTCGTCCGGTGGATATGACGGCGTTGCAACAGTTGGCGCAGGCGCATGGTTTGGCGATCATTGAGGACTGTGCCCAGGCGACGGGCAGTACTTGGCAGGGGCGACCGGTGGGGAGTTGGGGCACCCTGGGCTGTTTTAGCTTTTATCCCACCAAAAACCTGGGGGCGATGGGGGATGGGGGAGCGGTGACCACCCACGACCCGCAGTTGGCGCAACGGTTGCGGGAATTGAAAAATCACGGGCAACGGGAACGGTACTGTTCGGTGACGGTGGGGGTGAACAGCCGTTTGGATGCCCTACAGGCGGCTTTGTTGACGGCGAAATTGACCTATTTACCCCAATGGCTGACCCGAAGGCGGCGGTTGGCGGCCCATTATCAGGAATTGCTAGGGGACATTCCGGGGTTGGTGCTCCCTCCAGATTGCCCCGGTCATAGTTGGAACCAGTACACGGTGATTTGGAACCATCGAACCCTGAAGCGGGATGACCTGCGGGCGAAATTGCACCAGGCGGGAATTGGTACAGCCGTGTATTACCCGATGCCCTTGCCCCTGCAACCAGTGTATGAATTTTTACAGTACGATAAAGCGGCTATTCCCCAGGCGGTCGCCCTGAGTGAGCGGGTTTTATCCCTGCCCTTGTTCCCGGAGTTGACCCCAGGGGAGCAGGAGCAGGTGGCGGTGGCGGTGCGGCGGGGAGTCGGGTTATGACGGAGGTGGGCATCCCCCGGTGGCGGCGGTTGTGGTTGCCATTTTTGACCCTGCTGGTGACGGCGTTGCTGGGCTTGTCCCTGCTGAACAGTTGGCAACAGCCCCAGACCCAGAATGTTTTGCAACTGCGGGCGGTGGATTTACAATTGCAGGCGAGTGTCTGGCAGGGCGGTGGGGAACTGCCCCAATGGTTTCGCCAATCTACCCTAGTGCAGGCGGAAGAATCCTATCGGCGGCAACAGCAGGTGGGGCAAAAAGCCCTTGACCCCACAGAACCGGGGCAGGTGGCGCAATGGCTGGGGTTGAACCTGCGCTTGGGGGTGAAACGGGGGGAGGTGGCGCAGGCGCAAAGGACGTGGCAGGAGGTGGTACAACGTCAGCCGGAGGGAACGTTGGGGCAAACGGCGCAGGTGTTGCAGGGGTTGTGGGGGGAACCAGCACTGATCTACCCCAATGCGGAAGTGCTGTTGGCGGAGCATTTATCCGGCTGGTTTGAACAGGTGGCTTTACTGCGTTTGTACCGCTTACAACAACGGCAGGCGGAGGAAATGGCTCTGCTGGAGGAACAACAGGAGTGGGCGGCGGATGCGGTGAATCGCCTGGTGGTGTTGGTGGGACTGCCGGTGGTGGGGGGCACCCTGGGGACAATTTTACTGCTGGCGTTGGGGGTGCAATGGCTACTGCGGGGGCGGCAGTCGCTCTTGGGGCGGGGGGAACCGCCGGGGTGGTCGGTGCCCTGGGGGCTGGAGGTGGTACTCCAGGTCATGGTGCTGTGGTTTGTGGCTTTTTTCGGTTTGGGACAGGTGGGGGTGCCCCTGCTGGTGCGCCTGTTGGGTGGGTGGGGCTGGGTGCAAACGCCCTTGGGCAAGGCGGTGTACGTTTTGGTGAATTACACGACCTTGATTGCCGCCGGGATGGGGATTTTGGTGGCGAATTTGCGGAGCTATCAACCCCTGGACAGCCACTGGTTTGACTTCCGGGTGCGGGGGCGGACGTGGGTGTGGGCGGTGGGGGGCTATCTGGTGGCGCAACCCCTGGTGTTTGTCGCTTCCTGGGTGAATCAATCCCTCTTGCAAGGGCGGGGGGGTGGCAATCCTTTGCTCCCGCTGTTGGCACAGACCCAAGACCCCTGGGTGGTGGGGATTTTTGCCTTGGTGATCGTGGTCTTGGCACCCCTATTTGAGGAAACGATTTTTCGGGGGTTTCTCCTGCCTTCGTTAACCCGGAATTTGCCGGTGGGGGGGGCGGTGGTGGTGAGTGGGTTGGTGTTTGCCCTGGCGCATCTGAGTGTGGCGGACCTACTGCCCCTGACGGTGCTGGGCATCCTTTTAGGTTTTGTTTATACTCGTCAGCGGGGGCTGTGGGCACCCATTGTGTTGCATAGCCTGTGGAATGGGGGGTCGCTGGTGGCACTGCTGGTGCTGGGACATGGTGGGTGAGCCAAAGGTAACGGTACGCTCCCGCATTCTTGGGGCGCTCCTGGTCGTCGTCGGGTTTTATGCCCTGGCGGTCATCGTCTTGCGCTGGCTGGGGGGGGTGGCACCGGTGCAGGCGTGGCTGGCGCAGTTTGGCATCTTTTCCTGGTTGGTGTTTATCTTCCTCTCGGCGGGCAGTCTGATCCTGGCTCCCTTGAGCGGCAGTTCCCTGTACGTGGTGGGGGGGACATTGTTTGGACAAAATCTGGCGTTTGTCCTGAGTGTGGTGGCGACCCTGTTGGGATGCAGTGTGAATTTTTGGCTGGGGCGGTGCTGGGGGCGGCGGCTCGTCACCCGGTTGGTGGGGGCACAGCAGGTGGAAACCCTCGACCGCTGGTTTCAGGATTTGCAGGCACACCACAGCATTTTTTATATGTTTTTGGTGATGCACTTATCACAAGATATTGTCAGTTATGCCCTGGGCTTGACCCGCATTCCCTATCGGGATTTTGCCATCGCCTTGAGTTTCAGTGCGTTCACAATTGTGGGTTTTTATATTTACTTGGGCAGTGGCATATTGAATTGGCTGGTGGGGATTTAACTTTCGGTGATCACCCCAGTGACCGTGCCGTTTAAGGTGCGGGGGCAGACCCAGTGGGCAGGGAGCAGGGAGGGCCAGCCCCGGCGCAGGGCTTCGGGACAAATGGCATGGATGGTCAACTGACAATCCAGTAAATGTAAACCCTCTTTTTCCGCCTGTTTGATGCCGGTTTTGAGAATGGACGTATTGGTAAATTCAATGGTGCGGTTGCATTGCACACAGACCAAATGGTGGTGATGGTGCGGGTAGGGCTGGTTGAGTTCGTAATGTTTATGCCCTTCCGCCAGTTCCAATTCCCGCAATAACCCCATCCGTGCCATCAATTTCAAACTGCGATAAATCGTGGACAGGCTAATATTTTCCCCCCGCTGACCAAGGGCATGGTACAGGTCTTCCGCACTCAGATGATTGCCCTGGGGTAAATTCTGGAAAAATTTGAGAATTTTTTCCCGTTGGGGGGTCAAACGACAACCAATTTGATGTAACTCGGAGCGCAGGTCAGCGGCATCATACAGTGCCATAGGAATACCTAATTGTGCTACTGATTTACTGGACTTTTGGATATGGTCATCCCTACCTAATACCTTACTAAAAAAAATATAAATTGGCAACAAGCTGGATTTGTTGCGAATGATTGTAAACTATTCAACGGCGGGCAAGGGCGTGGGGATTTGCGTTGGCTAAGCTTCCCAGGCGATAATGCCTCCAGTGAGCTTTGGGGAACTATGTCGGTAGCCTTGGGAATGGTTGAGGTTTTGGGGACACCCCCGACCCTGGCGGTGGCGGACGTGATGGTGAAGGCGGGGCGGGTGACCCTGGTGTACTGCGAACGGGTGAGCGGTGCCTACATGACGGTGATCGTGCGAGGGGATGTCTCCGAGGTGAAAATGGCGGTGGCGGCTGGGGTGGAGGCGGCGAAAAAGGTACTGCCCTACAACCAACCCAAGGAGAAAACCCTCCTGCTTTCCTATCACATCATTCCCCGTCCCCATCCCAATTTGGAGCGGGTGTTACCCATTGCCTACCGCCCGGCGGTGGAACGGTTCCGGGTATGAGCCAGCCCTGGAGTCAGCGGTTTGATTCGCCCTTGCATCCGACGATTGAGGCGTTCAATGCCAGCATCGGCTTTGATTTGGCGCTCCTGCCGGTGGATGTGCGGGGTTCCCAGGCGCACGCCCGGATGTTGGCACGCCAGGGCATTATTACCCCGGAGGAAGGGGAGCAGTTGGTGCAGGGGTTGGCGCAGATTCTACGGGAGTACGAGCAGGGCACCTTTCCCGCCCAGGGGGAGGATGTGCATTTTGCCGTGGAACGCCGTCTGACCGAATTGGTGGGGGAGGTGGGCAAAAAACTCCACACCGCCCGTTCCCGCAACGACCAGGTGGCGACGGATTTGCGTTTGTACCTGCGGGAAGCTATTGATGACGTGACGGAACAACTGCGGCGGTTCCAACAGGTTTTGTGTGGGGTGGCGGCGGCACACGTGGAAACCCTGATCCCCGGCTATACCCACTTACAGCGGGCGCAACCGGTGAGTTTAGCGCATCATCTTTTGGCTTATTTTGAAATGTTTCAGCGGGACAAAATCCGCCTCCAGGAAATCCGACAACGGGTGAACATTTCCCCTTTGGGAGCGGGGGCGTTGGCGGGAACCACTTTTCCCATTGACCGGGAATATACGGCGGAATTGTTGGGCTTTCAGGGGGTATGCGCCAATAGTTTGGATGCGGTGAGCGACCGGGATTTTGTGGTGGAATTTTTAACGACGGCAAGTTTAATTTTGGTGCATTTAAGCCGGATGTCTGAAGAGTTAATTCTCTGGTCTTCCCAGGAATTTGGTTTTATCCAATGGCGGGACAGTTGCGCCACCGGCTCCAGCATGATGCCCCAGAAAAAAAATCCCGATGTGCCGGAATTGGTGCGGGGGAAAACCGGGCGGGTTTTTGGGCATTTACAAGCCCTATTGGTGATTCTAAAAGGCTTGCCCTTGGCGTACAATAAAGACCTGCAAGAGGACAAAGAAGCAGTATTTGATACGGTAAAAACCCTCAAAACCTGTTTAGCCGCTATGACCATTGTCTGGCAGGAGGGAATCGTTTTTCAAAAGCAGCGGCTGGCGCAAGCGGTGGAGTCGGATTTAAGCAACGCAACGGATGTGGCTGATTATTTAACTACCAAGGGCGTGCCCTTCCGTTCCGCCTATCAAATCACCGGGCAAATCGTAAAATTTTGCGTGAATTCCGGGCGTTTACTCAAGGATTTAACCCTGGCGGAATGGCAAGGATTTCACCCCCAATTTGCTGAGGATATTTACCAGGCGATTACCCCGCAGGAGGTGGTGGCTCGGCGCAATAGTCTGGGGGGAACCGGATTTGCCCAGGTGCGAACGGCTCTGGCAAAAGCCCAGGCGGACTGTGCGTGAATCCCATCCCCCGCTCACCATAATCTTCACATTACTTAACGAAATTAATGACTTAAATTCTCATTAACTGTGTTAGGGTAGGTCTTGGGTTGTTGTTGAGATTTAATCTTAATAACCAAAGGTCACCCAGTCCGAAAAGTCCGATTATGCCTAGGCTTGAGGGTTTAGGGGTGCCTCTAACCCGGTTGTTATTGACCTGTTGTTTGGCTAAGGAGTACCTGCGATGCAAACCTATGGTGAGCCGGAAGTGACCTATGGCTGGTGGGCGGGAAATGCCCGTTTTGCTGATAAATCCGGTTTATTTATTGCCGCCCATACTGCCCAAGCGGCGTTGATTACCTTTTGGGCGGGAGCCTTTACCTTATTTGAAATTTCTCGCTTTAATCCCGCCCAGCCAATGGGGGAACAGGGGTTGATTCTTTTGCCCCATCTCGCCACCTTGGGGTTGGGGGTTGGTCAAGGCGGGCAAATTGCGGATACCTATCCCTACTTTGTGGTCGGGGCGGTGCATCTGATTTCTTCGGCGGTGCTGGGGGCAGGCGCCTTGTTTCACACGTTCAAAGCCCCGGAGGACTTGAAAAATGCCACCGGGTTTGCCAAACGCTTCCATTTTGAGTGGGAGAATCCGCAACAATTGGGCATCATTTTGGGGCATCATTTATTATTTTTGGGCATGGGGGCATTACTCTTAGTAGCAAAAGCCTGCTGGTGGGGTGGTTTGTACGATGCCGCTACCCAAACCGTGCGTTTGGTGACCCAACCGACGCTCAATCCCCTGGTCATTTATGGCTATCAAACCCACTTCGCCAGCTTGGATAATTTAGAGGATTTAGTGGGGGGGCATATTTTTGTCGGCATTCTGTTAATTGCCGGGGGAATTTGGCATATTTTAGTGCCGCCATTGAACTGGGCAAGAAGGGTTTTGTTATTCTCCGGCGAAGCGATTTTGTCCTATTCCCTTGGGGGCATTGCGTTAGCGGGGTTCGTCGCCGCCTATTTTTGTGCGGTGAATACGTTTGCCTATCCGCCGGAATTTTATGGTTCGGTTTTAGAGGTCAAATTGGGGATTACGCCCTATTTTGCCGACACGGTGAAATTGCCCTACGGTACCTATACATCCCGGTCATGGTTAGCAAATGCCCATTTTTTCCTAGCCTTTTTCTTTTTACAAGGTCATTTGTGGCACGCTTTACGGGCATTGGGGTTTGATTTTCGGCGGGTGGAACGAGCCTTAAATTCCATGCAAGTGTGAGTCAATGCATCGAGAAGCAATCTGTCCAGAAAAATAAATATCCATTGCCAAGAGAGGAGGACTTTATCATGTTTTTTGAGGCGCAATTATGGCAAAGATTGGTTTGTTTTTTGGGACGCAGACGGGTAATACTCAAACCGTAGCTGAACAGATTCAAAAAGCCTTGGGGGGCAGTGCCGTGGTGGATGTGATTGATATTGCCGAAGCCGATGTGGATGATTTCCGTAAATACGAGTACATCATCATTGGTTGCCCCACTTGGAATATCGGGGAATTGCAAGGGGATTGGCAAGGCTTTTACGATGAATTGGAGGCGATTGATTTTAGTGGCAAAAAAGTCGCCTATTTTGGGTGCGGTGACCAGGTGGGTTATGCGGACAATTTTCAGGATGCGATTGGCATTTTGGAGGAAATGATTACTTCTTTGGGGGGTAAAACCGTGGGCTATTGGTCAACGGAAGGCTATGAGTTCAATGCTTCTAAAGCCCTGCGGGGAGACCGGTTTGTGGGTTTGGCTTTGGATGAGGACAATCAACCGGAGTTGACAGCCAAACGGATTCAAACCTGGACGCAACAATTAAAAGCTGAATTTGGCTTGTAACAAATGGTTAGGGGATGAATGGGAAGATAGCGTTTATCCCCTACAAAAGAAATTAGCAATTTCCCTGTTGGATTTATTTTTTAATGTGAAAAGATATGGGTACTTCTATTGATGGGCATCCATCGCAAATTCCATTGTTAAAATACAAGGATGATGGCGAACCAAGACCGGGGGTGCCCCCTTGCGACTGCCAATTTGCAATTCATAGGGCTACGCATATTTGCGATTACAAAAATCATGCCATGAAAACACCAGTCCATGTTGATATTAAAAACAGGTAGGAGTGCCCCAAAATCATGATCCAATTTCTCTGCCCCATGATCATTTGGTTGATGATGACCGGTTTTTTTGCCGCTGTTTGTTATGCCTTCAGTGACAGTATAGAACTATTGAAAAAGTTACATGGTGTCCCCTGTGACCGTTGTTATTATTTCACGGGACATCAGCAATTAAAATGTGCCGTTCATCCCTGTATTGCCATGACCGAAGCCGCCATGCACTGTCCCGATTTTGTCCAAGCTATGCCTCGACCGTTGGCTCCCGATAAATCCTGCGGGCGATCCCAGGGGGACGGGGTGGTGTAGGATGAGAAATTGGACGTGGGAAGGCAGGCATGGCAGACGTTTTAACGGTGGAAGGGATTCAAAAATTATTGCCCCATCGGTATCCGTTTTTGTTGGTGGACCGGATCGTGGAGTATGTGCCGGGGGAACGGGCGGTGGGCATCAAAAATGTCACCGTCAATGAGCCGTTTTTTCAGGGGCATTTTCCGGGGCGACCGTTGATGCCGGGGGTGTTGATCGTGGAAGCGATGGCGCAGGTGGGGGGCGTGGTGGTGATGCAACTGCCGGAAGCGCATGGGCATTTGTCCGTATTTGCGGGTATTGATAAAGTCCGTTTTCGTCGCCAAGTGACCCCAGGGGATCAACTGATTTTAACAGCAACTTTGGTGCGTTTACGCATGGGGCGATTTGGGCAGGTGCAGGGCAAGGCAATGGTGAATGGGGAGTTGGTCGCCGAAGGGGATTTGCTCTTTTCTTTAGTGGAATAATGCCTGATTTAATCCTATTTTGGCACCGGCGGGATTTGCGAATTGAAGATAGCGTGGGTCTGCATACCGCTCGTTTGACTACCCCCAAAGTGGTCGGTATTTTTTGTTTTGATCCCCAGATTTTGCGGCGGGATGATATGGCACCAGTGCGGGTCTATTATCTGCGGGAATGTCTGGCAGATTTACAGCGACAGTATGAACAAATTGGGAGTGAGTTACTGATCCTTTGGGCTGACCCGGTTGTAGCCATTCCCCGTTTGGCGCAGGCGTTAAAAGCGGCGGTGTACTGGCATCAGGATGTGGAACCCTACGCTCGGCAACGGGATCAGCAGGTGATTCAGGTGTTAAACCAGCAGGGGATTATTCATCGGCAATTTTGGGATCAATTACTGCACACACCTGATGAAATTGTCACAAAAATGGGGCAACCCTACACGGTTTTTACGCCCTTTTGGAAGAATTGGTCACAGCAGAATAAAGTTGCGCCTTACCCAAAGTTAGAAAATTGCACCAAACTCACCGAAACAGAGCGTCAAATTGCCCAAAATGCCGGAGTGATTCCCTTACCTACCATGCAGGAATTGGGGTTTCACTGGTCAGGGCAATGGGACTATGAACCGGGTACCCAAGGAGCAAAAAATTTACTCACAGAATTTGGGCGGTCGGCAATTTACAGCTATCAGGAGCAGAGAAATTTTCCGGCGGTTTCGGGAACCTCTCGTCTGAGTGCCGCCCTGAAATTTGGGGTGATTGGCATTCGTACCCTGTGGCAATTTACCCAGGATTGTTTGCAAAACTTTCCCGGCAATGAATCGGTGGTGACTTGGCAACAGGAATTGGCGTGGCGGGAATTTTATCAACACGGGATGTATCACTTTCCCCGGTTAGAAACCCACAGTCACAGGGCGCAATTTGATGGGTTCCCCTGGGAGAATAACGAACATTATTTCCAAGCCTGGTGTGCGGGGGAAACGGGTTATCCCATCGTGGATGCGGCGATGCGGCAGTTGAACCAAACCGGCTGGATGCACAACCGTTGTCGAATGATTGTCGCTAGTTTTCTAACTAAAGATTTACTCATTGATTGGCGGTGGGGGGAACGCTACTTTATGCAGCATTTGATTGATGGGGATTTGAGTGCCAACAATGGCGGTTGGCAATGGAGTGCTTCGGTAGGCATGGATCCCCGTCCTTTGCGAATTTTTAACCCTAATACCCAGGCAGTAAAATTTGACCCGGAAGCGGAATATATTTACACTTGGGTGCCGGAGTTGCGCTCTGTGGATGTGCCCCAAATTTTGAGCAATCAAATCACACCTTTAGAACGACAGGCGTTAGGGTATCCGCAACCCATTGTCAATCATCAAAAACAACAACAATTATTTAAGCAAAAATATCAAATGATTTCCCAATCCATTGAGTGATTTTCCCTCAGAACCATAGGGATTTCCGGTCGTTTGATCAATGAAGTAATGGGTCAATTACTTATCATTTATTCATGATGGCTACCAGGGCATAACATTTTGAGACAGCGGTCATGTACTGCACTCGCCGGATTGATTGGTTCAACATGGGGCGTAGTTCCCCGTCCTAGCCTGGTTCCCGCAACATGGTAGGATTAACTTTTGACTGCTGGGGTGCTTATGGCGGCAATTTCCAAACTACTTATCGCCAATCGAGGGGAAATTGCGGTTCGCATTTTACGTGCCTGCGGAGAATTGGGGATTAAAACCGTAGCCGTTCATTCCACGGTTGATCGACAATGTCTGCACGTCCAGTTGGCGGACGAGGCGGTGTGTATTGGGGAAGCGCCCAGTGCCAAAAGTTATTTGAATATCCCGAATATCATTGCCGCCGCCCTCACCCGCAATGCCACTGCCATTCACCCCGGCTATGGTTTTTTGGCGGAAAATGCCCGATTTGCCGAGATTTGTGCGGATCACGACCTGATTTTTATCGGACCAACCCCCCAGGCGATGCGGGCGATGGGGGACAAATCCACTGCCAAACGCACCATGCAACAGGCGGGGGTGCCGGTGATTCCGGGGAGTGAGGGGTTGTTGACCGACGAGGCGACGGCGCTCAAAATTGCCCAGGAGATTGGCTTTCCGGTGATCATCAAGGCGACAGCGGGGGGCGGTGGGCGGGGGATGCGGGTGGTGCGCCAACCGGAGGACTTTGGGCGGGCTTTTTTAGCGGCGCAGGGGGAAGCGGAAGCGGCTTTTGGCAATCCCGGCGTGTATTTGGAAAAATTGATTGAACGACCTCGCCATGTGGAAATGCAAATTTTGGCGGATCAATACGGTCATGTGGTGCATCTAGGGGAACGGGATTGTTCGATTCAACGCCGTCACCAAAAATTATTAGAGGAAGCTCCCAGCCCAATTATCACCCCAGAATTGCGGGAAAAAATGGGAATGCAGGCGGTGCGGGTGGCGCAATCCATCGGTTATGTGGGGGTGGGTACGGTGGAATTTTTGGTGGATGAACAGGGGAATTTTTACTTTATGGAAATGAATACCCGCATTCAGGTGGAACATCCGGTTACGGAAGTGGTGACCGGGTTAGATTTAATCGGTTTACAAATTCGTATTGCCCAGGGAGAACCCTTGCCCTTTTCCCAATCGGACGTGCAATTGCGGGGTCATGCCATTGAATGTCGGATCAATGCGGAGGACCCGGATCATCAATTTCGTCCCTGTCCTGGTCGTATCTTGGCCTATTTACCGCCAGGCGGGCCAGGGGTACGGGTGGATTCCCACGTCTATCCTGATTATGAAATTCCGCCCTATTATGATTCACTCATTGGCAAAATTATTGTCTGGGGAGAAAATCGGCATCATGCGATTGCCCGGATGAAACGGGCGCTACAAGAATGTGCAATTACCGGGGTTAAAACCACGATTGATTTTCACCAGCGGTTACTCAACCATCCTGATTTTATTAACGCCCAACTTGATACCCATTTTGTGGATGAATGGATGCAAAACGGCTATATTCAATCTTCATTAAAATAGGGTACCTCTATGAATATGAATTAGGGGCACCTCTATCAATTCAAAGTTAGCGGTCGCAGGGGGGCACCCCCCGCCCTTGGTTCTGGCTAATATGGGTATGCCAACGATGAAATTTTTGCTTGGCTCAAATAAATAGAATAGAGGTTCCCTCCTTTTAAGACAGGGGGTGTAGGTAAAGCAGAATGTCGCAAACTTATTTGAAACTACTATATTTTAGAGCACCTCATTTAATCAATCGCCATATTTCACACCTAAAATATCTAAAAAAATATCTAATTAACTCCCCCTGCCCACGCCGGATGTAATAGCAATGCCTCCAATACCCGTACCCCCCGCTTTTGATCCGATAGCGGTAAATGCCCCGCCGGAGCGCTCACATTCCAAGTGAACCCCTGGGGATAACGAGGCCAGGTGCCATCCGCATACCAGCCAATCGCCCGCCAAAATTTCTCCCAATTCCGCCCGCACCCCAGCCAAATCCGCCGCTGTACCCGAAAGCCAAATTGCCCCAGGGAATGCACCCGCCAGAGATTATCAATCGTTTGCAAATCCAGTACCGGGATGCTCTGTACCTCGCTAAAGTATAGCCAACCCCGCTGCTCTGCCCCCACCAACCGGCACAACTGCTGACGTGTCCATTGATCCGCCGCCTGCCACTGTTCGGACAAGATATGAATCAGTAAGGGGGTATAGTCCTGGGCTTGTTCTGACAAAAGCGGTACAACGCCCTGGGGAAATAGCTCCCTAGCTAAGGTTGCCAGTTCTGGAACTTCCGACCGCCAGAGCAATTCGTAGATTCGCCCGTCCAACACCTGGGGAAACTGCGGGGACTGCGCCCGTTTCTGCAAATAGTCGAGTAATTCCCGCCCTGGCTGGACTCCCCCTTGGAGCCATTCCGTAAGCCAGAGCCATTGTTGTTTGGGTGGTAGGGATTCCAGGGCAGAAAAATCAGCCACATTCCTCATCGGCTGGCCGCCACCGCTAAAGGAGTGCTTGGGTTTGCGGTGAGTACATCGTCCGCATAAATTTCGCAGGAATTGTTGGGGCTTTCCACCAACTTCACCTTATGTAATTCGGCTCCCAACCGCCGTACTGGCTCCTGTAATACCTGCATGATGTACAGCGCAATGTGTTCCGCCGTCGGCACCACCTCCAAAAAGTAGGGAATATCCTGGTTCAAAAAGGTATGGTCTAAAGGTTCAACCACCTCCCGCTCCAAAACCCCTTGCAGGGCGACCAAATCCACGACCATGCCCGTCACCGGGTCAATGTCCCCCCGCACCGTCACCTCCAGATGGTAGTTATGCCCGTGGCCGTGGGGTCGGGCGCATTTGCCATAGGTGGCGTAGTTTTCCGTCTCCGAAAAATCCACCCGAGCGAGCCGATGGGCGGCACTGAAATGGGTTCCAACCGTTAAATAGGCGTTCATAGCGTCTCCTTGGTATTCAGCCCAGAGTTGAGGGTGTTCGTACAACTGAATGCACGCCAGCGGCAAATGGGGGGACAGGCGTTGCCAAATGGCGTAGGCAATAAATTCCGTCGTGGGCAATGTCTGGGCAAATTCCGGCCAGACCCGATTCAAAAAACTGTTGTCCAGGGGTTCAGTCACCTCCCGCCGGATGACGTGTTTCACCTCCGAGAGATTCAAAACCATGCCGCATTCATCAATTTCCCCCACCATCGCCACGGATAAAACGTAATTGTGACCGTGACCGGGAAACAGGCTCCCCTTGCCAAATCGCCGGAAATTTTCTGCCTCCGACCACTGGGGAACGTAATAACAATGGCTGGCTGAAAACTGGGCCCGCCGGTTGATGATACAGCGCATGGCAATGGCTCGCAAATCCTTTTTGATTGTACCGATTGACCGCCCAACCTGCCAGGGTGCGCTTGCATTCCTTCCGCAAAATTGCCTAGAGTAGTACCGACGTGCGTGGGGTCGGGTGTGGACTGGCTGACTTTTGGGGTAACCGCCTGTGGTTCCTTAATTTTGACGGAAATCGTGCGGGATAGCTATCATGCCCTGTGCCACCACATCCCTGCCCTGGAACGCTGGCACAATCGCCATCATGCCGCCTACCGCCGGGACTTGTCCTTGGTTTCCCTAGCCGCATTTCGCCGCTCCCAACTGTACCATGACATTACAGAATCTATTATTTTGCTGGTTGTTTTACTGACGATTGCATTACTTACTGGGGCATTGGGGGTTTGGGTGGGGGTGGGGTATGCGGGTTTGTTTTTGGCGGGGGCGACCCGTCGGTATGTGTGGGCGGTGGCGGATACGGATTACAACCATCAGCCGGGGCCCTTGCAGGAACCCCCGACCGCTTGGTGGGTGAATCGCACCTATCATTGGCGGCACCATTTTGATAATGTGAATGCCTATTACAGTGGCGTGTTTCCCCTGGTGGACAAGGTGTTGGGCACGGGATTGTCGTTGCAGGGCAAAAAAGTGGGGGTAACGGGGGCAGGTGGGGCGTTGGGGCAAGCCCTGTGTGGGGAATTGCAACGGGCGGGGGCGCAGGTGACGGCTTTGACCACCCATCCAGAAGGGTTTACAGCACAATCGCCAATGCGGGTCATTGGTTGGCAAATTGGGCGGGAATTAGAATTAGTGCCCCTGTTAGAAACCCTTGATATTTTAATCATTAATCATGGGGTGAATGTGTATGGTCGGCGGGATTTTGCGGCGATAGAAACAGCGTTATCGGTAAATGCGTTGTCGGTGTTGAAACTGATGGAATTATTTTTGGATACGGTCACGGGTGCAGAGGCGAAAGCTACTAAGGAATTGTGGATCAATACTTCAGAAGCAGAAGTTTCCCCGGCGTTGAGTCCCCTTTATGAACTCAGTAAACGGTTGATCGGCAATCTCATTACCCTGAAACGCTTGGATAATGTCTGTGTGATTCGTAAGTTAATTTTAGGGCCTTTTAAGAGCCAACTGAATCCCTATGGCGTGATGTCCCCCCAATGGGTTGCCAAGGGAATTATTGCCCTAGCAAAACGGGATTTTCGTAACATTATTATCACAATTAATCCCTTAACCTATATCTTTTTCCCGTTGAAAGAGTTCGTAACTTCCCTCTACTATCGTTGCTTCAGTCGGGGGTCAAAAATAGCATGATCACGGCACCAAATTACCAGCTTCTCTACTCAATTAACTATTGGGCACCTCTATCAATTCAAAGTTAGTGGTCGCAGGGAATACCGCCCCCGTAAAAGAAGCACCTGCGGTGTATGGTTCTGGAGAATTGCTATTTGTTAATCAAGTAGGATTGCGATATAACCCTGTCCCCTGCTGATTCACATAGATCGTCGGCAATTGCCATATTTTTGGATGCCAAAAACTAGGATGAACATTCCCATTAAACCTGGGGTGAGCCAATCCCCATAACGCACATAAAGGGTTTGCGTTGTCCGCCGATAAATGCGGGCTAAATGGGTCAGGTATTGATAGGGTTCAGCCTGCCACATGATGTGCCCCCGAGGACTAATTACCCCCGAAATGCCCGTGTTGGTCGCTCGCACCAGCCAGCGGTCGGTTTCAATCGCCCGTAGGACATCCTGGGCTTGGTGTTGCCGCATCATCCGGGGTGGATAGGGGTCGTTGTTCGCCGCCGTGATAATCCATTCCCCCCCCGCTTGGGCTTGGGCATGGAAAATCGGCGCAAAGGCAGAGTCATAACAAATTCCGGCGATCACTGGGTTGCTGGGAGTACGCACGGACTGGGGCATCCCGCCAGCCACTTGAGATTCCGGTAGGGCAGAAATGCGGCGCACCCAATTCCCCAACCACCGCTCCAAGGGGATAAATTCCCCCAGGGGGACGATCTTTACTTTGTCATAACGACTCACCACGTCCCCAGTCCCGTCGAGGAAAAACAAACTATTAGTCAGTTGCCCATCCCGGCGACCATAGGCTCCCAATACCAAGGGAACGTGCCACTGTTGTATAGATGATGTCAGGGCATGATTGGCGGTAAATTCCTGTCCCAAGGCTCCCTCAGGCGTAATGATCACCTCTGCACCTTGGCGGGCTAGGGCTTCATAACCGGAGCGCAGGCGTTGCTCCATCTCGGTACGACCAAGGGGGGTAAACCGCTGGGGGTTGGGGATATTCGGCTGAATGATGCCCACCGGCAGATACGCCAAAACCCGCTCCCGGACAGCCGTTACCTGGAAAAACCAGCCCAAACTTTGCCCTAGGAAAAACAACCCCAACGCCAGGGGGAGCATAATGTTTCGGGGATAAATGACCGCCAACGCCAGCACCCCATTGACCAACATCAGCCAGGCGGTTGGCGTGACTGACCCAGAAAGTTGCCCCAGGTGCAAAAAGGTGGGATTGCCGGGGCTTTGGGTGAGTGCCAGGGTCGTCCACCACAGGGGGGTGAAGCTCGCCAGGGTTTCCAGCGTACACCAGAGGGCGACCCCAGCGAATAGCCGCCGAATTGGTTGGGTGACCCGGCTGGTTGCCCACGCCCAACTTCCTACCAGCACTGCCCCCCACAGGGTTACCAGTAACCATATTGTGATGGCAATGACCAGACTCAACGCCCAGGGGATGCCCAACCAGGTGAGAGGGTGGAGGTGAACGATCCAGGATAAAGCCACGCCGTGATAGGCCGCCCCCCAGAGCATTCCCCGCCGGAATACCCGTTTGCGCCCAAAGGTTCCCCACCACAGGGGCACCAACGCCACCCACCCCAAGAGCCACAGCCACGCGACGCCGGGGGTCAAACCCAGCAGTGCCCCAGCGAGCAATAGCAGGGTGGGGTGTAACCAGCGTCCGTGCATGATCACCGGATCACCATTAGGAAAACAATAAAAACATTAAATCAGCGGTTGACATCCCCGGTTGGGCTGATTATCCTTTAGGTGTTATCTTGCCCGCTCCATTCCTTTCGCTCCTTGGGTTAGATTACAACGTTTGGGATGTTGCCCGTCTGGGTCGCCACCAGGGGGAAATTAACGGGGCAATCCGGGAACAGGCGACAAAAAATCAAGACAAAATACGCATATTATCAGCACACCTGAGGAGTTGATCCCATCATGGCACACACACAACGCATCGGTTTTTTAACCCTAGCTTTGGCGGTACTGGCCACGCCAGCTTGGGCACAATTGGGAACTCAGTTACCCGCACCGGCGGACTGGAATCAACGGCAACAGCGTACCAGCCAACCCGGTCATCGCCCCCTACCCGTACCAGGGATGTCAGCACCGGTGGGACAGGGGAGTGTGTTACCGCCTGCGCCGGGGGTGATGGTGAACCCGGAACAGTCCTACCGGGTCTTGGTGGTGGCGGTGTCCCCCGTGCAAGTGGGGCTACTGCGGCAAATGGTGCCCCAGGCGTTTCCCGTGCGGTATCAGGGGCAGATGGTGATGCAGGCGGGGGTGTTTCAGTCGGCGCAGGAAGGGGAGCAGTTGGCGGAACGGTTGCGGCAAGAGGGTTTGCTGGCGCAGGTGGTGAGTCCCGCCCAAAATCAGGTGGCGACGGCACGGCGGTCTGCCCAGATGGAGATGGTGTTAAACCCGCCCCGCAGTGGTGACCCCGGTTCATTAGAAAACCTTGCCAGTTGGCAGAATGTACGGCGCAACGCTCTGCCTAGCCGTTCTCAGCCGACGGTACGGGTTTTGGTACGCCCGGCTACGCCGACCCAGCAGGAGGAAATTCTCAAACTGATGCCGGAGGCGTTTCGTGCCAGCCACCGGGGGCAAATCCTCTGGCAGGTGGGGCGGTTTCAGGACCAAATGCGGGCGGAACAGTTGGTGCAATATCTGCGTTCCCGGGGCTTCCAGGTGGTGGTGGAATCCCAGTGATTCTGGAGTACAATACCTGGGGGTAATGCCTGGGGAAATTGGCATGGCGGAACTAGATACGGGTTTGCCCAGTGTGCGGCAGGTGCAAGCCTACATTCAAGAAAAAAAACCGGTGGAGGTCAAGCTGACCACGGGGGATGTGCTGGCGGGGCAAATTGTTTGGCAGGACCCGGACTATTTCCGCCTGGTGAATGGGCAACAGGAGCAGTTCCTCCTCTACCGGGCGACGGTGGTGTACATCAAGGGGTAAATCCTGGCGGGAATCCCCAAATCACGGTACAAGGGAAGAACGTATCCCTGAGAACCATGACAGTCGCCTCCGGTTTTGATAGCCAACACCCCCCATCCCAGGCGGTGATCGATACCTGCGTGCATTGCGGGTTTTGTTTGACTACCTGCCCCAGCTACCGGGTCTTGGGGACAGAAATGGACTCCCCCCGGGGGCGCATTTACCAGATGAATGCCATCCAGCAGGGGGACATTGCCCTGAATGCCGTCACGGTCAGCCATTTTGATAGCTGTTTGGGCTGTCTCGCCTGCGTCACTGCCTGTCCTTCCGGGGTGCGCTATGACGAGTTGATCACTGCCACCCGTGCCCAAGTTCAGCGCAATTATCCCCGCCCTTGGTCGGAATGGCTACTGCGGCAGATGGTCTTTCAACTGTTCCCCTACCCGGAACGCCTGCGGTGCCTGGCTCCCCTGCTCTGGCTCTACCAAAAAATGGGGGTATCCCAATGGTTGCCGGGGTTATTCCGCACAATTTCTCCCAGTTTGGGGGCAATGACCGAGATGTTGCCGCCCCTGAAATTTGCCCAACTCCTGCCCCAGCCTTGGCCGGAGGTACTGCCTGCCCAGGGAACCCGTCGCTATCGGGTGGGGGTGATCTTGGGCTGTGTGCAACGATTGTTCAACCCAGGGGTGAATGCGGCGACGGTGCGGGTACTGCGGGCGGTGGGCTGTGAGGTGGTGATTCCGCCCCAGCAGGGGTGTTGTGCCGCTTTGCCCCAGCATCAGGGGGAAACTGCCCAGGCGCAAACCCTCGCCCGCTGGATGATTGACAGTTTTCGCCATTATGACCTGGATGCCATTCTCATCAATGCCTCTGGGTGCGGGCACACTTTGAAGGAATACGGGCAGATTTTGGCGGACGATGCGGAATATCGGGAACTGGCTCAGGCATTTAGCCAGCGGGTGAAAGATGTACAGGAATTTCTCGCCCAAATTGACCTGGGGGTGCCCCTGTATCCGTTGGCAAACGAACCCCTGAACGTGGTGTACCAGGATGCCTGCCACATGATCCACGGGCAAAAAATCAGCCTGCAACCCCGGCAACTCTTGCGGCAGATTCCGGGGGTAGAACTGCGGGAACCCCTGGATGCGGCGCTATGTTGCGGCAGTGCGGGGGTGTATAACCTGCTTCAACCGGAAACCGCCCAGGAATTGGGTCGCCAAAAGGTGCGGAATTTGCTCAACACGGGGGCGCAGGTGATTGCTTCGGCGAACATCGGCTGTACGGTGCAAATCCAACATTACCTACGCCAGCAGGGTTCCCAAATACCCGTGTATCATCCGGTGCAATTGCTCGACCATGCCATGCGCCGCCTACCGCTCCAGGATGTCCACCCCCCGGGGCAAAGGGATTGGGTTTGAGGTTCCATTCAACCAGTCAACGGGTTTGCGACTGTATCCCCTCAGCACTGCATCGGCTGTATTGCAAAAATTCTCTGGGCACTGTACCCTAGTCACCTAGTTTCGGGGGCTGTCAATGGCAACGAATTTTCGCAAAGAAACGGATAGTCTTGGCGAAGTTGAGGTTCCAGCGGATAAATTGTGGGGTGCGCAAACCCAGCGTTCGCTTGCATATTTTAGTATCGGCAAAGACCTGATTCCCCCAGAAATGATTACTGCCTACGCTATGCTTAAAAAAGCGGCGGCAATCGCTAATCACACCAGTGGTCGCTTGGCGGATCAACCTTTTCGTCTCATCCTTCAAGCCTGTGATGAAATCCTGGCTGGTCAGCACCAGGATATGTTTCCGCTCCATGTGTGGATGTCGGGCAGTGGCACACAATTTAACATGAATGTGAATGAGGTGATCGCCAACCGTTGTTGCCAGATTGCCGGTAAGCCCCTGGGGAGCAAAACGCCGGTTCACCCCAACGACCATGTGAATATGGGGCAGTCCACCAATGATTCATTTCCCACGGCGATGTACATTGCGGCGGCAGTCGGGGTCAAGCAACGGTTAATTCCAGCGGTACAAGCTCTGCACGATGCCATTACTGCTAAAGCCGAAGCATGGCAGGATATTGTTAAAATCGGGCGCACCCATCTGCAGGATGCCACGCCGTTGACCCTGGGGCAGGAATGGTCGGGGTATGCGGGGCTGTTGGCGGATGACCTGGAACGCATCGAGTCGGCGTTGGGTGGGGTGTATCGCCTCGCTCTGGGGGGGACAGCAGTGGGGACGGGGATCAATGCGGCACCGGGTTTTGCTGAGGCTACCGCCGCTGAGATTGCCAGGCTCACCGGGTTGCCCTTTGTCAGTGCCCCCAATAAGTTCACGGTTCAGGGTTCCCACGATGCCCTGGTGCAACTCTCGGGGACGTTACGCACCCTGGCGGTGTCCTTGTACAAAATTGCCAATGACATTCGTTTGTTGTCCTGTGGTCCCCGGGCGGGGTTCGCCGAGCTAATCATTCCTGCCAATGAGCCTGGTTCTTCCATCATGCCGGGCAAGGTCAATCCGACCCAGGCGGAAGCGTTGACCATGATCGCTGTACAGGTAATGGCTAACGATGTGGCGGTGAGCTTTGGGGGTGCGGGTGGGCATCTGGAGATGAATGTTTACAAACCGCTGATGATTTTTAATCTCATGCATTCGATTACGATCCTGACCGATGGTTGCACCAACTTTCGGAGGTTTCTCATTGAAGGCACCCAACCCCATCGCCAGAAAATTGCGGAATATGTGCAACGTTCCCTCATGCTGGTGACAGCGTTGGTACCGGTGATTGGCTATGACAAAGCCTCCCAAATTGCTCATTATGCTATGGAGCATGACCTGACCTTAAAGGAAGCCGCCTTACAGCTTGGCTTTGTCACCGAGGAGGTCTTTGACCGGGTGGTTGATCCAGCCAAAATGGTTCAGCCCTATGTGGCGCAATCAGCCAATCAGAGCTAATATAGCAATCCTAAATGAGCGTGGAACAGGGGTCGCAGGGGCACCGCCCCCGTCTTTGGTTCTTATAGTCATTTCAAACAAGTTTGCAACATCCGCTTTTACCTGAAAACCCTGTCCTAGAAGGGAATAGAGCGATTGCTAATACCTAAAAAGTGTCGCATTCTAAAACAGAATGACTATAGTAACCTGACTATTCCCATAGCCATCCTCATTGAGTTTACAAAAGTAGTCGCAGGGGCACCGCCCCCGTCTTTGGTTCTGGGGAATTTCTGGGCGTTAATTAATGTAGGATTGCTGTGGTCATTTCCCTAACATTGAAACTGTAAAAAAGTTTTGCACCAGGATTGAGCGTCGTCAAATTTTCGCCAGGGGATTCACCTGCCCCAACCGCCGCAGAGCCAACTGGGCAACCGCTTGATAATGGGTTTTACCCGTGAATAATTCGGCAAATTTACGGGTAGCCGCCGGACGTTTGACCCCCACCCGGTACGCCAACCCCGGCAGACGATAAAATACCTGCGCCAACCGCTTCGCCCAAATCATATCGTTGCCCCAGGTCTCTTGTACTGTTTTTGTATAGTTAGCTAGGGCATCCAGTTCCCCCGCCAAAGCCCGGTCTAAGGCTAAGGCCGCCTGCCAACCCGTCCAGAGGGAAGGCCGAATCCCCTCGGCGGTAAATGGGTCCACCACACAGGCCGCTTCCCCCACCAACAGGGCGTTTTGGGTGTGCAGGGCTTGGGGCGCATCCCAGAGGCACAGGGGGTGACCGTACTGCTTGGTGCTGGCTAAATCCACGCCAAAATGTCCCGCATAGTTTGTGAGAATTTGGCGAAAATCCTGGGTCTCGCCGCCGCCGCAAAATGTCCCCACCCCCAAGGAAAACCCATCCCGCTTGGGGAAATTCCAGAGGTAGCCATTTTTCACCAAACCAAATTCAAAATAAATATGGGCTGGGGGAATATCCCGCAAGGGAGCCTCCGCTTCCAATGCCCCCGCCAACCGGCGTTTACGCTCCCGAAACCCCAACCAACCGGGCAGTTTCCCCTTTGCCCCGTCCGCCGCCACCAAATACCGTCCCTGGTAGGATTCCCCCGCCGTCTGCACCTGCCAAGCCTCCCCCTGCCAGGTAATCCCCGTGACCGCCGTACTATCCCGCAGGGTCGCCCCCTGGTTTTGCGCCTGTTGTACCAAGAAATGGTCAAACACATCCCGGCGCACCAGCCAAATCGGCTCCAAACCCGTCAACGCCACCGCCACCGGCTCCCCCAGCTTCCAGGTGTAATGAATCTCTTGACTCACACAGGAAATCGCCGGAGCAAAGTCAAAATCAAACCATTCTTGCACCTGGGGCGACACCCCACCCCCACAGGGCTTGTAACGGGGTAAGCTAGCCTGCTCCAGCAACAGCACCGACCGACCCCGCTTCGCCAAATGGTAGGCGGCACTGCCCCCCCCTGGACCCGCCCCTACGATAATCACATCGTACTTCACTGCCAAATCCGCTGGTGGTATTGGCTCAAGTCCCGGTAGGGGTCATCGTAGCCGTGACTGTGAGCATGGTGGGAATGGTCGTGGTGGTGATGGGAATGGTCGTGTGAATGGCTGTGGGAATTCCCATATAGAACCTGCTGGCGGAATTTACACATATCGCAGTTCATGGGCATCGTTGCACCGAAGGTTTCCCATTCCCGCTGGCGCACCAGGGCAAATAGCTCCGGAGTAATTCCTAATTCCGGCAGACACGTCACCTCCACCTCCGGGTGTGCCGCCTGCATCTGCCGTGCCATCGCCTGAATTTTTTGCACCAACACCCCGGTAAACAGGAAATGGGGCAGGACGATCACCCGTTTGGGTTGATAGAGCCACACCCGCCGCCACCCCTCCTCCAGCCGGGGATGGGTAATGCCCACAAAACAGGTTTCCACCGTCAGATAGCCACTGCCCTCCCACAACAGACGGGACAATTTCAGCGCATCGCTATTGGCATCCGGGTCACTCGCCCCCCGCCCCACCAGCAGTACGACGGTTTCACTGCGGGGAATGGTGGGATGATCCACCCGGGCTAACCGTTCCTGCCAGAGGCGGAGAATTTCCGGTGCCAGCCCCAAATGCCGCCCGTAGTGAATGGTCAACCCCGGATATTGCCCCCGTGCCCGATCCAACTCCCGGGTAATGTCCAACTTCAGATGCCGTGCCGCCAGGAGTAACAGGGGCACCGCCGACAGTTCCCACCAGCCCGCCTGCACACAGCGAGCAATCCCCTCCTCAATCAGGGGTTCGGTCAACTCCAAAAAACAGGGGATCACCGGGCGACTGGGGTCGAGGGCACCGTACTGCTGGGCAAAATTCAAAAAATCCGCCCGACCTTGGGCATCCCGGGTACCGTGACCAATCAACAGCAGGGGACGGGGTTGGGGCAAGGGCGCCAGCCGAGGCTCCCGATGCGAAACAAATGCAACCATGTTCAACTCCTTAGACCCGTGCAACGCAGGTCAATGTAGGGACAAACCGACCAACGGCATTCAGGCTGAGGGAACTCCCATCACTGCTGCGGCACAGCACCGGATTCGCACCGGATTTTCCCGAAAGGTCAGTTTTAATATCATAGGGGCAGATGTCCCCGACCGGCTGAAGACGTTACTTTTCCTGCCGATTTGGTAGCGGTGGTGTTACCTGGTAAACTTCCAGTAAACTTATAGGTATTCTAAAAAGCAATCCACGCAACCAGGGTACCGATGGCACGTTACTGGATCAAGCGCATTCTGCAAGCAGTTTTAACCTTATTTTTAGCATCAGCTTTGTCCTTTGCCATCATTCAATTGGCACCCGGCGACTATTTGAATAGCCTGCAACAAAACCCCACCATTTCCGCCGAAACGATAGAAGCCCTACGGCAACAATTTGGGCTGGATAAATCTCCCGTTGAGCAGTATTTTCTGTGGCTATCCCAAGCCATTCGGGGCAATTTTGGGGAAAGTTTTGTCTATCGTCGTCCCGTCGCCCTACTCCTCTGGGAACGGGTGCCAGCGACGTTATTATTAGCCGTGGCTTCGTTGATTCTCACCTGGGGTTTGGCGATTCCCTTGGGCATTGTCGCCGCTGTTTATCAAAACCGCCGCCCGGATTACCTTTTGCAAGGGGTTAGCTATTTAGCCCAGGGGTTTCCCAGTTTTATCGCCGGGTTAATTTTATTATTTATCGCCCAACGTACCGGTTGGTTTCCGGTGGGGGACATGACCCGCATTGATTTTGTGGATTTAACGCCCCTGGGTAAGGTTTTGGACATCCTTTGGCATCTGATGTTACCGGCTTTGACGTTGACGATTATTAGCTTTGCGGGTTTGCAACGGTTGATGCGGGGTAATTTACTGGATGTGCTGGGGCAAGATTATATCCGTACCGCCCGTGCCAAGGGTTTACCGGAATCCCGGGTGATTTATGTCCACGCCCTCCGCAATGCGATTAACCCCTTAATTACCCTGCTGGGATTTGAATTTGCCACCCTCTTGAGCGGTGCTTTTATTTCCGAATATTTTTTCAATTGGCCGGGTCTTGGTCGCTTAATTTTACAGGCGGTGACGGCGCAGGATTTGTATCTGGTGATGGCGAGTTTGATGCTCGGTTCGGTGATGTTAATTCTGGGCAATTTGTTGGCGGATATTTTATTGCAGTGGGCAGACCCCCGTATTCGTTTACACTCGGAACCCTGACGGCAGGACTGATTGCACCCAGCAATTAATTGACGGGGCAACCGCACCTGGGTTACATTAGGGCTGGGCGGAAAAACGCCTCTACCTGGAACCAGAATGAACCCCAACGGGGCTAATTCTGCTGTCCAAAAAGTGGAGGTTACCATGTCTGCACACGTGTTATGGTTCCGTCGGACTGCCCGCCAACTACAGGTTTTAGGGACAAAATTTGAACTGGATTGCTTACCCCAGGTGCAAGACTTGGTGAAAACCAGGATGGGGGATGCCTACCGCCGGATGAGCCATCGGGGTTTGGATATGAATGACCCGCTGGTGTGGTGGGAACAGTTGCGGGTGCATGGGGTTTTGGAATTGGAAACCAGTGGGGGTACCCCGGAACGGGTGGCGGTTTGGCTGGAAACCGTAGAGTCAAAAGCCTACGGGACTTTGGAGCAGGTGAAACGGGAACCTTTTGCCACAGTGCGCTCGGCTCTGGACATCCAACGCCATTGGGTATTTTGGGTGCCCCGGGAACCCGTGGCGGCGGCGGTGTGGTGCGACCTCTTCTACAGCTACATTGACCAAAAGGGGGATTACCAGATGATTGCCGTGCCTGCCGCCCCCGCTGTGAATTAGGGGAGTGTGGGATAATGCGCCTATGTATGTACTGATTGCCGCCGCCGGTCAGGGCAAACGGATGGGGCATGACCGGAATAAACTCCTGTTGACCCTCCAGGGGCGACCGATTTTGGCGTGGACGTTGCTCCGGGTGTTCCAGGCTCAGCCTACCTGGGTGGGGGTGATGGCGCAACCGGCGGACTGGCCGGCGATCGAAGCCATGCTCACGGAATTGGCTCCCCCCGTGCCAGTGCAGATCATTCCGGGGGGGGACACCCGGCAAGCCTCGGTCTGGCAAGGTCTCTGCGCCCTCCCCCCTGGGGCGGAAACGGTACTCATCCACGATGGGGCCCGTTGTCTGGCCAGTCCCGCCCTGTTCCATCGGTGTCAAGCCGCCCTCAGCACCGCCAGTGGGGTGATTACCGCCATTCCCGTGCGGGATACGATTAAGGTCGTGCGGGAACCGCCCCTGATTGCCGAAACCCCGGAGCGGGCGCATCTATGGGCGGCCCAAACCCCCCAGGGCTTCCAGGTGTCCATTCTCAAAACCTGCCACACCCACGCCCTCACCCACCAATGGCAGGTTACCGATGATGCGGCTTTGTTAGAACGGTGTCAGTACCCGGTGCAGGTCGTCCCTGGGGAGGACACCAACCTGAAAATCACCACCCCCCCCGACCTACTCATCGCCCAAGCCCTGTTGACCCAGGGATTCTAGGGGCAAGGTCAAGTCCAACCCCTGCGCCTGCCAGTGGAGTTCCCCCCCCAGAGCCGCCAACCGTTCCTGCCACTGGGTCAAACTGGGGTAAAGCCGCCCGGTGGCGGGACTCCATTCCCAACCTGCCCCCAGGGTGCGCCGTTCCCCCAAATCCGTAAAACGTAAGTATAAAACAAGGACTTTGCGTTCCTGCTGTTGGGTTTGTTTCACCGCCCCATAAATCTGGGCACCCGCAGGCAGTTCTCCCAGCAGCAGGGGCATCACCTGGGCGAGCAGGTGGCGCAAAATTCCCGGCAAAGGGGTTCCCAGGTCAAAATCCATCTGGATGCCCCGAGCCTGCGCCTGTGCCCGCCAATCCCCCAACCCGGACTGACAGTGTTGGGGTTCAAACCAGGACTGCCAGCGTTCCCGGCGCACCCGTACCTCCTGGGCAATGGCCTGCAACCCCTCCTGGACCCGTTGGGGGAGTTGCTGTTGATATTTGAGCAACATATCCGTCCAAATGCCGATGGTGCTGAGGGGAGTATAAATTTCATGCAGTACGGAACGGGCCCACTCCTCCGGGGGTTGAACCGTTTGGTAGAGCCACCCTTGATAAAATTGCTCCACCATCTCCACCGGTGCCACCGGCCAGTGATCCGGCAAGGCTTTGAGGCGGTCGAGCCACGCCCGCTCCGTCACCTGCGCTAAAAGTTCCTCCCACAGCCGCTGCACCACTTGGGGATGGAAGCTATGGGCAACCTGACCCGTCGGAGTAGCCAGCAGGGCAAAGACCCACTGGGCGCTACGGATGCAGAGCAAATGGTTACCCGGAGCCAATTCCCGGCTATCCAACCACAGTGCCGTTGCCCCAGCCATCTCTGGCGGGGAGACCAACACCCAAGCAGGCATATCCTCCGCCAGCAGTCCTACGGCCAGTTTTGCCCCCACTTCCCAGTGGCACAAACCCATTCCCGGCGGTAACTGCCCCACCCTGGGAAACACGTTGATTAAGGACATGGTTGAACCATCTCGACCCTAGGATCGAGCTTATCAACGATTTCTAGGGGTGACTAGGGCAAAAAACCGTCCGCAACCTATTTGGCCGCCCCAACTTGCTCTGCTAATTCTTGCGTTCGCAGACTGGGGAAGAGGAAGTGATTTTCTTCGACGTACTGTGCCCCAAACAAGCCCTTTTCTGCCCAGAAATACCGGTCAACCGTATGCTCATTCCGCCGCACCAAAAGTAATGCCGGTGGAGCAATCCCGTTGGCCTGAATAAAACGCCGAGCCGCTGTCACCGGCTTGTCTTCACCGGTTTCCAGGGTGAATTGGGGAACACATTCTAAGATTTTTCGACCTTCCAGGCGACGACGACTTCTGCGCTTACGTCTTCTAGCCAAAGCGCTCTCCTCCTAAAACGTGTGAGAGTTGGGTTTTTTGTAGTTAGGGTTACATAACCCTAGTGCAGTATAGGGGTTTGACGCTAAGTTTTCAAGGGTTCGTTAACCAGTTGCAACAATTAGTTGGATGCGGGTTGCCTATAATAAGAGGATTGATTTAATCCCACTTCATCTGCGGCTATGGTCTATCGCAGTTGGCTGATCACTTGGTTGTTGCAGATGCCTCAGCGGCTCAGACAGGGGTGGGTGCAACTGTGGCAATGGTTCCGGTGGATGCGGTTACGCCCGGTGCCGCCACCGACTTTGACCCCCGCCACCCCGCCCCCAGTCCCTTGGTGGCAACGTTGGTTAAAGAAATTGCGGGAACAACTCAGCCGGTTTCCCCTTTTGCGAGGTGCGCCGCCGGTGGAACAACTCCCTGGTGCGCCACCACCACCCGCCTTACCGATTGTGCCGGTAGCCCCGGTTTTGCCGGAACCGACTTTGGAGGTGGCATCGGTTACGGAAGGTTATGAACCCCATTGGCTGGAACAGTTTCTGCAGTGGCTGGATCAGGTGTTGTACTTCTGGGAGCAAAAAATCCGGGACTTTTGGCATTGGTTGCGGGGGTTTTGGTGCGGTTGAATAGACATTTTTTAAGGGTAATTTATACCTAGAAATTTGTCGGCTTTTTTCTGAAGTGGTTATATAGCAATCCTACTTGATTTGCATTAGCTTGCGTGCCGTAGGCATACAGAAATTCTCCAGAACCAAGAACGGGGGCGGTGCCCCTGCGACCCCCTGTTTCATTCTCATTTAGAATTGCTATAGAGATCGAGATCACTTCTAAGCAGTATTTTTGATCCTATACAGCCTCATTTGCATCAGTTAATTTGAAAAGTATAGAGGTTACATTCTGTAGCTTCTTAAATCACCTCATCACCCTTCAGGAGTTTTCTATGAATCTGCGTTTCTTACCTTTGGTGTTGGCTTTGACGACCGTTGCCCCAATGGCAGTCCAAGCCCAACGGATGCCGAACCCTCAGGAAATGCCTGCCCCTGACCTGAAAAAAATTCCCCCGATCAAAATGGGAACGACAATTAGCGGGACGATCACGGTGAAAGACCCACAGCAACTGAAAAACCTAAATCAATTGGGTTCACAGAAGTGCAGTTTGATGCAGGTTATGTTATCGGATAGTGATCCCAACCAGCCCAAAAAGTCTAAATTCCCGGGCGAGGGCTTTGCCCCAGTGAAGGTGAACATGACCGGCGACCACCTGAGTCTGGGCTGTAAATATTCCTTGACGGTTCCCGATAACGCCCAGGGCAAAAAGGGCTACCTATCCGTACTGTATTTCGGTGGAGGTCCGATAATAGATGAGGTTCCCGATGGTTGGCAAAACCCCCTATCCGTGCCCAGTACGGGTAATGTGGAGCGTAACTTCTTAGTAATGCAGGTGTACAAACTGCACTAACATTCACTCAACCCGCCTCTTGCACTACGCCGCCTTGGTTCTCCACCGGGGCGGTTGTTTTTGCGCCACCTAGATTTGGGGGGGTTACTCATTCCAGTTGGTCAGGATGAACGGGTGAACTGCATCAGACCCATGTGCCCCAACTCAACACTTACAGCGTCAAAGCGGTTATCTCCCGGATGATAGGACAATATTTCTAAACCAATTGGTTCACCACTCACCCCATCCTTGATCAAAATTACCCCATCACCAAGCTCCGTGGCAATTTGGTTTTTGCGTGGAACCTGCCAAAACACGCTCAAAAGCTCTGTTTCTGGTTCATAAAAAACTTTTATTTGCGCCATACGGTTTCCCCCTCCTTAATTGCGTTAGTTTGGTAAGCGGTGATTAAAAAACCATCGCCATTTAAGCGTCGTGCCACGGCAACCACCCAACGTTCTTCTTTTGGGATTGCTATAGACGCTCAATAATTTATTGAGAGCATCCATAAATAGGGGCATTTCCTGACAGCCATTTTAGCTTAATCAAGCATACCAATGACTTGAAGTTGCCGTAGATGCTTAGTTAACAACCGAGCGAAATGCTGGGGTTAATTCGAGCATCTGCTAGCAAAAAAATGCCCCTGAGTCACCTTCATCCCCTACCTTGCCTAGACGGCAGAGGCATATATGGGGTTATTTTTGCGCCACCTGGATTTGGGGTTGCAAAAACGGGGTGCTGGTCACCGCATTATTGGCTAACGTGAGCAAGGGATTCGCCAATAAACCCGCCACCGCCGTCACCACCACACAGGTGATTAAAGTCGCTCGTAATTCCGGCAAACCCGCCATATCCCAGGTCAGGGTGGGATAATTTTGCACCGCCAAGGACATTTCCTGGGGTTCTTTGACCACAATCATCCGCACCACCCGAATGTAATAGTAGATGGAAATCACACTGGTCACTAACCCGACCAGCACCAACGTGTAGGCACCCGCTTGCCAACCCGCCCAGAAAATATACAACTTACCAAAAAAGCCCGACAACGGCGGAATCCCGCCCAACGAGAGCAAACACAAGCTCAAACCGAGGGTGAGCAATGGGTCTTTTTGGTATAGACCGGCATACTCACTAATTTCATCCGTACCCGCCCGCAAACTAAACAGAATCACGCAGGCAAATGCCCCCAAATTGGTAAACAAATAAATAAACGTATAAAACACAATGCTGGCGTAACCTTCCGGGGTACCAATCGCCAAGCCAATCATCAAAAAACCCGCCTGCCCAATCGAAGAATAAGCCAACAGACGTTTCAAACTGGTTTGGGTCAACGCCACCACATTTCCCAAAACCATGCTCAAGATCGCCAAGGATTCAAAAACAAATTGCCATTGCTCCGTTGCCCCAGGAAACACCGTCACCAACAAGCGAATGGCTAAGGCAAACCCCGCCGCTTTGGAACCCACCGACAAGAACGCCACCACCGGGGTCGGTGAACCCTCGTACACATCCGGCGTCCACTGGTGAAACGGCACCGCCGACAACTTAAAGGCAATCCCCGCAATCACAAACACCAGAGCCATCAACACCCCTAAAGACTGGCTAGCCTCCTGGCGCACCAACTGCTGGGCAATCGCACTCAACCGGGTTTCTCCCCCGGACAGACCGTACAACAGCGACAAACCATACAGGAAAATCGCCGAACTCGTCGCCCCAATCAGCAAATACTTCAACGCCGCCTCATTGGAGCGCACATCCCGCTTCATGTACCCCGCCAGCAGATAGGACGCCAATCCCAGGGTTTCCAGGGCGACAAACACCATCACCATCTCATCCGCCCCCGCCAGGAACATCCCCCCCACCGTCGCCACCAGCAGGATGGTCATGTATTCGCCCAGGGCACTGCCCGCCTCATTCACATAGCGAATCGCCATCAAAATACTCAGTGCCCCAGCCAGAGCCACCAACCCCCGGAACAAAATCCCCAGATGATCCGCTTGGAAACTGCCCAAAAACCCCTCCGCAACCGGCATATTCCACTGGAAGGCTAAACTCACCACCGCCCCAAGCAACCCCGCCACCGCCAGATAGGGTGTCCAACGGCTAGCCTGCCGCCCTACCAACAAATCCGCCAACAGCACCAGGGTAAGGGTCACCACCACCACCAGTTCCGGCAGAATTGTGCCCGTATTCAAAGCCGCCAACGACACCACATCCATCACCAATCCTCCGGGGGTTCTGTTTCTTTATAGATTAATCCAATCTGGTAGCTGGGGCATCCCCAAACGGCCCCCGCAAAATAGCCGCTTCCATCTCCTGACGGCTCAGGGCATATTTGAAATTTTGCACCAGGTCTCGTCCCGCCGCCGCTCCCAAATACCGCACCTGCAATTCCTCAATTTCCAGGGACAACTCCGCCTGCCACGCCCCCCGCTGTAAGGACCACCGATGCAATTCCTGTTCATCCCGCCGTGCCCCCAAAGTCTCCAACCAGTCTTCAATCGTGGCAAGGGAATGATTGTACAAAGGCGTGTCCGGGGGCGGCCAACGATTCATAAAATCCGTACCAAAGCGAGTTAGTAACTAAACTCAATTATAGGGCACTTCTAAAAATGGGTCGTAGGGGCGTAGCTTCCGTCTTTTGTAAACAGCCCACCCCCCACGTCCATAACTCTGCTGAACACCAACCCGCCCATTCGGTAAACTGATCACGACCCAGTGCCAGCCATTCAAGAAAAACCGTGGGCGCAGACACCTCACCATCTCGCTTCTCCAAAACTCTCCAGCCGAGGGAAAGCACTTGTACAGGTTCAAACCAACGGGGCGTTCACCTGGTAATCTCAGATAATATGTGAGAAAATGGATGCAAATGTAGCTGAGCCAAGGAAGCGTAAGGATGGACAAATTAAATGAGCTAATCAAGTCAAACTGTGACCCAAGGGTACTCAAACGGGCACTGGCGGTCAAGATGACCTTGCAGGGGTACACCCATGCGCAAATTATGGAAATTCTCGGTGTATCTTCTGGATTTATCAGTAAATGGAAACAGCATTTTGTGGAAGAAGGAGTAGCGGGTTTAGCATTAAAATATCGTGGTTCAGAAGGTTTTTTGTCCGCCGAGGAACGGGAGCAAGTGATTAAGTGGCTACAGGCAAAAAACTCTTGGAATATCCAGGAATTGGAATCTTATATTTCCGAAGAATTTAATGTGGTTTTTGCTTCCCGTACCAGTTACTATGATTTGCTTGAAGCGGCTGGAATTAGTTGGAAAAAATCCCAGGGCACCCATCCCCACAAAGAAAAAGACGTGCAGAAATTAGAACCAAAAACAAAAAGTAATTAACTCTTGGGAACCGCTACTGATCGAATACAGTCTTTTGCATTATTGTAGGATACACGCCATTGAAATGAGAGGACAAAGAGATGCCGGTAGTGCTATCCAAGTAATTGTTTATTATTACAATTTTATTACAATCAGCACCATGTCTTCCCAAAGGAGTGTCTGCCATTCCAGACGATAGGCTCTCTAAGTTCTAGGTAGCAAATTCCCACAAAGCCTTATCTCATCGGTATTTGAGCAATGTCTCATCCTATATTCACCCGTGACGCTTCTCCCTGAAGAGACAAAGCCACCGACCTGCCTGAGAATCCTTGTTACCATTTCTTGAGCATTACAAAGATAGCACTACCTCAAATAGGACTGCTATATTTCTGGAGGTGGGACTTAGTTGGTGCCGTTATTTTCAGAGTTAAAGGGAAAATTAGGATCAAATAGTTGTTCAAAGGTGTAAGGACAGTTTTCGGGCAAATCACTATCGTCTAAGGGCGTTTCACCGATGACTAAATTCTTACCGGATTCATAGGCATCAGCAATGATCTCTAGCAGATAGGGTTTAAGACTAGGGTTTTGTAGAAGCAGTTTCTGGGCTGACCGCCGTTGCTCCCGAATCGTTGCCCGCCAACTTTTGCTACGCTTTTCCGGCTGGTAGTCCCACTTGAGCAAGTGCCCAATTAATACCCCTAAACGACTTTCTAATTCTCGGCGTTCCTGTCTCCCCAAGGACTCAATTTCCTCCACCAAATGGGTAATATCTAGGTACTCAAAGTTTCCTTCCTTGAGCAACTTGGACTGCTCCAATGTCCAGGCATAGAAATCCGTTTCGTACAGATTATTAGATAGCATACTTATTTGCTTCGCTGACTGACCGTTTGTGCGTAGCCTTGGTGCGGGAGTAATGCCTCTATTTTTCCCAAATTTGCTGGTTTTTTGCAACTGGGGGTGGTTCTATGGCAATCGTATCTCTGCTAAAAGCCCTAGGAAATTCCCAGATTTTGATTTGAGGTATGGGTCTATGGGTCGGCTGGGGATCGAACCCAGGGCCAATCGGTTAAAAGCCGAATGCTCTACCGCTGAGCTACCGACCCGTTATCCCAAAGCCTTAGTTTAGCATAATTAACCAATGGGGCAAGGATGTCCTTAGCCAGTGCCCCGATGACTCCTGGTACGAGTCATGCCTTGACCACTACAGAGAACTCGCTTCTCATAGTTTGGGTGGCGGGTAGTGGTATGCCAAAAAAAGCAAGTGAATTGACACTCCCCGACCTAAAGGTGCGGGGATTCTTGGTTCAACAAGATGACTTGCTTCCAACAATTTTCATTGCTCAAAGTAGCGGTCAAGCTCTCCCCTTCCGCAGGTGGCGCAAGCCATAGCGTTCCCTCTTGCGTTCACAAAGTGTTGCGAAGCAATGGCGGTTCCCGTATGCCCTACGGTACCGTTCAAGTGGCCACGCAAAATCTTGGTTCGTTTCTTAGCCGTTTTTTTAGCCGTTAGGCTATCAGGTTTTTAGAGAGGTTGATTACCTTCGCCTCTGGTTTTAGTATAGCAAAAGCCGCCTTCCTAGGCGTAGCCGTGCCGGAGGCATTAGGCGGGGTTTTAGACCCAAGTTCTTTGATAAGGGCACCTCTATCAATTCAAAGTTAGTCCCGCCCTTGGTTCTGGCTAATATGGGCATTCCCAGGATGGGATTGATGATTGGTTCAAATAAATAGAGGTTCCCTGAAAATAGAATAGGGGTCGCAGGGGCACCGCCCCCGTCTTTGGTTCTGGGTAATGTGGGTATGCCAGCGATGAGATTTATGGCTACGCCACGCAGGCTATGGGTTGGCTCAAATAAATAAAATAAATTAAATAAAAATGCCCTTCGTTTAGGATGGCTATATAGGGTGGGCAATCGCAACCGATGGACGAGCGGCTGAGGCATTTAACCCCGTCGGTAATGGGCTTGAATGTCAGATAGGGTGAATAAGGCGGTCAAACGCACCCCCATTGCCGCCAAGTACGCCTGCCCCCCCTCCAAGCGATCCACCAGGGTAATTCCTGCGGATACCTGATAGCCCGCCGCCCGTAGCACCTGCACCGCCAACCCCAAGGATTGCCCGGTCGTCACCACATCTTCCACCGCCGTAACTTGGCTCCCCGCTGGCGGTAGGGGACCTTCGATTTGACTGCGTGCCCCGTGTCCCTTGGGTTCCTTGCGGATAATCAGACCACTGACGGGTTGGGGGGTGGTGGCGGAAACCAAACTGATGGCGGTCACCATTGGGTCGGCACCCAGGGTCAAGCCCCCCACCGCTACCGTATCCGGGCTAAGTAAGGCTCGGCACAGGTGCCCCACCAGATAAGCCCCCTGGGGATGGAGGGTGACGGTCTTGCAGTTGATGTAGTAGGAACTTTTCACCCCAGAACTGAGTACAAAGTCCCCTTCCTGATAGGCTAACCCGGTAATCAGTTCCAGCAGGTCTTGGCGGGGGTTGGGGGACATGGGCGTGGATCAAGTCTAGCCTTTGCATTGTACGCTAAGTCCATCATTGATTTCTGGGGATGATCATGCTGGTCTTGCATTTGCCGGAGGGTTCCCTGGGGGTGGATGTTCCCCCCGCCGCTGTCTCTGAATTGGTTCAACAACTCCATGCCCTGAAACAGAGTTGGCAGAGTCCCATCCCGCGCCCAGAATGGAATTTTGTGCATACCGAGCCGGTCTATCTGGAATTATTTTGTAACCCCAATGTCTGGCCGAGTCCCTTTGCGGCGCAGGTCTTGGTCACGGTGCAACATCCCCAGGTGCGGGTGAGTACCCAGATTGGTTTACCCCAATTGTTAGAGGATGTGGCCTTGTTCCAAAATTAAATTTCACCATCAACAAATTCCAGCCCTTGCACCTCTGGGAAACGGGTGTTAGTTTTGTAGGTATCTTGATCATTTCTGACCGAAATTACCTCACCCACAGCCATCGTTATTAATTAATTATTATCCTAGTGACGTGTGAAGTGTCCCAACGGTGTGGGAGTGAGGCAGATGGTAGCCCAACGGTGGCCTGAGTTGGCTGGCCAGGGGGATATTCATCGGGTGCAACGGGTGGTGCATTCGGTGCTGGGTAAAGGTGTGGTGCGGGCGGTCTATGTCCAACATCCGCCGGTTTTGCAGGTGGAACTGACCTGGGCGGGGCAGGCGTTCACACCCCAACAACAGGGGCGGTTGGCACGTCGTCTGGGGCGGCTGGTGGGTAGGGGTTCCTTTGGGTTTGCCCAAATCCATCTGCGGGTGGCGCAGGAGACGGCACAGGTGCTTTGGCAGACGGAAATTGTTGTCCCCCAGCGGCGATTTGCCTGGGCGTTACCCCTGGGACTTGTGTTGGCGGTCAGCGGGTTGGGGTGGGGGTGGCACCGTTTCCATCATGCCCACGCTCAGCAATCCCCGGAGTCGGAAGCCGTTGCCCCAGTGGAGCCACAGCCGGTTGTGCCGCCGGTGCCCTGGGAATGGGGGGTGCGACGGGTGATGGATCGGCAGTTTCTCCCCGAAACCCTGGGGCGGAAAGGGGTGCGGTTACCAGCGGGGACAGCGGTGTATGCGGTGCGGATTGAACCGGGGGTGGGTGGGCGGCCGGCCTATCGGTTTTATGAGGCGGGGTTGGGAGCCTTTAGTCAGCGGTTTTGGCCCGCTTCGACGGTGAAAATTTTACCAGCGGTGGCGGCGTTGGAATGGGCCTATACCCAGGGATTTACCAGCCAAGCGACGGTGGAATTGCCCCGGATGCGGGACCGGCTGGAGCGGATCATTGACCGTTCGATTCGGGAAAGTTCCAATTTGGACTATGACCTGACGGTGCAATTGGTGGGGCTGGATTGGCTGAATCAAAAATTTCTCACCCCAGAGCGGGGGTTTCCCACTACTCAGGTGCAACGGGGGTACAGTGGGGCGGTGAATATCTATGCCAGTCCGGGGCTGACCCTGCGGGAGGGGAACCGGCAAAAGTACATTCCACCCCGGCGTTCTCAAGGGGGTGAGCGATGTCCGGCTCAGGGAAATTGCGCCAATTTGTTTGAAATGACCGAAGCGGTGCGGCGGGTGGTGCTGCATGGGGAGTTGGAGCCACAGGAGCAATTTCGCATTTCCCCAGAGGATGTAGCTCGCTTAACCGAGTCCCTCTGTCGGGCGGAGCCGTCGTTTTTGGCACCGGGGGCGAGGGCGGCGTTGGGGCGTACCCCCCGCATTTGCCACAAACCGGGGTGGGTACTCAGCCGGGACTGCGTGGACAGTGGGGTGGTACTGGCGGGGACGGAACGGTATTTATTGGCGGTGGCGATGCCTGCTTACCGAGCGGGGGACAATTGCCAGGGGTTGTCCCAGGTGGCACAGCAGGTCTTGACCGCCCTGCGGACGGTTCCTCCGGGGGGGATGACCCACCAACCGAATCGGGGTCTGCCACTGCAGGCGCAACTGCTGTCCCGCAATGGGGTGTACGAGGTGGTCGTGCGGGTGACGGGGGCGGACCGGGTGGTGGTCTGGCTGGACCAGGAGTCCTTGGGGGAGCAAACCGGTGCTGGGCCGGAATACCGCTGGCTGACCCGGATTACCAAGGGCGGGGAACGGCTCCTACGGGTACAGGTGTGGCAGGGCGATCAGGTGGTGGCCTACCAGAGTCAAAAAGTGACGCTCCCAGAACCCGCTACTGCCTGCACCACCCCCCCCAACCCAGTCAATGGCCGGGTGATCTACCGGGGACCCACCCACACCCCCCGAGTCGCCCTCTCCTTTGACGATGGCCCGGATGCCAAACAGACCCGGCGGATTCTGGATATTCTCCACCAGGAGGGGGTACCGGCCACCTTTTTTGTCCAGGGACGGATGGTTCGCCGCTCCCCTCAATTGCTCTGGCGGATGCGCGCCGAGGGGCATGAGGTCGCCAACCACACCACCAACCACCCGACCTTGACCGCCCTGAGCGAGGCCAGGGTATATCAGGAACTTCACACCACCCAGGATTTGGTCTGCGCAACGGCGGGGCTACGTCCCCAGTATTTTCGACCCCCCTACGGCAGTTTTGACCGCAGTACCATCCGTTTGGCCGCCGAATTGGGGCTGGCTGTGGTGATCTGGGACGTGGATACCCGGGATTGGCAACACCGCAACCCCCAACGGATTATCCAGACGGTGCGGGATCAGGCCCGGGCTGGCTCGATTATCCTCATGCACGACATTTACGGCAGTACCGCCGATGCCCTAGCGGGGGTGATTGGTACCCTGCGTGCCAAGGGCTTAGAATTGGTTACCGTCGCCCAACTGCTGGCGACACCAGAACCTCCACCCAAACCCCCGAAACCCTGATGTCCCCTGAACAGGAATTGTTATTACAAATTTTAGCCGCCGTGGCCTGGAGTGATGGCCGTCTCACCCGCCAGGAAATTCGCCTGCTGTTGGACCAACTGGTGCCGGAATTTGCCGGTCAGGATGGGGTCAACCAGGATCACCTGTGGAGCGAACTTTACGACCGCCTGTTTGCCTACTACGACCTGGAGGAATTGCTCCAAAAATCCCCCCCCGACCATCACCGGGAGTGGCTGTTGCGGCTGAGCTATTTACTCATCCAAGCCGGTGCCAGCCCTGGGGAAACCGCCATTGTCCCCGCTGAGCAGAGGGCGTACCGCCGCCTCGTAGAATGGTTAAACCTGCCCCCTGAGGTGGTGGATCAAATTGAACAGACCGCCCAAGCGGATGTGATTTTCCATCAGGGGCAACCCCTAGCGGCACTACGGGCGCAGATTGAGCAGTTCTTCGGCGGCACCTGAGACCCCCAGATAGCGGCTCAACCGGGAGGACAACACCTCATAGATCAAAGTCAAGGGCCGCCCCTGGTGCCAAAACAGATAATGCCGCCCCCAAAACGGGTCAGGGCTGGCAAATTCCCGGGCCAAGACCTCCGAATGCCCATAGTACAGGCGGCGAATGTCCCGGTACAGTTCCAGGCGCAACTCCCGCAGACTGGTCCAAATCGGCCAATCCCGGTTTTGTAAATACTGATCCACCAACCCCGCCGGCCACCAGGAGGTGGCATAGACCAAGCGTTCCCCGCTGGCGGTTTGCAACCACACCTGCCGCCGCACCCAAGGCCCTGGGATTTGGCTCAGTTCTGCCGGGGCATCCTCCCGCAACCACCCCACCGGTGCCATGTCAATCACCTGCACCGACACCTCCTGCCCGGTGATAAAGTGCAAATGCCGGGTCAAGGAACCATCACTGAGCAGGAGCAACCGCCACCAAGGGGACAGCATCCCCGGCGGTACATCCGCCTCCTCCCCCTCCCAAACACAATCCAACCGGAACCAGGGGACAACCGAAACCAAGGACATGGGAATTATTACAGAATGTTAACGTTTTGTTTACTATAGCGAATCGGGGCAGACTAGGGCAACGTTGCTCCCCGCACCGCTTGGCTGTAGGCGGCCACCGCTTGGGTGATCTGCGCCCGAAGATTGGCGTAGGCTGGGGCAAAGGGGGGGGGATGGGCGGTTAACCCCAACAGGTCCGCCGTGACCAAAATTTGTCCATCGCAGTCTGCGCCCGCCCCGATGCCGATGGTGGGAATCGTTAATTTTTGGGTCAGGTCCCGGGCCAATGCCGCCGGGATGTGTTCGAGTAAGAGGGCAAAAATCCCCGCCTCCTGGAGCGCCAGGGCTTGCTCTAGCAGTTGGGCCGCAGTGTCTGGGGTGGTGCCCTGTTGCCGGTAGCCCCCCAACCGATGCACCGCCTGGGGCAGTAAGCCCAGATGGCCCATCACCGGAATCCCCGCCTGCACCAGCCGCCCCACCGTTGTCACCAGCGCCGGGTTCCCCCCTTCCAGTTTCACCGCCTGCACCCCCGCTTCCTTGAGCATTCGCCCCGCATTCTGAAGTGCCTGTTCTGGGCTGATGTGATAGCTCAAAAAGGGCAAATCAACCACCAGAAACGCCGACGTGACCCCCCGCCGCACCGCCTTGGCGTGGTGGATCATCTCCGCTAAGGTGACTGGCAGGGTGGTTTCATACCCCAACGCCACCATTCCCAGGGAGTCCCCCACCAGGATCATATCTACCCCCGCCTGGTCTAAAATTTCCGCCAACAGGTAATCCCAAGCGGTCACCGCCACGATTTTGCGGTGCTGTTGTTTGTACGTTTGTAATGTCAATACGGTGCGAACCATGCGTTAATTAGCGGGGGCAAGCGTGAATGATCCCAGTTTACGCCACCGGTTCACGCCAGTTCACTGGGAGTTTTGATCATGCCCATGCCCACCAAACCTTAACGAAAACTTTACCCCCAGGAATTACGCTACAGATAGAGATGTTATCAATTTGCCCGTTTAGGAACACCCTGCTTGACAGCGACCCCCTCCCCGGCTAACAGTGCTTCATTTCGGCGGCAGGTACGCCAATTGGAGCAAAATGTACTCCGTATGGGGGCATTGGTGGAGCATTCCTTTCGACTTTGCCATCAAGCCCTATTTCATCGGAATTTGGGAGCCGCCGAGGAAATTCCCCTGATGGACCAGCAGATTGACCGCTTTTACCGCCAGATCGAGGTGGACTGTCTGCGGATGATGACCTTGCCCCCTCTGGAAGCCCAGGATACCCGGATGTTGGGGGCATTTATGCAATTGGTGCGGGATTTGGAGCGGATTGGCGACTACGCCGAAGACCTGGGGGAAATTGCCATTCGCCTGTTCCCCTACCCGGTGCATGAATGTTTACCGGACATCCAAGCCATGTCCACCCACTCCCAGCGGATGTTGGCGACCAGTCTGGTGGCGCTGGCGGATTTGGATGCCACGGTCGGGCAGTACATCAAGGAAATGGACGAGGTGGTGGATGAACTGTACGCCAAGGTGTATCGGCGGTTGGCGGAAACCCCTTTGCAGGCGGTGGCAACCCCGGAGCAGTACCCCTCCCGCTTGGAACCCTATCTCCTGCTGGCTTTAGCAATCCGCCATTTGGAACGGATGGCCGACCATGCCACGAATATCGGGCAACGGGTGGCATTTATCATCACTGGCCAGCGTTAATTACTCCAAAGCCAGGGACTGCATCAACCAAAAACCCGCCAGCGTGTCTGCGTCTGGGTCGGTTTGAATGGCGAGGAAATGCACCCCCTGGGCGTGGGTTTGGGCGGTTTGAAAATCCCCTGCCCCGAAATTTTGGGCGGCAAACAACCACCGCTCCTCAATTCCCGTTTCCAAAATCACCCGCTGTCCCTCCACCTGCACCTGCGCCAATTCCCAGCCACTCATCCAGGCGGCCAGGGCTTGGGCACGAGGCGAATAGATAATTAACCCAGGAATCACCGTGTTATCAGGCAGGGAAATGTATTGCCAAGGTAATAACTCCCCAAAGTTTGCCCACTCGCTTCCCTCCTGGCAAATATCCCCCCACAACAGATTTCCCCACGCCCATTTCTGCCCCCGTAGGGCTTCCGGCAGGGGTTGGGGGGTCATGGGTACCCCGACGGGCGGGGGAGCGGCCAGGGGTTGAAAGCCCGGCATTTGACTGTAAACCGTCCGCCAACGCTGGTTGAGCCAATGGGCCAAAGCCACCACCCGCCGACTGGGCAGGACCGTCACCTGTAGTCCCTCGCAGGCCCGGGTGAGCATGGGGAGCATGGGGGCACGAAACGAGCGCAGGTGGGTAATGGCATTGTCCCGCACCCAGGGAGCCAGGGCAGACCGCAACCATTGGCTATTCACCTGATCCGGGGGGCAGGGTTGGGCAAAACACTCCGTCCCCTGGGGGTCGCACAGGAGCAGTTCCCAGAGTTTTTTGCCCTGGTCATCCAGCACCGGGCGGGAATAAAAATCCACCTCCCAAATCACCCGGGCCATCCCTTACCCCCTGCTCAGAGCCAATTCCGGGCTGGGGGCATAGATTTGGTCAATATAGTCCTGGAGCATCCGGGCGGTATTGAACCGGGGCGCATTGGTGCGAATGGAAGCCTTCATCCGTTGCAACCATTGCCGGGGCAAACCCTCCCCATCCCGGTCGTAGTACATGGGGACAATTTCCGTTTCCAGCAAACGGTACAGGGACTCGCTGTCCAGTTGGTCCTGCAATTCCTGGTTACTGGTGTGCAAATCCTCCCCAATCGCCCAGCCATTCACCCCCGCTTGGTAGCCCTCGCACCACCAACCGTCTAACACGCTGAAATTGATCCCCCCGTTGAAACAGACCTTTTGACCGCTGGTGCCCGAAGCCTCCAGGGGACGGCGGGGATTATTCAGCCACAAATCCACCCCCTGCACCAAACAGCGCGCCGTGTGCATATCGTAGTCCTCGATAAACGCCACCCGCTGTTGCACCTCCGGGTCATGGCACCATTCCATCAGCCGTTGGATAATCCGTTTGCCCTCCTCATCGGCGGGGTGGGCTTTCCCGGCAAAAATCAATTGCACCGGGCGTTGTGGGTTCGTGAGCAACCGTTTCGCCCGCGCCGGGTCACGGATGATCAAATGCCCCCGCTTGTAGGGGCTAAACCGACGGGCAAAGCCAATGGTCAACACCTGCGGGTCAAGCCAATGGGCAATCGCCTCCAACTGCGCCGGAGTTTCCCCCCGCTGTTCCCGACTGTGCAACACCCGGGTGCGGGTATAACTAATCAGCCGTTGTTTCAGGGTTTGGTGCCGCTGCCACAGTTCCCGGTCGGGAATCTCGCTCACCCGCTCCCACAGTTCCGGGTCCGGCAGGTGGGTTTCCCACTCGGGATGCACATAGGTACGGAACAATTCGCTGATCAGGGGCGCTGTCCAAGTCTGGGCGTGTACCCCGTTGGTAATTGCCCCAATCGGCACCTGCGCCACCGGTCGCTCTGGATACAGGATGGACCACATCTGCCGGGACACCTCCCCATGCAATTGGCTCACCCCATTCGCCGCCCGGGTCAAGCGCAACGCCAGCACCGTCATATTAAACGGCTCCCAGGGGTCCCCCAACCGGCGGGCACCCAGCGCCAAAAACTGCTCCCGGGACAACTGCAACTCGGGCCAATAGCTGGCAAAAAACGAATCCATCAAATCCGGCGAAAACGCATCATGCCCCGCTGGCACCGGCGTATGGGTGGTAAACACACATTTTTGCCGCACCTGCGCTTCCACCGCATAAAAGGACTGCCCCGTGCGTGCCATTTCCATCCTGGCTACCTCCAACAGGGCAAAGGCGGCATGACCCTCATTCAGGTGGTACACCCCCGGCTCCAGCCCTAGGGTTTGTAGCAATCGCACCCCGCCAATCCCCAGCAAAATTTCCTGGGCAATCCGGGTCTCCTGGTTCCCCCCGTACAAATGCCCGGTCAACCAGCGGTCAATCGGGTCATTCTCCGGCACATCCGAATCCATCAGATAGAGGTCAGTGCGTCCCACCCGCACCCGCCAGATTTGCGCCACCACCCGGCGCCCCCGAATCTCCACCGTCACGGTCAGGGGTTGCCCCGTCGGGGAGCGCATCAATTCCAGGGGCAATTCGGTAAACTGATTGTCAATGTAATAATCCTCCTGCCAACCCTGCCGGTTCAACCGTTGGCGAAAATAGCCCTGCCGGTAGAGCAACCCCACCCCCACCATCGGCAAAGCCAAATCCGAAGCCGACTTGAGGTGGTCCCCCGCCAAAATCCCCAACCCCCCGGAATAGATCGGCAGGGACTCGTGCAAGCCAAATTCCGCACAAAAATAGGCTACCGGACGCTCCGGGCTGATCCGGGGAGCTAAGACACAATCCCGGGGTTGCATATACTGCCGGAACCGCACCATCAGGGTTTGCACCATCTGCACATAGTCCGGGTCCGTCGCCACCTCATCCAACCGCTCCCGGCACACCTTTTGCAAAAACAGCACCGGATTGTGGTGACACTCCTCCCAGAGTTGATGGTCAATCGTGCTAAAAAGTCGCAACTGCTGACCCGACCACGTCCACCAATAATTGAACGCCAAAGTCGCCAAGGGCTTTAAGTCTTGGGGCAAACGCTGTTCCAAGGTCGCAACTGGCTCAAAAGATTGCATGGCTAACCCACCTCAGGCACACAGAAATTAAACCTATTGTGCCACCAATGGGTCAGCCGCTCTCGGTTCACCAAGGGACTGATTGATTTAAGCCCAGCCCGCCCGGTCGGTAATTTTCAACGCCAGGGCATTGTTGCGCCCAAACACACTGGCATTGATCGGGTCCGCCTTGAACGTCCCAAAACTCGCCACCACCGGGTCAATGGGCACCCCCTCCACCACCGGGTATTCATTGTTGCCCTTTGCCAACGCCTCCTGGGCATCCCGGGTCGCCAGAAACTCCAAAAACCGCTGGGCATTGCGCTGGTTGGGAGCCGTTTTCACCATCCCCGCCCCACTGATATTCACATGAGTGCCCCAGGAGTTTTGGTTCGGGAAAATAATCCCAATTTTCTGCGCCAGCTCCCGGTCCTCCGGTTTGGGGGATTTCAGCAACCGTGCCAGGTAATAGGTATTGCTCACCGCCAAATTACCCGCACCCGCCGCCAATGCCCGGATTTGATCCGTATCCCCCCCTTGCGGTGGACGTGCCAAATTTTGCGCCACCCCCTGCGCCCACTTCTCCGTGCGTGCCTGACCGATATGGCGAATCAACGCCCCCACCAACGACTGGTTATACACATTCCGGGACGAGCGGATCAGCACCTGCCCCCGCCACTTGGGGTCCGCCAACTCCTCATAGGTGGAAATCTCATTCGGTTTCACCCGGTCCTTGTGGTACATGATCACCCGTGCCCGGCGGGTAAAGCCAAACCAATGATTCCCCGGTTCCCGCACCGCACTGGGAATGGAACGGGTCAAAATCGGCGAATTGACCGGCTGAAAAATCCCCGCCTCCTGCGCCCGCCACAACCGCCCCGCATCCACCGTAAATAGAATATCCGCCGGGGAATTATTCCCCTCACTGCGAATCCGCTCAATCAGTTGGTCATCCGGTGCCTCCACCACATTCACCCGAATCCCCGTCGCTTGGGTAAACCGCCGGAACAACTCCTTATCACTATCGTAATGCCGAGATGAGTACACATTGACCACATTGGTTTGCGCCAAAACCCGTTCAGAGTCGGTTAAACGCCCCACCGTCATCACTGTCACCAGGGAGCCACCCCCCCACAAAAGCGAACGCCGTGAAATCCCCATAATTGCTAATAGGTCCTAACAAAGTTCCTTATCCATATTAGAATTAATGCAACTTGATAGCAATAAAACCAGGTCAAGCCGAAAATAAATTTTTGTAACTGAAGCGGGGGTCATGGGTGCACCAACCTACTGGGCTAAGATGGGGATTGTTCCTTTTGCCAAGGATAGAGAACCACCGTGACCGTTCGTGTCCGCATCGCCCCCAGCCCGACGGGGAATTTACATATCGGTACCGCCCGCACCGCCCTATTCAACTGGCTATTTGCCCGACATCACGGCGGGGAATTTATTTTGCGGATTGAGGACACGGATCAGGAGCGTTCCCGCCCGGAATTTACCGAAAATATCATCACCGGTCTGCAATGGTTGGGCTTGAATTGGGATATTGGTCCGATTTGGCAAACCCAACGCCGCCATCGTTATCAAGAAGTTATCCAGCAACTATTGGCGCAAAAATTAGCCTATCGCAGTTACGAAACTGAAGCGGAATTGCAGGCGATGCGGCAGGCACAGGAAGCCCAAAAACAAGCCCCCCGCTACAACAATCAGCACCGGGATTTGACCCCCGCACAAGAAGCCGAATTTTTAGCCCAGGGGCGGCAACCCGTGATTCGGTTTCGCATTGATGACCAACGGGAAATCCGCTGGCACGATCTCATCCGGGGAGAAATGCGTTGGCAGGGGAGTGATTTAGGCGGAGATATGGTGATTGCCCGTGCCGATGGGCAACCCTTGTACAATTTTGCGGTGGTGGTGGATGATGTGGATATGCAAATTTCCCATGTGATTCGCGGGGAAGACCATTTAGCCAATACGGCGAAACAAATTTTAATTTATGAAGCCCTAAATGCCCTGATTCCCTACTTTGCCCACACCCCTTTAATTCTCAATTCGGAAGGGCGAAAACTCTCCAAACGGGATGGGGTCACTTCCATTTCCGACTTTCGGAATATGGGTTATCTAGCTCCAGCTTTAACTAATTATATGACCCTTTTAGGATGGTCTCCCCCGGCGGGCGAAGAACTATTTACCCTAGCGGAAGCCATACCCTTATTTTCCCTAGAGCGGGTGAACAAAGCGGGTAGCAAATTTGATTGGGATAAACTCAACTGGATAAATAGCCACTATATCCGCCAATTATCCCCAGAGCAATTGTGCAGTGAATTGATCCCGTTTTGGCAACAGGCGGGTTATCTATTTGATCCCGAAGCGGATCAGCCCTGGTTACAGCAACTTACGGAGTTAATTGCCCCCAGTTTAGTCACCCTCAAAGATGGGGTAGAATTAGCCCGATTTTATATGAGTGAATTGCCGGATTATGACCCGGAAGCCATTGCCCAATTGCAACCACCTGAGAGCCAAGCAATCCTAACCGCCCTCATGGATCAAACCAGTCCAGGGGATGTGGACACTGCCAAGCAAATTGTGCAAACGACAGTGCAACAGTGCGGGGTAAAAAAAGGAGCCGTGATGAAAACCTTACGGGCGGCGTTAATGGGAGCGATGCACGGTCCCGATTTAATGCAATCCTGGTTAATTTTGCACCAACGTCAGTACGACCAACCCCGGTTACAAGCGGCACTCCGGTTAGCGCAGGGACGTAGTATGGAATCGATAGTTCAACCGGAATCATGAAGCAGTCAAACCCAGGCATCAATAGCTTTGAATACCTTTATTAACCGATGTTTAACCTACCTTTATTTGCGGATGTTACTCCCAAGATTGTTAATCACTATCAACCTGATGCTCAGGTCATTCTTTATCCGGGGGATGCGAGTCATTTAATTCGAGAAATACCGGCTAAAAGTATTGCCTTAATTATTACTTCTCCCCCCTATAATATAGGTAAAATTTATGAAAATAAAACCTCAATAGATGCTTATCTGGAATCTCAAGCAAATATTATTAAAGAGCTACAACGAATCTTAAAAGACGACGGCAGTATTTGCTGGCAAGTTGGAAATTTCGTTCAAAATGGTGAAGTTTACCCCTTAGATATTCTCTATTATCCCATTTTTAAGGAATTAGGATTTTACTTGAGAAATCGAATTATTTGGTACTTTGGGCACGGATTACACGCTTCTAAACGATTTTCTGGTCGCTATGAGACAATTTTATGGTTTAGCAAAACCAACGATTACAAATTTAATCTTGATGCTGTCAGAGTCCCATCTAAATATCCGGGTAAACGTCATTTCAAAGGGAAAAAAATTGGTGAACCCTCGGGTAATCCCCTTGGGAAAAATCCATCGGATATTTGGGAGTTAATAGCGAAAGAATGGGATGAGCTACTGTGGGATATTCCCAATGTTAAATCAAATCATCCTGAAAAAACTATTCATCCCTGTCAGTATCCGATAGAATTGGTAGAACGGTGCATTTTAGCTATGACCGACGAAGGAGATTGGGTGTTTGACCCCTATGCAGGAGTTGGCAGTGCTTTGATCGCCGCTATCATGCATTCTCGGAGAGCGATAGGAAGTGAAAAAGAAGAAAGTTATATTGAAATTGCTAGAGATAGAATTCACCGTTACTGGGATGGGTCGCTAAAAATTCGTCCTTTAGGTAAACCTGTACATCAACCTACTGGCAGGGAAAAGGTGGCTCAAATTCCAGATGAATGGCAAGCTAATTCTCATATAAAGCCTAAAGATAGTGAGTAAAAGATAAATGATGATTGCAGGTATCTATTCACAAGTGTTGAATCCTGCAACAAAACTTTACATATTGAGGCGTGGGACGACCCGATTGAGCCAATGGACAAAATTCCACTCCTGCCGTATTAAAATTTGTATATATCGGAACTTATCTACTAATTTACTTCCATACATCCGTGGAACTTTTAACAGTTGCAATATCAAATAAACTATTAAAATTACATAAATTTGGATGGTAATTCCATTCAAATTTTTACTCATCATTTTATCCAGCTTTAAGTTCATCTTTAGAAATTTCCATAGTACCTCTATCGCCCAGCGTTGTCTGTAGGCTTCCCCTATCTCTTCATTACTCATTACATCCTCAGGAATATTGGTAGCTAAATAATAGTCTACTTTCTGTTGAACATTGCCAAAACAAACGACTCTCACCTTACCTCGTTCTGTGGTGATATGATAGTTTTCATCCCATTTCCAATTCGACTTAATACGGATAATAAAAAGGGCATCATTTTCGATAAATTGGTCAAATACTTTGTGACTACAAAACCCTCTATCCCCGACTGCGACTCCATTTTCCGGCAACATTTTCACAATATCTTCACCAAAATTAATCTCATGTGCCCCTCCAGGACTAACGATTAAATGACCCGTGGATTTCGTATCTTGATTCAAAGTGGTTATTAACTTTACTTGGCGATAGCCTTGGAGCCAAAATAACTTACTCATCAGCGGTATTACGGTAGCATCAAAAGGACATAAAACCAACCTCTTTTCAGGATAAGCTGACTCAATATAATGCAATAATTTATGATAAAGATGCATAAAAATTTGTGGGTCTCTTGTCTTGTTCGCCTTAGAAAATGTGGATAAGTCAACCTTAATGCCCGCATGATTTAATTGGTAAAATAAGTCCCGTAAACTGTTGATTCCTTTGTCTAAAATGCCAGTAAACCAGATTGAACAAAATAAGCGAGAATTTAGAACTGGATAATCATTAGTCGGCAGGTCTTTGAGCAAAAATTTGACAATCCCTGGAAAAGAATTGAATTTCATAGTTGTTTCATGTTTTGGTTTATATGGATTAGAATACCATATTTTGACCCCTCTTTTTCTGCCTTTACCTACCTTTCAACACTTCTGGTATCTATTCTTTTAACAATGGTCAAGAAGTCATCGAAGAAGATTATGCTCAAGAACTTCGAGAAGTCCAGGAAATTATTTGTTCAATTGATAGTGAAATATGCAAGACAAAAATTAGTAAAGAGAAAACGATGCCAGGACGGTTACTCTATCAACCATCTAAACTCAATAAGTCATTTAAAAGTGCATTCGTGGCAAGGCACTGGCAAAAACACCGAATTCCCTGTAACTATTCTCAAAAATACTATACTCCTGAATATCAAAGTAGGATTCATTCTTCTAAAAGCCCATTCAGAGAAATGGATTTTATTAAGAATAAGGTGGGGGTAGAAGTCTAGTTTGGCAAGTACGCTTTTATGGTTTATAATGTGTGTGCAAAGATGACTATTTTTAGCAATCTGAAAGCCATTAATGTTGGTATAGAAATTGTTCCGATTAAAGAGTTTGCTGAGCAAATGTCCACAGGTGTTTCTTACTTTGAACAGTTTGTATGGGATTTGGAACATCGAGGTGTTGCCGACATTGATATTCCAGTACTGATTTTAGGTGTTACCAAAAGCTCCTAGGATTTAGGAAAACTCTATTTTCTTTACTGGCACCAGCAGAAAATCATCTTGCTATAATATTCATGTTATCCAAGGACAGTGATTACATAGCAGTCCTATTCGATTGGCGTTAGCTTGCGTGCCGTAGGCATACAGAAATTTTCCAGAACCAAGAACGGGGGCGGTGCCTCTGCGACCTCTGTTCCATTCTTATTTAGGATTGCTATATATCTTCTTTGCAACTATCGAAGAATTGCGCCAGGATACCCGCCGGATTTTGGATGCCTTACTCAACCCCCCGCCCATGAACGGACATCGCTGATGAATCCGTATTGAAAAAACCTAAAATTCCTTCACCAAGGTATCTTTTCCGCCCAAAGCCACATCTGCGGGTGCAACCAATAAACGGCAATCACAAACACCGCCACCCCCGCATAAGCCGGACGCAGAAATTCCCGAAGTATCAACTTTTGTTTGCCCTGGATAATGGCTAGGAAGGGAATAACGGAAGTACTCGCCTTTAACGCTGGGAATGCCTCAGGATAACGCGCCGCCCACCGCCTGTCCCCATGCCACACCCCAAATAGATGATGGGCGATCAACCCCAGGGATGTGACCACCATAAATGAACTGCCAATCCACAGGGTATGGGCGATACACCAAATAATTTGCCCCACCATCTGCGGGTGCCGACAGATACGAATGATCCCCTCGGAATAAAGGTGAATTTGTGGTTTTTGAATGGCACTAATCTCCCCCAAATTAAACGTGGCGGGAAAGAGAAATAAAAACGAAATGACCGTTAATACCAGGACACATTCCCGTACCCCTGGCACATCCTGCACCTGCCACAACTGCACCCCATCATAGCGGTGTTTCAAGAAATAACCCAGCAGTGGCACCACCACCAACAGACTGGCACTGGCAAAAAGAACCCGATAACCCCGTGCCCCCAGAAGCTTTTCCCCCCGGGGACGCAGTGCCGCCAAGCCGCTATGCACCAGGGCAAACCCCAGCAACCAGCCTAAAATGATCCCGTGGGACATGGGGGACGTTACCGAGCAGAACCTTGGCGCAGGGTATTGGTATTGCGGCGCACCAAATCCGTCAGCACATCCACCGCCCGGGCATACTGCGGGTCAGCGGGAGTGCCAATCGCCCGGTCTCGGATGATTTTTTCCCGTTGCTCATCCGTAAGACTGATTTCCACATCCGGGACAATCCCCTCTTTGTTAATATCCTTGCCGCTGGGGGTGAGATACTTGGCAATCGTGACCGCCACCCCGGAACCATCCTGCAACTCCCGCACGGATTGCACCAGCCCTTTGCCAAAGGTTTTGGTGCCCACCAGGGTCGCCCGCCCATTGTCCTGCAATGCGCCTGCCAAAATTTCGCTGGCACTGGCAGAACCCCCATCCACCAGGATTACCAGCGGGCGTTCGGTCAAAGGTCGCCGAGAGGCTTCATACCGCTCCGCTTCCCCCACCCGGGTGACCGTGGAAACAATCGTCCCCTTGTCCATCCACATCCGGGCAATGTCAATACTGGCTTGCAACAGCCCCCCCGGATTGGAACGCAGGTCGAGGATATATCCACTCACCCCCTGGCTTTCCAGCTTGCGGATGGCTTCCCGCACATCCTGGGAGGCGTTGCCATTGAATTGGGTCATGCGAATGTAACCCACTTTGCCGGTCGGCGTTTCCCGCAGCTCATGGCGCACCGCATGGATTTCGATCCGCTCCCGCTTGAGGGTAAATTCCAGGGTTTGTTTGCCCCGCTCAATCACCAAACGCACTGTCGTGCCAGGGCGACCCCGGATCAGGGACACCGCCTCGTTGATGTCCATGCCCTTAGTACTCCGCCCATCAATGGAAACAATGTAATCCTGCGCCAAAATCCCCGCCCGTGCCGCCGGGGTATTTTCAATCGGGGCAATCACCACCAAACGGTCGGTTTTCTCCTCCTGCGCCAGTTGAATCCCCACCCCCGTCAACTCCCCAGAGGTGTCCACCCGCAAATTGGCAAACTGTTGGGGGTCCATAAACCGGGTGTAGGGGTCGCCCAACTTCTCCAGCATCTCCCGGATTGCCTTGTAGGCTTCCTCCTTACTGCTGTACTCCCGGCTGAGAACCTGTTGCCGCACCTGCCGCCAATCATTCTTATTAAACGAGGCATCCACGTAGTCCCGGTAGATGATTTGCCAGACCTCATCCACCAACTGCTTCGGACTTTCCTTCAACCCCGCCCAACTCTGCTTGCCCGCCCCGGTCGCCAGCAGTCCCGCCGCCGCCGTCACCGTCGCCCCAATCGCTACCCCCCGTGCCAGTTCCAGCGGCCATTTTTTCTGCATCATCATTCATCCCCTTTTGTGTGTGGTTCAACCCAACGTCCATCCGCCTTGATCAGGTTAATCAACTCCGCTACCCCATCCTGCTCCGGTACTTTTTTAATTTCCTCCCGACCCCGATACAGGGAAATCATCCCCGGCGTTTTGCCCACATAACCGTAGTCCGCATCCGCCATTTCCCCCGGCCCGTTGACGATACAGCCCATCACGGCAATATTCAGCCCCGTCAAATGGCTCGTTGCCGCCCGTACCTTGTGCAGGACTTCCTCCAGGTTAAACAACGTGCGCCCACAGGAAGGACAAGCCACATACTCCACCATCGTCCGGCGCAGACCCAACGCCTGCAAAATGCCATAACACACGGGAATTTCTTTTTCTGGGGCTTCCGTCAGGGACACCCGAATCGTATCCCCAATCCCTTCTGCCAACAGCGTCCCAATGCCGGTGGTGGACTTGATCCGCCCGTATTCCCCATCCCCCGCCTCCGTCACCCCCAGGTGCAGCGGATAATCCATCCCCAATTCATCCATGCGTTTGACCATCAACCGATTCGCCGCCAGCATCACCGGCACCCGTGAGGCTTTCAGGGAAATGACGATATTCCGAAAATCCAAGGATTCACAAATGCGGATAAATTCCAGTGCCGATTCCACCATGCCTTCCGGGGTATCCCCATAGGTAAACAGCATCCGTTCCGACAAAGAACCATGATTCACCCCAATTCGCATGGCTTTGCCCTGTTCCCGCAGGGAAATCACTAAAGGTGCCAAAGTCTCCCGGATTTTTTCGGCAATTTCATCAAACTCCGCCTGGGTATATTCCGTGCGGTTTTCCTTCGGTTTTTCAAACACATATAGCCCCGGATTGATCCGCACCTTGTGGACGTGTTTCGCCACTTCCAGGGCAATTTTCATGCCGTTGTGATGCACATCCGCCACCAAGGGCACATCCTTATATTGTTTTTGTAACTGCTGACGAATCTCGGCTACGGCGTGGGCATGGGCTAAACTAGGTACCGTCACCCGCACAATTTCACAGCCCATCTGATGCAACCGTTGAATCGCACGTACCGACCCCGCCACATCCAGGGTGTCCTCGTTGATCATGGACTGCACCACCACCGGCTGATCCCCGCCAATGGTCACATCCCCCACCGGTACCGGACGGGTGCGCCGCCGGGGAAAGGTCATAGGTATATCCGGTTGGGAAGCCTGAACCAGCGGGTCAAGGGTCAGCATAATGTATGACAGAAAACCATCAGCAAAAGGTGACTAACCATAGCTTGCCATATTTTACAGTACCTTGGGGTGGGATGGGCAAAATGGCATTGACCGCCAACATTCAACCATTTTCTATAGATGGCAACCGCTGGGTTCCGGTTCCCACTGGCTGAGTTCAATCACATGACCATCCGGGTCTTGGGTAAACAGAGCCGCCCGCCCGGAACTGCTCGGTTGCACGGGATAACCGGCAGATGATAACGCCTCTGCCGCCTGGGCTAAATCCGTTACCGCCAAAGCCAAGTGGGGATTGCGTCCCCATCGGTTCGGGTCAATCAACGGCAGGGGTGGGTGGGGCTGGTGGATCAGATGAATTTGGATGCCCTGAATTTCATACCAACAGCCAGGGAACTTCAAATCACGATCCACTAATTTCAAGCCCAAAATTTGCCCATAAAAATGCTGGGAACGTTCCAGGTCATTGACCGTGAGTGCCGTGTGGAGATAGCGTACTAATTTCATTAGGTGTCAAGGGGTTTCCAAAATGTCTCCAATCTGACTATAGCAATCCTACTTGATTAGTGAATAGAGATTTCCCAGAACCATACACCGCAGGTGCTTCTTGGACGGGGGCGGTGCCCCTGCGACCCCTGTTCCATTCTCATTTAGGACTGCTATATAGCAAGATTATGGTTCCACTTCTTCTTGAAAATAGGATTCTTGTTCCTCGGTACTTAATTCCGTGAGGGTGCTTGTCCGGGGCACAAATTCCCTATCCCCTAAATACTGCATATCTAAGGTTTCCAATAAACCCCGAATGTGGGTGCGAACGGGGTCATTGCCGATGGCATTGATCACCCGGTCAATATCAATTTCCGGTTGCCACCCGTAGCTGATACCATGAATAGCGGTAATTTCTGATAGTAATTCTTTTAATTGTTGCCGGTTCATGGGTTCGATAAATGGACATATCCGTTCGTCCTGAGCATAGGTAAAAAAAGTACGCATTTTTGCTTCTGAATAACCGTTATTCCGTTCTTTCGCCAATTCACACATCCGGCTTTGGTCAGGGAGTTGATTGCGCCCCTGGGGATTTTGCCACAAATCCAGTAAAGATGTCGCCACCGCCCCCACCGTGTAAATGGGCAGGGTTTGTTCCCCGCCACAATTCAGCAACCAATGTAAATGATGGTAGGCTTTCAGACGACCTACTGTACCTAGACGGGCAATTAATTCGATTTCATCAATCAAAATCACCCAGCCCCGATACTCACACCAAATCAGAATATCAGCCATCAATTCAAAGTAGGCTTGGCTATGTCTTGTCCGCACAAAATTCCCAGGCAAGGGGGGCAAGGAACTTCCCACTGTTCTTTTATAAATTTTGCGAATTTCGGAAATGGGCATCTGTCCACCCAGTAGGAGGTTATACAATAATTCCTGTTCTTCCGATGAGGTGTGAAAATAGGCTTCTAAAATAATCGCCGGTAAGGGATGGGTATATCGGTCAAAATTTTGGATCAAAGTGTGGGGTAAATCCGCAGAACTTTTTTGGTCTAAAATATGCCGAATGCCTAACAAACGGGATTGGGGTGTGCGAATGAAAGCCGCCAGTTTGCTGTATAAATGATCGAGTCTCTGCCCCGAAAGTTGACGGTTTAGGGTAATGCGACTGACTGCAAATCCCTGGTCAAGGGCTAGGTGTTCTAAACAGGTCAATTCATGGGTTTTGCCCTGCCCATATTTCCCCCAAATCAACCGTCCTTGCGGGATACCTCTGCCTTCCGATAACTGGGACAAATCCTGGTTGAATTGTTCATGCAACCGATTTCGCATACTTTTCAAATTCAAGGTGGAGGCTCTGGTGGGAATCCCCGCCCGTAAGGATTCAATAATCTGCGTTGCCAAGGTGGGATTCATGAGTTAGTTACCTCCCCGTTCACACACGGCATCAATCACCATCTGTTGCAGTTCACTGGTGAGGGAACGATAGTTTTCCGGGGGCTGAATGTCACCCAATTCCACATCCCTAAGTAAACTTTTGATCTTGGCAAAAATCCGGCTCCCAAAGGTGTCCCCCTGGGCGGCTAAATGTTTGTCCACATCTACTAAATCCGCAAAAGGATTAAATCGTTTGTAATCAGCCAAACCGGTTTGTAAACGAATCCATAGCGCATCATAGGAACGAAAACTGCGGGGGTGGTCGGCAATGATTTCTTTTCTACCGCTCAATAAAAAGAAGCAACCACTCAGAATTTCCGTATCATCAATAATCTGCCGGACTAACTCGCAAATGTCATCCGCCTGCCTCTTGGTAAAATTGTAGCGATTGCCGTGCGCTTTTTCGGCGATAACCTCCAGGTCATCAATGGCAATAATTAAGCCTTTTTTACCAGCGAATTGGGATAATAAAATCAGGGAATTTAACCAATCCCTAGCGTTCGTTTTATTTAATTTTTCAAACAAATAGAAGGCTTCCCGATCCTGTCGCTCTAAAGGTTGTCCCATCAGCCATTGACACACTAACTCAATATTGGCGGGGGAATGATTGATCATGCGGTGACAAACCACTTGGTAAGCAAAAGCCTTAAAAGAAGAACTTAAGTCAGTTTTTTTAATAATTTTGCCTGCGGTTTTGCGGATGTGGTCATTCGCCAAAGTTGGACTCGGATATTCGTCGTAAATTTGGGGCGCAAATACCCCTGCCCCATCATAGTCCGTGGTTTCCGAAATTGCCCGGGCAACCCGACAGCATAGACCCCGCACTAAATCCTCATTCACCACTTGGCGGGCGATCTGTTGATAGAGACCAACCAAATCATTCAAGGGACACTGCCGGGCGGATAAATAAACCGTTTGATACCCTAATTTTTTCCCATCCGCAAGCACAACCCGTAACAGATGGGTTTTGCCGGTGCCCTGCCCGCCTACGAGCAATTTAACTTTACTCCCCCCCTGGGCAATATAGTTTTTGAGATAACGGTCATGGATATAATCTAGCCAAGTATGACGACTAAGGGTCATTTGTTGCAATAGCTCATCACTTTGGGGGGGTTGTCCCTTACTCAAAAGCCATAAATCATCGGGTTCTATCAACATAAAAATTTCTAATTAGTTCCCTGTTGAATCGGTGTCGTATCCTGGGTTTCCTGAGGGATTTGCCGAATACTCATCATGCCAATTGCCTTCTCCCGCCCCTGCGGATTGATGACGGTATAGTTCTTTTTTGTTTCTTTGTGGGAACTGAAATCAAAGTAATATCCTGCGTAGGTAATTTCATACTGGTCGAGGAGCCGACCTAAATCAAAAATAAAATGGGATTCGGGATATTCTTGCCGGGTTTCTGTTTTCAAGGTCAGGAGTTTGTAAACCTCCTGGAGTGGCACCAGCGTCCCCCAATTCCCCTGGGTTAGATAGGGGTAAACGCTGAGGAGTTCTTTGCAAAACCGGTCTTGGGCAAAAGGACGGTTCAGTAAGGCTTTGTATTTCTCAACCACCCAATCCGCCAAAATTGTCGGAGCCAAAGCATGGGTCTGGGAACTTTTTTTCCCCAAGCTCAGTTTCGCTAGGGATTGATTCGGTTTGATGGACAGTTTGAACGGGGGAATATCGTAATTGGGAAAATCACCCGTGCAGGGAATTTTAACCGATGTTAAGGCATTCGTCATCCGTTCTGCATAATCGGCACTGTGTAGAAATTCCTGCATTTGTTCAGCAAAAGTCTGGCTTATGCCGATAAATTCCTGCCAAATACCCCAAAATTGCCCGATGTCTTGTTCCAAATCCGTAATCGTTCGCCGATAGTCTCGCATATTCAGTTGGTCACTGGCGGTTTTTAACCGTTGCACCCCGGTTCTAATTTTTTGACTTAATTTCAATAATTGCTCCAGTTCCGCCGGGCGAACGATGCAATCCGAGATACCTGACATACAAATCCGCTCGCCAAATAGAGCTTATGTGAGTTTACCAATCTTTGACGGCATGATAGCAAAAAAATAGTTTTTGTCAATTACCTTTCCCCAGCACACCCCCCAACTCCGTAAAATATGTGTTACATTAATTAACAATGCTTAGCATTGATTCTCATTTTTCTGATCTGTAGGAGTCTGGTTATGACTGGTTTGATGGCTCGGATGGCTTGGCTATTGCGGTCGGATGGTACCCCTTGGGTGGGGCAACAGGTGGCTTGGTCGGTGTTGCGAATTGTTGCTGGGGTGATGATGATCCACAACGGCTTTGACAAATTGGCGGATATTCCGGGGTTTGCGGAAGCCTATGTGCAGGTGATTGGGTTGCCGTTCCCCATCTTTTTCAGCTATGTGGCGGCTGGTACGGAGATCGTGGGTTCCGTATTGTTGATTTTGGGGTTGGGTACCCGGTTGGCGGCTTTGAGCCTGGTAGCAACGATGGCGGTGGCGATTTACCATCACCTCAAGGTGGCGGGGTTCAGCATTCCCTATCTGGAATTGTCCAGTGTGTATGCGGCTTGTTTCCTGTTTTTGGCGGTGAACGGGGCGGGGTGGTTTTCCCTGGACCAACTGCTCGGGCAATGGTTGACCGCTCAGACGCAATCCCGGCAGATTAAAAACCTGGAACAGTCTCTCCAGGCGACTCGGACACCCCAGGATGTACTGAAGTCCTAAAGACAAAATGAACGTGCCGGTGAAAGCGGTGACCGGGGTAGTGGGTAGCTTGCTCCGGTTGCCCATTCAAGATGTAGGATAGAAGAAAAGTGATCCACGCATTTGCTGAACCTGGCGTAAACTCCTATGGCAACCGTATTACTTGTGGAAGATATGCAACCAGAAGCCGCCCTGCTGGCGGGTTATTTGCAGGGGGAAGGTTTTTTGGTCAACCGGGTGGTCAGTGCGGAGGAGGCACGGCAGTATTTGGATAAGCAAAAGCCGGATTTAATTGTCCTGGATGTGGTTTTGCCGGGGGAAAGTGGGTTTGAATTTTGCCGCCAGGTGAAAAAACAACCGGAAACAGCGGATATTCCCATCATTATCTGCTCCAGCAAACAGGGGGACATTGACAAATTTTGGGGGATGAAACAGGGGGCGGCGGCTTATCTCACCAAACCGGTGGACAAGGGGGAATTAATCCGCACGGCTCGCAGTTTGGTGGGGCGGCTCTGAAGTTGCCAAGTCAATCAGGGCGTTGGTAATGGCGGCGGCGGCGGGGGAACCTCCTTTGCGCCCTTGCACGACAATCTGAGGCACGGGGGTCTGGGCGAGGTGGGCTTTGGCTTCCAAAACATTCACAAATCCCACGGGGGCGGCAATCACCAGGGCAGGGGGGGTGGCTAATCCGGGGTACAGTTCACAGAGTTTGGCAAGAGCAGTGGGAGCGTTGCCAATCACCACTAGGGCACCCGGATATTGGGCGAGGGCGTTCGCCATTCCCAAGGCGGCACGGGTTTCTCCCCCCGGTTCTGGGGGTGCTAAATCCAGGGCATTGACCAGGGGATTGGGCAAACGGGCGGCGAGATGGTTTTTCACCCCTTGTGCCACCAAACCCACATCGGTGACCAGGGGAGCCTGCTGGCGTAGTGCCCGTATCCCCAAGGGAATCGCCTGGGGGCTAAACCGCAGAAGATACTTAAATTCAAAATCCGCCGTCGCATGAATCACCCGTCGGATGATGGCGTATTCCGCCGCTGTCCAACCCCAGGGATGGCTACCAATTTCCCGGTCAATGATGGCAAAACTCGCCGCTGTGATTGGGTCTAAATCCATAACCTCGCCCCCACTGCTTCTCAAGTGTAGGGGATGGGGTTTCCCGATGGGTGCCAATGGTAGCGATTTGTAACCGAAAATTCCCCGCCGATGGGGTTGCGCTACCCGTTCTAAGTAAATTGACTCACGATAAGGTCATATAGCAGTCTTATTTGATTAGGGTTCGCTTGCGTGCCGTAGGCATACAGAAATTCTCCAGAACCAAGGGCGGGGATGCCCCCCTGCGACCGCTAACTTTGCATTCATAGAAGTGCCCTAAAAAAATAGACCAATACTCGCCTCGTTCTATTCTCATTTAGGATTGCTATATTACCCTGGGTGCAAAAGCATTCAAAAATAACAACTCCGCCATTACCCATGACAGAAGAAAGCCAGGGTCAAACCAGTGACCAAAAACCCTCATTGGGGTGGTTGCAACGTCACCTCATCGGAATTGGGCTTTTTCCAAAAGGTTTGGGTTTGCTCAGTGACCACCAAATTGTATTCCGCACAGGCAATCTTCCAGGTATAGCGGACTTCTTGGACTTTTGCATCTACAAAACAGGTTTCCTTGGGGGATAACGTCCGCTGGGGGTAGGGGTGAGTTGCCAATTTAACGTCAGGCGGAAGGCGGGGCGTGTCTTCGGTACCCTCAGCAACAGCAGTTCGTAGGGGTCGCCAGCGCACGATGGTGTAGGTGTACCACGTGGCATAGACCGGCTCCTCCCTATAGATGGGAACCCTCTGGGTCTCCGTGCGATAACGGGTTTCGTAGATAGGTTCATCCGAGCAAACCCGTTCCCCGGTGCCGTCACCCCGAGATACGGTGGTGCATTGTTCACGGGTGCCGACTCGTTCTTCGTAAGAGACTCTGACCTCCTCCGTCCTAGTGCCTACCTGGACTCGGCGGGTGGATTTTTGACGTTTTTCGCTACGCACATTGTAAGCACCTGCTGGCAATGTCCAACCCCCTTCAGAACCGGGGCGTTGTTCTTCAATGGGTACCTCTACCCGCCAATGGCGACGCAGTACCTCGGCGGTCACAACGGTAGGACGGGTAATGAGCCAGCTGAACGCTGTAACCACCCCAAAACTGCAACAGCCGCACAGACCCACTAAGACCAACTTGATAGGAGTGCCCCATGACCTTGATGAATTGCTGGTTTGGGAATATGCCACAACCCCCCTCGTCATTGGGCTGGTGGGCAAGCCTGGGTTGCGTTGCCGCAGGTTACCGTGTGACGAACTTTGTGGCTGGTGGCGTTCCACCTCTACGCCGGTCGGGAGGGTTTCCAGCGGTGCCGTGCCCCCACCGAAATCAATTTGCCGCGCATGGCATTTACCACATACCAATTGTTCCCGGGGTTCGCCGGTTTCGGGATTGGCCGCCCCACACGTCTTACAAATCCAGTCGGGGCCAGCATAACGAGCCACCTCTGCGGGCGACAACACCACCGAATCGGGAGCTTCGTAAAAGTTAACTGTGCGATCCCGCCACCAAAAGCACCCAGGACAGCGACGGGTAGGCCCTGGAATATGCTTATGACCGCAGTACGGACAATCCCAAAATAATAGAATAATTTCTTTGCGGGCCATGACTTGATACCAACCCGACGCTTTCATTTTATAAAGCCTCTAAAAAATTGTCCAGAATAGGATTGCTATATGCCCCATCAAACAGTAACTTAACCGACCAAATTTTTATCAGAATTGAGGTTCCCAAAGCGGTCAAGGTGCAAGCATTTTCAGGAGGAACAATCCCTAGTAATAAACCAATTTTCAGGAAGGCTTCCCGCCGCTCAGAATTTGACCCAATGCAAAATACTGCTACCCTATTGTCCATGCAAATGATCGGGTATGCTAACGGAGGATTGTTCACCCCCCTTAACTGGGGTAATTTTAGCCATGCCTGGGATTGAATTGGTGGAATTTGTCGCTGGGATACTACTACTGGTGAGTATTTTCGTCAACGAACTCGCTCATTAATTTGGGGTACCCTCCTTGCTATTATAGTAATTTCAAACAAGTTTGCGACATTCACTTTTACCTACAACCCCTTTCCTAGAAGGGGATAGAGCGATTACCAGTGCCTAAAAAGTGTCGCATCTATTTGCGAAATAACTATATTTCTACTTACCAATCAAGCAATTTATGGGCACCTCGAATGGATAAAGGGCACTTCTAAAAATAGGTCGCAGGGGCACCGCCTCCGTCCTTGGTTCTGGGGAATTCTTGTTTGTTAATCAAGTAGAATCGCTATAGAGATGCCCTAAATAACAATGTCCCAGACGTGCCCTAGAATTAATTAATAAAAATGTTCTTCGTATTGACACTGGTCTAAAATCGCCCGCAAACGGTCATAATCATCCTTCAAAATCAAGCTCAATTTCCGGCCCGCTTGAATCAACCACTGGGAGTCGGCGTGGCGAATTTCATACAGATGACGTAGTACCGCTCCTATTAATCCATCCACCGGTGCCGAGGTGAGTTGGGTCAAGGTACGCAAAAATTCCAACTGCTCCGTAAAGGCAATAATTTCCTTTGGTTCGCATTGATACACCGCCTGGTGAATTTGGGGGGGGCGGGGGGGCAGATATTGATAATAAGTGCGGGTTTTCGGGGGTTGAAAACCAACAATCACCGCCCGAAATTCGGTTTTCAACATAGCAAAAATCTGGGGTTGTTGTTCCTGCAATTCCGTTAAGGATAAGCCCAACGCCCGGGTGCGATGGACGCTATCAATGGGGCTGGAACTGACATGATAAACGATGCCGAAAATTTGATTTTTGGTTTCGCTGTCCTCCGAACGCACCCAACACCCAAAGGGGGGCATGACGGGAAAATCCAACACCGGTGGCTCTAAACACTGGGCACAAAATTCGCTGGTGCTGGTTTCCACCACCTCGGCTAAATGCTGGGGATGGCGCGCCTGACTGGGGGGTTTCGGTGATGATAAACGCATGGATTCATACTGCAATTTTTCTGCTATTGTCCATCACCCACCCCGGTTTGTCCAGTTAGGAGAGTTTGCGCCGTTGGGTGACCCGCAGGAAGGCTTCGATCTGGTCGTTTTCCTGCCAGGTTTGGAAATCGCTACAGGCGACCCCGCATTCATAACCGGCGGCCACTTCCCGCACATCGTCCTTGAGCCGACGCAGGGAATCCAGGGTGCCCTGCCAGACCACCTGGTTGCCCCGGTGTACCCGCAGATGGCAGTTGCGTTGTAGTTTGCCGGATTGCACATAACACCCGGCCACCACCCCCTTGGAGAGGGGAAACACCGCTCGGACTTCCGCCTGCCCCAGGGGTTCTTCCACCAATTCCGGCTCCAGTAAGCCTTCCATTGCCCCCTGGATGTCCTCCAGGAGTTTGTAGATGATGTTGTACTCCCGAATATCTACCCCGGCGATGTCCGCGGCCTTGCGGGCACTGGGGGCGAGGGTGGTATTGAAACCAATGATCACGGCACCACTGGCGGCGGCTAAATCCACATCGGTTTCCGTGACTTCTCCGGGGGCGGCCAGGAGAATCCCCAGTTGGACTTCCTGCTGGGGCAGTTGTTTCAGGGAATTGACAATCGCCTCCACCGAACCCTGCACGTCCGCTTTTAGGATCAGGTTTAATTCTTTTAATTGCCCGGCCTGGGCCTGTTGGGAGAAGGTTCCCAAACTGATTTGCCGGTGGGTGAGTTGGCGGTTCCGTTCCTGCTGTGCCCGTTCCTGGGCAATCGCCCGGGCTTGTTTTTCCTCGGGATAAACTTCAAATTCATCCCCGGCGATGGGCACTTCGGTTAACCCCCACACTTCCACCGCGGAGGAGGGAGGGGCGGCTTCCAACCGTTGTCCCTGGTCGTCGATCATCGCCCGTACCTTGCCAAAGACGGCACCGGCCACCAGGGGGTCGCCCACCCGCAGGGTACCGTTTTGCACCAGTAGGGTGGCCACGGGCCCCCGGGAGCGGTCGAGGTGGGCTTCGATCACCGTGCCCTTGGCGGGGCGATCCGGGTTGGCATACAGGTCGGTGACTTCTGAAACCAACAGGATCATTTCCAGCAGGGTGTCCAGATTTTGCCCCTTGAGGGCACTCACCGGCACCATGATCGTGTCGCCGCCGTATTCCTCAGCCACGAGGGAATAGTTCATGAGTTCGGTTTTCACCCGCTCCGGTTGCGCCCCGTCCTTGTCAATTTTGTTGATGGCGACAATGATCGGCACCTGGGCGGCCTGGGCGTGGCGAATGGCCTCAATGGTTTGGGGACGCACCCCATCGTCGGCGGCGACCACCAAAATGGCCACATCCGTGACCTTGGCACCCCGCGCCCGCATGGCGGTAAAGGCTTCGTGGCCGGGGGTATCCAAAAAGACAATGCGTTTGGTCGTCCCCTCGTGGGGCACATCCACATGGTACGCCCCGATGTGTTGGGTAATCCCCCCCGCTTCCCCCTGGGCGACCCGGGTTTTGCGGATGGCATCCAAGAGGGTGGTTTTGCCGTGATCCACGTGCCCCATGACCGTCACCACCGGGGGACGACGGTGCAGGTTATCCAAGTCGGCCGCTTCGAGCATCTCGCTCTCTTTCCGGGCCGCCCTGCTGTTGTCGGTGGTGGTGGTGACCACTTCCACCCCCAATTCCTGGCAGACCAGTTCGATGGTGGGGAGGTCGAGGGCTTGGGTGACGGTGACCATTTTGCCCTTGAGAAAGAGGGTTTTGATGATCTCGGTTTCGGGGACGGCCAACTGTTCCGCCAACTGTTGCACGGTCAAACTCCCGGTCACTTCCAATAGTTCCGGTTTGCTGGGGGAGGGGGGGGTGGCCTCTGGGGTGCGGCTCACGGGTTCGCCCCGGCGGGGACGGCTGGTTTGGGGGCGGTTGGGTTTGACGGTGGTGGGGGTGGTGGCACTTTTCGGTTTGGGCGGGCGCACTAAGTACACACTGGCGGTGCTATTTCCCCCGTCGGTGGTGCCACGGGTGTCCATGTCTGGTTCCAAATCCACCAGGTCTAGGTCCTCATCCTCGTCTAATTCCCGTCCCCGGTGCCGCCGTTTCCCCTTGAGGCTGGCGCTGAGTTTGTTCAGCTTTTCTTCGTCCGCCAGTTCCTGCTCCCGGGTCTTGCGTTTGGGGGGGGTTTTACTGTCCGGTTTGGGCTTGGGCGGAAACAGTACCACTTCCACCGTGCTGGGTTCGGGGGTAGGGTCGGGACGCATCCGCGGGGCTTTGAGGGCAGGGGCGACCGCTGGTTCCGGGGGTGGCGGGGGCAGGGCGGCGGGGAGGGGTGGCGGGTCGGGACACCGGTGCCTCGCTCTGGCGATAGGTGTAGCTCCGAATTTGTAATTCCTTGTTCCGGGCGGGGAGGGCGGGCGGCGGGTTGGCTGGGGCGAGGGGGTTCCCGGCGGACGGGAGCTTCTGGTTTGTGGCTGGGTTGCCCTTCCTCGCTCTGGCGATAGGTGTAGCTCCGAATTTGTAATTCCTTGTTCCGGGGGGTGGGGGGTTCCTTGGGTGGGCTGGGGCGGGTTTCGCCTCTGGGGATGGGACGGGGCGGGGTAGGGCGATTTTGCACCGCCTGCCGGATACGCTCAGCTTCTTCTTCGGTGATGGTGCTACTACAGGTTTTGTAACTGACGTTCAAACGGTCGCACAACTCCAGCACGGATTTGTTGTCCAAGTTCAGGTCACGGGAGAGGTCATAGATGCGGATACGGTCGTTGCTCATGCGGGGCAGGATACTCAGGAGATGAATTGGGGATAATGGTGGAGGTATTTGGACTTATTTGGGCTTATTAGACCTAGTTGTATTGTCTATTGTAAGCCTTTGTCGCCTGATGCAGTCACCTCCTTTGCAATGGTACCCGGGTCACATGGCTCGGGCGGTCAAAACCCTGGCGGCGCATCTCCAACGGGTGGATGTGGTGATCGAGGTGCGGGATGCCCGGATTCCCCGCAGTAGTACCCATCCTTTGCTGGCGACCCTGGCTCCCACGGGGGTCATTGTCCTGAACCGGCGGGATCAGATTCCCATCCCCCTGGCTCAGGCGTGGATGGCGTATTTAACCCGCCCTGACCGTCCGGTAATTTTGACCGAAGCCCGCCAGGGACAGGGGTTAAGCCAGCTACGCCAGGCCTTGGCACGGGTGGGTCAACGGCTGAATCAACGTCGTCAGGGGCGGGGGATGCTTCCCCGGGCGGTGCGGGTAGCGGTGGTGGGCTGTCCCAATGTGGGGAAGTCGGCTTTGATCAATCGGTTGTTGGGACGCAGGGTTGCCGCTAGTGCCCCTAAAGCGGGGGTGACCCGGCAATGTCAATGGGTACGCCTGGGGGGTGATTTAGAACTGCTGGATACGCCCGGCATTCTCCCACCCCGTTTGGAAGACCAGCAAGCGGCAATTCACCTGGCAATCTGTGATGATATTAGCGAAGCCGTATATGACCATTATTTAATAGCTTTGGCATTTTTGGAACGGTGGTGGCACTTGCCCGCCCAGGCTAGGCACCCCCAAAATGGACTGGAAAAACGTTATCAACTCCGCCCCCAAGACCACACACCGGCAGGGTATTTGGCGGCCTTGGCAGAAAAAAAATGTGGGGGTGACCTCAACCGCAGTGCCCAAATGGTACTCAACGATTTTCGCAAGGGAGCCTTGGGGCAAATTGGCTTGGAATTACCGGAGGATGAAATGGAGCTTGAACACAGCAATATTGGGCAAAATTAAAAAATCAAACAAGGGACATTGCGCCCTTGGGATCGCTATTTTCAGATACAGCCATCCTAACTAAATTTAGAACCTAGCTTGCAGGGACACTGCCCCCTTATTTGGTTCTTTTTTTGGTTCTTTGATTCTGGGCGATTTTTGTTCGTTAATCGAGTAGAAGTGCTATGGCAATTTGATTCTTAAATTATCTCAAGGGCATCTCTATTTATTTGAGCCAACCAGAACTCCCATCGTGGGAATGCCCTTATTACCCAGAACCAAGGGCGCTACGACCGCTAACTTTGAATTGATAGAGGTGCCCTTAATTTTCCTACCCTGTAGCTGGGAGTGGAGCAGTGCATTAACTCCGTAGATACTGCCGGATAAAACGGGCGATGGCAACACTGGCTCCCGGCTTGCCCAGGCGTTGGTGACCATTGCGGGCGATAAAATTCAACTCATCCGGGTTGGTGAGAATGTCCTGCAACACTGGCCCAACCGCCTCCGGTTTCTCCACCAGCCGCAGGGAAGGGCCAAGCAGTCGCTGTTGATAGCGGGCAAAATGCGCCGTGTACTGGGGTCCCCTGCCCGGAAAACTCACCACCGGTTTGCCCAGACCCACCAACTGCTCCGTCGCCGTCCCCGCCAGGGCAATCCCCGCATGGGCCAGATGCAGGCAATCGTTGAAATGCCCTTGGGTCACCACCATGCCCACCTGGTCGTAGCCAAACCCCACCCCCGGAAACACCGGCCAGCGATATTTTTGTAAGGTCGCCTCGATTTGGGTGCGGTCTAGTCCCGGCGCAATGGCCGCCAAAAACAAAATCTGGGGAGCCGTCAAACTCTCAATCACCCCCGGCAGTGCCTGGAGTATCAATTCCCAATTCCGGTAGGCTTCGGGCGCACGAGAACCGGGCAGTAACACAATGACCATCGCCTCCGTAAATCCCGGAATCCGCAATTCCCCCTGGGGTTCCAGGTCATCCATCATCGGGTTACCCACCCAGGTCACCGGCAACTGCCAGCGTTTTAACCAGGTAGTGGTCAATTCATCCCGGGGAAACGTCGCCAGGGAGCGGCGGATCAACCAGCGTTCCCAGGGGTAAAAGACCGAACCCGCCCACCCCTCAAACCAATGGGTTTTGGGCAAGGGCCCCTGTTCATCCCGCAGATGGTACTCAGACTTAGCGGTAGCGACAAACACAAACGACCGGCCACTCTGCCATGCCAGCCATAAAGGCCAAATATCCCCCACCGCCAACACGACCCCCCGGGGGGATGTCTGCGCCCATTCCCGCACCGCCCGCCGCTGTTGCCAGACCAGCCCCCACAGCCCCGCCCGCATATCCTCCGCCAGCCCGGTCTGCAAAAACCCCCCCGAGGGCAAATTTCGTGCTGGCCCCACCAGAGGAATCCCCAACTGCCGGTAGGTCTGCCCCGTTCCCACCAGGGGGAGTGCCCGCAGGATAGCCGCCGCCTCCATCTGTTGCAAAGCCGCCAAAATCGTCCCGGCGATCCGGTCTTCCCCGTGGCCATTACTCAAACACAATAACCGCATGAATGCTCAAGACGGGGTTAGCTGGCACATTCCAATCGGAATTGATATTACCCCAGAATATCCCCGATAGAGACCTATTTTCTGGACTGCAACCGGAAGTTTCCTCGGAAAATGCCGACCCCAATGACTTGCCTCCGTTCCTACCATCCCCGTTTAAGATGAAATGATCATGAATATGGTTGTTGGCTCTAGATCAACCGGCACTCCCTCGCCCCGCCAGAATTTTTCCCAAACTCACCCGTTATTCACTATCAGTGATGCATATGGGGATATGATAATAGTTTTAATTGAATGCTTTATAAGCAGAAGTTCCGCAGAACTAGGGATGGTAAGCCTGCTATTCTAAACTCAGTTAGGATCGCTACCGTTTCCCAGGATTGACAAATACATATTTTGTAAAACCATGTACCATAAAAGCCTTTAGTAAGGAATAAACTCCTACGACCTATATTTCAAGAATCGTGGGTAAATCGTTCCCGAAGGCGGCGACCAACTTCTCTGGCAATTTCGGGACTAACCTTGAAGCGATTGAGTTCTTCCTGGGTAATGTAGCCAATTCGTTTCCTGTAGGTAACTTTCGCCTGTTGCATCCGTTTTTGCATTGCTAAAACATCTTCTAAGCTATGTAAATTAGTGGGGAATAGACCCCAATTCGACATGGCTCTTTGTAATCTTTGGTAATGGGTTTTCAGGACATTTTTATAGCTTGTATTGCCAGGTAAGTGAACGACATCAAAACCTGGTGGGTAATCAAAAGGAGTTTTGCTCACATTGGTGGTCACTAAGTACTTCTCTGGACTAAATTCTGTTTCACAGTCTATAACTTTTGCTTGCACTAAAAATCCCAGGGGTATTTTGGGATTAAAATGGTAAAAACCGATGCTGGTATTGTGGGTAGAGTTGATCATTACTCGAATAAAGGTTCGACTATTATATTCTCGTAATTCTTCCGCAACGGTCATATCTTCAATGTCCCCTGCCCAAGTGCATCCCTGTTCTACGAGGGCAGACTGCAGGCGATGGTAGTAGGCTAAGTCAACGTAACCCCAGAAATCTTCCGAGTTGACAATGCGGTATTCATGGCTTTGACCAAAGCTAGATTTCAGAGTTTTATAGATTTTTTCGACAGCAGTTTCGATATCTCTATCTATTTCTGAAACCAAAGGAATCTGCAAAAAATCTGCCAACTGGCGACCTAAATGCTCAAGTTCAGCTAATTCTTTACGGTCTAGTTTATCTAATGAATAAGAACCACTTGAGCAGTCTATCTGGAAATAATTATTTTGTGAATCACCGCTCATCACCAGGGAATAGAAATAGTACCGATTATTATCACTATCCAAGTCGGAGTCAACCCGCAAAGAAACCTTAGAATAATTAGATAGACGCAATCTTTTTTTTATAGAACTTGGGCGTTTTAATAGTTTGGCAAAACGAGAGCGGACAAGGTGTGTTAAGGTTCCTTGATCTAAATCAAAAATCAACTCATCATTAACTGGTATATCCAGACAGATTAGTATAGATAGGACAATGGAAATAGTGCAAGAAAATATAAGTGGTAACAGCTCTATTACATCTATTACAGACTTAGAAATAGGCTCACCATGTAGCAAATAGAATTCAATCAATTCGATTATAAGACGAGACAAAATCGCAAAAAGTATAATAAAAATTACAAATAAAATAAGGGTACTTCTAAAAATAGGTCGCAGGGGCGTAGCCCCCGGCTTTGGTTCTCGAAGCGAGATAACCTTCAATAGATCCAAACCCATAATGGAAAAAGACATAAATTCACTTAAAATACCCATGCTAAGGCGAATACTAGCTACTATACCAAGAGGCTCTTCAATAACCTTAGCCTGATAAGGACTGATTTGTACCCATTTTTTAGTCATAATGATTCCTTAACCTTGGGATGTCTTCGTATTAATTGCTTTCCCGTTATTTGTCAAGTAATGTTTATCCTCTATGTCTGGGGCTGTACTCTCTGTCACCCGGATTTTTCATACAGATAGATGACATGAGTAAATTTTTAATTTTTGGTAACATTCGTCTCCGTTGACACTCTCCCCGGCATCTATTCCCAAGTTCCCGGCGGTTGCTCTATGATAAAAAGATGAATTTTTGCCCTGTCTGCCATGACCTGTGACCGGATTTTGATTTTTGACACCACCTTGCGGGATGGCGAGCAGTGCCCCGGTGCGAGTTTGAACACGGAAGAAAAGCTGGTGATTGCCCGCCAGTTGGCACGGCTGGGGGTGGATGTTATCGAGGCGGGGTTTGCCTACGCCAGTCCGGGGGATTTTGAGGCGGTGCAGACGATTGCCCGGGAGGTGCGGGAATCCATCATTTGCTCGCTGGCACGGGCGATTCCGGCGGACATTGAGGCGGCGGCGAAGGCGTTGGAACCAGCGGCGCATCCTCGCATTCACACGTTTATTTCCACCTCGGATATTCATCTGGAGCATCAGTTACGCAAAAGCCGCAGTGAGGTGTTGGATATTGCGGTGGCGATGGTGCAAAAGGCGAAAAGCTATGTGGATGATGTGGAATTTTCCCCGATGGATGCGGCTCGCTCTGACCCGGCGTATCTGTACCAAGTACTGACGGCGGTGATTGAAGCGGGGGCGACGACCGTAAATATCCCGGATACGGTGGGGTATTTGATGCCGGAGGAATTTGGTTTATTGATCAAAGGCATCCGAGAAAATGTCCCGAACATTGACCGGGCGGTGATTTCCGTGCATGGACATAATGATTTGGGGGTGGCGACGGCGAATTTTTTAGAAGCGATCAAGCAGGGTGCCCGGCAGGTGGAAGTGACGATCAATGGCATTGGGGAACGGGCGGGGAATACGGCGTTGGAAGAGTTGGTGATGGCTCTGCACGTGCGGCGCAGTTACTTTAATCCGTTTTTGGGGCGACCGGCGGAATCTACTGAACCTTTGACCCGCATTGATACGACTCAGATTTACAAAACCTCTCGTCTGGTGTCCAGTTTGACGGGGATGGTGGTACAGCCCAACAAGGCGATTGTGGGGGCGAATGCCTTTGCCCATGAGTCGGGGATTCACCAGGACGGGGTACTCAAGCATCGGCAGACCTATGAAATCATGGATGCCCGTACCATCGGCTGGCAGGCGAATCAGATTGTGTTGGGCAAGCATTCCGGTCGTCATGCGTTCCGGGCACGTCTGCAGGAGTTGGGGTTTGACCTGCATGAACAGGAATTGAACCGGGCGTTTTTGCGCTTTAAGGAATTGGCGGACAAGAAAAAAGAGATTACCGACCGGGATTTGGAAGCGATCGCCAGCGATGAGATGCAAACCCCCCTGGTGGTGAATTTCCGCCTGGAGCGGGTGCAGGTGTCCTGCGGTGACCATGAAATTCCCACGGCAACGGTGACGGTACGCTTGCCCAGTGGCGAGGAACGGACGGATGCGGCGACGGGAACGGGACCGGTGGATGCGGTCTATAAGGCGATTAACCGGGTGGTGCCTGTGCCCAATCGGTTGGTGGAATTTTCCGTCCAGTCGGTGACGGCGGGGATTGATGCGATTGGGGAGGTGACGATTCGCCTGGAGCACAACCAGCGCACCTACAGCGGTCATGCGGCGAATACGGACATCATCGTGGCTTCGGCGCAGGCGTATATGAATGCCCTGAATCGGCTGTACAATGCCCTGCAACAGCAACCCACCCCGGTAGTCACAAGTCAGACCTGATATGGTGGATGGCTGGACTTGGCGGGCACTGCGGGGGGCGACGACGGCGGAAGCCAATACCATTCCGGCGATGCGGGAAGCGGTGTTGGAGTTGTTGGATACCCTGGAGCGGGAAAATCAGCTTGACCCCCGGCAATTGCTGAGTGTGACGTTTAGTGTGACGGCGGATTTGGATGCGATTTATCCGGCGACCATTGCCCGGGAACGCCCACACTGGGATGAGGTGGCGATGTTGGATGTACAGCATATGCGGGTGCATGAGGAACTGCCCCGGTGCATTCGCCTGCTTGCCCACGTCCATTTGCCAGCCCACCAGCGGCTCGTCCATCCCTATCTGCGGGGAGCCAAACGGTTGCGCCCAGATTGGAGTTACCGCCACTAAGGATGCCAATGGAAGTGCGGGCATTTCAGGTGGTTCAGCCCATGTCCCGCCTGGATCAGGGGTTGGTACAGCAATGTCCAGAATTTTCCCGCAGTCGCCTGCAAAAGCTGATCCAACAGGGCTGTGTGCAGGTCAACCAGCAGGTGCAAACGGACAAAAATTACCCCCTGCGCCCGGGGGATTGGGTGCATCTGCACATTCCCGACCCGCAACCCCTGGATACGCCCGCCCAGCCGATTGCTTTGGACATTCTCTATGAAGATGACTATGTACTGATTCTCAACAAACCGGCGGGGTTGGTGGTACATCCGGCGCCCGGTCATTGGGACGGTACGTTGGTGAATGCCCTGCTCGCCCATTGCCCGCATTTTTTGGGGATGGCGGACAAACAACGTCCTGGCATTGTGCATCGTTTGGATAAGGACACGACCGGGGTGATGGTGGTGGCGAAAACGGCGCTGGCGCAACAGCATTTGCAGAACCAAATCCAAACCCGGCGGATGGTCAGGGAATATCTGGGGGTGATTCACGGGCGATTGCCCCAGGAAACGGGCACCATCAACGCTCCCATCGGGCGGCATCCCCAGCAACGGCAAAGAATGGCGGTGATTCCCACCGGGCGACCGGCGGTGACCCATTGGCGGGTGTTGGCGACCCAGGGGAACTACAGTTGGGTGTACTTTCGGTTGGAAACGGGGCGAACCCATCAAATTCGGGTGCATCTGAGCCATTTGGGGCATCCTTTGGTCGGCGACCCGGTGTACAGTCGCAAAGGGACAACCCAATTACCGGGGCAAGCCCTGCACGCCTGGCGATTACATTTCCAGCACCCCCAATCAGGGGAATGGTTGACGGTAGTAGCACCATTGCCGGAACATTTGGTGCGTTTCTTAAACCATTTGGGGTTCAAAAATTGCCATTTCAAAGAGATTCCCGTTCACAATGATCCACCAACCCAGCAATGTTATAGTCGTTTCACAAGAAAATGCAACACTTTGAGGCACTGGTAATCACTGTATCCCCTTCTAGGACAAGGTTTGCAGGTAAAGGCGAATGTCGCAAATTTGTTTGAAATTACCATAAATGTTCACAAAAGGGCATAAAAAAGTAGCCTTACTAAGTTTAGGGCACCTCTATTTATTGTCACCACTGGCAGATTATTTCGCTGAGATACCCATATTACCCAGAACCAAGGGCGGGGGTGCCCCCCTGCGACCTATTTTTAGAAGTGCCCTAAAATAATTGCCCACAGGTTCTATAGATTGTTAGGGGTTTTTCCCGTAAAATAAATGGCGAAGCCTAGCGTATAAACCTAGATTACTACAAACTATGGTTATGAATTCTTTTCCTAACTTCTGGCGTAATTTTGGGATTGGCACGGTTGTCAGTATCGCTTTAACAGGCATTTTGATATTTTTAGATACTCAGAATTTGCTGAGCTTAGAATTTCAGTTTATTGGGGCTAAAGCGATTATTGCCGCCCAAGGTCCTGACCCCCGTTTGAGTGCAATTGGATTTGCATTTCCCCCTTTTTTAATTTATTTAACCATGCTCTTGGGTTCACCAATTTCTACCCAAGTGTTAATCGGCACGGGCTTGGTCGGGTTGATTCTCTGGTTAGGGAGTCAATTGCCATGTAGTAGGTTATGGCGAGGAATTATTCTCATTTTATTGGTTATTAACCCAGCTTTCTTAATCATGTTAATGACCAGTCCCACCTGGACAGCAGTCAGTTTATTTCTGGGATTAAGTCTGCTTTTTTATTGGCATTTAATCAATCCCCGTGACCGTAAATACCCTCTGAGTGTGAATTTAGTGTTACTCGGTTTGACCTTAGCTCCCCTATTTCTCCTGCGTTACGAATTTTGGTTTTTACTACCAGTTTTTATGATTTTATCCTGGTTTTGTGTGCAAGGTCATCATCTACAACTCAAATTTACCCTGGTCGTAGTCACTGGGTTTATGAGTTTTGTGAGTATCGCTAGTTTCCTATATGTCAACTGGCTAATTAGTGATGATCCATTTTATTTTACCTATGCTCCCGGTAATGGTTTACGGTGGGCGAGTCTGGAGTTTTTATTGGAACAAGCACCGGGATTAACAGCCCTGGGAACGAGTATTGTTTGGATGGGACGAATGCTTCCGGTTTATTATGTATTATGTATTCTGGTTTTTTATCAAATCAGAAATTTTTTAGTAGCTAGAATTCTATTAATAGTTTCACCAATTTTACTGCTAATTATTATGTTTTGGCAAAATAATTTTCTGCCACAAGTAGCTATTTTTGGTGCATTTTCCATTTTGATTCCAGTCACATTACTACAGCCTGACCGAGTGGATTCTAAATTTCTTTGGTTCACAGTTTTTGGTTTAATTTTAAGTATCTATCTGGCTGGAAATTCATTAAATCGTAACTGGCTCATGCCTGATGAGAGTTTAGTTTGGCGACAAATCACCGGACAAGACATTCCCCAAAGTGGAACTGTTTTTCGTTGGCGACAGAGGCAACTAGACCAGCAGGAAATCAGTAACGTATTATTTCAGCGACTGCGTCCAGGGCAGAAGGTTTTGTTGGATGATGCGGTGAATTTTAGCTTTATTTACTTACTGCACGATTCCCATGTATTTATCTTACCTCATCAGTATGAATTTAGTGTTGCTTTGAGTCAACCGGAAACCCAAGTTGACTATATTTTAGTCCGTCGAAATACGGGAATACAACCGATTGTTGATCAGGCTTTGAACGCTGATACCAATCAAAATTCTTTGACCGCTATTCGTCGCAATCGTCGTCACCATACCCTAGCACGCCAACTTCATGATCATAGCTTATTTGTTGACTTTGAAGTCATTGTTAGTAATACTTTTTACCAGCTATTTCAAAGAGATTAAAAAATACAGCCTTTTAAGTGATTAAGGGATACATCTGTAAACCCACTGGCTCTAAGCAAATAGACCTTGGAAATAAGATTCTCTGCATCCTTTAATTCATGAATAGGCTGTAACTCACTAACCTCAACTAGTTTTGCCCCATTTAAGACTGCTTCGACTGCTTTTTGACGCAAATCGTAACTGTATGGTCTTGCCATCGCTTTTCTTCAAAATATCTATTTTACAATAGGACGACCTTACCCTGCTTGACTATAAATGAAAATGGAATAGGGGTCGCAGGGGCACCGCCCCCGTCCTTGGTTCTGGAAAATTTCTATATGCCTGCAACAGACAAACTACTGAATTTTATAGAGTTTTATAGATACCCTTGAAAAAGGACTTAGTATAGGGTAAAAACTTACAAATTATCGGTTAAAGACTGCTTTTGGTCACCGTCTGCATCAGTTCAAGAATTTGCTGGTGCATCACCTGGTCTCCCCGATGCTCAAACAGGGAAGCCGCTTTGCGAAAATCCACCAACGCCTCCCGTTTATTACCCAAGCGCAGACGAGCCAACCCCCGGTTCAAATAGGCATCCGCAAAATTTGGGTCTAAGCGCAACGTGCGATTGTAATCCTCAATTTCCCCCAACACATCCCCCAAATCAAACCGAGCCGTCGCCCGATTATAATAAGCCACCGCATAATCCGGGTTGATCCGAATCGCCTCCGTGTAATCCTCAATCGCCCCCGCCACATCCCCCAAATCAAACCGGGCATTCCCCCGCTTGCTGTACACCTCCGCCAAATTCGGGTCCAGTTGCAACGCCACCGTATAGTCCGCCACCGCCTCCGCAATCTGGTTCAAACTGTGGTACGCAAACCCCCGGTTGCTATACCCCCGGGCATCCTCCGGGTTGAGTTGGATCGCCTTGGTATAGTCCGCCACCGCCCCCAGCTTGTCCCCCGCCATAAACCGGGCAATCCCCCGATTGTAATACGCCTCCCCAAACTCCGGGTTAAACCGGATCGCCTCGGAATAGTCCTCAATCTCCCGCTGTACCTGCCCCAGTTCCCCGTAGGCGACCCCCCGATTGTAATACGCCTCCGCCAGGGTCGGATTCAAACGCAGGGCTTCCTGGTAGTCTTGCAGGGCTTCCTGCACCTGTCCCAGTTCAAAATAGGCACTGCCCCGCTTGTTGTAGGCTTCCGCAAACTCAGGATTGATCTGCAACGCCCGGTCTAAATCCGCCAACCCCGCCCGGTACTGCTCCAACCCCAGATACGCCACCCCCCGGTTGTAATACGCCTTGGCATCCTCCGGGTGCAATGCCAGCGCCGCCGTGTAATCCTCAATCGCCTGAGCATAATTCTTCAGCATCAAATGGGCAAAACCCCGATTGCCATGCGCCTTGGGGTCCCGGGGACGCAGGTGAATCGCCTGGGTATAATCCGCCACCGCCCCTTCGTAATCCCCCAGCATGAACCGGGCAATCCCCCGATTGTAATACGCCTCCCCAAACCGGGGGTCCAGCTGTAACGCACTGGTATAGTCACTGACCGCCCGGCTGTAATCCCCGATCATGAAATGGGCAAACCCCCGATTATTAAACGCCTTCGCATCCCCCGGATTCACCTGTAATGCCTGGGTGTAATCCAGAATTGCTCCTTGATAATCCCCTCGTCGTGCCTTATCAAAAGCCCGGATGAAGAAATTTTCCACAATCATAATGGGCATCCGCAGGAACGATGAACAGGCATCAAATCCAAACCCATGATGACCCAATCGCTAAAATCATAGTATCCACAGGGTGCAAATTGAATCGAATGGACAAGGTATCCCAGCCCCTAAATTCCTTGCCATCTATAGTCCATCTTAAATCCCCCGTCCCGTCGCAACGGAACTTTTCCCGAACCCTGAGCGTCTTGAGTGGTGAAATTCTAGTTATGTTTAACTCACTTACTACTTAGGAGTGTTTGCCATGAAAATCCCCATCCTCACCCTTGCCTTAGTCACCCTGATCGCCCTGCCGGGTGCCAGTGCCGAACCGGAACAGGTGCGTCAACTCCTGCGTACCAACAAATGTGTCAACTGTGACCTGCGGGAAGCCGACCTGCGGCGCATGGAACTGCGGAATGCGGATTTGTCCGGGGCTGACCTCACCCGTGCCAACCTGAGCGGGGCGGATTTGAGCGGTGCCAACTTAGCCGATACGGACCTGCGGGGAGTGAATTTCCGCAACGCCAACCTACGCTATGCCAATTTGAAAGGGGCGGACGTGCGGGGAGCGGACTTTACCGGAGCCATCCTCACGGGCACGGAACTAGAAGACTCCATCCGTACCGGCGGATTCATTGAGATTCCCGGACGAGCCACCCTGCGGCAAATGCCCCCCCCTACCCAACCCCTGCGCCGGTTCCCCCTGCCCCGCTAGTTGCGACCCGGTTCTGCCTGTGCGAACATGGGGGTAATCCCTGTGGTGACCCTATGGAACCGCTGGCGCCAGTTGCCCACTATCTAGCCCAAGGGGTTCAGCAAGCCCTCAGCGGGGAGAGTTCAACGGCTTTGGCTTCCCTGCGACAGGCGTTAGCCCTGCAACCCCAGCAGGCGGAAACCCATCTGCTCCAGGCACTGATTTACACCCAACAGGGGCAATTTCCAGAGGCTTTAGCCGCCTGTCAACGGGCGTTGTATCTGGAGGATGGACTGACGGAAGCCCTGGTACTGCGAGCCTATTTGTACTGCCTGGGCAAAAAACCCACCCGTGCCCTCCCGGATTTAGACCAGGTACAAGCCCTGCGCCCTGACTGGTGGACAGTTTATGCCATCCGTGCCTGGGTTTATAGCCGTTTGGAACGCTGGCAGGCGGCGCAGGAGGATTTACAACGGGCATTGCACCTGGAACCGACCAGTGGGGAAATTTGCTACAATTTAGGACTGGTTTATCACGCCCTGGGAGAGAAGGAATTGGCGTTGGAGTATTGGGGGCGGGCGTTACTGCTCCAACCGGAACTCACCGAAGCCCATGCCCACCGGGCGACCCTTTACCAGGAGATGAAGGATTACCAGCGCAGTCTGGCGGAATACGACCTCTGGTTGCGCCACCAACCCCAGGAACCCAAAGCCTACTACGGGCGGGGGACGGTACGGGCGGCACAGGGCGACCGGGAAGGGGCAATTCAGGATTTTAGCCAAGCGTTGCAGTTAAATCCCAACGCCGGGGAAGCCTGGTTTCAACGGGGATTGGTCTATTCTTTGTTGGGGCAAACCACCGCCGCTTTAGAAGATGCCCGCCGCGCCGCCCAAATTTTCGACAAACAGGGCAATACCACCGCCTACCATCGGGCACGGGGACTGATTGCCTATCTGCACAAATGAACCCTGCCAAAACCAGCCTCCAACCCTGCGACCTCACCACCTTGGTCGCCGTATACCAGGAATTGCAACGGGATTGGGTGCCTAGTCGTATTGAAAAAATACTGCAAACGGATAAACATCATCTGTACTTGAACCTGCGTACCCTGCACGGACGGGGTTGGTTGCTCCTCTCTTGGCATCCCCAGGCGAGCCGCCTCCACCTCAGCCCTGCGCCCCCCGCCGAGCCGGACACCTTTACCTTTAGTCAACAACTGTGGCAGAAACTGGGGCATCTGGCGCTCACCGACCTGCGCCTGAGCGACCCCTGGGAACGGGTGGTGGACTTGCACTTTGCCCCCCGCCCCGGTGAACCCGCCCAATGGCACCTCTACCTGGAAGTGATGGGACGCTACAGCAACGCCATCCTCACCCACGCTGACGGCACCATCCTCACCTGCGCCCACCAGGTCAGCGCCCAGGAGTCCCGGGTACGCCCCCTGCAAACCGGCACCCTGTACCAACTGCCCCCCAGCTTAACCCAACCCCCACCCCAGCGGGAGGAACCGTTTGAGCGTTGGCACCAACGGCTGACCTTGATCCCCATCCCACTCAGCCGGGCATTGCTCCAAAACTACCGGGGACTGAGCATGAAATTGGTACGGGAAATGGGGTATATGCTTCAGCTTGACCCGGACATTCCAGTTAATCAAATAACATCCCAGCAATGGGAGCAATTATGGGCACTTTGGCAGACCTGGTTAGAAACATTGCAGGCGAAAAAGTTTACCCCCGGATTAACGGCTCAAGGCTATACCGTGTTGGGGTGGGGCATCACCCAATCCTATGCCACCGTGAGTGAATTACTTCAGGATTATTATCAGCACCATTTGGGGACACAAACATTCCAACAGCAGGTGCATCAACTGGGGCAAAAACTGCAAAATCAACAAAAAAAACTCCACCAAAAAGCCCAACTATTCAGCGAAAAACTCAGCCAAGTTACCAACGCCGAATCCTATCGTACCCAAGCGGATTTACTCATGGCACACTTGCACCAATGGGCACCCGGCATGCGGGAAATGCAACTACCGGATTTTAGCACTGGCACCCTCATGACCATCCTCATTCCTCCAGAGAAAAACGCCCTGCAAACCGCCCAGGATTTATACAAAAAATATCAAAAACTCAAACGAGCCAACGATACCGTATTACCCCTGCTGGCAGAAGTTAAAAAACAATTAGCGTACCTAGAACAGGTGGAAACCCTCGTGCAACAATTGGAACTTTCCCCCAATGCTTTGGCAATTTTGGCGGAAATTTACAGCGAACTTGCCCAACAGGGCTACGATTGGCAACCCAGCACCTATCGCCCGAATTCCCGACCGAAAACCATCCCTTTTTTAACTTTTGCTACCCCTGACGGTCATCCCATTTATGTGGGGCGCAACAATCGCCAAAATGAAGCCCTAACCTTCACCTATGCAAACGACTATGACCTCTGGTTTCACGCCCAGGAAATTCCCGGTAGCCATGTGATTTTGCGCCTCCCCCCAGGCACTCGCCCTAGTACAGCCGATTTACAGACAACCGCCAACATTGCCGCCTACTACAGCCGCAGTCGCCACAGCCAGCAAGTGCCTGTGATTTACACCCCCGCTAAATATGTGCAACGGCTCAAAGGTCAACCCCCCGGCACGGTACATTACCGCCACGAACAGGTGATTTGGGGTGAACCCGCCCAAGCCCCAATTGCACAATTAACCTGGCAATATCCCCAGGAGCAACAGTCCCAGCCCCAACCAAATCAAAAAACACCATCGAGTTAGGTGCAATGCCTGTTTGATCACTGTTGGGGTAATTTCTCGGTGCGATTCCCCCAATTTAGGCTTGATTTTCACCACCCCCCGGTAGGTATTCACCCCGCCCAATTGCACCCCCAACGCCGCCGCATAACAACATTCACTCCAACCGGAATTGGGACTGGGATCAAAGGGGGCATCGCGACTACAAATGCGCCACACATACCGAGGTTTTCCTGATAGGAACCCAATCGTCATGACCACCAAACGACAGGGAAGCCATGTTAATACATCATCCAGACGGGCACTTGCCCAACCCAGGTGGGTGTAGGGGGGGGTACGATAGCCCACCATTGAGTCCAATGTACTTACAGCCTTGTAGCCCAAAGCCCACACCGCCGGAGATTGCCCCAGGAATCCCCCCAAAAGTGCATAAAATAGGGGAGCCATCACCCCATCGGTGGCATTTTCACTCACGGTTTCCAGCACCGCCCGCAGGATTTCTGCCCTATCCAAATGTGCCGTATCCCGCCCCACATATTGACTGAGAATTTGGCGAGCTTGGGGTAAATCACCCGAATTTAATGGGGCTAATACCTCCATCGCCGCCCGGTGTAAACTGCGTCCTGCGAAGCAACTCGCTAACAGAATCATTTGTAAAATTAGGGCTAAATTTCTATGCCGTATTTGCGTAAAGATAATTAAAATTATCACACTAGCAATGGTACTGCCAATCAGCACAATAACTAATACAATACCGGCGATTTTTTCCCCGGCTTTTCCCAAATTGCTTGCCCAAATTAACCGGCAATAATGATTAATGATCCAACCCATGACCTGCACGGGATGGAGCCATTGGGGCGGGTCACCCACCAGGTAATCTAAAATGGCGGCTCCGAGGATCAGGATCGCTGTAGTCCCATCCGTTGTCATTCCGAGCTTTTAACCAGGATAGTCCCAGCCCGAAACCTCCTGGGAACTCCCCTGCCACTGGGGGTCAGGCATCTGAGCAAACGCCTGTTTCAAAGACTGCTCCCAGGAGCGGCGCATTTGCAGTAAATACGGGTCACCCAAACGTAATTCCAGCCAATGGTTAAGCCGAAAACTATCCCGCTCATATCGAACTAAATGAATGGGCGGTCCTACGGAAATATTCGATTTCATGGTGGAATCAATGGACAATAAAGCACATTTAGCCGCCGCTTCCAGGGACGTATGATAGGTTAAGGTTCGGTCTAAAATTGGTTTCCCATACTTGGTTTCACCGATTTGTAAAAAAGGGGTTTCCGGGGTGGCGTGAATGCAGTTTCCCTGGGGATAAATGAGGAACAATTCTGGTTCGTCTCCGGGAATTTGTCCCCCTAGTAATAAATTACACTGAAAATCAATGTGATCCCGCTCCAGCCAAGGGCGATTTTCCTCCTGAAGTTTGCGAATTTTTTTGCCAATATAATTGGTAATGTCATAGAGCGAACCGAGGGTATGCAAATTCTCCGGGTGTTGGTGATGAATGTCCTGGCGCAATTGGGTGATCACCGCCTGGGTCATGGCTAAATTCCCAGAGGTACAGATCAACACAATCCGTTCTCCGGGTACGGAAAAGTCAAATAATTTCCGATAGGTGGAAATGTAATCAACCCCCGCATTGGTACGGGAATCAGCCGCCATCACCAAACCTGATTTCGTTAAAATTCCCAGGCAGTAGGTCATCGTTCTGGGGAAGCGAGTTGTTGCTTCAATTTCTGGATTTGATCCCGGTAACGAGCCGCCTGTTCAAATTCTAAATTTTGCGCCGCCGTTTGCATCTGTGCTTCTAATTCCTGAATTAAACCCGGCAGTTCACTCCTAGGAATCGGGGCGGTTTCATAACTGCCTGGAGATTCTTTCGCCTGTACCCGCCGGGAAAATTCCAAGGTTTGCAAAATGCGATTGGTGGCTTGGCGGCGAATGGGTTGGGGGGTAATGCCATGTTCTTGGTTGTAAGCGATTTGTTTTTGGCGACGGCGTTGGGTTTCCTGGATGGCTCGTTCCATACTTTCGGTAATCACATCCGCATACAAAATCGCCTGCCCGTTGACATGCCGAGCCGCCCGACCAATGGTTTGAATTAAAGAGCGTTCTGAACGTAGAAATCCCTCCTTATCCGCATCTAAAATTGCTACCAAAGAAACCTCTGGTAAATCTAGTCCTTCCCGCAGTAAATTCACCCCCACAATCACATCACATTCATCCGCCCGCAGTCCTTGTAAAATTTCAATCCGCCCAATGGCATCAATTTCCGAATGGAGGTAATTGACCCGCAGGTGATGTTCCTGGAAATAACTGGTCAAATCCTCCGCCATACGTTTGGTTAACGTGGTGACCAAAACCTTCTCGCCTCGCTGTACCCGCTGGTGAATTTCCCCAGTCAAATCTTCCACTTGGTTCGTAGTAGGTCGCACATCAATTTCTGGGTCTAATACCCCCGTCGGACGGATGATTAATTCCACTACCTGTTGGGAAATTTCTAGCTCCCAATCCCCCGGGGTTGCCGACACAAAAATACACTGTTTCACCTTTTGCCAAAATTCATCGGCTTTCAGGGGACGATTATCGGCGGCACTGGGCAAGCGAAACCCATGTTCAATCAACACCCGTTTGCGAGATTGATCCCCTTCATACATCCCCCGCAATTGGGGCACGGTCACATGGGATTCATCCACAATTAATAACCAGTCTTCCGGGAAATAATCCACCAAACATTCCGGGGGGGAGCCGGGGGGACGACCGGTCAGATGGCGGGAATAATTCTCCACCCCATTACAGTAACCCACAGTACGCAAAAGTTCCAAATCATAGCGGGTACGTTGCTTAAGCCGTTGGGCTTCTAGGAGTTTATTTTGGGATTCTAAATAAGCTAACTGGGCTTCTAATTCTTGTTCAATATTGATGCAGGCTTGCTCTAACTGTTCCTGGGGGGTAACAAAGTGACGGGCAGGATAGATATTAATTTGCTCAACCCGTTCTAAAATGGCTCCGGTCACTGGGTCTAGTAATTGGATACTTTCAATTTCATCCCCCCAAAATTCCACCCGGATCACCCGGTCTTCGTAGGCGGGACCAATTTCTAAAATATCCCCCCGCACCCGGAATTTACCCCGCCCCAATTCCACATCATTCCGCTCGTATTGAATGCTCACCAATGCCCGCAAGACTTGGGATGAATCCACCATCAAACCCACCTGCAAACGGATGGCAGCATTTAGATATTCGCTGGGAATCCCCAACCCATAAATGCAACTAATGGAAGCCACCACAATCACATCCCGCCGTTCAAATAAAGACCGGGTGGCGGAATGGCGCAACATATCAATTTCATCATTGATCGAAGCACTTTTGGCAATATAAGTATCGGTGACGGGAATATAGGCTTCGGGTTGGTAGTAATCGTAATAGCTAATAAAATATTCCACTGCATTATCGGGGAAAAACTCCCGCAATTCATTACAAAGTTGGGCGGCGAGGGTTTTATTGTGCGCCAAAACTAAGGTGGGTCGCCCCACCTGCTCGATGACTTTCGCCATGACAAAGGTTTTCCCCGTCCCCGTTGCCCCCAGGAGGGTTTGGTAGGTATGCCCCGCCTGGAGTCCCCGCACCATCTGGTGAATGGCTCGGGGTTGGTCGCCGGTGGGGACAAAGGGAGCCTGTACCCGAAAGTTCATGCCGCTTCCAGGGGAGCCATCGTTAACCCTGCCCGTTTGAGTTGTTCGTGGTAGAGTTCCGCCGGTTCCTGGGGACCCACCCACACCACCGCCTGCCCCTCGTAATGCACCTGATTGGTCAATTCCCAGGCGCGGTCGGGGGTCATGCAGGGAATGTATTGCACCAGGCAACGGGCGACGTGTTCAAAGGTGTTGACATCATCGTTCAAAACAATCACCTTGTAGTTCGGGTAGTGTTGGCGAACGATTTGACTCCCTTTCTCCGGGAGCACTTGCGTGGACATGGCAACAGGACAATTGGTCATAACTCCTCATCCCCAAAGATGACACGGATAAACAAGCCCACACCTGAATTGGCACGGGACTCTGGCTCTAGTATAAGGTTAGATTTCCGTAAGGCGGTCTCCCCCGTTAGACTACTATCTATTAGTATGGACAAATCACCCAGGCAAACATGGCAGTGGAACTGCAATTGAGTTGGGAAGACCCAGCCACAAGCACTGTGGAACAACGGCTGGTCACGGTACCGGTAGCATTTGGGCGGGATGAACAAGCCATGCGGACAGCGATTAATGACAGCGAGGGCACCCTGGTGGTTTTGCCCCATAAGCAGGTTTCCCGGTGTCATGCCCTGATTGTGGGCAAAGAGGGCGAACTGGAATTGGTGGATAAGAGTACCAACGGCACGTTTTTGAATGGGCAACACTTTCTGGGCACCAACCGCCAGATTCAGGATGGGGACCGCTTCCAAATTGGACCCTACAAAATCGCCCTCAGTACGATAGGCACCCTCCCCCCCTCCCCGTCCATGCGTTTACCCGCCGATAGTACAGCGGTTTTGCCGGGGGTGTACCATGACTCGCTCACCGGTCTGCCCAACCGGAATATGTTCATGTCCCTCCTGCAAACCCTGTGGGAGCGGTTGACGGTGGAAACCAGTTTACTGTTTGCGGTGGTGCATTTGGATATTGACCGCCTGCAACAGGTGAATGACAGTTTGGGCTACCGGGTGGGGGATAAACTGTTAGCCGCCATTGCCCGGCGGTTGCGCCAGCGGTTGGCACCAGGGGATACGGCGGTGCGGTTGGAGGGGGATGAATTTGCCCTGCTGTTGGAAAGTGTGGCGAATACGGAGGATGCCCTTGCCCTTGCGGAAGCCATCCAGCGGGATTTAGCCGCCGCTTTTACCCTGGAGGACAAGGAAGCCTTTATCACCGTCAGTATGGGGGTTGCATTTAGCCATGTGCCCGTGACTCAGCCGGAGGACTGGTTGCGGTTTGCCCGGGCGGCGACCAATCGGGCGAAACACTTGGGACGGGGGCGTTTGGAAATTTTTCGACCTGGGATGGAGGATTCGGGGAATCGGTTACGCCTGGAGACCGACCTGAGCCGTGCCATCGAACGAGGGGAATTGTCCCTGCGGTATCAGCCGATTGTGTCCTTGATTAGTGGTCAGATTGTCGGCTTTGAAGCCCTGGTGCGTTGGCATCATCCGGAGACGGGTTGGATTCCCTCTGACCAATTGATTAGCATTGCCGAGGAAACTGGGTTAATCATGCCCATCGGTCTGTGGGTTCTGCGAACTGCCTGTCAACAGTTGTGCCAATGGCAAATGCGCTTCCCCCATGCCCATCCCCTGACCGTGAGTGTCAATGTTTCCAGTAAGCAATTTATCCAGACGGATTTGGTGGCACAGATTACCGAAGTTTTACAAAAGACCGGTTTGCCGGGGAATCATCTCAAATTGGAATTGACCGAAAGTTTATTGATGGAAAGTGAAGAGGCGGCGATTGCCATGTTGTCCCAACTGCGGGAACTGGGGGTGCAGATTTTGATGGATGATTTTGGCACGGGGTATTCCAATTTGGCACGGATGCGAACCTTGCCTACGGATGTGTTGAAGGTGGACAAATCCCTGATTCAATCGTTGGATGATCAAAATCTTGCCTTTGTGCGGGGGATCGTTGCCCTTGCCCATTCCCTCGGTAAAACGGTGGTGGTTGAGGGTATTGAAACCCAGGACCAACTGGCGCAATTGCGGGAAATGGGTTGTGCCTACGGGCAAGGGTATCTTTTTTCGCCCCCGGTGGATGTTGCCGAAGCGGAAGCATTGCTTACCCATCCGCCCCAGTGGTAGAAAATGTCGCAAAATGTAGTGCTATAGTAAAGAGCAAGAATGTACTTTGGGGTCAGGTTCTGTTACGCTTCTAAGATAGGTTTATTTCCATGTCCCTGATGGCTCGTCCGTTATTCCAGCCAAAGATTATTCATGGTATCCCCGGTCGTTTGCGGGTACGAGTACCCAGTTTGCAGACCAGTCCTGATTTGAAAGCCACGTTAGAAGCCCAGATGAAGGCGACACCGGCGGTGGAAACCGTGCGTATCAGTCATGCTACCGATTCGATTATTATTAATTATCGTCCCCAGGCAGAAGGGATGACTCAGACACAAATTTATCAACTGATTACCCAAATTACCCAGGAGTTTTTTGCGCCTAACGTTAATCATCAAGACCGAGAGGAAATGGCTGTTTCTGAGACAAATGGCACCTATCAAGAACGAACGGTTGCCCTTGCAGAAATGGCGAATCCAGTGACTGACGACCCAGCCATTACCCAACCGGAATCCCTGATCCCTGACCCAGAACCGGCAGTAATTGTTACGGAATCAACCGATGCGAAATTAGCAGAAGTAACGAATGATGTTTCTTCTACAGCAACCACCGAACTTACTGCACAATCTCTGATCCCTGACCCAGAACCAGCAGTAATTACTACGGAATTAACCGATGCGAAATTAACAGAATTAACGAATGATATTTCCTCTACAACAACCACTGAAATTAACTCAAAATCTCTGATCCCCGACCCAGAACCGGCAGTAATTGCTACGGAATTAACCGATGCGAAATTAACAGAAGTTACTAATGATATTTCTTCTACATCAACCACTGAAATTACCTCAGAATCCCTGATCCCCGACCCAGAACCGGCAGTAATTGCTGATGAAGTTTCGTCCACAGCGACTACTGAAATCACCCCAGAACGGGTAAATACCCCACCGCCAACGAAACCATCCCGCCGTACCAGTCCCCGCAAACCCCGCACTCGCAAAAAACCTGAACCGCCCGCCAACGGTTAATCTACAGGTTCTAACTCCTCTGCTTCTAAATGCGCCTTAAATTTAGCGTCAAATTTCACCACTACAGGTAGGTTAGCCGTCAGGGGGCGACCCTGCCAAGTCTCAATCACTTCCACCACTTCGCCCACATGACCTGTGAGGTCGTAGGGTTTGCCCTTGTGCTGGGGATGGTGGTACACGATAACATTGGTTTTTACCCGTACTTTTTGCCCAACGGTAAAGGTTGATTCCTGACTCATGATGGATACAATAACTCCTGTTTTGATCCTGACACGAAATGGTACCGAATCAACGTCCGGGTAACCGGGGTTCAATCGTATTGTCAGGGACACGGAGAGGTTCTTCTTCTTCTTTTTCTGGCGTGGGAGTAGGGGAGGGTTCCACCCGGCTGACCCGTAATGACAAACCATACCGCCCCGGCTGTCCACCAATCACCAAAAGATAGGGCGTGTCCTCCCGCCGCAGGGTCTTAGAACCCCGTTGCGCCGCCGATTCGAGTAGGTTGTCATAGGGGTCGAATAATGCGGCAACTACATTGGGAGTTTCCACCCGCCAGGAGAGCTTAATCTCGGTGATGTTGCTTAAAATCCGGTAGATGTGCCGTTGTTCCCCTCGGATGATATTTTCCGTACGCCAAGACCCTGCCGTAAACAGTTCATCTGGCACATCGTATTCTTTGACAGACGGCTGCGTCTCCGATGCCGATGTTGTGGGTGTCGATCGGACTTGGCTCACCCGTTGATTCAGGATTGATTGCAGGGGAATGGATAAAATCCCCATGATGACCAAGGCAATCACGGTGATAATGCCGTACTTCCACACCACCCCATCCACGCCGCTACTGGAAACCAGGGTAGTCGTTGGGGCACGGCGGATTTGGGTTTTGGGGGTTGCCGCCACTTTGCTGGAGGAGGTCGTACTCGGGGTGCCCACCGCAGTCGTACCAATTAAGTTAAAACTCCGCAGGGCGGCTAGGGCTTCCCCCGCATTGGCATAGCGGCGACTGTACTGATACCGTACCATCCGGTCTAACACGGTGCCCAGGGCGTGACTGACGGTGATTCCCTGCCGCCAGACCAGTTCCCCGGTTTGGGGGTCGCTTTCCAGTTGGTCGGGTTCTTTACCCGTCAGGGCACAAATGGCGACAATTCCCAGGCTGTAAATATCGCTGGCAAACTGGGGTTTTCCCTGCGCCTGTTCCGCCGGGGCATAGCCCACCGTGCCAATCGCTACCGTTGCCCCGGTACGTTGCTGGGCGGCGGCCTTGGGGTCTTGGATTTCTTTGACCGCCCCGAAATCAATCAAGACCAATTTGCCATCACTTTTGCGCCGAATCAGATTATCTGGCTTAATATCCCGGTGAATCACGCCGTTTTGGTGGACAAAATCCAAGGTGCCCAGCACATCCGCCAGCATCCGCACCACCTTGTCCTGGGGCCAGGGGACACCCCGCTTGATTTCTTGGCTGAGGGGATGGCCTTCGATAAATTCCTGGGCGAGGTAAAACTGCCCATTTTCCTCAAAATAAGCCAGCAAAGCGGGAATCTGGTCGTGTTTCCCCAGTTTTTCTAAAATTTCTGCTTCACTGGTGAACAGACGACGGGCGGTGGTGAGGACAAATTCATCCTGGCTATCCGGTTTCAGGTGCTTCACCACACAGAGGGGCTGTCCGGGTCGTTGGGTGTCCTGTGCCAAATAGGTCGTACCAAAACCACCGGCTCCCAGGGTTTTGACCACCAAATAGCGTCCCGCCAATTTGTCGCCCGCTTTCATGTCCCTGCCCCCGTTGCTGGGTCACGGTTACCTATTATTATGACCCATAGTTCCCGACTTCCTTGCGAAAATGATCATTCCCCATTGCCCCCTCGCTCCATCTTTGCGACCGTGATCACTGGCCACACCCGTTTACTGGCGGTTTTGGGCGACCCAGTGCGCCATTCCCTCTCCCCCGTACTGCACAATGCGGCCTTGGCGCAAGCCGGTCTGGATATCTGTTATGTGGCTTTGCCCGTGCCCGAATCTGGCTTGGGGAGTATTCTCACGGCTCTATGGGATATGGAATTTCTCGGCTTGAATATCACCATTCCCCACAAACAGGCGGTGATGGCCCATTTAACTCGGATCACCCCGGAGGCGGTTGCTATGGGTGCGGTGAATACATTGTACCGAGGGGAATCGGGTTGGTGTGGTGCCAATACGGATGGGTTGGGGTTTATGGAACCCCTACGGCAGTGGCAGGGCACCCGGGCGGTGGTGTTGGGGTATGGAGGGGCGGCACGGGCGGTGGTGTGGGGCTTAGGGCAGTTGGGTTGCCGGGAAATTCACATCATAACCCGCCGTTCACAAAAATTAACGGTTGAGGCTCCTGCGGTGCAGTTCCATGCCTGGTCAGAGGTGGAGCAGTATTTACCCCAATGCGAATTACTGGTGAATACCACGCCGGTGGGGATGGCTCCCGACGTGACCGCCAGTCCGTTAACGGCAGAGCAATTGCACACCTTACCCCCTGGGGCTTGGGTGTACGATTTGATCTACACGCCCCGACCGACCAAGTTATTACAAATGGCGGCGGCTTGGGGTTATCGCACCCAGGATGGGCTGGCGATGTTGGTGGCCCAGGGGGCGGCGGCGTGGTCCTACTGGTTCCAACGTTCCGCTCCCGTGGAGGTGATGACCCGGAGTTTGGAAGCCTACTGGCAGGGTTAGGTAATTTCCGCCAGGGCTGGTTCCGGCCCCACCAGGGACACCCAGGGTTGCCGCAGGTAATGTTGGGCCGCCCGCCACAGGTGTTCCGGGGTCATCTGCTGGATGAGGCGGGGAAATTCCAAGTCGTAGTCGGCTCCCAACCCCAAGACCTCGTACCACCCCAAGAGTTGGGCAATCTGGGCGTTGGTCTGTTTGCCCATTGCATATTGTCCTAATAATTTACTGCGGGCGGTGAGCAGTTCGGCTTCCGGCAGGGGGGCGGCCAGTAACCGCTGCATCTCGGCGGCCAGTTTGCCCAAGGCCAGGCGGGTGTTGGCGGCGGCGGTGCCCAGATACACCCCAAAGGGGGCGGCTTGCCAGCGGGTGGGGTAAAAGGCGGACACATCGTAAGCTAACCCCTGTTTCTCCCGCAGTTCCACAAACAGGCGGCTGGACAGGCCATTGCCCAGATAGGTACTCAGGAGCTTCATGGCTGGGTAATCGGCAGAGGTAACGGCTGGCCCCTGATACCCCAGCATGACCAGACTTTGGTGGGTGGGGCGAGCCAGACTTAGGGGTGCCGGGGGGGGCGATGGGGTGGGCAAAACCGGCAGTTCCCAATCCGCACAGGGCACCTGCCAATCCCCCAAACAGCGTTCTACCCAGTCCCGTACCCGCTGGGGTTCTACCCGGCCACAGATACTCACCACCGTATGGGCAGGGCAAAAATACCGCTGGTGGTAGGCCTGTAAATCTTCAGCCGTTAGGCTCATCACCGATTCTTGGGTGCCCAAGGTACTGACACTGTAGGGATGATCCGGGTAGAGGGCCCGCCGCAGTTGGTCATAGGCGAGGGTAAAGGGCTGTTCCTGTTGCAGGCGTAGCCCCTGAAGGGTTAACTGCTGTTCCAGAGCCACCTCCGTTGCTGGAAAACTGGGACAACGCCACAACTCGCTCGCCAGGGCAAACAATTCGGCAAAATCCCCCGCCACCGCCTTCAACCCCAGCACAAAATAATCGGGTGCCGCCTCCGTCCCCAAACTGGCCCCCAGGGATTCCACCGCCAGGGCAATGGCCTGCGCCGAGCGTTGGTGGGTCCCCTTGGTCAAGGTCGCCGCCACCAGATGATTCAGCCCCCATTGGTGGGGCGTTTCCCCCAACATCCCTGGGCGCAAAAATAACCGCGCCGCCACAATGTCCACCGCCGGATTGTCCACCACCAACAGGGTCAACCCGTTGTCCAACACCCAACGATACCACCGCCCCTGGAGGGAGCCACTCGCCTGCAATTCCAGCGTCACGCCGACTCCTCTGGGGTCAGCCACAACCGCACCACCTGCTGGGGGGACAAATACATTTGCGCCAAACGTTGCACCTCCTCGGGCCGGAACTGGCGCAACCGCTCCCTGTATCCCAGGCTTTCCTCCAACCAACCCATCTGATGATAATAACCATAGAGGCGGGCCATCTGTTGGGGGGTTTCCGTGCCAAAGGTATAGGCATGGCACAGTTGCCGTTGGGCACGGCGCAATTCCTCCCGGGGCACCAATTCTTCCTGGAGAAGCGTCACCTCCTGGTGCAAAACCGCCTCCACCGCCTCCAACCCCTCGGCGTTGCTCAACCAGGCAGTGATTTGCCAGAGACCCCCCGCCACCTGTTGATGATAATGGCAGTCAATGTCCTGCACCCACCCCAATTCCTCCCGGAGCCGTTGGGTCAAGCGCGCCAGCCGCCCCCCACTCAACAGGGTCGCCACCAGGTCTAACCCCCACCCGGTCGTCACCTCCCGAACCCCCGCCACTGGCCACACCCACCACAACCGGCTCTGCTCCGCCTGGGGCAGATGGAGTTGGGAACGCCAGGGCATCACCCGAGGCAGAGGACAGACCAAGGGCGGCACCGTTCCTGCCCCCGCCACCGTTGGACAGACCTGCTCCAAAACCGCCTCCAAAGACTCCCAGGGGATGGCTCCCACCACCACCACGGTCATATTGCCCGGATGATAATACTGCTGGTGAAATTCCCGTAGCACCTCCGGGGTAATCCGAGCCAAACTGTCTGCCGTTCCCAAAATCGGTCGTCCGTAGGGATGGGCACCGTAGCAATGCCGCCACAACACCTGTTGCCCCACCCAGTCCGGGTGATCCTGGGCTTGCCGCAGTTCTTCCGCAATCACCGCCCGTTCCTGCTCCCATTCCTGCTCCCTCAAACTAGGCCGCAATAAAATATCTGCCAACGCCGTCAGCCCCTCCCGCCAATACTCCAGAGCGGTCAGGATGTAGTAATGGGCATAGTCTTGACTGGTCGCCGCATTCGTCATCCCCCCATGCTTTTCAATCAGATGGTCAAACGCCCCAGCCGGAAAGTCTTGACTGCCCCGAAAAACCATGTGCTCCAGGGCATGAGCCAAGCCGTTGTAACATTCCGGTTCCGCCGCCGCCCCCGCCCGCACCCAAAAATCAATCGCCACCACTGGTGCCGGGACATACTGATAAACCACCTGCAAACCACTGGGTAAAGTCGTGGTATGAATAGGTGAGGTTGGGCAGAGCAATTGAGACACAGAGACTCCTTCCCCCAGAGACAATTTTGGGGCACGATGTCGCTATTCCCACGCCCAACCGGATGACAAGTAATTCTGCATTATAGCGTGTTTATTCCATTTTGTTCACGGATTCAGTCCATTTCCCACCCCTTCCTCGTCTCCAACTCCCTGACCTCCCGCTCCAGGAAATAATTCAAAAACGTGCGAATCAAACTAATCGCCGCCAACCGACCAATCGCATCCCAGGTGGGAGAAACGGCAGTGGCGACAATGTCAGCCGCCAGGAGTAGTTCCAAAGCTAAAATCAGATACCGCCCCAACTCCAACCGTAAAACCCGCTGTACCGTATCAAACTTAGAACGGCGGGAATGGCGGATAAATTGATGCAGAGCCAGCCCAATCGCATAGACAATCAGAACTATGGCAATCAATTCTAAAAAAACCTTAACGACGCCTGCGAATTCCGCCAGTCCCATTTCCAAACGGCGAAATAAGCTATCTTCGGCAATACTAGGTACATTAATCCGCATGGCAAAAACCCCATATTCAACCCGGTTATGGCATGGATACCGCCCCCGGAATGTTACTGATTTTCACAAACATTCATAAAAAATGCAACCGTAGAGAGTAATTTTACCCCAGTTAAGGGCACTTCTAAAAATGGGTCGCAGGGGCGTAGCCCCCGTCTTGGTTCTCAATAATATGGGCATTTTAGCGAAATAATCTTCCAGTGGTGGCAATAACATAGAGGTGCCCTTAATTCAAATTGCCAAAAATCCCATCCTTAAAAAAGCAGAGATTTTGGAGAATCAAATCCAGAAACCATATCCCTGTGACCCTATCTTTTGCATGAATAAAAATATCTTGGATAGCTCGGTTTAGGGATCATCCCTACCCCCAGAAGTTGTCGAAGTAAAAATTCAAATGTTACCCTGAAGACGGAGGGAGGGTAATACCATGCAAGGTCTGTGGCAAATTATCTGTTATTTTCGGGATTACTGGGGACTTGCCCTGTTTAGTATTAGCGCATCAAGTGTTTTTGAACTTTTAGATTTAGTGGTTCCCTACCTCATTGGACAAACCTTGAATTTGCTTTCCCAGCAACCCTTGGATGGCGGGATACAGGGTTTAATTAACTCGATTGCCGCTTGGGGTTCCTGGACGGTTAATACCAGTTTTAGCCTAAATATATTACTAGCTTTAATGTTTTTATTGACCGTTGTGCGGGCACCCCTTCAACCCTGGTTCAGCGGTTATTTTCACTGGGAGATTACCCTGCGGTCTCGGCATCAACAGACCCAACGGGCGATTGCCAAAATTCTGAGTCTGCCTTTGGATTTTTATGACACCCATAATCCGGGACGCATCGCAGGCAGGGTGGCTCGGGGTTTGTCCAATCATACCTGGACCTATCCTGACATCGCCGGTTTACTCATTCCCAAAATGGTGCGGGTGCTGGGGATTGTGGCGGTAACCGCTTGGTTAGAATGGCGCATGGCTATGTTCATGTTATGTTCGTTTATTTTCATTCTCAGTTTTAGCTTTCGCAAATTAAATTATCTGATTCACAAAGAACAAGCGGTTGATGTGCATCAAGAAAATACCGAAAGTCATACTTCCGAGTTAATTACCAACATCAAAACCGTGAAAGCTTTTGCCACTGAAGCCTGGGAACTGCAACGGCAAACCGAACGTCTCAATCGGGAATTGAAGTTTATTATTCATCGGATTCATTTGGGTTATGTGCGGTTAGCCACCTATCAGCGTACCATTGTCCAAAGTTGCCTATTTTTTATTCTGGGTTTTACCCTCACCGAAACCGTCGCCGGACGCATTTCCCTAGGGCATTTTGTCACCCTATATACTATTGCTAGTATGGGGTATGCGGAAATTGAACCCATGAGCAATTTATTAGAGGTTTTGGCTCGCCGTTATGCTTCTATGGTGCGCTTTCATGAATTTCTTGCCCTACCCGATGCCCCGGACTCCCAACCATTGATTCTCCCCAACCGTGAAATTAATTTACACTACACAAAATACAAATTCACTGGCAAAATCAACCTAGAAGATATAGAATTTGGCTATTCCCCTGGTCGCCCAGTTTTGCGGGAAATAAACCTTTTAATTGAACCCTATGAAACCATTGCTTTGGTCGGGCGTTCTGGGTCAGGTAAATCTACTTTAATCAAGTTACTTCTGCGCTATTTTGCTCCCCAGAAAGGACGTATTTTAATTGATGGATACGACATCCAACATTTAGACATCACGGGCTACCGTCGTCGTTTAGCAGTGGTGCATCAGGACGTGGATGTATTTAATGGGACATTACTGAGCAATTTGACCTATGGTTATCCCCAGGCAACGATGGCAGAAGTGGAAGCCGCCTGTGCCATTGCCAGGGTGGATGAATTTATTGATTTATTACCCCAAAAATACTACACGATTGTGGGGGAACGGGGGGTGCGTTTATCCGGCGGGCAACGGCAGAGAATTGGGATTGCTCGGGCATTATTGGTGCAACCGGATGTGTTAATTTTTGATGAAGCAACCTCGAGTTTGGATTATGAATCGGAGCGAGCCATTCAACGGGCAATGGCAGAAATTCAAGGGCAAAGAACCACGATTATTATTGCCCATCGTCTGAGTACGGTGCGGTCAGCCAATCGGATTGTGGTGCTAGATAAAGGGCAAATTGTGGAGGTGGGAACCCATCAGGAACTCATTGAGGGTGAGGGGATTTATCATCGTTTGCATACCCTGCAGGCATCGGGGGATTTACTGTGAATGTAAGCTGGCAACAGGGACAGATCATTAGCTTAAAAATTACCGACCTCAATGACCAAGGAGAGGGGGTAGGACGTTTTGAACAACGGGTGGTTTTTGTCCCCGATACGGTGCCGGGGGATCAAATTCAAGTGCGTTTAATTCGAGTGAAATCAAGTTACGCCTATGGGAAACTAATTGCTATCGCTAATCCTTCTTGCCATCGCATCAAACCACCCTGTATTTTGGCTCAAGATTGCGGTGGTTGTCAGTGGCAACATATTGATTATAGTTATCAGTTAATCAGCAAACAAAATCAACTCAAGCAAGCCCTAATCCGATTAGGGGGATTTGATGACCCACCCATACAAAATATCCAGTCTTCTTATCAGCCTTTGGCTTATCGTAATAAAGTTACCTATCCCTTGGGAGTGAGTTTAACTGGGGAGATTAAAATCGGATTTTATGAAAAAAACAGCCATAAAATTATTAATCTCAACCAATGCCCAGTACAGGATCAGGGATTTAATCCTCTGTTGCAACAAATCAAAAAAGACATTAAAACCCAGGGCTGGTCTATCTATAATGAGCAGACCCAAAAAGGGCAACTACGCTATCTCGGATTACGGATTGGTCGTCGCACTGGCGAAGTGTTAATTACTTTAGTAACAACTACATTAAAATTAACTAACTTAGAAAATCAAGCTCAACAATGGCAGGAACAGTATCCGCAGGTCGTGGGGGTCTGTGTCCATGTGAATCCTCACCCCAGCAATGCGATTTTTGCCGGGAAAACCTACTGTATTTGGGGACGGGATTATCTGTGGGAAGAGTTTTGCGGATTACGGTGGCAAATTCGCCCCGATACTTTTTTTCAAGTGAATACGGAACAGGCAGAACTGCTAGTGAATTATCTGAAGAATCATTTGTCTTTACAGGGGAATGAATGTATCCTCGATGCCTACTGTGGGATCGGTACGTTGAGTTTACCTCTAGCGCATCAGGTGCGAAATATCATTGGTTTAGAAGTTCAGCTAAATGCCATCAAACAAGCCCAATTTAATGCGGAATTTAATGGGATTAACAATGCTGAATTTTACTGCGGTACGGTAGAGCAATTATTACCCGAATTGGCATTAAAACCAGATGTGGTTCTCCTCGACCCACCCCGCAAAGGCTGTGACCCCAAAGTGATTGATTTTTTAATAACTAACCCAGTGGAGCGTTTGGTTTATGTGAGTTGTAATCCCGCTACCTTGGCACGGGATTTACGACAATTGTGCAACCAAAATACCTATCTTTTGGAAGCGGTCGTGCCGTTCGATTTTTTTCCCCAAACCCACCACGTCGAATCCATCAGTTTTTTACGTTGTGGACGCTAAAAATTGAATCGCCGCTCCCACGCCACTGCCAGGGGTCAGGGGATGCCCAAGCTGATGGAGTACCGATTCCAGGGCGGCAATCACCGTCAACATTTCCCGCTCCCCGGCAAAGCCCAGATGCCCGATGCGGAAAATTTTACCCTTGAGTTGGTCTTGCCCCCCGGCGATGGCAATGCCAAATTGTTTTTTCAGCAGGCTCCGCACGTCCTCAGCCGCTACCGTCTTGGGCGCAACCGCCGTCACCGCTGGACTGGCAGATTCGCTAGGACAAAGTAATGGCAAATCCCAAGCCGACACCGCCGCCCGTACCATCCCCGCTGTCCGGTTGTGGCGCGCAAAAATTTGGGGTAATCCTTCTTTTTGCATTAACGCCAAGCTCTGACGCAGGGCAAAAAAGAGGTTCACCGGCGGGGTAAAGGGGGTGGTGTTTTTCGCCCCATCCTGGCGATACAAACCCAAATCAAAGTAAAACTTAGGTAATTTTGCGGTTTTGTAGGCTTGCCACGCCCGCTCACTCACCGCCACAAACCCCAATCCCGGCGGGATCATATAGCCTTTTTGGGAACCGGAGGCGACCACATCCAATTGCCATTCATCCACCGGCACCGAAGTCGCCCCCAAACTGGTCACCGCATCCACGATGATTAACGCCTGACCGTGGGCTTGCACATGACGATTAATCGCCTCTAAATCATTGATCACCCCGGTGGAGGTTTCACTGTGGGTAATAATCACCGCCTTAATCGTTTTATCGTGATCCCCGGCGAGTTTGACAGCAAAGTCATCGGGATTCAAGGGTTGCCCCCAGGGGGCAGTGATGGTTTCTACTTGTAATTGGAAGGCTTTACAAAGTTCCGCCCATCGCTCCCCAAATTTGCCATTACATCCACACAACACCCGGTCGCCCGGGCTGAGAAAATTGATGATCCCCGCTTCCATTGCCCCGGTGCCGGAGGCGGTCAAAATCAGCACATCCCCCGCCGTTTGGTGGAGCCATTTTAGCCCGGCGGTTACTTCCCCCATCAGGGTGCTAAATTCCCCGCTCCGATGACCGATGGGATGTTGCGCCATCGCCTGGAGTACGGATTCGGGCACCAGGGTGGGTCCAGGGATCAATAGCAAAGAGCGGTCTGCCATAGTACAGGTTTTCCCGTTGGTTTTCTGTCCCAATTGTTTACTGGGCATTGCCTGAGTAATCTAGCATACCACGCCTACCCCAAACAGGACACCTGGATTGACCAAACATTCTCACCTAAACAATGCCAGGGACAACCAAAATGCAGGTAATTGATCAGTAATTAAGGGCACCTCTATTTATTCACAACGATACAAAATTATCTCGCTGGAACCCTTATATTCAGGAGAACTACGGACGGGGGTTACGCCCCTGCGACCTATTTTTAAAAGTGCCCCTTAATTAGTCCATCACTAACTTTTGACCAGGGCGGATTTCGGGGTATAAAATTCCACCCGTCTGAGGCTGGGAATGGTCAAAACAAATAATAAAAAGGTGCGACTACAGGTGAGGGCGGTGAACATACTGACTAAAACACCCAATCCCAAGGTGAGGGCAAAACCCTTGACCAAACCCGTCCCCAACCAAAACAGGGCGGCACAGGCAATTAAGGTCGTGACATTCCCATCCAAAATGCTACTAAAGGCACGATAAAAACCAGATTCCACCGAGCGATACAGGCTTTTTCCAGCTTGCAATTCTTCCCGGGTGCGTTCAAAAATTAGGATATTGGCATCCACCGCCATCCCAATACTGAGGATAAATCCGGCAATCCCCGGTAAGGTTAACGTAACCCCCAAAAGTACAAAAGCCGCATAGGTCAATAACGCATAAATCAGCAAAGCCAAATCCGCAATCAAACCCGGTAGGCGATAGTAAAACACCATAAAGGCTAAAACCAACACCATCCCCCCCGCAAACGCCCAATAACTCCGTTGGATGCTGTCTTGCCCCAGGGTGGCTCCCACCGTGCGATTTTCCACAATTTCCACCGGCACCGGCAAGGCTCCCCCCCGCAGTTGGACGGCTAAATCGTTGGCGGATTCGGCGGTAAAATTCCCGGTAATCACAGCGGCTCCCCCGGTGATCCCAGCGGCGGCAAATTCCGCACTCACCGAAGGAAAACTGATCAGGGTGTCATCCAAAAAAATCCCCAGGGTGCGTCCCGTGCCCGCAATGGACTTGGTTAATTCGGCAAATTTTTTCCCCCCTTCCGCATCAAAACGAATTGCCACCTGCCATTGATTCCCCGCTGGTAGGGGCTGGGCGACCGCATCCTTGAGGTTTTTGCCCGTCAATCCCGTCGGTTCATAAAAAGCCGCCAACGCCTCTTCCGCCTGTTTTAGGTCTTTTTGTAACTGTTCCGGGTCTGCCCCACTGTTGGGTTGTTTGCGAATGGCTAAAATTTGCTCCCGTACCAAGTACAATTGCTGAATTTGCTGAACATCCGTGCCCTGCTTTTGGCGGCGAAAATCCAACTGCGCCGTGCCCCCCAAAACCCGTTCCGCCTGTTGCGGGTCATTCACCCCAGGGAGTTGGACGAGCAGTTGATCCTTGCCAACAGTCTGGACGACGGCTTCCGAGACCCCCAACCCATTGATCCGCCCTTCCACCACCCGTTGCACCCCTTCCAAAACCGCAGGCGTAATCTCCTTCACCTCAGCGGTCGTTTTCACCTGGAGGGTCAACTGCGCTCCCCCTTGCAAATCCAGCCCTAGACGCACGGGAATGCGATTAATCACCAGCAGGGCGGCTAAAACCAGCCCCACCACCAGCAGGATAATCAACCGTTGCCGACCGACCATAGGGTTTATCCGGGGAAATGGAAATGAAATTACTTAAATTACTTTATGATACTGCGTTCCCCAGGGCGAAGATTACCACACCACCCGCCCCGGCAATTCCCCCCGCTGGTGCCAGATACTCAGCCGCAGGAGATAATAGCCCAAAAATACGCCCAAAATGCCCCACTGGAGCCGTTGCCGCTCGAGCCACCGCCAGTAGGGGACGGTAATGACCCGGTTTAGCAGTAATTCCAGAATGATATGTACTCCCAACAGCAAAAACACCCCGTAGAGCAGGGGTCCAAAGGCGTGAAATTGCACCGCTCGCATCAAGTCCCCCCGTGCCACCGCCATAAACGAGCGAGTCAGCCCGCAACTGGGGCAGGGGATGCCCGTGAAATGGTACATGGGGCAAATCAGCCCCGGAATGTGGAACCCCTGATTATACAACGATGCACCCACCACCGGGGAAAATAGGATACCCACCAACAACCAGCGATGGCGGCGTTCCCCAGGGCTTAAAGGTGCAGAGCCAATCATGGGATGATAAATACGAGAACGATATTTATTGTAAACAAATGCCTTTTTATCAACCCCATCACACCCTCGCCCACTGGGGGGAAACCCTACTGCAAGCAATATGCGCTGACCATGCCCTGACCCCGGCGGACATCGGCATCACTTGGCTGGTCTATGGGGGCGGCGTGCGGGTAAATACGGGGGGTGCCCTCGACCCGCAAACCTTTTGGCAACAACGCCCTTGGGGCTGGAGCCATCGGGGAGAGGTGAATGTTTATCCCGCCAGCATTGTGAAATTGTTTTACCTGGTGGCGATTCATGAATGGCTGGAACGGGGCATGATCCCCCCGGAGCCGGAAATTGACCGAGCCATCACCGACATGATCCAACACTCCAGCAACGATGCCACCAGCTACCTTGTGGATGTCTTGACCGGCACCACCAGTGGACCCGATTTAGCCCCCGGTCCCTTTAGCACCTGGCAGTACCAGCGCAATTTAATTAACCGCTATTTCCAGTCCTGGCAATGGGCGGAATTTGCGGGCATTAATCTCAATCAAAAAACCTGGTGTGACGGTCCCTACGGACGGGAGCGGGCATTTTTGGGACCCAACGGGGAAAGCCGCAACCGCCTGAACCCCCTCGCCACCGCCCGGTTATTCCACACGATTTTGGGGGGCATTGCCGTCTCCCCCCGCCGTTCCCAGCAGATGGTGGATGTGTGCCGCCGTTCCCTGGTGCCAGCGGACTATGAAAACGACCCGGAAAATCAGGTGCAGGGTTTTTTGGGGGAGGGATTACCCCCGGACGTGAAACTGTGGTCGAAAGCGGGCTATACCAGCCAAGTCCGCCACGACTGCGCCTACGTGGAATGGGGCAGTGACCAAGCCTATATGCTGGTGGTGTTTACGGTGGGGGAGGCACAAAGCCGTAATGCCAAATTACTGCCCGACCTGAGCCGCCGGGTCTATGAACAGTTGCACCGGGAACCCCTGGTCTAGCAAATGTTACCCTAGAAAAAACTCTGTATCCATCTGCACTATGGCGCATACGATTGTGACCGATGTGTGCGAAGGGGTAGCCGATTGCGTCGCCGCCTGCCCAGTCGCCTGCATCCATCCCGGCTCCGGTAAAAATGCCAAAGGCACCGACTGGTACTGGATTGATTTTGGCATTTGCATTGATTGCGGCATTTGTTTGCAGGTGTGCCCAGTAGAAGGCGCAATTCTGCCCGAGGAACGCCCGGACTTACAAAAAAACCCCTAAAAACCGTGTCCGCATCCCAATGGCAAACCGCCTTGCAAACTCGCTTAATGGGTAAGGGTTTTGATTGCACTATTTTTCTGCAAAATCATACCTTACATCTGGCACTTAAAGGGACAAAAATACCCAATCAACATGAGATTATCCCCGAAATTATTAACTGCCTCAATGAATCTCCACCCCCAGGAATTACGGGGTTAAAAATCTACGCCCAAACCCCGGATGACCCCTTTCCGGTTTGGGAATACGAAGGTGAACTAGGTCAATCATTTCAACCGCCACCGGTACAACCAATACCCCTATGGCAAAGGGTGAAACAGGGGGATATGGAAGCGATGACCACCATATTAGAACGGGCATTAACGCACAAAAATATCCAAGTAAAAATTAAACAAATTAACGGTATATTTCACATTGAATTAAACGCCCATCAACTGCCGGAACAGGCATTATTGGTTAAACTGATTGACCAGGAATTACGTTGCTATAAAATGCCTTCTTTAACCCAAATTCAAGTAACGGCTCACGATGCCCATCACACCTGGGAAACAGAATTTACTCTAGGGCATTTACCCCCCCATTCCTCAGCGGTTGACAAAAAAACTCATTCCCCAAAACCAGCTTCCCATACATGGCGAACTTTGCCGCTCTATTCCCTCGATCCAACCGGGAAAAATATCTTGCTGGTAGGAGCGATTACGGGCTTTTTATTATGTTTAACTCCTTGGATAAGATTTATATTAAGTTACCTGGTGATTATCATTCATGAATTGGGGCATACGGTGGCGGGCTGGTTGATGGGTTATCCTTCCATTCCTAGTTTTGATTTTATCTATGGGGGAGGGATTACCTTGCAATTGAGCGAACGGTGGGCATTCATTCCCCTAGTTATCTACAGCGGTTTGGGCGGGTTAATCTATTATTTTCGCCGCAATCGTTTAACGCTAATCACCCTAGTAATTGTTGCGCTCTTTTATACCCTCATTTATTTCACCCGTTTGAGCCAATTACTGGTCATTTCGATGGGGCATGGGTTGGAATTATTATTTATCGGCATTTTTTTATACAGGGCAATAACCGGCTGGTCTTGTCAACAACCCGGAGAACAATCTCTATATGGCATTTTGGGATTTTTCATGTTATTTTATGACTTAAATTTTGTCCGCCAATTATTATTTGACCCCGTGATGCGAGAATTATATTTTATGGGGAAAGGGGATGTCTTAGACCATGACTTTGTGCGGATTGCCCGGGAATTTTTACGGGTGAATTTGTCCCTAGTGGTGGTGCTTTTTGGGCTATTATGTGTATTGACCCCCCTGGCGACTTGGGGACTTTATCGTTACCAAAACTACTGGCGGTATGCTTGTGTCCAACTACTGCGGCGATGAGATGAATAGGAGGAATCGGGGCTGATGGGGGCACCAACGTTGGCGGATTTGGCGCAGGCGTTACAGGATTTGGAGCGCAATGGTTTAGCGGCGATTCGGGAGGCGACGACCCCGGCGGTTTTGGAGCAGTTGCGGGTGGACTATCTCGGTAAAAAGGGGGAATTATCCCAGGTTTTGCGGGGGATGGGACAACTACCCCCGGCGGAGCGACCCCAGGTGGGGGCATTGGCGAATCAGGTGAAAGACCGGCTCCAGGAGGCGTTGGCGGAACGGGTCGCCCAAGTACAAGCAGTACAAATGCAGGCTCGTTTGCAGGCAGAAACCCTGGATGTGACCATGCCGGGGTTGGGTCAAACGCCCGGTCACGCCCATCCTTTGCAACAGATGATGCACCGGGTACTGGATGTGTTCGTGGGGTTGGGGTACCAGGTGGTGCAAGGCCCCGAAGTGGAAACGGATTATTACAATTTTGCGGCTTTGAATTTTCTGCCCGACCACCCGGCTAGGGATATGCAGGACACCTATTATCTCCCGGATGGACGGTTATTGCGTACCCATACATCAACAGTACAAATTCGGTATATGGAAGCCCACCAACCCCCGGTGCGGATCGTGGTGCCAGGGCGGGTTTATCGCCGGGATGCGGTGGATGCGACCCATTCCGCCATGTTTCATCAGGTGGAAATTTTAGCCGTAGCGCCGGGTTTGACGTTTACGGATTTGAAAGGCACCCTGGTAACGTTTATCCAGGCGTTGTTTGGGCAAGTGCCGGTGCGGTTTCGGGCGAGTTATTTCCCGTTTACGGAACCGTCGGCGGAGGTGGATTTGCAATGGCGGGGGCGGTGGTTAGAGGTTTTGGGCTGTGGCATGGTGGACCCCAATGTACTGCAAGCGGTGGGCTACGACCCGGAGCAATATACTGGCTTTGCGGCGGGCTTAGGGGTGGAACGGCTGGCGATGATTTTCCATGAAATTGATGACATTCGCCGTTTTTACACCAGTGATTTACGGTTTCTGCGTCAGTTTTAAGTAGGGCAAAATCGGTTCAATCCGTAGTTCCTGTTCAGGGATTTATATGCTGAGAATCCCAGGCAATTTATTGTGAATAACCAGGCTACTTAAAACCACTGAATTTCTAAGCATAAAAAAATATAAAATTTACGCATAATTTCAAATGAAATTGCTATATAGTAATCCTACTTGTTTAACGTTAGCTTGCGTACCGTAGGCATACAAAAATTCTCCAGAACCAAGGGCGGGGGTGCCCCTGCGACCCCTATTCTATGCTCATTTAGGATTGCTATAACCACTGTCATCGAATTGTGGGCATTCCCCTGCGACTGCTAACTTTGAATTGACAGAGGTGCCCTACATGGCAAGCACACGTGATATTCTGAACAAAATTTGATAAAAATTTGATAACTGGAAATCAAGGGTCGCAACCCTGGTGATACCCATAAACGAAACCCCATGCCCCATGTCCTTAACAAATCTAATCACCCCTGCCGCCTTAGCCGATCGTTTGGATGACCCGGCGCTCCTGATCCTGGACTGCCGGTTTGACCTGGCGCAACCGGACTGGGGACAAACCCAGTACCAGACCAGCCATATTCCCGGAGCCTTTTACCTGGACTTGAATCGGGATTTATCCGGCCCGGTAACAGCCCAAAGCGGACGGCATCCCCTACCTGATGTAAATACATTGACCAGCAAACTAAATCAAATGGGTTTAACTGCCACCACCCATGTGATTGCCTACGACCAGGGACGATTGCCCTACGCCGCCCGACTCTGGTGGCTGTTGCGCTACCTGGGGCACCCCCGGATCAGTCTCTTGGCTGGCGGTTGGGAAGCCTACGTCCAAGCGGGTTATCCCGTGAGCCATGCCCTGCCCACCCCCCGCCCCGGTGATTTTACCCCCCATGTCCAAAATCAGTACATTGCTAGTCGGGCAGAGGTGGTCGCCGCCCCAAATAACCCGGATGTTCTGCTGGTGGATGCCCGGGAACCCCGCCGCTATCGGGGGGAATGGGAGCCGATTGACCCAGTCGCTGGTCACATCCCTGGCGCAGTGAATTTGCCCTGGACGGAACTCCTGCCCCCCCAACCCTACCGGGAACGCTGGCACGCCCTGAATACACCCCCCCGGGAAGTCATCTGCTATTGTGGCTCCGGGGTCACCGCCTGCGTGAATTTACTCACCCTGGAATGGGCGGGGTATGCCCCTGGCCGCCTCTACGTGGGGGGTTGGAGCGAGTGGTGCCGTCACCCCCAACCCTAGCCGAACCGCCCGCTCACATAATCCATCGTCGCCTGTTGTTTGGGGGAACCAAAGATATTTTTGGTCAAATCAAACTCCACCAAATGGCCTACCTTGCCCCCCTTGGGCGTGGCTTCCGCATTGAAAAAGGCCGTCATATCCGCCACCCGGGTCGCCTGTTGCATATTGTGGGTGACAATCACAATCGTGTAATTATTCTTCAATTCATGCATCAATTCCTCCACCTTGAGGGTAGAAATCGGGTCAAGGGCGGAGCAGGGTTCATCCATCAACACCACCTCCGGTTCCACCGCAATCGTCCGGGCAATACACAAGCGCTGTTGTTGCCCCCCGGAAAGGGAAAACCCACTTTGTTTTAACTTATCTTTCACCTCATCCCAAAGCGCCGCCCGCCGCAGGGAACGCTCCACCAATTCATCCAAATCCCCCTGGTAATTGATCACCCGCGCCCCGTACACCACATTGTCGTAAATGGACTTGGGAAAAGGGTTGGGCTTTTGAAACACCATGCCAATTTTCCGGCGCACCTCCACCGGGTCAATATCTGGGTCATAGATATTTTTATCGTGGTAGGTAATTTTTCCCTCCAGCCGGAAGGAAGCAATCAGGTCATTCAAGCGATTGAGACACCGCAAAATCGTACTTTTCCCACAACCCGAAGGGCCGATAAACGCCGTCACCTGATTTTTGGGAATGGTCATGGAAACATCCCGCACCGCCTTGAAATTACCGTAGTAAATATTGACATTCTCCACCCGGAACACCGGTTGCCCTTGGGGGGACGCTCCATTCACCATCACGACACCTCCAGAAACTATAGGACTATAAACCTAACGCATGGGCTGGCGACGAATCACCAAACGGGACGCCACACTCGCCACCAAAATCAGCATAACCAGGAAGAACGAAGCCGCCCAGGCTAACTCCTGCTGGGGTTTGAACGGCACCGAGGCGAAGTTGTACACCAGCACGGATAGGGTGGCAATCGGCTCCAAAAGTCCCCGGGGCCAGAAACTGGAAAACAACGCCGTGAAGATCAACGCCGCCGTATCCCCCACCGCCCGAGCCATCGCCAAAATCACCCCCGTCAAAATCGAAGGCAACGCCGCCGGTATCACCACCCGCAACGTCGTGTAATAGTTGGAAGCCCCCAACCCGACCGACGCCCACCGCACCTCCTGGGGCACAATTTTCAAGGCTTCATCCGTGGTACGGACAATGGTCGGCAACATCAACACCGCCAGAGCCACCCCCGCCGCCGCCGCCGAATACCCAAAAATCCCGGTGGTGACAAACAGCCCATAGGCAAACACCCCCGCAATAATCGAAGGCACCCCCGCCAACACATTGATGCCAAACCGCACCCAGCGAGCCACTTCCTTTTGGACTTTGGTGCTACTAAATTCCGACAGATACACCGCCGTCAACACCCCAAACGGCACCGAAATCAGAGTACCCAGCAAAACAACAATAATCGTGCCCAGTAGTGTTGAATGTCCGTAATAAAACTTAACATAAGGGGTCAGGGTTATCCTACGAGCGGCTCTACCCCTACGAGTTCCATGAAGCTACAGTGTCGGCCTATTTCTATTTGTAAATATCGCAACTTGTCAATCAATTCATAGGTCTTATTGTGACCTATCTCCAGCAATCTTAAAATTAGATAACCAATCAATACGGCATAAATCTGTAGCCGCACACCATTCTCATTCTTGGTAATGATTCTATCCAATTTCAAGTGCATCTTTAGTGCCTTCCAAAGCAACTCAATTCGCCAGCGCAAACGATAGGCTGAACAAATCTCTTCATCCGTCATCGAAGTCACGTTAGTCGCTAGCCTATATTCTGTGTTTTCCTCTTCATTAAAAAATTGAATTACCCGAATATCCGGATTGTCAGGTTGCAACTTCATATTATTTCTAATCCGCACAATAAACAATGTATTTCGTTTACACATTTCGTCCATTAATTTCCAGGAAGCAAAACCCCTATCCATGATACCAACGGCATTCTCAGGTATCGTCCCAATCACAAGATGCCCAATTTTATGGTCATTAGTCTTTCCAAATATAATTGATTCGTCACCGATATTGCCCTCATTTATATCCAGGCCAAGCGTCAATTTTACCTGCTTGTAGTGCCAGAATAATTTGCTGGTCAGGGTGATAATGGTAGAATCTAATGGGAATAAGTGCTTAAATTCACCTTGATGATGTTTAAGCCGTTTTTGCAGTTCTCTTAGGATCACTTGAAACGGCTCGGTGCTACGATGTTTACACGCCTTAGAAAACGTTGATATGTCAACTTTAAAATTGAGATGATTCAAGAGGAAGAATAAGCCCCGCATGGTGGCGACTCTTGCATCTAAAATGAAGTGCATCCATATGAGTACAAACAAGCGAGTATCCAAGACTGGATAGTCGTTTTTGGGAAGAAGGTTCAGCAAGGGCTTGATAAGTCCCTGAATTTGTCGTCTCATAAAAATACTGTTACTCGTGGTTTCTACCAATCTAAAATACCATTTTTAGTCTCCCTTTTCCACCCTTTCGTTAACATTCAACACTACTGAATCGTGCCAATAAACGCATTGCCAAACCCCCCCCCCGACAACCCCGGTGGCGGTGGCAGTTGGGTAAACAGGGTCAAACTAAAGCGGCTGATCCCCCGCACCAGCACGAACCCCAGTACCGCAAACAAAGGAATAACCGTGCATAGGGCACATAACCCCACCAGCCCCGTCATGATACCCCCCACCCAGTTGCGGAGTTGGGGGCGTTTGATCAGCCCAGCCACTTGCGGATTTAGGGTTGCGGTGGTCATGATTTTCCCCCTCCTATTCGTACTTCGCTTTCAGACGGTTGACGATCACTTCCGCCAGGATATTCACAATCAGGGTCATCAGCATCAACAGCACAGCGGCATACATCAACGCCGACACCTGAATCCCCCGCGCCTCCGGGAACTGGTTCGCCAACAGGGAAGCAATCGTATTCGCCGGTGCCAACAAGGACCACTGAAACTGGTTGGCATTCCCAATCAGCATGGTCGCCGCCATGGTTTCCCCCAACGCCCGCCCCAGACCCAACATCGTGCCTCCCACGATCCCCGAAATCGCCGCCGGGATCAACACCCGAAAGATCGTCCACCAGCGGGTCGCCCCCAACCCCATGGACGCCTGCCGCAACTCCGGGGGCAGTGCCGCCAAAGAATCCTTCGCAATCGCCGTCATGATCGGCAAAATCATAATGGCCAACACCAGGGAAGCGGGCAACATCCCCGGCCCCACCGGCTCCGTCCCAAACAGGGGAATCCAGCCCAAATTGGCGTGCAACCACTGCGCCACGGGTTGAATCAGGGGAATCAACACAAAAATCCCCCACAGTCCATACACCACACTGGGAATCGCCGCCAACAATTCCACCAAAAACGAAATCACCAACCGGGGCTGGGGGGGAATAAAATCCTCACTCAAAAAAATCGCCGTCCCCAACCCCAGAGGCACCGCAATCAGCAGGGCAATAATCGAACTGACCAACGTCCCGTACAGCATGGGAAAGACCCCAAAATCCTCCCGTCCCGGCACCGGATTCCAGGCCGAACCAGTAATAAAATTCAACCCAAAGGCTTGCACCGCCGGGAGAGACCGCCAGGCAATCACCAAAACGATGAAAGCCAAGAGTACCCCGGTCAGCACCGCCAAGACCAGGGTAGAGCGGACAAACAAGCGGTCAATCAACCGTTCCTGGGGGGAGCGGGAACGACGTTCCGGTAGAGCGGTGCTTGGGGTCATCCTTGGCCGTCCTTTTCCTAATCCTTCAGGGTGATCGTGTACTTGTCACTCATGGTATCAGCCGCCTTGGCAATCCGCTCCCGCACCACCTTGGGCAGAGGGATATATCCCAATTCCGGCGCCGCTTTTTGACCTTCATTCAGTCCATACTCAACCCAAACTTCTAACCCCACCGCCTTATTGGCATCCGGTTGCTTTTGGTACTGCAACTGCCAGGTGTAGGTGACAATCGGGTAGGACTCTTTCCCTTCCGGGTCGCTGATAAATGCCCGCAGATTTTCCGGCAGTGCCCCCGCCGCTAAGGTTGCCGCTCCCGATTCCGGTGTGGGAATCACATACTCGCCAGCCTTATTTTGTAACGCCGCCGTCGTCAGCTTATTGTTGCGGGCAAAGCCAAATTCCACATAGCCAATGGCACCCGGCGTTTGTTGAATCTGCGCCGTCACCCCTTCATTGCCCTTGGCACCGACAAAACTCCCCGTTTTCGGCCACTGAATCGTCGTCCCTTCCCCAAAGGCTTTTTGCCACGCCGGGCTAATCGCACTCAGGTGCTTGGTAAACACCGCCGTCGTCCCACTGCCATCGGAACGATGCACCACCGTAATCCCCTGATCCGGCAAGGTCACCCCCGGATTCAACGCCACAATTTTCGGGTCATTCCAGCGGCGAATTTGACCACTGAAAATCCCCACATACACGTCTCGGCTCAGCTTCAGCCCCTCCGGCACCCCCGGCAAATTGTAGGTCAAAACGATACTGCCCGCCGTCATGGGCAACATCAACACCCCCCGCTGCACCTTGGGAATATCCTCATCCTTCATGGCAATATCACTGGCGGCAAAATCCACATTCCCTTGGATAAAATTCTCAATCCCCGCGCCGCTCCCCTGGGACTGGTAATCCACCCGGATATTGCTGTGCATTCGGTTCAACCCCACCGCCCAGTTCTGGTACAAAGGTGCCGGGAAGGAAGCCCCCAGACCCGTCAGACTCACCTCACCAGTAATGGGTAACTTAGAACCCTCTGGTGGTTGCCCCCCAAAATCACAAGCCGTTGTCAACCCCGCCACCAAGAGGAAAAGGGTCACAAAACTCATCCACCGCCGAGCCAAGCCGAACCGCTTGAGCATAATCCACTCCTCAACTTTTTGCAGGCATAGTACAAACAAACACAGTACAAATCAAAAATCCAAAGCCAAACGTTACCGCTTGGTGGGATGAAAACCGTCAACCAGCTTTCAAAGGCAACTTAACACGTTCAGGTAAAGAAAAGGTTATGGCGGTGCCATCGTTGGCGTTAGGGCATCTGTATTTATTTAAGCCAACCCATAGCCTGCGTGGCGTAGCCATCAATTTCATCGTTGGCATACCCATAGTACCCAGAACCCAAGGGTGCTACGACCGCTAACTTTGTTTGAATTGATAGAGGTGCCCTTTCGTTTCCGATTCATCTCCCACCGGGGTTTTTCCCTTCACGCCGCCTAATCCAGGTACGCCATCACTTGTTTTTTCAAAAAATTCACCATACTGATAAAGCCGTTGTTGCGGGACGGGGTGAGGCTCACATCCAACCCGGTGAGTTGAATAAAATCCGGCGACAGGGCGATAATCTCCTGCGGGGTCGCTCCCCCCAAACCCAGCACCAGCATTGCCAACAACCCCTTGACCAACTGGGAATCCGCATCGCCGCTGATCTGCACCTTGCCCTGCGCATCCAAATCCGTCACCAACCACACCTGGGAGGTACAGCCCTGCACCTGATTGGCGGGAATTTTGGCACTTATGGGCAGGGGGGGCACCTGCTGGGCATAGCGAATCAGCAATTCGTATTTCATCCGGGCGGGGTTCGCCCGTTGCAAGCGTTCCACAATTTTGGTCAGGGGAGCGGGCAAATGGGTTAGGGATTCAGGCATAACCTAACAGTAAATGAAGGAATAAACGACCCATATTCTATTCTATCGAGTCCACTGGTGTCGCACCATCTTCCCAGGGCATAAAACAGGCTAAAAAGGGTCTCAAGATTCCAAATGTTCTACGGCTTGTTGAAATTGTTTGAGATTGAGCACCGTATCATCCTGGGGTAAGGGGGGGGAATGGAGGGAAAGTAAATAATAATAATCCACACCAACCTGACTGGCTAACACCCAATAATAACTGGGAATAGACTCACTGGGAAATATCTCTAGCACCCGTGCCCCCGCTGGACACCAAGCGATATTCGTCAACCCAGCCCCATGCAATCCAATCACATATTTAGCTTGGGAAAATAAGCTCACTTGCTCTAGGAAACTCAAATCCTCTAACCAACAGGGGACATACCCCAAAGGGGTGAGGTAATCTAAAATTTCTGCTTCGTTTAAGACACGTCTGCGACTGGCTTTAGAACGACTGATATAAATCTTTTCAATTTTAGTTGCTGTGGTATCTCGGTGGGATAGAAATGTCTCTCTTAAAAAATCAATGCGCCAGCGGTATTGTGCCCGGGGAAATTGGGGCATGACCACCAGCGGACTGGCTAAGGTGAAATAATGATGGGTATAAATTATTTGGGAGGGGCTAATGCCGAGTATATCTAACGTGATGGCTAAGTTTGAACTCGGTTCATCCACCAAAAAGGAGTCAATTTTCGACCAAATATGCCCATGTTTTAACAGATGAATCCGGGGTAGTACATCCGTCAACCAATGGTAATAATTCATGCCACCCCCGCCAATGCCCAATACGGCAATCGTTTTTTCAGTAGGAATTGGCTTGGGAAATTTGCGATAGCAGGCTTCATTCTGTTCAGGCTGGTTTGCCCATTGTCGGGAGGAATCATGAATCACCTTGCCATCATGAGCAATTACACTGCCCACCGACTGCCGACCACTTAATACTTTAGCCTTGGGAATGCTGACCCAATAACTTTCCGGCATGGTAACAGTTGTCCAGTAAAAAGCCCCATGCGGTTGGGGATAAATGGAACGGGGAACCGGGTAATATTCCTGATAGGTGGACCAGTAGGGGTAATAGCACAAACCTGGTAGCCCCTCCTGCTGGTAATGTTGATAATAATCCCAGGCACTTGACCAATACCCTTGCGCCGGAATGTTACCGATCAGGGGGGTTAGTAATTTACGCCAACTGCGCTGAATTTTATCACCTAATTTCATCAAAGTTTGGAGAATATTTTACGGATAGATTATGGATAAATTGATCATTGATTTGCCAAATCCTTCGGTTGATTTTTTCCCAAAAGGTAAGCGGTGCCAATTCCCAAAATAAAACCGATAAGATGTCCCCACCAGGCCACCCGTGGGTCCTGCGGTAATACGCCCCAAATAAATCCCCCATAATTCACCAAGACAAATACGGAAATCACTAGGGGAATGATCCGTCGTTCCTGCCAGCCAATCCATAGTAAATAACCAAACAATGTATAAACAACACCACTTAACCCATGCACTGGCTTGGGGCCAAGCAACCAACAGCAAAAACCACCCCCTAGCCAGCCCACTAAAAGGGTAATCCAATAGTCTCGAAAACTTTGGATTAAGATTAACCAACTGAAGATCATAAAGGGAATACTATTGGCGATTAAATGGGCAAAATCCGCATGGGAAAAAGCAGAAAAGATAATACCAGGGATACCCACCACCCGCCGGGGAATAAGGGGCAGGTTCCACCGTCCGGCAAAGGCAATTTGGTCAATGATCTGTTGCCCCCAAGCAATAGCTAAAAAATACAAAGGGATGGCAAACCGATGGGAAATGGGGCGTTCTTGTACTGGCGAAGCATCAGGACTGACACGGGCGGGTTGGGATGAGAGTTCTCGCTCCAACTTACGAAGCTTGGCTTGAATTTTGGGGTCGGGTTCGCTCATGAATTTTTAGCAATATCTGCCCAGGGGGTTATTAAATTAAGTTAATGCTAATCCAGGAGTTAGGGAAACCGCAATCCCAAGGGAATTAAAATTAAATTACTATTGCCTCGCCGTAATTAAATGCGCCATGCCCAAGGCTTTACTCTGGTCGTTGATTTCCGGGGGGGTATGTCTGGTGTTGGGCATTCTGATTGTCTTGGTATGGGGACAGCGCCGCCCTACTGCTGACCAGCGTTTGACCTTTTCCCCTAGCCCAACGCCGAGTCCAGTCGTGACCGACCCTACGGTGCCCGTGGCAGGCAGGGGTGGGGTTGTCGCTGGGGTGCCGCCACAGCCGCCCGTCCAACCGCCGATTACCCGGGCAGGGGTAGCTTTGGTCTTTGATCCACCCTCGAATGTGCGGGCTTTTCCCAATGGCCAAATTATTTGCGCGGTGCGGGAAAAAATGATGATTAACCTGTACGAACGCCAGGGGTCATGGCACCAAACCGATGTGTGCGGGCCCATGGGGTGGATTCACGTCAGCCAATTACAGTTTTAAGTTCTAAGCGTTGGCCGGTCTGGGGGTGGAAGTAATAACAATGGCTGGCCGGTAGCAGTAGTCCCACCGATTCCCCAACGGTGGGCAGGGTCTGGGTTTTGACCCACAGACTGACGGCTTCCAACTGCACCTGCACCAGGGTGACATCCCCTAGGGGTTCGACGACGGTGACCTGCCCCCGGCGCATTCCCGCTTCTGGGGTGGTGATGCGGATGGCTTCCGGGCGGATGCCGATGGTGACATCGGGGGGACCATTGGGCAAAAACCAGGCGGGCAGGAAGTTCATGGGGGGATTGCCCAGAAAAGAGGCGACGATTTGATTAGCCGGTTGATGGTACAAGGTCTGGGGGGTGCCCACCTGCTGTACCCGTCCCTGGTGCATGATGACCAGTTGCTCCGCCAGGGTCATGGCCTCGGTTTGGTCGTGGGTGACGTAGAGGGTGGTGATTTTTAACTGCTGATGCAGGCGTTTCAATTCTGCCCGGGTCTGATCCCGCAGGCGGCTGTCCAGATTCGACAGGGGTTCATCCATCAAAAATACCTGGGGGGAACGCACGATCGCCCGCCCCAAGGCCACCCGCTGTTGTTGACCGCCGGAGAGTTGCCCCGGTTTTTGCCCCAGTAAGGGGGTTAACCCCAACAATTCCGCCACCCACTGCACCCGCTGTTGGCGCACCGCCGGGGGCACCCCCCGCATTTTCAAGCCAAAGGCGAGATTCTCCGCCACGCTCAGGTGGGGATAGAGGGCGTAGTTTTGAAACACCATCGCCACATCCCGCTCCCGGGCCGGTACCTGGTTCACACACCGTTCCCCCAGCCACAACCGCCCCTCCTGCACCGGCAATAACCCCGCCACGGTGCGGAGCAAGGTGGATTTACCGCACCCGGAAGGCCCCATCAACACCCAAAATTCCCCGTCGGGAATCCGCAGGGACACCTCTGCCACCGCCACCTGCCGCCCAAACCGTTGCGTCACCTGCTCTAGCGTTACCCCGGCCATACCTGTTGCCACCAAAACGCCACTGCCGCCGTCCCCACCGGCACCGTGAGATTGTCTAAGCCGTAGTAGGAAAAAATCTCCAGCACCGCCGCCACCCCCGCCACCACCAGCACCAGGGGTGTCCAGCCCAAGACACAGCCCGCCACCAGCCCCGCCACCCCCGCCATCGTCAGGGAACCCTCCCAGGTTTTGTGAATTCCCAGCAAGGCGTAGGGGTGTTTGCCCCAGCGTTGCCCGACCACGGCGGCCAGACCATCCCCCCAGACCATGATTAGAATGCCCAGGACGGTGTACTGATAATGGGCGTGGGGCCAAAACCAGGCCATGAGTATGCCAATACTGACCGCATAAAAAAACGTCCCGGCACTGCGGCGGTTGACGCTATCAATCCCCGGCAAAAGGGGCACCCAGTAGGAAATCAAGGTCACCACTGCCGCCAAAATCGCCGCCCCTACCCCCATCCAGGTGGGTACCCGCCACCACCAGGCCAGCAAAATCACATTCCCGGTACCAATGTGGACAATTTTGCGAACGGTCTCCGGGGCAACCGTGGTTCTCTGCGCCACCACGCCAGCTATCGTCAGCACCAGTGCCAACCAGGCAGTTACCCCCCCGACGGCCAGCAGGGTCGGGTCTAGGTGCATTCCTCGACCTGATCCAACCGCAACCACACGGGCGGGGTCGGCACCCGGAATTTCAGCTGTACATAGTTGCCCCGGATGTCCAGCACTTCCGCCGGGGATTCAAAGATGTAGGCGGACCAGCGGGTATCATTCGCCTGGGCTTCCAGACTATTTTCCAGGCGTTCCCGTTGCACCCGTACCAACCCGCCTTTTTTGATGGCCATGCGTCTTACTCCTTTGGGGCTGTTGATTATTAATAGTATTAATAGTAATTAAAATTTACCCAAAAAGTCACGCCAGCGGGGAAGCGGCCAGCAAGCCAAAAAATGCGGCGTTGGGCTAGGATAGGCATAAAGGAACCTTAGATGTCCAATATAAATGTCTAATTTCAGACAATTTTCCCATGCTGACCATGTTTAACAATGCTTCTCTGCCTCACGGTCACGGACAAACACGATGAATGGGGGGGAAACCATTTTTCAAAAAGTCTTGCACGGGTTGCCCTATCCCTTGGTCTGGATCGAGCAGAAAGCCGACGGTACCTATGATGTTCAGAGCCTGAATCCGGCTTGGGAAAAGATTAGCGGGCAGGAGGAGTCCCCCCTAGTGGCAATGGCGGCGGACTGTCTGCGCTCCCAAACCCCCCAGGCGCAAGCCTGTTTCTGGCAGGGGCAACCCTATTGGGTGGAATGTACCCCGGTATCGGCAACGACGGCGGTGGGGGTGTGGCTCCCGATGGTGGCGGGGGCGGGGGTGGATGAGGCACCGGTTTTGATCTGGTTGGCGGATACCCAGGGGCACGTCACCTATGTGAACCGGCAGTGGACGGTGATGACGGGTTGGCCGGTGGCGCAGGCGTTGGGGCACAACTGGTTTGACCTGGTGCATCCGGAGGAACGGGCGACGGTCACGGCGGTTTATCAGCAGGCGGTGCGGGATGGGGTGCCCTACCAGGTGGATTTTCGGGTGCGTTGTGCGGACAACACCGACCTCTGGCTGGAGTGTATGGGCTACCCCCAACGCCATCCCCAGGGGCAAGTCATGGGGTTAATTGGGGCCTGTGGGGACATTACCAAGCGCAAACAGGCGGAACAGCTTACCCAAATCCAGGATTCCGCCAGCCAATTTTTGGTGAAACTCAGCACGGAAATCTTAGAATCCCTCGAGGTGGAACCGGTGATGCAATGTGCGGTGACCAAACTCCAGCAGTTGTTGGGGGCGGATCGGGTGGCGATTACACCGGTGCGGGCGGATGGGTCGGTCTATTTTGCCGTGGAAGCCCTGAGTGACCCCCAATTCCAGATGCTCCACACCCAAATTCAGGATCATTGTTTTACGGCACAGTACCTGGAACGCTATCGCCGGGGGCGGGTGTTAGCCATTGCGGATGTGGCGACGGCACCGCTGGAAGCCTGTCACCGGGAGCTATTGCAACGGTTTGGCGTCCAAGCCAATTTGGTTTTGCCGATCCGCCATCGGGAATCCCTGTGGGGTCTGCTCATCCTGCACCACTGCACCCGTCCCCATATTTGGCAACAGGGGGAAATTGACCTAGCCCAGCAGGTGGCCAATTACCTGGGGTTGGCCTTGCACCGGACGGAGTTGGTGGAACGGTTGTGCCAACAGGAAGCCCGCTACCGGGAGATTGTGGACGCCCAAACCGAACTCATCTGTCGCCATGACCCCCAGGGACGCTTGACCTTTGCCAATCCGGCGCTATGCCGTTATCTGGGACAGCCGGCCACGGAAGTGCTCCAACGCTCCCGGCAGGAATTGGGCTTGGCGGTGCGGAAACAGCCCCTGCGCCGGGGGAACGGGGAACTGGGCTGGGTGGAATGGCAAGCCCAGGAAATTCTCAACGACCGGGGCGAATTGGTAGAAATGCAGTGGGTCGGTCGGGATGTCACCCAGGCGCACCAAGTCCAGCAACAGTTGCAGTTGATGGAAGCGGTGGTGGTCTGTGCCAACGATGGCATTGTCATTACCCAGGGACAGCAGGTGATCTACGCCAATCCCACCTTTTTGGCGATGACCGGCTATGGCTGGGAGGAAATTCAACAGTTGGGGTTGGGGGAATTGTGTGGCGAAAAAACCGACCTCACCCAGTGGGAATATCTGCAACATTCCCGCCAACAGGGGGCTTCAGTGCGTACCGAATTGGTGCTGTATAACAAACACCATCAGGATTTTTGGGTGGAATTGACGGTGTTATCCCTGTCCAGTTCGGCGGCCCGGACCGATGAATGGGTGTGGGTGTACCGGGACATCACGGCCCGCAAACGGATGGAAGCCCGTCTGCTCCACGATGCCCTGCACGATGCCCTCACGGGTCTGCCCAACCGGAATTTTTTGATGGACCGTCTGCACCAGGTACACCAGCGGGCCGTGCGGGCGGGGACGTACTACGCCGTGCTGTTTGCGGATTTAGACCGATTCAAATTGGTCAATGACAGCCTGGGGCATTCGGTGGGGGATGAAATGCTCCGGCAGGTGGCCAACCGGTTGCAGTCCCAAATGCGGCCAGGGGATATGCTGGCACGGTTGGGGGGGGATGAATTTGTGGTTTTGCTCGAGCCGGTGACGGGGGTGGCGGAGGCGGTACAGGTGGCTCAGCGACTTTTGGAGGCATTACAAAACCCGTTGTGGGTGCAGGGGCAGGAGTTGGTGGTCAGCACCAGTATTGGCGTGTGTGTGAATGACGACCCGGACTATGACCCCGCCGATATTCTCCGCAATGCGGATATTGCCATGTACCGGGTGAAACTGGTGGGACGCTGTGGGGTGGAGGTATTCCGCCCGGGGATGCACGCCCAGATCAAGGGACAGTTGGAACTGGAAACGGCCCTCAGGCAGGGTTTGGCGCAACAGGAATTGGTCTTGCACTACCAGCCGGTGGTGGATGTACAGCGGGGCAGTATTGTTGGGTTTGAAGCCCTGGTGCGCTGGCAACGGCCAGGGGTGGGGTTGGTGTCCCCGGGGGTATTTATCCCGGTGGCGGAGGAGTCGGAGTTGATTCACCCCTTGAGCCAGTGGGTAATGCAGACGGCCTGCGCCCAGTTAGCCGAATGGCGGCAGGTACAACCGGATTTGACCCTGGCGGTGAATGTGTCGGGTCGCTCGTTCCGCCGGGCCGAGGCATGGGTGGCGCAGGTGCGGGAAGTCCTGCAGCAATGGCATTTGCCCCCCCAGGCGTTGGTGCTGGAGGTGACGGAGGGGGTGTTGATGGCCGACCCGCAGACGGTGGGGCAGGCGTTGAATGCCTTACGTCAGGAGGGGGTGCAGGTGAGTATTGATGATTTTGGCACCGGTTATTCCTCCCTTGCCCGGTTGCAGGGGTTGCCGGTGGATTGCCTGAAAATTGACCGCTCGTTTATCCAACAGCTTACCCAGGGGGGGGATTTGGTGCGGGCGATTGTCACCCTGGCCTTGACCCTGGACAAGGAGGTGGTGGCGGAGGGCATCGAAACCCAGGAACAATTGGCACTCCTACGCAGTTTCAGCCCCCAAACCAGGATTTACGGCCAGGGGTATTGGTTTGCACCCCCCTTACCGGCGGCGGCGGCCACGGCCCTCCTGCACCAACCCGGGCGTTGGCACGCACCGTGAGCGACCCCTTGGCGATTAAAATAAGGAAATCCTTGGCGAGGGGCTGGCGTGCAGGTTGCCATCATCGGTACGGGCTATGTCGGGTTGACCACGGGGGTGGCTCTAGCCTACTTAGGGCATCAGGTGGTGGGGTTGGATGTGGATGGGGAGAAAGTCGCCCGCCTGCAACGGGGGGAAATTCCCATCTATGAACCCCATCTGGCGGAATTACTGCAACTGGCCCGCCCCAACATCACCTTTACCACCGACTATGCCACGGCCATTCCCCCGGCCCAGGTGGTGTTTATTGCCGTCGGTACCCCGTCCCTCCCGGATGGCAATCCCGATTTGACCTACGTGCGCCAGGCCGCCCAGGGGGTGGGGTGGCATTTGGGGCAGGCGTTTACCGTGATTGTGAATAAGTCCACCGTGCCCATCGGCAGTGGCAACTGGGTGGAAACCCTGATCGAAGAAGCCCTGAAAACCCGTACCAATCCTGCCGTGCGGTTTGCGGTGGCTTCTAACCCGGAATTTTTGCGGGAAGGCTCTGCCCTGCACGACACCCTCTACCCTGACCGGGTGGTCCTCGGCACCCAAAACCCCCAAGCCCTGGAAGTGCTCTATACGTTGTACCAACCAATTCTGGAACAAACCTTTACCCCGCCCAGTTTTTTGCCCCGACCGGTGGATGTGGCGGCGGTGCCTCTGATCACGGCGGATTTGACCTCGGCGGAATTGATTAAATATGCGGCCAATGCGTTTTTGGCGTTGAAAATCAGTTTCATCAATGAAATGGCGCAGTTGGCGGAACGGGTGGGGGCGGATGTGACCCAAATTGCCCGGGGGATTGGCTTGGATAAACGGATTGGCAGTCAGTTTTTGCAGGCGGGGATCGGCTGGGGGGGGTCCTGTTTTGGCAAGGACACGGCGGCGCTGATTGCCACGGCCCGGGATTACGGGTTGGGGATGGGGATTGTCCAGGCCAGCCGGTTGGTGAATGCCCAGCAACGACAGTGGGTGGTGGAAAAACTCCTACACACCCTGAAAATTCTCAAAGGCCGCCGGATTGGCCTGTTGGGATTGGCGTTTAAGCCCCACACGGACGACCTGCGGGATGCCCCGGCTCTGGACATTGCCCAGCAGTTGTTAGAACGGGGGGTGGGGGTGCGGGTGCATGACCCGGTGGCCTTACCCCGGGCGCAACGGGAATGGCCCAAGCTGGAGGTGCAGTACTGCGAAGCGGTGGAGACCCTCGCCCAGGACTGCGATGGGTTGGTGTTGGTGACGGATTGGCCCCAATATCGGAATTTGCCCTGGGAGCATTTGGCCACCCTGATGCGCTCCCCCCTGCTGTTGGATGGGCGGAATTTTTTGGACCGGGAACGCTTGCGGCGGGCGGGCTTTACCTACGTGGGGCTGGGACGCTGATGGGGGGCACGGTACTGCTCACCGGGGCGGCAGGGTTTGTGGGCAGTCACCTCACGGATCGCCTGGTGCGGGAGGGCTATCGGGTGATTGCGGTGGACAATTGCAGTACGGGTTCCTGGGACAATTTAGCCCATTGGGACAACCATCCCCAGGTGCAAAAAATTCAACACGATGTCATTACCCCATTGGCGGTGACGGAACCCTTGGATTGGGTGATGCACTTTGCCAGCCCGGCTTCTCCGCCCAAGTATCTGGGGTTGCCCTTGGCGACGTTGCGGGTGAACAGTGAGGGCACCTATCACCTGCTGGAGTTGGCTCGGCAGCAGGGGGCGCAGTTTTTTTTAGCCAGCACCAGCGAAATCTATGGCGACCCGTTGGAGCATCCCCAGCGGGAGGACTACTGGGGTCATGTGAACTGTACGGGTCCCCGCAGTGTCTATGACGAGGCAAAACGCTATGCGGAAGCAATTACATTAGCGTTTCATCGGCAGTACGGTTTAGCAGTACGGATTATTCGCATTTTCAATACGCATGGTCCCCGGATGGACCCCGACGACGGGCGGGTGGTGACCAATTTTATCCAGCAGGCGTTGCGGGGGGAACCCCTGACGATTTATGGGGACGGCAGTCAGACCCGCAGTTTTCAATATATTGATGATTTGATCGAGGGCATTGTGCGGTTGATGGGGGTGAACTATCCCTACCCGGTGAATTTGGGCAACCCCGAGGAGTTGACCGTATTGGCTTTGGCGCAGGTGATTCAGGAATTGACCGGCACCCAATCCCCGATTCACTTTTGCCCCTTGCCCCAGGATGACCCGAAACAACGGCGACCGGACATTACCCTCGCCCGCACCAAACTGGATTGGTACCCCCGGGTGGATTTGCGTACCGGGTTGAGGCACACGATTGCGGATTTACAGCGGCGATGTTGATTCTTGTGACCGGCGGGGCGGGCTATATCGGGAGCCACACCTGCAAAGCCCTGGCGCAGGCGGGTTTAACCCCCCTTGTGCTGGATAATTTTAGTACAGGACACCCCTGGGCAGTGCAATGGGGGGAAGCCCTCACCGGCGATCTAGCCGACCGGGAATGGCTACAGGCGGTGTTCCAAAACTACGACATTCAAGCGGTGATCCATTGTGCCGCCAGCATCGAAGCCGGGGAATCCATGCAGTACCCTGCTAAGTATTATCGTAATAATTTTGTCAATACGTTAAATCTTTTGGAAGCGATGGTGTCCAGCGGGGTAAAGACCTGTATTTTTTCCTCCACCTGTGCGATTTATGGGGAACCCCAGTGGTTGCCCTTGACCGAAAACCACCCCCAAAACCCGGTCAATCCCTACGGGGAATCGAAGCGGGCGATTGAACGGGCGCTCCATTGGTTCAGCCACGCCTATGGGTTGCGCTATGGGGCACTGCGGTATTTCAATGCCGCCGGTGCGGATTTAGATGGGGCGTTGGGGGAGTGCCACGACCCGGAAACCCATTTGATTCCCCGGATTTTGTTTTCCCTGTTGGGGGGGGAACCGGTGCCGATTTTTGGTACGGATTACGATACCCCGGATGGGACGGCGGTGCGGGATTTTATCCATGTCACGGATTTGGCGCAGGCGCATGTACGGGCTTTGGACCATGTGCAAAATCAGCAGGCGAATCTCACGGTCAATTTGGGCACGGGGCGGGGCTATTCGGTGCGGCAGGTGATTACTACGGTGGAGCAGGTGACGGGGCAACGGGTGCCGGTGCGGGAGATGGGGCGGCGACCGGGGGATGCGCCCATGTTGGTGGCGGATGTGAGTTTGGCAAAAGCGTTATTCAATTGGCAACCCCAGTATTCTGACCTGCCCACCATCGTGGAAACCGCCTGGCATTGGCACCGTAAGACCTATGCTAAGGTTGAATGATTGAGCCATGCCTGCCGTAACGATTCATTCCACCCTGGCAACCCATGACCGAGATGTCCTATTCCCCGCCGGTTAAATCTTCCCGTTTCCCCTTTCGCAAATGGTTCAAAAAAGCCCAAGTTCCCCTCACCTTGGGAACGGTCGCCCTGCTGATGGTGGCGATTTTGGCGGGGTGGTATTGGTTGGCGGGCTTGGTGACCCTATTGTCCATTCTGTTGACTATCGAACTTTTTTGGGACTCCTTACGGGAGATTTTCCAAGTCGTCCATCCCGAGGAATCTTCGTTTTTCCTGGGGGGCGTAACCCTGTTTACCGGGTTTGTGGGTTTCCTGGTCTGGCTCTGGGGGCGGGGGGGACTGCGGATTGATTGGAATGTTGCCTCGGCTTTGGGGGACAGTTTGGGGGCGGTGGGGCAAATTTTGGTGGCGTTGGTAGCCGCCGTGATTTCCTGGCAACAGTATGTGATTTCCAAGGTATTAACCGAGCAACAAAACCGCATTACCCAACAGCAGACGATTGATGCCTATTTCCAGGGCATTTCGGAATTAGCACTGGATGAAGATGGGTTTTTAGAAGATTGGCCCCAGGAGCGGATGATTGCGGAGGGACGGACGGCGGCCCTACTCAGCAGTGTCAACGCCGAAGGGAAAGCCAAGGTGGTGCGGTTTTTGTCCATGGCGAAGTTGCTCACGCCCCTCAAACGGGATCAACGGCTAGGGCGACCGATTTTGGATGGGAATGGTCTCTACCAGGAGGATCGGGAGTTTGGGGAGCGGGTGATTGACCTGGAAAATATGCTGTCCGAGGCGGATTTGAGTGGTACGGATTTGCGCCGGGTGGACTTTAGTAAGGCGGATTTGAGCGGCACCAATTTTAGCAATTGCAATCTCACCCGCACCAACTTCGCCATGAGCAACCTCCAGGGTGCCAAATTCACCGGTGCCAATCTCCAGGGGGCAATTTTCTTCTACGGGGAGCCGGAAAAATTGGATTACGCCAGCCCCTACCAGCCCTGGACGAATGGGGAACGCCCCAACTTCCAGACCGGCGAATTTACTGGGGCGATTGTGGAAGATGCGGATTTCACCGGCGTTTACAACCTATCGGCGGAACAACGGTTTTACCTCTGCTCCTGGGGGGGGACACGCACCCGCAATACCATCCCCGGCGGTTGTCAGGGCATCCCCAGCAAATTGTACCGGGCGGAGGGGTAAGGTGCGGCTAAGAGCAGGGAGTTGAAAAAATTCATCCCCAGGAGGCGAAAATTCCCAAGTGGGGAACCTGGGGAGCATCATCTTGGTAACTGCCGGACTCGGTGCATGAATCCCTAAACCGAAGCCACCTTAGGCAGGGTCAAAACCGTCTGTACAGCTTGGTGCAATTGCTGGTACAGTTGATCCCGAGTTTGGAAGGTTTCCAAGCGATGCTGGACTTGCCCATCCCGAATCACCAGCAACGTCGGCAACATCCGCAGGCGGTAACGGTTCGCCAAATGCAAACTCTCATCCGCATTCACCGTAAAGACCCGCATCTGTGACCCGTACTGCTCTTGTAATTGAGTCAGCAGGGGTTCAATCAACCGGCACAGACCGCACCAAGGGGCGGAAAAATGCACAATCACCGGTACGGTCGCCTGTAAAACCTGGGGGGTAAAGTCAGCTTCTGAAATGAGTTTCACGGTAGAAATCCTAATGGGCGTTTGTAAAGTGTTTTTATGATAACAGGTCAGGGATCAGAGGGCTAGGGGTGGGGATCGCCGAAAATTAAAATTTTTCCTAATGGCAATGATGATTAAATCTTTTGTACTAACAGAGCCTATCCCCAAAGTGCGATATCATATTACAAACATGGGCGAAACCGGTAGCGATGAGCGACATCCTGATTGAATCCGTATTACACGAACAGCGGCAATTTCCACCCCCGGATGGGTTCCGTGCCCAGGCGAGGATTGCATCTTTAGAACAATATCAGCAGTTGTGCGAGCAATTTCAACGTGATCCCCAGGGTTTTTGGGGAGGGCTGGCGGAGCGGGAATTGCACTGGTTTCGGCGGTGGGAACAGGTGTTGGACTGGCAACCGCCCCAGGTGCGTTGGTTTGTGGGTGGGCAGATTAATTTATCCTACAACTGTTTAGACCGGCATCTGGACACCCCCCGTCGCACGAAACCGGCAATCATCTGGCAGGGGGAACCGGGGGAGGTGCGGGTGATTACCTATGAACAATTGCATCACGATGTCTGTCAGATGGCGAATGCCCTCAAAGCCCTGGGGGTGCAACGGGGCGACCGGGTGGGGATTTATTTGCCCATGATTCCCGAGGCGGCGATGGCGATGTTGGCCTGTGCCCGGATTGGGGCGGCGCATACGGTAGTCTTTGGGGGCTTTAGTGCCCAGGCGTTGCAGGAACGGTTGCGGGCGGCGCAGGCGAAGGTGGTGGTGACGGCGGACGGGGGGTGGCGCAAGGGGGCGGTGGTACCCCTCAAACCCCAGGTGGATCAGGCGTTGGCGGCTGGGCAGGTGCCTTCGGTACAGCGGGTGTTGGTGGTGCAACGGGCGGGGGATTGCCCGATGACCGCCGGACGGGATGTCTGGTGGCATGAACTCCAACCCCAGATGTCCCCGGATTGTCCCGCCACAGCCCTGGATAGCGAAGAGATGCTGTTTATTCTCTATACTTCGGGAACGACGGGGAAACCCAAGGGTATTGTTCATACAACCGCAGGATATAATTTGTACACCCACATGACGACCCAATGGGTGTTTGACCTGCGGGAAGAGGATGTGTATTGGTGTACGGCGGATGTGGGTTGGATCACGGGGCATAGTTATGTGGTGTATGGTCCCCTGTCCAATGGGGCGACGACCCTGATGTACGAGGGGGCACCCCATGCGGGGAATCCCGGCTGTTTTTGGGATGTGATCCAAACCCATAAGGTATCCATTTTTTACACGGCACCGACGGCGATTCGGTCATTTATCAAGATGGGGGATGAACATCCAAAGGCACGGGATTTATCCAGCCTGCGGTTGCTGGGTACAGTGGGGGAACCGATTAACCCGGAAGCCTGGATGTGGTACCACCGGGTGATTGGGGGTGAACGTTGTCCGATTGTGGATACCTGGTGGCAGACGGAAACCGGCGGGATTATGATTGCGCCTTTACCAGGAGCCACGCCCACCAAACCGGGTTCCGTGACCTTACCGTTGCCGGGGATTCAGGCGCAGGTGGTGGACAGGCGGGGGGAACGGGTGCCGGTCAACCAGGGGGGGTATTTGGTAGTCACCCACCCCTGGCCGGGGATGATGCGGACGGTGTATCAGGATGCGGAACGGTTTCGCCGCACCTACTGGGAGCAAATTCCCCCCCGCAATGGGCAGTATTTTTATTTTGCCGGGGATGGGGCACGCCGGGATGAGGATGGCTACTTTTGGGTGATGGGGCGGGTGGATGATGTGATCAACGTGGCGGGTCATCGCTTGGGGACGATGGAAATCGAATCGGCGTTGGTGTCCCATCCGGCGGTGGCGGAAGCGGCGGTGGTGGGGCGACCGGACGAGATCAAAGGGGAAGCGGTGGTGGCGTTTGTCACCCTAGAAAGCCATTACCAACCCAGCGATGCCCTCAAGCAGGAATTGCTCGACCACGTTGTCAAAGAAATCGGTGCCATTGCCCGTCCCAGTAGTCTGCAATTTACGGATGTACTGCCCAAAACCCGCTCCGGGAAAATCATGCGCCGGTTACTGCGGGCTTTGGCGGCGGGGGAATCCCCCAAGGGCGACATTTCCACTCTGGAGGATCAGGGAGTCCTGGAAGCCCTGCGGGATCAGCCCCAGTAGTGTCCCCACAGCCACCCCCCCCACAGGATCGCTTCAATCCCCCAAAAGCAGGCGACAATCTGGGTTTCCGACCAGCCGCTCAGTTCCAGGTGGTGGTGATAAGGGGTCATTTTGAACAGGCGTTTGCCCACCCCATCGGGTCCCTTAGTGGCTTTGAAATAAAAGACCTGCGCCATCACCGTCAGGGTTTCCCACACAAACAGCAAACTCAGGATCAGCAGTAACCACAACTGTTGGGTGACAATGCCAATCCCCGCCAGTGCCCCCCCCAGCGCCAGGGAACCCGTATCCCCCATGAACACCCGGGCGGGATGGTGATTATGCACCAAAAACCCCAGACAGGCACCCGCCATCGCCACCGCAAACACACTCACATCCGGCTGGGTACCAGCACCGGCGACCCCCAACCCCGTCAAAGCCACCGCACAGGTTCCCGCCGCCAGACCATCCAACCCATCGGTCAAATTCACCGCATTGCTCTGCGCCACCGGCACAAACCCCGCCAGCACCCAAAACCCCAGCCCCAGATTGAGGGTGATTTCCCAGGGCAGGGCAATGGTCGTGGGCGTTGTCCCCTGCCACCACAGCCAAAGGGTAAACCCCACCGCCGCCAGGATTTGCAAAGCCAATTTCCCCTTGGGAGCCAAGCCCTGATTGGACTGCGCCTGCAAAATCAACCAGTCATCCAACGCCCCAATCGCCCCGCAAGCCAAGGTCAAAGCCATCACCGCCCACAGATGCGCCGATACCCCTTGCGGTTGGATGAGTAAAACGAACAGCGTCACCACCAGCGCCACCGGCAGGAAAAAAATGCCCCCCATCGTGGGCGTACCCGCTTTTTTGAGATGCGCTTGGGGTCCCTCCCGGCGAATGATCTGCCCCATTTTCAACCGGCGCAACCAGGGCAGAACCAAAGCTCCCATCCCCGCCGCCCCCCCCGTTGCCAACCCCAGGGTTAACAGTAGCCAAGGCGCATTGGGGGCAAACCATCCCAGGGCGAGGACGAGACCCGCCGCCAATCCTATGACCAACCAGGCAGGGGCACTCATGGACAGGGATTAGGGGCGAAACAACCTAATAATCATCGCCCTCGTCCTCTGCCAACTCATCCCCCAATTCATCTTCGTCGTACAAATCCACCTCATCGGCGGTAAAGTCATCAATCGCTTCCCCGTCCTCATCGTAGAGGGAACGGTAATCCTGCACCGGGTTGACATCCATCCGCCCGGTCGCCTCCAGCCAATTCACAATCGAAGCGTTGGCAGGGGTGGGGATCAAGCCCGCCGGTTCATTGATCGGCGTTTCCCGCAGGGTGGGAATCACAATCGGCGTATCCGCCAAGGGGTTTAATGCCCCAGATTCGGGGTTGGTCATGGTTGGAAAGGTTACGAAAGCCACCCTTAATCATAACAAAAAAATTAGGCAGGCACCTCTGAGAACCAGAACTGCGACCCTTGATGTTCCAACCATAAAATTTGAAACTTGTACTCACATTTCGATTTAAGGGATATTGCCATAGTGCCTATAGGAAACCTTGACTTATTTAAACCAATCATCAATCCCATCCTGGGAATGCCCCTATTCCCCACAACAAAGGATGGGGTTGCCCCCCTGGGACCGCCAATTTGCAATTTAGAGAGGTGCCCTATAAGTAGCCCACAAGTAAAAGTTTCCCCCAAAACATTGAGCAACCTCAATTCAACCTAAAATTTAGGACTGCCAGCACTGTTGCCAAGCGGTCAGGGTTTTCGGTGGCACCCGACCCCCCCGCCAAACCGCCGGGAGCGCCTCCCACGCCGCCAACAGGGTCGGCAATGCTAGAGGGTAAGCCGCCAAAAGTTCCCGATTAGCCCAAAACCGTTCCGCCGGCTCCGCCAGTACCACCCGCCCCGCCTCCAAAAGAATCACCCAATCCGCCCAGGCGTAGGCCAAATCCAAATCCTGGGTCGCCATCACCAGCGTTGTCCCTTGGGCGTGAATCCGTGCCAGGTGTTGCAGGAGGGTTTGGGTTTGCGGGTCATCCAGATAGGTGGTCGGTTCGTCCAACAGGAGCAATTCCGGCTCAAGCGCCATCACCCCCGCCAGCGCCACCCGGCGTTTTTGCCCCAAACTGAGATGATGCAAAGGGACGTGCGCCAAATCCTCTAAATCAAAATCCGTCAAGGTTCGGGTCAAACGATCCAAAACCGTAGAACGGTCGAACCCCAAATTGCACAGACCATAGGAAATATCCTCCGCCACCGTCGCCGCCACCAGTTGGTGTTCCGGGTTTTGCAACGTCAGCCCAATCCGCCGTCGCCATTCCCAAGCCAAATGCCCGCCCCGGGGTAAGGGACTGTCCCGCCAGATAATCACCCCCTGCTGTACCGGATATAAGCCCGCCGCCACCAGCAAAAGGGTGGACTTGCCACAGCCATTCCGCCCCAAAATCACCGTTTTTTGCCCCGCCGGAATCGCCACATCCACCTGCCGTAAACAGGGTTCAGAAGTGCCCGGATAGGTGTAGGTCACGGCGTGCAATGTCAGTAAAGCACCATTCACACCCCGACCCAACGTAAGTACAATTCCCCCGTCAGCAAGGCGACAACACCCACCAGCACCTCCCATTCATAACGGCGGCAACGGCGATAGGTGGCAAACGATTCCACCCGCAGAGACCCGGCAAACCCCCGGGCGGCCAGCCCCAGGCGAAACCCCTGATACCGCTGCAACGACCGCACCACCAACTGACTGGTCAACAACCCCAGACTGTACATCCTGCGTCGCCAGTGCCGGTCACCCCCCCGTGCCCGTTGCGCCAGTTGCATCTGCACCAGTTCCTCCAACGCCAGAAAAATAAAGCGGTACATCAGCAGTAAAATATCCAGCAAAATAGCGGGCAATCGCCAACCCCGCAAAACCTGGAGCAATTCCGCAAAGGGCACCGTCAGCAGGAGAAACAGCAGACACACCCCCGTTGCCAAACCCCGCAGACCAATGCCCAAGGCGAGGGTCATCCCCGCCCCACTCAGGGAAACCCACCAGGCACCGACGGCAACGCCAGGGGTAGGCACAGCCGATGTCATGGGCGCAACCTCCACCACCAGAGCGGGTAGACTCGCTAACCAAAACAGCACCATTCCCCCCACCAACGACCCATAAACCGCCAGGGGAATCCCCGCCGCCCCCAGAATCCAACGGCTCATCCACAGCCCAATCACCCCTTGGGTCACCGGCTGTCCCACCAATGCCAGGGTGAGCATCCCCAGGGCAAACCCCACCTTCTGCGTCGGCGGCAGGGGTCTCAGGGCATTGGTATAGGCATAAACATCCAGATGATGGTGCATCCCGGTTCATCCGCCTTAAGCCCAGGGCGAGCCTTAATGTTGCTCATCCCGAGCGGACGCACTGCGCCCCTGATACCGCCCCAGGACATAGCCGATCACCCCGGCCCCCAACCCCGCCTGCACCGCAAACAGCAGGGACTCCAGTTCCCCACTGGCCGGTTCCAAAACCGGGTTCACCCAGGGCTGGTAATCCGGTCGCATCGCCTCAATCGCCTCCGTAGCCGCACCATCTGCCCCCTCAAACGCCCCATTCCGGGTAATGACCAACGGCAGTACCGCCAGCCCTACCACCCCCGCCAGCAATAGCCAATTTAGCCCGGTCATGGATTTGGAAGAATTCTGCATCGCCCTCACGCTCCTTCTTTGAGTAACGCCAACGACTCCAACTCCGGTCGGCTATAGGTCTGGAGCCAATTCCACACCAGCACCGTCAGCAGACCCTCACTCACCGCCAAAGGCACCTGGGTGATGGCAAAAATCGTGGCAAATTTGGCAAAAGCGGCACCAACTCCCCCTGTTACCGCCGGGAATGCCAGTGCCAACTGCCAAGACGTGACCACATAGGTCATCAAATCCGCCAGCGCCGCCGCCAAAAAAACCGCCACCGTTTGCCGCCGGGTCATCCGCATCACCCCCTGATACACCCCATAGGCCACCAACGGCCCCACCACCGCCATCGAAACCCCATTCGCCCCCAAGGTGGTCAGCCCCCCGTGCGCCAACAGCAACGCCTGGAACAGCAACACCAGCCCCCCCAGCACCGACATCACCCCAGGGCCAAACAGGATCGCCCCCAGCCCCGTCCCCGTCGGATGGGAACAACTCCCCGTCACCGAAGGCAATTTCAACGCCGACAACACAAACGTAAACGCCCCAGCCAAAGCCAACAACAACTTGGCCTCGGGAAATTCACGGGTGATGCGCCTCAAGGCAAAAAATCCCCAGACCAAAAACGGCAAAAAAACCACCCACCAAAAAATCGCCCAGGCAGGGGGCAAATACCCCTCCATAATGTGCATCGCCTGTGCCGGTTGTGCCGCCCCAACCACCCAATACACACCCAACCCAGCCAACAGAGCCAGCCGGGAACGCCGCAATATCTGGAACATCAATCCGTACCTCGCAGATTGGTCTATGTTGTCAACCGGCGGCGGGCATCCTGACTTAGAGGCACCAAACCTCATCACAGTTGCGGGACAGTGACGGATTCACACCGTGCTTTCCCCTTCACATCCGTTGGCTGTTCCCCAACGAAACCGACGGCTAGATTTATAGCTTACAATACTATTCTTTCCCCAGATCAATTCTCATGTAAATAATAATTAAGGGCACCTCTATGTATTTGCATTACTAGAAGATTATTTCGCCGGAATACCCATACTCATGGCTACGCTACGCAGGCTATCCAAAACCAAGGACGGGGGTGACCCCGATTATCAACTGGATTAAGATTATTATAAACCTTGGAACCCCATGATTCAGACCATATTCAGTTAAGATTAAGATAAAATATCTAACGTTTATAGGGTGTTGGTTTGCTAGAGCTTATGAAGACTTCCCATTCTATTTTGACCGGCATAGTAACCATGACTATCGTGTTATTCCTGCAAGGCAGTCCTGGGCTGACCCGTCCGTTTCGCTCTGTCCAAGAACATTTCCTGGGAATTCCCGCCCCCCTCTTGCCCTTGGGTTCTACTGAAAACCGTCAGCGTTATTTGCATTATGCCACCGTGGATGTTCCGAATGGTTATATTCGCTATCAAGCCAGCGATAATCCCCAACAGTTTGAGTTTGCTATTTTCCGCAAAAATAATGGGCAATATTTAGCGGCGTATAGCGTGCCCTATGACCCGGTTTCTTTCCCAGAACAACCCGGTTTATCCCAGTTAATTTTGTTGGACTATCGTCAGGGACAATGGCGAAATGTGACCCGGGAATTGTTACCCGTACCTTTTGATCCCACCCTAACCTACCAATTACCCAGAGTGGGACGGGACATTATTGTGGTAAATCGCCGCAACCAAAAGCTCTACCGTTTGCGTTGGCAAAATGACCGGTTTGTGCGCCTGGGAATTTAGGTTTTGTGCCCTGTAGGTAAACCATAATAGAATTAAATTGTCCAATCTTAGCACGCCCTTTTGGGGATTAATTTAGTTATAGCAATCCTAAATGAAAATGGAATAGGGGTTCCGTATTTGGTTCTGGAACATTAGAATTAGAATCCAGTGGCGACCCCCCGGAAGTTCAAAAAATTGAGGCGGAATCCCAACAACTGCAAACCCCAGGGGTGGAATTGGGTGCCCCGACCTTACTGCAATTACCCATACAAAAAGGGAACGTGGGTTCTGACCCTGCGGATGCGTTTTGACCTTTGACGTTAAGGGGAATTGGTAGGCAGTTCCGGCGGAGGGGCAAAATTAAACGGCGCATTCCCCACCGCTCGCTCCAAAGCCGCCAACGCCCGGTTGTAACCCAATACGGCGGTCACCAAATTTCCCTGGGCTTGGGTGAGGGCATTTTCCTGGTTGATCACATCGGTTTGGGTGCCCACCCCCGCCTGGAAGCGCAGACGTGCCAGCCGTAAACTTTCATTCGCCTGTTCTAGGGCAAGGGCGGCGGTTTTGATATTGGTCTGATTTGCCCGCAGGTCACTAAACGCCTGCTCCACTTGGAAGCGCACCTGGTTACGGACATTAGCGTAGTTAATATCCGCCACGGCGATGTTCGCCTCCGCTTGCCGTGCCCCCGCAAAGGCTGCCCCCCCATCAAACAGGCTAAACCGCAACTGCACACCGAACACATAGCCCTGCCCAAAACCGCCCTGCTCCAAACCCGTCGGGCTTTCATAAAAACGCAGGTAGTCCGTCTGGGCAAAGAGGCTCAAATTAGGGCGAATCCCGGAGAGCGCCAACTCCCGCTGTGCCTGCTGGAACCGCCGTTGGGAGAGTTGGGTGACCAATTCCGGGCGCTGTTGCCACCCCAAAATAATGCTTTGATCCAAGGGAATCGTCCATTCCCCCGCCGTTTCAATCGGGTCGGAAGCGGTCACGGTCACCTGATTCCCCAGGCTGAGAATTTGTACCAAATTTCGCTGAGCCACCTGCTGATCCCGCTGGGCATTCACCAATTGTTGCTGGGCATTCGCCAACTGCACCTGGGCTTGCAGGACGGCAAACTGGGTCCCCACCCCCGCCCGCAATTGCGCCTCCGCATCCCGCAAACTCACCTGTGCATTCCGCACCGCCGACTGACCGATGTTGACCTGGGCATCCGCATTTTGCAAGTCGTAGTAGGCTCTCGCCACATTCAACTGCAACTCCTGCGCCACCTGCACCCCATTCAGGATCGCTTGCCGCAGTTGTTCCTGGGCTTGTTGAATCCGGGCACCCCGTTGCCCCCCCGTATAGATGTTGTAATTCAAGCGTAAGGTGCCATCCCAGGTCAGGGAAGGGCCATCGTTGCCCCCACCCCCCACCAAACGGGCGAGGGGATTTTGAGCGGCGTTGATCCGGGCAACCCGGGCGGAAATTTCCGCTTGCGCCGACTCACTGCGCTGAAAATTGGACTGGAACTCCAGGGTGGGAAACAAAGCGGCCTGGGCTTGGCGTAACCCGGCGCGGGCGGCTTCAATCTGGGCCCGGGCGGCCTGTAACTGCCGGTTGGTTTGGGCCGCCAGTTCCAGGGCTTGGCGCAAACTCAGGGCCTGGTCGGTTTTGATCTCCACCTGGGTTGGCTCGGTAGGCGTATCGAGGGGGTTTGCCGCCGGTAAAACTGGGGCTAACAGGGGCGGTAAATTGCGAAAATCCTGACTGCCAGGGGAATTGGGGGGTACGGGGGTCACCGGTGGTAGGTTGGGTAATCCCGGCACCTCCCCAGGGGGGTTCGTTTCTGCTATCCCCGGAGGCAGGACTCCGTAGGCGATTCCCACTGCCACCATGCCAGACAGCCACCAGCGTACCGGATTCCACTTCATGCCGCTGTACCCTCACACCATTCCCACCATACCCCCTGGCTTCATTTTTTGACAATTCGGGAGTGCCTCGGCTCCTAAAGCGGCCACCAGTTGCCCCGTTTGATACCCACAGGCAGTTTGGTTGCCCAGTTGGTACGTGCCCCCGCCAGTTGGTCCTCGGCGACCAAAGCCCCCTCCAAATTCGCCCCGCACAGGTTGGCATCCCGGAGGTTGGCATTGCGGAGATAGGCTTCGGTTAAATCCGCATTCCGCAAATCGGCACCCTGGAGGTTGGCAAAACTGAGATAAGCCTTGTGTAAATTCGCCTTTTGCAGATTCGCCCCCTGCAAATTCGCCCGCCCCAAATTCGCCTCTTCCAAAATACTTTCCCGCAAATTCGCCTTGCTCAAAATCGCTTCCGTCAGGATACAGCCCACCATCGTTTCCCCCTGGAGGTCATACTCCCGAAAGTCCTGACCCGCAAAATCTTTTCTGCCCCGGCGCAGGGCATCTTTCAAGCGACTGGGGGTGAGTTTGCCGCTGTCGGTTTCCCCGCTTTCCAGGTTGAGGGCACGGGCTTTGCGGGCACGAATCGCCGCCGCCAACCGACTGGCTTGACTGTCCCCACTCGTGGCTTCGGGGGGGGTGGGCAGGGGCGCAGGGGGGGTGGTTTTTTGGGTGCGTAACCCCTGGGATAGGTTGGTGTAATGGGGTTCCAAATCCAGGGCACGCATCACGGCACCGGCGGTGGCATAGCGCTGTTTGAGGGAAACCGCCAGCATCCGGTCCAACACCTGGGCAAAGGCATCACTCACCCGCACGTACTGCCGCCACCGGATTTCCCCGGTTTGGGGGTCAATTTCCAATTCCTTGGGGGATTTGCCCGTGAGTAGGTAGAGGCAGGTGCCGCCCAACGCATAAATATCGCTGGCATAGACCGGGCGCATGGACAACTGTTCCGGGGGCGCATACCCCGCCGTGCCAATGGCAAATTGGGTCAGTTCCCCCTCCGCCCCACTGGGGATTTGTCCCACCTGTTTTACCGCCCCAAAGTCAATCAAAATCAATTCCCCGTCCGCTTTGCGGCGCATGATATTGGCGGGTTTAATATCCCGGTGGATGGTGCCATGCTCGTGAATGTACTGCAAAACCGGGAGCATCTGCCGTAGAAACAGCTTGACCGAACCCTCCTCATAGGGGCCATTTTCCCGCACCTCCGCCTGGAGGGTTTTCCCATCCACAAACTCCTGCACCATGTAGAAATGGGGCGGCTCGGCAAAATAATCCCGCAAACTCGCCAACCGGGGATGGTTCCCCAACCGCCCTAAAATTTCTGCCTCCCGCTCAAATAATTCCTTCGCCATCTGGTACACATGGTCATCGGGGTTGTCCACCGGCGGGCGCAGTTGTTTGATCACGCACAAGGGCTTACCCGGGAGATTTTCCTCCACGGCGGCAAAGGTGGCACCGAACCCCCCATAGCCCAGACATTTTTTCATCCGATATTCCCGTCCCCGGTGACTGAGGATCAAACGTGACCCACAATTGCCGCAGACCAGGGCACCTTCCGGGTTTTGGGGGCGTGTGCAGGAGGGGTTAAAGCAGTAACTCACCTGGGACCCACAGTTAGGACAGTTTCTTCCACTTTAGTTTATTCTCCCCTGGACAGGATAGGGCAGATACACGGTTAAACTGAAATCCTCAACCGGGAACTTTTTGGGAATGGTACGATCAGGGAATTCGGAATTTGCGGTACCGGCAAACGTCGGGAGTAAAATTATGTTGCGTATGTTGCAAAAATTCATGGTACGCCCAAACGTTTCCCAACGCTTCGCCTGGACGCTCCTGGCGGCGCTGACGGTGGTGAGTAGTGCGGGGGTGGCGGTGGCGCAGGGTTCGGGCTGGACCCTCTGGGGGGGGCCGAAAAAAGAACTGCGCTATTCGGCGGATTCGGGCCGAATTGGGGAATGGGACCGCTATTACCTGAATGTGCCCCGGCAGAGCATTGCGGTGGCGGAGTATTACATCACCTATCCCGAGTACTATCGGGGGGAATTGGACCCCAAGGCGGTGGAGGTGGTGCGGAGCCGTACCCGGGGCAAGGACCAGCAAAAATTCCGGGTGGGGGAAGCGGTCTTGGATAAGGAGAACCGCCTCCTGCGCATTGCCCTGGTTGACCCGGTGCCCGCCGATACGCCGGTGGATATTGTCCTATCCAATGTGAAAAACCCCCGCAACAGTGGGATGTATTTTTTCAATCTACAGGTGTTGAGTCCCGGGGATATTCCCTTGCCCCGGCAGGTGGGAACTTGGGTGATTACCCTGGGGACAGGCAGTTAGGGATGAATTCTGGGCTAAAATAGCCTTTATTTGCCTGATCCCAAACCATGCTGAACCCACAACTGAGTGATTTTGGTGCCACCATGAGCCGCCTGACGGGGGTGCGGGCGATCATGAAGGACATTGTGGAAACCCTGCAAGCCCGGGCGGGGGAGGATTTGATCAATCTGAGTGCGGGGAATCCGGTGATTTTGCCGGAGGTGGAGCAGTTGTGGCGGGATTGCACCCAGGCGTTGTTGGCCAGTCCCGACTATGGGGAGGTGGTGTGCCGCTATGGTGCCAGCCAGGGGTATCAGCCCTTGATTGAGGCGGTGGTGGCGGATTTTAACCAGCGGTATGGGTTAACGCTCACTCCCCGGAATGTGTTGGTGACGCCGGGCAGTCAATCCCTGTATTTTTTTGCGGCGAATGCCTTTGGCGGGGTGGGGCGGGAGATTGTTCTGCCCCTGAGTCCTGATTATACGGGCTATGGGGGGATTTGTTTGGTGCCGGAATCCCTGCGGGCGGTGCGACCAGCCTTGGCGGTGGATGAACAGGGGCATGAATTTAAGTACCGTCCCGATTTTGACCAGTTGGAATTTGGAGCCGAAACGGGCTGTGTGATTTTTTCTCGCCCCTGCAACCCGACGGGGAATGTGTTGTCGGAGGGGGAGGTGCGGCAGATTGCGGCGTTGGCGGCCGAGCGGGACATTCCGGTGCTGGTGGATTCGGCCTATGCGGCGCCCTATCCGGGCTTGAATTTTACGCCCATGACCCCCGTATTTGCCCCCAATATCGTCCACTGCATCAGCCTGTCCAAGGCGGGTCTGCCGGGGGAGCGGGTGGGGATTGCCATCGGGGATGAGGGGATTTTGCGGGCAATTGAAGGGTTTTTGACCAATGCCTGTATCCATGCGTCCCGGTATGGGCAGGCGTTGGCGGCACAGGCGATTGCGTCCGGGGCATTGGCCCATTTATCGGCGACGGTGATCCGCCCCCATTATCAGCACAAGTTGGCGGTGTTGGCTGAGGGTCTGCGGGCGGGCTTGCCGGGGGATTTGCCCTGGTTTTTGCATCGGGGCGAGGGCGGGGTATTTGCCTGGTTGTGGTTGCGGGATTTGCCCATGAGCGACTGGGAACTCTACCAGGAACTGAAACAGGTGGGGGTGATTGTGGTGCCGGGGCATACGTTTTTCCCGGGTTTGCGCCAGGAATGGAGCCACGCCCGTCAATGTGTGCGGATCAGTTTAACCGCCTCCCTCACGGACATCGAACGGGGGGTGGAACGCCTGACCCAGGTGGTGCGACGGGTTTATCAGCGCATCCCCCTCAACGTCTGACCCGCATCTCCAGCTTGACAGCGTAGCCACTATCGTTGATAATCTTGCCCACTTTCAAGATTTGAGGCTACGGCATATTTCCTAAGCATAAAAAAATCTATTCAAGGAATTATGGGGTAGCCATTCAACAAGAACGGGTTAATGCCCAACAATCCCAAGGTATATACAAATGAAATGAGCCATAAACAAGCCTCTAAAAACTTAGAGTTAACGGTCACTGATCCCATCTTAGATTCTGAGAATATTATGAAGTTTGCCACTGTTCATGAGGTAACCCAATGGAGAAATTTTATTTTAGACGGAATGGTTTATGATTTATCTCATCTTGATGCCCAATGGGTTGAGTATCTCGACACAAGAAATTCAGAAAACCCTATTACCTATAAATTTATTGTCACCTACGGCCTACATTGTTTTACCAAAGAAGTGGAGGGAATGTCTAGGGAAGAATCACAGCGACTGATGTACAACGCCCCAAGGGAATCAAGACCATTTAATTTTGAAAGATATGAACTCTCAAAAAATTTACCCAATATTATCAAATCTTTGGGCAACAAGGAAACCCTATAGCTAAACACGCAAAGGTTGACATAGATATGGGTCGCAGGGCGTAGCCACGCGCTTGTTCTCTAGAATTTTTGAGGCGACAACCTAACCGTACTTAGCTATAGTTTGTCATGCTGGCTATCATAACTATGCGGTTGTTAAGGTATTAAATTCTAACGGTTGCGAGGTTGATTATTTTGTTCCTTTTGTCGTATTTAGGGAGAGTAAAAAACTCAGACTGCATATCAAAAGTGCCTATCCGAGATATGAGGGGTTGGGTAAGATACAGAAAGTCAACTTTTTCGCAATTGCCAAGAACCTACTGCATAATAAAAAGCTTCCACAACCTCCTAAATAACAAAGGCTCCTTAGGGAGCCTCCGCTGAAACATTTTCTTTTTGAAGTGGAAATGTTTCAATATTCAGAACGTCTTTACCGGATTTCCTCGACCCTATGCGGGTAACGGGATGTCTTGGAATAATTCCAAGTCTGCTACATCCTTTTTTTAACTTAGCTCTAAAATTAAATATTTGTCAAGCCCCTCAACGTCTGACCCGCACGGGGGTTCCCAGTTCCACCAGGTTGAATAATTCCGCAATATCCCGGGGATACATCCGCACACACCCATGACTGATGGCTTTGCCCACGGTTTCCGGGTGGGGGGTGCCGTGAAACCCAATTTCATCCACCCCATCGCTCCAAAACCCGATCCAATGCCGACCGAGGGGGTTGCGGGGGTGACCGGCGGGGATTTGGGTACTGCTGGTGAAACTTTGCCAGACCGGGTCTTTGACCTTCACTTCCACCACAAAATCCCCCTGGGGGGTTTCCCAGCCGGGTTTGCCCACCGCCACCGGATAACTGCGAATCACCCGGTTGTCCCGCCAGACCAGCACCCGCCGCTGGCTGAGGATCAGTTCCAGCCACACCTGGGCAACCGCCGGAGCCACCATGAGCCACCAAAAAACCAGGGTCAATCCGGTGATGGGTCGCCAATTCATCTGTCACAATAGGAACTGTACGGTCAACCCTGATTATGGAACAGGACAATCTCCTGCGGCAATTACTGCTTCTCGGCATCGGCACCACGGCCCTGGTGGTGGATAAGGTACGGGAAGTGGGGGATGAGTGGGTGCAAAATGGCCGCCTGCGCCCGGAACAGGCCACCGCTTTGATCAATGACCTGGTGGGGCGGCTGGGGCAAACAGGTGCCTGGGAAGTCCAAGCCCGCCGCCAAATGCGGGACATCCTGCGGGAATTGGGGCTGGCCAGCCAAACCGAAGTGGATGAATTGCGGGGCCGGATTGACCGCCTGGAACGGCAGGTGCGGGACTTGGAAAACCGCCTCTGGTCCTAACAGGCTGTTGCCAGGGAGGGAGCAGTGGCTGGAGTGGCCGCCGGGATGAGGGTTTGCACCACCTCTAAAACCCGCTCCGCCACCGGGGGTTTAGCCATAAAGTCATTGGCACCGCACAGTTTGGCCCGCACCCGGTCAATCACCCCCCCCTGCCCCGTGAGAATCACAATCGGGGTGGACTGAAACGCCGCACTCTTACGCAAAAAGGTACACACTTCATAGCCGTTGGTTTCCGGCATCACCAAATCCAGAAAAATTAACACCGGTTTCTTTTGTAACAGCAAAGACACAGACCGCAGGGGGTCGGTAATGCTCAGCACCTCATACCCCACCGGTTCCAGGATATGCCGCAGGGCTTGCCCCACCACCGGGCTGTCGTCAATACAGGCAATCACCGGGCGTTGAGCCACCACCGGCTTAGCCACCACCTGCATCACGGGGGCGGGTAAATCGGGCACCTCCTGCAGAATCACCACCCCTTCCTCAATAAACGTCCGCAGGGAAGCCACCACCTGTTCCACCGGGCGACCCACCCGCTGGGCAATTTCCCAAAACGTGGACTTGCCGTCCAAAACCTGGGTCAAATGCTGATAGGCGGCGGGAGAAACTAAATTTTTCAACTTGCCATGGCGGTCAATCACCGGCACCTGTTCCAGCCCCACCGGCACCAAAGTCTGCCACTGCCGCAGTTGCCCCAAAGCCGTCTGCCACCAATAATCCACCTGCACCAGCATCCACCGCTGGGGGAGTTCCTGCCCCGCCTGCCACTGCATCTGCGGGGAAAGGGTCGCTTGCCGCCCCCAGGTCATCAAACATTCCAATAGGGTAGCGTTTGACCAATCTTGCACAAAAGTTTGCACCTGCTCCTTGGTCAATTCCCCCTGCGCCAACCCCTGCGCCACCAAGCCATACTCCCAGGGCAATTCCGCCGGTACCCGTTGGGGTTTGGGGCTGTACCCCGGCCAATGCTGGGCAGACAACCGCCGCCACCGCCGCACCGGATGCACCCCCCCCGTGGCATACACCAACCGCCCCATAAATAAATAAAATCGCCAGCGGTGTTCCCCCAAACTGAAGACAAAACAGCCGGTTTCCTGCTTTTGCTTGGCCCACATCAGACCCTTGAGTAGCGGTTCTTGGTGCATCATCGGTCGGCTCCTTAATCTTGGTTGCTAATTGGTTATAAAACTACAGACTTTACTGAGTAAACTTAATCTACCGAAGGTGCAACCCCCTGACCACCGCAAAATCAACGAATCCCCGTAAAAACCGCCCCCGCAGGCTCACGGAATCCTGGGGCAACTCCTGGGCAATGCCAAGCATCAAATCCCCTAAACCCGCCTGATACTAGCACTTTATCTTAAAAACTTGAATTACAAAATAAATACAGACTTTAACCTTAAAATTTTATGAAGAAATTAATATTAAGATACAAATCCGTATTTTCACCGCCCGAAAATAGACAAAAGATAAACATAAATTTATCCCTTGGAACTTTATCAAAAAACTTAATATTACGATACAGGTCTATCATTTCACCCTGGGGAACGGCTTTGCTTGGGGGGGACAGATATTCGCCTGGGAATCTGCTAGGGTGATGGATGTGAGCCATTGCTCCCACCGATGACCATGCTAGAGATGGGACTGATCGAGCCGGACGAGTTGTTGCGGCATTACCAAAACGGCAAGCGGGACTTTGGCCGGCTCAACCTGAGCGAAGCGGTTTTGATTCACCTGGATTTGACCGGGATCAACCTCCAGGGGTGTGGACTGGTCTGGAGCAATGCCAGCGGCACCTGTCTGCGGGGGGCAGATTTGAGCTTGAGTAATTGCACCAAGGTAAAACTGATCCAGGCGGATTTGCGGGATGCCAACCTGAGCGGTGCCAATCTCAGCGGGGCGGATTTGAGTTGGGCGAACCTGAGCGGGGCGAACCTGAGCGGGGCGGATTTGAGTGAAGCCACCCTGAATGCGCCGATTTTGGAGGGGTGCAACCTCAGCCGGGTCAACCTCCGGGGTGCCAACCTCCGTAGCATTAACCTCCAGGGGGCGGACTTGAGCGGGGCGGATTTGACCGGTTGCAACCTCAAGGAAGCCAATTTATCCCAGGCGAGCATGACCCGGGTGCTGTTGAGCGAGGCCAACCTCAGCGGCGTGAACCTGACGGAAGCCAACCTGACCCGTGCCTGTATGACCCGGGTGACGTTGGTGCGGGCGGATTTGCGGGGGATTATCCTGAATGCCGCCGGAAATATCCGCCGGGAAACCATCAGCGGGGCGACCCTGAATAATGCCGTCTTTGTCGGGGCCTGTTTCCAGGGGGCAGACCTGGCCGGGGCCAACCTGAGTCAGGCCAATTTCAGTGGGGCTTGCCTCGAAGGAGCCAATTTGGTGGGCGCCAACCTCACCCAGGTGAATCTGACCGGAGCGGACTTGAGCGGGGCGGATTTGACCAAGGCGGATTTGGGACGGGCAACCCTGGTGGGGGTGGACTTGAGCGGTGCCCGAATGCCCGATGGCTCCATTCGCACCTAGTTCCTTTGGCATCACCGCCCCCCAAGGTGATAATCTAAAAATTACCTGAGTTGCTGTGACCCTATGGAACTGACCTTACTCCTGGCCAAACTCCCAGAAGCCTACGCCATCTTTGACCCCTTGGTGGACATTTTGCCGGTGATTCCCGTCTTTTTCCTGCTGTTGGCCTTCGTTTGGCAAGCGGCCATTGGGTTTCGTTAAATCACCCTAACTAACCCAAAAACTTCGGCCCCAAGCCCATTTGCGGGGCATAGACCGCCGTATCCCCCAACTCGTTTTCAATTTCGAGCAGGCGATTGTATTTCGCCACCCGTTCACTGCGGCAGAGGGAGCCGGTTTTGATTTGCCCCGCATTGGTTGCCACGGCCAGGTCGGCAATGGTGGTGTCCTCCGTTTCCCCGGAGCGATGGCTGATCACGGAGCGGTATCCCCGGCGGGTGGCCAAATGGATGGTTTGCAGGGTTTCCGTAACCGTGCCGATTTGGTTGAGTTTGATCAAAATGGCGTTGGCGACCCCCAGGTCAATCCCTTTTTGCAGGCGTACCCGGTTGGTCACGAACAAATCATCCCCCACCAGTTGAATTTTTTGGCCCAGATTTTGGGTGTGAATTTGCCAATGCTCCCAATCATCTTCGGCTAAGCCATCTTCAATGGAAACGATGGGGTAACTTTGTGCCAATTCCGCCAGGTAGGTAATCAATTCCTGAGGGGTACGGCTCTGTCCATCGTAGGTATATTGCCCATTTTGATAAAATTCACTGGCGGCGACATCCAGGGCAAAGGCAATTTGTTCACCGGGTTTGTAGCCTGCGGTTTCAATCGCTTGTAACAGTAAATCCAGGGCTTCCCGATTGGAACCTAAATTCGGGGCAAACCCGCCCTCATCCCCGACACTGGTATTGAGTTTTTTCTCCTTCAATACCTTTTTCAAGGTGGCAAAGACCTCCGCCCCCCACCGCAGGGCTTCCCGGAAGCTGGATGCCCCCACCGGCACGATCATAAATTCCTGGATGTCCACATTGTTGTCGGCGTGAACCCCCCCGTTGAGGACATTCATCATGGGCACGGGCAGGACACTGCTCATGGGGCCACCGAGATACCGATACAGGGGCAAACCCAGGGCCCGGGCCGCCGCTTTGGCCACGGCAATGGAAACCCCCAGAATGGCGTTGGCTCCCAGATTGCTCTTGTTGGGGGTGCCATCCAGGTCAATCAGCGCCTGGTCAATCCCCTGCTGATCCGTAGCATCCAAATCCAGCAATTCCGGTTCAATCGTCTCCATCACGTTGGCCACTGCCTTGAGCACCCCCGCTCCCCCGTAACGTTGGGGGTCCCCATCCCGCAATTCGTGGGCTTCAAAGGTTCCGGTGGAGGCACCGCTAGGCACCATCGCCATCCCCACATCCCCATCCGCCAAATCCACCTGCACGGCAAGGGTGGGCCGCCCGCGGGAATCCAACACTTCCCAAGCGCGAATGCTATCAATCGTGGTCGTGACCAAGGCAGACATAAGCAATTCCTCCAAGTTCCACTTGCATCCTAGGGGCTGTTGAGGAAATTGTTGGGGAACTTCACTAAATCTCAAGCATCTGCAGGTTAAGATAAATCCAGCGGGATGTAGCGCAGCTTGGTAGCGCATCTGCTTTGGGAGCAGAGGGTCGCAGGTTCAAATCCTGTCATCCCGATCACCTTAAAACTCAATGACCAAGCCATTCCTAAATATTACCTGTAATAACTAAGTATGAGGATTGCCGCCCTAAAAATCCTCAATGAGCATGACATAGGGGTCGCTGGTCAAGTTGGATGGCTATGGGGCACCCCCGCCCTTATGGGCATTTCCATGATCAGATTTATGATTGGTTCAAATAAATATAGCAGTCCTAAATGAGAATGGAACAGGGGTCGCAGGGGCATCGCCCCCGTACTGGTTTTTAGTAATCTTGGTATTCGCACCCATAGCAATCCCAAGTAAGTTTAGAACAAGGGTCGCAGGGGCACCGCCCCCGTCCTTGGTTCTGGAGAATTGTTGTTTGTTAATCAAGTAGGATTGCTATAGAGCTTCCCTGTGGTCATTTCCAAGAACTTTGAAACATTCCTCTTGCTTCTCAAATCCTTTTTCAAAAGGGCACAAAGTAGTTAACAGGACTGCAAAAGTGTCCCGCTTTCTTCTCAAATGACCATAACTAAGTCGCTACCCATTGGCAGGGTCGGGGGAACCTTTATTTAATGCACCCAGCGGGGCATCACTTCCGCACAGGTAAATAGACCATAATGTCCCTGTTGATGCAACTGCCAACCCGCTTGAATGTAACCTAAAGCTGGACCACAAACATTAGCGGCCATGCTGGTTTCATCCCCCAAGGTAAAGGTGTGACAAGCAATTTTCCCTTCAAACGTGCGTCCCGTAATTTGCACATGGGTACTCAAAGGCTTGCGGGGATTGCGGGTATCCACGACCCCCCCCACCGTGACCCGTTCCCGGGGACAAATGCCTGCCAATTCCAAAATTACATCGTCAGCGTGTTCCATATTTTCTAAATACAGTTTGCCGTCGGTACGGTTCAACAATTCCTCGATTTCTGCATCAGTCATTGCCTGCGCTCTAGCGACATCATAACCGGGCAAATGGGCAATATCTTCCCGAATGGTCGCCCGATAGGATTCCCAGTTGGCGATCCCAACCCCAAAGGTCACCTGCACCTGGAGAATTTCCTCGTAACTGTGAGCCGCTAAAGCCGCCGCCGCCGTGAGTAAGCCTGGAGTCGCGCCACAACCCGTGAGATAAGTGATGCCCCCAGCCGCCAGGGATGACTTCATCGCCAGCAATTGTTCCACCGCACTGGTGCGTTTAATGGCATCCACCAGCACACCCCGCCAGCCCTGCGCCAAAAACTGCTGTGCCACTGTGGCAATAAATGTGTTGGGGAGATTCGGTAACGCCAGGAAATAGGCATTCACCCCAGGCTGGGCAATGACCTCGGCAATGCTGGTTTCACTGAGAACCCCCCCCGGCTCCAGATAGCCCACGGAACCCCGCTCCTGATACACCCGCTGACATAGGGATGGGTTTAAGCCGTCGGGATGCACAACGTAACCCTTACGGTCAGCCACCGCCACCCACTGCACTTGCCGCCGCCGAGCCACCAAACGAGCCATCGCTTGCCCCAATCCCCCGTACCCTAAAATGCCCAGGGCGAGGGGTTGGTTTGCATCCTGTTCCTGCGTCATCACATTCCTAAGCAATTTGTCTAAAACTATAAACCTTTAGCTTACCCCGGACAAGAGGCAGGTTTATTTCTGGTTTATTTAGGGACACCAGATCACAGGACATCCCCGGACTTGGTTTTTCTGAACATTTGTTCACCAATTGAGTGGAATTGGTACAGCAACAGAACTCGACTCTGCTCATATTTATTCATCGAGATAGCTACAGGATTGGGAAAATTTCTAGTCCTCAGGTGGAACCCAAAATCTTTTGGACAATTTGCATCCCCGTCACTGCTTGCCAACCAAACAACCCCAACACAATACCATTGATCGTAATATGGGTGACCCGTGCCCATTGATTTCCCTGTTGCATCAGTGGAGCTAAGGATGCAGAAATGGCAATCAAACCCGTCATGGCTAAACCCACCAGCAAATGGGGACCCAAAAAGAGCTTTTTATTGTTAATAAACGTGACCGCCATGCCCCCCAAAGTGCCCAGCACCATCAGAGCCAGCAATGCAGAACCGACTTGATAATGTACCTCCCGGAACTTACCTTTGAGGAGACGACTTTTTTCCTCCCCTTTCGCCGTGCGTACCCGAATGACCTGAATACCCGTGTACAAAGCGTAAATACTCAAAGCCAGCAAGAGCCACATTAACAAGGGATGAAAGAAAGGTAAAACTGGCTTCAGCCAAGTAGGAACCTCAATCATAATGCCACTCAGTGGATACACAGACGTATCATAGCTTATTGCGCCATTGTCTTAGCCGGTCTTGGATAGCCGCCGGTAAGCCCCGTCTGGTTTTTCCCGCCGTTGCCCGCATGGTCTGGCGTGGGGGGGGTTGTGCCATTGCTTGCCACAGAGCCGAGGAGGATAGCCATTCCGCCCCATAACCCGTAGCGGTCATCCACTCCAGGCGGTCGGAGGTGACCACAATCAACCGTTGTCCCCGTCCCCGATGGCGGGCGCAAAACCGCTCAATATAGGCATCAGCGGTCAACCCATACCCGGTGTAACAAACCCGCACTTGGTCGGTGACCTCTTCCCAAGTCTCCGGTTGGCGGCGTTGATGGGCATCAAAAATGATGTGGGTGAGGATATCATGCAAGGCACTGTAATTACATAGGGCTTCGATCAATTCCTGCCGCCATTGCTCCCAATCTCCCTGGGTGACATCCCATTTCGCCCCAATGACATTGTAACCATCCACAACCATGAGGACATTGGGTGCCATAAATTGGGAGGATAAAATTTTAATGATTGTAATAATTATTCTAACCTTCTCTCCCCAAGTGAGCCACGTCACTCGATCACCGAGATGGTCATCACTTTCCTCCCATCGGATTTTGCCCAGAATAGAAATAAGCCCGGTCGGAACAATCGGTACACCAGTTCTGTTCCTGCCCGCCCTCCCATGAAAGCAACGGTTTTTGCCCTTGGTCTCGCCCTGTTCGGTTTGGTTCACCCCGCCTGGGCTGAGGAAAAAGTCGCCGCCACTTTGGAATATTTGCCCCCTGGTTTGGCTCGGCTGGAAGGCTCCCTGAGCTATCCGGGGCATCATATCCCCCCCTTGACGGTTTGTGCTGAAGAAGTGACAACAAAAGACCTCCATTGTACGGAAACTCAAGTGAAGGGAAGCCAGTACCAGTATGGGGTGGGCTACCAACTCCAGGTGCCCCCTGGGCGTTATCGAGTTTATGCCACCTATGGAAATTATCGGGCGTACTATTCCCCGGCGGTCGCCTGTGGTTTGCATATTCGTTGCCAAGACCATCAGCCGATTGTGGTTGAGGTGCAGGCGGGTCAGCGGTTGCCGGAAATCAGTCCAATGGATTGGTTTTGGTAAGGTTGGTGATCCAGGGCACTTGCCTCCCCTAGGATGCGTCACTGCGGACAGGTGGCTCTGCCCCGAAACTAAAGATAGATGTCGACTGGAGCGGCATTCCACAGGGGCAAAAGAGTCGGGCGACCGGCTCTTTCGCTTTTATTGCCCTAGCATGGCTAGGAGGGTGAAGTACAATAGACTAATGCCACTCACCAGGAGGGATACGGTTGCCACCGCTGTGACCGGACGTTGCCAAAGCCGCCCCAGCCCCCGAGCTAGGGTCAGCAATACTCCCAAAATGACGGTGACGAAATAGCTCATGTAACGACCGACATTCGTCCAAAAACCGTCCATCTGTGTTACCCCTTATCGCAACTCTGTTTTCTACAGCAATCTTAGATGATCTATGGGAATAATAAAATTACTAAATACCAGTACGGGGTGATGCCCTGCGACCCTTGTTCTAAACGCAATTATAATTGCTGTCTGTATGAATACTAAAATTACTAAAAACCAGTACGGGGCGATGCCCTGCGACCCTTGTTCTAAACGCAATTATAATTGCTGTCTGTATGAATACTAAAATTACTAAAAACCAGTACGGGGCGGTGCCCTGCGACCCTTGTTCTAAACGCAATTATAATTGCTGTCTGTATGAATACTAAAATTACTAAAAACCAGTGCGGGGTAGCGCCCTAGGACTATTGAACTTTCTGAAGATAAAATCTTCCCGCAATTCAAATATGATTATTATCCTGTTCTTGGGTCTGATGCCTATCCTCAAACTGGGTTCGTGTCCGTTGGTTTTTTTGGAGATAGGTGGTCAGAGCGGTCATGTCCTGCTGTTCGATCATGGCGATTACCTGGTTTAATTCCTGCCGGTACTGGTATAACCCCCGCAGGAGATGCTCCCGGTTATAATGCGCCAAACATACCCCTAATTCAGGATTTCCGCCCCCCACCCGGGTGGTATCCCGCCAACCAGAACTGGCTAATTGTTGAGCGAGGGCAATAATTTCCGGGTCGGATTCCTGCTGCACAGCCCCCAATAGGGCGGCACTGACCCAAATCGGCAGGTGAGAAATCCACGCCACCGCCCGGTCATGGACATGGGGGTCACACAGCAACACCTGAGCACCCAATTCCTCTACCAACGTTTGTAATTGCGCCAACTGCTGGGGCTGGGTTTGGGCGGTAGGGGTCAACACGTAGGGACGCTGGCGAAAAAGTTGGGACTGGGCGGCTTGAATGCCCTGCTCTGCCGTTCCCGCCATCGGATGCCCCCCGATAAATCCCGACCACAAAGGGATAATCGCCTCTACCAACGGGGCTTTGACCGAACCCACATCCGTCAAGATAGCATCGGGTTGCAGGTGGGGACAGACCGCCGCCGCCATAGGTACCAAGCGATCCAACGGCACACACAAGACCACCACATCACAGCCAGCGAGTAGGGAAACCGCCGTGCCACCCTGGTCAATCACCCCCCGTTTCCCAGCAATGGCAATCGTTGTTTCACTGCGACTGACCCCCGTAATCCTGTGCCCCCCCCGCCGCCAATCCAAAGCCAAAGAAGCCCCAATTAAACCCAAACCCACGATGCCAATGTGCATAGAACGCCTCTAAAAGAAATAGTTCGCCGGGGCAAATCCCCATCCCTCATCCTCAATTTCTCAATCATTATGGAATGATGGGCATTTCAGAGCAATTATTTTTTAGGGATATGATTTAGGGCACTTCTAAAAATGGGTCGCAGGGGCGTAGCCCCCGTTCTTGGTTCTCGATGATATGGGCATTTTAGTGAAATAATCTGCCAGTGGTGGCAATAGATAGAGGTGCCCTTTATTGATTGGGTTTTGGTATGTCTAGGTCGCCAACAACCCCCGGGGATGCACGGAATAGAGGGGACGGCGTTGCAATCCTTCCTGGCTGATAATCTCGTTGGCCGCCAAAAAACCACTGCTCACCGCCCGCTCCATCAACGCACAGGGGAAGGGCATTTTCACCCAATCCCCCGCCAGGAATAGATTAGGTACCGCTGTGGCACTGGTGGGACGCTGGTCGTAACTGTGGGGCGGAAACCCGGAAAAATTCTTTTGGTTGACCAACTCCCGATGCAAAATGGTCGCCCCCCGCAAAGCCGGTACCACCTCGTACAATTCCTGTTCAAACGTAGTCAGCAAAGCCTCCTGGTTGGGAAATTCCTTTTCCTTGTAACAATAGGCGTGTAACTCCACCACACTGCCGCCGGTGGCCTGGGCCCAGGCTTTGTAATCGTCCTGGATACGGTGGTACAACGTAATACTATCCGTCAAGCGATAACCGGACAGGGAAGTAAAGTCACTGTACTGCCATTCAAAATCCCGGTCAAACCAGAACCGAGCCACAGCAAACGGGTCCGCCACGGTTAAACCCTCAATTTGTGCCACCACCTCCGGGTTGGGTTCCCCCCGACTCAGACGGATGATTTGTTGCACGCCGGGAACATCAGCGGCCAGGACATAGTATTCGGATTCGAGCCGCTCAAGTCCCTCATGGGCAATATTTTGCGCCACCAACTGCACCCGCTCCGGAGACTCGGTAAGGATGGTAAATGTACTCAAATTGCGGGTGGCCGGGCCTTTGACTACCTCCCCCTGCGCCGTAAATTCCGCCCCGTGACAGGGACAGCGATAACCGCCATTACTTTGCACTTGCACCGTACAGCCCTGGTGCGGACAAGTGAGGCAGAGGGCTTGGTTCCCCTTGGTTTGATAGACCGCATCCCCGGCGCCATAGAACCCCCTTGGTAACACGGGATTGGCTGACACCCAAAACGGCGCAGCACTCCCCTGACCGGCGGCTTGCACCTCCAACCCGGCGATTTTGCCCCCCTGCCAGTCCACGCCCGTGACCGTGACCCCCGTGCGTACCACCCCTCCATTGGCACGGATGCTGGCGGCAATCGGTTCCACCAGGGAGCGGCGCATATCCTGGCGGGTGCCCCGGAAGGCCAGCCCCTCGGGATTGCCAAAGAAATAAAAGTGGAAAAACTGCATCAATTCCCCGGCACTCAGCCGATCCGGGGCATTCAAACTGGATTTGGCAAAGGGTAAAAAGTACAAATCAAACAAACCCTGGGGAAAATCATTGCCCACCCATTCCAGCACGGACAGGTGATCCAGCCGTTGATAGCTCTGCACCGGGTCAAAGCCGGTAATTTCCCGGAATACACCCCAATGCCCCGGACTGGTGAGATTCAGACCCCAGCGCCAACGATTCTCCGAAGCGACCGCCAAATCCACGATATTCCAGGGAAACGCGGAATGGCTGGGACGAAAAACCTCCGCCGCATAGCCATTTTTGTAGGCCACCGCATAGGAATTTAGGGAGACAAAATTCCCATCACAATCCAATTCCTGCACCAGACGGTTGAGATTATAATACTGGGGAAAAAAACCGTGAAACCCATGCTCCATTTGCAGGGACACCCCATTCACCTCAATCGGCCACCCGGCGATTTTTCCTCCCAATTGTGGCGCCCGTTCTAATAAGGTGACCTGAAACCCCCGTTGGCTGAGTTCGTAGGCACAGGCCAAACCCGCCAAACCACCCCCCACCACTGTCACCCGGATGGGTTTTTCCAAACGCCAGGGTAACGCCAGGGTATCCGGTTGCCATACCGCCGGTTCAGGTTTCACAAAACGGGAATAGCCGATGGCGGCACCCACACCTCCCACCCCAAACAGCTTGAGCAACTGGCGGCGGGAGAAATGGCCGTTGGGTTCAAAATTTTGATTCATGATCAGGAACGAACGGACTCCTCACAGGGTTGTGGTTAGTACCATAGACTAGGATTGTACTGTGCCGATGGTGCAAACTCCCTCTGCTATCTAGCCATAAAATATGAAGAAATGTCAAGAAATCGGTGCAATTCCTCAGAAATGGGGATAAAACGGGTGGGACGGGAAACCTGGGCGGTGGCGCGGCGGATTCTCACGGAATTGATCCGCCGTCAGCGCAGTTTGGCGTTTTGGGGGTTTTTCCCCGTGTCGATCCTTTTATTAATTGGCATGATCTTGACCGGGCGCACGGATTTGACCATCCCGGAAGCCTTTGAGCAGGCGGCTGTGGCTGCTTTAGTGGGTTCTGGTTTTTTCTTCAGTGGCGTGGGGGGCACGGTTTCGACCATCGTGGCGGAACGGGAGCAGGGCACCCTGAAACGGTTATTTCTCTCACCCATGAGCGGGTTGTCCTATTTTTTGGGAATTTTTCTCGCCTATATTCTCGTAGCGACGGCGCAGGTGGTTTTGGTGGCAGGGGTGGCAGCCTACCTGGGGGCAAGGTATCACGGCAATGTACTGTTGGGTCTGCTGTTGTTTGCGTTGACCGTAGCGGGCTATGTGGGGGCGGGGTTTATCTTGGGTACGCAATTAGCAAGACGTACAGATGATGTAAATGCATTGGTCGCCGCTGTCGGTCTGCCGTTTGTGATCATTGGGGGGACATTCTTGCCCACCACCCTATTTCCAGAAAATCTTTTAGCAGTGGCGAAATATACGCCGGTTTATCACATGAATCAGGGGTTATTGGGGGTGGCAATCCAGGGGTATTCCTGGCAAGAGGTTGGGGAAAACTTGGGTTATTTAGCCGTATTTACTGGAGTAATGGTGATAGGGGGTTGGTTGTCCTATTTGCAAATGGTGCAAAGAGAACGGCAACTTTAGCAGTGACCACCCCCAAACCATGCGGTCAATTATCCTAGGACTCAATGGCTCCAAAACAAGCCGCCGCCAACAACAGCAAGGGGGTGCCAGGAACAAAGGGTAAAATGAATGCAATCACCCCCACGACGGTCAATACGCCACCCAAAACGGACAGGACGGTATTTTTGACAGCTTTCATGTGTATGACCCTTAGAAACACCAGTGATAATTATACTGGTTTGCAGGCGGGCTGTCCTACGGTGGGAGAGATACCGAGGAATATAGCCATCTCATCTAAATTGTGAGTAGAAATTCTGTACTTAGAAAGATTTAGAAAGCCAAGGGTCGCAGGGCACCGCCTCCCGTTCTGGTTCTGCGGAATTTTTATTCGTAAGGCATATCATGTTGCTATAGGGCACTTCTAAAAATAGGTCGCAGGGGCGTTGCCCCCGTCCTTGGTTTTCGATAGCCTGCGTGGCGTAGCCATTAGCCTGCGTAGCGTAGCCATTAACATGGGCATTCTAACGAGATAACCTTCGAGGGGTGCCAATAAATAGAGGTGCCCTATATTTGTAAAATAGGAATTAAAGTGCGAAATTCATTATCTTAGGTCAAAGTCTTCCGATGCAACAACTTAAAACGGAAATTCAACGGCTCACCTTCAGCGAGTTTATCGAATGGAAACCCGATGGCAGTCACTACGAATTGTATGATGGAGTACCCATTGAGATGCCCCAACCCTTAGGTCAACATGAGGATATTGCCAGCTTCCTCGCTGAGCAGGTGACGGCTGAGTATCTGCGCTTGAACTTGCCCTATCGAATACCCAAACACGCTTTAGTTAAAAAGCCCGATGCGGAATCTGCCTATTTACCCGATGTTTTAGTGTTAAATCGTCCCAATTTAATCCATGAGCCGCTCTGGGCAAAAGCCTCCACCGTGACCTTGGGAGCGTCTATTCCCTTAATCATTGAAGTGGTGAGTAATAATTGGCGGGTTGATTATCTGACTAAAGTGAAAGACTACGAAGAGATGGGGATTCGGGAATACTGGTTGGTGGATTATTTGGGGTTGGGGGGACGGCGTTTCCTGGGTAATCCGAAGCAACCAACCATATTTATTCATGAATTTATTGATGGCGAATATCAAGTGAGTGCGTTTCGGGAACAGGAGCGGCTGATTTCTCCCACCTTTCCAGAACTCCTGCTGACGGTGGCACAGGTTTTTCAGGCAGGTTCCGATTAAACTGCCCCGCTTTTTTAGGAAAATGTTACCCCCCCCATGCTCCTCTACACCTACCCACCCTTGCATCCAGGCACATTACAAAAACGGTACAAACGCTTTTTGGCGGATATTCTTTTGGATACGGGGGAGGTGGTCACAGCCCATTGTGCGAATACTGGACCCATGACGGGGGTGGCGGTTCCGGGTCGCCCGGTGCAGGTGTCCCATCACCCCGACCCCAAGCGTAAATTAGCCTACACCTGGGAATTGATCCATCTGGAGGACACGACCCCCACCTGGGTGAATATCAATACCGCCCGCCCCAACCCGGTACTGCGGGAATTATTAACGGTTCACGGTTTACCCGAAGTGCAGGATTATCAGCACATTACCCCGGAAGTGACCTATGGGACGGAAGGGAGCCGGATTGATTTTTGTTTGACCGGGGGGGCACGACCGATTTATATCGAGGTGAAAAATACCACTTGGGTGCAGGGGAATTTAGCCCTTTTTCCCGATACGGTCACGGTGCGGGGGCAAAAACACCTGCGGGAATTGATGCGTTTGGTGCCAGCGTGTCGGGCGTTGATTATTTATTTCATTGGGCGGGAAGACTGTACCCACTTTGCCCCTGGGGATCGGGCTGACCCGGAGTATGGTCGGTTGTTGCGCCAAGCAGTTAATGCGGGGGTGGAGGTGTTGCCCTGTCAGTTTCGGGTGAACCCTATTGGCATCAGCTATGCGGGGCGGTTGCCCCTGGTTTTGGATTGAAGCAATTTTAACTGCCGTTGTAACCACAGGGCTACGGTAAGCACCTGCCGGACTTTGCTGAGATACTGGGCTAAACCGGGGATGTGCCGCCTTAGTGACCGTGCGCCGGTGTGACCTAGCAGAATTGCGTCTGGTGCCCCCGCCAACAGGTTATGGGTCGCCCGATCCGCCCCCTCAATGGCACGGGTCACCCCCACCATCGTCTTGCGCAAACCGATGAGAATGCCGACCAACCGCCAACACCCCCAACTGATACCCAAATTAATCCCAATGACCAGCCAAATCATGCCCCCATTATCCAATGCCTGCCCCTTCATGCTACAATCACCCCTATTCCTATCGGATTTGGAGGTTTAACAATGGGTGCGCAACAATGGGGTTATGGATTCGTGGCAATGGTTGCGGGGGCGGCAATGGCGGTTTTGCCGGGTTGGTTGGCTCGGGCGCAACGGGCGACGGAGTTGACCCTGGTGAGTTATGCGGTGGCGAAACCGGTGTTTGCTAAGTTAATCCCGGAGTTTCAGAAGCAGTGGCAAGCCCGCACGGGGCAACGGGTGACGTTTAAGGAGTCCTATGGGGCTTCGGGGGCGCAAACCCGGGCGATTTTGGGCGGTTTGGAGGCGGACATTTTGGCGCAGAATATCCAGAGCAACATTGACCCGCTGGTGGAAAAGGGCTTTGTGCGGGCGGACTGGAATAAACGGTTACCCAACCAGGCGATTCCGGCGACCAGTGTGATGGTATTGGTGACCCGCCCCGGCAACCCGAAAAATATCCGCACCTGGAGCGATTTGACCCGTCCCGATGTGGAGGTGTTGTTGATTAATCCGAAAACGGCAGGGAATGCCCGCTGGGGAATTATGGCGGGGTTTGGTGCCATGCAAAGGGGGTTTGGGGAGGCGAAGGCGCAGGAGTATCTGCAACGGTTGGTGGGGAATACGAAGGTGTTGGCAAACTCCGGGCGGGATGCGACGGATAAGTTTGTCAAAAACCGCCTTGGGGATGTGATGATCAATTTTGAAAATGAGGTACTGTTTTTGAATGAATCCATCCCGCAGGATTATCCCTATGTGGCTCCTTCTCCCAATGTGCAGGTGGATTTCCCGGTGACGGTGATTGACCGGACGGTGGACAAACGGGGTACCCGTCAGGTGGCGGAGGCATTTGCCCAGTTTTTATTTACTCCTAGAGGTCAAGAACTTTACGCCGAGGCGGGGTATCGCCCCTTTGACCCGAAGGTACGCCAGCGGTTTGCCAAAAACTTTCAAAGTGTGAATCGCATCTATAAAATTGGCGATTTTGGGGGCTGGGGGAAGGTGAATGCCCTGTTGTTTGCGGATGGGGCGTTGTTTGACCAGGCACAGCGGTTGGCGGCGCAGGGGCGGTGATGCGGCGTTCCCCCTGGTTGGTCGCTGTGATGTTCACCTACCTGGGGTTTTTGTTGCTGTTGCCCTTGGGGGCGTTGGTGGGGACGGGACTGCAATATCCCTGGCAGGAAGTCTGGTCGTTGATTACTGCCCCGATGGCTCTGGCGGCGTACCAGTTGACCTTTGGGACGGCGTTGACGGCGGCGGTCTTGAATACAATCTTCGGGTTTATCCTGGCGTGGGTGCTGGTGCGCTATCGGTTTCCGGGGCGGCGGCTGTTGGATAGTCTGGTGGATTTACCCTTTGCCATGCCCTCGGTGGTGGCGGCGATTACCCTGGCGACCTTGTACGGGGCGGGGGGGGTGTTGGGGCAATTTTGGGACGAGGGCACCCCTTTGGGGCGGGTGATCCCCCTGAATTTCACTGCTTCGGTGGGGGCGGTGGTGTTGGCGCAGTTGTTTGTCACCCTGCCATTTGTGGTGCGGACGGTGCAACCGGTGCTATTGGAGTTGGAGCCGGAGGTGGAGGAGGCGGCTCATACCCTGGGGGCGGGGGATTGGCTGTGTTTTTGGCGGGTGATTCTGCCGCCGGTGGTGCCCGCTTTGGTGACCGGGTTTACCCTGGCTTTGGCGCGGGGGATTGGGGAATTTGGGGTGATTGTGATCATTTCCGGGAATATCCCCTACAAAACTTTGGCGGCGACGGTTTATGTGTATCAACAGTTGGAGGAATTTAACTATCCGGCGGCAACGGTCATTTCCCTGGTACTGCTGGCGGCTTCTTTAGCCCTATTTGCCCTGACTTCTGCCATCCAACGGTGGGTGATGCCCTCCACATCAGCAGTATAGTCACGCCCTAATAGGGGTTCTTCCGTGCTTGGTTCTCGATAGTATCGGGATTCCAGCGTGATAACCTGCTGGTAATGCCAATAAGATAGAGGGCACCTCAATATGTAGCACTCCTAAATGAGAATAGAATAGGGGTCGCAGGGGGGCACCCCCGCCCTTGGTTCTGGGTAATATGGGCATTCCCACGATGGGATTGATGATTGGCTCAAATAGATAGAGGTTCCCAATAGAATAGGGGTCGCAGGGGCACCGCCCCCGTCCTTGGTTCTGGAGAATGTTTGTTCGTGAATCGAGTAGGACTGCTATAAATAAGCTCAATTTCTGATTTACTAGAAAGGAACACCTACCCCATCAAGTCCGTGACGGGAAAACCCCTATTTGACCCTACCACTCCCTCCTCAGCGAGCCTGAGCCTGTGGGAAGGGATTGCCGCCGTGGGTGTGCTGATGATGACGGCGGATGAGGATACCGCCCCGGAGGAGGAAGACCAACTGGTGGAATTTCTCGTCCAGCAGGGGGTGCCGGTGGCGACGGCGCAGGCGGCTATCCATAAGGCGTTGCAGGTTTTGGCACAAGAGGGAATGGCACCTCTGGGGGGAGCCGCCTGTCGGGCATTAGCGGATACCAAACAGGCGGAAGTAGCGATGCGGTTGGCGGTACGGATTGCCCTGGCGGATGGGTTTGTGCTGATTGAAGAAAATACCCTGCTGATTGACCTCATCCACGTCCTGGGGGTAAGCGAGTCTCGCCTGGAGCAGATTATCCAAGAGGAATTACAGCAGGATGAGCGATTTCGTCCTTTGGGGGAACTTGATCTGCCCCATTGAGTCCCAAATCACCCAGGGTGTGATAGACCTGCTGTTGGATTGCCCGGCTCTGGAGTTGCCGCCGCAGGGTTTGCCAGGTCTGCCAGTGTTCCCCCCGCTGTTGGGTTAAACGCTCCTGTAGGGTGGGACAAGCATTGCCGATCTGGGAAGCCAGCACAAATCCATCTTGCAGATGCCCCAGCACCTCCTGCGCCTCCCGCAATAAGCCCAACGGTTCGCTCAAGCCAATATCCAGGGAGTTGTCGGCAAATTCCCACAGGTAACGGGTGCGTTTGATGGCTTTGCGTAGGTCGTGGAGCAATTCTGGATCAGCCTCCGGGGTTGTCACCCGCCAGCCCGGATGCAGTGCCAGTTCCCCCCAGGCAATTGCCAAAAGGTGCGGTACGGTTCCCGCCACCGACGCATTCCCCAGGGACTGCCAGCGGGGATGATCCAGCCATTTCCCCCAGGCTTCCTTGACCCGCTGATAAGTAGCGGAATTCAACAGGGCGACCACCTCCCGTTGCACGTCCTGCCGTTGCCGCCGCAAACCCCGGATAAAATCCCGGAGCGGTGCCTGTTCCTCAGGGGGCAATCCGGGCAGATAATCCTGCTCCAAACGGGCTAACATCACATCCCCGTCCCGCGCCTGCCCCAAGACCCGGCTGATCATCCCCACCTTGCGGGTCACCCGGGGCAGGTCTAAAACAGCCTCAAACCCGGTCATCGCCGCCCGTATCCGCCGTAGCGCCACCCGCATCTGGTGAATCGCCTCCGGGTCATCCCCCCGGCGCACCCCCGCCTCCTGCTTGCCCCACCGCTGGTAAGCCCGGCGGAGATGGGGATGCAACCACTGTCCCAGGGTCGTTGGTGTCATCGCTCCCCCCAAGGTTAAGAACTGGTTAATCCCATATCCGTTCATTATAGATAGGGCATGGGGGACTCGCCAGATGGGTTGGTTCCTTAAATGTGGATGCCGCACTCGGTTTTGCCGGTACCCCGCCAGCGCCCTGCCCGTTCATCCTCCCCTTCGGCGACCGGGGTGGTCAGGGGTTCATCGCCGATGCTGGCGTAGCCCTGGTCGTGCAGGGGGTTGTAGGGCACCTGATGCTCCATCACGTACTGCCAGCTTTGGGTACGGGTCCAGTTAGCCAGGGGATTGATTTTCAAGCGTTGCTGTTTATCCCACTCCAAAATGGGCATATCCGAGCGGGTGTGCGCCTGATCCCGCCTGCGCCCGGTGATCCACGCCACCGTCCCCAACTCCGCCAGCCCCCGTTGCAGGGGTTCAATTTTAGTCAGGTAATGGAACTGCTCAATATCCGTTTCCCAGAGTTTGTCTCCGTAGCGTTGGGCAAAGGCGCTCCGGGAATCCACCGTCATGATCCGGTAAATTTTTAGGTTCAGATCGTAGTGCTGGGTACTGCGGGCGACCAACTCCAGCGTTTCCGGGAAATGGTGCAGGGTGTCGAGGAATAAAACGGGTACCGGATGCCGGGGGCGAAATTCTCGGTAAAGCAGGTCGGTAATCACCATGTCATCCACATTAAAGGCACTGGCTTGCACCAACCCCTCCGGCAGGGTCTCGGTCGCCCAGGCTAAAATTTCCCGGGGTTGCGCCGCCTCTAATTCCTGGTTGAGCACCGCCAAATCTAAAGCCTGTACTTTTTGCATCACTTCAGCGAACATCATCTGCTCCGTAGGGGCATTCGTTTTACCACCATACGGGGTCTGGATTGACTGAGCCGGATTCATTTAGCTTCCCTTAAGAGTGTGACCACAAAAAAATGATACATTAGAGAAACCAACAAAACCCGACCGGAATTAGCGACATAATGACTTCCATTCCCCCCACCGAAGCGCAGGTGCGTTTGCCCCGGAGTGAGGCGGTCAAGGTTGCCAGCGATTATCTCCGGGAACCCCTTGCCACGGAAGCCCGCCAACCCACCACCCATTTCAGCGAAGCGGCGGTGCAGATTTTGAAATTTCACGGCTCCTACCAGCAGGATGACCGGGACAAACGGCAGGAATTGCGCCAACAGGGGTTAGAGCGGGATTTTTCCTTGATGCTCCGCACCCGTCAACCGGGGGGCTACGTCCCGGCACCCCTCTACCGCACCCTAGATGCCCTAGCGGATGCTTATGGGAATGGTACCCTGCGGGTGACGACCCGGCAAACCTTTCAGATGCACGGGGTGCTCAAGGCGAATGTGCAGACCGTGATTGAAGCAATTGTGCGGAACATGGGCACGACCCTCGCCACCTGCGGGGATATTAACCGGAATGTGATGGCACCCCCGGCACCTTTTTTGAACCGCCCCAGCTATCGCCACGCCCAGGACTACGCCCAGCGGTTATCGGATTTGCTGTTGCCCCGCACTCGCAGTTATTACGAGTTGTGGATTGACGACCAGGAGGTGGACATTCCGGCATTACCGGCGCTAAACCCTTTGCCCAAAATCCATTTGGACGACCCGGTGGAACCCCTCTATGGCAACCAATACCTGCCCCGCAAATTCAAATGCGCCATTACCGTCCCGGATGACAATTCGGTGGACATTTATTCCCAGGACATTGGCTTGATCGTCATCACCGATGCCAAGGGGGAATTGCGGGGCTTTAATATCCTGGTCGGGGGGGGCATGGGGCGCACCCACAACAAAGAAGAAACGTTCCCCTTGTTGGGGCAACCCTTGGGATTTGTCCCGGCGGCACAGATTGAAACGGTGATCCAGGCAATCCTGGCTGTCCAACGGGATCACGGCAACCGGCAGGACCGCAAACAAGCCCGCATGAAGTATCTTGTCCACAATTGGGGCATTCGTAAATTCCGCCAGGTGGTGCAAGAATATGCGGGGCAAAAACTCAAACCCTGGCACAAAATTCCCCCCTTTCCCGCAGGCTTGAATTACCTCGGCTGGCAACCCCAGGGGGACGGCAAGTTATTTTTGGGTCTTTCCATTCCCAACGGGCGGATTCGGGACACCGAGGACAGCCAACTGAAAACCGCCCTGCGCTTGATCAATGAGCAATTTGCCCTACCCCTGCAACTCAGCCCCACCCAGGATGTGATCCTCCGGGACATTGACCCCCAGTGGCGGGAGAAAATCACTGCCATACTCCGTCAGCATCGGGTGCCCTTGCCGGATGACCTGTCCCCCTTCACCCGTTTGGCGATGGCGTGTCCTGCCCTGCCCACCTGTGGTTTGGCCATCACCGAATCCGAGCGGGTACTCCCGGATTTTGTACAGCAGGTGGAAACCCTCTGGGGCGAGGTGGGTTTGGCAGATACCCCCTTGATTATCCGCATGACCGGCTGTCCCAATGGCTGTGCCCGTCCCTACTTGGCGGAATTGGGTTTGGTGGGTGCCTTGCCCGGCTATTACCAGGTGTGGGTGGGAGCCAGTGCCAATGGGGACCGTCTCGCCCAGGTGCTCTGGGAAAAAATGCCCTTAGAAAATTTAACCCAAGCCCTGAAACCAGTGTTTACATTTTACAAACAAGAGCGGTACATGGGTGAGCGGTTTGGGGATTTTTGTCACCGGGTGGGATTGAGCCAATTGCAACAGCGGTTTGCCCCCAGCGTCAGCGGTTAACCAGATAACCATCCCTAAAAATACGGTTCCGAATCAGGGCGGGGTACGGTTTGCTCTAAACCCTTATGACCATTCAGGGGCAATGGCTCTATGGCAATACCAAATGAGAAGGGAATAGGGCTTCGCAGGGGCATTCTGGAGACCCCAATATCTTACTACACGACAAGGAAAAAAGCACACCAACAACAAAGTTTTAGATGTTAAGCTTTAGGAGTCTTAGATTCTATGACGTATGATGAGTGTGACTGTAAAGACAGCGATTGACCCCGCCATTTTCTCTACAGATTTTACCCGTATCTCCCCTGACATCAGCTTGGGTAAGAAGTGAATCGCCGTGTTATTCACCGTTGTTTTGTTTTCTTTGTGCGAAGGCTTGGATTTTTTCGTACAAACTATCTACCGTTTCGCCTGTAAATAGTTTATCTTTAGTTTGGAGATAGTCGCCACTTCCTAAGCCTAAATAAGCAACAAAACGGGCAACTTTCCAAGGCTCCATTTCTTTGACTAAAATTTTTAGAGCTTCTGCTAGGATTTGTTGATCGTCTGCTAAGTTAACCCTCATTGCCCAACTCCAAAATAAAATTTACTGGATTAAGAACGGAAATGGTCAAGCTCGTACAACGGTTGATGAGCCGTTTATCACAGGTTAGCATATAGTTACAGTTTGCGGCTTCAGCGCAGGCAATGTGCAAGGCATCTAATTCTTTTACTCCTCTTTCTTGTAGTTTTTTAGCACGATCTCTAATCCCTAGTGTAAGTGTCTGGTGGTGAGTGGCAAACTGAAAATATGTAAGGACAAATAAGGTTTGCTCTGGTTTGGGATTACGGCTGATTTCATATTCTAATACCTCAGAAATGATAAGTTCTATTTGTCGACTCTCAATGGCTTGAAAAATTAATATAATAGCCTGAGTTTCTAAAAAGATTTTAGCTTGGGATTGGTCATCAAATGGGCGGTGAAAAACGCTAGTGTCTAGGTAAACCCTCACTACAGCACTTCCTCCGCCATTTTCTCAGCACCTTTTACCCGAACCTCCCCTGACATTACCTTTGGTGTACCGATAATCGAGGGTTGGTATCCTGCCTCTCTACATATATTTTCTATCACCGGGCGTTTATTAGCATTGGCAAGTGGATAAGAGTCGTTCTGAGGGCTATCAGTCCGTGCCCTGGAGGGAGGCTAGAGAGTATCAAAAGGAGCTACGTCGTGGAAGATAGAGACTATTGTTTAGGCTACACAAGAGTTTCACAACGTGGAGTATATCATCACTGGTACAATGTATGGGCTATAGTAATCCTACATGAATTGGGAACAGGGTTTCGCAGGGGCATCGCCCCCGTCTTTGGTTCTGGAAACTTTGTGTATGCCTACGGCACGCCAGCTAATGTAAATCAAGTAGGATTGCTATATCTGCTGAGCTAGTCATGATGTTTCTTGCTAATCCACCCACGCCCGTACAATTGTGTCGCACCTCTTTAACCAATACATTGGATCAAATCCGTCAGCAACCGGAGTACCAAAAGGCGCATTGGGGAATTTTAATTCAGACCCAGGAAAATCCACCCCGCACGTTGTATGACCACCAAAGCCAGCGGTTCTTTCTACCTGCTTCTACTACTAAACTCCTGACTACGGCGGCGGCTTTTGTCCGTTTGGGGGGCGAACATCGCCTGCGAACCGTATTTTATCAACAGGGGCGGCAGTTGCATTTGGTGGGGCAGGGCGACCCGACTTTGACAACCCTTAAATTGCAACAATTGGCGCAAAAAATTACCCCCAGTCAACGGCAAACTTTTGATACCGTTGTGATTCAAACCGGCTATTTTCAAGGCCCTAATTTTAATGACCAATGGGAATGGCAGGATATTCTCACTACTGATATGGTGCCGGTGAATAATTTAATTTTGAATCGCAATGAGAGTCAGGTGCGGCTGGTGGCACAAACTTCCGGCAAACCGGCACGGGTTGTCTGGTCTGACCCGATTGCGGGGCGTTACTGGCAAATTATCAACACCACCCGCAGTACTACCACGCCCACCCAGCCGGTGAACATTTGGATTCCGCCGGGGTTACCCCAGTTGCATCTGCGGGGGGATGTGACCCCGCAACCCCTGAGTTTTACTGTGCCTATTTTGGATACGGATCAGTATCTTATGCAGACAGTGACCCGGCTTTTTCCTAACAAAAAAGTGGTCTTGCGACGAACGGTACTGCCAGCCAATTTGGGGACGGAGGTGGCGGCGGTGGCATCGGTGCCGGTGGCGCAGTTGATAACCCAGACCAATCAACTCAGTGACAATTTGTATGCGGAAGCCCTGTTGCGGCATTTGGGGGCGGTCAGCAATCCCCGGATTCCCAGTGATTTCGCCGGGATTCAGGCGGTACAAAACGTGTTGGCGGGTCTGGGGGTTAGCCCTGGCGGGGTACTCCAAAGTGACGGCTCCGGGTTATCTCGCCACAACCGGGTGACACCCCTGGCGTTGGTACAGCTCTTGCAGGGCATGGCGGTTGCCCATCCCAGTTATGCTGATTCTTTGGCGGTTCCGGGACTGCCGGGCACCCTACGTCGGCGGTTTACCCAGACGGACATTGACCTACAGGCGAAAACCGGCACCCTAGCGGGGGTTGCGGCTCTATCGGGTTATCTACAACCCCGCCATCGTCCCCGATTGGTATTTGCAATTGTGGTGAACCTGTCGGAACAACCGGCGGCGAACCTCCGGCGGGGCATTGACCAGATGGTGATGGCGGTGCATGATTGGGCGGAAAATTCTCCCCCTGACCAATGGGGAAATTGTGCCCAGGCCACCTATGGGCAGGCATTGTCTGCATTTCTGATCACAAAATAAAATAATCTTGATCTGCTTGCCATGTAAATAAATAGAGGTACCCCATGCTGGTTAAGACCTTAAAAAATTGGCTCAATCATTTTCCCTATATCAAGCAGGTTTTGAAAAGCATCAAAAGAAACTTACTCAAAATTGCCAGTATTTTCAGACCCGAATTAACCCCAATCACCAGCGGGACGTTTGACCTAGACGAATTGGTGACATTATTAGGTAACGATGACCCGGTGATCTTGGAAGTTGGGGCCAATGATGGGAGCCATACGGCTCTGTTTTTAGAACTTTTTCCCAGGGCGAAAATCTATGCCTTTGAACCTGATCCCCGTGCGTGTGAGAAGTTTCAGCAGAGATTAGGCACTGACCCCAGGGTCGTGTTAGAAAAGATAGCGATTTCTGCAATAGATGGGGAAATTGATTTTTTTATGAGCGATAGCAGACCATCGGAACATATACCTGCTCACTGGGATATGTCTAGCTCCATTAGAAAACCCAAAAAACATCTGGAAGTATTTCCCTGGTGTACCTTTGAGCAAACAATCAAAGTCCCTACCCATCGCTTGGACACCTGGTTGCAAAGGGCGGGAATTCAACACATTGATTTTATTTGGGCAGATGTCCAGGGGGCAGAAATTGATCTGATTCAAGGCGGCAAGACTGCTTTAGCGCACACCCGTTATTTTTATACGGAATATGCCAATGAGGAGTTGTACGAAGGACAGGTTTGCCTGCGAGATATGCTTCGGTTACTACCTAATTTCCAATTAATTTACCGCTTTAGTGGTGATGTTTTACTCAAAAATAAATGCTTAAAATAAAATCAATTCGGTATGGGAGCAACGCACATGGAACCAATTCGCTTTGGAACGGATGGCTGGCGGGGGGTGATCGCCCGGGAATTTACCTTCGCCCGGCTCGCCCAGGTAGCACAGGCGGCGGCAACCGTTTTAGCCCAAACCTACGGGGATACCACAGCACCAATTTTGGTCGGCTATGACCGGCGGTTTTTGTCCCCGGAATTTGCCCAAACAGCGGCGCAGGCGGTGGCGCAAACCGGATTCCCGGTACGTTTGGCGACCCAACCGGCTCCCACCCCGGCGTTGAGTTATCAGGTGCGCCAGCAACAGGCGATGGGGGCCTTGGTGATCACCGCCAGCCACAACCCCTCGGAATACAACGGGTTGAAGGTCAAAGGCAGTTTTGGCGGCTCGGTTGCCCCGGAAATTACCAAGCAAATCGAAGCCCAGTTAGAACAAATGCTCCCCCAGCGTTCTGGCGGTGGGATTCAGCCGTTTGACCCTTGGCCCGATTATCTAAATGCCTTACAACAGCAGGTGGATGTACCGCAGATTCAAGCCGGTTTGACCCACTGGCGGGTGTGGGTGGATGTCATGCACGGGGCGGCGGCAGGGGGGTTGACCCGCATCCTGGGAACCTGTGTACAGGAATTGCGGACCCAGCGGGATGTATTGTTTGGGGGGTATCCGCCGGAACCCTTGCCTGCTTATTTGGAGGAATTGCGGCGTACCTTACAAAGTCATCCGGGTAACCAGGTGGGGCTGGTGTTTGACGGGGATGGGGACCGGATTGCGGCGATGGACGGGCAGGGAAATTTTCTCTCGCCCCAGGTGCTGATTCCCATCTTGATTCAACATTTGGCGCAACACCGGGGGTTGACCGGGCGGGTGGTGAAAACGATTAGCGGTTCGGAATTGATTGCCAAAACGGCGGCGTATTACGGGTTGCCGGTGGTGGAAACCCCCATTGGGTTTAAGTACATTGCCCAGGAAATGCTCCAGGGGGGGGTGCTGTTGGGCGGGGAGGAATCCGGCGGCATTGGGTACGGGCATTATCTACCGGAACGGGATGCTCTGCTGTCGGCGCTGTATCTGCTCGAAGCCATTGCCGTCACCCAAAAACCCCTGGAGGTGCAGTACCAGGAACTCCAACAAAAGCTAAACTTTGTCAGTACCTACAACCGGATTGATGTGCCTTTAGCCGACCAGGGGGTACGGGATGCTTTACTCGCCCAACTGGCGACCCAACCGCCTACGGAAATTGCCGGTCTGCCCGTCGTCAAAACCTGGAGTGGCGATGGGTATAAATTTTATCTCCATGACCAAAGTTGGTTGCTCATTCGCTTTAGTGGCACGGAACCACTCCTGCGCTTGTACTGCGAATCGCCGACCCCAGAACAGGGACAAACCATGCTCACTTGGGCACGCCACTGGGCGGAATCCAGCGCACGATGAGGGTATCGCCGACCTTGAGACCCAACTGTTCTGCCCGACCGGGTGCCAGTTCGATCACGCTATCCACCAAGCCATCCGGGCCATAGGTGGGGCAACGGGGGGTGGTACAGGGCGGCACCTTGGGGAAAATGGCGAGGATTTTATTCTCATGGAGAAAAACCATATCAATCGGGGTACGCATATTTTTCATCCAAAAGCTGACCGGCCGGGGGGGCTGAAAGGGAAAGAACATCCCCCGGTTGGGTTCCAGGCGTTCCCGGTACATCAACCCCAGGGCTTGTTGCTCCGGTGTCCACGCCACTTCCAGGAGAATCTGCTGGCCGTTGTGCTTAAATTGGGCCCGCACCGGCAAATTTTGGGGGGTTTGGGCAAAGGCGATGGAACTCCCCCCCAGCCAACCCCAGAGCAGAGCCCCCCACAGCCAGGATTTAAGGTTCCCGGAGGACATAGCCCACCCCCCGCACGGTTTGAATCAGATGCTTTTCCCCAGGTTGGTCCAGTTTCAAGCGCAGATAACGTACATACACTTCAATGACATTGGATTCATGCACCGACTGGTAACCCCACACCTGTTCCATGATTTCTTCCCGGGTGAGTACCCGCCCCGGATTTTGCATGAGAAATTTGAGCAGGTCAAATTCTTTCATCGTCAGTTGGATTTGCCGTTCTTGGCGCAGGGCAATGCGGGTATTCAAATCCAGGGTCAAGTCCGCAAAGGTCAAACGTTCCGCCGGGTCGGTCTGGGGTTGCACATAAAGTTTGAGCCAGTGGAGCAGGTCCTTGCGGGGATAGGGCGGGCTGAGGTAGTCCCAAGCCCCAGACTCCAAACAAGTCACCCGTTCCTCCAGGGTATCCCCCTCGGTGAGGAGCAGGATCGGCAACGGGGGATGGGTTCTGCTGACCTGCTGGCAGAGGGTCAACCCGGCGGGGCTGGTGGCTACAATGAGCAAACTAACGGAATGCGTAGCCAAATAGGGGTACACCTCACTGGGTTCCGCCAGGGGTTGGCAGGGATACCCCGCTTCGCTCAGGTCGGTCATCAAGCGTTGCCGCAGGGTGCTATCCCCAACGACGAGCAAGATACGGGCCGCACTAGGTTCGGTCATAGGGGTGATTCCTGGGGCCCAAATATCTGCTACTATACCGGTCTTTGGGCACAAACGCATGGCACATCATGGTACTACTGTGAAAGCAAGACTGAAAGTTGACCATCTGGTTCCTGACCACTGCCAATCATAAATCGAGGGGTAGGTCCATGAGATAAAAAATTGTTAATCCGTTAGAACATAATACAGCATGGGAGCTACCAAAACTGTAACATTTCGTAGTTAAGTTGTGAGAGGATTAAAACATCCTAAAAAATGGAAATTTTCATGGGAATTAATAGAGCCATTGGCAAAAAAACGGCTCATGTTCACTCTTGTTATTAAGGGCATCTCTATGTTATTCGAGCCAAGCTAACATCTCATCCTTGGCATACCCATATTACCCAGAACCAAGGACGGGGGCGGTGCCCCTGCGACCCCTATTCTATTCTCATTTAGCATTGCTCTATATAGCAATCCGACTTGATTAACGTTAGCTGGCGTGCCGTAGGCATATAGAAATTCTCCAGAACCAAGGGCGGGGGTGCCCCCTGCGACCTATTTTTAGAAGTGCCCTTAAGAGACAAGCCCATAGCTTTTCAAATTTTGACAACTTCCGGGCGAGCACCTTAGCCCCATTCTCTCATTAGAAAAAATTATCACCCTAAATCTAAGAGAGCCAACTTCTCTAGCCATTCCAAGGTGATTGCCAATCAGATAAATAAAGGGAACCTCTATTTATTTGAACCAATCATAAATCCCATCGTGGGAATGTCCATATTACCCAGAACCAAGGGCACTGCGACCGCTAACTTTGAATTGATAGAGGTGCCCTAAATAATAAATCATCGAACTTGTTCAAATTCCCAAAACCGTCCGCACTTGGGTCAAAAATTCCTGTTCATTATTAGCGACCCCATCTACCGCTAAAAATTCCTGCAATTTTTGGTAGGCATCCCCTGGCGAGTTTCCAGGGTTGGCAAACGGTCACGAATGGACTGCAAAAGCTGTAACCGGCTGGGCAAATTTTCATAGGCCATGCGAATTTTCGGCATATTGACCTGTAGATAAATGCTCAGGGCTTGCCCCGATTCCCAGGGTAAATCCCCCAGTTTTGCCGCTAACAAATCCCCCTCCGCCACCGAAAGCAGATGATCCGTGTACATCCCCAACAAAAGCAAATCCACCAGGGCTTCCCGTTGGGGTTGCAGAGCCGGTTGTGGCGGGTCTTTTCTAAGTAACTTTTTGAAACGCTCAAGCATTGGCAAACTTCCCCAGGGGCAGGACTACCTGTACTTTAGCGGAAGGGGACACCGGGGACAATCTCAACTCGGCAGGAGGAAAAACCGCACCAACAAAAAAATCGCCGCCGTGCCCAACTGGGCAATCATCACGGGCAGACCGTAGAGCAAAAAACCGCCAAAGGAAATGCGACGGCCATGTTGTTCCGCCACCCCAGCGGCTACGATATTGGCGGAAGCGCCGATCAACGTGCCATTGCCCCCCAAGGTGCCCCCGATCATCATGGCGAAAAAGAGGGGCTGTACCGCCGCCGGCAGTTCCCTCTGCGCCCCGGGTTCTAAAATCGCCGCACTCACCCACCCCTCCTGCACCAAATAGGCATTGAGCAACGCCAGCATGGCAACTGCTAAGGGGATATTGGGCACCAAACTGGAAAGGACCCCCGTCAATAGCAAAATCAATAGGGCATTCAACGCCATATTATTGCCCAATACCTGCGCCATGACTTGGGAAAGTTGTTGAATAATTCCCGCTTTTTCCAGACCGCCAATCAACACAAAAAAAGACATGAAAAAGATTAGGGTACTCCAATCCACATCCCGCAGAATGTTGTGTACCGTATCAATTTTGCTATTGTGCGCCAACAGCAGGGCTAAGGTCGCCCCCATCAAGGCCACCCCCGCTGGGGTCATGGGCACGGGCAAATATTCCCCCACCACAAAAAAGACCAACACAAATAAAACAATTACACTCCCCGCCGTCAACATCAGCGGATGATTCACCTGGGGATGGGGCAACTGCTCCAAATTGGTCAACTGCTTGCGCCAGGTTTTGGGAAACAACCAGGGCAACATCACCAAGATAGTTCCCACCGCCACCACCCCCGCTAGGCTCAACCGCCAGAAATACTCCAGAAAACCCATGCCGATCGCATCCCCGATGATAAAGGTCACCGGGTCCCCCACCAGGGTCAATAAACTGCCACTGTTGGCCGTGATCACCAGCAAAATCAACAGGGGGACACAATCCACCCCAATCTCCTCCGCCAAGGTGGGGAATAGGGGAGCCAGGAGCATCACCGTCGTGGCATTGGGCAAAAAGGCGGTCACCACCGTTGTCAGCCCCACCACCCCCAACAGCAGGCGTTTTCCCTGCCCCCGGGCGAATAGCACCATCTGGGTCGCCCAGTATTCAAAAATTTTGGTCGGCTCAAACGCCCGTACCAACACCATCACGCCAAAAAACAAGGCCAGGGTGCTGTAGCTTTGGCCGATATAGCCCACCGCCTCCCCCAAACTGAGGACATGGACAAAAACCAAGACCATTGCCCCCAGGAGTGCCGCCACGGTCAGATGCACCCACTCGGTCATGATCAGCACCAAGACCAGCAGGAACGTCATGCCTGTCACCGTTATCTGCCACGTTGCCATAAACCTCCCTGGCGTGCCTGGGTGGAAACCGTCTCTGCCAATTGTCGTTACGTTAGCCAGTCCCGCTGGGAAACGTCAATCACTCGGCGGCTGTATCCGGGGGAATGGCATCCGGGAGTTCCGCTGGTGTGGTCATCTCCGGCGGCAGTACCAAGTCCACCTGTTGCCGGTAATAGTCAATGCCCTTGACCACCACCTCCAGCACCGTTCCCACCGCAAAGGTCGCATTGGTTTTCCGTCCCACTAGGGCCTGTTGTTTGGGGCGAAATTCGTACCAGTCATTTTTCAAGGCGGTCACGTGCACCAGCCCCTGTAGGGGTGTATGCTGAATTGCCACAAAAAAGCCGTAGGATTCCACCCCCACCACCAAGCCCCGCACGGTCTGCCCTGGGCTGAGCTGACAGCGATGCAACCACACCAGATGGCGGTAGTCCTCCCGTGCCTGCCGGTGGGCCCGTTCCCGTTCCTGGAGTTGGGGGAGCAGTTGTTGCGCCCGGTGGTACAACTCCTCCTGGACGCTGGGGGGCAGTACCGGCCAATCCACCCGCCCATGACAGGTGCTACTGCGGGGGTCAATCGTCTCCTTCGAGCGGGGACTTTTCCGGTCTTTCCCCTGGGTAAATAGGGCCCACAGCACCCGCTGGTTGTGTAAATCGGCGTAGCGGTCAAAGGCGGCCACCCCATGCAAATACGGCTCCCTGCCTACCCCAAAATGCGCCCCCGGTTGCAGGCTATCGGTGGGAGGCTTGAGGATTTCCAGGAACAAATCCTGGAGTAGGGGTGCCCATTCATGCGCTTGGATCATCGGTAAGAGAATGCGGGTATCCAATTGCTCCGGGGGGTTCAGCCCCAATTCCGTCAAGAGAAAGCGATACCGTTCCCAGGCTTCCGCATCCGGTGGGGGTTGCACCCGGAATAGACCCGGCAGTTGTAACGCCTGCATGTGCCGTGCCAAGAGATGATTCGCCAAGATTGCCAGCCGCTGGGCCACCGCCTGCTCCCCGGTTAACTGAGCCAAGGGAAACCCGGTGGGATGCTCATCCGGGGTCAGTTGGGGTTCCGCCAAGGTCAAACCCGGTGCCGTTTGGGTACCCATCACCCACTCGGTCACCCCCTGAACCAATTCTGCTGGGGGCGTTGCGGTCACCCGTACCCACCCCGGTTCAAGGCGGTACGTACCAATTTCCCCCGTGCTATCCACCGCCACCCACAGGGAAAGGCTCGGCCATTCGGTGCGAACCGGCAGAGGCGGAGTCATGGGGACTCGGGTTTCCGCCAAACCAAAACTCGCCCCCTGCTGGCTGGCATACCAATCCACTAGGGTTTCCGGGGGGATACTCCCAGTGGCATCGGGGATATGGATTCCCAGCAAACGCCCCCCATCCGCCCCCGGTTCCCAGGAGACCGCCAAATGCCCCAGCCCCCACGTCACCCGCTCCCGGTAATCCTGGCGGGGCAATTCATCCCCCGTCGGCGCCAACGTCTTGGGCAAAGTCTCCGGCATTTCCGACAGGAGGTTGTGTTTACACAAAACCAAGGTGGCGGGGTCGGCCCTGCCCGCATCTGGCCCCAAAACCCGTTTCACCACCCCCTGGGCCGGGAGTTGAGCCAGGGGATAACGGGCAATCGTCACATAGACCAACTGCTCCTCCCATTCGGCCACCGTCTCCGGCAGTGCGACCGTGATATTCAACCGTTCATCCATCGGTTTGGCCACATAGCCCGTCTCTGTCCGTTGCACCTGCGCCACCAGAGCCGTAATCGCTCGCTCCAACACCACGAACACTTCCCCTTCGGGACTGCGGCGGTTGCGCCCCTTCCGCATCACCTTGATCAACCCCCGGTCCCCATGCCAGGCGGTTCCCAGGTAGCGGGCCGGAATGTAAATATCCGCCGCCCCCGGTTCCTCTTGAATCGCCCAAAAACTGCCCCGGGAAAACCGCAACCGGGCTTTGACCACATCCGGCACAGTCACCCGCCGGTATTTGCCAAACTCCTCCGTGACCAACTCTAACTTGGTGAGGGCATCCAGGGCAATTTTCAAACGCAGACGGTCGTTTTCATCCTCACAAAAGAGTTTTTTCGCCAACACCTTGGGGGCAATTAACTTGTCTTCCGGCAGATTTCCTAATAACTCAGCAATCGAAAACGGCATAGCTGTCCCCGCATCTTCCTGGTTTCACTGTACCATTCCCATCCCCCCATCTTGGCAGATTCTTCCCCACTTGCTACCATAGTGGGAAATGATATGGGAATTCCCATCACCCATCCCGTTCATGCTACCCAACCGAGGAGTGCCATGCCTGCCCCAGCCAATGGACATCACCCGGACAATCGGATTGACCCCGCCGGGTTTGATTCCGACACCCAAATTGACAGTTTCCCCGTCGAACTTCTGGAAGACCGTTACCAATTGGGGCACAATGCCCTGTACAACCGGCTCAAGGGCTTGGGGATCAAACCCTTCAAAGTCAGTCGGCGGGCCTACATTACCACCCAGGAATTGGAACGGTTGGATCAACTGCACAGCCATCTGCAACAGGGGGGAACCATCAACGATTTTCTCGCCCAGGAACCCACCCCCCCCACCGAATTGAGCCTCAACCGCACGGAGATTCCCGTCAATCTCAGCCATTTGATTGGCACGGTTGCCGATGCGGTGGCCGGAGCCGTGGTCACCAGTATGCGCTCCACCGCCGGGGTGATTGCCGATGCGGTCGCTACCCGTCTGGCTCAACTCCAACCCACCACCGACCCCCTGGAATACCTCCGCACCCTGGAAGAAGCCCATCGCAATGGCTGGATTTTGAGCACGTCCGAGGTGGCGCACCTCCTGCGGGTCTCCCCTCGTACCATCACCGAACACGGGGAACTGTTTGAGGATTCCGGGTTTGTGTTTGTGCGGGTGGGGAAAAAGCGGGGGGAAGTGGCTTGGCACGTGGCGAAACCGGGGGACTTGCCCCCCCCAGAACGGTATCAACCGATGGACCCCAAAACCGGCTATCCCCAATGGTGAACGCTCCCTAATCCGGAGCCTGTGCCCGCCGGTGGCGTTGAAACTGCCGTTGCCAATCCTTCGACATCCGCAGAGCCAACCAGAGCAGGAGCAGGGCAATCAACCCCCCCTGTTGCGGGGCTTGCAGGGCAAATACGGCTAACAAACCACACAGGCTATCCTGCACCAAAATCACCCAGGCGGGGAACCGTCCCCATCGGTAAAACCACCCCACCTGCACCAACTGCAACAGTAGCGCCAGCGCACCTCCCATCAGTCCCATCACATCCCACAGACCCGTAGGAATCCCCACCACCTGCGCCGTCATCACCCCCAATATCCAGCCCACAAACGGGCTAAACAACACCTGCAAAGGTTGCATCAACCGCATCCCCCAGGGCTGTATCGTCACTAACAGTTCCCAGACCGTCCAAGCACTGAGGATGCCCAGGGTCACCTGCGGAGAAAATTGCCCCAAAATCGGCACTTGTTCCCACCCATCTTCCCGCCGTAAAATTAAGACCAACAACAGGGGCATTGCTAAACGAAATCCACCCGCCGCCGCCGCCGCCAACACGGCTAATACCGGTATCATGTCTGCTGAAATTAACCTGGTTATTCTAGGATAGCTAATTTACTAAAGGGCACCTCTATTTGTTTGCACCCATTGGCGGTTACCTAGCTAAAATGCCCATGCTATCGAAAACCAACAACGGGAGCTACGCCCCTGCGACCCATTCTTAGAAGTGCCCTAAAGTTACTAAATTGAACAATGTGAATAAGTCATCCTCCAGAATTGGGAAATAGCTGTACGGCAATCTAAGATGATTGATGGAAAAAACCAGATTCCTAAGAACCAAGCACGGGGCGATACCCTGCGACCCCTATTCTCCTGGGACAATCTGAGATGATTGATGGAAAGAACCAAATTCCTAAGAACCAAGCACGGGGCGATGCCCTGCGACCCCTATTCTCCTAGGACAATCTGAGATGATTGGTAGAAAGAACCAGATTCCTAAGAAGCAAGCACGGGGCGATACCCTGCGACCCCTGTTCCATTCTTATTTAGGATTGCTATATATCTACCCTGCGCTCCCATCCCTAATCCAATTGATGGCCAGTCAATTCCACAAACACATCCTCCAGGTTGGAGGGGCGAACCAGCAGTCCGGTTTTGTCTTCAAAAGTCGCTAAGTAGGCATTGGCGGCGGCCAAATCCGGGAAAAATTTATGTTCCCAACGGTCGCCCAACTGTTTCACCACCAACCCTTCCCCCAACTGCCGCCGTAATTCCGGCACGCTCCCCTGAGCAATTAATTTTCCCCCGTCAATGATGCCCACCCGCTGGCAGAGATATTCCACTTCTTCCATGTAATGGCTGGTCAAAACGATGGTCATGCCCTCCTGGTTCAATTGGCGAATGATGGCCCACAACTTCCGGCGGGTTTGGGGGTCGAGTCCCACCGTCGGTTCATCTAGGAATAAAATTTGCGGCTGGTGCAAGAGGGCACGGGCAATTTGCAGTCGCCGTTTCATGCCGCCGGAGAGGATTTTGGCTGGATCATCCCGCCGCTCGGTCAATTCCACATAGTCCAGCCAATAATTAATCCGTCGCCGCCGTTCCGCCAGGGGAATATGGTGCAGACGACCGTGAAATTCCATGTTTTCCCACACGGTCAAATCCCCGTCCACGCTCACCTGTTGGAGCACCACGCCAATCCGACGGCGTACCTCCAAGGGCTGTTTGACCACATTGCACCCGGCGACCCAAATATCCCCTTCGCTGGGGCGGGTGAGGGTGGTGACCATGCGAATGGTAGTGGATTTGCCTGCCCCGTTGGGCCCCAGCAACCCAAAGACTTCCCCCCGCTCAATCGCCAGGGTTAAATCTTGCACTACGGGTTTGCGGTTGTAAACCTTGTAAACCCCCTGCAAACAAACGGCGGTGGCGCAGGTTTGGCAGTTGAGGTGGGGATGGGGACTGGGGTTCATCCTGGCTCCTTGCCTTCAGACAGGGTGGCCGGTACGGGGTCATATCCCCCAGGGCTAAACGGATGACATCGCCCCAGACGCATTAAAGCGAGCTTGCCCCCCGCCACCACACCAAACCGTTCGATAGCCGTGTAGGCATAGCAGGAACAGGTGGGATAAAAGCGACAACTGGGGGGCTTGAGGGGAGAAATCCACCGTTGGTAGCCCCGGATTGCCCCCAAACACAAGGATTTCATGGGGTCGGGCGTGGCGGTTTTCTAACAGGGGCGGTGGGACGGGGGCGGGGCGATTCCGAGGGCCAGGGTTGGGCCGAAAGCAGTTCCCGCCGTAACCAGACGGAGCGATACAGGTCTTGGGGGTAAAATTTCTGGCGCAGGCAGAGAACCATGTGCCGGGAGGTTTCTTCCGTATCCAGGATGACCCAGGGGCCTTCGTGGGACCAATGGTCATCTTTGAGGTAAACCGTACTGCCCTGGGCAAATTCTGGTGGGGCAGGGGGGGCGGACGGGGTGGAAAAGGTCATGGCTTTTCCGGCTCCAAAACGATGACAGTAGCAGATACTGACCTATCCATATATCATACTCTGGCGATGCCTGGGTTTGGGGTTGCATAAGGGCAATCAACCCCACCCGGTTAATTGCGCCATTCTTTTACCTTGGACAGGGCGGGTTGGGTGGGATTGTTGAGCTGGAGACGAAATTGGGTGAGGCGCACGTTGCGACCATTGCCGTCGGCTACGGTGATTAAAAAGGAAGTTTCCGGCTGTTCCTGTTGGATCTCTCGGATAAATTGATGTTGCAGGGTTGGCACCGCCAGGGGTTGCCCTTGGGTGTAATTGGGTTGGCTTAAACACAACAGGGCTGAGCCATCCAGATAGCGAGCCAGGGAAAACCAATAGCGTTTGCTACCCGCTGACAGGTTGCGCCGGAAGTCCACCCGCCAAGCGTCCTGGGGGCTGTTGACCCGTTGGCACCGGCGATTGAGATAAACGGTTGTCCCCCCCACCGGGGGCATCCAGGCGATTAACGCCAGCGTTGTCCAAACAGCCCAACTCCAGGCGTTTACCCCCACCCCTGACCAAACCTGACGGATCAGCGACATTTGCCCTCCCGGGGTGATGGAGTCCCCCGCTCATCCAATGTTAGGATAACGATTGATTAAAAAAGAGAGCAAACAATGCAAAAGTCAATCACGTTTGACGGACGGGAAATCCGTCTGCGCCTGGGAGAGTTGGCCCCGCAGGCGGGTGGTTCAGTGCTGGTCGAGTGCGGGGATACGGCGGTATTGGTGACCGCTACCCAAGGCACGGCGCGGGAGGGGGTGGATTTCCTGCCCCTGATGGTGGAATACGAGGAACGGTTGTACGCCGCTGGACGGATTCCGGGGGGGTTTTTGCGCCGGGAAGGCCGTCCCCCCGAAAAGGTGATTTTGACCAGCCGCTTGATTGACCGTCCCCTGCGTCCCCTGATCCCGGATTGGTTGCGGGAGGATATGCAGGTGGTGGCGACGACCCTATCCCTGGATGAGGAGGTGCCCCCGGATATTTTGGCGGCTTTGGGGGCTTCCTTGGCGGTGGCGACGGCGGGGATTCCCTTCCTGGGACCGATGGCGGCGGTGCGGGTGGGACTCCTGGGGGATGAATTTATCATCAATCCCACCTATGCGGAAGTGGAGGCGGGGGAATTGGACCTGGTGGTGGCCGGGTCGCCCCAGGGGGTGATCATGGTGGAATGCCGGGCGAATCAATTGCCGGAAGCGGACATGATCGAGGCGATTGATTTTGGGCATGAGGCGATCCAGGAGTTGATCCGGGCGCAACAGGAACTTTTGGCGGAACTGGGGGTGACCTTGACCGTGCCTCCCCCCCCGGAACCCCCGGCGGATTTGGTGCGCTTGCTGGAGGAAACGGCGGCAGAGGGGATTCAGGCGGTTTTGGATCAGACGATTGCCGATAAGCAACTGCGGAATCAAGCCCTAGAAGCGGTGAAAGCCCAGGTGACGGCGGCGTTGGAAGCTTTGCCGGAGGAAGACCCCCGGCGGGTGGCGGGTACCCCCAAAACCGTGGAGGCTTTGTTCAAATCCCTGACCAAGAAACTCATGCGCCGCCATGTGCTGGAGAAAGGCATCCGGGTGGACGGTCGGAAGGTGGATGAGGTGCGCCCGATTCACTGTGAGGTAGGGGTATTGCCCCGGCGGGTGCATGGGTCGGCGGTCTTCCAACGGGGTTCGACCCAGGTGCTTTCGGCGGTGACGTTGGGGACGCCGGGGGATGCCCAGGATTTGGCGGATGACCTGCACCCGGAGGACGAAAAACGCTACCTGCACCATTACAATTTTCCGCCCTATTCCGTGGGGGAAGCCAAACCGATGCGGGCACCGTCGCGCCGGGAGATTGGGCATGGGGCTTTGGCGGAGCGGGCGTTACTGCCGGTCTTGCCCAGCAAAACCGAGTTTCCCTACGTCCTGCGGGTGGTGTCGGAAGTTTTATCTTCGAATGGTTCCACCTCGATGGGTTCCGTGTGTGGTTCCACCCTGGCGTTGATGGATGCGGGGGTGCCCCTCCTGCGCCCGGTGAGTGGGGTGGCGATGGGCTTGATCAAAGAGGGGGACCAGGTGCAGGTGCTGACGGACATTCAGGACATCGAGGACTTCCTGGGGGATATGGACTTCAAGGTGGCGGGCACGGATGCGGGGATTACCGCCCTGCAAATGGATATGAAAATCACCGGTCTGGATGTGCCGACCCTGGGGAAGGCGATCAAGCAGGCCCGGGCGGGCAGGTTGTTTATCCTGGAAAAAATGCTGGCCACCCTGGCGGCACCCCGTTCCCAACTGTCCCCCTATGCCCCACGCCTGTTGACCCTTAAGATTGACCAGGAGTTGATCGGGGCGGTGATTGGCCCCGGCGGCAAAACCATCCGGGGGATTACGGAGGAAACCGGTGCCAAGATCGACATCGAGGATGACGGTACGGTGACCATCAGTGCCGCTGATGAGGAACGGGCGCAAAAAGCCTACCGGTTGATTGACGGCATGACCCGGCGTTTGAACGAAGGGGAGGTCTATACGGGACGGGTGACCCGGATTATTCCCATCGGTGCCTTTGTGGAAATCCTGCCGGGGAAAGAGGGGATGATCCACATTTCCCAGTTGGCGGAACACCGGGTCGGCAAGGTGGAGGACGTGGTTTCCGTGGGGGATGAGGTGATCGTACGGGTACGGGAGATTGACAGCCGGGGTCGGATCAACCTGACCCGTTTGGGGATTCACCCGGATGAGGCCGCCACCGCCCGCCAGGGAACCTAACCCGCAGGATGACCCCCCAGACTTTATACTTTGTCATAGGGATTCTCAGTTAAAGTTTGGGGGAGGAGCAATGCGCTGGCTATGGGGGTTGGGTTTAGCCCTGATGTTACTGGTTGGCAACATGGGAGCCGCCTGGGCAACGGCGGTGAGTGAATTGCCCGCCACCCCGCCCCAATGGGTATTAGACCAGGGGGAGGTCTTCAGCCCCAGCACGGTCAACCAGGTGAATCGCACCCTGACCCAACTCAACCAGGATACAGGGGTGCAGGTGCGGTTGGTCAGCCTGCGGCGATTGGATTACGGGGAGACGGCTACCAGTTTTGGGGAAAAGCTGTTTCAACGTTGGTTTCCCGACGGGGGTGCCAAACAGGTATTAATCACGCTGGTTGCCCGCACGGCCACCGCCGACTTGCAAGCCGGTGCGGAGGTGGTACCCCTACTTCCCCCGGCCACCGCCCTAAGTATCACTGAAGAAACCCTGCTCCGACCCGTGCGCCAGAACATTTACAACCAAGCCCTGGTGGACACGGTGCAACGGTTGAGCTTGATTTTGCGTGGCGAACCCGACCCCGGGCCGCCCCCGGAGGTGGTGGAACCCACGGCAGGGAATTTTGCCACCATCGAGGAAACCCGTAAACAGAAGGATTTTTCCACAGCCGTGGTGATTGTTTTACTGATTTTGGCGACCGTGATTCCTATGGTCACCTATTACTGGTACGTCCTGCGATGAAACTCTGGGTGTACCATACCCCGGAGCAGGTGCCCACCGGGGAATTGCCCGACTGTGCGGTGGTGGTGGATGTCCTGCGGGCGACGACCACGATGGCGGTGGCCTTGGCGGCGGGGGCAACGGCGGTGCAGGTGTTTGCGGATTTGGAGGAACTGCTTCAGGTGAGTGAGGCTTGGCCAGAGGCGCAACGCTTGCGGGTGGGGGAACGGGGCGGCAAGGTGGTGAACGGCTTTGACCTGGGCAATTCTCCCCTGGATTGCACCCCGGAACGGGTGAAAGGGCGGCGGTTATTCATGAGTACCACCAATGGCACCCGGGCCTTGACTCGGGTTCAGTCTGCCCCCCAAGTACTCACCTGCGCCCTGGTGAACCGCCAAGCGGTGGTAGCCCGTTTGCACCAACACCAACCGGAGCGGGTCTGGGTGGTGGCTTCCGGGTGGGAAGGGGCATTTTCCCTGGAGGACACGGTGTGCGCTGGTGCCCTGCTGGCGGGGTTGGGCAGTCAGGTTTCGACCGGCAATGACGAGGCGGTGAGTGCCCTCGCCTTGTACCAACAATGGCAAAATGATTTACTCCCATTACTCCAACGAGCCAGCCACGGTCAGCGGCTATTGGGGTTAGGGCAGGGGGCGGATTTAGAGTTCTGTGCCCAGATGGATACTTTGACCACCGTACCCCGCCAAAGTGAACCGGGCATTCTGACCGCTGAGGCGTGATGTAAATCACTGGGAGCCTGCGGATGTTATACTTTTTGGGTAATTTCGCCTTGGGTTGCTGACCTCATCCATGCCTGCGCCCCGACACCTGACCCGAGAAGAGTTACTGGCACGCTATGCGGAAGGGGAGCGGGATTTCAGTGGTGCTTACCTGGGGGATGTGGATTTAAGCAACTGTATTCTCAGCCGGATTATCCTGGTGGATGCCTACCTGGAGCGGGCGAACCTGACCGGTACCAATTTTTTGGGGGCGAATTTTCAGGGGGCGACCCTCAACTTGGCACGGATGTACAACTGTAACCTGAGCGGGGCGAATATGATTGACACCCAACTCCGGGGGGCTGACCTGCGGCGTGCCTACCTGCGGGGGGCGAATCTCACCCGTGCCCACCTGAGTGAATGCGACCTGAGCAGTGCCAATCTGGGGGATGCGGTGCTGAAACTGGCTCGCCTGCGGGATGCCAATCTGACGGAAGTGCGCTGGCGGGGGGCGGATTTGACCGAGGCTGACCTGCGGGGTGCCAAATTGACCGGGGTGGATTTGAAACAAGTTTTATTGGATGGGGCATTACTGCCCTAGGGTGGGAGCTAAAAAATTAGGGGTCATCAGGGGATTACCTCATTTAATTTCATTCTAAATCCAGTTCTTTTTGAGTGCCAATCTCAGTAATTTGTTCCGCAGATTTGAGGACTTCTAGCATCAGGGTAATATTAAATCGTTTTTGTTCTTCGATAATTTCTTGCACGGTAACGATTTGAATTTTATCCACGGGTTGATTCATGTATTGACTTTGATAAATGCCCGCTTCTTTAGCTTCTTTGAGCATATCTTTGGTGGGAGGCTTGAGGGTGATAAAAATGCCAATGACCGCCCCTTCTCGTTCCATCGTTCCCCGTAAATCTCGAATATCACCGGATTTGACGTTCCCGGATTTTACTTGAAAAATCACCTTTTCTTGTTTATCACGATCAGAACTAAAATAAGCAATCCCATCAATGCCCTGGTCTTTACCCTTGCGTTGTTGAATCACGGCTCGATTGTTGGAATAGGTTAAAACTGCCCATTTTTCAAATTCTTTACGGGTACGGTCGTCTTTTTTATTCGCTAGTGCGATGGCAGAGTCCATATCTCTAGGAATGCCAGCAATGTTAATCGTATCTAATACGCCCTTGCCAAAGGTATCTTCGAGGCGTTTGAGGATCAAACTAATACTCTGATAGGTAATATCTATGCCAATCCATTGCCGGTTCAATTTTTGCGCTACGGCAACAGTGGTGCCACAACCACAATAACAGTCTAAAACAATATCTCCCTCGTTAGAACTTGTTTTTACTATTTTTTCTAACAATGCTTCGGGTTTTTGAGTAGGATAACCTAATCTTTCCTTTGCTGATGGGGCAATATAGTCGTTTCACAAGAAAATGCAACACTTTGAAGCACTGGTAATCACTGTATCCCCTTCTAGGAAAGGGTTTGCAGGTAAAGGCGAATGTCGCAAACTTGTTTGAAATTACTATAAATGGAATTTGCCAAACATCATTATCTCTAACTCCTTTTTCATCTAATGTTCCATTACTAACCAAATAAGGTTCTTCACCTTTTTTAAATCTGTGTAAAACACCTTGCTTTTTTCTGTCTTTTGAACCTTCTGTATAGTTTATGTACTGAACATTAAAAGTATAATTTTTACTTTTCGTATAGTAAAAAATAACGTCGTGCAGTTCTTGAAATTTTTTAGCTTTTCCTGTCCACCTTCTGTAATGCCAAATAATTTCGTTACGAAAGTCGCCACCTTGCGGACAAAAAATTGCGTCTAAAATCAATTTCAAGTAATGGCTTGCCGTTGGGTCGCAATGCAAATAAAAACTCCCCGTTGGTTTCAACACCCGATGAATTTCCACAATTCGCAGAGACATACTGATCAAATATGCCAATAACGAACCCCGCCCCAACACGTTCACCAACCCACTGATTAACGCAATGAGTTGCGCTGTAAATCGCCCTTGAGTATTCTCTTGAATTTCCCCTAACCCTTGATTGGCATGGTCATCCCATGTCCAAGTATCAATAAATGCTTGGGCTTGTGCCTGGTCTTCTTTGCCCTGATTCAAGTAAATTTGATTGTAATTGCGCTTAGAATTAAACGGCGGATCAATATAACATAAGTCCACCGTTTCATCCCGGATATGACGGCGGAGAACTTCTAAATTATCCCCATAAAATAATTGATTTGGCATCTATCTTTAACCAACAACATCAGCCAACCATTGTTCCAAGTCTCCCAAGGATGTCAAGGATGTCATATCCAAAATATAGCAATCCTCAACCATGACGCAACAGGAATTCTCCAGAACCATACACCGCAGGTGCTTCTTTTACGGGGGCGGTGCCCCTGCGACCCGTGTTCTAAACTTAGTTAGGATTGCTATATAGCCTTATTACTCACAGGAATCGTCCCATTTACGTCCCAATGGTCACGGGCGATGGCGGATTAATTTTTGCGCCCACTGTGGCTTAAATTTAGACCAAACCCACCCCTAAATTCCCATCAACGCTTCCACAAATTCATAGCTCGAAAACGGGCGTAAATCCATCATCCCTTCCCCGGCACCAATGAAGCGAATGGGTAAACCCAATTCCTGGGTAATGGCGAGGGCAATCCCCCCCCGGGCGGTACCATCGAGTTTGGTTAAAATTACCCCGGTTAATTGCGCCGCCTCGGTAAAGACTTGGGCTTGGCGCAGACCATTTTGTCCCAGGGTGGCATCTAAAACTAAAAGAGATTCTACTTTGGCGTTGGTCGCTTTTTTATCAATAATGCGGCGGACTTTTTGCAATTCGGCCATCAAATTCTGCTTATTTTGTAACCGTCCTGCCGTATCCACCAAAAGTAATTCTACCCCCCGGGCTTGCGCCGCACTGATCGCATCAAACACCACAGCGGCGGGGTCGGCATTGGGGCTGGGATTGCTGATGACCTCTACCCCGGCTCGTTCTCCCCAAATCTTGACCTGCTCCACGGCGGCGGCTCGGAAGGTATCGGCGGCGGCAATCAGGCACTTGTACCCGGATTTGGTCGCCAGGTGGGCCAACTTGCCAATGGTAGTGGTTTTGCCTACCCCATTCACCCCGGTGATCAGCCAGAGGTTCAACTGCCCCGGCAGTGGCGTTAAATTGCGGGGATGCCCCTGCTGGTAGGGACGTTCCAACACCTGCCGCAGTAACCCCCCCATCAGTTTCAGGGCGACCTCGGGGGGCAATGCCTCTTGGCGAATTTGGGCTTGGATTTGCTGAATCACCCAGTCCGTGACCGTCACCCCCACATCCGCTTGCAACAGCAGGGTTTCCAGTTCCGTCACCGCCCGTTCGTCTAGGGGGCCTTGTCCGACAATGGCTTTGAGTTGGTTGAGCAGATTGCGGCGGGTTTTGGCTAAGCCCTGGCGCAGTTTTTGGAGCCAGTTGATTTCCTCAAGGGTGACTTCCTCCGGTTTCCGGCCTTGGGCGGCTAAAATTTCCGCCGACCACAAAAACCCCTCATCCAATTCGACGGCGGGGGGGACTGGGGCGGGCTGGGGGGGTGCCTCCTCTGGAGCGGGGGCTGGGGGTGCCAGGGATTCTTTCAAGGCCGCCAACCGACTCTGACGCAAAGCGGCGGCACGGGCTAAAAACGAAGTGGGCGCTGGGGATTCAGCCTCCTCCGGGGGGGGTGGGGCTTCGGCTGGGGGTGCTGGTGCGGGTTCGCTCTGCTGTTGTTGCCGGATATGCTCATAGGCTCGCTTTGCCCAGGCCACATAATCCGCTGGGGCATCGGCGGTGGGTGCGGTAGCAATACCCCGTTCAAACCAGTTCAAGCTCATGGGGCAATCGGGTTCCCGGTGTGACCAGATTTTAGCATACCCACCCACTTCTCCCCTGGTGTCCAACACGGGTGAACATGAGGAATGATGAATGGGGAATCAGGGGTTGCAGGCATTCCCGACGGGCTGGGTTCTCGCAAATATCGCAAATATTGGTTCACCAATTGGGTGGGATGGGATATAAGGTGTCCATAACGTATCCATATAAAGGTTAAATGATTCCGTGATTCTGAGGGAATTTTGGGGATGAGTGCCTAGGATAAATTCAAGCCTAATATGAGGGTTTGCCATGCAAGGGCACCTAGAAGCGCAACTGGAACAACTCAGCCAAAAAGTTGAAGCCTTGGAGGGACTCATCGAACGGTTCCGCTTAGAACTGTTAAATTCCCTGGACTTGGCACACCATCCGGCGCCGTCCGCCCCGCAGACCAATTATCTAGGGGGAATGTCTGAGCATCGGGATATTTTGGTCGAGTCCCTACCCCAACAAAACTACGCCCAAGACGGGCAGGATTTGCCCCCGGAAATGCAGATTCAGCGGTTGATGGCCCAGTTGACGGCGGCCTACAGCCGGATCGCTACCCTGGAGGAACAACTGGTGGCCTGCCGCATTCACAGCAGTCGCTAGGGCAATCATTCTCCGCATTTCCTGCTGATTCTGTCATAATTATTTATATTAAGAAACTTCGTTAATATCCGGTCAGCACTATGACGGGGCTAGATCACACTCATAAAAATTGGGATTACGATGTACTGATTGTGGGTGGTTCCCTGGTCGGGCTGACCCTGGCGGCTTGGTTGGGGCAAAATGGCTTGCGGGTTTTGGTCATTGAGGCACAAGGGGGGATGGCGGGGGCCCCGGCTCGTGTTTATGCCCTGATGCCCCTAACGCAGATGATCTGGGAAAGTGTGGGGCTGTGGTCACGGCTGGTTCCCTGGGTGCAGTCCTACAACCGGATTGATTTATCGGATCAGGGTCGTCATGCGGTTGTCTTTACGCCAGCGGATTTGGGCAGGAAGCACGCTCTGGGGTATGTGGCGGAGCATGGTACGGTCTGGCCGGTGGTGCGGGAGTTCGTGACCCACATTCCCACCGTTACTTATTGGGATGCCACCCAGTTGGTTGATTTTCATTCGGCGCCGACAGAGGTTACAGTCCGTATGCAACGGGCGGATCAGTCCCTGTCCGTGACCGTGGGCTTGATCGTGGGGGCGGATGGGGCGGCTTCCCAGGTGCGACAACAGGCGGGGATCGGCACGTGGGGCTGGCGGTATGGGCAATCCTGTCTGACGACGGTGATCCAGGCGAACGCTGACCCGGTGGCCTACGAGCGATTTTGGCCGTCTGGACCCCTGGCATTTTTGCCTTTGCCCCAGGGGCGGTGGGGGATAGTCTGGACGTTGCCCCATGCCCAGGCGGCGGGTTTGGTGGCGGTTCCGGTAGCGGAATTTTTGGCGCAGTTGGTTCCCTATGGGCCGTTTGAGCAGATGGTCTTGGCGGGGGAACGGCGGTGCTTCCCGGTGGGTTGGCGGCAGGCGAGCCGTTATGTCAAACCCCGGTTGGCCCTGGTGGGGGATGCGGCGCATGGGTGTCATCCGGTGGGAGGGCAGGGGTTGAATTTGGGTCTGCGGGATGCGGCGACCCTGGGGGAGGTTTTGGTTTTGGCGCACCAACGGGGTGAAGATATTGGTCAGTTAAAAGTCCTGCATCAGTATGAACGCTGGCGATGGCCGCAGGTGCTCCTTTCCCTGATGTTTATTGATAGTTTGAACCGGGTGTTTTCCCAGGGCTGGTGGCCGTTGGTGTCCATCCGGGCGGCAGGGTTGCGACTGATGCAGAGGGTGGGGGGGCTTCGCCGTCTCTCCTTGCACTTTATGGCCGGTTTATGGGGCAGACTGCCGGATAATTTGTAGGCGGATGTGGTTCCCTGCCATTGCCTACCTAATCCCCACCTATCCCAGGGGGAGGGCAGGATTTTTTTAGAAAATTGTACTGGTATTGCCGGGGGTAAGATGTTATGCTAAGCGCAGTATTTTTGTAGGATTTGTGGTCGTTGCGGTCTATCCGGGCAGTTTTGACCCGATTACCCTTGGTCATCTCGACATCATTGAGCGGGGTAGTCGCCTGTTTGCCCAGGTGATTGTGGCGGTCTTGGCCAATCCCAGCAAGGTGCCCCTGTTTTCCGTGGCACAGCGGGTGCAACAGATTCGGCAGGCGACGGCGCATTTGGCGAATGTGAAGGTGGACAGTTTCGATGGGTTGACCGTGGCCTATGCCCAACGCTGTCAGGCGCAGGTGATCCTCCGAGGTCTGCGGGTGTTGTCGGATTTTGAGTATGAACTACAAATGGCCCACACCAACCGCAGTTTGGCTCCCCAGATTGAAACCGTGTTCCTCACCACCACCACCGAGTACAGTTTTTTAAGTAGCAGTTTGGTCAAGGAAATTGCCCGCTTCGGCGGCCATGTTGACCATTTGGTTCCCCCATCCCTCGTTGCGGAGATACACGATGCTTTCCCCGTCCCCCGTGAATGATGTGACCCAACTAGCGATTTTGCACCTGCGTCAGGAATTGGACCGCCTGGAGGAAATCCTGGTGGCAGATAGCCCCCGGGTGCCCCTGAGTGGCCGGGTGTTGGTGAATGAGCAAATGATTTTCGCCCAATTGGACCACCTGCGGCACCAGTTACCGGCGATGGTGTTGGAGGCGGAACAGGTACTGCAACGGCGGGAGGAGATTTTGCGCCACGCCCAGACCCAAGCCCAGCAGATCGTCTTGAGTGCGGAACAGCAGGCCGCCCGCATCCTTGACCAGCATCTTTTGACCCAACAGGCGCAACAGGAAGCCCAGCGATTGCGGGGACAGGTCCAGCAGGAATGCGCCGCCCTCCGGCAAAATACGGTGGCGGAACTGCACCATTTACGCCAGCAAACCGAGGCGGAACTCGCCCAACTGCGCCAACAAACGGAGGCGGAGCGGCAACGGTTGATCCAGGGGGCGGAAACCTACGCCAACCAAGTACTTACCCTTTTGGAGCAGGTATTGGGGGAAAACCTGCAACGGGTACAGCAGGGACGGCAGAAATTACAACAACGCCATTCCCAATAAAAGCAGTCATTGGCTCCAGCCCCGGTGTAGATTAGGGATGGTTAGGAAATTCACCCATGACTCTTGCCGAGGCGCCAACCATTGCCAGTGTCAGTGCCCAACTGGAGCAGAGTCCGCATTACCTGCGGATCAAAAAACTGTTGATTTTTACCTGTACCGGCACTTGGGAAACCAATCCTGACCGTTTGGCGGCGATTGACCTGCGGGATTTGGTCGCCCAGACCTTGGAGGTGCGTCCCACCATGCGGGAATTGCGCCCCACTTTGGAAAATCTGGTACGCAGTTTGAATAAACCCGTGGAATACCTGCCGGTGGCGGAAACGATTTTGCGTTCGATTGCCGCCCTTTACCCGGATGAGGACCCGACCGAGTGGTTTCGCACCCAAACCCCCCGCCCCCAGACCTCGGTTTTGCCGCCCCAGGAGTGGTTTGATTTGCGGCTGGAACTGGTGAATCGCACCAACCCCCTGCGGATCAAAATCCTCATCGCCCGGGCCCTGCGTCAAGGGGACGTGACCCCCACTGCACCTTGGTTGACGGTCAAGGGGCTGGAACTGGAACGCCTGCTCCCGGATTTACTCCTGGCCTGTCCCGACTATGGGGAACTCTGTCAACGCCTGGAAACCATCGCCCCGCAGTTGGAGGAACCGGAGGAGTACCAACAGGTGGTGGGCACGTTGTTGGAAGTGCTAAAACCGGTGTACCAACGGTTGCACAAACTCCAAACCCTCTCGGATGCGGAGGTGCCCAACTGGTCGCCCCCGGCTGGGGAAGCGGTCGAGGCGGTGGTCGTCGTTGGCCCGGAGCCGGAAGTGGTGGCTGTGGAACCAATGGGAACTGTACCCGAGCCGGAGTCCCCCCCCATCGAGCCGGTAGTGGCAGACATTGCAGACATTCCCGATATTCCCGAACCAGCCATGCCAGAACCGGGGGTGGCCCGGGTGAGCGACCTATTTCAGCGGGAATTGCAGGAACTTTCGATTGAGGCGGAACTGCGGCGGTTGGTCTCCACGGCGGTGCATCAGGTGATTGGGGATATGGAACAGGTGTTTCGGAATTTAGAAGCGGATTTGGAAACCGCCACCCGCCATTTGCCCCCCGCCACCCGCTACCGTTACCTGAAGCAATTTGTCACCCAGGTGCAGGACATGGCCGACCGGTTTGCCCAAATTCTCCAGCGTTTAGAAGAGCGAGGGCAGTAGGGATGGATGCGGCGGAACTCCTGCAAAGCTACAGCGAGGGGAAAAATGATTTTTCCGGGGAGGACCTGCGGGGGATTCGCCTCAACCAGGCGGATTTGATCAATATCAACCTGTCCCGGTGTGACCTGCACGGGGCGGAACTGGTCTTTGCCTACCTGAGCCGGGTGAATTTACAGGGAGCCAAACTGAATAACGCCAACCTCAGCGGTGCCTATCTCGCCCAAGCCAACCTGGCAGGCACGGACCTGAATACGGCCCAACTCCACGGCAGTGTCCTTTACCGGGCCAACCTCTCCCGCACCAACGGCATTTTTGCCAATTTCCTGGATGCCAGCCTGGTGGAAGCCGACCTGCGGGGTGCCAATCTCTCCAGTGCGAACCTGCGGGGTGCCTGTTTGCGCCAGGCCAATTTAAGTTCCCCACGCAAAGGGGGCGACCGGGTGAACCTGCGGCGGGCGGATTTACAAGGGGCGGATTTGCAGGGGGCGGATTTGCAAGGGGCCGACCTCGCCTGGGCAGACCTGCGCCGGGCCAACCTCAAGGGGGCGAAATTACTGCACAGCAACCTGGCCAATGCCAACCTGAGCAACGCCATTTTGCATGAGGCCAACCTCAACGATGCGGACTTGAGCGAAGCCATTTTGAACCGTGCCCAACTCCACCAGGCGCAAATGGTGCGGGCGGTGCTGATGGAAGCGGATTTGACCGATGCCCGGCTCACCCAAGCCAACCTCACCGAAGCGAAAGCCAGTAAAGCTGTCTTCCTGCGGTGCCAGATGCACGAGGCGAAACTTACCCGGGCGGACTTGAGCTTGGCAGTCCTGCGGCAGGCGCAATTGGTACAGGCTGTCTTCCACGAAGCCTACCTCACCAAGGCCGACCTGCGGGATGCGGATTTAAGCCAAGCCAATCTGCTCAAGGCCGACATCGGCGGTGCCAATCTCACGGGTGCCAACCTCAGGGGTGCCACCATGCCCGATGGCCGGGTCATGAACTAAACCGCCGGTACCGGTTGGGTCAGGCAGTGCAAGCCCCCTAGCCCCTCGATAATGCCCCGGCTGTCAATCCCCACCACCCGCCGTTCGGGAAATAATTTTTGCAGAATTGCCCGAGCCACCTCATCCTGGGGGTCATGAAACATCGGTAATAGCACCACCCGATTGCCGATGTAAAAATTGGCGTAACTGGCGGGGAGCCGTTGCCCCTGGTGGATGACCGGCTGGGGCATGGGCAGGGGAATCAGGGTTAAGTGCCATGCCGGTGCTAGGGATTGCAACCGTTCCCAATTCGCCCGCAGGGAGGGGTAATTCGGGTCATCCGGGTTCGTCTCCAGGGCCACCACCAGGGTATCGGGAGCGACAAACCGGGTGGTCACATCCACATGGCCGTCCGTGTCATCCCCTTGAATCTCGGCATTTAACCAAATCACCCGCTCTGCTCCGAAATAATCCCGGAAATAGCCCTCCCAATCTTGAGTCGTCAAACCGGGATTGCGCCGGGGATGGAGCAGGCAATCGTGGGAAGCCAATAACATCCCCGCCCCATTGGATTCAATCGCCCCGCCCTCCAACACCGGCGTTAACGAAACACAGGGAACCTGTAGAATCTCCGCCATCGCCCGTCCCACCCGTTGATCCCACCCCCAAGGCGGGTATTTTTCCCCCCAGGCGTTGTACTGCCAATGGGTCGCCACCAATGCCCAGCCCTGCGCCGTTTGTTCCTGGATGAAAATTGCCCCGTGATCCCGACACCAGGCATCGTTAGTGGGGACAATATGCAGTATAATGTTATCACTTTCTCCCACCTGTGCCCGCACCTGTTCGGCGTGTTGGGCATCCAGGACGTTAATATGTACCGTTTCATCACCACTGAGATACTTGACTGCTTCAGCCAGTGCCGCTGTGGCTGAGGTTAACCGTTGCGGCCAGGTGTCCCGGTTGTGGGGCCAGGAGAACCAGGTGGCCTGATGGGGTTCCCATTCCGCCGGTAAGCGTCGCTGGCGATTCACCCGGTCTGCGCTCCTAATGGCTTGCGAATTGATTGTACCGCCTGGGGGATAATGTTTTTAGCCCTGTATTTCCTACCCCTGTGACCCTGCGAGCGACGGTTTATGTGCCCCCCCATCCCCTGATTCAGCACTGGTTGGGGGTAGTGCGGGATCGCCATACCCCGGGGGCGTTGTTCCGTCCAGCCCTGAGTGAGTTGGGGCGTTGGTTGACCTACGAGGCGGTGCGGCGGGATTGGTTGCCCCTGACGGCGACGACGGTGGAAACCCCCTTGGCAACGGCGGTGGCTACATTTATTGACCCAACGGTGCCGGTGGTGTTGGTGCCGATTTTGCGGGCGGGGTTGACCCTGTTGGAGGGGAGCCAAAATCTTTTACCCCTGGCACGGGTGTATCACTTTGGGGTGGTGCGGGATGAAACAACCTTAGAACCGACGGTTTACCTAAATAAATTGCCCGCCCAACTCGACCCCCAGACCCGGGTGCTGGTGCTTGACCCCATGTTGGCAACCGGGGGCACGGTGATGTCCGCCCTGGAAGCCCTGGTGGCACGGGGGGCACAACCGGCGCATATTCGGGTGGTAGCGGTGATTGCGGCGCCGCCTGCCCTGCAAAAAATCACCAGCCAGTACCCGCAGGTGCAGATTTACACCGCCGGGATTGACGAAACCCTCAATGAAATGGGGTTTATTGTACCGGGGCTGGGGGATGCGGGGGATCGGAGTTTTGGTACCGAGGGCGGATAAAGCCATGCAAGCCATGTAAACTGGTATTAGTGATGGGAGGCGATGGCATGGAACCCCGTGGCGATGGATTTAGCAAAGGGTTGGTGGTGGGCACCCTCCTGGGCGGGGTGATTGGCGGTGTCTTGGGGGTGATCATTGCCAATCGCATGAGTGGCGAATCCCGTCCCAAGGGGGTCAAGTCCGGGGTGGGCACGGCGAACCTGCGGCAAAACCTGGAGGAAAAAATTAGCCAACTCAACGAAACCATTGAGCAAGTACGGGATCAACTGGCACAGGCGAGCGAACCCGAACCCGCCCCGGCATCGGTTGCCGAACCCTCCTGAGGGGAACCCGCCCATGCCTGCCCCGATCCAACTCACCCCGCAGTGGGTACAGATTAACCCCTCCTCTGACCTGACCTTGCGGGGAACCGTGGCGGTGCCGGGGGATAAATCCATTTCCCACCGGGCGTTGATGCTGGGCTGTTTGGCGCAGGGAACCACCACCATTACCGGCATCTTACCCAGTGCGGACCCCCAGAGTACGGCGCAGTGTTTGCGGGATTTGGGGCATGAGATTTCCCCCCTGACGGCTGACCCGGTGCTGGTACAACCAGGGGAGTGGCGGGAACCGTTGCAGGTATTGGATTGCGGCAATTCGGGCACCACCATGCGCCTGCTGTTGGGACTCCTGGCGGGGCGGGCGGGGCAATTTTTTTGTCTGACTGGGGATGATTCCCTGCGGGGTCGCCCCATGCAACGGGTGGTCACGCCCTTGCGTCAGATGGGGGCAGAGATTTGGGGACGTCAAGGGGGCACCCGGGCACCTTTAGCCGTACAGGGTCAGGTGCTAAAACCCATTGCCTACGACAGTCCCATCGCTTCGGCGCAGGTGAAATCAGCCATTCTCCTGGCGGGTTTGGGCTGTGATGGCATCACCCAGGTGCGGGAACCGGCACCCTCCCGGGATCACACGGAGCGGATGTTGCGTGCCTTCGGGGCGGACATCACCTGGGAACATGGCACGGTAACCTTACAAGGGGGAGCCGTCCTGCGGGGGCAGTCGGTGGTTGTACCGGGGGATATGAGTTCGGCGGCGTTTTGGCTGGTGGCGGGAGCCATTACACCGGGGGCGGATATTCTACTCACCAATGTGGGGGTCAATCCCAGTCGCACCGGCATTTTAGAAGTCCTCGAGGCGATGGGTGCCCAGATCACCTGTCACAATCAACGTATGGTGGCGGGGGAACCCCTGGCGGATATACGGGTGCAGTACAGTGCCCTGGAAGGCGTAGCGGTGGGCGGAGCGTTGATCCCCCGTTTGATCGATGAAATTCCCATTCTGACGGTGGCGGCGGCTTTTGCCCAGGGAAAAACCGTGATCCGGGATGCCGCTGAACTGCGGGTGAAAGAGAGCGACCGGCTAACGGCGATGGCGACCCAACTCACCCGGCTGGGGGTCATGGTGGAGGAACACCCGGATGGTTTGACGATTCACGGCGGTTCCCAGTCTTTAATGGGTACGGAATTGCAGACCTATGATGACCATCGGATTGCGATGGCGTTGGCAATTGCCGCACTCCGTGCCCAGGGAGCCTCCCGCCTTGCCCCTGCGGGTTGTGTCCAGATTTCCTATCCCCAATTCTGGGAAACCCTCCAGCAGTTGTGCCAAAATAACCCCACTCCATCAGATGCAGTATAAATTATTTCGGAGTAACCAAATTACAGCGTGTTTCATATCTATCTATGTGATAGTGTTAGTTACACTCCTAACATCATTCAGGCAAAGCATCGGTTAACTGGTTCACAACTTTTTGCAAATCGGTTGCCAGTTGGGACGGGCGGCGGCGGTTGAATAGTTCTGCCAAATTTTGGTAATACCATAGTGTGCCCGTTTTGCCAGCCGTAAATCGTGACCAAAGGGTTTCTCCCAAGTTTTGATAATCCCGCCAAATACATTGGGCATTGTGCAATTTATCCGCATTCGATACGAGCAAAACCGCATCATCCATCGCTTCTAAATGTTGAAGATAAGCCTTTTTTCTTCCCCACCAATCCTCTTTTTCCCCCTCACTATTGGTATCCGTGCAATTCCTTACAATTTCTAATACCTGTGTGCCAAATTGATTGGCAATTTCCTGTTCAATTATACAGCGAGAACGACCGCTATATTGGGGAGCATCCTCTAAACTATCGTGCAAAAGAGCGGCAATCGCCTGGTCTTCATTCGCCCCATGCTCTAGGGCAATCGCACTCACAGCCATCAAATGACTGATGTAGGGAATGGAAGTGCCTTTTCGCACCTGATTTTGATGCAATTCATGGGCATAAACCAAGGCTTGGGAAAAACGAGAACTGAGCATGATGACCACCTCATGAATGAGCGTATTTGCGGGTTTGTTTTGCCGGTAACGGAATGACTTTGCCAGCAGTTGGGCAACATTTGGCTAAATCCCGGAAGGGGAATTTTTGCTGTAACTCTTGATTGGTATTTTTCCCAAAAGCCGCCACCGTAATTTGTACCCCTTGCCGGTGTAAATGATCCAAAGCAGGCACAAAGTCCCCATCCCCACTCATCAGAATCACATGGGCAAAGGTATTGATTAGCAAATCCACAATTATTTGCCCATCCAAATTGGCTTTGGTAGCGCCGTTGGCAAATTGCGTGACTTCTTTTAGATGCAGTTGCACCCCCATTTGTTCTAAATCCCGATGCAAGCGCCGTTGTTGTAAATTATTCCGGTCATAACCGCTGTAAAAGTGAATGGCACTGGCGGGGGTATTCTTAGGTAATAAACGGGGAAGCAGTTGAGCGTAGTCCAAATCCACTCCCATTTGGCGGGCACTGGCGTGGAGATTTGCCCCATCAATAAATACGCCCACACCCTGCCGAGGAATCATCCCCTGCGCCAGCATATCCACTTGAGCGTGTAATTGCATCATTTGGTTGTTTAACTGTTGCACTTGGGGCGTTGTTGTCACTTCCATTTGGTGCAATCGTTGCTGAATCAAATGAATTTGCTGAATAATCGGGACAGTATTCTGCCGAATTGCCGCAGAGCTATGACCATTGGTAGTTAAATCATTCACTTGGATTTGTAACCCGTGAATTTGGTCAGCCAATTGGGTCATTAAATGCTGATTGGTTCCCAATTCTTGAGCAATCTTTTGGTCAACAATATGGTGAATTTGTTGCCATTGCCGCCGCTGGAAAAGAACTGCTACCGGCAACAGCCCAAACACCACTTGTCTTGTCCACAGGGTCAGCAACAGCGCACCACCCCACCATCCCACTTTTGCGACCGCATTCATAGTTCCTCCTCAATAAAACGATTACCACAATCCCTTTATACCTCTAATTGGAAATATACCCTTCTAATTTCATGGGCAGAGCCAGATTGCGGATCACGTTGAACAGGAGCGATGGCACCGTATCGAGGGGCATTCCCAACTCGATTTCCACATAGGGAAGTTCCTGGCGCACCCGTTGACCTTTGCCCAGGTAGGTATGGACAATGCCCAGCAGTTGTAAATTGCCCCGTTCCGCACAAAATTCATGCCAAATGGGGATGGCTTGGGGTTCACAGCTAACGATGAGATAGTGGGTGCAGGCTTCCAGAATCGGTTGTTTGGCTGGGTCAACCTTACCCCCCACATCCACAATTACCAGTTGTTTTTGCCGCCGTAAATTGAGAATCGCTTGGGCTTGAACTGGGAAAAACTCCCGTGTTTCGGTTCCCCGATACTGTTGTTTGAGGGCTTGCCCCTGCTGTGGGTCGGGGATTTCCAGGAACCAATTGCCCTCCCCATCCCAGTGCGCCCGTTGCAGGTACACTTCGGGGCAGGTGGGCAGTAGGGCTTGAAACAGGGCATGACTCAGGAGACTTTTGCCGCTGTTCGGGGGACCCACGACCATCACCGCCGCCGCCAGCCGAGTCCGTTGCCCTTGGGATTGGAGCCACAGCACCTCCCCCAGCCGCACTTCCGGGTGATGGGTACTCACAACCACTGCCCCCAGGCGTGGGTCATAACAGGCGACCCAACGGGTGTGATGGCAGGCATGAACCAGCCAACCGTACAGCCAAATCGGGGCACGTCCCGTGAGAATCACGCCCCGCCGGGGTTCCAACTCAGACGGCAGGCGCAACTCCAACAAATCCTGCGGAAACATCAGCCGATCTGGTCGCAACAATTCAATTTCCACCACCTGACACGCCAAACCCGTTTGGGTCACATCCGGGCGCCAATGCAAACAGACCGTAGGCGAGGACATCATCATTACCAAATGTGTAATCTAGAGGGAATCATAAAGTTTTCTGGAAGGATATGGTTCTAACCCTTTGTACTCTGGTTATGATGATAGAACTGAAAAGGCAGGTAAACCATGTCTCATACTGTAATGATTTCCCCCTGCGGCACCAGTACCCTTACGAACCAAGCCGATGGTGAGATAAGAGAACTGCTCAATAAAACCGCAGATAGCCAAGAGCAAGATTTGACCCCAGAACAACAATTAATTTTAGAACAATACATTGATCAGCGACGGTCAGAAATTCTGCAAGCTAGTATTGCTAAAGTACGCAAATGGAGTGCCGAGTTAAATGGCATTTTAAGTTATTATCAGGGGCAGATTCCTCCCAAAACAGACATACATTTTTTATTAGCAACTGCCACCTATCAAGGGCAAAAGACGGCGGGCATCATTCAATCCTGGTTAGAAAAATATGGGTGTTGCGTCCAAATTGCGAGCATTTCTGAATACTTAAATGTGAATAATACGGAAAATTTTCGTTTGGCAATGAGTGAGTTAGTTGAATGGGCAGAAAATACCTTACCAGGGTATCGAAAAAGTAATTATAAAATTGTATTCAATCTCACAGGCGGGTTCAAAAGTGTGAATGGCTTTTTGCAGGCGATGGGAATGTTTTACGCCGATGAATGTGTGTATATTTTTCAAAGCTCCAGCGAATTGTTGCGGATTCCCCGTCTGCCCGTAAAACTTGACCCAGAGGGCATTATTCGTGAAAATTTATCTATCTTTCGTCGCTTAGCCCAAGGTGAAACTCTGCCCCTCAAAATGTGTCGTGCCATTCCTGAAACATTGCTTTATCAAGTTGGGGATGAAGTCGAACTTTCTGAGTGGGGTAAATTACTCTGGAACCGTTGCAAAGACGACTATTATAGTGAACAGTTGCTCGAACCTCTTAGCCCAAAAATCCGTTATTCAGAAACCTTCCAAAAAACATTTGCTTCCCTATCGCCAGACCGGAAAAAAATCGTTAACGAACGCCTAGATCAACTGAGTCGTTGTTTGGAAACAAACCAAAATTATAACCCCAAATCCCTAGATTTCAAAGCACTTAAGAAGAATCCCTGTCCACCCTCAACCCATGAATGCGATGCCTGGAGTGACTTGGATGCAAAACGTATCTTTGGTCATTTTGAGCATGATATTTTTGTGATTGACAAGCTCGATAAGGGGTTACACGGATGACTTTTGACTTACCGTTAAGCGTCTCAGTTTTGGATTGGTTATCCGGGCATCGTTTAGCCGAGCGATTGAGTTTTTCTGTGCGATTATGGGTACTTTTGCACAAACTTTATGACGATTCTGACCAGGGTTGGAGTGATTTACCCGAAGCATTCACCTACACCGATATTCGGGATCGGTTACTATCACCTGCCCATCCCCGGCAAGACCCCAGTCAGGGACAAAAAATTCTCTGTCCTGATGCAGAATGTATTTGTCATATCCCATTAAGCTACTGGGTGGAACCGATTGCTGATGAACTACGCCACGCCCTAGCGATACCTGAACCAATCTGGGAAGAATATTTGGTAGAAAAACCCTTTCACCATTCCCATCGCACCCTTCGCAAAACCTTACCTCATTTAGTGGAAAGTGGCTGGCTAAAATCCCTTCCCAATGCTAAATTTATGCGCTTATCCCTAGATAATTTACCCCAACTACCCCGTGGACATAACTCTGAAGCACTATCTCTAATTTATAGCCTTAATGTGTTAAATGATATTGCCTTTGTTGACCCCCGTATATCCTTGTTACTTGCTAATTTACAAGAGAATAACCAGCAAGAGCAACGGATTTTTATTCACTTGGATTTTATTTTTTCACCCAATACCCAAGACCAAGTGGACGACTTCCAATATCAACTCAATGAAATATGGTCACAACCAGAGATTAATCCCATCGAATTTATCTACAATACCCGCCAGAACGGTCAACAACCAATGATTACCTATCCGGTGTGTTTATTTTATGCCCGTAGAGCCAAATATTTGAGTGCTTACGGCACAACACCGAATCAGTCTTTAGGTTGGTATAACTTTCGTCTCGACCGAATTACATCAAAAAAACTTAAGGTTTTAGACTGGTCAGATGCTCGAATCATGCCAGATTTATCAAACTTAAGAGAACGCAGAAAATTACCTACACCCGAACAGGTACAAATGGCTTGGTATGAGGCTTGGGGAACTGATTTTTATCTGGAAAAAGCCCTGATGATTTTACGGTTTAAGCCAGACTTTGCCCGCCGTTATATTGACGGAACCGAACGACACCCAACATTTCAGAGAATTCCTTACCAAAGAATTCCATACTTAATTCGTAATCACCCAGAACGGCAATACATTCAACAGATTTTGCAACAACGTTCTGCGAATGATGCCTACTATCAAGCTCAGGTGCGGCTGGGTGATACCGATTTAACGATGCGTTTGCGGGATTGGCGACCCAACGGCGAAGTGATTGCTCCCTCAAAATTGCGAGAACAAATGCGTCAGGAAGCAATTCAGGAACTCGACCTATACAGGCGTTAAAAAACAATACTAAAATTAATATTAAGCATCAGGATGCCTGCATTTGTTGGCACTTAGAAAAAAATTATTTTAATCATAATCAAATCTTATTTAGAACCAAGTTAGCGTCGCTCTGCGACCACATATTCTGAATTGATAATATTCCGACTTGATAGAAGTACCCACTGGTGTTTTTTTTAGAGTATCATAAAATTATCCCCCGTAATAATTGCTATGACACTGCCCCCTGCTGAAGAGCTTGCGGTTATTCCTGTCCGCCCTGACATTAGTGATGTGGTGATTGAGGATGATCAGCCTGTGGATAGTCTTTACTCCGAAAAGTTGCAACGGCTGTTGACCTCGGCTCTGTATGCCTCCTTCAAACCAGGGGTTCCTTTTTTAGTTACGGCGAATGTGGGGCTTTTTTACACCCTCAAAGCACCTCCTTTGGTACCGGATGTGATGGTGAGTTTAGAAGTTTCTTGCCCGGAAAATTTTGAGCGCAAAGAAGACCGCACCTACTTTGTTTGGGAAATGGGAAAACCGCCGGATGTGGTCATTGAAATTGTCTCGAACCGCAAGGGTCATGAGCTAGGTCGCAAATTGAGAGACTATGCCCATGCCGGAGTCGGTTACTACATTGTCTATGATCCTTTACATCAATTAACCGAGTTACAGGGGGCGTCCTTAACCATTTTTGAACGGGAGGGTACTGCGTTTGTTCCGTACGAGTCCAATTGGATGCCCAAGGTAGGATTGGGGCTAACTTTGTGGAACGGTAAATATGAAGGTGTTACCGTCGAATGGCTACGGTGGTGTGACGAAGATGGGAACCTGTTATTAACTGGCGAAGAACAGGCTGAAATTGAACGGCAACGGGCTGACCATTACCTACGTTTATTGCGGGAACACGGCATCAATCTCCCTGAATCCTAAAAAGTAGCACGGTGTACCATGACCAAAACCCTTTTAACCACCATCGGCACAGGTGACTACAGACCGACAATTTATCACTTTGCTGACCAAAAAGCGGCAAAAACCTGTTATGTTGCCCAAGCCTTCTGTCAAATCTTTCCCATTGAAAAGGTAATCGTTCTACTCACTTCCGAAGCCCGACAAAAACATTGGGAATCTCTGAAATCCTGTTTGCCGCCAACGGTTCAGGTACAAGACCGCCATATACCTTCGCTTGAAACAGAAGAGGCAATTTGGCGCATTTTTGAAATATTAGTTGACAGTATTGATCCCCAAGACCAGATTATCTTTGATATTACCCATGCGTTTCGTTCGATTCCGGTGTTGGTGCTTCTAGGTGCAGCATTATTACGCAAGGCGAAAAATGTGGAAATTCAAGGTTTATACTATGGTCTCTATCGTGGCGAGGCATCTGAAAGTCCAATTGTTGACCTAACCCCAGCCCTGTCCTTACTAGATTGGCTCACCGCTACGGACAAATTCATTACTACGGGTTCTTCGGTTGATTTGGGGAATTTGTTAGATACAGTACAGCAGGATTTCTACCGTCCTCAAAAACTGGCAATGGATATGCAGAAACCAACTAAATTACAAAATTTTGGTCGAGCGATTCATAATGTCTCTCGTTCGATTGAATTGATACGACCTATGCATTTACTTCAGGAAGATTTGCCAAAATTGATAAGGCATTCCACGCCAGAACTCGAACAAGAAATTGGGGTATTTTCTAAGCCATTTGGTCTGATGTTAGAACAGGTGCGCCAGAGCTATACGCCATTGGCTCTATCTAATGCTAATGCAGATAAAAAAGAGGAAATATACAAGCAATTTTTGCTTTTGCAGTGGTATGTAGAAAAGCGATTTACCGTTCATGCACTATTAATGGCACGGGAGTGGGTCGTTTCTGCCTTATGCTTATTAGATGGACGTGATAAATACTTAGAACGGGAGCATCGTGAGGCAGTGGAAAAGCAACTTGGCAAAATGATTGACTATCAAAATCCTACTCTTAAACAACCTATTGCTTCCCACGTCAAAGACGCTAAAGCTCTAGCAAACTTTTGGTCACAATTAACTCAATACCGTAATGATATTGCCCATGTGCAGATGAATGAATCGCCACTCAATAGTCAGGCTTTAGAGAAATTTGTCCAAGAAAAATTAGTATGCACCCTACAATCCCTTTTCCCTTCTTTAACGCAATCATCGCAATTGGAAGAGGTTGATTCTAATCACTGTTAATCTAAAACTACATGAAACCAAAAGGAGCAACCATGTCTCAAAAACATTACTGGCAAGCCAAAATATGGGGACTACTGCATGACCCAGCCTTGAAAGCTCTCCATGATGCTTCGGGTCGGGGAAGGGAAGGAGTTTGGCGGTTATTACAGGTTATGCAGGATTGGGTTTCTCCCAAATCGAGTGATGCTTCTGATTATCAAAAATATATTGGTGATGCGGATTTGGTTGCATCTGCTAGTGACCGTTCAGCGATTGGCAATTTACCTGTTGCTATTGATTACCAAACGATTGACCGGGGTTTGACACTTGGAACTGGACTGGAAATAACCCATTTATTATCAGCAGGAACAATTTTTTGGGAATTACAACCTGATAACCATAGGGATTTAAGCAGAGCTGGGAATCGTGCCGAGTATTTACGGCAACGAGAGGAATCAGTCGTTCCCGATTGGATCAAACAAGAAGAAAATGATTATCCACAGGTCTTTTGGTGGTTTTGGCGGTGTTTTCCAGAGGCAATTTGCCGAGAATTTAATGACGATAGTTTAATGCTCATGCCTGCGGAAACGCGTTTACCGGATGGTTCTATTTGGAGTCATGCAAGTATTACCTCGGCGCTAGCGGGATGTTTGGCAGGATATACTGAGCCTCAGAAAACCCGTCCCTATCTGGCTACATTTACCTTCAGTCCCATCCAAGAACTCATCAAAGCCAGTCGCAAAATGCGGGACTTTTGGGCAGGGTCTTGGTTATTGCATTATCTATCAGCCAGAATTTGCTGGAAATTAGCCCTAAAATACGGGCCGGACTGCTTACTTTATCCGAGTTTATATGCTCAGCCCTTGATTGATTATTGGTTACTAGAGAAGTACCCAGATTTCTCAGATTTAGTTAAAAAACCGTCGGCGGAAAAATTGCTAACAGCCGGATTTCCGAATGTGATTATGGTGTTGTTACCGGAGGACAAAGTTAAAGCCGCTATGCAAATGGCTCAGCAAACATTACGGGAAGAGTGGCTACATTTAGGCAAATTAACATTTAACTTTTTACGAGAGAGATATTGGATGCAACGTAGGCTGGATGAATCGGACTTGACTTGGCAAGGCTGGCTAGAACATCAATGGCAACACTACTGGGCGGCGGTTCCGTTGGGTCATCCTAACTATCTATTAAAAGATACAGGAATTTTACGTTCTCAAGGGTCTATTGATGAGGATCAATGGGTATGTTCTCAGAATCAAACCTATCACTTGACTGATAAACAGCGACTATTTCTGGATAAAGAGCTGGCATTTTTGCGTGCGAGTTTCATTGACCCTAAAACTAAAGAACGTCGGCAATATAAGCCTGGAGTGAATATCGGTTCTTGGTGGGCGGCAGTGGTGGATGAAACCCGCAGGGTACAAGCGGCTTGTAAAAATGCCCGTGATTGGGAGTTACCTGTAGCTTTTGGTCCTCGTAGCACTATCTCTGGTATCGGCTCAGTGGTGCATCCCTCTCCGGGTGATTCCTGGATTACAGAGGGAGAGAGCCAGCACTATTGGGCACGAAGTGCAGGGCTTTTTGATGGTCGGGAACAGCTCAATGCCACCGAAACTGTCAAGCGGGTTTTGCACAAAATTGTGCCTAAACTTTTCCCTGGTTGTGAAGAGGAAAAAATTGCTGCATCCTATCCCGATTTAACCGGTGGTGTTGCTGGTTACCTTAAAACGCATGAACAAAGAGAGAGGCATGGACAAAGAGAGAGAGAACATTTTGAACGTGCTTGTGCAGCAATTCAGCAAGAACATCCTTGGGTCAATGAAGTCATTCGAGATATGCACAATAGATGGGGAATTCCTTGGGCAGATGAACATCAACGAAAATTTCAGTATCATCCTCGTTTGTTAAATGCAGGTTGGCTGGTAGAAGATGCTGATGTTGATGATGTGATTAAAAAAGAGTATCAAAATCAAATTAATCAAATTTTGAAGGAGTTTTATCCCGGCGTCAATCCAGCAAATTGGTACGTGCTAGCGGCGGGCGATGGGGACGGCATGAGTGAATGGCTCAAGGGTACAAGAATGAAAAAATACTATGAGTATTTACCCACACCATTAAAATACCTTGCCGATGGTCATGAACAACAAATTGGTGATGTGTTTAATGCCCAAGAACTTGCCGAGGTTCGGTCTCAATTTAGTGAGTTTGTTAAGAACCAAGAAATCAAAAAACGCATGGGACCATCCACCCACAATGCCTTGAGCCGTGCGCTATTAGATTTTTCCAATCAACTTGTACCTTATTTAACAGAGCGGCGGTATGCAGGTCGTCTGATTTATGGAGGTGGGGATGATGTTTTAGCTTACACCAATCTATGGGAATGGGATGAGTGGTTGTGGGATATTCGTCAGTGTTTTCGGGGACAAGATGACCCTGCCGGAGAATTTGAGAATCGGGGCAATTACTGGCTATGGAAAAAGTCAACATTGCCCAAGGGATTGAGCAAGCGTCCTTTATTTACGATGGGTTCAGCAGCAACCATCAGTTTTGGTATTGTGATTGCTCATCAATCCGTACCATTAGCGATTGCTTTAGAGAATCTTTGGGAAGCAGAAAAACAAGCCAAGCAACATGAAGACGATCAGGGCAATAAAAAAGATGCCGTGCAGGTGCGGGTACTTTACGCCAATGGTAATCAGCTACAGGCTACGAGTAAATTCGAGACGTTTGATAAATGGAAAGACATTTTGGACTTTGACTGGAAGAAATATAATTTAGAGGAAGAGGAAGGGTCTCTATTTGAACAAGCCGTACAAATTTGGGAGCAACATCCTGCGCCGATTCAAGAAGCCATCTCAAAGTGGGTAGTTGTTTTTTGTGAACGGCGGGATATATTCCAAGGTAACCAAGATGCAAAGAATGATTTCCACCAAAAGCTCTGTGCGTTTCTGGAGCATATCTGGGAGTATAGCCAAGTAAAGGAACGAGATAGGCAAATTCAAAATTGGTTAAAATTAGCCGCTTTTAATTTACGCAATCGCTCTATTAGACTTGGAGAGTGATGATGAATACCGCCAGCATACTTACGTTATTTGAAATATTGTTTCAATGCCTCCCGTCCTCTTTATTATATCTTACTTCTTTCCACGCAACTATGACTTCCAAGGAGATTTATGGCTAGCTCATGGTACACTCTGACACCCCTTGATGTCTTGATGTTTCGGGATGCAAAACCGTTTACCCCCGGTGAGAGAGCCTGGGCTAGTGGACGTTTTCCACCCACAGGTCATGTCATTAGTGGTGCCATTCAGACCTATTTACAGGAGCGAGTCACCTTACGTATCCGGGGTCCATTTTTGTGTTTTGATGAGCAACTATATTTTCCCAAACCCCTGCATATTTACAAAGGTTTTCCAATGGTACCAATTCCCTGGTTGCCGCCGGAAGATGCCTATCAAAAGTGCCAGTGGGATCAGACTCGACCTGCGCCCTTGATTAGCCAATATCGTTCTGATGACTCTACCAAAGAGCAAGGTGCAACTTATTTACCTACAACCCAAATACTTAAACTGTTGAAAGGCGAAAAAGAATCTACGGTTGAGGGGATTGATGAGCCTTTTTACAAAGAAACTCGTCCTCACAATACTCTTCAAGAAGGAAAGCGACAAGTTAAGGAGGAAGATGGTTATTTTGTAGAGATTTGTATCCGTCTCAAATTGGGATGGAGTCTCGCTGTTTCCATAGAAATACAGGATAAACAAACCCACACTTGGCATCCTCTTAATATACCGGAAGGAACATACCTACGCTTGGGCGGAGAGGGACATCAAGTATTGGTTACTTCCTGTTCAGAACTTGCTAGGCAGTGGCAGGAGTTGCAGACGATTTCTCAAGCTAATTTTCAAAGCAAAAAAAGGTGTTTGGCTTATTTGGTCACGCCTGGTGTATTTGTGCGTAAAACCAATGGCATTTCCATGTGCCGTGCTTGGCCTTGGGAGTGGAAATTAGCGAATCGTAGCAATGCCAATGCTACCGCAGGGTCATTGGTCAGTGTAGCAACAGATAAACCCATTCCCATCAATGGTCGGACTCGGGCTGTCAATCCTCAGCAGGAAATATTTAGTTTACCCGCACCCCAAGTATTTGCCGCACCGCCAGGGAGTGTGTACTACTTGGAATACCCTACTTCTTTAATGCAGGATAATGAAACTATCAATGGTGTGCCTAATCCAATACATCGCTGGCGACAACTAGGATACAGTGAAATGCTTTGGCTGTCTAATCCATTTCAGGAGGTTCAATGATGGAGATTGTGTATTTAACTTTGCTCTCGCCATTGCATACTGGTGGCACGACTCAAGAAGGAAATTTGCTGGGAATCGCCCGTGAATCGCATACGAATTTACCCTATATTCCATCGAGTACCATCCGGGGACGCTTGCGAGCCAGTATTCCTAGTAGCGAAAAATCAAAAAAATTCTTCTTATTTGGCAACGAAATTGATAATGGTGAACAGCTTGAACAGGGGACTATTTGGATTGGTGATGGCTCTCTTCTCTGGATTCCCGTCCCTTCCCTCAGTCATGGCGTTGTGTGGGTGACCAGTCCCATGTTGTTGCGGCGTTGGCAACGATTGTCTGGTTCAATGTTAGCAATTCCGCCTGAGTATTCTACGAATATTCCCAACGGCAATGTGTATCTTAAAGATGCGATTTTAAAGCGAGATAGTTTACATAATTGGGCAGACTGGAAACAAGCTATTCCTGGATTGAATGGAGGGGGAATGGTCAACCATGTATTGGTTTTACCGGATAAGCACTGCGCTACGATTGTGCAAATGAGTTTATGGCGACAGGTTAAAGTGAAACTTAATGAACATAAAACGGTAGAAGGTGGCTTTCGATACGAAGAAGCGATTCCTCCCGATACTATCATGTACTTTTCCTGGGGCATTACAGCACAGGCAAATGGTATGTGTCAGGAAGCCCACAATGAATTTACCAGACTCTTGCAACGCTCCGATGTGCTTCAAATTGGCGGTCAAGAAAGTTTAGGTCGTGGTTTTGTACAATTAACATTTAATAGTAACCAAGATACACAGGCAGGTGCGTCATGACAATTTTAGTGGGTAGTTTAGTTAAACCCTATGCTCAATGGCAAACGGCTACTTGGCAAGATTATGAACGACTGAGAGACGACCCATCTTTGGAGCGAGTACAGTTATTCTATTACAATCATCAGCTTTTAGTAGAAAATATGGGATGGGAAGGAATTTTACATTCAGAAGTGCGTGAACTTCTAGGCTTGATTCTGGGATTGTGGCTAATGCAACATCCTGAAATTAAATCTAAAATTTTGGGAAGTTGTCTAATGGAAAAGGTAGGTCAACAAGCCGCCGCCCCTGATATTCTGGTATATTTAGGAGAAAATCTGCCCCAATATCAAAAAGGTGAATCCAGAAGAATCAATCTCGAGCAACAGCGATCGCCAGATTTAGTGATTGAAGTCGCCGATACTACTTTGGATTCTGATTTAGATCAAAAGAAACACCTCTACGCCGCACTAGGTATCTCTGAATACTGGGTTATTGATGCCCAAGGTAGCCAAGTTTTTATTTTCATTCTTAGTAATCAAGAGTATTATAGAAATGAAGTCTCTCAACTAATATCAGGGTTTACTGAGCAACTTTTATCTGAAGCGATAGATCAAATGAAACTAGGCTCAAACATCTCAGCCGCCTCTTGGTTCAGCCAACAGTTATTGCACTCCCTATCTAAGGAGGAATCCTAATGTCTAAAAAGAACAAACATGGCTCTCAATTTCCGAAGCCGAATTCGCCATCAACTCCCGCAGTTACCCCTGCACCTGTTGCTACTGTTCCTAATCCAAGACAACCAAAAAATGAAGCTATGTTATTTGATCCACGCACAATAGGAACGCCTGTTTATGAACGCTTGAGTGAGCTTAGAACTCGAACTAATGATCAGGCAAAGCTCAGAAAACAAAAAAGCATGGCTCAGGAGATTTACACCTATCTCTCCACCTGGGGATTGATGCGTCTTAAGGCTGAAGAAACTATTCTCAAAGATGGTAGGGAAGACCCTGTAAGGATATTCTTTGAGTGTCTGCAAGAGCTTTCTGGTAAGCCAGATTTAAGTTTGGATAATCTAAAAAACTTGAGTGCTGATGACTATCTTGGTCTGACTGGGCTTGCTTTGGAAATTGCCCGTGAATTTAGCTTTTGGGTATCTGCTGTTTATCACGATGTAGCAGGAGATGATCGCTAATGACTGTATCTATTCCGCTTAAGTGCATTGATTTACGAGAAGGAAGCTCTATCATCCTTCATTCTCAAACTTGGCAGGATTGGGAAAACATTCTTGAAGAATTAAGTGAAGACCGCCATACCCGGATTGCCTACTATCAAGGTGCTTTGGAAATTATGTCACCGTTATCCAGACATGAACGCCCCCATCGCCTTATCGGTTACATTGTGACGGCAATTTTAGATGCTCAGGGCAGAGATTGGGAAGATTTTGGCTCGACTACTTTTTATCGCAAAGATAGGGCGGGTGTTGAGCCTGATACGTGTTTTTATGTAACTAACGCTGATTTAGTGCGTGATTGTATGGCAAGGATTGATGTAGATATTTATCCACCGCCTGATTTGGCAATTGAATCAGATGCAACTTCTAAAAGTTTTCTCTCGGCTTATGAAGCGATTGCTGTGCCTGAAATTTGGATATATCATAATAGTAGCCTCAAAATATTTTTGCTGAACAATGGACAGTACAGTGAGTCTGAGAGTAGTTTATTGTTTCCAGATTTGCTAGTTAAGACACTGATTCCCCAATTGGTCAAACAAGGAATGTCTATTGGGGCAAGTGCCATGTTAAGAGAGTTTCGGCAATCCCTCGCAGATAGTCTAAAAAAGAGTTAGTTTTTCTAGGAGAATCTAGCCATGTCATCCACAAGACCTAGACCTGCAAATAATAACCCTCATCAACAACCAGGGGGTCGTGGTGGTGGTAATCAAGGCAATAATCGTGGCGGTGGTCAGGGAGGTGGTGGTCATCATCCCTCTAATCATCATCCTGAGCCATCACCCTGGTTGGGACATATACTAGACCCCAATCCGCAACCTCATAAAACAGCGAGTTTTGTGGAGTATTTGCGGTGGATGAGAACACACGATGCTCAACATAACGAAGGAACAAAAGTTCAACTAGTGAGTTTTGCAGAGAGTCGGGGTGACTATATCCAGCGGTTGCAAGAAATGAATCGCCGCACTCGTTTGATTGCTGGGGATAGTAATACCTTTACAGTGACTTGTCCGTGGCGGATTCGTGTGGGAGGTACAAAAGGTCCTGAAGAGATGTTATTGCCTGCTTTTGATGCGTTAGGGATGCCTTATATTCCTAGTTCTACGCTACGGGGTGTTACACGAGCACAAGGAATTTGTGAATTTATGACGCAAGGGTTGTCCCGTGCCCAGGCAGAGCAGGAAATTGCTAAGTATTTAGGGGATTTGGATGCTGAGGATAGGCACAAGGCTGGCAAGATCGTCTTTTTAGATGCGTACCCTGTAGCTACAAATGAGCTAAAATCTGGTGGTCTAGCGGTAGATATTGCTAATAATATCTGGAATTGGGAAGGTAATAACCTGGAATACCATCCAAATCCTAATGTATTCTTTTCACTGAAGCAGGCAACGTTTTTGATTGGTATTCGCAAGGGAATTAACTGCATGGATGAGATGTTAACAACGGTCAAAAAATGGCTCATCAAAGGTTTGGCTCAAGGAATTGGCTCACAAATTAATTCGGGTTATGGGCGGCTGGTGAGTGAACAACCCTCGCCTAACCCTAGAGAATTTTTGCGTTTGCCTTTTGAGTTAGAAGGGCAACTCATTCATGGGCGACAAACAGTTACTTGGCGAGCAGATTTAGGTAATTATCGTAACCAATCTATTGCCGAAGTGCGCCCCGTTGCATTCAAAAACATGATGCGTTATTGGTTTCGAGCATTTGGATTAGGTGTATTACCAGCTTCTAAGGTGCAGGAATGGGAAGGTAAATTGTTTGGGGCAATTACACCGCACCCGCAACGGGGATGGATTCAGGTTGAAGTTTTGGATGGAAAAATTGTACAAAAAGAGCCACGACCAAATTATCAAGGCAAAAATGATCCAGTAGGTCAACAATCGGGTATTTTGGTACTTTCTCTATCTGACGAATGCCCTGATGAGCAAAAAGAATCGAGCCAACGATTATTTCGCAATTTAACTTGGCTAATGTTTCATCTTGGGGGTGTTGGACAAGGTGCAAGAAGACCTTGCTATTCTCGTAAAAATAGGGATAGAGCACCTTGGTGGCGGGGTTCCACTTTGATACCTAAAACACAAGATAAATTCTGGGAATTGCCCGAGTCTGCCCGTGAGTTTGCAGAACTGTTTCGTAAGAGAATTAAAAATTTCTTTGAAGCCTTAGCAACTGTTACAGGACAACCAATCAATCCCCAACAATTGAGAATATGTGCTGAACCCACTCAACCACGCTGGACAGAGGCAGTAGATGCTCATTGCCAAATTCTGATTACTCAACGAAACCCTGAAGGGAACAAACCCTATGCGTTGGCAAAACTGCATCAACTGGGCAGGCGGGGTGAACAATATGACCGTTTTTTGTGTGGAGGCGTGGGAAGAGATAGAGATGTGATTCCTTCTCCAGTGTGGATTGCAGATTTTGACGGTTATGAAGCCGTTACCGTATTTGGTGCAACGGCAGAGCCACGCAGGCGATTTGTTGACGAACTTAAAAGGGAAAGGGCTATTCAGGTTTTCCCATCACCCCAAGGAGGAAATAGATGACAATTGCTACTGCAAAGACTTTGCCTAATGACCAGTTTTCAGGGGAAACTCAAACTTGGCAAACAGGTTCCTGGGAAACTTTTCTCGCTCTTTCTCAGCAACCTACCTATCAAAAAGCCAAAGCCTATTATTGCCAAGGAGCGTATCAGTTTATTATGGGTGTGGGAGCGAATCATGCGGCAATCAATCTCATTGTTTCTCTGCTCGTTGAATTGTATTGCATTATGCGTGGGATTCCATTTCGTGGTTTGACCAATGCGAGTTATCGAAAACCCGGTTTACGAGAGTGTCAACCCGATAGCTCTTTTTATTTTGGTGACTCTGTAAACGCATCACCTACTGGCAGAGAGATTCCTGATTTAGACAATTATTCTCCCCCAGACTTGGTGATTGAAATTGCTGATTTTTCGTTAGCTGATGACTTGGGTATGAAACGTTTACTCTATGAGGAAATGCAGGTGAAGGAATACTGGGTGGTAGATGTATCATCTTTGGAAATGTTTGCCTTTGCTGTGGATCAAAATTTAGGTAGTCGGAGAGTTCAGCAGTCTGTTGTATTAGAAGGGTTGGCAATGGATGCCATCACTGAGGCACTGCACAAGAGTCAAGCACTAGATAACGCCCAATTAGGACAATGGTGGATGGGAAAAATAAAACCATAACTCTATTACCGATGAATCTCTATTTATTTGAACCAACTAAAAATTTCATCGTGGGAATACCCATATTACCCAGAACCGAGGGCGCTACGACCGCTAACGTTGAATTGATAGAGGTGCCTAGAATCATAATTGAGTCCTGCGCTTTTATAATACATTTATCCCCCAAGGATTTGTACCTATGGTTGCCCATTCCCAATCCCTTTTGCTTTCGGTGGCTGAATATCTTCAGATGGAACGTATCAGTCTGGTCAAACACGAATATATTAATGGTGCAATTTATGCAATGGCGGGCGCAAATGATGCCCATGTCACTATTGTTTTGAATATGGCGGCTCTATTACGAAATCATATCCGGGGCAGTGGCTGTCGGGTGTACATCACAGATATGAAGGTACGCCTCGAAACCCCTAATTGTTTTTATTACCCGGATATTATGGTTACGTGCAACAGTCGTGACCGGGAAAATTCTACCTATAAATGCTTTCCTAAGCTGATTGTGGAGGTACTTTCAGCATCAACAGAAGCCTTTGACCGGGGGGATAAATTTGCTGATTACCAAACCCTGACAAGCCTTGAAGAATACGTTTTAGTTAACACCCGACACCAACGGGTGGAGTGCTTTCGTCGGTATGGTGATGGTATGTGGATACTGCAATCCTATACCCCGGAATCAAAATACTTTACCCTCCAGAGCGTGGAATTGACCGCAACATTGGCAGAATTGTACGAAGATGTGGAATTAGCAACAACCCCCAATGAACCATAGGTAATCCATTGCCAATCGCTGATCCCTGTCATCTGTCTGGAAATAGACCCTTCTAAACCCTTTTAGGATAGGGATGTTGGGTTTGGGAAAACTTTGATGGATAGACCGGAAGACATTATTGCTGAGGAACAGCAAAGAGACCGAGAAAGGGAGATTCGGCGGGTGTACCACCTATCCCAGCGCGCCTATTGGGTCACGGTGTTGTTGGGATTATTGATTCCCATTGGGGCATATCTTTACACCCGACGGTGGCGGGCAATGTTGATTTTTCTCGCACTAGCTGGGTTAATGGGTGTGATTTTTACGCCCGAAAATGAGTCGGAAGAATGGGAGCCATCCCCAGTTTTAATGGTTTTGGGGGGGCTGGGCGCAACGGCAGATAATGTGCAAGCCATTCGTTGGGCACGCCGGAAAATGGGGGAGCCAAATCATGAGACGTAATCGGTGGTTAATTCGACGGGCGAGAAATTTCCTAGCCGCCCTGGTGAATGGGGGAATTACCTTCACAATTTTATTGATTGCTCCCTTGGGTTTGGCGGCGGTAATGATTAATACAATTCTCGTCATGGTGGGCACTTTTTTGGGGGAGGAAATCACGGACTTTTTGGTGGGAATATTGCGCAAAAGTATTGCCGGGGAAATTGAACCGGATCACCTGCACACCAGTATCACTCGCTATCGTGACCGGGAGTAATGCGGACGCTTTATCTTTCGCAACAGGGGTGCTGGGTAACGCTTAAACAGGAGTCTTTGCAGGTATTATCTGGCAGACAAGAACTGTACACCGTACCCCTGCCCACCCTGGAGCAGGTCTTAATTTTTGGGCACGCCCAGATGACCACCCAGGCGGTGCGAGCCTGCTTGAGCCGGGATATTCCCATTGCTTATTTGTCCCGGATGGGCTACTGCTACGGGCGGGTCATGCCGCTGGAGCGGGGGTATCGGGGTTTGGCGCAACGGCAACAGTCTCTGCCGGAGCAATGGCGGTTGCAGACGGCTCAGCGGATTGTGCGGGCGAAACTGCTCAATAGTCGGGTGGTATTGATGCGTCAACTGCGGGAAACGGCTACGGAATCAGGGGCACTGGCGGTACAGAGTTTGGGTTATTTGGCTATGCAAGCGTTGCAAGCAGGGAGTCGAGAGCAATTGCGGGGAATCGAGGGGGCAGGGGCGGCAGTCTATTTCCCGGAATTGGGGAATTGCCTACGGCAGCCAGGGTTTATGCTCCTGACTCGGACACGCCGTCCGCCAACCAATCCTGCTAATGCTCTGCTGAGTTTTGGCTATAGCGTCCTGTGGAATCATTTATTTAGCCTGATCGAATTGCAGGATTTACATCCATATGAGGGGTGTTTTCATCAAAGCAATCCCAAACACGCGGCATTGGTTTCTGATTTGTTAGAGGAATTTCGGGCACCGATTATTGACTCATTAATGTTAAGTTTAGTCAATCGGCGTATCATGAATTCTGAGGAGGATTTTCACTATGAAAAGGGGGGATGTTTTTTGAATGAATCGGGGCGAAAAAAGTTTTTGAAAAGTTTTGTGGAGCGGATGTCGGTTAAAATAAATACCGAGGATGGAACCCAGCCTTTTTGGGATGTATTAACGCAACAAGTGCGTCAATATAAACGGTGTATTTTTAACCCAGAACAAAGGTATCAACCCTATCAAATTCGTTAAAATGCTACTGTACATAGTGTGCTATGATACGCCTTCCGATAAGCGACGCAAAAAAATGGCAGATTTGTTAGAAGGTTATGGGCGCAGGGTGCAATACAGTGTGTTTGAATGTGTTTTGCCACCAGACAAATATCAAGAATTAAAAAAGCGTTTACGAAAGCGATACAAGGAGGGAGAAGATTGCATTCGATTTTATCCCATTTCGCAACACACTATCGGGCAAGTCGAGTTATGGGGTGGACCGCCACTCGCCCAAGAACCGGATTCGGTGATTATCTAATGCGAGGATCGAGCCAAAACCGGGAAATGCCGATTTTTCCGTTGGGATGCTCGATATGGCTCCCAGACGGGGTTTGGGGTAATTTTTCGGGGTCAGAAACAGTACAATGTATAACAATTTTGCTCTCTGCTCGCAAATGCCCCTTGCCATTCCCTATCCATGCGGGTTTTAATAGGGTGACTCCCCACTCGCTGGGGAACTCAATAAATTGGAAACGGGGGATGGCCGCCAACCGGCGGCTAAGTAGGCCTCTCCCCACTCGCTGGGGAACTCAATAAATTGGAAACGGCGTTGTCCTTTGGGTTGATTGGGGCGTTGAGAAGATCTCCCCACTCGCTGGGGAACTCAATAAATTGGAAACTTGACGGCGGTGGCGGTGATTTCTTCTTTATTATCTTCTTCTCCCCACTCGCTGGGGAACTCAATAAATTGGAAACTCAAGCGTTCCAGATTGGCCGCTAGAATCAACGCGCTCCCCACTCGCTGGGGAACTCAATAAATTGGAAACTTTATCGAGCGGGGGTAACTCGAGTCTATATAAGGTTTCTCCCCACTCGCTGGGGAACTCAATAAATTGGAAACATGACAACATTAGACTCTATAATAGCGACGCACGCCTCCCCACTCGCTGGGGAACTCAATAAATTGGAAACTGGCAGCGTTGATTACCGTGATTTTACACGGGTTGACCTCCCCACTCGCTGGGGAACTCAATAAATTGGAAACTAATTGCCCAGTCTCTACGCTGGCGTTGGACTTTCTCCCCACTCGCTGGGGAACTCAATAAATTGGAAACACTTTCCCACGATCCAACCGCTGGTGCGGGGGGATAGCGCTCCCCACTCGCTGGGGAACTCAATAAATTGGAAACAATCACATTGCATCCTTAACGTGTGATTGTTCCCACGATATCTCCCCACTCGCTGGGGAACTCAATAAATTGGAAACCTCACAAATTAGCAATTCGATCCGTTTCAAACGCTCCTCCCCACTCGCTGGGGAACTCAATAAATTGGAAACGACGGGTGGTAGAGTCTCCCGGTTTTGCCTACAAACTCCCCACTCGCTGGGGAACTCAATAAATTGGAAACCTAATTGAACAAACTACACAGCGGGCTTTGGAGTTTCCTCCCCACTCGCTGGGGAACTCAATAAATTGGAAACTATTCACGCCGGATTGCCAGGATAATCCCGTGCCTGGCTCCCCACTCGCTGGGGAACTCAATAAATTGGAAACTCGACCGGGAGATCCGGGTGGAGCTCTTGTCCCTATTGCTCCCCACTCGCTGGGGAACTCAATAAATTGGAAACGGGTATATCTACCCCTTCGTTGTACACTCTGGTGGCCTCCCCACTCGCTGGGGAACTCAATAAATTGGAAACTTGGTCGAAAGTGGACTTACGGCAGTATGACGAGTTCTCCCCACTCGCTGGGGAACTCAATAAATTGGAAACCCACGTGGGGTTGGTTGAGGTCGAGCAACCATTCAACTCCCCACTCGCTGGGGAACTCAATAAATTGGAAACAAGGCAAGACGTCGGCGGGGGTGTGCGGCTTTGGACTCCCCACTCGCTGGGGAACTCAATAAATTGGAAACCCACTGTAGGAAACAGAAAAAACCCGGAGGAGGGCTTCCGTCTCCCCACTCGCTGGGGAACTCAATAAATTGGAAACACTCCCCGCTTTTCTCGAGAGAAGTGTAACTGGAACCTCCCCACTCGCTGGGGAACTCAATAAATTGGAAACATCACTAGCCGCCATTGTTTTGTGGCTCCCAAGGGGTATACTCCCCACTCGCTGGGGAACTCAATAAATTGGAAACTTGGCTAGGAACAAATCCCCCTCTGCCATTGATTTCATACTCCCCACTCGCTGGGGAACTCAATAAATTGGAAACCCCTTCTTACGCTCCTCTAACCGCAGTTGGACAACGACAGCTCCCCACTCGCTGGGGAACTCAATAAATTGGAAACAGAAGGCTAAAACCGCCTCAAACGCATACATAAAGGATTCTCCCCACTCGCTGGGGAACTCAATAAATTGGAAACTGGCAATTCCCCCCAAGGTTTATCCACAACTTTGATCCTCCCCACTCGCTGGGGAACTCAATAAATTGGAAACCTTTAGATTAACCTAGGCAAGCCTAGATGTCAACAGATAGCTCCCCACTCGCTGGGGAACTCAATAAATTGGAAACAACCGTTCGGTGTTTCAAAGCTATCACCTGCGCCAGGGAACCTCCCCACTCGCTGGGGAACTCAATAAATTGGAAACAACCGTTCGGTGTTTCAAAGCTATCACCTGCGCCAGGGAACCTCCCCACTCGCTGGGGAACTCAATAAATTGGAAACTTACCTTGACAGTAATTCAACACCTCCATTAGCTCGGCTCCCCACTCGCTGGGGAACTCAATAAATTGGAAACTCTTTATCAGCTCGTACTAGCGTACGTAGTGACGATACTCCCCACTCGCTGGGGAACTCAATAAATTGGAAACTCCCAAAAAAAGGGAGCGATGCTTTGATGAAATTCAACTCCCCACTCGCTGGGGAACTCAATAAATTGGAAACCTTGCCCATTGCTGGCAGAACGGGTCGTCAAAGAACCTCCCCACTCGCTGGGGAACTCAATAAATTGGAAACCTGCCACATTTCCAGCACCATTCCCGACCGGCATACTTCATCTCCCCACTCGCTGGGGAACTCAATAAATTGGAAACGGGGTGTCTTGGAATCTGCTCTGTACCCAGAGCATCTCTCCCCACTCGCTGGGGAACTCAATAAATTGGAAACAACTCCTCCTGGTGGAGGAATTCGAACCAAGCTCTGTCTCCCCACTCGCTGGGGAACTCAATAAATTGGAAACTGCACATCCGGGAAATTCCCGGTTAGCCCATGAAGCTCCCCACTCGCTGGGGAACTCAATAAATTGGAAACTCAACTCATTACACACCCGCACATCTTTACTTTTCATCATCTCCCCACTCGCTGGGGAACTCAATAAATTGGAAACATGAATGGTAGAGCCAATTCCGCTTGCTTGCCATCTCCCCACTCGCTGGGGAACTCAATAAATTGGAAACTCGAGAGAGCCTCGTTTTCCGAGACCTCCCAGTAGTCTCCCCACTCGCTGGGGAACTCAATAAAGGGCACCTTATTTATTTGTATTACCAAAAGGTTATCTCGCTGGAATGCCAATATTATTGAGAACCAAATACGGGGGCGGTGCCCCTGCCAACTCCTTATTAGGGCGATTCTTGGAAGAGAGCTATTCTAGTTAGGGTTATTCTAGGTACATCCACATTGATTAAGGGGTAATGGTTGTATGTTTTCTACTGCTACAGCACCGGCGGGGTTGTACACCACTACGGGCACGCCTATTCCTTTGCGGGGCGTGGATTTTCAGGTAGTCATTCGGGATATGGGTGCCCAGGTGACGGTTTCCCAACATTTTCAAAATGAGGAAAGTAACCCAATTGAGGCGGTTTATTCGTTTCCTTTGCCAGAATCGGCGGCTATTTGTGGGTTTGAAGTGCGGTTGGGGGAACGGGTGATTACCGGACGGGTGGAGGAAAAAGAAACAGCTTTTGCCCAGTACGATGAGGCGATCCGGGAGGGGCATGGCGCCTATTTGGTGGATCAGGATCGCCCGAATATCTTCACAATTTCGGTGGGGAATTTACTGCCGCAACAATCAGTGGTAATTCGTATTTCCTATGTCCAGGAATTGGAGATGCAAGCAGACAGGGGACGGTTTGTCATTCCTACCACAATTTCCCCTCGTTATGTGCCTGCCCAGCAGTTGGAAACGGCTCCTGCCGCTGAATTATTGCATATCAATCCGCCCAGGGTATTGGGGACGTTGCCCTATGGTTTGACCATGCGTGTGGACATGGCAACCAGTAGTCCGATTCTGGGGTTAGAATCTCCTTCTCATCCGATTCGCTTTACCCTCCAAGACGGTCGGGCAAGTGTGGAATTGGTAGGTGAAAACATCCAACTTGACCAGGATTTTGTTTTGAACTACACGCTACAAAAATCCCCTGAACCACACATTCTTTTGGGGAAAGACATCGGTTCCGATGGATTTGTGGTGATGCTGAATTTTTGGCCGCAGTTGGAAACCCAGCAACAGCAACCCCAGGAATTTATTTTTATCATTGACCGCTCAGGTTCGATGGGAGGGGAGAGTATTCAGCAAGCCAGAACTGCCTTGTTGCTGTGTTTGAAATCGCTACAACCGGGGGATCAATTCAATATCTATGGCTTTGGTTCGACCTATGAAAAACTGTTTGAACGCAGTCAACCCTACACAGCGGAAACCCTAGCAACAGCGACTCAGCACGTGCAACGTTTAGATGCGAACCTGGGGGGGACAGAAATTTATGCCGCTTTAGAAGATGCCCTATCTCGTGTGGGCAATTTGGCGGCGAATGTGGTTCTGCTAACGGATGGGCAAGTCGGTAATGAACCAGAGGTAATCCACTTGGCGCAAAGGTATCGGGGGCGGGTGCGTATTTTTGCGTTTGGCATTGGTCGGGGAGTAAGTGAACATTTGATTCGGGGGGTGGCGCGGGCGACAGATGGTGCGGCGGAATTTATCTTTCCAGGGGAGCGCATTGAACTCAAGGTGATGCAACAGTTTTACCGGATGGGGGTGCCCTACGCCGAACAGGTGCAGGTGGATTGGGGTGGCCTGTCGGTGGAGGTCGTGACCCCCAGGGTTTGGCCGCCACTTTTCCATAATCAGCGTTGGACAGCCTACGCCCGAGTCAGTCAATTATGCGCTACGACGGTTCGCTTGCAGGCGGTGCTAGCGGGGCAAACCTACACCTGGGAACTGCCCCTTGACCCGGAGTGCGTGGATGAGACCCCGGTGGTTCCGTTGCTGTTTGCCCGCAGTGCCATTCGGGATTGGGAAGAACTCCCCAGTCAGGGGACGGGTTCCCGACAGCGGGAGCGCAAGGAAGCCTCGCAACAGCGGCAGGAAGCGCTGGTGAATCTGGGTTGTCGGTATCAGTTAATGTCTTCGGCGACGAGTTTTGTGGCGATTGAACAGCGACCCGATGGGGATAAAACCGCAGAAATCAAACTCCGTAGGGTGCCCATTGCGCTCACCCGGGGCTGGGGTGGTTCCCAGATCGCCTCCTCAATGATGCCTTCGGGATCGAGAAGCACAATTGCAAGACATGCCTTTATGGCACGGATGTCTCCTCCCCCAACCAGTGAAGAAAACATTATTGTCGATATTGACCTATGCCAATACGAAGTTTTCGATGAAACAGACTCTGATGAGGAGCGTCTTACCGATGAAAAAGACAATTTCCGATTACTGTATGAACTGGCTACCCATCAGACCTATGAAGGTTGCTGGGCACTGGAGAGTCAGGTTGTGAATACGGTGAATGGGGATGCCAATCAACTCAAGCAAATGGCTACCCTGTTAAATACGACCCCTGAAGAAGCCGAACGGATTATTGCAACCCTTTTCGTTCTTCGTTTTCTAAAAGACCACTTTGCTAATTCAGAATTGCTGTGGCAACGCCTAGCACAAAAAGCGGAACAATGGTTACGCCATCTCAGCACAACGCCACCTTTAACAGACCCTGAGCCTGCTGATTTAGTCGAGCGTTGGCAGACTTGGTTCGCCCAGCAATTGGGAGCGTAACTTGGCTAGGGTTGTGGGGTCATCAACTGCCCTGCAACCCATTGTTTCTCAAGGGAGTAATGATCTACCGGGCCAACTTTTTGGAAGCCCCGTTGATCATACAAGTCACGCAGTTTGCGGGAACGCTGGATAGGGCACCTCTATCAATTCAAAGTTAGCGGTCGTAGCGCCCTTGGTTCTAGGTAATATGAGTATTCCCACGATGAGATTTATGGCTACGCCACGCAGGCTATGGATTGGCTCAAATAATATAGAGATGCCCTTGAGTGGAAAGGCTGGTTAGAAGAGCATCATTCATGGACGGGGAAATAGAGCCATTTAGAACACCAGTTGCAGGGGCACCGCCCCCGTTCGTGGTTCTGGAGAATTTCTGTGCGTTAATCAAATAGGATTCCCATAGCAATCCTAAATGAGAATAGAATAGGGGTCGCAGGGGCACCGCCCCCGTTCGTGGTTCTGGAGAATTTCTGTGCGTTAATCGAATAGGATTCCCATAGCAATCCTAAATGAGAATAGAATAGGGGTCGCAGGGGCACCGCCCCCGTTCGTGGTTCTGGAGAATTTCTGTGCGTTAATCAAATAGGATTCCCATAGCAATCCTAAATGAGAATAGAATAGGGGTCGCAGGGGCACCGCCCCCGTTCGTGGTTCTGGAGAATTTCTGTGCGTTAATCGAATAGGACTGCTATATATTCAAACAACCACACATAAATTGATCACGACTTTGGGGGGAGAAAAATTTTATCTAAAAACTTTGATATAAAGCAGAAAAGACACCGACGACTGGCCGTGTTTCGTCTCGGTGTCCCTTCTGGTTCGCTCCTCACACACTAGGGTTACTATAACAGCAGATTTACGGGTTTGTCACCCTCTCCATTGATAAGAATTTCTTGGCATAAAAGCCCGAAAATGCCGAAATTTGCTGATTCTACTAATTCTTAACCGCCAAGGCTCCCCCCGGCACCAGGTCTTCCAGGATGAACCGAATCCCCCGGAAGTGGTCAATGACTGGGTTTTTCAGCCATTCCTGACTGACAAAATACTGGATCAGTTGCCCGGAACGACGGCTGGCAGGGGTACCCAGTAAACCCAGGTAGTAACTGGCACTGTGCTGGCTATCGGGGCGAGCCAATTGGGGCAATTGGTTAAGGCGTTGGATGGTGCGCCAAAATTGGGTTTGCAGGACATTCCAAAAGTCGGTGTAGCGCATATTGCTAAAGGCTTCCGCCACCAGGTCATGGCGATCCTGGATCAAAATCGTTTGCCCCCGCAGTCCCGGCGGCAATTCCTCCAGGAGAATCACCGGTCCGTAGCCCAGGATAAAAACCTGCTCCTGCCAGCGGGTATAGGTGCCGAAAAAATGCCCCAGGATATGGGTCGCCAGGGCGGTGATGATCAGCCCTTGACTGTGGGCAACCACCAGCACCGGTACCCCCGCATGAATCCCCTGGGCGAGTTCATAGGCTAAACGCAGGGTGGCACAGGAGGCTCCCGCCGGGTAGTCCCCGTAGAGGTACTTGAGCAAATCCTGCCAGGTGAGTTGGTTGATAAACGGCAGTTGGCGGAGCAGTTCCCCATCCAATAAACCCGTGCCAGGGGCGGCGTGGGGGAGGTATTGGTGCAGGTCTGCCGTAGGGGGCAAATCCGGACAGCGGAGTAATTCCTGGAGCAGTTGGCTATAGCCCGCCAGCCGTTGCTGGGTTTCCCCGGTATCCTGCTGGTATTGCCACAACTCCGAACGACCGAGAATGCTCTCGAGGACATCCGTTTGCCATCCCAAGCTGGCGTTGTGTACCCCCCGGATATGGGCGGTGGGCGCCATGCGCTGGAGGGCTTGCAGGTCCCGTTGGTGGTTATCCACCCCGGCGGTCACCCCGTTAATATGCAGAATCAACCGGCTCCGAGCCGCACCGGGATTCAGTTCCAGTACCTCACCATCCAAGGTCATGGGGAACCTACTGGCTCACCAGCCATTGCATTAGTAACCGCACCCCGAACCCGGTGGCACCCGCTCCAGAGTAGGCATTGCCCTTTTCGCTCCAGACGGGACCCGCCACATCCAGGTGCGCCCAGGGGGTTTTTTGGACGTACTGTTGCAAAAATAACGCCCCGGTGATGGAACCGGCACTGCGACCGCCCGCGTTTTTCATGTCAGCGATGGGGGATTTCATGCCCTCAAAGTATTTTTCTTCCAAGGGCATCCGCCAAATTTTTTCCCCGGTCGCCGCCGATGCCTGGAGTAATTGCTCCGCCAGTTCATCCTGGGAACTCCACAAGCCCGCAATATCATCCCCCAAAGCCACAATACACGCCCCGGTCAGGGTCGCCAAATCCACGATGGCATCCACCTCCAGCTTTTCCGCATACACCAGGGCATCCGCCAGGGTCAACCGCCCCTCCGCATCGGTGTTATTCACTTCAATGGTTTTGCCGTTGCTGGCGGTGAGAATGTCCCCCGGATGCATGGCATGACCGTTGATCATATTTTCCGTAGCGGCAATAATCCCATGCACCAGCACCGGCGGTTGCCATTGCCCCAAGACCTTGAAACAGCCCAAAACGGCGGCGGCACCAGCCATATCCATCTTCATGGTTTCAATACCGCCCTGGGTTTTCAGATTCAACCCGCCGGAATCAAAGGTGACCCCCTTGCCCACAATGGCGAGGCGTTTGTGGGGGGTGACTGGTGGGGTGTAGGTGAGATGGATAAATTTGGGGGGCGTATCCGACCCCCGTGCCACGCCCAGAAATGCCCCCATCCCCAAGCCTTCACAGTCCTCCCGTTCCAGAATCGTGACATTGAACCCGTAGGTCTGCGCCAGGGACAGGGCGGTTTCCGCCAAAGTCGTAGGGGTGACCAAGCTGGCAGGAGCGGCTACCAATTCCCTTGCCAAAATGACCCCCGACACCAATTGTTGCGCCCGGGTAATCCCCTCGGCTCCCCCATCAAGCCCCAGAAATTCCACCTGTTCCAGCACGGGGGGTTTATCTTCCGGGTCGGATTTGAAACGGTTGTCCTGGTGGAGGGCGAGGAGGATGCCTTCGGTGAACGCCCCGGCTACCTGGTCCGCAGGCTGGTCACTGGGGGGAAAATATAACCCCAGGCGGTGGGCTTTCTGGGATTTGGCGGTTTTGGCGGCTGTGGCTGCCGCTTTACGATAGGCTTCCAGGTTGACCGTATCCGCTTTCCCCAAACCCACCAGAGCCAGTTTTTTCACCGGGCTACCCGCCCCTAATCGGGTCACACTAGGGCTACCGGGTTTGCCCTTAAATTCGGTTTCGGTGATCAATTCCTGCACCGCCCCCCCCAAGCGGCTATCCACCTCAGCGACATCGCCGGTCAATTCCACCTGGTCTTGCCAAAAGCCGATACATAGTAAATCGCCAGTCCAGTCCTGGGGGCGGGTGGTCACCGTCAAAAAGTCCATAACTTTCCCATCAATACGGCACAAACTCTATTGTAGTTCGTAGGCAGGGCGGGAGACTGATTCCTGTTGGCATAGCCGTCGTCGGGTCAACCCTTGGCTTTTTAGGATACCTGTCTTAATCTGGAATCAATGGTCACAGGGGCGCTACTTCCGTTTCTCACTAACAAAGGCTACGCCAGTACTGTACTAAGTTTACCCGAATTGTGAGCAAAAATTTTATGCTTAGAAAATCAATTGTTTGGGGGCATCGTTCCCATCTACATCTGATTGCCTGCGTGGTGTAGCGATAGGACTTTGAGATTGCTATAGTGTCAATAGGTAGAGACAACCTTTCGTCAATCCCCCAAGCATAATCCATGAATTTTTTCAGTGAAATTGCTCAAAAACTAGCTCCCCCTGGCTATAAGCGTTTAGCGGGTTCCCTTGTTCGACAGATGACTGGGGGAAAATCGGTAGTCAAATTGTCCCCGGAAGCCCAAGTCCGCAATCATCTTGCCCAGAGCATTCCAGGAAGCCAGACTGAAGTGACTACTGAATTTGGTCGCATTGATATTCTCACTCCTACAGAAGTCATCGAAGTTAAGCGGGCAACCCAGTGGAAACAGGCAATTGGACAGGTAGAAATTTATCTCCACGCCTATCCCAATCACCGACCTCGTATTCATCTTTTTGGTAAAACCAAGCATAAAACGATGATTCAAAAACTATGTAAAAATAAAGGAATTCGTTGTACCTTTGCATCCGAAGATACATAGACGTTATTTGATTAATCATGGTTAGCACTGCACCCCCAAATGTGACCACCGATGCTTGGGTCAAAGCGGACTGGGCAGAGTTTTTAACTGTGGCGGCTCAGTTTACGGATGAAAAAGCCCGGTTTTACTACGATAACCACGCCATGAGGGTCGAAACCACACTGATTGGGTCAGGACATAGCCAGGCTAATACCATTTTGACCCTAGTTGTGACCCTTTATTGCATGGCAAAAAATATTCGGATTGTCGGCTTTACCAATGGCAGTTTTCGGCAAGCGGGGGTGCGAGAATGTCAGCCTGATTTAGCCTTTTATGTGGGGGATGATTTTCAAATTCCCCCCAAAACTTCCCAACCCATAGAAATTAATGAATTTGGGGCACCCCATTTGGTGATTGAAGTAGCCGCCACCACCCTCAACGATGACCTCGGACGCAAACGTTTATTATACGAACGGTTGGGGGTACAGGAGTATTGGGTGGTGGATGTGGAAAGTGGCGAAGTCATTGCTTTTGCCGTATCCGATGGCGGCAGTCGGCAAATTCAAGTTTCCCAAGTTTTACCCGCCTTACCCATTGCCATTGTGGAGCAAGCTTTAACGCAGAGTCAAATAGCAGATGACCGCATGATCCATCGCTGGTTGTGGCAAACCTTTCAACAGTAAATTAAGGCACTTTTATTAATTATTAATTATTAATTTGATTAAATTGTTAGGACACCTCTATGTATTTGCCACCACTGGCAGATTATTTCGCTAAAATGCTCATATTATCAAGAACCAGGACGGGGGCAGTGCCCCTGCGCCCCATTTTTAGAAGTGCCCTTTAGTTAGATTTAGATAATCCCGAATCGCTGATTCTAAGAGTGTGACCCCTGGATTGGGTTTTTGGGTTTTGCCAACGGTACTAGCGGGCAAAATTGCTCTAAATTGTTCTATATTAAGAAATGCTCTGTTCATTAACAACGTTACCCCAACCATGCCATCCCGTCCCAAGGTTGCCTTTACCCATCTCGGGTGCGAAAAAAATCGCATTGATACCGAACATATGCTGGGGTTGTTGGCGACAGCGGGTTATCAGGTGGGCAGTGACCCGGAAAGTGCGGATTATGTGATTGTCAATACCTGTAGTTTTATGGAAGCCGCCCGGCAAGAATCGGTGCGAACCCTGGTGGAACTGGCGGAAGCGGACAAAAAAATCGTGATCACGGGCTGTCTGGCGCAACATTTTCAGGGCGAATTACTGGCGGCTATCCCCGAAGCGGTGGCGCTGGTGGGGACGGGGGACTATCAACACATTGTCCAGGTGCTGGAAGAGGTGGAACAGGGGCGCAAAGTCTCCCAGGTGACGGCAAAACCCACCTATATTGCGGATGAAACCGTGCCCCGCTATCGTACCACCTGTGCGCCCGTTGCCTATCTGCGGGTGGCGGAGGGCTGTGACTATCGCTGTGCGTTTTGCATTATTCCTCACCTGCGGGGTGACCAACGTTCCCGTCCGATTGCCTCGATTGTGGCGGAAGCCCAAGAATTGGCGGATCAAGGGGTGCAGGAATTGATTTTGATTTCCCAAATCACCACCAACTACGGGCTGGATTTGTACGGGAAACCCCACCTTGCCCAACTCCTTTATGCCCTGGGGGAAGTGCCCGTGCCGTGGATACGAGTGCATTACAGTTACCCTACAGGTCTCACCCCCGAAGTCCTGCAAGCCTTTCGAGACGTGCCTAATGTCTTGCCCTACATTGATCTGCCCCTGCAACATTCCCACCCGGAGATTTTGCGGGCGATGAACCGTCCTTGGCAACAGGAAGTCAATGACCGGCTCCTTGACCAAATCCGGGAAAAACTCCCCGATGCGGTGATTCGGACGACCTTTATCGTGGGATTTCCAGGGGAAACGGCGGAGCATTTTGCCCATTTATGTGATTTCGTAGAGCGACACCAATTTGATCATGTGGGGGTATTTACGTTTTCGGCGGAAGCGGGCACTCCGGCGGCAACACTCCCTGGTCAAGTTGCGGAATCGGTGAAACGACAACGCCAAAAAGCCCTGATGCAAAGGCAACAGCCCATTTCCCTCGCCAAACATCAGCAGTACGTTGGTCGGGTGGTGGAGGTATTGATCGAACAGGAAAACCCGCAAACGGGTGTGAAAGTCGGTCGGTCAGCCCGTTTTTCCCCGGAGGTGGATGGGCAGGTATATGTGTCTGGCAGGGCGGAGTTGGGGTCAATTGTGCCGGTGAAAATCACCCAAGCGGAGGTCTATGACCTCATGGGCACAACCGTCATTGACTCATAAAACCAGAATATCTGTAGCCTATGTTATGAAATGGTTATAGCTTAGCCAAAGTCAAAGAAGTTACCTGTAAATATCACCCAGTAGCCATATTAATGGTGCAATTCATCTCCTAACTGAATTTAGGACATGGGTCGCAGGGGCACCGCCCCGCCCTGGTTCTAGGGAATCTCAGAATCTCACTTCTCGCTTCTCATTCCTTACTCCTCACTGCTCTGGGATTGCTATAGCAATATAAGAAACAAGCCATAATAAGTTGTACAGAATTAAGGCTTAATCAGTGACGCAATAGCGGGAGCAATTTCTTTGATCAAGGGTGCAAAAATCACAGCGGCTCCAGCGGTAATGATGATCGTTGTTGCCATCCGTACCATGCCATCCAAACCCTTTTGGTAGGCATTTAATTCGATTTCTAATTTGTCCAACCGAGCATCAATGCGGTCTAAACGACTCAGCACTTGATTCTCAAAATCATCTGGTGGTGGTTTGGTTTGCATCGCAGGCACTCCATTGATATTTTTGCCGTTGATATTTTTTATAGTTTATCTTGCCCAGATTTAATTTATAAAAATAACCTATCACGGTTTAATCAGTGACGCAATAGCGGGAGCAATTTCTTTGATCAAAGGCGCAAAAATCACAGCGGCTCCAGCGGTAATGATGATCGTTGTTGCCATGCGTACCATGCCATCCAAACCCTTTTGATAGGCGTTTAGTTCTACTTTCAAGTCTTTGACATCCCCTTCTAGTTTGTCCACCTTAGCCCCAAGGGTAGAAAGCCGGTTATTGATGTTACGCAGTTCGGTTAGTACTTGATTCTCAAAATCATCCGGCGGTGGTTGGGTTTGCATGGTAGGTACTCCATTCATTTAGTAATCCTAATCCTATTGTATCGCCCACCCACAGATAAACAAATCCAGGTTCCAGGTGCCAGATTATTCATCAAATTAAAGAAATTAAAAAATTAAAGGAATTAAAACCTGCTTAAGGGCACTTCTAAAAATAGGTCGCAGGGGCACCGCCCCCATAAAAGAAGCACCTAGGGTGTATGGTTCTGGAAAATTTTTGTATGCCTACGGCACGCAAGCTAATACAAATCAAATAGGATGGCTATATTGCTCAACCATCAACCCCCTAGCCGTTCTTGAATCCAGGTACGCAGGGATTGCAATTCCCCCCGCAGTTGGGCAACTTGCGCTTCCAATGCCTGCACCCGTGCCTCCACATCCGCACTCACGGGCTTGGGGCTAGGGGCGACCTGCTGGCGTTTTAGCCGCTCACTGGCAAACCGGGTGGCTAACCGGATGGCTTCAAACAATTCCGCCTTTTCAAAGGGTTTAGAAACAAAGGCAAAATAATCAAAGGGTTCCGGGATTTTTTCGACCACTTCTTCTTTGCGTCCTGACATAATCACCAGGGCAATGGGGTGTAGGTGGGCATCCTGTTGAATTTCTTGAAAAATGTCCCAGCCCCCCTTTTTCGGGAGAATAAAATCCAGCAAAATTAAATTCGGCTGATGTTGGCGGATCATTTTCATGCCTTCCACCCCATCCCGGGCTTCCAGCAGTTCCAAACCTTCCTGGGGCATCATCTCCTTCACCCGCATCCGAATCACTCGGCTGTCATCAATCACCAAAACTTTTCTGGTCATAACGCCCTACGGTTTGGCATTCACTTCCGATTTAACCACATAATTTGCGGGGCTGTAACCCTAAATGCCGTTTTTGCGCCCAAAAGCCAGATTTAACCCGACCAGCACCGTTCCATATCCGCAGATAGAGCCGCTCTTTTGAGACATTCTGGGGAAAAGATGTCCGTCACATGGGGAAATTGTGCCACGATGGGTACCCCCGTCAGTTGTTGGATCAGCCCCACCGGTGCCCAATCCTGCCGTTGCGCTGGGGTCAAGGGTTCTAGTTCATTCAAGACCAATCCCCGCAGGGGCACCCCCACCTGTCGAGCCAGAGCCACCTGCGCCACCGCCTGCCCAATCGCCCCCAACCGCACGGGGATCACCACGATGGTTGGCAACCGCCACTGGGCGCACACATCCGCCGCCGTCCACTCCCAGGTCACGGGCGAACCTAGCCCCCCCGCCCCTTCAATCAATACCCGGGGAAACCGCTGCCGCAGTTGGGTTAAACTTTGCCACGCCTGGGCTAAGTCCACCGTCCGTCCCTCCCGCTGTGCCGCTAAGGGGGGAGCCAGGGGAGCGGCAAAATACAGGGGATTTAATTCCGTCGGGCTTTGGTCTAACGCTAAAATTTTTTGGTAATACTCCCGGTCGCCCGTCCCCGCCTGCACCAGTTTCATCACCCCCACCTGCCCGCTGGTCAAAGCCAGAGCCGCTGTGACCACCGTTTTCCCCGCATCCGTATCACTCCCACTGATAAACAGGCACTGACCCAAGGGGGAATGCGTCATTTAAGATAAACAGTAGTGTTGCAGTCACCATTATGAAAGGATTTGCCATTGGTGTGTTGGGGAGTCTCAGCTTGCTGACCGCCATGATGCCCCTGTTGGCACAACCTAGCCCCGCCCCCAACCGCGGTGGTCCCTTGACCATCACTTCCGATACCCAGGAAGGGAACGCCCGTTCTGGGATTTTTATCGCCCGGGGGAATGTCCGCATGGTCTATCCCAGCCGCCAGGTGGATGCGGTTTCGGAAATGGCGGAATACGACACCCGTCGCCGGATTGTCACCCTACGGGGGAATGTCTTTGTCCAACAGGAAAACAATACCCTGCGGGCAGACGTGGTGGTTTACACCATTGATACGGGCAAAATCGAAGCCCTACCCGTGCCCCAAAAGCAGGTGCAGTCCGTGTACATGATCAAAGAAAACCCGGAAAAACCCGCCCCCCAAATCAGCCCGACCCCCGCCCCCGGTGCGACCATTCCCTGACCCCTTGCCGGAAGGGGCGATTAATTCCTAAAGTGGAACAGGTGGGTTTGTTTGGCTGTACTAACGAGGTTTTGGCATATGGCTTTAGTCGCACAGGTAATTTTGCAAGCGGATGAGGAGTTGCGTTACCCCACCAGCGGGGAATTGCAGTCCATTCGGGATTTTTTTGCCACCGGTGAACAACGGCTTCGCATCGCCAGCACCCTGGCGGAAAATGAGAAAAAGATTATTGACAAGGCGGTACAACAACTCTGGCAGTTGCACCCGGACTACATCCTCCCCGGCGGCAATGCCTACGGTCAGCGGCAGCGGGCGTTGTGTCTGCGGGATTATGGCTGGTATTTGCGGTTGATCTCCTACGGGATTGTGGCGGGGGATAAGGCCCCCATTGAGAGCATTGGGCTGGTGGGGGTGCGGGAAATGTACAACTCCCTGGGGGTGCCGGTGGTGGGGATGGCGGATGCGATTCGCTGTCTGAAAACCGCTTCCCTGGCGCTGTTGGATGCGGAAGATGCGGATACGGCCAGCGACTACTTTGACTACGTGATCCAAGCCATGTCCTAGGCATGGGGGTCGGTTACAGCCGTTGTATGGTTGATGTAGGGCAAACCAATTCGGTGTGATGGGGCATAAACGGGTGGTGAGGCGGCCAGGGGGTTATTCCTTCTGGACAGCGATGGTTGTGGGTATGGGGATGGGCTGTTGGCCGCTCCTGCAACCCTGGTTGCTCACCCGCTGGCTTTCGCCGCCTTTGGTGATGCGGGGGGGTGACCCCTACGTGCGGGCGTTGATGCGGACGATCACCGTGAGTGAAGCCTACGGCCCCCAGGGGTACAGCCGTCTGTATGGGGGGGGGCACATCGTCAATTTCACTCGCCATCCCGACCAGTGTGTGGCGATTCGTCCCGGTTGGTGTTCTACGGCGGCGGGGCGGTATCAACTGCTTTCTACCACCTGGTACGAAAAAGCCCGGCGTTACCATCCCCAGGCTCATGGTTTGAGCTTTGCACCGGAATTTCAAGACCAGGTGGTGTACCATTGGCTGAGCGACCCCAGTGCCTGGAATCTGGATGTGGCGGCGAGCCTGCGCCGGGGGGAATTGGAGTCGGTGTTGCGTACCCTATCCCCCACCTGGACAAGTTTGGGCTACGGGAGCGAATCCAATCGGTTGACACCCCTGTTGCCTTGGATTTATCGGCAGGTTCTGCGGGAAGAATTGGCGCAACAACAACGATAATTAAACAATAGGGCATCTCTATTTATTTTATTTGAGCCAACCCATAGCCTGCGTGGCGTAGCCATAAATCTCATCGTTGGAATAATCATAATTACTTAGAACCAAGGACAGGGGCGGTGCCCTGCGACCCCTACGTTATCCATAGCAATTCTATATTGATTAACGAGTAAAAATTTCCCAGAATCAGGGACGGGGGCGGTGCCCTGCGACCCCTATTGGATTTTCACTTAGTATTGCTATAGTTACTGAATTATTTACTCATCAACAAAGGAGGCACAGAGCATGACCAGAACCCCTGTGGCTGTCCCTCCCCAGGAATGTTTTGCGGTGCGGCTGGGGAAAAACGTGCGTTTGGCACTCCCCGCGGAGGTGGTGCGAGAGGTGGCGCAAATCTCCCCAAAGGAAATTTGTCCCCTACCAGGGGTACCCGCCGCCCTGTTGGGGGTGGTCAACCGCTCTGGTCAACTCTGTTGGGTGCTGGATTTGGCGGTATTTCTCCGTCTCCCAGGGGCAACCCCAAATGAGCATCTGCCCATGACGACGGTGGTAGTGACGACGGGGAATCGCCGGTTGGCTTGGGTGGTGACGGCTTTGGAGGGGCTATTTACGGCGGATCAATCCCAGATTGTCCCCATGCCCCCGCAGTTGCACGCCTGGTATCGGGAATTATTCCAGGGGTTGGTCTATCGCCGGGGGGAAGCCTTAGCCCTGGTGTCGCTCACGGCGGTGCTGGCACGGTTGGCACAAGGGGATACCAACGCTTGATTTCCGGCAGGTGCTTGACGAGACAAATTTGGCTCCTAGAATAAAGGTGTCGCCCTCGGAGTGTTGTTTATGACTGCCCGTAACCCACTTCCGTTAGCCGCTGGTATTGGCAATTTGACCTTGGCTTCGACCGTGACCGTAAGTCTGCTGTTGGGGATGGTGTTTGTTTTGGGCTTAGCGGTCATGCTGATTGTGGATAGTGCTGACCCGGCGATGGGACTGTTCAAGGCAATTGTAGCCACGATTGTCGTAAACAGTATCGTCTTTTTTCTGGCTCCTTACATCATGGATATGATCCAAGGGGGGCTTTATCAAACCCGTTGGGTTTCTTTGGTGGATATTGAACGCCAGAGTCGGGCTTCGGCAAACATTATTCGGCAAATTTGTGCAGAGAAGGGGTTAAAAACACCGAAATTGGGGTTAATTAATGACCAAAATCCCACCGCTTTTACCTATGGTTCCCTGCCCGATACCGCCCGGGTGGTGGTGAGTCAGGGATTATTTACCTATTTGGCGGATGAGGAAGCGGCGGCGGTTTATGCCCACGAATTGGGACACGTGGTGCATTGGGATTTTGCAGTCATGACCCTGGCGCAGACCTTGGTGCAAATTTGCTTTTTACTGTACATTTTTCTGCGGGAAATGGGCAGGGGGGACAGTGACAATAAGGGGGCAAATGTGGCAGGTTCGGTAGCCCTAGCGGCGTATATTTTTTATATTGTTGGCACTTATTTGGTGTTGTATTTATCTCGGGTGCGGGAGTATTTTGCTGACCATTTTGCCGCTGAAGCTACCGGGAACCCCAATGCGTTGTCCCGGGCGTTGGTGAAAATTGCCTACGGGATTGTGGATCAGAGCCAGAAATCGGAGACCCCCAGCCGGATGTTGGAGGGCACCCGGGCATTGGGTATTTTTGATCCGAAAGCGGCGGTGGCAACGGGGACGGTCTATGGTTCTGCGGGCACGGAGGCGGTGGGACGGGTATTTTTGTGGGATTTATTCAACCCCTGGGCGACCTGGATGGAGTTAAATTCGACCCATCCCCTGACCGGCAAACGGATTCGGGCGTTGGCAAACTATGCGGAGGCGTTGGGGCAGTCGGCGGCGTTTAATATGGGGGCGATTGTCAGCGAGGGGCGTTACCTGGACAAAGGGCGGTTATACGGGGGATTTCTTTTAGATATTTTGGTTTACGGCGCACCTTGGTTGGGGGGATTTTTAGGTTTAGTAGCTGGCATTATCACGGCGGTATTCCTGGCTCATGATCTGGTTAGCAATCATTGGTTCAAAGTCATTTTGTTGGTTGTGGGGTCATGGTTGTTGGGCTGGGGCTTCGGAAGACTGCTCAAATTGGGGGTGATGTATCCGAGTTTCCGCCAAGCACCGGCGATGGATGTGCTCACGCTCATGTCTGACCCCTATGCGAGTCCATTGCGGGGACGTCCGGCACGTTTAGAAGGGCAAGTGATCGGGCGGGGGGACAGTGGTTATATCTGGGGTTCTGACCTGCAATTTCAGGACAAAACCGGGTTGATATTTTTGCATTATGCTTCTCGATTTGGATCTCTAGGAAATTTCTTATTTGGTGCCAAACAAGTCAAGGGCTTTATCGGTCAACAGGGGGAAGTGCTGGGCTGGTTCCGCCGGGGTTTAGCGTCCTATATGGACTTGATTCAACTACGGTTAGGTAATCGCCGTATTTCCAGTTTCCACAGATTTTGGGGGTGGTTTTGGAGTGGTTTTTTACTACTTTTTGGTGCCCTATTTCTCCTGTTGGGAATACCTGCCTGATGAGCCGGAATTTGATTTTTCATCGTCACGATCTGACCGTAACTGGTTGTTTTGGTTAATTTTTGATTAATGCACAATCAGCGGTTCCCAGAGGTGTGATCCCCGTCCTTGGTTCTCCAAAATTTTGGTCAATCTCGGTGCTCAGGGGAAATGTAACAAACCGTTACTTGGCTCTCAGATGGGGGTCGCGGCCCGGTATGATCACTGGGGAAGAGTCCATGTGTTATCGAGGAGCCGTGTCATGACAGTCAAGGCCAGTGGCGGGAGTCCGGTGGTGCAACCCCAGCTTTTTCGCACCGTTGGGGTGGAAACGATTGCCCAGGCGGAGCAGGAAGACCGTTTCCCCAGTCAAACCGAGTTGCAACAACTGGAAACCTATTTGGCTTCGGGGCAACAACGGCTAGAGGTGGCGACGGTATTGACCACCAATTCGGAATTGATCGTGTCCCGGGCGGCCAACCGGATTTTTGTGGGGGGTTCGCCGATGGCCTACCTGGAAAAACCGGCGGATGCCCAGGTGATGGATGCCAACGGCATGGATACCAAGGAGGCCATGAAGTTGGGGACGGCCTTTTATGTGGAAAGTCAAGGGGGATTTTTTGAGGGGATTCGGAATATTTTTAGTACCGCTGGTGGGGATATTCCCCCGGGGTTTCAACCGATTAATATCTCCCGCTATGGTGCCAGTAATATGCAGAAATCCTTGCGGGATTTGAGTTGGTTTTTGCGCTATATTACCTATGCGATGGTGGCGGGTGACCCCAACATTTTGACGGTGAATGTGCGGGGCCTGCGGGAAATCATTGAAAGAGCCTGTTCGACGGCGGCAACGGTAGTAGCCATTAAGGAGATGCAACGGACGGCGGTGGGGTACTTCCGTTCCGATCCCAAGATACAAGAAATGGTGAAAAGTTATTTTGATGTGGTGTTGCGTGAATTTATTGCCCCCACACCTTCTAATAAGTTGCGCCAGCGTCCTTCTGGGGATTTGCAAGGGCTGGAATTGCCCCAAATTTACTATGCGGCGACGGTGGGGCGACCCCGTTATGCCATGAAGCCGGGTTTATCAGAGTTAGAGAAAAAAGAGGTATTGCGGGCGGCCTATCGGCAGGTGTTTGAGCGGGATATTGTCAAGGCGTATAGTCTGGGCATTTCCGACCTGGAATCGAAGGTCAAAAACGGGGAAATTTCCATGAAGGAATTTATCCGCCGGTTGGGGAAATCCCCCCTGTATCGCCAGCAGTTTGTGGACCGGTTTGTGAATAGCCGGGTGGTGGAATTAGCCTTCCGCCATTTCCTGGGCCGGGGGATCGGTTCCCGGGAGGAATTTAGCCGCTATTTCAGCATTATTTCCGAGGGGGGGATTAACCGTTTGGTGGATGCCCTGGTGGATTCCCGGGAGTATGGGGACTATTTTGGCGAGGAAACTGTGCCCTATTTGCGGGGGTTGGGGATTGAAGCCCAGGAGTGCCGCAATTGGGGGGCGCAGATTGATTTATTTAATTACAGTGCGCCGTTTCGCAAGGTGCCCCAGTTTGTGACCTTGTTTGCGGGGTATGACCGGCCTTTACCCGACCGCCATGCCTACGGGGTGGGGAATGACCCGTTGGAGATTCAATTTGGGGCGATTTTCCCGAAGGATACGGTCAGTCCCAAGGCGGCTCCGGCCCCGATTGGCAAGGATGTGCGGCGGATTTTGATCCGGAATGGGGCGGGGATCACCAACCAGGTGAGTAATCCCCAGGCACGGGCGGAGGCACCGGGTTCCCTCGGGCCTAAGGTGTTTAAGCTGACCCAAACCCCCCGGACGGGCAATCGAGCCGCAGGCACCCAGTCCAGTGTGCGGTTTAGTGAGGTGTCTACGCAGGCGGTGATTCGGGCGGCCTACTTGCAGGTGTTTGGGCGGATGGTCTATGAGGGGCAACGGTTAACCGTGGCGGAAATCAAGCTGGAAAATGGGGAAATTTCCGTGCGGGAGTTTATTCGCCAGTTGGCTCGCTCGGATGTGTTCCGGGATTTGTACTGGACAAAGCTGTACGTTTGTAAAGCGGTTGAGTACATCCATCGGCGGTTACTTGGTCGTCCCACCTACGGGCGGCAGGAGTTGAATGCCTACTACGACATTTGCGCCAAAAAGGGTTTTTATGGGTTGATTGATGCCCTGATCGAAAGCCCGGAATACAACGAGGTGTTTGGCGAAGATACGGTGCCCTACGAACGCTATCTCACGCCCCAGGGGTTGGCCTTGCGGGGTCTGCGCCCGGGGACAATTGGGGAGTTGGGGGTGACGGTCACGCCGGAGGAAACGCCCCGGTTTGTGGAATTGGCGACCCCAACCAACCTACGGACGGCTCCCGATATTGCCTTCCGGGTGAACCAGGGGGTGAGCAAGGAGCGGGAGCAAACCAAGGTCTTCAAGCTGACCAACACGGCGGACAAGGTGGCCTTGGGGCAGGTGATGCGGGCGGCCTACCGGCAAATTTTCGAGCGGGATATTGAACCCTATGTGGTGGGGAATGAATTTACCGCTTTGGAAAGTCGCCTGGGGAATGGGGAAATCACGGTGCGGGAATTTATCATTGGGTTGGGGCAGTCGGAGTTGTATCTGCGGGAGTTTTACACCCCCTATCCCAATACCAAGGTGATTGAATTGGGCACCAAGCATTTCCTGGGACGGGCCCCCAAGGATCAGGCGGAAATTCGCCGTTACAATCAAATCCTGGCCAGCCAAGGGTTGAAGGCGTTTATCGAGGCGATGGTGGGGAGTCCCGAATACGCCGAGGTGTTTGGGGAGGATGTGGTGCCCTACCGCCGTTATCCCACCCTGCCTGCGGCCAATTTCCCCAACACGGAACGTCTGTACAACCGCTTGACCAAGCAGGATGATTCCCTGGTGGTGCCCAGCTTCAAGCCGGGGGCGGGATTCTAGGGTGTTCCATCCCCAAATCTGGGTTCTTTTCGTCGGCCGCTTGCTCTCCCAGTTGGGCAGCGGCTTTACGCTGTTTTATGCGCCGATTGTGTTTGTGAATCAAGTGGGACTGAGTGCGACCCAGGTGGGGGTGGGGCTGGGGGCGACGGCGTTCAGTGGCATTGCGGGGCGGATCGCCGGGGGGTGGGGCAGTGACCGCTTTGGCCGCAAACCCGTGTTGATCCTGGCCGCCCTGATTTCTGCCCTGGGCTGTGCGGGCTTGGCCGGTTCCGGGGATTTTGTCACTTTTACCCTGGGGAATTTGGTGTTGGGGCTGGGGGTGGGTTTGTACTGGCCTGCCAATGAGGCCGCTGTGGCAGATTTGACGGCACCATCGCAACGCCAAACCGCCTATGCCTTGACCCGCAGTGCCGATGCGGTGGGGTTGGGACTGGGGGTAGCCTTGGGGGGCATTTTGGTGGGGGAATTATTTCGCTGGTTGTTTATCATTGACGGGTTGAGCTTTCTGCTGTTTGGGCTGATTGTGGCGGTGGGACTCACAGAACCGGTGCGCCAAACCACCAGCCAATTGCAGGGCATGGGGCAAATTTTAAGGCAAGATAAAACCCTGCAAGTTTATGTGGTCATTAATACTATTTTTACTTTTTTTTTGGCGCAAACCAACAGTGCCTTACCCCTCTATTTGAAAAATTTTGTCGGGACGGAGGGATTGTCCAATGTGAAAATCACGGCTTTTTTTACCCTGTTTGTGCTGGTGACGGCGGCGTTGCAAATTCCAGTGGTGCGTCTGTCCCAGCCTTTGGGGTTGATTGGTACCCTGCAACTGTCGTCCTGGTTTTGGGGGGCGGGGTTTGCGGGGATTGCCCTGACGGGATTGCTCCAGTTTCCGGCTTGGCTGGGGTTGTCCCTGTTGGCGGTGGCGACGGCGGCTTACCTGCCCACGGCTTCCACCTGGGTGGCTCAACTGGCTCCCTGGGAACTGCGGGGCACCTATTTGGCGGTCAATTCCCTGTGTTGGTCCGCCGGGTACTTGCTGGGGCCGCCGGTGGGGGGCTGGTTTTTGGATTTACCCCGCCCTAGTGCCGATGGACTCTGGATTTTTTTGGTGTTGCTGGCGCTGGCGGTGGGGGTGCAACTCGCCCGTTTGCCGGAAACTGTTCCTTGAGCTTGTACCCCTGGGTATAATACGGACAAGTTGGAGCTTCCAAAATCTGAGTAAAACCATGACCCCTATGATTGGCAAAAAACACCGCATTTTGGTCATTGATGACAGCATCATGATCCGCAAAATGGTCGTGGATTTGCTCGAAGACCGCTTCCTGGTGGTGGAAGCTCGCAATGGGCGGGAGGGGGTGCGACTGGCAAAAGAGCATAAACCGGATGTGATTTTGCTGGATTTTGTCATGCCCGAATTGGACGGCTATGAGACCCTGCAACTTCTGCAAAAAGATGTGACTTTGCAAAAAATTCCGGTGATTATGATGTCCGGTTTGCCGGATGAGGTGGTGAATAAAGTGCCCCAGCCCTTTGTGGGGTTTGATTTTTTAGAAAAGCCTTTTCAACAGGAAGATTTATACCAACATATCAATAAAGCCTTGACCGGGGAATTTCAGGTCTTGCCCGCTCCGGTGGCGGCTACGGAAATGCAGGCGTTGGCGAACAAATTAGTCAATATCGAAACCCTGTTGATTCAGGGGATTGAGGGATTGGTGCAAAGGGAAATCGTCTCCCGGTTGCTGGAATTGGATGCCCAGGGCGAATCCCAGGAAAATCGCCTGAGCCATTTGGAAGCTCGCACGGAGCGGTTACAGTTACAATTGGATCAGCAAAACAAAATTTTACTGAGTATCGTGAGCGAAATTCAGCAACTACACGCCCTGTTGAGTCGGGTGAACCATGTCCGCTCCTGAAACGGTACAAGCCCTATTGAACGATGCGGATTGGGGTCGCCGTCTGCATGGGGTGGAACAATGTCGGCAGTTGGCACCAGCGGTGGCGATGGCTTTGCTCAAGGAGGTGATCACGGATCGCAACGCCCGGGTGCGTTATGCGGCGGTCAGCCAATTGGGGAATATGGTAGGGTTATCAGCGGCGCAAAAGCAGGAATTACTGCCCCTCCTGCGGGAACGGTTGTATGGCGATAGTGAAGCGGATGTACAGGCGGCGGCGGCGGATGCCCTGGCGGGGTTGGGGTTAACCGAAGCCTACGAGGATTTGGAGCGTGCCTACCGGGAAAGCCCGGAGTGGTTGGTCAAATTCAGTGTGATTGCCGGGTTGGGGGTGTTGGGGGATGCCCGTGCCTATCCCCTGTTGTTGGAAGCCTTGACGGCGGAGATTGACCTATTGCAATTGGCGGCAATTGGTGCCTTGGCGGATTTGGGGGATATGCGGGCGGTACCCCATCTGGGGACATTGGTCAACCATCCCGATTGGCAGGTGCGGTTGCGGCTGGCGCAGGCGTTACAACGCTTGGATGGTGCTGATGCCCAAGCCCTTTTGGCGACTTTGGCGCAGGATGAGATGGACATGGTAGCCCAGGCGGCACAGACCCCTCCCCTGTGAACCAAAGCACCCATTGGCTGAGCGGATGCCCAATCTCCATGCGGGGGTGCACATCCAGCATTTTGGTAATCTCTCGGTAGCAATCATATTTGAATTGTGAGTTAAACTTTAAATTTAGAAAATTAAAAGTCCGAGGGCATCGCCCCGTTCCTGGTTTTAAGTAACCTGGTTATTCACATGAATCTTCTGGAATTGTTGTAGTGCTTGGGAGGGGGATGGCTGAACTTTGCCAAAAGCCTGGGATTCGTTATACCTTAATAAACGTGTGAGGAGCGATAGACCGTTGCTGAATCATTATCCATGACCCCTATGTCGTCCCCCCCCGACAGCCCGACCCAAACCGGCCTGTCCTTTTTGGTCATTACCACCCCCGAATCTACCCGCAAGGTGCCATTGACGGGGGAATCCTTGCTTTTGGGGCGGCATCCCACCTGCGATATTGTCATTGAAGAAAGCGTGGTTTCCGGTCGCCATGCTCGGTTGGAGCGTCGTCCCACCGGCTACGAAATCATTGACCTGAACAGCAGCAATGGCTTGGTCTATGACGGGCAGCGGGTGCAACAGCACGAACTGCGTAACGGGGATGTGTTGAGCATTGGCAACCGGGTCACCCTGGGCTACCAAGTGGTGGTGCCCGACCAGCCCGCCACCCGCCAAACCAGTCCGGGGGACAGTGGCAAAACGGTACTGCTAGGGGATGACCCCCTGCCCCTCGTGGATGCCCAACCGGCGATTTTGGACCTGCGGGGACGCCAGATGCTCACCATTGGCCGGGACCCCCAAAATGACTTGGTGATTCACCACCCCACCGTGTCCCGGTACCACGCCCGGGTGGAGCGCAAGCAGGGTTCCTTTGTCCTGACGGATTTGGGTTCCACCAACGGCACCTACGTCAATGGCAAACAAGTTACCGCCCCCTTTACCCTGAGGACGGGGGATACGATCCGGATTGGGTCGCATTTATTAGTACTAAATATTAACGAAACCCTGGTTCAGACCAACGAGGTGGGGAACCTGCGGCTGGATGCCCTGAATTTGAGCAAGGTGGTCAAATCCGGTGCCAAGGTGCTGAATGGGGTATCGGTTTCCATCATGCCCCGGGAATTTGTGGCGATTTTGGGGCCTTCCGGTTCCGGCAAATCCACGCTGTTGGATGCCCTAAATGGTCTGCGCCCGGCCACCGGCGGGACGGTGATGGTGAATGGGGTGGATTTGTACCGAAATTTCAACGCCTACCACAGTGAAATTGGCTATGTGCCCCAGAAAAATATCATCCATGAGGAATTGACCGTTGCCCAGTCTTTGGATTTTGCCGCCCAGTTGCGGATGCCTGCCGATACCCGCCCAGAGGAACGGCAACAGCGGATTAACGAGGTGCTGGCGGAATTGGGTCTCACCCAGCGGCGGGATGTGCCGGTGAAAAGCCTCAGCGGTGGGCAACAGCGGCGGGTTTGTATCGGGGTGGAATTGCTCACCAAACCGAGTTTGTTTTTCCTGGATGAGGCCACGTCTGGTCTTGACCCCGGCACGGAAACCGACATGATGGAACTCCTGCGCCAGTTGGCGGATCAGGGGCGGACGATTTTGCTGATTACCCATGCCACCCAAAATGTTGCCCTGTGCGATTTGGTGATTTATATGGCAGAGGGGGGCCGGGTCGCCTATTTTGGCCCACCGGAGGAATTAGTGCCCTACTTTCTGGAAAATTTTGCCACCGCCTTGGCACCGTTTCACATTCGGGATATTACCGGCATTTATCGGGCGTTGGACCGGGAAAAGAACCCCCAGGCGCCCACGGCCATCCAACTCCAGGAAGCCTACCTAGCCTCGCCTCAGTATCGTCAATATGTGCTGGAGCGGCAGCAATCCCTCCAGGAGATGGTCAAGCCCAAAACCTCTGGTCTGCGGCCCCAAACCCCCCAGAAGCGGGTGCTGAACCGGGGGATTTCCCCTTGGCGGCAATTTCTGATCCTCCTGCGCCGGAATGTGGCGATTTTGCAACAGGATATGGGCAGTTTCGCTTTGATTTTGCTGACCCCGGTGTTGCTGGGGCTGTTGGATTTTATCGCTTGGGATCGGCATATTTTTAACACGGACACGGGCAATGCGGCCCAGTCCATGACCATGCTGTTTGTGAGTGCCTTAATCGCAGTATTGATCGGGGAATTGACCACCATGCGGGACCTGGTGAAGGAGGTGGAGGTTTACCGTCGGGAACGGATGGTGGGGTTACAATTGCTTCCCTACATTGCCTCCAAGGTGTCGTTGGCGGTGCTATTTGCCGCTTATCAGGGGGCGGTCTTTTTACTTGTGAAAAAATTAGCGGTGGACATTCCCGGCGGTTGGGACGTAGTCATGCAAATGTATGTCACCTTTGCCCTGGCGACCTTTGGCGGGATGGTAATGGGGCTGTTTGTTTCCGCTCTGGCACCAAACCAGAATATGGCACCCCTGCTGAGTATTTTATTTTTGGTGCCGATGATTATTTTCAGCGGCGGGATTCAGCCCGTGACGGGTATGGGGGGCGGCGCCAAATTACTTTCCCAGGTGTCGGTGATCCGCTGGCCCTACGAGGCCCTGGTGAGCCTATCCGGGATGGGGCGGGATTTGATCCAGGACCCCTGTTGGCAGAAGGATGCGGCGGCCCGCAAAGCCTTGACGGCGGCAGAATTACAAACCTGTCAATGTCTGGGTGCTAATGTGTTTCGCCAATGTGAATTTCCGGGGATTCGCAGTCGGTACAATTCGGCAGTGGATGAACCGGAGCCAGTCAAACCCACCAAACCCGCCGAGCCAGGGGAGGTGCCGGATGACCCGGCGGCCTTTGCCACCTTCCGGGATACCCTGCGGGACTATCAGAACCAAATGAAAATCTACCAGCAACAAATCACCGCTTGGCAGGATAAATTCACGGATTGGCAACAGCGGCGCAGTCGTTCCATCAACGAAGCGGAAGGCTTGCTCGATACCTTTCGTAAGGATCATGGGCCGTTGTTCAATGCCAATGTGTTAACCAGTTGGCGCAATTTGGGTCTATTGATCCTGGTCATGTTGGTGGCGGTGCCCTTTTTGCAAAAACGCCGGGATTTGGTTTAATGGCTTTTACCCAGACAAGGCAATCACACCAAAACCCCCACTGCCGCTGACTCCTCCGGTTTGACTGCCGCTTCCTGCGTCAGGGTGATGACCGTGACTTCCGGCGGACAAAACAACCGCCCCGGCAAATAGGTGCCCAACCCCCGATTCACATAAAGCTGATTTTGCCCCACCCGATGCAAGCCCTCGCTCCATTCCCAATGCAGGATCACCCGGTCGCAGTTTTGGTTGAACAAGGGGGAAGGAATCCAGCGGCGCAACCAGCGGGGTATCCGTTGGAACCAAGTACGGGTACGGGCGGGCAAGGGTCCCCACCCCGGAATCACCACCTGCCCCCCGTGGGTATGGCCAGACAGTTGCAAATCCACCCGCCACCGTTGCAAAACCTCCGCACTATCGGGGTTGTGGGCAAGTACCAAGCGGGGCAATTCCGGGGGTAGGGATTGCAACACTGGAGCAGGGCGAAATTCCTTCGACCAAAAATCCGCCAGCCCCACCACCGCCAACCCTTGGCCCACCGGGTAAGCCACCTGGTTCCACAACACGCGAATCCCCACCTGGGTCATGGCTTGGGTGACTACCTGCCGGGACTCGGGCCATTCAATATCGTGGTTGCCCAGCACCGCCCATACCCCATAGGTCGCCCGCAATTCCCCCAAATAAGCGCACAATGCCCCAATCGGGCTGGGGTCGTCCGTGACGTAATCCCCGGTGAGGACAATCAAATCCGGTTGCTCCGCCTGGGCAGTGGCCAAGGCTTCCCCCAAGAGGGATTTGCTCAAGCGCAGGCCGTCAAAATGAAAATCGGAAAGTTGCACCAACCGCAACCCCGCCAACGCCGATGGCAAACCCCGGATGGGCACCGTCACCCGCTCTACCTTCAGGGAACCCGCCAGAAACCCGTGCATCGGCAACCCTCAGTACCCGTTTGACCCGACCGTAGGTATCGCTACCTATTGTTAACCGATTTCGCCGGGATAAAAATTAAGGCAACTTTAATAAAAAATTGTTAAATGTTAAACTAAATCCGTAGGCATTGCCCCTAAACCCCCAGGGATTGTGGATTCAGCGTGCCGGGAGTACGGTCAGCGTCTGTACATTTTCTGGGAATTAAGATTAAATACATTTTATGAGAACTTCTCCGGCAGGAATGAACTTTCGCCAACGACGGCAAACCCTGCGTCGTCAAAGGCAGTGGCGTTTTTGGCTAGAGGTCTGGCAAACCCTGGCGAGTGGGGGGGTGGCTTTGGGGTTGGGCTGGCTGTTGGTGCATCCCCTGTGGCAAATCAGGGAACCGGGGCAAATCACCATCCGCACGGAAGGGCTATTGACCGAGGCGCAGGTGCGGAAATGGTTAGTCCTGGAATCCCCCCAATTCCTTTGGCAGTTGTCCCCCACGACTTTGACCCAAAAACTCCAGCAGGAACCGATTGTGGCGCAGGTGCGGGTGCGGCGGCAGGGGTTTCCCAGTCGGGTCGAGGTGTGGGTGGAAGAACGGCATCCGGTGGCGGTGCTGGTCTGTCAACGGCATTGTACCCCCCAAAACCAGGGCTTTCTCGACCGGGAGGGCAATCAACTGAGTGCGGAATATGGCCCGACCCTGCGGCAGTTAAAACGTTTTCCCCCACTGCGGGTGACGGGTTGGCACCCCACCCAAAAATCCCTTTGGCCCCAGGTGTACCAGGCGGTGATGGCGAGTCCGGTGCGGGTCACGGGGATTGACTGGGAACAGGTCGGGGATATTCATCTGCACACAGAATTGGGTTTGATTCGCCTGGGGGGGGATTTGCAACAACTCCCGGAGCAATTGGTTGCCCTGGACCGCCTGCGGAATTTACCCCGGCAAGTGCCCCTGAATCGGATTGCCGCCATTGATCTCAGTGACCCCCAAGCCCCCCTGGTGGAACTGCGGCAGGACAAAACCAAACCGGCGGTTACGAATTAAACTGCTCTTTTTGCTGGCTAGATGCCCCTGGAGTCCCCAAGTTTCCACCTGGCATTGGGAAGCATATCGCAATCACCCTTGATTAACGTTCGCTTGCGTGCCGTAGGCATACAAAAATTCCCCAGAACCACAAACGGGGACAGCACCCCTGCGACCCATTCTTAGAAGTGCCCATAAATAAATTCAAACCGGGGGACGGCGAAACTCCCCCAAAAATTTTACTTCCGGGTGTAATTCTATCCCCCACTTTTCTGCCACCACCCCTTGGACATGATGGATTAAATCATAAATATCCTGTGCCGTTGCCCCCCCGAGATTGACGATAAAGTTGGCGTGCATGGGGGAAACTTGGGCTTGGCCGATTTGGTAGCCCTTCAATCCGCTATGTTCAATTAACCATCCCGCCTTTGCCGCCGATGGGTTGCGAAACACACTGCCACAACTGGGCAAATGGTAGGGCTGGGTACTGCGCCGGTGATGCAGATAATCGCTGGTTTGCTGGAGCAGGCATTGGGGGTCATGGCCGGGGGTACATTGCCAACAGCCGGAGAGCACCACCCCCCCATCGGTTTGCAGGCAAGAGCTACGGTAGGCGTAGTGCAATTCCGCGTTCCGGTAGGTGATGACCTCCCCAGCCTGGAAGACCTGCGCCGCCACCAGGGCCTCCGCCGTACAGCCCCCCTGCGCCCCCGCATTCATCACCACCGCCCCCCCCACCGTACCGGGAATCCCCACCGCCCAAGCCAACCCATCCCACCCCCGCCGCGCCGCATCCCAGGCCAGTTGGGGTAAGGGCATCCCCGCCGCCGCCGTCACCCGCCCCGTGCGTTCATCCCACGTCACCCCCCGCAGATAACGGGTACAGACCACCAATCCCGCTAAACCCTGGTCGCTGATCAGCACGTTAGAACCCGCACCGATCACCGTCACCGGCAGGTGGGACTGGTGTGCCCAAGCCAGGGCGGTTTGCAATTCCTCCACACACCGGGGCAGAGCCAACCACTCGGCCCGTCCCCCCACCCGATAGGTGGTCAATACCGCCAAGTCCACCTGTTCCCGGCAGAGCGCCCCTGGGGTCATCCCACGGCCAAGGGGTCACTCGGTTGATAAAACGCCAACAAACGGGGAATGACCCGATTCAGATTCCCCGCCCCCAGGAATAACACCGCATCCCCAGGCTGTAATATTTCCCGCAAATGGTGTTCCACTTGCTCCAGAGTGGGCGCATAGGTCACCGCCGGGTGGTATTGGCGCACCTCCTGGGCAAAATCCTCCCCCGTCACCCCCGTGGGATTGGCCTCCCCCGCCCCGTAAATGTCCACCGTAATCACCACATCCGCCTCGCTAAAGACGGGGCCAAAATCCCTCAGCAAACTGGCCGTGCGGCTATAACGATGGGGCTGGAACACCACCACCAACCGCCGTTCCCCCTGGGGCCACCGTTGCCGGGCCGCATTCAACGTCGCCCGAATTTCGCTGGGATGGTGGGCATAGTCGTCATAAAACTCAATCCCCCCCCCTTGCCCCCGCAGTTCAAACCGCCGACGCGCCCCCGTAAACGTCGTCACCGCCCGTTGAATCAAAGGAAAATCCACCCCCAATTCCCGGCATACCGCCACCGCCGCCAGGGTATTTTGCAAATTATGCTCCCCGAACAGGGGCAGGGCCAGGGTTCCCAAAAGGCACTCCCGCTCCCACACCTCGGCGGTGATCCCCGTGGGTAAATAATGCACATCCCCCACCGTGTAGGTGGCAGGCACGTTTAACCCATAGGTCAACACCGGCGTGGTCAATTCCCGCCCCAACTGCGCCGCCGTATCACAATCCGCCGACAGCACCATCGTCCCGCAATGCTGGGCAAAAGTCCGAAAGGTCGCCACCACCTGCGCCAAATCAGCAAAATGGTTCGTATGGTCCAATTCAATATTGGTGATCACCCCCACCCGCCCCCGCAGGTTGACCAGGGTGCCATCCGATTCATCCGCCTCCGCCACCAAAAACCGCCCCTGCCCCAAGCGGGCATTGCCCCCCCAGGTATTCACTTCCCCGCCAATGATAATCGTCGGGTCCCAGCCGCCCTCTAACAGAATGTGGCTGATCAAACTGCTGGTGGTGGTTTTGCCGTGGGTGCCCGCCACCAGGACACTTTCGTACTCCTGGGCCAGCGCCGCCAACACCTCCGAACGGTGAAACATCGGGCAACCCAACCCCTGCGCCAATTGATATTCCAGATTCGAGTCGCTAATCGCCGTGGAACAGATCACCTGGGGCAGGCAGTCTCCCCACGCCCGCAAAGCCGAACCATCCTGGGGGGTCACCCGCACCCCCAGACTTGCCAACCGGGCGCTGATCCCATTCACCGACACATCCGAACCGGACACCGGCACCCCCCGGCGCGCCAGGATATGCGCCAAGGCCGACATCCCAATGCCCCCAATGCCAATAAAATGAAAGGGACGGCCCGAAAAGTCAATTGCACGGGGTGGCATCCAAACTCCTTACGACACCACAGCGGGGTTCAGGCGTTATCATACCAGGAATTTTCCCCGGAGGGAACGGACGCACCAGGTACCATTCGTTTCCTTGATCCCCAGTAGGAAAGCCCAAACGGTGGTAAGATGTAGGGCAAATTCACGCCATCATCACCGTTGAGGACTACCGTGATTAAGGTTGCAATTAATGGCTTTGGCCGCATCGGGCGCAACTTCCTGCGCTGTTGGGCGGGACGGGCGACCACCGGGCTGGACGTTGTGGCGATCAACGACACCTCCGACCCCAAAACCAACGCCCATCTGCTGAAATATGACTCCATGTTGGGGCGCTGGGATGCCGACATTACCAGCGATGAAAATTCGATCACGGTCAATGGCAAAACCTGTAAATGCTATTCCGACCGCAACCCGGAAAACCTGCCCTGGGGCGAATTGGGGATTGACCTGATCATCGAAGCCACCGGGGTATTTGTGGATGAAAAAGGTGCCAGCAAACACCTCACCGCCGGTGCCAAAAAAGTGATGATTACCGCCCCCGGGAAAGGCTCAGGCATCGGCACCTTTGTCATGGGGGTCAACCACCAGGACTACAACCACCACGAACACCACATTATTAGCAATGCCAGTTGTACCACCAACTGCCTCGCCCCCGTGGTCAAGGTATTGCATGAGCATTTTGGAATTGTCAAGGGCATGATGACCACCACCCACAGCTACACCGGCGACCAACGGCTGTTGGATGCCAGCCACCGGGATTTGCGGCGGGCCCGGGCGGCGGCGGTGAATATCGTCCCCACGTCCACCGGGGCGGCCAAGGCGGTGGGTTTGGTACTGCCGGAATTGAATGGCAAACTCAACGGTATCGCCTTCCGGGTGCCCACCCCCAACGTGTCCCTGGCGGATTTGGTGGTGGAAGTCAGCCAGCCCACCATCGCCGAAGAGGTGAATGGCGCTTTGAAACAGGCCAGCGAAGGTCCCCTCAAAGGTATCCTCGGCTACAACGAAGAACCCCTGGTTTCCAGCGATTACCGGGGCACGGACACTTCTTCGATTGTGGATGCCGCCCTCACGATGGTCATGGATGGCACCCTGGTCAAGGTGGTGGCCTGGTATGACAACGAATGGGGCTACTCCCAACGGGTGGTAGATTTAGCCGAACACGTCGCCAAATGCTGGGCGGCTTGAGTCCCGGTTAATGCTGGGTTTCTGGGAGCGTGGCGGACAATTCCAGGGCTTTTTGCGCCAAGGGGACTAAATTCAAGCCCTGGGGATAACGCCCCTCCCGGTTCACCCGCTCCAAGTCCGTCCCACTCAGTCCCAAAAAGGGTGCCAACGGTTTCAGCACATCCCCCCGCATCACCAAGCCCTGCACCCCCCCCGCCGGAGAACGCACCAGCAACCAAGCATGGGCATCCCCCAGGGTAATGATTGCCTGGGCCAGGCTGTCCTGCTCCCGGATGCTGGGCAATTCGTCCAAGGGGATCACAATCGCCGCCAGGGACGTGGTGGCCCACTGACTGCGTTCAATCCGGGACAATCGCCCGCTGTCCACCAAGCCCAAATAACGCCCATCCGCCTCAGCAAAATAAATCTCCGGGGTTTGGGCGGGCAAACAATACAAATCCACAAAATCCCGCAGACACAATTCTGCCCCCAAGACCCGAAAGTCCCGGCTCATGATCTGGTGAACCCGGGTTTTCAAAAGAATTTCTTGCAGGACACTATACTGCCGATAGGTCTGGGCATTGCTGGCCATAAACCAGCCAATCAAGGCCAGCCACAGCCCTCCCGCCGCCCCACCCAAAAAGGCAAATATGCCCAACACCATCCCCAGGGTACCCAACGCCCAACCAAAGGCCGCCGCCCACTGCACCCCCCGAAACGGACTGCCCGTCACTTGCCAAATGCAGGCCTTGAGCACCTGTCCCCCATCCAAGGGGAGACCTGGAATCAGGTTAAAAACCCCCAAAATCCAGTTCATCGCCATCAACTCCTGGGTGATCCGCCCCCAGGGAGAACTCCCCAACTGCTGGGTGAGGCCCATGAACCCCACCGCCAGCCCGAGACTCACCAGCGGCCCCGCAATCGCCACCCGCAACGCCTGCATGGGGGTACGGGATTCCTGCTCCAAAGTCGCCACCCCCCCAAACAAAAACAGGGTGATCGAGCGCACCTTCACCCCCTGCGCCTTCGCCACCAGACTGTGCCCCAACTCATGCAGTAATACCGAGCCGAACAGTCCCAGCGCCAACAGGAAGCCCATGCCCCATACCCAACTCCCCGGCCAATCCGGGTACAACTGCCGCCAGCGCAGACGATTGGCCCAGGTCACCAACAGGGCGATCACAAACCAGGACGGGTCGAGGTACAGGGGGATGCCAAATAATGAACCGACCCGGATTCCCCCTTGCATTGCCTGTACCCCCAAACGTCACTATCTCTATTGTAAGAAGTCGGGACAGGGCATTCATCTAATGCAATGCCAGATTAAGGGCACCCCTATCATGATTTGCACCCAGTTTATCTCGCTGGAATGCCCATACTCTCCCGAACCATACACCGCAGGTGCTTGGTTAACGGGGGCTACGCCCCTGCCACCTATTTTTATGAAGTGCCCTTAATTCAGAATTGATATTTAGAGCAGTCCCGAATTGGCCAAACCCAACACCATCCCCGTCCCCAACAGATGCCCCAGCGCCGCCGTCGCCAACAACTCCGGTACCCCAAACCCTTTGAATAACTCCGGCAAAGGCAGAGCCGGCCCCACCCCCTTGCCCTCGATGGCGTAATAACCAATCGCCACCGCAAACAAATTGCAACCCACCATCACCACAGCCACACTGGGGGACCAGGGCACCGTCGTCGGTACGGTCAACAGTAGGGAATTCATGGGCAACACTCCAGAAATCAATCACCCCCATCCTAAAACCAGCCCGCCCCCCCGCCCCACCCTTTGTCATACTTCCCCACAAAACTTTGCGCTGATTCACACAACCCCCAGTTCGGAAACCCGTACCCAAGTCCCGGCACCGGGTACGCTAAATTAGCACTCGAAGGCTGAGAGTGCTAGGTCAGGGTCGCAAACCTCTGGACAGCAACTCCAGGTCTAATTTTAATGACATTGGGAGCGTCATTTATGGCAACCATCACGTTGAATGTCTCCACCGTCACCCCGTTGGGAGACCGGGTACTGGTGAAAGTGAGTCAATCTGAGGAAAAAACCGCCGGGGGCATCCTCCTGCCCGACACCGCCAAGGAGAAACCCCAAATTGGCGAAGTAGCCGCCGTGGGTCCTGGCAAACGGGATGAGGATGGGAAACGGCAACCCCTAGAAGTCAAAGTCGGCGACAAGGTGCTGTACTCCAAGTACGCTGGCACCGAGATCAAAATCGGCAGTGAGGAATACGTCCTGCTGGCGGAAAAAGACATTCTCGCTACGGTCAAGTAACCCTGAAGGAGGTTTTCACTCATGGCTAAGAAAATTCTCTATTACGAAGAAGCTCGCCGCGCCCTAGAGCGGGGGATGGACATCCTGGCGGAATCCGTCGCCGTCACCCTCGGGCCCAAGGGGCGGAACGTGGTATTGGAAAAGAAATTCGGTGCGCCCCAAATCGTCAATGACGGGGTGACCATCGCCAAGGAAATCGAACTGGAAGACCATGTCGAAAACACGGGGGTAGCCCTGATCCGCCAAGCCGCCTCCAAAACCAACGATGTGGCCGGGGACGGGACAACCACCGCTACCGTATTGGCCCATGCGATGGTCAAAGAGGGGTTACGCAACGTGGCCGCTGGTGCTAATCCCATTGCCCTGAAGCGGGGGATTGACAAAGCTACCCATTTCGTAGTGGAAAAAATTGCCAGCCACGCCCGCCCGGTGGAAGACTCCAAAGCCATTGCCCAAGTGGCCTCCATCTCCGCCGGGAATGACGAGGAAGTGGGCAAGATGATCGCCGATGCGATGGACAAGGTGGGCAAGGAAGGGGTCATTTCCCTGGAAGAAGGCAAATCCACCACCACCGAACTGGAAGTCACCGAAGGGATGCGCTTTGACAAGGGGTACATTTCCCCCTACTTTGCCACCGACCCGGAGCGGATGGAAACCGTCCAGGAAGATGCCCTGATCCTGATCACCGACAAGAAAATTACCCTGGTGCAGGATTTGGTGCCGGTGCTGGAGCAAGTGGCGCGGGCGGGCAAACCGTTGTTGATCATCGCCGAGGATATTGAAAAAGAAGCCCTGGCGACCCTGGTGGTGAACAAACTGCGGGGCGTGTTGAACGTGGCCGCCGTGAAAGCCCCTGGGTTTGGCGACCGGCGCAAGGCCATGTTGCAGGACATCGCCGTGTTGACCGGTGGGCAAGTCATTTCCGAGGAAACCGGCTCCAAACTCGACAACGTGCGGATGGATATGCTGGGTAAAGCCCGGCGGGTGAACATCACCAAGGACCACACCACCATCATTGCGGAAGGGAATGAGGCGGCGGTGAAAGCCCGGTGCGAACAAATCCGCAAGCAAATCGAGGAAACCGACTCCACCTACGACAAGGAAAAACTGCAAGAACGCCTGGCGAAATTGGCGGGCGGGGTAGCGGTGATCAAAGTCGGTGCCGCCACGGAAACCGAAATGAAGGACAAAAAACTGCGCCTGGAGGATGCCATCAACGCCACCAAAGCCGCTGTGGAAGAGGGGATCGTCCCTGGGGGTGGTACCACCCTGGCGCACTTAGCTCCTGAGTTGGAAGCCTGGGCGAAGGAACACCTGAGCAACGAGGAATTGACCGGGGCGTTGATCGTCAGCCGTGCCTTGACCGCTCCCCTGATGCGGATTGCCGAAAACGCCGGGGTGAACGGGGCGGTGATTGCCGACCAGGTGAAGGACAAAGCCTTTGATGTGGGTTACGATGCCGCCCAAGGCACCTTCCGCAATATGTTTGAAGCGGGGATTGTGGACCCGGCCAAGGTGACCCGTTCGGCGTTACAAAATGCGGCTTCCATTGCGGGGATGGTGTTGACCACCGAATGTATTGTGGTGGACAAGCCGGAACCCAAGGAAAAGGCACCAGCGGCTCCCGGCGGCGGGGATTTTGACTACTAACCCAACGCTGAAGCAATAGTGGCTCATTTTGCTAATGAATGATTAACCCTGACCCCCAGCAATGGGGGTTTTTTGTAGCTCTATAGCTAAGCATACAAAGGTTGACATGATATGGGTCGCTGGGCGTAGCCCCACATTGGTTTCCCAGAATCTTAAGGCAACAACCTTAACCTACCTAGCTATAGCAATCCTACGGCAACCCTAGTTACAGCCTTTTCAATAGTTACGGAATAGGGCTGTAAACCCACCGACTCTAAGCCTCATTCATTAGCACTAACCCTTGGAAATCAGATGCTTGGTATCCGTCCTTTAATTGGTGAACAGGCTGTAATTCCCGAAAAGCCTAAATGAAAAAAAAAAAAAGAACACGGGTCGCAGGGGCGCCGCCCCCGTACAAGAAGCACCTGCGGTGTATGGTTCTGGGAAATTTCCATTTGTTAATCACATAGAATTGTTATACAGTAATCCTAAATAAAAAAATAGAACAGGGGTCGCAGGGGCACCGCCCCCGCATTTGGTTCTGGGAAATTTCCATTCGTTAATCACATAGGATTGTTATACAGCCTTTTAAGTATAGTAATTTCAAACAAGTTTGCGACATTCACTTTTACCTACAACCCCTTTCCTAGAAGGGGATAGAGCGATTACCAGTGCCTAAAAAGTGTCGCATCTATTTGTGAAATGACTATATTTATAGGGTACAGTTGAAATTCCACTACGAGTACCGTAGAGGTGGACGTGGTAGATTTGAGTCATTAGTTAATCGAATAATTGTTTCAGCAAATCATCTCGACTAATTTTGAAATGAGAAGCAACATCTTTCAAGATAGCATTAAGTATTCCGGTTTTGAGGGGTGAATGATTGGGGATAGTAATATGATGTTCACCTTCCTTTTGTGTCGTGAGGCGAAGATGACTACCTGTTTGACGTACTATTTTATAGCCGAAACGATTGAGAGCAATTGCTAATGTTTCCCCTGTGATGTCACGAGGTAACTTCATAAAGTAAAGACCTCATCCCGTACAATGTGTAGCCGAATCACCCGAGGTCGTTCCTCTGGATTAAGAAAGTGACATTCCACAGCATCTCTAACCATTAATCGCAGAGATTCCAGATCATCAGCTTGTGTGAAAATCGATTCCCCTAATGCCTGGGCACAATAACCGCCTTCCACATCTTCTTCAACCAAAAAAATAATTTCCTTAATTAGACTAGATGGCTGATTTACTTGCTGTGCCGTCATGGTGTTAAACTCCTTTTCTAAGCATTAAACTGACCGATACTCCCTGCTGAACGTCAAACACATTCTCATCTTTGAAACCATCGGGAACCACTGCTTTCTTCTTGGTATTGCCGTGTAAATCTATAACATAAATTTCATCAAAACTCTGCTCTACACTGCGGTGCATACTACGAAACCCTGGATTATCCAGATAATCATTCGGACGTTCAAACTCCACATCACTCGCTAAATCTGCTGAACCTACAGCCAATTCTACCACTCTCCATCGTTTATATATAGCAATCCTAAATGAAAATGGAACAGGGGTCGCACACCGCCCCCGTCTGTAGTTCTCAATAATATTGGCATTCCAGCGAGATAACCTCCTGGTAATACAAATAAATAGAGGTGCCCCAATGTAAATCAAGTAGGATTATTATATTGCCCACAACTCTGAGAACCTACCAAAACCCTAATCCGTCCGTTCTTCAATAGAAATGTAGGGTAAATCGTGACCCCCCACATAAATTTGGGTGGGACGGAAAATGCGATTGTGGTTTAATTGTTCCTTCCAATGGGCTAACCAACCCGCTACCCGGGCGATGGCAAATACGGGGGTAAATAAATCATTGGGAATTCCTAGTTTGCGATAGACCAAACCGGAATAAAAATCCACATTCGGATAAATGCCCTTGTGTCCCAGCCGTTCTACGACCACCCGTTCAATTTCCACCGCAATATCGTAGTAGGTGTCTGCCCCAAATTCCGCAAACAATTCCTTAGCCAGGTTTTGCAAAATTGTGGCCCGGGGGTCTTTCACCTTATAGACCCGATGCCCAAACCCAGGAATGCGGGCTTTTTCCACCAGCAATCGTTCAATAAACGGTTCCACTTGATCTACCGTGCCGATTTGTTCAATCATTTGCATCACATCCTCATTCGCCCCCCCGTGCAATGGCCCCGCCAGGGTACCCACTGCCGAAGCCACTACGCCGTAGGGGTCGGTCAGGGTGGATGCCGTAACCATCGCCGCAAAGGTGGACGCATTGATCGTATGTTCAGCGTGCAGGGTCAAACACACATCCAACGCCCGGGCTTCCAGTTCATGGGGCACCTGTTCCCGCAACATATAGAGGAAATTGGCGGCATAGTTTTGGTCGTCCCGGGGTTGCACCGGGTCATTGCCTTTGCGGATGTGTTGAAACGCCGCCACCATCGTGGGAATTTTCGCCAATAGGCGCACCACCGCCGCCCGAATGTACTGGGGGTCATCCAACGCCCGCCGGGAGTAAAACAGCCCCAAAGCCGCCGCCGACGCCTGGAGCGCATCCATGGGGTGGCCACTTTCGGGAAAACATTTCATCATGTCCCGGATGCGGTATTTCACCCGCCGGTGGTAGGTGATTTCGTGTTCAAAAGCGTGCAATTCACTCGCCGTCGGCAGTACCCCCCAAATGAGCAGGTAAGCCACCTCCAAAAAACTACTTTTGGCGGCCAATTCCTGAATGGGAATCCCCCGATATTCCAAAATGCCCTGCTGACCATCCACATAACTAATGCTGGACTGGGTGACCGGCACCCCCTCTAACCCCGGGCGATATTCACAGGCGAAGCTGGTCATAGGGCAATGATGGCAAGACTTTCGATTTGCCCATTATAGAATGCCAGGTTCCAATCCCTTGGCCCCCAAGGTTACCGTCGCTGGGCTGAGCGCAATTTCGCCGAGCGGGAACGGGGATTCTGCCGCTGTTCCTGGGCACTGGGGGTAATCGGTTTGGGAGTTAAAATTTCCAGCCCTTCATGCCGACGGAATGCCCATTTCACCAACCGGTCCTCCAGACTGTGAAAACTGATGACCACCAACCGCCCCCCCGGTTTCAGCCAAGTGGGTGCCCGTTCCAAAAATCGCTCCAAGCTCTCCAACTCCCCATTCACCGCCACCCGTAGGGCTTGAAAGACCTGAGTTGCTGGGTGGATGCGCCCATACCGGGCCCCCGGTGGCAGACCCTGCCGAATGGTGTCCGCCAAACGCAACGTATCGGTAAAGGGGCGGTTTTGCACAATCCGGCGAGCAATGCGGCGGGCAAAGGGGGCTTCCCCATAGCGGCTAAACAGGGCCACCAACTCCGTCTCGCTGGCCTGGTTCACCAACGTGGCCGCCGTCAGGGTTTGCCGTTGGTCCATCCGCATATCCAGAGGTCCAGGGTGGCGAAAACTAAACCCCCGCCCTGGGGTATCCAAATGCAGGGAACTCACCCCCAAATCCGCCAGAATGCCGTCAAATTCCCCCCCCGGATACTCGCTAAAATTTCCCTGCCACCAGGTCACCGGATACCCCTGCAACCGCCGTTGCGCCAGGGCTAAAGCCTCCCCATCCCGGTCAATAGCGGTTAACTGAATCCCCGGGGTTTGTAACAATAATTCACTATGCCCCCCCAAGCCCACCGTTGCATCCAGAAAATGCGCTCCCGCTCGGGGTTGCAGATAGTCCAGCACCGCCTGCGGTAATACGGGAATGTGCCCCCCATCCGGTATCATTGGTTACAAGTCCTCCCTTGGGAGCAATGATAAAACAGCAGGGTCAGGAGGATTCCATTACCTTGCCTTTGAGGAGTGTATGAAAAAAATCGAAGCGATTATCCGCCCTTTTAAGCTCGATGAGGTGAAAATTGCCCTGGTGAATGCGGGCATCGTGGGCATGACCGTCTCGGAAGTGCGGGGCTTTGGCCGCCAACGGGGGCAGACCGAACGGTATCGGGGTTCGGAATACACGGTGGAATTTTTACAAAAATTAAAACTGGAAATCATTGTGGAAGACAGCCAGGTGGACTTGGTCATTGACAAGGTAATTGCGGCGGCTCGCACCGGGGAAATTGGGGACGGTAAGATTTTCATTTCGCCGATTGAGGGGGCGATTCGTATCCGCACGGGCGAACGGGATGCGGAAGCCGTATGACACTCCAGGCGGGCATTGCCGGGTTGCGGGGGACGGTGGACCAGCAGGGGGGAAATCTCAATCCGGCGACCCTGCTCAGCTATGCCCAGGGGTTTGGGGTGTGGGTGAAGCAAACCTACCCCCGACCGACGGTGGTGTTGGGACGGGATGGCCGCAATTCGGCAGTGATGGTGGCGGATGTGGTGCGGGCGGGTTTGGCAAGTGTGGGCTGTCGGGTGGTGGATTTGGGGTTGACCTTAACGCCAACGGTGCAATTTACCCTCAGCCATGAGGCGGACTGCCACGCCGGGGTAATGGTCACCGCCAGCCACAATCCCCCCCAGTGGAACGGGTTAAAGTTTCTCAATCACCAGGGGTTTTTCCTCTCGACCGCCGATTGGCAAGCCCTGGAAACCTGCCGCCGGGAGTTGCACGCCCCGGAATTGCCCCTGGACCAGGTCCCTGCGGTGGTGACGGCTCCCGAAGCCTTTACGGCCCACCAAAATGCGGTACTGCGTATGCTCCCCACCGGGGCGATTCAAGCCCGCCGGTTTCGGGTGGCCCTGGATGCCTGCAATAGCGGGGCGGTGCTCTGGCAAGGATTTTTGCAGGCCTTGGGGTGCGAGGTGGTGGCCTGCCATACGGAATTGCACGGGTATTTCAGCCGGGAACCGGAACCCCTGCCCGCCCATTTGACTACCCTGCAACGGTTGGTGCGTACGGCCCACTGCGACCTAGGATTTGCCGCCGACCCGGACGGGGACCGGTTGGTGTTGGTGGACGAACGGGGGGAAGCGGTCAACGAGGAACACACGGTGGTGCTGTGCGCCTGGGAGCGGTTGAGTCGCCATCCCAACGGCACTTTGGTGGTAAATACAGTTACGACCCACGCCCTGGAAACAGCCTATCCGGGGGTGAAAATTGTCCGCACGGCGGTTGGGGAAATGAATGTGGTGGCCGGGGTACAGACCCATCAGGCGATTTTGGGGGGGGAAGGCAGTGGCGGCATCATTGTCCCCCAGGTGCATCTGGCCCGGGACGGCATGGGGGCGATGGGGTTGATCCTCAGCCTCTTGGCGAGCACCGGCCGTTCTCTTTCTGCCTTGATCCAGGACATTCCCCCCTGGCGGAGTGTGAAATGCAAACTGGCATTGGCGGGGGACAGTGGAGAACCCCTACGCACCCTCTTCCGGCGTTGGCGAGAGGCATTACCGCCATTGACCATCCAAAACCAGTACATCCGTCTCGGCGCTTCCGAAGCCCATATCAGGCTAGAATTTGCGGGCAACGGTTTAACCCTGCACACCCATATCCCCCCCGCCGACACCCACACCACCCAGGCGCACCACCCGGAACTGGCGCATCTCTGGCAACGGTTTGACCCGGATCAGGTCACCGTGGACATGACCGATGGGATCAAACTCAGCACCCCCAACGCCTGGTTCAGTCTGCGCCCTTCCAACACGGAACCGATTCTGCGCCTGATGGGAGAATATCGAGCCTAACCCCGACCCCTTAAATCCCCAACCGTTGCAGCAGGGGTTGTCCGTGCTGGGCAAATTGCACCGCCTGTTCCCGCAAAAACCCCAGGGTCGCCTCCGGGGTATCCAACACCTTGCCCTCGTGGGTGAGTTGCAATCCCCGCCGGGCGAGAATCTCTGAAACAAACGCCACCGGGGGTGCCTGCCGTTGCGCCGCCAACAAAAACAGCAGTTCCAAATGGGAAACCTTCACCCCATTACCAATCACCGGACTCGCCAAAAACTGCAATTCCCCCCCCAGTTCCGCCCGTTCCACAATCACCCGGTTAAACCGCTCCGTGCACAACCCACCCTCCCCCACCACCGGATGGGCATACCCCAACCCCGTCAGCACAATCAACGTCTGGCCGATCTGCTGTAACGTTATCCCCTGGGGAGCCAAGCGGGTCACCAATTCCGCCACCGTCACCGGCCCCTGCGCCAAATGCTCCACCACCGGCTGATACAAACTCGCCTGCAATTGCACCTGTCCCGCCGTGGTTTGATGTTCCAGCTTCACCAGACTGGGCAAAACCGTCAAGATAAAAGCCATATTTTGTAGAATCTGCGCCTGGGCTTCCCCAGGCATTCCGACCGGCCCCCGCACATACACATCCCGGCGAAACTGGCTATTGAGGTAAAAATCCCGCACCAATTCCCGCAACACCGGGTCACTCAAGGTTGCCAAATGGTTGATCGCCGCCGGGGGCAAATTAAACGCATCCACATGATCCACCAAATGCGCCGAACCCACATAACTTAATTTGGCATGACCCATTTCCGTCATCACTTCATCCACATACAGGGGATGCCAATGTTCATTGAAAAATTCATGCACGAGATAATGCACATCCTGGGTTTTTAATTGTTCCAAACGACTGGCCAGCCAAGGATGTTGTAAATACACCGCTTGATTGGTTTTTAACAATTCCACCAATTCCAAAGCCAATTTTAAGCGTTCTACCGCTACCCCACTGCTCCGCCCCCGATAAAAGTTCATCAACTTTTGAATGGGCGCCAGCACCCCCCAACCCGGCAGAGTATTGTAGGACACATAAACCACCCCCCCCACCTTCAGATATTTTTGGAGAAAGGCTTGGATCACCCGGCGATTTTCAGGACTAATCCAACTATAAATCCCGTGCAAACTAATAAAATCAAAAGCAGGCAAATCCGCCTCTAAATACTCCTGAAAACTCTGATCACTAAAGGTGACATTGCTCAAACCCGCCGCCGCCGCTAAGTCCCGGGCTTGATGAATATGGGTGGGGTTAAAATCTGTTGCATAAAAGTCCCCTTGAGGATAGGCCGCCGCCAACAGATTGGTGGTTAACCCATGCCCGCAGGCCAATTCGCAATAGGTAAACGGTTGCCCAATCGGGGGAAACTTCACCTGTTTCGCCAACAAACACAGGATCAAATTCGCCGGACTGAGGTGGTGATAAAACCCTTGGGTATAAGGGATTTCTATGACATAACCATCCTGCCAATTCCCTACCATGTTGTTCCAAAAATAACGTCATTCTTTTAGCATAAACCATCCCCTAATGGTTGTGAAATAGCCACGTTTCACGGCGTACTTACACCCCGATTGACCAGCAAGGACTGGTGTGGATGAGTACCAATACCTTGGGAAAAGCATCTCAGAGTGTTAATCACCCTGCTTGTTACTCTAGGGAACCTCTATAAATTCAAAGTTAGTGGTCGCAGGGGCACCCCCGCCTTTGGTTCTGGGTACTAGGGATATGCCAACGTATGGGTTGGCTCAAATAAATAGAGATGCCCTCTAAGTTAAGCCTTTAATGTCCTCTCTGGCAATCAACCCACCCGCTAATGTTGTGATACTGCCAAGGCGATTAACCATCAAATACGTGACTGAACCTCAGCAAACATCGTCAAATGATTATCAAATTTTGGTAACCTATGGAAAGTCATGGGTTTAGGACCATTGATGCCGATGCGATTGCATTTTATCTATCGAATGTTCGCTGTATGGTTAATCACGTTAACAACGGTGCTATTCCCTGTCCAAGTGGGTTGGGGACAACTTCCCATTCCCCAGCAACAATCCCAGGTCGTTTTACCAAGTCATGTCACCCGTTATGGAAATATCGAAACTACTGATGTGGTATTTGATGGGAAAAGTTTATTTACAATTGCCTCACCGACGGTGCGAGATCGTAATAATGCTAATAAACTGATCCCAGTTGAAATTCGGGCGGAACTGATTGAAGCCAATTTGCGCCGGATTGTGGCACCTTACACACAAAACCTACTCGATAATCGTGAGCCTAAAGTAATCATTTCTGTGGCGACGTTGAACAATGAAACCGTAATTTTAGGTCGGACAGAAGACCAAAAACAAAATATTACCATTCTGACGGTTACAGAGCTTGATTCGTCTTACAATGGCATCCCTATCCCCGAACTTGCTGAAGCATGGCGAGGTATTATTCAAAACAATCTTCAAGAGGCTATTTCCCAGAGGACACCCAAAGCCCTCTTAGGTCAAATATACCAAGCGGTTCAGGCTCTTATTTTTGTATTATTTATTAGTTTAATTCTACTGGGATTGCAATACTTCATCAACCGCCGTAAATTGTATATACAAAAACAAATTATGACCTTAAAAAATACTCCAAAACAACCAGAGCAACCATCACCGAATACTCACGGCTTAAACCGACAAAGAATTGAATTTATCAACCACATTAAATCCTATTTTGACTACGAACATAGAAAGAAAGTAATTTCTTTATTTGAGTATATTTTACTGTGGATACAATTTGCAGTTTGGTTGGCAGGAGTATCCTATATTCTTGCGATTTTTCCCCAGACCAGGGCGGTTGCTAACCAGCTTTTACATCTGCCCATCCTATGGCTGAGTATGTGGTTTGTCACAGGTTTGGGCAGTAAAGCCGGGGATTTTTTGATTGACCGGTTACAGCAAGCCTGGGAAAAGTATAATTTGTTTGAAACCGGTGAACTGACCCGTAAGTCACTGCGAATTTCGACGACGATGGAAACCCTGCGGGGGGTGAAAAATGCGCTAATTTATTTTATCCGAACCAGTTATATACTTAATACATTAGGGGTACCAATTAGTTCGATATTTGCCTTGGGTGGTTTGATCGCTTTAGCTATTTCCCTGGGGTCACAGAACGTCATTAAAGATATTATCAATGGTCTTTTAATTCTTTGGGAAGACCAGTTTGGAATTGGGGATATTGTCCAAATTGGGGAATATACAGGTATGGTAGAAAGTATGAGTTTGCGGATTACCCAACTGCGGAATCCCGAGGGCTGTTTAATCACGATTCCCAACAGCAGTATTATCAAAGTTTCTAATTTGACTCGGCTGTGGTCACGGGTCAATTTTGAGATTTTAGTGGACTGTCAAACCGACCCTACCCAAGCCCTCCAGGTGCTCAAAAAAGTTACGCAGGAATTTTATGCTGACCCGGACTGGCGGCAAAGTTTGATGGAATTCCCGGAAGTGTTAGGCATTGATGCGGCTGGGCATGAGGGGTTACTTCTGCGGGTTTGGCTCAAAACCCAACCGGGACAGCAATGGCTGGTGGGTCGAGAATTTCGTCGTCGGGTTGTCCAAAGTTTGGCACAAAATGGGATTGCCTTGGGTCGTCCGCATCAGGTATGGGAGGACAGTGACGCAAAGTATCGCCAGCCCACCTAATCGTGCTGGTGGCAAAACCCTTGGGCAAACCACGATTCTAAAAAACGAACTTTGGGGACAGTGCCCCTGGGATTCTCAATTCAATCCCAAATAACGTTGCAAGAATTGTTCGAGGGGTTCGAGTTGAATATCAAGGTGATTTTCTAACTGTTTAATGTCCCTTTCACCGCAAATAAATTCATGGCTGAATAGGGTTTTCAAAGTACCGAGGTCTTCCTCCTGTTGCAACCATTGTAAACCCCACCGTACCCCATCTAAGATTGGCAATGGCACTGGGATAATCATGGGTTGGGACTGGGTGAGTTTTTGATACAGGTGAATTACCTCCCAACGGCTGAGGGGCGACCCACCTACGGGGAAAATCTGTCGCCGGAATGCAGGATTTTGGGTGGCTTTTACGGTAATATGGGCTAGGTCATCCAAACTAATCCAAGCATGGCGCAAATGTCCATCCCCGGTTAAAATTAAACTTCCGGTTTTCTGCAATTGCCGCAACCAGGGTAACAGATAGTGATTAAGTAAGGGCGGGCGTAAAATGACATAGTTTAATGTACGATTCAGCAATTCATTTTCAATGGCTAATTTAGCTTCCAAAAGGGGTGCATTCCGGGCATATTGATCCACACCCAAACCCGAAATATAAGTGAAACATTCCACCCCAAATTTATGGGCAACTTCGATGAGATGCAAATTACTTTTGAGATGAATCTGAAGAATTTGCTGAGGGTGATTGTGGGTGCTGATCACATAATTGACACCGGTCATGGCTGTCCAAATATCTTCCCGTTGGGTAATATCCCCGAAATATAATTCTGCGCCCGCATCCGCTAAATCTTGATAGTTTGATCCCAGCCGCACCCATGCCCGTACCCGCTGGCCCTGGTGTCGCAGTTGATGCACCACCCGCCGGCCAATTTGACCCGTTGCCCCCGTCACGAGATATAATTCGGTCGCCGGTTGCACCATTCGCCTCGCCCGTACCAATGATCACAAGTTCAGTGTAAGCGGTGATTCTCTTTCTGGCTCTATTTTTCGGAATTGCTCCGAAATTTTGCCTCACTCTCGGTATAATAAAATGCAAGCGAAAGTGGGAGACGGCTAACATGAAACGCATTAGTTGCGGCGTGACCGTGGCACTATTGGCTACAGGGGGGGTCATGCTCTGGCAACGTCCCCTAGACTCAGCGGATGATGTGGCGGCGGTCGCCAAGGTTGCGAAAGGAATTACGGTATTGATTGATGGGGTGAATCCTGGCTCTGGAATTATTGTGGGGCGGGAAGGCAATACCTACACCGTATTAACAGCGGCGCACGTTCTCCCTGTACAAGATGAGTACGATATTATCACATCTGATAAACAAAAATATCCTCTCAAGTACAGTACGGTACAAAAAATGGCCGGTGTGGACATGGCAACGGCCAAGTTTACGAGTGATAAGACCTATCCGGTGGCGAATTTGGGGGATGCGACTAAGGCAACGGAAGGCAGTCCGGTGTATGTGGCGGGGTTTCCCAAGCCGGGGGCGGCGATCACGGAGCCGGTGTACAACTTCACTACGGGGCGGGTAACGGCCAATGCCAGCAAGCCTTTGGCGGATGGATATGGGTTGGTGTACAGCAATAGTACGTTGCCGGGGATGAGCGGCGGGCCGGTGTTGGATCGGCAAGCTAAATTGATCGGGGTACATGGGCGGGCGGATGGCGGCCAGTTGGAGCGGCAATCGGAAACGGTGTATGTGAAAACCGGGTTCAATCTGGGCATCCCCATCAATACCTACTTGAGCATGGCTCCCCGTCCGACGGTGGTGGCGGTGGCACCGACGACCCCTACCCCGCCTCGCCCGGTAACCCCCAAATCCGCACCAGTAGCCGCCAATCCGGGTCGAGCGGATGATTTTTACCTGTTAGCCAGTGACCGTTATCGGCAGGGGGATATTGCCGGGGCGATGAATCAGCTTTCCCAGGCGGTGCGGGCCAATCCCAACTATGCCGCCGCTTTTGCCACCCGGGGGGTGATCCGTTACATTCAACGGGATCAACAGGGGGCGATCCAGGATTTTGACCAGGCGATTCGGCTCGACCCTAGCTATGCGGAACCCTATGTGGGACGGGGGTTGGCGCGCTCGGCCCTGGGGGATCGGATGGGGGCGATTGGGGACTATTCCCAGGCGGTGGAACTGCGTCCTACCTATGCGGAAGCCTGGTACAACCGGGGGGTGCTGTTGTATAACGTGGGGAAAATCCGGGAGGGGATTGAGGACCTGCGGCGGGCGGCGGATTTGTATCTCCAGCAGGGCAATCCTGTGGAGTACCAACGCACCCAGGAAACCCTGCGGGTGGCGACCAGCAATTGTCGGCAACAAATTCGTACTTTGTGTGACTGGTAATCTTGCCGGTTGTCCTGCTGATTCCCAATCAACAGTTGCGGCTCTTGTTGGGCTGGCATTTACAGCAGGTGGGGTATCGGGTCACCTTGCTGGGGGAATTGGCGCAAGGATATACCCTGACGGCGAATGGGATCATGCTGGTGTTGGATTTGGATTGGCCGCAGACCTGGGATGAGGGGTTACAGTTGGCGACCTGGTTTAGCCAACGGTCGTTGGGGGTGCTGTTGATCATTTCTGCCCGTAGTCAGGAAGCCGACATTGTGGCGGGGTTGGGGGCGGGAGCGGATGATTATTTGGTGAAACCCTTTGGATTGGCGCAGTTTGTGGCACGGGTGCAGGCATTGACCCGGCGGTGGCACAAGGGGCAAACGGTGTTACAGGCTGGGGATTTACGTTTGGATTTGCTGACCCGGCGGGGGGATTACCAGGGTCAGGAATTGTCCCTCACCCCCCATGAGTTCCATCTGCTGGCACGCTTGCTCCAGGCGCAGGGGGAGGTGGTGCCCCGGCACATATTACAGATGCAGGTGTGGGGGGGTGCCTGCGGGCGGAGTCTGGACACCCATATCCTCAGCCTACGCAAAAAACTACCGCCTGCGGTGCAGATTAAAACCGTCCATCGCCTGGGCTATCGGCTGGTGGTTAACCCGCCGCCAACCGTCTGACTGATACCTGGGTCAAAGGGGTGGCATTGGTATCCTTTCATCCCAAACGAAATGAGAACCTGCTCAGCCCGCCCCAATTTGATGGAACTTTTAGGGAATACAAATCAGGAATGTTCCTCTGGCGGCTCTGGGGTTTGCTGTTGCCGCCTTGTTTCCGACTGTTGACGCTTGCGGTCTTCTTCTGAAAAATGTACGGAAGCTTGGGATTTATTGCGGTATTTTCTAATCGTATCGGCGGTGGAGTGCCAGGCAGATTTCACCCCGGCGGCATTGGGGTCATAACTCATGCTCGAAGTCTTGGAAAATCCAGTTTTTTCCGCTTCATTGACCGCATTCAAATCGGCACTGAGATAGACAAACTGCCATTGATATTTTTCGCTTTTTTCGGTGATCATCCGCCGGATTTGACCCCCCCGAAATTGGCGACTGGCATTTTCCATCCCATCGGTGACCACGACCATGACGACCTGTTCGGGTTGGGCTTCGGGCGGGAGGAGGCTGAGACTCCGTTCTAAATCCTCAATGCCCCGTCCCACCGCATCCCATAGGGGGGTACTGGCACGGGGAATAAACGTTTCGTTGGTTAAGGGGGGGATTTCCCCAATCGGTTTGAACCAATGGATGACTTCGTAGGGGTCTTGGGTGTCAAACTGCACCAGGGTCAGGGTGGCGGTGCCGGTGCCTTCTTTTTGCTGATGCACAAAATCATTAAATCCACCAATAATATCGTCGGCAATCCGCTGCATGGAGCCGGAACGGTCAAGAATTACGGTAATGTGGGTGTAATCGGGTTTCATCGTGCCGGATGGGTGAGGGATAGGCATACCTTAACACACCTTGGAATTAGGGATTTCTATAGCAGTCCTAAATGAGAATAGAACAGGGGTTGCAGGGGCACCGCCCCCGTATTTGGTTCTGGGGAATTTCTCTTCGTTAATCAAATAGGATTGCCATATTGCCTTCCGGAAGCAGTATTTTTGGGGTAATGGTTACACTAAAAATTAACCCAATTTAATGCTTTGCCCATGCGCCCAATTTATCTGGATTACCATGCCACGTCGCCGGTGGATGAGCGGGTTTGGCAGGCGATGATGCCCTATTGGCGGGAGATGTTTGGGAATCCGGCCAGCCGGGGGCATTCCTATGGTTGGGAGGCCCAGGCGGCGGTGGAATTGGCCCGGGAACAGGTGGCCGCCAGTCTCAATACCACGCCGGAACGCATTATTTTCACCAGCGGGGCGACAGAGGCCAATAATCTCGCCATCAAGGGGGTGGCGGCGGCGCTCTACGGTCACGGGCGGCATATCCTGACGGTGCAAACGGAACACCGGGCGGTGCTGGAACCCTGTGCCTACCTGGAATCCCTGGGGTTTCGGGTCACCTATCTGCCGGTGGCGGCCGATGGGTTGGTGGATGTGGAACATCTGCGGGCGGCGTTGCAACCGGATACGATTTTGGTGTCGGTGATGGCGGCGAATAATGAAATCGGCGTGCAGCAACCCTTGGCGGCGATTGGGGCAGTCTGCCGGGAGCGGGGCATTCTATTTCACACGGATGCGGCACAGGCGGTGGGGAAAATTCCCTTGGATCTGCAGGCACTGCCCATTGATCTGCTATCCCTGACGGCGCACAAAATCGGGGGTCCCAAGGGGGTGGGTGCCCTCTTTGTCCGGCGGTCTGTCCCACTGGTGCCCCAACTGCACGGGGGCGGTCAAGAACAGGGATGGCGGGCGGGAACCTTAGCGGTGCCCCTAGTGGTGGGGTTGGGGGCGGCTTTAACGTTGGCGATGGCGGAACGGGAGCGGGAACAGGCCCGGTTGTTGGCCCTGCGTACCCATCTCTGGCAGGAATTACAAAAGCTAGAGGATGTCTTACTCAATGGGGCTTGGTCACCCCGGTTGGCGGGGAATCTGAATGTGACATTTCTGGGAGTGAACGGGGCGGAACTGCATCGGCAGTTACAACCGGTGGTGGCGGTATCCTCCGGGTCAGCGTGCAGTACGGGGCAACCCTCCCATGTCCTACGGGCGTTGGGGCGGTCGGCGGCGCAGGCGGCCAGTTCGGTGCGGTTTGGCTTGGGGCGGGGAACCACCGAGGCGGAAATTCAACAGGTGGTCAATCATTTGCAAGAAATCCTGCCCGGATTGCGCCAGAAAAGCTATATTAAGACTTAATTGGGCTGAATTCAAGATAGGTTTAAGTGTAACAATCCTTTTTGCCACGCTCGGTCTGGGGAAATGTATGGTCAAACCGCCGGTATTCAATTACATTTTTCGTACCCGCCGGTATTGGGTGTTGGGGCTGTTGGTTTTGGCGGGGATGGCTTTGGCGGTGGGGTCGGAGGAGGTGCTGACGGGGAGTTCCGGTTGGATGCCCCTGACGGCTTTGGTGAGCCTGTGGCCCCTCTGGTTGACTTTGGTACCGGCGGTGGCGGCGTTTTCCCTGGCGGTGAAGGGGATGGGTTGGGCACCGGAGTTGGACGTTACCCTGGCGGGGCAGGCGTTTCTCGCCTACGGTTTGGTGGGGGCGGGGGTGCTGGGTTGGCTGTGGTATCGGCACCGGCGACCTGGTCAGGTGTAGGATTGGGCCGCCAAGGGGTGGAGGGGGCGGCTTGGGGGTGAAACGGCGGGAGCGACGACATTGGCTGAGGGCGGGATTGGTGGGTTTGCTCAGCACCACATTGGTTTTGCTGGTGCGGAGTGGGGGCGGCTTAGAGGCGGTGGATTTGTGGAGCTATGACCTGTGGTTGCGGGGGCAACCGGCACCTGGTCTGGATGAGCGATTTCTGGTGGTGCTGGTCACGGATGAGGATTTGGTGCGCCTGGGGCAGGATCAGCTCACCCTACCCACCCTGCAAAAGCTCTTGTTTCGGCTGGCGGAACTGCGCCCCCGGGTGGTGGGGTTTGCCCTGGACACGGCATTCACGCTACCCCAGGGGCAGACGGTGGCATCGGCGTTGATGGCGGCGCAGGTGCCGGTGGTGGTGGGTTGTGCGCCTTCAGCATCCTGGGAACCCTTGGGGGCGTTTCCCACCGTGGTGATGCGCCGGGGGCTGACCCAAACCGCCAGTACCTCCCTACCGGCGGAGGGCCCCAATGGGGTGGTGCGGCGTTATCCGCTGGGGGGGATGGTTCCGGCCACAGCCACCTCGGCGTGTCAACCCAACCATTCCCTGGGGCTGTTGGTGGCGGCCCATTATCTCGCCCTGCGGGACATCACCCCCTGGTCAGACGGGCGCACCCTGTATCTGGGACGGGGGCAGTGGCGACCCCTCCGGCCCCACAGTGGCCCGTACCAAGGACTGCGGGTGCGGGGCTGGCAAATGCTGTTGCGTCCCAACCCAATACCCCTGGAGGAAGTCAGCCTGTGGCAAGCGTTGCACACCCTCACCCCCGACCAGGTGCAGGGACGGGTGGTACTGGTGGGGGAGCAACTCCAGGCCAACGGGCAACCCTGGTTGTCAACCCCCAAAGGACAGCGACAACCCCAAATCCGCTTCCATGCCCAGGCGGTGGCGCAAATCCTGGATCAGGCCCTCAGTGGGCAGGGGGGAGTGAACTATTGGCCGGAACCCTGGGAATCCCTGTGGATTGGGCTTTGGGGACTGCTGGGGGTGGGACTGCTGGGGTATGGCCGCCACCTCCTCTGGCTGGGGGTTGGGGGCACTGGCGTGATCGTCCTGGTCTGGGGGTTGAGCAGTGCCACCTGGATACCCCTGGCCGCTCCCCTGCTGGTCTGGGGGTTGATCCTGGGGAGCATCCCTTGGCATACCCACCACCGGCAACCGCCCCGTCCGACCCCGCCCATCCCGGAGGGCACGACCCAGCCGAGCATCCCCAGGGGAAATTTTGCCGATTGTGGGCAACAGTGGGAGGGAGTGGCGGTGGGGGAAGGCGGCCGCTATCTCCTGCAACGGCATTTGGGGGGTGGAGGGATGGGGGATGTATTTCTCGCCCTCGACCAGCATTTACGCAAACCAGTGGCGGTGAAAATCCTCACCCGTCTGCCCAAGGAAGCAACCCACGGGGAGCAGAGCATTCGTCGCTTCCAACGGGAAATTACCGTGACCGCCAAAATCAACAGCATCCACATCGTCCAGGTCAGTGACAGCGGGGTGATTCAGAATGAGGTGCCCTTCTACGTCATGGAATACCTGCGGGGGCAGAGTTTGGGCAGTCTGATCCGCCAGGAAGCACCCCTCTCTGTGTCCCGTACCATTGCCCTCCTAACCCAGGTGTGTGCGGGCTTACAGGCGGCCCATAGTCATAACATTGTCCATCGGGATTTGAAACCGGATAATATCTTCGTCCTCCCCGGCCCCCTGGGGGAAGAACTGGTGAAAATTTTGGATTTTGGCATCGCCCGGGTGATCCAGGAGACGGAATCCGCCACCCAACTCACCGCCGTGGGCAGTTTTTTGGGCACCTACCGCTACGCCTCCCCAGAACAGTGTGATGGCCGGGCCCGCCTCGCCGACCAACGGGCGGACATCTACAGCCTGGGGTTGATTGCCTACGAAATGCTGACCGCCGCCAACCCCTTTGGCATCGCTGACAACAGCCCCCGTCAGCAGTGGCTAAGGTGCCATATCCAGATGGAACCGATTCCCATTCGGAGCCAACCCTTTGGTGCCCATATCCCCGAGGGTCTCGCCAAAGTGGTCATGGCCTGTCTGGCGAAAAAGCCCTCCGAACGTTACCCGGATGCGGGCAGTCTGGCACAAGCCCTCCAGGATGTTACCGAAGTATTTCAGCCCTAGAGCGGCAAATTGCGATGGGTAAACCGTTTCGCCTGGGCACCACTGTAGGTCGCCACCACCTGCCCCTGGCCCCACAACCGATATTTGTAGGTCACCAAGCCCTCCAACCCCACCGGGCCCCGGGGTGGCAAACGTTGGGTACTGATCCCCACCTCCGCCCCAAACCCATAGCGAAACCCATCCGCAAACCGGGTGGAACAGTTGTGATACACCCCCGCCGCATCCACCTCCGCCATAAACTGCGCCGCCGCCTGGGGGTCGGTAGTAGCAATCGCCTCCGTATGCCCCGACCCATAGGTATTGATGTGGGCAATAGCCGCCGCCAGGGAATCCACCACCTTGATCGCCAGAATTAAATCCAGATATTCCGTGCGCCAATCCGCTTCCGTGGCCGGAGCCACCGGGATAATTTTTTGCGTGGCCTCATCCCCCCGCAACTTCACCCCCTTCGCCACCAGCGCCGCCGCACAGGGGGGCAAAAATTCCGCCGCAATGCCCTGATGTACCAACAGGGTCTCAATCGCATTACAGGCCGCCGGGTATTGGGTCTTGCTGTCCACCGCCAAGGCAATCGCCTGGGGAATATCCACCTGCTGGTCAATGTACAGATGGCACAACCCGTCCGCATGACCCAAGACCGGAATCCGAGAATGTTCCTGAATATAACGCACAAAGGCATTAGAACCCCTGGGGATCAACAGGTTCACATAGTCATCCAAGGCCAACAACTGTTGAATTTCCGCCCGGGTCGTGAGCAATTGCACCGCTTGCGGGGGAATGGCCGTTCCCTCTAACCCAGCGTGAATCGCCCGGACCAACACCTGACAGGAATGGGTCGCCTCCTGCCCCCCCTTGAGGATCACCGCATTACCCGACTTGAGTGCCAACGCCGTAATTTGGATCACCGCCTCCGGCCGTGCCTCGAAAATCACCCCCAACACACCCAAGGGACAGGTGACCCGTTCCAGGATCAAACCCGCATCCAATTCCCGATGCAGTTGCCGTTGCCCCACCGGGTCAGGTAAATCCCGCACATCCCGCACCCCTTGGATATTGCTCGCTAATTTATCCGGGGACAATTTCAGCCGTTGCAACAACGCCGGTGCCAACCCCTCCCCTTGGGAACGCTCCATGTCCTCCCGATTAGCCGCCAAAATTTCCTCCTGATGCGCCTGCAATGCCTCCGTAATCGCCAACAAAGCCTGATTTTTCGTAGCCGTATCCAGCCTCACCAACCGTTGCGCCGCCTGACGAGCCTGCTGGGCAATCTGGAGCAATTCGGGAGCCACCATAGGAGAAGTCAACCTCAACGTAATGCTATTTTAGCCTACATTTCCCAGGGTAAAACTGGGCTAGAAAAATAGTTTTTAATAGTTTTTATTTACAGGCCAAACTTTTTGGAAGTCCTGTTGTTCCCGTTGCAAAAAGGTTAAAAACTGTCTGCACTCAGGCGATTGGTCTGGGAAGATCGTGATCAATTCAACATATCCCTTTGTTCTTTTTGGGGTATCCCCTTGAGAAAAGTTGAATTTGGGGTACATCCGATGCCAGATGCGGCCAATAGTTCCTAATCTTCCAGTCAAAGAAGTGTTTTTGATGCTCTGACCATCGCTATAGGATTGATGAAACCAGTGGACGGCAATCGAATCTTCTTCATCTTGAGCAATTCGCCCCCATACTTGAACTTTAGTTGGATGCCAGGTTTCTCGCCACTCCTGGGCATATTGGTTGTTTAGAGTAACCCCTTGGAGTTTTAGCCACTCTTTGGCTACTGGGAGCAAGCGGGTATCCATAAATTGTTGTAAATGTTTCGGTGCGGCAATTTGTACATCCCGTTGGAATTTATCAATCCATTCCCAATGACAGCCGATGTAGGATTTATTAGGTTTATTGTAGTATTCTGGGAAAAACAAAGGATGGTCAATGCGCCGCCAAGACTTGCCAAATCCCCCCAAAATCATGGCAAATTGATTTAATCTCAAAATCAAATTTTTCAGGGCTTCTCGGTGAGCATCTGGTAAAGGGCGAGTCAATAACCAACTGAGTTGCCCGGTGACATCATAGGTGCGGACTTCAAAATGACCATGACCATGTTTGCCAGGTGTTAAATTATCAGCAACAAATTTCATCCCAATTAAACCAACAATGGGTTCTCTGTGCCCTAGCCCGCCAAAGAGTTTATCTACTTCCCGTTCAGCGATATTGGCAGGGACTAAACCACCAAAAATTCGCAGGGCATGACCCCGGATGGCGGCTCGGAACATATTAGGGCGAAATTCTGCTCCACTGAGGGTTTTGGAAGCCATACCCCGTCCATGAATCCGGTGCGGGGGATAAAGTTCATCACCACTGATATTACTAGGATGTCCATATCCGGCACAGACCCGGCTACCGAGTCCTTTCGCCATCGCTTTTTCCCAAATCTGCCAAATTTCTGCCCACTCTTGATCCGATAAATCCTCAGTGCTGGAAATGCCAAACACTAATTCTGGCTGGTATAAAGAGATCATCATAAATGCGGCATGATGGGCAGTCCCTTGTTTGACTTGATAATCCTGTTGGGGATGAACTAAATCCAGAAGTTTTTCCACCCATTTTTTATTGGTTGGATAGCCCCCGTGAAAGCGCAAAATTCCGGGAGCCATGTCCCCATTCGCTAATTCGTAACCACAGTAGCGTCTTTTTTGTTGGGAATTGCAGGCACTACGAAACAAGCCTTTCATACTACTGCCCGGATAAAAAGGCCATCCCTTTGCCCCGACAACTGGGCGGATAATTCCATCATCTTGACCCGCATTGGTCACAAATCGCCAACTGATTTGATAAGTACGAGTTTGAACTTCTTTGCCGAACTGCGGTGCGTGGGGGTAGGTGCGCTCTGTCCATTCTTTCGTCCACCGTTGGGCGTGTTGCTCATCAGCTTTGGGTACCAAACGCTGTAATTGGCACCTGCCATCAACCTGCGCCCGGTACATCATTGGGACTTTGTTGATCACATCAGGAATAGGGGGCATGATTGGCTCCAAAGTTAAGGGTAAATAAAGCGTTAATTACTTGTACCGTTGTGTCCACCAAACAATGCAGTCACACAGTTGGGTGAGTACCGCCAGGGCAATCCGTTGGTCTTCCAAACTTAAGCTCCACAACCTTTGCGACATAGCATGAATTTGTTGGACGTTGTTGTGATGAACGGCATCATTGGGAATGGTGATATGAGCTTGTCCGGCAATGCGAACCAGCGTATCCCAGGTCTCTTTCCAGTAGCGAGATTTATCAGCTTCCCGTTCCTGCAATCGCAAATGTTCACCCCAAAAACGTTCCAAACCGTAAGCCACTGCCATCCGCATTTTGTAGCCCTGATTGAGGGAGTCTGGATTCCGACGTTTTGCCGACAAAACCAGTTTTTGGGCTTCCTGATCGAGACCGTAAGTGTGCCAAGCCATTATTTGTATTCTCCTACTAACGTCACCCGACACCGACCAAAACCAACGGATTCTAAACCGCCAAAGTACATTTCCTGTTCTGATGCCCCCGCAAAGGGATCCCACCCCGTTTGTTTCAGCCCAATGGGGAAAATAAAGATGCTCCCTTCCGGGATGGCTTCCACATTAAAAAACGCTCCTCCAGCCACTTTTTTCATATCATCTTGGAGTTTAACCCGACTCTGCCGATAGAGTCCCATATCGTGCAACATGGCAATATCATTATCCCCCACCACCACCAGGCTATTTTTCTGCAAATGGGTGCCGACCGGAATCCAAGGTTGCATATCTTGGGTGTGTTCAATTTCCATAAAACCCAGGTTGAAAAATAAAATTTTGCGTGTCGTTCTTTGGTCATTAAATTGCTTGGCTTGCAGGCTATTATCCGCCGTATAGGGTTGGGGAATTTTTTCCTTGAGACCCGTAATCATCTGATAACGTTGGAGTAAACGGGGGCAAGAAACCCAAACGACGGGTTGCCCTGGACAAAATACTGGGAACCACACCAGCGAAGCATACTCAAATTTTACCAAGGCTTCCGTAGTCCCACCATCAGTTTGCCCTGCTACAGCTTCATGTCCATACCATTTATTCACATCGCCCTTGTTTTCCCCAGAGCGCATATCGGCTCGAAATCGCCCCCGAATCGAGCTACCAGGAATGATGCCCGTTTGGGTAAATTGATCCCGAAAAATCAAATTCAAATTGCCCGTTTCTTCCCCAGCGCTGGCTCCCACATGAAGCGGTGCCAGGGTTTCAATGATGCCGTAGGCTTTGTGATACATACATCCTCCTAATTCAAGTTAATTCAAGTCTGGTAAAGGTAATGACAGTCCACAGCCCCAACGTTTGAGGGAATAGCCCTCCCTGGGGAACCACGCCTCCGGCCAAGTGTGCCAAGGGTCAAGGGGTTCTTTCAGGACATAAACGGTTCCAGCCGGGACAGCATAGCGACCTCGGGATAAACGGCGACCAGTGCCGGTTCCCCCCAGGCGATAGCGATAGGGTTGAGGACGCTCGGTGAGCACCACTGGATCAGGCCAAATCGGTTGATCCTGCTCCTGCATCGGCCAGCGGTAGGACAGCCGGTTGGAACCCCATAGTCCAGGGGTAACGGTGGCAAAGTTTTTACCCGCTGGTTTTTGCAAAAGTTCTCGGGTGTTGGTGTGCAGGTCATGGCATTGCACATCTACAAGGTGTCCTTCGCCCCCAAAACGATACCAACCGGCGGGTAACGGGTGACTGCTCAGGTAGGTTAAACAGACTCCGGGTTTGAGCAGAACTGCATTTTCTAGGAACAAACTGCCTTGGGTTTCATTGGCTTGCACCCGGCGTTGGTCTATTTCCAAACGGGGGTGTAAATGCGGGGCAAATTCCCAGGGATCAGGCTCAATTTTTTGCCCTGAATTTATCTCCAGCCACCGGCTAATGGGTAGCCAACCTCGTTTGTCAAATTTACCACCAATTTCTGGTTCCCAGGTTTCGCCATTCCAGTGCAAAATCTGCTCAATGCGACCATCTTTTACTAAACAATTCATCGGGGTTGGTACATAGAAATTCTGGGGGTCTTGAACCATGCTCCAAAAGGGTCCGGCGAACATCCAGCCCGTATCAATGGTCATGGCTTCTGTACCGTAATGGGCGGCAAAAAGACCGGACAAGGTGGCGGCACTGGGGGGAAAGTTGACCCCGGCTCGACCTACCAAATTATCGGGGGAGAGGAAGCGTCCGGCACTCCCGTACAAAAAGCCCAACGGCTCTAGGGTGATTAGGTATTGGAACATAGTTGAAACCCTACTTTTGCTAAGTTGCTGACCCAATCAGAAATGCTGGCTGTACCGATGTAATAACCAGGATTTTGCTCTAGTGTTTGCCGGTTTTGGGTGCCAAAATAAACTTCAAAAAGAGCGAGAGCCACATCGGGACTGGATAACCCCCGCCGAGATTCTAAAACCGCCACGTCATTGTAAATATGCGTCCAATTTTGCCCCTTATCCCGGTCACGATAATTGGTAAATATGGGTTCTAAAAACTTCCAGGGACATACCCATTCAATGTGATTGCCCCCGTTAAACAAAACCCGCAGAGCGAGACGGTCACGGCCTTGTTTTTTGGCTGATTGTTCCGCTTCCCGCGCCTGTTGTAAAATGTCCCGCTGGGGCACTTGTTTGCCCGCTAAGACTGCACCCACGCTCACGGTAATGTTTTGTTTATGCTGCTTCCAAAGTGGATCGAAATGCTTAGAAAACCACTCTAGGGAGGCTTGGGGGGAAAACTTGTGGGTATCTGCTTCGTATAAAACCCCCAGAAAATCATCCCCACCGGCATAAACAATCCGGCCAAGTTTGCCATCTACGGCGGGTTTTAAGGTGTTTTCTCCCCATTCCAACATGGCTTGGCTGAATTCATGGAGGACTTTGCCTTCATTTTGGCCGTTTTCTTTGAGTTGCCGAAAATGCTCACCAATTCTATCCCCATCGCCAGCAAACCAAAAGGTTCGTTGTTCTCGGCTAATATCCCGAAAACTTGCCGGAACTTCGCTTTGGATGCCAATCCGTTTGGCAACCACATGATAGGTAACAAGGCGTTTGATTAGTTCGGGAATACTCAACTGTTCCGTTTCATCCACAAAGGCTTCCCCCAAGGCGGTTAGGGATTGTAATTTTTTATAAAAGTCTTTGATTTCTGCATCATCATCACTCATGCGGATATTGCGGCTGTCTCGTTTGCGCCCTAGCCCCGGCCAGGCAATGGCATCGGCTCCCGATAGGGTCGAACTTTCTCCCTGCCAGTTGATGCCCACCCAATCCCGACTGCGTTTCGCTCGGTTAACCGCTTTCCTTGCTTCCGTGATCGTTTCCCCATGTCCACAGAAAAATTCCCAGGCGTGGTTTCCCCACAAATCCCAGTGTCGTTTCCAGGTATATTCGGCAGGAATTTGCTGTTCGATCCAGGTGCGACATTGATTGACAATTTCTTTCCAAGCGTCTAATAGTGCCTGCCGTCCTTCGGCTTCCGGGAAATCTCCGGCCAGGATGATTTGGTTAGGAGTCCCCTGGGTGACGTTGATTAAAGCAGGTGAAACTAGAGCATTTTCCCCCAGTGCCTGTTGTCCCGCTTCGCAGAGGGCACGGGCAAGGTGGGACAAAATGAACGAGCTACCGTACAAGTCACGCAGTTTGCGGGAACGTTCGATGAAGCCCTGGACGGGAGCAAAGGTCATCACCGTGAAGGTCATAGACAGGATGGATAAGGAATGTTTTGAGTATAAAGACTTGTTGGAAGAGCATAATTCATTGACCGGGAAAGGGCACTGGAATTTCAGAGAGGTTTTAGATTTGGGGACTTAGTCCTTCATATGGTGAAACAATTCCGCTGTCCTCATCCTTGGGTAAAGGCAACCCTTAGAAGGGAGCGATTCCAGGGCGAGTCATACTGGGGCAAGTGGCTTGAGATGGACGGCTATGGCTCGCAAGGGGACTTGGTTGATTTTGCATATCCGGCAGTTGCAGGTGCGAAATTTGGTATTGGCGGTGGTCAATGGCACCATTACCCTGATTGTTTTGCTGATTGCCCCGTTGGGGTTGGCGGCGGTGCTGACCAATACATTGCTGGTCACGGGGGCAACGTGGCTGACGGCAACGGTGATGGACGGGGTGTGTTTTTGGTTGATGCCACGTTCTTCTGCTATACCGTCAGGACAACAGCAACCCGTTAGCTCCGACATCGAGCGGGTTTCGGAATCCCTGCGCCAGCGTGATCCCTGGTTGTAGATGCGGACATTGTACGTGGTCGAGCAGGGAGCAGTCTTAGGTGTATCCGCAGAGCAACTGTACCTGAAACGGGGGGAACAACGCTGGTGTGTCGGGCAACTGCCTCTGTTGGAAGCCGTCATGCTCTTGGGTATGGTGCAAATGACCACCCAGGCGGTACGGGCGTGTTTGGGTCACCACATTCCCTTAGCCTATCTGTCCCGCAGTGGTTGGTGTTATGGGCGGACGTTGCCGGTGGGGTGGGGGTCTTGGGTCTGCTATCTGGCGCAAAGGCAAACTTCCCAGGCTTGGCAGGTGCGAATGGCGGCAGTGATCGTGCGTGCCAAAATCCGCAATAGTCGTACAGTATTATTACGTCATTACCGGCGCTATGGGATCACGGGGACAGAACGGGTGATTGATTCCCTGCAATGGCTGGCGGAACGGGTGGGGCGATGTCAGACCCTCGACCAAGTGCGGGGCATTGAGGGGGCGGCGGCAGCTATCTATTTCCCGGCGTTGGGGGAATGTTTGCGGGGGGAGGGGTTTGTGTTGATGGGGCGTTCCCGGCAACCCCCAGCGAATCCGGTGAATGCTCTGCTGAGTTTTGGCTATCAGATATTGTGGAATCATGTCCTGCTTTTGGTGGAGTTGCGAGGGCTTGACCCCAGAGTAGGGACTTTGCACACGGATCATCATGGGCATTTGGGTTTGGTTTCGGATTTGATTGAGGAGTTTCGTGCGCCCTTGGTTGATAGTTTGGTTTTAAGTTTAATTAATACGAAAGAAATTCGAGCGGAACGGGATTTTGAATATCGCAATGGGGGTTGTTTTTTGAATGACAGTGGTAAACGCATTTTCCTCAAAGCCTGGATTCGGCGGATGGAAACCAAAGTGGAGTCGGGTCTGCGTTGGGAATTATTAGCACAACAGGTAAAAAAATATCGGCAAGCGGTTTTGGATATGGATTATGTTTATACGCCCTATCAAATTGATTGATCATGGAACGGCTGATGGTTGTGAGCTATGATATTCCTTCCAATCGGCGGCGGCGTAAGGTGGCTGAGCTATTAGAAGGATATGGTCAAAGGGTGCAATATAGTGTCTTTGAATGCTGGTTATCAGCAGAAAAATTAACCGAATTGCAAAAAAGATTAAAAAGACGCATAAAAATTGAAGAAGATAGTGTACGATTTTATCCCATTCCCACCTATGCGCTGGAGCAAATTATCGTTTGGGGTGGCAGACCCTTATCAGAACCACAAGGTTCAACAGTGATTTGAAATTTTGAGAGTTTGCTGAATCTACCTAAAATTTTGTTGAAAAGGTGAGATATGTTACCGTTTTAGAAGTGAACCCTTCTACTAAGGATATAGGATGGAGGTACGGATGAGGGCGTAATGCGGGGGTGTAGGTATTGATGAACTATTACGAGATTCTCGGGGTAGCTCCGACGGCAACTGAGGAGGAAATCCGGTCAGCATATATCGCTTTGTGTAAGGATTTGCACCCGGATAAATTGGGGGATTTGAACGAGAATTTACGGAAGTTAGCTGAAGAGCAACTCAAGCTAGTGAATCAAGCCTATGAAACCCTCAAGGATAAGGAACTGCGGGCAAAATATGATGAAGAATTGCGGACTCAAAAAGCTGGCAACGATCAGGGCATATCCCACGGTAATCAGGCGACCAACCCGACTTTAGATGATTTACTTGCATCAGCCATTTTGGATGAAGGATTTCAGATATTTGTCCAAGAGGAAGAGGCTCTTTGGCAAAATTTTCTTGGGGAATTAAAACGGATTCGCAGGAAATATGGCATTCCAGAAAGCTCTAATCCGTCTGTGAATCTCTTTCCTGATGATTTGGGCATGAAATTTTTTAGGATATTTTCGCTTGTTTTTAGTGGTTTGATTGGCATGGCGCTGGCTATGATATTGTTTGGTGTAGTGGCTGGAGTGGTTGCTTTTATTGTCGCCTTTGCCATCAATGTCTTCCTATTTCCCTTGGGTAATCTGGTTATTCTTTTGTATTTCTATGTTTTTTTACCGTTGTTAGTGCTGGTTTATTTTGGGATAATTTTAACAGGCATTTTCACGGATGATACGGTAACGGAGGAAACACGCCGCCAACAGGAAAAGCGGGAAGCTATCTTTTCGCAAAGTATTCATGTTTACTGGAAGCAAACGGAAGATTTTGGAGCCAATTTCAGAGCCTATAAATTTTTTACTAATCTATATCCTACTGATTATGTGAATGAAGTGAGAGAAGCACGGAAAAAGCTGAGTAATCAAATCCGGGAATTAACTGGAAAGAGGAAGGAGAAAATTCAATATTTCAAGAATTTAAGTCCGAGCCATTTAACCAGTGAATATGTGTCTGGTCTGTCGAGTTGTGAGCGATTATTACTGCTGAAAGCGTTGCAACAAAAAGCGGAAGAAGCCCAACAGGAGGAACAGAATAAGGAATTTGCCAATTTTCTCCGGGCGGCGGGGGCGGTTGTGTTGTTAGGAATTTTATTTGGGGGTGGGGGAGGATTTTAGGAAAAATGGTTCACAGCGGCTACCGCCAGGGTCAGCCAAACCGGGAAAAGCCGATTCTATCGTGGAGGTCGGCGGAATGGCTCCCAGACGAGATTTGCAGGTTTTGCATGGGCGATTTTAGACGAAATGTACTAACGCCTGTGGAGGGTTGGCGGAAACGCACCCGGAATGGTAAGTTAGAAGCCAGTTCCAGATAAGGCACTCGCTTCCAATGCGTTAATTGGATTAGTTGGAAACGCGAAGGGATGTATACACTCTGAAAGGAGATTTATCCTCGCTTCCAATGCGTTAATTGGATTAGTTGGAAACCTTTTGGCACATATTTCTGTGCCCCGACCACAGAAGACTCGCTTCCAATGCGTTAATTGGATTAGTTGGAAACCCGTAGGCTGGTTTTGGATAAACTTCTTCCACATACGCTCGCTTCCAATGCGTTAATTGGATTTGTTGGAAACCTGGGCGGCTCGCTGCGAATCCATCTTAGGCGCAGGTAGTCAACTCGCTTCCAATGCGTTAATTGGATTTGTTGGAAACCGTCGCCAAAATGATGGAAGAAATCGGGTTCATTTACTCGCTTCCAATGCGTTAATTGGATTTGTTGGAAACTACCACCCGCAGGTGGTACCAGTCTCTGGGTCTACGCTCGCTTCCAATGCGTTAATTGGATTTGTTGGAAACACAGCTTTCGCAGCCTTCACCCCAGGTTTGAGGTTCTCGCTTCCAATGCGTTAATTGGATTTGTTGGAAACCAAAGCCGCCGGGCGGCTAAGGCAATCCGGAGCTTCTCGCTTCCAATGCGTTAATTGGATTTGTTGGAAACTGGGGGCGGGGGTGACCAACAGGGTCATCGGCGTGTCCTCGCTTCCAATGCGTTAATTGGATTTGTTGGAAACAAGCCAAGGGCTTCGAGAGTAAATTTATCAGCCTGCTCGCTTCCAATGCGTTAATTGGATTTGTTGGAAACTGGGAGTGACCACCCCGCCTTGCCCCCTTCTCCTTCTCGCTTCCAATGCGTTAATTGGATTTGTTGGAAACTGGGTTATTCAAAAGTTTTATACTTCTGCGCGCGGCTCGCTTCCAATGCGTTAATTGGATTTGTTGGAAACAGTTTTTTTCATATCAAACCTCCAACGAGAAATTTTCTCGCTTCCAATGCGTTAATTGGATTTGTTGGAAACCACAAGGTGACCCTCGACTTCGGCATCCAACCAGAGACTCGCTTCCAATGCGTTAATTGGATTTGTTGGAAACCCGGTGGGTACCGGGGGAATTTGGTGATAATACACGCTCGCTTCCAATGCGTTAATTGGATTTGTTGGAAACAGCTCAACACGGTGCCCGGCCACTTCAGCCTCAGAGTCTCGCTTCCAATGCGTTAATTGGATTTGTTGGAAACCTCGCCCCGGTAGCGCTGGAGGACATCATGTACCAAGCACTCGCTTCCAATGCGTTAATTGGATTTGTTGGAAACTGAAGCAATCCGCCAAATAGAATCCTTGCCTATAACCTCGCTTCCAATGCGTTAATTGGATTTGTTGGAAACCCCCTTACGGTCCACAACGAACTTGTCTCCATCCGCTAACTCGCTTCCAATGCGTTAATTGGATTTGTTGGAAACAACAGGGGGGCGACGCAGTCATCAACGTAGAGAGTTACGCTTTCTCGCTTCCAATGCGTTAATTGGATTTGTTGGAAACTAGTTGTTGGCGATATACCAGGCTTCCAGTTTTTCCCCTCGCTTCCAATGCGTTAATTGGATTAGTTGGAAACTCCCTTTGAATTTGCTCAGGGAAAGACAAATCTTCCCAATCCTCGCTTCCAATGCGTTAATTGGATTAGTTGGAAACCAGGTTGGTACTTTCTGGGAAATAACGTCATCCCACTCGCTTCCAATGCGTTAATTGGATTAGTTGGAAACGATTGATGACGAGCAAGGTCGCTCTTCCCCCCTTTTTCATCTCGCTTCCAATGCGTTAATTGGATTAGTTGGAAACCTGGTAAAAATGCTCGGTCGTAGCCCACCGAACACCGTTACTCGCTTCCAATGCGTTAATTGGATTAGTTGGAAACCCCCCCTCCGGAAGCGGGGGAACTTTGTGATAATAGACTCGCTTCCAATGCGTTAATTGGATTAGTTGGAAACTTCAAAAGGACAATGAGGCACGTGGGTCACATTTACTCGCTTCCAATGCGTTAATTGGATTAGTTGGAAACAGGAGCGGGGCATACTCCTGGTTTCAGTTTTTTAGCTCGCTTCCAATGCGTTAATTGGATTAGTTGGAAACACTTGCAAATTGGCAAAATTGTCGAGCGACTCCGTCTTCTCGCTTCCAATGCGTTAATTGGATTAGTTGGAAACCCGTCCTGGGCGTTGTTAAGAAGCCATTCGCCGAGCAACTCGCTTCCAATGCGTTAATTGGATTAGTTGGAAACACCAGCTTCTTCGCGGCAATCTGGAGGGCAGGTGTTTCTCGCTTCCAATGCGTTAATTGGATTAGTTGGAAACAACTTTTTGAAGGCAGCCGCGGCCTTCATTTCCATCTCTCGCTTCCAATGCGTTAATTGGATTAGTTGGAAACAAACTTTAATCATCTCAGCGAGGGATTTCTGAACATCTCTCGCTTCCAATGCGTTAATTGGATTAGTTGGAAACATGTCCTCAAAAAGACAAAACTAAATACTTCTCAGTCCATACTCGCTTCCAATGCGTTAATTGGATTAGTTGGAAACGGCAGCTTCTCGACCCAGAAGACCAGGCAGGATGGTACTCGCTTCCAATGCGTTAATTGGATTAGTTGGAAACAAGCGGCGTCCTTGGGGCAGCTTTATTTGGTAGTAAGGACTCGCTTCCAATGCGTTAATTGGATTAGTTGGAAACCAGAAACATAGGAGTATCTTTAAACTCCTCGTACAAGCCTCGCTTCCAATGCGTTAATTGGATTTGTTGGAAACACTGTACTAACTCAACTAACAAGTCCCCTTTGCTCTTGGTTTTTGTTGTTTCCTACAGTATCCGTTTTGCTAGAAAGTAAGAGAGTTTCAAGTAAGTAATGCTAGCATCGAATCCCTCATTGAATTAATGGTTTCGTTAACCCTTGAATTGGCAAACAGAGCCAGAGTTAATTCAACCATCCAGAGGGAGACGCTTCCCTTCTTGGCACACTCTGCCTCCAGCTTGACCCATTCACGAGGCATGGATTCTGCCCCAAATTTATGTAGCCCAATTTCGGCTCTAAATTGCCCTAACCAGCCCTAACTATACCCAACCCGTACTGCACTAAAAATCCTGAAATCCCCTTACTGGTGGCTGAAATGTCTATGGAGCTAAGCGGACTCGAACCGCTGACCCCCTCAATGCCATTGAGGTGCTCTACCAACTGAGCTATAGCCCCGTAATGATGCGTTTTCTATTATGGCACAGGGAATGCCCTGCTAGGGGCTGTGCCGCCGCTGGCGAAACCAATTTTGTAAAAGTTCTCGACATTCCTCGCCAAGAATGCCACTCGTCACTGGGAAGCGATGGTTGGAAGCCGGACTGGTGGGAATCTGAATCACACTGGCGATGGCTCCCGCTTTCGGGTCACTGGCACCATACACCAGGGCACCAATCCGAGCATTCACCAGGGCCCCCGCACACATGGGACAGGGTTCCAAGGTGACATACAAGGTACATTCGGTGAGGTACCAGGTTCCCAGGGCCATGCCCGCCTGCCGCAGAGCCAAAATCTCCGCATGGGCGGTGGGGTCATGGGTGCGCTGGCGTTGATTTTCCGCTTGGGCGATACATTGCCCCTGCCCATTGACAATTACCGCACCAACGGGGACATCCCCGGCTTGCCCCGCCCGCTCCGCCAAGGCCAGAGCCAACCGCATCCAGTCTGTGTGGCTGGCCGGAGTCACCTAAGCGGGGGTGAGTTGCGCCACCTTATCGCTGAGGGAACGCATCAAAGCGGTAAAGGGGTCAATGAATTTTTGAATCCCCTCCGCCAGCAATTCCGCCATCACTTGGTCCAGGTCAATTCCCAGGGCCTGCACCTGGGCCAGCACCTGCTCCGCCTGGTCAAACCCATCCCGCAGATGGTCGCTGATGTGGCAATGGTCGGCACACGCCTCGATGGTCTCCGGGGGCAGGGTGTTCACCGTGTTGGCACCCACCAGTTCCTCCACGTACATCACATCGCTGTACTGGGGGTTTTTGGTGCTGGTACTCGCCCACAGCAGGCGTTGCACCTTGGCTCCCTGGGCGGCGAGGGCTTGCCAGCGGGGGTCTTGGAGAATTTCTTGGAACCGCTCGTAGGCCACCTTGGCATTGGCAATGGCCACTTTCCCCAACAACGCCTTGGCCGCATCGGTGCCGATGTCCATGAGGAGCTTGTCCACCTTGCTGTCAATCCGGCTCAGGAAAAAGCTGGCGACGGAGGCAATCCGGTCAATGGGTTCCCCCTTGGCGACCCGTGCCTCTAGCCCCCGGATGTACGCCCAGGCGGTGTCCACATAGCTTTGCACACTGAACAGCAGGGTGATATTCACATTAATCCCGGCGGCGATCACCTGCTCCACAGCGGCCAGACCCTCCGGGGTGCCCGGAATTTTGATCATCACGTTGGGACGGTTGATGGCCTCGGCATACCGCAGGGCTTCCCGCACCGTTCCGGCCGTGTCCCGCGCCAATTCCGGGGCGACTTCCAAACTCACATACCCATCTAACCCTTGGGTGGCATCATAAATGGGCCGAAAAATATCGCAGGCATCCTGAATGTCCTTGAAGACCAGGGATTCGTAAATCTGGGGCACGGACAAACCCGCCTTGGCACCGGCAATAATGTCCGCATCGTAAATGGCATTCCCGGCAATGGCTTTTTCAAAAATGGCCGGGTTGGAGGTAATCCCACAAATGCCCCGGGTGCTGATCAACCGCTGTAATTCACCGGAGACGATCAAATTCCGGCTCAAATTGTCCATCCAAATGCTCTGGCCGTACTGGGGAATCTCTAACAGGGGATTGGGCGCATTCATACATTTCCCTCCTGGGCAGACTGTAACCCTATTGTCCCCAAGCCCTTGGCTATCCCCCCCAGACTTAAGACCAACTATAGGTTTCCCCCACCCCTTGACACATGAATAAATGTTCATATATGATTGGGTTATTCGGTTTTATGGAGGTTCGGTGATGGTGAAATGTGATTGTGAGCGGTGCGTTTGCCAAGTTGATCCGGCGACGGCGCTGCGGGTGGGGGACAAGGTGTATTGCAGTGAGGCCTGTGCCCAGGGGCATCCCCAGGGGCCGGGTTGTGGGCATGAGGGTTGTCCCTGTTAGATAGATCGGGAACCGGGGTGATAGGCTAGGGGTAATTGTTTTGGGGATGAATGGATGTCCTTGGCCGTTGCTCCGGTTCCTCGGGTCGTCTATCGGGTAGTGCATGAGGTGCCGGGGCGGGTGCGGGTGCGGGTGCCCTTGCTGGCGGTTGACCCGGCCTATCGGGAATATTTGCTTTGGTTGTTGGAGCGGGTGCCGGGGGTGGTGGGACTGCGGTGTTCCACCTGGGCGGCCTGTGTGGTGGTGGAGGGCGGGGAACGGCAGGCGGTGCTGGCTTGCATCAGGGAGGCGGCGCAGGCGTGTGGGGAGGAGGATGGGGCTTGGGGAGCGGATGCGCTAGAGAATTGGACGGAACAATTTGGTTGGCCGTTGTTGGCTTTGGGGTTGGGGATAGCGACAACGGGGTTCCAGGTGCCGATTCCGGCTTGGTTGATGGCGGGGGTGGTGTTGTGGGCGGCGAGACCGGTATTTATTTCCAGTTGGCACGCCCTGAGCCATGAGCGTAAGTTAAACCTGGATGTTTTGGATAGTCTGTGGACGGTGATCCATGCCTTGGAGGGGCAGTATGTGCCGCCTACCTTGCAGTTGACGATTGGGGAGGCAACGGAGCTGGTACGGGATGCGACAGCACGGCAAACCAGTCGCCGCCATGCGGTGTTGATGGATGTGTCATCAGTACAGGTGCGGGTGGAACGCCAGGGGGAGGAGATGCTGGTGCCCTTGGTGAGGGTGGAACAGGGGGATGTGGTGGTGTTGACCTACGGGGAGCGGATTCCGGTGGATGGCACGGTGGTACGGGGGGAAGGCTTGGTGGACAACCAAAATCTCAGCGGGGAGGTGCGTTTACAGCCCTGCCAACCGGGAACCCGGGTGTATGCGTCGGGGTTGGTGGTGCGGGGGCAATTGTGGGTGCGGGCGGAGGAAACGGGCAAGGATACGCGCATGGGTCAGGCTTTGGAGCTTTTGCAGGCGGCTCCAGAACCGGATTCGCGGGTGTCGGACTATGCGGAGCGGGTGGGGGAATGGACGATTACACCGATTCTTTTTCTCAGTGGGGTATTGTTTGTCCTGACGGGGAACTGGCACCAAGCCCTGGCACTGTTGCAGTTGGACTTCGGCACGGGGGTCAAGTTGGCTTCGGCGACGGCGATTTTGACAGCGGTACGGCAGGCGGCGCAGTACGGTTTGTATATCCGTTCCGGGCGGGCGTTGGAAATGCTGGCGCAGGTAGATGGCATCGTCTTTGACAAAACCGGTACGCTCACCCAGGGGCAGGCGCAGGTGTTTGATGTGTTCCTGATCGATCCGGAGACCGACACGTTTACCCTGCTGGAGTTGGCAACCGCATTGTGCAAGGCTTCGCTCCATCCGGCTTCCCTGGCGATTGTGCAGTACGGGGAGGATTTTGGCATTGAACCGGCGGCGGTGGGCACGGTGGAGGTGTTGCCGGGGCAGGGGATGCGGGCGACCTTGGGGGAGGCGGTGGTGCGGGTTGGCAGTGGTCGGTGGTTGCGGGAGGAGGGAATTGATACGGAAATAGTCCACCAGATGTACCCCCACCTGCGGGAAGCGGGCTATTCTCGGGTCTATGTGGCTCGGGGGGAACGGCTGTTGGGGGTGGTGGCGTTGACCAATCCCCTGCGTCCCGAAGCCGAATTGGCCGTGCAAGCCTTGCAGGACATGGGACTGACTGCCTATGTGTTAACCGGGGATTTGCTCCCAGCCGCCCAGATCACCGCCGAACGCCTGGGGATTCCCCCGGAGCGGGTGTATGCGGAACTGTTGCCTGACCAGAAGGTGGAAGTCCTCAAGCAATTTGAACACCAGGGGCAACGGGTGGCCTATGTGGGGGAGGGGATCAACGATGCCCCTGTTTTGGCCTATGCCAGCGTTTCTATCGCACTCCAGGGGGGGACTGCTCTGGCTACCGATACGGCGGATGTGATCTTGACCCAGGATGACCTGCGGAGTTTGGTCTATGGCATTCAGATCGCCCGGGAAACCATGACGGTGATTTATCAAAACCTGGGGCTGGTGGTGGTGCCCAACCTGAGTATTGTGCTGGGGGGGGTGTTTTTCGCCCTTGACCCGGTGCTGGCGGTGATGATCAACAGCAGTGCCATTCTCCTGGCGGAACTCAACAGCCTGCGACCAACGGTGCCCACCCTGCCCACCCTAGCCACCACGGTCAAACCCCGGGCGGGACATACCACGATTTTATTTGCTTGACCTGCATATCCCGTTAAACTGAATCAGGAACCCCGTGTTTAACCCATGAGCAAATTACTCAACAACCGCTACCAGATGACCGCTCCCTTGGGGAAAGGGGGATTTGGGATCACGTTCATGGCTGAGGATACGTTCCTCCCCTCCCGCCGTCCCTGTGTGATCAAGCAGTTGCGCCCCGCCACCCAAAATCCCGAAGTATATGAACAAATAAAACGCCGGTTTGAACGGGAAGCGGCTATTTTGGAGGATTTGAGCAATGGGACGAATTTCATTCCCAAACTCTACGCTTATTTCACCGAGGAGAATAAATTTTATCTAGTGCAAGAACTCATTGAGGGGATTAATTTAGAACAGAAGGTACAACGGGAAGGGATATTACCCCCTTCGGAGGTGGTGCAGATTTTGATTGATGTATTAGGAATTTTGCAATATATCCATAAAAAAGGTATCATTCACCGGGATATAAAACCGCCGAATATCATGCTACGTAAGGCAGATAATAAGCCAGTTTTAATTGATTTTGGGGCGGTGAAAGAAGTCTTGGGGCATGGCACCAGTGCGGCGAGTATGGTGATTGGTTCCCTAGGGTATATGCCGATGGAGCAAGGGATGGGGCGACCGATTTTTAGCAGTGATTTGTATAGCTTGGCGATGACGGCTCTCTATCTTTTGAGCGGCAAAGAACCCCAGGAGTTCAATTCCGACCCCCAAAGTGGCAAAATTCTCTGGCGGGATCAGTTTCCCGATTTGCCCAGTAGTTTGGTGGAGACGTTGGACAAGGCTTTAGAACCCTATCCTAAGGATCGGTTTGCCTCGGCGGAAGCCATGCTCAGGGGGTTGGGGGATTTGCAATTGGATATGCTCACGGAGCAAATGAAACGGTTTCGTCGGCGGGGCACGCCACCAACCTAAAATAGCAAAATTTCTTTCCGTAAAAATCTCTGATAATCTAACAATATATGGGAATAACAAAGTGGTCAGAACCAAGTATGGGGCGGTGCCCTGTGACCCTTGGTGTTTTAAGTACAAAAAAATTCTAAGTATCAAATTTCTACTCATCATTCAAGTTAATTTAAGTGCGATTGTCATATCAGGGATGGGGGAACCGCATATTCTGAGTTAGATTCTGAATTATCAAAAAATCCCAGCGGTTAAAAATCAAGCTAAAATTAGCTCCCCATTCAAGGGATAATGATTTCATCCAAATACAGGAAAGTTTTATGTCTCCCTATACCCTCGCCATTGACATTGGGGGCAGTGGCATCAAAGCTCTAGTCTTGAATGCGGCAGGAGAGACAGTAACCCCCCGGGAACGGCAGGCAACCCCCCACCCGGCTCAACCGGAGCCTATGCTGGCGATTATCTGCGCTTTGGCTCAAGGCAAAACCTATGACCGGGTATCGGTAGGATTTCCGGGCGTAGTCTGCCAGGGTGTCACCATCACAGCCGCCAATCTGCATCCCGACTGGTTGGGGGTGAATCTGCAACACATCCTCCAGGAACGCTTGGGGGTGCCGGTGCGGGTGATTAACGATGCGGATATGCAGGGCTATGGTGCGATCCAAGGCACGGGGGTGGAATTGGTGATTACCCTGGGGACGGGGGTGGGTTCGGCTTTATTTACCCAGGGGCATTTGGTGCCCAATTTGGAATTGGGACATCATCCCTTTCGCAAAAACGCCACCTACGAAGAATGCCTTGGTCATATTGCCCTGAAGCGGGATGGGGTACGCAAATGGAACCAGCGGCTCGAAAAAGCCCTCGCCCAGTGGCAAGAATTGTTTCATTACGACCATCTTTACTTGGGTGGGGGTAACGCCAAACATATCAGTTTTGACCTCCCTCCCCAGGTGAAAACAGTGCCGAATGTGGCGGGTTTACTCGGCGGTATTGCCCTTTGGCGGGATGAACCCTAAGGGATTATAGTGTGTAACAATGCCCTCCCATTCACGCACCAATGCAACAACCGATCATTGAATTTCGGGATGTTTATAAGCAATTAGGTGGGCGAACGATCCTGGATGGGGTAAATTTTGCCATTTATCCGGGGGAAGCGGTGGGCATTATTGGACCTTCCGGTGCCGGGAAATCCACGACGTTGCGCCTGATTGCGGGGTTGCTGGCTCCCGATCGGGGGGAAGTCTGGGTGCAGGGCAAACCCCAGGTGCTGGTCGGGGAAGGGGGGGTGAGCAAAGCCCATATTGGCATGGTTTTTCAGGGTTCGGCGCTGTTTGATTCCCTGACGGTGGCGGAAAATGTGGGTTTTTTGCTCTCGGAACACAGCCATTTGCCCCCACAGCGGGTGCGGGATTTAGTGGAATTGAGTTTGGAACGGGTGGGATTAAAAGGCATTGGCGACCGGTATCCAGCGGAATTATCGGGGGGGATGCGGCGGCGGGTAGCCCTCGCCCGGGCGATTATTGAGGACCCGGACGCTGAACAGGATGACCTGGATATTTTGCTGTACGATGAACCAACAGCGGGCTTGGACCCGGTGGCTTCCCGGGTGATTGAGGACTTGATGCGGAGTTTACAAAAGGAAGTCCAACATTCCGCTACCTATGTGGTCGTCACCCACCAGGAAAGCACGATTCGCCGCACCACTGACCGGATTTTTTTGCTCTATAACGGCAAAATTCAATGGCAGGGAAGCACCCAGGAATTGGATACCACCGATGACCCCTACATCACCCAATTTATGAGCGGCAATCCCACTGGACCAATGGTGATGTTTGAGTAATCCTAACTCAGTATGGCTACGCCACGCTGTCGCTATGAGAACATGGGTCGCAGGGGCACCGCCCCGTTTTGGTTTTTATAGTCAAACAGGGTAAGGTTGTCCTAATATGGCAATCCTAAATGAGAATGGAACGAGGTGAGTATTTGTCTATTTTGTCTATTTTAGGGAAAGCAAATTTCTGATGACTTAAAGCAAAATTAAATAGCCATTTGACAGTGGAAAAAGATTGGAGTTGGTACCAAAAACTTCTCAAAAAATTCTTGCCATGTAACCACACATCTTCAACAGGGCTTTGCTCAGGACAATTTGGTGCAAGTAAAATACAGTCTATTTATCAATTAAAGGATATAAAAAGCCTCCATCATTCTCAAGGCTCAGAATAATTGACTCACGGCAAGTGGGGTTCAACTGTATCCCATAAGCACTTAAAAGACTGTACAAATCAACTCCCACTCATTTTCTGCTTTGCCTTGGTTTACTGAGACAAGAAATTCTTTTATAGTCATTTTTAATAAAAATGCAACATTTTATGAGAAGAGGGTGTAAGATAGAAGAGAAGTAGGAATTAAGGAGAAGAATCAGGATGTGTTACAGTCTGGATTTACGGAAAAAGGTGATAAGTTTCATTGAGAACGGGAATAGTATCACGAAAGCGGCGCGAATCTTCGGCATCAACCGAGCAACCGTGTACCGGTGGCTAGACAGACCCAATCTGGAGCGCACGAGAGTAGTGAGAAGGAAGAGGAAAATCGATATTGCCAGACTGAATCAAGATGTGGAGAAATACCCCGATAAGACTCTTCAGCAAAGAGCACAAGAGTTTGGGGTAGTGCCAAGCTCAATATATTATCAATTGAAGCGGCTAAATATCACGAGAAAAAAAACAGTTTCGCTATCGAGAAAGAAATCATTCCGATAGAATATTACACTACCGGACATTGAGAGAATTAATCAAGAAGTATGGGATAGAAAGTCTGCTATTTATTGATGAGACGGGCTTTGAGAGGTTCGTCAGTCTGATTTATGGTTGGGCTAAACGGGGAAAAAAGATTTATGGAGAGCGTCAGGGACGGCGGTATAAACGAGAGAATCTCGTAGCGGGTCGGCGCAAACATAGCAAGGATTTAATTGCTCCCATGCTATTTGACGGCAGTTTAGATGCGGTGACTTTTGAGCGATGGTTAGAGGTGCATTTATTACCAGCATTGACGAGACTATCGGTGTTAATTTTGGACAACGCACCGATTCATCGTAAGAAACGCATTCGAGAATTAGTGGAAGCGGCGGGGCATATCGTATTATTTTTGCCAACTTATTCCCCAGACCTCAATGATATTGAGCATGACTTTAGCGCATTAAAAAAATTGAGGATGTACGCTCCCCCTGGCACCACCATTGATGAAGTCGTTCGTAATTATTGCACAAGTTAGTGTTGCATTCTAAATCGAAACGACTATACTTCTCAGGTACTTCATAAAGGCGATAGTACTTGCTCCATTCGCACCATCATATTCCCGGAGGATAAATTCTTTTGTCTGATATAGCAATCCTACTTGATTAGTGAACAGAAATTTCCCAGAACCAAGGACGGGGGCGGTGCCCCTGCGACCCCTATTCTATTCTCATTTAGGACTGCTATAGTTTAAAGCTCCAAAATAAGTTTGTCTATTTCGTTCGTTTACGATAGGAATTTCTATCCTAATATCTGACCACCCCCACACATAACCACAAACATCGCCCCAACACAAATGACACTCATCTAAAAATAGGAGTATTAATTGCTCTGGCTCGATTTCACGCTGATTGACTCGTATAAATTCTTGAATTTCTTCTGGTTTTTTTTACGACTTCTAGCTCGGTTTTGGGGTTTACTTTCTGAGACCTCTTCCAGGTAATTCCCGCTTCTGAAAACAAGTCATAATAACTTTGTTTGGATTGAGTAATCTACCTCTATCAATTCAAAGTTAGCGGTCGCAACGCCCTTGTTTCTGGGGAATATGGCATTGCCACGATGGGATTGATGATTGGTTCAAATAAATAGAGGTTCCCTTAATTCAAGACTAAAATCTTTTGAGCCGTGAGCCGTTGCACCGTGTAGAAAACAAGGAGTTCGAGGGTAATTTTCCGCTCGTCAATCATGAAGGATTCGAGGGTGCTGGGGGGGGCGCCGTAACTGCTGTAGGCGAAGGTTTTTAAGCCCTTCAAATCCCCCTGGGTAAAGGTGATGATAAATTCGTGTTGCCCTCCTGCCCAGGAACCCCGCACCTGATTGAGTTCCGGCACCCACACCAAACTCACGTCAGAGATATTGATATTCGCCAGGGCTTGGCGCAGAGCCGGGAAAAAATGTTCCTCGATAAAGGCGGGGAGGGGCTTGGCTTCAATCGGGGGAGCCTTGGCTGGGGGGGCTTTTTTCTCCGCCGCAGGCTTGGGGGCAGTTTCCGGTGCTGGGGTAGGGTCGGCCATGGTTAACCTCCGGCAATGGCGGGGACAATGCTGACTTCATCGCCGTCCCGCAAGGGGGTATCCCGCCCCTGGAGAAAACGAATATCTTCGCTATTGACAAAAACATTCACAAAGCGGCGAATTTGCCCGGATTCGTCACAGAGACGATTTTTCATGCCGGGCCATTGCTGCTCAAGGGACTCGACCAGTTGGGATACGGAATCCGCTTCGCATTCCACCATGTCCCGCTCCTGGGTCAATTTCTGGAGGGGGGTGGGAATCAATACCCGCACTGCCATTGCGTTTGCTCCTAAATTGTCTGCAATTATTCTACAGACCCTAGGGACACTATATCATAGGATGACGTAACTTTAATTTAACCTGTCTATCTGTCCCAAGTCCCAATCTGTCCGCCCTATGGAGCGATGAAACTGTATTTGATCCGTCATGGTTTGGCGCACGACCCCCAGCCGGAGCAACCGGATAGTCAACGGCTATTGACCAAGGAGGGGTACAAAAAAACCCGCCTGGTGGCGCAGAGGTTGGTGGCGTTGGGGGTGCAGGTGCAGGCGTTGTTGACCAGTCCCTATCTGCGGGCGAGCCAAACGGCGGTGATTTGCCATGAACAGGGGTTGGGCCCCACGCCGGTGATCCATGAGTCGCTCCAACCGGGGGGAAATTGGCAGGATTGGCTGACCTGGTGGCAGGAATGGCAAACCCAAGGGGGGGGCGCGGTGGCATTGGTCGGGCACCAACCGGATTTGAGCCACTGGGCGGAACGGCTGGTCTGGGGAGCGGTGCGGGAAAAATTGGCGCTGAAAAAAGCCGGGGTCATCCTGGTGGAATTGCCGGATCAGGGCGACCCGGTGGGGGCAGGGCAGTTGCTCTGGTTACTCCCGCCCAGGGTGTTGGTGGATTAGGCATGGGGCTGATTTTGGCGGGGGAACGGAGTGGGGCTGGCAAAACGACTATTACCTTAGCCTTACTGGCGACGCTGGTGGACTGGGGGGAACGGGTGCAATCCTTCAAGGTGGGGCCGGATTACCTTGACCCGCAGTGGCATCGCTGGGTGACGGGGCGGCCCTGTCCCAATTTGGATACGGTACTCACGTCGCCGGCATATGTGCGGGACTGTTATGCCTACTACACGCATGGGATGGCCTACGCCCTGGTGGAAGGGGTGATGGGGTTGTTTGACGGCCCCAATAGTACGGCAGAGGTGGCGAAGCTGTTGGGGTTGCCGGTGGTGTTGGTGGTGGATTGCGGGCGGTTGGCGGGTTCGGTGGCGGCCTTGGTGCATGGGTATGCCCGGTTTGACCCCCAGGTGCGGGTGGTGGGGGTGATTTTGAATCGGGTGGCGGGTGACCGGCACAGCGAACTCCTGCGGGCGGCGTTGGCTGGACTGGACATCCCGGTGGTGGGGGAATGTCGGCGGCAGGCGGAGTTGCACTACCCGGAACGGCATCTGGGCTTAATACCACCGGCGGAACGGGGGGATTTGCACCCATGGCGGCAAGGATTAACTACCCTGGGGCAGAGCAGTTTTGCCTGGGATGTCCTGCGGCCGTTATTACAGGTGCAGTCTCAGGGTCAGCCGGTTCCCCCCTGGTTGCCCCTGCGGGTGCCCCAACCCCTTACCATTGCCGTCGCCTGGGATGAGGCGTTTTGTTTTTATTACGATGACCACTTGGCTCTCCTGCGGTGCGCCGGGGTGGAATTGTACTTCTGGAGTCCTCTGCGGGATGGGCCTTTGCCACCGGAAGTGGGGGGGGTGATCCTGGGGGGCGGCTACCCGGAATTGTGGGCGGCCCACTTGAGTGAACGGCAAGAAATTTTACAGAACGTGCGCCAGCGGATCAGCCGGGGGTTGCCGGTCTATGCGGAATGTGGCGGGTTGATGGTTTTGGGCGAAACCTTAATTACCGCCGATGGCACCCCTTGGCCCCTGGTAGGGGCATTGCCGCTGGTGACCCGCATGACCCAACGGTTGACCCTGGGCTATCGGCAAGTTGTAGCGACCCAGGATACCTGTTTTGTTCAAAAAGGGCACACCCTCACCGGCCATGAATTTCACTATTCCCAGGTGGTGGGCGGCGAACCCCAGCCCCTCTATGCCCAGGCGCAGGTGCATGGCTCCTATATTCACTGCCATTGGGGGGGCCACCCGACCCAAGTGCAACGGTTTTTAGCCAGCGTCCAACAGGCGGCGGCGCAGGTGGTCTAGGGCTTGACAGGCACTCAAATGGCGAATCCATTCCCGGCCCCGCTCCGGGCTAAACCGATGTTCCCAAGCCGTCACCGTCCCCTCTGCCCCGGCTAACCCCACGTACACCAGCCCCACGGGTTTGGCCTCACTCCCCCCGCCCGGCCCGGCGATCCCCGTAATGCTCACGCCCCAGGTACTCCCCAACCGTTCCCGCACCCCTACCGCCATCGCCTGGGCCACCGCCGCACTCACCGCCCCCTGGCTGGCTAACAATTCCCCTGGCACACCCAATAACTTTTCCTTAACCGCATTGGCATAGCTCACCACCCCGCCCTGGAAATAGCGAGAACTGCCCGGCACCGCCGTGATCATCGCCCCCAGCAACCCCCCCGTACAGGATTCGGCCACCCCCAGGGTTTCCCCCCGCCGTTGCAACCCCTGCCCCACCACCCTGGCCAGGGAATCCTCATCCGCCCCGTAGCAATCCGCCCCCGTCCTGGCTCGCAATTGCGCTTCCACTGGAGCAATCAACGCCAGTGCCGCTTCCCGATCCGTCGCCCGAGCCGTGACCCGCAGGCGGGTTTCCCCCTTGCCCGCATAGGGAGCCACCGTGGGATTGGTCAGGGCAAAAAACTCCTGCACCTTTTGCGCCAACGCCGCCTCGGAAATCCCCCAAAACCGCAGATTCCGGCTGACAATCACCCCCGTCACCCACCCTTGCGCCCGCAGATAGGGCACCGCCGTTTCCCGCCACATGGCCTGCAACTCGCTCGGCACCCCCGGAAAAGTCAGGAAGGTCAGGTTGGGGCGGGGCGACCAAATCATCCCCGGTGCGGTACCCCTAGGGTTGGGAAGAACCGTAGCACCCTGGGGCAAAAGGGCTTGTTTGCGGTTATTTTCCGGCGTGGGTAACCCCCGGTGGGCATACTTAGCCTGAATGTCGGCAAAAATCTCCGGGTGTTCCACCAAGGGCGTTTGGAAATAACGGGCAATCGCCTCAGTCGTCAGGTCATCCGGGGTCGGCCCCAACCCACCCGTACAGAGAATCAATTGGGAACGCCGGGTCGCCTGGTCCAACACCTGATGGATGCGCTCGATATTGTCCCCCACCACCGTCTGGAAGTGATGGCTGATGCCCAAAATGGCCAATTCCTGCGCCAAAAACTGGGCATTGGTATTGGTAATTTCTCCGAGTAGCAATTCCGTACCAATCGCAATAATTTCCGCAGTCATCGGCGAGTTCCCAACAGCAGTGCTAATGTACCATGAGCCGGGGGCTGTCTTTAACTCTTGGCTTGACATTCCAGGGGAGTCATGCGCCCAATCGTGACCGTGAGGTCTTTGCCTTTGCCGCTAATGGTAGTACTTTTATTACTATTGCTGTACCGAAATCCCGAAGCCGCCCGTTCCTGTTGGAGTTCGATAGTTTCCCCGTTGCGGATCAGCATGGCCTTCTCTTGGTTCGGGAAAAAACGTACCGCTAGGGACTCACCGCCCGTACAGGTGAAGTCCACTTCAATTTCAGAAGCATTATTGTTAGCACTATTATTAACCGTGGTACATCCGACGACCCCCACTGCCATCACCAGCCACAACAGTTTCAAAACGTTGCCCTCCCAATAGTTTTAATTTACCTTAGCAGATTCTAGGGCACCTCTATATTATGAGTACCCAGTGAAGTTTATCAAACGGGCACTTAGATAGTATTCCTACTCACAATTCTCCGAAAAATTGATTCCCAAAATACATTTGCCCTAATTCTCAGACATATTTTTGCCTCAAATTATTGTTCATAATTATTATTCCTATCCCTTACCACCACACCAGGGTGAAGGGTAGCAATTCTTAACTATTTCCCAAACATCCTAAAGAAAATCTGCAATTTGCCCCATGTCCCCACGATCTACTTGGTATAACAGGGATGTTCCTTGAACACCTGAGCATTTATGCTGAATGTCCTATCGGATACGGTGACCCTTTCCCGTTTACAATTTGCCCTAACTGCCATTTTTCATATGCTTTGGCCGGTTTTGACCACGGGCATGGCCATTTATCTAGTGATTATGGAAGCCCTCTGGTTAAAAACCCGGAATATCACTTACTACCATCATGCTCGTTTCTGGACAAAACTATATGTGTTGAATTTTGGGATCGGGGTAGCGAGTGGCTTACCGATGGCCTTTCAATTTGGCTTGAATTGGGCACCCTTTTCCGAATCCGTGGGCGATTTTTTAGGAACCCTGCTAGGATTTGAGGGCACAATGGCTTTTATGTTGGAAGCCAGTTTTTTAGGGATTATGGTTTTTGGGTGGGAGCGGGTGCCGCCCTTAATTCATTTTATATCTACGATTTTGGTCGCCATTGGTGCCAATCTATCTACCTTTTGGATTTTGACAGCAAATTCTTGGTTACAAACCCCTGCGGGTGGCATTTTTGCCAATGGGAAATTCATCGTACAAGATTACTTCCAAGCCATTGCCAATCCCTTCATGCTCAACAGTTTCCTGCATATGTTTTTAGCGACTCTGGAAACCGCATTGTTTGTGATTGGGGGCATCAGTGCTTGGTATCTGCTCAAAAAACGGGAGACAGAATTTTTTGGCCGCTCATTCAAAGTAGCCTTGGTGGCTTTGATTGCTGTCGCTCCCCTGCAAATTTTCCTGGGGCATTTGAGTGCGGAGCAGGTCTATCATTACCAACCGACAAAGTTGGCGGCGATGGAAGCCCTATGGGAAACGGTTCCGGCGAATACTCCAGCGGATTGGAGTGTGTTGGCCTTGCCTAATAATCAGTTAGAAAAAAATACCTGGGAGTTAAAAGTTCCCGGGGTTCTAAGTTACTTACTGGAGCTAAAACCCACCCTTGATAGCCCTATTCAAGGTTTGAAGGAATGGGCACCCAATGACCGCCCGAAAATGGTGGGGATGGTGTATTATTCCTTCCGAATTATGATCGCTATTGGGATGTTTTTTGCCGCCTTGATGGGCATTACAGTTTTCCAATGGTGGCGGGGTAAATTAACTCCAGAAATGATCGAACAACACAAGTGGTTACTCCTGTCCTGGGTGTTTGCGGGGCCCTTGGGTTATATCGCTGTAGAATGCGGTTGGATCGTGCGATGTGTGGGTCGCCAACCCTGGATTGTTTATGGGGAATTACGCACGGTGGAATCCGCATCGAATTTACCCCCAGGAGTGATTTTATTCTCCCTATCGGGGTTGATGGTGATGTATGCCGTTTTCTTTGTGGTTACCCTATACTTTGGTAGGAAAATTATTGCGAAAGGTCCCAATTTAACCCTGCCTGCGCCCCGCACTGTGGTACAACCCACCCTGGTTACGGAACCGGCTCAGCATATCCCGGATCAGCGGCCTGTGGAAGCGAGCCAATCCTAGTATTTGATCTGCCTATTACCTGCACGAAGGAGTTTGTATGCAACCGTTAGAACCCCTGCAACATTTTCTGCCCCAAGTCTGGTTTTTTATCCTCGGCCTTTTCCTGTTTTTGTATGTCTTGCTGGATGGATTTGACCTAGGGGTAGGGATTCTCTCTTTGACTGCTGGGGGGGAAGAACGTCGCAGTATTTTGATGACCAGTTTAGGGAATGTGTGGGACGCAAATGAAACCTGGTTGGTGCTGATGGGCGGTTCTTTATTTGGGGCGTTTCCATTAGCCTACGCTACGATTTTGAATGCCCTTTATTTACCCCTAGTGTTGATGGTGGTGGGATTGATTTTGCGGGCGGTTTCGTTTGAATTCCGGGAAAATGCGGAGAACAAAACCATTTGGAATCTCACGTTTGGTGCTGGGAGTTTTTTGGCCGCTCTGGGGCAGGGATTTGCTTTGGGGACGGTTTTTGAAGGGATTAAGGTGGATGAATTGGGTCACTTTGCGGGGGGTATTTGGGATTGGTTGACCTGGCATTCGGTGGTGGTGGCATTAACCTTAATTCAGGGTTATGTGTTAATTGGTTCTACCTATTTAATTTTGAAAACGACGGGGGAATTGCAGAAGACCCATTACCGCACGGCAACGATTGCGACGTGGACGACTTTAGCTGGGGCAGTTTTTATTACTGTCACCACGCCAATTCTCTGGGACCATGCCCGGGATTTACTGTTTAGCCCGCCTTTGGTGTATGTTTTTGCGGCGATTCCGGTGCTGGGTTTGACGTTGATTGTGGCTTTATTACGAAGCCTGAAACTGCGGCAGGAAAATGCTCCGATTATCTATACGTTTTTAATCTTTTCCCTGTCGTTTATTGGGTTAGGATTTCTGATTTTTCCTAACATTATTCCCCCCAGTGTAACGATCTATCAAGCGGCGGCGGCTCCTAGTTCCTTGGTGTTTATGTTGACGTTTGTGGGGTTTTTGATTCCGATTGTTTTGGGTTATAACATTTACAATTACATTGTTTTCCGGGGTAAAATTGTCGCCTACGGGGAATAACTGTGAATAAAAAAGTTACTTGGAACGAGAGTACAGGGATGCCCTCGCTCTGATCATTGGTTCTTTAAGGATCATCCCACCTGTCCCATTGCTTTTTGCACCCGTCTCTGAAAATCCTGCCGATCCGTGAGTTGCGGGTCCGTGTCAGTTAATTTCAGGGCTTTTTGTAAGTTAGTCATGGCTTCTGAATATTGCCCCCGCGCTTGTTGCATGAGGGCGATGTTGTAATAAATGGAAGCGTTACCAGGACGGAGTTGGCTCGCCTGTGTCATGACGGCAATGGCTTCCCCCGATTGTCCGGTGGTGTTGAGACAATGGGCGAGATAAAAATAGGCTAAAAATAGTTCAGGGTCATCGTTAATAATCTGGCGATAAAGTTTTATAGCCGCCCCATAATTACCATTTTGCCACGCCCCCATCGCTCCTGCCATCAGTGCATCCTGGTCGGCGGAAATGGGGATATAGGCATGATTGGGAGTCCCACAATAGGAACAGGTTTCATCTCGACGGGCGACCACGGCTCCACAGTTTTTACAGTTAATCATATCCGCCTCATAAAATCATAAGCATCATATCGCAATTGCAGGACATTTCTATAAAAAATAAATAATAAATGGCGTAGTGCTATCTTTGTAATGCTCAAAAAGAGTCACAGGGATTTTAGGGGGATGCGTTGTGTTGCATTCAAGGGAACCAACAAGGAGCCAGCGGGAACGCAACGTGGGATGATGGATTGCTCCAATGCCCATGAGATAAAGTTTTTTGGGAATTGCCCACTTTTAATTTGCCCAGAGAGTTAACGGCACTGACTTCGTTGGCGATCTATAGCAGTTCTAAATGAGAACGGAACAGGGGTCGCAGGGGCACCGCTCCCGTCCTTAGTTCTGGGAAATCTCTGTTCACTAATCAAGTAGGATTGCTATATTGTGTTATTTGTAATTATTGTATAATAACAAAAAATGAGAGTTTCACTTTACTAGGTTGTGTTGATCTTATGTAAAATAGAGAGAATTATTTATGGAGGGCAAAAAATGAGTGTTGTGGTTTTAGATGAAAATAAATGGCAGAAGATACTGGCTTTTTTACAGACAGAAGACAGAGTCAATATTGGGAAAGAAGCAGGATGTAAACGGTTTATTGAAGCAATTAAGGGCATCTCTATTTATTTGAGCCTACCCATAGCCTGCGTAGCGTAGCCATAAATTGCATCGTTGGCATACCCATATTACCCAGAACCAAGGGCGAGGGAACCGCTAATTTTGCATTGATAGAGGTGCCCTAAAGGACTTACAGATAAGGTTCAAACTACTACCCCAACCAAGGACTAGCGGGCTAACGGTGAAGTTGTGCGGCGGCGTAACGTCGTCCGTTGCAACCGGTTGCTAGGCAGGGATACAGCTTGGTTTAGTCATTGTGTGAACTCATAACTGAGTCTTGTGATGCCCCCACGCCAGTAGGGTTTCGGACCTTCGGGAAGAATCCATGCCACCTCGCCTTCAAGGGGAATGAGCATCCCGTCACGCAGTTTGTAGTTGCTCCATCGGCCTTCCCACGGTGTCGGAATCACCGCACCTGCTACGGTGCGTCCGCGCGCCTCGGCACGCATCGATGCAATTAAGCCGTCTTCATTGAAGCGGAACAGCATCGTCAGTGTAGTTTCGCCATCCTTCAGAGTTGCCTTGGCTGAGGCATCGTTCACTGGTTCCCATTGCACACCCTGGCTTGGCAACAGTGCCGTCGGATACCAAGCAGTTTCGGCAAAGAAGCGCATCAATTCACCCTGCGCAACCTCAGGCGTCCCGCGCAGATTCACCAAGGACACCAGTCCGAATAACGACGCATGAAGAATCCCTTCACCGGCAATATAGGCATCATGCACGCGCACCGTCAGACCCGGCATCATCGCGACGCGAGCTTCCCAGTCAAAGCCCGGCCGACGGGTGATGACTCGCTGAGTCGAGGTAAATGACCTCCATTGTTCTCCGGTTTCGCTCATGTTGAAAGTGCCAGTGTGCTCCACGCTGACGGCCAAGACCATAGGTTGTCCGTCCTTGAGTACGGCGCGAAAGTAACGCTGGACGGGCGCGGGCAATCCGTTCAATTCAGTAGAGTCGTATACTCTGGGTTCGATGGGGAGGCGTGCTGCCTCCAGCTTTTCATGCATTTCTCTCGTGGAAGATTGCCAGCGGCTAATGCCGTATAGGAGTGCAACGGTAATGATTACCAACAACCTGAGGATTACGAGTAGGATCATCTTCCACATTTCGTTGGTCTTTTCTGCTTAACGGTTGAATTCACCCGCCACTAGTAGTTTTTGGTAATGCTGAAAGTATAACTCCAAGTCGGGTGCAGTGATTTGTTATCTCTGATTATATTAACTGATTGACCAGCGTTCATCTAAACATAGTCTCCTGGTCGCCTCAACGCAATCAATGGATTAGCCACTTCAATCGTGTAATTTGGATATTGCTCTCTAGTGATCTCTACTGCCCTTTGCCACTCTGGATGACTATTTTGCCAAAGTGGGTGGCGCATAATTCTAATAACTCTATGTTCATTATTATTCCTAGAAGTTTTGACAAAACCAGTCAAACTGCCAAACTGAACGGGAGCGCCATAACCAAGTCGCTGAAAAACTCCAGAAATCGCACCAGTTACTAGACTTTGCCAAGGATTAGGGAAATTTCCCCAATTAGAGTGAAGGTCAATTGTAGCGGATGGGTCTTTGACCAAGCGAGCCATATCTAAAGCTAAGCGCCAGTCTAGGAGACCATGATAGGCAAGATTACGATAATCCCGCAAACAGTCATTACAAGAGGTATCGCAGTTTCTTCCATGAGCTTGGGGATTTAGCCAACGGTGGGCAATAGTCTGATCATTATCAATATCTGCTTGGGTCATAACCGCTTCAAACTGATCAGGATTAGCCAAAAAATTACAATAACCTGCTCCATTTTCCAGACTGTCGCACAGAAAACCTTCGCCAACAACCCTACCGTTTTGAGCCAGTGTACGAAATCCTGCTTGCAATTCCTGCGGGTCAACATCTAAATAGGCGGATGCAGTAATCCTTAACCAAAAAGCAAAGGAATACCAAGCCGCTCTCCCCTCCACCGTCATCGGGTCGGCAAATACACCCTCGCTCCATTGGGCAATGTTTATCAAGAGAATGTCGGTTTTACGGCGTGATAAGAGGGCAATCTTAAATGTCTGTCCTGATCCAGTAACACGAGAATTACTTCCATCAATAGAATCTGCAACTACATAAGCCCCTGATCTAAGATTACGATCCACTATGGCATTTTGAAAGTTAAACCCTCCTCTACCGCCATTATCATTGATAGAAATAATATGATCGCTCACGGACGAAACATTTGCATTCAAAACTGAGATTGGATGCCCAGCAGGAGAATTGATACTGATAGTGGGACGGGTAGAACGAGGTTGCCACTCAAACTGACCATCATAATCATCTGGTTTCAAATCCGTAAAAAATCCCTTTGGTTCTCTGGCATCTACACGCCTCATGGTTTGCTGATGACATACAGGACATTCAGTAGGTTGAGATTCACTGCCAAGTATAGGTTGCTCAGGTTGAAAGGGATAAACTACGGCTTGGCAATTACCGCACAAGCCTAGTACTTGGTTAGACTCTGGTAAAGCAGGTGAAAATCCAGGTCGAGAAAGGGTGTGATTCCCGTTATTGGCAGGAACTAAATCTACTACCCCACAAGCAGTATGCACTGCCCTATCTCTTACAGTTTGTGAACCTGGTGCAAACTGAGCGATCGCCACATCTAAATCACGATCAATCGCTCCTTGAGTTGATGACCACTTGGTGTAAAGCAAACGCACTCTGGTTGGAAAGCCAAACATTGGTAAATATCCTGCATTAGCCAATCTCTCGCTCAAAGTATCTTGAGTGTAGGTAGTATCCGCCACGATACAATCTATATCCACAATGAGATTATTGCGAAGATAAATTAGAAATCGGGAATCTTCTATACTTAAACTGGCTTCGATTTTCAGTGCATCCAAAATAGATATTATTTTTGACTCATTGGAAGTGTCCCGTAACCAAGTATCAACCTGATTCCTGTAACTATTCCAATCTGCAACGTTGCCAAACTCACCATGCACATTATCGGTTAGTTCCAAAGAGCTACTTATCCCAGTTTCTGCAAATGCCTGTCGCAAAACCTCTTTGATCAACACCCGCCTAAAAATCTCTTCACTACGCATATCCACATATGGCGGAGGAGGTGCATCACCTGTAATGCTCTCAGGACGCTGAAAATAGAAATCATCATGACTTCTACCTCTACAGAAAGTAACCGCCAGAGACACCCCTGCACCACGCCGTCCTGCCCGTCCTACTCGTTGTTGATAGTTAAACCTGCGGGGGGGCATATTGGACATCATCACCGCCAATAATGCGCCAATATCGACCCCAGCCTCCATTGTGGTCGTAACACTTAAAAGATCGATACCTTGTACTTTGGGGATTTCTTGATTGATGAATACATCCTGAAACCAGCGTTGGCGTTTTGGACGATCATCTTTATCCGTTTGTCCTGTCAGCTCCGCCGCATTCATCCGAAAAGGTTGACCCGATTGCTCGGAGAGATATGTATAATAATCAAAATCCGATCTGCTCTGACTGGATTCAAGTCTTATAATTGGCGCATTTTCACTCCTACCACTATTGCATTCAGGACAAATACCACCCGCAGGATGCAGGTAAAAAGCATTACATTGAGGGCAACGATAACCGAGGTGAGAGCCGTTGTTATTCAACGCAGGAGGAGGGGCAAGATAAAGTTTATCGGGGTCAAGAGCGATACTACTACTACTGGCTATACCCGCCTTAGAACCAATAAGTTGTTCTATAACATCATCTGCAGAAACATTAGCGATACGGTTGATATACCTTTCAGAATAGCTTGGTAAGTTTTGCCTATTGCCTATGTGGAAATAACTGGAGAATTTATGAAGTCGGCGGATACCTATTTGGCGAATGACAGCATCTACCACTTGAATCAGAACATCAGAGGGATTACCGATGGGCGAATAGCTAACCCACCCTTGACCAATATTTTCTAACACCCTAGCCACATGGATAAATATGGCATACATCATTTCATCGGCTAATTTTGCCTCTAAACGATCGAGGTGATTAGTTTGCTCAGGAGTGATGGGAGATACTGGAACTACTGAGGCTCCCCAGTTGTAACACTCAAACCAAGAATGCCATTCTCTTCCACTATTTTGCCCTACTGAATAGTTAAGAGCACTGAAATCTGTGCCACCTGGACAAATCCCATACTGCAGTAAAGAATCTCGCAGTTTGCGTCTTAAATCTAAAAGTGGTACTCGATTTGGGTAGCCTTGAAGCATTCTCAGCCACTCATCTCTAGCAGATTCATTGGCAGAAGGCTGGTTCATAGTCCACAAAAGTGCTTCTGTGGTGAGTGCAGGATAGGAATTAGCGAATTGATTACGCCGCTCCATCTCATTTGGAGAAATAGATGAATTAATATCAGTAACCAGTCGTAGATTGAGACTTCTTAATCTATCAATGGCATCTTGGGTTGTGCAAGTTTGCCGCACAAATGCTAATAAATCTCCCCAGTAGTCCTTAAAAGATTGAATTAGTAGTAATCGCACCATATCTCGGTAGTGGTCTCGCTCCATACCCGCCGCCAGTTTCGCCGCGTCTTGCCGACTATCAGAAAAGATAACCAATTTACGGGGAGAACGAATTTTATCAGGGTCAGGTGTAGGCATCTCTCTGAGTAAGCCCCCAGCAATTACCTGACACGCCTTCTGAAAACCTGTGCGGTGGGTACGCAATGGAGTTGGAAATATTTCTCGTCTGCCGTAGTCTGCATCACATCGGGGACATTTACTAGGAAATGCTGATGCTCCATCTGAGTTATTTCCTACTACTTGATATAGCCAACCTGCCACTTCATGCCCGTTTGGCTGTGTGTTAGTTTGGTTAAGCATTCCAGTTACATAATTCAGCTTGGATTTAATCCATCTTCGCCTAATACCATTGTGAGTCCATTCCATATCTTGAGGCTGGGTTTCCCAAGGTTGAGCATCATGAGGTAGGGGCCAAAAAATGCGGTAGTTCTCGAACTTTTGGCTCAGGATTACTCTATCGGGTATTCCCTCTAAGTCGGGTTGGTCAGGAGTTAGGATTTCTACAGTTGTATTGCCTACCTTTCTCGTCGCTTTATATCCACCTACAAAGACTTCTCCACAGACTTCGCAAACAATCAAATCCAAAACACGAGAACCACAAGAACAAGATAAGCTGTGACTACTATGCACTGCACCTACGGTTGGTTTATTTGTTTGACTATTTCGCAACTCTTGATCCACAGCAGGGTCGGTACAGTTAGGATTAGTACAAGCCCAGAGATTTTGCAGGTTGTGAAAGAATAAATGACCTCTCACGGGTTGGGGAGACCTCCCATTAGCCAACGTACTCATTCCCAAAGCTAATAAAAATCCCCGCATGGAATCAGAAATCAGTTGCTCAGGTTCTCTTGCATTAGGAAAAAGTTGGTCATCCAAATCTCTTACATCGGTAGCTCGAACACTACCATTAACCGCTTGACAGGCATCTCTAAGCGCATCTGACGCTTCTATGTCCTCCAAAGCATCCCCAAGTTGTCTGGACGGATTAGATTCCTCGTTCACAAGCCCTAAACTCTCAGCTAAAGTAGTCATGAATGGGCGAGATAATTCACGATCAGGGGGCTGCATGGGATGAAAAGGGTCAGGCTGAACTGAGCGGGCAAATTCGGCAAAGGCATTGCGGTGTTGATTGATAGTCAATCTTGCCCCAGCCCTAGGTGATGTTTGCGCTCCTGTAATAAAGCTAAAGTCCCCCCGCCCAAAAAACTGTCTCAGAAACTGATTTCCCGTTTGTCCTTCCTCTAAACTGGCTGTAGTGGTCAAAATTCTTAATTGGGGAGAATCAGCCGTTAAGCCGAGACGGTGATATAGCAATCTAAGAATGTAGGCAACTTCTGTCCCTGGTGTACCTCGATAGGCATGAAGTTCGTCAATGATAAGAAAGAATTTATTCTCTGGATCACTTTCCAACCATTTCTTTGTAGAGTCAAATATATTATTTTCAATACTTCGCATCATCATGATATTGAGCATTGAGTAGTTGGTAATTAAAATATCAGGCGGATGATCTTGCATATCCCAGCGCGATCGCATTTCAGCACCGTCTAATCTCGGAAAGTAAAATGGTAAGTCTGGTATTTCACTTAACAAGTCGGAATTATTTGAAATGCCATCCTGAAGGTTGCGATATTCCTGCTCCATTTCTTGCATGATAGTCTGTAACTCATTGAGCTTGACTGAGTTAGCTACTAGCTCACCCTTAGAATTGAGTCTAGTTTTCTTGCCAGCAATGGGAGTAAGACCTGTATAGCGCCCAAAGGTAATGCGATTTCCATTCCTATTTTGATCAAGCCATTGATGAACAGTGGGGCTATCTAAAACTTTGCGTAATCGGCGTAATTGGTCTTCTACTAGGGCATTTAGGGGATAGAGAATCAAAGCCCGCACAGCGGCAGGACGAGTTTCGTGGCTTCTTTGAGCAACCCAGTTTTTATTGGGATTTGCTGTCTCATCCCACCAGCGTTGAGTTGCAGATTGAGAATTGGGAACTGTCCAATTTTTAGAGTCTTTGGCTAACTGAGCTAGAAGAGGCAACAGAAAACATTCTGTTTTACCCGAACCTGTGCCTGTCGTAACGACAATATCTTTTTGATTGACGATCGCTTCTTGTAAACTTTGCCATTGATGTTGATAAAGCTGAATACTATCATCAAATAGAGCTTGTCCCAGTTGGGCTAAATCTTGATAATCGGTTGGTAAATTTCTCGTAGCCTCAGACAGGTTCCTCCCAGAGGAAGGATAAATCGGCACAGGCTCTACTAATGGCGGAATACTGAGAACTGGATTATGGGGATCACGAAGGAATTGCAATCGGCGATCGCGTTCTTCTGCTAGTGCAGGATAGCGTAAGGGGAAAGCACTCTTGATGTAGAGTTGATAAATGTGGTCAAGCCTCTGGTAAGTGCCAACTAGATCGTGCATGATAATCCTCCTTTGAAAGTTATGGGTTCTGAGATACTTAACTTCTGACAAATGGTAGTGGCAAGTTCTTCAGATACTCCTTGATAGATAAGTTTACCGTTTTCATAACTTGGTAGTAACCCTGACGACATAACAAGATGGGTTTCATAGGCTTCAGGCCATCTTTGTGAAAATGGGATTAATAACATTTTTGCCGATTCACTGTAAGACACACATAGATTTTCTTGTTTCATTTGGTAAATTGCCCAAAATCTTAATCCATACCAATCGCCCTGCACCCACTGATCTCTATCTTGGTCATAAAAAAAAGTGTATTGTGGATGCTTATTTTCATCTTGACGATAAAATTCATAAAAGCCTGTTTCTTTCTGGAAAGTACAATCAATAAAATCCTGTCCATTAAATCTCTTCAGCCTGAAGTTGTAGGGAAGAAGACCTTGAACTACTGATAAATTGTTGTACCAAGTAGCAATATCTGGAATATTTCTGACGGGAGTAAAGGTTATAGGGTATGCCTTCTCTTGCATTTTTTGAGTTAATGTTTCATAACTAATTTGACTGGGTAATCTAAAACGAATGCGGGGCGGGGCTTCTCCTCTAGGTTGATTACAAGTTTCCAGCAAACCAAAAGTTCTAAGAGTATCTAAGAACTTTACACTACGTTGACCATGCAAAATAAAAGTGCGATCATCATTTTCAGATTCAATTTTCTGTAATGAAGGAGGAGCAACTTGCCATTTAGAACCATTATCAGAGGTAGTAATGTGTCCCAACAGTTTGAGCCTTCTAATGATGCGCCTTGGCTCCTCCAACCCAAGTATTTCACAAGTTTTCTTGAATGACTCCCATGTGCCACTCCCCAAAGAAGACAACCAGTACAGAAAATGCTCATGGGTTTGGGATAGGCTATTTATTCTGTCTCGATCTATAGGTTGGGTTTGATTACTGTCGGATAAAGTCAGTGAACTTTCAGAAATAGTTCTAAGTTGTGCCCTGTAAGGAATTGGATTAGTGTAATCAGTTACATCGTGTGCATTACCAACCATAGACTTTATTTGCTCGAAAGTGAAATGGGTACACCCCTTTACTGCTGGTGTCCTGAAAAATCGTAGTCTAAATATATTTTCTACTTGGGGAGGAATTACACCTATTTGTTCACTCTCTATTGCAATAAAAAAATAGAAGACTTTATTTGACTTTGCTCCTTTTTCAATGCGTAATAGAGGTAAAAATTCTGCTAATACAAACTGTTGTATCTGCTTAGAAATCTGCTCAACTAATTCTCTTGGATTGCCTCTGTAAGAAAAACCTTTATACCATCGCTTTATTCTTGATCTACCTTCTACATTTCTTCGTGTTCTTCTGCCTTGCATTTTATGCCTCCAATTGATTTTGTAAAGTTATATCGACATCATCCCAGTTAATCAGCTTAATTAGCCTTTGGCTGGTTTCTCCCAGACAATTAGTCCTAATCATAAATTCCCCTACCGAAGGAAACTTGAAACTCATTGGAGTGTTACTAGAACAGGAATCTTGATAAATAATAGACTTACCATGAATATCGCTAACTTCTATCTGAACTGAAGGATGAAAGGCAAAAGCTGTTACTTGAGGTGGGTGATCAAATATCCAAGCATTACTACTTGGTACTCTAAGACCTCCTGACAGGCTAATTGATAATTTTGTGGTCGGTTGCAGAGCATCTTTTAACTCTTGAGATTGCAAAAATACTCCATCCCATGCCTGCGATAATACTTGACACTGATATATCTCGTACCAGCTGGATTTATCACCAAAAACTTGGCACTTATTCTCACGATTGCCCTCCCACTCAATTAAATTCTCATCTCTCAATCTCTGTAAATCCGTGAATAAAGATTCTCTAAAAAGGATAATGAATTGCTCCCCAAGTTTGGGACTGCTCCAGCTGGCATATACACTTGATTCTGGTTTGTCTGGATCGGGTACTAATATCCAAAAGTCTCGCTTAGGTAAAATAAGTTTCTCGATTTGAGTACTGGGATTTATCTGGTATATTCCACCTTCGGATATTTCTTGTGCAGACAATGATTCTCCAACTGGCAGATACCATCCTGCTCTGTCTTCTCGTAAAGGGTATGAGTTGCCCTTGCACTGAACTGCTAACGAGCTTAGCGATCGCCCTCTTTGTTGTTTTGGATATAGGTAATATTCAATGTTTCCCAGAAAATCCTCTGTGCGGTATATTCCTGCGTAAAGTTGGCGGCTCCACTCCCTATGTCTTGATTGACCAGATAAGGAGATTGATGATCCCTCTTCTAACCATTCTTCATAGGTTTCATGGATTGCCTGAGCAAGTGGTTCATAGCGTGAGCGATCGTCTATCAAATTTCTAAGATGTTGCGGAAACCTTGAGTATTCATTAGCCACTTTGGTAAATAATGTCTGCTCATCCCATCTTGTTTGCCATTGATTTTCAGAGAAGACTTTTCTAAGTCGATCTTTATCTGCATTACGAAGTAAAGACTGTGATATTGAATATTTGGTATATTTTGTTGGTGCGCTAGCGCCTTCTTGGGCGGTTGGGATGTAGCCTTGTTTAATTAGCCAGCGATTCCATGTTGTCCATAATTCAACTTCTGGAGCGCTTCCATCAACTGTTCTCAATCCGCGTGGTCTGGATTGTCCATCTTCGGGTAAATCTAGTATCTGGCGTAACCTTGTGAAATAATTTGTTTGGCTCACTTCTTCATCTTCTTCCATTCGGTTCGCCGCCAAGACCATAATCCCTAAAAATGCCACTCCTCGTGGATAACCTGAGCTATCGAACCCCGAGATAGCACCCAGTTCTACTCTTTTATCTTGGACTACCTTTCGCCTAACAACACTGCAAAAATTCTCGACCCACGAGCTGGCTGTGCATTCTTCTGCAAAGTTACTGCCGATTTTCACCAAAGTGTCATCATCTAAACTCAAGTAGATTTTTGTGCCTTTGGGTACATTTTGGGTGAAGTAGTGGGCAATCGCTGTATTCCAGTCAGTGTAATTAGTCATAGCCATGTTAGTAACCTTAGCCCAAAGTGACTTAATCTAAAGTTAGCAGAGATAACGGCTGAACTCACCCGCCACCAGAGGTTTTGGATGATATGAATAGTCTAACATATGGACGGGTGCAGTGATTTGTTATCTCTACTGCTTGCAATTGTCAGACAGCAATCAATTTTTCACGACTGATATTTTGCAAAATACTAATTTGCCCTATGCGTTGAAACTCTTTACTACTTCTGTCTGCAAGATGCAATACCCAAGGTAATCGACAAGAGCGAAACCCGCTAGCAGGGTGCAACTGAGATAGATGATAAGTTTGCAAAGCAATCATTTCCAGAGATGTATTGCCGTACTCATGAACTACCCGAAGGGGTCTTACACTGCCAATATTCTGGTTGATTGGTTGACTCGTTACTAAAGTGAATGACTTTTCTTTTGGAGTAAAAATGACAGTACCAATTTTGGCATCACGGTATACCACTTCCCCATTTGCATGAATATCCTCTTTTCCCATTCTTCCAGCACCGCTTTTGCGTACTCCAACAACATCAACAGCTATATTTTTCTTTGCAAGCTCTTCTATCGTTTGCTGAAATTCTCCTTCCTGAACTAATCCATCTCTCATCAAAAGTAGTTTTTTGGGGTAACGCTTGCAACTGTGATGAAATTTAAGAACTAACTTTGATACCGTTTGCCAAATCGCTTTTCCAGAAAAGGTTTCTCCTCGTTGAACATCAGGCAACTCCCATCCTAAGCTTTGCCCGTCCGCAAGAACCGCAAATGCAGAAGTGCCATAGTAAAGCTCTCGATTGGTTCCTGTATCAAAACCAATAATTAGATCAGCACATTCAGGATGATCCAAAGGCTCTAGGCGTATGGGTTGCCAACCAGCTTTACACAAAATTCCTAAAACAACATTCAGAGCTTTATAAGAGTCTGCCTTTGGCATTGGCACAATAAACTGAGTAGCTATTCCTGCTTGAAGTGCTTGCACCCGAATTTTTTGTTTGCGCTCATTGGGTGACCATGGCATTACCACTAAAACTGTTTTAATGTCTTCATCAGACCAGTTTTGCCAGAACATTTGTTGGTCTAGTTCACTCTCAGGAATATCTTGTTGTGTACGATAGGAGTCTATTTCTATCGTCGTGTTGCTATTGTTTGCGATTTCCAACAAACATTTACGCACTTCTTCAGGATATTGGTGCTTTTCATTGTAAAGATTAAGACAGCCAAACTTTGTTTCACCTACTCTGGCACATCCCTTATATCGGACTTTAGCAACCTTATCTACTTGCTGATCATTAGATGCCAGTAATTTAGCTGTTGGCAAAATATATCCATCTACCCTTATAGCTTCAGCTTCGCCAGAAATTCTATAAATCTTCTCAAGGATTGTATGTGCTGTCTTTGTGGAGTTCTTTATGCGAACATCTAAACTTTTTCTGATGAACTCAAAAACTTCTTTGATTTGTTGACTTTCTTCTCCGCTTTCAGCATCAGCAATGTTTGCCAGCATCTCCATTGTTAAGCTTGGTGATAGCCTTTGAGACAAATGCGCTACAGGCTTTGCTTTCCAGTCATTAGCTCTTTTAACAAGCACAACAAGAGAATTATTGATTTCTGCATTAGTAGCCCCATTTTGACGATGGTAATCCGCTAGACTAATACCCAATCCTTCTAACACGACTTTTTGTGGTAATTGGTCAGAGATTCCTTCGTACTGCCAACTAATGTAATTATTGTTTTTATCTTTATATGTGTTCCTAACATAACTGATAGGTACATCGGGATACTCTTCTAGCCATTGATGCAGTGTCCAAGGTGTATAGAAGCGATGATGTATATCGATTTCTAGGTAGAGGTTGCCATCTGAATCGATAACGACATCTATTCTTCTCCCTCTGTGTACTTCCCAAGCATCTCCACATTTCTCCGCCCCCTCATGACCTGTTATCCACCAAATCAGTCCACCTTCCAAGGCTCTTTCAATCTCAGTTTTGTTAAAGTACTTTTTTAGTCCTTGCTCTAAAACTCTACGCTCAAAGGTTTCTAGGGCTTTTCTTTCGCAGGTATTACTACAATCTAGTTTTCTAGTAGCTGTCTTAAATAACTCCCAATCATCACTTCTCATTTTTGCGGGACTGACTTCTTCTCTAGTGATGATTCGACTGCCTAATCTAACAGCAGTGACTCCTAGCTTGTAACAAATACTGGAAACTGCTCTTTGTTCATCGCCTTGTTGCGGGAGTTGAGCGAAATGACATTGATACTCATGAATTGTTAAATCTTTTTCCTCTAGAGGTCTTACTAGGTAGCGATTAAGTACCACTGAAGTTTGCTGAAGGTTTTCCAAGGGAGCCATGGGGGGATACAAATTTTTTAACAACTATAGCATTGATGAAGACTGTTGCCCATTCTTGTAGAGATAACGTCTGAACTCACCCGCGGTCACTGGCTTTGGATGATATGAATAACTTAGCATACGGTCGGGTGCAGTGATTTGTTATGTTGTGTAAATTTTTGCACCGATCGGCTCTGCTACCCACAGACCCCAGCACCCCTTCACCAGCAACAAGGATACAAAAAGCCTTGATTATTCTAAAGCCTCAGTATGATTGACCTACGGCAAACGAGGTTCAACTGTATCCCATAAATACTTAAAAGGGGGCAGTGTCTCCTGTGCAACTCATGTTCTGGCCTCAGTTAGGGTTACTTTGTGCCTTCGCCACGGACAAGCCTATTGCCAGGATAGGCTCCCCTTTGACACTGAGCTGAGTGCCGCCCAATTCGGCTTCCCATCCCCTAACAGAACTTGGCCTTGCTTACTGAACGACCTTGCTCAGGCGTGATGGTCAACTTGCCATAAGTGATACACCAAGGGAGTTTCCGTAAAGGGTAAGTTGCGATCTGCCCCTTATGTCATGACTGTTGGTCTAGTCTAAAACCAAATTATAATCAAAAATTGACTACATTCTAAAATCTAGGAGTAATATACATATGCTACAATCAGAGCATAGCTTTTTGGAGATAAATATGAACACGCTTTTTTGTTTTGATTTACCGAAGCGCAATAAACCCTTCTTTCACACGAGTTGGCTGGCAAAGTACCTTTCTGGAAATAGTACTTGTGGGCTGGCACTATATACCCTTGCGAACTTTAAGGTTCCTAGCGAAAGCTCCCCTGAATTACTTCAGTACAATGTAATTCATAGGAAAGCGGTTGCTAAGGTTGAACAGGAATATCGATCCAAGGGATATGAGGTTTTTGTGGAAGATGCGAATCAGTTTTGGATCAATACCACCATTGGGGCAAGTCTCTCTGGAACCCCCGATTTAGTTGCGCTTTCCAGCCAAGAATCAAAAATTATAGAGGTCAAAACGGGGCAACTTTCGGAGGAAAGCCAACTTAAGGATCAAGCCCAATTAGAGATATATAGTAATTTCAAATAAGTTTGCAACATTCGCCTTTACCTACAAACCCTGTCTTAGAAGGGGATAGAGCAATTGCAAATACCTAAAAAGTGTTGCACTTTCTTGTGAAATGACTATACATGTCCTGTGCACCGAAGGTGGGTTTGCATGAAATTAAGTCGATACCACAGGGTGAACTGATTTATTTTAATGGGGATACAGAAATTCAGCGCATTTCAATTCCGCCGGATCAAGTTAATCATCAATCCTGGAGGGAGGCAGTAACAAATATCACGAAAATTGCAACTACCACTTCCCCCCCAGAACCTAAACCTAGTGCCAAGGAGTGTGCTTTTTGTAGGATTAGATTAATGTGTCCAGCGGCATTTAAGATACCTAGCGGTGAAGCCGATTTCTAAAGTTACCAGGGGTTAGGTTAACAAGGTTTTCGTCCTAAGGTACATGGTTTTATGCCTTTACTTTAGGGCGAAAAGCGTCCTAAGTGATATTCTCTAGTAGCATCGAGGAGTTCTGCTATTATTTGGTCAACTAGCCAGTTAGGTTCTAATAGGAGAACATTGGCACCATATTGCAAAAAGCGTTGACGGCACCAGAAAATACTATCCTCGGTCGCCACAATCTCCACAAATCTGCCATCAGGATCGCGCTGTAGCACCCTTTCGTTAGACCTGCGTGGCTGGTAATCGCTCAATTGTTTAATCATCCGATAGCGTACTTCAAACGTTGGCAAGTTTTTCTCTTTCCAGGGGGTCAAAGATGGTGCTCCTACCGATATGATGCGGTCAACACGAAAGGTATAGTTTTGCTCTACATTCGGGGATTTTGGGAAGATTTTGAATGGGCTATCTGGAACCCAAGCAAATAGGTATAACACGCCATCATGTAACCGTAATTCCGAGCAGTCGCAGTCAAAAATTTGTTCATCTCCCTTAGTATTACGATAGCGAATGGTATATCGCCGTTTCTGACGAAAACGTTCCTCTAATGCAGAGATGACCTTCTGAATACTCTCTGCACTGTAGTCCGCTGGGGGACTAAATCTAGTCTGTATGTACTGCGGCCAATCCTGATCTGTTAACTTGCCAATTTTTAGTACGTGGCTTGCCTGGGTAGAAAACCCAATTTCTGATAGCAAATAGGCTGCTAAGGCAAGGGACTGCCTTTGTTCCGCTGAAAGAATGACCGGAAATGAGGAGGACGACAGCTTATAAGGACGATTGGGAGCACTATCAATTTCAAAGCCACATTCCCTGAGTTTTTTAATGGTACGCACGATTTTTTGGTCAATATCCCCTACGGGTTTCCCGTGTTTGGCAAGGAACTCCGTAAGTTGCCTACCCAGCTCATCCCGGCTGTGCGGCTTCTCGGCCAGCAACCTCAGGATTTCTAGTGCAAAACCGACTTGATTATAGTTGTTATCATTTTTTGATGACATATATTTTCTCTGGTGGTCTAATATATCATTGTCTAACTTGGCAGGGACAACATGAAAATCTCTGTAAAGCCTTTGTATTCCGAGCTTAACCCAGGGGTAGGTCAATGTCCGTTGGGGTGTCAGAATGTTTGTCAGGTTCGGCAGAAGGCTCCCAGTCTCCAGACTCCTTCAGGGTACACCTGTCCTCTTTCTGTCCACCAGGCTAAGACTTGGGCCGAGGTGGTTAGAGGAAATACTGATGTCATTTTCAATACCGCTGCCACAGGTGATGGTAAGTCACTAGCGGCTTTTATTGCTAGTTTGTTGGATGTTGTTTTCAGAATCATGGGGCTGTACCCAACAATCGAACTGGTGGAAGACCAGAGCCGTAGCCAGCGGGGTTGGCACTTGATGTTTGGGCTGAATGCGGATGAGCGTATTGATTGCTTGTTTGGTGCGGAATTAGACCGGCGTATTCAAGAAGCAGAAAAAAGTAATAAATTTCAAGAGTTATTACTAGCTATCGAGCACAAGAAAATCATATTAACTAACCCTGATATTTTTCATTTAATTACCCACTTCCAGTACCGTGACCCAGCCTATAGTAATGATCTTTTGCCACTAGTTCTGGCGGAGTTTCCCGATCTCTGGGTATTCGATGAGTTTCATATTTTTGGTCCCCATCAGGAAGCCGCCGTACTAAACAGTATGACCTTGATTCGGCGTGTTCACTCGGATCAGCGTCCTAGACGATTCCTGTTTACTTCAGCCACTCCCAAACCAGACTTTATCCAATTACTCAAGCAGTCGGGGTTGCGAACTGTCGAAATTGCTGGTAGCTACACCAGTGAACCTACACCCGGCTATCGTCAAGTTTTACAGCCTATTCAACTGGAATTTGTTGATTTGAAAGATGCGGATACGTTGACGTGGTTGGAGAATAAAGCCAGCACTATCCGAGCCATATTAGAGGCAGAAAAACAGGGTAGAGGGCTGGTGATTCTAAACTCAGTGGCGCAAGCGGGACGGGCAACTCAATTACTGGCTAAATTGTTGCCAGATATTCTTGTGCGAGAAATCAGCGGACGAATTGACCGACGGGAGCGAGAGCAGACTCACTCAGAGTTGCAAAATGCCCATCAACCGGTTCTGGTTATTGGTACTTCAGCAGTAGATGTTGGCGTTGATTTCAAAATTAATTTGCTGATCTTTGAAAGTAGTGATGCGGCAACTATTATTCAACGGTTAGGTAGGCTAGGACGACATCCAGGCTTCTCAATCTATTATGCTTTCATCTTAATTTCGGGACGCACTCCTTGGTTCATGGCACGGTTGAAGGAATACCTAGAACCAGACCAAGAGATTGAACGCAGTCAATTGCAGGAAGCGATTACAAACGCATTTGATGCCCCACAGGAGTTTCAGGAATACCGTAGCCGTTGGGGGGCAATCCAGGCACAGGGAATGCTTTGGAAAATGGGTGAAGGTAATCAAAAAGTGATGCAACCGATTCGTGAACGTATGGTCACCGATCTGCAACAGGTTTATGGTTCTAAACTGAAACTCTGGTTGGGAAATTGGCGGGAATTAGGCAATAGTGATATTGGCAAAGAGGTACAAAAAGAATTACTCCGATTTCGGGGGGGTTCAACCTTACAAGCGGCGGTATGGGATGGGAATCGTTTTTATACCTATGACCTGCTCAGATTATTACCCTACGCTCAAGTTGAAATCACAACGAGGCAGGATTTTTTGGAGGCTGTAACCAATGCGGGACTGGGAGAAGAAGCCTTCCCTGAAAACTATATTCAGGTTTATTTACGCATACAGAAGTGGGTGGAGGATCGCTTTGATGTTCGTTTGCACTGTAATTGGAATACGAATGATTTGAAGTGTTGTGAATTGACTTTACTGAGCCGTTTAAGCCTGGTCGGTCATCCCCAGCCGGAGGTGGGCAAGTGCCTCTCTAAACACAAACACCTGGCATTTCTGGTTCCATTGAGCATACGCCAGTCGCATTGGGAAGTAAGGAACACTCTCAAACTCAGTCCCGTTTTTGGTCTGTATTATCTTACCGATGCTTCCAATAAACAGAGCTATGCCGTTGCGTTTAATCAAGATGCTTTACTGCTTGAAGCTTTGAAAGGGCGATTAGCTCAATTCTGCCGTTTACAACCACAATCATTGATCTTTTAGGAGGTTTTGATCATGACTTTACTACAAACCCTGCTATTACGGACGCTCTCAGAGGAAACCGATCCGATCCTGCGGGCTTATCTTGCAACAGTTTTACCTGCAATGGAACAGGAATTTGGCTTAATTCCAGCCCTTGGCGGTTCCGAAGAGGCTCAGTACCATCTGCTCCTACAGCGAGGTAGTGAATTTGCAATGGAAAAAGCGAAACGCTATGCAGAATACTCTGACCAAAGTCTGCTGGTTCATGTTCTCAATGCCTTATTAACCGCTTGGAACTTGTTGCCATTTTTAAGTCCTGAATTGATCCTCACTGATGCAGAAAAACGTTTGCTTTGTTTAGGATTAACCCTACATGACTACAACAAGTGGTGCAATGGAGAACAGCAACAAGTACCTGATGCTTCTGAAATTCCTAAAATTTTAGAATTGTGCCAAACCTTAGGAGAACGACTGAATTTTGACGCATTTTGGGCAGAGTGGCGGGAGTATTTGACAGAGATTGGCTACCTCGCTCAAAACACCCAGGGAAAAGTGGGAATCAATCCGTTCAAAGCGAATTGGGGCACTTTCAAAATTCCAGATACTCGTCGCCTAGACTCACCGCTACGCTGGCTCCTTGCTTTTGGCGATGTTGCGGTCCATCTCAGTGACCCATCAGACATTGAGACGAAAACGGCGGGCAATCGTCTGCGTGATCATCTGCGTCATCTGGGCATCCACCGCAAGTTGACCTATCACCGTTTGCGCGACTGTACAGGTATTTTGACCAGCGGGATTCATAATGCCGTCATGCACTTTGCCAGAGAACTGGATTGGCAACCCCTCCTTTTCTTTGCTCAGGGGGTGGTTTATCTTGCTCCCCAGGATACTGGCGTACCTGATCGCTCAGAACTTCAAGAATTCCTCTGGGAGCAGGTTAGCAAGCTATTAGCCTCAAATATGGAGAATGGACAAGTAGGCTTCAAACGGGATGGCAAGGGACTGAAGGTGGCTCCCCAAACCCTGGAACTCTTTTCACCTGCTCAATTGATTCGGAATTTACCTAGCGTAGTTAAATCCTATGTTGCCAATGCCAAATCACCGGCAACTCCCAAGCGGTTGGAAAGGTTAGAACCTAGCGAAATAGAGCGGGAATTTTTGTCTAGTAGTGCAGACTTAAGAGCGGATCGCACTGCAGAGTTTATTATTTTAGCGCAAAAAGAATTTTTTGCAGATAGACCTGAATTTATTGCTTGGATGCTGGAAAAACTCGGCGTTCAAGACGCAATCACCCCTGAACAAACACAGTTTCAATCCGGTGGGGTGAACTATGGTTGGTATTATGTAGCCGCTTATTATATTGCTCGTCACAGCACGCTTGATTTAGAGCAACTTGATAAAAAACTACAAGAAATTGCCGAGCAACTAGCTACCTGGGCAGAAGAAAATAAATTGTTACCAGAACATTACAGCCCAACCCGGGAAGTTTTTTATGATTATCTGACGCAATACCTGGAAGTGCAGGGGTGGGAGCAACCGGAATCATCTTTTCAACGTGAACTGGTAGGCTATATTTCCGCAAAGACTAGCAAAGCTAAACACCCTATTTGTTCGCTTAGTTCAGGTGAATTTGCTTCGGAAGATCAGATGGATTCAGTTGTCCTATTTAAGCCTCAACAATATAGTAATAAAAATCCCCTTGGTGGAACGCAGATCAAACGAGGAATTTCCAAAATATGGGCACTGGAAATGTTGCTTAGACAGATATTTTGGTCTGTACCCGCAGGTAAATTAGAGGATCAACAGCCCGTTTTTCTTTACATCTTTCCAGCATACGTTTACTCGCCGCAGGTTGCCGCCGCTATCAGATTAATGATGAATGAACTCAAACGTATCAATTTTTGGGATGTCCGCAAATACTGGCTGGAACATGGCATGGATGCCCAAGCATTGCGCTCGTTCTCCTGGTTAACTAATGATGACGGCGATGCGGGTAACTCTGCTCCATCCAAATACTCCCGTGAAGACTTGCCTTTTATGGCAATGCACTACACCACAACTAGAGGTAAAACTGTAACTGAAGCTTGGATTGAACCGGCTTTTTTAGCTCTAGCATTACCCTTGTTATTGGGGGTGAAAGTGGTTGCCACAAGTAGCCAGATTCCGCTTTATGATAGTGATAAAGACTTCAAAGAATCTGTCAAAATTGACGGCCCGGCAAATTTTTGGTACGCATTGGGCTTTCCCACTTCCTTGCATCTTCAGGATTGGATTGGGGGGCGTGTTCAAAATCTAGCAGATAACTTGAATCGTTTGATGGTTGCCTATTGTTTACATTTGGATAGTCGCAGTAATCCGCCAGATGCATGCTGGAGGAAATTGAATGACACAGATTTTGCAAATAAACACAGCGGGCTAGGAGGTACAAATCCGCCAGATGAACGCTGGAGGAAATTGAATGACACTATTCAGCAGATAGTAGCCAGTGTCTTAAATGTTTTTTCACTAGCAAAGGAGGGGTTACGCCGTAGTAGCTCTAAAGACAAGAGAAAACCAACTAAAAACGAAATCAACCGTTATTGGAGTTATGCACACATCTGGGCTGAAGGAGATACGGAGATGGAAACCAAGTTGAAAATTACAAAACGCTTAGCTAATGAATACCGCCAATTCTATCGAGTTGGAATAGACAAGTCGAGTTATGCAATTTTACTTCCCTTTTCCAAGGCACTAGAACACATTCTCTCTGTACCGAATGATTGGGATGATGAGGAACTTATCGTGCAAGGAGCGGGGCAGTTAAGAGCCGCCTTAGAGCGGCAAGAAGTCTATAAACGCCCCATTATACAGAACAAAGAGATTCCTTTTGAGCAACGTCGCATCCAAGAGTTTGAAGCGATTCAAACTTTTATGACCACCTGCGTGATTGACGTATTTGGAAGGATGTGTAAAGGAGACCGTGCCCTGCTTCAGGAACATCGCAACCGCCTGAAATCGGGAGTCGAATTTGCCTACCTTCAATTAGCCCTACAAGACCAACAAGCCACATCGTAAACCACCATCTGGAGAGCAATCATGAGCATCCTTACATCCTTAAAGCCGAACTTTCAAATTGCTTTTCCCCGGCTGGCTTCTGGGAACTATGTACACTTTTTGGTGGTGCGCCACAGCCAATCATTTCCCATCTTTCAGACTGATGGAGTTCTCAACACTGCCCGCACTCAGGCAGGTTTAGATGCCAGCAATGAAAAGTCTAAGCAATCTATTAGCCGTCTGGTCATGTTCAAACGCAAACAGGTCACCCCAGAGCGATTAACTGGGCGGGAACTATTGCGCTCGCTTAATCTCACCAGTGCAACGGCAGGAATGGATAATTTCTGTGAATATAACGGTGAAAACTCCTGTAAAAAGTGCCCCGATTGTATCCTCTATGGTTTTGCCATTGGGGACAGTGGCTCTGAACGTTCCAAAGTCTATTCTGATTCAGCATTTTCTCTCAGTCCTTACGAACTTTCCCATCGTAGTTTTACCTTCAATGCTCCTTTTGAAGGCGGCACGATGAGTGAAAAGGGGGAAATGCGATCTTCTATTAATGAACAGGATCACATCTTGCCAGAAGTATCATTTCCTACTGTGGAAACCTTGCGAGATTCTACTTGGGAAGGCTTTATCTATATTCTGGGTAATTTGCTTCGGACTCGTCGCTATGGTGCCCAAGAATCTCGTACTGGCACCATGACCAATCATATTGTGGGGATTGCCCTCTGTGATGGCGAAATCTTTAGTAATTTGCACTTTACTCAAGCACTCTACGATTCTTTAGATGGGGATACAGCTCGACCAATCAGTAACTTATCAGCGGAGGCGACTATGGTAGCAGAAAAATTGTTGAATCAAGAACCAGTGCGGAAACGCCAAGTTATTTTCGGTCAACAGTTGGATGAATTGTTGGCGGAAGTAAACAGTCTTTATCAGGATGAAGAGCGTTTGCGTCATACATTGACCACTCTGTACGAGCAAACCAAAACCTATTCAGAAACGTATGGAGCAACAGCTAAACAAGAAACAAGGAGAAAAACAAGCCGAAGGGAAGAATAAAACGCTATCCTACCCCATTTTTGAATTGCTAAACCCCTAACCAGAGGTATTCCCATGCTGTTTTATCAGTGTACTTTGACCCTCCATGACAACATTTTTTTTGCCACCCGTGAGATGGGAATCCTCTATGAAACAGAGAAGTACCTGCATAATTGGGCACTCAGTTTTGCTTTGTTTGAAGCCACCTTCATTCCTAAACCTTACCGTTTGCAGGGAGCAGTCGCTCAACGTCCTGGTTATTTAGAAACCGCCAATGAGCAAAATTTGTTGGTACTCAATGAGCATGGTATCTATGTTTTTCCAGCCCTACCGCTGAAGTGGTCTTACCAGGTTAATACCTTCAAAGCGGCTCAAGTGCCCTACTACGGTCAATCCAAACAGTTTGGAGAGAGAGGGGCAAATCGCAACTACCCGATAAACTATGGACGGGCTAAGGAATTGGCGGTTGGCAGTCTCTACCAAACTTACATTATTGCTCGTGAACCTATCTCAATTCCCCGCTGGATACGCTTGGGTAAATGGGCGTCCAAAATTCAAGTGGATGCACAACGATTGCCTGCAAATGCCATTCAGCAAAAGTCAGGTGAGTATTCCTGTACCCATCCCTTGAATCCCATTGATTTGCCTGGTTCTACCCGTTTGTTGCTCTATAACCGGATTGTGATGCCACCGGTCAGTCTGGTCAGTCAGTCACGGCTCGTCGGGAATTACTGGCAAATTTCTAAACCCGATCATTGGTCTAATTCTCATGACCTGTCCCATGAGGTTTGTTTACCAAGTGGAGTTAGCTATGGAGCCAACATTGCCGTTACCCCGACTTAAATCCACTGCTCTGCATACGCTGGTGATTCATTTAGGCGTTGCCGACGACGGAGCTTTACCCGGAGCTTGTGGTCGAGCCATTCATGCTCAAGTCCTTGATTGGTTTCGTTTGGCAGACCCGGCTATTTCTGAAGCCATTCACCAAAGCCAGGAATCACCGCTGAGCCTCTCTGGGCTAATGGGAAAACGCCGGAAAGCAGAGGTGCGGGCTGGGGATGAATTTTACTTTCGGATTGGATTGCTGGATGGAAGCCTGATTGAACCGTTACTGAGTGGTTTGGAAAAGTGGGGCGATAAAGCTTTTTCCCTCGCAAAATGTCCCTTTATTTTCCGCAGTATCAATATGCTACCTGGCACCGACCCCTGGGTAGGTTCTTCGGACTATGCCTTACTTGCCAAAATCCCGGTGGCATCCGATGACCTCACGCTCAAACTGCTCTCCCCAACCAGTTTTAAGCTCAACTCCGGGCAAGGAATTCAACCGTTTCCCCTACCGGAATCCGTATTTGGGAGTTTGCATCGCCGCTGGAATATTTTTGCCCCTGACGAATGGCGTTTTCCCAAAATTCAATGGAGTGGACTGGTTTCAGATTATGACCTCAAAACCCAGAAAATAAAAATGGAAAATTCAGTTGAAATCGGTGCAGTCGGCTGGGTACGCTATCGGTTCCCTGACCCAGAACAGGCAAGAATTGCAACCATTTTGGCTCACTTTGCGTTTTTTGCGGGAGTTGGACGTAAAACGGCAATGGGCATGGGTCAAGTACTTTTACAACAACATGAAGTGTAAGGTCATGTCTGAGGATTATTTACCTTTAGCTTATCTCAATGCTTGGGAATATTGTCCCAGGCGTTTTTACTTTGAATATGTGTTAGGTGAAATGGCGGATAATGAACATCTTATTCTTGGTCGTCATCTACATCGGCATATAAACGAGTCAGAAACCGTTCAAGAAGGAGATACGCTTATTCATAAACAACAGTGGGTCTGGAGTGACCGCCTCCTCATTTCTGGCATCATTGAGTCTCAATCAATCAACCCCGGTGAACGGGACTGAAAATTGGATTTAATGGAGGAGTTCCGCCCATTGGTAGCGGATAATTTGGTGTTGGCAGTAATCAATAACCGAGGGATAAAACGCCAAGACTTTAGTGAAAGTTTAGGAGCTTATCGCCTTTCAGAAAATGCTCGAAAGTCTTTTTTACAAGCGTTTGAACGCAAAATGAGCGATGAATTTAAGCATCCAGTATTTGAGTATCGCTGTACCTATCGGCGAGCAATTGAACTTCAAGCTAGACTTATGGCACGACATTTACAAGAAAATATTGCGTATCAACCTCTTATTTTACGTTAAAATGTGACTACACTGTTCTATTTGATTATTTATGATTTACCGGATAGTAAGCCAGCAAATAAACGGCGTAATCGTTTGCATAAATTACTATCGGGTTATGGAAAATGGACACAGTATAGTGTGTTTGAGTGCTTTTTGACTGCTGTACAGTTTAGTAAACTACAAACTCAAATTGAAAAATTGATTAAATCTGACGAGGATTCAATCAGAATTTATGTTTTGGATGCAGGGGCAGTGAAACGAACTATTACTTACGGGTCGGAAAAGCCGCGACAAGAGGGGGCAATTATCTTATGATAGAAATGGATGTTATTTTGGCAAACCCAAGCAAGGTCAAAATCCTTGGGAGGTTTGCCAAAAGCCCCAGAACCTGGAAAAATCAATACTTTTTCAACTTTGTTGCCAGAAACGGTAAACAAAGTAGTAACAAAACTCACCGATTGCCGGAGGTCTGCCAAAATGTAGCTTGGAACGCCTTCCTGCTGTGGGTTCTAGCCTGTGCCGTCTCAATCAATTAATCCCGGTCAACGGGACTGAAACAACCTAGACCCCACCGCCGGGGGACCCAACATCCAGTCTCAATCAATTAATCCCGGTCAACGGGACTGAAACCTACCGTTGCCCGACCAGCCACCTCGAACTGGCACGGGAAGTCTCAATCAATTAATCCCGGTCAACGGGACTGAAACTGGAGAGGCGATTAGGGTCAAAGCGGAAGGTTTTGGCGTCTCAATCAATTAATCCCGGTCAACGGGACTGAAACGTGACCCCCCGCCATAGCGCAGGTGGTAGGTTGCGGGAGTCTCAATCAATTAATCCCGGTCAACGGGACTGAAACGCACCTACCGGGCTAACCAAAGTCCAAAGTTTATTGGGTCTCAATCAATTAATCCCGGTCAACGGGACTGAAACGGGTGAACGGGCTAAGGCAGATTCTGCGGGGGCTACAGGTCTCAATCAATTAATCCCGGTCAACGGGACTGAAACAAAGCTCTCGCATAACAGGTCATTATCCGCATCCGTCGTCTCAATCAATTAATCCCGGTCAACGGGACTGAAACATCACCCCCACCGCCAGTCAATACGCCATCGGGGATGTCTCAATCAATTAATCCCGGTCAACGGGACTGAAACACCAGACCACTCAATTAGGGCAACATGGTAGGCAAAGTCTCAATCAATTAATCCCGGTCAACGGGACTGAAACTTGTCACGGATGTCACGCCTGATGTCACGCCTGATGTGTCTCAATCAATTAATCCCGGTCAACGGGACTGAAACGAAAACACGACGGCGGGGGAGCGGGAGGCGCAACGGGTCTCAATCAATTAATCCCGGTCAACGGGACTGAAACGAGCCTTATCTCTATGGCGGGTGGCAATTTTGTGAGTCTCAATCAATTAATCCCGGTCAACGGGACTGAAACGGGGACTCATGCTCGCCACCTCCTGTAAGGTTCCAAATGTCTCAATCAATTAATCCCGGTCAACGGGACTGAAACACCAGACCACTCAATTAGGGCAACATGGTAGGCAAAGTCTCAATCAATTAATCCCGGTCAACGGGACTGAAACTTATTCGGGGCGGCTGGAAACGGGAAATCCAAACGAGTCTCAATCAATTAATCCCGGTCAACGGGACTGAAACTTGTCCAACCTATAACGATTTTGGTGAAACAGGGGAGTCTCAATCAATTAATCCCGGTCAACGGGACTGAAACACGTTTTTGATAGAAGATTCCCGGTTACACGTCAATCGGGTCTCAATCAATTAATCCCGGTCAACGGGACTGAAACGTCCAATTGGCGGCAATAGGGAACGATGCTCTGACGAGTCTCAATCAATTAATCCCGGTCAACGGGACTGAAACTTGAAAGTCACGTCAATTTCAAACGCATAAAACCCGGGTCTCAATCAATTAATCCCGGTCAACGGGACTGAAACACGCCATCGGCTCTCTCTCTCACGACTTGGGAACGGTCTCAATCAATTAATCCCGGTCAACGGGACTGAAACACAATCAACCGCTAATGCCCTGGTGTGCGGGCTATTGGGGTCTCAATCAATTAATCCCGGTCAACGGGACTGAAACCCCGCCTCTTATGCCACCAACAATGTTTATACTGGGTCTCAATCAATTAATCCCGGTCAACGGGACTGAAACTAAGCCAGCGATGAACTTAAATTTACAGGAAATTAGGTCTCAATCAATTAATCCCGGTCAAGGGGACTGAAACACGCATCTCCACCTATTTCCCTGTCCAAGCCCGTTAGTTGGGGTCTCAATCAATTAATCCCGGTCAACGGGACTGAAACAAGCGATTAGGGAGGGTGTGACGGTGGCGACGATGGCAAGTCTCAATCAAGGGCACCTCTATTTATTCAAAACATGAGAACGAAACACAAGAACAGCAGAGATTCCATAGAATCAAATGCGGGACGGTGCCCTGGAACCTTTGATTTTGAGTATCTAACCGTTCACCGCTGGGAAGAGGCTAGGTGCGGCTCTGGGGATACAATAATTGTGATGATTTTAGGACAAGGGATGCGACAGGTTTCCGTCGTGGTGCCGATTTATAACGAGGTGGAGAATATTCCCCATCTGGTGCCTGCAGTGGCGGGGGTATTAGCCGAGGCGGGTTTGGATTATGAATTGATTTGTGTGGATGATGGCTCCCAGGATGGTTCCACCGAGCGACTGCGGCATTTGGCTCAGGAACGCTATGACCTGAAGGTGGTGATTTTACGGCGCAACTACGGGCAAACGGCGGCAATGGCGGCGGGCTTCGACCAGGCGACGGGAGCGGTGGTGGTGACGTTGGATGGGGATTTGCAAAACGACCCGCAGGATATTCCCCGCCTGCTGGCGAAGTTGGACGAGGGCTTTGACCTGGTGAGTGGTTGGCGGCAAGCCCGGCAGGATCATGGGCTGACCCGTCTGCTTCCCTCCCGGGTGGCGAATTGGTTGATTGGTCAGGTGACAGGGGTGAAACTGCATGACTACGGCTGTACCCTCAAAGCCTACCGGCGGGAATTGCTGAAGGATATGAATCTCTATGGGGAATTGCATCGCTTTCTCCCCGCTTTGGCGTACATCGAAGGGGCGAGGATTGCGGAATTGCCGGTGCGCCACCACCCCCGCCGGTTTGGGTCAAGTAAGTACGGTCTGGGACGAACCTTCCGGGTGATGATGGACTTGCTGACCATTGCTTTTATGAAAAGGTTTCTCACCCGCCCGATGCACGTTTTTGGACTGTTGGGTTTGAGCTTCTTGGGGTTGGGGCTGGGCTTGGGAATATATCTGCTGTTCCTCAAAATCGGTTTGGGTCAAAGTATCGGGCAACGCCCCCTGTTGTTCTTGGCGGGGTTGGCGGTCATTGCCGGACTGCAACTGTTTTGTTTTGGTCTGCTGGCGGAACTGCTGATGCGTACCTACCACGAATCCCAGGGGCGACCCATTTACCGGGTACGGGAGGTGGTGGGAGGGGAACCGCCCGTGCTAATCGATGGCAATTCGTTGCGGTCCTGAGGTCGGGGGCGGCGAGGACGGCGGAGGGCTTTGGGTGGAAGTTTGCCGCTCTAACCAGGATTTCAAGGGGTCTTCCTGTAAATCCAACCCCAATAACCCGGAAACAAATCCGCCCAAAAAAGCAGTCGGTTGCTGGAGAAATTCCTGCACCAAGGGGCTTAACTCGTTGAACAGCATAGGTTTTACCCCAAGTGATACATCTGCTCCCTAATTTAGCACAAACCTCCCCCAAACACGGGAAAAAACGCTATGATCAAAGATGACCTGGAACCATGCGGTTTCAACGCCTGAACCGTGTCAGAACCGGAAGGAAGCAGCACTAAGGGATGCTTGCGACAGGCGTGGCCTCCGGGTCTTCCCAAGTTTCCCGGCAATTTAGGCTATTCCATCCTGGTACGCTGTGGAGATTGAATTATTTTCGGCGGAAGAGTTGCGGCGTACCCTGAATCGGCTGACTGCCCAAGTGGTGGAAGCCACCCCCCAGTTGGCAGATTTATGTTTGCTGGGCATCCACACCCGGGGCGTACCCCTGGCTGAACGGCTGGCGCACAATCTTCAGCAGTGGGAAATGGTACGGGTGCCGGTGGGAGCCTTGGATATTACCTTTTACCGGGATGATTTAGACCGGATTGGTGCCCGCACCCCTGCTGCTACCCAGGTTCCGTTTGACATTACCGGGCGGGTGGTGGTGCTGGTGGATGACGTGATTTACAGCGGTCGGACGGTACGGGCGGCGTTGGAGGCGATTAAGGATCACGGGCGACCCCGGGTGGTACGGTTGGCGGTGCTGGTGGACCGGGGGCATCGGGAATTGCCCATTCATCCTGATTTCACCGGCAAGGTGGTGCCCACATCCCGGGAGGAGGCGGTGCGGGTGTGTTTGACGGAGACGGACCAACAGGATCGGATTATCCTATTAAAGAAACCAGCAGAAGGTGTACCCTGAAAACCAACAGGACTGGAGAGGCTTTTCCATGAGAATGCTCGCTTGGGTCATGGTGGCACTGGGTTTGGCGGCTCTGCCCGTACAGGCGCAACCGGAGGCGGTACAACGGCTGAAAAATACCCGGGAATGTGTGAATTGTAATTTGCAGGGAGCGGACCTGCGGGGACTGAACCTGCTGGGGGTGAATCTGAGTGGCGCCAATCTGAGTGGGGCAAAGCTGGGAGCCGGGGAAATGGATTTGAACCGTACCGCCTTGAGTCGTGCCAATTTGAGTGGGGCGAATTTGAGTGGGGCGGATTTGAGTAACGTCAGTTTATACCGGGCGAATTTAAGTGGTGCAAATCTCACGGGTGCGAATCTGCGGGGGGTGAGTCTGGTGGGAGCGAATTTAACCGGTGCCAATGCCCAGGGTGCCAATCTTACCGGTGCCGTCTTGGTCAACACCAATTTGACCGGCACTAATCTGAGTGGGGCGATCCTGAACCAAGCCTTTATTACCGAAGTGATTTACAAAAACACCCGTTTACCCGATGGATCGGTGCGGAATTAAACCGTAAACTGATGGTGTGTCGTTAGGGGGGACTGAGCGTGAAAACGTGGCTATCGCTGGCACTCATGGCGGGTTTTACCGGGGCGCAGATGCTGTTTGTGTCCACCGAAACCGTTGCCCAATCGGACCGCACCATCACCTGTGAGTCGCAAAATAACCGATACACCACCTGTGCGACCGATACCAGTGGGGGGGTGACCCTGCAACGGCAGTTGAGTGATGCCCGTTGTGTGGAAAATCGCACCTGGGGCGTGAATGACCAGGGGATTTGGGTGGACAGGGGCTGTCGGGCAGTGTTTCGCATTGCCACCGGGCCCACCACCCTCACCTGCCGTTCCCTGAATTTCAAATATCAGTTTTGCCAGATTGACACCCGGGGTGGGGTGCGCCTCGCCCGGCAAATCAGTGATACCCGTTGCATCGAAAATCGCACCTGGGGGGTTGAAAAGCAGGGGATTTGGGTGGATAAGGGCTGTGCTGGCGAATTTTTGGTGGGCATTGGTTCTGGTAGCCCCAGCAGTCCCCAACCGCCCGCCCAACAGGAACAGGTGGTGCGCTGTGAGTCCACCAATAACCGCCGGGTGGACTGTCCGATCAATACCCGCCAAGCGACCGTCACCCTACGGCGGCAGTTGAGTGGGGCGGCTTGCCTGCAAAATCGCACCTGGGGCTATGACAACCGGGGTATTTGGGTGACCAGCGGCTGTCGGGGCGAATTTTTGGTCGCCAAAGGGAATACGGACATTCCGCCGACGGATGTCCTGGTGGTGTGCCGCTCCCGCAATGGCACCTACGTCCGTTGTCCCGCCAATACCCGCCGGGGGGTGCTCCTGCAACGGCAACTCACCAACCGTCCCTGCCGCCAAAATCAAACCTGGGGCTTTGACAACCAGGGCATCTGGGTCACCCAGGGGTGTGAAGCGGAGTTTCTCGTTCGCAAATGAGCCAAACCGCCAACCTCGTCGAGATTTTCTCCGCCATCCAGGGGGAAGGTCCGTACTTGGGGGAACGCCAGATTTTTCTGCGCCTGGGCGGTTGCGACCTGCGATGCCGATTTTGTGATAGTGCCCACACTTGGCGACCCCAGGGACAGGGGCGGGTGGAACTTACCCCGGGCGAACGGGATTTTCAGCCGGTTACCAATCCAGTCACCGGAGCGCAAATGCTCACCTGGTTGTCCCACCAAGCCCAGGGACTCCGGCATCAAGCGATTAGCATCACTGGCGGGGAACCCCTGCTCCAGGCGGATTTTTTAGCGGAATTTTTACCCACACTCACCACTCAAATTCCCCTACCCATCTATTTGGAAACGGGCGGACATCGCCCCCAGGAATTAGCCCAGGTGTTGCCTTGGGTGCATATCATTGCAATGGACTACAAACTGCCCAGTGTCAGTGGGGAAAATCATCACCATGCCCATCAAGCATTTCTCACCGAAGCGGTAGGGGCAGGGGTGGAAATTTTTGTGAAAATCATCGTAGATCAACACACCCAAACCTCAGAATTGGGCGAAGCGTTGGGGATGATTCAAGCCATTGACCCAGAAATTTTGGTCATTTTGCAACCCGTTACCCCCCGTCCCGCCAGTCCAGCGCCCACCCCAGGGCAGGTATTGGCTTGGCAGAAATTTGCTCAAACATACGTCCAACAAGTGCGCGTCATTCCCCAAACCCATCCCCTGCTCGGACAGTTATAGCGATCTCAAACATGGCAATCCCATTGGAATTGTGAGTTAATTTGGGGCATTTCTATTGATTATTTGATTATTTGAGCCAACCCATAGCCTGTGTGACGTAGCCATAATTTATTATCCAGAAGCGAGGGCGGGGGGTGCCCTTTGTGAATTTTGAGATTTTTTATATTTAAGAAATCCTGAATTTCTGGGTGCCGTCCCCGGATTTGGTTAAAGTCATGGTTATGCCTTGCCATAGACGGGAATTGCCGCCCCACGAATATCCTTAGCCGCCGGGGAAGCCAGAAAGACAATCACCCCCGCCAAAGATTCAGGAGTTACCCATTGCCAGGCATTTTCGTGCCCCATATCCTGGCGATTTTTGGGGGTATCAATCACGCTGGGCAGTACCACATTGGCGGTAATATCCGAGTCCCGGTCACGGGTTTCCTGGGCAATCGCCTGGGTCAATGCCACCACCCCCGCTTTGGATGCGGAATAAGCCGCCAGATTTGCCCCCGGTTGTACCGCCCCCCGAGAACCAACGGTGACAATGCGACCATAGCCTTGCGCCCGCATTCGCCGCAGACAATGTTTGCACAAAAGAAATGTATTATTCAGGTTTTGATCCATCTGTTGTTGCCAATCGCTGAAGCTAAATTCATGGGTTGCTCCCATCTGAAACCCCCCGACCAAATGGATCAGGGCATCGGTACGGGGCATGGCATCCACCATCGCGGTCACTTGCTGTTCATCGTTCACATCCACGGGCACCAATTGCAAGCGGCGAAATGCCTCGGGGGTCAATTCCGTTTTCAATTCATCCACACTTGCTTGACTGCGGTAGGGGAGGGTCACACCAGCGGCACCAGCTTCCAAAACCAGCCGGGTCACGGCTTTCCCTAAACCCCCGGTGCCCCCCGTAATTAAAACGTACTTATCTTGCATGAGGATTCTCCTGATGGGAATAGGGCATGGGTGCCAATCGTTCGGGCGGGGTTAACGGCGGCATGGGAAAAAACTACCATCCATCCTAGATACATTATCCACCGCACGGGTATGGAAATAAAATAAGGGCACCTCTATTTATTGTCACCATTGGCAGATTATTTCGCTGAAATGCCCATATTATCAAGAACCAAGACGGGGGCAGTGCCCCTGCGACCCATTTTTAGAAGTGCCCTGTTGATAGCCCATTTCACAGGTATCTGATAGAATTATTGTTAGTATGACTATAGCACTGAAACGATCCCTTTTTCCTTGAGCAATATCTTGCAAAAATTGAGACAATAAATAAATGAAAGAGAACTTCACCGCCAATGGAGGTCAGGGATGATTGCCAACCCGCAAGCGAGAGGTTTAACACCGGATGAGTATTTGGCATGGGAAAGGGAACAACCCATCAAACATGAATACATTGATGGTGAAGTTTATGCGATGGCGGGCGGGACACTCGCCCATAATGCCATTACCGTCAATCTCATTAGCATATTACGGAGTAAGTTACGAGGCACTGGATGTAAAGTATATGCTACAGATGTCAAGGTTAGAGTTGCCGCAAAAGGTCCCTATTTTTATCCCGATTTGGTGGTGAGTTGTGATGAACGGGACCACCGAGCCACAGAGGTGTTGCAATATCCCAAGTTAATTGTTGAAGTTCTCTCGCCCAGTACCGCTGGTTTTGACCGGGGCGACAAATTCAAATTTTACCGCCGCATTGCCACCCTCCAGGAATATGTATTAATTGACTCCGAGCAGGTGGGCATAGACTGTTATCGCAAAACCCGTGCGGGCAAATGGGAACTGACTGGTTACCCGGACGATGTGGAGAATGAAGAAAATCCCATTTTAGAATTGGTGAGTCTGGATTTTCAGTGCCCCTTGGCGTTGGTCTATGAAGAGGTGGAATTGCCTGAGCCGTCGTCACAGATGACTGGTGATTAATCAACGGTGGTGTGCCCCCGACTGAGAAAAAACTTAACATTACGTTACTTTCGAGGACTAGAGGGAACCCCTTAGCCTACGCTGAAGGAAACCCCTGAGATGGAGTTGGTGATCATGACCTTACCTTTGCTCGCCTACCGACCCACGACCCAAAACCATCGGGTACGGAACTTTGGTCGGGCTGAATTGAACGAAGATAGTCCCCGAATTTACCGCCTGGAGGATGTGGGCAGTGCCGATGAGATGTCCGGGCTGATTTGGGCGGCTTACCGACAAATTTTTAGCGAACACGTGATCCTCAAATCCTGTCGCCAGGTGACGCTGGAATCCCAGTTGAAAAATCGGGCGATCACGGTGCGGGATTTCATCCGGGGTTTGGCGCAGTCCGACCCGTTCTACCGCTTGGTGGTGGCAACGAATAATAATTATCGGCTGGTGGATGTGTGTTTGCGGCGGATTTTAGGTCGTCAAGCGTACAATCAAAGTGAAACTATTGCCTGGTCCATTCGCATCGCCACCCAGGGGTTCAATGGCTTTGTCAACGAATTGGTGGACAGCGACGAATACACGGAAAATTTCGGGGATCAAACCGTGCCGTACCAACGCCGCCGCATGGCAGGTCGTCCCTTCAATTTAGTCACCCCCCGCTACGGCAGTGATTATCGGGCGAAGGAAGGCATCGGTCAAATTGACTGGAACCACGTCATGATTCGTTACTACCAAAAACGGGCGCAGGAACGGGTCAAATTATTCCCCCAAGCCGGTGACCCCCAACAATACCGCACCCTCGCCCGGTCGGTGGACACCCGCCCCCAAACCAAACCGGTGGTAACGGTCAGCGAACTGGACTTCCTGGCGAAAGTGCCCCGGCGGCGGTAGTGACCCGTGGGTTCATTCTGGCGGGAATCCTGCTGGTGGGGGCAACCCCGGTGGCGGCGCTCCAGGTAGTCTATCCCCCCGATGGGCACCAAACCACCGCCCCGCAGATTTTTCTCATCGGTACGCACAACCCCTCGGAACCGGTGCGGGTGAATGGGGAAGTGATTTTGCGCTCCCCCGCCGGTCATTTTGCCCCCAGCATCCCCCTGGCTTTGGGGGAGAATCGGGTGCAGATACAAGCCGGGACGCAAACCCTCACCCTGCATATCCGCCGCACTTTGCCCCCCGAACCAGCCACGCCCCTGGTGCCGACGGTGGATGTGGCTTCCCTGCCGGGAGAACCCCTGTGCTTTCAGGCGGCACTGCCCCCCACCGAAGGGGTAAAACTGCGTTTGGGGCAATGGCAAACCGAACTGTTCCCCGTGCCCACCATGCCCCCCCTGGGTAATGATGCCGTACTGATTAACCCATCTGGTAATTCCCCAGTTAATAATAGTACAAAATACCAAGGATGTCTGCGAATTGGACAACCGGGCGACTGGGGACAACCGGAGTTGATTTACGGCAGTCAAACCTGGCAGAGTCCGGGGCGGGTGCGGATTCTTGACCCCAATCGGTTTGAGGTGGCAACCTTAAGCGAAGAAGGCATTGCCCGTACCGGCTCAGGTACAGATTATTCCCGATTAACGCCCTTGCCTGCGGGCACCCAGGACCAGGTGATTGCCCAGGCGGGGGAGTGGGTACAATTGCGGTACGGGGGGTGGTTGCACCGACGGCACCTGACCACCCACATCACCACCTCTCCACCCCAAGCGATTCTGCGGGGGGTACGGAGTCGGCTGGGGCGGGACTGGACAGAAATTCATTTCCCCTTGAGCACCCCGATTCCCATTACCATTCACCAGGAGCCGGGGGTTGTGCATCTGACCCTCTGGCACACGACCGCCCAAACGGATACGATTCGCCTGGATGACGGGGCGGCGGTTCGCACCTTTACCTGGCAACAAACGCACCCTGGGCAGATTCGCTACAGCTTTTATTTGCAGACGGATCAGTCCTGGGGCTACCGGGTTCATTATCAGGACAATGTACTCATTTTAGCCCTCCGCCACCCACCGCCGTTACGCACCCATTCCCTCACGGGCATCAAAATCCTGCTCGACCCCGGTCATGGGGGTACGGAAGACCTGGGAGCCTTGGGACCCGATGGCACACCGGAAAAGCAGGTGAATTTGCAGATGTCCCTACTATTGGCAGAACGCCTGCGGCACCGGGGCGCAGAAGTCATCCTCACCCGTACCACCGATGTGGATGTGGGGTTGGCAGAGCGGGTACGCCTGATTCAAACTCAGGAACCCCACCTGGCTTTAAGTATTCATTACAACGCTTTGCCCGATGCGGGAGATGCCTGGGGTACCCAAGGAATTGGCACCTTTTGGTATCACCAACAAAGCCATCATTTAGCCGTATTTTTGCATCATTACTTAACTAAAAATGCCCAACGTCCCAGCTACGGAATTTTTTGGAATAACCTTGCCCTGACCCGTCCCACCGTCTGTCCAGCGGTTCTTTTGGAATTGGGTTTTATGATCCATCCCCAGGAATTTGAATGGATTGTCAACCCCACCGCCCAAATCCAACTTGCCCAAACTTTAGCGCAAGGAATTGAAGCCTGGTTACGGCAATCTACACCGAAATAATATGCCCCTTATTTCCAACGGTCTAATATATCTTTTATCAGAGCTTCTTCAATCCACACCCGGGATACGACCATCAAAGGTAAGGCTAAAATGAGTCCCGGTAATCCCAAAAAAGTCGTGAAAAAAATTTGTGCCATCAAGGTTAATGCTGGGGGCAATTCCAGGTGTTGAGACATGACATAAGGGGTCACAAAATAGGCATCGGTTTGTTGGATACAAAAATATAAAATGACCACTGCAATCGCTTTCCAAGGAGCATCTAAGGAAGCAATCACCGTCGGGGGAATGACACTTAAGGTTGGACCAATATTGGGGATCAAATTAAACAATCCCGCAATTAAGGCATGGGCATAATACAAACGCACCCTCAACAAGGATAAACCAATAAAACTGAGAATCCCCACCACCGACATCGCCGTCAGTGTTCCCAACATCCATGCCCGCAAATTCACTTCACAACGTTTGAGAATAGTGTCCACCCGATTGCGATAAAACGAGGGAAAGATGCGAATAAAGCCCTGGCGATAGGCGGCTGGGTCAGCGAGAAACATGACAGCCAAAACCAAGATTAAAAGGGTAGAAAGCACCCCGCCCAACGTATCAAAAAAGAAATTAATTCCCCGGCTAAGTAAGGGATTGGCAAAGGCTTGTAGCTGGCGAAGCAAATCCCCATTGGTTGCAAAATTAAACAGGGTTTCTCCAAAAATCTGGAGTTGTAATTTTTCTAACCAACGAGCCACCGCTTGAAACCCCTTGGGAAACAGTTTAATCAGTTCTTCAAATTCCTTACTAAAGGGGGGAACCATTAAGGTAAACAGCATAATAATAATAGCAAGTAACGCAAATAGGGTCAGTCCAATCGCCATCCCCTGGGAAATCCGCCAACGCTTTAGGAAATTAACCACCCCATCCAAGGCTACTGCCACTAAAACTGCGGCAAAAACTAACAGTAAAAGATAACGAATTTCCCACAGAATATAAAGGGCAATAATGAGGATCAATAAGCCAAACCACTCTCCCAATTTCATAGGATTTCCCGACCGAGAAAGGGTTGCAATACCTCCGGGATGTTAACCTGACCATCGGGCGTTTGATACTGTTCCAAAATCGCCGCCATCGTTCGCCCTACCGCCAAAGCCGAACCATTGAGTGTATGGACAAACTCCGTACCCTTTTTCCCCGGTTCCCGATAACGAATCCCAGCCCGACGGGCTTGAAAAGTCCCGAAATTGGAACAACTAGAAATTTCCCGATAGGTTTTCTGGGCGGGCAACCAAACTTCTAGGTCATAACATTTTTGTGCCCCAAATCCCAAATCCCCCGTACATAATTCAACCACTCGGTAAGGCAGTTTCAATGCTTCTAAAAGGGTCGCCGCATCCCGTACCAATTGCTCATGTTCTTGGGCAGAGGTTTCCGGGTGGACAATTTTCACCAATTCCACTTTATTAAACTGGTGTAAACGAATCAAACCCCTGGTATCCCGCCCATAACTACCCGCTTCCCGACGAAAACAAGGAGTCCACGCACAGTGATAAATGGGCAATTGTTCCGCACTTAAAATTTCATCCCGATATAAATTAGTCACGGGCACTTCAGCGGTGGGAATTAACCATAAATCATCCTCCCGACAGGCAAAACTTTCCTGGCTAAATTTAGGTAATTGTCCCGTACCCGTGAGGGCTTGGCTATTCACTAAAAAAGGGGGCAAAACTTCAATGTAACCCCGTTGAATATGGTGATATAACATCCATTGAATTAAGGCTCGTTCTAAAGCCGCCCCCGCCCCCCACAGGGTCACAAACCGACTTTGGGCAATTTTGGTAGCCCGTTCTGTTTCAAATAGGCGCAGTTTTTCTGCGATTTCCCAATGGGGTAAAACGTCTATTTTTGATTTGTATTCATCTCCCCAGCGAGAGCGTTCAATGTTTTGGGTTTCATCTTTGCCCGGTGGCACATCCGGCGCAGGCAAATTCGGCAATTGTAATAATAATGCTTCTAATTTTTGCCGCAGTTCTCGCTCCTGTTGCTCTAGGTCTGCCAAAATTTGTTTCAGTTCTTGCCCCCGTTGCCGCAGGTCTGCCACAGTGGTTTCCGCACCGCCGGAGCGCAGGAGTTGCCCAACTTGCTTGCCAATGTCATTACTTTCTGCTTGCAGACGGGAGCGTTGTTTCTCCAGGGAACGCACCTGTTCATCTAGGTCAAGCACCGGTTGCACATTAACTTCCCCGTGCCGGGTCGCCAATCGTTCCGCCACCAGTTCAGGCTGTTCTCGGATCAGTTTGAGGTCTAGCACGATGGTTCCCCTCTGCACCATTCCTGATTGTATCGGAAGCGGGCACAAAACTCGGACAGCCCCGACAAGGACCAGAGGGATTGACGGCACAACGTACTAATTCTGATAGGGCATTATATTGACAACGACCATCCCCAATGATCCATCGCCCCTGCCAACGATTCCGGTCAGGGTGGGCGACCTGTACCAGCAGTGCCATCTTGTGTAGTTGGTAACGACCGCCCCGGTAGTGGTAGCGATGCCGCCGTTCGAGGACGGTATAAAGTTGCCCGTTCACCTCCACCGGACTGCCGGGTTGGGGACGGTCAGGGAGTAAAAATTCCCCCAAGGGTTGGGCGGACTGGTTGAGTAAAATCTCGGTGGGGACGGATTCTGGTGCCATGATCAAGGAATAATCAGTGTCTCTAATTTAGCGTAGGGATTTGGGGGTATAGGTGCCCCGGATAAAGTGATAAATATCCTGATAAAATTCCCGTTCTTGGGGGTCAGGATGGCTGACCATGCGTTCTAAGGATTTTTGTCCTAAAAAATAGGCACAGGCGGATTCTCGCATATACCCATAGGTCACTCCCCCATCCAAATATTCTCGGAACCGCTGGTGACGTTCCCCTTGGACAGCAATAGGTTCATCCAATTCTAAGTAGTATTCAATTTCTAAACCGGCTTGGCGTTTTTGGGCGGCTTGGGCGGCTTGGGCTAAATTGACCCCCCGTTGATAAAACATATAATTGGGTTGCAAAAAAGCCAGGTCAAAATAATAGTTTTGATAGTCATCTAACAGGTGGATATTATAGGTACTATAAAAGGGAATCCAGAGAAATTTATATCCCATTTTATGAATGAATGGACGTAATTCTTTTAGCAACCAATGGTCATCCACCTCCCAACTGCGAAATACGGTTTCAAACATCCAATAAACCCCCAAAATATGCACATATTCACAGGGGGGTAAGCGTTTTTGTAATTCCTCAATAAACCATTGACAGGCACTTAAACGACTGCGGGTAGCCTGGTCTAAATTCTGTCCTTGGGTGGAAAAATTCCAGCCGGAACGACCAAAATTCACCTGGGTAATGTGGGGGTAGGGGATCATCAACACCGCATTCCGTTGATGGGTCAAGGGAGTATTAATGTGGGGAATGAGTTGTTTGATGGTTTGGTTTAGGGTTTGCACCGCATCGCTGTAAAAGTCTAGTAATTCTTCCCATTCTGCGACTCCCGCTGGTTGGGGAGAACAGGCGGCAAAAAAATCCCCTTCCCCACTCATTGTTGTACCTAGATTAATATCTGCCCGGTAATCCCGTTTATTTTTACTGGCAATATTCAAAAACAAAAAAGAGTCAAATAACCAATCCTGCCATGTTCCGGGTAACGATTGATGGGCGACATAAAAACTCAAGTCATCCACGGTCCAGGGGTGTTGGGCATCCCCATACATGAGTACCAGATGGTGTAAATAATTAAATGTGGGTTGTTTGGGGGGAAAATAGGTCATGGCGCAACCCTAATTGAATTTAGGATAGTAATTGTTGATTCTTTGGAACATGGGTTCACCACACTGGTATTATCAAGTGGCATCCTATGGGAATAGCTGATTAATTGACCCAGAATGGATTTTAGTATAAATGATGGGGATTATTTTACACCCATGACCACCATTTTATTTCTCAGCAATGGGCACGGGGAGGACTTAAATGCCAGTTTGATTGCCCACGCCTGCCAAAATCTGGGCGCCCAGGTACTCGCTTTGCCGATGGTGGGGGAGGGACAAGCCTACCGCCGGTTGGGCATTCCCATCATTGCCCCCACCCGTAGTCTGCCGTCCGGGGGCATTTTTTACATGAATCCCTGGTTGCTGGTGCGGGATGTGGGCGGTGGGTTATTGGCGTTGACTTGGCGGCAGTGGCAGGCATTACGACGGGTGGCGGCGACCTGTGACCTGCTGGTGGCGGTGGGGGATGGGGTGCCCTTGGGTTTTGCCCGCCTGTCGGGGCGACCCTATGCGGCGTTTATTGTATCTACTTCGAGTTATTACGAGGGGGAGTTGAAATTACCGGGGCTGACCTGGTGGGGGTTGACCGCACCCCGCTGTTTACAAGTGTTTACCCGGGATGAATTCACGGCGCAACAGTTGCAAAAACGGGGCATGGACAAGGCGGTGTTTGCCGGTTATCCGATCATGGATGGTCTGGAACCGACGGGCACATTTTTGGATGGGGATAATCAGCCGGTAGTTGCCCTGTTGCCCGGCAGTCGGTTGCCGGAAGCGGAGGACAATTTCCAGCTTTTGTTAGGTTTTTGTGAACAGTTATTTACCCTACGTCCGCAGGTGCAGGTGTGGGCGGCATTAGTATCTGGCTTTACGGATGAGTTGTTAATGGAATTGGCGATGCAACGGGGCTGGCGGTATCAGGCGGGGGAATTACGTTGTCCTGCGGGGGTCGTGCATTGCGCCTGGGATCGGTTTGTGGATATTCTCCATGCCAGTCGGGTGGTGGTGGGCATGGCGGGAACCGCAATTGAGCAGGCGGTGGGGTTGGGGAAACCGGTGATCCAAATTCCTGGGCGGGGTCCCCAATTTACCTATCGGTTTGCCGAGGCGCAGATGCGTTTGTTGGGTTGCTCTGTCCAAACCGTAGGACGGGGCGTGGCGGGAGCAACTGAGTTACGGTTAGCCGCCGAATGGGCAGTGCGGGCAATGGAGAACCCGGATTACCGGCGCCAATGCCAGCAGAACGGTTGGGAACGGGTGGGCAGGGGCGGTGGTGCATTAGGAATTGCCCAAGCCCTCTATCAACTTTGCCGGGGTTAATCGTTGCGCCGACTCCCGGTCAGCAGAAAGACGTAGTATAGCAGGTTCATCACCGCTTGCACGGCGGCGGCTACATAGGTCAAAGCGGCGGCATTCAACACCGCATTCACCCCGGTCATTTCTTGGGTGTCTAAAATCCCTTCGGACACCAGCAGTTTTTTCGCCCGGTGGCTGGCATCAAACTCCACCGGCAGAGTGACCAGGGAAAACAGGGCGACCAGGGCAAATACCCCCACGCCCACCCAAGCCAGCACCCGCAGGGAACTGAAAACAAACCCCACGAAAAACAGCAACGGTCCCAACCAACTCCCCACGACCACGCCGGGGACAATCGCCGACCGAAATTGCAGGGGGATATACTCCTCCGCGTGTTGAATGGCATGACCCGCTTCATGCGCCGCTACCCCCACCGAGGCGACCGTTGCCCCATCATAGACCGTCGGACTCAGGCGCAATTCCCGGGTGAGGGGGTTGTAATGGTCGCTCAGGAAACCATCCACCCGTTCCACTCGGACACCGTGCAACCCATAGCGGTCCAACAACATCCGGGCGGCACGGGCACCGGTCAGACGGGTTCCCACTTGAGAGTATTCTTGGAAAGCCGATTGTACCCGAAATTGTGCCCACAACCCCAAGAGCAGTCCGGGTATCGCAAAGATTAAGTACAACGGGTCAAGATAAAACATGGTAATTGTTTGAGAACATCACTACTTTTATGGTAAGAGAGTTACCGCCAAGAGGCAGTAGGGATAGCCGTCCTTGGGGATGGGGATACATACGAAAATTGCTTCCTGGTTTGGGATATTAATGGTTTTAACTAATGGGCACTTCTAAAAATAGGTCGCAGGGGGTATCCCCCGCCAAAGAAGCACCTGCGGTGTATGGTTCTCGATAGCATTAGTATGGGCATTTCAGCAAGATAACCTTCAAGTGGTTTAGTATAAATTCAAAATTAGCGGTCGCAGGGGGGCACCCCCGTCTTTGGTTCTAGAGAATTTTTGTTCGTTAATCCCATAGAATTACTATAGCAGTCCTAAATGAGAATGGAACAGGGGTCGCAGGGACACCGCCCCCGTCCTTGGTTCTGGAGAATTTCTGTTTGTTAATCGCATAGGATTACTATATTGTATTGTCACAAATGCCCTGATAATTTTTTCTGTTTAGTAACGTTTGGGGTAGCCAGATGGGGGTTGACTTTCAGATTAAATAGGGATTCAAACCAGGCTTTTTTATAACTTAAATTCCATAATTCGAGCGCACAGTCATCCCCTGGTTCTTGGGGATACAAATATAAGTGCAAATTGGGAGGCTCTACCCGACATTCCAGATGCTCAATTGCCCCAATTTGGCGACGATCCAGGGCAACAGCAATGCGTAAAAAAGCACTCAGTCGCTCCACAATCCCTCGGCTCGCCTTATCCAGACAGGCATAGCCTTCATGTTTGCGTTTCGGGGAACTTTTGCGATGGTACCGGGCAATATTGGCAATGATTTCAATTTCGTTTTCCGTATAGCCCAGCAATTCCCCGTAACGGATTAAGTAATAGGAATGTTTGTGATGGGCATCGTGGCTAATAAAATGCCCGCAATTGTGCAAAATCGCCGCCGCCCACAAATAAGCCCGTTCTAAACTATCCCCCGTATGAAGAATCCCTTGGGTTTGGTCAAAAAATTCTAGAGCTAAATCCGCCACCTGCTTACCATGATCTAAACGCACTCGGTATTTATCCGCTAGTTTATAAACACTGCGTTGACGTACAGAACTTTGATAGCGCAAATGGTCAGCGATCAACCCATGATTGAGCATCCAATTGACAATAATCCCTTCCCGCAATGCCCGTTCACAATAAATGATGTGGTCGCAATTTAGCAAGTTCATCGTTTCCTGTAAAATCATCGCCCCAGCCAGGATAATTTCTGAGCGTTTGGGGGGTATATGTAACTGCTCCCGGCGTTGTTGATCATTCAAATAACGTAATTTTTGTACCAGGTTTTGCACTTGCGTACGGGTGAGTTTTTGCCCTTGTAATGGTTGTGGTGGTGGGGAACCCGTCATCTGGGCGTGCAGGAGAAATAAAGCCTCAATGGTGCCGGAGGTGCCGATCATTGGTACGGTTTGGCGGTGCAATCGCTGGCGCAGGTCATGGGTCGGCCATTCCAACATCCCCTGCAGATAGGCGCGCAACCACTCATACTCGGCATTGCTGATTGGGTCGGTGGTGATCATCTCCTGGGTCAGGCGTACTGCCCCCACTTTTGTACTGCTAAGATACTGGGGTTCACCCCCATCGCCCAAAATTAATTCCGTAGAACCGCCGCCAATGTCAATGACAATATGATTTTTCCTATCGAGCTCCATTCCAGACAACACCCCGAGATAAATACAGCGGGCTTCCTCCACCCCAGAAATCAAATCCACCACCAAACCGGTTTCGGCGGCGACCCGTTGTAGAAATTCCGCACCGTTGGGAGCTTCCCGCACCGCACTAGTGGCAACGGCAATCGTGACTTCCGCCTGATGAATTCGGGAAAGGGTCAAACAGCGTTGTAGAGCATCCAACGCCCTGGCCATCGCCTCTGGGGTGAGATTCCCGGTCTGGGGACAGCGTTCCCCCAGGCGCACGGTTTCCTTCTCCCTAGCCATGACTGTGAAGGCGGGAATCTGGGGTTGAATCCGCACCACCACCATGTGAATTGAATTGGTACCAACGTCTATCGCTGCTAGGACAAGGGATTCTGTCACCTAGTACCTATCCATAAATGCCTACCAAATCTTATTTTAAGGGATGATGTGTCACCGTTTTCAGGACATTGCGATCCTCATTCCACCCAAAGGTAATGGGGACGAAACGTTAGGCTGAGAGGAAATTTCACCCCCATAGGCATTGATAAACTCATAGGGAGGACAGGGTTTCAAGCCAAGGCGGTAGGTAAATTGCGATAATGATTCTAAAAAGTAATAAAGGTGTGCTAAAAATGGATGAAGCTCTATATAGCAATCCTAAATGAGAATAGAACAAGGGTCGCAGGGGCACCGCCCCCGTATTTGGTTTTGGAGCATTTCTGTTCGTCAATCAAGTAGGATTGCTATATTACTTACATTATGAATTGGAAGCTGAACACTGGTGGTTTCAAGGACGTGCTGTGATCGTTTTACATTTAATCAAGCATTTTTGTGTACTTGATAAACAGGGACAAGGTTTAGATGTTGGTTGTGGTACGGGGATGATGCTCCAAAAATTAAATAACCTATGCTCAGCGGTAGGAATTGATAGCTCTGCCCTGGCAGTTGAGTATGCCAAAAAAAGGGGATTACAGAAGGTCTTTTGCGGTAACTTAACTGATTTAGATGCCAATAAACAAAGTTTTCAAATTGCCCTATTACTCGATGTTATTGAACACGTGGAAGATGACATTATGTTACTCAAGCAAGTACATGAATATTTACTTCCGCAAGGGTCGGTCGTCATTACAGTTCCAGCCTATCCTTGGCTATGGAGCCAGCATGATGTCATCAATCATCACTATCGTCGTTATACTCCTAGTTCATTAAAAAGAGCTTTGCAATGTAGTGGTTTCCATATCCAAAAAATGAGTTTTTATAATACTTTTTTGTTTCTGCCAGCGACGATCAAAAAATATATGGACAGGAATAAAACGGCTGACCCCAGGGTAACAATTCCCAAGGTTTCTCCCTGGTTAAACTCAATGCTCAAATTTATTTTTGCTTCTGAACGGCATTTATTGCCATACATCAATTACCCATTTGGCATTTCTATCATAGCGATTGCCACCAAATTATAAATAAACTCAAAAACAACTCCCGAAAATGACCGTAGATGAACCACCAGAAATTATTAAAAATGCACTCATTTTGTCCCCTATTGCCCCATGTAATTCAGGATACCTTTTGGTTGCGAAATTTCTGGGTTATTTTGCAATTTTAATTAAGGGCACTTCTAAAAATGGGTCACAGGGGCGTAGCCCCCGTCAAAGAAGCACCTGCGGTGTAGGTTCTCGATAGCCTTAATATGGGCATTTTAACGAAGTAATCTGCCAGTGGTGGCAATAAACATAGCAGTCCTAAATGAGAATAGAATAGGGGTCGCAGGGGCACCGCCCCCGTCCTTGGTTCTGGGGAATCTCTGTTCACTAATCAAGTAGGATTGCTATAGAGGTGTCTTTAATAATTTTACCAGTATCCTTTAATCCTCACCAATGGTGTGAATTTTGAGGAAATTAGTGGTTTTTGCCTGTCCGAAGGGAATCCCCGTAATCACCAAAACCTTATCCCCTGGGGTCACATACTGCCGCTGAATTAAATCTTTTTCCATTTCTTTCAGCACATCCATCACATTGTCCGTAAACCAGCGGGTAATCACTGGGCGCACCCCCCAATACAAACTTAAACGATGGTAAATGTGTGGATCAGGAGTATAAGCCACAATCGGCGTATGGGGACGTTCCGCCGCCACCAATCTGGCCGTGTAGCCCGAATTGGTAAAAACAACAATACATTGTAAATCTAATGTATCATCAATGGCGTGAAGTGCCTCCACCACCGCATCCACATCATCACTGTGGTTGGCCGGGTAGTTGGTAAATTTCACCGCCGGTTCCACCTCCTTTGCGATCCGTGCCAGCATTTCCACGGCGGCCACTGGGTATCGTCCCACGGCAGATTCCCCAGAGAGCATCACCGCATCCGTGCCGTCAATAATCGCATTGGCCACATCGCTGGCTTCCGCTCGGGTGGGACGGGGGTTGTGGATCATGCTCTCCAACATCTGGGTGGCGGTAATCACGGGAATGCCCCGTTGGTTGCACAGGTGAATGATCCGTTTTTGGATCAGGGGCACTTTTTCGGGACTCATTTCTACCCCCAAATCCCCCCGAGCCACCATCACTGCGTCACATTCGGCGATAATGGCTTCCAAATTTTCTACCGCCTGGGGTTTCTCAATTTTGGCTAATACGGGCAGGTTCGCCCCCCGTTCCTGGAGCATCTGTTTTAATTCCCGCACATCCTCCGGTCGGCGCACAAAACTCAGGGAAATTAAATCCACCCCCTGAGCCAAACCAAATTCCAAGTCCCGTTTGTCCTTCTCCGTCATCGCCGGGAGCCGCAGGTTCAAAGTGGGGAAATTCACCCCCTTATGACTTTTTAGAGTGCCTCCTTTAACAACAGTACATTGTACTTTATTTCCCTGCACCCGCTCCACCCGCAATTCCAGCAGTCCATCATCCAACAGCACCGGCGTACCGGGGGTAGCCTCCTCCGCCACATAGGGATAGTCAATGCCCACCGTGTCCGGCTGGCCGTCCTCCTGACCGAGGGGCACCAGGGTCAAACCCATCCCATCCGCCAAGTCCAGCCCCGTCGCCGGTAAATCCCCCACGCGGATTTTGGGGCCCTGCAAATCCTGCAACAGCATCAGGGGTAAATCCAACTCCGCCGCCGCCGCCCGGAGGTTGGCAATACATTGGGCGTGGTCTTCGTACTTACCATGGGAAAAATTCAACCGTGCCACATTCATCCCCGCCCGCAACATCTGCCGCATCACCTCGGGGGAATTGCTCGCCGGGCCAATGGTAGCAACAATTTTGGTGTGATGAATTAAGGGTTTCATCGTCGGTATGGGGGTAAATAGTAGCAGTTCATCCACCGTTAAATTAACACAGGTTTTGCGTTGCGTTGGGGTCAAAGGGGGAAAGAAAAGCTAAAGATTGCTGGCGATTATCAGGTTAAGTTTTGATTAATCAATAGTTAACCTTAGCTGGATAGGTTACGCAGGCATTTCTAGTTAATTTCAGAATAGATATGGCAATCCCGCCCGTTCGTTTGGCATTTAAGAAACCGTAATTTTGTAGAACCAATACGGGATAGCACTGCCCTTGTAACACTTAATTCTAAATTCAGTATAGCCATAATATAGCAATACCAAATAAGAATGCAATAGGGGTCGCAGGGGCACCGCCCCCGTCTTGGGTTCTGGAGAACTTCTATTCACTAATCAAGTAGCATTGTTATGGCAATACCAAATAAACCAAATAAGAATACAATAGGGGTCGCAGGGGCACCGCCCCCGTCTTGGGTTCTGGAGAACTTCTATTCACTAATCAAGTAGCATTGTTATGGCAATACCAAATAAACCAAATAAGAATACAATAGGGGTCGCAGGGGCACCGCCCCCGTCTTGGGTTCTGGAGAACTTCTATTCACTAATCAAGTAGCATTGTTATGGCAATACCAAATAAACCAAATAAGAATACAATAGGGGTCGCAGGGGCACCGCCCCCGTTTTGGGTTCTGGGGAATTTCTGCTCACTAATTAAGTAGCATTGTTATGGCAATACCAAATAAACCAAATAAGAATGCAATAGGGGTCGCAGGGGCACCGCCCCCGTCCTTGGTTCTGGGGAATTTCTGCTCACTAATTAAGTAGCATTGCTATAGAATTTAGGCTACAGGGTTGGGATAGATAACCAAATTATTCTTGATATTCAATCCATTCAAATTTCCTCTGATGAAAAATAATTTTATTTATCTGTTTCATTGTTGAGAAAATCGTTGAACCAATTGATACCAATATGCCAGTACATTTAACCCCAAAATAAAAATAATTAACACCAACGCCCCTGCCCAAGCTAAATCCTGTTGATTGGCAAAAGGGGACATGGCAAAGGTGTAAATTAACACCGGCAATGAAGCCAGGGGTTGGGTGCCGAGGGCACGAACACCCAATTCCCTCAGGGGCAAATAATGGGAGGAAAATAGGGCGGTAAACAAGAGGGGAGCCGTTTCCCCCACCGCCCGGGCAACCCCCAAGGTTAAGCCACTCACCATTCCCGGCCACGCCTGGGGCAATAAAATTCCCGTCACCATCTGCCAGCGGGTGGCCCCCAAGGCCCACGCCCCGTCCCGTATTTCCGCCGGTATGCCCGCCAAGGCCAACCGAGTTGCCGTGGTGAAAATCGGGAGCATCAGGATCGCCAAAGCCAACCCCCCCGCCACGACGGAAAACCGCTGGGTAGGCACCACCACCACGCCGAAAATAAACACCCCCGCCATGATGGATGGAATCCCCGCCAAAACATCCAACCCCAGGGTCAACAGCCGCACCAGTCCCGGCCAGGGGCAAAATTCCTGCAAGTATAAAGCCGCCAACACCGACACGGGCAGAGCCATCAGTACTGCTAAAGTAATGAGAATCCCACTGCCCACCAAAGCCGGCCCCAACCCCCCACTCCCACTCAAGGGCGCAGGGGGCACCTCCGTGAAAATTTCCCACCCCCCCCGCAGGAGTTGCGTCCCGCCCCGATACACCACATAGCCCACCACCCAGCCCAGCACCCCGACCGCCGCCGCCACCGCCATGCCCACCAGCCACGACAGCAGGCAATTCACCCACCAGCGCAGAAATGCCACGGCTCACCTCGCAACACCCGCCCCACCTGCTGTACCTGGGGAGAACGAAATCCCGCCGCATCCACCACCGTCACCCCTGCCGGTACCAAATGGACATCCCCAGGATTGCGTACCAATACCACCACCAACGGTTGCCCCTGGTGCGCCAATTCCTCCAACACCCGCCGCTGTCCAGGATACCGCAGAGCATCGTATAAAATCAGTACATTAGTTGTAAAAACATCAGCGGCACAATCATCGCCAGCTTTAGTATCTCCGGCCTCCCTCGTACTGGTGCAAACCCTCGTTGCGTCTAAGAATGTCATGACAATTTCAGCCGTTGGTACGCCCAGCAGGTCAGCCATCTGGGCCGGAGCAAACCAACAGGGTTCAAACAGCACCCAATCCGCCACTGGGGTCACATCCGGGAGATACAACCGCACCGGCCATTTCACCGGCAACCAACCCTGGGGGTCTCGCACCACCCGCACCGCCGCCTGAGCAATTTCTGCCGCCAGCAGGGTCGCCGGTTGCCAATCCTGGGTCGGGGGCAATACCTGGGCAATGTCCGCTTGGCTCATTAGGTGGGCAATCCGCTGCAGGGATGCTTCCAATTCAGGCAGTGCCCCCTGGTCAACCGCCTCGGATAACCGCCCCAGCACCGCCTGCCAATCCTCCGCCTGCGCCCCCACCAGCGCCACATCGTGCCCGGCTTGTAGGGTTTTCAGGGTCATGTCCGCCATCGTTCCCCAGTCCGTCATGGCTCCCATTTGTAAATCATCGCTCACACACACCCCGGTAAACTGCAACTCACCCCGCAGATGGGTTTGGATGGTGTGTTGGGAAAACGTCATGACATTTTCAGTATCTAAGGCTGGCACCAGTACATGGGTGGTCATCACGGTGGGCAATCCGGCCTCAATCGCCGCCCGAAAGGGTTGCCAATGGGCCGCCAGTTGCGATGGGCTTAAATCCAAACGGGGCAGGGTGTGATGGGGGTCCACCTGGGCCCAGCCCAACCCCGGAAAATGTTTGCCGCAGGGGACAATTCCCGCCTGTTGCAGTCCCCGAACCATCGCCAGCCCCAAGCGGGTCACCACCTCCGGGTCGCTCCCAAACGCCCGCCCGCCCAAGCCCGGATTCGGTTGTTCGCCCAGCACATCCAAAACCGGTGCCAAATTCCAGCCAATCCCCAGGGCCCGCAGTTCTTGCCCCAACTCCCAGCCCACCTGCTCCGCCCACCGTTCCGCTTGGGGGACATCCTGCTCCGCCACCCGCCCCAGGGCATAATTCCCCGGCCAAGGGGCAGTGCCTTCCAGATGGCGCATGACTTGCCCCCCTTCGTGGTCAATGGCAATCACCACTGGTCGCCCCAGGCACTCCCGCAACCAGGTCAGGTGTTGGCGAAGTTGCGCCGGTTGGGTCAAATTACTGCGAAAGAGGACAAGCCCCATCGCCCCCGTCCGCCGTAACAACGCCAGGGCATCCTCCCCAATCACCCCTGGGGGTGCCCCCAGCAGTAACCGCCGCCCCACCATCACGGGGATTGGGAACAATACCGTTCCACCAAAATCCGGGCCGCCACATCATCCACCGGCCGGGGCAAAGGCCGCAGACCCGCAGGCAAAAACCGCCGCCACCCCTGCGCCGGATACAATTCCCAGTATTTTTTTTGCGCCTCCTGGGTACTGTACCGCTCGTCCACCGTCACCACCGGCACCCTGGGCAAAACTTCCCGGAGCCGTTGCCGCCACTGTTTGTGGGTCGTCTGATCCCCCATTACCAGCACCTCCGGCTGATATTGTTGGCATAAAGTACTGAGAACTTCCAGCACCTCCGCCGCTGGCACCACCCGTTGTACCAGCCATTCCCCCTGGGCAGAGCGCAGAACCACCCCACATTTATCCCGACCGGGATCAAACCCCAAAATCCCTGGCATCAGCGGGGCAAAGTGCTGAGTACCTCCCGTGCCGCCGCCAGGGTTTGGTCAATGTCCGCCTCCGTGTGCGCCAGACTGGTAAATCCAGCCTCAAATTGGGACGGTGCCAGATAAATCCCCCGCTCCAGCATCCCCCGATGAAATCGGCTGAATTTCTGCACATCTGAGGTCTTGGCCTGTTCGTAGTTGTGCACCGGCCCCTGGGTAAAGAAAAAGCCAAACATCCCGCTCAAACTGCCCGTACACATGGGATGCCCCAGTTCATCGGCAATGGACTGCAACCCCTGCACCAACCGGGATGTCACCCGTTCCAACTGCTCGTACACCCCCGGCCGCTGGAGCAATTCCAGGGTTTTGATCCCCGCCGTCATCGCCAAGGGATTTCCCGACAGGGTGCCCGCCTGATACATGGGCCCCGCCGGTGCCACCATCTGCATAATGTCCTTACGTCCGCCATACGCCCCCACCGGCAAACCACCGCCAATGATTTTCCCTAGCGTCGTCAGGTCAGGGGTAATGCCAAAGTATGCCTGCGCCCCCCCATAGCGGATGCGAAACCCGGTCATCACCTCGTCAAACACCAGCAACGCCCCATACCGCTGGGTCAATTCCCGCAGTCCCACCAAAAATTCCCGTTCCGGCAGGATAAACCCGGCATTCCCCACCACTGGCTCTAGCACCACCGCGGCAATTGCTTCGGGATACTGGGCAAATAGGTCCGCCACCGCCTGTAGATCGTTGTACGGAGCCGTCAAGGTCGCCGCCGTCACGGATTTGGGCACCCCCGGCGAATCCGGCAGTCCCAAGGTCGCCACCCCCGACCCCGCCTTGACCAGGAACATATCCGCATGGCCGTGGTAACAGCCCTCGAATTTGATAATTTTTTCCCGACCCGTAAACGCCCGTGCCAACCGTAGGGCGCCCATGCAGGCTTCCGTCCCGGAATTCACAAACCGCACCATTTCAATACTGGGCACGGCGGCAATCACCATTTCCGCCAACACATTTTCCCAGCGGCAAGGTGCCCCAAAACTCGTCCCCTGTTGCGCCACCGCACAAATCGCCTCAATCACCTCGGGATGGGCATGACCACAGATGGCTGGCCCCCAGGTGCCCACATAATCAATGTAGCGATTGCCATCCACATCCCAGGCGTAGGCGCCCTGCACCCGCTCAAAGACGATGGGCTGGCCCCCCACCGACTTAAATGCCCGCACCGGGGAACTCACCCCCCCCGGCATCAACTGTTGGGCTTCGTTAAAAATGCGCTGGGATTCGGTCGTATTCCAAACGGTGGCTACCATGACATCTATCTCAACAACAGCGTCAATATACCTAGACCATTGTACTCCGGGTTAACCCACTGCCGGGGGCATATCCTGATAAACCGCCTGATTACGTCCCTGGGACTTGGCCTGGTAGAGAGCCAAATCCGCAGAGAAAATGATCGTGCCCATCGTTATTGTGGTATAGCACGGATGAACCACTGCAACGTAAAAAATTCCACCGTCTCCCCTGGCGGTAGGTCACGTAGCACCAGATTTTTGAGTTGGATGTTGCGTACCGTATTCTTCTATAGACTCCAATATCTTACTACACAACAAAGAAAAAAGAACAACAACAACGGGATTTTATGTGCTAGGCTATATGTGTCTTAGATTCTTTGACGTGTAATGAGTGTGACCGTAGAGACAGCGATTGACCCCGCCACAGGTGAGCGCTTTCGTTGTGTATTTGACTCCAAGACCTGTTTGCCCGTTGAACCAATTCAGAGATTTCTGAACTACTGCCGGAAGCGAGGGTTAGCGGCCAACACGGTCGAAACCTACGCTTACCGCTTGGTGGATTACTGGCGGTGGCTGGAGTACAAAGCCTTGAGCTGGGATGGTGTTGGACTAGATGAGTTGGCCGACTTCGTAAACTGGTATTTGCTCGGGGGTGATGTAGAGGTCATCCACGAGTCCTTAAGGGAGCGAGTTTCCAAGCGTAGCCCCAAGACAGTCAACCAGGCGATGACCGCCATTCAAGGGCTGTACGAGTTTCATGCGGCGGAGGGGCGGATTGACGATAAGCGATTTATCAAGCTTGCTCACGGCTGGGGCAAGCGTGGCGGCTTCCTACGGGGCATCATCAAGAGCGGGCCGGAGCGTCGTAAGCGGCTCAAGCTCAAAGAACCCAAGGTTTTCCCTGGTTGCCTCAGTGATGCGGATGTCGTGCGCCTGGTTGAAGGGTGCCTCTGCTACCGCGACAAGCTGATTGTGATGCTCTTACGTGAGACGGGTCTGCGCCGTGGCGAGCTACTGGGGTTGCATCTGATTGATGTTCAGGATGTGGATGTGACAGGGCGGTTGCGTGTTGTCCGGCGTGATAATCCCAACGGTGCCTGGGCGAAAGGAACTGAGCGAGTTGTACCTATCCTGCACAACCGCTGTACTGTGCAAGAGATGCTGCGTTCGTACCTGCTGGAGGAGTATCCGCCCGAAGCGGAACAGCTCGGTCACGGAATGCTGTTTGTCTCCTTAGAGGGCGAGCAGCGAGGCCAGCCCATGAGCCTTGTGCGACTGAACAAGCTCTTTGAAGAATTGCACAGTCGTACTGGCATCAAGGCGCACCCACATCTGTTCCGCCACACTTTTGCCACACGGATGCTGCAACAGGGCTACCTCGACCAGTATGTGCAGCAATTGCTGGGGCATCGTTCCATCAGCACCACCAAAGACATCTACAGCCATGTACTTGATGAGATGAGTTTAGAAAGTTTTATGGATGGGGAGGAAGAGCAATGAGTGCTGTACTTTTAGCTGACCTGCATGAACGAGTTAAGCAATCAGAACTAGGTAGTCAGTGGTGCAGTGACCCGCTGATGCAACAAGATGTCTGGCCACTAACAGCATTGGGCTTCGACGAAGAGTATTGTCGTGTCCACGCCATAAGGAACGTTCATTTCACGCGCATTACGCTTCCTTGGCTGAATTATTTAACCAAACTTACGGCGAAGGCACGAGTTCGAGAGAAGTGTTCAGCCAAACGAATCATTATCGATACCCTCTGCTTAGCCTGCCTCAATGAATTCTTGCTGGCTCATGGCTACAGCCAACCCGCAGGCATCACAGACAGTCTCCTGAAAACGTTCATCTCAGAGGCTGACAAGGGGAATCGGCACAGAACCTTGGTATTTGCAACACGCCTTTGGGCAGAGGAGGGTTGGTTGACCCTACCGTTTACCCCCATACGAATGAAAAACCCAACGCCCAAGGTGGAAACTATTCCTGAAGAGGTGTTGCACCAAATCTACGAGCAACTTGACCTTTTTCCTGAGCCCTTGGAACGCCTGTTTCGGTTGCAAATTGCTTTAGGGTGCCGCATCAACGAGATGTTGCTCATGCCGCGCCATTGCCTCAAGCAGGAAGGAGAGCACTGGTTTTTACTACGCTGGGTGGCCAAACGGAAGCAGTGGTGTTATTTCCAGGTGCATCCTCTCGTTGCCGAGTTAGTGCAAGAGCAGCAGCGTTTTTTGGACGAACAGTTTGGCAAGGATTCTCAGTTCAACAAACTTTTCTGTAAAACATCCACAGCATTTAAGGACGGGGCAGAAGTAGGAGGGCGTTTTCAAGTTGAGCCTGTTTATGAGCCTAGCCCCTTGTCGTTTACGGTAATTCACTTATGGCTCAAAGCGTTTAGGGAGGTTGCCAACCTTAAGGACAAGCATGGCAAGCCTTTCCCCCTCACCAGCCACATGTTTCGTCGCACCAAGGCCAGTGTGATGGCACATTGTGAAGTTGAAGACGAGTACATTGCTGCGGTTTTAGGGCATGGTTCCCTCGACATGTTGCCTCATTATCGTAAGCGGTCTTTAGAACGGCTAGAGAAACAGGCAGAAACCAAGGGATACGTGGACATGTACGGGCGGGTAACCACCTACAAGCCCCGCAAGCAACGCTACGAAAAGTTAGCTGACCTGATGAAGGTTACGACTCCCCTTGGTGAGTGCCATCGCCCCAGTATGTTGGGCGATTGCCAGTACCGTTACGCCTGCCTAAGTTGCACCCATCACCGAGTTACAGAAGCAGACATTCCACAACTAGAGGCAGATAAGCAACAAATGGAGCTTGACCTTGAACGTGCCCAAATAGCTCAACAAGAGCGGCGCGTAACCGAGATTCAAAGGTTGCTGGAACTTGTAAACAATCGCCTGCAAGGATTAAAGGAACTGCAAAAAGTACGGGAGGAAAATCAACATGAGTCAGCGTAAACACCTGCCGATTTCAAGGCATCAAACGCTCAACGGGATTCTTGAAGTGAATTGGCTGCAAGACTACCAAGGTGAGTTTACCTGCCCACAATGCAATCAAGGAAGACTTACTAAGGCTTACTTCGCACACGGAAGTATTAATGGTGTTCGGCTTGAATGTAACTCCTGCGGTCAGTACACTTACCTCTCATGTACAAGCCAGCGTAAGCATCTGCCGATTTCAAGGCATCAAACACTCAATGGGATTCTTGAAGTGGATTGGCTTCAAGACTACCAAGGTGAGTTTACCTGCCCACAATGCAATCAAGGAAGACTTACTAAGGCTTACTTCGCGCACGGAAGTGTTAATGGTGTCCGTCTTGGATGCAACTCCTGTGGTCAATACACTTTCCTCTCCTGTGAAAATCCTGCTTACATCTACAACTATCAAGCAGACTTGGAATGTCCTAACCCAGTAGTGTTGAATGTTAACGAAAGGGTGGAAAAGGGAGACTAAAAATGGTATTTTAGATTGGTAGAAACCACGAGTAACAGTATTTTTATGAGACGACAAATTCAGGGACTTATCAAGCCCTTGCTGAACCTTCTTCCCAAAAACGACTATCCAGTCTTGGATACTCGCTTGTTTGTACTCATATGGATGCACTTCATTTTAGATGCAAGAGTCGCCACCATGCGGGGCTTATTCTTCCTCTTGAATCATCTCAATTTTAAAGTTGACATATCAACGTTTTCTAAGGCGTGTAAACATCGTAGCACCGAGCCGTTTCAAGTGATCCTAAGAGAACTGCAAAAACGGCTTAAACATCATCAAGGTGAATTTAAGCACTTATTCCCATTAGATTCTACCATTATCACCCTGACCAGCAAATTATTCTGGCACTACAAGCAGGTAAAATTGACGCTTGGCCTGGATATAAATGAGGGCAATATCGGTGACGAATCAATTATATTTGGAAAGACTAATGACCATAAAATTGGGCATCTTGTGATTGGGACGATACCTGAGAATGCCGTTGGTATCATGGATAGGGGTTTTGCTTCCTGGAAATTAATGGACGAAATGTGTAAACGAAATACATTGTTTATTGTGCGGATTAGAAATAATATGAAGTTGCAACCTGACAATCCGGATATTCGGGTAATTCAATTTTTTAATGAAGAGGAAAACACAGAATATAGGCTAGCGACTAACGTGACTTCGATGACGGATGAAGAGATTTGTTCAGCCTATCGTTTGCGCTGGCGAATTGAGTTGCTTTGGAAGGCACTAAAGATGCACTTGAAATTGGATAGAATCATTACCAAGAATGAGAATGGTGTGCGGCTACAGATTTATGCCGTATTGATTGGTTATCTAATTTTAAGATTGCTGGAGATAGGTCACAATAAGACCTATGAATTGATTGACAAGTTGCGATATTTACAAATAGAAATAGGCCGACACTGTAGCTTCATGGAACTCGTAGGGGTAGAGCCGCTCGTAGGATAACCCTGACCCCTTATGTTAAGTTTTATTACGGACATTCAACACTACTGGTCCTAACCCTCTTTGTACTGGCATTGGTTCAAGGGGTCAAAGGGGATGGATTTACAAATGTAACGATCTAGGGTACGGCAGATGTCGCTATTGCAAGATAATTTTTGAGCCTTCAGCTACCGTTCAATACAACTGGCAGGGTAGGCAGAAGTTGCAAGAACTACTCCCGTTTGACTTTGCCGCTAATACCTGGGACTTGCGGCACTTCTATGAAAAGCCCTACTACCGACTCCTTACTTTTGATGGCATTGAACCTGATTGGTTCTGCTTGCAGGCAAAACAGTATTTGCACTACCTACTCAAAGCTCAAGTATATTCTTCAACATCCCAAATCCGTGCCATCCGTGCTGTGCTGGGACAGTTGGGCGAAGTGCTTAAGCAAAGAAAATGTTCATCACTGCAAGACATCAAGCGCAGTGACATTCTGAACCTGATTGATGCTTGGCAAAGCATAAAAGGGCGAACAGTATACACAAAGCTCTATCAGCTTAAGGAGTTTTTGAGTTGGGCTGGCCTTGAGGCTGAAGCCTTAGTTAAACGCAGAGACTTTCCCAAGATTCGTCATGATGACCCCGTATGGTTGGATGAACCCACTCGTTCTGCTATCAAGTCGCACCTGCACAAATTACCAGAGCCACTAGCAAGGCACTACTTGGTTCAGGAGTACACAGCCGCACGACCCGGTGATGTCTGCCAGATGCAGTTTGACTGCCTCGTTGCGGAAAACAGCAAGTGGTACATCCGTTTCTTTCAGCAGAAGACCAAACGTTGGCATCAGATTCCAGCTAACCGTGAAATCCGGCGCATCATTGAAGCACAGCAAGCTTGGATACGACAGACCTTAGGCCCAGACTACAATTACCTGTTCTGCCACTTCAGGGTTTTCAAAAAAGGTTCTTACCCGAAATTCAGCCGTATTAAACCTCTCCCAGAACCACCTAAGACAAATGCTGATGTTAACCCAATGGTGCGAGCGATTCGCTATCTCATTGAAGCGGAGGACATTCGGGACAGCAACGGTCAACAACCCCACTTCACGGGTCGAATCACCCGCTCTAGCCGCCTCCAAGAGATACGGGTCAAGCACGGGATAGAAGCAGCCCAACTCTACGCTGACCATGTTTCCAGCACAACAACCTTTCAGCACTACGCCCCACCCACTCGTGAGCAGGTTGCAACGGCTGACCTCCCCTTCCAAGAGCTACTGCTTAACCCCGACAACAAGTTCCTGCCCTGGCAATCCCTGCCCGAGAGCCTGCTGAAAAACCCTAAAGCCCATGAGTTAGACATTGAGATAAACCCCCGTCTTACCGTCTACGGCCATTGCGCTCTTGACCCCAAGACTCCCTGCCCTCACAACCTTTACCCCAAGTGCTACGGCTGTAGTAGTTTCCGACCCAGCACTGGCAAGTTGCCCCTTTACGAGCGGCAGTACCAAAGCGAAGTACAGCGTATGGAACAAGCAAAGACAGCAGGCGCAGAGCTGTCCTACGAGGAGGCTAAAGCGACTGTGGAAGCGATGAAGCAGTGGCTACCACAACTCAGGGAGGTGGCTCATGGCTAGAGGCAACCGTGAGAAGCAGACTGAAACGCTCCGCCAGGCACAACAGCAACGCAAAGAGCAGAAGCGGCAACAGGTGTTTGAGGCGGTACGGACGCTCCAGCAACAGGGCAAGACCATCACCTTTGCAGCTATTGCTCGTGTTGCTCAAGTTTCTATCAGCTATCTCTACAAATGGCCGGAAGTCAAGGACTACATTCAGTCGCTTCGCGAGGAACAATCTCATCAGCTTGCCCCCTTACCTCAAGAAGCTGAACCTGGGCCATACAGCCTCAAGACCCTGCATGAGGTCGCCCGCAAGCGTATCAAAGAGCTAGAGGCTGAGATTCAGGAGCTAAAGCGCCAGAACGAACTGTACCGAGGGCATGTTGCGGAAATCTTTGAGTTGCGCGATGAGGTAGAACGCTTGCGGGAGTTGTTGCGGCAGTTCACTGAGCCTCGCCCCACCTCCAAGGTTGTGGCACTCCAAGCGGTAGCCCCCAGCACCGCCTCAGACATTGATCCAGACATTGTACAGAAGCTAGAAACTTTGGGTGTAAAGCTCGGTGTACGCCTCCAGCGTGAGATTAAGCAACACAAGCCAGAGAAAGTCATGCTGGCAATTGAAGCCTTTGAGCAGTACCGCTCGCAGCATGTGGTGGAGAACCCTGCGGGTTGCCTCCTACAGATGATTCGAGATGGGGCGGAACCGAACGTACCCTTGGAGGCACCTGTACCTGAGATGGATGAGTTTGACCGCTGGTACGCTGAGGCCATTGCTCAGGGATTCTGCCTTGACATCCCCCGCCGCTACCTAAGCACGATGGGAACGGAGCCTTTGGTTAAGGTAGTGGATAAGAGCCGTTCTGAGGGCTATCAAGTCATGCCCTGGAGGGAGGCTAGAGAGTATCAAAAGAGCTTACGTCGTGGAAGATAGAGACTATTATTTAGGCTAAACAAGACTTTTACAACGTGGAGTATACATAAGCGTTCAGGTCACGGCCTTCGATCATCCCCTTCAGCTGGGGGTCGAGGTTAGCACGCACGTCCTGCACCTGCCAGCCCGTTTCGCTGAGCATCCGTAGCGCACTGCGACGGGTAAAAAAGCGTAGGTGGGTGATGTCCAGAATCCCAGCCCCCGCATAGAGCCAGTCCCCCAGGGCTAGCCCCTCCAGGACACGTAGGTTCCGCACATTGGGTAGGCTTACATAAAGTGCCCCACCTGGAGCCAGCAGGGTCTTAAGCCGTTCGAGGGACTGCCACGGGTGGTAGAGGTGTTCCAGCACATCAGCGGCGATGATGGTGTCAAACTGACCAGTGAGCGGTGCCAGGTCAATCTCCTCAAAGCGTCCCGTGAACACCTGGCCGTAATCGGCACGGGCTTTCTCCGCCGCCGCCGGGAGTAGTTCGACCCCCACCACCCTGACCCCCGGGAACTGCCCTTTGAGCCAACGACCCGTGGCACCGACGAAACAACCAAGGTCAAAAACCGCCCTGGGTGCCGCCGGAATCATCTGGAGAAGTCCCACTGGGGCATAGGTGTGCGAGAGCGTGGTCAGGTGTAGGTCTTGGTCAAGGAGTCGCCAGACGGGTGGGGTGGCATTGCCAGGGGTTGCGGGGTTACTCACAGATGTTGCTCCTGGGGGTGATGGTGTGGTGGGTGGCATCAAGCCGTGGACGGGTGTGGGGGCAAACTGGTTGGGTACGGCGTCGGACTCGGATGAGCTACTCATCGGCAACTCCTGCAGACAGGGGGTAGCAAGGGGTTCAGCAACAGCGCTCTTGTCGGGTGTATCCTGCCGGGGTGGAGCGACGACACAGCCCTGTTCCCGCTCGTAGTGGTAGTCCGGGTAAGTGGCACGGTGCTGGGGCAGTAACGCTAGGGCAGTGGGGTTGCCCCGCTCAGCCAGTTCCTCCAGAAGTACCCGCTCAAATCCCCGCACCACCCGCACATCGTTGCAGGCCAAGGGGGCGGCGGCTTGAATCCGGGCACGCCGGGCGGCATAGGCTTCTGGACGCTGTTGCCACTCCTCGATGAGTTCCCCCACCTTGGCAATGTAGGCATCCAGGTTCTCCACCACCGTGTCGGCACACCCGATGGTTTCCAGCAGTCCTGCGGCCAGCCGTTGGCGTAAGAAACGCCCCTTGAGCGTGACAATCGGGATGCCCGCAAAGACCCCCTGCCAGGCGGTGGTGTAGCCGGAAAAGCTGGGCACATCCAGGTAGAGGGTAGCCCGTGAGAGAAGGGTGGTGAAGACTTGGGGCGGTTGAAACTCCAGGACGACCATCTGCTGGGTCACGTCCACACCCGCCGCCGTCAGTGCTGCCGTGATGCGTTCGAGCGGTGCGGTGCCCATTCTGCCGAAATCACTTTGGCGAAAGAACAGGAGCTTGAGGGTGGGGTAGGTCTGGGCCAGGCGCACCCATAGGGAGTCATCGGCGGGGACGAGCTTGAAGGACAAACAAGGTACCAGGGCCACCGGACGGCCATCGGCAAAGTGCGTAGCTAGGGCTTCAGGAAGAGGGGCAGGCACGAGCGTTGCGTTAGGGGTACAGGCACCCGTACCCGGCAGGCGCACCAACCGTTCAATGTAGTGGGTCGCCGCATCCGGGGGTTCCAGGGCTGTGCCACTGAAATAGAGGTCCACCGTCTGAAGCCCCGAACTGACCGGATGACCCCACGTCGTCACCTGCAAGGGGGCAAAGCGGCGTGCGGCCACCCCGACACTGACATCATTCATGGCCGTATCGGGTAGGAACAGCACATCGGGTGCCTCTCGCTGGAGCAGGTCTTCCCAACCACTGGGGCGATTGCCGTAGTAGCGGGCACAGCGTTCCTTGAGCCAAGCAGTCTGGTCATCTTCCGAGGGAGCAAGGCTAATTGCTACCAACTCGAAAAAGTGGCAGTCAAGATAGCCAATAAGGTTGCGTAGCAGTATGAACCACACAGACTGACGACGGAACACAGTGGTTAGAATCACCAGCCGCAGTCGTTCCCGCACAGGTGGATGGGGCACTGGCGTAGGGGGGTAGAGGGTGGCGATCATTTCCCCCCAGTCCCGCAGATAAGGGGTAATGTCGCCGGGGTAGTAAGCCAAAGCAAAGGGGCCCCATCTATAGGGATGCGGAAATGACCGTCGCTCTGCTTCGTTCCGTGTCTTTGCCCAATCTCGGACATCTGCAATGTGGGCCATGAAACGCTCCAGCATCGCCTGGTGTACCGCTTCGCTGGCAGGGATACGCTCCAGGGCAACCAGCGGCCAGTAGAGCTGATTTAAAACGTGGTCAGGAGCCTTGGTAATTAGCGTAGCCAAAAGCTCTTCTGCTTCATCTCGCCGTCCCGTCTCTTCAAGCCAGATCACCAAGTTTCCCTTGGCTTTGTCGTCGTCAGGACAGTGCGCCACGACGCTACGCAGTACCTCGACCGCCGCTTCTTTGTTACCAGAGAGATAAAGGGCCTCGGCCAACAAGCCCTTGGCTTGGATGTCGTCCGGTGCAGTTTCGAGGAACTGTTGCAAAGGCGCAATAGCCCTTTTCACCTCACCATACTTGATGAAAATCTGCGCCCGCTTCTTGATGACAATGGGGTCTTGGTCGCCCAGCGCTTCGAGGGCATCCAGGGCTTGCAGTGCCAGTTTATGTTGATGGGCACGGTGGAAGACATCGGCCAGGGTCCTAAGGCTGGCCCTATCCTGGCGTGCAATCGCCTGTTGGAGTCCCTCGGCGGTGGCAGGCGGGGGTGTCCCTTGCGCCGCTTTTGGTTTGTTTTGTTTATTTTTCTTGCGACCCATTGGTTTCCTACGGAACGGATTGCAAATTTATCCCTTTGACCAAAGCAGTTGCACCAGTCATAACATACCTGAACCCCTCGCACCATCCCTTGCCGGACTCACTGCTTGAGCCAGTAGCCGTTGGGATTCCAAGTGACGTTTTGCCCCCAAAAGTCGCAATACTCCGTGAGCAGGCGGTACTGCCCAGGCCGTTCGCTGATGAACCGTTGCACCGCCACGTTGGGGCCGCCCTCATACCGTTCGGCAATGCCCAAGTCGCTCACAATGCCATCTTCCACTACTAAAACATCCCCCGCTTGCATAAATTGATCCAAATAACTAATAGCGGCCAGGCAGTGGTCAGCGACATGGCTCGAATCCTCGATGACCAGCCACGGGTGCGGCAAGGCGGTCAGGCGCTCCGGGGTCAAAGTCGGTGCCAAATTCCCAGCATCCCCTAGCAGGAACGTGACCCTGGGATGGGTAACGCCCTCCGGTGGGGTAATGTCCACCGAAACCACCTGCCCATCAATGCCATAGAGTTCCATCATCTCCGCCAACCACAGGGCACTGCCGCCAAACTTGGAACCAATTTCCATCACCGTGCGCGGCTGGAACTGCCACACCAACCGCCAGTAATTGGCAAAATCAAAGGGATTTTTCCACAACCCCACCTCCCGCCAAGTGTAGCGATGGGTGGCGGCTTGAATCTCATGCAGGTTTTTCGGGCACAGCGCCGTGGCAAAACTGCGTACCGGCTGGGACTGCCCCCCTTTGCGCCAAAACGCCCCTGCCCAGTCAATGCGCTTGATGGGGTCACTGATGTTGCGGGTCTCCCGAAATTCATGAATTGCCCGACGGCACGGTTCAAAATCCCCATAGTCATCCACAATGATGTAACCGCCGGGAACGACCTTGTCATAAAGGGCATTCAGCGCATCCATGGTGGACTCATACAGGTCGCCATCCAGCCGCAGTAGGGCAATACGTTCCACCGGCAGTTGAGGCAAGGTGTCCCGAAACCACCCTTTGACAAAGACCACCCGGTTGTCCAACAGGTCGTAGCGCCGGAAGTTTTCCTGCACCTCCTCTAGTGACACTGCCAGAATGGGGAACTTCTCCTTGCTAAAGTCGTAACCGGCCAGTAGTGTTGAATGTTAACGAAAGGGTGGAAAAGGGAGACTAAAAATGGTATTTTAGATTGGTAGAAACCACGAGTAACAGTATTTTTATGAGACGACAAATTCAGGGACTTATCAAGCCCTTGCTGAACCTTCTTCCCAAAAACGACTATCCAGTCTTGGATACTCGCTTGTTTGTACTCATATGGATGCACTTCATTTTAGATGCAAGAGTCGCCACCATGCGGGGCTTATTCTTCCTCTTGAATCATCTCAATTTTAAAGTTGACATATCAACGTTTTCTAAGGCGTGTAAACATCGTAGCACCGAGCCGTTTCAAGTGATCCTAAGAGAACTGCAAAAACGGCTTAAACATCATCAAGGTGAATTTAAGCACTTATTCCCATTAGATTCTACCATTATCACCCTGACCAGCAAATTATTCTGGCACTACAAGCAGGTAAAATTGACGCTTGGCCTGGATATAAATGAGGGCAATATCGGTGACGAATCAATTATATTTGGAAAGACTAATGACCATAAAATTGGGCATCTTGTGATTGGGACGATACCTGAGAATGCCGTTGGTATCATGGATAGGGGTTTTGCTTCCTGGAAATTAATGGACGAAATGTGTAAACGAAATACATTGTTTATTGTGCGGATTAGAAATAATATGAAGTTGCAACCTGACAATCCGGATATTCGGGTAATTCAATTTTTTAATGAAGAGGAAAACACAGAATATAGGCTAGCGACTAACGTGACTTCGATGACGGATGAAGAGATTTGTTCAGCCTATCGTTTGCGCTGGCGAATTGAGTTGCTTTGGAAGGCACTAAAGATGCACTTGAAATTGGATAGAATCATTACCAAGAATGAGAATGGTGTGCGGCTACAGATTTATGCCGTATTGATTGGTTATCTAATTTTAAGATTGCTGGAGATAGGTCACAATAAGACCTATGAATTGATTGACAAGTTGCGATATTTACAAATAGAAATAGGCCGACACTGTAGCTTCATGGAACTCGTAGGGGTAGAGCCGCTCGTAGGATAACCCTGACCCCTTATGTTAAGTTTTATTACGGACATTCAACACTACTGGTAACCGGCATCTTCAGGTTGGGCGGGCACCGGCAATCCCTCGAAGCTGTCGCACACCCACACCCGCCGCTCCGGTAGCCCATAGGCTTCCAGATAACTCCGCATGAAAATACACGCCCCGCCCCGCCACACCCCCGTTTCCACCAGGTCACCCGCAATGTGCTCCTCGCGAATGCGGTCAAGGCACCATTCGATGTTATCCAGGCGTTTGCGGCCAATCATCGTGTGAGAAAACTCGCACACATTCCGCAGACTGATCACCCCCAGCGTGCCGTCGGGTCGCTTGATCTGGGCATTCCACCAGGGCTTACCCTCCTGCCGTGCCTGCCTGATTTGGGCAAACCCCTGCGGTAGGCGTTGTCGAATCTCACGCACCACCGTAGCATCCACCGGCTGTTGCGCCGCCAACTGGCTAAAGATGTAAAGCAGGCGCAGTTCGTTTTCCAGATAGATTTCGTTGAGCAGGCTCTTTTTAACCAGCGTCAAATAGCGTTGGGGGTCCATTACTCCTCCTGGTTAGTGTGGTATGGTGTGGATGAGCCACTGCAACGTAAAAAATTCCACCATCTCCCCTGGCGGCAGGTCGCACAGCACCAGCTATTTAAGCTCAAGTTTGCGCACCGCACCCAGGTCATGGTTGGCAATCATCCCTTGGACCCGTGGGTCGCATGATGACAATGTGTTTGCATTTGCACCGGTGTCTCACCCATTCTAAAAAAGCAATTGTGTTATGACAATAACCTTCTATAGCAATCCTACTTGATTAGTGAACAGAGATTTCCCAGAACCAAGGACGGGGGCGGTGCCCCTGCGACCCCTATTCTATTCTCATTTAGGACTGCTATGGTGGCACCTCTATTTATTTGCTCGTGTACTTCCACAAGGTATCTGAAAGCCCCATTCTTTATTGGGAACCTCTATTGATTTGAACCAATCATCAATCCCATCGTGGGAAGACCCATATTAGCCAGAACCAAGGGCGGGGGTGCCCCCCTGCGACCGCTAACTTTGAATTGGTAGAGGTGCCCCTCAGAGACTGTATAGAACCTGTTTGCAATTATACTGGGAGAAAGAAATTACAGGTAGAGCAATGACATACACAACCAATTTAAGCGCATCACAATTTGAGATTTTAGACCAATATCTACCAAAGAGTAAGACAAAAAAGCATGTAGTTTCAAGGCATGCCATCGTGAATGCCATCATGTATCAGCTCAAAAATGGCTGTCAATGGCGAGACTTACCTCGAGATTTCCCCAAGTGGCAGACTGTGTACTCTCAGTTTCGGCGATGGCAAAATAATGGTACTTGGGAAAGGGTATTGGTAGCATTGGAGAAAATTGAAAGAGAGAGATTAAAAAAAAGAATATCCTAGCTTGCTCATAGGGGACTCTATGTGTGTGAAGAACACAGATACAGCAGGCATTGAAACGAAAGGATTTTGTCACTATAAATGCACTAACGGAATCAAACGGCATTTATTGGTGGATACTTTAGGGAATCCCTACTTTATCTTATGTAGTAAAGCAAGCCTGAGCGACAATCATGGATTATTAGAAATAATAAGAGAGCATAAACAATTCTTTTTAGAACTGCCTCAAGAGGTAACAATTTTACTAGATAACGGCTATCAAAAAAGATATTTAGAAGAAGAGATAGAAAAAATGGAACCACTTTTGCGGAATAAGATAATCATTGAGATATCAAAAAAAATTACACCGGAACAGAAAGCCAAATCGAAGAAAGAGAATCCACAGAAGCAAGGATTTGTGGTGATTGCGAAGCGATGGATAGTAGAAAGAACCAATGCGTGGATAAATCAATGCAGAGTATTATGGAAAAACTGTGAAGGCTTAATCAAGACAAGTCAAACAAAAATCAGAATTTGTGCCATACGCTTAATCCTACGTAGAATCGCTTAAAATGATTGCAAACAGGTTCTATATTCCGAACTTGATGAAACTGCTAAGTTTCCACTCGGTGTGCCCGTAAGAGCACGTTCATTCCCAAGCCCTCTTGGCTCAACCAAAAAGCGCAGACCCACCAAGACACCGCATCTTGACGATAAATACCATAGGTGAGGGGATAGGCTTGCAAAATGTCGGCTATTTCTGCTAAGGGCGATACCTCAGTCATATAATCATTCCACACTTCCGCATCCAGAACTTCATAGGTGTAATCCGCAGGGAAGTAGATGCGGCTTGCGTCTAAACTAGGCTGATTGGTCAGTAACAACTGGGCGGGATCAGAAGACTCACACCCCAAACGGTCGCCAATTTGAAAGGTTAATTGAAACAAGCGGTTAATCTGATCAAATTGCTCAGAATTCATCGCTTCCCAATCCCTATTCAACTTCCCGGAAATTCAGGAAAGGCAACGCCCCCACCAGCATTCCCAGGTTCCGTGACAATCTAACCGTTGCGCCATCCCTCCATCAGACCTAACCGCCAAACACCCCCGGAAAAGTCAGCTTCAACGCCGCCGTCATCAGCAAATTCGCCAAAGCCACCGGCAGGAGGAACTTCCAACCTAGGTCTAATAACTGGTCAATCCGCACCCGGGGCACCGTCCAGCGCAGGAGAATGGCTAAAAAGAGCATGAAATACGCCTTAATCAGCGTCATCGTAATCCCCAACATCCCGGCGATCACCTGCACCAGGGGATTGTCCAAACTCAAATTCAGCCAACCCGCCAGGGCATCCACCGACACCGGCGACTCCCAACCCCCCAGGTACAGCACCGCCACCAGAAGGCAGGATAAGACCAAATTGAGATAGGAACCAGCGTAAAACAGCATGAAATTCACCGCCGTATATTCCGTCTGATACCCCGCCACCAACTCCTCCTCCGCCTCCGGCAAATCAAAAGGCAGACGCTCACATTCCGCCAAAGCCGCAATCCAGAAGATCACAAACCCCACCGGTTGCCGCCACACATTCCAGCCCAAAATGCCATAGCCCGTCTGCTGATCCACAATGTCAATCGTGCTGAGGCTGTTGGACATCATCGCCACCGCCAACACCGCCAACGCCAAAGGCACCTCATAGCTAATGGATTGCGCCGCCGCCCGCAGTCCCCCCAACAGGGAATACTTATTGTTGGAACCGTACCCCGCCATCAACAAACCAATCGGGGCAATGCTGGAAATGGCAATCCACAGGAAAATTCCCACCCCCAAATCCGTAATGACAATGTTATGACCAAACGGCACGATCACATAGGCCAACAGCACCGCCATCACCACCACCACCGGCCCCAGGGAGAATAACCAACCATCCGCCTTAGCCGGGCGCACATTTTCCTTAACCAACAACTTCACCACATCCGCAATCGGGATCAGCATCCCCAACGGCCCCGCATACTCCGGCCCAATCCGTTGTTGCACCGCCGCCGACACCTTCCGCTCCAACCAAGTCGCCACCAACGCCCACAGGGTCGCAAACGTCAGCACCAACACCATCGGCAAGGGCAACCACAGGGCATGAGCCAACCCCGGCGTGACCCCCACCCCTTCCAGCCATTGGACGAATGAGTGCTGTAAATCAATCCCGGTTTCCATTAGCGATCCACCTCACCCATAATGATGTCAATACTGCCCAAAATCGCCATAATATCTGCCACCTTCATCCCCCGCACCAACTGGGGTAAAACCTGCAAATTGATAAATCCAGGTGGACGGATTTTCCACCGCCAAGGAAACACACTATCATCCCCGAGGATATAAACCCCCAATTCCCCCTTGGGCGCCTCCACCCGCACATAATGCTCGCCCTTGGGAATCTTAAACGTCGGGGAGGATTTTTTGCTAATAAATTGATAATCAAAGCCACCCCATTCGGATTTCGGGCCACTGCTGATCCGCTTGGCTTCTAAATTTTCATAGGGTCCACCGGGTAAGCCCTTCAACGCCTGCTGGATAATTTTGGCGGACTGCCGCATTTCCCCGAGACGCACCACATAGCGGGCAAAACAATCCCCATCCGTCGCCCACTGCACTTCCCAGTCAAAATCGTCGTAACACTCGTAGTGATCCACCTTCCGCAAATCCCATTTCACCCCAGAAGCCCGCAACATCGGCCCCGACATCCCCCAATTGATCGCATCTTCCCGGGAAAGCGTGCCCACCCCCTGCACCCGTTTGCGGAAAATCGGATTATCCGTGATCAACCGCTCGTACTCGTCCACCTTGGGCAGGAAATAGTTACAAAAATCCTCGCACTTATCCACCCAACCGTAGGGCAAATCGGCGGCGACCCCCCCCACCCGGAAGTAATTGTGCATCATCCGCATCCCGGTGGCGGCTTCAAACAGGTCATAGACCATTTCCCGTTCCCGGAAGATGTAAAAGAATGGGGTTTGCGCTCCCACATCCGCCAAAAAAGGGCCAAGCCAGAGCAAATGGGAGGCAATCCGGCTCAATTCCAGCATGATCACCCGGATATAACTCGCCCGTTTGGGCACCGGCACATCCGCCAATTTTTCCGGCGCATTCACCGTGATCGCTTCGGTAAACATGGTCGCCAGGTAGTCCCACCGGGTCACGTAGGGCAAATACTGCACCACCGTCCGGTTTTCAGCAATTTTTTCCATCGAGCGATGCAAATATCCCAATACCGGCTCGCAGTCAATCACATTTTCCCCGTCTAGGGTGACCATCAGGCGCAACACCCCGTGCATGGAGGGATGATGCGGACCGAAGTTGATCACCATCGGGTCGGTGCGGGTTTTAATCATTGTCATGGGTGTGACCTCAAAGGCAGGGGCTACCACACTTCAGTATAAACGCCCCGTCAGGAATTTCCCACCGCCGCCCAAAGAATCGCTTGGGGATACAACCGATGCTCCTGCTGTTGAATCCGAGCGTGCAAACTGGCGACCGTATCCCCGGGTAGAACTGGCACCGCCGCCTGGGCAATGATGGGCCCGCTGTCCACCGCCAAGACCACCCGATGCACCGTACAGCCGGTAATTTTCACCCCCGCCGCTAACGCCCGCTCCACCGCCTTGATGCCTGGAAACGCCGGAAGCAAACTGGGATGGATATTCAACACCTGCGCCCCAAACGGCTGTAATAACACCTCAGTCGCCTGCCGCATCCACCCCGCCATGACCACCCACTCAGTGCCCCAATTTTTCAATGTACTGACAATATCCTGATCAAAGCTCTCCCGGTCGGGATAATCCCGATGGTTGACCAGGTGACTTTTGACCCCCGCCGCTTGCGCCCGTTGCACCACCCCTGCCCCCGGATTGTTGTAGATCACCCCTGTGATCACAGCGGGTAATGTTTGGGCAGAAATCGCCTCCACAATAGCGGTGAAATTACTCCCATTTCCCGACGCTAAAATCCCCAAGCGCAGGGGTTCCCCCCGGTAGTCCGGGCAATGCTCCGGTACGGTCAAAACGTCCACCTACCAAGCCCCCCACCAGTCCGCCAACAGTAAGCCCAAAACCGTGCCGATAAAAATCGGGAGTGCCTGCCAAAACCGGGGGGATAGCCGCTCGTACCAAGGGCGAGGAGTAGGAAGGGGGGGAGTAGTTTTTGGGGATACTGGAGCAGGTTTCGCCCAGCGGGGGGGGCGGTTCTCAAAGTTGGCGATGCCTGCCCGTACCAAGGCTTGCGCCTCCCGTACCGCTTCCCAGGATTGTTGGCGACTGACGGCTAACCGTTCCAATCGCCGGTTCAAGTCCTCACGATCCGCCATGCTGTCCGAGTTTCTCAGGTTATACTAGGTATGGATACACGCTAATTTCCTATTTTACGCAAATGGATCACCAAAAATAAAGAACAGCACGGATGAGAACCATTAAAATACCAATCAAGCAAAATACTCGGTGGGAATAACTGATGCCTGTAGCCGTTACCTCCTTACTCAATTCAGATGTTAGTAAACCCGCCCGTTATTTAGGGCAAGAACTGGGAGCCATTCACAAACCTTGGGACAAAGCCCAGGTACATTGGGTACTAAGCTACCCCGAATTGTACGAAGTGGGGGCATCAAATCTAGGGCATATTATTCTCTACAATATTATCAACGCCCAACCGGATCAATTGTGTGACCGAGCCTATTTACCCGCACCGGATTTCGCCGCCAAATTAAGGGCAACCCAGACCCCCCTGTTTGCTGTGGAATCCCGCCGGAGTTTACGGGAATTTGACCTGATTGGCTTCAGTTTAAGCTATGAATTGGGTGCCACCAATATCCTGGAAATGCTCGATTTGGCAGGCATTCCTCTAACCAGTCACGCCCGGAGCAATGGCGATTATCCCTTGATTTTTGCAGGGGGACCAACGGCAACTGGCAACCCGGAGCCCTATGCGGAATTTTTCGATTTTTTTGCCCTCGGGGACGGGGAAGAATTACTGCCAGAAATTGGTTTGGTTATTCAAGAGGGGAAAGCGGCGGGTTTATCTCGCAGAGAATTATTACTGGATTTGGCGCAAATTCCAGGGGTGTATGTGCCCGAATTTTATGCCCCCCAACCGGATGGGGCGGTGGTGCCTTTACGCCCTGATGTCCCGAAAAAAATCCTGCGACGGGTGGCGACCCCGATTCCTGCCTATGGCATCGGGTTGGTGCCCTATGTGGAAACGGTGCATGACCGCTTAACGGTAGAAATTCGGCGGGGATGCACCAGAGGATGCCGTTTTTGTCAGCCGGGAATGCTCACCCGACCGGCACGGGATGTGGCACCGGAAACGGTGATTCAAACCATTGAACAGGGGATGCGAGCGACCGGATTTAATGAATTTTCCCTACTATCGTTGAGTTGTTCCGATTACCTATCCCTACCGGCGGTGGGGTTAGAAATTAAGCAGAAATTACACGACCAACCGGTAAGTTTATCCCTACCCAGCCAGCGGGTGGATCGCTTTGATGAACATATTGCAGAAATTATTGGCGGCACTCGCAAAGGGGGGTTAACTTTTGCACCGGAAGCGGGCACTCAACGCCTGCGGGACATTATCAATAAAGGGTTAACCAACGAGGAACTTTTGCGGGGGGTAAAAACCGCTTGGGAACAGGGTTGGGATCGGGTCAAACTGTATTTTATGATTGGTTTGCCCGGCGAAACGGATGCGGATGTGGTGGGCATCGCCGAAACCTTAAAATGGCTCCAGCGCGAATGTCGAGGGGCAGGACGAAAACCCTTAGGTTTTCATGTGACGATTTCTAATTTTACTCCCAAACCCCATACGCCTTTTCAATGGCATTCCGTAGCGACTGCTGAATTTATCCGCAAACAGGAATTACTCAAACAAGAATTTAAGTTCATTCGCCATCTCAAAGCCAATTTTACGGATGTACGCATTTCCGCAATGGAAGATTTTTTAGGACGGGGGGATCGCTCCCTGGGAAAAGTGATTCAGCGGGCATGGGAATTGGGAGCGGGCATGGATGCCTGGTGGGAATCTTTAGAACGGGCTTATGCGGCGTGGTCGCAAGCGATTGAGGAATCAAATTTAACCTGGAAATATCGCACGATTGAACAGGGACAGTGGTTTGAATCCGTAGATTATGAACAGTTACTCACCCAAAGTTTACCTTGGGATCATCTGGATACGGGCATTGATAAAAAGTGGCTGGTAGATGACTTGCAACGGGCATTAGCAACTGCCACCGTACCGGATTGTTCATTTGAAGGATGCTCCCATTGTGGGGTGTGTGGGATTGATTTGGGTCATAATGTGGTGGTGCCACCGCCGCCCTTGCCCAAGGAAAAAGTTACGACCAGAATTCCTACCCAACGGGTGCAAAGATTACGCCTAAAATTTGGCAAACAAGGGGAATTGGCACTGTTAAGTCACTTGGATTTGGTGCGTTTATTTGACCGGGCAATTCGGCGAGCCAATTTACCCATTTCCTACAGTGAAGGGTTTCATCCGGGGGCACGATTAATGCCTGCAAGTGCCTTACCACTGGGGGCAACCAGTGCGGGTGAAATTATTGATTTTGAATTGTATAAAACCTGCGATCCCCAAGAGTTTTTAGAACAATTAAAAGCCCAATTACCGGCGGATATTCCCCTGTATGAAATTACGGAAATTCCCGTAAATTGTCCATCCAATACCCAATCCTTGATTGCTACCCAATATCGGTTGACCTTTGCTGTAGATGACGCTTCAGTAACAGCCGATTGGGAAGCATGGGTACATCAAATCCTAGCTACCTCAGAATTATGGTGGGAAGGGCAAACCAAAAGTGGTAAACCCAAGCGGATTAATTTACGAGACAAATTACATCATTTAGAACTTATTAAACTTGCTGGTAACCAAGCAGAAATCCTTTACGAAGGGGCTTGGAGTAACGATGGTCAATCCCTCCATCCTGACCATGTGCTATTTTTATTTCAAAAGATTGGCTCCCCAGGTGTTAATCTGATTCATATTCATCGAGAAAAGTTAATTTTTCGCAGTCATTAATGTTAAATTTAGGGGACACGATTGCGGCGATTGCGACAGCGGTTGCTCCTGAGCAGGGAAGTATTGCCATCGTGCGTTTGTCCGGTGTTGATAGCTTGAAAATTGCCCAAACGATTTTTCATGCCCCAGGGAAACAAACTTGGGAAAGTCATCGAATTTTATACGGTTATGTGAAAAATTCAAGCGGGCAAATTGTTGATGAAGCATTGCTTTTGTTGATGCTGGCTCCCCGTTCCTATACCCGGGAAGATGTGGTGGAATTTCACTGTCATGGGGGAATGATCACGGTACAAAAAGTCCTGCATTTATGTATTGAACAGGGGGCACGGTTAGCCCGTCCAGGGGAATTTACCCTGCGTGCTGTGTTGAACGGGCGATTGGATTTGACTCAGGCGGAAGCAATTGCCGATTTGGTAGGGGCAAAATCAACGGCTTCGGCGGAAAATGCTCTAGCAGTTTTGCAGGGAAAATTGGGTCAACAGATTCGTAGTTTACGGAGTCAATGTTTGGATTTATTGGCGGAATTAGAAGCTCGAATTGATTTTGATGAGGATTTGCCCAAGTTAGATATTGAGTGGGTGCGAAAACAAATTTCTGACATTTTAATACAGGTAAATCAACTATTAGCAACTGCCGAACGGGGTGAACTATTGCGCCGGGGAATTAAAGTAGCAATTGTTGGTCGTCCCAACGTGGGCAAATCGAGTTTGTTAAATGCTTGGAGCCAAACTGACCGAGCCATTGTCACGGATTTACCAGGTACAACCAGAGATGTGGTGGATGCCTATTTAGTTGTGCAGGGCATACCGGTGGAGATTTTGGATACCGCTGGGATTCGGGCGACCGATGACCCCGTAGAACAAATTGGCATTGAACGCTCCCGAAAAGCAATCCAAAAAGCTGATGTAATTCTCTTAGTTATTAATGCGTTGACCGGCTGGACTTCTGAGGATGCCACCCTCTATCAGGAATTAGATAGCCAAAGGGTAATCGTAGTGATGAATAAAATAGATTTGGTGACCGAATTGCCCAGGATGCCATTAGCAATAAAACCCATAATTTACACATCAGCGGTGCATCAAACGGGGATTGACCAATTAGAAACCGCATTATTAGCTCTGGTGCAAGCAGGGACGGTACAACAAACAAATCTGACCTATACCATTAACCAGCGGCAACAAACTGCTTTATTAACCACTCAAAAAGCCTTAGAAAATATGCAAATGACGATTGCCCAGGGATTACCCATTGATTTTTGGACGATTGATTTACGCACCGCCATCCAAGCCTTGGGTAGCATCACCGGCGAGGATATTACAGAACCCGTCCTTGACCGCATTTTTAGTAAATTTTGTATCGGTAAATAAGTCTCAACCACAGGGATTATAATGGGATAGAGAACAAGGGGTTACGGTGATGCTGGAAAATAGTAATTATCAACAGGTTGACCGGGAACAATTGGTGGATATGTTGCGGCATTATTGCCAGGTTAAAGATCAATATAATCATGCCCTATTACTATACCGGGTTGGGGATTTTTATGAAACCTTTTTTCAGGATGCGATTACGATTGCCAGGGAATTAGAACTCTATTTGACCAGTAAACATGGGGGTAAAGAAATTGGTAAAGTGCCGATGGCGGGTGTGCCCCAACACGCTTTAGAAAGGTACGCCAATCAACTCCTCAAAAAAGGGTATGCCGTGGCGATTTGTGATCAAACGGAAGATGCCGCTATTGCTGAGCGAGAACGGCGGATGGTACGGCGGGAAGTGACCCGAGTTTTTACCCCAGGAACCTTACTTGAAGAAGCCCTATTACCCGCCCGAGAAAATAATTTTTTGTGTGCTCTAGTCTTGCATGGGGAACATTGGGGATTGGCGTATGCGGATATTTCTACCGGGGAATTTTGGTTGACCCAAACCCAGGGGATGGAAGTATTGACCCAGGAGTTATTACGCATTCAACCGGCGGAAATTATTATCCCTGTGGAAACACCCGATTTAGTGGGTTTGTTGCGACCGGGAGAAAGTGCAGGGAAAATTCCCGCAGGTTTGCCCATACAGTTTACTTACACCTTACAGCCCCAGCGACTGTTTCAGGGCGCTAATGCCCGCCAGACTTTATTAGCAACCTATGGGCTTAAATCCTTGGAAGGTCTCGGTTGTGACCAACTGCCACTTGCAGTACAAGCCGCCGGGGGATTGTTGGGATATTTGGCGAATAATCAGGGGCACTATCAAACCGGATTGCAATTACCTCGTACTTATTTTGTCAGTGAGTATATGCGGTTAGACCAGCAAACTCGCCGCAATCTGGAATTGACCCAAACCGTGCGGGAGGGGGCATTTCACGGTTCCTTGCTTTGGGCGATTGACCGGACGTTGACGGGGATGGGGGCACGGTTACTGCGGCGGTGGCTACTGCAACCTCTGTTGGATGCCCAAGCGATTGGTGCCCGGTTGGATACGGTGGCAGAACTGGTGGATCAGGGAGGATTGCGCCAGCGGGTGCGGGAACATATTAAGCAAATTTATGACCTGGAACGCCTCTTGGGGCGGGTGCAAGCGGGAACGGCAAACGCTCGGGATTTATTGGCTTTGGCGGATTCGTTGTTGGCGGTCGGACGGTTGGCACAAGTGCTGGATCAGGTTCGTTCTTCATACTTACAAGATTTACAAACTGTACCGCCGGAACTAGAAGCCCTGGGAGAGCGGTTACGGCAGTCTTTGGTGGAAACGCCGCCAATTACCTTGACCGAGGGGGGTCTGATTCGACCGGGGGTGGATCAGGAATTGGATCATCTGAAACAAACCCTTGTTGAGGATCAAAACTGGATTGCTCAATTGGAAGTTACGGAGAAAATCCGCACCGGGATTGCCACATTAAAAGTGGGTTTTAATAAAACTTTTGGCTACTATATCAGCATCACCCGGGCGAAAAGTGAACAGGCACCGGAAAATTATATTCGCAAGCAAACCCTGACCAATGAAGAACGATATATTACGCCGGAATTAAAGGAACGGGAAATTAGGATTCTCACCCTGCAAACGGAAATCAATCAACGGGAATATGAACTGTTTTTGCAACTACGTCAGGCGGTTTCGTTGCATGAAAAATTGATTCGTCCCCTGGCGCAAAAGGTGGCGGCGTTAGATGTTTTGGCGGGGTTGGCGGACGTGGCGGTGATGTACAATTATCGGCGACCGGAAATTGTCACTGGGCGGGAATTGACCATCAAACAGGGGCGGCATCCGGTGGTGGAACAACTCCTACCGGCGGGGTGTTTTGTCCCCAATGATACCCATCTCGGTATGGGCACAGATTTGATGATTTTAACGGGTCCAAATGCCAGTGGCAAAAGCTGTTATCTGCGGCAGGTGGGGTTGATTCAATTATTAGCGCAGATCGGCAGTTTTGTCCCAGCCCTACAGGCAAAAATCAGCATTTGTGACCGGATTTTCACCCGGGTGGGGGCGGTGGATGACCTGGCGACCGGACAATCTACGTTTATGGTGGAAATGTGCGAAACGGCGAATATTTTGCACCATGCGACTGACCGCTCGTTGGTACTTTTGGATGAAATTGGGCGGGGGACGGCGACGTTTGATGGTTTGGCGATTGCCTGGTCGGTAGCAGAATACCTAGCTTTTTATCTCCGGTGTCGGGGTATTTTTGCCACCCATTATCACGAGTTGAATGAATTAGCCAATACCCTCAAAAACGTCGCTAATTATCAGGTGGTGGTGCAGGAATTGGCGGATCAAATTGTGTTTTTGCATCAGGTACAACCAGGGGGGGCGGATCGCTCCTATGGGATTGAAGCGGGGCGGTTAGCGGGTTTGCCGCCGGTGGTGATTAACCGAGCCAGGGAAATTATGCATCGCATTGAACAGCATTCCCAAATTACTTTAGGATTACAAAATCATGGGGTTCATTCACAAAACACCCAGGGAGAATTGCCCCTGTTTGCCCCTAACGGGTCGAATTAATTTCGGTACCCTGGTAATAGTACTGCAAAATTTGCTGGTAATTGTAACCCCGTTGTGCTAATCCAAAGGCTCCCCATTGGCTCATGCCCAAGCCGTGCCCAAATCCCCGCCCCTGAAATTCAAAACTGCCGTCGGGGGCATTCACCGGGTTGGTACTGGCAACATCTCCCCGGGTGGGGGTGACTTGAAACAGGGTACTACGGAGGTCAAGGAGGCGGCGCAACTCCGAGCCGGTAAAGGTTTTAGTTCCTGTCGTGCCGGTCACCCGCATCTCCACCACCCGTCCCTGGGGCGTGGTACGCACTGGGGTCAAGCTGGTCACTTGCCCGACCCCTGGCAGTAGGCGGCTGAGTTCCGCTTGGGTAAAGGTTTTTTGCCAACTATAAACGGGGGCTTCCTGGTCAAAATCCGGCACTCCCCGCAGGTACGGACGGGGGGCGGACCAAATATCCTCTACGTTTTCCGTGTGTCCCCCAGAGGCGGCGTGATAGACAGCTTCGATGATTTGCCCCCGATAGGTCACCACTTGCCCGGTGGTGGCAGTTACCGCTTCCCGAGTGCTGTCGGATTCCCGGCTGTAGCCCTTGTAGGCTTGCCACGTCACGGTGCGCCCCACATCAAAATCCGGGTCTGCCGGGCGGCGCAACCGGAACAGGATAAAGGAACGGGCGGCTACCGCCTGGGCTTTCAGGGCTTCCAAAGGCCAGAAGGGGTACATTTCCGAGCCGACCACACTGTACAGGTATTCCTCCAGGGGGACATGGTTGACCGCCAGCAGTCCATCCGGGCGAGCCACCAAGCGCAACCGCCCCCGGTACCAATCATCGCTGATGAAGACAAAGCTATTGTCCGTCGGACGCACCCACAAGTCCCGTCCCCGAAACGTGTGCAGTACGACCTGCCCCCCCTGCACCTGCGCCACAAAACCCAACATGGGGGGTAACGTGCCCAGGGTTCGCCCTGACCCATCGGTAACGACGGCATTGCCAGAAGCCCCTACCCGCACGGTTTTTGCGCCCTGTTGTATGCCCACCCGTAGTTCCGTAGCCGAGGCAACACCCCCGGCAAGGGTCAGCCCCGCCAGAATGACGCCAACTGTGGTTCGCATCCAAAGCAACAGCATCTTAAGAAATTCCGTAGATTAACGGGCAAGCCCCCAAAAAGTATAGCAGGATTCATTTGCCCCGACTACCACCCCAGGGATAGTGGGTGAAATGAAAAACATAAGTACATCAGGGTGAAATCGAGTAATTATGTTAAATAAAATTTAGTTCTTTACCCTCGATAAAAACCTATAGCAATCCTACTTGATTTACATTAGCTTGCGTGCCGTAGGCATACACAAAGTTTCCAGAACCAAGTACGGGGGCAGTGCCCCTGCGACCGCTAACTTTGAATTTATAGAGCTACCCTTTAGTCATCCTGCTCAAGTATAGCAATCCTACTTGATTGACAAACAAAAATTCCGCAGAACCAAGGGCGGGGGGTGCCCCCTGCGACCCCTGTTCCATTCTCATTTAGGATTGCTATATTCGGAAAAACCAAATCCCTAGCGTGCAGTAGTGTTGAATGTCCGTAATAAAACTTAACATAAGGGGTCAGGGTTATCCTACGAGCGGCTCTACCCCTACGAGTTCCATGAAGCTACAGTGTCGGCCTATTTCTATTTGTAAATATCGCAACTTGTCAATCAATTCATAGGTCTTATTGTGACCTATCTCCAGCAATCTTAAAATTAGATAACCAATCAATACGGCATAAATCTGTAGCCGCACACCATTCTCATTCTTGGTAATGATTCTATCCAATTTCAAGTGCATCTTTAGTGCCTTCCAAAGCAACTCAATTCGCCAGCGCAAACGATAGGCTGAACAAATCTCTTCATCCGTCATCGAAGTCACGTTAGTCGCTAGCCTATATTCTGTGTTTTCCTCTTCATTAAAAAATTGAATTACCCGAATATCCGGATTGTCAGGTTGCAACTTCATATTATTTCTAATCCGCACAATAAACAATGTATTTCGTTTACACATTTCGTCCATTAATTTCCAGGAAGCAAAACCCCTATCCATGATACCAACGGCATTCTCAGGTATCGTCCCAATCACAAGATGCCCAATTTTATGGTCATTAGTCTTTCCAAATATAATTGATTCGTCACCGATATTGCCCTCATTTATATCCAGGCCAAGCGTCAATTTTACCTGCTTGTAGTGCCAGAATAATTTGCTGGTCAGGGTGATAATGGTAGAATCTAATGGGAATAAGTGCTTAAATTCACCTTGATGATGTTTAAGCCGTTTTTGCAGTTCTCTTAGGATCACTTGAAACGGCTCGGTGCTACGATGTTTACACGCCTTAGAAAACGTTGATATGTCAACTTTAAAATTGAGATGATTCAAGAGGAAGAATAAGCCCCGCATGGTGGCGACTCTTGCATCTAAAATGAAGTGCATCCATATGAGTACAAACAAGCGAGTATCCAAGACTGGATAGTCGTTTTTGGGAAGAAGGTTCAGCAAGGGCTTGATAAGTCCCTGAATTTGTCGTCTCATAAAAATACTGTTACTCGTGGTTTCTACCAATCTAAAATACCATTTTTAGTCTCCCTTTTCCACCCTTTCGTTAACATTCAACACTACTGCCTAGCGTGCCCTTACAACCTATGTTTAGAGAGATGGTTTAGATAAGCGTTAAATATCCAATTCCTCTAAACTCAATTGGGAAGCATAGGTTTCAATAAATTCTCGCCGGGGTGGTACCCGATCCCCCATCAAAATGGTAAACAGTCGATCCGCTTCAGCGGCATCTTCAATCGTGACTCGTTTCAGGGTGCGGGTTTCCGGGTTCATTGTGGTTTGCCAGAGTTGTTCCGGCATCATTTCCCCCAGCCCTTTGAAACGTTGAATGATGTAATTGGCATGGCTCGGTAATTCTTGCTTGACCTGTTGCAATTCCCGGTCATTGTAACAATAAATCACCTGCCGGGGACGGGTACGCTCCACTTTATATAACGGTGGACAACCGATATAAATATGCCCCAGTTCCACAATGGGACGCTGGTAGCGATAGAAAAAGGTGAGCAATAGGGTGCGAATATGGGCACCATCCACATCCGCATCCGTTAAAAGAATCACCCGATGATAACGTAATTTTGCCACATCAAATTCTTCCCCCTTAATGCCCAAACCAATCGCCATAATTAAGGCTTGAATTTCCGCATTTTTATACACCCGGGCATCATCGGTTTTTTCGATGTTAATGATTTTACCTCGTAGGGGTAAAATAGCTTGGAATCGCCGGTCTCGCGCCTGTTTGGCACTTCCACCCGCACTATCCCCTTCCACAATAAATAGTTCTGATTCTTTCGGGTCACGGCTACTACAATCCGCCAATTTCCCCGGTAAGGTTGAGGACTCTAAAACCGATTTACGCCGTACCAATTCCCGTGCCCGGCGAGCCGCTTCCGCCGCTTGATAGGCTTGAATGGCTTTATCCAAAATCGCATCGGCAACCTGGGGACGCATTTCCAAAAATTCCATGAGCGCTTCCCCCACCAGAGAATCCACGATTCCCCGCACTTCCGTATTGCCCAATTTAGTTTTGGTTTGCCCCTCAAACTCCGGGTCGGGGACTTTAATTGAAATTACCCCCGCCAAGCCCTCCCGGATATGCTCCCCGGCTAAATTGGCATCTTGTTCCTTAAGTTTATTTCGCTTGCGCGCCAAATTATTCATCGTGCGGGTCAATACCGCTTTGAGACCTTCTAAATGGGTGCCCCCATCCACGGTACGGATATTATTGGCAAATCCCAAAACGTTGTCCGCATAGGCATCCACACACCACTGCAAGGCTACTTCAACCGTGACATTTTGCCGTTCCCCATGAATATAAATAATCTCCTCATGCAGGGGTTGTTTGTCCCGGTTCAAATAGCTCACATATTCCCGAATGCCCCCCAAATAACAAAAGGTTTCAATTCGAGGCGATTCCCGGCGATAATCCCGCAAACTGATCTGTATCCCCGCATTCAAATAGGCTAATTCCCGCAGGCGATTGGTGAGGGTGGCAAAATCAAATTCCGTTGTCTCTTTGAAAATTTCCGCATCCGGGAGAAACCGCACCGATGTGCCCCGCCGCTCCTCCTGCAAAGGTGTACTCAACAGACCCGTCACCGGCTTGCCCCGCTCAAACCGTTGGCAAAACTCATGACCCTCCCGCCACACGGTCACTTCCACCTCGGCTGACAGGGCATTGACCACGGACACCCCCACCCCATGCAGACCGCCGGATACCTTGTAACCGCCGTTATCGCCGCCGAATTTCCCCCCAGCGTGCAGTACGGTCATCACTGTTTCCAACGCCGACTTGCCGGTTTTGGCGTGAATTCCCGTCGGAATACCCCGACCATTGTCCGTCACTCTCACGGAACCGTCCGCTTCTAAATCCACCTCAATGTGGGTACAAAAGCCTGCAAGTGCCTCGTCCACCGAATTGTCCACCACCTCATAAACCAGATGGTGTAATCCCTTGGGTCCCGTACTACCAATGTACATCCCCGGACGTTTGCGTACCGCTTCCAACCCCTCAAGAACTTGAATCTGTTCAGCACTGTAGGCGGCGGTCATGCCAAAAACTCCTAGAAGCGATGGGAAATGGAGTGTACATTAAATCTGCTCAAATTTTAGCACAAAACGCCTAAAAGCTCCCTCAGAATGGAAATAAGGCAAATTTTCGTTAGGGGGTGCAATCCTGGCTTTAATCGTGATCAGTGGTCCCACAGCGACAGGGAAAACCGCATTGGGGATTGCTTTAGCACAAAAGTTAGACAGTGTCATTATTAATGCCGATTCCCGACAGGTCTATCGGGAGTTGGATATTGGCACTGCCAAGCCCACCCCGTTGCAGAAAGCCCAGGTTCCCCACTATTTGATTGACTGGGTGGCTCCCACCAGCCCGGTGACGGTTGCCCAGTATCAGCGGTCAGCCCAGGGGGTGATTGCCCAGATGCAGGGGCGGGGGAAAATCCCGTTGTTGGTGGGTGGAAGTGGTCTGTATGTACAGGCGGTGACTCGGGGACTATGTATTCCGCCGGTAGCACCCCAACCGGAATTGCGTCAGCAGTTATCTACTTATAGTCAACGGGAGCGGTATGAATGGCTCCAGCAGATTGACCCAGCGAGTGCCAGCAAAATCCATCCCCATGACCCGGTGCGTACCCTGCGTGCCTTGGAAGTGTATTACGTGACGGGGACACCCCTATCCCAACTCCAGGGGCAAAAAATTCCCGATTATCCAGTTCTATATTTATATTTAGACAGCGAACAACTGCCGCACCGAATTCGCCAACGTACCCGCAAAATGCTTGCCCTGGGATTAGTTCAGGAAACCCAGCGATTACAGGTGAAATATGGGGCTGATTTACCCCTATTAAAAACCCTTGGTTATCAAGAAATTAGCCATTATTTAGCGGGGGATTATTCTTTAGAAACGGCAGAAGAACTGATTATCAAACACACCTGTCAGTTGGTCAAGCGGCAAAGGACTTGGTTCCGGGCACAAACGGGTTTGGTTTCTATCAATAGCGACCGGGCGGATTTAATTGCCTATAGTTGGGAAAAAGTGCAGGAATTTCTGACTGCCATCGGTTATTAAATTGGTTATGAATGTAAATATAGGAATGCTACTGGATTGACGTTAGCTGGCGTGCCGTAGGCATACAAAAATTTTGCAGAACCAAGTACAAGGGTGGTGCCCCTGCGACCCCTATTCCATGCAGACTGACCCCAACAATGGTTTAATAAATAAGTACTAATTTGTTCCTGCGCTTCCCAAAACGTCTATGTCTTTGACCTATCGAGGGCATTTGTTGACCGAACAACGTTGCCCAGCCAGTGCCAATCTGGATCAACATTCCCTCGTGGAAATTTTGCACATCATTAATCAGGCGGATCAACAGGTGCCGATGGTGGTCGGACAAGCGATTCCTGCCATTGCCGCCGCCGCTGAATTGATTTGGCAACAGCTTGCCCAGGGCTATTCCCTGTTTTATTTGGGAGCGGGTACCAGTGGGCGTTTGGGGGTGTTGGATGCCGCCGAATGTCCCCCCACCTTTTCCACCGATCCGCGCATGGTGCAGGGGGTGATCGCCGGGGGAGAATTGGCTTTGATCCAGGCAGTCGAGGGGGCGGAAGATAACCGGGAACAGGCGGTGCTGGATTTGCAAAAACGGGGGTTTCAAACCGGGGATGTCCTGTGTGGCATTGCCGCTGGTTCCACTACGCCCTATGTGTTGGCAGGTCTGGAATATGCCGGTAATTTAGGCAGTCCTACGGTTTTCATTACGTGTAATCCTGAAGGTGCAAAACTCATTGATGTGGATCAAGTGATCCTATTACCCGTAGGGGCAGAAATTCTCACCGGTTCAACCCGGATGAAAGCGGGGACAGCGACAAAATTAGTTTTGAATATGCTAAGTACTTCAGTGATGGTTAAACTGGGTAAAGTCTATGGAAATTTGATGGTAGATTTGCGGGCAACCAATAGCAAATTGTGGGAACGGGGCACACGATTTGTCCAATATTTAACCGGGTTAGAATTATCGGCGGCACGGGAATTATTAGTCACAGCGCAAGGTCAAGTGAAAACAGCAGTGGTGATGTATCATCGGGGGGTAGATTTTGCCACCGCCCAACAGTTACTTCAGGAAGCGCAAGGGCATTTACGGCGGGTGATTGGGGATGTGGAAATTAACTGAGGTGCAGCAGTTAACCAAACGACGGGTGGCGGGGCTGATGTCCGGTACTTCGATGGATGGGATTGATGTATGTATTTGTGAAATTCAGACCCAGCCTTGGCAATGTCACTGGCTCACAGCGCAAACCATTTCCTATCCCGAATCCCTGCGATTTTCCCTAATGCAAACCCAAGGAAATGTAGCCCAAATTGCCCATTGGCATCGCCAGATTGGGGAAGCTTTTCGAGAGGCGTTGGCGAAGATTTTAGCCGATTTTCCAACGGAATTGCATTTAATTGGCAGTCACGGGCAAACTATTTATCATGAGCATCAAAAAGTTACCTGGCAATTAGGGGAAGTGGCTTTTTTGGCGGCGGCATTTGGCTGTCCGGTGGTGTCGGATTTTCGCATTCATGATGTGGCGGTGGGGGGGAGTGGTGCCCCGTTGGTTCCCTATGTGGATGCCCAGTTATTTGGTTATTTGCACCGCCCGGTGTTGGCTTTGAATTTAGGGGGAATTGCTAATTTTACTTTGGTCGCTGATGGTCAGGCGGTTATGGCTTTGGATTGTGGCCCGGCGAATATGGTTTTGGATGAATTAGCCAGCCTGTTTAGTCGGGGGCAAATGCGGCTGGATCGGGATGGGGCTTGGGCGGCTCAAGGGCAGGTTCGCCAAGCATGGTTAGATGATTTAATGGCGCATCCTTTTTTACAGCAACCACCCCCCAAATCCGCCGGGCGGGAACAGTTTGGTGGACTATTTGTGCAGGAATTAATGAACCATACCAATCCCGGTTCGCCTCGTTCCTGGTATGACCTGTTTGCGACGGTGACCCGCTTTACGGCAATGGCGATTTTCTCTCACTACGAACGGTGGATTTACCCTCACCAACCGATTACGGAAGTGATTGTCAGCGGCGGTGGGGTGCATAACCCGGTTTTGATGCGAGAATTAACCCAACTATTTCATCCAATTCCTGTGTCCACCAGCACCAACTATGGCATTGATCCTGATAGCAAAGAAGCCCTCGCATTTGCAATTTTAGCTTCGGAACGAATTGATTATAAACCTACGAATATCCCAGCGGTTACGGGTGCCAAACGACCGGTTTTATTGGGAAAAATTACGGAATTGTAGGGCATGAAATACCGCTATTTACTCCTCAACAAGCCCTATCGGGTGTTGTGTCAATTTCAGGATGCCCAAGGGCGACCCACGCTCAAGGATTATGTGCCGGTGCCGGGGGTGTATGCCGCTGGGCGGTTGGATTATGACAGCGAAGGGTTGGTGCTCTTGACGAATGATGGGCGTTTGCAACATCGGTTGACCGACCCCCGCTATGGTCATCCCCGTACCTACTGGGTGCAGGTGGAAGGGTGTCCGACCCCGGAGGCGTTGGCTGAGTTGCGCCAGGGCGTGCGGATTCAAGACTACATGACTCGACCAGCAGTGGTGCAGGTGTTGCCCCAGGAGCCGGACGTGCCGCCCCGAGACCCGCCGATTCGCTTTCGCCGCCATATCCCCACCACTTGGTTGCGCCTGACTTTGCGGGAAGGACGGAATCGCCAGGTGCGCCGTATGACCGCAGCCGTGGGCTATCCGACCCTGCGATTGGTGCGGGTGGCAATCGGTGAATTACATTTGCAGGACTTGGCACCGGGGTGTTGGCGAGAATTGAATAACCAGGAGCGGCAAAGTTTGCTCCGGCTGGGTAATGTTCAAAAGTTGTAGTAATTTCGCTTGAATTGTGAATAAAAATTCTGAGAGTCTCAAGTAAATAAAGGGCACCTCTATTTATTTGCACTACTGGAAGGTTATCTCGCTAGAATACCTATACTATCGAGAACCATACACCGCAGGTGCTTCTTTGACGGGGGCTACGCCCCTGCGACCTATTTTTAGAAGTGCCTTAAATAATGATGGGCACCTCTATTAATTCATGGCTATTGAGAATGACCCCTGCATTATTGATAATTGCCAACGGGAGAATGGGGCTTCCAAGCCCGCCGTGTAAGTACAAAAATCCATAGATAGAGGTGCCTGATGTTGTACTGCGATAAACATCCAAAATCCTTTCACAGAGAGGGGTTTGTTAAAATTATGTTCCATGCCATCATTAGTAAATTAAAACTCTCAAAATTCTATATTTTTTTATGTTTAGAAAGTCAAGGGTCGCAGGGTAATACCCCGTACTTGGTTCTGTAGAGTTTCTGTTGGTTAAATACCTCCAGCACACAGGCTAACGAGTAAGATGGCTAGGTCATTTTAGCCAGAATCTTTAATATATTGCCGTGCCGCCTCAATTGCCCCCAATAAACCCACCCGGGTCGCTGTTACCAAAAATATCGGTATGCTAACCAACAACGGCCCCATCCGCCCCTTATCCAAAAACGCCCGCATAAATCCTCCCTGCTGAAACCGCTCCACCAAACGGGGGGCAATCCCACCTGTCAAATAAATCCCCCCCCGGGCGAGCAGTTTGAGGGCAAGATTCCCCGCTTCACTGCCATAATTCGCCACGAATATATCTACCGTTTGGCTACACAGGGGGTCGTGTAGATTCTCGGTAATCAAAGCTGGGTTCTTAGCCGCTAAAATTTCCGGGCGTGCCTGTTCGGGAAAAACCTGGGCGAGATAGCTGTAGATATTCCACAACCCTGGCCCCGAGACGACCCGCTCCGCCGACACCCGACCAAACTGGGATTGTAAATACTTCCATAACCCCAACTCCCGGTCATTGCGGGGCGCAAAATCCGTATGCCCCCCCTCGGAAGGCCACACCCGGTATTTCTGTCCATCCCAGGTGAGAAAACATTCCCCCAACCCGGTGCCCGCCGCCACCACCCCAATCGGCGCCTGGGGGACAACCGTTCCTTCCTGGAGTACCACCCAGTCCTGGGGATGGAGAAAGCGAATCCCGTAGCCCACCGCCTCCAGATCGTTGATCAGATGGACGTGGGGAATCCCCATCTGTGTTGCCAACTCCGATCCGCTCACCCGCCAACCCCGGTTGGTTAAATTCATAGAATTATCTTCCACAGGGCCAGCCACAGCCAAACAGGCCAAATCCGGCGAAACAGGGCTTTGACCCAAAAACTCCCGACCAATGGCACCCAAATCCGGGTAGTCATCGTTTTGGTAATTTTGCACCAGCAGAACTTGGGGGGGGTCAGCCAGACGCAACAGTTCAAAACGGGTATTTGTCCCGCCAATATCCCCCACCAATACCACGGGTTTCGCCACTGGATTGACCCCAACTGGTCTTCAGGTTGATTATGCCACTTCTCGGCTGGTTGACCTGACCTTTGGGAACCAAATTGGGGATGATTTTCAGGATTTTGCTGGGCTGAAGCGGCGGAGGGTAGGCAATTCTGGGAATAGGAACAGTTTGTTATGGCAGTTGCACCTGAATTGTCAGTGAAATTTCATATTGAAAAAAGCAAGGGTTGCAGGGCACCGCCCCGTTCTGGTTCTGAGTAACCTGATGACTCACACATAGCAATTACACCTGAATTGTGAGCAAAATTTCATACCGAAAAGAGCAAGGGTCGCAGGGCACCGCCCCATTCTGGTTCTGGGTAACCTGATGGCTCACATGGAACCTCTGAGATGGCGATAGATCATAGGATGCAAAACATTTGATTAAGAAAACTACGGCAAACCGGGAAACCAAGGAACCCCTTTGTTATAGTAACTGAGGTATGTTGTCGGTCATGTGGGGATTATGAAAACCTGGAAACGGGGAGCATGGGGCGGGGTTTTGAGCCTATTGGTCTTCGTCACCGCCGCCTGTAGCACCAAAAAAGCCGCTGGTCCCAGGGAAATCCCCGTCAAGACCCAGGAAGTGGTAAGCGGTCTATTGGAGGATAGTTCCCAATTTGTCGGCAATTTGGAAGCCCTGGCGCGGGTCTCCCTACGTCCCCAAATCAACGGCCGGATTACCCAAATTCCCGTGACCAATGGGGCACAGGTGCGCGCCGGGACGGTCATTGCCCGTTTGGAGCCGGATCAGACCGCCACAGAATTGGCGGGGGCCTTGGCTGGGGTACAGGCGGCTCAGGATGGGGTGCGCCAAGCGCAGGCGAATTTGCGGGCGGCTCGTTCCCAACAGAATGCCGCTCAAGCCACCCTAGAGTTACAAAAATTAGAGTACAAACGGGCGGTGGAATTGTTGGCGGAAGGGGTCATTGCCCAACAAACCAAGGACACGGCCACCAAAAATTTGGAAGTGGCGCAGGCGAATTTGAAAGCCACAGCGGATCAGGTGAAAGCCGCCGAAGCCGCCCTGGAACAGGCCAATGCCAATTTGCGCCAAGCCCAGGCCAATGCGGGTACGGCCCGGGTGAGTTTTGATTTTAAGGCGGTTTTGTCTCCCATTGATGGCATGGTGGCGGATATTCCCCTGCGGGTAGGGGATTTTGTCCAGACCGGGCAACAGATCACCCAAATTGTGAGAAATGATGTGCTAGATTTGCGGATTGCCGTGCCCACCAGCCGCTTGAACCAACTGCGCCGGGACTTGCCGGTGATTTTAGAAGACCCCAATACCGGTGAACGCCTGTCCCAAGGGCGATTGTATTTCATTTCTCCAGAGGTGGATACGGGCGCACAAACCATTCTCACCAAGGCGCAATTTCGCAATCCCCAGGGACAACTGCGGGATGGACAATATGTGCAGGCTCGGCTGGTCTGGAACCGGCAACCGGGTTTATTGGTGCCTGTGGTCGCCGTCACCCCCGTGGGGGCCCAAGCCTTTGTCTTCACCGTAGGGGAGCAAGAGGGCCGCCCCGTGGCCCGCAAAAAACCGGTGCAGTTGGGAGCCATCCAGGGGCAACAGTACCAAGTCCGCTCCGGTTTACAGCCGAATGAACAGGTGATTGTCTCCGGCTTGTTGGGGTTGGTGGATGGTGCCCCGATCCGTCCCACCGCCCAGACTGCGACCAACCCTACCCCCTGAGTTGATTCATGTTCAATCTTGCCGCTGGTTTCATCAAACGCCCGGTACTGACCACGGTTTGCTCGTTGTTGATTATCTTGCTGGGGGGGATCGCCATTCCCCTGTTACCTCTGGCAAAATTGCCGGATTTGGCTCCCAAACAGGTGCAGGTAACGGCGAATTTCCAAGGGGCGGATGCCCAAACCACCACCGATAATGTGACCACGGTTTTGGAACGGCAAATCAATGGCACGGAAGATATGTTGTATATGTCTTCCTATACGGATAGTACGGGCAATGCTACGATTAATGTTTCTTTTCCGGTGGAAATTGATGCCAATATCGCCCAGGTTTTGGTGCAAAACAATGTGTCAACCGCCCAACCCCAGTTACCGGAATCCGTGAACCGTACCGGGGTGACCACCACCAAACAATCCCCCAGTATCACGATTGCCTACGGGATTTATTCCGAGAAAAACGAGCAAGGGGAATTTATCTACGACAACACATTTTTAAGCAATTACGTTGACCGTTATATTACGGATGAAATCAAACGCCTGAATGGGGTGGGGGCAGTCACCATTGCGGGACAACGGCAGTACGCCATGCGGATTTGGCTGAATCCCGATGCCCTGGCCGCCCGGGGGGTAACCGCCCAGGAGGTGATCAATGCGATTAACAATCAGAATATTCAGGTGGGGGCGGGGGTGATTGGCCAAGAACCGGCTCCCCTTGGGCAACAGTACCAGTTGAATTTGCGGGCGGTGGGGCGATTTACCACACCCCAGGAAGCGGAAGCGATTGTGGTGAAAACGGGGAGCGATGGGGCGTTGATCCGGATCAAGGATGTGGGGCGGGCGGAGGTGGGTGCCCAGAACTACAGCGTGACGGCGATTTTCAACCAATCCCCGGCGGTGGCCTTGTTGGTGTATCAGTTGCCGGGTTCCAACGCCTGGAATACGGGTCAGTTGGTGCGGGCCAAGATGGACGAACTGGCACGGGATTTTCCGCCGGGACTCAAGGCCACCGTGGCGTTGGATAATACGGACTTTGTGGCCGCCGCCTTGCAGGAAGCCTTCAAGACCCTGTTTGAGGCGATTCTGCTGGTCTTTTTGGTGATTTTGCTCTTTTTGCAGGATTGGCGCACCACGATTATTCCCTCCATTGCCATTCCCGTCTCCCTGATTGGGGCGATGGCCTTTGCCCTGGCTTTTGGATTTAGCATGAACCAACTCACCTTGTTTGGGGTGATTTTGGCCACCGGGTTGGTGGTGGATGACGGGATTTTGGTGGTGGAGGCGGTGGCGCACAAAATTGGGCAAGGGTTGCGCCCGGTGCAGGCGGCGCTGGACTCGATGGGGGAATTGTTGGGGGCGATTATTGCCACATCCTTGGTATTGGTGGCGGTGTTTATCCCGGTGACCTTTTTCCCTGGCACGACCGGGATTGTGTATAAACAATTTGCCCTGATTATTGTATTTGCCATTATTATTTCGACGTTTAATGCTATGAGTTTTTCCCCGACGATGGCGGCGATTTTGATGCGTCCCAACCAGGGAATGCACGGGCCCTTGGCGAGTCTTTTTGAGGCATTTAACCAGGGCTTTGAATGGGTCAAACAGGGTTATACGGGGTTGGTGAGCCAGGTGATCCGCTGGCGTTGGTTCGTGATCCCGGTCTTTGTGGTGGGGTTGATCGCCTCGGGTTGGATTTACCAGGTCACGCCCCAGGGGTTTATCCCGGAGGAGGATCAGGGCTATTTCTTTATGCTGGGGGAAGCGCCTGCGACCGTTTCCTTGCAGTACACCACCGAGCAGGTCAAGCGGGTGGAGGAACTGATGCTCCAGAAGGAGGAAGTGGCGAGTGTGATGGGCATCAGCGGTTTTAGTTTTACGGGGAATGCCAGCAATAAGGCGCTATTTTTTGTGAAGCTCAAACCCTGGGAGGAACGCAAAGGGATTCAAAAATCCGTGTTTGGTCTCCTGCGCTGGGCGAATCGGCTGATGGCGACGGAAATCACCGGGATGCGGGTGTCGGCGGTGAATGCCCCGGCGATTGATGGGTTGGGCAGTACGGGGGGGATGGAGTTTTATCTCCAGGATCGGGCGTACCGGGGGATGGATGCCCTGATTGGCAATGGGCTGAAATTTTTGGAAGCGGCGAAGCAACGCCCGGAAATTGCCAGTATTTTTCCCAATTTCACCCCCAGTGCGCCTCTACTGCAGGTGAGTATTGACCGGAATTTAGCCAATGCTCAAAATGTGGACATCAATACGGTGTTCAATACCATGCAGACCTACCTGGGGGCGACCTATGTGAATCAGTATGTGTTGGGCGGCTTTTTGTACCGGGTCTATGCCCAGGCGGATGCCCAATACCGCTCCGACCCCCAGGCGATTGACCAGTTGTATGTGCGTTCCCGGGATGGCCGTTCGGTGCAGTTGAGCCAGGTGGTACGGTTGGAAAAGATTACCTATCCGCCGATTGTACAGCATTACAATATTTATACAGCTATTGACATTCTTGCCAGCCCTGCTCCTGGGTATAGTACGGGGGATGCCATGCGGGCGATTGAGGAGGTGGCCAAGGAGGAGTTGGCACCGGGGTTTGCGATTGCCTGGACGGGGATGGCGTTTCAGGAACGGGCGGCGGCGGGGGCGGCTCCCATTGTGTTTGGGTTGTCGTTTGTGATTGTGTTTTTGGTGTTGGCGGCGCAGTACGAAAGCTATATTGACCCGTTGATTATTATGCTGACGGTGCCCCTGTCGATCCTGGGGGCGTTGGGGGCGATCCAACTGCGGGCGAATCTCCTGCAATCCTGGAGCGGCTGGCCGGCGGTGAATAACAATATGTACACCCAAATTGCCCTGGTGATGCTGATTGCGTTGGCGAGTAAAAATGCGATTTTGATCGTGGAATTTGCCAACCAGTCCCACAAGGAGACGGGGATGAATTTCACCCAGGCGGCCATTCATGCCTGTCAGGAGCGACTGCGCCCGATTTTGATGACCGTGTTTTCCGGGTTGGTGGGGTTTGCGCCGCTGTTGGTGGCGAAGGGGGCGGGGGCGATGAGCCGTTGGTCCTTGGGAACGGCCTTGTTTGGGGGTTATCTGATTTCTACGGTGCTGAGTTTATTCCTGGTGCCGGTGCTGTACGTGGTGATTAAAAACCTGGAGCGGCAATTTTTCTCCGATGATGAAGGAGAAACCCCGGCAGAAACGCCTGCCCCCACGCCCACGGAACAGCCTGCGCCGGTGATGCGCTTTGAGGGGGGTTCCTCGGAGGGGCAGAGCTAGGGGGATGCTGGCAGGACAAACGGTATTGGTCACGGGCGCCAGTAGCGGCATCGGGTTGGAATGCGCCCGGGTGTTGGCTCCTCTGGGGGTGCGGTTACTGCTGGTGGCACGGCGGTATGAGCGGTTGATGGCATTGGCAGAGGAATTACAAACGCAGTATAAAGCTTCCTGTTTCGCCCAAGCCTTGGATGTGCGGGATCGCCTGGGGGTGCAAACCTGGTTTGAGCATTTACCGCCCGACTGGCAAAATATTGATATTGTCATTAATAATGCAGGACTCAGCCGGGGATTAGACAAGCTCCAGGACGGGGATATAAACGACTGGGAGGAAATGATTGATACCAACCTCAAGGGCTTACTTTATGTGACCCGCCTGGTGCTACCGGGCATGATCCACCGGGGGCGGGGTCATGTGGTGAACATTGCTTCCATTGCCGGATTGGCCGCCTATCCGGGGGGGAATGTGTACTGTGCGACCAAGGCCGCCGTGCGGATTTTGGGGGATGCCCTGAAACAGGATTTGTTGGGGACACCGGTGCGGGTGACGACCATTAACCCCGGTCTGGTGGATACGGAATTTTCGCCGGTACGGTTTCGGGGGGACACCGAGCGGGCACAACAGGTCTATCGGGGGTTGACTCCCTTAACCGGGCGGGATGTGGCGGAGACGGTGGCCTTTTGCCTGACCCGTCCCCCCCATGTCAACATTCAGGAACTCACCCTACTGCCCACCGACCAGGCCAACGCCCTCCTGGTGCATCGTCGAGAATAGCACCGGCGGCACGGCGAGGGGTTGTGCCACCATGACAGCCGGGGTTTGCCATTGAGCCGCCATCAGGGTTGTGGCGGGATTCGACCAATCGCTGAGACTGCGGGGATAAATGCCCACCCACAGCACCGGCACCAGCAAACTCAGGGCGATGAACAACTCCCGGGGATTGGCATCGGTGCCCGTCCAAACCGCCGCCCCCGGTGCCCCGTAAAACACCCGCCGCAGGGCATCCAGCAGATAAATCGGCGTGAGAATCAACCCCACCGCCCCCAAGCTGACCACCACCCCTTTGAACAGGGCATTGTAGGGAGCATCCACCAGCCCCAAAAACACCGACAGTTCGCTGATAAAGCCACTCATCCCCGGCAAGGCCAAGGATGCAAAACTCGCCGCCGTAAACAGGGCAAAAATCCGGGGTGCGGATGGCGCCAACCCCCCCAACTGCCCCATGTCCAGGGTATGCGTCCGTTCGTAGGCCACCCCCGCCAGGAAAAACAACACGGCGGCAATCAGCCCGTGGGACACCATTTGCAACATCGCCCCCTGCAACCCCCAATCATGCAAGCTTCCCAACCCCACCAACACAAACCCCATGTGGGAAATCGAGGAATAGGCTAACCGTTTTTTCAGATGGGTCTGGCTGTAGGCGGTCAACGCCCCGTAGAGGATATTCACCACCCCCAACACCACCAACATCGGCGCCAAAAACTGGTGCGCCTGGGACAACATCTGCCCATTCACCCGCAGTAACCCATAGCCCCCCAACTTCAACAGCACCCCCGCCAACACCATCGAAACCGGCGCTGAAGCCTCACTGTGGGCAAAGGGCAACCAGGTATGGAACGGGAAAATCGGCAATTTCACCCCAAAAGCCACCAAAAACGCCAGATAGGCAAAAATCTCCAACCCCAGGGGCAAAGACCGCTCCCGCAAAACCGCCATATCCCAGGTGAAGGGACTCCCCGCCACCGCCAACGCCAACCCCCCCACCAAAATCAGCACCGAACCCAGCGCCGTGTAAAGGATAAATTTGGTCGCCGCATACTGCCGTTGTTGCCCACCCCAAATGGCAATCAACAGATACACCGGCACCAACTCCAACTCCCACATCAGGAAAAACAACAGCACATCCTTAGCCGCAAACACCCCCAACTGCGCCCCGTACAGCACCAACATCAGGGCATAAAACAAACGGGGACGGTGTTCCACCCGCCACGCCGCCGCCATCGCCAACGTGGTCACCAACGCCCCCAGCACCAGCAACGGCAGGGACAACCCATCCACCGCCATCGCCCAATGCCCACCCAACTGGGGCAACCACGCCCACTGCTCCACCAACTGATACCCCTGGAGCGCCGGGTCATAGCCCTGCCACAACCCCGTCACCAACCAAGCAAAATCCAACAAACCCACCCCCAGCGCATACCAGCGTACCGTGCGCCCCGATTTGGCGGGCAAAAAAGGCATTCCTAGTGCCGCCCCCATCGGAACCAGCACCGCCACCGTCAGCCAAGGAATCTGTGTGTCCATTAGGAATAAATACCTAGAAGTGATTTGTTAAACATTGTAACGTACTTTGGCGGGAAAACATTAAGTAAACCTAAGGACACTTCCCGGATACCCCGATTACCACTGTGGAATTTTTCAGCATCTGTGGGAATAATCAAATTTCTAAAAACCAGGATGGATCAGTATCCTAAGACTTTTGATGTTCTAGGTAATAGAATTTCACTCACAATTCAAATGTGATTACTATATGGTCATCCGATTTATTCGCTTGTGGGTTGAAGCCAGGCAACGAACGGCAATTCCGCAGAACCAAGGACGGAGCCGGTGCCCAACTCAGCGAGGCTTGCTCCATATCACCCCTGTCAGAATTGCAAAATTTCCGAGGAATCACTATTTTTCTTGACAATCCCAAGGCATGGACACCAGGAACAGGTGATCTCCCTAGAAAATTGTTGAGCACCAGAAGCATTGCCCCTGCGACCGGGGAAAATCCGTAGAATTGACATATCTCAGCGTTCCCCCAGTCCCTATGCCCCTCAGCGGTGATGCCATCCGGCAACAATTCCTCAATTTTTATGCCCAGCGCCAGCATCAGGTTCTGCCCAGTGCGTCCTTGATTCCCAGCGACCCCACCGTGCTGTTGACCATTGCCGGGATGTTGCCCTTCAAGCCGGTGTTTTTGGGACAGCAGACCGCCCCAGCCCCTCGGGTCACTACGGCGCAACGCTGTTTACGCACCAATGATATTGACAATGTGGGACGCACCCGCCGCCACCACACCTTTTTTGAAATGTTGGGGAATTTCAGCTTTGGCGATTATTTCAAAGCCGAAGCCATCGCCTGGGCGTGGGAACTGGTCACCCAGGGGTTTGGGCTACCCCCGGAACATCTGGCGGTGAGTGTGTTTGAACAGGATACGGAAACCGTGACCCTCTGGCAGGAGGTGGTGGGACTACCCCCGGAACGGATTCAAAAAATGGGTGCGGAGGATAATTTTTGGGCGGCGGGTCCGACGGGCCCCTGTGGTCCCTGCTCGGAAATTTACTACGATTTTGCCCCCCAACCCGGTGCGGTTGACCTCACGGATGACGAACGGTTTGTGGAAATTTACAACCTCGTTTTCATGGAATTGAACCGGGATGCTACTGGGAACATGACCCCCCTGGCGCACAAAAACATTGATACGGGCATGGGGTTGGAACGGTTAGCCCGTATCCTGCAAAATGTCCCCAGCAATTACGAAACGGATTTGATTTTTCCCCTGATGCAACAGATGGCGGAATGGGTGAATGTGAATTATCCCAAAGCCTCTTTAGAACAACAATTATCCTTAAAAATTATCGGGGATCACATCCGGGCGGTGGTGCATTTGATTGCCGATGGGGTGATTCCCAGTAATGTCCGCCGGGGTTACATTTTACGGCGGTTGATCCGCAGGTTGGTACGGCATGGGCGTTTGTTGGGATTGCGTCGTCCGTTTACCGCCGAATTGGCGCAAACTGCTATTAATTTAACTGGCTCTGCCTATCCCCATGTGGCGGCACGGGCAGTAACCATTCAAAATGAATTGCACCGGGAGGAACAGCAATTTTTGAAAACCCTGGAGGTGGGGGAACAATTACTTTTTGATGTCATGGCGCAAAAATCGGCGGGGATCAGTGGCAAAGTGGCATTCGATTTAGCCACCACCTACGGCTTCCCAGTGGAATTGACCGCCGAAATTGCCGCCGAACAGGGACTCACTGTGGATATGGCGGGCTACGAACAGGAAATGACCAAACACCGGGAACTCTCCCGGGAAGGACAGGAAACGGTAGATGTCCTAGCGGCGAATCAATGGGTGGAATTAGCCGAGGAATTGGGGAAAACCGTATTTACAGGGTACTTAAATATTACCGGTACAACCACAGTACAAGGGATTTTACAAGCCGGGGAGCGGGTCAGTCGGTGTGATGCCACGGCTGGGGATGTGTTGGTGATTTTACAGGAAACCCCGTTCTATGCCGAATCCGGCGGTCAGGTGGGGGATACGGGCATCCTAACCAGTCCCGATGGCACGTTGCAATTCCGGGTGACGGATGTGCAAAAAAAAGCCGACCTGTGGGTGCATTACGGGCGGGTGGAACAGGGGGAATTAGCCGTCGGAATGTCGGTACAGGCGCAGGTGGATCGGTGGCGGCGGTATCGCACCCAAGCCCATCACACGGCTACCCATTTACTGCAAGCCGCATTACAAAAGCTGATTGACCCCCACATTGCCCAGGCGGGTTCTCTGGTGACGGCGGAACGCCTGCGGTTTGATTTCAATTGTTCCCGTCCCCTCACCCCGGCGGAATTGCAACAGTTGGAATGGCAAATCAACGTTTGGATTGCGGAAGCCCATCCGGCGCAGGTGTTGACCCTACCCTTGGCGGAGGCGAAGGCACGGGGGGCGATTGCCATGTTTGGGGAAAAGTACAGCGACCCGGTGCGGGTGATTGATATTCCTGGGGTTTCGATGGAATTGTGCGGCGGCACCCATGTCACCAACACGGCGGCAATTGGCTTATTTAAGATTGTGGCGGAAATGGGCATTGCCAGTGGTATTCGTCGGATTGAAGCGGTAGCGGGTTTAGGAGTTTTGGATTATCTAAACCAGCGGGATACGGTGGTGAAAGAGTTAACCGATTTATTCAAAATTAAGCCGGAAGAAATCACCCAAAGGGTGCGAGAATTGCAACAGGAATTGAAAGCCAAAACCAAACACATTGACCAACTAAACACCCAATTAGCCCGTTATCAAGCCCTGCAATTGCTCAACCAAACGGAAACGATTAATGGCTATCAATTACTCGTCGGTCAGTTGGGGCAGGTGGAAGGAGAAGCCCTGAAAAATGCCGCCCAGGAATTACTGCAAAAATTGGGCAAAGGGGCGGTGGTGTTGGGTTCAGTTCCTGCTACAGATAAAGTGACCTTGGTCGCCGCTTTTAGCCCGGAAGTGGTGCAGTTGGGGCTACAAGCCGGGCGATTGGTGGGGGATTTGGCAAAACGCTGTGGCGGTGGGGGTGGTGGCCGACCCAATTTCGCCCAAGCCGGGGGCAAAGACCCGCAGGGACTGCCGCAAGCCCTTGAGAAAGCCCGGCGGGAATTGCGGCAAAAACTCGCTGATCCTTCCAATAAGTAATCATCAGTAAATGATAAGTAATGGTTCGTTTCTGGTTCACCTGCGGGATACCCTGATGGTAATCCCATCTTTTAGCACGGCTGGCGTGGCAACTGGGCGAACCAATGTTCAGAAAAATCAAGTACAGACGTGTTTTAGGATCACCGTTCAAAATTGCCTTACCATTGCACCAGACGCTTGTGATTGATCATGACCAGGATGCGGGAATTGCTATTACTCTTTGGTTTCTGGGTGGGGCAGGTTACGCCGGTACTCGCCTTGGCTGTACAGGTGCGTCCCGAAACCCCGCAATTGGGCGATACCTTGGAAATTCGCATCCGGTATGAACAGCCCGATAGCCCTGACGTAGCCCCCACGGTGGTATTTGCGGGCAAAACTTATCCCGCCTTTCCCATGCAACCCCGATTATGGCAAGCCCTCCTGCCCACCACTCCCTTGGATACCCCCGGCAAAAAGGTATTGAGAATTACCGGCGAAGGGGAGACTCGGAATTTAGCCGTGTGGATCAAAAATCGGTTTTTCCCCACCCAACGGCTCTGGTTGGGACCAGCCAGCAGTAGCCTTGAACCCACGGAACTGGAACTCAACCGGGTGCGGGAATTTAAGGCGTTGACCACCCCGGAACGCTATTGGCAAGGGGCATTTCTGCGACCGCATCCAGGGGCTGTGACCACCGGATTTGGGGTGCGACGGTATTATAATGGCGAATCTGCCCAGGATTATTACCATCGGGGCATTGACTATGGGGGGACGCTGGGTTCCCCGGTGGTGGCTCCGGCGGCGGGGCAGGTGGCTTTGGTGGGGTTGGTTGCCCAGGGCTTTCGCCTGCACGGGAATACCATTGGGCTGGACCACGGACAGGGGGTGACGAGCATTTTTTTGCACCTGAGTCGGATTGATGTGCGGGAAGGGGAACGGGTGCGGGCAGGGCAAGTGATTGGGGCGGTGGGGTCAACCGGGATTTCCACGGCACCCCATTTGCACTGGGGGTTGTATGTCCACGGGCAATCCATTGACCCACTGCCCTGGTTGCAGGGGCGGTTTCCTTGAAGCGGCGAATTGGACGAATTTAAGTTCCCAAGGCTAGGGACAACAGCCGGTTGACCAAATCCCCGTAGCTGATGCCACTCAGTTCCCACAGTTTGGGGTACATACTGATCTGGGTGAAACCGGGGATGGTGTTCATTTCATTCACAATCCACTGACCATCCGGGGTCAAAAACCAGTCCACCCGCCCCAACCCCGCACATTCCAACACCTGAAAGACCTGAATGGACAGGGCTTGCACCTGCGCCACCTCCGCCGGGGTCAAATCCGCAGGCATTTTTAAGAGCGCCCCCTGGGCATCCAGATATTTCGCCTCGTAGGAATAAAAATCATGCTGGGGAATAATTTCACCCGGCACGGACGCCTGGGGGGGGTCGCCGTCCAAAATCGCACATTCAATCTCTCGCCCAGGAATCGCCTGTTCCACCAGGGCTTTGGGGTCGTATTGCCAGGCTTTGGCGAGGGCAGGGAGCAATTCCTCGGCGGTACACACCTGGGTCACCCCCACAGAAGACCCCATATTAGCGGGTTTCACAAATAGGGGTAAGCCCAATTCCCCCACCACCCTCGCCACGTCCACCGCTTGCCCCCGCCGGTAACAGTGGTACGCCCCCACCGCCAAACCCGCCTGGGTCAGCAGGCGTTTCATCACCTCCTTGTCCATGCCCAGCGCCGAACCCAGCACCCCCGCCCCCACAAAGGGCAACCCCGCCAGGGTGAGCAGTCCCTGAACCGTGCCATCTTCCCCCCGGGGACCATGCAGGACGGGAAACACCACCGCCAGGGGGAGGGGTTCCCACTGGTGCTTGCGGAATTGCACCAGCCCTTGCCCCGGCAAAACCCCCACCGGCGTGATCCCCCGCTCAAAGGGTGGCAATTTCTGGGGACTGGCTTGGGTTAGCCATTCCGGGTCAGCCAACCACCACTGCCCCTGCCGGGTAATCCCAATCGGTACCACTTCGTAACGCTCCGGTGCCAAAGCCGCCAGGATATTGCGAGCCGACTGCACCGAGATTTCATGCTCCGCCGACTGACCGCCAAAGAGCAACCCCACCCGGATCATTCCGTCAGTACCGAGCTACGGGTGAGGGGAAATTCCGGGCGCAGGGGGTGGGCGTCCACCTTTTCGATGTAGGGGCGCAATTCATTCAGGTCAATATACCGGTCAGCGGCATTGCGTAACTCCCGGGCGATCATCCCCTCCGTGGACACCACGATAATGTGGGTATTTTTGGAGCGGAGCAATTCCACCGCCCGGTCAAAATCCCCATCGCCGCTGAAGAGCACCACCCGGTTGTACTGCTCTACGGTGTTGAACATATCCACCACGATTTCAATATCCAAGTTGGCTTTTTGAAAATAACGGTTGGAATGTTCGTCGTAAAACTCCTTGAGCAGTTTCACCCGCACCGTATAGCCCAAGTTGATCAGGGCATCCCGAAACCCCCGTTGGTCGCTGTAGTCCTTGATCCCCGTGTACCAAAAGGCATTGATCAATTGCACTTCCGGCTCCCGGGTAAAGTAATCCAGCACCCGTTTGGGGTCAAAAAACCAACCATTCTTCTGCTGGGCATAAAACATATTATTCCCATCTACAAAGATGGAAAGACACACATGGCGATAAGTCATATCTGGGGTAAAAAATTAGGTTTGATCCATCTTAGCAGGGTTTTACCAGGGATTTCCCACCAAAGTAAACGCCGCCCAGTAGTAGGGATGGCTGAGGGTGCGTTCCCCGGCAAAATTCAGCGCTGGCGGTAAGCTGATGCCCCCCCGTTGTCCCGCCCGTACCAGTTCCCCATCCCGGAAGCTGACCTGATTGCGGAGTAACGCCACCTGCGCCCGTTGGAGGGCGGTGATTTTGATGGGGGCATCCCGCATCTGCCGGTAAAATTCAGTCATCAGGGCTAACGTGCCTTGATCGCTCACATACCAGAGGCTGGCCAGGACGGACTTGACCCCGGCTTTGGCGGCCACCCCGGCAAACCCCATCTCTGCCCCCTTGTCCCCGACGGCGGTGCGGCAGGCACTCAGCACCAGCAGGTCTAAATTATTCCAGGGCATTTGCGCCAGTTGGTTCAAGCGCAGGGGACGGTCCCAAAACTGAATATAGGAATTGTTGATCGCCCCGGGGCGAAAATCCGCATGGGTCGCCAGATGCACCACGTTGTAACGGTTCTGCAATTTTTGGTCTTGCAGTTGTTCGATGGTGAAGGCTTCGTTCAAGAACTGATTTCCTGACCAGAGTTGGGTGGTAATGGTCGCCAATTCCACAGGCACGGCGGGCAGGGGGGCTTGGTTGCGAAACTCGGAAGCACCCATCGCCAGGATGCGTAAATTAGCCAAGCGGGTGTGATCCTGGTTGGTGAGGCTGTAGGCGGGCATCCGACCAACGGCGTATTGTTCAATTAAAAACTGCTCGCCACTGTGCAGGGCGGCAAAGGGCAGGGTGCGGAGTCCCGGTCCAGCGCAGAAAATGACCGCATTGATCCGCTCCGCCTTGAGGGTGGGTTCCAGGGGGGCGATCATCCATTGGTACAGTTTTTGCGCCGAGGCGAGGTAGCTCTGGGTGCCGACTTTACGGGGGTCACGGATTTCCCGCAAAAAAGTCTCCACCGTGGGTTGCAACACCCCAGGCACGGCTTCGGTGACCAATTTCACCACCGAGCCACCCCCCGGTAGCACCAGCAAAAGTTCCAAATCCGTCGGGCGGGGTACGAGATAAATGAGTCCCGTCCGTTGGTTTTTCAGGTTCACCACCGCCTGCAAATCCTCCCCCACCTGCTGTTGGTTGAGCATCGGGGCGGTAAAGTCCATCTGCAACTGGGGGGCGTACTGGTTTTTCCAGAGGTTTTCCATCTTGTCCACCGGGTCAAACCCCAGGGTGCGGGGGTCGAGGTCAATCACCTCCTGGGCGAACGTCCGATGGGGCAACGCCAGGGTGCTGGTTAAACCTAAACCGAAGAGAGCCAGTGCGTGCCGCCGTTTCATGGGAAGGACTCCGGTGTGAGTGGTGAAACAATTACATAAAAACTACGCAAATCCTGGGGTTTTGGATTGGGGATGGTTTAATTCCAGTAACCCTGGGGGCAAACGCAATTCCAGCCGCCCCTGGTCCACATCCACCTGGGGCACCAGTTCCCGCACAAAGGGCACCCAATGCACCCGCCCCGTGGGGGTGGTGATCTCCAGCAAATCATTCCCCGCCGGGATCACTCCCGTAATCTGCCCCAGGGGTTCCCCCCCCTGCCAGGCGGTCAGCCCGATCAAATCCGGCACATAAAATTCATCCGGCGCTAAGGGGGGACGGTTTGCCGCTTCCACCCACAGGGTTGCCCCCCGCAATGCCCCTGCTTGGTCGCAGTCTGGCAATTCTTGAAACTGGACAATGTAGAGATTTTTCCCCGGTACCGGCCGGGAGCGCACCAGGGTGAGGGGGTAATAATCCGGTTGGTGGGGCAGGGAATACCAGCGTTGACCCGGCTGGGTGAACCGTTCGGGAAAGTCGCTTAAACACAATACTTTCACCTCGCCCCGCAGGCCGTGGGGGGATAAAATGCGCCCAATTTCCCTCATGACTGCCCGACCACCTCCGGCTGGGTGCGTAACCGTTCCTGCCAATGGGTGAGGGTCTGGCGCAGGTCCTCCTTGTGAACCGGTTTGCTCAGGTAATCGTCCATCCCGGCGGCAATACAGCGCTCCCGGTCTTCCTTCATGGCGTTGGCGGTGAGGGCAATCACAATCGGTCGCTGGCGCAAACGCCCTTCCTGATAGAGTTCGTGCAGGCGGCGGGTGGCACTAAAGCCGTCCAACACGGGCATTTGGCAGTCCATCAATACCACATCGTAGGCAAAACGCAGGATCATTTCCAGGGCTTCTTGCCCATTCGCCGCCACATCCGCTGAAAACCCCAGGCTGGCGAGCTGTTTCAGTGCCACTTTTTGGTTCACCGGGTTGTCCTCCGCCAGCAGAATCCGCAGGGGCGAGGGGTTAGCCAGCACGGGTGCCGAGGGTACTTCGGTGGCAGTTTCCGCAATCGTGCCCTCCAGGGCATTCATGATCGTATCCAGCAGGCGGGATGCCTTCACCGGTTTAACCAAATGGGCAGAAAATCCAATCTCCAGGGCTTGTTTGGCTTCCTCCCGCAAATGGCTGGACGTGAGCATAATCAGGGGCACCTGCGCCAACTGGGGGTCTTGTTTAATCTGCTGTCCTAGGGTCAGTCCGTCCATTTCCGGCATATTCATGTCCACCAACACCACCGCGTAGTCCTGCTGGCGCATTTTCGCCAAAGCCTCCGCCGCCGAAGCCGCCTCCTCCACCCGCAACCCCCAGCGGCACGCCTGATACCGCACCACCTTCCGGTTGATGGGATGGTCGTCCACCACCAACAGGGATTTCCCGGCAATGGGTTGCGCCGGTAGCACCGGGGTCGCCTCAGGAGGGGTCGGTGCCGGGACGACGGGCAAGGGCAGGTTAAAGAAAAACCGGGAACCCTGACCCGGGGTACTCTCCAGGTGAATTTCTCCCCCCATCAGATTCACCAGTTGTTTGCAAATCGCTAACCCCAACCCGGTGCCCCCAAATTTGCGGGTGGTAGAGACATCCGCCTGGGTAAAGGGACGGAACAGCCGGGCTTGTACCTCCGGGGGAATGCCAATCCCCGTATCGCTCACCGCAAATTCCACCCAAGGTGCCTGCGCCCCCGGCTGTACCCGGATCACCACCTCTCCCTTGGCGGTAAATTTAATCGCATTGCTGACCAAATTGATCAACACTTGCCGCAGGCGGGTGGCATCCCCCCGTACCCAACTGGGTGTCTGTGGGTTGACCAGGGCGGCAATTTCCAACCCCTTGATGTGTGCCTGGGGTGCCAGCAGTTCCACCACCTCTTCCACGACCGTGAGAATTTCAAAATCCAACTCCTCCAACTGCACCTGCCCCGCTTCCAGCTTGGATAAATCCAAAATTTCATTAATCAAATTCAACAGGGTATCCCCGCTGGTGCGAATGGTATTCACAAAATCCCGCTGTTCCGCATTCAAAGGGGTATCCAACAACAACCCCGTCATGCCCAACACCGCATTCATGGGGGTACGAATTTCGTGGCTCATATTGGCTAAAAACGCACTCTTGATCCGGGAAGACTCCTCCGCCGCCCGCCGTGCCTGTTCCAATTCCTGGATCAAATACACCTGGGTCAACGCCACCCCCACCTGGTCGGCAATCTGGGTGAGTAAATCCTGTTCAAAACTGCTCCAAATCCGTGCCGTATCACATTGGTGGCAGACCAACATCCCCCACAATTCCGCCTTCCACATCAGGGGGACGAGCAGTTGCGATTGCACCCCCAAATCCCGCAAAAGCGCATCCTGTGCCGGGGTGAGGGTCAGCCCCCCCACATCGTCCACCACCAGCGGTTGCCCCTGCTGACACCAAGCCAGTTCCGTTTGGATCAATTCATGCCAAGCCCCCTCCTGACCGACCAGGCTAGGGACATGGGCTAAGCGGGCTTCCGCCACCACCTGCCCAGTTCCCCCCGGTGTGAGTTGGTAAATAAACGTCCGGTCGGCGTGAATGATTTTTTGCACCTCCTGCACTGTGGTTTCCAAGATCACCCCCAAGTCCAGACTTTGGCGAATTTTCAGGGTAATTTCACTAAAAATCTGCGCCCGCCGGTTTTGCCGTGCCAGTTCCGCCTCCGTGCGTTTGCGCTCAGTTACATCCCGAAAAATGCCCCGGGTCGCCACCGGTCGCCCCTGGTCATCGTAGGAACAACTGGTACTGCCCTCCAACAGCAGGGTATCCCCATCCCGGGTGCGAAATTTGACTTCCACAAAGGGCAGACTGCCAGTGGCGATCAGGGTTTGGAATTTTTGCCGACACTGCTCTAGGGAGTCCGGGTGAATAATGTCCCAGAGGGTTAAACTTTTGACCTCCTCATCCTGATACCCCAACGCCCGTTTCCAAGCCCGATTGACGTAGAGAAACCGCCCCTGCATATCCACACTTTGGATCAGGTCGTGGGCATTTTCAAACAAATCCCGATAGCGGGCTTCGCTGGCACTCAAGGCGGCTCGGGCTTCCTGTTCCTCCGTGACATCAATGCCGGTGGCAATCACATATTCCGTCTCCTGCTGGTGGTCCGTGAGCAGGGTATTCACCCAGCGGATCAGCCGTCGTTCCCCGGTGCGGGTCAGCCAGTGGTGTTCCTGTACCCCGATTGCCGTTCCCTGCAAAATTCTCGCAAAGCACTCCCGCAGGTGGGCTTGCTCCTCCACCGGCACCAGCATTTCCCAAAAAGGTTGCGGATTCACCTCCGCCAGGGTGTACCCACTCAGGGTTTCACAAAACTGATTCCAGCGCACGATCCGCCCATCCCCATCCAGTGCCAGGATCAAGGCTTGGGTGGTCTGGAAAATCGCTTCGGTAAAACTGGTTTCCTGACTTGCCGTCTGCTGGGCGATCTGACGGGCTTGAATTTGCCGCACCACCACCAGCGCCGTTGCCAGCAGAATTAAGATATTGTTGCCCAAACCCAAAATAAAAATTCCCTGCGCCTGCCGACTAAAGCGGGTGACGTTATCCAGCCGCTCCCGCAGGAGAAACCGCTCCGTCTGTTTCATCAAATCCAACTGATTGCGGAGGCTATCCTCCAAACTCCGATTTACCTGGGAACCCAGGGCTTTGACACTAGCCTTTTGCCCCTGTTGTTGATAAATCCGAATATTCTGGTCAAGATACAGCAGTTTATTCGTTATCAAAGTGTCCAAACGCCCCCAGCGGGTCAATTGCTCGGGGTTATCCTGCACCAACCGCCGCAGTTCATCCAGTGCCAACCGCAATTCCGTGCGCGCCAGGTCATAGCGTTGCCAATAGGTCACGTCCCCCAGGAGTAAATAACTCCGGTGTTGGACTCTCAGGGTGGCAAGTTTAGCCTCAATTTGGGTCAACTGGTTCAGCACCTCGCCCGTATGACGCACCCACATTTCGGAACGTTGCTGTGCCCGTAAACTTTGGTAAAATACCGCACTACCCACCACCAAAACCGCCGTTGCCGCCGTGAATCCCAGCAACGTGTTCCGCACCAGGGGGGCAAGGTTTTTTTTGAGCGGGGACATAAACCAGTAAATGAATCCTCTGTACCAGTCTAGTGCCTCAACCGTTTAATCTGGAAAGTAATGCTCACTTCTGTCAATTCCGTGCCGCTGATCAATCCCCTCCATTATCCTACGGCGATCTTCACTGCCGCCCTGGTGCTGGTGGTGGGGGTACGGGTATTCTGGTTGCCCCGTTGGTTGATGTTAGCGGTGGCGGTGGTGATTGCCCTGGGGGGCAGTTGGGTTTTGCACTGGCGGGAACGCCAACAGTCACCCCTGGATGATGGGGCTTTGTCCAGGGAGATTCGGGAACTGCGGCAACAGGTCGGATTTTTGGTACAGGCGGCGCAAAAGGTACAGGCACAGGCATCCCGGTTGCTGGTGGATGCCCCGGATTTGGATTTGCTGGTGGCGGTGCAGGAAGTCTGCAACCAGGTGCAAACCCTCCCCCAAGCGGTGGATCAGCGGGTGCAACGGCTGTACCAAACCCGCTTCGATGGGGTGCTTTCGGTGGAGGATTTGGAAAAACAACTGGCGCAGGTACGCAGGCAAAAACGCCGGGTCGGTCAGTTGGCGGGGGCACAGTTGGATCAACTGGAAGCCACCTTAGTCCGCAATATTCAATATGCCCAGATGGGGCAGGATACCTGTATCGCCCAAGTCACCGCCCTGATGACATTAATCCAAAATACCGCAGGCATACTGCAACAATTGCAAAACCAACTCCGCACGTTTGACATTCACAACCAACAGCAACTCCAGGAATTGCGGAGCCTCAGCGAAACCCTCCAAGGTTTTGAACGCCAGATGACCATTCTTGTCACCCGCCCTTGAGCGAGGGAACCAATGGATTTAATGCGCTCCCTGCCCCTGGGGTTGTATTTAGAATCCCCCCAAACCTGGGTACACCGCCTGGATGCCCGGGTGAAACTGGGCTGGCTGATGGCGTTACTGTTGACCCCCATCCTGGCGAATAATTTTTGGCGGGGGATGCTGGTGGTGGTTTTGCTGGTTTTGACCCTGATTGCCGGTCTGCCCCGGCGGGTCTGGGGGAAACAACTGCTGGGCTTGGGCATTTTTTCCCTGCTCCTGCTGGTGATTATTGCCCTAGCTCCCGATGGACTCTCCGTGACCAGCCAACCCCGCCTGCCCCCCGAGGGTGCCACCCCCCCCACCAATTACCATTACATTCTCTGGCAATGGCACTGGTTCACCATCACCCAACGCTCCTGGCAGTTGGCGCTCCGGCTGGGCAGTTTGTTTTTTACCCTGGTCTATGCCACCCATTTATATCTATTGACAACCCCCAGTGAAGCGATTGCCGCCGCCATGACCTGGTGTTTACAGCCCCTCAAACGCTGGGGCTTGCCGGTGGGCGAAATCAGTTTATGTTTAACCCTGTCCTTACGATTTATCCCCCTGGTGCTGGAAGAAGTGCAAAATCTGGTGCGGTCGGTGCAAATGCGGGGGATTCGCTGGTCAAAGCTCAAACTGCGGCAGGTGGTGCGCCTGTGGTTGCTGGTAGCCGACCGGTTGCTCCTAAACCTGTTTCTGCGGGCGGAGCAGGTGGCAGTGGCAATGGTGGCCCGGGGGTATGCCCCGACCCAACCCCCCCCCCTGAATTGGTATCCCTCCCGCTGGCGGTGGGCAGATAGCCTTGCCCTATTGGGTTTGGCGGGTTTGTGCGGTCTGCGCCTGGTCTATGGCTGGGACTGACTGGGTTTGGGCGCATTTCCCCCGCAACGGACGCACAGGCAGTGACCTCTTTCGCCACCTCGCCTGGGCAGAACCCCTCGCCGCCCTGCTGGAAAGCCCCCCTGGGAGCGGTGGACGCTATTCCCTCTGTGCCGCTGGAAGCCGCTGGGTGACACCCTCTTTGGCGGAACTCCTGCCCTGGATGACCCAAAATCTGGTGCCCCAACCGGGTGCGAACCCCGATCCTCCCCTCCCCTTCACCGGCGGTTGGTGGGGCTGGCTGGCTTACGAAGCTGTCTGGGCATGGGAACGGTTGCCCCCCCTTGCCCCTGACCCCCTCCCCTTTCCCGTCGCCTTTTGGTTTCAACCCGACTGGTGCGCCATTTTGGATCATCAACAGCACCGACTCTCCCTGGGGGCTAGTGCTAATGATATACTGCAAAAATTAATACACCAACTCAACACCCCCTGCCCTGACCCTGTCCCCGACCCAACCCCCCTTGCCCCTGTCCAATGGCAACTTTCTCCCCAGGCGTACCAACAGCGGGTACAGCAGGTGCAAAAACACATCCAAGCGGGGGACATTTTCCAAGCCAATCTCTCCCTGCGCTTTGGGGTGCCCACCCCCATCCACCCCTGGCGGGTATATCAAAATTTAACCCAGTTGAATCCCTCCCCCTTCGCCTGTTATTGGCAAACCCCTTGGGGTCATGTGGTTAGCTGTTCTCCAGAACGCCTGGTTTTAGTACAAGATAACTACATTGAAACCCGACCGATTGCTGGGACTCGCCCCCGAGGTCGCACCCCCACAGCGGATCAAATGCTTGCCGAGGAATTGCGCCACCATCCCAAGGAACGGGCGGAACACATTATGTTGGTAGATTTAGAGCGGAATGATCTGGGGCGGGTCTGCCAATGGGGTTCCGTGCAGGTCCCCGAACTCTTGACCCTAGAATTTTACAGCCATGTCATGCACCTGGTCAGCCGCATTACCGGCACCCTGCGCCCAGAGTGTACGGTAACCGATGTGCTAAAAGCCGTTTTCCCCGGAGGCACGATCACCGGCTGTCCCAAAGTACGATGTATGGAGATTTTACATACATTGGAACCCGATCCCCGCAATTTATTTTATGGTTCCTGCGGGTATTGGAGCCAACACGGGCGGATGGATTGGAATATCCTGATTCGCACCTTGCTGTTTCCGGCGGGAACGGGGGTCGCCTGGGGGCAAGTGGGAGCCGGGATTGTCAGCGACAGCGACCCGGAGCGGGAGTGGTGGGAAGCCCTGCACAAGGCGCAAGCCCAGTTTTTGGCACTGGGTGCGAAATGTTACGAATGAGTCTGGCACTTTCCTCTAAAATAGGTTACGATACGCCATGTTAGTTACTCCCTGTGGAATGTCGGCTCTAGTCGTGAAGGCTAGGGCTTTTTACTGTCAACGTAAAGACAGGAGGCACATTTGTTCTGAGATTTAATAATGATGGCAAACAATTATTTTGCCAGCGTTCAGGCGAGCAGGAGTCCGACTATTCAGCACCCCCATTAAAGTATTTTCTCATACGGGTTACATCATCCAACTCAGAGAGCTAAAAGTCCCTTGATTTATAAACAAAAAGTTTCCAGAACCAAGCACGGGGGCGGTGCCCCTGCGACCTATTTTTAGAGGTGTCCATTAATTATTCACTTAGGTAGCCAATAAGTACACAAACTGTCTGAGATGGCCATACCACTTTTTATGCCAAGTTTAGGCTAAATCGCCCCAACTGTTTACAGTGTTAATACAGCGCCTGTAGTGCCGTGTTTATGGGTATTTGGGCTATATTAGGGGTAAGCCGGTGATGAGATTTGAACTCACGGCCGCTCGATTACGAATCGAGTGCTCTACCACTGAGCTACACCGGCACTTAAAATATAAGAATATCAAACTTCACCGAAATTTACCGGCAAAACCTATGGCGAACCGAGACGAGGAGCAGTTCCTCCGGTTACAAGCAGAGGCGCAGGCGCCCTACCGGGGTCTCAGGCAGTTTGTCTATCTGGCGTTTGCCCTGTCCGGGTTGGCGGGGGCGTTCATTTTTGCCACCGACCTCCTGGCTGGGGATGGGAATCTTCGCACTGGGGTGAACCTCCTGTTGCAACTGGGGCTGGTGGGGGCGATGACCTGGCTCTGGCGGTGGGAACAGCGCAAGGGTCAACGGCAAAGGGAACAAATTCGTCGGGATCGGTTAAAATAAAATTTACATAAGTTCATCTGGGTGGATAGCTTGAGTGGATGCGGTAGCAACGATTTCCCAACCCGTTGATTGTCCTCCGTGGTTACAGGCATTAAACCAGCATCCGACTGCGGACAGTATTTTGATGACTAAGGCGTTTACCTTTGCGGAACGACTGCATCGGGGGCAAAAGCGTAAATCCGGCGAAGATTATATTGTCCATCCGGTGGCGGTGGCGGGTCTGCTCTGGGATTTGGGGGGGGATGCCCAGATGGTGGCTGCCGGTTTTTTGCATGACATTTTGGAAGATACCCAGGTGACGGCGGAGACCCTGACCCAGGAATTTGGTGCGGAGGTGACCCGCCTGGTGGAGGGGGTGACGAAACTTTCTAAATTTAGTTTTTCCAGCAAGACGGAGCGGCAGGCGGAGAGTTTTCGCCGGATGTTTTTGGCAATGGCGCAGGATATTCGGGTGATCGTGGTCAAACTCGCCGACCGTCTGCACAATATGCGGACATTAGAATATCTATCCCCGGAGGCGCAGTGGCGGATTGCCCGGGAGACGTTGGATATTTTTGCTCCCTTGGCGAATCGGTTGGGGATCTGGCGGTTTAAGTGGGAATTGGAGGATTTGGCGTTTAAGTACCTGGAACCGGAATCCTACCGGCAGATGCAACAGTATGTGACGGAAAAACGGGCGAATCGGGAACAGCAAATTGAACAGGTGGTGGGGCAGTTGGGGGGGCGTTTGCGGGAAATGGGGATTGGGTTTCAGGAAATTACCGGGCGACCCAAACATCTGTACGGTATTTTTCAAAAAATGCAACGGCAACAAAAGGAATTCCACGAAATTATGGATGTGGCTGCCGTGCGGATTATTGTGAATACGATTGATGAATGTTACCGGGCGTTGGCGGTGGTGCATAACAGTTTTACGCCGGTGCCGGGGCGGTTTAAGGATTATGTGGGTCTGCCCAAGCCCAACCATTACCAGTCTCTGCATACGGTGGTGATCGGCCCCCAGGGGAAACCCTTGGAGGTGCAAATCCGTACCCTGGCGATGCACTATGTGGCGGAATACGGGATTGCCGCCCATTGGAAGTATAAGGAAGCGGGCAGTGGTGCCAAAATCAAACCGGCGGATGAACGGTTTACCTGGTTGCGGCAGTTGTTGGAGTGGCAACACGACCTGAAGGATGCCCAGGAATACGTGGACAATGTTCGGGATAATTTTTTCGACCAGGAAGTGTATGTCTTTACCCCCAAGGGGGATGTGGTGGACTTGACGGCGGGGGCAACGCCGGTGGATTTTGCCTATCGGATTCATACGGAGGTGGGCAACCACTGCTGGGGGGCACGGGTGAATGGGCGGTTGGTGCCTTTGCATACGCCTCTGCGGAATGGGGACATCGTGGACATTCTCACCCGGGAAAACGCCCGCCCCAGTTTGGATTGGTTGAATTTTGTGGTCACCAATACGGCACGCAATCGCATCCGCCAATGGTACAAAAAACTCAACCGGGAAGACCACATTGCCCAGGGGAAAGCGCTACTGGAGGCGGAATTGGGGCGCAGTGGCTTGGATAATTTGCTGAAATCCGAGGTGATGGCAACCGTCGCCCAACGGTGCAATTATCCCCAGGTGGAAGACCTGCTGGCGGCTTTGGGCTATGGGGAGGTGAGTCTGAAGCAGGTGGTGGGTCGCTGGCAGGAGGTTGTGCAACAACAAACCCAAACCCCGGAGCCAGAGAGCATTCCCGCCCTGGGGAAATCCACCAGTACCCATGAAGTGGCGGGATTACACGGGTTGGCGCACCATCTGGCGCAGTGTTGCCATCCCATCCCCGGCGAACCGATTATCGGTGTGGTCACCCTGGGGGGACGGGGGATTTCCATCCATCGCCAGGACTGTGCCAATTTGAAAGCCATCCCGGTGGAACGGCTGTTGCCTGTGAACTGGTCCGGGGTCGAGACCAGCCAGCAGTACCAAACCTATCCGGCGGTGATCCAAGTCACGGTAATTGACCGGGTGGGGGTACTCAAAGACATTCTCAGCCGGTTGAGCGACCAGCGGATCAATGTCAGCGATGTCCACATGACCACCCGTGCCAACCAAACGGCGGTGATTACCCTCCGGGTGGATGTCCACAACGTCGCCCAGTTGGAGACCGCCCTCAGCCACGTCCGCAAAATCAGCGATATTCTGCATCTGCATCGGGTGGGGCAGGAAATTAAACCGGATGAGCGAAATTAAAGCACTTCCACTAACTCATCCAACCAGCCCGAAATTAACCAAACCAATGGGAGGGTTCCCGACCCGCTTCCGCCACACTGGGAATGTGGTGGCTGATCCAATCCCCCCGCTGTTGCAGTATTTCTTGAATCCCCTGGTGGAGCAATTTTTCAATCTCCAAGCGCCGTGCCGTACAGGATTGCCGCCCATCCCAATCCCGATCCTGCGCCACATACATCCCCGCACCGGGCAGATGGTTGAGCACATAGGCGACCAACTCCTGCCGCAACGCCGGAATGGCAAACGCCTGTTGATAGGGATGGTGGGGATAGCTATCCAACACCGCTTCCACTTCGCTGATGATCAACTGCTCATTCAGGTTCACCACTGACTTCATCATGGTCTGTACCTGCAATGTAATGAATTGGGGTTATCCCCCTACCCTTCATCTTGGCACAATCTAAAGAGGGCATTAAGAAAACTTCGTAATCCTGGGGCAATTCGGTTCACCCCGGGGCGGGCGATAAACCCCATCAAATAGGGACTTTTGCGCGCATTTACCCCCGACAGGAGATAAATTCATTCCCAGTGCCCTACTTAATTTGTACTTACATCAATGCCTGCGATACCCATCCCACAGGAACTTTACTCGCATTTACATAAACATAAATTTCTTTAGTAAACTTTATAAAAGATATGACAGTTTATTTACATCAGTTATCATGGAATATTTTTGGCGGGGGCAGCGGATTCGTTACCAGCGGGCGGGGGCACAGGGGTCGCCGGTGGTGTTGGTGCATGGGTTTGGGGCTTCCAGCGACCATTGGCGGCAGAATTTGGGGGTGTTGGGGCAAGGGCATCGGGGGTTTGCCCTGGATTTGCTGGGGTTTGGGGGGTCGGCGAAACCCGCGCCAGGGGCAGAAATTGCCTACACCTTTGAAACTTGGGGGGCGTTGGTGGCGGATTTTATCCGGGAAGTGGTGGGGGAACCGGCGGCGGTGGTGGGCAATTCCATCGGCGGGATCGTGGCACTGCAGACGGCGGTACAGGCTCCGGCATGGGTGACGCGGGTGGCACTGCTCAACCCCTCTTTGCGGTTACTGCATCGGCGCAAACGGGCACAACTGCCCTGGTATCGCCGGTGGGGGGCACCCGTATTCCAAAATCTCCTGGGCTGGGAGCCGTTTGGGGTTTGGTTTTTCCAGCGGTTGGCGCAACCCCAGGTGATTCGCCGCATTCTCCAGCAAGCCTATGCCCGCCGGGAAGCCATTACGGATGATTTAGTCCAAATGCTGTACAAACCCTCCCAAGACCCAGGGGCGGCGCAGGTATTTTTGGCGTTTGTGCGCTACAGCGATGGACCATTGCTGGAAGATTTATTGCCCCAGGTCACCTGCCCGGTACTGCTGGTTTGGGGGGAAGCAGACCCCTGGGAGCCGTTGGCGTTGGGCAAACGTTTGGCTGAGCAATTTCCCCAAATTCACCCCTTTGTCACCCTGCCTGGGGTGGGGCATTGTCCCCAGGATGAAGCCCCGGAGTTGGTCAATCCCCTACTTTTGGATTGGTTAGCGGGTTAATCTTCCCCAGGGGGAAAACTCTGAATCCGTTGTTTGCGACGGCTGACCGCCCGGTAAATCCGTTCGGCGACCCCCGGCAAATGCTGTTCAAATTCCAGCAAGAACCGTTCATCGTCCGCCTCATCCCCGGGGTCTTGACCGGTGAGCAGGGTTTTTTGCAACCGGGGAAAGGCTTTTTCATCCACAATCCTCACCAGGGCATCCAAACAGCGCAAGAACTGCCGTTGGGTGAGCAAGGAATCCTCCAAAGGAAATTCAATCATGGCGCGCACTTCCCCGTCGCTGGGGTCGTATTCCCACTGCACCATTTTGGTTTCCCAGGAAATCGTCAGGAGGGTCTGCAAAGCCGCCCCCAAATGGGGATGATTTTTTAACCCACTGAGCACCTGGGGGGCATAAATTTTGAAAAATTCCCCCGCCTCCTCCAGGGCAATCACGATGAGTAAATTTTCCAAATGGGTTGCCTGGACACCCGTGACGACCCGACCCTCCTCCGTCCTCACATCGTATGCCCAACCAATCCCATCCAGATAGCTGACAATCTGCGCCAGCGTTGCCGCCATAAGCCCCCCACGCAAGGAAATGCCCCCATTTTACCCCGATGTGACGGACAGACACCGCTGAATTGCCTCCCGGTACTCGCTTTTGGGCTTGACCCCCCGCCATTCCTGGAGCCGTTCCTTGCGGTGGAACAGTTGCACCGTGGGCGTCCCAGTCACGCCAGCAGCTTGGGCAATTTCCGGGTCCTCTTCAATATCAATGATCACCAGGTACATCTGGTCAGCCAATTCCCCAGCCAGCTTTTCCAGAATCGGTTTCAACGAACGGCAGGGACCACAACCGGGAGCCTTGTACATCACCAACAGGGGTTTGTCCGTTTCGTGGTACAGCTTCCGCAGGGCATAACTGCCGGTTTGGATCGGCTGGTGCGGGTCAAATGGGGATGCCGGGGCAACCGATGGGGCTGGTGCCGCTGGGGTAGCCGTTGCGGTTGCTGGGGCACTGGCAAACTCCTGGGCTAAATCCTGCTCCGTCAACCACCGTTCCGCCAACAATGCCGCCATACAGCCCGTGCCCGCCGCCGTAATTGCCTGCCGGTACTCATGGTCCTGCACATCCCCACAGGCAAACACCCCCGGCACACTCGTCGCCACCGTACCCGGTTCGGTGACAATATAACCCGCCGCATCCAAGGCCAACTGCCCCTGGAACAAATCCGTATTGGGGGTGTGCCCGATGGCGTAAAACAAGCCCCCCACCGGCAAATCCTGCTCTTGTTGGGTTTGGTTATTTTTCACCCGCACCCCCTGCAAGGTGCCATTCCCATACACATCCACCGCCTCCGTGTGCCAATGCACCGTAATTTTGGGGTGGCGCAACACCCGTTCCTGCATGGTTTTACTCGCCCGCAGTCGCTCCGAACGCACCAACAAATGCACATGGCGGGCAAACTTGGTGAGATAAACCGCCTCCTCGCAGGCCGTATCCCCCCCGCCAATCACCGCCACATCCACCCCCCGAAACAGCGGCGAAGCCCCATCGCAAATCGCACAGGCGGAAATGCCCAAATTCCAAAACTTCTCCTCCGAGGGCAAGTGCAACCGTTTCGCCGTCGCCCCCGTGGCAATAATCACCGCATGGGCACGCACCTCCCGCTCCGCCGACCGCAGGACAAAGGGTCGCTGTTGCAAATCCACCGCCAGCACATCCTCCGGGATCAACTCCGCTCCCCAGCGCACCGCCTGCGCCCGCATCCGTTCCATCAGTTCCGGCCCCGTCAACCCCTCGGGAAAACCGGGGAAATTTTCCACCTCCGTCGTGGTCATCAACTGCCCCCCCGCCGGTCCGCCCCGCTCGACCCCCGTAAAGACCACCGGCTTGAGGTTGGCCCGTCCCGCATAGATCGCCGCCGTGTAACCCGCCGGTCCCGAACCAATAATCACCACATTTTCCACCCTTGGGGTATCCATGCTAATTCAAACTCATAACGACTATGAATAACAGTATAAGGGGTAGGGGGAGACGGCGGCAAGGGATAGATTTAGGTTATGATGATGAAGCTAGTTTCGGGGCGTAGCGCAGCTTGGTAGCGCACCACTTTGGGGTAGTGGGGGTCGTGGGTTCAAATCCCGCCGCTCCGATAGGCATTAAAAGCCTCTTTCACCCGCCAGACACCGCATTCCACCGTCATCCCATTAGTACACATAGTCTGAGTTAGGATCAGTTTGGGTGGTGTTAGGGTATGTTGGGAGTATAAAAACTGGCTAAAAATTGGATCAGGGGAATGGAGTTTAGCGCAGGCGGCGGCGGTAGCGGATCACGCCAATTTACGCATGGTGAGTCAAACCTACGGGCACTTGGTATCCAAGGTGCGAATGCCTGACTATGAAAGTTAGGGAGGTGATCGCGCGTTTAGAAGCAGATGGCTGGTATCAGGTGCGAACGAAGGGGAGCCATAGGCACTTCCGACATCCGACTAAAGCAGGACTGGTGATGGTGGCGGGAAAATCATAGTAATTTCAAACAAGTTTGCGACATTCGCCTTTACCTGTAAACCCTGTCTTAGAAGGGGATAGGACGATTGCAAATACCTAAAAAGTGTCGCATTCTAAGAGGATTAACACCATGTACGACTATGTGATTGAGCAAGGGGAAACCAGTTGGGGTGCATACGTTCCCGAATTGCCGGGATGCGTAGCCGTTGCTGAATCTGAAGATGAAGTGCGAGTGCTAATCTTGGAAGCCATCCAGGAGCATTTGGAATTGCTGAATGAAACGGTGCCCATGTGATGCAGGATCACCAAATAACAACTATAGCGATCCTACTTGATTAACAAACAAGAATTCTCCAGAACCAAGGACGGGGACGGTGCCCCTGCCACCCCTATTCCATTGAAATCGGCTATAAGTGGCGTTTTAAGTACTTGTTAGGATAAACCTTCTGCTCATCCCAATTCATGCGCCCATGATGCAACGCCTATTCCTCTTCCAAAGGCAACCCCACCCGCACCCGCCCTTTGCCAAAATACTGCCCAAACTGCAACTCGTATAATTCGTCCTCGTCCTGGGTCACTAACTCCAAATCCGACCGGGCATAGCCCACACAGGTCAGGGCATACCCCTGCGCCCGCAGTGCTGACGAAATCCCCAATGCCTCCGGTTGGTACACCTCCCCCTGTAACACTCGCACCCCACAGGTGGTACAACAGCCATTGCGACAGGCAAAGGGCAGGGCAATCCCCTGGGCTTCTAAACTCGTCAATAAATACTGATCCCCAGGCACCTGCGCCCGATAGATGGCATTTTTTTGCCGGTCGTGAATAATTACTTGATAATAACGTGGCATTTACAAACACGCTCCTTGGGCAATCAATTTCTGGCGTAACTGCACCCCATCCACCTGCCGGGGTGGAATTTGAGCATCCAAGGACATTCCCATCGCCACCGCCGCCGCTTCCCCCATCGCCCGACAGTTGGACTGCACCCGCACCGACCCCTGGGCCGCAAAGGTCGCCGACAGACACCGCCCCGCCACCAACAACTGCTCCACCCCCAGGGGCACCAGACAGCGGTAGGGAATTTCGTGGTACTCCCCCGGCGGCAGACGGGTCAACCCCGGACGCTGATCCTTGGTGGGACGGTGAATATCAATCGGGTAATTGTTGCGGGCAATGCCATCGGGAAACTTCCGTGCCCCCAACACATCCGCCTCCGTCAACACGTATTCCCCCACCATCCGCCGGGACTCCCGCACCCCCACCAAGGGCGCACTCAGCACCAGATAAGCGTTTTCACACCCCGGCAAATACCGCCGACAAAACGCCAAATACCGCCGCATCGCCCGCCGCCCCAAAATTTGCGCCTGGGTCAAATGCCAGGGATTCGTCCCATCCACCTGCCCACTGATGCGAGGGCAATTAAACGCCAACTCCCCCGGACGACCCGCCATCGTAAACACCTGGAAATACTCCCCATCCTCCGGCAGGAGCACCCCTTCTGCCACCGCCTGCTGAAACAACGGCTCCAAAGTCCAGCCCCGCCCCCACACCATCGCCGTATGGAGCAAAGGCACCTGGGAACCCTCCGCCTCCGGGAGAATTTCCGACCGCCCCAGGGAACGCAAAAACGCCGCCAACCGCTGTAAATCCACATTCCCCAGGTGAAACCGCACCGAAAACGGCTGATTCACCCCCGTCTCCGGGTCGCCACTGGCAAAGGGCACCCCCGCCCGAACCGCCACATCCCCATCCCCGGTGGCATCAATGGTACGCTGAGCGAAAATTGCCACCCGCCCCGCCTTATTGGTAACCACAATCCCCACCACCTGCCCCTCAGCGAGAATCACATCCTCAAAAAAACTGTAATACAAAAGCTGTGCCCCACTCGCCAACAGCATTTCCTCCAACACCCACTTCAGGGACTCCGGGTTAAACCAGCCCCGGTTGCCGTCCGACCAGACCCCTGATTCGTACAAATCATTCATGCGCCGGTTAATTTCCGCATCAATCCCCCCGTTGAGCGGCACCCCCTCCACCTGATTGGGCATCATCGGTGTCACCAACGCCCCGGTCTGGGTTCCCCCCACATACCCCAACTGCTCCACCACCAGCGTCCGATACCCCGTGCGCCCCGCCGCAATCCCCGCTACAGCCCCTGCGGTTCCCCCCCCGACCACCAAAATATCCACCTCGGCGAGGGTTGGTAGAGCGGTCATGTCCGTAAATGCTAATGCCATGATTTAACGACGCATGGGTGGCGGTGGAGGGGCATCCTGTTCCCCATTACATCCCTTCCAAGCCTCCCGCATCGCCAGCAAAGCTACTTCTAAGGGCATCTCGGTTAAACTTTTGCGGAAATGAAATTTCAAACTGGCAATTAGTTCCCGCACTTCCGGCGGAAAAGGCACTTTTGGTTGCATAGGTTGGGGAGAGGTGTTCACCGCCCCGGAGGGCAACACATGGGTCTGATCATATTCTGTCATGAACATCACCAAAAACAGGAGCAAAACAAGGGCATCAGGGACATGGCGATTGGATAATTATACCTAGAACTATGCTACAACCTTGATTCTAGGAATAATCCTAGAGAAATGACAAAATATTTACAATCCGTCAGGCTAAGTCAATCTGTAATACTCCTATGCAGTTAGTGGAAATAAATCTATATTTATAGCAATCCTCCTGAATTGGCAAACAGAAATTCCCCAGAACCAAGGGCGGGGGGTTCCCCCCTGCGACCGCTAACTTTGAATTTATAGAACCTGTTTGCAATCATTTTAAGCGATTCTACGTAGGATTAAGCGTATGGCACAAATTCTGATTTTTGTTTGACTTGTCTTGATTAAGCCTTCACAGTTTTTCCATAATACTCTGCATTGATTTATCCACGCATTGGTTCTTTCTACTATCCATCGCTTCGCAATCACCACAAATCCTTGCTTCTGTGGATTCTCTTTCTTCGATTTGGCTTTCTGTTCCGGTGTAATTTTTTTTGATATCTCAATGATTATCTTATTCCGCAAAAGTGGTTCCATTTTTTCTATCTCTTCTTCTAAATATCTTTTTTGATAGCCGTTATCTAGTAAAATTGTTACCTCTTGAGGCAGTTCTAAAAAGAATTGTTTATGCTCTCTTATTATTTCTAATAATCCATGATTGTCGCTCAGGCTTGCTTTACTACATAAGATAAAGTAGGGATTCCCTAAAGTATCCACCAATAAATGCCGTTTGATTCCGTTAGTGCATTTATAGTGACAAAATCCTTTCGTTTCAATGCCTGCTGTATCTGTGTTCTTCACACACATAGAGTCCCCTATGAGCAAGCTAGGATATTCTTTTTTTTAATCTCTCTCTTTCAATTTTCTCCAATGCTACCAATACCCTTTCCCAAGTACCATTATTTTGCCATCGCCGAAACTGAGAGTACACAGTCTGCCACTTGGGGAAATCTCGAGGTAAGTCTCGCCATTGACAGCCATTTTTGAGCTGATACATGATGGCATTCACGATGGCATGCCTTGAAACTACATGCTTTTTTGTCTTACTCTTTGGTAGATATTGGTCTAAAATCTCAAATTGTGATGCGCTTAAATTGGTTGTGTATGTCATTGCTCTACCTGTAATTTCTTTCTCCCAGTATAATTGCAAACAGGTTCTATAGAGACACCCATTATACAAATATTTTTGGAAAAGTAAATCCCGGGGGAATCACCCCTGTTGCCATCGCCCGTCCTTATGAATCAGTAATCAATAATCAATGGCAATAACAACTCACATCCTCCCCGCACTGATCCGCCAAAAAACACAACGCCCGCCAGCGTAATTGCATCAGTTCCCCGTACACCGGATTCAAATGACACAGTGCCGGAATCCGCAATATCCGCCGCCCCCGGAACCAGATTTCCCGCTCGAAGGGACACTGAGCCGGAATCCAACGGCAGAGACGGTGCGCCATTTGGGGGTCATGAATTTCCAACCCATTCAGCCAACGTTTCACAGGCATCCACAGCTTCAACCAAGAATCCACAGGCATGGACAACCTCACATAGAAGAACATGGGGTGAGAAGCAAGCCATGACTACTTCCGAAACCACCCATGCGGGTAAAAAATGCGGATTACAATGGGGCATACAAGTAGATAAACCCCACTGTTTAACCTATAACCCATACTAAAAAATTCCCCACACGGTTGCAGGTGACTTAGACTACATTTTCCACAAAAATCCCCACTTCACCGGACTTACGGGCAATTACTTTATTTAATTTTTTACAGAATTAATAAAACGTAATACGAGTTTTCAATCAGTTATATTCACCGGGTGAGGTGGGTTTAATTTGCCACTGCGAAACCCCTCCAAATCCAGAGTTACCCAGCGAAATCCCAACTCCTGGAAATAGCTGACCAGGGCGGGCAGATCCATCGTCTGCACAAAGGGGACAATCTGCTCAGCGGGAATTTCAATCCGGGCGGTTTCCCCCAGCGAGCGCACCCGCACCACCCGCCAGCCCAACTGCCGCAGGTATTGTTCCGCCCGTCCCACCCGGTAGAGTTTTGCCGCATCAATCGCCTCCCCCGCCGGAAATCGGGAACTCAGGCAAGGTTGCGCCGGTTTGTCCCACCAGGGTAGCCCCAGATGGCGAGACAGTTCCCGTACTGCCAATTTACTGATATTTAATTCACTCAAGGGCGAGCGCACCCCCCGTTCCCTCGCCGCCTGAATCCCCGGGCGATAATCCCGTTCATCATCCGCATTCACCCCATCTACAATCTGCCCTGAAGCGTAATTTTGTATTAAAACTTTGAGCCGCTCATGCAGTTCACTTTTGCAAAAATAACAGCGGTTGACCGGATTGGCGGCATAGTTGGGATTCGCTAATTCATTGGTAAAAAGCAATTCATGGGTAATGCCAATGTACTGGGCTTGTTCCTGGGCTGTCGCCAAATCCTCCGGCAGCAGGGAAGGGGATACGGCAGTTACGGCGAGGGCGTTTTCCCCCAGCACATCGTAGGCAATTTTAGCAACCAAACTGCTATCCACCCCGCCGGAGTAAGCGACCACCACCCGCTCCCAAGGTTGGAACCAGTCCTGCAATACTTCAAGTTGCTTTTGTATGTTCATTTACACTACATCTGCTGTATTATAAAATATCAGCTTTTAACCTGCTGGTAGGGGTTCAGGGGCAACCACCCGTTCTGTCCACACCCGGGGGGGATGGGTACGGCGGATCAGTCGCCAGATTTTGGTCGCCGCCAAACAGCCATCCGCTACCGCCACCGCCACCTGATTGACCCCTTTTTTCAAATCCCCAATCGCAAAAATCCGGGGGTGAGTGGTCTGGCAAAATTCATCCGTGACCAAATTTTCCCCATCCCAGGTGAGTTCGGGAATAGATTTTAAGTAATGGTTGTGATAAATCGAACCCATATTAATCAAGCCGGTGGTCACTGCAATCCGGCTCCCATCGGTAAATTCTACCCCTTGGAGTTGATGATTTTCCCCCAAAAAGCGGGCAATCGGGGTTTCAATCAGGGGATAACCATGTTCCCGCAAACGGGTTTTCATCGCTTCACTAACCGGGAATTTACCATTGGTTAATACGGTGATGTAAGGGGTAAACCAATTCAGAACAAAGGCGGCTTCAATTTGCGATTCTTTACCGGCAATTAAAATCGCTTTTTGATCCCACATATCAAACCCATCACAAATCATACAGACGTGCAAAGTATAGCCCGCATAATCATAGACATTTTGCATATCTTCAAGTTGGGGCAGAATGTCAATAATTCCGGTAGCGGCGACCAGATATTTAGCCTTAAAGGTCACATACATGGGATTGGTTTTCCCCACTTTTACCTGGATTTCTAAATAGTCTCCCTGGTCTTTTACCCCATCCACAAATGCCCGCAGGTGGTCTGCTCCCCAATGCAAAGCCGTATCCGTCCCATGTTTGAGCAAATCCCGCCCCGGCGTGTGGGGGTCAAGTCCCACATAATTCCGCAATTCTTGCATCCAGAGCGAGCGTCCTTTGCCCTTTTCAATCACCAAGCATTTCAACCCGTAGCGAGCCAGATAAATTGCCGCCGACAGCCCCCCGGCTCCCCCCCCCGCAATCACGGCATCGTAGAGGGTATCCAAACGTTGGTCGAGGTTTTTGCTGGTGAGTTTCATGGGGAATCAATTATGGTTCGATACAAGTATAGGATAGGATTTTAAGGGCAGGTTGGGTGGGGATGTAAATCCTCGGGGAAATTGGGGTCAAGCAGTTGGGTGACGGTGTAGATGGGGGTTGCGGGCAAGTCGGCATAGTCTAAGGGTGTTTCTAAAACCACCAAGTCTAAACCCATCTGATGAGCTTTAGGGATAACTTCAGGTAAATAGGATTGGAGGCTGGGATTTTCTGCCAGAATGTCCATGATTTCCCGGCGTTGATTCCGAATGGTTACCCGCCAACTTTTGCTCCGGTTTTTGGGTTGGAAATGCCATTTGAGTAAATGCCCGATTAAAATACCCAGCCGATTTTTTAATTCCCGCCGCTGTTGTTTGCCCAAGGACTCGATTTCCTCGATAAGATTACCAACATCCAAACATTCAAATTTACCCTGTTTGAGCAGAGTAGCTTGTTCCTGCGTCCAGGCGTAAAAATCAGTTTCGTAGAGGGTATTGAGCATGAATTTTATCCCCCAAGATAATGCGGTATTAGGCAAGATTTTACAAGCAGGGCTAGGGGAATTTCATCATGCTAAGTTCATAAATAAAATCCCCCTTGCCAGCCCATTGCCTTAGGATTTTAGGGATTTGAGATAATTCAACATGGTATCCGCATCGGAGACTTCAAAGGGGTCAATCGGGCAATCATCGCTAAAGTTGGGTTCGATGAACATTTTTTCAATCACCCCATCATTCACATACATGGAATAACGCCAGGAACGCATCCCAAACCCCAGATTATCCTTGCGTACTAACATTCCCATCTTGCGGGTAAATTCCCCGGAACCATCGGGCAATAAAAATACATTTTTCACCCCCTGTTGTTTGCCCCATTGGTACATGACAAAGGCATCATTCACCGACAGGCAAATCACCGCATCAATCCCCAGGGCACGAAACTCATCGTAAAGTTCTTCATAGCGGGGTAAATGGGTGCTGGAACAGGTGGGGGTAAAGGCTCCCGGTAGGGCGAATAAAACTACCTTTTTGCCGCCAAAAATATCCTGGGTGGTCAGGTCTTGCCACCGAAAGGGGTTGGGACCACCCACCGACTCATCCCGCACCCGGGTCTTGAACACCACATCCGGTACACGCTCTAGGACTGCCATTTTGCCCTCCTGGGTCACTGCATCCTTACCATAGCAGAAGCCGTTTCCCCGCTTAGTTACCTGGGGGTAACAAAAAAATTTTGGTAAATTGGGGTTACTTTGGGTTGAATTATCCCCAAAAGAGGGCAATTCGGATTAGTATAGAACCAATTTATTCTGGGTACGAAAAGAATTTATGACCACCATGCCTCCGCTCGGTTCTGTCATTCAAGGGTCACTCACCCAAGGTTTAGAAGTGCGGTTACATCCTGATATTTCCGTTGAGGATTTACGGGTGGGCAAATTTTTGGTGGTGCAAGGACGCAGGGCACGGTTTTTTTGTATGCTCACGGATGTGGTCTTGGGCACCGCCAGCCCCCGGATTCTCGCCGATCCCCCCGCACCCCACAATCAATTCCTCACTCAGGTTTTGGCGGGGACGGGCACCTATTCGACGGTGAATCTTAGCCCCATGTTGACCCTGATTACCGGGGATGGGGATCAGCCAATGGAACTTCTACCGGTGAAAACCGTACCCAGCCATTTCAGCCAGGTTTATGATGCTTCGGAGCAGGATTTTCGCTCGGTTTTTGGGTGGGAGGATGACCCGCACCGGCGCAATTTTGCCATCGGTCGCCCCCTGGATATGGATGTGCCCATCTGTATTGATCTAGACCGGTTTGTGGAGCGGAGCAATGGCATTTTTGGGAAATCGGGGACGGGGAAATCCTTTTTGACCCGCCTATTACTCTGCGGCATTATTCACAAACAGGCGGCGGTGAACTTGATTTTTGATATGCACTCGGAGTACGGCTGGGAGGCGATGAAAGAAGGTAAAGATGTCTCGATGGTGAAGGGGTTACAGCAGTTATTTCCTGACCAGATTAAAATCTACACCCTTGACCCGGCTTCGACCCAACGGCGGGGGGTGCGCCATGCCCAGGAATTGTGGATTAGTTTAGACCAAATTGAAGTAGAGGATTTGGAACTTCTGCGGGAGGTGTTAAATCTTTCCGAAGCCAGTTTGGAAAATGCCAACATTCTGCGGGCGGAATTTAATAAGCAATGGATTGCCCAGTTACTGCAAATGTCGAACGATGACATTCAGGAATTTTGCCAGACCAAACGGGGCAGTCCGGCGGCAATCATGGCACTACAACGCAAACTCCAACGGTTGGAAAATCTCACCTATATCCGTTCCGGTTCGGCGAACAATTACGTGAACCAAATCCTGCGGGACCTAGATGCCGGGCACCATGTGGTGGTGGAATTTGGCTCCCAGTCTAACCTGTTGGCTTATATGTTGGCGACCAATATCATTACCCGCCGGATTCACAGTTCCTATGTGAAAAAAGCGGAGAAATTTCTGCAAAGTAAAGACCCCAGCGACCGTCCCCGGCAGTTGGTGATCACCATTGAGGAGGCGCACCGGTTTTTGAACCCAGGGGTGGCACACCAGACCATTTTTGGCACCATCGCCCGGGAAATGCGGAAGTATTTTGTCACGTTGTTGGTGGTGGATCAACGCCCTTCTGGGATTGACAACGAGGTGATGTCCCAGATTGGCACCCGGATCACGGCGTTATTAAATGATGAAAAGGACATTGATGCGATTTTTACCGGGGTTTCCGGCGGTCAGGGACTGCGTTCGGTGCTGGCGAAATTAGATTCCAAACAACAGGCACTGGTGCTGGGTCATGCGGTGCCCATGCCGGTGGTGGTGCAGACTCGCCCCTACGACATGACCTTTTACCAGGAATTGGGGTACCTGGATACCCAACGGGATCGGGACAAAATCCTTGCCCGTGCCCAGTCCGCCCGCCGGGATTTGGGCTTCTAGGGAACTTTTGCCCCTGGGAGAACGTTTCTTAAAAGACTAGGTGTGGGAACCCACCCCCCAGGTGACTATGCATTTCTGAGATACTGAAGGATGAGAAGGGTTAAACTTCGTCTGGGACTCAATCCAACCGCTCCCGCCCAACGTATCAGTTTACATAAGGATACATTTGGTTTACCATGTTAATAGAAACACTTACTGCTACCGTCCCCATTCCCCTGTGGTGCTCCCGTTCCTAGAGACCTATTGGGATTCCTGGTTCTTGGTCTATTTGCTCGTTTCTGCGACGGGAACCTATTGCTGATTGGCTCAACTGAACCGCGACCCCTGGGAAAAGTTTTCATCCACCTCGCCCCTGAATGCCCCAACTATGATTGAACCCATGACTGACTACACCGAAGCCCTCACTGATTTGGACAGCCCCCTGACTTCCCCCGGTGACTTGGAACCGACGGGTGGGCGGCGGGGAGCGGTGACCCCGGATATGGTTCGCACCTACCTGCAGGAGATTGGGCGGGTGCCGCTGTTGACCCATGAGCAGGAAATTGTCTTTGGCAAGCAGGTGCAACAGATGATGCAGTTGCTGGAACTGCGGGATAAAATTGCCGCCGAAACCGGGCAAACCCCGGATATGGAACTCTGGGCGGAAAAAGCCGGGATGACGGTGACGGCTCTGCAAGACACCCTGCGCCGGGGGCAACGGGCAAAACAACGGATGATCGAAGCGAATTTGCGCTTGGTGGTCTCGATTGCCAAAAAGTATCAGAAACGCAACCTGGAACTGCTGGATTTGATCCAGGAGGGCACCCTGGGCTTGGAGCGGGGGGTGGAAAAGTTTGACCCGACCCGGGGCTACAAATTCTCCACCTATGCCTATTGGTGGATTCGCCAAGCCATCACCCGGGCGATTGCCCAGCAAGCCCGCACCATCCGTTTGCCGATTCACATCACCGAAAAGCTGAACAAGATCAAAAAAACCCAGCGGGAGTTGTCCCAGCAGTTGGGGCGGTCGGCGACGCCCTCAGAGATTGCCCAAGCCCTGGAGTTGGAACCAGCCCAGATTCGGGAATACCTGCTCATGTCCCGCCAGCCCATCTCGATGGATTTACGCATCGGGGACAACCAGGACACGGAACTGGGGGAATTGCTGGAGGACCGGGGGATTTCGCCGGAGGATTTCACCACCCGGGAAGCCCTGCGGGGGGATTTGGAGCGGTTGATGGCGGAACTCACGCCCCAGCAGCGGGAGGTGATCAGCCTGCGCTTCGGTCTGCAGGACGGCAAGGAATTGTCCCTGTCTAAGGTGGGCAAACGGTTGAACCTGTCCCGGGAGCGGGTGCGCCAGTTGGAACAGCAGGCACTCGAACACCTGCGGCGGCGGCGGGTCAACATCCGGGAATACCTGGCGAGCTAGGCATCAGGGCGACAACGGCGATGGGGTACGACAATGTACCCCTCCTGTTCATTGCCCAACACCTGGTTTTTCGCCTCCCCCCAGTACCACCAGTAGGCGCACACGTAGGCGCACACCAGGGCATCCAGTTGGTCTTCCAGGATTTTTAATTGGGTGGTTTTGTCGGGAATATCCGGTAATGATCTTGATAGATTTAATGGGGGTTCCGAGGTAATTAAGGTTAGTAGTAAATTGCGTAATTTATTTAATTCCTTCTGCCGCTCCGCCACTGCCCCTTTTTTGTACTTGAGGATTTTTTCTAAATCAAATAAATGCACGACGGCTGGGTGGGGAAACACCTCGATCTGCCAACGGTCGGGCTTTTGGGGAATGATGTGGGTGCCATGCCGAAACTGCCGTTGAACGAGAGCTTGCCCAAACCCCACCGTACGGCTGGCAAACGGACGGCTTAAATTCGCCGGGTAGCACCCCGCATGGTAGCGACGGAAATAGCGATGGGTCAACCGATCCGCCAAGCGCATCCCCGTCCCATTCGTAATCACCGTGGGCGCATCCACCGCTATGGCTGCGGGTTGCCCTGGGGGTGCCCAGGTGTCCACCCAAGATAAAATTGCTTCCGTCGCTTGCTTACGGTCTAAATCCCGCAGGACAAGTGCATTACCCTCCCAGGCGAGACAGCAGAGACCCGATGCGCCGGAACTCCAGCCCAGGTCAATCCCCAGAAACCGCAACTAGGACACCCCTTCGATCCGGTCTTCGATGTCCTGGTACAGCTGTTGTAAGCGTTGGATATTTTCCGGGCTGGTCTGCCAATAGCCCCGCCCATGCACTTCCAAGAGGGTGCCCACCATCCGCCGGAAGGAGTGGGGATTCAGGTTCATCAACCGTTCCCGCATTTGGGGGTCGTTGATATAGGTGTTGTTGGCATCCTCGTAAATCCAATTGTCCACCGCCCCCGCCGTCGCCGACCAGCCCAGGGTGTTGTTCAACCGCTTGGCAATTTCCCGCACCCCTTCGTACCCATGTTGTAATAACCCCTCGTACCATTTGGGGTTGAGCAACTTAGTCCGGGAATCCAGGCGCACCGTCTCGCTCAAACTCCGCACCCGGGCATCCGGCGTGGTGGAATCGGCGATATAGGCTTGGGGAAGTTTGCCATCCTTGCGTAACCCAGCGACAACTTTGGTCGGGTCAGAATCAAAGTAATGGGACACATCCGTGAGGGAAATTTCCGAGGAATCCAAATTTTGCAGGGTCACATCCACCCGTTGCAAACTGCTTTGAAAGAGTTGGGCATTTTGGCGCATCGTCCCTGGGGCATCTGCATCAAAGGCGTAGGATTTGCGACTTAGATACATTTCTTGCAAGTCTTTTTCTTGCTCCCAGGTACTATTTTCCACCGCCAAATTCACGTTCGCCGCATAGGAACCCGACGCATTGGAAAACACCCGGGTTGCCGCCTGCCGTAGGGGAATATTTAACTCTTGCGCCTGTTCCAAAGCGTGTTTGCGGACAAAATTCAATTCCAGGGGTTCCTCCGCTTCAGCGGCTAATTTCACCGCCTGGTCAATCAAATACATTTGATTCAAAAACAAATCCCGGAACACGCCCGAACAATTCACCACCACATCAATCCGGGGTCGCCCCAATTCTTCTAAGGGAATCAGGTGCAATTTATTCATCCGCCCCAGGGCATCCGGCAGGGGTTTTACGCCCACCAACCAGAAAATTTGCGCCAGGGATTCCCCGTAGGTTTTGATATTATCCGTGCCCCACAACGTACAGGCAATGCTCTCCGGGAATGCCCCCCCCGACTCCTGACGATAGCGGTCCAACAACCGATTCACAATCACCTGCGCCTGTGCCACCGCTGCCGCCGTAGGAATGGATTGGGGGTCGAGGGCGTGGATATTTTTCCCGGTGGGCAAAACCTCCGGGGTACGCACCGGGTCACCGCCGGGACCAGGGACAATATATTCGCCTTCTAGGGCTTTTAATAATGCGCCCAATTCGTTATCGGCGACGATCAATTCCAAACATTGCGCCAAATAATTCATCAAGGGTTGCAACTGCACCTGTTCCAATTGGGGGTAATCGGTTTTTAACACCTGAAACCAGGGTTCCTGCGCCCCCAAACCAAAGAAATTAAAGCGAGAGGTGCGCCCAATTCGCCCTTCCTGATCCGTCACGGTTTGCACCAGGGTCTCAATCGCTTTTTGGGTGTGATTTTGCAGTTTTTCGAGTAGTGTGACCGCCTCTAAATTGCCCTGGTTGCTCAGGCGATAAATATCATCCAAATCCTGCCCCAAACTACGTGCCAAAATTCGGGGTAAACTTTCTAAACCATCCTCCGGGCGATCCACTTTAGCAATGCTCACCAACGTTGCAATCGCTTCCTGTGCCGATGGGGGTTGCCCAATCACGTGCAATCCAAAGGGCAACAAACGGGACTCAATATCCATCAATTGCCGGTAAATTTTCCCCACCAATTCATCCCGTTGTGCTGGTGTTAAACTCGCCGCCTCCTGATCGGGTAAGGGCACATCCTGGTCTAAATTCACCAGCCGACATTGCTCCATGATGCTATTAATAATTGCCTCACTGCGCCCGGAATCTTTGAGGGTTTGATAGGAACTGATCAGTTCTTTTAATTCCCGCAACCCCTTGTACAACCCCGCCTGATCCGCCGCCGGGGTGAGGTAGCTAATGGTGGTCGCATAACCCCGCCGCTTGGCAATCGTAGCTTCGGAAGGATTATTCGCCGCATAGTAATAGAAATTCGGCAATTCCCCAATCAAATTATCCGGGTAACAATCCCCCGACAAACCCATCTGTTTCCCCGGCATAAATTCCAAGGAACCATGCGTCCCAAAATGCAGAACCGCATCCGCCTGCCAAATGTGATTCAAATAGGTGTAATAGGCGGCAAAACCATGATGGGGACTCGCCGAACGGGAAAATAGCAAACGCATCGGGTCACCCTCGTACCCAAAGGTGGGTTGTACCCCGATAAATACATTCCCAAAATGTTTCCCGTAGATGAGTAAATTCTGCCCATCACTGTTTAATTGCCCCGGCGCTGGTCCCCACTGTTCCACAATCCGTTCATAGTAAGGGGTAAACCGCTCATATTCCGGCACGGACATTTTGTAGGCAATATTCAAATTCGGACTACCAATTAGGGCTTGCCGGTCATGTAAAACCGCTTCCATCAGGGCTTCCGCATCCGCAGGCATTTCCTCAACGTGATAGCCATTATTACGCAGAGCTTCTAATACCCGATAAATGGAACCAAACACATCCAAATAAGCCGCCGTCCCCACATTGCCCTTATCCGGTGGAAAACTAAACACGGTAATGGCAATTTTTTTCTGGCATTTGGGTTTTCGGCGCAAATTTGCCCATTGCAGTACCCGTTTGGCTAATAATTCCACCCGGTCTTGTAGGGCAATTGCTTTCCCCGTTGCCCCATCCCGCCCGGATAAAATGATTGGTTCAATCGCCCCATCCAACTCAGGAATGGCAATTTGTAGTGCCACTTGAATCGGGTGCAATCCCAAATCGCTCGCCTGCCACTCTTCGGTGGTTTGAAACACCAAGGGCAGGGAAACAATGTAGGGACGATTGAGTTTTTTCAGGGCTTCCACCGCCTTGGGATGATCCTGTCGGGCGGGTCCCCCCACTAGGGCAAACCCAGTTAAGGAAACCACCACATCCACCAGCGGTTTTTGGGGGGGTTTGGGATGATAAAAATAGGCTTCGACGGGCTTGGAAAAATCTAAACCTCCCGCAAATACTGGAATTACCCTGGCACCCAAACATTCCAACTCCTGCACCATCGCCACATAATGGGCATCATCCCCGGTGATCAAATGGGTTCTTTGCAATACCAAACCCACCGTTGGGGCTAAGGGGTCCCGCAATTCTTCCCTAATATCCCACCGCTGATCGTACCATTGTAAATACTCAGGCAAAGACTCAAACATCCGGTCGGCTAGGGGATGCCAAATCCCCATATCGGGATAGGTTACCGGCTCTTGAAACGTTAATTTTTGTTCCACCTGGGGCAGATATTTATCCGCCAACATCAGCAGAAAATTGCGAATATTTTCCTGCGACCCTCCCAACCAATACTGAAAACTCAGCATGAAATTCCGGGCATCTTGCGCCTTATCCAGGGGCAGATATTTCAACACCTTGGGCAGGGTTTGCAACAGCTTCAACATCCCATCTTGAAAGGAAGACCCGGCGGCTTCTTTGCGTTTCCGCATGAACTGGGCAATGGCACTTTTGGACTGCCCCAACTGCGCCATCGAAAAGGTTCCCATCTTGTTCAGCCGCATCACCTCCGGCAGGGAAGGAAACACCACAATGGCGTGCAATTTTTCCCGGTAAGGGGTTACCGCTTGGACAATTTTTTGCGCCAAATCTTCTACGAAAATTAACGACGCAATGAACACATCCGCCTGGGCAATATCCGCCTGAAATTGTTGATAGTTTTCCGGGGAACGCAATTCCTCAATTAAATAACCACTCAATTGCACCGCCAAATGCCCCGGCTGACTGTTGATTGCCCGTGCCGCCGCCGTCAACGTACTTTGGTATTGGGGTTCCAATAACACATACACCACCCGCATCACAGTACGGTTTTCCACATTTTCTGGCTCTAACTGACGGATAGCAGGCTTGACGTAGGTGAACATAGGTCGCTGTCACACAAATTGGTCTATGAGTATTCTTACCGAAAACCCACCCCGCCGTTGCCCTCTGCCCCGTGACCGCAACAATTTGATACCTTGCTTCACATCGAGATAAATTTATTGCAAATTGGCAATTTTTTTGTTAAAGGCTAGGACAGCTACAGCAATTCCAGCGGGTCCACATCAATCAACAACTGCACCCCCGGCGGACAGAGGCGATGCAAGGGCTGGAGGTTGGGCGGAGGGGAATTGTCCGTATTTTTTAATAACAATTGCCAGCGGTAGCGGTTGGCGATGCGGGGGATAAAGGCGGGGGCTGGACCAATACATTCCCAGGTTTCATCCTGCAATTGTAATGCTAATTTCTGGGCGGTTTGCTCAACCAAGCCAGCGTCCAGACCACTCAAGCGCAGGAGAATTAACCTGCCCCAGGGGGGATACCCCAACTCCCGGCGGGACTGCAATTCCTGCTCCAGAAAGTCTGGGTATTGATAGCGGCAAACGGCGGATAGCACTGGGTGTTCATAGCTATAGGTTTGGATGATCACCTCACCGGGTTGGTCGCCCCGCCCCGCCCGCCCCGCCACCTGCACCAGGGTTTGCGCCGCCCGCTCCTGCGCCCGGTAATCCCCCAGGTGCAACAGCCCATCCGCCGCCAACACCACCACCAGGGTCACGTTCGGCATATCCAGCCCCTTGGTGAGCATCTGGGTTCCCACCAGCACATCCGCCGCCCCGTTCTGAAACGCCTGCATGATTTCCTGATGCGCCCCTTTGGTAGTGGTACTGTCCCGGTCATACCGCAACACCCGCAACTCCGGGTACAACCGCCCCAATTCCTGCACCACCCGCTGGGTGCCACAGCCAAAATGTTTGAGAAAGGCGGAACCACAGGCGGGACAGCGTTGCGGTTGTAGTTGCCGCCAATTGCAGTAATGACAAAATAATAAAGGTTGCTGGTTGGCTTCCGGCTGATGGTAGGTGAGGGACACATCGCACCGGGGACAGGGCAGGACATAACCACAGGCACGGCAGGATACGAACGTACTGTGACCCCGGCGGGGGACAAACACAATCGCCTGTTGCCCCTGCGCCCGCAATTGCCCGAGTTTTTCCTGAACCAGTTGGCTGAACAGGGAGAAATTTTTTTTCGCCAATTCCACTCGCATATCCACCAACCGCATGGGCGGCAAGGGACGAGCAGGCACCCGCTCCGGTAGGGATAGGTAATGAATGCCCCCCGCCAACCGTTGCCAGGTTTCTGCACTGGGGGTCGCCGAACCCAACACCATCGGACAGGCTACGGCTTGTGCCCGCCACTGGGCTACCGTCCGGGCATGGTAACAAGGGGTCATCTGGCTCTGTTTGAAACTGGCATCGTGCTCCTCATCCAGAATCACCAACCCCAATCGGGGCAACGGAGCAAACACCGCCGACCGGGTGCCAATCACCACCCCCGCTGACCCCTGCCAAACCGCCCGCCAGGTATCGTACCGCTCCCCCTCCGACAGCCCGCTGTGATACACCCACACCCGCTCGCCAAACCGTGCCCGAAACCGCTCCGTCAACTGGGGAGTCAGACCAATTTCCGGGATCAGGACTAAGGCTTGTTTTCCCTGCGCCAACACCCCGGCAATCACCTGTAAATACACTTCCGTCTTGCCCGAACCCGTGATCCCGTGCAGTAATATTTCCGTATATTGTTGGGACGCTATCGCCTGGGTAATGTGCGCCACCGCCTGTTGCTGGGCTGGGGTCAAACTGCGGGGTTGATCCGCTGTCACCGCCCCCATCTCCCGCCGGAGCCACTGCCGTTTTTCGCAACTCACCACCCCCAATTCGGCTAATTTTTCCAGGGTGCTGGCACTGGTTTTGACCTGCTTTTGTAATTCATGCCACCAGAGTTCTCCCCCCCGGTGCCGCAAAACCTCCACCACCCGTTGCTGGGCTGGGGTCAAAGTCGTAGTGTCCCCCGTCCCCAACATCACCAACTTCCGGTACTGCGCCTGGGGGGAACCGGGGAAATAGCAGTAACTTGTAATTAAACCATACCGAGCCAATTCCCGCAGTGCCGCCCCACAACCCGGTACCTTTTGCTCCAGATACCGGCGGCTGTAGTCCCCGCTTCCGGTACTCAGCACCTCCCAGAGCGTTTGCGCCTTAGCTGACAGGGTAGGGGGAGCCTCGGTTGCCGTCACCTTAATCCGGGTTTGACTGCGACGAAAGACCCCCGGCGGTAATGCTAAACGCAATACATTGACCAGGGACGTTTGGTAGTAATCCGCCACCTTTTGTAATAACGGCAAGTAATCGCCTGGGAATAACTGGGTCTGGACAATGGCAGTAATGGGTTTCACCTGCGCCGCCGTTATCCCAGGGGGCAATTGCGCCGCCCAGCCCAGCACCAACCCCGCCACCGACCGACCGGACAGGGGCACCTGCACCACATCCCCCGGGGTGACCCCCGCCAGCGCTTGATAGGTCAGGACTGCGGTTGAGCCGGGGACATCCACCAGCACCTCGACCCAGGGGGCGGACATCCTTAAAGTTCCTTAATGGTCGTCATCCAGTAGGGGTGGACAACTACAGACCAGGTGGCGATCCCCGTAGGCATTGTCAATCCGAGCCACCGGTGACCAAAATTTATATGCCCGTAACCCCGCTACCGGATAGGCAGCCTGTTCCCGACTGTAGGGATGATGCCAGGTATCTGTAATGACAACTTCCGCCGGGTGGGGGGCATTTTTGAGCAGATTATCCTGGGGGTCCGCCTGCCCCTGGGCAATCGCCATCGCCTCGTGGTAAATACCAATCATCGCCTCGCAAAACCGGTCCAACTCCCGCAGGGATTCGCTTTCCGTCGGTTCCACCATCATCGTCCCCGCCACCGGCCAGGACACGGTCGGCGCATGAAACCCGTAATCCATCAACCGTTTCGCCACATCCTCCACCTCCACCCCCGTCTGAGCCTTCAAAGGGCGCAAATCCAAGATACACTCGTGCGCCACCCAGCCATACTTGCCCCGATACAGCACCGGGAAATAGGGGTCTAAGCGTTGGGCAATGTAATTCGCATTCAAAATCGCCAAACGGGTCGCCTGGGTCAAACCTTCTGCTCCCATCAGTACCATATACATCCAAGAGATGGGCAAAATACTGGCACTACTCCAGGGAGCCGCCGCAATTGTCCCGATACTCTGATCGCCGCCTGTAGGGATCAGCGGATGAGTGGGCAGAAAGGCTTGCAAATGCTCCGCCACCACAATCGGCCCCATCCCCGGCCCGCCCCCCCCATGCGGAATGCAGAAGGTTTTATGCAAATTCACATGGCAGACATCAAACCCCAATTCCCCCGGACGACACAAGCCCACCAGCGCATTCAGGTTCGCCCCGTCCAGATACACCTGCCCCCCAAACGCATGCACCACCTGGCACAACTCCCGCACCCCGGTTTCAAACACCCCGTGCGTCGAGGGATAGGTGAGCATCAATGCGGCTAATTCGTCTGCATATTGGCTGGCTTTTGTGTGTAAATCGTCACTATTCACATTCCCCTGTTTATCGCAGGCGATCGGCACCACCTGGAACCCCGCCATCACTGCACTCGCTGGATTCGTACCATGCGCCGACTGGGGAATCAGACACACCCGGCGTTGGGGTTCTCCCCGCTGTTGATGGTACTGACGAATGACTAACAACCCCGTCAATTCCCCCTGGGAACCCGCATTCGGTTGCAACGACACCCCCGGCAGACCGGTCATATCCGCCAACCAGGTGGTCAAATCCCGAAACAGGCGTTGATACCCCTGGGTTTGTTCCAACGGCACAAAGGGATGAATTTGATTAAATTCGGGCCAGGAAATCGGCACCATTTCACTCGTGGCATTCAATTTCATGGTGCAGGAACCCAAGGGCATCATCGCGGTTGTGAGGGACAAATCCCGACTTTGTAAGCGATAAAGGTAGCGTAAAAATTCTGTTTCCGAATGATATTGCCGAAACACTTCCTGGGTGAGAAAATCCCCGGTTCGCGCCCACATTTCTGGGTACTCATATGCCGTCTGATCCACCCATTCCTGAAACGCAAAGGGCAATTCCTGACCCCCGTTCAATAGACGCAGTAACCGTTCCACATCCGACCATTCAGTGGTTTCATCCAAACTGATTCCCACCCCTTCAGGATAAAACCAATTTAGATTAATTTGAGCCTGGTAAAAGCGTTCCTGAAGTGCCTGACGTTGGGCAGAATTTAATTCCAAAAAAACCGTATCAAAAAATGCCTGCAACCGCACCGCATAACCCAATTGGGCACAGCCTTTCGCCAACACCTGCGCCTGATGATGAATTTGCTGGGCAATGCGCCGCAACCCCTCGGCTCCGTGATAGACCCCGTACATACTCGCCACCACCGCCAACAGTACTTGTGCTGTACAGATATTGCTGGTCGCCCGCTCCCGGCGGATATGTTGTTCCCGGGTTTGCAGAGCCAATCGTAGCGCAGGTCGTCCCTGACTATCCTTGGATAAACCCACCATCCGTCCTGGCACCTGCCGTTTGTACATGGAGCGAGTCGCAAAATAGGCCGCATGGGGGCCCCCATAGCCCAGGGGCACGCCCAACCGTTGGGTACTGCCAACCGCAATATCCGCTCCCCAAGCCCCCGGTGGTTTCAACAGTGCCAAACTCAACACATCAGCGGCCATGATCCGTAATGCCCCGACTGCTTGCGCCTGAGCGAAAACCGGCTGGGGATCAACCAAAACCCCATAGGAATTGGGATATTGTACCAAACAACCACAGGTGGTTTCATCCAAATGAAAATCTGCCAGCGGGGCAATGCGTAAATCCATACCCAGGGCTGTGGCACGGGTTTGCAGAACCGCCAACGTTTGCGGCCAGCAGTGCTGATCCACCCAAAAGACCCGCCGTTGTTGATGATGCACCTGATAGCTCAAAATCATCGCTTCCGCCGCCGCCGTTGCCTCATCCAACAGGGACGCATTGGCAATTTCTAACCCCGTCAATTCCGTAATCAAGGTTTGAAAATTGAACAACGCCTCCAGACGACCTTGGGCAATTTCCGCCTGATAGGGCGTATAGGACGTGTACCAACCCGGATGTTCTAAAATGTTGCGCTGAATGACGGGCGGAGTAATGCAATTGTAATAACCCATTCCCAGAAAACTTTGCCAAAGTTGGTTCTGTTGTGCCAGGGCTTTGAGGGTTTTCAGGGCTTGATACTCCGTCTGTGCCGCTGGGGTATGCAGGGGTGTTTGGGTGCGTAGCTGTGCCGGTACTACCTGGTCAATCAAGGTATCGAGGTCAGGACAGCCCAAAAAGCGCAGGATGATGGCTTGATCCTCAGAAGTCAGCCCCAAATGGCGGCGGGCAAAAGCATCGGTCATGGGTCGCAGGTCGTGATACTCCCATCCACCCTAGCGCATGGCACCATAAACTGGTGGATAATGGTGGGCGGGAATGATTTTAGTGACCCTTGCGGGATTGGTAATGTCAAAGTTAATCCAATATCATCATATTGCGATTCGCACCGGCAATATTCATCGGGCGATGGAATTTTATACAGTCTTGGGGTTTGCAGTCATTGAGCGATTTACGGCGGGGATCACGTTAGCCTGTTGGTTGGAAGGGCTGGGCACCCGTTTGGAATTGATGCAAGTACCCCTGCCCCGTCCCGCTCCCGATGCCTTTGGGGATGAACATTATGTGGGTTATTATCATCTTTCTTTTCGGGTCGAAAACTTGGAAAATCTTCTCAACCAACTGAGGGAACAATTACCCGAGCCACCAAAAGTATTACTTGCACCAACACCCCAAACCATTGGGCAAAAAAATTATCGAGTGGCGTTTATTCAAGACTACGATGGGTTACCGATTGAACTAATGGAAATCCTGTAGCAATCTTCAATGGATTACGCAATATAGCCATCCTAACTGAGTTTAGAACAGGGGTCACAGGGGCACCGCCCCCGGCCTTGGTTCTGGGGAATCTCGCTTCTCACTCCTCACTTCTCACTCCTTGGCATTGTGAGTAAATTTTATACTTAAAAAATCAAGGGTTACAAGGGCGTTGTCCCCATATTTGACTCTGAAAAATTTCTGTTTGTTCATCGAATCGGATTGCCATATTCCCATCCATTGCCCAGGATTGTTATAGTGATAAAGTCTATGCCCTTTTGCCCCGATGACCACCACCTCGGAACCCTACGGCGAGCGATTGATCCGGGAAGGGGAACTGCTCACCTTTCCCAACCCTCGCCCCGGTCGGCATTATTGGATTCGCATTACCCTGCCCGAATTTACCTGTAAATGCCCCTTTTCCGGCTACCCTGATTTTGCCACCATTTACCTGGACTACATTCCTGACCAGCGGGTGGTAGAACTTAAATCCATCAAACTATATATCAATAGTTATCGGGATAAACGGATTGCCCACGAAGCCGCCGCCAACCAAATTCTGGATGATTTTGTCGCCGTTGCCGCCCCTCTTGCGGTGCGTTTGAAAGCGGATTTCAACCCCCGGGGGAATGTGCATACCGTGATTGAAGTGGTCTATCCCGATTCACCAACCGGGGGACTGGCGGAGTAATTGCTCCACGTCCGCACTGGGTAAGGGTCGGGAAAACAAAAACCCCTGGGCATACTGGCAGTTTAAGTTTTGGAGTAACTGGCGTTGCGCCCGGGTCTCCACCCCCTCAGCGATCACATCCATCTGCAGGCTTTGGGCGAGGGACATGATGGTGCGGATGATTTCCCCCGATTCCCGGTCATGCTCCGCCTGGGAGACAAAGGATTGGTCAATCTTCAAGCGGTCAATGGGAAAGCGATGCAGACGACTTAAGGACGAATGCCCTGTACCAAAATCGTCAATACAGGCATCCACCCCCAAATCCTTAAGTTTTTTCAAAATCGTCACCGCCTCGTCGTAGTCGCCCAACACACTCTCGGTGATTTCCAAGCGCAAAAACTGGGGGTCTAACCCCGTCTCCGTGAGGATTTCCCCGACCTGTTCCAGCAAATGGGGTTGCAAAAGTTGTCGCCCGGAAAGGTTGACGCTGATGGTGAGGAGGTCGGCTCCCGGTAGGTTTTTTTGCCACTGGCGCATCTGCTGACAGGACTGGTGCAGTACCCACCGCCCCAAAGGGAGGATCAACCCGGTTTCCTCCGCCAAGGGGATAAATTCCCCCGGGGACACCAAGCCCCACTGGGGATGCCGCCAGCGCACCAACGCCTCAAACCCGGTCAACCCGCCGGTCACCAAGGAAACAATTGGCTGGTAAAAAATGCACAATTCCTGCCGTTCAATCGCCCGCCGTAAATCCGTCTCCACCTGAAGCAGGCGCAGAGCTTGGACGTGCATGGCATGGTCAAAGACGACGGTACAGGCTTTCCCCTGCAATTTCGCCTGGTGCATCGCCGCATCCACATCCCGTAGCACCTCCTCCGGGCGGGTATAGTGCCCCGGTCCCAGCACCACCCCAATACTGGCACTGGTAAACACCTCCAGCCCATCCGTTTCCAGGGCAAAGGGTTCCCGAAATACCCGATGAATCTGCTCGGCGATCAAACGGGCATCCAGGGCACTGGTGATCCCATGCAGTAAAATGGCAAACTCATCCCCCCCAAACCGTGCCAGCACATCCCCCGGGCGCAGACAGGCGCGCAACTGCCGGGCAATCGCCACCAACAACCGGTCGCCGCTCATGTGCCCCAAACTGTCATTGACAATTTTGAAACGGTCTAAATCTAAAAACAAAACCGCAAAATTCACCCCCTGGGGGCAATCCTGACGACGGCGCAATGCCTGCTCCAAACATTCCAAAAACAAAGCCCGATTCGCCAAATCCGTCAGGGAATCGTGGGTGGCATCGTAGCGCAGTTGGGATTCCGTCTGCTTGCGCTGGGTAATATCCGTTTGGGAACCCGCCATCCGGTACACCTGCCCGTCCGTATCCCGCACCGCCAATCCCCGGCAAAGCATCCAGCGGTAGGTACCATCCCGATGCACTACCCGATGTTCGCTTTCAAAATGGGGGGTCAACCCGGTCAAATGCGCCGCCAATTCCTTCCGCACCCGGTCCCGGTCCTCCGGGTGAATCCGGTCCATCCACTCATCCGGGTTGGGGCTGATTTCCCCCGCCTCGTAGCCCAACATCTCCTGCCACCGGCTGGAAAAATACATGGCATTGGTACTCAAATCCCAGTCCCAGAGACCATCATTCGCCCCCGCCACCGCCAGGGCATACCGCTCCCGACTTTCCCGCAATGCCTGCTCCACCCGCCGCCGCTCGGTAATGTCACTGAACGTACAAATCACCTGCACCACCTGCCCTTTGTCATCCACCTGGGGTTCCGCCGTCACCAACAACCACACCCGGTCCTGATACCGTTGGCGATAGACCCCCATCACCAGGTTGCGGACACTCTGTCTATCCGCCACAGCCCGTACCACCGGTAAATCCTCCGCCGCCATCGGGTTCCCTTCCTCATCAATCACATTCCAATAGGGTGCCCGCAGATGGTAGCGCCGCAACTCCCGCTCCGTCAGCCCGAGCATAGCCAACGCCGCCCGATTGGTCAGAACCACTTCCCCCTGGGGATTCCACAACTGCACCCCCACCTGCAAATCCTCAATCAACCGCCGGAACCGGTCCTCGCTATAACGCAGTTGGGCTTCCACCCGCCGCCGCTCCGTAATGTCCACCCCGACAAACACGGCGGCACGCCCCTGCTGGTATTTTTGCGCCATGACCAGAAACGTTTTATGGCTACCGTCTCCCACCGGCACCTGCAATTCCAACTCCCGTTGCAGATGGGGATCGGGGTCGGCAAACACCCCCCGGACAAACTCGTTAAACACCGGATCAGGGCTGAGAAACCCCACCTCACGCCCCGGAAACGCCGTCACGGGCAAATTCAACGAATGCGCCAACTGGCGATTCACCCCCAAATACCGCAAATCCTGACCAATCCAGGACACCGTACCCGGAAACGCATCCAAAACCGTTTGCAACTCCTCCCGATCCATTTCCCCCGGAGCCGTCAGGGTCGTCATATCCAGCACCCAACCCAACCGCTGACCCCGCCACACCTGTCCAATCACCCACAACCAGCGCCACCCGCCCCGGGGTAATAGCCACCCATGCCCCACGCGCAACTCCCCTTCCCCCGCCAACCAATCCTGCCAAGCCTTTTGTACCTGCGCCTGTTCCGCCACTGGCACCCGCTCCCACCACTGGTCAAGGGAACACACTTCCCCGCTCAATTCCAGTTGGGTTGCCAACTCAGGCGTGCAACGGATACCCGCCGGTTCCCACTCCCATCGCCCGCACACCGTCGGTTCCGACCTACTCATGCGCCCTTGCCCAAACAGGCTGTATCCTCCATCTTAACCAGCCTGTCCATCCCATCCATCGCTGGCGGCAATTCCCAGGTAAACATCAATAATTGCTAAATGAAGCTACATTTTATTGCGAAAACTGGGCGCATTTATAAACTTTTCACCATTTTATTAGAAAATTCAGAACCGAACCCCCATTTGGAGTTGTTATGACCCAATCCACCTCCGCCCAAAACCTGGGCATCAGCGATTTTTCCCCGCAAGACCGCATCGAATGGCGCAGTCCGATGGACACAGACCTGGTGATCCGCGCCGTTTACCGCCAAGTCCTGGGCAACGATTACCTAATGAAAAGTGAACGGCTCACCTACGCCGAATCCCAACTCCGTAACGGCAACATCACCGTGCGGGAATTGGTGCGGGCGGTCGCCAAATCAGAACTGTATAAACAAAAATTCTTTTACCCCAATGCCAACAACCGTTTCATCGAACTGAATTACAAACACCTGCTGGGGCGGGCACCCTACGACCAAAGCGAAATCAGCTTTCACCTGGACTTGTACCATGCCCAGGGCTACGATGCGGAAATTGACAGCTACATTGACAGCCCGGAGTACCAAGCCAATTTTGGGGAACATACCGTTCCCACCTACCGGGGCTTTTGGACGCAACCGGGGCAAAAAATTGCCGGATTTACCCGCATCTTCCGGCTCTACCGGGGCTATGCCAACAGCGACCGGAGCCAACTGGAACGCACCAGCCCCCGCTTGAACTGGGAATTGGCGCAAAACAAAGCCAGCACCGTCGTGGGTCCCGCCGGGGTGAATGATGCCTGGGCCTACCGTGCCCCCCAAAACACCGTCACCCAATCCCGCCAAGGTCCCACCCTCGGCCAGGATGCCCGGATGTACCGGGTGGAAGTCGCCGGTTTGGCTGGCCCGGGCTATCCCAAGGTGCGCCGGGTGACCACCAGCTTTTTGGTGCCCTACGACCAACTGCTCCAGCGGATGCAACAAATCCACCGCCAAGGGGGACGGATCGCCGGGATCACACCAGCCTAACGTGCCAATTTAGCCAGGATGGATGGGGGTATGGACTGAGGTTCCCTGCCCCCGCCCTTGGTTCTAGGGAATCTCACTTCTCGCTTCTCACTCCTTACTCCTCACTGCTCGTCGCAGGGCACCGCCCCGCCCTGGTTCTGAGGAATGTTTGTATGCCTACGGCACGCAAGCTAACGTTAATCAAAGAGAATTGCTATGGCTGTTGAGGATGGCTTTTTAGAATTGTTTATTGTATTCAATAATTACCCGGTTATCCCGGTCCGAAGAACCCACCGCCCGAATCCGTAGCTGGTTATTAATCCGGTAAGCTAAAGTCAATTGGGATAAATTGGGGTCGCTGACCGAATTGCCAAAACTGGTGAACATTTGCAGAAACGAAGCAGAAAACCGGCGAATATCTAACCGCACTTCCCCCCCCAAAGCTAGGGCAGACTGTTGCAAATTGCGACTATCGGGCAGAGCGGGTAACACAGTGGGGAAAAACCGCCAGGAAATGCCGCCAAAATCCGTTTCAAAGGAACGGGAAATTTCATTTAACAGGGTTTGACTGGCGAGGCTGGTGAGGAATAATTGGGCAGATTCAGGACTGGAATTGGCGGAAAATCCCCCCAGTAGGGCAACAATTTGTTCCTGGGTGCGGCTGGGGCTACTGCTCAAGGTCAACCCGTTGGGTAAACGGCTGGCACGACCGGCAATACTGGCTTGAATCCGTACCGCCTCCAACCCCTGCACCCGTTCCGCCACGGTAATGGGCACCTCACTGGGGAAGTTCCCCTGCCGTTGCAAAATCGTTCCCGCCAGTTGATTGGCACCCTGGGTGACGGTGGTGGTCAGGCGTAAATCCAGTTCCGGGTCAAAACCGTAGCGGGGGTCGAAAACCACCTGATTTTTGTAGGTGCGGTCCAAACGGAAACGGGTGAGAAATAGGTTCACTTCCCCCCGGTCGAGGGTCAGGGTGCCGCTGGGTTGGGGTTGCGCTAAAGGACCGTTGAGGGTGAGGGTGCCCTCGGTAGTGACATTTAAGTTTGGGCTACGCACCACCTGCACCCCTTGACCCAAACGAATTTTTAAGTCCTGAAACCGGGCTTTTTGACCCTTGGGTTGACCGTTTTTTTGTCCATTACCATTGTCCACCGGGGCACTCTCGCTGACTGTCCCATTGCTGGTTTGGGGTTCCTCCGCCCCTCGGAGTAAGGCATCGGCTAGCATCACCCGCCCTTGGCTGAGTTGAATCTCACCGCCTACCACCGGGGCTTGGGCACTGCCGGTAATGGTGACTTGGGCGCTGGCTGACCCGCTGTAGATATTTTTTTGCTCGATGCGGGCGGGTAACAGGGTCAGGGTGAGGGGCTGTTTGTAGGCTGGGTCCGCCGGGGTGAGGGGACGGCTGATGGGTAAAATCCCCTCCAGGGTCAGGGTGCCGCCGTTGAGTTGGGCTTGCAGTTGTTTCGCATCCAGACGGTCATCCAAAAAGCGAATTTCCCCGGTGAGATTTTCCAAGGTATCCCCCAGACCCGCCAGGGCGACCTTGGCTCCTTGGAAGCGTGCCAGCCCGCTCAAACGGGGTTCCCGCCACGTGCCCGCCACATCTACCTGGATTTCCCCCGCGCCCCCCTGCCACTGGGCAAAGGGATTCAAGCTGTTGATCAGGTTCAGTCCGCTGTTTTTGACCTGGAGGCTCAATTGAATCTGGTCATCGCTGGCTTTGGTCGTGCTAAAGGGCAACTGGAGCGGCACACTGCCTCTGGCTCGCACTGGCTCCACGCCGCTGGTTTGGTCACTCACCAACAGTTCCGCCCCAAAGTCCAACCGCCCTTGGTTGTAGTTAAAACTGGATTGCGCCACCTGGATGGGGGTACGCTCCCAAGTACCATCCTGAATCCGCACCTCTCCCTTGGCTTGGAGGTTGGCTTGGTTTCCCCCCAAGGTCGCCCTACCGCTCACCAAGCCGGTCAATTCCCCGGGAATCGGGAGCAGTTGGGTCAGGTAGGCAATGGGAATCTGGCTGAGCAGGAGTTGCCCGGTCTGCTGTTGCCCCCCCAGTACCCCGGTGAAAAGCATTTGGCTTTCCCCTTGGACGAACTGCAAGGGCTGGAGGGTGAATCGCCCCTGTTGTAGTGTGCCTTCATAACGTCCCTGCAGGGTTAAACGTTCGGCTTTGTACTGCCCCCACGCCCAGTCCCGCCCCCGCAGGTCAAAATTCGCCGCCAGTTCCCCCCGGTGATTGCCCTCCAGGGTCGCCTGCCCCTGCCATCGCCCCCGCAATTCCTGCAGATCGGGTAACCCCAGGGCTTTTTGTTGGTTGGCGACGTACTGTTGCACCTGCGCCTGCACCTGGTTGAAATACGCCAATTGCTCCCCCAGGGGGAGGTTCGGTGCACCAACGGGGGTGACCGCCAGGGCATTGGCACCGGGCTGGGGGGTGGTGAGTAGAGCCGGTACCAGGTCTTGAATTTCCGCCTCCACCGCCTGAATCCGCGCCTGCCATCGTAACTGGGGCTGGAACCGTGCCTGCCCCTCAAAGTGATAACGACTCTGGCGTTGGTGCAATTCCCCCTGGCTGAGGGTGAGTTCCTGATTGCGCCACTGGAACTGCCCGCCCAGCTTGGTCGCCACCAGATTCCCCCAGCGAGCCTGATCCACCTGCAACTGCCCCGTCGCCCGTTGTTGCAGTCCATCCCACAGCCCCGTTCCCTGCAAGTCCCCCTGCAACAGACCGCCGCTGAACAAAGCCAGGGGAATATGGCGAAAATTCACCGCCAGTGTGCCATCCCGCCCTTGCCCTTGGATGAGGGCTTGACCCCGGCGAATCGTCACCGTGCGCGGCAATGACCCAGGCACCATATTCACCGCCACCTGGTCCTGCACCCCCCGCACATCCAGCCGCAGTCCCCGGTCAGCCGCAAAACTCGCCGTCCCCCGCAGTTGCGGTTCAAACTGCCAGTGGTTCACCCGCAGACCGATCAGCCCCAAATCCCCGCTAATTTCCGGTTGCCGCAAATTCCCCCGCAGTCGTCCCTGGAAGTCCACCTCCCCCCGCAGCGCCAAATCCAAAGGCAATGCCAGGGGCAACCCCTTGAGGTCGTACTGGCGCACCTGCACTTGCACATCGGCGGCTAGGGTGCGGGTATTCACTTCGCCCATTGCCTGCACCTGTTCCCCTTGCGCCCGGAATTGCAACCGCTCCGCCCGCCATTGCATCTGCCCCCGCAGAGGTATTTGGGCTTGGGGAGCCTGAAAGTCCATTGAGACCTGGGGCTGGGGTAACGTTCCCTGCAATTGCCCCTGTACCATCACATTTCCCACCCGCAGAGGCAGGGTTTCCCCCGGTGGCAACCAGCGCTCCGGTTGGGCAGTGCCCTGAAAACGAATAGCCAGGCGTTGTTGGGGGTCAATCCGCCCTGCACCCCGCACCTGCGCCCCAGCCAACCCCACCTGAAAACGAGGAATCTCCACCCCCCCTTGGCTAAGCACCACCTCGGCAGTTGCCTGTTCCAGGGTGGTTTGGTCAATTTTTAGGGCACCCAGGGCAGTCAATCGCCCCCGGATAGAGGGTTGCGCCAGGGCACCCCGCACCACCCACTCGGATTGCACCCGCCCCTGAACGGGGGATTTTAGCCCCAAGGATTGCGTCACCTGGGCAAGGGCTACCCCTGGTACCTGCGCCGTGAGGTCATAACCCCGTTGGAAATGGATGTTCCCAGTGACCCCCACCTCCACCCCAACCAGGCGAATTTGCCCCTGGGTCACTTGCACTTCCTGTGGAGTGAGTTGGAAACGGGCGTTCACTTCCGGTCGCACCTGTCCCCATTGGGGAGCCGCCACCACCCCCCCCCGCACTTGCACCGGTCCCGTAATCTGCGGCATTTGCCCCCTCTGCCAAGCCAGTTTGAGGTCGCTGGTCATCCGTCCCTGGCGCAGGGTCACGGGCAATGGGGTATGACTGCCCACCAATTCCCCCACCGGCGGGAGTGCCATCTCCTGGGTTTGGAGGTGCGCCTGGAGGGAATGTGTCTGCAAATCCCAGATGCCTGCCAAGTCTAGGGAGCCGCCAGCCGGGGCTTGGGCTTGGGTTTGAAAGGTAATTTGCTCCCTCCCCGGACGCACCTGAGCCTGAATCTGTGCGTAGGTCTGCGCCCGCCGGGTTGCCCAGGGCACCAAGGTCACCTGCCCCCCACGCAAGCGCACCTGGGTCACCTGCACCTGGATGGGGGGAGGACTGGTCTCTGCCCCGATGGCAGGGGTAATGCGGAGCCAGCGCCGATCCGAGGACTGGTGCAATACGGCTTGCGGTTGGATTAAATTTACCTGAATATCTAACCGCCGTGCTTGGAACAACTGCCAGGGTTGAAACTGCACCTCAATCCCCTGGACTTGCAGATAATCCGGGTCCGTCGCCGTCGCCGGGATGGTGGAAGCCCCAAAGCGTACCCCCGTCCAGCCAAACCGTTCCACCTTGCCCAAAGTGACCGGGCGGTTCAGGGTGCGACTCAATTCTTGGGAAATCAGGGGTGCCAGCTTTTCCCGCACGAAAAAACTCCCCCCCACCCACAGACCAGTTCCCGTGCCCAGGAGAATTGCCCCAGCGACCCACCAGCCCCGCCGGGGGTAACCCACCTCCTCAAACCGTGCCATGGTCTTTGCCAAACGTATCAACCCAAATCCCATACAGCGCACCCCGTTGGAAGTGATTTTGGAAATTCCGATGGGATGCCGCTAGAGCTACCTTAACGGATTTCTCGGCAATTTCCCACAGGTGAGGGCGAGGTCACTCCGGCACGCCAACCCATTGAGCTAAGTCGTGCCTCAAATAAATTCTGTACGCAACCTGTGCGGCGACGTAACTGCCTTCATGATGAAATATCGCACTGAAAAGTTCCCAATAGGGCATTGATAGGAAGCTCCCCCAGGGTACCGGAAATTCGTGTAAGATGAAGCCAAGGTGAACCTGCTTTTTTCCGTATTTTTGCGGTTGTTCTCATGGTAGTCCTGGCAATTGGTATCAGCCTGTCCTTGGAATACCCCATCGGAGCCTTGTGACATGAGCATTGCCAACCTCCTGCACCAGGCGAAGCAGGGTGACCCCCAGGCGATTGCCGCCCTGATGACCCAAGCCCTGACCGCCCAGGGGGTGACGGCGCAAGCGAAGTTACGGCAGGGCTGTTTGGAAGTCGTCCTGACGGGCAAAACCACCCCCGACCAGCGGCAATGTCTGCATATCATTCGCCAGGGCTTGACCCGTTTGGAAGTGCCGTCCATCCGCACGGTGAAGGTCTATGCCCTGCAAGCGGGGGAAACCTTCCCGGAATGGATGGAGGTTTTTAGCTTGGGGACAGCGGCCGATTCCCTACCCCCCCGCTCTACGCCCCCCATGACCCCCAAAGCTACGCCCACCATTACCAACGGGGTGTACGACTCGGGTAGCCCGGTAAACCTCACCAGTGACGAGGTGGATATACCCCTGGAAACCTATGCGGAGGAATTACTGCGGCGGTATCAAAAGGGGGTGCGGGATTTTACCGGGGTCAAGTTAATTCAGGTCTCGTTAATTGATGCGGTTTTGAATGAAATTATCTTGCAGGATGCGGATTTGAGTCGGGCGGTACTGCGGCGCATTAAAATGGCAGGGGCGATTCTGAAAAATGCGAATTTTGCGGGGGCGAATTTAATTGAAGCGGATTTGACCGAAGCGGATTTGACCGGGGCAAATTTTGGATGTATGAAATTGGGAGGTCAGGCGGTAAATAACCTGGTGGGAGCCGCCGTTCCCATTAGTACCAACCTCAAAAAAGCCACCCTCCTGCGGGCGAATTTGTCCCATGCGGATTTGACCCGTGCCGCCCTCGAAGAAGCCTGTTTGGATCAGGCAAATTTAACCGGTGCCATCCTCACCCGGGTGAATGCCAAGCTCTGTTCTTTTGTCGAAGCTACGTTGAACAAGGCGGATTTGAGTTGGGGTACGTTTGATGGGGCTAATTTTACGGGGGCAAACCTCAGCCGTACCAATCTCAAACGGGCGAATCTGGTGGGGGCGGATTTGAGTTGCGCCAATCTTTGGTATGCGGATTTGACTGAGGCAAATTTGACCCGAGCGAATCTGGGGCGGGCGAATCTCACGGGGGCTAAATTGGTGGGGACCCAAATGCCTGATGGTCGTACCACCCTTGATAAACGCTATTCACCCTGATGGTCTGTTGATGGCGTGGCTGTGGGTACTCTGGCCGAGCGGGGTGAATGCCCTGACCGTGCTGGTGGCGGGTTGGGTGGGCTGGTACGGGCGACGTTATTTGCCTGCGGCCTTGCTGGAGCGGTGGGTGCAGGGGTTGGGGGTGTTTCTTTTGGCTTTGGGGATGGGGTTGGTACTGCCCACCCGTGCCCCGTGGGTGTTGGGATTGAGCCTGTTGGGGGGGGCGGCCCTGGGGGAAGGCTTGGGTCTGGAAGCCCGTCTGAATCGCTGGTTGGGGGGCCAATTCGCCGGGGTGTCTGCGGGGATGAGTCGGGGATTTCTGCTGTTTTGTGTGGGTGCCATGACCCTGCTGGGCTGTTTCGAGGCCGGGTTGGGGCAATTCCCCCTGATTTTGCTCCAAAAAACCCTCATGGATGGGGTGGCCGCCCTGCTGTTGGGCAGTACCTTGGGGGTGGGGGTGGCTTGGGCAGGAATTCCCCTGTTCCTTTACCAGGCGGGGTTGACCCTGCTGGCCTATGGGTGGGGGCAAGGACTGCCAGAAATGGCGGTGCGGGAGGTCAATGCCCTGGGGGGACTCCTCCTGCTGGCGACGGGGCTGGATGTGTTGGAGATTAAAAAAATGCCGGTGGTGAATTTTTTACCCGCCTTTCTGGTGCAGGGGGTGTGGCTGGCCTGGGGGCAGGGGATGCCCTAAAAGTCCTCATCGTCAAAATTACTGGAATTATCCAGTTCCAGGTCGCTGGGACGACTCCGCCGGGGGGGGTATTGGGGACGAGGACGACGGGGCCGGGGCGGCGTAGTTTCCTGACGGGGGGGTGCCGCCGTGACAATAGCCGTTTCCTCCGCATCCCGGTCAGTTTCCTCCCGCTCCCAATCCCGATAGCGACTGGGGGCTGGGTTGGCCGTTTCCCCCCGCATCCGGGCCCGGGGCGATTGGGGCAATTCCGCTTCCCAGGCATCCACCGGGTCAAGCACGACTTCACTACGACGACGGCTAGGACGACGGGGCGCTTCCTCGTAGTCATAATCCCGTTGGTAATCCCGGTAGGATTCCGCTTCCCGATAGCTGGGGGGGGTGTAGTTTTCCCGGGGACGGCGGGGCGGGATTTCCCTACCGCGGTTGGGGGGATTTTTCCCCCGCAAAATCAAATTTTCCCAGGTCAGGGCCACCAATGCCCCGATCATCAGCACCTGTTGAAATACCAGCCCAAACCCCAGGTTGCCAAAATTCGCCAGCAGGATCAGCCCGCTCAGCAGACCAATCACCGCATAAACCACATCCGAGTCCCGCCGCAGGGAAGGCCGCAGTCGCCCCAGGAAGAATAAAATCAAACTTCCCAAAATTAAAATAATGCCCAAAAAAATTGGGGCGGGGATACCAATACCCACGGCAGGCTCCTTTACAGATCAATACAGAGCGGCAGAGAGACCTTCACGGCTCACGCCTAACCCCATTCTAAATGGCATTTCCTAGGACGACCGCCGGATTTTATCCTTTTGGCTGACAAAGATCAACGCCGCTGTGACGGGAATCACGACAATCACTGTCCCCGCCAGCAAACTGTACAAAAAATTTGCCAAGGTTGGAGTCATGGTGTTACCAGAATTTGCAATTCATCTATAAATTGTAACCGAAGCGGGTGCTAAGCAACCAAGCGACCGTTGGGCAGACGGGCCCCCTTCAAATTTGCCCCCGCCACCTGTTGGGTCAGCCGTGCCCCCCGCAAATCCGCTTCGCTCAGGTCCGCTCCCGCCAGCAGGACATCCATCAAGTCCGCCTGGGTCAGAACCGTGCGGCTGAGATTGGCTCCCCGCAAATCCGCCTGGTGAAAATTCACGCCGGTCAATTCCCGCCGACTCAAATCCACCCCCTGGAGATTACAGCCGGAGAGGTCACAGCGGTGCATTTTGGCATCGGTCAGGGTGGTCATGCGTAAATCCGTGCCCGCCAAGGTGACCCCCACCAGGTTGGCATTGGTGAGATTGGTGCCCCACAGTTGCGCCCCCCGCAAATCCGCCCCCATGAGCACGGCACCACTCAAATTGGCACGGGTGAGGTTGACCCGGCGCAGGTCCGCATCCGTGAGATTGGCATCGGTCAAGATGGCGGAACTCAAATCGGTCCATTCCTCCCCACCACTCAGGTCCGCCCCCTGCAACATGGCTCGGTTCAAGGTGGCCGCACTCAAACAGGCTTGGCGCAGACAGGCTCGCCCCAATTCCGCCGCCGTCAGATTAGCCCGGATCAGGTTTGCCCCCGTCAAATCCGCCCGGTACAGGTCGGCCCGGGTGAGGTTACTGCCCGCCAAATCCGCCCCCCGCAGGTTGGCCTGGGTCAAACTCACCCCGCTCAATTCCCCCTGGGTCAACACCGCCCCCTCCAGGTTAGCCTCCCCCAAATCCGCCCCCGCCAGGGCAACCCGGGCCAGATAGGCACCCTGCATATCCACTGCCCGCAGGTTGCACCCGGATAAAATAGCGCCACTCAAACTAGCTTGCTGTAAATTCCCATAGGCCAGGTCGGCTTCGGTGAGATTGGCACCGTCCAACTGCGCCCGGAACAAACTCGCCTCGGTGAGATTGGCCTCCAGGAGATTGGCCCCCCGCAAATCCGCCTCACTCAGGTTGGCCTGCTTCAAATTCACCCGCACCAGTTCCCCGTGCCGCAGGTTGGCCTGGGATAAATTCACCCCCACCATCTGGCTATAACAGAGATAGACCCCCCGCAGATTGGCCCGGGCGAGGAATGCCTCATTCAGGACGATTCCTTCCAACATCTGCCCCGCCAATTGCACCTGGGGGAACGACCGGGCACCGGCATTGTAGGCATCCCGCAGTTCGGAGGGGGTAGGCATAACGGCTGGACGGAAGGGGACAAAGGTCGCAAGCTGGTCTAAAAATGGATTGTTCCGCAGAATTAATTGGGAACCGCTGGGGAGGGAACAGCAAACGTTCTATGTTTATCATGCCTGTAAACCTACGGATTTGGCAGTGGGGTCGGCAATTTTTTGGATTTTGGGTCTTGGTGGGGTGGTTTTGCCTGCCCCGAGCCGCCCTGGCCGCCGAACGAATCGATCTGATCGCTGGTCAGACCACCTGGAGCGTCACCCTGGCGGATGTGGCAACCTGGGTTCAGTCCGGTCGTCCCCAGGGGAGTTTAACGCCCCTTACCCAACTCTTGGCACCGCCCACCCTGGAGGAATTACGCAATTGGTTGACCCACCCCGTACCCCTGACCCCAAGCCAAAGCCAGCGTTTATTGCATACGGAAGCGGCCAGTCAAGCCCTGTACCGGCTGGGGCAATTGCTCATCCCCCCTGACCCCCAAGCCCTCAAACAAGCCCTCACCCTGGTGGTGCAACAACGCCAACCCATTACCGCCCTCAACCTCCTCCAGGCATTGCCTGCGGAAACCGTGGCGGTGGATGCCCTAGCGGTAGCCAATTTGTTGATCAATGCCCAGACCCACCAGCAACAAACGGCCCAAGCCCTGGCCGCCCTCCCCCTCCTGCCGCCGACCGGCACCACCCCCGCTTTTACGGGTACGACCTGGCGGGAACAAGCCTGGAGTTTTACCCCCCCCGACCAGCCCCAGCGTTCCCTCAAGGTGCATTTATTTTATCCCCCTGGGTCGGAGCCAGTACCCCTGGTATTACTCAGTCACGGCATCGGTCAAACCGGGCGCAGTTTGATGTATCTGGGGGAATATTTAGCCAGCCAGGGCATCGCCGCCGTCGTGGTCACCCACCCCCCCCCAAGCGCCCTCCGGGAGTTTACCGAACGCCCCCGGGACGTGGGACGGGTTTTGGATCATTTAGCGGCGCACCAAGCTTGGAAAAAACGGCTGAACCTGGAACGGGTGGGTCTGCTAGGGCATTCCCTGGGGGGCTACACCGTCCTAGTGGCCGCCGGTGCCCAACCCCAAGCCCAGGGGTTACAACGCCAATGCCAGAGCGATTGGGCATTATTCAACCTTTCCCTGCTCCTCCTGCAATGCCGTGCCCTGGAAATTAACCCTTGGCCAACCCCCCTCCCTGACCCCCGGATTCGGGCCGTGGTCGCCATTAACCCAGCCATTGGTGGGATTTTGGGGGCAGAGGGTTTGGCTCCCCTCACCGTGCCCGTGATGGTGATTGGTGGGGGCGGAGATTGGGTCACCCCCGTCTTGCCGGAGCAAATCCAGCCCTTTGCCGGCCTGCGGGGACAGCACCATTATTTACTGATCCTGCCCACCGCCAACCATGTTGATGGACTGGACGAAGCCCGCCAATTGGCTCCCCAGCGACTCCCCCCCCTGCCCTATGCCCTCGCCCACCTGAGCCGGGAATTTTTCCGTACCCATTTATTCCCGAATGCCCCCGCCCTCTCGCCCGAACGCCTGCGCCAACCCACCCTCCCCCTGCGGATGATGCGCTCCCAACCCTGACCCCCTGGCAGGGCAATCATTTTTTGGAAAATATATAGCAGTCCTAAATGAGAGTGGAACAGGGGTCGCAGGGCGCCGCCCCGTTTTGGTTCTGGGTAACCCTAATGTTTAGAAATGCCCTCAAGACATAATTTTTATTTAACTTAAAAGCACCTCTATCAATTCAAAGTTAGCGGTCGCAGGGGGGTACCCCCGCCCTTGGTTCTGGAGAATTTTTGGTTGTAAATCAAGTAGGATCGCCATAGTAGTCTTAACTAAGTTTAGAACAGGGTTCGCAGGGCACCGCCCCGTTTTGGTTCTGGGTAACCCTACTATTTAGAAATGCCCTCAAGACATAATTCTTAACTTAAGATATAGTGATAATTGAATCTATCAACCTGAGATAGGGTGATGGCTATGGCTTCCCCTCGCCAATGGTTCAAATACGGATGGTGGTTGCTCCCTGGGGCGGGCATCCTCTGGGGCATAGCAGTTTGGTTGCGCCCTCCGACACCCCCTGCGGGCAAAAAAACCCCACCCCCCCGTCCCGTCGAAGTGACCACAGTTCAAAGCGGCACAGGGGTCACCCGCACGACCCTGTTGGGACAGGTAGAAGCCCTCACCCAAGCCACCATTCGGGCACAGACCAGTGGGTTGGTACGGGAAATTTTAGTACAACCGGGGGACCGGGTGCGTAGGGGGCAAACCCTGGTCATTTTGGATAACAGCGACCAAACCCTTGCCCTTGCCCAAGCCCAAGCCCGCCTGGCGGAAGAACGCAGTGCCCTGGCTCGCCTGGAAGTTGGCACCCGCCCGGAGATTATTGCCCAACGGCAAGCGGAACTCAAAGCCGCCCAAGCCCGGGAACGGGAAGCCCAAGACCGTCTGAACCGGGACACCCAACTGGTCAAAGAGGGAGCCATCGCCGAACGAGCCTTGGTGGAAGCCCGCACCGCCTTAGAGGATGCCCGGAGCAATCGCCTGCGTGCCCAAGCCGCCCTCGCCGAAGCCCAAGCGGGAGCCACTCAAGAAGAACGGGACAGCCAACGGGCACGGGTTGCCACCGCCCAAGCTCTAGTACAGCAATTAGAATTACAAAAACAACGCACTCGCATTACCGCTCCCAGTGATGGTGCCATCCGTACCCGAGCGGTGAGTGTGGGCAGTCTCGTAGAAAACGGTGACCCGGTGGTGACCCTGGTGGATGCCAGTGCCCTGGACATTTACCTGGAATTGGCGGAAACCCTAGCGGGGCAAATCCGTCCCGGTCAAAGCGTCACCCTCACCAGCCGCAGTCTCCCGGGCTGGCAAACCACAGCCTCCATCAGTGCGGTAGTTCCCGCCACCGACCCCAGTTCCCGCCGCCAACAGGCACGCATTCGCCTGAGCAACCCCCCAACCGGACTATTGCCAGGGATGGCGGTACAAGCTGATTTACAAAGTAATAGTACTCCCGGTTTAGTCATTCCCCGGGATGCCCTCACCAGGCGGAATCAGGAATGGTTGGTATTTACGATCCAGACGGGCGACCCCCCCCAAGCCCAAGCCGTACCGGTGGAATTGGTGATGGATATGGGCACTCAAGTGGTGATCCGCCATCCCGAACTCCGTCCTGGTCAGAAAATTGTCCTGCGGGGTGGGGATGGTCTGCGGGACAAATCGCCGGTGAAAATTGTGAATTCCTCCGGTTGAGCCATCGGCAATGCCGGAACCGTCACGATAAACACACGGCAAAATACAATTGAGAGTACCTCTATCAATTCAAAGTTAGCGGTCGCAGGGCAGTGCCCCGTTTTGGTTCTTGAAATTATCTTTTTACCTAATAGATTCACCACTGGTTGTATGGCAATTATAAAATCAAGAGTCACAGGGACACCAACCGGTTTTGGTTCTTGAAATTATCTTTTTACCTAATAGATTTACCACTGGTTGTATGGCAATCATAAAATTAAGGGTCGTAGGGACACCGCCCCGTCCTTGGTTTTGGGAAATTTTTATTCGTTAATCAAGCAGAATTGTTATAGCAATCCTAAATGAGAGTGGAACAGGGGTCGCAGGGGCACCGCCCCCGTACTTGGTTCTGGAGAATTATAGTCATTTCGGTTTAGAATGCGACACTAACTTGCGCAATAATTACGAATGACTTCATCAATGGTGGTACCAGGGGGAGCGTACATCCTCAATTTTTTTAATGCGCTAAAGTCATGCTCAATGTCATTGAGGTCTGGGGAATAAGTTGGCAAAAATAATACGATATGCCCCGCCGCTTCCACTAATTCTCGAATGCGTTTCTTACGATGAATCGGTGCGTTGTCCAAAATTAACACCGATAGTCTCGTCAATGCTGGTAATAAATGCACCTCTAACCATCGCTCAAAAGTCACCGCATCTAAACTGCCGTCAAATAGCATGGGAGCAATTAAATCCTTGCTATGTTTGCGCCGACCCGCTACGAGATTCTCTCGTTTATACCGCCGTCCCTGACGCTCTCCATAAATCTTTTTTCCCCGTTTAGCCCAACCATAAATCAGACTGACGAACCTCTCAAAGCCCGTCTCATCAATAAATAGCAGACTTTCTATCCCATACTTCTTGATTAATTCTCTCAATGTCCGGTAGTGTAATATTCTATCGGAATGATTTCTTTCTCGATAGCGAAACTGTTTTTTTTCTCGTGATATTTAGCCGCTTCAATTGATAATATATTGAGCTTGGCACTACCCCAAACTCTTGTGCTCTTTGCTGAAGAGTCTTATCGGGGTATTTCTCCACATCTTGATTCAGTCTGGCAATATCGATTTTCCTCTTCCTTCTCACTACTCTCGTGCGCTCCAGATTGGGTCTGTCTAGCCACCGGTACACGGTTGCTCGGTTGATGCCGAAGATTCGCGCCGCTTTCGTGATACTATTCCCGTTCTCAATGAAACTTATCACCTTTTTCCGTAAATCCAGACTGTAACACATCCTGATTCTTCTCCTTAATTCCTACTTCTCTTCTATCTTACACCCTCTTCTCATAAAATGTTGCATTTTTATTAAAAATGACTATACTGTTTGTTAATCAAGTAGGATGGCTATGTATAGATAAAAAAATTGGGTCGGAGCCTTTGACCCCAACCCCATCGCTCAAATTAAGCTAACTTTTTGTCCCCCTAGAGCCGACCAGCCAGGGGTTCCTGCGCTACCTTATCCAGTCCTTCCATCCGCAGAAGGGCGATCCAGTCAGCTTGCAAGGTGGTGTTCCCCGGTTGAGCTTGGCGCAACTCGAACAGGGTCGCTAGGGTTTCATGCCACAAACCGGCGCTGGCGTAGATGTAGGGGCGTTCATTAGCAGGTGCCTGTTGCAGTTGCCGTTGCAGGTTCTCCGGCATGGCCACCCGTTGTACCCAGCCCTGGACGTACAAATCAGCGGTGCGGTCTTTCGGGTCGCAGATCACGGACAGGTACCACTGGTAGGTCTGTCCCACTTCCAGTTCCGGGGCATTGCTGGGCAGGTCAATCCGCACAATCCCCGATTGGTTAATTCGGGTGGTGCTTTGGTACAGTTCCGCCCCCCGGCTGTCCTGGAGGAGAAACTCGACACTGCGTCCTTCGGTGGGAGGCAGGTAGAAAAACAGGCTGGGGCGAGCCGAGGCGGTTAACCCCAGATTGGAACTGGGCAGGAGGGCGGTCAGCCGTTGGTTGCTAAAGGGACACACGGCACCCCGGGCGGCACCCCCTTCCCGATTGGCGGGCAATCCCCCAGCGGGCGGGACAAACCCGGTCACACTCGTCGTACTGGGGGTGGGTCGTCTTTGACCCCATTCCAACAAACGACCAGCCCAATTTTGGAGGGGATTGGCTTGGGCGGGAGCCGCCGCTAGAGTTACAGCCAAGGTGGTGGCAGTCAGCAAGGATCGGAGGCGAGCCATCATGGGAATACTCCTAAGGAAATGAAACAAAATTAAACACCGGACTGGTTCCAACTGCTGAATACTACGAAGGCGGACATCGGCTGGATGTTCCACACATTCGCTCTTGATCCTAGATTAGCCGAGGGGTCTGGAAATGATGGTGATGGGGATAAATTAATGGCGGTGATTTGGCACACCGGGGGCGATGGCGACGCCACGCAAGCTATAGGATAGAACTGCTGTGCTGGAACCTTCCCCGTGATCGAACGCTATACCCTGCCCGCTATGGGTAAATTTTGGACGGAGACTGCCAAGTTTCAGACCTGGCTGGACGTGGAATTGGCGGTGTGTGAAGCCCAAACCACCCTGGGCAATATTCCCGTTGAAATCATGACCCAGATTCGCCAACAGGCTCGGTTTGACCCCCAACGCATCCAGGAAATCGAGCAGACGGTGCGCCATGATGTGATCGCATTTTTAACCAATCTTAATGAATCGTTGGGGGAGGCGGGGCGTTATGTACATCTGGGGTTGACCAGTTCGGATGTGTTGGATACGGGGTTGGCGTTGCAGATGGTGGGGAGTTTGGAAGTCATCCTGGCGCAGGTGGAACAGTTGATCCAGGTGGTGCGCTCCCAGGCCCAGCGGCATCGGCACACGGTGATGGTCGGGCGTTCCCACGGCATTCATGCTGAACCGATCACCTTTGGGTTCAAGTTGGCGGGGTGGCTGGCGGAATTATTGAGACAGCGGGAGCGGTTGACCCGGTTACGCACCCAGGTGGCGGTGGGGAAAATCTCCGGAGCGGTGGGCACCTACGCCCATCTCGACCCCCGGGTGGAGGTACTGGCCTGCCAGAGTTTGGGCTTGACCCCGGATTGTGCCTCGACCCAGGTGATCAGTCGGGACCGCCATGCGGAATACCTCCAGGTACTGGCACTGTTGGGGGCTTCCCTGGAGCGGTTTGCGGTGGAAATTCGGCATTTGCAACGGACCGAGGTGCTGGAGGTGGAGGAATTTTTCGCCCCAGGACAAAAGGGGTCGTCCGCCATGCCCCACAAGCGCAATCCCATCCGTTCCGAGCGGCTCACCGGGTTGGCACGGTTACTGCGGGGGTATGCGACTGCTGGTTTAGAAAATGTTGCCCTCTGGCATGAGCGGGATATTTCCCACAGTGCGGTGGAGCGGGTGGCGATGGGGGATGCGAGTATTGTGGCGCATTTTATGCTGGTGGAATTGACGGATTTGGTACAAACCCTACAGATTTACCCGGAGAATATGCGCCGGAATTTGTATCGCTACGGTGGGGTGATTTTTAGTCAACAAGTCCTCTTATCCCTGGTGCAAAAGGGGATGAGCCGGGAGGATGCTTATCAATTGGTGCAAAGTCTTGCCCATCAAGCCTGGAATCGGGAGGGGGGGGATTTTCGGGCTTTGGTCGAACGGGATGCCACGGTTCAAAAGTATTTATCCCCTGAAGCAATTGCGGCTTGTTTTGACCCCGAAGCCCACCTGCAAAATTTAGATGCAATTTATCAACGGCTGAATATTTAGTATTACATAACTTGCTTGGACACCACCCATGTCCCAACGTTGGTTAAGTTTAGATGTTTTGCGGGGCATGACCATGGCGGCGATGATCCTGGTCAATAATCCCGGTAGTTGGGCTTATGTATTGCCCCCTTTGCGCCACGCCGAATGGCATGGGTGTACCCCTACGGATTTGATTTTTCCATTTTTTTTATTCATCATGGGGGCGGCACTGCCTTTATCTTCCCGGCGGGGGGCTTCCCCGGTCCGCATCTGGCGGCGCACATTGGTTTTAATCGCTTTAGGTCTATTGCTGAATGGGTTTCCCACCTACGATTGGGAACGCATCCGTCTGCTGGGCGTACTGCAACGGATCGCATTGTGTTACCTGACAGCCATGTTTGTCCTGCATTATACCCGCCCGTGGGTACGCCGTAGCCTCATGGTATTGATATTACTTAGTTATGCCATTTTACTAACATGGGTGCCAGTGCCAGGGGTGGGGCTTGACCCGCTGACTCCGACGGGAAATTGGGGGGCATGGTTGGATCGCTGGCTCCTGGGAACCCAACATCTGTACCCGTTGGCGCCATTTTTTAGCCAGGGCGACCCGGAGAGTTTGCTGGGAACCTTACCCGCTCTGGTCACGGTGCTGTTGGGCGTGGAGGCGGGGCTGTGGTTGCACAAGGGCGGTGCGCCGAAAACCCTGGCGTTGGGCGGGTTGGTGCTGTTGGGGTTGGGGTATGGCTGGCAGGGGCTACTGCCCTGGAATAAACCCCTGTGGACAAGTTCCTATGTGCTGTGGAGCGGGGGTTGGGCGGTGTTAGCCCTGGCGGGTTTGCACCAGTGGATTGAGGTGTGGGGGCGACGGGGCTGGTGCTGGCCGTGGCTGGTGTTTGGGCGTAATGCGATTGTCCTGTTTGTGGGGGCGGGATTGTTGGGACGGAGTTTGCGCTTTTATCGGGTGGGGGAAACGCCCTTGGGGACTTGGGTCTTTGAAAATGCCTTTGTGCCCTGGGCGGGGGCGTGGGGGGGGTCTCTGGGGTTTGCTTTGGTAATGGTGGGGCTATGGTGGGTGGCGCTGTATGGGTTGTACCGCTGGGGGGTTTGGGTGCGGGTTTAATTGATAAAGGGCACCTCTGTATTATTGTCGCCACTGGCAGATTATTTCGCTGAAATGCCGATATTAATGGCTACGCCACGCAGGCTATCGAGAACCATAGACGGGGGCGGTGCCCCTGCGACCTATTTTTAGAAATGCCCTAAATAGAAATTAATAAATATAGCAATCCTACTTGATTAACAAACAGAAATTCTCCAGAACCAAGGACGGGGGCGGTGCCCCTGCGACCCCTGTTCCATTCTCAAGACTTTAAGAGCGGTTCCCAAGATAACAAGATCACCACGACCTAGGACAAACCCGCTACTGGTGTTGTCATTCGAGCCGCCCGGGGCAATTCCAACGTCAGTCCCTGTCCCAGGAGTAACCGCCCCTGCAACCGCTCCACCAACATCTGCGCCACATACAGCCCCATCCCTGGTCGGGTCGGCCCAAAGGGATACCATAGTTCCCCCAAATCCAACTCCGGCACCCCGATTTGCACCCCCGTCCCCCCCGGACAACCCCGCACCTGCACCCGGGTATCCACCGGCGTATGGGTCAGGGCGTAGTCCAACACCTGCACCAGAATCGGCACCAACAAGCCCGGGTCACTCCACACCGCAGGCAAATCCTGAATGCGCCACTCGACCCGCTCCTCCCCATGCCGCACCGCCAAATCCTGCATCACCTGGGGCACCAAATCCCCCACCTGTACCGGCCGAAAATGCCCCGGCAGTACCGGCGAGCGGGACACCGCCAACACCCCCTCCACCAAAGCGGACAGTTGCGCCACCTGGGTCTGGACAATCTCCAAAAAATGGCGGGTCTGGCTACGGCTAAAACGATTTTGCGGTGCCAAGAGGGTATCCACAAACCCCTTGATACTGGTCAACGGGGTACGCAATTCGTGGCTAATGGTGTCAATAAATTCCTGCTGGGACTGCTCCAAATCCCGGCTATGTTCCGGCACAAAACTCCACACCAACCACCCCTGCGCCCCCTGGGCTAACTTCCGCACCAGCACCCGCATCATCAGCCAACCCTCCGGGGTGGATAACCGCACCCGTCCCCCCAATTCCTGCCACCGCAAATAGGCGGCCAACTCCGGCCAAAATTCCGTAATCCCATTGCCCTGTACCTGCTGGGGATCAAGGGAAAACCAATCCGCCATCACCTGATTGCAATGCAAAATCCGCCCCCCCTCCTCGGTCAGGACTACCCCAATCGGTAAGCAATTGATCAAACAAGATGTCACGTCCATAATGTGCCTGGGGGGGTCTTTAATCCAGTGTAATCACCTCAGTGGAACCTGCGGAAATTCTCTACCAAAAGGCTTAATAGCTCCGAAGGAATTGTTAAGTAAAAATAGAAATTATTCTGAGTATTTATACACCCTGATCACAACTGCACCCGGGGGTCAATAAAGGCGGTTAATACATCAATAAGAATGCTCAAAACCACCACCACCACTGCCAAAAACACCACAATTCCCTGCACGGTGGGATAGTCTCGCAGATTGATCGCCTCATACAAACGGTTCGCCAACCCCGGCCAGGAAAATGTCACTTCCGTAACAATCGCCCCCCCCAGTAGGGAAGCCAAGGTTAATCCCAGCAGAGCAACCACCGGAATCAGGGCATTGGGTAATACATGATGCCCCAACAGCCACCGGACGGGAATGCCCCTCGCCCGAGCCGCCTCGACGTAATCCCCCCGCCACTGCGCCCGCACCTGCACCCGCACCATCCGTTCCAGCAGGCCGCTCAAGACCACCCCCAAGGTCAGACTCGGTAGGGCTAAGTGATGCAGGGCAATTCGCAACTGCCGCCAATTACCAGCCAGCAGACTGTCCAGCACATATAACCCGGTCGCTCCCGCCGGGGGCATCTCCTGCACTGGAAACCGCACCCCCAAGGGAAACCACCGCCAATTCACACTCAACCACAACTGCAAGAGCATCCCCAGCCAAAACAGGGGCACCGCATAGCTCACCAAACTAAATACCTTACCCCCAATCGTCAAAGGGCTAGACTCCGGGCGACTGCCAGTCATTAACCCCAGTCCCACCCCCAGCCCCGCCGCCACCAGAAAGCCTGCCAGCCCCAATTCCACCGTAGCCGGGAGGTACGCCCCAATGATTTCCCCCACCGAGCGCCCCGGTTCGGTCAGGGAGGTGCCCAAATCCCCCCGGAGCAATTGCCCCAGATAAGCCAGGTATTGCCCCCACAAGGGCTGATCCAAGCCCAACTGAACCCGCAGAGCTTCCTTCACCGACGCTGGTGCCCGCCCCCCGTAAATCGCATCCACCGGGTCCCCCGGCGTTGCCCGCAATAGCAAAAACACCAACGTCACCACCGTCCAGAGCATCACCGGTGCCAGGAGCAAACGCACCAGCACATAATTGCGTATCTGTTGCCACCGCCCCACCAGGACTACCCCAAACAGGTCACAATAGAAAGAATACCCAAACTTCGTCCCCGTAACTGTTGCCATGATGTCCATTGATTGGGCGGAACAAATCCGTTGCATTGATGAAAATCTTTCCAAACGCCACCTCGACCTCGACCCGGCGGGTTATTTCATTATTTACATTGACCCCCAGGAGGGCTACATCTACGCCAAATGGTTCACCACCGCCATTGATGCCCGGGGCTTAGCCGTTGACCCCGATACCGGCCAACCCATCCCCGCCCGGGGGGCCGTCCAACGGGAACCCAGCCATATCTTTCGGGGGCGCACCGCCAAAGAACTCTGTGTGCAGATTTTTGAAGAATGCCAAACCTTTCAGCCGGTCAGCCAACTCAGCCATGCGGCCTATCTGGGTCGGGAATTTCTGCGGGCGGAAATGGCTTTGGTGCGGGGTGAACCCTATATCCAGGATTAAATTAAATATAGGGTTAAATATAGGGTGCTTCAGGATGGGTATTCCAGCGAGATAACTTGCTGGTAAGGCAAATAATTAGGATAGAGGTGCCCTATCAGGATTAAATCATGGCGGTGGCCATCCTCCTCACCAACGACGACGGCATTGATGCACCGGGATTGCACGTCCTCACCCAGGTACTCCCAAACGCTCTGGTGGCCGCTCCCCATACCCAGTTTTCCGGCTGTGGCCACCAGATCACCACCCAACACCCCATCCCCGTCGAACTTCGTTCCCCCCACCGCTACGCCGTCCAAGGCACCCCCGTGGATTGTGTCCGCCTCACCCTCGCCCACTGGCAACCGGACACCGCCTGGGTGATCGCCGGGGTAAACCAGGGTGCCAATCTGGGGGTGGACCTCTACCAATCGGGAACCGTGGCCGCCGTGCGGGAAGCGGCTTTGCATCGGGTGCCCGCCATTGCCCTGTCCCAGTACCAGCAACGGGGTGAGGCTATTGACTGGCAACGCACCCAACGCTGGAGCGAACACGTCCTGCAGATTTTATTACAAAAGCCAGCACCGGGCAGTTTTTGGAATGTGAATTTTCCCCACCTACCCCCCACCGCCCCGGAACCGGAAGTAGTTTTTTGCCCCCCCTGCACCCAACCCCTGCCCATCCGGTACACAGCGACCCCCCAGGGATTTCTCTATCAAGGGGTGTACCAACAACGTCCCTACGACCCGGCGGCGGACGTAGCCGTGTGTTTTGGGGGACAGATTGCCATTAGCCAGATTTGGGTGTGTTAACTGCCCCAGTGGATCAAGCCCAATTCAAAGGGATTGGCCAAGTCCGGGTGATGGGGCAATAACCGCACCGCAAACCCCTGCAGCCCACTGTTGGGGTAACTCACCTCCCCCGTGTAGGTGTAACTGCCATCGCCAGTTTGTCCTTGACAGGTCATCGGCACCACCTGCCCGACAGGGATATGCCCGGTGGCATCCACCTCCCCCTGGTACAGTTGCACCTGCACATCCTCGGGGGTCAAGGCTCCCAGGTAAATTTGCGCCGTCACCCCAATCGGTTCATACACCCGCACCTCCTTGGGGGCTTGCGCCGTCACCTCCCGAATTTTGATGTCGTACCAATGGTGAAACACCCGCGCTTTCCAGTCCGCCAACCCCTGCGCCTTGGCATAGCCCTGGGCTGATAAATGGCTCCAGCGGTCACTCACCGGGAAATAGGCTTCCTGGGCGTACTGTTGCACCATCCGCTCCGTATTGAAAAACGGGGTATTGATCCGAATCGCCGCCTTCATTTTTGCCAACCAGCCCCGGGGCAGTCCCTCCGCATCCCGCTGGTAGTACAAAGGCAGGACATCTTCCTCAAGGGTTTGGTACAGGGCATTGGCATCCAATTCATCCTGGAGTTGGGTATCCGTGTACTCTTCGCCCCGACCAATCGGCCAGCCCGTCTGCAGGTAATCCGCCTCCGCCCACCAACCATCCAGCGTACTCAGGTTGGGCACCCCATTCATCGCCGCCTTCATGCCACTGGTGCCCGAGGCTTCCCGGGGACGACGGGGATTATTCAGCCACACATCGCACCCCGCCACCATCAACCGGGACGTATTGATGTCGTAGTTGGGCACAAACACGATCTGCCGCTCCAACCCATGTTCCTTGGCAAAATGAATAATCTCCCGGATCATCTCCTTACCTGGGTGGTCCTTGGGATGCGCCTTCCCCGCAAACACAAACTGGATGGGGCGTTGCCGGTCCGCCAACATTTTCAACAACCGCTCCGGCTGGGCTAAAAACAAATTCGCCCGCTTGTAGGTGGCAAACCGCCGGGCAAAACCAATGGTCAATGCCTCCGGGTCCAGCACCTCCCGGGTTTTGAGAATTTCCGCCTGGGATGCCCCCCGCTCCTCCAACGCCCGCCGCAGTCGTTCCCGCACGTAGAGGATCATCTGCATCTTCGCCCGGTCATGGATGCGCCACAATTCCTCATCCGGGATCGCCTCCACCCGTTGCCACTCCGGGGCTTCCGCAGGCAATGCCCACCAATCCGGGCTGATATAGCGCTGGTAAAGATTCTGGGTCGCCGGTGCCACACAACTGCGCCCATGCACCCCATTGGTAATCCCCCGAATCGGCACCTCCACCTCCGGGGTCAACCCCCACAGGGAGCCAAACATCTGCCGACTCACCCGGGCGTGCAGTTGACTTACCCCATTGACCAAACTCGCCATCCGAATCGCAAAAATTGCCATATTAAACGAGGCTTGAAAATCCCCGGTCTGCTCCCGACCCAAGGACAAAAACTCCTGCTCCGAGAGACCAAAAATTTCCCGATACCGCCCCAGGTAGTAGAGAATTTTATCCGGCGGAAACAGATCAATCCCCGCAGGCACCGGTGTATGGGTGGTAAACACCTGACTGGCTTGTACCGCCTCCTTCGCCGCCGCAAACGGCAACCCCTGCTCCACCATCAACTCCCGCATCCGCTCCAGGGACAAAAACGCCGAATGCCCCTCATTCATGTGATAGACCGTCGGTTGCAGACCCAACGCCCGCAGAGCCTTAATCCCCCCAATCCCCAACATCATCTCCTGGTGAATCCGCACATCCAAATCCCCACCGTACAACTGGTCGGTAATGTCCTGGTCATAGGGATTATTGGGGGGAATGTTCGTATCTAATAAGTACAATGGCACCCGCCCCACATCCACCCGCCAAATCCGGGCATACACCACCCGCTGGGGAAAAATCACCTCAATCCGCAGTTCCGACCCATCCGCCTGCCGCTCCAAATGCAAGGGCAAATTGTAAAAATCATTGATCGGATAACGTTCCTGTTGCCAGCCATCCGCCGTCAGATACTGTTGAAAATAACCCTGTTGGTACAATAGCCCCACACCCACCAACGGCAAACCCAAATCACTAGCCGACTTCAGGTGATCCCCTGCCAACACACCCAACCCCCCGGAGTAGATAGGCAGTGCCGTAGTCAAGCCAAATTCCGCCGAAAAATAGGCATAGCATTCCTGGGTATGCGTCCCCCGTTGCCGCTGGTACCAACTGCGTTCCTGCAAATAGTCCTGCAATTCCCGTTCTGCCCGCTCCAGGTGCGCCAAAAACCCATCATCCGTACTCGCCGCCTGCAACCGCTCCTGGCTGATCGTCCCCAGCATCAATACCGGGTTCTGACGGCTCTGTTCCCACAAATCCGGGTCCAACCGGCGAAACAGTTCCTTCACCTCATCGCTCCAATCCCAGTAGAGGTTGTAAGCCAAAGCCCGCAGGGGTTCCAACCGGGGCGGCAGCGCAGGAGACACCTTAAACGTGCGAATTGGGCGCATACTTTTACCGACAGTGCATTGGCTCCCAGTGTAACCTCCCCCGCCCGATCAGCAACATTTTTTAACCCCAATTTCCATTCCCTGACCTTTTGAACCGGAATGTTTTTAACCCGGGCGTTGCCCCCGCCGGAGCCAGCCATACTTGGGTGCCCAGACCATCGCCAGGAGAAACAACAGCGTTTGTACTAATACAATACAGCCCCCCGTCGAAGCATCCAGATAATAGCTCAAATAAGTCCCCAACCCACTTGCCCCTAGCCCGGAAAGCACCGCCAGGATTAACATCCGGTCAAAGCGATCCGTGAGCAAATAAGCCGTCGCCCCCGGCGTAATCAACATCGCCACCACCAGCACAATTCCCACCGTCTGCAATGCCACCACAATGGTTAGGGATAACAGCGTTAGTAGTAAATAATGTAACCCCGTAATATTGATCCCAATCGAACGGGCGTGGGTGGGGTCAAAACAAAACAAAAGCAAATCATTCTTAAACACCAAAAGTATCCCTAAAGTCAACCCGCCAATTACCAAGGTTTGCACCATTTCTGAAGTGGGAATGCCCAGCACATTGCCAAATAAAATATGCAAAAAATCCACATTACTTGGGGTTTTAGAAATTAAAACTAAACCCAAAGCAAACAATCCCGTAAACACCACACCCATCACCGCATCTTCCCGAATCCGGGTTTGCTTGTGAATCCACCCCATCAACCACACGGAACCCACCCCAAAAATCAACGCCCCCACCGCCAAAGGCAGATTCAAGACATAGGCTAAAACCACCCCAGGGGTCACCGCATGGGCAACCGCATCCCCCATCAACGCCCAACCCTTGAGGGTCATATAGCAGGACAAAACCCCACACACCACCCCGACAAAACCACTAACCAACAGGGCTTTGACCATAAATTCATACTGCAAGGGTGCTATCAACCAATCCCACATAAACACCAGCCTTTGATTACAGATACTAGGAAATAATCTCTGGAAATGTGACCCCAAAGGTGCGGCTGAGATTTTCGGGGGTAAACACTTCTTGCGTCGCGCCGTAAGCCAAAATAGTTTGGTTGATCAAAATAACTTGGTCACAAAAGGTGGAAATTCCACTTAAATCGTGACTCGAAACCAAAATCGTATGCCCCGCATCCCGTAACCCCATCAGTAATTGAATGATTTCCCGTTCCGTTTTCATATCCACCCCATTAAAGGGTTCATCGAGCAGTAAAATATGCGCCTGTTGAGCCAAAGCTCTTGCCAGAAAAGCCCGTTTTTTTTGTCCTCCTGACAGTTCCCCAATCTGCCGGTCTTTCAGGGGTAACATATCCACTTGTCGCAGGCTCATTTCCACCATGCGCTGGTCAATCGGGCGAGGAATTCGCAACCAATTCATATAGCCGTAGCGACCCATCATCACCACATCCTGCACACTCACCGGAAATTGCCAATCCACCTGTTCGCTTTGGGGAATGTACGCCACCCACCCCTTTTTTTGTGCTTGATGAATGGGCAACCCCTCAATCCACACCCGCCCGGTTTTTGGTGTCATAAAGCCCATAATCGTCTTAAACAGCGTGGATTTGCCACTGCCATTCATGCCTACCAAACCCACAATGGTTCCCGGTGGTAGCGCTAAATTAATCCCGTGTAATGCCACCTGATCGTGATAGGTAACAGTAACATTTTCTAAAGCAATACTTGGGGTTTGACGCATGGGGTTAACTCCTGGAATTAGCTTGATTTTGTAACCCTTGCATGAGGGTATTGATGTTGTGTTCCAAAAGGTGCAAGTAGGTGGGGGCAGCACCCCCTGGTGGGGTTAGGGAATCCACATAAAAAATCCCTCCAAATGACACTTTTGCTTCCCGGGCAACCTGCCTTTGCGCCTGGTCATTCACGGTACTTTCACAAAACACCGCCGGTACCTTACTGGCACGTACCTGCTCAATCGTGCGGCGAATTTGTTGGGGTGTACCTTGCTGTTCCGCATTGATCGGCCAGAGATAAATTTCTTGGAGTTGGTAATCCCGTGCCAAATAACTAAATGCCCCTTCACAGGAAACCAAAACCCTTTGGGAAGTAGGAATGACGCTCAAAGATTGCCGTAATTTTTGGTCTAATTGTTGAATTTTTTGTTGATATTGTCGGGCATTTTGAGTATAAATAGCTTCATTGCTAGGGTCGAATTCTACCAGAGCTTGGCGGATATTTTCCACATAAATTAACGCCAGTTTAGGGGACATCCAAGCATGGGGGTTGGGTTGGGTTTGATACGCACCGGAACGGATGGGAATCGGCGTAATCCCCTGGCTCACCGTCACCCTGGGCACATCCCGCAAATTGCTGTAAAATCGCTCCGCCCACCGCTCCAAACCCAGACCATTTTCTAAAATCAAACTGGCGTTTTGGGCCTGGGCAATGTCCATCGGCGTGGGTTCGTACCCGTGAATTTCTGCTCCCGGCTTGGTGATGGATTCCACCCGTACCTGCTCCCCAGCCACATTCCGGGTCATGTCCGCCAGTACGGTAAAGGTAGTTAAAATCACCTTTTCCTGCGCCTGGGGCGGCGGCGAAGTCCCCTGACACCCCCAGACCAGCAGTCCCAACCCCCAAACCCACCAAACCCGCATTGGTACTTTTCATAATGTTTTCATAATGACCAGCATACCATTGGGACAGGGTGTTTTTCATACTCTTTTCATTTTTATTAATTTTTTGTAATATCACCACCAAGCGGTTGGCACAGGTAATGGATGGCTAATGGTTAGATACATACATTAGATACATCGGTACAGCCTGTTCACAAATCCAAGGATATGGATAAGGATATATAGCAATCCTACTTGATTAACAAACAAGAATTCTCCAGAACCAAGGGCGGGGGTGCCCCCCTGCGACTGCTAACTTTGAATTTGTAGAGGTGCCCAGGAAATAGAGCGATTACAAATATCTGAAAAGTGTTGTATTCTAAATCGAAATGACTCTAGCAGTCCTATTTGATTAGTGAGCAGAAATTCTCCAGAACCAAGGACGGGGGCGGTGCCCCTGCGACCCCTATTCCATTTTCATTTAGGATTGCTATATTTCCAAGGTTTAGTTCTCATGAGGCTTAGAGTCGGTGGTTTGAATGAACACTGCCTCGTCTGCGATGACGAAGTAATAGCTTGCGAAGCTCTTCGGCAGTGATCAAAATTACTGGACAAGCCAGCAACAGCAACCAATGCCAATTGGCTAACGGGGCAGTTCCGAATACTTGTCTAAAGGGAGCGAAGTCGATGAAGGCGAAGAGAGCCACACATTCAACCGTGATTCCTAACCAGATCAAACTGTTGTTTGACAAAGACTGACGGAAGATAGAACCCCACGACGAACGGCAAACGAATAAATTACCAACTTGACAAGCCACGATCGCCGCTAGCGTCATAGTCGTTGCTTGGCGATAGATGCCTGTCACTGCGGGATCGGCAGTATGGTTGACAATCATCGGTGTCACTTGTTGCAAATCTGCCAGCGAGTAGCCATAGCTCCACCAAACAATAAAGAATCCCAACATTGAGAGAACTGCCTCAATTACACCTAGAAATAGATAGGCGCGGATGATTACGGGAGCATTGAGCAGAAATTCCTGTTTCGCACGGGGTGGACGATTCATCATTCCTGGTTCGGGTGTTTCCGCTCCTAAGGCCAGGGCGGGAACCATATCAGTACCTAAATCCACCGCTAGAATTTGTAAAATCGTGAGCGCAGGCGGAATCTTGAAAGCGACCATGGCTAAAAATGGCACAATTTCCGGCACATTTGAGGCAAGAATATAGGTCATGAACTTGCGAATATTCTGATAAATTGCCCGACCCTGCTCAATCGCCACTACAATCGTCGCAAAGTTGTCATCGGTTAACACAATATCCGCCGCTTCCCGAGCCACATCCGTGCCATTCTGCCCCATCGCAATGCCAATATTCGCAGCCCGTAAGGCGGGAGCATCATTCACCCCATCCCCTGTCACCGCCACAATTTCGCCAATATCTTTATATGCCTGTACCAATCGCAATTTATGCTCAGGTGACATCCGCGCAAATACTAAGCCATGACGATATTTCAGCACTTGCTTGAGTTGCGCGTCCGAGAGATGTCCCATGTCTTCACCCGTGACCACCCGCACTTTATCGCTGACGAGTCCAATCTGACGGGCAATCGCTTCGGCGGTTAGTCCATAGTCACCCGTCACCATTGTCACTTTGATCCCCGCTTGATGACATTGGGCGACCGCCTTGGGTACTTCGTCACGGGGTGGATCGAACATGGCGACCAAGCCAATAAAGATCAAATCCTGTTCTAAATCCTGAGCCTTAAGATCGAGCAGTTCCTGTCCGCCCTGACGCGCGGCAAGCCCTAACACCCGAAATCCTTGTCTTGCCAAGTCATCATTAGCCCTGACGACTTCATCCCAATCGTCATGGGTTAACTCCTGAGGTTTGCCATCACGTAAAATCCAATGGCAGTGTTTAAGAACTTCTAAGGGTGCCCCCTTCGTAAAAGCCAGATGCGGGGATGGACTTGACCATAATTCCGAACCTTGCCAATGCACAACCACGGTCATCATTAAGCGACGCGAGTCAAAGGGAAGTTCCCGCAAGCGGGGATATTGCTGTTGAAGAGCTTCTAAATTCAATCCTGCTTTTTCTGCCGCCACTAAGAGCGCCGCCTCAGTGGGATCGCCAATTTCTTGCCAACGACTTGGAGAATTCAGATGCACTAATTTAGCATTTGAACAAAGCGCTGAACCAATTAGTAAAACTTGGGCTTTCCATGCGGTTTCCGAATCGGCAGGAATCGGCACTGTGCCACTACTCGGATCGTAACCTGCGCCTGTCACTTCAATTAACCCGTTGGTGAGCGCATTAGCCGATGGCGTTAGTTCGGTAGGGAGCCACAGATAGCGCACGGTCATTTCATTTTTAGTTAATGTGCCAGTCTTGTCAGTGCAAATTACCGTAGTTGCGCTCAGGGTTTCCACTGCCGAAAGTTTCCGCACTAAGGCATTACGTCGCACCATTCTCTTGACACCGAGAGCCAGCGCTAGGGTGACGGTTGGCAATAAACCTTCAGGGACATTCGCCACAATAATCCCAATCGCAAAAATAAAGCTCTCCATCACATTCATGCCAATCAGCGAGTAGCTCAGGGCAAATACCGTGGCACCCATACCCAGGGCGATCGCCGTAATCAGACGCACAATCTGCGCCACTTGGATTTCTAAGGTACTGGGTTCACGCTTGACGGCCGTCGTTAAATGCGCCACCTGTCCAAACTCAGTTTCCGCACCCGTGGCATAGACCACCGCCACGCCTCTCCCTGCGACGACCGTCGAACCTGCCAACACCAGATTGGCAATTTCCGATGGATTGACTTTTTCCTGCATCGGTTGTTCGCCTGGACGCAGTATCGTTTTACCGCCACGCATGGGAACAGTTGCTCGCAGACGCACAGGGTAAGGATTTCGTGCCACGGGTAACGATTCCCCTGTCATCACGGATACATCGAGATAGAAACTTTCGGCGGAGATTAACCGTGCATCTGCGGGAATGCGATCGCCTTCCTCCAATTGGATGACATCGCCACGCACCAGTTCTCTGGCGGGAATTTGCTTGAGTTCGCCGTCTCGATAAACTTTCACCTGCATCGGTAAGACTTTTTTCAACGCCGATAGGGCTTTCTCCGCTTGAAACTCTTGCGAAAAGCTGAAGATCGCATTAATCCAAATGACCGCCCAAATGGCCCAGCCCAATTCAGGTGTATGCGAGATAAATGCCAGAATCCCTGCTACCCACAGTAACAGAGCCATAAAATGCGTCAATTGATCGGTAAACCTCAGCCACAAAGGACGTTGCACCGGTTCAGGTAATTCGTTTGCACCAAATTTTTTTAATCTCTGTTGGGCTTCATTTTGGGATAATCCCTTGGCAGTAGTGCCTAAAGATTCATAGACCTCTTCAATTGTCAAAGTCCATATGGGTCGGTGGAATTGCGGCATCTCTTTTTAGAGTAAAATTGCATTGAAGATGTAACCAATACTAATAATACCAACAGTCATGAGTCCAACAAAAACAGCCAAGAGCTGAGGGCGTAGCACCTTCTTGAGAATCACCATTTCAGGTAGCGATAAAGCGGTGACTGCCATGGTGAACGCTAGAATTGTACCCATCGGCATTCCTTTATGGACTAAAGCTTCGGTAATCGGCATGACACCCGCAATGTTGGCATAGAGCGGTACACCTAAAATGACGGCGAGGGGGACGGCGAGAGGATTTTGAACACCCGCATATTTGGCAATAAAATCGGTCGGGACATAGCCATGAATCCCCGCCCCAATCGCAATGCCAAGCACCACATAAAGCCAAACCGATCGCACAATTTCGCTGGCTTGAAACTGTCCTTGCTTGAATCGTTGCCGCCAAGTCAGTGCCACTGGTTCCAGGGTGTCTGTATCCTCTAGCGGCATAACTTGACGTGCTTTTTGCAGTTCCCAGACGAAGGGTTCCACCCATTTTTCTAATTTTAGTAATCCGATGATGTATCCAGAGACGATCGCTAAACCCACACCAAAACCGATGTAGATCAGTGTCACCTTCAAACCAAACAATCCCCACAAAAGAATCACAGCCACCTCATTCACCATCGGCGCTGCGATCAGATAGGAGAAAGTCACGCCTAACGGGACACCTGCTTCTAAGAAGCCAATGAACAAAGGCACCGCAGAGCAAGAACAGAAAGGTGTGACCATGCCAACCAGTGCCGCCAAAATGTTTCCCACAAGGGTACGCTTTCCTTGTAGAAAAAAGCGCACACGCTCTGGCTCTAAAAAACTCTGAAATGTCCCAACGAGAAAGCTGATCACAATCACCAAGGTGAGGACTTTGGGGACATCGTAAAGAAAGAAGTGCAGACTTGACCCTAAATGCGATGCAATCGACAAACCGAAGATTTGGGTGACAATCTGGGTTGCCAACCAATCAAAAGGATAAAATGGATCGAACATCAATTTGACTTTTTAACGCTGTAATAAGGGCTGAATTTGTTCGGGACTGATGACTTGACCTTTGCTGACGACTTTGCCGTTGATCGTCAGAGCGGGAGTGGACATTACACCTCGTTTGGCGATTTCAATGGGGTCAGTAATGTGCAGAATTTCCGCAGTTAAATTGAGATTGGCCACAGCTTCTTTAGCATTTGCCTCAAGCTGTTGGCACTTTTTGCAACCTGTGCCCAAAATTTCAATCTTGATTGTTTCCATGACATTACTCCTTTGGGTCTGCTGTGATTCGGTCAAACCAGCGTTTCGACAGTCAGGTTTTTGGGTGAAACGGGAATGTTGACGTAAAAGTAAAGCGTTTATGGTGTCTGGAAACCCCCAAATACACAATACCGTGGCAGTCAGAGGTTAACCCCCACCCACCACGGTATCGGCCATGCCCCACCGACTAAAACAGCCCTAGGGTCACGGCTTTGCTAATCGGCATCGTCGCCCCAATCCCCAACCAGATCGTCACAAACGTACCCACCAAAAACACGGTGGTCGCTACGGGACGGCGGAAGGGATTTTGGAACTTGTTCACGTTTTCGATAAACGGCACCAAGGCTAAACCCAGGGGCACAGAAGCCATGGCCAAAACCCCCAGCAACTTGTTGGGCAGAACCCGCAAAAGATTAAACGTGGGGTAGAAGTACCATTCCGGCAGAATTTCCAGGGGCGTGGCAAAGGGGTCGCCCGGTTCCCCCAACATACTGGGGTCGAGCACCGCCAAACTCACCACACAGGCAAAGGTGCCCATGATCACCACCGGGAAAATGTACAGCAGGTCGTTCGGCCAGGCCGGTTCCCCGTAGGAACTATGCCCCAAACCCTTGGCCAGCTTCAGCCGCAATTTGGGGTCGGACAAATCGGGTTTTTTAATGTTGGACATAAAATTCGCCTCGCAGATGGAATCCAGGGTAACACAGCGTCAACCTAAAGGGGGCCCGAAATCCCTTGTTTGCGGATCATCAGGAAGTGCATCAGCATAAACACCGCCGTCAACCAGGGCAACACAAAGGTATGGGCACTGTAAAACCGGGTCAAGGTGCCTTGCCCAACGGCTACACCCCCCCGCAACAGTTCGACGACCAGGGAACCGACCACCGGCACCGCTTCCGGCACCCCGGTGACGATTTTCGCCGCCCAGTAGCCCACCTGGTCCCAGGGGAGGGAATAGCCCGTCACACCGAAGGATACGGTCAGCACCGCCAGCACCACCCCCGTCACCCAGGTCAATTCCCGGGGTTTTTTGAACCCGCCGGTCAGATAGACCCGGAAGACGTGCAGAATCATCATCAACACCATCATACTGGCGGACCACCGGTGAATCGAACGGATCAACCAGCCAAAATTCACCTGGGTCATTAAATAGGACACGGAGTTAAATGCTTCCGCCACCGTCGGCCGGTAGTAGAAGGTCATGGCAAACCCCGTCGCAAATTGGATCAAAAAGCAAGTCAATGTAATGCCACCCAAGCAGTAAAAGATATTGACATGGGGGGGGACATACTTGCTGGCAATATCATCGGAAATCTCCGTCAGGTCAAGCCGTTCATCGAACCACTTGTACAAGGGAGAATCGGACACTTGTTTGGTAAACATAAGTGCGGGTTCTCAAATGGATGTCGGCGGGCTGATACCCAACCAATTTACATCTTTTAATGTATCGCAAATGTTGGGGTTCTGGTATCCCGACAGCGGTGGGCACTGCCAGCAGGTCCTTGCCCTGGGATTGGCAAACCAAGTGAGGGGGTGCGCCCCTGGGAGTGTCTGTCCTGAATCAGTAGGGGTTCCTGAAATTAGGTTAAGATAGACAGACTGGTATTATCCAAAAAAAATTTTTATGTCCATTTTAGCGGCGGTCGGCGTTTTAGCGATTCTCATTGCGGTTCATGAGTTGGGGCATTTTTTGGCCGCCCGGGTGCAGGGGATTCGGGTCAGTCAATTTTCCCTAGGGTTTGGCCCGGCGCTTTGGTCGTACCAGGGGAAGGAGGTGCAGTACGCCATCCGAGCGATTCCCCTGGGGGGCTATGTGGGTTTTCCTGAGGAGGACCCGGAAAGTGGCATTGCCCAGGATGACCCGAATTTGCTCCGCAACCGTCCGATTGCTGACCGGGCGGTGGTGATCAGTGCCGGGGTGTTGGCGAATTTACTGTTTGCGTATTTGATTTTGACCACCCAGGTCTTGACCGTGGGCATTCCCCAATTGGTTTATCAACCGGGGGTACGGATTCCCCAAATTGCCCTGGATACCAGTGCGGTGGCGCAACGGGCGGGTTTACGGGCGGGGGATGTGATCCTGGCGGTGGATGGTCAGGCTTTGGCACCGGGGAAAGAGGCGGTGAATCGGGTGGTGGAGGCGATTCAATCCCGACCGAATCAGGCGGTGCGCTTACAAATTCAGCGGCAAAATCAAGTGGTTGAACTGACGGTCATCCCCGAGGCAACCCCCAATGGGCAGGGACGGATCGGGGTACAATTGCAGGACAATGTGAGTGTGGGCACCCGTCATTCCCGCAATCTTGGGGAGGCGATTGGGTTGGGGGCGCAGGAATTTCATCGCCTGTTGACGACTACGGTGCAGGGGTATTGGGAGTTGGTGCAACATTTCCGGGAGACGGCTGATCAGGTGGCGGGGCCGGTGGCGATTGTGGCGATGGGGGCGGGGTTGGCCCGGTCGAGTTGGGCGAGTTTACTGCAATTTTCGGCTCTGATCAGCATCAATTTGGCGGTGATCAATATTTTGCCTCTGCCTGCCCTGGATGGGGGGCAATTGGTGTTTTTACTCATTGAAGCCTTGCGGGGACGACCGCTACCGGCACGGGTGCAAGAGGGGGTGATGCAAACCGGGTTACTCCTGCTGTTGGGGTTGGGGGTGTTTTTAATCATTCGGGATACGGTGCGGCTGGTGGGTTCCTAGGGGGATGAGGGTGGCACCTGCTCAAGGGTTCTCCACGCTGAAATTCAATCAGGTTGGCCATATCTAAGTAAAATTATCTAATTACCCCTATCTCTGGACGTTTGCGGGCATCCCAGGCTATGTTCACCGATGACCAACCGGATTTGGCCAGCCCTCTGGATACCTGGCAGGAGACTCCCGAGCCGGACCCGGAGGTGATGTTGGCGCAGTTGACCGCCAGTGAACCTTTGCAACGGATGCAGGCCGCCCGGGCGTTTTGTGAATTGCAGGATGAACGGGTGGGGGAACGGTTGATTCCCCTATTGCAGGATGCCTGTCCCCTGGTGCGGTTGAGTGCCGCCTATGCCCTAGGACGCAATCCCACCCCAGCCGCCGTGCCCTTTTTGATCCAGCAGTGGCGCCATGAGACGAATGGGTATGTCCGCAAGGGGATTGTCTGGGCGTTGGGCTACAGTCGGTCGGCGCAGGCGGTGCCTACCTTGATCAATGCCCTCCAGTGGGATATTCCGGCGGTGCGGTTGTGGGCGGCGAGTGCTTTGGCGCAACTGCTCCCGGCCCAGCCCGACCTATTGCCCCAGGTGGTGCAAACCCTCTGCCATACCCTGCAACAGGACCCGGTGGCCGCCGTGCGGAGCAACTGTACCTGGGCGTTGGGGCAAATTCCTGCCGAGCAGTTACCGGAAAACCTCTATTTGCAAGTGGTGGAAGCCCTGCGCCAGGGGTTGCAGGACGGGGATGCGGGGGTGCGGGATGATAGCTGGAGTGCCCTGCTGAATTTGGGGGTCACCGCCGGTCTGCCGACCCCTGATGAGTTAGCCCTTTGAACCGGGGCAGGGTGAGCGTCACCAAGGTGCCTTGGCCGGGTTGACTGGTGAGGTGAAGGGTTCCCTGGTGCGCCTGGACAATGCTTTGGGCAATCGCCAACCCCAGCCCACTGCCCCCACTGGCACCCCTGGCCCGATCCACCCGATAAAACCGGTCAAACACCCGGGGCAACTCTGCCGGGTCAATCCCCACCCCCGTATCCTGCACGGTCACCGTGAGGCTGTCCCCCTGGGGTTGCAACCGCACCCACACCTGCCCCCCGGACGGCGTATATTGCCAGGCATTCCGGATCACATTGGTCAACAACCGCCCCAACTGGCTGTAATTTCCCCAGACCGTGAGGGTATCGGGATTCTCCAGGGTAGGCAATTCCAGGTGGAGCTTCACCCCTTGCGCCTGCGCCAACCCCGCCTGTTCCTGGGTCACTTCCATTACCAGGGCATCCAAGGGACAGGGTTCCACCGCCGCCACCCCCTGGGTATCCTGCCGTGCCAAAAAGAGCAAATCATCCACCAAGCGACTCAACCGTTGGAGCAAGCCGCCCATCGCCTGCACCTGGGGGTGTTGGGGATACTGACTATGTAATAACTCCCAATTCATTTGTAAACTCGCCAAAGGACTCCGCAGTTCGTGGGACGCATCGGCGGTAAACTGCTCCAATCGTTGATAGGACTGCCGCACCGGTGCCATTGCCAAACCGGACAGAAACCAGCCCGCCCCCGCCACCAATGCCAGCGCCACCAGCCCCGCCACTGTCAAATCCACCAGCAATTGGCGCACCGGTTTGGTCACCTCAAACCACGGGTGGCTAACCCGCAAATACCCCAACAATTGCCCTTGCCGATACACGGGCTGGGTCACCTGCCGGATCGCCTCATCCCCGCTCAGGGTCACCGTTTCCCGCCACACCCCCGGATGTAGCCGTGGCACCACCGTCATATCCAAGGTACTCCAGAGACGCTCCCCCGTCGGGGCAAACCATTCCAAAGCCACCCGGTCTTCCGCCACATCCGTCGGCCCCTGGGGCGGTTCACTGGGCAAAGTTGCCACCACCACCTCCGCCACATGGTCTAATGTGTCATCAATTCGTTCGCTCAGAGTGGTTTGCACGTACCCATAACCCGCCAACGCAAACACCAACAGCAAAACCGCCGTCACCCCCACATACCAAAGTGCCAGACGGCGACGCATTTGTTGAAACATATTTCCTTACCACTTACAAAATGGGCATTGACGAACAGCAATTTCATAAAACCAAATCCGGGGGCGGTGCCCCTGTGACCCCTATTCTATGCTCATTTAGGATTGCTATATCTCAATCGCTAATTCAACCCAAAACTCACCGACACCACCGCCGTAATATCCTTTTCTTTGGAGGATGTATCGTAAATTCCATAGTCACTCACATCGGTGGAAAACCGAGACGTAATCTGAAACACCCCGGTATTCACATTGCGGACTTTCCCCACCCGGCTGTTGGTGGCTTGGGCGATACTTTGGGCACGATTTTGGGCATCCCGCACCGCTTCGGCTACCATTTCCACCCGCAGTTTTGCCAAGTCGGTGTAAAGATATTGGGGGGGGTCGGAAATAATGGGAATGCCCTCATTGATTAAATCGTTGGAACGATTGACCAGGGCGGCAATTTTATCCACCTCTTTGGAACTGATTTTCACCCGTTGGGTCAAACGATAGGCCAAAATTTGCCCCGTATCCCGACCATTGATATTCTCTTGGAGGGCCACGTTTTCCAGGGCAGAAAATACAATTTCATTCTCAGGAATACCCTGGCTTTGCAGATACAGACGGATTTTTTCCGTGTAGGCAGTCACCTGTTTGTACGCCGCCTGGAGGGAAGGATTTTGGCTTTCGACCCGAAATTGCCAGACAATATAATCGGAAGTGATCGCCCGGCGCGCCGAACCCGTCACCTGCACCAGATTATTGGCATGGGTAAATTCCCCCACCGCACTGGCACCGATTAGACTGCCTGCGACAAGTGCCACCGATAGGGACACCAAGCCAAGCAACACCTGGGGCAGTTCGCCAACACGTTCTTTCAGATTCATGGGTAGGACACCGGAGGAGGATGGCTACAGTTATCCTAATTTAATTTTGGGTCACAAAGGCACTGGGGATTGGGGGGTTTTGTCATTTGGTATGAAAATCGCCCAATTCGGCATAAATTAACCCCCCGGTTGGTACCAGGGGGCGAAAGATAATTTCCCAGTTGGTTCATCAATTTTTATTGATCACCTAAACAGAGCTTAGGAGTACATGACCCCCCGATAACGCAATTGCCGGGGTGCCCGGGGGTGACTGGGAACATTGGCCACATGGGTTTTCCATTCCGCCCCCCGATACTTGCCCCCCACCTGACCTTCGCTCACCGGCACAACACTCGGATCATGCTCGTAGGTGGCACCGTGAAAATGGTATTGCATGGCTGATTCCCTCCGTAAACAATTGGGTGTCTGGCAGAAATGTTATCCAAATGGATAATCTGAATTTCCTTTCTGTATCTAATTATACGGTTTTTTGATCAAAAGTCGCCACTGTGCCCGAATGGAGCAGTTAATTTTTGTGAACTACCGGGGCAAGGCATCCAAGACTTGCTGTGGGTGGGTTTCCTGGTCTAAAGTCTTGGGTAGGTTGCCTGTAGATGGGAATGGGCGCACACGGGCGGTGGTACGAATTTCCTTGGATTGTTATCGGGTTCTGGGAGTGCCTGCCAATACGGGGGTGGCGCAATTGGGTTCGGTGTTATCCCAGCGCCTGAAGGTGGGGGTGCGGGCGGATTATTCCCCGGTGGCGGTGGCGGCGCGGCAACGGTTATTGGAACAGGCTTATCAAATTTTATCAGCCAGCCATAGTAAGGAAACGGATACGGAGGTGACGGAACCGCCGGTGCTGTGGGTGGAGGGGGAGGAACTGCCGGGGGCGTTGGCCCTTTGGCTGGAGTGGGGCGAGTATGAACTGATCCTCAAAACCGGGCAGGCGGCCTGTCAAAATGGCACGGCTCCCAGTGCCTACGGGGATATTGTGTTAACCATGGTGCTGGCTTATCTGGAGTTGGGGCGGGAGCAATGGCAACAGCAGAATTATCAACGGGCGGGGGTGTATCTGGAGCAGGGGCGGGAGCTGTTGCAACGCACGGGGGGGTTATTCCCCAACCTACTGGCGGAGTTGCAGGTGGATTTGGCCCGGTTGCGCCCTTACCGGATTTTGGAACTGGTGGCCTTGCCCTTGGAGGACCAGCCGGGGCGACGCTTGGGGCTGGAATTGTTGACCCAGATGCTGACGGAACGGGGGGGCATTGAGGGGACAGGGGATGCCCAGGCGGGCTTGGGGGTGGAGGAGGGTCTGCGGTTTATCCAACAACTGCGCCCTTATATGACCCTGGGGGAGCAGTACGAAGTATTTGGCCGGGAAGCTCGGCGACCGTCGGCGGTGGGGGCCTATCTGGCGGCCTATGGGGCGGTGGGATTGGGGGTACTGCGGCATCAGCCCCAGGTGATTCGGGAGGCGGAGGGGTGGTTGCGGTTTTTGCATCGTACCCAGCCGGTGCCCCTGGAATTGGCGGTGACCAATCTCCTGTTGGGACAGACGGAACTGGCTTTAGATTTTTTGGAACAGTATCTTGCCAGCCCCAACGTGGATGCCCAGACGGTGCAGGTGATCCGCACGGCTCCCGATGAATTGGTGGGTTTGTACCGCTACACCCAGACCTGGTTGCAGACGGAAATTGCTCCCTTTGCGCGGGATGTGACTCCAGCGGCTTTGGATATGCAAAGTTATTTTGCCGACCCCCAGGTGGTGGCCCGGTTGGAGGAATGGCAAACCCCGGAGGTGGGGCTGACCCCGATTTCCCCTCCCCCCCAAAGGGCGGTGCGTCCCCCCGAGCGGGGCTATGGTTGGTTGGTGACTGGAGTGGCGGCTTTGCTGACGGCGGGGGGATTGTGGTGGTGGTGGCAACGCCTGCCCCCGGAGACCTTGAACATTACCCTGGAACGCCCACCCGTACCCATTCCCAGCCCCAGCCCCCCTACCATTGACCCCCGCACCGAGGCACTCCAGACCTTGACCACCTGGCAAAAAATCAAAGCCGACGCCTTCGGGCCACAGCAGGCGATTGACCGCTTGGCATTGATCCTGGTTGACCCGGCCTTAACCCAGTGGCGGGAGCGGGCGCAACAGTCCCATGCGGAAGGCATTACCGAAATTCACACCCTCAAACGGCTGGAGATCGAACGGATGCAGGTGGTCAATCCCCAGGAAATGGTGGTGGAAGCCCGTATCGAAGACCAGGTGCAGGTGCAGGGGGAGGATGCGGGCAGGAGCACCTACCAAGCCCGTTATGAATTAGTTAAGTCTTCCCAAGGCTGGCGGATTCGCAAAATTTCCCTACTTCCTTAAGCCTTGATTTGATGAAAACCAACACTATAGCAATCCTGAATGAAAATAGAACAGGGGTCGCAGGGGCACCGCCCCCGGATTTGGTTCTGGAGAATTTTTGTATGCCAATCAAATAGGACTGCTGTATGGTAATTACTCATGAATCGTATGTAATTTCCGTAAATTTTTATGTCAAATAAAGGATGATCAGGAGGTCGGAGCATTTTTCCTCGTCTGAGTTGCCAAGCTCCCCCTAAAATTGATAATGTAAGTATTTGCGATGGCGGCCGTAGCCAAGTGGTTAAGGCAGAGGATTGTGGCTCCTCTATGCGCGGGTTCGAATCCCGTCGGTCGCCCCTCCTCTCAACCGTTTGCGATGATTTGGTCAGGATTAAAACGCTTTATGCGGGAGTTTTCCAGAGCTAGGAAGCAGGGAATGACATAACTTGTAGAAACATCTTTACTACTTATGAATCCATCCTGCTGACCGAGTTGGTTGATTAAACATAGCAATCCTCAATGAATTGAGAACACGGGTGGGCACCGTCCCCATTCCTGGTTCTGGAAAATTTCTGTATCCCTACGGCACGCCAGCTAACCTCAATCGAATTGGACTGCTACGGTGCTACCTAACCTTTAATGCCTTCAGGGGTTGTACCTACTAACTTTGTAATGATTTTGGGGGAACCGGGATTTTTTCAACACCCCTAGGATCACAGCAACGGGGTTTACAGATTAAATTTTTATTGTTAGTATTAATTTAGCCGGTGTTATCTTGAGCTATTATTTTCCGGTTCGCTCTAACGTCTAATGCTCCATAACACCGGGCAAAATCTTAGGTTATTTTACCGGATTATTTCGGCGCATAGTGCCAGGTTATGTGCTGAGGAAGGGTAGTTTTAGTCTGCTCAAATATTCGTGGATTATGGGTAATTTCAGGCATCCGTGACCGGCAATCCAAGCAGGGACATTCCCATATTTGGTTTATAGATCAATACGCAAATAGAATCGGGGTCGCAGGCTACCATCCCCGCCTTCGTTTTCATCGCCTGCGTAGTATAGCCGTGTAACCTGATGACCCACAGGGAACATCTGAAATGGTTATATCAAACATTGATAATTGTAATGAATGGTCATTTTAGTCATGAACTCAGATGTGGATATAATCCAGAAGTAAGCTCAACCCTTCATCATCAAAATTTATGGCAGATATTGTGGATATTGCGGTGAGTGCGGGGGCATTTCAGACCCTGGTGGCGGCGGTGCAAGCGGCTCATTTGGTGGATGCCCTCAAAAGCCCTGGCCCGTTTACCGTGTTTGCCCCCAATGATGATGCCTTTGCCGCCCTTCCCGCTGGCACAATTACAACCTTATTACAAAATATTCCGCAACTCACCCGGATTTTGAAATACCATGTGGTGGCGGGACGATACACGACAGCGGATTTACACAGTGGGATGCGTTTGCAATCCTTGGAAGGGTCGTTGATTCCTATTTATCTGGAAGGGGGGGAATTTGAGGTGAAAAATGCGACGGTGTTGGCCGCCGATATTGCCGCCGATAATGGGGTGATCCATGTGCTGAACCGGGTGATTTTGATGGGAGGTGATGGGCCGGTGCCGGGGGATGTCACCAAGGGCTGGTACTCCCAACCGGTGACGGGGCTTTAGGGATGTTACGGAGCTTGAGGGAATTTAACGTTTAATTGCAGAATCTCAGGTTCCCATACCAGGGCGTTGGTGGCGAATGATACCGTTACCCAATATCCATACTTTGAGATTGAGGGCTTATGTATCGTCCGAGTCAACGGGATTGGCCTACGGCTTTGGTCACAGCGGGTTTGGGGGCAGGGGTAGCGACTTCTTTTGCTGTCATCCAGGGGCAAAACCCTTTGGTCGCCCTGGGGATCACCTTGTTTGCCGCCGTGATGGCGCTGGTGGTGGATGAACTTCAACGGGGTTAAAGGCTCAGGTTTTTGGGAAAACATTATAATAAGGGATGCCGCACCTGTCGGGGAACGGTTGTCGTCGGAGTATTGGGCGTTGTGATGTCAACACGGTTCGGGGAGTGCCATTCGCTCCATCGGCGTGGGTTTTCTGCTGACATCCATAACCACGGCCATCTGGGGATGCCACCGGCGGGGGGGTGTTTTGGTTGGCCCCATTTTTGTCCCTTTATTTTTTGTTTGCACCATGAGTCATTCCCTGTTGCCCTGGTTGACCGACGAGCGTTCTGCCTGTGGGGTTGGATTTATCGCTGACCGTCGTGGCCGGGTGAGCCATGATTTGGTGACCCAAGCCCTGGCTGCGCTGACCTGTCTGGAGCATCGGGGGGGCTGTAGTGCGGATCGGGATTCCGGGGATGGGGCGGGGCTGATGACGGGTCTGCCCTGGGGAATTTTGCAGGCTTGGGCGGAGGCGCCGGGGTTACCCCCTTTGGGACGGGGACGGACGGGGGTGGGGATGGTGTTTTTGCCCCCGCAGGCGCAGATGGCGGCGCAGGAATGGCTGACCCAGGGGTTGCAACAGGCGGGCTTGACGGTGTTGGGCTGGCGGGAGGTGCCGGTGCGCCCGGAGGTCTTGGGGGTGCAGGCGCGGCAAAATTGCCCGGCGATTGCCCAGGTGATTGTTACCCATCCAGAATTACAAGATGATGCGTTGGAACAGCATTTGTATTTAACCCGTAAGCGGTTGGAACGGCGGGTGGCAGAGCAATCCTGGGGGGATGATTTTTATGTGTGTTCCCTGTCCTGCCGCACGATTGTCTATAAGGGGATGGTGCGCTCGGCGGTGCTGGGGGAATTTTATCGGGATTTGCAGGATGAGCGGTACCAGAGTGCGTTTGCCATTTATCACCGCCGGTTTAGTACGAATACGCTGCCCAAATGGCCCTTGGCGCAACCGATGCGGCTGTTGGGGCACAACGGGGAGATTAACACCCTGCTGGGCAATATCAACTGGATGATGGCGCGGGAGTCGAGTTTTGCCCATCCCCTGTGGGCGGAGCGTTTGGCGGACATCAAGCCGGTGGTGAATCAGAAAAACAGCGATTCGGCGAATCTGGACAACAGTTTGGAATTGCTGGTGCGTTCCGGGCGCAGTCCCCTGGAGGCGATGATGATGCTGATCCCGGAGGCGTACCAAAACCAGCCGGAATTGGCGAATTACCCGGAGGTGGTGGATTTTTATGAGTACTATGCGGGTTTGCAGGAAGCCTGGGATGGACCGGCGTTGATTGTGTTTGGGGATGGGAATGTGGTGGGGGCGACCCTGGACCGGAATGGGTTGCGACCGGCTCGCTATGTGTTGACCCAGGATGATTGGGTGATTGTGGCTTCGGAGGCGGGGGTGGTGGATATTCCCGCCCAGCAGGTGATTGCCAAGGGGCGTTTGGGGCCGGGGCAAATGCTGGCGGTGGATTTAGCCAAAGGGGAATTGCTCACCAATTGGACGATCAAGCAACAGGTGGCGCAACGTCTGCCCTACGGGGTGTGGGTCAAGCAATACCGGCAGAACCTCCCCGCTGAACCCTTTGGGGATGCTTGTCAGTACGATGAAGTGACATTGCTCCGGTATCAAACCGCCTTTGGCTACACCGCCGAAGATGTGGAAATGGTGATTGAACCGATGGCGACAACGGGGAAGGAGCCGACCTTTTGCATGGGGGATGATGCGCCCTTGGCGGTGCTGTCGGAAAAGCCCCATCTGCTTTACGACTATTTCAAGCAACGGTTTGCCCAGGTGACCAATCCGCCCATTGACCCCCTGCGGGAGAGTTTGGTTATGTCCTTGGAGATGGGGTTGGGGGCACGGGGGAATTTATTACAAGTCCGCCCGGAGGATGCCCGGCAGATTTGGCTCAGTTCGCCGGTGCTGAATGAGCGGGAATTGCAGGGGGTGAAAAGCGGGGGGTTAACTGCGGTAGAAATTAGTACGTTGTTTGACTTGAATGGAGCCTGCGACACGCTCAAAAATGCCTTAGATGCCCTATGCGCCCAGGCGGTGGCGGCGGTGCAAAAAGGGGCGGAAATTCTCATTCTCAGCGACCGTTTGGAACCCCTGACGGCGACCCGGACCTGGATACCCCCGTTGTTGGCGGTGGGGGCGGTGCATCACCATTTGATTGCCCAGGGGTTGCGCCTGCGGGTGTCCCTGGTGGTGGAGACGGCGCAGTGCTGGAGTACGCACCATTTCGCCTGTTTGATTGGCTACGGGGCGAGTGCGGTCTGTCCCTACCTGGCTTTGGAGACGGTGCGCCAGTGGTGGCAGGATGGCAAAACCCAAACCCTGATGGCGCAGGGCAAGATCAGCCGCTGTACCCTGGTGGAAGCCCAGGGGAATTACCGGTCAGCGGTGGAGGCGGGATTGCTGAAAATTCTCTCGAAAATGGGCATTTCCCTGTTGTCCAGTTATCACGGGGCGCAGATTTTTGAAATTTTGGGCTTGGGTGAGGAGGTGGTGGACATGAGCTTCCGGGGCACCATTTCCCAGTTGGGGGGCTTGAATTTGGCGGAACTGAACCAGGAAATTTGCCGGATTCACCAGCGGGCGTTCCCGGAGTTGACCCAGAAGAAGCTGGAAAATCTGGGGTTTATCCAAGCCCGTCCCCGGGGCGAGTACCACATGAATTCCCCGGAAATGGCGAAGCTGTTGCACAAGGCGGTACGTTCGGGGGCACCGGCGGACTTTGCCACCTACCAGCAATTCTTGGAACACCGTCCCCCCACGGCGCCCCGGGATTTGTTGACCCTGGCGAGCGACCGCCACCCCATTCCCCTGGCAGAAGTGGAACCGGCGAGTCAGATTGTCACCCGTTTTTGTACCGGCGGGATGTCCCTGGGTGCCTTGTCCCGGGAGGCTCATGAGGTGCTGGCGATTGCCATGAACCGGTTGGGGGGCAAGTCCAACTCCGGGGAGGGGGGGGAAGACCCGGTGCGGTTCCAAGTCTTAAAAGATGTGGATGAAACCGGACATTCTCCCACCATGCCCCACCTGAACGGGCTACGCAATGGGGATACGGCGAGTTCGGCGATCAAACAGGTGGCGTCCGGGCGGTTCGGGGTGACACCGGGGTATCTGATGCACGCCCAGCAGATTGAGATCAAAATGGCGCAGGGAGCCAAACCGGGGGAGGGGGGGCAACTGCCGGGGAAAAAGGTCAGCCCCTACATTGCCATGTTGCGCCGTTCCAAACCGGGGGTGTCGTTGATTTCGCCGCCGCCCCACCACGATATTTACTCCATCGAAGACCTAGCTCAGCTGATTTTTGACCTGCATCAGGTGAATCCGCAAGCGAAAGTGTCGGTGAAATTGGTGGCGGAAATTGGCATCGGCACCATCGCCGCCGGGGTCGCCAAAGCCAATGCGGACGTGATCCAAATCTCTGGGCATGATGGGGGGACGGGTGCCTCGCCCCTGAGTTCGATCAAACACGCCGGTACCCCTTGGGAGTTGGGCTTGACCGAGGTACATCGGGTGCTCTTGCACAACCAACTGCGGGATCGGGTGATTTTGCGGGTGGATGGGGGCTTAAAAACCGGCTGGGATGTGGTGATGGCGGCTCTGATGGGGGCGGAGGAATTTGGGTTTGGGTCGGTGGCGATGATTGCCGCCGGGTGTATCATGGCACGGGTGTGTCATACGAATAATTGTCCGGTGGGGGTGGCAACCCAGCGGGAGGATTTGCGGCGGCGGTTTCCGGGTCTGCCGGAGCAGGTGGTGAATTTCTTCTTGTTTATCGCCGAGGAGGTGCGGCAGATTTTGGCGGAATTGGGCTACCGTTCCTTGAGTGAAATTATTGGGCGGGCGGATTTGCTCCAACCCCGGCAGATCACCGTCAGCAAAACCCAGGGCTTGCACCTGGCGGCTTTAACCCAGTTACCCGACACCCGCACCCAGCGGGATTGGCTCAACCATGAACCCGTCCACAGCAACGGGTCGGTGGTGGATGATGAGCTATTGCAAAAACCGGAAGTACAACGGGCGATCCAAAACCAGGAAACGGTGATGGTACATGTGTCCCTGGTCAACACCGACCGGAGTGTGGGGGCACGGATCGCCGGGGAAATTGCCCGTCGTTATGGGGATGATGGGTTTCAAGGTCACATCACCCTCCACGCCAAAGGCAGTGCGGGGCAGAGTTTTGGGGCGTTTAACCTCCCCGGCATGACCCTACACCTGACCGGCGAAGCCAATGACTACGTGGGCAAGGGAATGCACGGCGGCGAAATTATCGTGGTGCCCGACCCGGATTTGGCCTGCGACCCCAGTGCCCAGGTGATTATCGGCAATACCTGTCTGTACGGGGCGACTGGGGGGCGGTTGTTTGCCTACGGGCGGGCGGGGGAGCGGTTTGCGGTGCGCAATTCCCTGGCGCAGGCGGTGATCGAAGGCGCAGGGGACCACTGCTGTGAGTACATGACCGGCGGGGTAGTGGTGGTACTTGGCCCGGTGGGGCGCAATGTAGGCGCGGGCATGACCGGCGGCTTGGCGTATTTCTTGGACGAAACGGGGGACTTTCCCCTACGGGTCAACCCGGAAATTGTCAAAATCCAGCGGGTGACTAGCCCGGCGGGTGCCTGCCAGTTGCACGACCTGATCACCATCTACCGGGAACGTACCGCCAGTCGCAAGGCCGAGGCCATTTTGACCCAGTGGGAACGGTATCTGCCCCAGTTTTGGCAGGTGGTGCCCCCCTCGGAAGCCGATACCCCCCAGGCTCAACCAGCCACTTCGGTTCTGGAGCCGGTTTAATCGGTTGGGAATCAGGCTAAGATCAAAGCCGACTTCTGAGGTGTCATGGTGTTGGGGTGGGTAATTCTTTTCCTCCTCCTAGGGGGGGGACTCGGCGTCTGGTTGCTGGATCGCTGGCTCTGTCGCCGTTCCCAGAATCCGTTGCGCCTGAGCCGGGGCACCTGGCAGATGGAAGTCCAGGAATCTGACCACTACCGCTGGCGGGGGCAAATGGAATGGGTCAATCCCAGCCACCGCTTCGAGGTGATGATCCCAGAATGTACGGTGGACGTACAGCTTTTATCCCAACAGGATACCGCTGGAATTACGGTAAAAACTGAGTTGATTTCCCATCACCCCGATGCTCCCTCCCGTCCCGATGGCTATTGGGCAGCCTGCATCATCAAAACCCGGCAACGGGTGGGGTTGGAAGTGACTTTGGACATTAGGGGGGAGGATGTGACCGGATTGCAGGCGGTCTGGGTGCGGTGGCAGTATGTCACCTACGGGCCAGGGGGTTGGGTGCCCCGGGAACAGCACGTGGTTTTGCCCTTGGCGTTTCCCGACCCCACCCGTACGTTGGTGAGTCGGCGTAGCCCGGAAGGTGCAGAAATTCTGTTGATTCGCACCCATCTGCTCTGCCATCTGGATGACCCGGTTTCCGTGATCAAACGCTATGCCCAACCCCACGCCCTCCCTGGGGATATCGTGGTTCTTGGGGAGACCCCGGTGGCGATTATGCAGGGGCGGTGGCGGCATCCCCGGCAAATCCAACCCGGTTGGTTGGCCCGGCGGCTCTGTACGTTTTTTCTGCCCACCTCCAGTCTGGCGACCGCCTGTGGGTTGCAAACCCTGATCGACCTAGTGGGTGCGCCCCGGGTGTTGGGGGCGTTTCTGGTCGGAGCCATGGCTAAACTCCTCCTGGGTAAGCCGGGGGTGTTTTACCAGTTGGCCGGGGAACAGGCCGCCCTGATTGATGACGTGACCGGCACCTTGCCCCCCTATGACCAATTCGTGGTGTTGGGGCCGAGCCGACCCCAGACGGTGGTGGCGGAGGTCAAGGAGCAAACCGGACTCGGGGCGGCCATTGTGGATGTGAACGACTTGAAAGCGGTTAGAATATTAGCCAGGACGGCGGATGTGGATGCGTCCCTGTTGACCCGGGTGTTGGTGGATAACCCCGCCGGGAATGCGGCGGAACAAACTCCTTTGTTGCTGATCCGTCCCTTGCCCCCGGAACCCCCCCAGCCCACCTACGCTGACCATGTTGACCATCCGACCGCCCCACCCCCAGGAATGGAAAGCGATCCCGACCCGCACGGGGGATGGCGACCCGTTTGAACCCCCGGGGCAGACCTGGGTAGCCCTGGAAGCGGGGCAGATGGTAGGGGCAATCCATGTAGTACCCTTTAACCGCAGTCGCAGTACCTGGCAGGTGAAGTGGGTGACCAGCACCAACCTGGCGGTGGGTTCCCAACTGTTGCGGTACGCCCTGGAAACCGTTTTGGAAGCCCGCACCTGGGTTTTAGAAATCCCCATCCAGGAGCGGGACACCCTGGCGCTTTACCGGCAAAATGGCTTTCAACCCCTGGCCCATTGCACCTACTGGCACCTGCACGGGTCTGCCCTCACCGCCCTTGCCCACGCCCCGGTGGAAGCCCCCACCCTCAGTCCCGTGGGGAATGGGGATGCCTATCTGCGCTACCAATTGGATACCCTGGCGATGCCCCCCTTGGTCCGTCAGGTGTTTGACCGCCATCCTGAAGACTTTGCCGTCCCCCTGTGGCAATCCCTGTGGCACCAGTGGCGCACCTGGCAGGGGCAATCCCGGTGGATTCGCAACTATGTGTTTGAACCCCAACGGAAGGCGGCAATCGGTTATTTTGGCCTGTGGTTTGACCCCCACGCCTCGCAACCCCACCCGGTGGATTTGACCGTCCACCCCGCCTATACCTGGCTGTACCCCCAGTTACTTTCCCACTTGACCCGCCTGGTACCGCCAGAGCCAGGGTTGCGTTTGGCCTGCATGGACTATCAACCGGAGCGGGAAGCCTGTTTCCAGTGGGCGGGAGCCGTGCCCCAGGGGGAAACCCTGTGGATGTCCCGTTCCGTGTGGCACAAACTGCGGGAGGCTAAATTGAACCTCCAGGAACTGCCGAATCTGGCAGAGGTTTTGCCCCATTTGCAACCCGTCCCCCTCACCCCCCGGGATTCGTTTGCAGGGGATCAGAACATGGCACAATAACCCTAAGGTGCCAACGGTAGAGATGGTAGTCGGTTTGGGTTTGGATATTGGTCGGAAACGGGTGGGGGTGGCGATCAGTGACCCGCTGGGGTTGGTGGCAACGGGTCTGCCGACTCTGACCTGGCCCCAGGTGCCCCCAGCCCTGGCCGCCATTGTCCGGGAACGCCAGCCCCAGGTCTTGGTGGTGGGTTTGCCCCGCTATCCCGATGGCCGTCCCAGTGCCCAAACCCGCTACACCCAAAAGCAGGGGGATTACCTTGGCCGGTATCTCCATCTGCCGGTGGTGTATGTGGATGAAATCCTCACGTCCTGGAGTGCCGCCCAAACCCTGGATCGCCGCCGTTACCGCCACGAGGTGGACTACCGGAAAGCGGTGGACCAACGGGCCGCCATGCTGATTCTGCAACAGTGGCTCGACCAGCAACCTCATTCCTTTCGTTCTGGAGACAACTATGGGTCGAAATTCCCCAGTAGTGTTGAATGTTAACGAAAGGGTGGAAAAGGGAGACTAAAAATGGTATTTTAGATTGGTAGAAACCACGAGTAACAGTATTTTTATGAGACGACAAATTCAGGGACTTATCAAGCCCTTGCTGAACCTTCTTCCCAAAAACGACTATCCAGTCTTGGATACTCGCTTGTTTGTACTCATATGGATGCACTTCATTTTAGATGCAAGAGTCGCCACCATGCGGGGCTTATTCTTCCTCTTGAATCATCTCAATTTTAAAGTTGACATATCAACGTTTTCTAAGGCGTGTAAACATCGTAGCACCGAGCCGTTTCAAGTGATCCTAAGAGAACTGCAAAAACGGCTTAAACATCATCAAGGTGAATTTAAGCACTTATTCCCATTAGATTCTACCATTATCACCCTGACCAGCAAATTATTCTGGCACTACAAGCAGGTAAAATTGACGCTTGGCCTGGATATAAATGAGGGCAATATCGGTGACGAATCAATTATATTTGGAAAGACTAATGACCATAAAATTGGGCATCTTGTGATTGGGACGATACCTGAGAATGCCGTTGGTATCATGGATAGGGGTTTTGCTTCCTGGAAATTAATGGACGAAATGTGTAAACGAAATACATTGTTTATTGTGCGGATTAGAAATAATATGAAGTTGCAACCTGACAATCCGGATATTCGGGTAATTCAATTTTTTAATGAAGAGGAAAACACAGAATATAGGCTAGCGACTAACGTGACTTCGATGACGGATGAAGAGATTTGTTCAGCCTATCGTTTGCGCTGGCGAATTGAGTTGCTTTGGAAGGCACTAAAGATGCACTTGAAATTGGATAGAATCATTACCAAGAATGAGAATGGTGTGCGGCTACAGATTTATGCCGTATTGATTGGTTATCTAATTTTAAGATTGCTGGAGATAGGTCACAATAAGACCTATGAATTGATTGACAAGTTGCGATATTTACAAATAGAAATAGGCCGACACTGTAGCTTCATGGAACTCGTAGGGGTAGAGCCGCTCGTAGGATAACCCTGACCCCTTATGTTAAGTTTTATTACGGACATTCAACACTACTGGAAATTCCCAACAAAATTTTGACCTACCGGCCCAGGTGGTGCTGGTGGATGACCGGGGTCGCTCCCTGGCCTGCTATGTGGATCGCACCTTGGAGGTGGACAACCACCCCTACCTCCTGCTCCTGCCGGTGGATGTGCCGGTGGAACTGTTCGCCTGGAATGAGGCGGAAGACACCCTACTGGATTTGGAGGAGGAGGAAATGGAGGCCATTTTGCCCATCGCCCGGGACATTCTGGCGGAGCAGAACCTCACCCTGTTGGACACGGCCCTGACCCTCACCGCCCAGGGGGAACTGCCGGACGACCAGGAAACCCTATTTTTGGACTACGAAGGCCAGGAAGGGGAGGTGGAATCGGAGGAATTTCAAGAATTGGGGGTCTTTTACCACGAAGGCCGCCGCTACGGGGTTTATACGCCCCTCGACCCGCTGTTATTTTTTGCCCGTTTGAACAGCCAAGGCCAACCAGAACCCCTCTCCGCCGAAGAAATGGAGCGCATTGGCCCCCGCTTAGAAGCGGAATTATTGAATGATTTGGATTAAGGCCGAAACAAATGCCGATGCTGTGGGTGGTACAACTGGGAACGGGTCGCCCCCGCCCCAAATACCGGGCTGACCACATACAGGGTGGTACGGGTCAAATGCTCCCGGTGGGTCACAGCGGCCATTTCCGCCAAAGGCACTAACCAGATGCGCTCTTGGGGCCAACCCAACCGGTGACAGACCGCCACCAGAGTATCGGGGGGGTAATGTTTTTGTAATTCTGCCTGCGCCTGATCCACCAAGCGGGCACTGAGATACAGCCCTAGGGTGGCCCGGTGGGCGGCCAAATCCGCCAAATTTTCGGGCATGGGGGTGATGCCAGGGGTGCGGGTGAGGATCACCGTCTGTACCAATTCCGGCACCGTCCATTCTGTCGTTAATCGTGCCGCCGCCAACTGCATTGCCCCCACACCGGGGATAATTTCCACGCCAATTCCCGCCCCGTGCAAGGCTTGGATTTGCTCATAAATCGCCCCGTACAAACTCACATCCCCGGAATGCAACCGTAGCACCAATTTGCCCGCCCGCACCCGCTCAATCATCAGGGGCACGATGGTTTCCAGGGTCAAATTTTTGGTGGGAATGCGTTCACAATCCGCCCGGGTCAACGCCACAATGCCTGGGGGGATGAGCGAATCCGCATAAAGCACCACGTCAGCGGTTTTAATCAGCCGTTCCGCCCGCACGGTCAACAATTCCGGGTCCCCCGGCCCAGCACCGACCAGGTAAACTTTGGGCGTTTTCAGCGTATCGGACATGGGGCAGATGCCTCCTCATTCACCATTGGCTTGCCGATCCTACCCTGGGTGTACAGTGCTAACTTATTGCTCATCGAGTCAAATTCATGTCGCTAGCCTGAAATCCTTTATGGACACCTCTATTTATTCAAAAGATGAGAAAAAATAGCGCTACCGTATGATGCTCAATATAACAGTCTTCAATGAGGATGGAAGGGGGGTCGCAGGGACACCGCCCCCGTCGTTGGTTCTGGAACATTTTTGTATGCCTACGGCACGCAAGCTAATGTAAATCAAGTAGGATGGCTATAGTCATCTGTGTAACATCTACGGGCGAAATCTTTAACTTTATGGAGAGTTTCACTTTACTAATTTTGGCATGGGACATAATTTTAGCAAACCTCTCTCCCTGAAAGGATTTTGGGCGTTGATCACCATACGACATCATTATTTACTTGAAACTCTCAAAATTATGATAAACTTATAATAAACTAAAATATTATAGTTCCAATTCCTTTGATGCCGTAAGGCGTTGAGCACGGAGTATTTTAGCGAAATCATCTGCCTGCCAGTGGTGGCAATAAATATCAATAGAAGTGCCCAATAAGAAGGATTACTACCGGACCTAAGCCTTCTCTAAATCAAACCAAAAACTACTCCCAATCCCCACTTCACTGATCAGATGAATGTCCGTATGATGTTTCTCCAAAATATTCTGCACAATGGATAAACCCAAGCCAGTTCCCTCCAGGGTATGCACCCGATTTTCCACCCGGAAAAACCGACCAAAAATTGCATCCTGATGCTCCGGCGGAATGCCAATTCCCGTATCACTCACCTCCACCCGCACCCGCCCCTCCCAGGGGTACGCCCACAGGATCACATAGCCGCCAGCGGGGGTAAATTTAAGCGCATTCCCCAGCAAATTTGCCAAAACCTGAAGCAGTAAATCGTAATGCCCTAGTACATCAGGTAAATCCGGCTCAACCACAGCGGCAAGATGGATGCCCTTATCCTTAGCGGTGAGACGATGCGCCCGCAAGGTCTGTTCAATGATGGCACTCAGGGACGTGGGGGTCATGGGATAGGGTTTGCCGGATTCCAGACGGGAAATGTCCAAAACATCATTCACCAAACGGGTGAGGCGGTCGGTCTCGCGGTTAGCAGTTTCCAGGAAATCCCGTTTCTGTTCCTCATTCAAACTATGCCCATATTCATAGAGCGTTTCGATAAATGATTTGATATTAAATAAAGGCGTGCGTAGTTCATGGGAAACGTTGCTGATAAAGTGACTTTTGGCTTCATTCAATTCCATCTCCCGGGTCACATCTTGAACGGTGATGGCAATCCCTTGTAATTGATTCCGTACCTGATCAAAAACGGTGGTTAATAACACCTTAACCGTGCATTTATAAGGAGACTGAAGGTTAATACAAAACTCTGTGGGTTCCCCATTCGCTTCCCCACGTTGGGTTAATTCCTCCAGGGGTTGGGCAAGTTTTTCGGCAACCGGTGCCGGTAGGGCATTAAATACCACCTGTCCCAACACATTTTGCCCCGACCAACCAAAAATTTTCTCGGCGGTGGGATTGACCAAAACAATTTTTAATTCCCGATCCAGCAGAATGGCACCATCGGCAATCGTGGACATGAGGGTATCCAGTTTGGCTTTTTGGGCGGTCAATTCCTCAATATTTTGTTCTTCGTAATGGGCGAGCCGTTCTGCCATTTCATTAAAACTGACAATTAATTCCCCAAATTCTCCCCCAAAGGGTAAATCAATCCGTTGACGAAAATTCCCAGAAGTTATGTTTTTGACCCCCACCAATAATTCCCGAATCGGACGGGTAATGGTGACCGCATTAAAGACACCCCCCAAAATCACTAAAATCCAAATGGAAATAAACACGGCTAAAGTGATATTGCGGGTGAGTAGGGAAGCACTCAAAACCGTGGGATTGGGATTGATACCTAGCGCTAAAATGCCTAGATATTTATCATCCTGCACCAGCGGCACAAACACATCGGCGATCAACCCATCTGGGGTTAAATGTTGACGCACAAACGGTTGATCCGGTTCCGCCAATTCCGGGAGTTGGATGCGCCGCCGCAGGGTGAGGGAATTTTGCACTTCCACCGCCGAAAAGGGAATGCCAAAATAAATTTCCCCCTGGGTGTCCGCATACAAAAGATAACGAATACTGGCGGTGCTGTTGTAAAATTTTTCCGATAACCGTGCCAATTCCGTGCGATTGTCCTGGGCGACCAAGGGTGCCACATTCGCCGCCAACAATAGCCCCAAATCCCGCCCAAACCGGGTGTCATTCATGCGGGCATCCTGCTGAATACTGTTCACCGCCCAAAAGGTGAGCAGACTCATCAACAGGGAGACCACCAAGGTCGCCGCCGCCATGAGCCGGGTTTGCAGGGTGAAATCAGACCACCAACGGACAATCGCAGTTATGAATTGCTTAAACAATGTCTTTGCAATAACACATCAATCTTCAATTTTATATAATACGTTACAAATCCTGGGGTGTGTTTTAATGCACCAGATTTGCCCACCCCCAGAACGGTCAACCCTTTGGCATAATGGGGTTTAGCGTTATAGGGATGCCCATGCTTTCGCCCCAGACTTTGACCCAATTGATTCAAAACCATCTCACGGATGCCCAGGTGGAATTGCAGGATTTGACGGGTGGGGGCGACCATTGGCAAGCGGTGATTGTATCTGCCATGTTTGCAGGTAAAAGCCAGGTACAGCGACACCAGATGGTGTACAAAGCCCTGCAAAGTGTATTACAAAGTAATGAACTTCATGCCCTGACCATGAAAACTTTAACCCCGGAGGAGTGGGGGCAAATGGTTCAAAAATCTTGATCACTTCCCCAAAAGCAAGGGTTAAGGGTAAAGATATTGATTCACGGCTATTGCGAATGACCTCTAGGTTGTTGATAATTGCCAACGAAAGAATGGGGCTTTCAACCCTGCTGTGTAAGCACAAAAATCAATAAATAGAGGTTCCCAGTTTATTTATCTATAGCAATCCTACCTGATTAACAAAGGGAAATTCCCCAGAACCAAGGACGGGGGCGGTGCCCCTGCGACCCCCTGTTCCATTCTCATTTAGGATTGCTATAGTTCTAATCTGTCTAAACCTGTCTATTTCTTGGGTATGACAATCATAATCATATTGCGTCCTTCTTTTTGAGGTAGTTGTTGCACCTCCCCCACGTCCTGCAAATCGGTCGCCAACCGTTTCAATAAATCTTCTGCTAATTCACTGTGTTGGGATTCTCTTCCTCGGAAGGTGATGGTTGCCTTCACTTTGTCCCCATCTTTCAAAAACCGTTTCGCCTGATTCACCCGCACTTGGTAGTCGTGTTCGTCAATTTTGTAACGCATCTTCACTTCTTTGACTTCCACGGTTTGCTGTTTTTTCTTGGCTTCCCGCGCCTTTTTTTCCTGCTGAAATTTATACTTCCCGTAGTCCATGATCCGACACACGGGCGGGTCGGCTTTTTCGCTGATCACCACCAAATCTAGTTCCCGCTCCTGAGCCAGGACGAGGGCTTCCCGGGGGGACATGATGCCCAATTGGGTGCCATCCACATCAATCAGACGCACCTTGGGGAAGCGAATCCGCTCATTGATATTGGGTAGCGTGCGATTGGTAGGACGGCGGGGTGGGGGGGTGGCGGTCACGAAGTCAGCGGTAAAGGGTACAGGTTGCGATAGCTAAGATTTTAACCGATGCCTTTGGGTTTGCCCATGCAGACATAGGGTTGTTAATCTTAACATCTAATTTTCCCGGTTGACAAAGGGAAGCAACGCCAGCACCCGGGCTTGTTTGATGGCGAGGGTCAGTCGCCGTTGTTGTTTAGCGGTTAAGCCTGTTACCCTGCGAGGTAAAATCTTTCCCTGTTCACTAATAAATTTGCGCAGGAGGTCAATGTCTTTGTAATCAATGGGTTCACTGGGTTTGAGGGGAGAAACCCGCCGCCGATAAAAAGTCATCACTTCGTCTCTTTATGAATGGTGTGTTTGTTGCAGTGGGGGCAGAACTTTTTGAGTTCCAGACGACCCGTGGTGTTGCGGCGATTTTTCATGGTGGTGTACCGGGAAACCCCCGCCGAGCGTTTGTCCAGGTTGGTGCGACATTCGGTACATTCCAGGGTGATCACCAGGCGCACGCCCTTGTTTTTAGCCATGAGGGATGAAACTCAAAACATGACGGTCTTTAATCATAACCTAAATTTTTAGCTAAAGCAACGGATCACTGGAATGCCCCGACTAGGTAGGCTTGCAGGCGATAGTGGGTGGGCTCCCATCGCACCAGTGCCACATCGAAGCGACAGGGAGTCGTTTGCCATTGGGGGTGGTGACTGAGAAACAGTGCTGCCGCCTGCCGCAACCGTTCCTGCTTTTGGGGGGTAATCGCCTGCGCCCCGTCCCCGTCCCAATTTCCCCGACGGCGAGTTTTTACCTCAATAAAGACCAGAGTGTTGGCGGTTTGCATCACTAAATCTAGTTCTCCCCAGGGACACCGCCAGCGACGGGCGATCATCTGCCATCCCTGCTGGGTCAACCACTCGGCTACCCAGTCTTCCCCTGCCTGCCCGGTGTTAGGCGTGGGGGACGGCGCTGGGGGCATGGGTCGCCGGGAGAATCGTGCCGGTCAGGATCGCCCGGTTCAAAATTGCTCCGGTCAGGTCGGCACCGCTGAAATTAGCCTCCCGTAAATTGGCACTGCTCAGGTCGCACTGGGTGAGATTGGCTCCGTCCAGTTTGGCTGAACGCAAATTGGCACCATTCAAAATGGCACTGGAGAGTTTGGCTCGACTCAGCACCGCCCCTTGCAAGACGGCACGGGATAAATCCGCCCCCCGCAGGGAAGCCTCGGTCAAGTCCGCCTGCCGTAAATTTGCCCGACTCAAATCCGCATCCCAGAGGTTGGCGCGGCTGAGGTTCGCCTGGGTGAGGTTGGCACCCCCGAGCAAAGCCCGGCTCAAATCCGCCTCCACCAAGGTGGCATGGCTCAAGTCCCCTTGGAATAAATTTGCTCCCCCCAAGTCCGCCTGGGTTAAATCCGTTTGCCAGAGAATTGCCCCGCTCAGTTTGGCAATCATCAACCCCGCCCCCTTGAGCGAAGCCCCACTCAAATCCGTTTCCCGCAGAATCGCCTGGTTCAAAATTGCCCCATCCCAGTAGTGTTGAATGTCCGTAATAAAACTTAACATAAGGGGTCAGGGTTATCCTACGAGCGGCTCTACCCCTACGAGTTCCATGAAGCTACAGTGTCGGCCTATTTCTATTTGTAAATATCGCAACTTGTCAATCAATTCATAGGTCTTATTGTGACCTATCTCCAGCAATCTTAAAATTAGATAACCAATCAATACGGCATAAATCTGTAGCCGCACACCATTCTCATTCTTGGTAATGATTCTATCCAATTTCAAGTGCATCTTTAGTGCCTTCCAAAGCAACTCAATTCGCCAGCGCAAACGATAGGCTGAACAAATCTCTTCATCCGTCATCGAAGTCACGTTAGTCGCTAGCCTATATTCTGTGTTTTCCTCTTCATTAAAAAATTGAATTACCCGAATATCCGGATTGTCAGGTTGCAACTTCATATTATTTCTAATCCGCACAATAAACAATGTATTTCGTTTACACATTTCGTCCATTAATTTCCAGGAAGCAAAACCCCTATCCATGATACCAACGGCATTCTCAGGTATCGTCCCAATCACAAGATGCCCAATTTTATGGTCATTAGTCTTTCCAAATATAATTGATTCGTCACCGATATTGCCCTCATTTATATCCAGGCCAAGCGTCAATTTTACCTGCTTGTAGTGCCAGAATAATTTGCTGGTCAGGGTGATAATGGTAGAATCTAATGGGAATAAGTGCTTAAATTCACCTTGATGATGTTTAAGCCGTTTTTGCAGTTCTCTTAGGATCACTTGAAACGGCTCGGTGCTACGATGTTTACACGCCTTAGAAAACGTTGATATGTCAACTTTAAAATTGAGATGATTCAAGAGGAAGAATAAGCCCCGCATGGTGGCGACTCTTGCATCTAAAATGAAGTGCATCCATATGAGTACAAACAAGCGAGTATCCAAGACTGGATAGTCGTTTTTGGGAAGAAGGTTCAGCAAGGGCTTGATAAGTCCCTGAATTTGTCGTCTCATAAAAATACTGTTACTCGTGGTTTCTACCAATCTAAAATACCATTTTTAGTCTCCCTTTTCCACCCTTTCGTTAACATTCAACACTACTGGCCCCATCCAAGTTGGCATTAGTGAGATAGGCTCCACTCAGCTTGGCTGCCGTCAGGTCAACACCCCGCAGATCCACCCCGGATAAGTCCACCCCGCTCAAATTGACCCGGCTGAAATTACGTTCCCCTTGGGCATACAGCTCTAGGAGTTCTTCGGCTTCCATCGTGCGCCTCGCTTAGAACGTGTGGCTGAGTGGACTGGAACATTTCCTCAATAGTCCCTATCTTACTGTAAGTCGCACCGCCGTCTATCGCTCCCAACGGCAAAGTTTATCCCCAAAAATAATCCCATGATGTCAGGGTGTGAGGAAGTGGGTGTGCTCTCTCGTCAGTTTTTTTTCGGCATGACCTGTATCGGTTGCCTTGTGGGGGCAACGCCGGGTTGGGCACAGGCGACTTTGGAATCCTGGCGGGTTGACCCCCAAAAGCGGCGTTTGGAATTTCGCACGGATCAGCCGACTCAGCCCCAACTGCGGGTGGTGGGGGGTCAGCGGGTGGTGATTGACCTGCCGGATACCCGTTGGCGACAACCCCAGACCCAACAGGACTTTGGCACGACCCAGGTGCGTATCGCCCAATACCAACCGGATGTGGTGCGTTTGGTGGTGGCGGTACCAGAGGTGCTCAGCCCAACCCAGGTGCGGTTGGAACCCCAAGGCTCCCAGGGATGGACGGTGGTGTGGGGTGTGCCAGCGCCAGCCAGTGCCATTCTCCAATCCGCCCAATGGCAAGGCTCAGGCATTCTCCTGCGCTTGAGTGGCTCTGAGGTGGTGGGACGGGTGCTTCGCTCTAAAGATAAACAATGGCTATACATTGACCTGCCGAATACAGCGGTCAGTAATAGTTTCCAAAACCAAACCCGTCCCTACAATCTGCGGGTGGAGCCGGGAGCAATGGGCAGCTTACGTTTGGCACTGGAGGTCAAAACCAGCGACCCGGATTGGCAACTGCGCCCGATCCCCCAAGGATTGCTGTTAACCCGCCCGACTTCCACCCCGAGCACGGCTCAAACCGCACCTCCAGTCCCTCCACCTCGCCCAGGAACCAAAACCCGCTATACGGTGCTGATTGACCCAGGGCATGGCGGTTCTGACCCCGGTGCGATTGGCAGGGGCGGCATTCAAGAAAAAGAAATTGTGCTGGATATTTCCCGGCGGGTGGCACGCTTGTTGGAAGCCCAGGGGATACGCACGGTTCTGTCTCGCACCCAGGATGTGACCTTAGACCTGGAACCCCGGGTCGCCCTAGCGGAGCGGGTCAATGCCACCCTGTTGGTGAGCATCCACGCCAATGCCCTCAGCCTGAGCCGCCCGGAAGTCAATGGACTGGAAACCTACTACTACCAAAATGGGCAATGGCTGGCTCGCAGTATTCATAAAAACGTACTTAAAACCACCAATGCTCCCGACCGGGGGGTGCGCCAAGCCCGATTTTATGTTCTGCGCCGGAGTTCCATGCGGGCGAGTTTGGTGGAGGTGGGTTACGTCACGGGTGCCCAGGATGCCCCCCGGTTGGCTTCCAGCAGTTATCGCCAGCAGGTCGCCCAGGGTATTGCCCAGGGAATTATTCGCTATCTGGACAATCTGTCCCAAAAGTAAGTAGTATTTAATCATATTCGCTTTATTTTGGCATCACTTTACCTTTGCTCAACGTACCCAGGGTTCACTTCCTCACGGTTACTGTACTTACTGTGGTGGTGGGGAACTCATGGAGCGTTCACGGTGGCATGCGGCGCAGAAGGGGCAGGCTCAGGCATTGGAAACCTTGATGAATGAAGCCCTGCGTCCCCGGGGTTTCCGGGTGCGGGTGCAGAAACGGTGGCGGCAGTTGGTGATCCGTTGTGATGCCCATTCAGGGATTTCGGCGCAGGGGTGGACTCGGTTTATCGAACGGGGTTTAGGGCGGTTGGGGTATCGTTCCCGGCAAACCATCTGGCTGGACGGGGGAAATTGGCAGGTGGTGCTGAATTTGGGGGGGACAACCCCGGCATCCCCGACCTGGTTGCCCCACATGATATTGGGGCTGGTGGGGGCGGGTTCCCTGGTGTTTGGGGGGTGGTTGGCGTACCAGTGGCAGACCCCAGCAACCATTGCCCAGGAGGTTGTGGAACCGCAGACCACGCCTGTGCCCACGCCGTCGCCAACGGTGATCACCATCAAAGCGGTGGGGGATGTGATTTTGGGGACGGATTTCCCGGATTACCGATTGCATCCTGAACCCCGGCGGTTATTGGCGCAGGTGCGGGCGGATTTGGGCGGGGCGGACGTGGTGTTTGGCAATTTGGAAGGGGCAATCACCCGCCATCCCTACAGCAGTAAAAATGTGAATGGGTACTCGGTGTTTGCCTTTCGGATGCCCCCAAGCTACGCCCAGCTTCTCAAAGAGGCGGGGTTTACGATTTTCAATTTGGCGAATAATCACACGGGGGATTTTGGCGATGTGGGACTGCGGGACACGGTACAGCATTTGCAAACCGCTGGGTTACAGTCTTTTGGCAAGCGGGGAGAAATTTTTTATCAAACCGTGCGGGGGGTACGTTTGGCTTGGATTGGGTTTAGCCCCTATGATTACCACAATTCTGTATTGGAGATTACAACCGCCCAAAATTTGGTGAAACAAGCCCGTGCCCAGGCGGATTTGGTGATCATTTCCAGCCACTTGGGCGCAGAGGGTACGGGAGCCTTGCGTACCCGCAACCACAATGAGGTCTTTTTCGGGGAAGCCCGGGGCAATCCGATTGTGTTTAACCGCCGGATGGTTGAGGCGGGGGCGGATTTAGTGCTGGGACATGGCCCCCACGTCCCCCGTGCCATCGAGGTTTATCGGGGCAAATTGATCGCCTATTCCCTGGGCAATTTTATTGGCTATCGCACCCTTGGGACCCAGGGGGAGTTGGGCTATTCGCTGATTTTGGAAACCCGGTTAGCCGCCGATGGGCAACTGCTGGGGGCACGGGTGATCCCGGTGATTATTCAAGGGGAGGGCATTCCTGTCCCGGATCGCCAAAACCGCGCGATTAAACTGATCCAGGAGTTAAACCGTTTGGATATGCCGGAGAGCGGCTGGGTTTTGGGGGATGATGGGGTACTGCGCCCCCGTACCCAACCCCTGGCTGTTCCCTAAGATGTCAAAATGTTTCAACGCTATTCGTTGGAAATAGCAACAGGGGGGGTCAGGGAGCCAGACGGGTTTGCCGCCAGGTGCCATCGGGTTGCCAGGTATAGGCAATCCGGTCGTGGAGGCGGGAGGGGCGACCCTGCCAAAACTCGATGCTATGGGGACTGAGGCGATAGCCACCCCAGTGGGGCGGGCGGGGAATCTCCCGGTCAGCGTACTCCCGTACCAGTTGGGTAAACCGTTCCTCCAGCACCGAGCGGTCGGGAATCACCTGGCTTTGGGGGGATGCCCAAGCTCCCAGTTGGCTATCCCGGGGGCGTTGCCGGAAATAGGCATCCGACAGTTCTGGGGGCAACGGCGTGACTGTACCCCGGAATCGCACCTGCCGCTCCAACGGTTCCCACCAAAACACCAGGGCGGCTTGGGGGTGGTGTGCCAATTCCTGCCCCTTGGCACTGTTCATATTGGTAAAAAACTGCAACCCCTGGGGGTCAAAACCCTTGAGCAGGACAATGCGGGCATCCGGGCACCCCTGGGCATCCACCGTCGCCAAAGTCATGGCATTGGGTTCCCGAATCGGGGCGGCGCAGGCATCGTTAAACCATTGTTGGAACTGCACCCAGGGGTCGGGGTCAGCCGTCAGTAGAACATTTTGGGTGTAATTCAGCCGCAGGTCGGCGACATCTCGATTCATCGGGATCACATTCGCTTAAATGGCGTGAGTAGTTGGACGGTTTTACTGAAATTGCTTCGGATCAATTCCCAATTCTTGCAATTTTTGGGCAAGTCGTGCCGCCCGTTGTTCTGCCAAATCTGCCCGTTGTTGGGCGATGCGAGCTTCCTGTTGGGCTTGTTGGGCTAACTCCTGTGCATTAGGAAGCACCTGCCCATCGGGATTTGCCCAGCGTAACCAGGTGGTATGCACCCCCCGATAATCCCCCAGCCATTGCCGCAAGACCAAGCCGGTGCAGGGGCTTTCCAAATAACCCTGATCATTCACAGTCATTGGCTGATAAACCCCATGCGTTAACACAAAACCTGCCCAATCCGCCGGGTTAAACGGGTCATACCAATAGTATTCAGATACCCGCATTTGATTTTGGTAAATTTGTTTTTTTATCCCCTTATCTAGGCTCATCGTACTTTCTGATAACAGTTCAATCACAATATCTGGAGCTTTTCCTTCTTCCCAAACCACCCAACTTTTGCGTTCTTTTTTGGGAACATCCAGCACCACAAATACATCTGGTCCTCGAAAGTCCTGATTGCGTACCTGTTCTAAGCTGAAATAGATAAACATATTGCCGCTCACATAGCCACTGTCCCGTTGGTCTAACCAGGTGGTCAACCCATCAATGAGCAAATCCATTTGCAGTTTGTGACGCTGGGTTTCCATCGGGATACCGTCATCGCAGGGCAGGTCATCTTGGGTAGGAACGCTCCAGGTGGGGGTGATGGAAATCATCGGGATCAATGGGAAATGGGTTGATTAAGCATAACATGATCATGATGCCATTTTCTGGGCTAGAACCGCATAAAAGGGGTCACTGGTTCCTAAACCCATAAGGGCTAAAACCGGATTGACGGATAGATTTTTGTGGATGATCACTTCCGGTTTGCTAAACCCAGGCACGGATTGTAGATAGCATTTCACCAGTTGTATCCGGGTTTGTTCTGTGCCGTCCCGCCAAGCTTCGATGGCTTTTTGATAAAACATCCGATTGGAAAAACTGACAATCACAATACCGCCGGGTTTGAGAATCCGATGAATTTCCTGAAATACCAATTCTGGATACTGGAGATATTGCACGGAAACGGTGTTCAAAACCGCATCGAAATAATTATCTTCCAAGGGTAGTTTTTGTACCTGGTTTAAGTTCTGGGTAAAGTAGCGGGTGAGGCGGGGATTTCTGGATAATTCTTCCTGGTTCATGCCATGCCCGACGACTTCGGAAAATTCCATTTCCGGGGGCAAATGGGAGACCCAACTGCTCATTAAATCCAGGATTTTTCCCCCTGGGGTTAATCGCTCTCGATAGAGTTGGGTTAATCTCTGGATAAACCCCTCGTCCACATGGGTCACAAAACGGGGGAAATCATAAAATAAATGGTCGTCGCTGGGGTCGAGCTTTTGCCGTTGCTGGGGGTTAAGAACGGGGGAGAACCTAAACATTTTTGTTAGATAACTTTACATTTCTCAGTTTAGCCCATGTCCAGGGGGTGGGGCGGTCATAATTAGTTAAGGAAGGAATCTATCGTTTGGGGAAACCGAATGCGGGCGGTACTGATGGCGGGGGGGGCGGGGACGCGGTTGCGCCCTTTGACCTGCGATTTACCTAAGCCGTTGATGCCGGTGCTGAACCGTCCGATTGCGGAGCATACCCTGGCGTGGTTGCGGGGGCATGGGCTGACGGAATTGATCATGACCCTGCATTATTTGCCGGATGCGGTGCAGTCCTATTTCCAGGATGGGCGGGAGTTTGGGGTGCAGGTGTCCTATGCGGTGGAGGAATTGCGACCCCTGGGGACGGCGGGCTGTGTGCGGCAGGTGGCTTCCCTTTTGCCGGAAACCTTTGTGGTGGTGAGCGGGGATGTGATCACGGATGTGAATTTGCAGGCGGCGATTAGTTTTCACCGGGAGCGGGGGGCGAAACTGACGGTGATTTTGACGCAGGTGCCCGATCCGGCGGAGTTTGGGGTGGTGATTACGGATGGGGAGGGGCGGGTGGTGCGGTTGTTGGAGAAACCTACGCCGGGGGAGGTGTTTTCCGACCGGGTGAATATGGGTGCCTACATCGTGGAGCCGGAGGTTTTAGGGTATTTGTCCCCGGATCAACCGGCGGATTTTGCCCAGGATTTATTGCCCCAATTGCTCGCCCGGGGGGAACCGGTGTACGGGTTTGTGAGCGGGGGCTATTGGTGTGATGTGGGGAATTTGGAGCGGTATCGCCAGGTGCAGTGGGATGCGTTGACGGGGCGGGTGCGGTTGGCGGAGTCCTATCGCCAGGTGCAAAGTGGGGTGTGGATGGGGGAACAGGTGCGCCTTGACCCCTCGGTGGTGTGGGAGCCGCCGGTATTGATCGGTCATTATTGTCGGATCGGGGCGGGGGTGCGGTTGGGGGCGGGGACGGTGATTGGGGATTATGTGACGGTGGGGGCGCAGGCGGATTTGAAACGCCCGGTGATCCTCAACGGGGTGGTGGTAGGGGAGGAAAGTCACCTGCGGGCTTGTGTGGTGGGGCGGGGCAGTCGCCTCGGTCGTCGGGTGCAGATTTTGGAGGGGGCGGTGCTGGGGCATCTGTGTAGCGTGGGGGAGGAAGCCCAGGTGCAAAGTGGCTGTCGCATTTGGCCGGGGAAATATATTGAACCGGGGGCGACGGTCAGCACCAATCTGATTTGGGGCACGGGGGCCCGCAGGCATTTATTCGGGGCGCGGGGGGTGTCGGGGTTGGCGAATGTGGACATTACCCCGGAGTTGGCGATTCGGTTGGGGGCGGCTTTTGGTTCCTGTTTACCGCCAGGGGCGCAGGTGCAGGTGTCCCGGGATCAGCGCAAGGTTTCCCGGATGATTTCCCGTTCGATTATTTCGGGTCTGATGTCCGTGGGGGTGCAGGTGCAAAACCTGGAGGCGAATGCCATTCCCATCAGCCGGTTGGTGGCGCCGGTGTTGGGGGTGGACGGGGGAGTCCACGTGCGGCTCGACCCGGATCAGGCGGGGCACGTCTTGATTGAGTTTTTGGATCACCAGGGGATCAACATTCCCCCCTCGCTGGAGAAAAAAATTGAGGCGACCCTGGTGCGGGAGGAGTTTCGGCGGGCGGCGTTGGCGGACATTGGGGATATGACGGTGCCGGGGCGGGTGGTGGACCTGTACTGCGGGGCGTTTCAGCAACAACTCCAGGTGGAGGCGATTCGCCAGTCCCGGGCGAAGGTGGTGGTGGACTATGCCTACGGGGTGTCGGGGGCGGTGCTACCGGAATTGCTGGTGGGCTATGGGTGCGACCCCTTGGTGTTGAATGCCAGTTTGCGCCAGACCCCCCTCAGTTCCGAGGAAAAGGAAAGTCTCCTGCAACAGTTGGGGCGGGTGGTGGAGGCGGTGCGGGCGCATTTGGGGGTGCAGGTGAGTGCCAACGGGGAACGGTTGGTGCTGGTGGATGAAACCGGGACGGCGATGCAGGGTTCAGTCCTGACGGCGGTGGTGATGGAGTTGATTTTGGCGGGGCAACCCCGGGGGACGGTGGCGGTGCCGGTGACGACGAGCAGTTTGGTGGAGCAGGTGGCTCGTTACCATGAGGGGCGGGTCATCCGCACCAAAGCCAATGCCACAGCCTTGATGCGGGCGGGGCAGGAGCAACCCCGGTTATTGTGCGCTGGAAGTGGGGAATTGGGGTTTATTTTTCCCCAACTGCACCCCGGTTTTGATGCCATGTTTACCACTGCCAAAATTCTGGAACTATTGACGGTACAGGAGCGTTCCCTGGCGCAAATTCGCACCGATTTACCCACTGTGGCGTGGAAACATCAACCCATTCATTGTCCTTGGCGGTTAAAAGGGGCATGGATGCGTCATTTGGTGGAAACTCATCCGCCAAATCTCCTGGATTTGACCGATGGGGTGCGGCTCTTTCCCCAGGGTTACGACCCGGATCATTGGGTGTTGTTTTTGCCCGATGCGACGGAGCCAATTTTACATTTGGTGGTGAATGGTTTGACCCGGGAATGGGTGAATGATTGGGGGTCAGAATATCGCCAGCGATTGCAAAATTTCATTGAACAACAGGAGGTTTGATCGTCCCATGCAGACCGATGGCACAGCTATTGGGGGAGTGGTCGTAGCGCCCTTGGTTCTGGGCAATATGGGTATGCCAATGATGAGATTTATAGTCATTCTGTTTTAGAATGCGACACTTTTTAGGTATTAGCAATCGCTCTATTCCTTTCCGGGAGAGGGTTTGTAGGTAAAGGCGAATGTTGCAAATTTGTTTGAAATGACTATAATATAATTGGTTCAAATCAATAGAGATGCCCTAAAAAACTGTGGCCAAGGTTACCAAGGATTTGGCAAGTAAATCCAGCTAAGTTTTACATAGACGTTTAACAGGCATATGCAGAAATTATCCCTTCAAAGCAACATTATCCAGTAGCTAAAAGTAGGGAGAATGCAACAGGGGTTGCAGGGGCACCGCCCCCATAAAAGAAGCACCTGCGGTGTATGGTTCTGGGTAATTTCTGTATGCCTACAGCACGCAAGTTAACGCTAATCAAGTAGGATTGCTACACATCCGATATGGTGAAGTTGTGCGGCGGCAGATAACCTCAAACTCTTACCGATAAGCTCTGTACCGTCCGCACCAACGCAGTGTTAGCTGGCTGTTATATACACACCTTAATTTCTGCTACCAGCGTTCTAATATCAGTCCATCTACATAATCAAAGTCAGTATCATTAGTCACCAATACCCAATTATGTTCTATGCACTGAGCAGCAATCCATACATCGTTCATTGGGATTGGTCGCCCCTTTCGCTTCAATGCGAATCGAGTCTGAGCATATATTGTTGCTGTTTCTCTCCCTAGCGGAACCGCTCTACAAGCCGATATAAATTCCAGATAGCGGGGCAAGTTTTGTAGCGGACGCATTGAGTTTTCTGCACCAAATAATAACTCTCCGACCACTACCATTGGCAGGGTTATTTCCGGTAAAGCTAATATCCTTTCAGTAATTGTTGCATCTCCATTTAAGAAACGAACCGCAACAGAGGTATCAAGCGCAATCTCACCACTCATTCAAATCCACCTGCCGACATTCCGCCACAATTGTTCGCTGTAAATCCTCCGCCTCTGAATCACTTAAAATTCCTGCAAATTTTGCAAGCGGATGGTTCTTACGTATCGCTTTGACCCGATGTAAAAAATCCAACACTACCTGTACTAAATCATCGGGAGCCTGTTCAAGTTCCTGAATCAATTGCTCACGGTTTGTCATGTGTTCAAATTTTCCCAGCAGAGTGAAATATCTAGCTCTAGTATAACTAAACGCAAAATTCGCATCCTGAACATTCGATGCTCATAGATAAACTTGCAGTACTGTCCCGACCAAGGACTAAGCCAGCTAATGAAAAATTCAACAACACCTTAAGACAGCAAATCGGGCACCCTGCCATGAACCATGACCTGGATCACACTAGCAAAATCCCTGGGTTATGGTGTGGTGGGAAAATGTAACAAAGGCGTTACAATGGGCGTAGGGGAGGTAAAACGATGGATTGGCGATGGGATCAGGCAATTCGGGATTTGCTCCAGCGGTGTGGCGCCCAGGCACGGCAGATGACCCAAAGTGGCTTTACGGTGATGGAAAAAGGCCCCGCCGACTATGTAACCACGGTGGATCAGGCGTTGGATCGGGAATTTACCCGGCATTTCCGCCAGTGGTTTCCCCAGGACGGTTTGATTACGGAGGAAAACCCGGATTCCCGCCACGCCTACGCCCAAGGTTCCCAACGGTTGTGGTGCATTGACCCCATTGATGGGACGGATGATTTTGTCCACCATCGCCCCTATTATGCGCTGATGATCGGGCTGTTGGAACGCTACCAACCCACGGCGGGCTGGGTGTATGCCCCGGTTCTGGAACGGATGTATTGGGGAGGGGTGGGGCAAGGTTTGTATCAACAACTACCTGATCATTCGATTACGGAATTGCCGAGCAAGGTGCCGGAACCCCCCTCCAAGTGGTACTGCCCGTTGGTGATTGGGGACAAGGACCGCCGTCGCTACGGAGCGGCATTGACCCGGTTGATCCCCGGGGTGGATTTCCAAAGTATGGGCAGTTTTGGCCTCAAGGTGGTGGAGGTGATTCGGGGGCGGGCGTTGGTGTATCTGTACTTCAATCAGCGGGTGAAAATCTGGGACACCGTAGGCCCCCTCGCCCTCGCCCAGGTCGCTGGTTTGACCTGCTGTGATTTGGGGGGCAACCCCCTCCGGTTTGACCCAGGGGCAGTGGATGTGACGACCCTCTGTCACCAGCAACGGATTTTGGTGGGCTGGCCCGATGCCCTGGCGAAATTATTGCCTTTGATCCAGGAGGCGGTACAAATGACAGAGGCGGTCTAAGCCAAATCCGCAGGCGGCCCGGACAACTGCAACAGGTGATTTTGTACCCACAATTGCAGGTCACTGCGCTTCAGTTCGGCTCCCAATTTCGGCCCCGCTTCTTCCCAAAAAATCACACTCTCCACTGGCTCCATCCCCAACAACTGAAAAATAATTTGCACCACCGGCACCGGTAAGGCCATCAACCAGGGGTCCTTGGGCATGGGAATACTATCGGTAGCGTCTTGTAAGGTGCAGTACGCATAGAGTATGGTACGTTCAGCCCCATCCTGATTGGCCCAAATGCTGGTCTGCCAACGTTTGTCCAATGTCTGTACAATATAGTACTGTTTATGCCGAAAATTTTGGGCGATATTCAACAGCAACGGCCCAATCACCTGCACCAGTTGCGCCGTGTTGTCCCCCTGGGGAGCCTCGTCGATCAGTTTTTGCAGTTGTTGTTCTAGTTCCATTGGGGTACCTGGGGATACTGGGCTGGGATTGATTGATGATTAATTAATGATTTCTACTGTAGAACACCTGGGGGCAGGTTTGCCTAATCCGCCAATTCCAATTCTGGCAAATTCCAAAACGGCCCACTCAAGGCGGAAAATGCAATGCCCTTGACCCGATTTCGCACCGCTTCCAAAGCCAAATTATTCACCAAATAAATAAACGGTAATTCCTCTTGGGTTAGGGCTTGAAATTCTCGATAAATTGCCTTGCGTTGTGCCTCATCTATCGTTTGCGAACCCCGGATCAACAGGTCATCAATTTGCAGTTCCCAGGGATGCACCGACCAATTTTTGAGTGGGGGTTGTCCGGGCAAGGAACCTTGATTAAACGTATGTAAACTGCCCCGGCTGTACCAGATATTAAAACCGCTGTGGGGGTCAATGCCACCGCCCCCAAATCCTCCCAGATAACAATCCCAATCCCGGGTTTTATTCAACCGTTCAATATAGGGATTAAAACTCATGGTTTGCACATCCACCTGCATCCCCAATTCAGCTAAATCCTGCTTAATTTGCGCCGCCATGGCCGGACGAATCCGCCGTTCAATATTGGTCAATAAAGTAAATTTTACTGGGTTGCCCTGGTCATCCACCAATTGTCCCTGGGAATTCAATTGAAACCCCGCTTCGGCAAGCAATTGCTTCGCTCGATTGGGGTCATAATTATAAACCTTCACCTGCGGATCATAGTAGGGACTATCCGGGTGCAAGGGAGAATTTTGCAACACCCCCAAACCACGAAAAATCGTATCCCGCATCCGCTCCCGGTTGATTCCATAAGCCACCGCCTGCCGAAACTTGCGATTATTAAACCAGCGGGATTTGACCGGGTCAACCAAAGGCACTCCCTGATTATTTTGGGCACGGTTGAGATTAAAGGCAATAAAGGTACTCAAGGTTTCTGGCCCGGCATTAAAAATGGTAAAATTCCGTTTTTTAGACTCTTTTTTCAAAAGTTGAAATGCCTCCGGCGTGACCGAGATGGCATCCAATTCTTGAGACATAAACCGCAGGAGTTGCGTATCGGTGGATTCAATAATTTGCCAAATAATTCGTTCAATGTGGGGTAAGTTTTTGCCCTGTTCATCCTTTTTCCAATAGTAGGGGTTGCGGCGAAAAACCACCCGTTGGCTCGGGGTATAACGCTCCATTACATAGGCACCATTCCCGACGATTTCCTGCACCGGGGTATCAATCCCCCACATGGAAAGAAAACGGGGGTTGCCTTGGGCATCCAGGGTTTGAATGCCGGGACGTAAAATGTGAGCCGGTAAGATGGGAATGCCCCCCACAAATCGCAGAAAAGGGGCAAAGGGTTCGGGAATGCGAAATTCCACCCGCCGGGAATCCAGGGCCTTGACCGTGGGAAAGGTACGGCTTTGTCCCACTCGTAAAATATCTTGAATGCCAGAGGGAATTTTGGGATTGAGATAAACTTCTTGATAGGAAAAAACCACATCCTCACTGGTTAAGGGTTTCCCGTCCGACCAACGTAAATTGTCCCGTAATGTAAAAATAATTTGCTTTTGATCGGGGCTGATTTGCCAGGATTCGGCTAGGGCAGGTTCTAATTCTAAAGTGAGTCCGTTGGTTTCCAGTAGCCCTTCGTAAATAAAGCCAAAAACGCTATAAAATGACGTGTTGAGGGGATAATTAAAAGTTGCCGGGCCGGAGGGGGTGGCTAATACCAATTGGGGCACTTGGGCGGTGGCATTTCGTAGCGTACAGGCGGTGAGGTTTCCACCGAGTAATCCCAGGCACAAAGACAAGGCGAACCATTTTAACCATTGCCGTTTCCAGGTTTTCCCCCAAACCATGAACTTATCTTTCTCCAGTGCGTCTGAGTTTAGGATACCTGTGTGGAGTCGCAACGGCTATGTTTGACCTGGTTTTGGTCAGCCTATTGGGGGTACAACCAGCGGTTTTGTTCCTCAGTCAAAGTTTTTTTTCAGGACAAACCAACCCCTACAGCGACCCATCCCAGGGCTATCGCCTGCGTTTGCCGGTGGAATTTCAACCGACGGGTGTGGGTTCCTGGTCAGGGCCTCGTTTTCCCACCCCTACGACTATTTATGTCCACACGGAACCGATGGCGGGGGCGGCGGCGGCGTTTAATGTCCATTTCAAAAAATATAAGGATGACCCGCTGTACACCAATGTGATGCCGGTAACGATTCCGGGGGGTCAAGGGTTTCGGGCGGAGGAAGTGGTGCGTCCGGGCAAAGCCCCCGATGACCTGCACCGGTGGTTTTTGTTTGTCTATGCCAACGAGCGGGTTTATACCCTGGGGATGACTGGACCATTGCGGGCATTTCAGCAGGGAATTTTGCCGCCGGTGTATGGGGCAGTGATTCATTCTTTTGAGGTTTTGCCCCGTTAACCTAGCGTGCATTGCCTTAGGATGACCATAACAGAATGCCGGTAAAAAAGGAAAAACCGATGCGCTGGGGCTGGCACATAATGGTGGGGGGTGGGATGCTGGGCTTTGTTCTAACGGTGGGGCTGGGTTCCCTGTTACCCCGGCGGTGGGGGTTGCCTGAAGTGACCAATTGCCCGATTCCCATTTATCTCCAGGGGGGAGCGATTCACACGGATGTGATTGTGCCCCGCCGCAATGCCTATGTGGATTGGGGGGAACGTTTGCCTTTAGCAAAAATTGGTGCCCAAGCCACGGCGTATTTAAGTTTTGGGTTTGGGGAACAGCATTTTTACATGGGGGAACCGGGTTCCCTGCTGGTGCGCTGGCCGGATGGACTGCGGGCATTGCTTTGGGCAAATTCCAGCATCCTGTTTGTCAATCCCATCGAAGAGATACCCGCCACTGCCCAGTGCATTGGCTTGACCGCTTCCCAATATAGGGAATTGGTGCAGTACATTGAAAGTTCCTTCCGGCGCAATCCTCAAGGGGAATTGATCCCCCTGGGGCGGGGGTTCCAACCCACTGGGCAATTTTTCCAGGGACAGCCAAGGTACTCCCTGCTGTTTACCTGCAACCATTGGACGGCGGCAGGGCTGGATCGGGCGGGGGTGGCGACCCCACTTTTACCCCTCTTGAGCCAAAGCATCCTCTGGCACAGCCGGAGCGCCTGTCCCTGTCCTAAGTCACTAACTCTTGAGCCAGGGCATCCTTGACCCGTTGCGAACGGATTTCCCCCCCGTGCGTCACACAGGCACTCTGGATAATATCGTCGGCAAAATCCAGATTCAGGTGATGATCTTGGATGAGCAAATTCAGTAGATTGAATATATTTTTGCTGTACATTTGGCTGGCATGAATCGGCATGGAAGCAGGTAAATTCACCGGACCAATCAGGGTTACCCCCCCTTTGACGACCTGATGTCCCGGCTCCGTACCAGCACAATTCCCCCCCTGGGGTGCCGCCAGGTCAATGATCACACTGCCGGGTTTCATCTGCGCCACCATCTCTTCCGTGACCAACAGGGGTGCCCGTTTCCCCGGCACTTGCGCCGTCGTGATCACCACATCCGCCCGCACCACATGGTCATGAATCAGTTGGCGGGATTTTTCCTTGCTCGCTTCCGAGACCTCCCGGGCGTACCCCCCAGCGGCTTCCGCCGATTCGTCCAGCACCACCTCCACGAACTTGGCTCCCAGACTTTGCACCTCCTCCTTCACCTGGGGGCGAATATCAAAGGCTTCCACCACTGCGCCCAACCGCCGGGCAGTGGCAATCGCCTGCAACCCCGCCACCCCCGCACCGATGATAAACACCTTAGCTGGGGGAATCGTCCCCGCCGCCGTGGTCAGCATGGGGAAAAATTTGGGTAAATTTGCCGCCGCAATCAGTACCGCCTTGTAACCCGCCAGGGAGGCTTGGGAAGAGAGGGCATCCATTCCTTGCGCCCGGGACGTGCGGGGAATCATCTCCATGCTGAAGGTCGTGACCCCCCGTTTTGCCAAATCCTTGACCAAGAGGGGACGACCAAGCGGGTCAATAAAACTAATCAAAACCGCCCCCGGATGGAGCAAATGCACCTCCGTTTCCTGGGGGGGAGCCACCTTGAGCACCACCTCCGCCTCCGCCAACAACGCCAAGGGGTCACTGACCACCTGCGCCCCCGCCTCCTCGTAGGCATGGTCAGGGAAGAACGCTCCCTCCCCGGCTCCTTTTTCTACCAATACGGTCAACCCCTTTTGCACCAGTCGTCCCACGGTTTCGGGAACCAAAGCCACCCGGGATTCCCCCACCTCACGCTCTTTCATCACTGCTACCCGCATAGGACGTGCCGCTCCCAAAAAAATTGATAACTCAGTGTGACACAACTCCCCAGGAATTCCGCCCAAAAATGCAGGAAAATTTCAGGATCAGGGAACCCCCCAAACCCGCTCGTTCTGTCTTAAAATGCCATTTTGTATCATTAGCATCAAAATCAAGTACCCCCCATTCCAGGTGGCGCCCATGTCCTTTGTCGGTCTCCATGTCCATACGGAATACAGTTTGCTCGATGGTGCCAGTCAAATTCCCCAGTTGGTGGAACGGGCGGTGGCGCTGAATATGCCTGCCATTGCGATTACCGATCATGGGGTGATGTATGGGGCAATTGAATTGATTAAACAATGTCGAGAACGGGGGATTAAACCGATTATCGGCAACGAAATGTATGTGATTAATGGGGATATTACCAAACAGGAACGTCGTCCCCGTTATCACCAAATTGTCCTGGCTAAAAATACGGAAGGTTATAAAAATTTGGTCAAACTGACTACCATTTCCCACCTGCGAGGGGTGCAGGGCAAAGGCATTTTTTCCCGTCCTTGTATCAATAAAGAACTGCTGGCGGAATATCGGCAGGGATTGATTGTCACCAGCGCCTGTTTAGGGGGAGAAATACCCCAAAAAATTCTCCAGGGGAAATATCAGGAAGCCCGGGAAGTTGCCCAATGGTATCAAAAGACCTTTGGGGATGATTTTTATTTAGAAATTCAAGACCACGGTTCCCCAGAAGACCGGCTGGTGAATGTGGAAATTATTAACATCGCCCAAGAACTGGGGATTAAGTATATTGCCACGAATGATTCCCACTACATTTCCTGTTACGACGTGGAAGCCCACGATGCCCTTTTGTGTATTCAAACCGGCAAACTGATTACGGAAACCAAACGCCTGCGTTACAGCGGCACCGAATACCTAAAATCCCTGCAGGAAATGGAGCATCTCTTTCGGGATCATTTAGAAGATGAGGTGATTCAAACTGCCCTGAAAACCACTTTAGAAATCGCCCAAAAAATCGAACCCTATAACATTTTAGGCGAGTCCCGTTTGCCGGAATACGATGTCCCTGTGGGTCATACGGTGGATACCTATTTAGAGCAAATGGCTTGGCAGGGTTTAGCTGACCGCTTGGGGGTGAAACGAGACCAAATTCCGGCTAATTATAAAGACCGATTGGTTTATGAATTGAGAATTATTCAGCAACGGGGATTTTCCGGTTATTTTTTAGTCGTGTGGGACTACGTGAAATATGCCCGAGACCATCAAATTCCGGTGGGACCAGGACGGGGTTCGGCGGCGGGTTCTCTGGTGGCGTATGCCCTGAGAATTACCAACATTGATCCGGTACATCACGGGCTATTATTTGAACGATTTTTGAACCCGGAACGCAAATCCATGCCCGATATTGATACGGATTTTTGCATTGATAATCGGGACCGGTTAATTGAATATGTCACCCAACATTATGGAGAAGAACGGGTGGCACAAATTATTACCTTTAACCGGATGACTTCCAAGGCAGTTTTGAAGGATGTGGCACGGGTTTTGGAAGGCATCAGCCATCGGGAAGCGGATCAGATGGCGAAATATATTCCGGTATTTCGGGGCAAACCTGCCCGCCTACGGGAAATGATTGGGGATGAAACCCCCGCCCCGGAATTCAAAACCCGGTATGAACAGGAAGAAAAAGTGCGCCATTGGCTGGATTTAGCCATGCGGATTGAGGGGGTGAATAAAACCTTTGGCGTGCACGCCGCTGGGGTGGTGATTGCCCCCCAACCCTTGGATGAATTGGTGCCCCTACAACGGAATAATGACGGGGCGATTATTACCCAATATCCAATGGAGGACATTGAATCCCTGGGGTTACTGAAAATGGATTTCCTGGGGTTGCGCAATCTAACCTTAATTCAACAGGCAATTAAACTCATTCAAAAAAATCATGGGATTCAGATTGATTTGGATCATTTACCTTTAGATGACCCTAAACCCTACGAGTTATTATCCCAGGGGGAATTGGAGGGGATTTTCCAATTAGAATCAGCGGGGATGCGGCAGATTGTCCGGGATTTGAAACCTTCTAATATTGAGGATATTTCCTCTATTTTAGCTCTCTATCGTCCGGGACCTTTGGATGCAGGTCTAATTCCCAAATTCATTGACCGAAAACACGGGCGGGAAAAGGTCGAATACTCCCATCCCATGCTAGAGCAAATCCTCAAGGAAACCTACGGGTTAATTATTTACCAAGAACAAATCATGAAAATTGCCCAGGATATGGCGGGGTATTCCCTGGGACAGGCGGATTTATTACGGCGGGCAATGGGGAAAAAGAAACCTGAGGAGATGGAAAAACAACGGCAGGTATTTTTAGAAGGTGCCGCCAAAAATGGTATCCCCAAAGCCATTGCTTTAGATTTATTTGAACAGATGCTTTTATTCGCTGAGTATTGTTTTAATAAATCCCACTCCACCGCCTATGCCTATGTCACCTATCAAACCGCCTATCTGAAAGCCCATTTCCCGGTGGAATATATGGCGGCTTTGTTGTCTTCCCAAATTGGCAATCAGGATAAAATTCAACGCTATATTGCCACCTGTCAAACGATGGGGATCGAAGTAGAACCCCCAGATATTAACCGATCCGATATGGATTTTACCCCCCTGAAAGATAGCCGGAAAATTCTCTTTGGTTTAACAGCGGTACGAAATGTGGGACAGGGGGCGGTAGAACATATTTTACAGGTGCGACAAACGGGTAAGTTTTCATCTTTGGCGGATGTCTGTGACCGGGTGGACACCGGGGTAGTGAACCGGCGGGCATTAGAAGCGTTAATCCAGTCGGGGGCGTTGGATAAATTGCACCCCAATCGTCATCAAATGATGATGGATTTAGAATTGCTTTTTGACTGGGCAAATAGTCGTGCCAAAGACCGAGCGATGGGGCAGGCGGACATTTTTAGTTTATTGGGGGATAGTGTCAATGAGACCCCTATTTTATCGGCTCCCAAAGCCCCACCGGTGGCGGATTATTCGTCTCCAGAAAAACTCAAATTGGAAAAAGAATTGCTGGGTTTTTATATCTCTGACCACCCGTTAAAACCCTTAGTACAACGGGCACAGGTTTTGGCTCCCATTAGTTTAGGTCAGTTGGAACAGGTAGAGGTCAATCGCCCGATTATTGCCCTCGCTTTGATTACCCAAATCAAGCCGATTACCACCAAAAAAGGCGACCGGATGGCGGTGGTTATGTTGGAGGATTTGAGCGGCAGTTGTGAAGCGGTGGCGTTCCCCAGTGTATTTGCCCAAATTGGGGATTTGTTGCTCCCAGAACAGCCCCTCGTCCTCTGGGGTCGGCTGGATCAACGGGATGAACAGATGCAACTGATTTTGGAGGATGTGCAGCTGGCGCAGGAGGCTCGGATTCTCAGCCTCACCTTGACCGTGGAGCAGGCGGGAGACATCCAAAAGCAGTCCCAACTGCGGGAGATTCTGAAACCCTGGTGTGGGGAAATGGCGAAAATACCAGTGGTGGCGACGGTCAGCCATCCCTTGCGACCCATCCAGGTGCGCTTTGGCTCCCAATTTCGGGTGCAAAACGGGGTTGAAACCGCTCAGGCGTTGACCCAGGCAGGTTTTCCGGCGGAATGTCAAGCCTTGGTATGTTGAATGACCACGCTAGTCAATTTGGGAAATCTGAGTTCCAAAAATGTGGGCAAATTTAGGAAGCAGATTGGCATTTTTGCAGGCAGACGTGATCCCCGATTTGTTTATCCACCCGCAGAATGTGACCCACAAGCCAATTGGCTAACTGCTGGTGAATTTCTAGTGCGACTTTTTCATCAGCTTGGCTGGCACGGTAACGCTGTTGTAAATCTTGAAAAATCTGGACAAATTGTAGATGCGCCCGCTGGTTGACCTCTGCCACAGGACATTGGTGTTGTGCCGCCACCGTTTCTTCGTGAGCAAAGTGCCACTCGGCGTAGTATTTCATAAAAGAAAGGAGTTGTTTAATCGCTCTCGTGCCCTGACCCATTTCAATCGCATCCGCCAGGTCATTCACCGCCTGCACCAATTCCCGATGTTGGGTATCAATGCTGGCAACGCCCACTTTTAGGGATTCATTCCACTCAAAACGGGGTAAATTAGACATTTGAACGCCTCCTAAAAACCATAAAAAAATTTTCAATCGCTATTTAGGCGACATTCTTTTTGCCTTTCAAAAAGGTCAACAACCCTTGCAAAAATGAATGGCTAACGCCTGTCATCGGAACGGTTTCTACTTCTTGACGAAGCGTTGGTTGCTCATCGGAAGTGGTGGTGATCGCCGCTACCTCCTCAGCAATACCAATCACCATAAAACGGAAACAAATTTTTTGAATTTCTACAACCGGCCGTCCCAAGGTGGTAGCAATTTGTTCAATGGAAAGGGTATCCCCAATATGCTCCCATACCTGCCACTCAATCTGATTCAAGTGATAGGGCAATTCCCGATTGATCAAGCTGATTACCGTTGAACTAGGTAAAGGCAGTTTATCCAGTAGGGGTGTCCAGTTCCGCAGAGACCGCAAACCCGCTAGAGCAATTTCCATCGGTTCTGCCTTGAGACCCGTCATTTCCTCATAGGGTAAGGGATAATTGGCATCAAATTCAAACCAAGCTTCTTTAATACTAAATAACTGGGGAATTGGGGTCAGTACCTGTTGCTTAAACAGTAATTTTAGCTGTTCCCCATCCAAAGCACCCTGGGTTTTCAAACACAATCCTAAAGTGCCCTTCGACGGACATAATTGAGAGATTTTCTGAATCGTTGGAATCCGCAACCACCCCCGTTTGGCAATCAGTTGTTGTAACTCCTGCTGGTCAAGGGTAGTAGTGGAGGTCACAATGTTGCCATGATGAAAAAAAGTATAGTATTCCGAGGCGAGGGGCAGGGAAGAAATCTCATCACCCATGTCCATTGGCCTAATAGTTAAACGGCCAGTTTTTTGACCTTGGGAGAGAAACCGAAAAATTTCCCCGAGGGAAAATTCGGAAAGATACCCGGTAATTTTCATGACTAGCTCCTAAATAACTCATGGACATCAAATGAAAGCATCTTTGTTTAAGCGATTTAATTCCGCCATCTGCTCCTGGGCGTAGGCTTCAATTAATGCTGTGAGTGCCTGAGCAACCGAGGGGATTTCTAAGGCATTGACCGTCACCGTCGGGGGACGATTGTAGGGACTCAGATACCCCAGGGCCACAAGAATTTCCTCCATTGGCCAAGCCGCCGGGTTATCCGCATGACTCAAGCCAATCAACATGGGAATTTTCGCCCGATGACGCATAAACGCCAAAATCCGGCGAGCGGCACGAAAATCCTGCGGACGGTGAGAACTCACGAGCAAAATAAACGCATGGGCTTTGCGAATGAGAATATCCCACATAAAATCAAACCGTTCCTGCCCCGGCGTGCCATATAAATGCAGTGCTACGTTTTGCCCAAACTGCAACCGGCCAAAATCCATTGCTACGGTTGTTTTGGCTTTCAAAGTTGCAGTTTCATCCGTGGCCTTGCGATCCGTATCCACCGCTTCAATTTCACTAATGGTACGGATAAAGCTCGATTTACCCGCCCCCACCGGCCCTGTAACCACAATCCGCATAATTTCCATAACTGATAGTGCCCCCTATTAAAGACCAATAGGTTGAGCCAATCCCAGCAGTTGTTTGCGGAGTTCTTCGATCACATTTTTAATTTCTAAATTGATAATCCCCAACTTGGCATTGCGGTCCGTGAGCACCAAAAACACCGATTCTTCAGTGCAACTGGTGAGAATCCCGTAACCTTTTTGTCCTTCCACCAAAATTCGCTCAATTTCCCCACGATTCAGTTCCCGACCGATGCGTTCCCCCAGAGACAACATCGCCGCCGACATGGCCGCCACCCGTTCATCATCCATCCCTGGTGCCAAACTGCTGGCTAGGGACAACCCATCGGGAGAGACAATCGCCGCCCCTTGCACATTGCCGACATTGGCCACAAACTCTTGCAGTGTCATTTCCAACTTGGTTACATTAATCGCCATAGGAAAAACCTCAACGAAAAAAACAGCATGAATCAGTAGTTAATCAATACCTAAACCCCGGCTATACCGTCTCTGCTCCCTTCGCAATTAAGCGTTGAAACAGCGCTTGTGTCCAGCCCGTTTCTTTGAACAAGGCTTCTGACAATACCTGGGCATGGGCCTGCTCTATAAAGGCCAAATCAATCATGCAAATTTTGCTCAGGGCATCACTCAGGGCTTCTGATTTCTGATCCCGACGTAACTGTTGCCTGACCGCCGTGACCACCACTGCCATTGCCGGAACAACGTGCTGAGGCCCAATACCAATTCGCACGTGTACTAAACCAATTTTCCAACGGGAATCCGCATAGGCTTTGCTCCAGCCATCAATACCCGTAAACATCTCATGAAACCATTCAGTAAACGTTTCTCTCAGGCGATGGATGCGTCCTTCTTTGGCATTGAGAATGGCATTCATCTCCTCATCTCGCCCTAAATAATCGTAAAAAATATCTGCCATTTGGGGGGCAACATTTTTACCCCAATCTGCTTCCTTAACCAGCAAATCCTTATCCTCCGCACTTAATTGAACCCGTCGCATGATTGTTTCCATAAAGCCTAATGGTTCCATACTTTGCTCACCTCATGTTCAAGGACAAACTATTATCCAATAGAGTGCTTTCGACTAGATTTATGCTAGGTGAACTTTTAGGGAATTGTAAACGGTGATCCTACGGACACTTGCCCCAAAATTGTCTTTTTAGAATTTATTTACAAATGCTTAGGGATTACCGTCACTGATGCTCAATTGAAATGTGTTATTAACTACAATTATTCACCCAGAAATGCAAAACCACATGGCAATTTCACATCACTCGGAAGAAAATCTATCTCAAAATAGCGTTTACAAAGGGTTTGTAATCATATTTTTACTCATAAATCATTTGATTTTTGTGGTACAAGAAAAATAAATAAAATATAAAAAAAGCCTTTCCCACTTCTGTAATAAAATCCTTACATGGAGATACTTTTACGGATAGTGCTTAACATAACTTTTGAACGAGATACGCTTCTAAACACTTGTAGCGTTGTAATTGAGATATATACTTACGGAAATGAAATCATAGGGTTGCTTTGACATTGTAATGAATCCTATGCCTAAAAAGTCAGGGTTCGTCCTGCTTTCAATCGGATCAGGCACACCAGCAGTCGGATCAGTTCGATGATTTTGATGGACAGTTAAAGCTAATTTTTTCACAGTAGTCAACCTATTACGTTTAATGAAATATGCCATGCTCAGGATAATTACGGAAAAATACTGCTTTTCATCAAAACCAACGACCGGAATCACTTCATCAATCAAGTCGATCTGCAAGACCTCCGGCACAAACCCCGCCCCAATGCCTTGGATTTTGTGGGGCTCCGGTACCCCCCTGGACAGGACGGTTCCCAGCCGTTCCCTAACTTCTGGGTATTGCTGAATCCACTCCATCAAGTACTCGCTCAGACCCATTCGCTTTCACATTTCTTTTTACACGGCTTCTTAGGTGATTACCCTACGGTAAGTGGGCTTGCAACTGTATCCCATAAGTACTTAAAAGACTGTATCTCAACTCCCAAATGCTTTTCCAAAAGGGGTAAGAGAAGTTAAGAATGGCTAAAAAGTGTCTCGTTTCTACTCGTTGATATTGTCTAAACCCGTAAATTTCCAACCCATTTTTGTCCTTTCAAAATAATATTTAATCGGACGATTATTGCTGGATTCTGGCAGGGTTTTGAAGGTGCAGTAAATGGCATAACCCTTTCCCTCTTGTTCCGGTTTAGTTGCTTGAAAACATCTCTTGGCGTTGGCTTCCATATTCAAAATTCTATCATAGTCTTTCACAAATTCAGCTTTCGTTTTTACGCTGTTTACTCCAAAGGGCATGGAAAGCGGAAATTTTGTCAGGTTCGCAACTGTGGCCTTATCACTATTGACCACCGCAGTTTTAAATTTTTTCCAAAATGTATTAAAATCAGTTTCAGCGGCAATGTTCACCGGTACCCATAGGCATCCCGCACAGAACACTGCAATTAGCAACGAGCTATATTTGAACATACGCCTATTTCATTTCCATTGATAAAATGTACACGTCTCCGTTTTCAAAACATAATTATAACCTATAGCCAAATAACGGTTAAATTTACCTTTGACCAGCAGACCCCAGTGCCTTGATCCCTCTAAGGAGTTAATACTCAGTCTTAGACTATGGGAATTCCCCTGCCATTCTTGCCTACAATGGGGAGCAAATCTAGAATGAATCGTTTTTCCCAGGTTAATATTTCCCCAGCCTCAACCTGTGACTGTGTATGGCTTTGTCCCCTGAATTGCCAGCGATTTTCCTGGCCGTTGCCACCCACCCCTGGGGCATGGGGGTGCTGGTGAATACGGTGCTGATTACCCCCTTGTTCCTTCTGCCCCCGACCCTCCTGACCCGTTGGGGAGCCGTCCATGCCTGGATTTTGGGGGTGATCCTCTGGGGTACGCTGGGCTGGCGGGGGTATCTGGTGGTGCTGGTGTACTTCGGGGTGGGGTCGCTGGTGACGAAAGTGGGCTACCAGGTGAAAGCGACCAAAGGCATTGCCGAGAAGCGGGGCGGGGCACGGGGGCCGGAAAATGTCTGGGGTTCTGCGGCGGTGGGTGCCCTGTGTGCCCTGGGGGTCGCTTTTGGGGACAGTAGCTGGACATTCGCTTTACAGATGGCCTTTGTGGGCAGTTTCGCCGCCAAACTCACTGACACCGTCTCCAGCGAAATTGGTAAAGCCTATGGTCGCCGCACGATTTTGTTGACGACGCTCCAAGCGGTTCCCCCTGGCACGGAAGGGGCGGTCAGCTTGGAAGGTACCCTAGCGGGGTTGGGGGGGGGGCTGGGGTTGACCCTGGTGGGCTATGGCGTAGGCATGGTACCGTTCATGGGAATTCCCATCTGCGTGGGGGCGGCGTTCCTCGCCAACCTGGTGGAAAGCTGGGTGGGAGCCACGTGGCAGGGGCAATGGCCTTGGTTGACCAACGAATGGGCGAATGGCATCAATACCCTGGTGGGGGCGGCGGTCAGTGGTTTGGGAGCCTGGATTCTCCGCCCTCTGATATAGTGAAACCCATAACAGATGGGGGCGCTATGGCCATTGCCAGTATCAATCCCTGGGACGGGAGCGTTTTACAAACCTTTACGCCCTTGACCGACGAGGAACTAGAGGCAAAACTCGGTCTGGCGGCAACGGGCTTTACCACCTATCGCCAATGGTCAATCCCACAGCGGGCGGCGGGGTTAAACCGTTTGGCAACCCTATTACATCAACAGCGGGAGACCTGGGCCCGCACCATGACCCTGGAAATGGGCAAACCCATCCGGGCGGCGTTGGCGGAGGTGGACAAAAGTGCCTGGGTCTGTCGGTATTACGCTGAGCAGGGGGCGGCATTCTTGCAGGATCAGGCTGGGCCCTTGGATACGCTTCCCGATGGCACGGTGGCCCAAACCTGGGTGCGTCGGGAACCCCTGGGGGTGATCCTGGCGGTCATGCCCTGGAATTTTCCCTTTTGGCAGGTGTTTCGTGCGCTGGCACCGGCCCTGATGGCGGGGAATGGGTTTTTGCTCAAACACGCCTCGAATGTGCCCCAAAGTGCCCTGGGTATTGAACAATTGGTCACCCAAGCCGGATTTCCTGCGGGGGTGATGCAGACCCTGCTGATCGAGGCACACCGGGTCGCACCCCTGTTGGCCGATTCCCGCATCCAGGCCGCCACCCTGACGGGGAGCGAAGCGGCGGGGATGGCCTTTGCGTCAGCCGCCGGGCGGGCGTTGAAAAAAACCGTGCTGGAATTGGGGGGCAGTGACCCCTTCCTGGTCCTCCCCAGTGCCGACCTGGAAACCGCTGTCACCACGGCAGTAACCGCTCGTATGTTAAACAACGGCCAGTCCTGCATTGCCGCCAAACGGTTTATCCTCCATACGGCCATTGCCCCGACGTTTACCGCCCAATTGGTCGAGCGGTTCCAAGCCCTCACAATCGGCGACCCCCTGGACCCCGCCACCGAACTCGGCCCCCTCGCCACCCCCGCCCTCCGGGACGAACTGCATCGCCAGGTGACCGAGATGCTCCACCAGGGTGCCCAACTCCTCTGCGGTGGTCAAATCCCACCGGGCCAGGGCAATTGCTACCCCCCCACCCTGCTCACCCACCTGCCCCCCAGTGCCCGCCATATCGAATTTTTTGGCCCCGTCGGTCTGATTTATGAGGTTGCCGATTTAGATCAGGCGATTCAAGTGGCGAACGACTGCCCCTTCGGATTGGGAGCCAGCGCCTGGACCCGTGACCCCCAGGAACAACAACGGCTGGTGACCGAACTGGCCAGCGGCTCGGTGTTTATCAACGGCATGGTGCGCTCCGACCCCCGCCTCCCCTTCGGCGGCATCAAACAGTCCGGCTACGGGCGGGAATTGGGGGAATGGGGACTGCTGGAATTTGTCAACCTCAAAACCGTGTGGGTGAAAGAATCCTGAGAGCGTTTATTAAAAAATATGACAAAATTTCCGGGATCAGCCGGGGATTGGGACAAAAATCGGGATTTTATTTAGGTATAAATGCTGGGAATTTCATGTATTCCTTGCAATCTCGTTACAACCGGCGGGTGGGCTGTGATAATCCGTCAGATTTTTTTGGAAAACTTTATTCCCAGATTTTCATTGACAATGCTAATCTTGGACTCACATTCAACCGATTTATTTTTATTTCCTGGAGGTGCCCCATGCAAGGAAAAGCTGTGCAAGTCAAGCCCGGAACCCGCAATCACAAGGGGTTTTTCGTGGATGAAGCCCCCTATACCCTGGTGAATATCAATGCCGCTGGCTGGGCGGTCATCTGTATTGATGATGCCATTTGCCACTTTGTGGACCCGGACGATCTGGAAGTGTTTGGGGAAGCCTAAGTCAACCATCCGAGCCGTCGGCTGCATCCTTAGGGTGCAGCTTTTTTTGTACCTCTTTTTATGATCATTGGGGCGGTTGGATGCCCGCAGATACACCGTTTTGCCACACCAACGCCGCCGCTCCCAGTAACCCCGCTTCCCGCAAGGGGGAACGCACCAGGGGCACCGGAGCCATCGCCCGTGACCTCACCGTGCTGACCAGGGGTTGCCAGTAGTCCTCCCCCAGGTCTAAAACCGTGCCGCCCACAATCACCCGCTCCGGGTTGAGGGTGTGGAGCAGACTGGTCAACGCCGTGCCCAAAATCCGCCCCGCCCGCTGGATCAAATCCTGCGCCACCGGATTCCCCAACCGAGCCGCTTCCCCCACCTCCCGGGCGGTAATGTCCGTTGCTGATGTAATGGTTTTATGCGTAAATTGTAATACACCCGCTTCCCAGAGGGTTTGCGCCAAATTCGCCAAGCCTGACCCGGAAGCAAACAGTTCCACACAACCCCAGTTGCCGCAGGTGCATACCGGCCCTTGGTAATCCACGCTGATATGCCCCAGTTCTCCGGCGATGCCAGCGACACCCCGGAGCACTTGCCGGTCGAGGACCACCCCCCCGCCGATGCCCGTGCCCACCACCACGCTGAGAAAATGCCGACAATCCCGCCCCGCTCCAAACCACAATTCCCCCAGGGCGGCGCAGTTGCCATCGTTATCCACCCAGGTGGGCAGACCTAGGTGCCGCACGGTCAAATCCCGTAGGGGTACCCTGCGCCAATCCGGGAGGAGGGCGGTCGCATCCACCACTTCCCCCCGTTCAAAGTCCACCCGGCCGCCGGTGCTGATGCCAATTCCCCTTAACCCTTTGCCCTGCGCCGTTGCCCAGTCCTTAGCCCGGTCAAGCAATGCCCACATCTGCGCCAAAATGTCCGGGCGGGTCTTGGGGGTGGGGTGTTGTTCCTGGTAAAGAAACTCTCCGCTAGGGGTCACCACAGCCATACGGAGGCGAGTGCCGCCTAAATCCACCGCCAAAACCCAGCTATCCGGGTCAGTCACCCTGCTTCTGTTAATAATTCCTGGAGTCGTTTCAGCCCTTTTTTCAGGTGCCGGGAAACGGTCACCACGCTGACTTTCAGGGAATCCGCCACCTCTTTTTGGGTAAATTCGTGGAGAAACACAAACTCCAAAATTTCCCGGGTGCGGCTTTCCAAACGCAGTAAACACTGTTCCAGATGCAGGCGGTCTTCCTGCGCCAGTTGGAAACTGCGGTACTCTGGGTCACAAATCTGCTCGCCCAGGGACAGGGGACGGCCTTCCTCATCCCCCACGCACATATCCAAACTGACCAGGGACTGGTTTTGCCACGCCAGCTGGGCTTCCTGGCATTCCTGTACCGAAATCCCTAACCCGGCGGCCAATTCCTGGGTGGTGGGTTCCCGCCCCTGGGTCTGCCGCCACTGGCTGATCCACTGGGTCGCCCGTTGGTACAATTCCTGCCACCGCCGGGGTAAACGCACGGTAGGGGATTGATCCCGCAGGTAGTGTTGCATGGCACCCCGCACATAGGGCAGGGCAAAACTACTGAAGGCCACCCCCCGCTCCAGATCAAACCGCTCAATCGCCTGAATCAGCCCCAAAGTCCCCACCTGCATCAAGTCCTCAAAAGGCTCCCCAGAGCAGTGGTGGCAACGATGGGCTTCCTGCCGTACCAACCCTAAATTGGACTGAACCAGACGGTTCCGCAACTCAATATCACCCGTGGCTCGATAGGATTTTAACCAGGCAAGGGACTGGTGTTTGAGGTCATTCACCTGACCATCACGGCGTTCCGAAGGCGGATTGACCATCAGAGGCATAGGTTTGGGGGAGGATGGAACAGGAGCCATGACCGATTAATTACCAAATCTAAACATAGCAAGCCCCCTCCCGGTTGGCAACCGTATTGTCACCGAGAAGGGGTAGCCGGGGTCAGGCGGCGGGGCGTACCCGGGCGTAGAAGATGCCCCGAATTTTCACATCCAGGGGTTCCCGGGCACCCAAATCCGTATCCGAGGGTTGTTCACTCTCAAAGGTGCCAGCGATTTCCCCCGTACTGCCGTCCACCTGGGCGACCTGGAGGGATAAATGGCCTGCCTCGATTTCTACGGTCTTGACATTGGCACCCCCCAACCGGGCATCGTCCGCTTGGGCAGGCAAAGCCACCGCATTGTCATAGCCCGTGGCTAACCCCCGTCCCTTGGGGTCCAGAAACAGGGCCGAGCGGTAGGAGGGTACCTGGAAGGTACCGGAAAAATCCGTGGAGGTGTTGATCACCGTTGGGCCGGGTGGGGTTTTCGCCACCAATTCCTTGATGGTGAACAGGAAGGGCACCCGCTCCCCCCCGGGCAACTGCACAGTGATGGCTTGGAAATCAATGCCATCTTTTTCCTTCAGGGTCAGCACCCCATCCGGGGCAACTTCCAAATCCGCCTCCACCGCATCAATCGAGGAGGTGGCGCGGGTCAGGAGTTTGGCGGGGACAAAGGTGGCTTCCTGACGTTTATTGACCGGTTCTTCCTTAACGAAATAACTGGTGGGTTCCAAACACAAATCGGTGATCCGATACTTTTGCTCCGGGTTGAGGCTGAGGGAGCCTCGGGCGAAATCACTGAGCTGGGGACATTTGTTGGCTAAACCCGTTCCCTTCACCTGGTCGTAGGAGAGACTCTTGATCTGGTCATAGGTCAGCCCTTCGGCGGTGGTGCCCACGGCTGGGGCACAGGCAGTAACCAGAGTCAGACAGCACATGAGCAATACAGCGAGTAATGCACGATACCCCATAACCAACCTCAACAACACAACAGACGTGGCACCTTATTTTACCGTGAACGGGGGGGGGTCATGGCGTTTCTGGGCAGGGGGGAGCGGTCATTCCCAAGCCTTGCCACACCTGCAGGACGGGGATGGCCCAACTGTAATCCCCCAGTTGCGCGCGCAGTTCCGGGGGGGGCACCGCACCGCTGGCGTAACGGTAGGGGTCGCCCCAGAGGGGGTTTTGGTGTACCCCATTCAAGCCCACCAAACGGCCATGGCGATTCAAAACCGGGCCGCCGCTCATGCCTTTCTCAATCGGGTTGGTGTAGCCCAGCCGGTAGCCGCCCTCCAGGGATTGGGGCAAAATCAGCTGTACCTGTCCCGTGGTAAAGACCAAACCAGGGTCGGCTTGTCCCTCGGTGGGAAAGGGGAACCCTGCGGCAAATACCGGGTCACCCACCGCCGGTAGTTGGGGTTGGCTACAGAGGACGGGATAGGGCTGGTCGCTGGTGAAGCGCAGGGCGGCCACATCCGCTCCGTTGGGGGCAATGCGGGCGGGGGTTTGGACGGGGTGCAGGCGGCCATCGGGGGTACGCACTTGGTAGGTGGTGGCCCGGCTGTCCCCCTCCAGGACATGGTGATTGGTGACCAGGGTGTAGGTTTGCCCTTGCCGAGCGACTAATACCCCGGAACCCCAATTTTGTCCCACCAGTACCTTGACGGTGACGCTACGGGCGAGGCGGTTGAGCAGGGCTTCTGACAACTGGGGTACGGCTGGGCGACGGGGACGGGCCAGGTACCATTCCCACAGCCCGAGACCTGCCAGGAGGGCGACCCCCAACAGTCCCAGCCAGCGGATGGAAAATTTCAAGGGTTACGGGGTGGGTTCGGGGGTGTCGTCGCCGGTGAGAAATTCCTCGAAGTCAATGTAGGGACGGGCGGTGGTTTCGTTGAGCGGGCCGGAGGCACGGGTGCGGATGTTGAACAACTGGTTGATGGCTTGGGTGGGGTTGGCGCCAGGTTTGAGGGTAAAGAGTAACCCCGCGCAGGGACCCCCATGGCTCCGGGCCACACAGACCACGTTCTGGCCGTTCATCCGCCCGGTGGTAATGAAACTCAAACTGCCATCGTCGTAGTAGGTTTGGAAGCGTTTGGACACCTCTTGGCACCGGCGTTCGGGGGAAAAGCCGCTGTCGCTAAAGGCATCGGAACTCCAACGGATGATCGGCACGACCCGACTGCCGGATTTGGCCAAAGTCGCCGGGGAACCTTGGCTGGTGCCGCAGTAAAAACTCAGTTTTTTGGGGTTGGCCTGTGCCCCAGGGGCAAAACTCGCTGTCCCGACCAACAAAGCCAAACCGACCAACCCACCCCGTAAATGGTGTGTACTCCACATAAATTTCAGACCTCCAACGGTTTTGATCGTCAACTGTGGCACCGCTGACCCTATTCTAAAGGCAGGATGCCCTTGCCCTGGGGGCGGTGGATCACCCCTACTCCCCCAGACGGATCACCAGGGGAACAGTTCCGGTACCCTGAAAGGGCGGGGATTTGGTAGCATTTCCCAAGTTTCTATGGATTTAAACCCGATTTTGAGGCGTTGGCTTTTACATGACCCTACTTCTGAGTCAAGAGCAAGTGGATTTGTTGGTCCGCAACCAGCACCATGACCCCTTTGCGGTGCTCGGCCCCCATCCGGTGGAGTGCGACGGGCAGACCCAATGGCATATCCGGGCCTATCTGCCCCATGCGGAGGCGGCTTGGGTGGTTTGCCCGACCCTGCGGCAGGAATTTCCCATGACCCCCAAGCAGGACCCCCATCTGTTTGAATGTTTGTTGCCAATGGCGGATTTGCCCAATTACCAACTCCGGGTGAAGGAGGGGGAACGGGAGCGGGTTTTCTATGACCCCTACTGTTTCAAAACCCCGAAATTGACGGATTTTGACCTGCACCTATTTGGGGAGGGCAATCATCACCGGATTTATGAAAAGTTGGGGAGCCATCTGACGGTCATGGATGGGGTGAGTGGGGTGTATTTTGCGGTCTGGGCACCCAATGCTCGCAACGTTTCCGTGATTGGGGATTTTAATGGTTGGGATGGGCGGCTCCACCAGATGCGGAAAGGCCATACGGGCATTTGGGAATTGTTCATCCCGGAGTTGCATGAAGGCACGGCTTATAAATACGAAATCAAAAATTGGGAAGGGCATATTTACGAAAAATCCGACCCCTTTAGTTTCCGGCAGGAAGTCCGCCCGAAAACCGCTTCCATTGTCACGGATTTAGACCGCTACACCTGGGGGGATCAGGACTGGTTGGAACAGCGGCGGCACCAGGATGCCTTGACCCAACCGATTGCGGTTTATGAGGTGCATTTGGGTTCCTGGTTACACCGGGCGTTTGATACACCGACACCGGATCAAACCGAGCCTGTGGCTGTTTCTGAATGGAACCCAGGTGCCCGTTATTTGACCTATCGGGAATTGGCCCATGAACTGATTCCCTATGTGAAAGCAATGGGTTTTACCCATGTGGAATTACTGCCGGTGGCGGACTATCCTTTTGATGGTTCCTGGGGCTATCAGGTGGTGAGTTATTATGCGGCGACATCCCGTTATGGTTCTCCCCAGGATTTCATGTATTTTGTGGATCAATGTCACCAAAATGGCATTGGGGTGATTGTGGATTGGGTGCCGGGGCACTTCCCGAAAGATGGGCATGGGTTGGCCTTTTTTGATGGGACGCACCTCTACGAATACAGCGACCCCCGCAAGGGCGAACACAAGGAATGGGGCACCTTGGTCTTTGATTATGGCCGCCCGGAGGTGCGAAATTTCCTGGTCGCCAATGCCCTATTTTGGTTTGATAAATACCACATTGATGGGATTCGGGTGGATGCGGTGGCTTCGATGATTTATTTGGACTACGGTCGCCGGGAAGGGGAATGGGTCACCAATCAATATGGGGGCAGGGAACACATTGAAGCGGTGGATTTTTTGCGCCAGGTAAACCACGTGATTTTTAGTTATTTCCCTGGCATTTTATCCATTGCCGAAGAATCTACGGCTTGGCCGATGGTGTCCTGGCCGACCTATGTGGGGGGATTGGGTTTTAATCTGAAATGGAACATGGGTTGGATGCACGATACCCTGGATTATTTCCGCATGGACCCCTGGTTTCGTCAATTCCACCAAAACAATATCACCTTTGGCATTTGGTATGCGTTTAGCGAGAATTTTATGCTGGCCCTTTCCCACGATGAGGTAGTGCATGGCAAGGCCAGTTTGTTGTCCAAAATGCCGGGGGATGAGTGGCAAAAATTTGCCAATATGCGGGCTTTATTTGCCTATATGTTCACCCATCCGGGGAAGAAAACCCTATTTATGGGCATGGAGTTTGGGCAGTGGCAGGAATGGAATGTGTGGGGGGATTTGGAGTGGCATTTGCTCCAGTATGAACGCCATCAAACCTTGAAGCACTATCTCACGAGTTTAATCCATTTATACCGCCAGGAGCCGGCACTTTACACGCAGGATTTCACCTTGGATGGATTTGAGTGGATTGATTGTGCGGACAATCGCCATAGTGTGGTGTCCTATATTCGCTACGACAAAGACCGGAGCAATTATTTAATTGTGGTGTGCAATTTCACGCCCCAACCCCACGCCCACTACCGGATTGGGGTGCCGGAACCGGGTTTTTATCGGGAGTTATTTAACAGCGATGCCCGGGAATTTGGCGGCTCTAATATGGGGAATTTGGGGGGCAAATGGACGGATGAATGGGGCTATCACGGGCGACCCTGTTCTCTGGATTTGTGTTTGCCGCCCTTGGGGGTGATGGTCTTCAAGCTCGACCGGCAGAAGTCCCAGGGGGTGTCCGGGGATGCTTGAGCGTTCCCAGGGGTGGCTGAATACCCTGCTGATGCTGAATTTTTTCCTGGTATTGGTGGGGTTTGCCGGGTTTGGGGTGGCTCTGTTGAGCCGGGACACCTGGCCGGGGCTGTGGCAGGGCTGGCTGTGGCTCTGGCAACCCCTGTGGCAACCGGCGATTGGGCTGTTGATGCTGGGGGCGTTGGTCACGGGGGCCCGGAATTGGTGGCAGAACCGGCGGCAGGATTAACGTCCCTGGTCGTGCAGTTGGTTCAAAATCCGGCAACAGTCCCAGGTGACTTGGGTGAGGTGTTCCCGCTGGGTATCGGCTGGGGGAGCCACCGGGGGGGCAATGCGGATGGTGACGGGGGTGGAGCGGGGCCAACGGCAACCGGGGGGGCGAATGTGTTGGGTGCCCCAGAGCATCACCGGCAGGAGGGGAACCTGGGCTTTGGCCGCAATCAGGGCTGCTCCCAATTTGGGTTCCGTGACCCGGCCATCGGGGGTGCGGGTGCCGGATAAAAAAATGCCCGTTGCCCAGCCCTGGCGCAGAGCGGTCAAGGCCGCCTGGATCGCCTGTCGGTCGGAAGTGCCCCGCTGGACAGGAAACGCCCCGTACCAACGAATGAGGGTCGCCAGCACTGGCACCTGAAAAAGTTCCGCCTTGGCCATGTAGGCTACCGGACGACCCAGGGCGCAGGAGACGAGGGGGGGGTCAAAATCGCTGGCGTGATTACATACGGCCACAAAAGCCCCCCGCCGGGGCACATACTCGAATCCCTCCACCCGCCCCCGCAGATACCACCAAAAGGTGGGAGCCACCACCGGCCACTTGAACAGGTGGTACAGCACCAGCCCTGGCCAAGGTTCCCGGGCGGGCACGGCCTACTTGGGTTGGGTGGGCTTGAGGGGAGCCGCTTGGGTAGCGGGTTTTTGGGGAGCAGGCGTGGGTGTGGCGGGTTGTTTTTCCAAAATGGCAATAAATTCCTGCATTTCCTTCACCCCTTCCGTGTCCCCCCGTTCGCTGAATAATTTCGCCGCCTGTTGAAAATCACTGATCGCCTTGGCTCGGTCGCCGCTGTCCGCATGGAGGGCCCCCCGGAAGGAATAAAGACCCGGATTTTTGCCCTCTAATTTAATCGCCTCATTCACATCCGCCAGCGCCCCTGGTAAATCCTGCAATTGCCGCCGCACAATGCCCCGATAGCCATAGGAAGCCGCCGATTTGGGTGCCAATTGAATCGCTTTGGTAAAGTCCTCCAACGCCTGTTTGGCATTGCCCAAATTGGTGTACGCCACCCCCCGCAAAGTAAAGGCTGTAGCATTATTGGGGGCTAATTTAATTGCCTGATTTAATTCAAAAATCGCCGCCTCAAAATCCCCCCGCTGTCCCCGCTCCACCGCTCTTTGCAGTAGGGTTTCCACATTGGCTGGATTAGCTGTCTGGGCAAACGCCGCCGGGGTCAGGATGAGTCCGATCCCCAAACCCAAACCGATGCCCCAAAGTAAGTAATTGTGCCGTTTCATCTGCGTCACCTCCGTTTTTGTCCTTGTCGTTCCCATGCCCCAAAGGTTCCCCTCACATCCGTTCCACCACCGGAATCCCTAATAAGGATAAACCCAATTTCAACACCTTGGCGGTCAGATGGGCTAACCCCAAGCGGGAGGTGCGTTCCGGGTCAGGGGCGGATAAAATCGGGCATTGGTCGTAGAATTGATTGAATTTTTGGCTGAGTTCAAATAAATAATTGCTCAGGCGATTGGGGAATAAATCCTGCCCGAGTTGTTCCACGCCATCGGGAAATTGCATCAAATGTTTGGCTAACATGAATTCGGGTTGGGTAGATAAAACAAATTCCGGGACAAATTGCTCAAAATCAATCGCTCCCTTGCGGGCAATCCCCTGCACCCGCACATAGGCATAGAGCAAATAGGGTGCCGTATTCCCCTGTAACGCCAGCATTTTATCGTAGCTAAAACTGTAATTACTCAAGCGATTTTGGCTCAAATCCGCATACTTCACCGCACTAATGCCGATCACCCGTGCCAAATTGTGCATAAATTCCGGGGATTCCTGCCGTTGTTCCGCCTGTAAACGGGCTTGCATATCCTGTTCTGCCCTGCGGATCGCTTCTTCTAGTAAATCTTTTAAGCGCACCGTTTCCCCAGAGCGAGTGCGAAATTTTTTGCCATCTTCCCCTAAAACTAATCCAAACGGCACATGAATACATTGCACCTTTTCGGTTACCCAACCCGCTTTTTTCGCCACCTGAAACACCTGAGCAAAATGCTGACTTTGCCCCACATCCGTCACGTAAATAATCCGCTGTGCCCCGTCCTGTTGCACCCGGTAACGCAGGGCGGCTAAATCCGTCGTGGCGTAGTTGTAACCCCCATCCGATTTTTGAATAATTAACGGCAAAGGACTGCCATCCGTATTCACAAACCCCTCCAAAAAGACACACCATGCCCCCTGGTCTAAAACCGCTAAATTTTTTTCTTTTAACTCCTGGACAATTTCCGGTAAAAACGGATTATAAAACGATTCCCCCCGCTCGGTTAATTGCACATCTAAAAGGTCATAAATCTGCTGAAACTCCCGGCGGGATAGATCACACAAAAATCGCCAAGCACTGAGCAATTCCGGGTCACCGGCTTGCAATTTGACCACAATCTGGCGAGCCTGTTCCTGAAAAGTTTCATCCCCATCAAAGCGTTGTTTTGCCTGCCGATAAAAACTCACCAAATCCCCTAAATCAATCTCCTGGTTTTGGGTAAAAAATTCCGGGTAGGCTTCCCGTAGGTAGGCAATCAACATCCCAAATTGGGTGCCCCAATCCCCCACATGATTGAGACGCAACACCCGATGTCCTTGAAATTCAAATAACCGGGCGAGGCAATCTCCAATAATCGTGGAACGCAGATGTCCTACGTGCATTTCTTTGGCAATATTGGGGCTGGAAAAATCCACAATAATCGTTTCCGGTTCATCCACCAGGGGTACACCGCACCGGGGGTCTTGAATCTGTTGGGTCAACCAGGATTGGATGTAGGTGGGTTTCAGGGTGAAATTCATAAATCCTGGTCCCGCAATCGTGGGCGGTTCACACAGTTCTTCTAGGTGAACATTTTGGAGTAATTGGGCGGCTAAATCCCGGGGTTTTTGGTTGAGTTTTTTCGCTAAAGTCAGAGCTATATTGGACTGAAAATCCCCAAATTGCGGATGGCTGGCGGGGACAATCAAGGGTTCACTGGGATGCCACTCTGGCTGGCTTAAAAAAGTGCGAATGACCGCCGTTAAATGTTGATTGAGTTGTTTCCCCGGAGTGAGCATGACCGCACCTCAAGTGATGATTTCCTTTAGAAATTCAGGATTGATTTTAGATGAACTTATTTTATAGCAATTCCACTTGATTTATAAACAAAAAGTTTCCAGAACCAAGTACGGGGGCGGTGCCCCTGCGACCCCTATTCCATTCTCATTTGGGATTGCTATATACCAATCCTACTTGATTTATAAACAAGAAGTTTCCAGAACCAAGTACGGGGGCGGTGCCCCTGCGACCCCTATTCCATTCTCATTTGGGATTGCTATATACCAATCCTACTTGATTTATAAACAAAAAGTTTTCAGAACCAAATACGGGGGCGGTGCCCCTGCGACCCCTATTCTATTCTCATTTGGGATTGCTATAAATGCGTTCCTGTCCCCACCCCCGGCGGTACTTCGCAACGAGCATCGGTAATCAGCCAATCCAAAGCCGCTTTTTGTAAATCAATGGTTGCCCCGCTTTTGTCCACACAATACCGCCCAAATACCAGTTTATCCTTCAAATGCACCCCGTTTCCCAGGCGAGAATATTCAAAAATAATACTGCGTTCCACACAGGAATTTTGCCCCAAACGGCAATTGGGACCAATCATGGCTGGACCAATAATGGTCACACCGGGTTCAATGCGGGTCATCCCCCCAATGTAAACCGGGGGTTGCACATGAATTTTTGTCCAATCGGCGGCGACATTCAACCCCGTATAAATGCCCGGACGAATTTGTTGCCCCGGAATCGGTACATGGGGAACTTGCCCTTGCAAAACCATCTGGACGGTGCGCCAATAGTCTGGGACTTGCCCAATATCAATCCATTCAAATTGCATCGGTAGGGCATAAAAAGGTACGCCTAATTCCACCAGGCGGGGAAATAATTGACTGCCCAAATCATATACTTCTCCACTGGGGATATACTCAAAAATTTCCGGCTCAAAAATATAAATTCCCGTATTGATTTGCGTACTGAGGGCTTCCTCCTGGCGGGGTTTTTCCTGGAAGGAACGAATGCGATAATGTTCATCCGTGACCACCACCCCATAATTGGAAACTACCTCTAGGGGTACGGATTTGGTAATAATCGTCGCCAGGGATTGCCGGTGATGGTGCCAACGAATTGCCGCTGTTAAATCTAAATCAATCAACGCATCCCCACACAGCACGACAAAGGTGTCATCAAAAAAGGGATTAAATTCTTGAATCCGTTTCATCCCCCCGGCGGAACCCAGGGCTTCGCCGATCAATTCCCCCTCAACAATCCGCCCCTCAAAGGAATAGGCAATCTGTACCCCAAACCGTTGCCCATCCCGGAAATAATTTTCAATTTGATGTGCCAAATGACTCACATTCACCATGATTTGGGTGATGCCATGCCGCCGCAATAAATCCACTAAAAATTCCATCACCGGGCGTTCCAAAATCGGAATCATGGGCTTGGGAATGGTGTAGGTAATTGGGCGTACCCGGGTGCCTTTCCCGGCGGCTAAAATCATTGCTTTGTAAGCCATAGGTGGGATGCTGGTTTTCCCTATCCTACGCCTGAACGGTGCCATCGGGCATGGTGGCTTGGCTAAAATCGGCACTGACCATGCGGGCTTTATTGAGGTCGGCACCCCGTAAATTCGCCTGTTTCAGGTTCGCCCCGGCTAAATTAGCAGAGTTCAAATTCGCATCCGTCAAATTGGCTTCCCGGAGATTGGCAAAGGTGAGGTTGGCTCCCTGTAAATTGGCTCCCTGTAAATTGGCACCGCTGAGATTCACCCCCTGTAAATTGGCACCAATGAGGGAAGCCCCCCGCAAATCCACGCCGCTCAAATTGGCACGGTTGAGCAGTGCCCCCGTCAGACTGGCACCCTGGAGTTGACCGCTCAGGTTGGCACCCACCAAGACCGCCCCGCTGAGCACCGCCCCTTGGAGGTTGACCCCGGAGAGCCAAGCCCCGGTCAAATCCGCATTACACAATTCCACCCCGGCGAAATTGCGCTCCCCCTGCTGGTATTGTTGCAGTAGTTGTTGTGCATCCGTGGGATTGGTCATGATCGTGCCCGCCGCCTCCGAATTGGGTCATTTATCTGCCATCTTAATGAACAAATTAACGAACCCATTGCCCCACAATCGTCCCCACCCCTCCCCAAACCTATGACCGCCCAAATCCTCGACGGTAAAGCCCTGGCGCAACGGCTGAAGGCAGAATTGCGGGATTGGCTCGCTGGGGTAACGCCAAAGGTGGGTCGTCCGCCGGGGTTGGCGGTGATTTGGGTGGGGGAGAATCCCGCCAGTGCCGCCTATGTGGGGCAAAAGCAAAAATCCTGTGCCCAGGTGGGGATCGCCAGCTTCGGGGGACAATTTCCCGCCAGCACCAGCCAAAAGGAGTTAACCCAACTCATTCACCAGTTCAACCAGGACGAGCGGGTGGATGGAATTTTGGTGCAGTTGCCCCTGCCAGACCACTTGGATAGTACAGAGTTATTACATACCATTCATCCAGACAAAGATGTGGATGGCTTGCATCCGGTGAATTTGGGGAAATTGCTCCGGGGGGAACCGGGTCTGCAAAGTTGTACACCTGCGGGGGTGATGCGGTTGCTGGGGCATTACCAAATTCCCCTGGCGGGCAAACAGGCGGTGGTGCTGGGGCGCAGTATCCTGGTGGGGAAACCCTTGGGTTTGTTGCTGTTAGCCGCCGATGCGACGGTGACCTTTGCCCATTCCCGTACCCCGAATGTGGCGGCGTTGACCCGGCAGGCGGATATTCTCATCAGTGCGGTGGGGCGGGTGGGGTTCATTACCCCGGCGATGGTTAAACCGGGGGCGGTGGTGGTGGATGTGGGAATCAATCGCACCCCAACGGGGCTGGTGGGGGATGTGGATTTTGCGGGGGTCAAGGCGGTGGCGGGCTGGTTAACCCCGGTGCCGGGGGGGGTGGGGGCGATGACCGTGGCGCAGTTACTGCTCAATACGGTGCAAAGTTACTGCCAACGACAAGGATTGGTACTGCCCAGGTTTTCCGGCTAAAGTGCATCCCTGGTCATCCTAAGATGGAAATAAATTGATTCAATTCTTCACGCTGTGTTTTGGGAGGTTGCGGGTTATGAAAGGTCTGTGGCGAGGGTTGTGCTGGTTCGGGGTGGCGGTGGCGCTCTGGTTGGGGCTGAGCCAGCCGGTGTGGGCAATGGCAAAGACGGAGCGTTCCGGGTTGAACCAGGTGGATGCGAAGTTGGCTTCCCCCTTTGGGAAAAAAATTGACCTGAATAATACGAATGTGAGTGCCTTTCGCAAATATCGGGGGATGTACCCGACCATTGCCAAGTTGGTGGTGGCGAATGCCCCTTACGAAAAGGTGGAGGATGTGTTGAAGATTCCCGGTTTAACGCCCCAACAAAAGGAAATTCTCCAATCCCACCTGGAGGATTTCACCTTGACGGAGCCGGAGGCTTCCCTAGTGCTGGACCGGATCAACAACGGGATTTATCGCTAGGATAGGGCAACGGTTCTTTCATTGCCTGCGGTTCCTGAGATGATGACCCCTACGCCCCCGGATTTTGATGTGTTGGTGGTCGGGGGGGGAGCCGCTGGGCTGTACGGTGCCCTGTCTCTCCCAAAAGACCTGCGGGTGGGTTTGCTCACCAAGGACCCGGTGGAGGGTTCCGCCAGTGGGTGGGCGCAGGGGGGCATTGCCGCTGTGACGGATCCGGAGGATTCCTGCGCTTTGCATTGGGAGGATACCCTGCGGGCGGGGGCGGGGTTGTGTGACCCCCAGGCGGTGCATTTTTTGGTCTCCCAGGGGGGGGCGTGCATCCAACGGCTGGTGGACTTGGGGGTGGCTTTTGACCGCTACGGGGAGGGGTTGGCGTTGACCCTGGAGGCGGCTCATTCTCGCCCCCGGATTTTGCACGCCGCGGACCGGACGGGGCGGGAGTTGGTGAGTACCTTGGCGGATCAGGTGCTCCGGCAACCCCATATCCAGGTGCTTGACCAAACCCTGGTGTTTGACCTGTGGGTGCAGGAAGGGCATTGTCACGGGGTGCGGGTGTGGCATCAGGGGCAACTGCATACCTGGCGGGCGGGGGCGGTGGTGTTGGCAACGGGGGGGGGCGGGCAGTTGTTTCACCCGACGACCAATCCCCCAGCCAGTACGGGGGACGGGGTGGCGATGGCGTGGCGGGCGGGGGCGACCCTGCGGGATGTGGAGTTTGTTCAGTTTCACCCGACGGCGCTGGCGGTGACCGGGGCACCAGCTTTGTTAATTTCCGAGGCGGTGCGGGGGGAGGGGGCGCATCTGTTGAACCAGCGGGGGGAGCGGTTTATGTACCACTACCACCCGGACGGGGAACTGGCTCCCCGGTATGTGGTCAGCCGGGCGATTTTTCAGGAATTACAACAGCATCACCAGTCCCATGTCTGGCTCGACCTGCGTCCCATCGAACCCAGCCGGGTGGAGCGGCGGTTTCCCAACATTCTGCACACCTGTCGCCAGTGGGGGATTGACCCCCTGCGGGAGTTGGTGCCGGTGGCCCCGGCGGCCCATTACTGGATGGGGGGGGTGGTGACGGATTTACAGGCACGCACCAGCCTGCCCGGTCTGTATGCGATTGGGGAAGTGGCGAGTACGGGGGTGCATGGGGCGAATCGGTTGGCGAGCAATTCCCTGTTGGAATGTTTGGTGTTTGGGGCGCAGTTGCAGGGGATCAGTTTGCTCCCCTCGCCGCCGGTGGGGATTGTCCCGGTGTGGGTAAAGCCGGTGGACTGGCCGGGGTTGGCGCAGATACGCAAGGAGTTACCCGTACTCATGGGGCAACGGGTGGGGATTGCCCGGGAAGCGGCGGGGTTGACCCTAGCTTTGCACCAGGTGCAGAAATGGCGCTCCCAAGTACCTGCTTTGCCGCCGGTGGAGACGGATTTTGCCCAGATGCGCCTGTGGGCGGAAACCCGCAATTTATTGGATGGGGCGTACCTTCTGCTTCGCAGTGCCCTGTACCGGCAGGAATCCCGGGGGAGTCACTACCGCTTGGATTACCCAGAACCGCTCCCGGCGTTTCAGGCGCACACGGTGATTCAGGGAGAACAGTGGGGGTTGGCACCGATTCAGGATTTGGCCGCCTAACAACCTGGCAAAATGTAACCTAGGGAGCCAAGTCGGCAGGACATTCCCTTTTAGAATGGACACAAAGTTCCTAGGTGACCATGAAAATTCTCCAAGTGTTGACGTTGCGGGGACCGAATTATTGGAGTATTCGCCGCCATCGCCTGATCGTGTTGCGTCTGGATTTGGAGGATTGGGATGAACGGTTCACCGATGAATTGCGGGGATTTTATGAGGCGTTGGTGACGCTCCTGCCCTCCTTGGAGGAACATTTTTGCTCCCCTGGTTGCCGGGGCGGTTTTTTGCAACGCCTGCGGGAGGGCACGCTCCTAGGTCATGTGGTGGAACACGTGGCACTGGAATTGCAAACCCTCGCCGGGATGCCCCTCAATTTTGGCCGCACCCGGGAAACCAGCACTCGCGGGGTGTACAACGTGGTCTATGAATACCAGCACGAACGGGCGGGACGGTTTGCGGGGCGAGCCGCGGTGCGGATTTGTGAAACCCTGGCGCGGGGGGAACGCTACCCCCAAAGTGAACTCGCCGCCGACCTGGAGGAACTGCGGGCACTGAAACAAGCCGCTTCCCTGGGACTCACCACCGATGCCCTGGTGCAGGAGGCGGAACGGCGGGGGATTCCCTGGGTACGTCTGCCGGTGCGGGATGTGATCCAGTTGGGTTACGGGGTACAGCAACGGCGCATCCAGGCAGCGCAAACCGATGCCACCAGCATTTTGGGCGTGGAATTGGCGGGGGATAAAGACAGTACAAAATTATTACTGGAAACAGCCGGAATCCCGGTGCCCAAGGGGGATGTGATCCGCCGCTTTGATGACTTGGCGGAGGCGATTGACCGAGCCGGGGGCTTTCCGGTGGTGATCAAACCCCTGGATGGGAATCATGGGCGGGGGATTACCCTGAACATTGGCACCTATCCCGATGCGGAAACCGCCTACGACCTCGCCAAACAGGAGTCCAAAAGCGGCGCAGTGATCGTGGAACGGTACCATCGGGGGGGCGATTACCGGGTGCTGGTGGTGGGAGGACGGGTGGTGGCGGCGGCGCAACGCTTACCGGCACAGGTGGTGGGGGATGGGCGCAGTACGATTGCCGAACTGGTGGAACGCCTGAACCAAGACCCCCGGCGGGGCGAAGGGCATGATAATGTACTGACCCGGGTGGTGGTGAACCAAACCACGGAGTGGGTACTGCGGCAACAGGGCTATAGCCTGGATAGCATTTTACGCCCCGGGGAGGTGTGTTACTTAAAAAATACCGCCAATCTCAGTACGGGGGGGATGGCGATTGACTGTACAGATACCATTCACCCGGAAAACCAGTGGCTGTGCGAGCGGGCGGCGCAGTGGGTGGGGTTGGACATTGCTGGAATTGACCTGATTACCCCGGATATTACCCAACCGTTGCGGCAGGTGGACGGGGTGGTGGTGGAGGTGAATGCCGCCCCGGGGTTGCGGATGCATTTGCAACCGAGTGAGGGCACGCCCCGGAATGTCTGTGCGCCGATTTTAGACCAGTTGTTTCCGGGGGACAGCCGGGGGTTGATTCCCATCGTGGCAATCACGGGCACCAATGGGAAAACCACGACCACCCGTTTGACGGCGCATTTGTGTAAGCAGATGGGAAAAGTGGTGGGATTTACCACGACGGATGGGACGTATATTGGCGATTATCTAGCGGAGCCGGGGGACAATACGGGACCCCAGAGTGCCCGCTTGATTTTGAATGACCCGACGGTGGAATTGGCGGTGCTGGAAAGTGCCCGGGGGGGGATTTTGCGCTCCGGGTTGGCGTTTGCCCAGTGTGATGTGGGGGTGGTGTTGAACGTTTCCGACGACCACCTGGGGAGCTACGACATTGACACCCTAGAGCAGATGGCTTCGGTCAAAAGTGTGGTGGCGGAGGTGGTGGCGCCGGATGGGTTGGCGGTGCTGAATGCGGAGGACGGGTTGGTGGCGCCGATGGCTCAGCGGGTGAAGGGGGCGGTGGCGTATTTCAGTTTGAACCCGGAGCATCCGGTGTTGCGGGCGCATCAGCAACGGGGGGGCTTGGGGGCGACGGTGATCCAGGGGGAAATTACTCTTTTGCAGGGGGAGCAAACCATGCCGGTGGTGCCGGTGGCGGAGGTGCCCTTGACCCTGGGGGGGACGGTGGGGTTTATGACGGCAAATGCCCTGGCGGCGACCTTGGCGGCGTACCGGGTGGGGGTGACGGTGGCGCAATTAGCCCAGGGGTTACGCACCTTTGCGGCGGGGGTGGCGCAGACACCGGGGCGGATGAATTTGCTGGCGGTGCGGGATTTCCATGTGTTGATTGACTACGCCCACAATCCGCATGGGTATCGGGCGGTCGGGGAATTTGTGCGCCGGTGGGACAAGGGGGAACGGGTCGGGGTGATCGGGGCACCGGGGGACCGCCGAGACGAGGATTTGCGGGAAATGGGGCGGATTGCCGCCGAATTGTTTGACCGGGTGATTATCAAAGAGGACGATGACACCCGGGGGCGACCTCGGGGTGATGCCGCCAACTGGTTGCAACTGGGGGTGTCGGAAACCGTGGCTACCAGGATATTTCAGGTGATTTTGGAGGAAACGACGGCGATCCAAACGGCACTCAAACAGGGGAAACCCGGCGATTTGATTGTGATTTTCCCGGAACGTGTGTCCCGGACGCTCCGCCTGGTACACGAGGCGCAAAGCTGGTGAGCGGCGAACCTGCCCAGGAATTTCGCTCCGGGTTTGTGGCACTCCTCGGGCGACCCAATGTGGGCAAATCCACCCTGTTGAACGCTTTAGTGGGGCAGAAAATTGCCATTACGTCCCCAGTCGCCCAGACCACCCGTAACCGCCTGCGGGGGATTCTCACCCTACCCCAGGGGCAAATTATCCTCGTGGATAGCCCTGGCATTCACAAACCCCACCATCGCCTGGGGGAAATTTTGGTGAAAAATGCCCAAACCCTGGTGCGGGCGGTGGATGTGGTGTTGTTTTTGGTGGATGGTTCCCAACCGGCGGGCACGGGGGATCAGTTTATCGCCGAGTGGTTGGCGCGCCATCCAACGCCGGTAGTGCTGGGCTTAAACAAACGGGATTTGGTTCCAGCGGCTCAATTAGATCAGATAGATCAGATCACCGCCAGTTATCAGGCTCTGCTTCCATCGGCACCCTTACTGCGTTTTTCCGCCGTCACCGGGCAGGGGATTCCCGAATTGCACGCCCAACTGTTGCAGATGTTGCCCCCTGGTCCCTGTTATTACCCGCCGGAGATGGTCACGGATCAGCCGGAGCGGTTCATCATGGCGGAATTGATCCGGGAGCAAATCTTACATCTCACCCGGGAGGAAGTGCCCCATGCGGTGGCGGTGGTGGTGGACCGGGTGGAGGAAACCCCGCAAATCACCCGCATTTTCGCCACGATTGTGGTAGAACGCCCCTCCCAGAAAGCGATTATCATCGGTCATCAGGGGCAAATGCTGAAAACCATTGGCAGTCACGCCCGCCAAGAGATGCAAAAATTGGTCAGCGGACCGGTGTACCTGGAACTGTTTGTGAAAGTGGAACCGAAATGGCGACAGACCCCTCATCTCCTGCGGGATTTGGGCTACCGACTGGAGTCCTGAGTCCCCAGACTAACCTGATTCTCCGGCAGGTGCGCTGGCTGGACCCGGTGGGACAACGGGAAGAAATCGCCGATGTGTGGTTGGAACAGGGCAGGATTCGGGGGATTGCACCGCAGTTACCGGTTGAAGAGGGGGTGCCAGCATACCCAGCGCAGGGGTGCATTTTGGGGTCAGGGTTGGTGGATGTGTACAGCCAAAGTAGTGAACCAGGCTACGAGGGGCGCGAAACCCTCAGCCAGTTGGTCGCCCAGGCGGTGCAGGGGGGCTTTACCCGGTTAACCCTTTTGCCGGGAACCCAACCGGTGGTGGATCGGGCAGCGGTGGTCACTGGGTGGCAGGAACAACACGCCCAAATACCCCTGAAATGGCGGCTTTGGGGGGCACTGACCCAGGGGTTGCGGGGGGAACGGATGGCGGAATTGGCGGAACTGCATCGGGCGGGGGTGGCGGGGTTCAGCGATGGACGACCCTTAACTCACCTGGGTTTACTGCAACAATTGCTGATCTACGCCCAACCATTGGGAAAACCCATCGCCCTCATGCCGCACAACCCTCACCTCAACCCGGCTGGGGTTGCCCGCTCTGGAACCCATAGCCTGACCTGGGGGTTACCCGATGTGCCGGTTGCCGCAGAAACCTCGGCGCTGACAGCAATTTTGGAACTCCTGACCGAGCTAGACATGGCTCCCCCCGTGCATTTCATGCGGATTTCCACCCAGCGGGGCGTGGCATTGATTGCCCAAGCCAAGGATGCGGAGTTACCCATTACCGCCAGTACCCCCTGGACCCACCTGCTGTGGGATAGCAGTCACCTGGGGGATTACAATCCCTATCTGCGCTTTGACCCCCCGCTCGGTAATCCCGCCGACCGTTTGGCATTAATTCAAGGGGTAAAAACCGGGGTGATTGATGCCATTGCCATTGACCACCAGGCGTACACCTACGAGGAAAAAATGGTGCCCTTTGGGCTGGCTCCCCCCCGGTTAGCGGGGTTGGGAGTGGCATTAAGTTATCTCTGGGCGGGATTGGTAACGCCGGGACATCTCACCGCCGGGGAACTGTGGTCATCCCTAAGTACTAAAGCATTACATTGTCTGGGGGAACCGCCCGTAACGTTGACCCCTGGGCAAAGGATGGCATTAACCCTGTTTGCCCCGGAGGATGTCCCCCCGGATGAACTGCCTCTCCCTGGCGTTGCCCAAGGACGGGTGCGTTGGGTTTTGATAGCGTAGCGTTAGCGATTTCAAAAACAGGGAACCTCTATTTATTTGAACCAATCATCAATAATTACCCAGAACCAAGGGCGGGGGTGTCCCTGTGACCACTAACTTGGAATTGATAGGGGTGCCCTACAGTTCATCACTTCCAAAAATGTGCCGTAAATCCACAGTAAACCCCGGTAAAACATCTTCCCCAGAAAGAACCACATCAAAAGTGACAATTTCAGGGGCAACATTAGGGCGATAAATCGTAACACTGCGGGTTTCAGGATTGACCAACCAACCCAACCGACAGCCATTTTTCAAATACTCCTGCATCTTAGCTTGCACAGTGGCTAAATCATCCGCAGGGGAGACTAATTCCAGGACAAAATCAGGGCAAATTGGGGCAAATTGTCGCCGCTGTTCAGGAGATAACTGTTCCCAACGTTCCTGAGCAATCCAGGCTAAATCAGGAGAACGAATCGCCCCATTCGGTAAGCGAAACCCTGCTGAGGAATCAAAGGCTTTCCCCATTTTTTGCTGACGGTTCCAAGTTCCTAAATCCGTATTTAATTCAAAGTTATAATTCCCCGTTTCACTCCCCGTTGGTGCCATGACAATCACTTCCCCTTGAGCAGTTAATTCCCAGCGCAAATCGGGATTGAATTTCACCAATTCCCTGAACTGTTCTTCAGTACAACGTAATGTAGGCGGGATGAAAATGGGCATCGCCGTTTGCATAACACACCTGGGCTGACCATGCTGGAATTTTAACTTTTCCCTTGCCAGTCCTGGGGAAATCCCTTACAGTATCGGGGTAGAAAGCGTTAAGATTGCTTAACCCTGTGTTTTTTGAGGAGTGGTTCTGATGTCAATTCATTGGTTGCAAGCTCTGGAAGTGGGCAAATACTTGGTAACGCAACGGATGTTGGGGCGCAAACGGTACGCCCTGACCTTGATGTTGGAACCCCTATTTCGTTGCAATTTAGCCTGCTCGGGCTGTGGCAAAATTCAGCATCCGGTGGATATTCTCAAACGCAATCTCACCCCGGAGGAGTGTTTCCGGGCAGTAGAAGAATGTGGGGCACCCGTGGTCGCAATTCCCGGCGGTGAACCCCTACTGCATCCCCAAATTGATGAAATTGTGGCGGGTTTGGTGGCACGGCGCAAATTTGTTTACCTTTGTACCAATGGGATTTTGTTAGAAAAAAGTTTGTCAAAATTTACCCCATCTCCCTACTTTTCCTTCAGCGTGCATTTAGACGGAATGCGGGAATTGCATGATAAATGTGTGGATCGCAAGGGGGTATTTGATATAGCCATCAGTGCGATTAAAGCGGCGAAAAAAGCGGGTTTTCGAGTCACCACCAATACCACTGTTTTTGATGGCACCAAGCCGGAAGATATACAAGAATTATTTGATTTTCTCACGGAATTGGGGGTGGATGGGATGATGGTTTCTCCCGGCTATAGCTATGAATGGGCACCGGATCAGGAGCATTTCTTAAAACGGGAACAAACCCGGGCGTTATTCCGGGAAATTATGGCTCCCTATCGCCAGGGCAAGGTCAAGTGGAATTTTAACCATAACCCCTTATTTATTGACTTTTTAGTGGGGGAAAAGGACTACGAATGTACCCCTTGGGGAATGCCCAGTTACAGTGTTTTGGGGTGGCAAAAACCCTGCTATTTACTCAATGAAGGACATTGCCAAAGCTATCAAGAATTATTGGAAACCACCGAGTGGGAAAACTACGGACGTGCCAGCGGCAATCCCAAATGTCGGGACTGTATGGTGCATTGTGGTTATGAACCCACGGCAGCAATTGATGCGATGGAACCGGGGAATGCGGCCCGCTCCTTAGCAACGGTCTTGGGCATTGGTCGCTAGCTTACTCCACCCAAAAAACGCAAAAAAATTGCCCCCAAATCCGGGGGGCTTTTGCTTCATTGTCATTAGATTTTTAATCCTGGTTCTGATGAGGATTAGAGGTTGTTCGGGTTGTTGGGCTGACCCCGCCGTTGTTGCCATTGTTGCCGACGGGCTTCGAGTTGTTGCCGTTGCTCCGGGGTGAGAATGGCTTCAATTTGCTGACGGGTACTGGTGCGAATTTGCTTCATTTGCTGTTTTTGGGCATCGGTGAGGTTGAGACTTTTCATGGTGGCTCGCCGTTGTTCCGGGGTTTGACCTGGCAGTTGGCTGAGTTGTTGCCGCTGTTCGGGGGTCAAAATTTGTTGCATTTGGTTCCGGGAATTTTGGCGAATTTGTTGTATCCGTTGTTGTTGCTCCGGGGTGAGGTTCAAATCCGCAAGCGGGCCTCTGCGTTTAGTCTGTTGCGCCACTTCAAATTGGGCTTGAGCGGGGGTGGCGGTGACCACAGGGGCGGTCAACATTAACCCCAACAAAGCCGGTAATAACATCCGTTTCATGCAGATTCTCCTTAACGAGTGCGTTGGTAGGTGCCGGTGCGGGTGCGGCCTTGGCGACCGGTAATCGCAAAGGTGTTGTTGTTACGGTCGAAGGTGCCGGTGCGGGTACTGCCGTTGTCAAACGTGGTGGTGCCGGTGCAAACTCCGCCGTTACAACTTCCGACCCGGCTATAGGAGCGGGTGTTCCCATTGGGGCCGGTGACGGTGGCATGGTTGGTGCGCCCGGTTTCCGTGCGACTCCGCTGACCATTCACCTGGTATGGGTTGGTTTGCCCTTGGCGGTTGGTGCGCTCGACGGTGCCGGTGTAATTCCCATTACCATCCGTTGTCCAAATGCCCGTGCTGAAGGTGGTATCCCCTTGGCGACCGATGGTGCTTCGGGTCGTGGTGACGGTGCCATTGCCCGTGGGGGTAACGGTTTTATTCACGGATTTGGTCTGCCCCTGGGGGTTGGTGTAGAGGCGTTCCACCGTCCAACCGGTTTCCGTGCGGTTGCGTTGGCTATTGATGGTGCCGGTTTTACCGTTTTCCCCAGTGAGGGTGACTTCTCCAGCTTGAGCCACCCCAGCGAGTGCCAAGGTAGCGGCCAAAGCCGGAACGAAGCAACGCATTACTCCCATAAAATCTCATCTCCCATCCAAAGGGTTTCATCCTTTTAGACGGCGGTGGCGTGGGGGTGGTTCACTCCAGGGGCTGGGCGGACAGGAATGCCTGCACTGTATTCACCGTTGGGGCTTGGGTAATGGCTCCCAGAGCGGTAGTGGATAAAGCGGCAACCGCACTCGCCCAACGTAATGCTTGATTAAGTAAATTTGCATTACTTATTAAAGTTTCCCCATAGGTTAGCCATTGATGTAGCCATCCTGCTACAAACGCATCCCCTGCCCCAGTGGTATCTATGGTATTTACTACAAATGCGGGATAATGACCTTGGTATTCGCCGATCTGATAATCACAGCCCTGGGCACCCTGGGTTAGGAAGATATGGGTTAAATGCGGGCATTGTTGGTGAATGCTATTAAGATCATCACTATTAAATAACCATTGGGCTTCTTCACTAGTCAATTTTACCGCTTGCACTTTTTTAAGTAATTCTAAAGTTAGAGATTTCGCTAATTTGTGATCTGACCAAAATACAGGTCGCCAATTCACATCTACCAGAATCATTAAACCCTTTTCTAAAGCCCAATGCACCAATTGCCAACCGGTTTTTCTTGCCTGGGGAAAGGCTAACATCAGGGCTTCAATATACACGCATTTAGGTATAAAATTAGGTTCCAAAAAGGTGATATAACCATCGGCAAATTCCTGGCAATCGGGCGGATAGAATCCTACAAATTCCCGTTCCCCTTCCTGACTGCGGATGACCTCCACCAACCGGGTCAGATAGGGTAGTTTTTGTATGTAATCTGTACAAACTTGGTAGGATTGCAAAACCTGGAGTAATTGGCTTCCCCGTTCATCCTGCCCCACCCCAGCGATCAATGCCCCCGACACGCCCAATGCGCCCAACCCACAGGCGACATTCAACCCCGCCCCGCCGGCATAGGCTGTCCAGGAACGCACCTGGTTGCGGGGGATGCCGGTTTGATCCGCCAGCATATCCCAGAGGGCAAGCCCGTAGCAGAGGACATTAGGCATATCGGAAATTGTTCATTACAATATATGTGCAAAGCATTGCCATTTTTCCATCCCATAATCAAAAGAGCCGGTATTGGCGTAGAAATGTTCTTTGTTATCAATCTGTTTTTCAATACCAGCAATTAAAATTGGTAAACTGTCTGGTACATTAAGTTGCTGGAACTCTGGTCGAGCACATACATTGTTTTTAGTAAATATACCTATGCCTTTTTTGATGTAGATTTTTCTGGTATCTTTTGTAGTATCTCCTCGTTGGTAATCTGGTTTTCCTTTGATTTCTAAGGTAATCGAATGAATAGGCTGTTGTAAATTTTGCTTAGCTAAGAATCCGACTACATAGGCAGGAATGAGTTCAAAATTTGGAATTGCATTCCACAATCCTAAACTCAGCTCATTTGTAATTTCACCAATCTCTATTGCTCTGGGAATTAGTTTATCTCGTAAAAAACTTATATTTTTGAGATAAGCAATAAAATGTTCTTTTGGCATTCCTAATCGGACAAAAATAAAAACATCGATTTTGTTAATTTTAGTTGCACTATATTCATCCAACCAACGGGCATTAAACTTACCTGTTTTAATACTGGTATTGATTCTTGCATTGCGATAGGCACCAGAGGATTCTTTGACAAACTTTATGTCAGTGGTAATGTAATCATCTAAATTCTGATCAATGCTAGTATCCAGCTCTATCTCTGTATTGAGTTTGTCTTTAAAGAATTTTTGAACCGCTATTTCACCTAATAAACCTCTGGTCGTATCCATCCATAATTGTCCAAAATCTCTCTGTTTAGCACTACCAAAATCTGAACCTGTGAATCGTAAAGCTTGAGGTAATGCTCGTGTAATTCCCCTGGTATAATCATCACTTGAAAGCCAGACTAATTGAGGGATAAAACGGTCACTTAACCAAGAATCAAAATTATTTTTACCAAACTCATTCCCCCCCTCTGCACCTGTTACAATTTGTTTTGCTAGTTCAACTGCATTGTCGACAGAAATTTGTCGAGCTAAATACTCTTTAATTTGATTGACTCTAAATTTAAAAATTTCCTGTTCGTTTTTATTCATACTTGATATTCTCCATTACTTTCATTGAATGTATAGTGTGTACCTTCAAAAAGACTTTTAACCGCTATTATATTTGAAGGTATAAATGGATACTGAATATCTAATAAACTAGATAAAAGTGCATTGAATACAATTTCAGCCGCCCTTGGGGGAACCGCCATACCAATTTGTTTTCTGACGCTTTCTTTAGAACCATAGAAGATAAAATTATCAGGAAAAGTCTGCAATCGAGCCCTTTCCCTATTAGTTAATGAACGGTTTTCCGACCAGTGATAAACATGGGTGCCGCCACCACCACTCCCGGTTATCGTGTAAGCTGGTTTGGTCGGGTCAAGGCGCTTGTATATTTGACTGATTTTTGCACCACGAACATTAAGTTGTAGCTGAGTGGGAATCTTGGCAGTAAAAGCATTTTCACCGGGTTTAATGTACTTGAGTCGTTCAATCACAACTTGAGATTGCTTTGTAAATTCATGATTGTATGCAAAACGTGGAATTGGTGGATTCTCTATCGCTTTTCGACAGGATACATCCACATTTTTATATGGTTCTGGCGAAGGAACTCTAAAAATTTTATCTAAATCTTTTCTGATTCCAACAATAATAATTCTATGCCTTGCCTGCGGAATACCATAACATTCAAATTTATACAAATGAGGAGTGATTTCATAACCATCACCAGCATTTCTTAATTCTTCTAAGATTATATCAAAAGCTCGACCATCATTGGAATTTTTAAGACCGCTTACATTTTCAGCCAGGAACCATTGGGGATTGAAAAAGTTTAATGCTGTTACGCCATATTTATAAAGTGGTCCATACGTCCCATTAATACCTTGTTGTTCACCTACTATACTAAAATCGTTACATGGGAAGCCAAATGCTAATCCATCAATTGGTGAAATACTCTGTAATTTTTCAAAACTTAATTGCCTAATATCACAACAGATAACAGACTCAGGATTGTCTGGACAGATGTTACGGCGGTATGTCTCACAGGCTGACATATCATAATCCGTAGCCCATACATGAGAAATTGAACAATCAAATTCATGATTTAATATATGAGCAGATTTTGCACCTAAAGCGAGACCTCCTGCCCCACAAAATAATTCACCTAAGCGGTAGGTTATCTTTTTCATCCTAGGGTTTGAAGTAGATTGTATGGGTTCATTTTGCTACTATTATCTTCTTATAATATAAACCTCCTAAAATTTAGATTCAAGGGCACCTCTCCTCTATTGATTTACAGCCATTGAGGATATTCCCAGGTCAATGTACTCATCGCTACCCTACTATACCTATCGTGTAGCTATAAAAATCAGTAAACAGAGGCATCCCTAAATTCCTACCGGTGTATCCACATATTTATCATACTCAATTCGTCCATAATCTAGCTTAATCAAATGGTCGGCAATATGAAAATAATGGTCATCATGACTAATCACTAAAACTGTTTTTCCCTGTGCCCGCAAATTGGGTAGAAATTCCGTATAAAAAAACTCCTTGAACCGGGGGTCTTGGTCGGCAGCCCATTCGTCAAAAAGATAGATGGGGCGGTTTTCCAAATAGGCAATCAGTAAACCCAGGCGTTTCCGTTGTCCTTGGGAGAGGGCGGTGGTGGAAAATTGCCCGTTTTTAATCGTAACTTTATGCTCGATTTGTAGTTGTTTGAGGTATTGATAAACCAGCTCTTGATCCGCTTCCAAACCCAACAGACTTTCAAATAAATAAAAATCAGAAAAAACCACGGCAAAATGTTGGCGATACCAATGGCGGTTTTGGGCATCAATCAGGGTATTGTCAAAATAAATTGCCCCAGATTTGGGAGTATATAAACCCGTAATTAACTTCGCCAGGGTGGATTTGCCACTGCCATTGCCGCCAATAATCATGACAATTTCACCGGGCACAATCGTTAAACTCACAGGACCAAAACAGAACGGTTGGTCATCTTGAGAGGATGGATACTGATGTACGACTTCCCGCAATTCCAGTTTTTGCCATGATTGTCGGAGCGGCTGTGCTACGGTTTCCAATTCACTAGAACCGGAGAGGGATAAACCCAAGGAGGTGATTTTTTCTAGGGCGACACCTGCCCGACTGAGGGTGGGTAAATTGTTCACCAAATTCTCCATTGGGAGCATTAAATAGGTGAAGATTAACACATAGCCGGAGAGGGTTTGGGGGTTGAGGGTAATGAGCTTTGGCAGACTAAAGAGTACAAAACCGATGGCGAAAAAGAAAATTAGTTTTCCCAAACTGGAGGTGCTGGCGAAATAGGTTAAGCCGGTGATCGTATGGCGGCGAAATTCCTGGGCATGAACCATCAAGTGCTCTTGCAAAAATACCTGTTGTTTTTGGGCATGAAGTTTAAGTTCTTTGATCCCTTGGGTTAGCCCTTGGAAATCCTGGAATAAATGATCCTGTTTTTCCCGGGCACGGGCGAGGGATTGACTGCCCAAATGGGTAAAAAATTGACAACTGCCAATCGCAACGGTGGTTAACCCCACCACCATGAATAAAACCTGCCACGAGAGCCAAGTAATGTACACGAGACTGCCCAGGACAATGGCGGCATCAATGCACAAAAAAGGGATGGCAAAAACCGCATTGGCGACGGCTTGCACATCCTCGGTCAGGGTCGCCAGGAGGCGGGGGGTGCCCAGTTGCTCCAGATGGGTGAGTTCAGCACGGAGAATTTGGCGGCTCAAATGGAGGCGGAGGTCAAAAACCGCTCGCTGGGACAGGCGAATCAGCATCACCTGGGAAATAATGCTGGTGGCGAGGGCAATTCCGGCTAAACCGATAAAAGCAAGGATGACCAAGGGGGTGACCCCTTCGACTAGGGCACGGCTGATCAGGGCAATCAAACCGGCACTGCTCCCGCCGCTGAGAAACCCGGTGATAATTGCCAAACCGACCATCCACCCGGAGGTCTGTACTAAAAAAAGTAGGAGTTTCACCGGTGTATCCTATCCCCTATCCCTGGCGGCATCCATTTGAGGAACCCATAGTAAAAAAATCATTAAGAACTTTAGAGAGCGTTACAATTATCCCATGAACCCCGCCCTTTGGGGGAGTTATCCTGCCCATGCCTGCCCCTGTCCTGTACCAGATTGTCCGCCTCCTGCGCTGGGATAAGCCGACGGGACGGTTAATTTTGCTGGTGCCTGCCCTGTGGTCGCTGGTGCTGGCGAGTGGGGGCTGTCCGCCCTGGGATTTGCTGGTCGTGGTGGTGTTGGGGGCGGTGGCGACGAGTGCCGCTGGTTGTGTGGTGAATGATTTGTGGGATCACCGGTTGGATGCCCAGGTGCAACGGACGGCGCAACGACCTTTGGCGCAGGGACAGATGCCCCTATGGCTGGCGGGGGCAGTGGCGGTGGTGGGGTTTGCCTGTGCCTATGGGTTGGCGCAGTATCTGAATCCCTTGGGGTTTACCCTGGCGGTGCTGGCGGTGCCGGTGATGGTGCTTTATCCTTCGGCGAAACGCTGGTGTCCGGTGCCCCAGGCGGTATTGGCGACGGCGTGGGGGTTTGCGGTTCTCATCCCCTGGGCGGCGGTGACGGGCACGGTGACGGGGGTGACCTGGTTGCTGTGGGGGGCGGTCTGGTGCTGGACGCTGGGGTTTGACACGATTTATGCCTTGCCGGATCGGGAGGATGACGCCCGTTTGGGGATTTATTCCAGTGCCCGGTTTTTTGGTCGGCATACCCCTTTAGCGGTGGGGATTTTATTGGCAATAACGTTAATTTTGTTAACCGGTGTGGGCATGGCGACGGGATTGGGCGGTTTTTATTATCTGATGGTGGCGGTGACGGCGGCGGTCTGGGGCAAACAGGTGTGGCAGTTGCGGCAAAGGCAACCCCTGTCCGTCTATAGCCGGATGTTTCGGGAGCAGGTGATCACCGGGTTTTTGTTGTTGTTGGGCATGGTCATTCCCCCGATTGGCTAAGCGTCCCCCGGCAACGGATAATCAGAGGTTGTGGGTGGCGGCGGTGCGATGGATGAGGGAGCCTGGTTGGGTCCGCTCATGTTTGTGGGGGCGTTGATTTTCCTGGCGACGGGGTATCCGGTGGCGTTTGCCCTGGGGGGGGTGGCGATTTTGTTTGCCCTGGTGGGGGTGGCGTTGGGGGTGTTTGACCCCTTGTTTCTCACCGCGTTGCCCTACCGGATTTTCGGCATCATGTCGAATTACACCCTGCTGGCAATTCCCTATTTCATCCTGCTGGGTTCCCTGCTGGAGCAGTCGGGGGTGGCGGAACGCCTGCTGACGGTGATGGGGGGCTGGTTCGGTCGCCTGCGGGGGGGGCTGGGGGTGGCGGTGATTGTGGTGGGGGCATTGCTGGCGGCAACGACGGGGGTGGTGGCGGCGACGGTGGTGGCGATGGGGCTGATTTCCCTGCCGGTGATGTTGCGCTATGGCTATCAAACCGAGTTGGCAACGGGGGTGATTGCCGCTTCCGGGACGCTGGGGCAGATCATCCCGCCGAGTGTGGTGCTGGTGGTGCTGGGCGACCAGTTGGGGGTGTCGGTGGGGGATTTGTTTGTGGGTTCGCTCCTGCCGGGGTTGACCCTGACAGCTATGTACGTTATTTATACGGTTGTTCTCGCTTATTTCCGTCCCCATCTGGCTCCGGCTCTAACGGATTTACCCAAAGAACCGTTGCTAAGTGTCCTGCGGGCGGTGGTTCCCCCCCTGGGGCTGGTGCTGTTGGTGTTGGGGAGCATTTTTTTTGGCATTGCCACACCGACGGAAGCCGGGGCGGTGGGCTGTTTGGGGGCATTACTGTTGGCGGGTTGGGAAGGAAAATTGTCCTGGGCGATGGGGTGGCGGGCTTGTGAAGCGACGGTGCGGACGACCAGTTTGGTGATGATGATTTTGATTGGTTCCACGGCGTTTAGTTTGGTGTTTCGGGGACTGAATGGGGATCAGTTTGTGTATGAATTGCTGTTGAATTTGCCGGGGGGACGGGCGGGTTTTTTGTTATTTAGCATGGGCTTGGTGTTTCTGCTGGGATTTTTTATTGATTTTTTTGAAATTGCCTTTATTGTCGTGCCTTTGCTCATCCCAGCGGCGCAACAATTGGGAACAGATTTGGTTTGGTTTGGGGTGTTGTTGGGGGCGAATTTGCAGACTTCTTTCCTAACCCCACCCTTTGGGTTTGCCCTGTTTTATCTCAAAAGTGTGGCTCCCCCCACCGTCACTACCGGGCAGATTTATCGGGGGGTGATTCCCTTTATTGGCTTGCAATTGGTGTTGGTGTTGCTCCTGATTTGGTTTCCCCAGTTGGTCACTGTTTGGTTAAATTAATTGGTTGCATTAAACGGACAAATGTTTCATCACCGTTTGCACATCCTTGTCGCCCCGCCCAGAACAGTTGATGACAATCCGGGTGCCGGGAGCGCATTGGGGAGCGAGGGTTTCCAAATAGGCGAAGGCGTGGGCGGTTTCCAAAGCGGGAATGATCCCCTCTAACCGGCTCACCCGTTGCAAAGCCGCCAAAGCTTCCTGATCCGTCACGCTGACGTAGGTCGCCCGCCCGGTTTCCATGAGATAGCTATGCTCCGGTCCCACCCCCGGATAGTCCAGCCCAGCACTGATGGAATGGGGTTCCACCACCTGCCCCTGGTCGTCTTGCAGAAGATAGCTCATCGCCCCGTGCAGTACCCCCACCCGCCCCTGGGTCAAGGTAGCGGCGTGTTTGCCCGTGTGAATACCCTCGCCAGCAGCTTCCACCCCCATCAGGCGCACCGTCGGCTCCGGGATAAATTCATAGAACAAGCCCATCGCATTCGACCCGCCCCCCACACACGCCAGGAGAATATCCGGCAGACCTTGCCACAATTCCGCACACTGCGCCCGGGTTTCTCTGCCAATCACACTCTGAAAATCCCGCACCAGCATCGGGTAGGGATGGGGTCCCGCCACCGAACCCAGAATGTAATGGGTGGTTTCCACATGCGTCACCCAATCCCGAATCGCCTCCGAGGTCGCATCCTTGAGCGTGCCCGTCCCACTGCTCACCGGTTGTACCGTCGCCCCCAGCAACCGCATCCGAAACACATTCAGGGCTTGGCGCTCCATGTCCTGCACACCCATATAGATCACGCATTCCAGCCCAAAGCGGGCACACACCGTCGCCGTCGCCACCCCATGCTGTCCCGCCCCCGTTTCGGCAATGATCCGCCGTTTGCCCATCCGTTGCGCTAGGAGTACCTGCCCCAACGCATTGTTAATTTTGTGCGCCCCGGTGTGGTTCAAATCCTCCCGCTTCAAATAGATGAGCACATTGCCGTAATGGGCACTCAAACGCTCGGCAAAATACAAGGGGGTAGGTCGCCCCACATAGGTTTTGTACAAAAATTGTAATTCCGATTGAAACGAGGGGTCATCTTTACATTGGTAATACATTTGCTCCAGTTCCGCCAGAGCAGGCATCAGGGTTTCCGGGACGTATTTCCCCCCAAACTGCCCAAACCGCCCCAACGCATCCGGTACCGTCGCCACTGTCACCGCCGTTTCCTCGCTCAGATAATTAGTAATTATACCCCTTTTCGGTCAGGTGATCCCTATTCTACAAGTATTACAAAGTAGTAAATAAACCTTGAAAAGCTGTCGCCGTAAAAATTATGCAAATAATTTTTCAAGAATGTTAAACAAAATCACCCATTTAGTAAAAAGGGCTAATTTTTGCTGATAAATAATTAAAAATTTTACTCAAAAGAACAGAATTTAAGTTAATAAAAAAGTCTTGTAAATGTCTCACCGTAACAATTTTGTAATTTGTCCAGATAATTTTATAAGCCTGTGTATTGAAGTAGAAAATCAAGGGAGTGTTTCGGGCATTAATTGCGCTTGAGCCATCCCAAAAGTCCGAGAATGAACCCTGTAGAATCACCTCAATAAGCCTTAAACCCCGTCGCCATAAGGATTTTAGCGAATTTCGGTGTTATTTGCCCTGACGTGACAATTAGCAAGTAAAAAATAATAAAAAAACCGAAAAACTCAGTCGCCGCAAATATTTCACTTACAGTAAATTGTAATTTTGCGAATGAACAAACTATAAAATTATTACTAAAAAAACTGATAACTCCGTTGCCGTAGCAATTTTTGAGACATTTAATTCCGATTTTAATACCCCTAATCTCCACCACCGATTCTAGAGGATTTTAGGGGCAAATGAGCTAAGATTTACCATTTACTTACAATCATAAGGGCAATTCATAAAACCAGCCTTCCTGAGCATTTTAGAGGCAGGTTCTTTGGGCAGTATCGGGATTTAGTTTTTTGAGAAGTGCCATTCTCATAAGTTGATTTAAGAACCCATTCTTTGCTAGTCCCCAGTGAAAATAAACCCGAACCAGTACTGAGAACAAGTACGGCGAAGGCTTTTCAACATGGTCAGTTGGGCTGGTTGCAACACTCCCCTACGTTTTCTGTTCCGCCACAAGCTCATCACCTGTGACTGCGCCCAACGAATCTAAACGCCCGCCGTAAGTCCTTCCCCGCTCTGCACTTTAGGGTGTATTTCGTGAAATTGTCATATAGCAATCCTAAATGAGAATAGCATAGGGGTCGCAGGGGCACCGCCCCCGTCCTTGGTTCTGGGAAATCTCTGTTCACTAATCAAGTAGGATTGCTATAGTTTAATTGAAGTTAAAGAAGTCACCCGCAAATGTCAACCAGATGGTTACAGTCTATTTATCAATTAAAGGATACAAAAAACCTCCTTCATTCTAAAGGCTCAGAATAATAATTGACTCACGGCAAGTGGGGTTCAACTGTATTCTATAAGCACTTAAAAGACTGTACATTGATAGCACTGAGAGCGAAGTCATTTGAAACACACTATAATTCACAATGGTTACTGATAATTCCAAGGAAGGAATAGGACTTATGGCTACGCTATCAGACCTGCTGTGTAAGTACAAAAATCAATGAATAGAGGCGCCCTTAAGACTCGCTGAAAAATCTATGATTTTGTGAACATAATATCCACTGCGGTTTTTCTCCAATATAAAATTCTTTCTTCCAAATCGGTAAACGACTTTTAATCCCATTAATAATATAACGAGTTCCGGCAAACGCTGAGCCACGATGTACCCCAGTCGCGCCAACCCAAACAGCAATTTCACCAATATCTAAATAACCATGACGATGACAAGCGACGGCACCCGAAAGATTAAATTTAGCTTGGGCTTCTTGGAGAATTTTTTCACCTTCTTTTTGGGCGAGAATTTCATACACCTCATACTCTAAACCCAATACAGATTTTCCATCATTATGATTGCGTACCCAACCTTCAAAAGTTACTAATGCTCCTACGGTACTATTGACTAATAGACGGCTCATTGCCGAGGAACAGATAGGGTTAGAACTAAGGGTAAATTGAATCATTTAGCCCCCACATACCGGCGGAATAAAAACCACTAAATCTTGGTCTTTTAAGAGGTGTGTCATAGAGCAAAATTCATGGTTAACAGCCACTCTTACTTGTGATAGGGGAATCGTAAATTTATATTTTTCCTGTAAATACTTATACAATTCGGCACAGGTTTTGATCTCAGTCTCAATCTTTTCGATTGACTGGTTCGCCTGGTCTTTGAACATGGCAACATATTGAATAGTAATCGTCTTAGTAGCCGATGCGTGCATAGTCTTCTGGCGTATTGATATTCATTAATTCATGGGAATTTTGGGGCTTGACTAGGGTACAGGATTGATTTTGTAAAATTTTCACAGGACAATAAATACCTGCCTGATAGGCTTCTGCAAAAACCGCTTGTGCTTGGGGGGTATAGATAGCACACAGAGGTTCCGGGAATCCCTGTTCATTATTGATGTAGCACGTGGCAAGAGTTTTTTCTTGATAATGAGCTAAGAGATACTCAATCGTATGAGCCTGTACTTGCATTAAATCGCAGGCAATCACCAACCAATTTACATCAGGATGGGTTTGAAATGCGGTTAATAGTCCACTAATTGGTCCGACACTGGTGACTTGATCTGGGAGTATCGGTAGTGCTTCAAGAGGGGTGGACAACCATTGGTTCGACCGAGCCGAAAGATAAACCTGTTCACAATAGGATTGCATTAGTTTATATAAATATAAAGCACAAGGCTGTCCATAACAATCCAGTAAAGCCTTGTCTTGACCCATGCGTTTACTGAGACCCCCCGTGAGGATTAAACCATACAAAGGGTGTTCCAATTGGGTGGCTTTACCGCCAGTTTTCCTTAATAACCGAGTCTCTCGGATCGTTATGCCTGGTGATACGGATTTACACATATCATAAATTGTAAGTGCCGCAATTGTCACACCACAAAGAGCTTCCATTTCTACACCCGTTTTAGCTGAGGCTTTAACCGTGCAGTTTATCGTTACAAGAAAGTTATCATCTATATCAATTTCAAACCTACAGCTTTCTATGGGAATTTGATGGCAGAATGGAATGAGTTCCTGCGTTTTTTTTACCGCCATTGTCCCGGCGATGACTGCTGTTTGAAAAACTGCGCCCTTTTCGAGCAAAATTTCATTACCCCTGATATATTCCTGTAAACATTTTGGCAATTGGACTTGCGCCTGGGCTGTAGCACTCCTTATCGTAATATTTTTACCGCTAATATCAACCATCCTTGGCTGGTTTTGAGCATCTAAATGAGTGAACATACCATTATCCTCCAATTCCATACATCGGACGTAAAACATGGGTGGAACGTTGGATTGGCTTCATGCCTAATAACTGTTCATAAATGTAATGTCTATCTTCGGGTGAAGCGTTTCGTATGGAGATACCTTCCTGGGTAAATAAACAAGCAAATAAACGCCCATCAGCGGACAATCGCCAGCGAGAACAACGATTGCAAAAAGGTTGGGATTCCGAAGCAATAAAGCCAACTTTTACCCCACTATCAAGCTGAAAATAAAAAGCGGTAGAGTCGGATTCGGAGTTGATTTTATTCATTTTATATCGAGTTTGTAATTGATTAATACATTCTTGGGCTGAAATGAAGTGATGATGATATAGCTCATTCGCATAACCAATCCGCATTAACTCTAAAAATCTTACGGTGACGGACAATTTTTGAGCATATTCTATGAAATCAAATAACTCACAGTCGTTAATTCCTCGCAGTAGCACGACATTAATTTTAATATCAAATCCTTGAGCAACCGCTTGGCTGATATTCTCTAAAATCCTAGACAAACTATTTCCATAGGTGATGGATGCAAAGTTTGCAGGTCGTAAACTATCTAGGCTAATGTTGATTTTTTTGACATTGCATTCTTTAAGAATTTCCCAATGCTGGTGGAGTAAAATCCCATTGGTTGTCAAGCTCAATTGTGGAATGTTAAGCATACTTAATTTTAACATAATTTCAGAAAATTCTGGTCGTACCAGTGGCTCCCCTCCCGTAATGCGAACCTCCTGGATGCCATAGGTCAGTAATTCTTGAATTATATCAACGTATTCATCGGGGGTTAAATAGTTATGCTTATCCATAAAATCAGGATGCAGTGGCATACAGTAGCGACAACGCAAATTACATCGGTCAGTTAATGACACCCTCAGTTTACGAATCTGACGTTGCCAATGGTCAACCAGTTTCATATTCAATACCAAGGATAGAAAAAAAATTGCTCTTGCGGAGTAAACTGTTTTTTATTTTGTGGAAGTTCTACAAAACCATCACTATCCGCTAGGGCAACAAAATCTCCTGAATTTTGAGGCATCATTGGCGTAAGCTCATGCGTGACATTTATTTTGACTGGCACAAAATAGGTTAAATCTGGTTCAAATGTGATCAATTTTTGTAAATAACCATAGGATTTACTCCGATTCAAGAAGTAGCGGTGCAAACATACCAATGCCGAAATTGGATTACCAGGTAAGCCTAAAACCATCGTATTATTTGTGTGATCCATGCCAAACCACATCGGTTTTCCAGGCTTTTGCCTTACCCCTTGAATATAAGGTATAACACCCATGTCTTGCCAGATTTGGGGGAGATAGTCTCGTTTTCCTTGGGAAACACCGCCAGAGTAAATTAATAAGTCATAGGTCTGTTTATTCTGTTGATAATGGGGCAGGATCAATTCTGGAATATCAGGAATATGGTCTATTTCAACATCCGTGTAACCATAGGAGCGTAAGGATGCTCTTAGGGCATAAACATTCGACCTACGCAGTTGATAAGGTTGTGGGTTTTGGTCAATGGGAATGAGTTCATCACCAGTAGCAATAACCTTGATTTTAAGAGGTTTTTCTACTAAAACTTTTGTGTAGCCAAAGCTAGCCAAAATTCCTAAATGAACCCCCTTCAACCTTGTTCCAGATGGTATGATCACTTCACCCAAGCGGCAGTCGCTCCCTCGTTGATGGACAAAATCTTTAGCCTTTCGATTCTGGTCAATTATGATTTCCGCCACCCCCTGATGGATGTTTAGCTCTTCGTAGGGAATAACCAAATCAGCACCATCGGGCAAAGGGCATCCCGTTGTCACTTCGATACAGGTTTCGATATTTTCCAGATTAGGAGGCGCTGTTCCCGCAGTTGCCATACCCGCAATGATAAACTTTCTAAGCCCCCGGTCATAGGCGTGTTTACTGATGGCAATTCCATCCATCATAACTCGATCAATGGGGGGATAATCCCGGTCGGCATGGATAGATTGTGCTAGGATTCTTCCTGCACAAAACTCTAAAGCGATCTCTTCACATTTTGCGGCATCCCAGTGGGTTTTAATAATTTGTTCTGCTTCTGCTACAGTAAGCATAAATTCCAAAATATGAAGTTTACAAGTTAAGTTACCTCTGGAATTTTATTTGAAACTTGAGTGTCCAGCTTTAACAAGTTTGGGTCTAGCAGGGCGATTGCCTCCTGGAAAACGTCATCTCGAACAATCGGTTTTAAGAACTGTTGTGAGTTCTGGCAAGATATAATTCCATACTCGGTAAGCTGATCAAGTACCCATTCATATTCTATGATACAAGGCTTATTTTTCACCAGAAAATGATGAAATTGTGGTAAATATCGGGTCTGCTCTTTAGTGAGCCAAATCGGGTTGCATAAGCTAGGTCTAATGTATTTCGGATTCATATTCAAGTAGTCAGGCTTAGATAGAATATCTACTAATTCTTCTCGATTCGCAGATTGCTGACACCAAGCACAGGCTTCTAACAGGGAACGAATTAGAGCCAAATGGGTGAAAGGATATTGTTGTGCCCAGATTTGATTAACTCCCAGCACTTTTTCAATGTGACCATCATCAAGGTCAATACCTGTGGTGATGATAAAGCCGACATCATCCAAAACTGCTCGGGTATTCCAAGGCTCACCAACACAAAAACCAATAATGTTACCAGCAATTAAATTAGCGACCATTTGCGGTGGCGGAATCACAACCAATTCTACATCTACATCAGGTTTAATCCCGATTTGAATCAGCCATTTCCTTAGCAAAAAGTTGTGCATGGAAGCAGGATGGACAATGCCAAAAATTGGTTTTTGTTTAGCTGTCAATATGTAATCACATAACTGCTCTATAGGGGAAGCGTTGGGCTGGTTAAATTGGTTTGATAGGGTAATGGCGTTACCATTGCGGCTAAGCGTCATGGCAGTTGTGATCAGCCGGTTCGATTGTGCAGAAAGGGCTAAGGGCATCCCAGCGAGCATCATGGCGGCATCTAATTCCCCATTCACTAAGTGTTCCGCTAGGGAGTTCCAGCTTGACTGTCGCCGGAGTTCTACGTCTAAGCCATATTTTTGAAATAATTGCTTTTCTTTTGCCACAATCAGTGGACTGGCATCGGTTAAGGGAATGAAGCCTAAATCCAAGTTCACTTTTTCAATATTACCTCGGCTGATGGCAATGGCAATTCGATTCAGTTCCCGCTGTTTTTTGGATTTCTTCTGTTCATTCAGAAATTCTACAATTTCCCCTCGCATCCGATAGTAATTGGGATGATTAACCACAGCCATCCGTTGGCGGGGACGAGGTAATTCAACAGATAAAATCCGACCAATTTGTGCCCCTGGACCATTGGTTAACATGATAATTCGGTCTGCCAAGAGAAGTGCCTCATCCACATCGTGGGTGATCATGAATGCCGTGATTTTATGTTCATTACATATCTGCATTAATTGTTCCTGCAAACGACCACGGGTCAGGGCATCTAAAGCCCCAAAAGGTTCGTCCAAAAGGAGAATTTTAGGCTGTAATGCCAAGGCTCGGGCAATACCGACCCGTTGACGCATTCCCCCGGATAATTGGTGGGGATATTTATCTGCGGCGGCTGTCAAATGAACCAAGGCTAAATGCTCATCAATAATTGCTTTACGTTCTTGGGGCGAACGATCACGAAAAACACGATTGACCCCCAACGCAATGTTCTGCCGCACCGTTAACCAAGGAAGTAAAGAGTGGTTTTGAAACACCACCATCCGATTGGGACCCGGTTGGCGAACTTCTTTTCCTTCTAAAACCACCCCTCCGGCACTCGGTCGCTCAAGACCAGCGACGATATTAAGTAGGGTCGATTTGCCACAACCCGAATGCCCGATAACGGCAATAAATTCACCTTGTTTAATTTCAATATGGATATTTTTCAAGACAGGATAGGCACCCGCTTCGGTCTGAAAAATTTTATCCACATGGTCTATCTCTAAGTAGGTTTGCATGGTATTCATCGCAGAGCAACTCCTAATTAATCGTGGTCAATATCAAGGGCAAAACGTTCATACAAGAAGGAAAGACATTGATTTCTGAGGGTAAAGAATTGGGGGTCTTCAGTCAACCTTGCCCGGTTCCGGGGATGGGCAAACGGAATCGTGAGAATTTCCCCAATCGTTGCGGATGGTCCATTCGTCATCATAACAATCCGATCACTTAAATAAATGGCTTCATCTACATCATGGGTAATCATCAAAACAGTCACTTTAGTACGTTCCCAAATCCCCAACAACTCATCTTGTAACTCCTCCCGAGTAATGGGGTCCAAAGCTCCGAAGGGTTCATCAAGTAAGAGGATTTGCGGACGCATAGCCAAAGCCCGGGCGATGGCAACTCGTTGTTTCATACCCCCGGATAATTGTTTGGGTTTTTTATGGGCGGCATCAGTCAAACCCACAAGTTCCAGATGCTCCTCTACAATTTGTCTAACCTGTCTCCGCTCCGTTTCATTTTGCGGGCGATAAACGCTCTTTACCCCCAAATGAATGTTTTCATAGGCGGTCAGCCAAGGAAGCAGGGAATAGTTCTGAAAGACCACCATTCTATCGGGTCCAGGTTCGGTAATCCGCCGATTTTCCAATGAGACAAGACCATGACTAGGACGGATGAATCCTGCGACTAGATTAAGTAAGGTCGTTTTACCACAACCGGAATGTCCAATAATGCTCACAAATTCCCCTGATTTGACTGATAAATTAACCCCCTGTAAAACCGTGTAATTCCCCTTGGAGGTTGGGTAATATTTGCTTACATCCCTCAATTCCAGGAAGGGTAATTCCACTGGGGATTGTAATGGTGCTGGCAGGGGTAAACTTTGCATGGGGTTCTCCTATTCCTCAGATTGAACGATCAATTTGCTGGCATAAAAAACCAGTCTATCTAACAACAAACCAACCATTCCTACATAAACAAGCGCAACGATAATATCGGTGATCCGAGAACTATTCCAGGCATCCCAGATAAAGAATCCAATCCCAACTCCACCGGTCAACATCTCAGCGGCAACAATAGCTAACCACGAAAGACCAGCGGCGATACGCATACCTGTGAAAATGTAGGGTGCTGACGCTGGCAGTAGAATGGTCCAGAAGTATTCCCAACGGTTTAGACGTAGAATGCGAGCCACATTTCGGTAATCCTGAGGCACCTGCTGTACCCCGACTGAAGTGTTAATCAAAATTGGCCAAATCGCTGTAATAAATATCACAAAAATAGCTGATGTCTCTGCCTGTCGAAAACCAGCCAAAGCAATGGGTAGCCACGCCAATGGGGGTACGGTTCTGAGTACCTGAAAGAAGGGATCAACCCCCCGGTTAATTAACTGATTGGTACCCACTAAAATGCCAATGCTTACACCTACAACTGAAGCCAAAACATAGCCAATCGCCACCCGTCGTAAACTCTCAATAACCTGCAAGCCTAGCCCTTTGTTAGTCCCACCTTTATCAAAGAAGGGATTCACAATTAAGTGCCAAGACTCCCGGATAATTGTTATCGGTGCCGGCAGTCGTGGATTTGACCCAGAGCATAAAATTTGCCAAACCACTAAAACAAGTACGAGTACAATCAGTGGTGGTAGCACGATGGGCAGAAACTTTTGCCAGGAATACCGCCGGGGCAGAGGGATTGTGGTGGTCATGGGTTGGCTCCTTAGGATTTAAGGGACTTGATTTTCAGACGATTTAGGTAATCCTGAGGGTTTTCTGGGTCAAATTGGACTTGGTCAAAAAACGTCTCTACCCCACGGGAAGTGGATTTGGGAATAACTGCTTCCTGACCAATCGCTTTAGCGGCTTCTCGCCATAAATCCTCACGATTGACCCGATCAACAAGTACTTTGGTATCCACTTCAGGTTTCAGATAACCCCAGCGAATATTTTCGGTTAAAAACCATAGGTCATGGCTCTTGAAGGGATACGAAGCGTTATCTCGCCAATACTTTTGCATCAAGTCTTTGCTCTCAAATTGCCGCACCCCCAAATTGAATTTGCCCAAGGAGCGGTCAATAATATCCGCCACTGGTGCCTTTACCCACTCTGGTTGGCTGAGAATTTCACACATTTCCTGCTTGTTGCTATCTTGGTCACACCAAATTTGCGCTTCCAAGACGGCTTGAAGTAAGGCTTGGGTGGCTTTGGGATGTTTATCTACCCAATCTGAGCGCAAACCTAGGGCTTTTTCGGGATGGTCTTTCCAAAACTCTCCAGTGGTAATTGCACTATAGCCAACCTTCTGATTAAGGGTTTGTAACGGCCAGGGTTCGCCCACGCAAAAGGCTTCCATATTGCCTACTTTCACATTAGCTACCATTTGGGGAGGAGGAACCACAATGGTTGAAACATCTTGATTGGGATCAATTCCTGCCGCCGCCAACCAGTAGCGAATCCACAAATCATGGGTGCCACCAGGAAAAGTCATGGCCGCTTTTACTTCTTTATTTTCCCGTTTTTTGCGTTGAAAAACATTCCGTAAAGGACTCGCATCCAAACTAACTTTTAGGTCTAAATATTCATTGGATAGCTGAATCCCTTGCCCGTTGGTATTCAAACGCGCCAAGATATACATGGGTACTTTTTTGCCATTGGTGACAATCCCTTCACTGATTAAATAGGGCATGGGTGAAAGAATATGTGCCCCATCAATGCCCCCCCCGGCACTACCTAAAACTAAGTTATCGCGAGTGGTTCCCCAGGAGGCTTGTTTGATAACTTCAGCACCGGTTAATCCATACTTATCAAAGTAGCCTTTCACCTTAGCGATAATCAGGGGTGCCGCATCGGTGAGCGGAATAAAACCTAGTCTCACGGTGGTTGTTTCTAAATCAGTAGGTGGGCTGGAGACAGAACTACTGGTATTTGAACCAGGCTGGCATCCGTGAAGCGCTAAAGCGCCCATAGCCGTCAAACCAGAAGTGGTTAAAAATGTACGCCGAGAGAAAGACATAAACACCTCCCAAAAAATCAAAGTTGCACAGAAGAAACTGAAGTGGTTACGGAATCGGTAGCTTCACCCAATCCTAGATAGTCAACGCCGATATGAGATCGGGGGAGTGCCCCAAAATGACGGATGAGTAAATCAGCGACAATCCCTAGCAAATCCTCACATGGAATTCCTTTCACCACACAATTACCTAAAGTTGCCCCGTGCCCAACTTTTCCCCCTAGATAAATATCTACGCCGTCCACTGGTTTGCCATTTTTCTTAGTTTTACACCCGATAAACCCAATATCCCCTACTTGGGGTTGACCACAGGAGTTGGGACAACCGCTCCAATGGATACGAACCGGTTGCTTTAATTCCAGTAATTCCTCTAATTCCTGAATCAGCTTTAATGCTCGATTTTTGGTTTCGATAATTGCCAAGTTACAAAATTGATTCCCTGTGCAGGAAACTAATCCTCGCATTAATAAAGTTGGCTTCAGGGGAAATTTTTGCAAAATAGTCTCCTGGAGAAAATCAGCAATTTTTTCCTCAGAAATATGGGGAATAATCAAATTTTGTTCCACAGTTAACCGCAGTTCACCCTGTCCGTATCGGTTGGCAAGATCGGCAAAGTTAAACATATCTTGAGCCGTAATTCTTCCCACCGGAATATGCAAACCGGCATAGTATAACCCCTCCTGTTTTTGAGGATGCAAGCCTAAATGATCCCGCTTTGACCAGCATATTTCATCCCGCAGAGCCGCAGGGGGTAAATTATATCCGAGGCGGTCAATCACTTGGGCACGAAATTGGGGGATTCCCCAGGCATCAATGAGCCACATTAAGCGGGATTGTTGGCGATTTTCCCGCAAGCCATGATCCCGAAAGACTAACAATACTGCCCGACAAACATCCACCACCTGTTCTGGCGTAACCCAAGCATCCAAAGGAATCGCAGTCGCCACCCGTTTACTGGAGAAAAAACCACCTACTAAAACATTGAAACCCAAAGGGGATTGGGGATGCCCGTTTTGATAGGCGGGAATAAAAGCCAGGTCGTTAATCTCGGCGTGGGTAGAATTGTCACGACACCCATTAATGGCGATATTAAATTTGCGGGGTAAATTGGTAAATTCGGGATTGCCTCGCCCCCGGTTGGTCACCATATCTTGCACCGCTTGTACCAGGGAACGGGTGTCGTATAACTCGTTGGGGTCAATTCCAGATACAGGAGAACCGGTGATATTCCGCACATTGTCCATACCGGATTGCACACTGGTTAAACCCACCTCGGTTAAGGCTTGTAAAATGTTCGGAATGGTGGCAAAATCAATCCCCCTCAATTGGATATTTTGGCGGGTGGTAATATCCCCAACACCATCGGCACCACAGGCATCTAAAATTTGCGCCAATACCCGCATTTGAGTCGCCGTTAAAATCCCGTGTGGTATCCGCAGGCGCAACATAAATTTGCCAGGGGTAATTTTACGGAAAAAAATTCCGAGCCACTTCAACCGATGCTCTAAATCATCCTTGTCAATCTGCTCCCAACCCTGATGCGCCCATGCCGCTAGTTCATCTCGAACTGCTAACCCATCTTTCGCGGATTTGATCGCTTCAATCTTATTAGCCATAACTGCTCAGAATTGGGTTTGTCTCGGTTAATATAACGAACCCGTTTCTGATGGAATCGTAGCTTTTGTTACAAAAATTCATGGATAATACGCTTATGGTATTTTATCTATACGAGTTATGTTCAAAACCGTAGGGACAGGGCAATTTTGTCGGTAAATGGCAGAAAATGTATTATTTGATACGGTTTTTGCATGGATCCTATTGGTGGCAGGGGACAAGGGATTTAGTATAAAGTGAGGATTGCATCGTTAGGTGCGGTCGAAAAACCTAGGGGTTTCCATGGGTCGTAGCGTTCGTACTTTGTGTCCGTACTGTGGGGTGGGCTGTGGGTTGGAAGCGGTTTTCCAGACCAATGGCACCTACAAAATTCGGGGAGACCGGGCGCATCCGTCGAGTTTGGGGATGGTTTGTGTCAAGGGGGCAACCATCTTGGAAAGTATGGGGGTGAGTCGTTTGACGGAACCCCAGTGGCGACGTAAATTGACCGATGATTTTCAGCTGATTTCTTGGGATCAGGCATTTAATCTTTTGGTGGAACAATTAAACAACGTGCGGCAAGCATATGGTTCTGATGCTATTTGTTTTTATGGTTCAGGACAACTGCAAACAGAGGATTACTATGTGGTACAAAAATTAGTCAAGGGGTGTTTGGGAACGAATAATTTTGATACGAATTCCCGGATGTGTATGTCCTCAGCGGTATCAGCCTATCAAGCCAGTTTGGGCAGTGATGGACCGCCCTGTTGTTATGAGGATTTGGAATTAACCGACTGTGCTTTTTTGCTGGGTACGAATACGGCGGAATGCCATCCAATTGTGTTTAATCGCCTGCGGCAACATCACAAGCGGCACGATCCCATGAAGTTGATTGTCGTGGACCCCCGTTCTACCCCGACGGCGGCGGTGGCGGATTTACATTTGGCGATTCGACCGGGCACGGATATCGATTTACTGCATGGTTTGGGGCATTTGTTGTGGCAATGGGGAAAGATAGATGAAGGGTTTATTCAGCAACACACCCAGGGATTTGACCAATATGTGCAGGTGATTAAAGACTATCCACCGGAGTGGGTTGCCCAACGCTGTGGCATTGCAGTTGACCAATTGGTGCAGGCGGCGCAGGGGTGGGGTAGCTCGGAGCGGGTGTTGTCCCTGTGGTCCATGGGGGTGAACCAGTCTGCGGAGGGGACAGCCAAGGCGCGCAGTTTGATTGATTTGCACCTGCTCACGGGACAGATCGGGCGACCTGGGTGTGGCCCGTTTTCTTTGACAGGACAACCCAATGCGATGGGGGGGCGAGAAGCGGGAGGGTTGGCGCATTTACTGCCCGGTTATCGGCAGGTGGAAAACCCGCAACATCGGCAGGAGGTGGAGCAGTTTTGGGGTTTGCCATCGGGGAGTATTCATCCACATCCGGGACGAACCATGTGGGACATAATTACCGGGTTGGAGCAAAACCAGGTGCATTTGGTATGGATCATTGCCACCAATCCCTTGGTGAGTATGCCCCATTTGGAGCGGGTGCGGGCGGCTTTACGCCAAAGTCCTTTTACGGTGGTGCAGGATGCCTATACGCCAACGGAAACCACCGCCTATGCCCATCTGTTGCTACCAGCGGCTCAGTGGGGCGAAAAAACCGGTACGATGACCAACTCGGAACGCCAGGTGACCCTCTGCCCCCAATTTTTGTCACCACCGGGGTCAGCGAAAGCCGATTGGGAGATTTTTGCGGAAGTAGGACGACGACTGGGGTATGCGGCGCAATTTCGTTTCGCCACTGCCGCTGAGGTTTTTCGGGAATTTGTCCAATTAACTAAAGGGCGGGTGTGTGACTACAGCGGTTTGAGCCATGAATGGCTTGCCCATCTGGGACCAGTGGCTTGGCCCTGTCCGGCTGGCACGAGCGATGCGGAGGCGCTGCAAGTCAAGCGTTTGTATTTAGATAAAAAATTTGCCACCCCGGACGGTAAGGCGAGATTCGCCGCCCTTAGCAGTCATGGTCTGGCAGAACCGCCGGATGAGGATTTTCCGTTGGTGCTGACCACGGGTCGTTACTATGGGCATTGGCATACCCAAACCCGCACCGGTCGGATTGCCAAAATCCAGAAAATGCACCCGGAGCCGCTGTTGGCAATGCATCCCCAAGATGCGGAAAAACTGGGAATCCAGAGTGGGAATTGGGTGCGGGTGCGTTCCCGGCGGGGACAGGTGCGGGTCAAGGTGGCGGTGGGGGAACAAGTCTGTCCTGGTGCTGTGTTCCTGCCCATGCATTGGGGGGAATTGTGGGGGGTGCAACAGGCGGCTAACGAGTTGACCCATCCCCAAAGTTGCCCTATTTCCAAACAACCGGAACTCAAAGCCTGTGCCGTGCGGGTGGAACGGGAGGGAGAAAGTGATTTTCCAGTTTGAACAGGATTTTGTGGCGAATTGGCGGTGTATTCCGATGGTGGTGCGCTACCGGCTGGATACCTGCGGCATGAAACTCAAACTCGCCCATTGGCACGCTCTGTCTTTGCACCAGCGCCAGTGGTTGGTGGATACTCCCTGTGATACCCTGGAATTACAAAAGCAATACACGCTCCAGTTGCAAGCCTGGGTAGCGGAGCAAACGGGACAACCGGCAGGCACGATAGCGGTCGAACCGGTGTGGTTACAAGAAGCGGCGGTTCCCCCGGATTTAGCGGCAGTCCTCACCCTGGAGCAGTGGCAGGGGTTGACCCCATTACAGCGTTTTGCCCTACTCAAGCTCAGCCGTCCGGGACATGAGCATCGGAATTTGCCCCTGGCGCTGCGGGAATTTGGGCTAGACAGAGGATGAGGAGAAACCGGCTAAATCGTATCCCAAGTGACATCATCCCTGGGGAGTCCTTCGGTAAAGTGCCTAAGGCATTAGGGGGAAGCGGCGCAATTTCTATGCGCATGGAAGAATTACGGGCATTTCTCGTGGTGGCGGAAACCGCTAGTTTTCAAAAGGCGGCGCAGGTCTGTGGGGTGAGTCAGCCTACGGTCAGTCGGCAGGTGCAGGCTTTGGAAGCGGATTTGGGGGTGCAACTATTCCACCGGGCGGCGCAGGCGAAGTTGACCCTGGCGGGGGAAACTTTTTTGTCCCATGCCCGCAAAATTTGGCAGGAGTGGCAGGCGGCGGGTTTGGCGCTTCGGGAGTTACACCAAGGGAAACAGCAGGAATTGTGTGTGGCGGCGATCCATTCGGTGGTGGCGTATGTTTTGCCCCAGTTTTTGCCCCGGTTGTGCGCCCGGTTTCCCCAGATGCAACTGCGGGTGACGGCTTTGGGGAGCGACCGTGCCCTGAAGGTGCTCAAGGACGGGCTGGTGGATGTGGCGGTCGTCATGGACAATCCCAATTTGATCGGGCATTCGGAATTCTTGTCTTACCCTTTATATGAAGAAGGGGTGGGCATTCTCATGGCTGAGGGTCACCCTTTGCAGGCGTATCCGGTGGTGCCCTGGGAGCTTTTGGCGCAGTATCCCCAGGTGGTTTTCAAGGACGGCTATGGGATGCGGCGGTTGGTGGAAAAGGGGTTTGCCCGCTACGGGTTGAGCCTGTCGGTGGCGTTGGAACTGAATGCGCCGGAGGCGTTTGTGGGGGTGATTCGGCAAACCCAGATGGTGGCTTTGCTCCCGGAACGGTTGCTCCAGGAAGCCCTACGGGTGCCCGGATTAACCAGCCGTCCGTTGGCAGATGGGGACGAATGGCGGCGTAAGGTAGTCGCCGTGACCAGCAAAGACCGGCTCGACCTGCCACCCATTGCCTATTTTTATGAATTGCTCCGCAACTGTCCCTCGCAGGTTGATTAGTCTATGAGCCAGGAATTTCGGGAATTTGTCCGCAAAATTGGCAGTGGTGTGCATACCCATCAGGATTTGACCCGCTCGGAAATGCGCCGAGCCATGACCTTGATGCTGGCGCAGGAAGCAACCCCAGCCCAGATAGGGGCGTTTTTGATTGCCCACCGGATCAAGCGACCCACTGGGGAGGAATTGGCAGGAATGTTGGATGCCTACGCGGAATGGGGGCCGCAACTGCCAGCGATAGAGACAACCCAGCCAGTGGTGGTTTTGACCCAGCCCTACGATGGTCGGGATCGCACTTTGCCTTTGAGTCCCTTGACCGCCTTGGTTTTAGCCAGTGCCGGGTTCCCTGTACTCCAGCATGGGGGGGAACGGATGCCGACGAAAGAGGGGATACCCCTGGTGGCGGTGTGGCAAGCTCTGGGGATTGACTGGCGACCCTATTCCCTGTCCCAAGTGCATCAGTTTTTGGCAACCGTAGGGCTGGGTTTTGTGTATGTGCCCCGGCATTTTCCGCAAGCAGAAGCCCTAGTTCCCTACCGCCGGGAAATCGGCAAACGTCCGCCGCTGGCGACCCTGGAGTTGCTCTGGGTGCCCTACCAGGGTCCCTATCACCTCATGGCCGGGTTTGTGCATCCGCCGACCGAGCAGATCATGCGTGAGGCACTGACAGCACGGGGGGTGACGGCATTTACCACGGTCAAAGGCTTGGAGGGCAGTTGTGACCTCCCCCAAAGTCGGACAGGGATTATCGGGTTGGGTGCAGAGGGACGTTGTCTGCTCAAACCCCAGGAATACGGACTGGGCGGGGCTGATGTCTCCCTCACGGAAGGCATGACCCAAATGGTTGCTGTACTGCGGGGGGAACCTGTACCCCTGCGCCATGCGCTACTTTGGAATGCAGGATTTTATCTTTGGCGGTTGGGAGCGGTCACCAGCCTAAAAGTAGGAATTCAGCGAACCGCCGTCCTGTTGGATAGTCAAACCGTGCATCAACGACTTGAGGAATTAGCTGGTATGACTGAGAAACTAAAGTGAGAATAGAATAGGGGTCGCAGGGGCACCGCCCCCGTCCTTGGTTCTGGGAAATCTCTGTTCACTAATGAAGTAGGATTGCTATAGTATTTTTCTTTAATCACTCCACAGTTCACCATGTTATCAATTACTATTGGAACCTTCAAGACTCAATCGCAGAACGTTCACAGCGACCATTAGGACAGCGTTGTGCCGCTAGTGTCAGTACATCTGGTCTCCCTGTCAATGCCAACCGTCGCTCTGCCCACAGCCCGTATAGCCAATTTACCAACCGATTGATGCCCGGCAGACGTGTCCAGCGGTACACCCATCCCAACCCCAGCAGTGCATAAATTTGCCGAAATACCTCGACCCCCCGGATCACCTGCCCGTCGGCGGTAATGGCATGGATTTCCCGCATGGCTGTCACAAAGTCAATCCCGGCGTTGGCTGTCGCATCGTAGTCCGGGGCGGCAATATCCACAAACGCAATCAACCCCCGTCCCCCATCCCGACGACGTAAAAAATCCACTTCCCGCAGACACAGGGGGCAATCCCCATCGTAAAGCAACTTGATTTTCCAACTGGATGTCACTGCCATAGGTAACAATAGTGAAACGTTTCTTAAAGGTTCTATATATATTTTAGCGTGATGATTTCATGACTTCGCTACCTGGGGCGGTTACAAAACTAAATTTAGGGCTGATGTCTTGGGAAAAAACTGTTAATAAAAAACCGTCAATTAAAATTAGGATAGCAGGATTCTCGGTCACATTTTAAGCAGGAAATATCTGTTGAATTTGCTCCCGGGTCATGCCATAAAATTCATCCTGATGTTGTAAGCCATCTAATAACCACAAAAATACCCCTTTTGCTCCCAAAGAGAAGGCTAAATTTGTCCAGTGGCGATATAAAGTAATCCGGTCATCCTGCAATTCACGGTTAGATAAGGGACGTTTATCCTGATCACTGCGGGGTCGGCACCAACCCAATTCCCCTAAATACCAAGGTTTATTGCCCATCGCCAACGCCCGGGAACGCAACCATTCATCCCCTAATTTTTTGTAATTTTGCCAACTCCCTGGCTGGTCGGGACGCAGGAGATAATCCCACCCCCTCCGGTCGGTAAACGGTAAACCCGCTAGACTGGTTTTTTGCAATTCAGCGGCGGGATGGGTGTACATGTGAATGGTTCCCATCGTTAAATTTGGACGGGTCATATTGGTAGCTAAGTCAATTCCCTCATGAGTTTGCGGATCAGATTTTAAGTAGGTTAAAGCCAGTTTAGGAGGTTGGGCGAGCCAGCCTTCTTCCCCAGAAGTAATATGAACTGAATTACTCATATTTTTACGGATAAATATCGCTTGACGGTCTAGCCAATCGGCAACAATTTTTTGCATCGGGACATTGGGTTTAACGGGGCGATTTTCCTGGGCATAGACACCCTTGCCCCTGGGTTCGTTGAGAATATCAATTGCAATAACTTTAGGATATTTATTTAACACATTGAGAACTTGTCTGGTATGATTTTGGAACAACTGCTCAACCTGGGGATTCAAATAGAAATTCGCCCCATATTTTAGATATTTATCCTGGTCTTGGAGGGTCATAAAAGCATTTAACCAAGTTCCCGCTGGTATGGCTTTGACCCACTCTAAATAGCGCAAAATGCCCCCATAGGATAGCCAATAATTTCCCAGGGTAGGAATTAAATAAAAATCCAGTTCACTTAACTGCTCAACTAAGATATTTAGGATATTCAAAACAGGCTGAACGACCTGGTTCGGTGCTGACCAAAGAGCTGCATCAAAACTTCCGTCTGGTACGCCAGGAGCCGACACAGGATAGTCATTAAATGCCCAAAAACGGATGGCATTGATCTGACTGCGACGGCGTAATTCGGGTAACTGTAAATCCTGGGTTAAGTAGTCCCTAACCACATCTTGAACAGGGCGTTGTGGTTGCTGTTGTACCTTACGATAGCTTTCTACCAGCAGGTAATAGGCATTAATGCCATACAATCGTGGAAATTGCGCCCGCACTTTGGGGGATAATTGTGCCGTTACAGATAGGGAAATTGCCCCTGATAATAAAGCCCTTCGTGAAATTGGAATACGCATTATTTTCCTGTTGCTACAGCACCGCCAAAAGTAAACCACAAACCTAATTCAAATCCATAACCTGGTCCATCAATTTGTTTATAGGCTCCGGGAACAACTCGGATCAAATCCGTTGCTTTGATGCGAAATTGACCCACCACTTTGGTGAAATTTGCCTCTGGGTCTTGGGTGCCGATGATGCTATCAATTTGCGCCGCCATATCGAGCCGGTCGGTAACCGGAATTGCCACTTCGGCAAAAGTACGAAATTCATCAGAACGTTCACTAAAATAGGGGCGATAAGCTACTTCTACTGTCCAATATCCCCAGCGATTCCCCACCGGAAAGGAGCGGCTCACCGGCACCCGAATATCCAAACCAACACCGCCTCGGGACAAGGGCAGAGGAGCATTGGGGTCATAACCCAAGGGAATAATGGGTGTCACTTGCAAAGATGCCGCCAGTAGGGGGTCTTGGGTAAACCGCCAACGAATGCCGATTTCACCATCAAAAAAACCACTGTTGGTGCGTTTAGGATTAAATTGATCGTCGCTAATCCATTGGTACGGTACTTTGAAAATGAGCGTGAGATTATCTTTTAAGCCATATTCTGCATAGGCTTCTACTTCTAATTTTTCAAAAGTACGACTTTCTAAAGTGCGAAAAGTGGTACTCACAAAAGCGGCACCCTCCGGCTGAGTAAATCCCCCCGCCCACGTTACATCCGGTTTGAATAAATGGGGGATCATGCCGATGCCTAAAGCTAACAATAGATGGGTGTATTTCATGGGCTGGAACCTCAATAATGACGAAATTGATGTTATGTGAGGTCAGCGCATATCAAAGATTTACAAATTTAGCATCCAAGCGTATGACTAAGTATATCACAGCCAAGTTCCCGTCACGGTTGCTGGCATCTGGGGCGTTTTACCGTTACAGTATGGAAAGTGGTTCCATCGAGAGTCTATGGCGGCTCATCATAAAGCTCGTCCCCTGAAGCCGACCAGTCCAAAACCGGCTAAAGCCCTGTGTAGTGAGTGTGGATTATGCGACACTTCCTATATTCACTACGTCAAATCCGCCTGTGCTTTTTTGCATCAACAATTTGATACCCTCGAAACGCAAACTCATGGGCGAAAAAGGGATATTAACCAGGAGGATGAATGTTATTTTGGGGTGCATCAAACGATGTTAAGTGCCCGGAAAAAACAACCCATTCCGGGTGCCCAATGGACAGGTATTGTTACCACCATTGCCACGCAAATGCTTAAGGCTGGGTGGGTGGAAGGGGTCGTTTGTGTGCAAAATTCCCCGTCTGATCGTTGGCAACCGCAACCGGTATTAGCCCGCACGCCAGCAGAAGTATTCGCCGCCCGGGTGAATAAACCCACGTTGTCTCCCAATTTGAGTGTCCTGGATGAAATTGAACGGTCTGGAATGCGGCGATTATTGGTCATTGGGGTGGGATGTCAAATTCAAGCCTTGCGGGCAGTGGAAAAACATTTGGGTTTAGAAAAACTCTATGTTTTGGGTACCCCCTGTGTGGATAATGTGCCCCGTGCGGGATTACAAAAGTTTTTGGAAACTACGAGTCGTTCACCTGAAACGGTGGTTCACTATGAATTTATGCAGGATTATCAAGTGCATTTCAAACATGAGGATGGTTCCATTGAAAAAGTCCCGTTTTTTGGGTTGAATACCCGGGAATTAAAAGATATTTTCGCCCCCTCCTGTTTGAGTTGTTTTGATTATGTGAATGGGTTGGCGGATTTGGTGGTTGGCTATATGGGTGCGCCTTTGGGTTGGCAATGGTTGGTGGTACGCAATGAGCGGGGACAGGCGATGCTCGATTTAGTTCGGGATGAATTAGAAATCCAACCGGTGATGAGCCAAGGGCAACGGCATCAGGCGGTTCAGCAAAGCATTCCTGCCTATGACCGAGGGGCAACGTTACCCATGTGGGCAGCTCGTTTAATGGGGGTGGTGATTGAAAAATTTGGTCCTAAGGGTTTAGAATACGCCCGTTTTTCCATTGATTCCCATTTCACCCGCAACTATCTCTATGTCCAGCGTCATTATCCCCAAAAATTAGCCAGTCATATCCCCGAATTTGCCAAAAAAATTGTCAGTCAATATCGCTTGCCCAAGGATTAAAAAAACCAAAATTTCTAGCAATTGATATGAATGTTCTTCACTTGAATACTTATGACACTGCTGGGGGAGCCGCACGGGCGAGTTATCGTTTACATCAAGGGTTACTTAAATCTGGGGTCAATTCCCAACAATTAGTCTTACAAAAAAGTAGCCAAGACCCTACGATTCATGTCTATCAAGAACCCCGGCTGGTGAAACGTGTGCGAGCCATCGCCGATCAATGGTCATTAAATGCTTATCCCCAACGAGAGCGTGCCTTTTCTGCTCATTGGGTGCCCAATTTCGTTCCAGCAAAAATCAAAAATTTCCAGTTTGATATTTTACACATTCATTGGATCAATCGGCTTTTAATTCCGGAAGTATTACCCAAAATTACTGCGAAACCAGTAGTCTGGACGCTTCAGGATATGTGGGCAATTACTGGCGGCTGTCACTATACCCAAGGTTGTGATTTATTTATGACCCAATGTGGTTTTTGCCCTCAACTCCACAGTTCGCAAAAAAACGACCTATCCCACCAGGTTTGGCAACGTAAACAAAGAGCGTGGCGTAATTTTCACCCCACAATTATTACCCCTAGTACTTGGTTAGCCAACGCAGTTAAAAGTAGTCCTCTATTGGGGCATTGTGATATTAAAGTTATCCCGAATGGATTGGATACCCACCGTTACCAAGCCATTCCTAAACCAATCGCTCGGCAAATTTGGCAATTACCACCGGAGAAAAAAATTGTTTTGGCGGGCGGGGTGAGTTTTCTCAAAGAACCGCATAAGGGTTGGGATTTGCTCTGCAAAACCGCCCAGATATTGCAGGATCAGGATGATAAAGATGATAAAAATGAGATTCTCTGGGTAATTTTTGGTCAAGAGCAAGCCCCCGGATTTGCGGGATTACCCGTACACTGCCTGGGTTCCCTCACCGATGATGTGGCGCTGGCATTAGCCTACAGTTGCGCCGATGTCATGGTTGTGCCCTCCCGTCAGGAAGCTTTTGGGCAGGTGGCGAGTGAAGCAATGGCTTGTGGTACGCCGGTGGTGGCTTTTGCCGGGACAGGGGTGCAGGACATTGTGGATCATCAGGTGAATGGGTATCTCGCCCAACCCTTTGACCCACAGGATTTAGCGGCAGGGATTGGGTGGGTGTTGCGCCAGGGTGCAGAACTGGGACATCACGCGCGTCAGAAGGTGGAGCGGTGCTTCAGTCTGCCGGTTGTAGTGCAACAGCATTTAGAACTGTATCAATCCCTTACGGAAAAGCATCAGGTTAGGCTTTCTTCTTAGGGCGATTGCGTTCAAACGGTAGGGTTTCCGCCTGGGTCGTCACCGTTTTTTGCTGGGCATCCAGAATCTTTTGCAGATTTTCTGGTAGCGGTTCCCGAGATAAGATAAAAGTCTGCGCCGTTTGAAATACGTTGGCAATCACCATGTACATCAACACCCCGGCGGGCAAAGGAAAGAACAAAAACATCACCGCAAACACCAACGGCAAGGATTTATTCACCTGATCCTGTTGGGGATTTTTAGCCGTATCCCCCTGGTTGGTAATCATTTGGCTGGCGTAGGTACTGGCGGCGAAAATCAACACCAAAATCACCGTATCCCAATGGATCATGCCGTTGCTGTCCATCGCTCCTACCCGCCCCAGGGCAGAGATGAATAAAAACCCTTCATTGGCGGCTAAACCCGGTACCACGCCCGTGAGCGAAACCTTACCGGTATGCAGGGCTTTGAGCTTAGTTTCCCCATTTTCTGTAATTAATTCCACCAATTCCGACCCACTTTTCACCGTCCAATGGGGCGTGACATTGGGATTATTCACCTCTTGCAAAATGCTCCCTAAACTGCGTCCATCTGGGGTGCGAAAATCCAGAACGGTTTCATCCCCCTCATGCAATTTATTCCCCGCCGTACTCACCGCACTAATGGCGTAATGTAACCCCGGTTGCACATAGATATTGTGGGTTTGAGCGTTAATCGGTTGGGATTGCACCACCTGATCCCGAGGCACAATTTCCAATTCCACCGGGTAAGAAACGTCCGCAAATGGTGAACCCCGCAGGGTGGCAAATAGGGCAAACAGGATGGGTAATTGCAAAATTAACGGTAAACAACCGGCGAGGGGATTCCCAAATTCCTGATAGACTTTCGCCATTTCTTCCTGTTGTTTTGCCGGGTCATTTTTGTAGCGTTCCTGAATTTCTTTGACCCGCTTTTGCATCACTGGTTGAGCGACCTTCATTTGGCGCATATTGCGAATTTGTCCGGCACTGACGGGAGCCAAAGCCGCCCGCACGACCAGGGTGAGGGCAACAATCGCCAGCCCGTAGCTCGGCACCACCCCGTAGAAAAAATCCAGGATGGGGAGCATCAGATTATTAGAAAGAAAGTTCGTGCCGAACAAGTCCATACGTCAACGTCCCAATGGCTTCCTTCTGATATTAGCCTGTGTTGCCCGCCTTTGGTGGCTAAACTGGAACTATGACATGGGATGCAGTACGGGTCGGCAAGGCATTGGCGTGGGAGCGGGATGAGGGTTATCCCAACCTCCAGGGTCAGCATTGCTTTTTTTATGAATTTCTCCTGGAGCAGATGAGCTTGGTGTCCTTGGATTGGTTGCCCAAGCCAGCAATCAATCAGTGGCAGGTTCTCTTGGCGGAATTGCGCCACTACCCCCAGTTGACCCATGACCAACGGGAAGCCCTGGTGCAGCGGATTGCCACCCTCGTCCCCCAAGTGCGCCCCCCCGGAACCCCGTCCCCTCGGGTGCAGGAAACCCCGCCGCCCCCCCCTACGGAAGCGACCCCCATTCGGGAGTTGGAAATTCTCAAACCCCAGCAGAAAAAAGTTTTATACCAATTAGGGTTAAATACCCTGGGGGATGTTTTGCGTTACTACCCCCGCAGTTATGTGGATTATTCCCAACGATTACTGATCAAAGATTTGCAACCCGGTAGCACGGTGACAGTGATTGCCACCATCCGCAGTTTTCGCTGTTTTACCAGCCCCAAAAATCCCCAGTTAACCATTGCCGAATGGTGGGTGGCAGACCGGTCTGGACGCATGAAAATCAATCGTTACTACATGGGCAAACGCTATGCGAATAAAGCCTGGCAAGAACAGCAAAGAAAAAATTATCCAACCGGGGCTTTAGTGGCAATCTCCGGGCTGGTAAAGGAAACTAAATTTAGTAAAACCTTAACCGAGCCATCTATTCAAATTATTGATGAAGAATCAGAATCCGGGGGAAAAATTATCCCCGTTTATGCCCTCAAAAGTGACCTGAAAGCCAGTTGGGTACGGCAAGCAATTCATGGGGTTTTGCCCCTGGTGAAATCCTGGCATGACCCCTTACCAGAAGCCTTAAAAAAACGACACCATCTCGTGGATTTGGGAACTGCCTATCGGGGGATTCACGCCCCCCAATATAGTGAGGAATTAAAACGTGCCCGCACCCGTTTGGTGTTTGATGAATTGTTCTATTTGCAACTAAGTTTTTTACAACGTCGCTATCAAAATCGCCGTCATACCAGCCCGGTGGTGTGCGCCGAGGGCAAATTACTGCAAGCGTTTCGGGCGCAACTGCCCTTTCAACTCACGGGTGCCCAGGAACGGGTGGTGCAGGAAATTCTGCATGATTTGCAACAGCCTCAACCCATGCAACGGCTGGTACAGGGGGATGTGGGTTCCGGTAAAACTGTAGTGGCGGTAATGGCAATGCTGGCGGCGATTGAGGCGGGGTACCAGGCGGCGTTGATGGCTCCCACGGAAGTCCTGGCTGAGCAACATTATCAAAAATTGCTTCACTGGCTCACGCCCTTGCATATTCCGGTGGAATTACTCACGGGTGCAACGAAAACTAGCCAACGGCGGCAAATTTTAGCCCAATTATCTACGGGTGAAGTGTCTTTAGTAGTGGGCACCCATGCCCTGATTCAAGAGGATGTGAATTTCCAGCATTTGGGTTTGGTGGTCATTGATGAACAGCATCGTTTCGGGGTGAATCAGCGTTCTCTTTTACAGCAAAAGGGGATGGAACCCCACGTTTTAACCATGACAGCAACTCCCATTCCCCGCACCCTAGCGTTAACCATTCACGGGGATTTAGATGTGAGTCAAATTGATGAACTCCCCCCAGGACGACAAGCCATTCAAACCACCGTAATTCCAGCCAGTCAACGACATTTTGCCTACGATTTAATCCGGCGGGAAATTGTGCAAGGACGACAAGCCTATATCATTTTGCCCCTGATTGAAGAGTCAGAAAAATTAGAAGCCAAAGCCGCCATTGCAGAATATCAAAAACTGCAAGAAATGACCTTCAAAGGCTGTCGGTTGGGACTCCTGCACGGGCGACAATCGGCGGCGGAAAAAGATGCGGCTTTGCGAGCATTTCGGGATGGGGAAACCCAAATTTTAGTCTCCACAACCGTGGTGGAAGTGGGGGTGGATGTCCCCAATGCAACGGTGATGTTGATCGAAAATGCGGAACGGTTTGGTCTCGCCCAACTCCATCAACTGCGGGGTCGGGTGGGGCGGGGCACTCATCCATCCTATTGTTTACTCGTCACCCAGGGGAAAGGGGAAGATACCCAACAGCGATTGAATGTTTTAACCCAATCCCAAGATGGATTTTTCATTGCCGAAATGGATTTACGTTTGCGGGGACCCGGGGAAATTCTAGGCACTCGCCAAGCGGGATTACCTGACCTAGCCCTAGCCAGTTTAATCGAAGACCAAGACATTTTAGAAACCGCTCGGCAAGCGGCAGAACAGTTAATGGAAAAGAACCCCGAATTAAGCGATTATCCGCAATTACAACGGGAATTACAGCAACGGCTGGAACGACTCACCGGGCGAGTGGTGTTGAGTTAACCTGAGCGAAATTCAGCGATAGCAATCCTAAATGAAAATAGAACAGGGGTCGCAGGGCACCGCCCCACATTTGGTTCTAGGGAATCTCTGTTCACTAATCAAGTAGGATTGCTATATATTCCAGCGAAATTGAACACAGGGTAATCAAGCAACCGATTACCCCACCGTGCCTTCGAGTTTGAGGCTCAACAGGCGATCCGCTTCCACCGCAAATTCCATCGGCAGTTGGTTAAACACATCCCGACAGAAGCCGCTGATCATCATTGCCACCGCCTCTTCCATGCCCAAACCCCGTTGTTGGCAGTAGAACAATTGTTCTTCCCCAATTTTGGACGTTGAGGCTTCATGTTCCACCCGGGCGGTGGGATTTTGCACCTGAATCACCGGCACCGTATTCGCCTGAGAATGATGACCAATCAGCAGGGAATCGCATTGGGTGTAATTACGGGCATCCTGCGCCTTCGGGTTCACCCGCACCAACCCCCGGTAGGTATTCTGGGAATGCCCCGCCGAAATCCCCTTGGAAACAATTCGGGAGCGGGTATGCCGACCCACGTGCACCATCTTGCTCCCCGTATCCGCCTGTTGGTAATGGTTGGTCAAAGCCACGGAGTAAAATTCCCCAATCGAATGATCCCCCACCAACACACAACTCGGATATTTCCAAGTAATCGCTGAACCGGTTTCCACCTGTGTCCAAGAAATTTTGGCATGATGACCCTGACACAACCCCCGCTTGGTGACAAAATTGTAAATGCCACCCTTGCCGTCCTTATCTCCAGCGTACCAATTTTGCACCGTGGAGTATTTAATTTCCGCATTATCCAAAGCCACCAATTCCACCACCGCGGCGTGCAGTTGATTGGTGTCGTACATGGGGGCAGTACAGCCTTCCAAATAGCTCACATAACTGTCCCGATCCGCCACAATTAAGGTGCGTTCAAACTGCCCGGATTCCCCATTGTTAATCCGAAAATAGGTGGACAATTCCAAAGGACAGCGCACCCCCGGCGGAATATAAACAAACGACCCATCACTAAATACGGCAGAGTTTAATGCCGCATAATAATTATCCCCAATCGGCACCACCGAACCCAGGTATTTTCTCACCAGTTCCGGGTGTTCTTGCAGGGCTTCCGACATGGAGCAAAAAATCACCCCATATTTGGCTAAATCTTTCTTGAAAGTGGTAGCCACAGAAACGCTGTCAAAAATGGCATCCACCGCCACATTACTCAGGCGTTTTTGCTCCGTCAGGGGAATACCCAACTTTTCAAAAGTTTCCAGCAATTCCGGGTCAACCTCCTCCAAACTTGCCAGCTTTTTTTTCGGTTTCGGAGCGGAATAATAAATGATATTTTGGTAATCAATCGGTGGGTAAGATACCTGTGCCCACGTCGGTACTGGCATGGTCAACCAATGGCGATAGGCACGCAGGCGAAACTCCAACATAAATTCCGGCTCCCGTTTTTTGGCGGAAATCAACCGGATCACATCCTCATTCAGCCCCCGGGGAATCACATCCGCTTCGATGGGGGTCACAAAACCATACTGATAAGGGCGGCTGACCAATTGATCCAGGGCGGATTCCTTGGCTGTCAGGGGCGTAGATACCATAAGCTCTCTTCAACTCAGGAGTTTCGCAACGTTGGTGTTGCTTTAGTTCTGATTATAGAATAGTTTTACAACTTGCGCCTTGTCAAAGTTGCTTTAGAATAAAATTAGTTTCCCCGTTTTATACTTCAGCCGGGGGTGATCCTGTGGTTCGGATTGAGCAAGCGTCCACTAAATATGACATTTTAGTGCAATTGTTGCGGCGGGGGCAAGCCACGGCTCAGGAGTTGGCGGATGTTTTGCAGGTAACGCCCCAGGCGATTCGCCGACACTTGAAGGATTTGGAACAGGAAGGTTTGATTCAGCACGTGGTGCAGGGGGGGAGCATGGGACGACCCCAACACCAGTACACCCTCAGTCGCCAGGGACGGGCGCAATTTCCCAATCGCTACGGCGAATTTGCGGTGGATTTGTTGGCGACCTTGCACAAAACCCTAGGGCGGGAGCAGTTGGGGCAAATTTTGGCGCACCAATGGCAATCGAAAGCAATGGCTTACCGGGAAGCCCTAGGGCAGGGGGATTTAGCCAGTCGGATCGAACGGTTGGTGCAGTTACGCCGTTCCGAGGGGTACATGGCGGAGTCCCAGGTCACGCCCAAGGGGTTTGTGGTCACGGAGCATACCTGTGCGATTGCCGCCGTTGCCGAGACTTTTCCGAGGGTATGTGACCATGAGCTAGAACTTTTTGCCACCGCCCTCCCCGATTGCACCGTCGAGCGCACCCACTGGATTGTGGATGGCGAACACCAATGCGGTTATTTAGTACGCCCCCGCTCCTAAGGTGCAGTACCTGACACGTTTATTTCTTAATTTCTTAATTGTTAATTTAATTGTTAATTTAGGGGTACCTTTACAAATTCAAAGTTAGCGGTCGCAGGGGCACCGCCCCCGTCTTTGGTTTTTAGGACTGCTATATTTCTAGCCTATAGGATTTCCTAGTGGGGGGGACTTTTTAATGATGTGATTTAATGGTACAGTAATTCACGTTGTATGATTTAATTAGCAACGTAGTTAACAAAAAAAATCTCGGGGCTAGGGCAATGACTTCCTACCAACAAGAAATTGACCATATCAAGACCTACACCAGTAAAATTGCTCAGGCAATCCCCGAAACCATGCGGGCTTTTTATGCCCTGAGCCGTTCCTCTTCAACCGCAGGTGCTTTAGACACCAAAACGAAAGAATTAATGGCTTTAGCAATCGGCGTTACCAGCCACTGCCAGGGTTGTATTGCATTTCATACCCGTGCCGCTCTTCACGCTGGCGCAAGCTCTGAGGAAATCATGGAAACCCTGAGTGTGGCGATTGCGATGGGGGGTGGACCTGCCCTCATGTATGCCAGCTATGCCGTTGAAGCGATGGAAGAATTTCAAAATCAGGCTAAATAATTTGGTGTTGGAAGAAAGGCAGGGGATGTGGTTACGATGCCGCTGGACACCTCTGCCGATTTTGTGCCACCGCCCGCTCCGGGGTTTGTCCCAACAACGTCGCCTCAATCGTCCGCCCCAAACAGTTCGACAACCGGTTGTAATCCGCTCCATTCGGGCGGGAATAGGCAACTTGGGTCTGGGTCAAAAACACCTGCAAAAGGGGATGGTCAGCCAAAAAAGCCTGGTATTCCGGGTCTTGGCGGGCGGATTGGGTCACGGGTAATGCCCCGGTTTGGCGTGCCCAAGCCACTTGAAATTCATCCCCCAAAATGTAATCCAAAAACCGCAGTGCCGCCTGTTCTCGCCGGGGATTGGTCCGCATCAAAAATACATTCGCACCCCCCACAATCGTCGCCGGTCGTACCGCCTGGGGGATGGGCATGACGCTAAACGGCACCCCCGTTTGACTCAGATACCCCAACGTCCAAGGTCCCGTAATCTGCATCGCCACCCGCCCCTGGATAAACCCCTCCTGCTCATAGCCCCGCTCCGGTGCGGAGAGTAGCGCCACCCCCATGTGCAGTAATTTTTGCCAAAAATGTAATGCACCCAGACTCGCCTCGGTCAACAACGGCACCGTGCCATTCACCACCTCCCCCCCGGCACTAAACCAAAAGGGCAACCAGGAAAACACCGTCCATTCCCCCTTGCCCAAAGGCAACAGCAAACCGTACTGGTCGGGACGACCATCCCCATTCCGATCCTGGGTTAATTTCTGTGCCACCTGCGCCAATTCCTCCCACGTCCGGGGCAATTGGGTAATCCCCGCCGCCGCAAACAGGTCAGGACGATAAAAAATGCCTAAATTACTGGTCGTAAACGGCACCGACCACAATTCCCCTTCAAAAGTCATACCGGGGATCAACGATGGGTCTAAATTGGCAAGCCGACCCCCTTGATTTAACCAATCCGTCAAAGGGACAATGCCCTGTAAATCTACTAATCTACCCGTCAATAAACTGTCAAACCAAAGCAAATCCGGGGGGCTATTCCCCACAATAGCGGTGAGAATTTTCGGAAACTGTTGATCCGCCTGTCCCACATAAATGGGTTGCACCTGTATATCGGTTTGTTGGGCATTAAATTGGGCGACCAATTGCTCGAAAATCACCCGATTGCTAGGGGGATTAATGCCATGCCATAGGGTTAAGGTTAATGGAGTAATATCTGAGGAACCAGAGCCTTGACAACCTAAGAGTAGAATACTGAGTAATAAACTTACCAATAGCCGTTTCATTTCTGCGCCGCCACACAAGCAATCACTGGGTAATCCGGGTGTTTCATATCCAATTCTACTGGGGTTAATTCTTCCGCCGCTATCCCTAAAAAGGTTGCCAAAACGGTTAATGTATTTCCATAGGTATATAAATGACATTGGGCATAGTTGCGAAATAAATAATTTAAGCCATCAGGTAATAACCGCCAATAGTCCGCTGGTCGGTCGTGCAATCTCTGCGCCGTTGGCACCAAAGCCAGACACCAGCCCCCCGGTTTCAGCCACTGGTGGATATTGCGGATCACCAGCCCCGGATCGTAACAATGTTCCAGCACGTTAAAAATTAAAATCGTATCTACAGAAGCCGCTGGGATTACTTCAGGATCATGGGCATCCCCCACAAAATCTACCCCCGCCCCCGGCGCAATATTCATACAATGATAGGACGTGATTTTTGACACATCTAATTCATAAAATTCCCGGTCTTTGGCAACCCCCCCAATTTCTAAAACATTACCCATGATTTTATCCCCAACCGCTTGCAAAAATTGCTTTTGGTAATAGCGGTCAATGGGTGTCCCCCGGGAAAATCCCGTAATCCCACACAAAGGAACACTCCGGCGCAAATCCCCCCAATTCACCTGCCCGACCGCCGGGACAATTAACCCTAGAGTATAAAGTTCTTGAAATTCCCTCTCAAATTCCCAAAACTCTATTTCTGGATAGGGAGAAAACAGGGGGATTTTAGCAGTTAAATTCACCTGTTCATACGGTTCTAAATAACTGGCAAATCCTTGGGTTAGATAAACGATTTCCTGTTGCATGATTTTAATTAAGATATCATCGCCCAATTCTGTTAACTGAATACCTGGAAATTGCGCTTGGAACTCTTGATAAATCTTGTAACCCGATTCTCGGGTTTGGGGATGCACAAAACACTCTAAAATGGCACATTGCCTGGGCGTTAGGGGCACCGCAGACCGTTGACTCCAGCCAAACACCGCCTCGGTACTTGCGCCCGACCATCGGATAAATGTACTGGTACAATACTGCGGCTTCATTCCCCCAAAACCCAGGTTTTGATCGCCGTCACCACCCCGTCCTCTTCGACTGTTGGTGCTACCCAATCTGCCTGCTGTTGTACTTCTAAGGGCGCATTCCCCATCGCAATCCCCACGCCAGCGTACTCCAACATTTCTAGGTCATTGTAATTGTCCCCAATCGCCACCACCTGCGCCCGGGTAATACCCAATAATTCCTCTGCCAAGTACTGCACTGCTACCCCTTTGTTGACCTGGGGATTGGCGGCTTCAAAGTAAATGGGGGCGGAACGGGTTAAGTACAATTCACTTTTATCGTACCGCTTTTGTAAGGTATCAATCATCTGATCCACAATCCGGGGGTCTTCACTCACGGCGAGGACTTTGGTGGGAGCAATGCCCACTGCCGCCAGGGTTAGGCGCAAATCATCCACCAAAATTGGCTGAATCAACGTGCGTTTGGCGTACTGATCCGTATCGGGACGCATTTCCTGCACATACAACTGGTCATTGAGATAAAAATGGATGGACAAATGGGGACTCAAATCCGCCTGTTCAAAATAATCCAACAGTTCCAACGCCCGTTGGGGGTCAATCGGGCAATGGCGATGTCGTTCCCCGGTGTGGGGGTCCTGAATCCACGCCCCCTGGTAGCTCAAGAGGGGTAAAGTTAAGTCCAATTCCCGATAAAATCGCAGGGCAGAACGGTACATCCGTCCGGTGGCAATCGCCACTTTAATCCCCCTTTGTCGCACCAATGCCACCGCAGATTTCACCGCCGGGGTAATGCAATTGTCATCACCCACGACCGTACCATCTAGGTCAAGCACCAGCAAGCGCACGTCAGGAATCAGCATGGTGGCGAAAAATGCGGGTTCGTCTCCCTGTCACTATATCAGGTTTGCCCCCAGAGCCAGAGGGACTGCCCCAACCCCACCAACAGCCCCAGGATGCCCCCCAGGTTGACAATCGCCTGTAATTCACTGCGTACAATGCCCTGAATCCCGGCTTCTAAATCCGCTGGGGATGTGGCATTGACCCGGTCAATAATCGCCTGGTCAATATCTAAAATAGGGATCACTTGGGCAATCACTTGTTCCAGGTCTTTTTCTAAGTAACGCTCAATAATTAACGCTAATTCTTCGCTGATTAAACTCAGGGAACTATTCATAATAGATGAACTGCGTAAACGGGTGAGAATCAAATGGGCAATTTCATCCCAGTTGAGGGAGTTACTCAGGTTTCGAATCAAGGCTGGACCATCGGTTTGTAGATATTCCCGCACCAGTTCCCGCAGTTGTTTGCGGAGTTTGTGCATGGTGAGTACGGGCAAATTTTGCAGGGATAATTCTTGGATTAGCTCAGTAAGGCGGGATTTTAACCCCAGGGATTGCATCAATTCCGCCAGCCGTTGATTGGCAGTTTCCGGTTCTTCGATACAAAACCGCCGCAGACGCATCAAGCCATTCCGCACCCCAAAAAAGTTCGCCACGACCCAGTAGGTGCCGGTGGTTTGTTCCCGTAAATCCTGGTCAATCACATCAATGGTTTCATCGGTTAAAAAATCCACCAAGGCTCGCCGCAGCAGATCAGGGGTTAATACCAATTCCAAGAGCCAATCCGCCACCTGTTCTGCTTGAGTCGCAGAAAGACGAAATTCCAGTAAAAAGCGGTCAAAAATTTGGTTGATTTGCTCAGCTAAAAAGTCTTCCTGGCGGGCTAAAATTCGCAAGAGTCTGGGTAACGATTGCCCGAGGAAATCGTGTAAAATTCCGGCTAAAATTTTGGCGGTGCGGGCTTTGTATTCCTCCAGTTTGACTTGATTGAGGGCAGTTTGGAGTAACCAATAAATTGCCGCTTGGGTGCGTTCCAATTGCAACAGCCTGCGGGCGATATTTTGCAACTCTTCCGGGGTGAGTAGGGAGCGGGTGATCGTATCGGCAATCCGGGAAGCAAGTCGTCCTTGGTTGCTGGGGATCAGACCGGGGGTAAAGGGGAGCCGGTAGCGACCCACATACCAGGGGCGGTAGGGACGAAAGAGCATCCGAATGGCAATATCATTGGTGAAATAACCAATCAGCGTGCCCAGGATGGGGGGTAACATCAGGTTCAGGGGCAAGGACACAAGCAATTCCACCCAAAGTTAGCAATGATGGGACGGCACCCTCGGTCAGGGGATTCATTCCGATCATAAACTGTGGGCTGGGCTGGTTATCCTAGAAAGTGGAGGTTTCCTGCGGTTGCCGTGATCCAACACCCGTTGATTGCCCAGTTGAGTGAGGTGATTCGCCAGATATGGGAGGGGAGTTTGCCCCTCCAGCCCTACCCCCTCCCGGCGGATTTGGGCTACGTGGAAGGGCATTTGGAAGGGGAACGGGTGCGTATCCACAATCTGTGTTACCAAACCCCCCATTTTCGCAAACTGCATCTGGAACTGGCGCAGGTGGGGGATAATCTGGACATTTTGCACTGTGTGATGTTCCCCCGCACTTGTTATGATCTGCCCGTGTTTGGCACGGATATTGTGGCGGGACGGGGACAGGTGAGTGCGGCGATTGTGGATTTGTCCCCCACCCGAGTGGATCATTCCCTGCCATCTGCCTATGTGCGGGACTTGACCGCCCTGACCCCTGACCCCTTTCAGCAACCCCGCCCCCTGCCGCCCTGGGGAGATATTTTTTCGGAATTTTGTCTGTTTGTCCGCCCGGTGGATGAATTGGAACAGCAACGATTTGTGGATTATGTGGGGCAGATATTAAAATTACATTGTCAACACGCTTTAGCGAGCCAGCCCCTTTCCCCCGCCTTGGCGCAGCAACACCAATCCCAGCAGAGTTATTACTGCCGCCAGCAACAGCAGAATGACAAAACCCGGCGGGTGTTGGAGCGAGCCTTTGGCAATACCTGGACGGAACGCTATATGACGACGGTGTTGTTTGACCTGCCCCAGACATGAGTGACCATTACCAAACCCTGGGCTTGCGTCCCAATGCCACCCATGCTCAGGTCAAAGCCGCCTACCGCCGCCTAGTCAAGCTCTGCCACCCCGACACCAATCCCCAGGGGCATGAGCGGATGATTGCCCTGAATCTCGCCTATGAAGTGTTGGGTGACCCAGTGCAACGGCGTGCCTACGACCAGCGACAGACGACGACCAGCCTTCCCTGTCCGCCCCCCCCGGCGCCCCAGCTTTGGTGGCGGGAGGTGTTTCAGCCAGTGGATCAACGGGTAAACCGGATTTTGGGCACCCGTCGCCAGCAGTTGGAACGGTTAGCCGCTGACCCCTTTGATGATGCCTGTATGGCGGAATTTAACCGGTATCTGCTCGCCTGTCGCCACACCCTCCAGCAGGCGGAAGCCCTGTTTCGCAGTCAAGCCAATCCCCCTGCCCTCGCCGGGGTTGCCAGTGGGCTGTACCACTGTTTGAACCATTTGCACGATGCCCTGGAAGACCTGCATTGGTTCACCCAAAGCTACAGCGAGCAGTACCTCCAGACCAGCGAAGCCCTGTTTCGACGGGCGGGGGAGCAACGGCAACGAGCCTGGCAGTCGGCTCGCCAAGCGGGTTTTTCCCGGTGAATCTCCTCTATGGTTACGCTTCTTCGTCCGGTAGGGGGCCGTCAATCCGTTCTAACTGCCACAGGATTTGGTTCCCCTCCCGGCGTACCCGTGAAACGATCCAGTTGCGCCACGCCCAGGTTTCCCCCCGACTGGTCACCGCACTGGCATTCACATCCATCAAAGCGGCCAGTTCCGCACTGGTGATGAAGTACCCCTGGTTGGCGACCGCATCCGCCGTGTGCAGGGTTTCTAACAGCAGACGCAGTTGACCCATGCGGCTTTCCCGGGAGAGGGCTTCGTCACTGTGAGTATTGAGTAAGGTTTCCGACATAAAACCTGCCCGACTGGGGAATAACGACAAACAAGCCGTAGGTATTTGCACCAACAAACACCTTATACCTTACACTAATTTTTGGCGATTGGGTACTGAGACGGAGGAAAATTGGGGCAAAATCCAGTCAGAATGCAACCATTTGGGATAAATCGGCAATCGGGGTTGCAACCGATAACCCTGGGAAGCCAACAGGGTGGTTAACGTAGCGACCTGGGGGTAGGGATAATCCGGGTTCACCTCGTCCTTGGGGCCAATCCCCCCCAAATCCCGGGCCCCAGCGGCCAAACAATCCAGGAGAATTTGGGGATAGTGCACCAAATTGGGGGGAATTTGCAGGGTAATGTCGGCGGGCAAAATCCGGCGGGCCAGCCCCACCACCAGCGGTAATTGATTCAAGTCAAATTCGGGCAAGGGGTCAGCCTGCACTGTTCCCAGGCGGTAGGGTTGCACAATCACTTCCTGGATATGTCCCCAACGGCGATGGCAAGCGGCAATGGCGGTCAAGGTAGCTTCCCAATCCTGGGGCGACTCCCCAATCCCCAGCAGTAACCCGGTGGTAAAAGGAATCCCCAACCGTCCCGCCTGTTCCAGTTGCGCCAACCGCAGACCGGGGTCTTTACTGGGGGCATGGCGATGCACGGGTAAATCTGGGCGCAGTTGTTCCAGCATCAACCCCATCGAGGCATTCACCCTGCCCAATTGCCACATCTCCGGTTCGGTCAGGGGGCCGCAGTTGGTGTGGGGCCAAAACCCCCAGTCCCAGGCCAGTTGGGCCAGTTTTTCTAAATGCGTCACCCACTCCGACCGGCGGGGGCTGTGGGGATGGACTTCCCCGCTCAGGAGTAAAATTTCCGTCACCTGGGGGCTGTGGCGGCGGATGGTGGCCAACCGTTGACCCGCCTGCTCTAGGGTTAACCAGGGGCTGTGACCGGGAGCAACCCGAAAATTGCAGTAGGTACAGCGATTAAAACATTCGTAGGTCGGCACCAGGGTCACCGCCGGACTGTAGGTGATGACCTCGGTCATGGGCGCTAATTCCCCCGTTTGAGGGCAAGTTCCACCTGGTCTAACTGCTCCGTGATCCGGTTTTTCAGCTTTTCGGGAATCGGTCGCCCCGGATAGGAACTGTAGTGCCCCGCCAACGCATTCAGGGCGGTTCGCATCGTGGTAAAGGATAACAGCCCGGAAATCCCCCCATCCCGCCGATACCGGGCGGCGAAGTCGTTGATCTGCTCCCGGGCGGCGGTTTGAAATTCTGCCTTGTGGGGGTCATCCTCCGGGAGGGCGACCGCCTGGCGTAGGGTCTGTACCAAACTCAACGTATCCTGGGTGTAATTCCCGGAAAGGGTACCCATTGACCCGCTACAGCCCGTCAGCATCACCACCAAGGTGAGCATCAACCCGATCACCACCGCCCGCAATTGTTTCACGACCCCGCTTGCCTCAATCAAATTTTTTTTATTTTTGCACTAGAAGGGGACACTAGCCAACCAAGAGCGGTGAAGCTGGGGAACCTGGGAGGCGAACCCCTCGCCTGGGGTTAAAATTTTGCTAGGGTGTCAAGCCAAAAATGAAAGTTCAACTTCTGTTTCAGTGGTTCATCATCCCAATGCTTCTGGGTGGGAGCCAGGGGTTGGTGGATGCGAGCGTTCCCATAGCCGCTAAAGATTTACCACAACCGGTCAGCCGTGCCGTTCGGGAATATTTCCCCGGGGCTAAAATTCTCACAGCGGAACGGGATACGGATGACAGGCGCACCGAATTTGAAGTCAAGTTACGCTACAAAGAGATTCACTTAAAGGTTGAACTCAGCCCGGACGGCAGGATTCTGGATGTGGATATGGTGCGCTAACTTTGCGTATCAACCCTTTCGCCAGTCTCACAGGAAACGTTAGCGAATCCTTGGGACACCACCGCTACGGTCTGGGGAAGCAAATGTTAACATAGCCCTAGTTGTGGCGAAGCGCATGACCAACAGCCGGATTATTATTGTGGGTGGTGGTTTTGGGGGACTTTATACCGCCCTAAACCTTTGCCAGTTTCCCTGGACGGATGCCACCCGCCCGGAAATTGTTTTGATTAATGATGAGCGGCATTTTCTGTTCTCACCCCTGCTGTACGAATTGATTACCGGGGAGATGCAAAGTTGGGAAATTGCCCCCCCCTACGAGGAATTGCTCGCCGATACCCCGGTGCGGTTTCAGCAGGCGCAGGTGCGGTGGGTGAATTTAGCCCAGCGGTCGGTCGAGATAGGGGGCGAGTCCCTGACGGGGGATTACCTGGTGTTGGCGGTGGGCGGGGAAACCCAAAGACCCCCCATTCCGGGCTTGCCGGAGTATGCCTATGAATTTCGTACCTTGGCGGATGCGGAGCGGCTGAGGGAACGGTTGCGTGTCCTTTTGACTGGCTCCGGCGTGGTGCGGGTGGCGATTGTGGGCGCGGGACCCAGTGGCATTGAGTTAGCCTGCAAGTTGGCGGACCAGTTGGGCAACCGGGGGCGGATACGCCTGGTGGACCGGGGGTCAGAAATTCTCAAAACCTTTTCCCCCTTCGCTCGGGAAACTGCCCAAAATGCCCTGGAACGGCGGGGGGTCTGGTTAAACCTGATGACCACCGTGACGGAAATTACTGCCAATAGCATTACCTTGAATTACAAAGACCAATTGGACATCCTGCCGGTGGACCTAGTAATCTGGACGGCGGGCACCCGCACCCCCGCTTGGATTCAGAATTTACCCGCCCAGCACGATGACCAGGGACGGCTGGTGGTACGCCCGACTTTGCAATTGGTTGACTATCCCCAGGTGCTGGCTTTGGGGGACGTGGCGGCCTGTGTGGATGAACAGGGGCAGGCAATTCCCCGTACGGCGCAGGCGGCGTTTCAACAGGCGGACTATGCGGCCTGGAACCTCTGGGCTTTGGCCACCGGGCGGCCCCTCCTGCCGTTTAAGTATTTTCATCTGGGGGAAATGCTCACCCTGGGCACGGAAGATGCGGCGCTGTCCGGGTTGGGGATGCAGTTGCAAGGCCCTTTGGCCTATGTGGCACGGCGGTTGGTGTACCTATGGCGACTGCCCACGCTCAAGCACCGTTTACAGGTGGGCTGGCATTGGATGATGACCCCCTGGTTGGATTGGCTGACCAGCGTGACCACCAATCCTCGTTAATTACAAATTAATTACACAAGGGCACCTCTATTGATTTGCATTACCAGAAGGTTAGCTCGCTGGAATGCCAATATGATTGAGAACCAAAAACGGGGGCTACGCCCCTGCGACCTATTTTTAGAAGTGCCCATAAGTTAACTACAAAATAACTACAAAACCCCCGCCTGGGGCATGAGGGTCAGGGTTTCAATGCTAACTACAAAACCCCCGCCTGGGGCATGAGGGTCAGGGTTTCAATGCTGGCTTCCGCAGGCAGGTCAATAATCTGCCGAATGGTTTGCGCCACCGTCTGCGCCGACAACATCCCCGCCCGGTCAAAATTCACCGGCAAGCCATCCCAAATCGGCGTGTCCACCGCCCCCGGACACAGGGCACACACCCGAATCCCGTAGGGCCGTTCCTCCTGGGCTAAGGTGTGGGACAATGCCAATAAACCGTATTTACTCACGCAGTATGCCCCCCACTGGGGAAATACCTGTTGACCGGCAATGGAGACCACATTGATAATCGTGCCCCTTTGGGCAGAGCGCATGGTGGGCAAAATCCCTTGGATGCACTGAAACGCCGCCGTCAGGTTCACCGCCAAAATCCTTTGCCACTCCGCCAGGGGGGTGTCGGCGAGATTGGCGAGGTGGGCAACCCCGGCATTATTCACCAGCACCTCACAGCCCCCCAAATCCTGGGTAATCCGGTGCATCAGGGGCACCAATTGCGTCACCTCGCTCATGTCCTGGGGGTATATATAGGCTCGTTGTCCCAGGGCGTGGATTTCCCCAGCCAGGGTGGTCAATTCTGGCTCGGAGCGGGCAATCAACCCCACATCCCAGCCATGCCTGGCCAGTTCCAGGGCGGTCAGACGGCCAATCCCCCGGGACGCTCCCGTAATCACGGCACAGCGGTTAGCCATCCAGCACCACCCCCATCCGGCGAAATTTATCGTAACGCTGGCGCATCAGGGTCGCCCCATCCAATTCCCGCAGACGGGCGAGATTGTCCAGCAAGGCTCGCTTCAGGGTTTCTGTAGCCTGCACCGGGTCGGCGTGGGCGGCTCCTAGAGGTTCCGGCAAAATCTGGTCAATCAATCCCAATTCCAATAAATCGGGAGCGGTGAGTTTCAACGCCTGTGCCGCTTTTGCCGCCTGCGTGCTGTCTTTCCACAAAATCGCCGCACAGCCTTCGGGGGAAATCACCGAATAGATGGCGTGTTCAAACATCAAAATCCGGTCGCCGACCCCAATCCCCAGGGCCCCCCCGGACCCCCCCTCCCCGATCACCACGCAGATAATCGGCACCGCCAGGGCAAACATTTCCTGCAAATTCACCGCAATCGCCTCCCCCTGCCCCAACCGTTCCGCCTCCACCCCCGGATAGGCACCGGGCGTATCAATCAGGGTAATAATGGGCAGTCCAAAGCGGTGGGCGTGGTGCATCAACCGCCGGGCTTTCCGGTACCCCCCCGGCGAGGCCATGCCAAAATTGCGGGCGACATTTTCCTTGGTATCCCGCCCCTTTTGATGCCCCAAAATCAGCACCGGTTGTCCCCCCAGGCGCGCCAAGCCCCCCACCAACGCCGGGTCATCGCTCCCCCCCCGATCCCCGTGCAGTTCCAGCCATTCATCGGTCATCGCCTGAATGTAATCCAAGGTGGTAGGACGGCGGGGATGGCGGGCAACCTTCACCCGTTGTTCCGGCGTGAGGCGAGTGAAAATTTCTTGACGCAACTGGCGGTAATTATTCACCAACTGACTCACCCGGTCGGACACATCCACCCCACTTTCCTGCGCCATCTGTTCAATTTGGCGAATCCGCTGTTCCATTTCCACCAGGGGGCGTTCAAAATCCAAAATGACCGCTTTCCGTTCCGAGTTCATAGGGTGCGTGCCAACACTAGGATGATTGTGCCATTTTTTGTTGCCAAAAATTCCAGACCGTTGTCGCCATCGTCACCACACCCGTGAGGATCGCCGTTTCATCCACTGTAAATTTGGGATGGTGCAAACTGTAGTAGGGTTGACCGGGAATCCCCGTACCCAGGCGGAACATCGTCCCCGGCACCCGCTCCAAATACAGGGCAAAATCCTCCGCCCCCAAGGAGGGTTCCGTGAGAATCTGCACCCGCTCTGCCCCCCAAGCGGTGCGGGCCGACTGCTCCACCAACTGGGTCAGATGGGGGTCATTGTGTACCCCGGGTACGCCGGTTTTGTACTGCAAGGTGTAACGGGCACGGTACGTGGCGCAGGTGTTTTGGACAATCCCTTCAATCCACTGGGGCAATTGGGCGCGGGTTTCCGGGTGGAGCGACCGCACCGTCCCCCACAGACGTACCTGGTCGGCAATCACATTCGGCGCCCGCCCGCCTTGGATTTTGCCAATGGTCAGCACCACTGGGCGCAAGGGATTCTGGGTGCGGCTGATCGCCTGTTGCAAATTGGCAATCACCTGGGCGGCAATCCACACCGCATCAATCGCTTCGTGGGGGCGCGCCCCATGCCCGGATTCCCCCAGAATGGTCAGGTCTAATTCATCGGCGGCGGCGGTCAAGGCTCCGTAGCGGATGCCAATCGTGCCCCCCGGCAGGGCGGGCCAAACGTGTAGCCCCAGCACCGCCATCACCTGCTCCAACGCCCCATCTTCAATCATCCAGCGGGCACCCTGCGCCGTTTCTTCCGCCGGTTGGAACAAAAACCGCACCCGCCCCGGCAGAGGTTCCGGTAAAGCCGCCAAGACCATCGCCGTCCCCAAAGCCACGGTGGTATGGACATCGTGCCCGCAGGCGTGCATCACCCCCGGAATCCGGGAATGGTATTCTACCGGCGCCGCTTCCTGAATCGGCAGGGCATCCAAATCCGCCCGCACCCCCAAAAAGGGCGTATCCGCCTTGCCCCAATCCGCCACCACCCCAGTTTTCCCCACCGCTTCCCGCACCGTTAACCCACAGGAAGACAAAACCCCAGCCACATAAGCGGAGGTTTGCCACTCCTGACCGCTCAGTTCTGGGAAGGCGTGAATGTGACGGCGAATTTCAATTAACCGGGGTGCCAAGCTGGTGGCAATGCCCCGGATCGTTTCCGAGACCGATTTAGGCGGCGGACTCACTGACGGGATAAACGCTGACTTTCTGCCGGGTTTTCCCCTTGCGCTCGAACCGTACCACCCCATCCACCAGGGCAAACAGGGTGTAATCCTTGCCCAGACCCACATTCACCCCCGGGTGGAACGCTGTGCCCCGCTGCCGCACCAAAATATTACCCGCCCGCACCACCTGCCCGCCGTAGCGTTTGACCCCCAGGCGTTGGGCGTTGGAATCCCGACCGTTGCGGGTACTACCACTCCCTTTCTTGTGTGCCATCGTTCACCTCTCCTGTTAACACTGTACTCTGTAACCCCTTAAGCCGCCACCGCTTCTGCCGTTTCCCCAACCCCAGGGGCGGTAAATTCCTGGTCGCCGACAATAATTTTTTCCACCAGCACCCGGGTCAATTCCTGGCGATGCCCGGTTTTTTTGCGGGTTTTTTTCTTGGGACGCATTTTGTAAACGATGATTTTGGGACCCCGCCGTGCCGCCAATACGGTTCCTTCCACCCGCGCCTCGGGAACAGTAGGTTGCCCGATTTGCACTTGCCCGCCGCAATGCACCAACAATACCTGATCTAAGGTGACCGTCGCCCCCGCTTCTAACCCCAGGGAATTCACATCGTAAAACCGCCCGGGTTCCACCCAAAACTGTTTGCCGCCGACCGCCACAATGGCGTAGTTGGTTTCCATTTGTGTAACTTTATCGGTTGAATTTTAACAACACAAGTTCTAATTATATCCTTTAGCTTGCCTACAGGTCAAGATAGCACTGTCAGGATTACACTCAAACCTATGGTGAAACCCCGCCCTACCCGTGACCGGATTGTGCCCACGTCCCTGGAGGGGGAATTGCGCCAATCCTACCTAGCCTATGCCTTGAGTGTGATGGTGGGACGGGCGTTGCCGGATGCCCGGGATGGCTTGAAACCGGTGCAGCGGCGGATTCTCTACGCCCTGTGGCAGATGGGGTTGACGGCGCAACGTCCCCACCGCAAAAGTGCCCGGGTGGTGGGCGAGGTGTTGGGGAAATACCATCCGCACGGGGACCAATCGGTGTATGCGGCGTTGGTGCGGTTGGCACAGGATTTTCACTGCCGGTATCCATTGGTGGAGGGGCAGGGGAATTTCGGTTCCATTGACAATGACCCGGCGGCGGCGATGCGCTATACGGAAGCCCGCTTGTCCCCCCTGGCGACCCAGATTTTATTTACGGATTTGCACCCGGCAATTGTGGATTTTCAGCCCAATTTTGACAGTACGGAACCGGAACCCCAGGTGCTCCCGGCGCAGTTGCCCCTGCTGTTGCTCAATGGCTGTAGCGGCATTGCGGTGGGGATGGCGACCCAAATTCCCCCCCACCACGCTGGGGAACTGATTGAAGCGTTAATTCATTTAATTGACTACCCCCACCTGAGCGATGAACGGCTGTATCGCCTGGTGCCGGGACCGGATTTTCCCACCGGCGGCGAACTGGTGCATCCCCACACCATTCCCCAGGTGTATCGCACGGGGCGGGGGGCAATCACCCTGCGGGGAGTCTGGCATCGGGAAACCCTGGGGACGGGCAAGCGAGCCAAAGAAGCAATTGTCATTACGGAATTGCCCTACCAGGTGGTGAAAGCGGACTGGTTGAGCCGCACGGCGGAGTTGATTCACCAGGGGCGGTTGGCGGGCATTAGCGACCTGCGGGATGAAAGCGACCGGGACGGGATACGGGTGGTGGTGACCTTGAAACCGGGGCAGGAGGTGGCGGCAGTGATCCAGCAGTTGTATGAACAGACCCCCTTGCAAATTCAATTCCATGCCAGTTTTCTCGCCCTGATTGACGGGCGACCCCAGCACTGCTCCCTGCGGCGGCTTTTACAGGAATTTTTGACCTTTCGGGAACGGACGCTCCAACGGGGTTATGCCCACGAATGGCAGGAAGTGACCAACCAAATCCAGCGTTTACAGGGGTTGCACCAGGCGATTACTCATTTAGACGTTGTCTTTACCATTCTCAGGGGATGTACCGACATTGACCAGGCAAAAACCGAGTTGATGACCCGCTTAAATCTAACGGCAGAGCAGGCGGAAACGGTTTTATCTACGCCTTTACGGCGGTTGACTCGGTTGGAGGCGGCGGCGGTGACGGAGCAATTGGCACACCTAGACCAGCGCCGTACCCGTTTAGAACAATTGCAACAGAACCGGGGGGAACGCTTGCGGGAATTGAAAAAACAATTAAAGCAATTACAAAAGCAGTATGGGGATGCTCGGCGCACCCGAATTAGTCAGGAAGTTCCAGAGCCAAAAATCCCCCAAATCCGGCTGGAATTGACAGTGGCAGGGCAATGGCGCAGTGGGGAACAGCGGCGTACCCAACAATTGTGCCTGGATTTGACGGCGGGCGAATTGGGCGACCCGATTGTCTGGCGGGGGGAATGGCAGTCCGGGGCACAGGTGGTGCTGTTTGACCGCCGGGGGGGGGTGCAGACCTGGAGCGGGCAGGTGGGGGAGTTGGCGGCGTTGGCTTGGGATGGGGGCGTACTGCCCTTGGTGGTGACCGAGCAAACGGCGGCGGTGTGGCTGGTGAGTCGGGGCGGCTGTGGGAGCGTGATGGGGGTGGATGACCTGTGGCAAGGGGAATGGGGGTTTCCGGCGGGGGATGAGGTGTTGGCGGCGGGGGTGTGGCAACCGGGGCAAATGCTGGTGTGGGCGAGTAACCAGGGGCGGGTGGGGCGGTGGAAACCTTCTCGCCGGAGCTATGGGAAACCCTTACTGGCATTGGCGGCGGGGGAATCCCTGGTGGGGGCAGTAGTAACACCTGGGGCAGTGCAAGCGGTGACGGCGGTGGGGACTTTGGAGGCATTACCGACGGTGCCGGTGGGGGAAGTAGGCGTCCTGGCGGTAGCGGAGCCTTGGGTGGGGTTGGTGGCGGGGACAGCCCCGGTTTATGGTTATACGAATCGCCAGCGGTGGGTGATGTTGGGAACGGCTTTGGCAGGGGGGGAACGGCTGGTGCGGGTGGTTCAGGCTACAATGGGCGGGGAATCGGTCGAGTAACTTTTTTAACTATTTTTTAACGATTGGCGAACCATGAGTTATCGTTCCACCTGGTGGCGACCCTGGCATGACATTGACCTAACCTTGTTGGGGGCGGTGTTGACCCTGACGGTGATTGGGGTGACGGCGATTCGCAGTGCCGGGTTAGCGCAGAATACCTGGGATTGGTGGCAACAAACCCTAATTGCCCTGCTGGGTCTGGGGGTGGCGTTGCTCTTGGCACGCTTGCCCTACCAATGGTTGCGCCGGTGGCACTGGGGGGTGTATGGATTGGCGAATGCCCTGTTGGTGGCGGTGATGTTTGTGGGCACCTCAGCGCTGGGGGCGGAACGGTGGATCAATATCGGCGGGTTCCATTTACAGCCGTCGGAGTTGGCGAAGGTGGCGTTGGTGGTGACCTTGGCGGCGGTGTTGGAGCAGTCCCGGGCACCGGCACTGTGGACGATTGGGCAGGCGGCGTTGGTGGTGGCTTTGCCCTGGGTGTTGGTGTTTCTACAGCCGAATTTGGGCACGGCGTTGATTTTTGTGGCGATTACCCTGGGGATGCTCTACTGGGCGAATATCCCCCTGGCGTGGATTGTGTTGTTGCTCTCGCCCCTGGTGTCGGCGATTGTGTTGTCCCTGTCCCTGCCCCTGTGGGGGGTGTGGGTGGTGGTGATGGCGGTGGTGGGCTGGTTTTCATTGCCCTGGCCCCGAATTGGAGGGTTAGCCGCTCTGGTGGTGAATTTGGTTTCCGGGCAGTTGGGGCAGGTGTTTTGGGGGTTGCTCAAGGATTACCAACGGGAGCGGTTGATTTTATTTCTCGACCCCAATCAGGACCCCTTGGGGGGTGGGTATCACTTGATTCAATCCCGGATTGCCATTGGTTCTGGCGGGTTGTGGGGGCAGGGGTTGTTTCAGGGCAGTCAAACCCAGTTGAGTTTTATCCCGGAACAGAATACGGATTTTATTTTTTCGGTGATCGGGGAAGAATTGGGTTTTATTGGGTCAATGATCGTGCTATTTCTATTCTGGCTGATTTGTTTGCGGTTGATTTTGATTGCCCGCAGTGCCCGGGATGGATTTGGTTCCCTGATAGCGATTGGGGTGTTGAGTATGTTGATTTTCCAGGTGGTGATCAATATCGGTATGACCGTGGGTTTGGCACCGATCACGGGGATTCCCTTGCCCTTTTTGAGCTATGGGCGTTCAGCAATGTTGGCAAATTTTATTGCCCTGGGGTTGGTAGAATCGGTGGCGAATCACCGGCGTAAGTCGTTTTATTAGTAGGGGTCGCAGGGGCACTCCCCCCGTCTTTGGTTCTGAGGAATTTTTGTTTGTTAATCAAATAGGATGGCTATATATTCATTTCTCGGCGCATGATATTCAAAGCGGTGGGGGTGTTGTACAATCCAAACAATTTGTAGTTCCATTGACGGGTGAGTCCTATGGCGGCACTGCAACAGGGATTGACCTTATTTTTTAGTTTGTTGGTGGAGGCGATTCCCTTTTTGGTGTTGGGGGTGCTGTTTTCCAGCATCCTGTTGCTGTGGGTGGAACCGGAGCAATTGCTGAAACTTTTACCCCGACATCCTTTGGGGGGGGCGGTAGCGGGGGCGGTGCTGGGCTGTCTCCTGCCGGTGTGTGAGTGCGGGAATGTGCCGGTGGCGCGGCGGTTGTTGACTCAGGGGATACCCGCTTCGGTAGCGGTGGGGTTTTTGCTGGGGGCACCGACGATTAACCCGATTGTGATTTGGTCCACCTGGGTGGCGTTTCGGGACCAGCCGCTGATGGTGTGGGGGCGGGTGGGGTTGACCCTGCTGGTGGCGGTGGTGGTGGGGTGGGTGTTTTCAGTGCAAAAGGATTTGCGACCGTTTCTACAACCGGCAGTGGCGCAGGTGATGCCCCCCCCCATGAATCAACCTCAGCGGGAACCGATGCTGGCGGGGGTGCCGACGGGGAATTTTTTTGCCCTGTCCGGGGGAAAAGCCCTGCCTTTGGAAACGACGGGGTGGAATGCGTCCCGGTTGCTGTCCCGGCGGGGACGGTGGCAGATGGTGTGGGTGAATGCCCTGACGGAATTGCGGGAACTGGGGGGGGTGTTGATCCTGGGGACGGCGGTGGCGGCGGCGATTCAGGTGTTCACGCCCCGGGAGGTGATTTTGGGGTTGGGGCAGGGACCGGTAACGTCGGTGGTGGCGATGCTGGTGTTGGGCACGGTGGTGTCTATTTGTTCGACGGTGGATGCGTTTTTTGCCCTGTCCTTTGCGGGGAGTTTTACGGCGGGGGCATTGTTGGCGTTTTTGGTGTTTGGACCGATGGTGGATTTGAAGGGGGTGAGTTTGTTATTAACGGTGTTTCGCCCTAGAGCCGTGTTGTATCTGTTTTTATTGGCAGGGTTATTGACCTTTGTTTTGACTTTAGCCATGAATTTATATCTATGAAAATCATCAAAAAATTATGAAATTCTCTCGCAAACATTTGGGAAATTTTATGTTGATCAAGCACCCATTTATCCCCCGTCACCTCCCATGAATGGACTGGACCTATTGGCGATTGGTGCCTGGGGGGTTTTGCTCCTCAAGTACTGGCTCACGGGGCAATTAGCCGTCCTGATCCATCCCAATTATTTCCCGTTGACGGTCGGGGCGGGTTTTTTGTTGGTGGGGTTGACGGTATGGCAGGGGTGGGTACGCTGGCGAGAACCGGGACAGCCCCAAGCGGTCGCACCTGGGGGGCAACTGTTACCCCGCTCCTGGGGGCGATTCCTCCTGCTCAGTACGGCGGTGGTGGGCTTGATTGTCACCCCCCGCCCCTTCACCAGCCAAGTTGCCCTGGAGAGTGGGGAATTGTGGAATATGACCCGTACCCTGCCCCAGCAATTTCGCCCGGCTAGCCGCCCGGAGGAGCGTTCCCTGGTGGACTGGGTGCGTTTACTGAATACTTACCCGGAACCGGATGCCTACCAGGGGCAAAAGGCGAAGGTGCAAGGGTTTGTGGTGCATCCCCCGGAAAGCCCGGTCAATCGGTTTTTTATCGCTCGGTTTGTGGTCACCTGTTGTGCCGCTGATGCCTACCCAGTGGGGCTACCGGTGGATGTGCGGGAGGGAACCGCCCAAACCTACAAGGCAGATACTTGGCTAGAAATTCAGGGGCAGATGGCAACCGGGCAGGTGAAAGGGCAACGGCGACTGATTCTCAAAGCGGATAAAATTACGCCCATCAAACCCCCAGCCAATCCCTATTTGTATTAATTTTGTATTAAATTTAACTATTTATATTCATTGGGCAAGTCTATAGCAATCCTAACCCTACCTGAATTGAGAACAGGGGTTGCAGGGGCATTACCCCCGCACTTGGTTCTGAGAGTCGGTAGCCATTTAGCCTTGTTATTTATTCACAACCGAGCATCCGTAATGACCACAGGCTTCCCAGGGGAATGCCCCCTACCCAGCCCTTCTCAGGATTTGTAACAATTGTTCATAATTCCTGAGATTAGGTTACTATGGAAAAAAACCATTTTTTCCGTTCGCAAAGGAGTCGAGCCGGTGAATAAGAGGTGGCGCAACGTAGGGCTGTATGTGTTGCTGGCGATTGTGGTGGTGGCTTTGGGCACTGCCTTTTTTGACCGTCGTCCCCAGGTGGAGGTGTGGCGTTACAGCCAATTTGTGGATGCGGTGCAGGCGGGGCAGGTGGCGAAGGTGAGCATTACCTCAGACCGGACGCAGGCGGAAGTGGTGCGCCAAAACGGGGAACGGGTGATGGTGAATCTGCCCAATGACCCGGATTTGATCAACATTCTCACGGACAAAAATGTGGATATTTCCGTGATCCCCCGGCGGGAGGAAGGGTTTTGGTTCCGGGCGGTGAGCAGTTTGTTCCTGCCGGTGTTGTTGTTGGTGGGGTTATTCTTTTTACTGCGGCGGGCGCAGGCGGGGCCGGGTTCCCAGGCGATGAATTTTGGCAAGTCCCGGGCCCGGGTCCACATGGAACCCCAAACCCAGGTGACCTTTGCGGATGTGGCGGGGATTGACCAGGCCAAGCTGGAATTGGCGGAAGTAGTGGACTTTTTGAAAAATGCCGACCGGTTTACGGCAGTCGGGGCGAAAATTCCCAAAGGCGTGTTGCTAGTTGGGCCACCAGGGACGGGGAAAACCCTGTTGGCACGGGCGGTGGCGGGAGAAGCGGGCGTACCGTTTTTCAGCATTTCCGGTTCCGAATTTGTCGAGATGTTTGTCGGGGTGGGTGCCTCCCGGGTGCGGGATTTGTTTGAGCAGGCCAAGCAAAATGCCCCCTGCATTGTGTTCATTGATGAAATTGATGCGGTGGGTCGCCAGCGGGGGGCCGGTTTGGGGGGTGGCAACGACGAGCGGGAGCAAACCCTGAACCAGCTTTTGACGGAAATGGACGGCTTTGAGGGCAATACGGGGATTATCATCATTGCGGCTACCAATCGCCCGGATGTGTTGGATGCGGCCTTGTTGCGGCCGGGGCGGTTTGACCGGCAGGTGGTGGTGGACCGTCCCGACTACAAGGGGCGGTTGGAGATTTTGCAAGTCCACGCTCGGGGGAAGGTGCTGGCTCCTGATGTGGATTTGGAGAAAATTGCCCGGCGCACGCCGGGGTTTACCGGGGCGGATTTGTCCAATTTGCTCAATGAAGCGGCCATCTTAGCGGCTCGCCGTTCCCTAAATGAAATTTCCATGGACGAAATCAACGATGCCATTGACCGGGTGCTGGCGGGGCCGGAGAAGAAAGACCGGATGATGAGCGAGCGGCGCAAAACCCTGGTGGCTTACCATGAAGCGGGTCATGCCCTGGTGGGAGCCTTGATGCCGGATTACGACCCGGTGCAGAAGATCAGCATCATTCCCCGGGGGCGGGCGGGGGGACTGACCTGGTTCACCCCTAACGAGGACCGCATGGATTCGGGTTTGTACAGCCGCAGTTATCTGCAAAGCCAGATGGCGGTGGCCCTCGGCGGCCGGGTGGCGGAAGAAATCGTCTTTGGCGAGGAGGAAGTCACCACCGGGGCGGCCAACGACCTGCAACAGGTGGCACGGGTGGCACGGCAGATGGTGATGCGCTTTGGCATGAGCGACCGGGTGGGGCAGGTGTCCCTGGGGCGCAGTCAGGGCGGGATGTTCCTGGGGCGGGAAATTGCGATGGAGCGGGACTTTTCCGAGGAAACGGCGGCTCTGATTGACGAGGAGGTGCGCCTGTTGGTGGATGCGGCTTACAAACAAGCCAAGCAAGTCCTGACCAGCAACCGGGCGTTGTTGGACAAACTGGCACAAATGCTGGTGGAAAAAGAAACCGTTGATGCGGAGGAACTGCAAAATCTGCTCGACAGCCATGAGGTGGTGATGGCACCCATGATTTAATCCTCTTTCTTGGGAATAGTAGGGGTGGCGTAGTCAGCGTTGCCCCTATTTTATTTTTGATAAATTTCTAACAGCGTTGTCCCCAATTTTTCTAAACTCAAATGGCTTTCTGCAAACCGACGGCCATTCTGTCCCAGGCTTTGTCGTTCCGCTTGGCTGAAATTGGCTAACTTTATGATGCTTGCTACTAAAGTTTCCGGTCGGGTGGGGTCAAAAATCAAACCGCACTGTGCCTGTTCAATAATCAACCTTTGGTCACTTACATCAGAAGCAATAATCGGTCGTCCAGCGGCCAAATAATAGGAGAGTTTATAGGGGTATTGGCTCTCGGTGACGGCTCCCCCAATACGACTGGAAATCAAAGCCTGACATTGGCTAAAAAAATGATTTTCTTCACCAACAGGCACCTTAGGAATTACCGTGAGATTGTCAGGCAAAGGGTCAGGTAGTTGAATTTTATAGAGATCGGGTTGAATTCCCCCTAAAATAAAGTGGATGTTTGGGTGATTTTTTAACGTTGCAACCGCCTGGAGAATCAAATCAATTCCCTGCCAAAAATTCCCATTTCCCAGGTAACCAAGGGTCAGGGTTTCACCACTAGGCCAGGGCATGGGTTGAATTACATTTAAGTCCACCGGCCCCCAAAGAACCGAAATTTTTTTCTCCAAATTCTGCCCAAACAATTGCATGATTAATTTTTTTTGACTGTAACTCATCGCAATAATATGATGGGCAAAACGTAAACTTAAAAAGTCTAAAAAATGAAATAGATTCCGAGACAACCAACTCCCACGGGTCATTTCGTAACAAGTCAAGCCATGAATTTCCGTAATCATTTTTACCTGGGGATGTCCCATTTGATAAAGTAGGGCACTGAGAATCCCGGTGGGAGTAACTAAGTGAATCACATCCGGTTGAAATGTCTGGAGGGCGTGTAAAACCTGTGCAGTAAAACGGTCTAAACGAAACCGAGGTCGCCGGTGGGGACGGGGTTGCCAAACTTCAGGAATCACTTTGACATAAGCATCTCTGCCCCCCGTAGCACAGACCAGTAATTCACAGTGATTATTCAGCACTTGAGCCGTTATATTTGCCCGCACCGGTGTTCCTGATAATCGTGCTAAATCAAAGGGACAAATTAGAGCGACTTTAAGCATGGGTCAATTGCTGAAATAATTGGAGTAAATTCTGAATGAGCCGGTCTAAACTATGATATTTAATAATTTGTTGCCGGAGATAGTCACCCATAATTTGCCGTTGTTTATCCCCTAGGGAAAGAATCGCTGTTAATTTCTGTGCTAAATCCTGCGGGTTGGCGTGGGTGAATAATAATTGCTCCGCATAGATGCCCAAGGTTTCTCGAAAGCCGGTATTTGCCGCCAAACAGACCTTGCCACAAGCCATTGCTTCTAAGGCTACCTTATCCCCAAAACCCGTTGGGGTGAGATTTACATAAACCGTACAACAGCGATAAATCTCTGGTAATTCATACATCGAAACCGCTGGTTGAAATGTGACTACAGATGCTAAGTTTAATTGCTGGACTTGCGTGTAAAGGGACTGTACATAAATTTCATCCTGAGCATTCGTTGGATTCCCCACAATGAGTAATTTAATGGGTTGAGAAGTCTGGGAAATTAAATGCCCAACTGCGCTAATCAATGTACCATAATCCTTCACTGGTGAAAGACGACCAACTGCTAAGATTAAGGAGCATTGATCACTAAGATCATGAGCAGTCGTATTATCTATAAAACCATTATTTAATGGTGCAAATAAATCCGTATCAATTCCCTGACCAACGACAACTAATTTATCAGAGCGATAGGGATAAGCAGTGGGAATACTGGTCACCATGCGAGTTGAAAAATGATGCGCTAGTTTCAGATTATTGGTTAAACTGGGATGGGCGTACCAGGTCACGATAGGAATGCCTAAAATTTTTAAGATAGGGGCGGCTAAATTGGTAAAAATTGGGGTCATGTGTGAAAAACATAAATCAATGGATTGAGAACGCAGAATGTGATATAAAAATCTGTAAAAACGTATCGCTCGCCGGGGTTCACTATAGCCCCATTCCTTGCCTAGGGAATAGACCGTGATATTCTCCCGCAATTTTAATGCCCCGGAACGCATGGTAATTACATGAATCGTTGATGCCTTTTCAGCCAGTTTATTTAACCAAAGTGTTGTAAACCCCAGAATCGGGTCATGGTCATCGGTCGCCAAGTTAAATACTAAAAGATTCATCATAAATTTAATCTACGATTGAGATTGCATACATAACTGGCAAATCTTTTGGTAACCCTCATAATAAATTTCTGGGCTGAAATAACTTTGGACAAACTCCCGTCCCCGTTGACCCATTGCCACTACTTCATCAGGATTTTCTAGCAAATAAATCATTTTTTCTGCTAGAGCATTTTCATCCCCAGGGGGTACCAAAAATCCCGTTAGACCGTCTTGGATAATATCAGGGATACCGCCAACAGTAGTGCCAATTACAGGGGTAGTTGCCGCCATCGCTTCAATCAAAACCCGTCCTAAACCCTCTGAGAGGGAAGGAAGCACTAAAACCGTACTTTGGGCAACTTTATAGCAGAGTTCCTGTTGCGGCATTTCCGGTAAAAAAATCACCTTTTCTGATAACCCTTGTTCTGTAACTTGCTGTTTGAGGAATTGGAAATAATCGGGATTTTCCGGGCGACCAATGATGTGTAATTCACTTGCTGGCACCCTACCCACCACTTGAGCAAACGCTGTAATTAGATGGGTTAATCCCTTGCGGGGAATTAAAACCCCCACATACACAACGGTTAATTGTTTCGCTGTCACCTGGGAACCCGCTGACCAAAAGGAACTTATATCTGTCCAAGCCATAAACTCGACGATTGGTGTATCGGGGGCATATCGTTTTAATTGTGCTTGCACCGCATGGGAAATCGAACGTAGAACATCGGCTTGGTTAAGGGTAGTATAGGCAACACTTTGCATAAGTTTTTTGTATAAATTCGCCAGTAAAACCCGCCGTTGGAGAAATAAGTAGTTTTCAAAATCCCCATGACTTTCTACCACTAAGGATAGGGAATAACCCCACCATTTAACTAAATTTTTTACCCAGACTGCCGCTAGGGCTTCGTAGGGACTTTGGGTAATAACAATGTGAATTTTATGGCGGATAACCAACCAGAGTAAAATGATAGGAGCAATCGCATAAAACTGAATATATCGTAATAGGGGAATAGGTAAATTCGCTAACAGATAAAAATTAGCGGACTGGTGAAAAAAACGGGGTCGCCAATCTACAGAAAATCCGATGACAAATAATGCGCCTAAATTTTTGAGTAAAGTAAATTTTTTTTGATAGGTAACACTCAACGGATAGGTATAACGGGCACCGCCGAGGAAGCAGATTTTGAGGTTTTTTGGCTCTTGGTGGCAATCGCTCATCAAAGGGTTAAATGATAATGAATACGGAACGATGCTGTATTGCAGAACCATCATAGGGCAATTTTACCCCCTATCACGGTTGGTAAAATCCTTGAGCGAACCCACCACAGGTACCTCCCCTGTATCCCGGCAATTTCTCAAGTCAAAGGATTGCGATAGAAGAACCTGTAAAGATTTTGTTAAGCTGGGACAGTTGTGTGGATACCCGAGCAATGGTTGTCGCCCCAAGTTACCCCTGGCAGAAAGCGATTTTCACCACCGCTGTTGAATTTGGCTCGGAGCCGTTGACGGTGCTGACAGGTGCCATCCCTGCGAGTTTGCGGGGTACGTTTTACCGGAATGGACCTGGGCGTTTGCAACGGGGCAATCAGCGGGTCGGGCATTGGTTTGATGGGGATGGGGCAATTTTAGCAGTACATTTTCAGGACGGAAGTGCCCAGGGACTTCTGCGCTATGTACAAACGGCAGGCTATCAGGCGGAAGAGCGGGCAGGGCGGTATCTGTTTCCCAACTACGGGATGACCACACCGGGGCCTCTGTGGGAGCGGCTGTTTGGTAAAAATGTAAAAAACTGCGCCAATACCTCGATTTTGCCCTTGGCGGATCGACTGCTCGCCCTGTGGGAGGGAGGGGCACCCCACCAGTTAGACCGGCAATCTTTGCAGACTTTGGGTTTAGATACCTTGGGGAATTTGACCCCGACCACCCCCTATTCTGCCCACCCCAAGCGGGACCCGCAAACGGGAGAAATTTATAATTTTGGCGTGAGTTTGGGTCGTCATGCCACCTTACATCTCTATCGCAGTGCCCCCAATGGGGTGATTAAAAAACGGGTGGATGTGGCGTTGGAGGGATTGCCCTTAATCCATGATTTTGTGATGGCGGGTCGGTATTTGGTATTTATGATTCCGCCGGTACGATTGAATATTTTACCCCTGATGTTTAACTTAAAAAGTTACAGCGAAGCCCTGGAATGGCAACCGGATTTAGGTACAAAACTGTTAATCTTTGACCGGGAGAATTTGGAAATTGTTCAACAAGCTGAGGCACCCGCCTGGTTTCAATGGCACTTTGCCAATGGCTGTGAGATTAGCCCAAATTTAATCCGTTGCCAACTGGTGCGTTATGCGGATTTTGCTACGAATGAATACCTGCGGGAAGTGAGTACTGGTGACCCCGTCACGGAAGCCCCAGGGCATTTGTGGGAAATGGAATTGAATATAAAAACAGGACATTTGGTGCGAGAAACACAACTCACGGAACGGGACTGCGAATTTCCGGTAGTTCCTGATACCCACGTGGGGCAATCCTGGCGTTATACCTACTGTTCGATGAAGCGGGCGGGAGCCAATGTAGTTAAGGAAATTGATAGTGTCATGGGTTGCTACGACCAACAGACCCAAACCTGGCAAGAATTTGATTGTGGGGTGGGGTATTACTGTATGGAACCGGTGTATGTTTCCGAGGGGGATTATTTGCTCAATTTAATTTTTAATAGTCATCAAGAACAGAGCGAATTATGGATATTTCCGGCGGCACAATTCACCGATGGTCCCTGTTGCCAACTGCGCTTACCTGCAATTGTTCCCTTTGGTTTTCACGGCAAATGGGCGCAGGACTAACGGGTTTTTGGGGCAGTGAGCTAAAATAGCGGCAACGTGAATTTTCTAAGCAATGGCTGATTACTCCAGAAGGGGTGCGACTGGCTGGCAGGGTTGGTTAATTGACCGGGCGTGCCAAAGCCTGAAACGAGCCTACCGTGCCGCCCAGCGTCTCAAAACTTTAGAAGAACGGTACGGTCATCCCCTGCATCGCTCCCTCCCGGCTGACCCAGCCCAAGCCCGTTATATCCAGGGAATTTTAGACCGGCAACTCCTCACTATTCGGATAAATATGATGCAATTTCACACCTTTAATTTTTTGGCAGACTACGAGGGCTTACCCTGGGAAGCGGAGCAGGAAGTTTTACAGAAATTATCGTTCATTGAAAAAGTCGTTGCGCGCTATCGTCAGCAGGAAACCCCCAAAAAATCAAGGAAAAGCATACTTTTTGATGATGTCACTGAGGAGGTACCCGCCAACAAAGCCACTCCATCCCGGCGGGCGAACCAAGCAGATGGCTCATTCATCGCCACCGTGAAAGAAATTGGCCGGGAATTACGACCAGGTTATGAAGAACAGGTTGTTCAAGAAATCCGTTTGTTTCGACAACAGGGCAAAACAGCGATCCGATTTCTGGTAATTTTATTCACCGTGCCACTGCTCACCCAAATTCTCACGAAACATATTATTTTCACGCCAGTGTTAGACCGTTTCATCAGTGTGAATCCTGAGCGTGCCCGTCCCTTTTTGCGGGATGAGATTCGTCAAGAAGCGATTGATGAGTTTGTGCGTTATAAAGAAGCGATGGAATTTACCCACTTGATTGGTCTCAACCCAGAGTTTTCTACAAAACGGGAGGAGGCATTGCAAGAAAAAGCTCTGGAAATTTTCAAGAAAAATGCCTATCGGGCGGTGGATGGTTTAGCCAACTTGTGTGCCGATATAAGTGGGTTTATCGCTTTTATGATCGTAACTCAATTCGGTAAGAATCAGTTCCCAGTTTTATGGGGATTTGTTGACCGGTTTTTTCGGGGTTTGAATGACCCCACGAAGGTATTTATTTTTATTTTAGTAACGGATTTGTTTGTGGGGTTTCACTCGGCGGAAGGGTGGGAGGTGCTACTAGAAACCTTGTCGGAACATTTTGGCTTTACCCCCAATCGCTCGGCAATTTATGCGTTTATTGCTACCGTGCCGGTGATTTTGGATTCGGCGATTAAATTCTGGATTTTTAATTACCTGTCCCGCTCGTCTCCTTCTTCGGTGGCGGTTTTAGAAAAGATGAATCAGTGATCTCTTGCATGGATGGCGATATAATTTCTAATTTTATTCCCATTCCCATCAACGACTCTGAAATTAATTTATACCGGGTGGAAACGGGGAATTTAACTTGTGCATTTATTCAAGAATTGAGTAAAGCGTTAACCCCTGAGGATTGGGGGATAATTAATCGTTTATCCCAGCCCAAAACCCAAGAGCGATTGATTTTAAGCCGGGGATTATTGCGGGTATTATTAAGCCATTTTTTAGGAATTAAACCCACAAAACTTCAGTTCAAAACTAATCCCTGGGGTAAGCCATATCTGGCGAATTATGCTTTGCAATTTAACGTAAGCCACAGTGGTTCTGCCCTGGTATTTGCCCTGGGTGATGGTTACTCGGTGGGGGTAGATGTGGAGCAGATGCGCCCGTTGCAATGCCCTGATCGCCTGATCCAACGCTATGGCAGTCCTGGGGAACAAACCCACTGGCAAACCCTCACGCCCCAGGCACGGGAACGGTATTTTTTGCAACTGTGGGTCGCTAAGGAAGCCTACAGCAAAGCCTTGGGAACGGGTCTAACGGGGATGTTGGGGGAATTCGCCAACCTGCACACCCTGCACCAGCACCGCATTGCCCCACCGGGGGGGTGGCTTGCCCATCTGAGGCATTTTCGCATCGGGCAGGACTACCTGGGAGCCGTGTGTTGGGGGGCTACTCCGGGCGCAGACGCATCAACACCTGCCCAAACTCGATGGGTTGACCATTTTCCACCCCAATTTCGATGATTTCCCCGCTGGCGGGTGCCTCGATTTCGTTCATGGTTTTCATCGCTTCCACAATGCCCAGGGTTTGTCCTGCCTGTACCCGGTCCCCTACCTGCACAAAGGGGGGTTCGCCCGGTGCCGGTGCCGCATAAAAGGTGCCCACCATCATGGAGGTGACTTCGATGCCTTTTTTGGTTTCCTTGGCTTCTGGGGTGGGTCTTTCGCCGAGGGCAACCACCGGGGTTACAGACGGGCTGACCGCTGATATGACCCCCGTTTGCCCTTGCTCTAATGTCAGTTCAAAAGCATCACTTTTTAAGTGAAACGTAGTAATGCTCGTCTGCTGGAGCACCAGGAGCAATTCCTGGAGTTGTTGGAAGGTTAATTCCACCGCTATTCCCGTCCCAAATAGCTATCGGTGCGGGTATCCACCCGGATGCGTTCGCCGGTGTTGATGAATAGGGGGACTTGAATTTGGGCACCGGTTTCCAGGATGGCGGGTTTGGTGCCGCCGGTCGCCGTATCCCCCCGCACGCCGGGGTCAGTTTCAATGACGGTCAACACCACCGTATTGGGCAGTTCAATTTCCAGGATTTGGTCATTCCAGGTGACGATGCTGACTTCCATTTCTTCTTTCAAATATTTCGCCCGGTCCCCCACTTCCTTTGGCGAACACCGGCGTTCTTCGTAGGTTTCCATATCCATGAAAATGTACTGGTCACCCTCTTTGTAGGTGTGTTGCATGGTGCGTTTTTCCAAAATCGCCTGGGGCACCATTTCCCCCGCCCGGAAGGTACGTTCGAGGGACGCTCCCGTTTGCACATTTTTGAGTTTGGTACGCACAAAGGCTGACCCCTTCCCGGGTTTGACGTGTAAAAACTCCACCACCCGCCAGATACTGCCGTCGAGTTCAATGGTGACACCGGGTCGAAAATCGTTGCTGGAAATCATAGCACCTGCTTCGGGGTAACGGGTTTTATTGTACCGTTAGAAGGCAATCCCGCCGATTCTGGCTTGCCACAGGCTATGATTGTTACAATCCGTTACAAATTCGGGAGTAAGGGATGGAAACTGCATGGTTACCGGGGACGGTGGTCGGGGCGGGACAGTACGACCCTCAGGCGATTGCCCGGATGTATGATGTCCAGTCAGGGCGGGTGTGGCGGCGTGCCCTGGCAATTCTTTGGCCCCTGGTGCTGTTTGTGCTGGGGTTGGTCACCGACCGATTGACGGGGCGTTTGGCGGTGAATGAAGCCCGCCGGGCCCGGGAATTTCGCCAACTGCTCACGGATTTGGGGCCAGCGGCGATCAAAATTGGGCAAGCCCTGTCCACCCGTCCCGATTTGGTGCCACCGACCTATCTGGAGGAATTAACGCTTTTGCAGGACCAACTGCCCGCTTTCCCGAATGCGGTAGCCTACCAGTTTATCGAGGAGGAATTGGGGCGACCCCCGGCACAGATTTTTGCGGAATTGTCCCCCCAGCCGGTGGCGGCGGCGTCCCTGGGGCAGGTCTATAAGGGACAACTGCACAGCGGGGAATGGGTGGCGGTGAAGGTGCAACGCCCCGGGTTGGTGGAGCAAATTAGTTTAGACATCTATATCCTGCGGCATTTGATGGCTTGGGTAAAAGGGCGGTTCAAGCGGATTCGCAGTGATTTGGTGGCCATTTTGGATGAATTTGCCACCCGGTTGTACGAGGAAATGGACTACACCCAGGAGGGGTTAAACGCCGAAAAGTTTGCCCAATTGTACGGGCACATTCCTGATATTTATATCCCGAAAATCTACTGGAATTTCACCGGGCGCCGGGTGCTGACGATGGAGTGGATCACGGGGATCAAACTGACGGATGTGGAGAAAATGGCGCAGGCGGGTTTGGATACCAAACAGATGGTCGGCATTGGGGTGCAATGTTCGCTCCGGCAGTTGTTAGAACACGGGTTTTTCCACGCTGACCCCCACCCGGGCAATCTGTTAGCCATGCCCAGCGGCCAGTTAGCCTATCTGGATTTTGGCATGATGAGCTATGTCAATCCCCAGCAGAGGTACGGGTTAATTACCGCTATTGTTCACATGGTCAACCGGGATTACGAAGCCCTGGCGCAGGACTATGTGGAGTTGGGATTTCTCACCCCGGACACGGATTTAACTCCGATTAAACCCGCCTTGAATCAGGTATTTACGGAAATTTTAGGGCCAGCGGGAGCCTTGTCCGCCAGTGTATCCCAATTGAATATTAAAAATATCACCGACAAGCTCTCGAAAATGATGTATGAATATCCTTTTCAAGTGCCTGCTTACTATGCGTTAATCATTCGTTCCTTGGTGACTTTGGAGGGGATTGCGATTACCATTGACCCCCAGTTTAAGGTATTAAATTTAGCCTATCCCTACGTGGCCAAACGATTGCTCACCGACCCGGCCCCGGAATTGCGTCAATCCCTCAAGGATTTACTTTTCAAAGACGGCACCTTCCGCTGGAATCGCCTGGAAAATCTGATCAAAAATGCCGCCCAGAGTGAGGATTTTGACCTGGAAAAAGTGATGGTGCAGGTGGGGGATTTTCTCTTTTCCGAGCGGGGCAGTTTTATCCGGGAAAAATTGGCGGAAGAATTAGTCTTGGGGTTAGACCAATGGGGACAAAATGTTTGGCAACAATTCCTGCCCAATGGGCATCACCCCACCGCCACCGTACCCGCTAGTTGGGAGCATTTGCGTTCCCTGTGGGGGATTTTGCAGGGCGTGCCGGGATTTGAACCCCGCCGGTTTTTACCCCTCGTCTCCCAGATGGTGTTCCGCCCGGAGACGGGCCAATTCGCCCAGTACGTTGCCCGCCGCTGGAGTGAGCGGTTGATCAGCCGCTGGTTGCGGGGGTTGGTGCTGAATGGGACTTCCCCCACTCTGCTGTTGTCCCCCCCCTAGGGTCGTCTGGATGGTGTACAGCAAAATGGTTAGCTTGTAGGTCAAAAAACCCAGGATGGCGGGCAGGAGTTGCAAGCTCGGCCAGCGCACCACCAGGATAAATAACGCCACCACCAACAACAGCCGGGAAGAAACAAAGGGAGTGCGTCCAGCCACACCCAAATTCCCCACACTGCGTGCCAACAACCGCAGGTAAATCAGCCCGACCATCGCCCCCAACAGGTAGCTCACCGCCACATTCAGTCCGTACACCCACCAACAGAGGGCAAACGTGCCCCAACTCAACAGAAGCGTCACCCGCACCAACCAGAGTTTCAGGCGGTCGTACTCGGAACGGTGGGACTCGGTGGCGTTAAACATGGGGTTCCGGGGTTGCGACAGGGGTGGCACTGCGGCTGGGAAACACAAACCGCAGGAGGGGGGGTGCCAGGAAGGTGGTTAAAATCACCATTACCACAATCCCCGCATCCAGGGCTTCACTCAGGGCACCACTGCTGGAACCTGCCGCCGCAAACACCAGCCCCACTTCCCCCCGGGGGATCATCCCCACCCCGACCGCCAACCGGTTGAGCTTTTCACCGCCCCAACCCACCCCCAACCCACTCGCCACCTTACCGACAATCGCCACCGCCACCAAAAACCCCGCCAGCACCAGCCCCTCCCGATTCGCCGGGATCGCCGGGTTGAACACACTGAAATCCGTTTTTGCCCCAACACAAACAAAGAAAATTGGCACAAAAAAATCCGCCAACGGGATCACCTGTTCTTCCAATTCCTGCTGTTTATCCGTTTCCGAAAGAATCAACCCCGCCGTAAACGCCCCCAAAATCGCCTCCAACTGGATCGCCGCCCCAATCACCGCCAGGATCAGCATGAGGATGAGGGACAAAATCAGCAAACTGCCCCGGGTTTTCAGATTATTCACCAGCGCCACAAACCAAGGGCTGAGCAATCGCCCCACCAGCACCGAACCCACCAAAAAAACGGCGGCACCCACAATCAAATACCCCACCCGGCTGAGTTCCACTTCCCCGGTTTTCACCAAACTCGCCACCACCGCCAGGATAATAATCCCCAAAATGTCATCCAAAACCGCCGCCCCCAGGATCACCTGCCCTTCCGAGGAACTTAACTGTTGCAGTTCCGCCAATACCTTCGCCGTGATGCCAATACTGGTCGCCGTCAGAGCCGCCCCCGCAAAAATAGCCGCAATCGTCGGCACATGGAATAGATAAATCAACCCCAGGGTTCCCGCCACAAAGGGCACCGTCACCCCGATCACCGCCACAATCGCCGCCTGCGCCCCCACCCGCAGGAGTTCCTGGAGATTCGATTCCAAACCAATCTCAAATAGGAGAATAATCACCCCCAACTCGGACAGCACCGACACCACTTCCCCCTCGGCATCAAAGGTGGCCTCCCACACCGCCGGGGACAGGTGCAAAAAAGGCTGTACTGCCTGCATGAGTAGGGAATCCTGCGCCGTCGCCCCTCCTTCAGGAAACACCAGCAGATGCAAAATGGAAACTCCCACCACCGCACCCGCCAACAATTCCCCCAACACCGGCGGCAAATCAAACCGGGCGCAAAGTCCCCCCCCCAACCGACTCGCCAGGTAAATGACCGCCAAACTCAACAGGACAGCGATCAAAACCGCCGTCGGATCGGCTGACACCGGCACAGTCGCCACAATCGGCATGGTCATCCCCTGGAACACAGTACTGGGTGAGAGTGTAGCCTAAATTGACCTGGAAAACCAGGGATTCATTTCAGGGCACCTCTATTTATTGTCACCGTTGGAAAATTATTTCGCTGAGATACCCATATTATTGAGATATTATTGAGAACCACAGACGGGGGCTACACCCCTGCGACCCATGTTTAGAAATGCCCTAAAAATAAACTAATCCAAAGGCGATACGGGACTCAGTTCCAAATCGGGATGGTCTTCCTGCACCTGTTGCAAATTCCACGTATTTTTGAATAATAAAACCGGACGCTCCTGCCCATCTTTGACCACCACCGTATTAAACAATCGTCCCACCCGTTCCAACGCTGACCAACCCCCCACCACCCAGCGAGCCAAACTGTAAGGCAATGGTTCCAAAATCGTTTCCACCCCATACTCGTTTTGCAGGCGAAATTGCACCACTTCAAACTGCAATTGTCCCACGGCGGCAACAATCGGGTCACGGCGACTTTCATCCGTAGAATAAAGAATTTGTACCGCCCCTTCTTCCGTTAATTCTGTCACCCCTTTTTGAAAAGATTTCGACTTAGCGGGATTGGGATTTTTTAGGTAGGCAAATAGCTCGGGTGAAAAGCTAGGAATCCCCGGAAACCGAAATTTACCCCCGGTGGAAACCGTATCCCCAATGGCAAACACCCCCGGATTATTTAACCCAATCACATCCCCCGGATAGGCAACCTCTAGGGATTCCCGCTCCTGGGCAAACAGTTTTTGGGGGCGGCTTAAACGGATGGTTTTCCCCGTCCTGGGATGCTGTACCGTCATATCTTTGACAAATTTCCCCGAACACACCCGAATAAACGCCACCCGATCCCGATGTTTGGGGTCCATATTCGCCTGCAACTTAAAGACAAATCCACTGAACTCCGGGTAATCGGGCGGAATCACCCCTTGGGTGCTGGTATGCCCCCCCGGTGGAGCGGCAAATTTGAGGAAATAACGCAGGAATAATTCCACCCCAAAATTGGTCATGGCACTGCCAAAAAAAACCGGGGTCATTTCCCCCCGCTGTAAGGCAGAAATATCAAAAGCGGGTGCTACCCCATCCAGCAATTCCAAATCATCCTTAAGTTGATGATAAAGATATTGATCCAGGTATTGTTCCACCTGGGGATCGCCCTGGTCAATCACTAATTCGCCTGCGGATTTTCGCCCCCGTTCCCCCCGCTGAAACAGATGAATTTGATGCGCCTGCCGGTCATAAACCCCCTGAAATTGATCCCCCATGCCAATCGGCCAATTGATCGCACAGGGCGTTAACCCCAATTCCTGCTCAATTTCATCCAAAAGTTCCAGAGCTGGTCGCCCCGGACGGTCTAACTTATTCACAAACGTAAAAATCGGCAACCGCCGCAGACGGCACACCTCAAACAACTTGCGGGTCTGGGGTTCCAACCCCTTCGCCACATCAATCAACATCACCGCATTGTCCGCCGCCGCCAGGGTGCGATAGGTATCCTCGCTAAAATCCTGGTGACCCGGTGTATCGAGTAAATTGATTGTAAAGCCATCATACTCAAATAGTAATACGGTCGAGGTAATCGAAATCCCCCGTTGTTTTTCCAATTCCATCCAATCCGAGGTGGCATGGCGTTGGTTCCGGCGTGCCCGCACTGCCCCTGCCTCTTGAATCGCCCCCCCGTAGAGCAGGAGTTTTTCCGTGAGGGTGGTTTTCCCCGCATCCGGGTGGGAGATGATGGCAAAATTCCGCCGTTTTTGTACCGCCTGCTGGATTTCCGCCACGATGGGCTGAACTTCGGTCATGGGTTTTGGCGACGGTCTATCCGCAACATGGGCAGGGAACTGGCGCTGGATTCACTGGTCAAATAACGCCGGGGCGGTTCGGGCATCGGGGGAATGTCCCGCCGGGAAGCCAACCACCGCCAGCCCAGGGTACCCGTGGCGGCAATGAATCCCAGCCAAAACAGCGACCAAGCCGGGGTTGTACCGCCAATGACCATATCAATCACCCCCGCCGTGACCACCACGCTGACCACCGGGTAACGACTGTAGTAGGAACGGATGCGCCGGGAGAGGGACATGGACACGCCCAGGATAAAGAGTGTCTCTCAATCTTAGCCTAATGGATCAAGCCCAACCAGGTCAGTACCCCTTTGCCGGTGACCAATTCAATGACAATTGCCACCACAAAGCCCACCATAGCGGCTCGTCCGTTGAGGCGTTCGCTGTAGAGATTAAAACCCAATTTTGGCTCATCCAATTGGGGGGTTTTGCTGGGTTGAGGGACTTGAGTCATCGGTTACGCCTGATCGTGTTTTTTTATGTCATCCTATTTTATCGTGTTTGCGAAACAGGTGAATTTTTGACCTAACTTTCTTACCTATAGCAATCCTACCCGATGAGCCAACAGAAATTCTACAAAACCAAGTACGGGAACAGTGCCCCTGCGACCCCTACTTCTAAACTCAGTGAGGATTGACGAGCATCTGCTTAGGGATAGCCAGGCTCCCAAAACCAGGGCGGGGCAGTACCCTACGACCCTTGATTTTGTCATGTATCCAATGATTTCCTCGCAATTGTGATTCCTACAGAGAGGGTAAAGTCCCAGGTATGGGGATCGCTGTCATCTTACCTAACTTTTGAGAGCATCACGAATATACGCCATCGCCTCCGTAACCGTGTGTGCCACCCGCACTTGGGGGGATAACTGCCGGAAAAAGTCCTCAGCCACCGGGGGCATCTGGATCACAATCACCGGCTTGTGAAATTTCACCGCCAGCGCCAACTCCGCCGTTGTCCCTGCGCCCCAACCACAGCCAACCACCACCTGACTGGCGAGGACATTGACCACATTGCGAGCCTGCCCCAACCCGGTGGGAATCACCACATCCAGTTCCGGCACTGTCCCCACCGCCGTGTCCTCCGGCAATATACCTACTGTCAAGCCGCCCGCCTGTTTTGCCCCCAGGGTTGCAGAACGCATCACCCCCACATTGCGCCCGCCGGTTAAAACAACCCAACCCGCCTGGGCAATCTGTGCCCCCAAATCGTAGGCAATAGCGCAGGTTTCCGGGTCGGCACCCTCCCCCGGTCCCATCACCCCAATGATGACCCTATGACTCAAGCTCTCGCTTCATCCGCTCCAGGGTTTGCTCCATTTGGTCAAACATCTGATGGGGGGTGAGACCAAATTGCCCCAGAAAGGTCTCCAACTGCTTCATCGTCATCTGGGCGACAAAATCCTCCGACAACTCCACCCGCTTCATAAATATCCGGTACCGCTCCAGCAGGGTTTCCATCTGTTCGATGTACAGCCGCTTTCCCTCCCGGTCAAACTTGCCGTAGCGGCTCCCCAGTTGGATCAGGTTCTGATAGTCGCTAAAAATTTGCTTGGCTTCAGACTGGACAATCTCCGACTCAAAAAAACTCATAGCTAATAACCCGTGTTAAGCGTCCTTTCTTCCACCTTATCCCTCCCAGACCGCCGCTTGGAGTGGGGAAACCCGTCACTGCCCGCCCCGATCGGCAATTTGTGACAGTTTTTGAAGCAACCTATAGACAATCGCCCAAAAAAATCTGTATCATTAGATACAGAAAGGTTAGATTGTTTGCCCAGCATACCTGGGTTGGCGGCTACCACACCAAGTCATAAGGAGGGTTGAGATCATGGACACGCAACAACAAGCCCGGTTACTGATGATGCAACGGACAGCCCAGATTCGGAATCGGCAACAAGCGATGTTGGGTCGGGCGGCGGCGGAAGCGGGCATTAGCCAACTGCATGGCTATTTCGGCCATATCCAGGGGAAAGTGCAACCCACGTTTCGGATTGACTACGACCACGGTCCCAGTGCCCTGAGCTAGCTTTTGCCGAGACTTTATGAACATTCATTTGAGGGGTGGTGGATGCACTGCCCCTATTTGTTTTGTGCCGACATTCTCCACTTAATCCGGTGTTTACCGCCTGGTTTTTGGGGCACTTTTATTGATTTGAACCAACTAAAAATCGCATCGTGGGAATACCCATAGTACCCAGAACCAAGGGCGCTGCGACCGCTAATTTTGAATTGATAGAGGTACTTTTTGGGGAACCTCTGTTAGTTTGAACCAACTAAAAATCGCATCGTGGGAATACCCATAGTACCCAGAACCAAGGGCGCTGCGACCGCTAATTTTGAATTGATAGAGGTACTCTTTTGTTAATTTTAATTTTTTCCTAATTTCTGAGATAACTTGTATCCCCGGCACGCAGTAACTCCCAGCCGGTCGGGGTTTGGCGGATTTCAATGATTGCTCCCAGGTCACACTGAATTTCCGGGTGGTCGGGTAAGATACCCCAGGTTGCCCCCCACACAGAAGCCCCATGTCCAACCATCAATAGATTGCCTGGAAATTCCTGAACCAATTGGGCCGCCACTTGGCTCGCTCGGGCGATGGCCGCTAAATCCTCTTCAGGAAATGTTGGGGTCAAACGGGATTGGTAGTCCGGGTCAATCAGGGGAAAGCGCTGGGCGATGGTGGTGCGGTCGTGGCGTTGCGGGGGAGTGGGAAAGGCTTCAATGTTGAGAAATTCTCCCAGGCCGTCTTCGAGTTTGATGGGTAATTGCTGTCGTTGGGCGACGGGCCAGGCGGTGCTGATCGCCCGCAAAAAGGGGGAAGAAAAGATGTGGTCGAGGGGGTGATCGGCAAAAAATTGCCCCAACCGTTGGGCTTGGGCGTGCCCTTGGGGGGACAGGTCGGGGTCGTCCGGGTAGGTCGCCTGGGTGCGCCAGTGGGGGTTGCCCGTATCTTGCCGGTGCATATGACGGACAATCCAGATGGTACGCATTTCTGGCTCCTGGGGAAAAATCTGTTGACTGGGGGACTTTATGATAGTAATCCTAACTGACTTTAGCGTTGAGAATCGGGGTCGCAGGGACACGGCACCCAATTTTGGCTCTTGATAGTACTTGTAGAGTATGGGTATTCCAGGGCGATAACCTGATGGTCATGCCAATAACATAGAGGTGCCCTTGAGTAATTGGGTACTGAGGAGTCATTGAGATATTCAATGCGTAGGTTACCTTGATCGGGAAATGAATGAATTAAGGGCATTTCTAAAAATGGGTCGCAGGGGTACCGCCCCCGTACTTGGTTCTGGAAAATTTCTGTTCGTTAATCGAGTTGGATGGCTATATTTAACGGGGTTTTGTGACCCGCAAAAATTGGGAATCACTGATCAACGGTTGCCCATTTTGCCAAATAACAGTGTAACTGCGTTCCTCTTCCTGGGTGTCCCCGTTGGGATAGAAATAGGTGTTTTTTCCTACCAATTGCCACTGCCCGGAACTACTTTGGCTCACCCGCAAATCCTGCACCGTTACCCGCACAAATTGGGCGAAAAAAGCGGGGTCAAATTGGTTTTGCATCGCCGGTGTGTAGGCGAGTCGGGCTTGATTCCAATCTTTTTCCGAGAGGGCTTGGTACAAACTTTTGATCAGGGCAATAGCTTCCTGCTCTTGGTTGGGATTCACCGCCGTTGGGGTCGCCACCCGTGCCCCCCCAGCCCCAGCGGGTTGCCGAGTTACCTGAGGTGATGCCGGTGTATTTACGTTTGCCCTTTGCTCCACCGGGGTTTGCCGTCCCTGCCACAGGAGTAAACCCGCCACCCCCAGGGCGACCAGCCCCCCCACCACGCCGCCCACCAACGCCAGCGACCAACCCTTATCCATGTCCATCCCGTACCAAGGGGGGCACCTGCTCATGCCAGGGGGTACTTTGTTCGTAGGCATGGGCAATTTGCAAAATTAACGACTCCTGCAACACCGAGCCAATCACCTGTAACCCGATAGGCAAACCGGTGGCGGTGAACCCGCAGGGCACACTCAGGGCAGGCAGACCCGCCAAATTCACGGGAATGGTCATCAAGTCCGTGAGATACATACTCAAAGGGTCGTTGTCCTTGCTACCGATGGCAAAGGCGGGCACGGGGGCTGTGGGAGACAACAACGCCTGCACCTGGGTAAACGCCTGGTCAAAATCCCGCCGGATCAACGTCCGTACCTTCTGGGCTTGCAGGTAGTAGGCATCGTAGTACCCCTGGGAAAGCGTGTAGGTGCCCAGCATGATGCGCCGTTTCACCTCCCGACCAAAGCCCTGCCCCCGGGTTCTGCCGTACATGGTTATCAGATCATCCGCCGCCACCCGCAGTCCGTAGCGCACCCCGTCGTACCGAGCCAGATTCGCCGAAGCCTCCGCCGGTGCCAGGATGTAATACGCCGCCAAGCCCGTGGCAAAGGTGGGACAGGAGATGGGAATCACTTTGGCACCCAGTTGTTCCAATTGCTGTACCGCCTGGTCAAACGCCTGTGCCACCTCCGGGTCCAAGCCCTCCCCCAAGGTTTCCTGGATCACCCCCAAATTCAGCCCCGCCAAGGGTTGGGTCGCCGGTAGGTGCCCCAACGCTTCTAAATAATCCGGTACGGGCGTATCAATGCTGGTGCTGTCTTTGGGGTCATGCCCTGCAATTCTGCCTAACATAATCGCCACATCTGCCACCGTGGTTCCCAAAGGGCCAATCTGGTCGAGGGACGAGGCATAGGCGACCAAACCGTAGCGGGACACCCGCCCATAGGTAGGTTTCAACCCCACCACCCCGCAAAAGGAAGCCGGGAGCCGAATCGAGCCGCCCGTGTCCGACCCCAAAGCCGCCACACATTCCTGCGCCGCCACCACCGCCCCCGACCCCCCGGAGGAACCCCCCGGCACCCGGCTCGTATCCCAGGGATTGGTGGTGATTTGGTAGGCGGAATGTTCGGTGGAACTGCCCATCGCAAATTCATCCAGGTTGGTTTTGCCCAGCACCACCGCCCCCGCTTGGGTCAACCGCTCGACCACCGTAGCATTGTAGGGAGGCTGATAATTCTCTAGGATTCGGGAGGCACAGGTGGTGGGAATGCCTTGGGTGCAAAGATTATCCTTCAGGGCAATGGGAATTCCCATCAACCATCCCAGGTCTTCCCCCTGGGCACGCCGGGCATCCAGGGCTTGGGCTTGGGCGAGCGCCTGTTCTGCCGTCACCGTGAGATAGCCCCGCACCTGGGGTTCCCGCTGGCGAATCCGTTCCAGGTACTGCTCCACCAACGCCACACTGGTGGTTTCGCCCCGGCGCAGTTGCTGTTGCAGGTGTTGAATCACGGACATGGGCCTATCCCCTGACATCGGTACGACTTTACCACACCCGGCAGAGGCTCTGGGGGAGTTTCTTTCACCGGTGGGATTTGGTAAGGTGGGAACGGTCTTGTTGTGTGCCGGGAGGGAACGCCATGCGCTTGGGAAGTCCTGCCCATCGGGATTTGTTCTGTCGCAGTTTATTAGAAACGCATCAAAACTATGACCCGGACACCTTCCCTTGGCCGGAGTTGGACGGGAAAACCCTGGATTTTTTGCGGGGGATTCCCTTTTGGCAGGAGGCGTTGGCGACGGAAAAACGGGCGGGGATCATGGCACGGGCGTTTGCTGAGGAAATTGACGACCCCCTGATCCGCCAAGCGGTGGCACTGCAAGGGGAGGAGGAAGCCCGACATGGGCGGTTGCTGACTTGTTTGGTGCAACGGTATGAGATTCCCGTGAACCTTGACCCGGACTATACCCCGCCCCGGAACTTGCGCCAGGCGTTTGTGGATTTTGGGTTTAGCGAATGTTTGGATTCGTTTTTTGCCTTCGGGTTTTTCCGCATTGCCCAGCGGTCGGGGTTTTTTCCGGAGGTGCTGTTTACTTTGTTTGACCCGATTATTGAGGAAGAAGCCCGCCATATCGTGTTTTTTGTGAATTGGCTGGCTTACGAACAAAGTCGTCGGGGTTGGGGGGTGGCTCCCTACCGGGCGGTAAATACCCTGTGGAACTACGGCAAAGCCCTGAGCCATCTGGTGGGTTCCTTTCAGGGGGCGGCGACCACGGGGAGTGGCTTTACGGCGGCGGGGGCGTTGGTGTTTGCCCCGGATTTGACCCTGCGGAGCTTTTTGGCGACCTGCGTGGCGGAAAATGCCTACCGGATGCGCGCCTTTGACCCGGCATTGCTCCAACCCCGGCTACTCCCGCGCCTGTCTCAAACCCTCCTGCGGGTGCTGCAATGGTTGCCCCAGAAACAAACCCAAGTCTCCCCCGCCTGACCCTGTTGGCACCCCAAGGGGCGGAATATCGGGCGGTGCGGCGAGGGGCTGACCCGGCTTGGCGGGTGCTGGCGATGCCCTTGGGCGGTCGGGGGTTGCCCCAATGGTGGGCGGTACATCAGGGGGAATTAGCGGGCAAAGGTGCCGTACTTTTGGGTTTGGCTGGGGGATCGCAACCTAAATGGCGGGTGGGCGATGGGGTCATTTGCCAGAGTTGTACCGATGCGGTGAGCGGGGCGACCCGTCCCTACGACCCGGAAATGACCCAATGGTTGACCCAGCGGTTGGGGTTGCCGGTGGTGCGGGGCGTGACCGTGCCCCAGATCGTCACCCAGCCCCAGGAAAAGCAAACCTTGGGGCAAACCTTCGACACGGCGGTGGTGGAAATGGAGGGCTACCCCCTGTTGGCATACCTCCCCCGGTTGGGCATGGTGCGGGTGGTCAGCGATGGGATGCACCAGGTTTTGCCCGATCTGGGGGCGGCAGTGGATGAGGCGACCGGGGCATTGCACCCCCTACCCTTGGCTTGGGCGATGTTGAAGCAACCCCAAGCGGCACTGGCGTTAATTCAGGGGGCACGCATCGGTTTGCAACAATTAACCGTTCTTGCCCAACAACTGACGGGGAATTCTGAAAAAAAGTACAATGAAAACAGTATTACGGACGTATCTGGGATACAGATGTAATTGGTACTCTAGTGAGATTGGTAATTTTATGAGCGATATACACGCCCAAATCCAAGCCGAACGGGAGGTCGCCCGTGCCATCTGCGACCAAAAGGGAGAGGCTGACCCCGAATGTGCCGTGGCTTGGGACACGGTGGAGGAACTGCAAGCGGAAGCCGCCCACCAAAGGGAAATGGCAAAACCCAAAAGCTCCCTGGAGCAATACTGTGATGCCAACCCGGATGCCGTCGAATGCCGGGTTTACGATGACTAACGTTTAGGTCGTGTACCAACCCCTGCGGGTCGTCCAGATCACCGATACCCACCTGTTTGCCGACCCGCATCAGGTGTTGCTGGGGTGCCCGACGTGGGTAACCTTAGTCAAAGTTTTGGAGCACGTACAGTTTTTTCAACCGGATGTACTGCTCTTGACGGGGGATTTATCCCAGGATGAAACCCCCGCCTCCTACCAAAACTTGGTGGATTTACTGCGCCCCTTGACCTGCCCGATTTACTGGATCGGGGGCAATCACGACCACATGGCACCCCTAACCCAGCAATTAACGGCGGGGGGGTTGCGCCCGGAAAAAACATTTGTCCAGGGGGGCTGGCGGTTTATCCTGCTCCATTCCCCAGTACCAGGGGCAGTGGGCGGCACCCTGACGGCAGGGGAACTGGCATACCTGGAAGAGGCGTTGCACCAGTCCTCGGAACCGACCCTGATCGCCCTGCACCATCCCCTATTCCCGGTGGGTTCCCCCTGGTTGGATGACAGCCGGTTGACGAACCCGGAGCAGTTTTGGCACATTTGCGATGCCCATCCCCAGGTCAAACTGGTACTGTGTGGACACGTCCATCAGGAACGCCGGTGGCAACGGCGGGGGGTGACCTATTTGAGTAGCCCGTCCACCTGTATTCAATTTGCCCCCCAAGCCCAGGCATTTACCTTGGATACCGCCTTTCCTGGCTTCCGCTGGCTGGAACTTGACCCCCAGGGAACTTTCCGTACCGGGGTCACCCGGGTGCCGTGCCAATGGGTTGTGGATGCACGGGCAACAGGCTATTAGGGGCTGGGGATCATTGTGTCCATCACCCGTGGGGTATGATAACCTAATAAAGGTGCTGGTCTTTTTTAGGGTAATGCACCGTCGGATTGCGAGGATTTGTCACAATTTTGTTTGCCTAATCCTGCCTATCAGTGAACCATTTACCATGTCCCCAAATGTGCTTAGGTTTCCCCACTGTGTACCCAATTTAGGAGGTGTTCTATGACTGTGCGGATTTATGTGGGTAATTTGCCCGAAGATGTGGACAAACAGGAATTGGATGCCCTGTTCCGGGAGGCGCAGGAGATTCAATCCCTGAAGCTGATCACCAACCGCAAGACCAATAAATGCCGGGGTTTCGGCTTTATCACGGTGAAAACGGAAGCGGAGGCGGACAGCCTGGTGAGCCGGTTCAACGGGCAGACCTTTCGGGAGCAAGCCCTGAAGGTGGAAAAAGCCCTGCCCCGCACCAAGGACACCCCAGAACCGGAAGCCCCAGCGGTCAGCGAACCCGTCGCCAAACCCGTGAAAGCCACGACCCCGGTGGAACGCCCCACCCCCCGGCGGGATGCCCCCAACCGCAACAGCCAGCGGCAACAGAACCGGCGCAAAGCCCCAGCCCAGTCCACCAGTGCCCCGGTGCCTAGCACAAGTTACGAGGCGACGGAACCCGACCCCCGCTGGGCAGACGCACTGCGGCAATTGAAAGAACGGCTGTCCATGCAGACCACCGGCTCTTAACAAACAATAAAAACAAATCCCGTTAAGATAGACAGATAGCCTTTGGGCTGGATTGTCTCACCGGCACCTTACTTTTATGAAAGCGACGACCCAGGTATGTTTTCGTTCGGCACTGATTGATTGCCAAGTGATTACCCGTGACCGGGGGCGACGATTGGGGGTGGTCAGCCAGGTCTGGTGCGATGTGGATGCGTGGCAGGTGGTGGCTTTAGATATTAAAGATTCCCTGGTGAATAATTATTTGCCGGGGGAACCCAGCCATTCCCTGCGGCTGGAACACGTGCGGCAGATTGGAGATGTGGTGTTGGTGGAGGATGACCGGGTATTGGAAGAACTCGACCTGACCCCCTACACCCGCTTGGTGGGGAGCGAGGTGGTGACGGAAACCGGGGAATTTTTGGGGAAGGTGCGGGATTTTGAATTTGCGGTGGCGGATGGGCGGATTTCCCATTTGGTAATTGATTCCTTGGGGGTGCCCCGGATTCCCGCCCGGTTTCTCAGCACCTATGAGTTGTCCGTGGACGAGGTAGTGAGCGTGGGGGCGGACAAACTGATCGTCTTTGAAGGGGCGGAGGAGCGGCTCAACCAACTCACCCGGGGTTGGCTGGAGGCGGTGGGGATTGGCAAACCCCCCTGGGAGCGGGAGGATGACCCGAATTATCTCCCTACCCCGGTGAGCTATGAAAATCGCCTGGGCAGTGGCAGTCCCCCCAGCAGTGAACGGCGGCGGACACGCACAGAAGAGGATTGGGCGGAACCGGAGGTACCCGCTACCCGTCCTGCCCGCAAAGCCCCCCGGCGGGTCGAGGCGGCGTATGTGGAGCCTTTGGAACCGGAGCCAGTGGAGGTGGATTTGGAAAGCGATGCCTGGGCGGAGGCGGAACCCTACCAACCGCCGGTCAACTTGCCCCAACGGCAGTACGAAGAGGAGTCGAATTAGTTGGCGACCCCTTTTTGGAAATACCATGCCCTGGGGAATGATTACCTGGTGCTTGACCCGGAGCGGTTGGAGTTTGCCCTGCATCCTGGGGTGATCCAACGGTTGTGCCACCGGCATTTTGGCGTGGGGAGCGATGGGATTTTGCTGGGACCTTTGCCCGCCCCGGGGGGAGAGTTGGGCTTACGGATTTTTAACCCGGACGGCTCGGAGGCGGAAAAAAGCGGCAATGGTCTGCGGATTTTCGCCCGCTATCTCTGGGACGAGGGCAAGGTGGGCGAGCAACCATTCTATGTGCAAACCCTGGGGGGGCGGGTGCAGGCGCAGGTACAGCAGTCCGGGCGGCAGGTGCAGGTGGCGATGGGGCGGGTGTCGTTTCAGAGCCGGTTGATTCCGGTGACCGGGGCAGACCGGGAGGTACTCCAGGAGCCGATTGCGGTGCAGGGGCGGGAGTTTACCTTCTCGGCGGCTACCATTGGCAATCCCCACTGTGTGATTGTGGTGCCGGAGACGACCCCGGACTTGGCGCAGACCTATGGACCAGACTTGGAAACCCATCCCTTCTTCCCTCAGCGCACCAATGTGCAGTTTGTGCAGGTGCTGTCCCCGGAACGACTGCGGTTGGAGATTTGGGAACGGGGGGCGGGTTACACCCTGGCTTCCGGGAGCAGTAGCAGTGCCGCCGCCGCCGTCGTGCATCGGTTGGGGTTATGTGCGTCCGAAGTTACCGTCGAGATGCCGGGGGGGGAATTGGCGATTCAGATTGCCCCGGATTTTGCCATCACCATGACCGGGCCGGTGACCGCAGTGGCGCAGGGAACCTTAGCCCCCGATGTGCTGGCGGATTAAGCCCTTGGGTTGATATAGTCATTTTTAATAAAAATGCAACATTTTATGAGAGGAGGGTGTAAGATAGAGGACAAGTAGGAATTGAGGAGAAGAATCAGAATGGGTTACAGTCTGGATTTACGGAAAAAGGTGATAAGTTTCATTGAGAACGGCAACAGTATCACCAAAGCGGCACGAATCTTCGGCATCAACCGAGCAACCGTGTACCGGTGGCTAGACAAACCCAATCTGGAGCGCACGAGAGTAGTGAGAAGGCAGAGGAAAATCGATATTACCAGACTGAATCAAGATGTGGAGAAGTACCCCGATAAGACTCTTCAGCAAAGAGCGCAAGAGTTTGGGGTGGTGCCAAGCTCAATATACTATCAATTGAAACGGTTAAATATCACGAGAAAAAAACAGTTTCGGTATCGAAAAAGAAATCATTCCGATAGAAAATTACACTATCGGACATTGAGAGAATTAATTAAGAAGTATGGGATAGAAAGTCTGCTATTTATTGATGAGACGGGCTTTGAGAGGTTCGTCAGTCTGATTTATGGTTGGGCTAAACGGGGAAAAGCGTCAGGGACGGCGATATAAACGAGAGAATCTCGTAGCGGCTCGGCGCAAACAAGGATTTATAGTCATTTTTAATAAAAATGCAACATTTTATGAGAAGAGGGTGTAAGATAGAAGAGAAGTAGGAATTAAGGAGAAGAATCAGGATGTGTTACAGTCTGGATTTACGGAAAAAGGTGATAAGTTTCATTGAGAACGGGAATAGTATCACGAAAGCGGCGCGAATCTTCGGCATCAACCGAGCAACCGTGTACCGGTGGCTAGACAGACCCAATCTGGAGCGCACGAGAGTAGTGAGAAGGAAGAGGAAAATCGATATTGCCAGACTGAATCAAGATGTGGAGAAATACCCCGATAAGACTCTTCAGCAAAGAGCACAAGAGTTTGGGGTAGTGCCAAGCTCAATATATTATCAATTGAAGCGGCTAAATATCACGAGAAAAAAAACAGTTTCGCTATCGAGAAAGAAATCATTCCGATAGAATATTACACTACCGGACATTGAGAGAATTAATCAAGAAGTATGGGATAGAAAGTCTGCTATTTATTGATGAGACGGGCTTTGAGAGGTTCGTCAGTCTGATTTATGGTTGGGCTAAACGGGGAAAAAAGATTTATGGAGAGCGTCAGGGACGGCGGTATAAACGAGAGAATCTCGTAGCGGGTCGGCGCAAACATAGCAAGGATTTAATTGCTCCCATGCTATTTGACGGCAGTTTAGATGCGGTGACTTTTGAGCGATGGTTAGAGGTGCATTTATTACCAGCATTGACGAGACTATCGGTGTTAATTTTGGACAACGCACCGATTCATCGTAAGAAACGCATTCGAGAATTAGTGGAAGCGGCGGGGCATATCGTATTATTTTTGCCAACTTATTCCCCAGACCTCAATGACATTGAGCATGACTTTAGCGCATTAAAAAAATTGAGGATGTACGCTCCCCCTGGTACCACCATTGATGAAGTCATTCGTAATTATTGCGCAAGTTAGTGTCGCATTCTAAACCGAAATGACTATAATTGCTCCCATGCTATTTGACGGCAGTTTAGATGCGGTGACTTTTGAGCGATGGTTAGAGGTGCATTTATTACCAGCATTGACGAGACTATCGGTGTTAATTTTGGACAATGCACCGATTCATCGTAAGAAACGCATTCGAGAATTAGTGGAAGCGGCGGGGCATATCGTATTATTTTTACCAACTTATTCCCCAGACCTCAATGATATTGAGCATGACTTTAGCGCATTAAAAAAATTGAAAAAATTGAGGATGTACGCTCCCCCTGGCACCACCGAAGTCATTCGTAATTATTACACAAGTTAGTGTCGCATTCTAAACCGAAATGACTGTAAAAGATCAACACGACCTAGAAAATCAAGAGTCGCAGGGCAGTACCCCGGCGGGGTTTTCATCACCTTGTTACTTATATAGCAATCCTAAATGAGAATGAAACAGGGGGGTCGCAGGGGCACCGCCCCCGTCCTTGGTTCTGGAGAATTCTTGTTTGTTAATCAAGTAGGATCGCTATAAGTATAAATTTTTACTCACAATTCAGATGTATATTATAACTGTACAAAAATCACAAAAAAACCACCCCTTGCGGGTGGCCGGTAGAGTAAGAAGAGTAAGAACGGTGAGATTTAATTTAACTCAATTAAGTTAAACATCATAGGGGTTTTGCCCGGAGAATTTCAGCTTGGCAGGGTCAGGGTTTTCCCCAATCCGCCGGTCTTTTTTGCCCACGTAGGGACGACCCGCATTCACCTTCTCGGAGTACACCCCATCGGCGGGATGGATAAACTGGATTTCTCCGCTGGGATAGATGCGGTAAATTTTGTAATCAATTTTGAATTTTGTCCGCAGTTGCGTGCCCAAAGCCAGACATTGCTCCTTGCGCGCCAGGTACAGGAGATTGTCCCCCTCCCGCATGGTGGCGGCACCACCAGTGGGCATCTCAAACACCTGTTCTTTCTTGCTTGTCCAGGTAATGGCGTACTTTTCCTCAACTTCAGCTTTGCGGAGCAGACCGCCGGTACTGCCACCAAAAATCGGGGCGGGCGTTTCCAAATTTAGCGTCATAGGGGTATCCCACTTAATCACTGGTTGGCATCCTACCATCTCGCCCGGCTGGGCGGACAAACCTGTGAAAAAGCTTTACACTCGCTGGCAGGCTAACCGCTCCGCCACCACGTCCACCCGGATGGTGTCCCCCTCCTGGAACGTGCCTTTGAGCAATTCCCGGGCAATCAGGGTTTCCAAATGCCGTTGAATGGCGCGTTTCAACGGGCGTGCCCCGTACACCGGGTCGTAGCCCACCTCGGCGAGAAAATCCACCGCCGCCGTCGTCAGTTCGAGGTTGATTTTTTGCTCCGCCAAGCGTTTTTGCAGTCGTTGCACTTGCAGGGTGACAATCTGCCGCAATTGGGTCTTGGTTAAACTTTGGAAGATGATGGTTTCGTCAATGCGGTTGAGAAATTCCGGGCGGAAATTGTCCCGTAAAACCTCTAACATCCGCTGGCGTAATTCCTCATCTTTTTCCGGTTGTCCCGCCAGGTCAAGAATGTATTGGGAACCCAAATTACTGGTCATAATGATCACCGTATTTTTGAAGTCCACCGTGCGCCCTTGGGAATCGGTTAACCGCCCATCATCTAGGATTTGCAACATGATATTAAACACATCCTCGTGGGCTTTTTCAATCTCATCAAACAGGATCACCGCATAGGGACGACGGCGAATCGCTTCTGTCAATTGCCCCCCTTCTTCGTAGCCCACATACCCCGGTGGTGCCCCAATCAACCGGGCGACCGTATGCCGCTCCATATATTCCGACATATCAATCCGCACCAGGGCATTTTCGGTATCAAATAAATACTCAGCCAGGGCTTTAGCCAATTCGGTTTTCCCCACCCCGGTTGGTCCTAAGAAAATAAAACTGGCAATGGGACGATTGGGGTCAGAAAGCCCCGCCCGGGAACGCTGAATCGCCTCTGCTACCGCCGTCACCGCCGCTTCTTGCCCCACAATCCGCCGGTGTAATTCTTCTTCTAAGTGCAACAGCCGTTCTTTTTCGGAAGCCACCAATTTCGCCACCGGAATCCCTGTCCATTTGGCAATAATTTCGGCAATATCCGCCTCGGTCACTTCCTCCCGCAATAAATTCACACCGGAGGTTTGCAATTCCTGGAATTTTTGCTCCGTAGCCTGTAATTTTTTCTCCAATTCCGCCCGTTTGCCATACTTCAGGGTCGCCGCCCGGTTCAGGTCGTATTCCCGTTCCGCCTGCTGAATTTCCACATCAATTTGGGCGAGGGCTTCTTTGATGGCTTTGCGTTGGTCAAGAATTTCTTTTTCCGCTTGCCATTGGGCATTTAATTCCTGTTGTTTGGCTTTCAATTCCGCCAGTTCCCGCTCCAGTTTTTGCAGACGTTCTTTGGCGGAGGGATTTTCATCTTTTTGCAGGGATAAACGCTCCATTTCTAACTGGAGAATTTTCCGGTCAATCTCGTCTAATTCCTCCGGTTTGGAGGTGGTTTCCATTTTTAATTTAGCGGCGGCTTCATCCACCAAATCAATGGCTTTATCCGGTAAAAACCGGTCGCTAATATAACGATTGGACAAGGTGGCGGCGGCAATCAAGGCGGAATCGGAAATTTTTACATTGTGGTGGGTTTCGTAGCGGTCTTTTAACCCCCGCAAAATGGAAATCGTATCCTCTACGCTGGGTTCTTGCACATAAATTTGCTGGAACCGGCGTTCTAAGGCGGCATCTTTTTCAATATATTTGCGGTACTCGTCTAGGGTCGTTGCCCCGATACAGCGCAATTCTCCCCGGGCAAGCATGGGTTTGAGTAAATTCCCGGCATCCATCGCTCCTTCCGTGGCACCCGCCCCGACCACCGTATGAATTTCATCAATAAATAGAATAATTTGCCCCTCGGAACTGGTCACTTCTTTGAGGACGGCTTTCAATCGGTCTTCAAATTCCCCCCGATATTTGGCACCGGCAATTAACGCCCCCATATCTAAACTAATCACCCGCCGATTTTGCAAAGATTCGGGCACATCCCCGCTGATCACCCGCCGGGCTAAACCTTCCACAATCGCCGTTTTCCCCACCCCCGGTTCACCGATTAAGACGGGGTTATTTTTGGTGCGCCGGGAGAGGATTTGGATCATACGGCGAATTTCATCGTCCCGACCAATCACCGGGTCAAGTTTCCCCTCGGCGGCTTGGCGGGTCAGGTCACGACCATATTTTTCTAGGGCTTCATAATTGGCTTCGGCATTGCGACTTTTCACGGTTTGACTCCCCCGAATTTGTTGAATGATTTCCTTAAGTTTGCGATCCCCGCTGACCCCAAATTCCTGAAGCAATTTTTTGCCGCACCGGTCATCTTGAGTATAGGCTAAAACCAGATGTTCAACAGCAATAAAATCATCCTTTAATTCTTGCCGATATTGTTCCGCCCGGTCGAGTAGTTTATCTAAACTATTGCCAATATAAACCTGCCCATCCCCACCGGTAATTTTGGGGTTGCGGCGCACCAGGGCTTCCACTTTGTCCCGCAATTGTTGGGGGTTGATATTCAGCCTCTGCAGGATACTATTGGCTAACCCTTCCCCATTGAGGAGCGCCAATAATAAATGCTCGGATTCAATTTGTTGCTGTTGCTGTTGTTTGGTCAGTTCCACCGCTTGGACGATGGCATTCCAGGCACTTTCGGTAAATTTATTCGGGTCGTTGGGTTGCATAGAAAATCACCAGGAATCAGGGGTTTTTCAGGAATCTTTTACCAGTATAGAACTGGCATCGGTGGGTTTAGGTGCGGTCAGCCGTATGTTTGAGGGTGAACTCCCGAACCATTATGCCCCCAGATTTCTCAGGTTCATTGCGACTTAGTTTGCCCCCAATTGTTGCTCTAATTCAGTGAGTTTGGCTTGGTATTGTTCCTGGGTGATGGTGCCCTGTTGCAATTGTTCATTCAGTTCGGTAATCTGGCTGGCGTAAACCTCTTGTTTTTTGGCAATTTCGGCTTTGTTTTGTTCGTATATCTTTTCTCCTTCCTTACGGGCTTGTTTGAAGGCGGCTTGCAGGGCTTGGGCATCCAATTTGCCCCCGGAAGCGTAATACTGATTCGCCACTTTACCAAACGCCCAGGTGGAAGCGTAGGAGAGGGAAGCCCCCACCACACTGCCCCAACCGGGGATCAGTTTCACTGCATTACTGATGGCGATGCGAAACAGGGACACCCCCATGCCCCCCACCATGCCGTCCCGCAGGAGTTCGGCATCTCTGCGGTTGGTAGTGTAGCCCCAGTAGCGACCAATTTCCTCAATCATTTTCAACTGAAACGTGAGAATGGCAATATCCACCACCAAAGCCACGCCGGGAATGGGAAAAGCCCCCAACACAGCGGTAAAAATGGCGTAGTTTTGAATCACTTGCTCAATCGTTTTGTCCCGTTCCGCCGGGTCGCTGATCGGGGCAATCTCCGCCGGTAACAGGGTATTGCGGGTGTCGTCCATAAACCGTTGCAACAGGTCAGTTTTGGGAGTAGCGACGGCAAAGGCGTTTTTGATCCGTGCCAGCACTTCCCGTTCCTCCGGCGAGCGGTTGCGGTCAGCACAGGCGAGGGCTAAAGCGGCCGCATACACCTGCTCTCGGGCGGCGGGGGTGGTAATGTGCGCCAGTTCCGCCTCCAGGTCAATGTCTTCCCGCACCAAATCCAAAAGTGAGACTTCCGGGGGCAACCCCAGGGTTTCGTAGGTTTCCAGGAGAATTTGCTCCTCCTCCGCCCGAAAAATGCCGTCGGCCCGCGCCATGAAAATTAATACCTTAATGCCCGCTAGGGCTTCTTGGGGGGGTAACGTCATGGTAAATCCCAGCCAAACGGCCGCACAGGGTTGCCTTTATTGTAGAGGGCAAGCGGGGCAACGCCGGTTTCGGCTACACTTTCTTTACAATTAGATAAAGCAGATAAAACATCCCCCCATTCAGCGATGCAGACTACTTCCCCCACCCTGACGGTGCCGTTGACCCTTGACCCGGATTATCGGGTAGCGATGGGGTTGGCGGCGATGGGTGCAACCGTAGCGGTGTGGTCGTGGCCGACGGGTTTGGGGCTAGGGGTGCTCGCTGGCTTTTTGGGGTGGCAAACTACGGTATTGCGCTGGACATTTACGGAAACGGCGGTGGTTTTGACCCGTAACGGGCAACCCCTGCGAGCATTTCCCTACCAGGACTGGCAGGATTGGTATTTGTTTTGGCCGGGTCTGCCGGTGATTTTATTTTTTCGGGAGCATGACCGCATTCATTTTGTGCCGGTTTTGTTTGACCCGGTGGCTTTGCGCCGTTATCTTGCCCACTATTGTCCCCCTAGAGAAACCGCTTGATGGAACCCTCGGATGTCGCCGCGCTGACAGCGCAAATTCAAGAATTGCAGGCGGAAATTGCCCGGTTGCAGGCGGAAAAAGCGGACTGGCAAAACCAACTCCAACAGGTGCAAAGTCAGTACCAGCAGGTGTTGCCCCAGGCACTGCGGGAGTTAGAAGAGCGCAAGCAAAAACTGCAAATTAGCATCGAACAGTTGGAACGGCGGCAGGAACGTATCCAAAAGGAAATGCGCTCGACCTTTGCCGGGGCTTCCCAGGATATTGCCGTGCGGGTGCAGGGGTTCAAGGATTACCTGCGGGGGGCGTTGCAGGATTTGGTCGCCAGTGTGGAGGAATTGCCCCTCCTGCCTGCCCCTCCCTCTGCCCCGGTGGTGGAGCCGGAACCCCCCTCCCCGGTGCCTGCCAAAGCCGCTCCCTTGAAATTGGCCGCCGCCACCTATGCCGACCAAGTGGAGGTGATCGAGGAATGTCTGGAACAATACCGCACCCAACCGGATTACTACGGGCCAGCGTGGCAATTGCGCCGTACCTTTGAGCCGGTGCATGAGGAACGGGTACGCCGGTGGTTTTTGGAACAGGGGGGCCGGGGTGCCCTGCGGAGTTTGGGCAGTCGGTTGCAAAATATCTTGGTCACGGCGGCGATTATTTCTATCCTGCGGCAACTGTATGATATTGACCTGCGGGTATTAGTACTCGCCAATGGCCCCGAACGTTTAGGGGAATGGCGACGGGGTTTACAAGACTGCCTAGGCATCAGTCGGGCGGACTTTGGGGCGGACGGGGGGATTTTGCTGTTTGAGTCCCCAGAGGCTTTGGCGCAAAAGGCGGATCGGTTGGAACGGGAGGATTTGGTGCCCTTTATTGTCATGGATGAGGGGGATGGGACGGTGCCCGTAGGTTTGTTACAGTTTCCGTTGTGGTTGACCTTTGCCCCTGACCCCAAAAAGATGCGACAACGGCAGGCGGAGGAGGATGAATTTGACTTCAAATTGTTTTAACAGCAGGGCACCTCTACCGCAACCCTATGTTTTATCGCAAGCTCACACCGGTTTCCCCTTTACATTCCAGGAATTGCCCGGGTTGCCAATAGGTTTGCATGGGTATCTGCACACGCCCTTCTGAACCCGGCACAAAAAGGGTAAAGGATTTGGCTTCCTCTTGCTCCTGATTCACTGGCACCGTGGTACACAAGAAGGTCTCTGATGAGAGGATGATTTCCCGGGCATTCAGCCCTGCCAAGGAAAACCATTGTTCCTGATTTTGATTCAATAGGGAAACAAAAGTAAATGTAGGGGGCTGTTCAGCAAGAGGAACAATAGGAGGCACCACCCCTGTACTTGGTTCTGGGGAATTTCTGTTGGTTAATCGAGCAGGAAACCCGCTCAAAGCACCGACAAAGCTGGCACTGCCCACGTTTAGGGGAGATCGCCAAAAATCGTTCTGAGATTCCCACCAATGAGAGCGGTTATGATTAATATGGAACCATAAACATTTGGGTTTAGGGTAATGGCACAGGACTATAGCTATGTGAAATGCCCCCAGTGCGGCTACGAACGCAACCCGATAAATGCGTCCAAGTGTGAGATTTGCGGCTACAGACTGAAGAAGGGATTGCCCTTGATGCCGATTCTGGCGACGGTCGCTGGGATAGCGGTGTTGGGTGGCGGTGGTTATTGGGTACTCACTCAGTTTGCCCGGCAGGACAAGTCCCCTGTCGTTTCCCCGGCTTCTCCCCCACCCGCCCAATCGCCTACGGCTTCCCCTAGTCCGGTTGCCAGCCCGGCAGTCAGTCCCAGTCCCTCTGCCCCGACCCAAGCCACCTCAGTTGCGCCAGCCACCAGTGCCTCAGGGATTACTACGGTTTCCACCTTGGCGCAAGTACCGAATGTACCCAGTGGCACGTTTAACTATGGCAATTCCACCACCTTTGCCCCCTTACGCTCCGAGCGGATTAATAATCTCATTTACCAAGCCCATCCCAACTTTCGCCTGCGTTATGTGGAGCCGCCGGGGGGGAAACCCGGTTCGGGGGCGGGGATTGAGATGCTGATCAACGGTCAATTGGCGATTGGGCAGTCCTCCCGTCCCCTCAAGGATAGTGAATTTCAGCGGGCGCAAACCCGGGGGTTTCGGCTGGAGCAGGTCGCCATCGCCAACGATGCCCTCGCCATTTATGTCCATCCGGGGGTGCAAATCCCCGGTTTAACGGTGGCGCAGGTGCGGGATATATTCACGGGGAAAGTGACCAATTGGCAACAGGTGGGGGGACCAAATCTGCCCATTGTGCCCTTCAGCCGCAATTTGCAAGCCGGGGGCACGGTGGACTTTTTCAAAGAGGATGTCCTACTGGGGCAAAATCTGGGACCCAACGTGCGGGAAATTCGGGACACCACCCATTCCCTGCGTCAGGTGGGAGCTACCCCTGGGGGCATCGGTTATGCCAACATTCCCCTAGTGGTGCGGCAGGAGATGGTACGCATTGTGCCCCTGGCGAAAGAGGCGGGGTCACCCTATGTATCGCCGGATATTGGGGGCAAGGAAGTCAATTCAGCGGTGATTACGGATGGGAGTTATCCGATTACCCGCCGGTTGTTTATTATCATTCGCCGGGATGGCACCCTGGATGAACAGGCTGGGGTCGCCTACGCCAATATGTTCCTCAGCGATGAGGGGCAAAAGTTAATCAAAGAGGCGGGATTTGCTCCCATACGCTAGGGTAAATTTTACACTTAGCAAATCAAGGTGGGTTCATGGGCAACTCTGAAGGAATTTTATGCGCAATTATTTGCTGTTATTTCCCGTGCAAAAATAGCTCAAACTTAGGGTGATTCTGATATGCAGAAATGGGTAGTGACAGCCCTGAAATTTATGTTGAGAAATGCCCTATAATACAGTTGCGGGAATTTTGATAAAAACACCATGATCACCCTAGAACAAACCGCCCATCTGGCACACCTCGCCCGGTTGGAACTCACCCCGGCTGAAATTACAGAATTAAGCGGTCAATTGGGGGCGATTTTGGACTACATGGCGCAATTACAAAACCTGGATTTGGCGGATGTACCCCCCACCGCCCACGCCGTCAATACCGCCAATGTCCTGCGTCCCGACCAACCCGTGCCCTCGACCCTGACGGAGAAACTCCTGGAAATTGCTCCCGCCCCGGAAGACCACTTTTTCCAAGTGCCCCAAATCCTGCGGGAAGGTTAGGCAGTACCAGGAATCCCTAAAACCCAGTAGTGTTGAATGTTAACGAAAGGGTGGAAAAGGGAGACTAAAAATGGTATTTTAGATTGGTAGAAACCACGAGTAACAGTATTTTTATGAGACGACAAATTCAGGGACTTATCAAGCCCTTGCTGAACCTTCTTCCCAAAAACGACTATCCAGTCTTGGATACTCGCTTGTTTGTACTCATATGGATGCACTTCATTTTAGATGCAAGAGTCGCCACCATGCGGGGCTTATTCTTCCTCTTGAATCATCTCAATTTTAAAGTTGACATATCAACGTTTTCTAAGGCGTGTAAACATCGTAGCACCGAGCCGTTTCAAGTGATCCTAAGAGAACTGCAAAAACGGCTTAAACATCATCAAGGTGAATTTAAGCACTTATTCCCATTAGATTCTACCATTATCACCCTGACCAGCAAATTATTCTGGCACTACAAGCAGGTAAAATTGACGCTTGGCCTGGATATAAATGAGGGCAATATCGGTGACGAATCAATTATATTTGGAAAGACTAATGACCATAAAATTGGGCATCTTGTGATTGGGACGATACCTGAGAATGCCGTTGGTATCATGGATAGGGGTTTTGCTTCCTGGAAATTAATGGACGAAATGTGTAAACGAAATACATTGTTTATTGTGCGGATTAGAAATAATATGAAGTTGCAACCTGACAATCCGGATATTCGGGTAATTCAATTTTTTAATGAAGAGGAAAACACAGAATATAGGCTAGCGACTAACGTGACTTCGATGACGGATGAAGAGATTTGTTCAGCCTATCGTTTGCGCTGGCGAATTGAGTTGCTTTGGAAGGCACTAAAGATGCACTTGAAATTGGATAGAATCATTACCAAGAATGAGAATGGTGTGCGGCTACAGATTTATGCCGTATTGATTGGTTATCTAATTTTAAGATTGCTGGAGATAGGTCACAATAAGACCTATGAATTGATTGACAAGTTGCGATATTTACAAATAGAAATAGGCCGACACTGTAGCTTCATGGAACTCGTAGGGGTAGAGCCGCTCGTAGGATAACCCTGACCCCTTATGTTAAGTTTTATTACGGACATTCAACACTACTGCCTAAAACCCCCAACAATTCCGACAGCGTCTGACAGCGAGAAGGCAACCCCAAACGACTCGGATGCACCACCGGCTCGTAACGAAAATAACGGTATTCCGCACAAAAATCATCCCAGGGAATGAACTGTGCCCCCAACCACCGGGCAACCCGCATGAAGAAAGCGACCCGCCGGGGCGTTAAATTCAACCGCCAAGGGGGAATCCTGACCCCAAAATAATCACACAATTCCTGCACCGCATCATTCAGCCAAATCACCTCATTTCCTAATACAAACTGGCGAAATTCTTGGGAAGGATGGGCAAGATAATACAGTAAAATTTGGGCAATATCCTGGGCATGGATAAAGTGAAAACAGCCATCCGCCCGTACCCACCGCACCCACCGCAAATAACGGGGTAATTGGTCTAAACCGGTGGAAATATGGCTAGGGGGTTTATCCTTATCCCCCCCAAAAATCAACGTGGGAAACACCACGGTTAACCGGTGATAAATCGGGAGGGTTGGTAATTGTTCATAGCACATAAATTTAGAACGAATATACTCCGTACCCAGGGTTTTGGCTTGGGGGAGTAATTGCAAATTTTGATCCAAAATACTGGCGGTAGAAAAATAAATCACCTGCTCACATATCTGCGGATTGAGGGCTTGCATGAGACTTAAGTTTCCTGTTAAATTCACCTTAAATGTGTCTTCTCCCCCCCATTGGGTTGCCAGTAAAATGGCACTATTCATACTCGGCAAAAGTTTGATATAGGGGGTAGTATCCTGTAAATTACCTGAAATTAAATGTACCCCTGGTCGGCTTTGAAAATTGAATTTTAGCTTGTGGGGATCACGGATTAAAAAAAATAATTCATGGTCGGTTTGGTGAATGAGCATTTCCGCCAGATAATGACCCACACAGCCACTGCCGCCGGTGATAAAAATGCGTTTTTTCGTCATTCCTCAATGCCCAATTATGCCTGCCTGTGGTTCCATTGTTGCACGGTTTCAAAAAAGACCCGCACATGGTCTTCTGGAGTAGTTGCCAACACCCCGTGCCCCAAATTCATAATATGCCCCACGGGACCGGCTTGTTGGATAATTTCCCCGATGCGTTGGCGGATCAATGCTGGTGGTCCGAACAATACCCCTGGGTCTAAATTTCCCTGCACACAGAGATTGCCTAATCGTTGCCGGGCTGTTGCCATTTCCACCGTCCAATCCACACTCACCACATCCACGCCGGTTTGAGCCATCAATTCTAACAGGGTGCCACTGCCATAAATGTATAAAATTAAGGGAGTATCCGGGTAGGTGGCTTTCACTTTTTGTACCAATTTTTGTTGATAGGGTAATACAAAGGTGCGGTAGTCCACCGGCGAGAGTTGTCCCGCCCAGGAATCAAAAATTTGCACCACCTCGGCACCCTGTTCAATTTGGTAAATGACATAGGTGGCAATCTGTTCCGCCAAAAATCCCAGTAATTGGTGCAAAACCTGGGGTTCTTGATAGGCTAGGGATTTAATCACCGTATAGTCTTTAGAACTTTTGCCTTCCACCACATACGCCGCCAACGTCCAAGGGGCACCGACAAACCCCAATAGGGTCGCCCGTTCGCCAATTTCCGAGCGGAGGGTGCGGAGAATTTGACCGATAAATGGGAGGGATTCCGCGGGAACCAGGGGCGTTAATTGCTGAATTTGTGCCAACGTGCGAATGGGCGGGTCAATCAGGGGTCCCCGACTTTCGATGATGTCAAAATTGATGCCCATGCCCGGCAAAGGGGTGAGAATATCGGAGAACAAAATCACTCCATCCGGCGCAAAGGCATGGAAGGGTTGCAGGGAGATTTCCACCGCCAAGTCCGGGTTTTCCGACCGCTCCCGAAAACTAGGGTAACGCTCCCGCAATTCCCGATAAGCCCGCATATACCGCCCGGCTTGCCGCATCATCCACACCGGGGGACGGGGTAGGGGAATGTTTTGGGTGCTTTTGAGGAGATAGGTATGGCGGGAACCAGCGGTCATGGGGGGGCACAAAACAGAACTTTTTTGACTATACCACCGGAACTCCCCAGGACTGCACTATTCTGCCCAAGTTGGCAGGGCAATGGCTTCACCCAACCAGCCAGATGGGGCGGCAGTTATCCCGACAGGGACGGAGAGGGAGGGATTCGAACCCTCGGAGACTTGCGCCTCGCTCGATTTCAAGTCGAGTGCATTCGACCACTCTGCCACCTCTCCTGGTACGGTTATTCTAGCCAACCGGGGAAAAAGCCAACCGTTCGGCGTGCGCCCAAAACCGTTCCAAATCGTAAAATTCCCGCTCCTTGGGCAGGAAAATATGGACAATCACATCCCCATAGTCCTGGAGAACCCATCCTCCCTCGGCGGAACCCTCCTGATGGCGGGGTTGGGTGTGCCACTGTTGCGCCACCTGATCCTGGATGCCCCGGGCAATCGCCCGCACCTGGGCACTGGAATAGCCCGTCACCAACACAAAATAGTCTGCTAAATAGGAAAGCTCGGTAACCCGCAACAGCAGAATATCTCGTCCCTTCCGTTCGTCCGCCGCCTGGGCAATCGTCAATGCCAGTTGGGTGGTGGGGTCGGGTTGTTCAAAACGAGTCATCCAGTCCGGGGTAATTGACTATTCCTATACTACCGGAGCCAAGCCGGAGTGTGATACCTTGGGCAACGAAATTTACGATTCTTGAGTATTCCCCGGAGCGCAGCACCCCAGGGAACACTAGCCATTAGAGCCACCTAAAACATCTAGGGCAACGGCACTGTCAGGGGTTCATTCACCGTGAGTACCAAATCGGTTGCCGGTTCCACCACGATCACTTCCCGAATTTGGCGACGGTCCGCCGCACCCCCGACCACCGAACCCAGAACCGCACCGCCCAGGACTTCCGTAGGGGTCACCCGCCGGTCACCGGACAGCCCCCCCACAGCGGCACCCAGACCCGCACCAATCCCAAAATCCCGCAGGGCTTGCCCCGGTTTGCGCCCCCAATTTAAGCCCGCCGCCGCTCCCGTGACGGTACCCGCCAGCACTTCCCCCGCCTCAATGCGCCGGTCACCGGACACCCCCGCAATCAGAGCCGCCGCCGCCGTTCCCACCAAGGCTCCGGGTAAAATGGGTCGTAAACTCCGCTCACTCACCTCCTGAGTCCGCCGCACCGGTTGCGAGGTGGCATTCAAGGGCAGGGTTTGTCCCCCGATGGTGATGGTTTGCGCCACAAACTGGGAACCTGGCCCCGCCGGTTGCAACCGCCCCTGAATCCTACTCCCAGCCGGAATTACCACCCGTCCTTGGCTATCCCGTACCTCCTGCGCCACATCCAGAGTCAAGGGCAGGGTCTCCTGGGGGGCGAGGATCACCCGTTGCGTGCCGGAGCGGGTCACCATCAGGGTTCCCTGGGGAATGGTCGCCGTTGAGGGTTGGGCAGGGGTCGTCGGCATATAACCGGCAATGTACTGATTGGGAATAGCCGCTAACCGCAGTCCCTGGCACAAACTAGCCGCCACATCCGCCCGGGAAGCCAACTGGTTGGGGCGCAGGATATTCACATCGGGATAATTCACCACCAACTGTTGCTCGCTGGCGGCCGCCACCCCAGGGCGGGCATAATCCGGGATACTCATCGCATCCTGGTAAAGCCGATTCAAAATCCCTGCCGGTGGCTGGGTGGGAGTCACATTCAGCCCACTGCTGAGCGCCACCAAAACCTGCACCCGGGGAATATTTTGTTCAGGTCGAAATGTCCCATCGGGATAACCGGACAAAAATCCCGCCCCCGCCGCTTGATTGATCGCATCATAAGCCCAAAAATTGCGGGAAACATCCCAGAACGTAGCACCCCCTCTGGCTCCTGAACCAGTTAAAAAAGCCCGGTCAACCAGGGCGGCAAATTCTGCCCGGGTCACGGGATTATTGGGGCGAAAACTTCCATCAGGATAACCTCCAACAATGCCCCGATTGGCTAATTCTTGAATACACCGACTTGCCCAGAAATTTTGGGTATCACTGAAGGCGAAACCAGGAGTAGCTAAGGTCAAAATCAAGCCACCCGCAAGCCCTAGGCGGGTCATCCAAGTAGTGTGCATAGGTGATTGATAACGTAACAACTGCCCGCTTAGACGGAAGCAATTTACCCAAGTTCCTCTGGTTCATTAGCGGAACTTTTATAGACCGGATTAGTCTTAAAATTTTCTGTAGATAATCAGCATATACAGCAGTCCTATTTGATTAACGTTAGTTTGCGTGCCGGAGGCATACAGGAATTTTCCAGAACCAAGAACGGGGGCTACGCCCCTGCGACCCCTATTCCATTCTTATTTAGGATTGCTATAGATACAAAAGTCCTATTTGATTAGCGTTAGTTTGCGTGCCGGAGGCATACAGGAATTTTCCAGAACCAAGAACGGGGGCTACGCCCCTGCGACCCCTGTTCCATTCTTATTTAGGATTGCTATAGATACAAAAGTCCTATTTGATTAGCGTTAGTTTGCGTACCGGAGGCATACAGGAATTTTCCAGAACCAAATACGGGGGCTACGCCCCTGCGACCCCTATTCTAAACTTACTTGGGATTGCTATAGCAGTCTTATTTGATTAACGTTAGTTTGCGTGCCGGAGGCATACAGAAATTTTCCAGAACTAAGGACGGAGGCGGTGCCCCTGCGACCTATTTTTAGAAGTGCCCCATATTCAAAAACATTCAAATTTGTTTTATCACTTCCTGCCACTGTTGCGCTATTTTAGCAATCCGTTGACCGTACCGCTTGGCCGTTTCCCCATCTCCCGCCTCCAGGGTGGCCGGGGCACCACTCATATCCAAGGGACTTTGCCCCATCACCCCTAGAAACGACCCCAGGCGGTTGACCCCCATTCCGTCCGGCATTTCCGCTGACCCCACCCAGATCATCCCGTGTTGGGCGGCATTGATGGCGAGATAGAGTAACGTCCCCTGCTTATCGCCACACAGGGAACCGGAATGGGTAAAGCCCCCGGCCAACTTATCCTTCCAGCCCTGCTGAAACCACACCCCGCTGACCGCATCCAGAAATGCCTTGAACTGCGCCGCCACCCCACCCATGTAGGTCGGAGAACCAAAAACAATCGCTGTCGCCCGGTTGAGGACATCCATCACCCCCTCATCCCGCCAACGCCCATTGGTGATCTGTTCGCCCGTAATCCGCAATAAATCCACCGTTGTTTCCCCTACCGAGTCCGCCCCCTGCGCCACCGCCTCAGCCATCAAATGGGTGTGCCCACTACCGGAAAAATAAACTACTGCTACCCGTGCCATCCATTCCCTGCCTGAATGTGTTTGCACTCCGAGTATAAGGGGATGGGTTTGTGTACCACAAGGACTTACTTTCGGGTCAGGGAGTGGATTAACCCAGAAGTCAGGTAAACCCCACGCCCTGTCCTGGACAGGAGGCTATTCCCCAGATCCACATTTATTGCCAATTATTTTCAAAAGGTTGATTTTTGACTATAATTATCATTAAGTTCCCGACTCAGGGAGCTTTGAGTCAGAACACGGAGGGGCACGTAAAATTTATGGGGATACCTGCACAGGAAGTCGAAGGATTGTTGTGTGGTGGGCAACGTTGGCCTATCTATCAGCGGTTACAGGAACTGGGGATTCCCTGCCGCTGTGAACCCCATCAGGCACTAGAAATTGATGTGGAATCCCCGCTGGCCGCCCTTTTGGTATGGAGTGTGGTGACCCAGGTGGTGGCACCCCGATCCGAGCAGGTGGCGTGGCTGGAACGCTGTTGGCAGTTAGGGTGAATTGGTGGGGGTGGGGCTGGGTTGGGTGGCTTCAGCGGTTAAGCGTTTCAGTTCATCCCGGTGTTCGGGGGGGGCGAGTTCGGTGGCTTTGGCAAATAGGGGTTGGGCTTCCTTGGTTTTGCCGAGGGCGTTGAGGGTTTGGGCTTTGGCAAAAACGGGTCGGAAATCCTGGGGATTTTGTTTGATCAATTGATCCAAAAGTGCTAAGGCTGGGGGCACTTTCCCCTGGGCAAGATATATCCGGGCCATCTGAATTTGAATGCCTGTAACATCCGCTGTTCCCGGTTTGACCTTTACCAGGGACTGTTGGACGATGGATTCGGCGAGGGCGGGGCGTTCCAACTGCACCAACAAGTCCGTTACCCCCACCAGTGCCAGGAGATTCCCCGGCTGACGTTGGAGAAATTGCCGATAGGTGCTGACGGCGGCTTCCTTGTCCCCCAATTCCACCTGGGTTTGTGCCAAAAGGATATGATATTCGGCGACATCGGGGTGATTTTTCGCCAGTCGTGCCAGCAGGGGTAAAGCGCCTTTGAGGTCTTTTTGTTGCAAACGAATCTCTAAAAGAGAACGCAGGGCATAAATATTATCCGGGTCTTTGGCTAAGACCAGTTCAAACCCCTTGGCTTCACTCACCCGTTCATCCTGGGGGCTGGGGGTGGGAGTCGCAGATGGGGGGAGCAAATTAGCAACAAATGGCAACACGGATAAGCCCAGGAACGCCGCCCCACCGACAACCATCACGAATTTAAGCCAGGGACGCTGGGTGTTGGCAGACATGACTTGTACTTATATTAAATGCCCTTTTAGCATACCAGAATTAGCACCATTTGTACTGATACACCAATTCTACCGGATTACAGTCTTTTGAGTGGTTATGGGAATGGGATACAATTGAACCCCACTTGCTGTAGGTCAATCATGCTAAGCCTTTAGGATAATCGAGGCTTTTTGTATCCTTTAATTGATAAATAGACTGTAAAAGAATAGAAATGCCTGAGAACCAAAGACGGGGCGGTGCTCTGTGACCATGAACTTTTTAAGTATAGAAGTTTACTTACAATTCAAGTGCAATTGCTACAGCAGGAATAACCATGCTTTGGAGAAAACTAGGGCGATGGGTTTGGGGCATTTGGTTATAAATTTATCGTTTTTTCTCCTGGTAAATACAGGGGTTCCTCAAAAATTTGCACGGTGGAAAAGGGGCAATCTGGGGGCAGTTGCTCCAAAGTGAGGGGGGTTTCCCGGTCAACTAAATCTAGCCCCTGTTGGTAACCTAGGGTAATCGCTTCGTCTAAGTAAGGCTTGAGACTGGGATTTTCCTGCAAATCCTGTTTAATGTTCCGGCGTTGTTCCCGGATGGTGGCTCGCCAACTTTTGCACCGTCCTGCCGGTTGGTAGTGCCATTTGAGTAAATGCCCCAGGAGGATGCCCAAACGGTTGCGGAGTTCCTGGCGTTGTTGTTTGCCCAAGGATTCAATTTCCTCCCGCAAATTTTCCCGGTCAAGTAATTCTAATTTGCCCAAGCGTAGGTATTCCGCCTGTTGTTGGGTCCATTGGTAAAAATCCTGCTCGTAAAGGGACGACATGGTTCAGCATTAGCCAACGCCTTTGGATTTTATTTTAACTGGGGCAAATTTTTTGGGCAGGGACGGTTATGATAAAAGTGGTCAATGGTTGGGGGTTTGCTCCATGTCCAGCACTGTGCCGTTATTGCTCCAAGGTGTCATTAGTTTTATTAATATCTACTTGGTGTTGTTGGTCATCCGGGTATTGCTGAGTTGGTTTCCTTCGATTAATTGGTATAACCAACCCTGGTTGACCCTGAGCCAACTGACTGACCCCTATTTGAATCTGTTTCGCTCGATTATTCCGCCCTTGGGGGGCATTGATTTTTCCCCGATTTTGGCGTTTCTCTTGCTCCAATTTTTAGCCACTTTGTTTACCCAATTGGCGGGGGGTGCCGGTGCCTCCTTCGGGTTCTAGTCGCCTCCAAGCCGCCCGGACGCTCAAACGAGCCAGTTGGGTGGGCTTTTGGGTACAGGTGGTGTTGGGGGTGGTGGCTCTGCTCATCCTGTTGTTTGCCCTTGTGCAACGGCGGATCAACCTGCAAAGCGGCACGGGGTTGACCCTGGGGTTGGTGGGGATTGGTTCTCTGGGGCTGGGCACTTGGCTCAAGTACCAAAGTGTGGATTTGGCACGCCGGTTGGCGGAGATGGAATGGGAACATCGTCCCCGCAAGGAAAATGTCCTGAACCACCTGTGCCTGGAAATGGGCGTGGCTTTGGTGGGGATGTTGGCGACTCTGCTGGGCAGTTTTGTGGTGATTGGCAGTTTATTCGCCAAGGCTTTGTTGGTCCCCCAAGGTACCCTTGCCCTTGCCAGTCAACCGGTGGATGCCCTGGATATTTTGGTGGTACAGGGTTTACTGAATACGATTGCCGCCCATTTTGCGGGACTGGTGACGACCCTCTGGCCCCTGTGGCAAATTACTCGGGCTGAAGCAAACTGAGGCTGTATTCTTGCAGTACGGCGAGCGGGATCAATTCCAGAGTTTTGGCGTGGGTTGCTGTCAGGATCACCGGCGGTGCCATCCCGAAGCGGCGAGCTTCCTCCCAACGACTCGCACACAGACACCAGCGGTCCCCAGGTTTCAATCCCGGAAACTGATATTGGGGTGCCGGGGTGATCAGGTCGTTGCCCCGTTGCTTGCTGAACTGGAGAAATTCCGCCGTAACCTGGGCACACACCGTATGTACCCCCAGGTCCGCAGGACCGGTTTCACAGTAGCCATTGCGATAAAAGCCGGTCAACGGGGAACGGCAACATAGTTGCAGAGGGGTACCCAAAACATTCAAGGCTTCGCTCATAAATTTGGGGAGGGACGATCAATCGTTTACAGCCTATTGTACCGGGAATCCGCAGGCACCACATCCGGTAAATTGCGCCGCCAATAATATAACCAGAGCAAACCGCCAATCCCTACCGCCAAACCGACCACACTCACCACCTGGGCGATGCGAAAAGAGCCAAACATCAGGCTATCGGTGCGGAGTCCTTCAATAAAAAACCGTCCGACACTATAGGCACAAAAATAGACCAAAGTTAAAGTACCGGGGCGCAGGCGAGGGTAACGAAAAAATAAGTTCAAGAGCAAAACCAACACCAGTAAATTCCAGAGGGATTCATACAAAAAAGTGGGATGGAAATACTCAAATTGACGGAGTTCTAGGGGACGATTTTCCAAGGGAATATAGAGTTTCCAGGGTAAGTCAGTGGGCACCCCAAAGGCTTCCGAATTAAAAAAATTACCCCACCGCCCAATCATTTGCCCCAAGGCTAAGGAAGGCACCAACACATCGGTTAATGCCCAGAGGGAAACCTTTTGCTGTCGTGCATAGAACCAAGTAGTCGCCAAACCCGCCAAAATTGCCCCATGAATCGCCAGTCCCCCGTGCCAAAGGGCGAAAATTTCCCAGGGATTTTGCTGATAGTACGACCACTGAAACAGGACATAATATAACCGACCACCCAGCAGGGCAAAAATCACTAAAGCCAATGCTAAATCCGCAATTAAATTTGGATCAATCTGGCGTTTTTTAGCTAAAAATTGAGATAAATTCAATCCGAGTAATACCGATATACCAATTAACAGTCCATACCAACGCAAAGCGAAGGGGCCAAACTGCCAAATAATCGGGCCGGGAGAAGTAAAAACCATTTTAGTTACCCCCTTGATGTCCATTGGGATAATTTCGGGTGAGGACATCCAAAAGTAAGCGCACATCCGCTTGCATGGTACGGGTATCTTGACGCAATTCTTCGATGGAACTTTGTTGTTGCATGATAATTTGCACCATCATCGCTTGCCCCTCCCGCAGTTCTCGAATCGCCTCCGTATTTGCCTCAACTTTAGCTTCTAACCGAGTAATTGCCTCAGCATTCGCCTCAACTTTAGCTTCCAACCGGGTAATTGCCTCAGTGTTGGCTTGGGTTTGGTCAGCCAAGCGATCGAGCATTTCATCATTCCAGCGTGCCATAGGGTTAACTCCAATTATGATTTCTACTTACTAATTTACCCCTTGATGACCGTTGGGATAATTGCGGGTGAGGACATCCAAAAGTAAGCGCACATCCGCTTGTATGGTACGGGTATCTTGACGCAATTCTTCAATGGAACTTTGTTGTTGCATGATAATTTGCATCATCATCGCTTGCCCCTCCCGCAGTTCGGATACTTGCGCTTCTAACCGAGTAATCGCCTCAGCATTGGCTTGGGTTTGAACGTGTAACTGGCTAATTGCCTCAGTGTTGGCTTGGGTTTGGTCGGCCAAGCGATCCAGCATTTCATCATTCCAGCGTGCCATAGGGTCAACTCCAATTATGATTTCTACTTACTAATTTACCCCTTGATGACCGTTGGGATAATTGCGGGTGAGGACATCCAAAAGTAAGCGCACATCCGCTTGTATGGTACGGGTATCTTGACGCAATTCTTCAATGGAACTTTGTTGTTGCATGATAATTTGCATCATCATCGCTTGCCCCTCCCGCAGTTCGGATACTTGCGCTTCTAACCGAGTAATCGCCTCAGCATTGGCTTGGGTTTGAACGTGTAACTGGCTAATTGCCTCAGTGTTGGCTTGGGTTTGGTCGGCCAAGCGATCCAGCATTTCATCATTCCAGCGTGCCATGAAATTTGCCTCAATTCTTAACCTCTAGTGTACTATTCCCCCCAATGCCAGTCCAACCATCGCCCTTGAGTATAATTCATAAGTTCTGTTAATTACCCCTTACCTTGACATTACCGCTGGAACATGGGAATTAATAAGTAGTTTCAAAGGGGTGAAGGCTATGAGGACGGGTGCGCCACGGGATATTACGCCATTATTAACCTATGGGTATCAAGTCAAGATTGGTGAATATATTTCTCGGGGTTGGGAACTTCTCCAACCTAAACTTGGTATTTTTATTGGTTATGTCGCTGTCATCGTTGGGATTAATTTAGTGCTGGGGTTTATTCCCTTTATCGGTTCCATTGTTAGTTCTGTCATTTCACCTGTTTTGAATGCTGGTTTATTTATTGTGGCGTACAAGCATTTATTGGGGGAGCCGGTAGAGTTCGGAGACTTTTTCAAGGGGTTTGAAAAGTTTGCCGTATTTTTTATGGCGGCACTGGTTTCTGGTTTATTTACTTTGCTAGGTTTTCTCTGTCTGATTGTACCAGGAATTTATCTGGTAACTGCCTATTCTTTTGCCCAACTGTTCATCATTGATCAAGATTTAGAATTCTGGCCAGCAATGGAAATGAGTCGGCAATTGGTGACCAAAAACTTTTTCCCAATGTTTGGATTTTCGCTATTACTTGGTTTGATTAATTTAGGGGGGTTACTGCTGTGCGGTTTTGGCTTACTGTTGACTATACCGTTGACCTATTGTGCGATGACGGTAGCCTACATGGACATTATGAATCAGGGGGCGAATCCCATTAATTCGACATTTTAATAAGTGGTTAATTTTAACCTAACCTTGGGGTAGCCATCCTATCACTTGAGCAGTTAATTCCCGGGGATAAATCAACCAGGCTCGGGTCTGGGCTTGGCTGAGGGATTGGACTAAAGGGGATAGTTCATTAATTTCTTGGATGCCTTGATTGGTCTGCACCTGAATGCCCTTGTCGTAAAGGGTGTACCCCCGAATCGAACGCTGGTACAAACCGCAATAATAATGCTCATCCCACCCTAATTCCCGAACAGCCTGCTGGGTTTGCCTGAGTAATTCCTGTCGCTCTGACTCAGAACAGCGGGTGATTTCGACAATTTTGAATAAGTTGCGTTGTAAAAACCGTTGACATAAATCGGCTAAAATTCCATCCTCAGCTTCCGTCCAGCGGTGTATATGGTAATTCAAAACGTCATCATCGGCGGCCAGGTAATCGCTTAATTCTAAACTGTCAATCGGTTGACTGAGCCAACGGGTCATCGTGGCATCAGAGTATATTTTTTCTAGGCATAATTTCGCCCGTTTAATTAAGCGGCATAACATCCATGTCACTGCCACATTTTTACGATGGTTATACACTTGAGCGTACATGAAATACCGGACTACTAAGTAATGTTCAATGGCGGCTAAACTTTTGGGATGCACGACCAATTCCCCCCGGTTGGGATCGTAGTCAATGGCGGCGAGAATCCGGTCTAAATCCAATCGCCCGTAAGCCGCTCCCGTGAGATAACTATCCCGCATCAGATAGTCCAATCGGTCACAATCTAATTGTCCAGAAATCCATTGACACGCAAACTTCAGAGGATAATTATTTTTATAAATTTGTAGGATATGTTGTCCGAAATCCGGGGCAAATTCATCTAAAATTGGGCGAATCTGCGGGTGAGCAAATAAAATTTTACTCGTCCATACTTCATGATGAAATTGGAACATTTCTTCCCCCGTATGACTGTAGGGGCCATGTCCCAAATCGTGACACAAAGCCGCAACTAAAACCACTGCCCGATGGCTGTGTAACTCTGGGTAATTACTTTGTAAACGGTCAAACACCCGCCGTGCCACCCACAAAACCCCCAGGGAATGGGTAAACCGGGAGCCTTCCGCCCCGTGAAAGGTGAAACTGGCCGCCCCCAATTGCCGTACCCGCCGCAGGCGTTGAAAGGGAGCCGTATCAATCAACCGGATCAGCAAGGCTTCCACCGGGTCTCGCCGGTCGAGGGTAATGGCTCCATGCACCGGGTCATGGTACGTCCGGGTTTGTCCCATTGCTTCCCCCAGCTGATCAATAATAAAAATTGGGCAATTTATGGGTAATTTCGGAAAGAGACCAGCCCCCTGGGTTTCATGGTAGCCTAATGGGCGAGTTCGTCCCCAAAATTGGATGCGTTTAACCAATCAACCTTTTTACCACGTTGGCAAGGGGGCAGGGGCGTGTCTGCTGATTCATGGCTTGGGGGGCGGGGTGTACGAACTGCAACCCCTGGGGGAACTTCTGCATCAACAGGGCTGGACGGTGCGGGGGATGAATCTGCCCGGCCATGACCAACCCACACCCCGGATGCCCGATTCCACCTGGCCGCAGTGGGTGGATTGTGTTCATACGGAATACCAACACCTGGCTCAAAATCATGCACAGGTGGCGGTGGTGGGCTTTTCCAATGGGGGGTTGTTGGCCCTGCATCTGGCGGCCCAGGTCAGGCTAGCTCGGTTGGTTCTATTGGCACCTTTTTTGGGGATGCCTTGGGGGCTTTACCCTTTGGTTTATAGCGTTGGTTATCTAATTTCCAGCCTACCCCGGTGGCGTTTGCCGATTGCTGACCCGGAAATGGAAGCCCAAGCCCGCCAGGTTTGCTTTTTTCAGGATTTTAATTTAACCGCTGTCCGCAGTGCGTTGGAATTACAAAGTATAGTAAAAAAATCCCTAGCTCAGATCACGGTACCTACCCTGATGATCCAATCCCGTGCAGACCGGGTGGTGGACCCACAAGCCGCTTGGGCAGGGTTTCAGGAGTTGGCCAGCCCGGAAAAATACTTTCACTGGTTGACGGCGTGTGACCACATTATCACTTTGGATCGCCAGCGGGCACGGGTGGAACAGTTAGTGGGGGATTTTTTGCTTCTGCCGGGTGCGCCATTCTCGGATTAACGACTGCACCTGTTGTTGATAGGTTCGGAAGGCAGAACGGCTGAGGGCTTGACCGCCAAAGCGCACATTCATGTAGGTTTCCACCACCTGGGCGGCTCCATCCCGCTGGGGTAGGTCACTGGTTTTGATCATCAATAAAACCGCCATTGGCCCCATATCGGGAGTAATTGCCAACCCCTGTTGCGGTAATTCGTCTCGCAGTTGTAAATACAAACGGGAAATCGCCGGTACGGTCGCCTGGGTTTTTCCCCACTGGAGATAACGGGCTAAAACATAAGCCAAAGCCGGGGCAATTCCCCCCAAACCCGCTCCCCAGGTCACCGCTAGGGGTTGCGCCACCCAGCCGGTAAAACCCACCAGTACCACCAGCCCCACCCCGTCCCGTCCCCGGAAGGATTGCCCCCGACTGGCATAGCCCCAGGCACCCCCCACCCCCGTCAACACGAGGACGACCCCCAGACGCAGACCATTTTGTTGCCACCAGGTTTGCCAATTGCTCAGGGGGGATGGGCGATTCCCCGCAGGCGTGAGCCAGGATTGCACCGCTTTTACCCCTTCCATCTGGGTATCCAGGTTGTACTCCAACACGTACTTATTCCACCGGAATCGCAGGGCATCGTACAAATCCGACCACCAGTTTCCCACCTGGGGCAAGGCTCCCGGCGGCGTGGGGTCAAAGGTCACCCAGTTGTACCCGGCAAAGGGCACCTCCACCCAACTGTGGGCATTGGCCGCCTGCACCGCCAGGTATTGGTCGTAGGCGTTCCACCGTCCCCCCAGATACCCGTTCACCAACCGGGCGGGAATGCCAATACTGCGGAGCATCACCGTCATCGCTGTGGCAAAGTATTCACAATGTCCCCGCTGGTGGGTAAACAAAAACGCATCCAAGGGCGGCTGGGCACCGGGGTCGGGCAGGTCAATGGTGTAGGTGAAATTGCCACGCAGATAATCCTCAATCGCCTGCACCTTATCAAAGGTGGTGGGCGCGGTGCGGGTCAGTTCCTCCGCCAATTCCCGAATTTTGGGGTTCAAATCCGGGGGTAATTGCAGATAGGTGTTGCGCGGCCATAGCTCATTCACCCGTTTCAAAGTCAAATCCCAGTCCACCCGGCGCAGATCATTGGCACTGGGGAAAATCGGGCGGCTCCAGGCCGTGTACTGATACCCCACATCCCCCACGTAGTTGTAATACACATCGCCGGTGCGGGTCAAAAACACCGAACGCCCCCACTGGCGGATAATCCTGGCTCGGTCTTGGGATTCCCCCAACTGCCCCACCTGCACCCGCAGACCCTGCACCATTTCCGGCAGTCTCACCCGATAGAGGGGGTTGAGGGCGAACAACACCTGGTGGGGGGACGGTTCCAGATAAATATCCTGGCGAATCAGGGAGAGATTTGCCGCCGGTCGTTGCAACTCCACCACCCGGTCTTGGGCGGATTTTAACTCCCCCTGCATTTTGGTACGCACCCAGGCCGTGCCGTCGTAGCGGTCAAAACTCACCCCCCGCCAATACAGGGGCATGATCTGGGGCGGACGACCTTCGGGAAATTCCACCCGCATCACCACCTGGGTATCCTGATTCAGGCGGCCATGATCCCCGATATTCACCTGCTCATTAAAGCCTACGGTGTCTTCCCGTTGCCCTGCCCCCCGCCCAAAAAAGCCCAGCCCAATCCGGGGAAACAGGAAAAACAACCCCACCGACATCACAAAGGTCGCCACCGCCACCCAAAACAAGGCCAGCATCATCCTGGAACCAAACAGCCGGGACTGGGCCGCCGCCTTGGGATGACTCCGCACCTGCACCCGTAGATGGTAAAGGGTAAAATTCATCACCCCCAAAATCACATACAGGGCAAACAACAAACCAAACAAAATATCATCGGTGTAAACCGTCGTGGCCGCCAGCAACAAAAAGGACAGGGCGGTGGCTTGGTTGTAGTCCTCCGGGCGTTCCCGCTGAAATAGTTTCGCCAGGGTCAGATACAGCAGTAAATATAAAGACGCATCCAACGGGTTGGCTTGCAGGGCAATCGTTCCCAGCACCAAGACCACCAAAACCGCCACCGTCAAGGGCATCCACAGGCGGGCATACCGTTCCCACTGAATCCGGGGGGGTTCCCAAAACCAACTCGCTATCCCCAACAGGAGAAACACCCCATTCGCCAAGGGGTGGGTGGCATTGGCAATCATGACCGCAGACAAACTGACCCCCACTAGGGCGTAGGTGCAGATTTTGTGCGTTGTGGTGAGGTTCCAGGTCATGGGGAGCTATAGGTCAATGGGCGGCGGAACGGGTCAGCGAATGCCAAATTGAAAAAACGACAAATGATTACCCTGCGTTGCTCTCACCCTAGCATACGGTTCCGGGAGGCGGTTGGTTTGGTTGGGATGGCTACGGTTGTTTTGACCCCTGCACTTGGTCGGCTAATGCTTGCAAAAAAGCCATCTGGGTTTCCCGCAATTCCACCGCCGGGTTGGCTTGGTGAATGGTTTGGATCGCCTCAGCGGCTCCGACCCCGGTGTGAATCAAGTAAGCGGCAAGGAATGTCCCCGTGCGGCGGCGACCACTGGAACAATGGACGATAACCCGGTGGGATAGTTCATTTTGGGTATGGACAAATTCCGACAATTCCCGCACTTGGGCTGGGGTGGGGGCTTGCCCGCCGGTGGTGGGGAGCCAGAGGTATGGCAGATGATTTTGTTCATACAAATCCAGGTTGCTGGGGTCGTCCATCACCGATACCAACGCATCCACGCCCAGGGATTTTAGCCCAGGAATTTCCGCAGGGGTGGGTTTACGCATCCCGCCCAGTTTTCCCGGTATGACCCACCACAGGCTTGCTTGAATAGGTGACTCGCTGGGATTCATGCCTGCACTGCCTGGTTGGCGAGGGTGGCAACCTGTTGGGCGGCGGCGGCTTGGCGTTCACTGTAGCGGTCGGTGAGTTCGTCCACCCGTTCCCGCAACAGCAGGGTAAAACGGTACAGTTCTTCCATCACATCCACCACCCGATCCCGATAGGCGGACTCCTTCATGGTGCCGTCCTCGTGAAATTCCTGGTAGGCTTTGGGCACCGAGGACTGGTTGGGAATGGTAAACATCCGCATCCACCGACCCAGGAGCCGCATGGTATTGACCGCATTAAAGGACTGGGAACCGCCGGAAACTTGCATCAGGGCGAGGGTTTTCCCTTGGGTGGGACGAATGGCACCGATTTCGAGGGGAATCCAGTCCAGTTGGGTTTTCATCAGCCCGGAGATATTCCCATGTAGCTCGGGACTCGACCAGACCTGACCTTCCGACCATTGGGATAAGGCGCGCAATTCCTGTACCTGGGGATGGGTTTCCGGTTCTGCGCCGAACAGGGGCAAACCCCGGGGATGAAAAAAGCGCACCTCTGCCCCCATAGCGGTGATGATCCGGGCGGCTTCTTCCGCCAACAGACGACTGTAGGAGCGTTCCCGCAGAGAGCCGTAGAGAAATAGTATCCGGGGCGGGTGGTCGAATTGCTGACTCATGGGTTTAACCGGGATTGTCCGGGGCGGGGGTTTGCTCGGCTTTTTGCCGCTCGGCACAATTTTCCTGTACCTTCGTATCCTTGGTCAGTTCGGCGGCTCGGCAGAGGTCGGCGTTGCCCTGTTCCGTGCGCCCCAGGGCGAAATAGGCGATGGCACGATGGCGCAACAGCACCGGATTGTCCCGATTGGCTTCCAAAACCTTGGTCAAATCCCGGACGGAGTCTTGATATTCCCCCAATTTTAGGTAGGCAATCCCCCGTTGCTCGTAGGCGGGCAGGTAGTCGGGGCGCAGTTGCAGCACCTGGTTCATTTTTTGTACCGCTTCCCCAGGGCGACCCTGTTTGAGCGCCAGCACCCCCTCCTCATAGACCTTGTTGGTATCCGGGGCACAACCAGCCACCACCAGCGCCAGCATCCACCCCAGCAGTCTCCGCCCTTTCATGCCCCACTCCCGGTCGCTCCTTTTTACTTTACCCCTGAACCGCCAACAAACGGGAGTCACGCAACCGTTGCAACCACTCGTCTAAATACCGTTCATTTGCCCGCCGCTCCTGGGGGTCGGTACTGGTCAGGGGATAGGGCGCCAGGGCTTGGATCGCCGCCGTCGTCACACAGAACATGGACTTTTGGAACGACTCGCAGATTTTCACCCGCACATCCCCCAACCCGCGCGGGGTCTGCCGGTAACGCTGGCGCAATTCTTCCGGCAGATAGTGGCGCATATCCTGCATCAGCAAAGTGGGAGGAATCCCCGCCCCCCCAATCGGCAGAGGGTCGGCATAGAGCGCACCGTAGGTAAAATCCGCCTGATCCGCCGGGATTTGGTACGCCTGGGCATTGTAGGACACCGTGCCCATGAAGGGAAACGACCGAAAAAACACCGCCTCCACGTAGGGCACCGCCGCCGCCGTGAGAAAATCCAACCCCGCCGTTTCGGGAAGCAAAGGATAAAATTCCCCCCGAATTTTCACCCCATAGGTAATCGGTTGGGATGCGGCTTGGATTAACCCCATCCGAATGTGATCCACCACGTCGGTAATTGTATGAATTTCCCCCCGCTGATACCGTTCCCACAGGTCTAAAAATAGGGGACTCATCACCCGCCAAAACTGCCCCAACACACTGGTATAGACCATCATTTTCACCTGCTCCGGCAGAAATTCCGGGAAACATCCATGTAAAAATTGTAGGAATAAATTCCCCCGAATTTTAGCCTGAATCGCCCGCTCCGCCAGTTGGGTAAACTCCGGGGAATCCACATAGCGGTTCAACGGCGGACTCCCATGCCAGAGCATCGCCCGCATACAGTATTCCGAAAATTCATAATTAATTCGGTCGTGATTCCAATGGCGCAAAAGTTTGCCCCACGTTACTTCCCCATTGAAATACTTAAAAAAGGGAAATAATACCAAAAATTGCCCCTGGGACATATAGATCAAATTTTCCCAATAGTACCCCAGCACCACCCCATAGCTTTTGAGAATTGCCACCACTTCCACCACATTTTCCGGGGTATCCGGTAGCAGTGCCCCCCCTTGCAGCAACCGTTCCTTGACCGTCGCCACCGCCACCGCCGTCCTCATCCCCACCCCCAAGCCGTCACCGTCGCCTCACTCCAGCGCACCAGCCACGCCGGTTGCAACCCCAACGCCACCACCAGCACCGCCAGCACAATTGCCGGTAGCCGCTGTCCCCAGGAAACCGCCGGTAAATTCGCCAACGCCGGGGTCAACCGCCCAAAAAACGCCCGATTCACCAGCAGGAGAAAATACACCGAGGTCAAGCCCGTGCCCACCATCGCCAGGAGCGTCCACACCGGGAACACCGACCAACTGCCCCGGAACACCATAAATTCGCTCACAAACCCCACCATACCCGGAATGCCACTGCTCGCCATCACCGCCAAAATCATCAGACTCCCCACCACCGGCAGACCCCGTTCCGGCGTGAGCAGACCCTGGAGTTGGGTCAAATCCCTTGTGCCCGTCACCCGATAGACCACCCCCACCAGGGCAAACAATAGGGCTGAAATTAACCCGTGACTGACCATCTGCGCCACCGTAGCCACCAACGCCACAGGAGTCGCCGCCGCCGCCGCCAGCAATACATACCCCATGTGCCCGATGGAACTGTAGGCGACCACCCGCTTCATATCCCGTTGCCCAATCGCCATCAGCGAGCCGTACAGCACACTCACCACCGCCCACCCCGCCAAAAAGGGTGCCAACACCCGCCACGCCTGGGGCAACCCCTGCACCCCAAACCGCACCAACCCATAGGTGCCCAACTTCAACAACACCCCCGCCAACAGCATCGAAACCGGCGTGGATGCTTCCACATGGGCAGACGGCAACCAGGTATGCAAAGGCACCAAAGGAATTTTAATCCCCAACCCCAACAGCAGGAGTACCAATACCCCAATTTGCGCCCCCAGCCCCAACGCTTCCGGGTGCAGGGCAACGTAATCAAACCCCCCCGCCCCACTCAGCACCGCCCAGCCAAAAAAAGCCGCCAGCAACAGCAGTCCTGAAATCGCCGTATAAACCAAAAACTTGACCGCCGCATAGTCCCGGCGTGCCCCCCCCCAAATAGCAATGAGTAAATACAAGGGCAGTAATTCCAACTCATAAAATAGGAAAAACAGGAGCAAATTCTGCGCCAAAAACGCCCCCGCCACCGCCGCACCCACCAATAACAGCAAACTGTAATACAACCGGGGACGCACCACCGGCGGTTCACTCGCCAACACCAGCAGGAGCACCAAACTATTCAAGCCCAACAACGGCAGGGACAACCCATCCACCGCCAGCGCATAATTCAACCCCAGCATCCCCAGCCAGGGCACCTGTTCCCCCATCTGCCAACCAGCGGTATGCACATCAAAGTGCGCCAACACCAGCCCCGTCCACAGCAGGAGCGCCACCCCGCCCCCCACCGCCACCCGCCGCACCCAAGCGACAGGACAGCACCACACCCCCACGATTGCCACCAAGGGCAGTCCGACCAACCCGCTCAACATTCCCAGTGCCACCCCACCCTTGTTCGGAACCGAAGCAACTTTTGAGACAATCTAAATTTATTGTTAACGTAGGCATTATTCATTCTAGGCAGGTCTCGGTAATTTTTCCCATTTACGGTTCCCATTCCCCCGGATGCACCCCCTTTGGCACCAGTTACACCCCCACCAGCGGCAATTTTTGACCCAGATTGCCCGCATCATAGCGGACTTGGGTTGGCAGGGGTATCTCGTCGGCGGCGGTGTCCGGGATTTGTGGCTGGCGCACACCCAAAACCAGACCATCACCCTCCCCGATATAGACCTGGTACTTGACCAAGCCCCACCCCACGCCCTGACCGAACTCATCCCACTCATCACCGCCCTGCGTCCCGGCGCTACCGTGCAACCCCACCCCAAATTTCTCACCTGCGACCTCCACTGGTCCGATTTAGCCCTGGACATTGCCCTCGCCCGCCAGGAAACCTACCCCCACCCCACCGCCAACCCCATCGTCACCCCGGCAACCATCCACCAGGACCTCTACCGCCGAGACTTTACCATCAATGCGATGGCACTGGCGTTGCCCCCCGGCGACACCCTGCTCGACCCCCTGGGCGGACAAAATGATTTACAAAAGCAGTACCTACGGGTTCTCCACCCCCACAGTTTTCGGGATGACCCCACCCGTTTATGGCGGGGCGTGCGCTACGGGGTACGCTATGGACTGACCTTTGCCCCGGAAACGTTAGGACAATGGCAGGACACCCTCGCCAGCGGCGTGTACGAATTTTGGCGGCAACAACCGGGACAAGCCCCTGCTTTACAAACCCGGTTACGGGCGGAATTAACGTACCTGTGGCAGACGGCTGGCTGGGTACGGGCGGGACGTTGGTTAGAAGCATTGGGGGCGTGGGCGTGTATTCATCCCGAACTGCATTGGACTGGGGCATTGGAACGCACCCTGCGCTACGCCAGCTATGGGAAGTTTCCCCCCACCTGTCGCACGGAACTGCTACTGAGCTATGTACCGGCTGAGGCCCGGGAACCTGTTGCTTGTAACTTACATTTACCCTTGGGTGCCCAGAAACGGCTGGGGCAATTAACAACTTTAGAATCCCATCTTCCCCTGCTTCTGGATTTATCCGTCAGTCAAATCTGTCAAAAATTAGACCCCTACGAGCGAGAATTTTTGTATGGTGTGCTGGTGCGACAACGGGGTAAAACGCAAAAAATTTTATGGCATTACCTACAGCATTGGTCACAAAAAACCGCCCCTTTGAACGGTGAGGATTTACAGCGACTTGGCTACCGACCGGGCCCCGAATTTCGCCGGATTTTAGCCCAGGTGCGTTCAGCATTTTTAGACCGGGAAATTACCAACCGCACCGAAGCGATCACCTACGTCACTCAGCATTTCCCTACGGCTGAACCTGGTCAATGACTGGGATTTTTGCCACCCGCAGGTAAAGGATGGGGTACCGATAGGTCGCCGGGGCACCGCTTCCGTACTTGGTTCTGGGAAATTTCTGTTGCTTAATTGCTACATCTTCAGGCGAGGCAGGGTTTACCCAGCGGGGCAAATCCGTCACAATGAAATCTAAAATGTGCAAGGCTCAATGTCCTACTCTTTAGCCGGTTTGCTGGTCATTGGCATTTCTTCCCGGGCTTTGTTTGATCTGAGTCGGGAGGATGAAATTTTCCAGACCGAGGGCTTAGCCGCCTACAGTGCCTATCAGCGAGAGCATGAGCAGGAAATTTTGCCGCCCGGAACGGCGTTTCCTCTGGTGCAGGCACTCCTGCGGTTGAATGAATTGACGGACAAACGACTGGTGGAAGTAATTATTATGTCCCGCAATAGTCCTGACACGGGACTGCGGATTTTCCATACGATTCAACACTATGGGCTGGATATTACCCGGGCGGCGTTGACGGGGGGGGAGTCCATCGTGCCCTATTTTCAGGCTTTTCATCTGGATTTATTGCTCTCCCGGGAGGAGTCGGAGGTGCAGGCGGCGATTGATGCGGGGATTGCGGCGGCTTTATTGTACCCGCCCCCACCGGGGTTGGCTCCCCAGGCGCAACAGGTGCGGATCGCCTTTGATGGGGATGCGGTTTTGTTTGCCGATGAGGCGGAATGGGTGTACAAACAGCAGGGTTTGGCGGCCTTTTGTAACCATGAACGGGAACGGGCGGACCAACCCTTACCCGCCGGGCCGTTTGCCAAATTTCTGCACACCCTCAGTACGATTCAACAGCAGGTGCCGCCGGAACAGTCGCCGGTACGCATTGCCCTGGTGACGGCACGGAGCAGTCCTGCCCACGAACGGGTGATCAAAACCCTGCGGGCGTGGGGGGTGCGGGTGGATGCGGCTTTTTTCCTGGGGGGTCTGCCGAAGGATGCGGTTTTGCAGGCGTTTGGGGCGCACATTTTCTTTGATGACCAGGAGGTGCATTTGGAACCCGCTTCCCAGGTGGTGCCGAGCGGCCGGGTGCCCTACCGGAGTGATTCCCCCCTGCGCCAGGGGTAATTTTTGCCTTATTTTTTTTATAGGAATCCTAAATGAGAATGGAACAGGGGGTCGCCGGGGCACTGCCCCCGTCCTTGGTTCTGAAAAATTTTTGTATGCCTACGGCACGCAAGCTAATGCACATCAATTAGGATTGCTATAGTTATTTTTTTAACTTGCTACCAGTGGTTTGCAGGGCTAAACTTGCCGTAATGTGATGATTTGACCCTATCATTGAGCTATCATTAGGCGCAAATCATAATCACAATGTCGGTGCAATGCCCAAATCCGAACCCAAACCAGACTCGGCGACCCGTCGCAACCTGACCCAATTAAACGGGCGAATCCGTCCCACACCCTGGTGGCGGTCTCTGCTGTTGGGCGGCGTGCGCCTGGGAGTCCTGGGGGTAGGGCTGGGGGTGCTGGCGGGCACGGGGTTAAATATCTGGCTCAGTCAAGGGCATGACCACCTGGGGCAATTTCCCCTCCAAGCCCAGGACCGTCCCCCCACCTGGCAAAGTTTTTTTTGGCCACAAACCCGTGAGCAAACCGCCTTAATTCCCCAACCGGTGCGCCCGACCAGCCTGGAAGAGCTACTGCCCCGGCGGGCACCGATGCAGTCCTTGCAAGCCCAGTTGTTGCCCCTGACCCAGCGGAATCCCAAGGTCACCGCTACCCTCTATGCGGCGGATTTGGACAGCGGCGAATACCTGGATATGGGCGGTACAAAAGCAGTACCGGCGGCGAGTACGATCAAATTGCCCATTTTGTTAGCCCTGTTTCAGGATGTGGACCAGGGCAAGGTGCGGTTGGAGGAACGGTTGACCATGACCAAAGCCCTGGTGGCGAGCGGTTCTGGGGATATGCAGTTCCAGCCGGTGGGGACGACCTTTACCCTGTTGGATACGGCTACCCGCATGATCGTGATCAGCGACAACACGGCGACCAATATGATTTTAGAGCGGTTGGGGGGCAAGGACGTGGTCAACCAACGCTTTCAGGAGTGGGGGTTACAGGCAACGGTGGTGCGGAATCTCCTGCCCGACCTCAAGGGCACCAATACCACCAGTGCCGCCGATTTGGTGCATACCCTGGCGTTGATCGAACGGGGGGAAATTCTCTCCCGCCGCAGTCGGGATTGGCTATTGCACATTCTTCGCAGTACGGAAAACCGGAGTTTACTGCCCGCTGGGTTGGGACCTGGGGCGGTGATTGGGCATAAAACCGGGGATATTGGCTTTATTATCGGCGATGCAGGCATGGTGGATACGGCGACGGGTCAACGGTATTTGATCAGCATCTTTGTCCAAAGTGCCTACAACGACCCCCAGGCGGTGCAATTGCTCCAGGAACTCTCCCGCAAAAGTTATCAGTATTTGAATCGCCCTCGTTCCACCCCCCCGACCGGCTCGAATTAACCCCGTCCCACCTGGGACCACACCCGTACGGGCAACCCCCAGACGTAAATAAACCCCTCTGCCGCCCGGTGGTCAAACTCGTCCTCGGCGGTGTAGGTGGCTAAGTTCGGGTCGTAGAGGGAATAGGGGGATTGCCGCCCCACCACCGTTGCCATGCCCTTAAACAATTTCACCCGCACCAGCCCCGTCACCCGCTGTTGGGTGTGCTGGATAAAGGCATCCAATGCCTCCTTCAGGGGACTAAACCACAACCCGTTATAGACCAACTGGGCGTAGGTGTCCTCAATCCCCCGTTTGTACTGGGTCACATCCTTGGGCAAAGTCAGACTTTCCAGGGCTTGGTGCACCGTAATCAGTACTGACAACCCCGGTACTTCGTAAATCTCCCGGGACTTGATCCCCACCAGCCGGTTTTCGATCATGTCCAGCCGCCCCACCCCATGCCGCCCCGCCCAGAGGTTCAGGCGTTCCATCAGAGCTACGGGAGCCAAGGGTTCCCCATTCAGGGCCACGGGTTCGCCCTGGTGAAACTCCAGCGTCACATACTCTGGCCGATCTGGGGCGTGTTCCACCGACTGGGTGAGGGAATAAATCTCCTCCGGCGGCTCAAACCAAGGGTCTTCCAGCGGCCCCGCTTCAATACTTTGCCCCAACAAATTGCTGTCAATGCTGTAGGGGGAGGATTTTTTCACCGGGAAGGTGAGGCCAAACCGTTCCCCATAGGCCATCGTTTCTTCCCGGCTCATCCCCCACTCCCGGGCGGGTGCCAGCACTTTCAACTTCGGGTTCAAGGCGGCAATGGACACATCAAAGCGCACTTGGTCATTCCCCTTGCCGGTACAGCCGTGCGCCACCCCATCCGCCCCGTACTCCTCAGCCACCTCGACCAATAATTTGGCAATCAACGGGCGAGCCAGCGCCGTGGACAGGGGATAACGACCCTCGTACAGAGCATTCGCTTTGAGGGCAGGCAGGGCATAATCCTGCACAAATTCCGCCCGCACATCTTTGACAATGGAAACACTGGCTCCAGCCGCCAAGGCTTTGACACGAATCGCCTCCAATTCCTGTTGCCGCCGGGTTTCCGTTTCCGGGAGTTCCGCCGTCGCCAAGCTCACCCCCTGCCCCACATCCACCGCCAGGGTAATCACCTCCTGCACCCCCCATTCCTGGCGTAAATACGGGATACATACGGTCGTATCCACCCCACCCGAATAGGCTAACACCACCTTTTCCGCCCGTCCCATCGCCTACCCCAAAAACTGTCCTGAGAGTACCACGATACGACATTTTGCAATCACCAACCAACATTAAGCCTCAGCGGCTGTCTCCCCCGGTTGGCAGTCCAGGGATGCGTGGGGCTGTGATGTGCCGAAAGTAGGTATCAATGGTAAGGAAAATAAAGATTGCCATCCCCAACTCCAATATCTCTTCTAGGGCATCAAAATAGACAAAGGTAGCAGGCGATATAGTCACTCCGAATCGGTTTAATTTTCTCACAAAAACATCAATAAAATTGGACAAAAAAAGCAGAACCATAACGATCAATACCCCCTGGGAAATACGGGAACCCCGCTTCAGTCCAAGCAAAAAAGATTGGGAATGACGATAGAGAGTAAAAATAACAATATAAACTACCAAGCCAAGGCTCACCAAAGCCAGGATTCTTGCCGTCAAGGGTAGGCTGTGACTTACATAAAAGCGACTATTAAAAACCTCGATGATTCCCAGCTTTTTATCAAAATCTAACTCCCTAAGCGTAAACAAAGCCATGAGTGCAAGCAGGTGGTAATACTTCTTTAAGTAAGCAGTTCCTCCTTTGTGGACAGCAAATATAATACCTAAAAAAAAATAAAAGCTGATGCACCGTCAACCCAACCGCCTTCGTTCAGAAAGTTGTTTCTACTGGTTTCATCCAAGGAACAGGTCAGCAGGAATAGCAGAAACAGCAACACCCCGGTAATTCCAAACGCTATTTTTGTGGATTGCTCCCTATACCTCATTGCGGACACCCCTAAAAATTAGGTCACAGAAGCAGAACATCCAAAGAATGGGCTACCTCACCTTTTGCGCCCGTCCCTGTCCCGAGCCTACCACCCTAGGATACTTTTGCCGGGCAAGCCATAGCCAATCGGTCAAAAAGATAACTTATTGCGAAAAGCTCTGGACATACTATAGGTATTCAATCCGATTGGCAAGAGGCTAGGGGGGCAACTATTGAGAGCTATTATCAATTTGTCCGTTTCTACCAGGAATTTGTTGCCATTTTTTGATAGTAAGCTCAAAAAAATAAACCCCGTTTTTTCCCTAAATGCACCCGCCAGCAAGTGATTTTATTGCTTTTTATATTCATTTAGCCTGGGTTTGGGCTTCCCTAGAGCTTGTTTTCATCTACAGAAATTTGTTGACAATCACCAAAGCCTGGACTATATTAGGAAATGTGATTGTTGTTTTAGTTATCCGTAGCGGCGAGGTATTTCCATGACAGCGACGTTAGTGCGTTCCTTTGGGGAGATGGCGACCAATGCCATCGGTTTGGATTTGCAAGTCACCAGCCCGATTTGCGAGGGGATGAACCGCTTGTTGGCGAGCTTCCAGGCGCTTTATTTACAGTATCAAAAGCATCATTTTGTCGTGGAAGGTTCGGAGTTTTATATGCTCCATCAGTATTTCCAGGACAGTTATGAGGCGGTGGCGGGGCACACCCACGACCTGGGGGAACGCTTGAATAATTTGGGGGGGATTCCGGCGGCGAGTTTTACCCAGTTGGCGGCTCTGTGTGCGTTTAGCCCGGAACCGGATGGGTTATTTACCTGTCGGCAGATGATCCAGCACGATTTGCAGGCGGAGCAGGCGATTCTGACGGTGCTACGGCAACAGGCAGCGCAGGCGGAGAGTTTGGGGGACCGGGCGACCCGCTATTTGTATGAACAAATCCTGCTCAAAACCGAGGAGCGGGCGGCGCATCTGGATCATTTCCTCACCCAGGACAGTCTGACCGTGGGGTGGCGTTAGGAGAGGGTTGGGTTTCCTCATCCAAAATGCGTACCACCTGGTCAAACAGATGCTGGGTCTTGTCGGCGGAATCACTGATGCAGGTAAGTCCCAGCTTGCCAAATTCGGAGAGACAGCCCATCAGGTGAAACACGGTGCCGGTTTCCGTGGTGGAGTCAAAATGCAGGCTGTTGTACACAATAATATCCAGCAGGTCGCTGGGCAGTAAGCCCCGGTAATACGGGCGTTGCAGGTTGTCGGTGGCAATGTAGTATTTGGGTTGTTGCCGGGGGGTGAGGAACAGTCCGGTTTCGGTATCGAAAAAGCCGTTGGTGAGAAATTTCAGGGTCATGAAGGGGTGGGTGGTGCCGCCCTTGCGGAGGTTGATTTCAATCGCCTGGAGGTCCCAACTGCCATCGGGCAATTCCCGGGCGATAAAGTCCACCCCGTAGCGTTCCAGGGCACCCTTGGCGGCTAGATTGTAGCCGATTTTTAAGCCCCAGGTTTGCAGTTGGGCTTGGTAGGCGGGGTCAGCGGGAAACCGACAGCCCAGGTAAATTTGTTGGTCGGGACCCCCCAAAATCTGGTCATGGGTGGAGAGGATTTCGACTGTACCGGCGGGGGTGATTTGCCCTTGGACGCTGGGGGAGCGTTTGTTTTCCCCTTCAACAAACAGTTCACTGATCGCCCCCAGTTCCCGAATGCGTTGGGCAAAATTCTCCCAGGTTTCCGTCGTACACTGAAAGCGCATCTGGGGAAACTGGGTTTTGAGTATCTGCACCCGTTCGGCGTGGGTTGCCCCGAGTTCGGGGGGGAGTTCCAGCAGGGCATTGCCTTCCCCGGAAAAGCCTTCGTTCAATTTGACCACCAACCGCCGGGCTTGGGGTTGCCGTGCCCACAACTCCGCCGTGACTTCCGCTAGATCGTCCGGGTGAAAGACCAGGGGGGTGCCGTCCGGGTGGGGAACGCCGCTTTCGGCAAAAATTTGACGGCTCCCGGCTTTGGTGCCCCAGTAGAGCAGTTCCGGGTCCAGCCCCCACAGGGGAATGTCCAGGGCGACGGACAAATCCCGTTCCCGGCTGGTGGAGTTGAAGCAGACCATGAAGGACTGGTTGGGGGGCAGGGCTTGGCGCAGGCGTGCCAGCAGGCGGGGGCGTTCCAGGATTTTTTCGGTCAGGGGGCGGTTGGAGGCATCGTAGGTGGAAAATAACAGCAATCGTTCCCGGGCGTGGGAGGCGGGCATCCCCGGGAGCAGTTCCAAATAGTAGTCAATAATGCTGGGGTGGAGGGGTTGGGACGTGATGTACACCATGCGGGCACGGGGATTACGCAGGCGAATCAGGGAAAACAACAGCCGTTCTTCGTAGTGATGACTGCCCTGGATTTTCCGCATTTCCTGCTGGTCTAAACTCAACGAGGGCACCACCAGAATGTTGGCAGCCGCATCCAAGGATTGCCAATGCTGACGCAGATGCTCTTGCAGTTCCTGAAAGCGACTCATAGCCATTGAATGTGAGGGGCTTTTCCCTGAGAGTAACAGGCGCAGGTGACGGGTTTGGCGGCAGGTTTGTGAATTTTTTTTGTGAAATTTTACGGTTCTGTTTCCCCACCGCCCGCCAGCACTTGGTAATGGCATAAAAGTTCTTGCCCCAGGGGTTCCCAACTGAGCAAGGTGAGGGGAATGGGGGTGGAAAAACCCGTGCCATCCACCGGCGTGGGGGCGGTTGCGCCTCCCCAAATCAGGGGACAGAGGGTCAACCACAGGTCGTCAATCACCTGAGCGCTCAACAATTCTGCCATTAACCCGCCGCCGCCCAACACCCCAATCCGCCGCAACCCCAGGGCATAAAATTCTGCCAATAGTTCCTGCCAGGTTACATCTGCCCAAATGCGGGTAAATTCCTGTCCCTCCTGCCAACGGGTCGCCCCGGCGTTTGTGGTAACCAGCCAGCGTTCCACCGGTTGCTGAAAAAAGGGGATTTCCCGGTTCATCTCGCCGCTCCGGGTACAGATGATATGTAAGGTTTGGGGGGATTTGCCCTGCTCAGAACGCATTTTCAGTAATTCTGCATCACGCACCAGAGCGGCACTGCCGTGAGCCAACAGGGTTCTCGCTCCCACCATTACCCCGTCGCTATGGGCAACCTGGCGTTCCAAATGGGCACGGTCGGCGGGGGAACCAAACCGGGCGGGTTGGCGGTGGACATCGGCAATTTTCCCGTCGGCACTCATGGCGAAAACGGCGGTCAGGTGGGGGCGCATGGGCGTAAGATGAAAGTCATATTGATTGTAGAAGATGTATGCGCTGTGCCCAGATGTTGCTGGTGACCCTGCGGGAAGACCCAGCGGAAGCGGAAATTATCAGCCATAAGTTACTCCTGCGGGCGGGCTATATCCGGCGGGTGAGCCCGGGGATTTATGTGTATTTGCCCCTGCTGTGGCGGGTACTGCAAAAAATCATGCACATTGTCCGCACGGAAATGGATGCCGCCGGAGCGCAGGAATGTCTTTTGCCCCAACTCCAACCGGCAAGTTTGTGGCAGGAATCCGGGCGGTGGGACACTTATACGCAAGGTGAGGGAATTATGTTTACCCTTACCGACCGGCAACAGCGGGAATTGGGACTGGGACCCACCCATGAGGAAGTGATTACGGATGTGGCGAGAAATTTGATCCGTTCCTATCGCCAATTACCTCTGAATTTATATCAAATTCAAACCAAATTTCGGGATGAAATTCGACCTCGGTTTGGGTTGATGCGGGGGCGGGAATTTATCATGAAAGATGCCTATTCCTTTGATGCGGATGAGGCGGGAATGCGGGCATCCTATGAAAAAATGTACCGAGCCTATTGCCGGATTTTTGAACGGTGTGGGCTGGATTATCGCCCCGTGCAAGCCGATAGCGGTGCCATTGGCGGTTCTGGTTCCCAAGAATTTATGATCCTGGCGCAGGCGGGGGAGGATGAGGTGCTTTATACCCCGGATGGACAATACGCCGCCAATGTGGAAAAAGCGATTTCTTTAGCCCCGGAAGCAACGCCTTCAGCTTTTACTAAACCAGAGCGAAAATTCACACCCAATACCCCCACAATTACCACGCTCTGTGAGGCATTAAATTGTTCCCCTACCCACACGGTCAAAAATCTTTTATATCAAGCGATTTTAGATACGGGGTTAATGATATTGGTATTAGTGAGTATTCGGGGGGATCAAGAGGTTAATGAAGTCAAACTTAGCAATGAAATCACCCGGTTAGCTCCCCAATTCCAGGCACAACAGGTTTTGAAATTGACGATTGCCAATCAGGAGAATCAAAAACAATGGGCAGAGCAGGATTTACCCTGGGGTTACATTGCTCCCAATCTCCCGGATGATTACTTAAAAACTGACCCACAGATTCACCCTAAATTTCTGCGTTTATATGACCAAACGGTGGTGGATTTGCGGAATTTTGCCACCGGGGCAAACGAAGTGGATTACCATTGGGTAGGAGCCAATTGGGGGCAGGAATTTCCCGCCGTAATGACTGTGGTTGATGTCCGCAAAGCCCAAGCGGGTGACCGGGCGGTGCATGACCCCCAGCAGATATTACACAGTGCGAGGGGGATTGAAGTTGGGCATATTTTTCAATTGGGGACGAAATACTCGGAAAAAATGGGAGCCACCTTTACCAATGAACAGGGGCAGGAAGTGCCGTTGGTGATGGGCTGTTATGGGTTGGGGGTGTCCCGGTTGGCGCAAGCGGCTATTGAGCAATCCCACGATGAATATGGCATCATTTGGTCACCCCCTATTGCTCCTTATTTGGTGATCATTTCTATCCCGAATATGCAGGAACCCCAACAGGTAGAAGTGGCGGAAAAACTCTATCAGGAATTACAAAATGCGGGAATTGAGGTACTCTTGGATGACCGACCGGAGCGGGCGGGGGTCAAATTCAAGGATGCGGATTTATTGGGGATTCCCTATCGGATCGTGCCGGGGCGTTCCCTCGCCCAAAATAAGGTAGAAATCATCACCCGCAAAGGGCGAATATCCCAGGAAATTTTAGTATCAGATGTTGTGGATTTTTTTCGGAGCTTAAACCCATGAATCACCCCCATTACACCCTCATTCATCAAATACCGGGGCGGGTGCGTTTACGCATCCATGACTTCAATCGGGGTCTTTTTCATATCGAAACTACATTATTAACTTGGCAAGGAATTACCGACGTTCGCACCAATGCCGCCGCCCATTCTTTAATTATCCATTACGACCCGACGTGCTGGCAATTAGAGGATTTATTAACAGCCATTAGCCGCTTGTTTGATACTTTGGCGGTGGCAAAAGATGAGGAATTTTTAGAGGTAGCCGCCGATTATTTTCCCCTTTCCTTGACCGTGTTGGGGTTGAGTGTGTTGGCACTGCCGTTAGAAATTCCGGCGGTGTTGGTGGGGGCAGGAATCGCAATTACAGCACTTCCTTTTGTGACCGAAGCTCTGCGGGGTTTGGCGTACCGGCAACGGCTTCAGGTGGAATTACTAGACTCCCTGTGGATGGGACTACACACTCTGCGGGGGGAATTTGTGGCACCGGCGTTGTTGCTGGTGGGGGCAGATATTTTAGGACGGTACAAACACCATCTGCACGTGCTGGATGAGCGCAATCTGGATACCCAGGCGCAATCCCTGGTAGTGACAACCGAAGAATTTTTACTCCCCCCCACGTTGCTCGGTACGTCCCTGATTTGGCTGGCGACGGGTTCCTTGGCGGCGGGGTTGCCCCTCTTGCAGTTGGACTTTGCCACGCCTTTGCGGGTGGTGTTGCCCCTGGCAGTGCATCGGGGGTTGGTGCAAACCGGTTTACCGGACGGGGCGACCCTGGAAACCTTGGCACACCTGCGGCATCTGACGCTGGAACCCGCTCTGGCACGGGATTCCTTGATTCAGTCCTTGAACCGGCGGGGCATCAGTGTGACGGTGGCGCAGGCACCCCTGGCTCCGGGGGCATGGTTGCGGGCGACCGGTTCCCATTGGCAATTAACGCTCCCTGCGGGGCAAAAGATTTCAGTACAACCAGAGCAATTTTTACTGACATTGGACTGCGCTCAAGCGACCCTCGCCCAAATCTACCAGGCGATTGCGATGGTGACGGTTCCCAACCTGCTGGTGGTGGCGGCGGGGCTGTTTTGGGGACTCCATCCCATCGGTGCCGTGAGCATTAATACCTGTGCCACCCTGATTGCGTTGGCGCACTGTGGTTTGTTAGTCCCGGAATCTCCAGAGGTTACGTCTCAATCAACGGTGAATCTGCCAGCGTTTGCCATGTCTGCCTAAAACTTTCCGGCTAGGGCGGCAGTACAACGTTCGCAAATATCAGGATGATCGGAATTTTGCCCCACCTGTTCGGAATAATTCCAACACCTTTGGCATTTTTTGCCTGTCGCTAATTGCATCTGAATTTCCCAGGGATGGGGTGCGTCTCCCTGGCTCACCTGCACCTGGGAAACCAGGAGTAAATAACGCAATTCATCCACGCCGTTGGTGGGGGTATTTAAGGCGTTTAATTCCGCAAATAATTGGGGGTCAGCAACGCCAATGCTCACCTGGGCTTCCAAAGAAGAACCGATGGTTTTGGCGGCACGGGCAGATTCTAAAACCTTATTCACATCCGTCCGCAATTCCCGCCATTTCTGCCAGGTTTTCGCCAATTCCGGTTGATGCCAATCCCCGGGCAATTCCGCCCATTTGGTTAAAAATACGGATTTTGCCCCCACCGCATAGGGGATAAATTGCCAAATATCTTCCGCTAAATGGGAGAGTACCGGTGCCAATAATTTCGCTAAGGTTTCCACCACCACAGCCAATACGGTTTGACAACTGCGCCGCCGGTAGCCCCCTGCCGTGCTGATATACAGCCGGTCTTTGGCGATATCGAGATAAAAATTTGATAAATCCACCGCACAAAAATTTTGAATAATTTGGAAAAAATGGTAGAATTGAAACTCTTGAAACGCTTGGGTAATTTCTTGGGTGACTTCCCATAAGCGATGGAGAAGGTAGCGGTCTAAAGCGGGCAATTCTGCGTAGGGAATCCCGTGTTTTTCCGGGATAAAATCGTATAAATTCCCCAATAAAAAGCGAGCCGTATTGCGAATTTTCCGATACACATCCGCCATTTGATTGAGGATGGTATTTCCCAGGGGCACATCATCGGTATAGTTCACCGAAGCCACCCACAAACGCAGAACATCCGCTCCATAGGCGGGTTCCTTTTGGGGATTTTTGCCCCCATTGATCACCAGCAGGGGGTCAACCACATTGCCCAAGGATTTGCTCATTTTGCGCCCCTGTTCATCCAACACAAACCCATGCGTGATCACTTTTTTGTAAGGGGCAAAACCATGCACTGCGACACAAGTGAGTAAACTGGATTGAAACCAACCCCGATGCTGGTCGGAACCTTCTAAATACACATCCGCCGGATAGTGCAATTCGGGACGTTGTCCTAACACTGCCGCCCAGGAAGAACCGGAATCAAACCACACATCCATCGTGTCCATGCCCTGGCGATAACGGCGACCATTATGCCGATATTGAGGGGGTAATAATTCCTCTAAAGGCAGTGTCCACCAGGCATCCGCCCCCTGCTCCCGCACAATATTTTGAATGTGTTGGATGGTCTCGGCGTTTAACAAGGGTTCATCGGTTTCCACATCATAAAAAACCGGAATCGGTACGCCCCAGGTGCGCTGGCGGGAAATACACCAATCCGTGCGTTCTTGTACCATTGCCGTAATGCGATTTTCCCCTTGGGCGGGAATCCACTGCACCTGTTGAATCGCCTGCAAAGCCAATTCCCGAAAGCCGCTCACCGAAGCAAACCACTGCGCCGTTGCCCGGAAAATGGTGGGTTTTTTGGTGCGCCAATCGTAGGGATATTTATGCTGATAGGGTTGGTGTTTGACTAATAAATTCGCCTGCTGTAATGCGCCAATAATTGCCTCGTTTCCCTCTTTTAAGACCGCTAAACCGGCAAATTGACCTGCCTCTGAGGTGAAACAGCCCCCATCATCCACCGGCGAAAGTAAGGGCAAACCGTACCGCTGTCCCACCGTGTAATCTTCTGTCCCATGCCCCGGTGCCGTATGCACTAAACCCGTGCCGGATTCCACCGTGACGTGTTCGCCCAAGGTAACCATACCCTGGCGGTTAAATAAAGGATGTTGATATTGGCAGAACTCTAAAATTTTCCCTGGAAAGGTGCGGAGAATTTCTACTTCCGAACCCGTAATTTCTTGCCATTTTTTGACTAACTCGGCGGCAATGATCCCCAACCCCTGCCCATCACTTTGCACCAGGGCGTAGGTGATTTCAGGATGCACCGATACCGCCACATTTCCCGGCAATGTCCAGGGCGTGGTCGTCCAAATGGCGAGATACAGTTCCCCAGCAAATTCCCCCAATACTGCCTGGGCTGAGGGAGTGAGTTCCGTCATGCGAAACCGCACATAAATGCTGGGGGAAATATGCCCCTCCGGGTACTCCAATTCCGCTTCCGCCAACGCTGTCCGGGAACTGGGACTCCAATGCACGGGCTTCAAGCCCCGGTAAATGTGCCCCTTGAGCGCCATTGCCCCAAATACGCCAATCTGGGCGGCTTCGTACTCCGGTTGCAGGGTCAAATAGGGATGTTCCCAATCCCCCCACACCCCGCACCGCTGAAAACTTTTTTTCTGCCGTTCCACCGCCGCCAAAGCATAATCCCGTGCCCGCTGGCGCAATTCCATCGGCGTGAGGTTTTGGCGCACCGATGCTGGCAGTTCCTGCAAAACCTTGAGTTCAATCGGCAGACCATGACAGTCCCACCCCGGCACATAGGGCGTGCGATACCCCCGCAGGCGATGAAATTTATTAATAATATCCTTGAGAATTTTATTGAGCGTCGTGCCCATGTGAATGTCCCCGTTGGCGTAGGGGGGACCATCGTGGAGAATGAACGCCGGGGCTTGGGGGTCACAATGGGTGGGAATGCCCTCCCTTTGCCAAAAGGCTTGAATTTCTGGTTCCCGCACGGTGGCATTTGCCCGCATGGCAAAATCCGTTTGCGGTAAATTTAACGTCGTTTTGTACTCGCCTCCCAACTCAGCCATGTTGCCCCGCCGGTTCACCGTTCCCTATTGTAGCCCCTAGGGTTTCCCCCTGGAAATGAACCATTCGTAGCCCACGATACGAAATCCTAGAGAGAAGAAATGTATTGTAAAAACCTAGCGTAAGCTATTCCAACCCTCCGATTGACGATATGCAAGTGGCTCCCTCGGCGGGGGCACTTTTTGTTTATGGGGTTTTGATGAGATATTCCCGCAGTTGTTCTAGGGAGAGGGGCGGCATAATCGCAGTGCCCTGGAGTGCTGTACAGCCGAGCCGTTGCAGGATGGCTTTTTGGGCGGGCGTTTCCACCCCGGCGGCAATGGGGGTGATGCCCAGGTTTTGTGCCAGGACAATGATCGCCTGGATGAGGCGCTGGGAATGGGGTTGCTGTTCCACCTGGCTGACAAAGGAGGGGTCAATTTTCAGGGCGGTGACGGGCCAGCGATGTAGGCGACCTAGGGAGGCAGGGTTGGCACCAAAATCCGCCACGGTCAGTCCCACCCCCAGGCTGTGCAGTTGCCGGAGCAATTCTGGGCGTTCCTGGTGCGCCAGCATGACCGTCTGTTCCGTGAGTTCCAACCGCAGGCGGTGGGGTGGCAGTCCGGTGGTGGCGCATATCTCCTGCAACTGGGGCAAAAAATTCCCCTGGTGCAACTGGTACCGGCACACCTGGACGCTCAAGGACAAGGACTGGCATAGCGGCTCCTGCATCATCTGGGTCGCCGCCGTGGTCAAGACCCACCAGCCCAGGGGCACCCGCAAGCCGGTCGCTTCCGCATCGGGGAGGAAGGCGGTGGGGGGGAGTCGCCCCCGTTCGGGATGATGCCAATACACCAGGGCTTCCACTCCCAGGGGCGTTTCCCCGGCGAGAATGGGCTGGTAATCCACCTCCAGTTGCCCTTGATCGAGGGCAGTGCGGAGTTCCCGTTCCCAGCGCAGGTCGTCCACCACCTGGATAAACATCTCCGGGGCAAAGACCACATAGCAGGCTCGCCCCTGGTTTTTCGCCTGGTACATGGCGATGTCCGCATCCCTCAGCATTTCCTCTGGGGTTTGATAATGGGGATGACTGAGTACCACCCCAATGCTGGCGTGGGATGTGACAGTTTGTCCCTCGATCACCAGCGGTTGGGCGATCACCCGTAGGAGTTCGGGCAGGCGGTTCCCGACCTGTTCCGGGGCGAAGGGGGTGAGTAAAATGGCAAATTCATCCCCCCCCAGCCGCGCTACCGTGTCCCCCGCCCGCACCACCGACCGCAGTCGTTGGGCAATGGTCACCAACAGTTTATCCCCCGCCTGATGCCCCAGACTGTCATTGACCACCTTGAACCGGTCTAAATCCACAAACAACACCGCAAAACCAAGGTGGTTATCCCGTTGGTAGCGCGCCAACACCTGTTGCAACCGGTCTAAAAACAGACTGCGGTTGGGCAGACCCGTCAGGGAGTCGTGGAGGGCTTCGTACAGGAGTTGGGCTTCGGCGAGTTTTTTCTCCGTAATGTCCCGACCAATCCCCTGCACCTCCCAGAGGCGTTCCTGCGGGTCAAACAGCCCCCGGATCGTCCATTCGTACCACCGTTCCGGCACCTGGGCGGTACGGCATTCCATCGTAAATGTAGGGGTACCGGGGGTAAGTGCCCCCACCCGCTGGGTAAACTGCTCCTGATCCTGGGGATGGAAGGGATGGCAAAAAGGCTGATGTAGCAATTCCGCCTCCGAGCGACCCGCATAGCGGCAAAAAGCCGGATTCACAAACGTCAATTCCCCGGTAGCCTTCGCCCGGTAGATCAATTCGGTTTGGTCTTCCACCACCGTGCGGAGCCGTTCTTCGCTGGTCTGCACCGCCTGGAGCAAATTCATCTCCTCGGTCACATCCAGGGAGACTCCCACCACCCGCAGGGGTTGCCCCGCTTCGTCCCGGATCAACTGGCTGGTGGATTGCATCCAGCGGCAGGTGCCATCGGGAACCAAAATCCGGTGCCGGTGTTCCGCCCGGTCAATCTCCCCCCGTTGGTAGCGTTGGCGCAGGGTGAGGGCGGTAGGCAAATCCTCCGGGTGCATACTTTGCAAGGCACTCAGACCGGGTAAACGCAGGGTCAGGGGTTCTGCCGGGGGATGAAGACCTGGGTCAATACTGTAGCGGTTGGTCTCGGTCATATCTGTCCGAATATCCCATTCCCACACCAACATCCCGGCGGTCTGGGCGGCTAATTTGAGGCGGGCTTCACTGCGCCGGAGGGACTGTTGCGCCAGCACCCGTTCCGTCACATTCACCAACTGGGAGAGGAACAGCACGGGTTCTTGATCCCGATTGCGGGCAATTACCACCTTGCTCAACTGCACATACAACGTCCGCTCCGGTTGGGGACACAGGCGCAATTCCAGGGTCATTTGGGGCACCTCATCCCGTAGCAATTGGGCATTGACGGCACTGTAGCGCTCCTGGTCATCCGGGTGGATAAAATTCACACACCCCTGGGCGAGCAGGGTTTCCGCTTCATACTGCAATAATTCACACATGGCGGGGTTGACCCGCAAAAATCGCCCCTCCACATCCGTAATTGCCATCGCCGCCGGGGAACGCTCAAAGGTGAGGCGGAACTGCTCCAAGCTTTGGTTCAACGCCTGCGCCATCCGCCGGTTTTCGGTCACATCCTTGATGGTTAAATGTACGGCACTGCTCCCAGCCATTTTTAGGGGTTGCCCGTAGCATTCCAAGTAAAGCAACACCCCATCCCGATGCCAGACCCGCAGTTCCTGGGGCACCACCGCCACACCCTCCCATTGCCAGCGCCGGTAGGCTTGGCGCAACTTTTGCCGGTCGTCCCGATGCACCAAATTCACCAACGCCTGGGGGGAAAGACTCTCCAATTCCGTGCGACCGTAGCCCAGCATTTGGCACAGGGCTGGATTCACCAACCCCAACCTGCGTTTTTGGAGGATGGCAATTCCCAGGGGCATGGCTTCCAGCAGAACCCGATGGGTCGCCTCCCACTGCAACCGCTCCCGTACATCCCGCACCGCACTCCGCAGCAGGGAACGCCCCCGCCAAGTCAAGACCCGGGCGGTAATTTCCACCGGAATCGTCTCCCCATCCGCCCGTTGTACCTGCGCCGCCACCTCCTGTTCCCCGGTGCCACCCCGCCGCACCCAGTGGTAAAAATCCTGACGCATGGTCGCCTGTGCCGCCCTGGGGTGCAATTCCCACTGATAGCGACCGAGCAACTGCGCCCGGCTGTGCCCCGTCAAGACCTCCGCTTGGGGACTCACTTCCACAATTCGCCCGGTTTCCCCATCGCTGACCCAAATGGCATCACTGGAGGCTTCCAACAACTGGCGGTATTTTTCCTCCGAATCCTGGATTGCCCGCTCCATCTGCCATTGCCGCAGGCTCTGCGCTACCGCCGTCCCCACCGACATCAATAGATTCACCTCGGTTTCCTGCCACCGCCGCACCTGGTCACAGACATCAAACCCCAGAAACCCGTACCATTCCTCCCCCGCCTTGAGGGGTACTACTAAAATACTTACAATGTCCTGCGTTGCCAAAAACTCCCGCTCCTGGGGGGGAAACTCCGCCACCGCCCCGTAAATCGCCTCCCCCCGGCTCAATATGTCCAACCAACGGCTAAACCCCATTCCCACGTAATCCCAATTTTGCAGGAGGGGATTGTCCATTTCAGGCGTTACCCCTGGGGCACACCATTCCGCCTTTTGATCCGCCAACACCCGCCCCTGGGAATCAACATGATTTTCAAAAAGATACACCCGGGATACCCCCACCGTTTCCCCCAGGGTCTGCCCAATCCGGTCATAGACGGTCTGGGGAACCGTCGCCGCCAGCAACCAATTCTGAATCTGCACAATCGCCCGCAGTGCCGCCTCCAATTGGCTTTGGGCAGTCACCTCCTGCACCACCAAAATCGCCTGCTGTTGGGGTAGGGGAACCAAGCGGGCTGTCCAGGTTTGGTGCCCATAGCTGTAGCGAAATTGGGCTAATTCCGCCCCCTGGCGCAGTTGGGTCAGCCCCTCTGCCAGCAACACCCGTGCCGTTGGCGGTAACACGTCGCCGATCCATCGCCCCACCTGGTTTTCCGGGCAGGTATCCAGGCAGTCCAGGATGTACCCTTGCCCATCCAAGCGAAAATACAAATCCCGCAAGGCTCGGAACACCCCCCGCAGTTCGGCGTGTTTTTGGGTGAGCAGTTGCAGGGTGTGCTTGCGTTCGCCCACATCCCGCAGATTCAGCACCATGCCCCGCAGGTTTACGTCCGAGTACTGGGGATTCCCCACCGCCTCCAGGTCGCACCAACTGCCATCCCGCCGTTGATAGCGAAATTCCCAATGGATCAACCCGGTTTGGTTGGGGGCTTGGGTCAAAAGAGCTTCAATCTCTGCCCGTTCCTCCGGGTGAATGCGAGCGCAAAATAATTGCCCCAGCAGGTCATCCAGGGCATACCCCAAGACCGTTTGCACCGACGGACTACAGTAAGTAATGATTCCCTGGCTATTGACCACCAGGATCACATCCCCGCAATAGCGCAGAAGTGCCGCAAACCGCTCCTGATTTCGGCGCAGGCTCGTGGTCAGTTGTTGAACCTGCTGTGCCTGTTGGTTGACCGTCTGCCGCAAATCCACCACCGCCTGTTGCAGGGCAAAAGGATGCCCATAACGCTCCCACTCCGGGGGGGTAAGCGAACCCACCACCAACCCCGCCGCATCCGTCACCAACACCCATTCCCGGCGGTAGGGATACGCCTCATACAGGGTCGTGGTTGCGGGTAACAGCCGGGGCGGGGACATCACCTCCTGCACCGTGGCTCCCGGTTCCCACAACCTGCTCCAGTCCACCCAACCCAGGGGATAGCGGGGGCTTTCGGGGTGTGCTACCATCACCCAGGTATCCGCCCCTTGGGCGAGTAAATCCCGCACCTGCGCCACCGGCAGTTCCGGCGGAACCGTGACCACCCGGGGGTTCATCAATATATCAATGGTTTGGCTTTGCCAGAGGTGATAGCCCTGCTGGAGTTTCTGCCACCGTTGCCGCACCCACACCCCCAAGCATTCCCCCGCCTCCCCCACCACCAATACATAATTCCGGTCTGCGACTTTCGCCTCCAATTGCGCCGGTTGTGCCAAATCTGCCAAAGTTAACGGGGTGCCGGGAGCAACCAATTCCCCCAGCCTTGCCCCGGCGGGTGCCCCCAGCAGTTCCCGGGCGGTAATAATTCCCTGGGGATGCCTTTGTGAACCCACCACCGCCCAAGTAGATTCGGTTGCCAAAAAAGCGGCAATTCCCTCGGTCACCGACAGTTCTGCCCCCAAAACCAGGGGATTCTCGGTGGGAGTAGCCCCCATCCATCCGCCGACTGCTGAGCCGGTATTAACCCTGAGCCAGGAAATCACTGTACTGCGAAAAGTTTTTCATAGGATAGCATTAGCCCAGAGAGCTAGGAACATTTTCCTAACCACTTTACATCTTAGGATGGTCACACTCGTGCCTGTATTCTGCCCTCATGACCCTCACCCCCACAGGAATCTGACTTTTGAGCGACCTGCTGAAGCAGACTGTTTTAAGAGATGACAAGCCGGTAGTGCTACAGCCTTGTAAGTATAGCAATCCTAGTTTATTTAAAACTTTTGAGTGGGTTATAGTAATGAACTAAAGGGAACTTCCAAAAATAGGTCGCAGGGGCATAGCCCCCGTCTGTGGTTCTCAATAATATAGGTATCTCAGCGAAATAATCTTCCAGTAGTGACAATAAATAGAGGTGCCCTGTAGTTAAATTAAAATAGAATGGCGTTTTTACAAAGGAACTGGTTATGGACATTATTTCCCTGGCGTGGGTGGCGGTGATGGCGAGCTTTACCTTCTCCATTGCCCTGGTGGTCTGGGGTCGCAACGGGTTCTAGTCACCCCTGCCCCCATGCCGGATTGTTACCACGAAGGTCTGCGGGCGATGGAATCCGGGCGGTACCGGGAAGCGGTGGCGGCGTTAGAATCTGCCCGGGTTAGCCGTCCCCACGACCCCCAGGTGAAACTTTGGTTGGTCATGGCGTATGAAGCCAATCAACAGCGGCAACTGGCGCGTGACCTATGCCGGGAACTGACCAGTCACCCCGACCCCCAAATTCGCCAACAGAGCCAACGGGTGCTGTACATCCTGGAGGCACCCCAACTGCAACGGCGGGCGGAATGGCTCAATGAAATCCCCCCGATTACCGATGAGCCGCTCCCCAGTTTCCCCTTAGGCAAGCCCAAAACGAAACCCTTACCCCTGCCCCCGGAGCCACCAACGGCATTGATTGCAGTACAAACTAATTATTTTGTCCCGATTGCCCTGGTGGGAATTTCCCTGGGGTTAATCGTTTGGGCGGGTTGGGGCTAGGGGTGCTTGGCAAACTCTATGGCATTGGTTGTGGTCCTGGTGACCCGGAGCAGATCACCCTGCAAGCCTGGAACATCCTCCAGCGGGTGCCGGTGGTGTGTGTGCCCCAAGGTCGTCAGCATGCCCCCGGTGTCGCCGCCCAAATCATTCAGCATCATGTCCCGGACACCACCCGGATTTTACCCCTAGAATTTGCCTTTAGCCATGACCCAGCCACCACTACCCGGCTCTGGCAACAGGCAGTTCAAGCGATATTGATCCCTCTGCGTCAGGGTTTGGATGTGGCGTTTGTCTGTGAAGGGGACAGTAGTTTTTACAGCACCTTTACTTACATTGCCCAGGGGTTGTCCGCCCATCCTGAGATTGAAATTCAGGTGATTCCGGGGGTGTGTTCCCCCTGTGCGGCGGCGGCGGCGGTGGGGTTGCCCCTGGTGCAACAAACGGAACGGTTGCTGGTGCTCCCGGCGGTGCAGGGTTGGGAACCCCTAGAGGCGGCTTTGTCCCACGCTGAGGTGATTGTGGTGCTGAAAATGGCGAGACATTACCCGGAATTGTGGCGGGGATTACACAAGCACAATTTACTAACAGCGAGCTATGTGGTGGAGTGGGTCGGTTGGCCGCAACAAAGGATTTATCGTGATTTAACCGCCTATCCCGATTTGCAATTGTCCTACTTTTCGCTTATGGTGGTGCGTCCCCAGGGGTGAGCGCAAAGGAATGCCCGCAACTACAGGTCTGGTGCGCCTGCGGATTGTTGAAGCGAAAACTCCCCCCCACCAGGTCCTCCGTGTAGTCCAGGGTTAAGCCGGATAGAAGTTCTCGCTGGTGTGTGGGGATCACCACGGTTACCCCCATTGTGTCGTTGGTTGCGTCTAATTCTGGATTAATTTTATCCATATTTTCTAAAGACAATGTATAGTAATATCCCGCACAGCCGCCGGGGGCGACCCCCAACCGCAAATGGGTACCTTCCTGACCCGTGCGTCTCTGCCAATGGTGAATGGCACCAACCGCCGCTGGGGTAAGACGAATATTCATGGGGTGGTTTGGCTGGTGATGGTGACTTGGTCAATGATAATCCCTGGGGTGAAACTGTCCCCTTGCCAGGTGGCATTGGCTCCCAGGAGGATTTCCCCTTGCAGTATATCGTACACATTGCCGCTGATCATGGTGTCCTTGACCCGCCCTTGGATTTCGCCGCCCCGTACCCAGTAGCCCAAATCCACATTCACCGAGAAATCCCCGGAAATGTCCGCACCGCCCCCTAGCACCTGATCCACCACCAAGCCCGTATCCAACTGGCGCAGGAGGGCCGATTCACTCAGGTCACCGGGCTGTACCCACCAGTTCACCAGACTGGGGAAGGGGGCGCGGGTCAACCCAGGGCGAAACCCGTTGCCACTGCTGGCTTCCCCCCACTGGCGGGCGGTGTACTGGTCGGTGTAAAAGCGGGTCAGCACCCCCTGGTCAATCAGGGTCAAGGGTTGGGTCAACACCCCCTCGTCATCAAAGGGACAGCCGTGCAGGGGGACATGGGGTTCCTGGCGGCAGGTGAGATGGGGATGGGCGACCCGTTCGCCCCGCCGTTGGGCCCAGGGGGATGCGCCCTCCAGGACTTGACGACCATTCAGGGCGGCTTGGATGGGTTCCCAGAGCAAATCGGCGGCTTTAGGGGTGAGCAGTACTGGCCAGCGACCGGGGGGAATGGGGACATTCTGTTGCGCCCAGGTGAGGGCTTGGCACAGGCGAGTGACCAGGGGCTGGGGGTCAAAATCCGCCTGGGTACGGGTGTGTTCCGCAACGGCGAGAAAGTCATCTCCCCGCACCCATTCACAGGCCATGCCCACCTCCAGGGCGGTGGTGCGGTAGGTGTAGTCCAACCCCTCCGAGGTGACCAAGCGGGTCAGGGACTCCTCCCAACTCAAGCCCCCTTGGCAGAGGACTTCGGGAAACGCCCGGCGGATTTGGGCAATCATCTCCAGCCCCCAGGGGATCAATACCTCCGGTGCCAGGGGCGGGTGGAGTTCTGCAAATTCTCGTACCCCGCCGGTGGGTAACTGCACCGGTTCTGGGGAATGTAAGTCCGCCACCGCCAAGGCTTTTGCCACCAACGCCTCCGGGGAAACCGCCCCTGACCCCACTGCCACCCCCGGTTTTCCCCCCCGCCACAGCCAGAGGGCAACGGTTTGGGATTGGGTACGTTCGATGGACTTGAGCCGGTTCGCCTCAAAATTCACCGGTTGGGAGCGGTGCGCCTCCACCTGCACCTGCACCTGGGTTGCCCCCGCGGTTTGGGCTTGGGTCATTAACTCCCTGAGCGTTTCCTCCATCCCCCAATTGCTCCTGCACCGGTTCCGCATGGCATAATTTTAAGCAGAAAAGCCGCTGGAAATGCGGTACAGTAAAAATCCCTACCTGCGCTGGTTTATCTGGGAGTCCGCCCTCCATGCCGAAAAAAGAGCTTTCCCTTGACCAGTTGGGTATCCAAGAAGGAGACCCGGTGTGGTTTCGCAATGAAAAGGGAGCCAAATTCATCTTCACGGTCAAATCCCTCTACATCAAGTCCAACGGTCAACCGATGGCGACCCTGAGTTGCCGCAAGGCTTGGGGCGATGAACAGTACGCCCTGCCCGCCCTCCTGCTGGAAAAAGTCCCCCAGGAAGTTTTGGACAAAATTGCCCAGGCACGGGAAGCGAGAAAGGCCGCCGAAGCCGCCCAGGCCAGCCGCAGTGATACCCCCGAACCGCCCGAGCGACCCCTATCCAACCCGGACAAACCCGCCCGTCCCCGCAAATTTAACTTTGACCGCCGCTAGGGGTGTCATCCCTCGTCCAATGGTCAGACTTGCCCAAGTCCGGTTGGATCAGGCTGGCAACCCAAGTATGGAGCCAGGTGCCCGGGGTGAGGTGCTGGTAAATCTGCCGCAAAAGCCGGTCGGGGCCATCCGCTTGCCAAGTCATTCCCTGTTGGAGATAGGTGCGGGCGACCCGTTGCAGTCCGTAGCTGGTCAGACCCCCCCACAGTCCTTGCCCCAGCGCCATCATTCCCCCCCATTCGCCCACCTCCCCCAGCCAACCTGCCGTGGCACTACTAACGACCAGAGCAACCAGGAGCCGGTTGATGCCGTGACGGGTAAAGGGCAGATGCAAACGGCGGCTGAGGAAAACCAGCGTTACCAAATCCGTCCCCAGGGAAAGCCCCAGGCTCAACCAGCCCCCCGGACTGAGGGTTAGAAGTAGGGACTTAACCAGCAGGGGTGCCCACGCCACTGGCATTTGCCCTTGTTGGTGTGCCCATTGCCGCTCCCGGTCTGCCAGGTGTTGCAACTGATTGACTGTGCGAATGGCCGTTTGGGAGGTCAAGAGGTCGGCGACCAGGGTTTGCAGGGGGGTCAGGTCAGCGGCCAAAGTTACCGTGTCCCACTCCACCCGGCCATCCGGCCATTCCCGGCGCAGGGGTTGGGGGTGGGGAAATAAACGGACTGCCACCGTGGCAATGAGATTCCCCTGGGGAGGAGCAAAGGCTGGCATCGCACCCCCCCGCACATTAATCACCTTCACCACGGGACGACCCCAGGTTTTCAGCATCATTCCCAACTCCGGCGGGGAAGTATCGGGTTCGGTCACCACCCATAAACACACATCCGCCTGCTCCAGGGCGCACCGAATGGCGGGAGCTTGGTCACTGCTCCAACCGGGGGTATCCGTCCACAGCACCGGCGGTTCCGGCGTAAAAACACTTACCGGCCAGGGGGTGGTGCCCGCCGCCAGGGGCAAAGGGTGAATCAACTGGCGCAAAAGGGTAGATTTCCCTACCCCCGGTGCCCCGATAACCACAACCGTAAAAGGGGCATTCGCACCATTCCCCTCACCCAGCCAGGGTTGGTAACGTTGGGCGTGGGCGTGGCGTTGGGTTGCGATGGACTGCCAAAAGCTGGCATCACCCATTGATTTACCCAAACGCTCATGAATAAGCTCATTAATAATAGGTAGTGTAGGAATTGCCGCCATGATACCCTTCGCTCCGAAAGCCGCTATTCTGGAAAACGGGTTTTAACCCACTATCTTCACACACCAGGTAATATGCAGGAATGATCTGGCCACTTTTACTCAGCGTTAGTGCCGGGCTGGTGGGTACCCCGGTGTTGGCGCAAACCCCGCCGATGCGGGTGCCTGCGGTTCAGCAAAATGTCAACCAACTCCTGCGGCAGGGGCGGGAACTGGTTCGCCAGGGGAATCTCACCGCCGCCTTGGCAGTGTACCAACGGGTAGCGGAATTGTCCCCGGATAATGGGGCGGTTTTTGCGGCCATTGGCTACATCCACACCCAACAGAGGAACTGGCCCGCCGCCCTGACTGCCTACCAACGGGCCGTCACCCTCAGCCCCAAAAATGCCGACTTTTTCAACGCCCTGGCCCTGGTGCAGGCGGAACTGGGGGAATATCTGGAAGCCAGCGGCAGTTACAATCGGAGTTTACGCTTAAATGCCCGGCAAGTGACCGCCTATCTGGGCTTAGCCGCCACCCAGGAACGCCTGGGCAATCCCCAAGCCAGTTTGGCAACCTTGGGGCGGGGCCTGGTGCTGAACCCCAAATCCGTGGCGCTCCACGAAGCCCTGGGACGGGTCTGGCTGAAAACCGAACAACCGGAACGGGCCTTGGATACCCTCACCCGAGCCGCCCAACTCGCCCCCCGCAACACCACCATCCAGCGGTTGATCGCCCTCAGTTGGGCCTTAAAAGGGGACACCCCCCGCGCCAAACAACTCCTGTTCAACGCCCTCGCCCTCAACCCCCAGGACGCAGAAATTTACTTCCAACTGGCGAAACTCCAGGAAACCACCGGCGACCTGCCCGGCGCCATCCGCACCTATGAACTGGCCGTCCAACTCCAACCCGCCCGTGCCTACACCGCCCTGGGGCAGTTGTACATCCAACAGCAAAACTGGGAACAAGCCGTGCTCGCCTACCGCCAGGTGATCCAACTGGAGCCAGAATTAGCCATCGCCCACCACCAATTGGGGTTCGCCCTGCACCGCCAACAGAAAAATGTGGAAGCCGAAAGCGTCCTGCTCACCGCCCGGAGCCTCTACCAACGGCAGGAGAATGCCACCGGTCTCAGCCAGGTCGAACAACTGCTCAGCGAGGTCAAGCCCCCACCCAAATCGAAAATCAAACCAAGTAAAAGACCAGAATCTGCGGAACCCTTGCCCTATGATGGGTATTAATTCCCTACCCACCGCTGGCTATGGCAGATTCAGAAACCTTAAAACGTCAACCGCCCCCCCGTTCTGTCCTCTCCGAACGGGAAATTGAAATTGTGGAATTGGTAGCCGCTGGCTTAAAAAACCAGGACATAGCCGAACGCCTGGAAATCAGCAAACGCACCGTGGACAACCACATCAGCAACATTCTCACCAAAACCGCCACCGAAAACCGGGTCGCCCTGGTACGTTGGGCATTACAATCCGGCAAAGTCTGCGTGGATGGGGTCAACTGCTGTATCATCCCGGAATGATCCAGCGCACTCTCTACCAGCCCAAATTACCCCTGGGGGTGTATCGGGAATTGAGTGCCCACTGCGCCCTGTTTGGCATCGAAACCCACCTATTGCCCCCCCAAACTCCCTTTGCCTACGAACATAGCCAAATTGGGGGCATTACCTGCACTTGGGAGACCCCTGCCCAGGCGGAACGGCTCCAACAACTCCTGGACTATTACGCCCAGCGGTATGAATGCCCCTGGCAAGAAGCGGCGGTGGCTCCCACTGCGGAAACGTGCTAAAAAGTGCCGTTATTTAATTGCGAGTAACAATTTGGAGAGTTTCACTTTACTAATGTTGGCATGGGACATAATCTTAGTAAACCTCTCTCCCTAAAAGGATTTTGGGCGTTGATCACCATACGACATCATTACTTACTTGAAACTCTGATTATTGAGAATACCTCCGAACTCTCATTAAAATTACCCTCAGAAATTTGATTCCTTCGGAGCAAAAATTGCCCCCACAACCAACCTTACAGGGAGACTAGCTTCCCTCACAAACCGATGAATAGGCCATCCGTGCGAATTATTCTGGTCGAACCGGCGGGGGAATTGAATGTGGGAGCCGTCGCCCGAGTGATGAAAAACTTTGCCAGCCGGGAACTGATTTTAGTACAACCCCGGTGTGATTGGTTAGGGGAAAGGGCACGGCGGATGGCGGTTCATGCCCCGGAAATCCTCACCCAGGCGCAGGTGGTGCCTGACCTGACCACAGCCCTAACCGGTTGTCATCGAGCGGTGGCCACCCTCGGACGCAATCCCCCCGGGGAACCCCTCAAACAGGTCTTGCCCTGGTTGTTGGCAGATACAGAGCCGGTGGCACTGGTCTTTGGCCCGGAGGAGCGGGGACTCACCTGGGCGGAACTGCAATTGACCCAACGGCAGGTGACCTTGCCCACCAGTCCCGAGTATCATTCCCTGAATTTAGCGCAGGCGGTGGGGATTTGCCTGTACGAAATTTATCAGTACCAGCAGGAATGTTCCCCAACCAACCCGCCCCCCACCCTATCCGTGCCCCTGGACGTGCTAGAGGATTATCTGCGGGATTTAGAAGATTTGTTACTCACCGTGGGCTACCTCTACCCCCACACCCGGGAACGGCGCATGGCCAAAATCCGCCACCTCCTGTACCGGGCGACTCCCACCCCGGCAGAACTGGCTTTGTTGCGGGGCATGATCCGGCAAATCCGCTGGGCAATGGGACGGGAACCTTAACTTGCGCTTAACCACCGGGGGCCAGGGAACTGGCTATGGTAAAAGTTGGCTTCCCCATCACGTCGCCGAGGTGTTTGTATGTCCTATCCTGATTTTAGCCATCTCACCCCCGCCGCCACCCTGGATGTTTTGCCGTCCCACGATTATAAAGTGCCTGCCGCCACCTTGACCCGGGAGGTGATGGAGTACATGAAAAATCACCCGGATGTGCCGGGGATGATGATTGTGGACGGGGACACGGTGATTGGTGCCATTGGCCGCCAACGGTTTGAGTCCCATATGCAACAGGTTTATAGTTCCGAAATTTACCCCAAACGCCCGATTCAGATTTTGGTGGAAGTGCTGAAGGCGGACAAATTACAACTTCCCAGTTCCACCCGGATTGTGGATGCGGCGCTAGCGGCTTTGCAACGCCCCCGGGCCCTGGTGTTTGAACCCCTGGTGCTGGAATTTCCCGATGGGCAATTGCGCCTGGTGGACTGTTTGATTGTGCTGTTGGCGCAGGTGACAATCCTGGCAAAATTCCTGCAACAGTAATCCCTATCGCCCGGTTTGAGCAAGAGAACCTTACTCCCAGATGCGGCATTGCGCCTGATGGCGGAGCAAGTGGTCACAGAGCACCAGGGCAACCATCGCCTCCACCATCGGTACCGCCCGGGGTAACACGCAAGGGTCGTGCCGGCCTCTCGGTGTCAGTACCACCTCCTCAGCGTCTTGGGTGACCGTCGCCTGGGGTTGCAAAATGGTCGCCGTAGGTTTGAACGCCACCCGCAGATAGATCGTTTCGCCGTTGCTGATGCCCCCCTGGATGCCCCCGGAGCGGTTGGTACGGGTGCGAATCCGGCCCTGCTCATCCCGGTAAAATTCGTCGTTGTGTTCCCGCCCAGTCAGCATCGTGCCCGCAAACCCAGAGCCGATTTCAAACCCTTTGCTGGCAGGCAGAGACATCACCGCCTTGGCTAAATCCGCCTCCAACTTGTCAAATACGGGTGCCCCCAACCCCACCGGCACCGAGCGGGCCACACAGCCCACCACCCCCCCGACGGAATTGCCCTCCTTGCGGTAGGTGTCAATCAAATCAATGGCTTGGGCGGCCATTTCCGGGTCCGGACAGCGCAGAATATTGCTCTCAATCTCCGCCAGTGTCACCCGTTCGGGGTCAACGCAGGCCTGCACATCCTTCACCCGCTCCACGTAAGCCAAAATTTCCGTCCCCGCCACCTGGCGCAGAATTTTTTTGGCAATCGCCCCGGCCGCCACCCGCCCAATCGTTTCCCTGGCAGAAGCCCGTCCCCCCCCCTGCCAATTGCGAATACCGTACTTGGCCTGATAGGTGGCATCCGCATGGGAAGGGCGAAACGTGCTGGCCATTTCCTGATAGTCCTGGCTACGAGCATCCTGATTTTTCACCAGGAGCAAAATTGGTGTGCCGAGCGTTTGCCCCTCAAACACCCCGGAGAGAATTTCACACCGATCCAGTTCCTGGCGGGGTGTGGTAATTTTGCTTTGCCCCGGCCGCCGCCGGTCCAGTTCCGCCTGAATCTCCGCCACCTCCAAAGGCAAACGGGGCGGACAGCCATCGACGACCACCCCCACCGCCCCCCCGTGGGACTCCCCAAAGGTCGTGACCCGAAACAAATGCCCAAATGTATTCCCCATAGGTTTCTATTGTGCCAGAAGTTTAACCCCCTGCCGCCGCTGGTAGTGCCGCCAAAATCGCCGCCAAAATCCGCTGTACCGGGATCAGTGCCAACCCAGGGATAGCCTCAGTGTTATTCATAGGAATAATCGCCCGTTGAAAGCCCAATTTCACCGCTTCCTTCAGCCGGGTTTCTAACTGTTGCACCGGCCGGATTTGCCCACTTAAACCCAGTTCCCCAATTAACACGGTTTGCGGCTCGACCAAACAATTGCGAAAACTGGCCATCACCGCCAAAGCAATGCCCAAATCTGCCGCCGGTTCCGACACCCCCAACCCCCCCGCCGAAGCCACATACACATCAAATTTCGCCAGGGGAACGCCCAGATGTTTTTCTAACACTGCTAAAATTTGCACCAACCGATTGTAATCAATACCCGTGGCCACCCGCCGGGGCGTGCCATAGCTGGTGGGGCTAACTAATGCTTGAATTTCTACAAGTAGGGGACGGCTGGCTTCGCAGGCAACAATCGTGGCCACTCCCGGCGCTGGCGATTCCCGATGACTGAGGAATAAAACCGAAGGATTCGTGACTTCTTTTAAGCCCTGTGGGGTCATTTCAAAAATGCCCAATTCATAACTGGGGCCAAAGCGATTTTTCCCCGCCCGTAACAAGCGAAAATTGGCAAACGCATCCCCCTCAAAATACAGCACCGTATCCACCAAATGCTCCAATACTTTTGGCCCGGCAATTGCCCCCTCCTTGGTAATATGTCCAACAATAAATAACGCCGTGTGATTTTGCTTGGCTACCCGCATCAACGCCGCCGTACATTCCCGCACCTGCGCCACCGAACCCGGAGCCGAAGTCAAAGCCGAATACATCAGGGCTTGAATACTGTCAATCACCGCCACCGGGGGATGCAGACTGTCCAATTCCGCCAAGATTGCCTCCAACTGGGTTTCCGCCAGTAGGTACAACTGCTCCCCATCCGCCGCCGTGGTCAACCGCTTGGCCCGCAATTTCACCTGTTGCGCCGACTCCTCCGCACAGACGTATAAAACCGGCATCTGCCCTGCCAAAGCCGCCAGCGTTTGTAATAACAACGTTGACTTGCCGATCCCCGCATCCCCCGCCACCAGCACCAGGGAACCGGGGACAATGCCGCCCCCCAACACCCGGTCAAACTCCCCCGAACCCGTGGACAACCGTTGCCAATCCTGGTCGCTCACCTGGGACAAGGGCAAAGCCTGCCGGGGTTGCGCTATCCCCCCACTGCGAGATTTCCGCCCCCGCTCTGGGAGCACCGCCACCTCATCCAAACTATTCCACGTCCCACAGTTGCGGCACTGGCCAAAATACTGGCTGTACTCCGCCCCACATTCCCGGCAAATGTAGTGACTGCGGCTTTTTGCCATCGGGTTTAAGTTAAGTATTCTGTAATAATTTTATCAATACGTTGGGCCGCTTTGCCATCCCCAAACGGGTTCACCGCATTCGCCATCTGAGCGTACTGCTGGGGTTCCCGGAGCAATTCCACGGCTTTGGTAATAATTTTGTCTGTATCGGTTCCCACCAGTGCCGCCGTTCCTGCCGCAATGGCCTCCGGGCGTTCCGTCGTGTCCCGCAGGACCAAAACCGGTTTACCCAGGGCAGGGGCTTCCTCCTGAATGCCGCCAGAGTCGGTGAGCACCAGGTAACACTTTTGCAGGACAGCCACCAGTTGCGGGTAGTCCAGGGGCGGGGTCAAAAAAATGCGGGGATGGTCGGCCAGGGCGGGCTTGAGTATCGCTTGCACCTGGGGATTGGGATGGAGTGGCAGTACCAGGGCGGTATCCGGCACCTGCGCCAGAATCCCCAAAAACGCCTGAGCAATCCGAGCCAGGGGTTCCCCCCAATGTTCCCGGCGATGCACTGTCGCCAGCAGTACCCGGTACTTTTGCCAATCCAAACCAGGGATGGGGCAATCGGGCTGTTGCGCCGCCACCTGCAACAGGGCATCAATCACCGTATTGCCAGTGTGATGAATCTGTCCAGTCACCCGGGATTGTTCCAGGTACTGCACTGCCAGGGGGGTGGGGGCAAAATGCAACTGGGCAATCTGGGAAATCAGTCGGCGGTTTGCCTCTTCCGGGTAGGGGCTGAACAGGTCGTCCGTGCGTAACCCCGCTTCCACATGACCGATGGGAAGGCGTTGATAAAAACTCGCCAGCGCCGCCGCAAATGCCGTGGTCGTATCCCCCTGCACCAGTACCAACCGGGGTTGGAGGGTTTTCAGCAAAGGGGACAACCGTTCCAGCGTCCGACAGGTAATTTGCTCCAGGGTTTGCCCCGGTTGCATAATTTCCAAATCGTAATCACACTGTAAATCAAACCAACTGAAGATTTGAGCGACCATTTCCCGATGTTGGCCGGTCGTAATCACCGTGACCTGCCAGTGGGGGTTTTGGCGTAAAACCTGAATCACAGGCGCAAGTTTAATGGCTTCCGGGCGGGTGCCCAGGACAATCGCCAGGGGTAAGGGCATGGAAATAATAATTTTTTATACCGACAGATGGATGAGCTTAGCTGAACCATATTAGCATCTGCACATAGAACCCATTTGAGATTTCAAGGAGGAGATGCGAGACGCTTCACCATAAGGCAAATAAAACATACAGTCTATTTATCAATTAAAGGATACAAAAAGCCTCCATCATTCTCAAGGCTCAGAATAATAATTGACTTACGGCAAGTGGGGTTCAACTGTATCCCATAAGCACTTAAAAGACTGTAGGTTTATTTTGGTGACGGCATGGGTCAGAGTTCGTTCAAAGTTCTTGACCAGACTCTTGCACCGCTCCATCCAAGCATTCGACCGCTCAATCACCCACCTAGCCGTCACAGGCACAAAGCCTGATTTCTTTTGTTTTGACGGCTTCCTTGACAATTCAAAGCGGATTTTGGTCATAATTTGTGGATAAATCTGCTCTAATTTTTTGATTAAAAAGTTAATATGATAACCCCGGTCTAACAAAATTGTAATTTTGGGAATCGTCACCGGCTCAGCCCTAAAATAATCCATATTTAGGGTCAACATTTCCACTAATCCCACATCATCCGATACATTGGCAGGCGTACAATGAGTGAAAAAAGGAAATCCAAGGGTATCTACAGCCAAATGTCGCTTGATACCATTAGTAGCTTTGTAAAAACAATATCCTTTAGAATCAATACTCGCATTACAAGTATTTTTTACCGCTTGGGAGTCAATGATGATTAGGGTTGTCCATTGGGATTTTTTTTTAACCTGCTCTCGTACCTGTTGGTGCAATCTGTGCATCAACTCGGTCAATACTCCAGCGGCTCGCCATTGTTTATAGTGCCAGTAAACAGTTGAATAAGGGGGTAAGTCTCTAGGTAAGTCGCACCAATTACAACCATTTTTGAGTTGATACAAGATGCCATTAATGATTTGTCTATTTGTCCATTTCGGGGGACGAGTTTTTTTCTTCTTAGGTAGCAATTCCAATAACAGCGGTTCAACAATCTCCCATTCTGCATCACTAAGGTCGCTGGAATACGCCATAACTATCTCCACTGAGTCCATGTCTCTATATTCTATAAGATGTCAAATGGGTTCTATAGGTGAAGGCAACCTTGGCATTGTTCAAAGTACTGGTGCCCAGGTCAGTAGTACTAACGGGAATATCGCCTACCAAGGCATAGGAGGCGATGGAATGGACAGGAACACTGGTGTCTTTTTAGAAGGTAAAAACACCAAGATTTTTACCACGGGGTCAATTAGCATCAACGGCCGTGGGGGGGGAACAAAGGAATTGAATCAAGGTATTTTGCAAGGTACAGGTGTTCAAGTAAAGACCGAGAGTGGCAACATTACCTATCAAGGAATAGGGGGGAATGGAACGAATTTCAATTTAGGGGTGTCTTTACTAGACACGCAAATTATTAGTAATAGTGGAGCGATCAGTATTCTAGGCATAGGGCGAGGTATAGGTACTGCAAATGTCGGTATTCTGTCTAATGCCTTCGTGAGTACGAACAGCGGCACAATCATTTACCAAGGCACGGGAGCTGGAAGTGCGCCGGGGGTTCTCCGTATTTCTGAATTTGGTTCCACGTTCGTCAGCAATGGTGAGGACAAGAATAATCTTCTCGCTTTCATTGGCAATACCATCACTTTGAGTGATGTCACCGATAAAAGTACCAAAGTTCTCAGGACAGAACTGGACGTGGCAACCGAGGAGGGGATTTTCTCCCTGGATGTGGCCTTCGGTGCGGAGTTTGCCAACTATTTGGGGGTGAAAGCCGCCAATACCCTGCGTTCCGCTGCGGATGTCCAGACTCTTTTACAAAACATCTACAAACAAACGGGGCGCAAAACGGCTATTGTCTATTGGGTGTTGGATCAAATCAACCTAAGTATCGTAATGCTCACCCCAGGCATTCCCCAAGGCGTTGCCCAAAACCAGGGCATCGTGGTGGCCTCGGTTGATTTGGCAACAGGTCTGGTTCAGCAACCGAAAACTGCACCGCTTATCTATCGGGGAGTGCCCAGTGCCCGCCGGGATGAAGTTTTCAGGGTGATCAGTCGCTTCCGCAACCAGCTGTCTGACCGTCGCTGGGTGGGGGGCAAAGAATACCTCAAAGATGCGCAAACCCTCTACCGCTGGCTAATTGAGCCGATTGCGCCAGAATTGCAAGCGCAAGGGATTGATACCCTACTGGTGGTACCGGATAGGGGGATTCGCCTCCTGCCGTTGGCCGCTCTCCATGACGGTAAGCAATTTCTAATTGAGAAATACAATCTGGCGATGACCCCCAGTGTCAACCTGATTTCCACCCGCTATCGCTCCCTCCAGGGTGCCGAGGTATTGGCGATGGGTGCTTCCACCTTTGCCAATGAAAACCCCCTGCCCTCTGTGCCGACGGAACTGAAGACCATTACCAGCGTCTGGCCGGGTCGCTATTTCCTCAACCAAGACTTTACCCCAGAGCGGTTGATCCAAGAGCGCAAGTCGGGGCAATTTCGGATGGTGCATTTGGCCACCCACGCCACCTTCAAACCTGGGGATTTGCGTGATTCTTACATTGTATTTGGCAACAATCAGAACCTGCCCGTCACCCAATTGCCCCAACTCTCCCTACAGGGAGTAGAATTACTGACCTTGGGGGCGTGTCGCACACTGATCGGAGACATAACTGACCCAACGGTAGAATTTGGCTTTGCGGGTTTGGCGGTGAAAACCGGTGTGCAAACCGCAGTGGCCTCGCTATGGAATGTGGATGATACCTCCACTTTTGCTTTGATGGCAGAATTTTACACCAACCTCCAGAGTACCCCGATTAAAGCAGAAGCTCTACGGCAAGCCCAACTGGCATTACTACGGGGTCAAACCAAAGTGGAAGGACCACAACTACGATTGGTGACCCGGAGCGGCCAGAGCATTCCTTTGCCCTCAGAACTGGCTCAAGTGAAAGGACTAGACTTTGCCCACCCCTACTTCTGGTCTGGGTTTAGTATGATTGGTAGCCCCTGGTAAGGCGGAGGATGCTTTTGCGCCATACATTAGTCTGTCGTCTCGCAGGCATTCGTCTATTTCTATCTGGGAAAAGAGTTTAGAGGTTTACAGCCGTATCCTGTAACCACCTAAAAGGCTGTCTCTCCCTGTTTATTCACCAGAATTTAATCCAATTGAGATGATATGGTCAGTCCTAAAAAATTTTATCAAGTGCAAATTCGTGGCGTGGATGTCTTTCACCCCCAAACTGGGGAAGTACGCTCCAGCGATGGGGATGAAATTGCCTGTTGGTTCCTAGACACCAACTACAACCATGAGAGCTTTTTTGTCCGTCATGCCTATTTTATTGGAGCCAGTAGCGACTCCTACAAAGCCCTGAAAAACTCCCTCAGAGCCGAAATAGACGAAGCCACCTGGGACACACTGAGAAGCGACACCTCCCGCCCTTTCCCCAAACCCACATCGGGTAATATCGCTGTGAAAGTCATCAACCACCTGGGCGATGAAGTCTTGAAAGTCTTTAGAGTGGAGTAGAATCGCTTGAAGGATATACAGTTTATTTGTCAATTACAGGATACAAAAAGCCTTGATTATTCTAAAACCTCAGCATGATTGACCAATGTATCCCATAATTACTTAAAAGACTGTAATTTTGCGATTAATCCAAATAACCCATTAAATCTTCTGGTTCGGCGGTGGGGGGCAGTTGGGGTGTTGGTTTTGGCGGCGGCACCTTGCGGGATTGGTCTAAAAAAAATTTCAGTGCCAATTCCACCAGTTGCGACTCGGTGAGTTCCGGCATTTGGGTTTGCCATTGTTGTTGTAGGGCGTGCAATTCCTGCCGCAATTCGGGGGGGATTTGATAGCTCACCCATTCGGTGGCCGGGGGGGTGGTCACCGGGGGCGTTAGGCTATCCCCACTGGAAACCGGGCGGCGGTTGAGGGGGTTGTTGTCTTCGGTGAGGCGGGGGCGGGGTTTCACGGTTTTTCCTGCCGTTGAATAAATTTGACCAATTCCACCAGGGGTTCCAGGAGGCGGCGGTCGTTGGTGTAACGATGAATCGGTTCCCCAGCCAGGTTGGATTCGGGAAATTTCACGGATTTGGGGAGGGGTTTGAAGATCGGAAAATTTTGCTGGGCGTTGAGGGCATTTAGGACATCTTGAGTCATGATCGTTTGCATTTCCGCCATCGTGGGTAACACCCCCAGGATATGTAATTTGGGATTCAGGCGGCGTTGGACGTGGTCCACGGTTTCCAAGAGTGCCGACAGCCCTTTGAGCGCAAAAAATTGGCACTGGACGGGAATCAGTACATAGTCAGCGGCGGCGAGGGCATTGATCGTCAGGAGTCCCCGGCTGGGAGGGCAATCCATCAACACATAGCGAAACTGTTCCCGACAGCCCGCCAACCGATCCCGCAGGGTGTAAAACGCTCCACTTTTCTGTAAAAGTTCCATTTCTGCCCGACTGAGATTCCCATCGGCAGGCAACAGATAGAGACCGCTGGCGGTTTTTTGAATCACCTGGGCGCTGGTGACTTGCCCGGTCAGCCAATGGTACGCTCCCGGCTGGTCGGAACCCAATTCCACCCCCAAACCAGTGGTGAGATTCCCCTGGGGGTCGAGGTCAACCACCAAACAGGCTCCTAGCTCGGACAATAAGCCCCCTAGTGCTAGGGTGGCAGTGGTTTTCCCAACCCCACCCTTGTGATTGGCAATGGCTAGGAACATGACGGTTAGGGTTTCACACTATTTCCAGTGTACTGTTCGCTGGAACTTCTCAGGTTATATCCGTTTCAACATGGGCTTTTGGGGAAGCAGGGTATCCCCCTAGGGCAAGCGGCTAAGCACCCGTTGTCGGTAGGCTTGCGGGTCGGTGCCCCCACCGGATGAGTTGGCAGGCATTTGTTCCCGCAGGGCGACGATGCGAGTTTGGGGAGCCGGGTGGGTACTGAGAAAGGTGGGCGGGGTGCCCTGACCTTGGAGTTTTGCCAAAAATTCCAACAACCCCCGGGCATCATACCCAGAACGGAGCAAATAATTCAAACCACTGCGGTCCGCCTCCAGTTCATGCTCCCGACTGCGGGGGCGACGCAGAGCCAATTCAATCACCACCGCATTCAACCGACTCCCATCCGTCCCCAACAGGGTGCTAATCCCCTGGGCAACCGCCAACTGTTGCAACTGCCGTACCACATGACGATTAGTGATATGCCCAATTTCATGCCCGATCACCCCCGCCAATTGGGCCTCGTTGTCCACACTTTTGAGTAGCCCCGTCGTCACATACACAAACCCGCCCATGGTGGCAAAGGCATTCACCTGGGGACTGCGAACCAGGGTAAATTCGTAGGGCAAATTGGGGCGTTCACTCACCCCCACCAGCCGTTGACCAATCTCGGTGATATATTGTTGCAAATCCGGGTCGTTATGTACCTGAAATTCCCGCCCCAGAAGTTGTTGATGGATTTGCTGTCCCAACTGCACCTCCTGCCGGTCGGAGAGGTTGCTCCATTGCAGAATTTCTAACCCCCGTTGGAGTAGTACCGGCCAGGGCACCCCACTCCGTTGGGCCTGCACCGGTGCCACCACCAAGCCCAAACTCAAAACCAACAGTAGGACAAATACCCCCCAACGCCGTAGCCCTTGGGGAACCCGCCAGGGAGCGAGGGATTCCTTGCGCCGGAATGCCTTGGGTATCATGTGCATGACTTGCCTCATGGAAGCGTCACCGGCGAGAGGGTGCCAACGGGAGTGGACAGCTTTTGACATGACAATTAATATAAACTAGGCGCATAAGCTCAGATTGCAGTTCTTTTGTCTTTCCCCAGTATGCCAGCCCCCCGTCCTTCAGTCGCTCACCGCCCCGCCCAAGTTCCCTCCAGCCAGGAATTATTTTGGGGTTTTGCCATCCAGGGATTGGTGTGTACCGGCATGGTCGTGGCATTGGTACGTTTAATTCCCTACCACCAGCAACAGCAACAACGCTCGCAATTTTTGCAAACCGAATTGGCACGCACGGAAGCCCAGGTACGGGAATTGCAGACCCAGTTTCAACGCACCTTTGACCCCCAACAGCAACCCCGTTTACAACAAAAAGCGACCCATCGCCTGCAACCGCACCAACGCCAGGTCATTTGGCTCACCCAGCCCTAAGGTTTCTCCATGTTGCCCGCCCTTCCCCCTGACCTGAATCCCCAATCCTATCTGCTATTAGGGCTTGCCCACTGCTTTTGGAAAGAAGAAGGGGACTTGACCGAACTGCCGATCATTGAACCGATCCCCACCGCCACCCTGGGCCCTTTGCTCCAGGGGATGCCCACCTCCTACGCCGTCCTGCGGGCCACTACCTTGGGGGAAGCCACCCAGGTGATGGCGGAATATTTTCCCCACGCCCAACCCTGCGCGGATTTTTGGGAACGAGCCATTGCCGCCGCCCGCACCTACCTCCGGGAACCCCAAGCCATGACCCATGTAGCGGTTGGCCAGGAACGGCGAGATTTGAATTTCAATTTAGAACGGAAGCGGGTTTTGAATAGCCGCCGCTCCGTGCGGGATAGCGATAATATTCGCCAACACCCCCACACCCATAAACAACTTTAAGCCCAACATTAATCTGTTTCTTCCGTATCCTTACCCCCGCTGGGATTGACTTGGCTGAGGCGAATTTGTTTGCGCCCCAGGGTGATTTCAAATTCTTCCCCCGGTTGCAAATTCATTTGTTTGGTGTAGGCCGCCCCGATCAACAGATTGCCATTGGATTGCACCCGCACCCGATAACTGGCTTCCCGGCCACCCCGGGAACGTTTGGGTTTACGCCCTTTACCATCTAAGTGAATGCCGTGGGCTTCGATTAACGCATTGCGGAACTTGAGAATATTCACCCGTTCCGTGCCATTTTTCGTCACCGTGTAATAACCACAGGCTTTCGCTTTTTCCTTGTCACTCCAGCCACTCAGTTCTGCAAACTTAGCGAGCAGAGCTTCCCCAGTTAATGGTTGGGGTTTATCACGTTTATCGAGCATATCCGTAGGGGGGTAAATTGGATGACTTTATCATAATCATAAGTCTCACCGTGTCCCATTGGTGCAAAATTCTCTGAATCAACTGTTCAGATCCCCTGCATCATGGGGAAGCCACTACGTCCAAGGGCAATATCTCTGCACCCCCTGTTTTTAATTCATCAAAATTGCGATGGAAATGTTAACTGAAGTAGTGAAGAACCTTGAATCAGGGATGCAAAGGCACTCCAGTCTGGCGGAACATCTAAAATTCTGGCTGACGATGCCAGGGAAATGGCGACCAGCTTCAGACCGCCCAGCCATCCCTAGTCAAAATCCCCAGCGCAGAGTATGATATTAATCCGGTCTAAATTACGTTTAGGAGGTTAGGCGTTCGCATGACGCAAGTGGTTCTCGGCGAAAACGAAAATATTGAGTCCGCTCTGCGCCGGTTCAAGCGGCAAGTCTCAAAGGCAGGGATTTTGGCGACCGTCAAGCACCGGCAATATTTTGAAACCCCCCAGGAAAAGCGCAAACGCAAGGCGAAAAATGCCCGCCGCAAGCGTCGTTACCGTTGAACCGGGTTAGGGTAAATGAGTCTCCCCCCCTGGTTAAATCCTCTCACTAATTAATTCGCACCAACCACCCAGCGGCATTGACCGGATTTATATAATTACATTTACATCACAAGACCTGGTTGGCAGAACAATTGTGAACCGGCATCTCAGGGGCGTTTCCTGACCGATACTGCTGAAATCCTCCCCGTTGCGGATGTATAGTAATTTCAAACAAGTTTGCGACATTAGTCTTTACCTACAACCCCTGTCCTAGAAGGGGATAGAGCGATTATAAATACCCAAAAAGTGTCGTATTCTCAATCGAAATAACTATAACAGCGAGATGAGCCTAAAGTTCCGTATCCATTGCCGCTGTCAGCAGTGCCCCCAGGCTAAAGGCTCCCACCAAGGGAATCGGACAATGACTATACCAACTGCCCAGCAGAGCGATAATGGTACTTGCCAGCATCACCCCCACTGCCCACCGTTCCTGGGGCGATAATCCATAGGTGGCTTTGAGTTCCTGCAACACTTCCCTCGGAATTGGCACTGGCATCACGGCTTGGGGGGGAAACGCCCAATAGGTACCGCCACTGGCGACCCACTCCGTCCAGCCCTGTTCTTGACACCACTGGTCAATCCATGCGTCTGCCAATCGCTTCACCGCTGACCCCAACGACTGTGTTTGAGATTTCAAGCTAACAAAGCCATCTGGGTTTTGTCCGCATTTTAGCCGGGGTGGACATAATTTTTTATCAAAAGGGGGGAAATGATTACGCTTCCGTTCAACTCCCTTACAAAACTTCATGTATGGGATATTTCTACATATAGCAAGTTTATAGCAATCCCATGCGATTAACCAGCGGAAATTCCCCAGAACCAAGGACGGGGCGGTGCCCTGCGACCCTTGATTTTTTAAGTATGTAATTTCCTGATAATTTAAGTGCAACTTCGATAGCAATTCTATCTGATTAACCAACAGAAATTCCCTAGAACCAAATGCGGGGCGGTGCCCTGCGACCCTTGATTTTTTCTAGGGCATAATTTCCTTACGTTTGTAAGTATAATCGCTACAGTAATCCTATTAGAAATTGAAATAGTAATCATGTAGAAAGTGCGTTGGAAGCTGGTTTTTGTAAGTGCCTGTTGTGTAATTATTGAGGATTATTCCGGTTGCCACGGAAGCCAGTCTTCATTCAGAGCTTGTTCTAGGGTACAGCCAGGTTCTTCAGGAATTACTTTGGCATCTAATTCACTCGCATTAAGAAATAGTTGTCTAGCATTCTGATAGGCAAATTCAAAGTTCTTATGAAGATGGCTTTTTAAGCTAGGGCTATCTTTGAGAATCAATCGAATTTGTAAGCGAAAGTTAATAATCTCAAGTTTCCAGCCTCGAAAACAATTTTTGCGTTCGGTTTCCCAGTACTGTAGCTTCAAAAAATGTTCGCATAATCGTATCAAATAGCTCAAAATAGCCCGCTTATCACTCCTGCCCAAACTTTCAACCTCCTCGATTAAATTCTCCACATCCACTTCGCTGAAATCGCCTGATTTTAGCTGAGCAACGGTGTGATCAATCCACAGTTGATAGTCGGTATCGTATAGGGATTTGGAGTTCACTTTAACTTGAGGTTGCATCGCTCATTGCCTCCAGACTTAGATGGTTCTTCTCCTAGGTTAGCGTGGCATTCCCCATGATATTTGACATACTTTCCCCCAGCTACAGTCACCTGCCACTGGCGCATTTATACTTATAGCAATACTATCAGATATTGAAACAGTAATCACATAGGAAGCCCGCTGGAAGCTAATCTCTGCGACGCTAATTATTGCCTGATCATTTATGATTGCCATATAACAATTCTGTCCGATTAACCAACAGAAATTCCCTAGAACCAAATGCGGGGCGGTGCCCCTGCGACCCCTATTCCATTTTCATTTAGGATTGCTATATTTATTTCTGTACTTACACGGCAGGCTCGGAAGCCCCATTCTCTCGTTGGCAATTGTCAATAACGCAGGGGTGTTCGCAATAGCCCTGAATTAATAGAGGTGCCCATTATCCCAAACCGGAGTTGGCTAAAGTTTGGCAGTATTGGCAGGTGGCGTACCGATACTCTTCATCGATGCCCTCACCCAATGCAGGTATAGGGATTCCCTGACCGGGAGTAACTGCCAACCGCCGTGCCTCCTGCTTACCCGCCCAAGATAGCCCCAAGTGTTTCTTTTCTTCGGCAAACTCCCCTAAAGCCTCTGTTAGCACTTCCCGAAGGTGGGGGTGAGCTTGGTTACAGGCATAGTTAAATCTCTACATTTTCGTATAACAAAGATAGAGAACATTGAAAATCAATACTGACTAAATGCACTTTATCCCCCATAGTTAAATCTCTACATTTTCGTATAACAAAGATAGAGAACATTGAAAATCAATACTGACTAAATGCACTTTATCCCCACTTTCAGGATAGCTGGTTAATTGCCATTGATGATCGCTCCTTCGATAGCAATCTACACTGACATTCTCAGAATCAATTAAAACATATTCTTGCAAGCTAGGAATGCGTCGATAATAGCGAAACTTTTGCCCATAATCAAAACCTGCTGTAGTGGGTGACAGCACCTCCACAATTAATTTAGGCGATCTCATTCCATCCCTAGCTTGACGGTCTATTGCATCACAACTCACGATCACATCAGGATAAAAGAATGGTCCTTGCTCTGAAATAATCACCTTTACATCCGCCATTTGCACCTTGCAAGTTGTACCTTTAAGAAATGTTTTGAGGGCAGTAGCTAGGTTGAGGGCAATATCATTGTGGGGAATTGTTCCACCTGTCATGGCATAAACCTGCCCGTTTAGGTATTCATGACGGATTTGTTGCTTGGCTTCCCACTCTAGGTATTGGGTGACTGACATCCACTGGGGTTGGGGGGTGGCGATCATCGTAAACACCAGACTCTACCCCTAGTCTACATAACAAATTGGGACAATCATCACATCAAACTCAGCCATGCGCTCTAGGGGTTCACCTTCACGATCGAGTAGGGGTCTAACAATTTCTTCCATCCTTTGCAGTTTTGCGTCTTTAAGGGGATTGCCCAAGACTACTACTGGCAACTCTAAACCCTTAGACTGGTGGATGGTCACAAAGGGGTAGTGCTATCTTTGTAATGCTCAAAAAGAGTCACAGGGATTTTAGGGGGATGCGTCGTGTTGCATTCAAGGCAACCAACGAGGAGCCAGCGGGAACGCAACGTGGGATGATGGATTGCTCCAATGCCCATGAGATAAAGTTTTTTGGGAATTGCCCACTTAATTTGCCCAGAGAGTCAGCCGCACCGACTTCGTTGGCGATCTATCGTGTTATTTGTAATTATTGCATAATAACAAAAAATTACTCAGATATAGCAATCCTACTTGATTTACATTAGCTTGCGTGCCGTAGGCATACACAAAGTTTCCAGAACCAAGGACGGGGGCGGTGCCCCTGTGACCCTTGTTCCACTCTCATTTAGGACTGCTATAGCACTACCACATTTCTGATTCTAAGAAGCCAGCCAGTCTATGCCTTGCGCCAACTCCGACATATCAACCCAAATATGATGTTTTCGCACATCTGACGCAGATAGCATATCCGGCTGATTTTTCCCCACCAAATACCCATAGGATAAACCAATTTGTTTCGCAATCACCCAATAACATTCTGGCAAATACTGGGGTGAAAAAAACTCAATAACTTTAGCCCCAGGTTGACACCAGATTAAATTTGCCAATCCTGCCCCGTGCGGTGCAATGATCTGTTCCGCCTGCTGAAATAAACCCACCTGTTCTGCAAAACTTAAATCCTCTAACCACACCGGTTGATAACCCAAGGGGATTAAATAATCCAAGATTTCTGCTTCATTCAATACCCGACGAAAACCTGCCCGGGCACGACTAATATAGAGCTTCGTCCGGGGCATATCTGGACACTTCCCTTGGGATAAATAAGTCGAGCGTAAAAATTCAAAAACCCAATGGGGCTTAAAATAAGACATCCCCGGCAAACCCGTTAAGGATGTGGCGACGACGGATTGACCCCGCAGATGACTATAGGCATCCGCCCAAAAGATAGCTTTTTCTCCTAAATCCGCCAGGCTTAAAAGTGGTTTGAGTTTCTGTAATCCCGGTAGAAATTTATTGGCATAAATCAAGTCAATTTCTGACCAGAACCGAGAGCACTTTAGCAGATAAATGCGGGGCAATACATCCACCAAAAAATGATAATAATTTGAGCCACCTTTGACCCCGGCGATCACCCCAATTGTGCGATTGGTTTCTTGGGCAGGAAGGAATTTTAACGTACACACGGAACGCTCGTGAGGTCGCCGCCCAGATTCCTGGTTATGGTCATCAATCAATTTTCCATCGGGGGCAATCACATCTCCATAAGGACTGGCAACTCGGGCATGGGGAATTTGGTAACAAAAAGCCGCTGGGATATGAAATTCCGTTTGCTGAAAGGTCGGTGGTATCTCGCCCGTGACAGTCCAGGGAGGTGTAATCCTTTCCTGATGGGCGGGAATCAATACTTCATACCCCAAACCTGGTGTCTCTTTTTGGCTGGCATATTCGTAGTAATGTTGCGCCGATTCCCAGTAGTTATTAGCAGGGATTTGTCCCCATAAATTCAGGGCAGTTTGCATACCCAATCGCCGCAAAGGTCGCCATAGATTCTGATAGATTTGATTGGTTAATTGCCGCACGGGAATTACTGAAAAACTATTCGACATTGCGTAGTGATTCTCTAATCTGAGAAGCGGTGATAATATGGGTTAATATACCATGATATTATTATCTACAAACGGCAGACTTTGAAAAAATTCTCTATTTACTAAGTGGTTGGTGCGGCATGGGAAGAACCACTGCCCCTTTCCTGATAAGCTAAAAAGTGGAGGTGATCGGGTGTTTTTCAGCGTCATTATTCCCACCTACAACCGCCAACCCATTTTGGCGAAGGCGCTCTATGCCCTAGAACAGCAGGATTGGTCTCAGCCCTATGAGGTGATTGTGGTGGATGATGGCTCTACCGACGATACCTTGGCGTGGTTGTCAGCGCATCGTTCCCAGCTTCCCCACGTGCGTTGGTTGGAACAGTCCCATCAGGGACCCGCCGCCGCTCGCAATTTGGGGATTGCCCAGGCACAAGGGGATACCATCGTATTTATTGACAGCGATTTAGTCGTCACGCCAATCTTTCTGCGTGCCCATGCCCAAAAACTCCAGGCATCCTATGAACGATGGGGGCACCAAAAATGTTTTACCTACGGGCGGGTGGTGAATACGGCGAACTTTGACAACCCCACCAGTGAACCATTCAAAATTACTGACCGGTCTCGGGCATTTTTCGCCACGGGTAATGTGGCAATTGCCAAATCTTGGCTGGAACTCACCGGCGGCTTTGACCCGGATTTTCAATTTTATGGTTGGGAAGATTTGGAATTAGGGGTGCGATTGAAAAAGTTAGGATTGACCCTGATTCCCTGCCCGGAAGCGGTGGGTTATCACTGGCATCCCCCCTTTGAACTTAAACACATTCCCAGTTTAATTGATAAGGAAATTCAACGGGGCAAAATGGGCGTTTTATTCTACCGCAAACATCCCACCTGGGAAGTGCGTTTGATGATCCAAATGACCTGGTTGCACCGCATTTTATGGGGCATTTTATCCCTAGGTGGATTGCTGAATGAACGCACCCTTGCCCCTGTGATGCAAATGCTGATTGACCGGGGACAATCCCAATGGGCTTGGGAACTTTCTCGGATTTTTTTGAATTGGTACAATGTGCAAGCAGTGTATGCGGCGTACCGGGAATGGCAACTGGCTGACCAACCATGACCATTTATTTCTATCAAGTGGAACAGCCCTACGGCTATTTTTCTAATTTTTCTCCCCACCCAATCACCCTGGATGGGCACCGCTGGCCGACGGTAGAACATTATTACCAAGCCCAGAAATTTGTCGGTACGCCCCGGGCGGATTTGGTGGACACCATTCGCCAAGTCCCTAGCCCCGTATTGGCGGCAAAAATTGGCCGTGACCCCCGCCACCCCAAACGCCCCGATTGGGAACAAGTGAAGCAAGATGTAATGCTTAAAGCTGTACGTTGTAAATTTAATTCTTATCCTGAATTGGCGCAATTACTCCTACAAACGGGAACCGAGGAATTGGTGGAAAATTCGCCGATTGATACCTACTGGGGCTGTGGTCCCAACGGCACGGGGTGCAACCATCTGGGCAAAATTCTTATGCAGGTGCGGCAGGAGTTGGCGGCTCGGCGGGAGTCTCATTCAGTCGCTTGAGACAATCTGCCACCGACTGTTTTTGGCGCATTGCCGTTACCAGTGCCAAATAGGCTGACCAATGCTGTTGGAGTAACTGCCGGGCTTCCCGTTGGGCGGCTCGCAGACGCCATGCCCGTTCTGCCGGGGGAAAAGCTGTGAGCAACAAACTGGCCTGTTGCCAATCGGTTGCCCCCCCCTGCACTTGACCATAGACTAATTCCTCAGCGGCAATCCCCGCCAGCCACAGCACCGGACAGCGAGGCAGAAGTGCCGGTGGAATCGCCCCAAACCGCACCCCCGCTTCGGAAGGGGGATAACCCCGCCGCCAACTGCTCCAGGCCGATAGGGTGTAATCGCTGATGGGAATTCCCAGCAGGTGTGCGACCAAAAAATGCCCCGCTTCGTGGTACACCACCCGTTCGTCAGGGGTCGGCCACCAACCCAAGAGTAGGGTCAAACCTTGGGATTGCCAGGCCCACGCATCCGCCGTTGCCAAGCCCAACAGGAGCAAAACCCCCCCAGCGAGGAACCCCGTTGCCCCAGGGATCAAGGGGGTCAATAAAGCACCAAACGTGAATGTAAATAGGGTAATGGCAATCAAATTCACCTGCCGTTCGGTCATCCTGAGCTATCCTCTTCTACTGTTTGGGCGGTCACATCTATAACAGTTCCTGTGGGGGAAACGGGTGGTTTGGGCTGGGGTTCCCGATTCAAAAAAACAGCTAATTCTCCCGCCAAAATTGCAATCAAAATGCCGTCATCAATCCATCCTAAAAAGGGAAACACATCGGGGGCAAAATCAATCGGGCTGAGCAAATACAGCACCGAGCCGAGCAACAGCAACCAACGATAGGGGGAATGGCGCAACGTATCCCGATACCAACGGTAAAAACCAACGAGGGGATGCACAGGAACCCAGGGGTAATGACCATTTCCAGTCTAATCCGTCCGGCACCAGGATGCCTGCTATCCTAAAAAACCAAGGCTCAATGGCAGGAATTTCATGCACCGCATCCCCACCCAACCCGGCAACTGGTCGGCCAGCCCCAGCGACATTCAGCAAACCCCCGCCCCAATGGTTTTTCTCACGGCGGCGGACACGGACATCCAAACCCTGGCGCAGGCGGTGACCCAACTTCCCGCCAATTTCCCAGCTCTGCGGGTCTGTAACTGGTTGAAACTCAGTACACCCTACAGTATTGATAGGTATATTGAGCAAACCTTAAGTCATGCCAACGTCATCATTTTGCGCTTACTAGGGGGATTGGACTACTGGGCTTATGGGGTAGAACGTCTGCGGGAATTGAACGCCCAGGTGTGGGTGATGCCGGGGGATGACCAGATGGATTTAAGCATTTTTGAGCAGTCTCATGTACCGCTCCATGCCGTACAATATCTGCACCAATACCTGCGTTTTGGTGGTGTGGTGAACTATCGCCATGCCCTAGAATTTGTTGCCAGCTACAGCCTCAATTGGCCGGGGTATCCGCCACCGCCCCAACCCATCCCTGAGTGGGGAACTTATGATTGGGGTGGAAAATGTTTAGAAACTGCGCCGGGCGTGGGCATTCTCTTTTACCGTGCCCATGTTTTAGCGGGAAATACAGCCGTTATTGATGAATTTTGTCGGGCATTGCAGGCCAGAAATTTGCAACCTTTTCCCTACTATATTCACACATTGACCCATCCCGAAACCCGTCTAGCAGTAGAACGTTACTATCAGGAACATCCTACCCAAGTGCTCTGTGTGACGACCGGGTTTTCCGTAGCCCAATGGCGCTCAGAAATTCCCGAATTAGAACTTTGGCAAAACCTAGATGTGCCCGTATTACAAATTATCCTGAGTACGGATGAACGAGAAATTTGGCACAAAGAAATGCGGGGATTATCCCCCAAGGATTTAGCGATGCAGGTTGCCCTTCCCGAAGTAGATGGACGGATTATCACCCGGGCGATTTCCTTCAAAACAGCGACCCAGCGACACCCGGATTTAGAAACCCCGATTTACAGTTATCAACCTGTACCAGACCGGGTCAATTTTGTTGCCGATTTAGCCCAGGCGTGGGTACGTTTGCGAACAACGCCAATTCCTGAGCAGAACATAGCAATTATTTTCGCCAATTACCCCACGGATGATGGGCGCATTGCCAATGGGGTGGGTTTGGATACTCCCGCCAGTTGTATTCAAGTATGGCAGGCTTTACACCAAGCTGGTTATACCGTGCCACCCCCCCTCAAAAATGGCGATGAACTGATGCAAAGATTAACCCGTTTACGCACCAATGACCCGGAATCCCACAGTCGTAATTTTGAAGAATTTGTGCCCTTATCTAAGTATCAACATTGGTTAACGACTATCCCCCAATCTGAAGCCATTATTCAACGATGGGGAAGCCCAGAAACCATCGCCGAACAGGGTAAGATTCCCATCTATGGTCAACGGTGGGGAAATCTATTTATTGGTATTCAACCCAGTCGTGGTTATGAGCAAGACCCCAGCCTCAATTACCATAGCCCCGACCTAGAACCCACACACCATTACTTAGCGTTTTATTATTGGTTACGGTATGAATTTCAAGCCCATGCGGTGATTCATTTGGGTAAACACGGAACTTTGGAATGGCTCCCTGGCAAAAGTGTGGCTTTATCGGCAACCTGTTACCCGGAAATTGCCCTGGGTGCATTGCCCCATTTCTATCCTTTTATTGTGAATGATCCGGGCGAAGGGACTCAGGCCAAACGCCGTGCCCAAGCGGTGATTCTTGACCATCTCACGCCCCCCTTGACCCGCGCCGAATTGTACGGGCCATTGCTCGAATTAGAAACTCTGGTGGATGAATACTACCAAGCCCAAGCCCTTGACCCGGAGCGATTGCCCTGGATTGGCCGCCGTTTAGAAGCATTATTGAAAAAGCATCATCTGCTGGAAGAATTGCCGATTCTCCAGGAGAAAATGACCCACGAAATAATCGAGGTAATTGACAATTTAGATACCTATTTATGCGAATTAAAAGAAGCCCAAATTCGTGGTGGATTACATATTTTCGGCATCTGTCCAGAGGGAGAATTACTCCGGGATTTGCTGATTGCCATCAGTCGGTATCCGGGAGCAAACCGTTTGGGACTCACCCAGGCGATTGCCCAGGATTGGGGCTGGGATTTTGACCCTTTAGATGTATCTCAAGTTGGGGAACTTTGATGGTAAATTTCCATTGAAATTACATTCCCAAAGTAATCATCAAAGGCCAAAGAATCAAGCCCACCAAAGCCAATTCCGCCAGAATAATTGCCCCGCCAAAACACAACAGTGCCCGCACCCAGGGCAATTGATGTTCCTGCGCCATTGACCGCACCAAATTGACCACTACCCACAGATTAATCCCCAAAGAAAAAAGTAATCCGAGGCGAGGAGAAACTTTCAAAGCACTATTAGCCGCCCCGGTGAGAATCAACGGCCACAAACTCTGCGCCACCGCCCCCAACGTATCGGTCACAGAACCAATCCCCCCCAACAACCGCGCCATTATATGCAGGGCGGCAGACAACCAAAACCAGCCCACCCCACCGCCTAACAGAAATAGGAAAAACCAGCCCAACCACCCACTGGCACTGCTATTGGTCAAACCGGCGGCATTAAAGGACAGGACAATTAAAACTAATAAAATACTCACAATGGCTACGGGCATCGGGGGGCGACCCAACCCAGGACGGAACCAGCTATTGTACAGACCATCCAGGAGCATCATGGGGGCTACTCCATCAGGGCGAGGGGAATTTTATTCCAGTGTGTGAGGCGGTGCAGTCGTTGCTCTGGGAACCATTGGTCGAGGCTAAACGTAAATAATTGTTGAAACGATTCCCGCCAATCTGGAGCTAAGTAATTGCGAATAACCGGTTCGGTTTTCAGTCCAGTTAATTTTTTGACTTGATCCACTGCATCGTAGTAATTTCCCAGCGAATCAATTAGTTTAGCATCCAAGGCGGCGGCACCAATGAGAATGCGTCCATCAGCCACTGGTTCCAACTCTGCACGGGTGATTTTACCCTGGCGACCCCGCAAAATTGCTTCAAAAAACTGTTGATAGGATTCATTAACAAAAGATTTCAGTAAATCTGTTTCTCCAGGGGTAATAGGGCGATAGGCGGAAGCAATATCCTTGAATTTGCCGCTTTTGATCGTCACCGTTTGCACCCCCACTTTCTTCAATAAATCCGTGAGATTTTGTATCTGCACAATCACCCCAATCGAACCGGTAATGGTGGAAGGATTCGCCACAATATGATCAGCGGCGGCGGCGACGTAATACCCCCCAGAAGCGGCGACATCAGCCATTGTTGCGACAATTTTGACCTTGCCTTTTTGGCGCACTCGCATCAATTCTTCAAATATCGCCTGGGAAGCGGCGGCAGACCCCCCAGGGCTGTTGATGTTGAGCAAAATTGCCTTCACCCCATCCCGTTCAGCCCGGCGCACCGCCCGCATAATCCCCTGCGCCCCAGCGGTCGTCCCACCCCCCAATGGACTACTTTCACCTGCAAATGTAATTACGCCAGCGATGGGAATCAACGCCACATCCGCCGCACTACCGCTCGTTCTCGCCACCCGGTCAGGACGTTGTGCCGGAACGCCCCCCAGCCAGTTGCCCAGAGCCGCCATCAAGCAAATCACAATCAGTGCCAGCGCAATTAACCGGTCTTGCCGAAGCATTGCCTCACCCAAGCGTCAGTACCTTCATCCTACAATCAGTAGGGGTCAAAAAGTTTTACTACAGCAATCCTACTTGATTTGCCAACAGAAATTCTCCAGAACCAAATGCGGGGGCAGTACCCCTGCGACCCCCATTTTATTCTCATTTAAGCTTGCTATATCTCATCTTCCAGTATTTACTGCTTCTCAGACGAGCCAATTATTCCTGAATAACTAAGGTTACAATTGAATTTGAGGTATGGCATTTTCACTTAATTAACCAAGAAAAAATCAGCAAAACAGCAATTCTAAATAATTTCTAGTGATGAAGATGCTTGCGGATATTCATTACCCTAACGTTTGTCCTAAAATAAGGGCATCTCTATGTTATATGAGCCAACCCATAGCCTGCGTGGCGTAGCCATAAATAAATCTCATCGTTGGCATACCCATGTTACCCAGAACCAAGGGCGCTACGACCGCTAACTTTTAATTTAGAGAGGTGCTCATAAAAAAAGCTCCTCAGTATGATAAACGGTTAATAAACATAAAACTGAGGCTGACCGGCGCATGGGTTTAATGCTTTTGTTATTACAATTACCCGCAGTGGCATTGCTTTTGGCACGGCTTTTGCCTGGTATTCAGCGTCCTGCCCCCCTTTTACCCGCTTCCGAAACGCCCGCCTATTTGGGACAGGTGAGTGTGGTCATTCCCACGTTGAACGAGGTACAGCGCTTGGGGGGGTGTTTGGCGGGGGTGCAACGCCAGGGCTACAGCGTCCGGGAAATTTTGGTGGTGGATAGCCATTCCCAGGATGGCACCCGGGAGTTGGTGGCGGCACAGCAAACCCACGACCCCCGCATTCGCCTGCTGTCTGACCCGCCCTTGCCCGCTGATTGGGTGGGACGTCCTTGGGCATTGGACTGGGGCTGGCGGCAAAGTTCCCCCGCAAGTACCTGGATTTTGAATCTGGATGCGGATACCCGTCCCCAAATGGGTCTGGTGCCTGCTTTACTGCAATTAGCTATACAAGAAAACTATGATGTAATCACGCTGTCCCCGCAATTTATTCTCAAATATCCGGGGGAATGGTGGTTGCAACCGGCTTTGCTGATGACCTTGATTTACCGGTTTGGGGCAACGGGGCTGAATCCATCGGCACCGGCACGGGTGATGGCGAATGGGCAATGTTGTTTGGTGCGCCGGGCGGTTTTGGAAAAAATGCAGGGTTATGAAACAGCAAAATCTTCTTTTTGTGATGATGTGACGTGGGTGCGAAATGTGGCAAAACAGGGCTATAAAGTCGGCTTTTTGGATGGGTCACGGGTGTTGCAGGTACGGATGTATGAGGGATTTTGGGAAACGTGGCGGGAATGGGGGCGTTCTTTAGATTTGAAAGATGCAACTTCCATCGCCCAATTGTGGGGGGATCATTGGTTTTTATTGAGTGTGCAGGGGTTGCCGATTTGGTTGTGTTTAACCAGTTTATTTTTGCCCACCAATCCCGTAAATAAAACCTTATTTTGGGTGAATTTATGCTTAATTTTCATCCGCTGGGGAATGTTATTGGCAATTCGCCCCGTGTATGCGGGTTGGAATCAAAATAGTTGGCTGTTTTGGTTGTCCCCTTTGGCGGATAGTTTGGCGGTACTGCGAATTATTTTATCCTCATTGACCCGTCCCAAAACCTGGCGGGGACGTTACTATTGAACTGGTAAAAATTAGTGCATTGAACTATGAAACTATTGCGTGATTAACTGGGTTAAGGCGTGGTGAATGACTGCCGGGGGCACTTGGTTGGTCATTGCCGCTTGACCGATTTTTTGGGGCAAAATAAACCGCACGGTTCCTTGTTCCACTTTTTTATCCCAATAGAGGGCATTTTTAATCGCTTCAAGGTCAATATCGGGTTTTAATTGGGTGGGTAATTTAACCTTGCGAATTAATTGCTTTTGCCGTTCCTGTTCGTTTGCTGAGCACCAGCCCATCTCCACCGCTATATCTCCGGCGGCAATCATTCCCAAAGCGACGGCTTCCCCATGCGTGTACTGGCGATAGCTGGTCACTGTTTCAATCCCATGCCCAATCGTATGCCCATAATTGAGTAACGCACGCATACCCGCTTCCCGTTCATCTTGACTAACAATGGTGGCTTTGGTTTGGCAGGAAAAATAGAGAATTTTGGTCAGAATTTCCGGGGATAAAAAACGGTATTCAGAGAGCCGGGGTTGCGATTCCAATAAAGTAAATAATTCCGGTTCCCAAATCACGCCGTATTTAATCACTTCTGCCATGCCCGAACGATATTCCCGCACAGGTAAAGTTTGCAATACGTTGGGGTCAATCAGTACCGCTTGGGGTTGATAAAATGCCCCGATTAAATTCTTGCCTTGGGGATGATTCACCCCCGTTTTACCACCAATTGACGCATCTACCATCGCTAATAAACTGGTGGGAATTTGCACAAAATGAATCCCCCGTAACCAGGTAGCGGCGGCAAATCCAGCCATATCACCAATCACCCCACCCCCTAAAGCGATCAGGGTGGAACGACGTTCTAAACGATGCTGGGCACAATCGGCATAAATCCGTTCTACCGTTTTCAGATTTTTATACCGTTCGCCTGCGGGTAAAATACAGGATTCCACAGCAAAACCAGCAGTTTTTAATGCAGTGGATAACGCTTCCCCGTAGTGCCGAAAAATCACTGGGTTGGAGACAATTAATACCTTCCCAATTAGCCCAATTCCAGTGAGCAATTCCCCCGCCCGTTGCAGACCGTCACGGATGATCCAAATGGGATAACTGCGCTCGTTTAAGGATACGGTAATGGACATGGGACAAATCATCGAACAAGTGGGAATTTGGTTAGGGCGGGTGAGAGTCGTTTCTCCATAGTACCAAGCGGCGACCCTGGGGAACGGTTTCGGTCAGGGCTAGACGTTCGGCAAATCTGAGATAGAATGTTAAGCAACGTTAAATGTTAAGCCAGGTTAAAATTTAGCCTATGCGAGTAGCGATTGTTGGGGCGGGTTTGGCGGGTTTGGCGGCGGCGGTGTCCTTGGTGGATGCGGGTCATCAGGTAACGCTGTACGAGGGGCGCCGGTTTGTGGGGGGCAAAGCGGGCAGTTGGCAGGATGAACAGGGCAATCACATTGAGATGGGGTTACACGTATTTTTTAATAATTACTACAATCTGTTTAATTTACTGCGAAAAGTGGGTGGGTTTGATAATTTGTTACCGAAAGAACACGTCCATACCTTTGTGAATCGGGGTGGGCAATTAGGCAACTTGGATTTTCGCTTTTTATTAGGGGCACCGTTTCATGGGTTGAAGGCGTTTTTTACCACCGCCCAATTAACCTGGTGGGATAAGTTACGCAATGCGTTGGCATTAGGTACCAGTCCGATTGTGCCGGGATTGGTGAATTATGATTGGGCGATGCAACAGATTCGGGATTTAGACCGGTTGAGTTTTGCGGATTGGTTTCGCAGTCATGGCGGTTCCCAACACAGTTTAGAACGGCTCTGGAATCCAATTGCTTTGGCGTTGGGATTTATTGATACGGAACAGATTTCTGCCCGCTGTATGTTGACGATTTTTATGATGTTTGCCGCCCGTACGGAAGCGTCCCGTTTGAATATGCTCAAGGGTTCGCCGGATCGCTATTTGCATCAGCCCATTGTGGACTATATTCGGGCACGAGGGGGAGAGATTTTCACATCTCGGCGGGTGCGGCAAATTGCTTTTACGGAAACACCTGGGGGAACTGAAGTAACGGGGTTACTTGTAGCACCAGGAGAAGATACGGAAACGGTGACGGCTGATGCTTATATTGCCGCCTGTGATGTGCCGGGAATTCAGCGGTTATTGCCCCAGGAATGGCGGCGGTGGGCGGAGTTTGACCGGATTTACAAATTAGAAGCAGTGCCGGTGGTGACGGTGCAGTTGCGGTTTGATGGTTGGGTGACGGAATTGCAAAACCCCCAGGCACAAAAATGTTTAACAAAAGCGGCGGGTTTGGACAATTTGCTCTACAGTGCGGATGCAGATTTTTCCTGTTTTGCGGATTTGGCATTGACCAGTCCGGCGGATTATTACCGGGAAGGGGAAGGGTCGTTGATGCAGGTGGTGTTGACCCCAGGGGATGCGTTTATTCCCATGAATAATGAGCAGATTGCCCACCATGCCCTGGCGCAAATTCACGAGTTATTTCCCTCTTCTCGCTCCCTGAATATGACCTGGTTTAGTGTGGTGAAATTGGCGCAATCTTTGTACCGAGAAAATCCGGGGATGGAGCCATTTCGTCCGCCCCAAAAAACCCCGATTCCTAACTTTTTTTTGGCGGGCAGTTACACCCAACAGGATTACATTGACAGCATGGAAGGGGCGGTGATTTCTGGGCAACAGGCGGCGCAGGCAGTGTTGGCATTTTTGAGGTAAACCAATGGCAGAATGGAGCGAACATACGGTGCAGGTGGATGTGGAAATTCCGGTGCAGGTGGCGTGGGAATTGTGGTCGGATTTGGAGCGCATTCCCCACTGGATGCAGTGGATTCGGTCGGTGGAAATTTTGCCGGATCAACCGGAATTGTCCCGTTGGCATCTGGCGACCCGGGGCTTGGATTTCAATTGGCACTCCCGGATCATTAAGCAAATTCCCCACCAAATTATGCAGTGGGAATCGGTGACGGGTCTGCCGAATCGGGGGGCGGTGCGGTTTTATGACCGGGGGGCGCATTGTGTGGTCAAGCTGACGGTGGCGTACAGTCTGCCCGCTTGGGTGAGCCAGTGGGTGGATGGGTTGGTTGGGCCCCACGTGGAACGGACACTGCTAGGGGATTTGGAGCGGTTTCGTGCCTACAGTCAGGGCTTGTCGGTGGGTTTAACCCCCGCAGGTTTGCCGCAGACGTTGTAATAAACGGGTGTTTTCGGCGGGTGTCCCAACCGTCAGACGCAATCCCCCGCCCGTGTGCCGCACCAAGCTCCCCAGTTCCTGCAACCGTTGATGTAACCATGCTGGGGGATGGATGGTAGAACGGCAGTACAAAAAATTGGCTTGACTCGCCCACACTTGGATTTCAGGAATTTTTTGCAATTCTGCCCACAGCCGTTCCCGCTCGGTGAGAATTTCCGGGATAGCGCTGAGCAGTTGCCGCCGTTGGGTGAGCGCTAGGTGTGCCGCCAGCAGGGAAAAGCCGGTGAGATTGTAGGGCAAACGTACAGCTTCCAGGGCGCTAATTACCTCCGGGTGGGCAATGGCATACCCGACCCGCAAATTGGCGAGGCGAAACCCCTTGGAAAAGGTGCGTAAAATCACCCAATTGGGATGCGTTAACAAATCGGGCAAAAGGGTGTCCTGGCTAAATTCAAAATAGGCTTCATCAATCACCACCAGGATTTTGGGGGGCAGTTGGCGCAACCACTCCCGTTCCTGAAGCGTCAAACCGTTGCCGGTGGGGGAATTGGGATGCACCACAAACACCACCCGGATCGGTTCTTGGTTAATTAACTCCGTCGCCTGGGGAAGACACATGGCGAACTGTTCATCCCGTGCCGCCGTCCAAACGGGAATGCCCAGGGTACGGGCGAGAATTTTGTACATGGAAAACGTGGGTTCCGCAATCAAAATCCCCGCATTTTGCCCCAAACAGGTGGCAATCAACAAAGAGCGAATCAACTCATCGGAACCGTTGCCCACCGTCAGCCATTCCGGCGTAATTGGGGATGGGGTCGTGCCCAGCCCTTCGTGGATGTAATGACATAATTCCTGCTTCACCTCCCCATGACTGCCATCGGGGTAGCGGTTGTTGGCAATATCCTGGCGGTACAGCCAGACCAATTTTTCCTTCAGCGGCGCCGGCCAATCCAGCGGAAACTCATTGCCGTCGAGCCAATCCGTCCCCAGTTCCCGTGCCTGGGGGTGATAAACGGTCAACGTCGCCAAATCCGGTCGCAAACAGGGCAACATTCCCATCCCTCCATGCCGTTGATCCATCCTAGCGACTCCCCCGCCCGGAATGATTAAGTTAGAATAAATTTGACCGTCCGTATGTAGGTACTCCGATGGCGCAGGCAGTTTGGGAAGGGGTGGTTTTAGCCGAGAGCGACCACTACGAGGTGGTGGAAGGGAATGTGTATTTTCCGCCGTCCGCCCTGAAAATGGAGTATTTTCGCCCGTCTGACACCCACACCACCTGCGGTTGGAAAGGGGTTGCCAATTATTACACCGTCACGGTCAACGGTAAGGAAAATCCCGATGCCGCTTGGTATTACCCGGAACCCAAACCAGCCGCCCAGAATATCAAGGGCTATGTGGCGTTTTGGCGGGGTGTGCAGGTAAAACGATAACCCCTATGGGTCATGCAATGAGCGTGAACTGGATTAACATCTATGTTATGTATCATTGGGCAGGGTCATGCCCTGGAATATCGAATACCCCTACGATGATGTTGAGCAATTTATTTTGCAATTATCTCCCGGATTGGCGGCTAAATATCTGCGGCTCACCGACCTTATGCTTGAATTTGGAGCCGATTTAGGAATGCCCCACACCCGTGCCTTGAGTCATGGTTTATTTGAGTTACGCTTAAAAGCCCCAGAGGGGATTGCTCGCATATTTTATTGCACTTTAGCTGGTCAACGAATTGCTATGTTATACGGTTACATCAAAAAATCTCAAAAAACGGCTCCCCAGGTACTTAAAATTGCTCGAAAACGGCTATTGGAGGTCAAAAACGATGAATCACGCTGAATTGAAAGCAAAGCTTTTGCAGAATCCAGAGACCCAATTGGTCTATGACAACTTAAGCACGGAATTTGCTTTACTGCGGCAAATGTTAGCGGCACGGGAAGAGGCAGGGTTGTCACAAGCTGAGGTAGCCAAACGTATGGGAACCAAAGCCCCGGCGGTTGCTCGTCTGGAGGCATCCCTGATGACGGGGAAACATTCCCCTTCCCTGGCGACCCTGCGCCGTTATGCTGAAGCGGTGGGGTGTACCTTGGAGGTGAAATTGGCTCAATCTCATCGTGCTGATGATGTTACCCATGGCGTTAGTTAGTTCAGTTGCATCTAAATTGGGGAGGGACCGCAGTGGCTACGGAGATTCTGGAAAAGCCGAAAACCGGGGGACAGCGCAAACACGCCCCCAACTACAAAGTGCTGTTGCATAATAATGAAATAATTTCAAACAAATTTGCGACATTCACTTTTACCTGAAAACCCTTTCCTAGAAGGGGATAGAGCGATTACGAATACCTAAAAAATGTCGCATTCTAACTCGGAATGACTATAATTCCTGCTTCACCTCCCCATGACTGCCATCGGGGTAGCGGTTGTTGGCAATATCCTGGCGGTACAGCCAGACCAATTTTTCCTTCAGCGGTGCCGGCCAATCCAGCGGAAACTCATTGCCGTCGAGCCAATCCGTCCCCAGTTCCCGTGCCTGGGGGTGATAGACCGCCAACGTCGCCAAATCCGGTCGCAAACAGGGCAACATTCCCATCCCTCCATGCCGTTGATCCATCCTAGCGACTCCCCCGCCCGGAATGATTAAGTTAAAATAAATTTGACCGTCCGCAGAGTAGGTACTCCGATGGCGCAGGCAGTTTGGGAAGGGGTGGTTTTAGCCGAGAGCGACCACTACGAAGTGGTGGAAGGGAATGTGTATTTTCCGCCGTCCGCCCTGAAAATGGAGTATTTTCGCCCGTCTGACACCCACACCACCTGCGGTTGGAAAGGGGTTGCCAATTATTACACCGTCACGGTCAACGGTAAGGAAAATCCCGATGCCGCTTGGTATTACCCGGAACCCAAACCAGCCGCCCAGAACATCAAGGGCTATGTGGCGTTTTGGCGGGGTGTGCAGGTGAAACGATAGGTCAATCGGGAGCCTTCTATGGCCTTTACGGATTTTTCAACCATTGCGGAAGTCCAGGAACGGTTTTTGATTAAATATCAAAGTGAGAATTTTATGCAAGTGAACCCGATAGCGGTTAGCCAAGAATTGATGGATGAACTGGAGTTTACCGAAAAATTTATTGATACCCATGGGTCGGAATTTGCCATTCGGGAAAACTTAATTTTTCCAGTGCTCAAAACCGCCTATCGCCCCTATGCCGATGTCTTTTCCCTCTGGAGTCATCGGTTTATTCGTTATGATGAGGTCTTGGCAGGTACACCGGATTACTTGGTATCCAAGCGTTCCCCCCTAGGCAAAACGGTTTTGGAAAAGCCTTTACTCTTGGTTATGGAAGCGAAAAAGAATGATTTTGATGCGGGTTGGGGGCAATGTCTGGCGGCGATGGTGGCGGCACAAAAAATGAATGACCAGGCGGTGGACATCTACGGCATTGTCACGGATGGTAAAATTTGGCAATTTGGTAAATTGGTGCGTGATTTTTTTACCTTTAACATCCGTTTTTACACCCTCGATGACCTACCGGTATTGATGGGGGCTTTAGACTTTATTTATAACCAATTACAAGCTCAGTTAATTTATTGTGTGAATTAGGGAGGAACCGCAGTGGCTACTGAGATTCTGGAAAAGCCGAAAACCGGGGGACAGCGCAAACACGCCCCCAACTACAAAGTGCTGTTGCACAATGATGACCACAACACGATGGAGTATGTGGTGGAGTCCCTGATGAAAACCGTGCCCAGCCTGTCTTGGATGGATGCGGTGGCGGTGATGTTGGAGGCTCACAATACGGGGGTGGGGTTGGTGATTGTCTGCCCCCAGGAGCCAGCGGAATTTTATTGCGAGGGGTTGCAACGCCGGGGCTTGACCAGCACGATTGAGCCGGAATGCTAAAAGCGAGGTTACGCCGGTTGGCGACTTTGCCATTCCCCCTGCGGTTGCTGGCGTTTGTCCTGATTTTGTTGGCGTTTTGGTTGCCGGTGGTGCTGGTACTCTGGCCGTTTTTGGGTACGGGTGACCAGGTGCGCTCTCTGGCGACCACAATTCTCTATCTGGAATTTATCGGTATTTTGTACTGGTGGAGTTGGGGAGTGCGGGGGGAACGGCATCCCTGGGCTTACTACGGTTTGGCGTTGGGGGAACGCTGGGGGCGGGAAGCCCTGTGGGGTTGGGGGTGGGGGCTGGGGGCGTTGATGGCATTACTCAGTATGCAGGCGCACTGGGGCTGGTTGCAGTGGCAGAAACCGCCGGAGACGCCAATTATTTTGGAAGGGGTCGCCGTGGGGTTGGGGGTGGCCTTGGCGGAGGAATGGCTGTTTCGGGGTTGGTTGTGGCAGGAGTTGCGCCAGGATTATGGGGTGGCGGGGGCGGTCTGGGGCAGTAGTGGGGTGTTTGCCTTGGCGCATTTTTTCCACCCCCCGCAGGTGCTTTTGACCATCTGGCCGCAGTTTCCGGGGTTGATGTTGTTGGGGTTGAGTTTGGCCTGGGGACGGCTGGCCTGTGGGGGTCGCCTGGGGTGGCCGGTGGGGTTTCACGGGGGGCTGGTGGCGACCTACTACTGGGTGCGGGTGGGGGGCTGGCTGACGGTGCATCCCGATTTCCCCCCCTGGCTGACGGCGCTGGAGACGAATCCCTTGGCCAGTCCCCTGGGGTTGACGGCCATGTTGGCGGTGGCGGTCATGACCCGCTGGTGGGCGCAGAGAACCCTGCCAGGGTAATGGCAAAACCGTGGTTCTGGCTGGGTCTGGGGTTAGTGCTGACCGCTTGTGGCGTGCCTTTGGTGGTGGTGGCACCGGGGTTTGAACCTTTAACCCTGGAGGGACGGGCGGGTGGTGCGGTCGCCAGTGGGCAGTGTGGTTCTGTCCATCGCCGCCCCAACCATCGGTTGCAGATTGCGGAAGATATGGATTATCTGAAATTGGAGGTCAGGGAGGCCCGAAACGTTACCCTCCTGGTCCGGGGAGCCGATGGGTTTTTGTGTGCGACCCCCATCCAAGACCGCCCGGCGCAGATTTCCGGGTATTGGCGGGCAGGGGTTTACGAAATTTTCATCGGCAGTCTTGACCCTGGGCAGTCCCCCCCCTACCGCCTGGTGGTCAGCGGGGCAAAATCGCTTCCGTGAGCAGGGCACCCTGTAAATCCGTGGCCTCCAGATAGGCATCGGTTAGACAGGCCCGGGTGAAATCCGTTCCCTGCACCAGCACTTCATAGAGAGAAGCCCCGCTCAAATCGGCACCCACTAGGCTGGCATTGGTCAAGTCCGCCTGGTTGAGAATTGCCCCGGTGAGATTGGCCCCGCCCAAATCCGCCCCCTGGAGCAATACCCCGGTCAAATCCCCACCCGTGAGATTGGCCTGGTGCAACCGTGCCCCCGTGAGAATCGCCCGGCACAAACGGGCATCGCTCAAATCCGCTTCGCTCAAATTGGCCTCCCGGAGCGTCGCCTGTACCAGATTACTGCGCTGTAACATCGCCTTGGGCAGTTGCGCCCGGGTGAGGTTGGTGCGGCTCAAATCCACGCCGGTCAAATCCGCCCGGGTGAGGTCGGCCTCCGTGAGATTGGCATGGATCAAATCCACCCGGTCTAAAATCGCCCCGTTCAAAACCGCCCGGGTGAGGTTCGCCCCCTTGAGGTTGGTGCGGCTGAAATCGGCGTTCATACATTGGGCTTCGGTCAAGTCCGCATTGGCAAGATTGGCTTCACTCAAAATCGCATCGCTCAAGCCCGCCCCCACCAGTTTCGCCCCCTGCAAAATTGCCCGGCTCAAATCCGCTTCAAAAAAATTGGCCTGACTGAGGTCACTGTGCCGCAGGGCCGCCCGGGTCAAATCCACCCGTGCCAAATTCGCTCCACATAGACGGGCATCGTTCAAATTCGCACCCGTTAAATCCGCCCCACTCAGGTCAGCCCCGCTCAAATCCGCCTCAATCAGCACCACCCGGCTCAAATTGGCCCCCACCAACTTGGCACCCCGCAGATTTACCCCCACCAAATCCGCTTCGGTCAATTTGGCCTTGTTGAGAACCGCCCCCTCCAAATCCGCCTGGCTCAGATACGCCCCCACCAGTTTGGCGGCCGTCAGATTGGCCTCCCGCAGTACTGCCTGGCTCAAATCCGCTTCCCGCAAAATCCCCCGGCTCAAATCCGCCCGGGTCAAATTCGCCTGACTGAAGCCAACCCCCGCCAGCTTCGCCCGACTGAGATTGATTTCCCGCAGGATGGCCAAAGCCAAATCCGCCCCGTTCAGGTTCACCTGCCGGAAGTCCCGCTCCCCATCCGCATACCGCCGTAACAGTTCATCCGCATTCATGGTTTTATGATACAGGGGATTGGTCAATGGCCCATGAGCGTTGCCCACACCGGCTCATCCATCTCAAAATTGGCACTCACCGCCTGCACGTCGTCCAAATCCTCCAATACCTCTAACAACCGCAGTACCTTTCGCCCCCAGTCCGCATCGGTAATCGCCACCGTAGTCGTGGGTTGCCAGCGGGTCAGGGCCGTGCCCACTGGATACCCCTCTTTTTGTAGTGCCGTCACCACCGCCTCCAAAGCCAAGGGTTCCGTGAGCAACGCCGCCGTCTCCCCGTCCCACTCGTACCCCGTCGCAGGCACCTGGAGCGCCGCCGCCAGCAGGTCATCTTCATTCGTCACCCCCGGCAGTTCAATCCAGCCCACCTGGGTAAACATCCAGCCCACACAGCCGGTTTCCCCCAAATTGCCCCCGTATTTATTAAACGCCGCCCGAATCTCCCCCGCCGTCCGGTTGCGGTTATCCGTCAGGGCTTCGATCAAGACCGCCACCCCCCCCGGCGCATAGCCCTCGTAACGCACCGCCTCCAAACTGTCCGCATCCGCCCCCAACAGTCCTGCCCCCTTGGCAATCGCCCGTTCGATATTTTCCTGGGACATCCCCGCCGCCTTAGCCTTCTCCACTGCTGTCCGCAGGCGAAAATTAGCCGCCGGGTCAGGCAACCCTGAGCGTGCCGCCACAATCATCTCCCGTGATAATTTGGCAAAAACCTGTCCCTTGAGGGCATCCACCCGGGCTTTTTGCCGTTTGATATTCGCCCACTTACTATGTCCTGCCATGATTCAGCCTGAACAAACAATCATTCATTAATTTAGGATAACTCTATCCATAGCAATCCTACAGGATGAACGAACAGAAATTCTATGGAACTCAGGAGGGGGCGATACTCCTAGAAACCCGATTTTATTCTAATTGAGAAATGCTATATTGACATGAGTTAATGAACCCAAAAACCATGACTGACCCTCTCACCAATCATCCCCTATTGCGCCAAATTATTGATGAATTAACGAATGATTTTCGGCGCATTGATGGGCTGGTTAAATACAATTTTAGTCGCGTGGTTACCGCCATGAATACCCATCGGGTCGGGGTGCATCATTTTCAGTCCACCACCGGCTATGGTCACGGGGATCAGGGACGAGAGGTTTTAGAACAGGTATTCGCTCAAGTTATAGGTGCGGAAATGGCTTTGGTACGTCCTCAGTTTTTCTCCGGTACCCATGCCATCGCCTGCGCCTTGTACGGTGTCCTCCGACCGGGGGATGAACTCTTGTCCGTCGCCGGTGCCCCCTACGATACCTTGGAGCCGGTGTTGGGAATCCGAGAATCTGGTAGCGGTTCATTACAGGATTTTGGGATTCTTTACCGGCAATTAGATTTAACCCCAACGGGTGACATTGATTGGGTAAAATTACCCCAGATGATTCATAGTAAAACCCGAGTGGCTTTTATTCAGCGTTCCTGTGGTTATTCCTGGCGACCAAGTTTAACAATTGCTCAACTAAAAAACGTTATTCATGAAATAAAAAAAGTTAATCCTGGGGTGATTTGCGTTGTGGACAATTGCTATGGCGAATTTGCCGAAATGCAGGAACCGACTATGGTTGGTGCTGATTTGATCGCCGGTTCTTTGATTAAAAATCCTGGCGGTACCATTGCCCCCTGTGGCGGTTATGTAGCGGGGAAAAAGGCGTATGTTGAACTCGCCGCCAACCGTTTGAGTGCCCCTGGTATTGGGATAGAAGCGGGTGCATCCCTGGGGTTCAATCGCTTATTTTTTCAGGGCTTATTCTTAGCACCGCAAATGGTGGGGGAAGCCCTCAAATCAGGGTTACTATTGGCGGCTACTTTTAGCAAACTGGGCTACCCGGTACAACCTGGCTTAGATGCCCCGCGCACGGATACGATTCAAGCCATTCAGTTGGGCGACCCTGACCGTTTAACCCGTTTTTGTCGCCTTTTACAACGGCTGAGTCCAGTGGGAAGTTACCTGGACCCCGTGCCCGCTCCCATGCCCGGTTATGAAAGCCAATTAATTATGGCAGGGGGCACATTTATTGATGGCAGTACCAGCGAATTTTCCGCCGATGGTCCTTTGCGGCCGCCCTACATCATCTTTTGTCAGGGGGGAACGACGTGGCTCCATTGGCTGTGGGCATTAGAGCAACTTTTACCTGAATTTGCCCCTAATCCACATACATGAAGACATCACTTTTTTCGTAGCGAACTTTCGGGCGTTGGGCATTTTTATCATCCGCCGCCCGATAGCCCACTGGACACACCACCACCGAGCGATAGGGGGTCGTTTTTAAGCCCAAAATTTCATCATATTTAGCAGGAATAAATCCCTCCATCGGACAGGTATCAATGCCCATAAAAGCCGCTACAGTCATGAATTGTCCCAAGGCAAGATACACCTGCCGAGCCGCCCACTCTTCTAAATTCAATGGGTAGGGCGGTTGGGTCAAAAATCCCTTAATCAAATTGCCAAAACCCTGGAGGTTTTCCATAGGCGTACCTTGTACTTGGGCAGTACGGGCGAGGTAACGGTCCACATCTTGGGTGCCTACATTTTTTTGCAAGGCTAAAACCACTAGATGGGACGCATCAACCACTTGTTTTTGCCCCCAAGAATGTTCTACCAATTGGGCACGAATCGCCGGATTATTCACCACAATAAACCGCCAGGGTTGCAGACCAAAAGAGGAGGGAGCTAAACGCAAACTTTCTTCTAAAACCGCCCAAATTTCTGGGGATATTTTCCGGTTGGGGTCAAATTTTTTGGTGGCATAACGCCAATACAACTGTTGCTGGACTAAATCTGCGGATACATAATCTAAAGCCATTGACCCACACCTCATTGATGGTTCCAACTACACTATAGGGTATCTCTATTTATTTGAGCCAACCCATAGCCTGTCTCATCGTTGGCATACCCATATTACCCAAAACCAAAGGCGGGGGGTGCTGAACTGGTAGAGGTGCCCTTGGTTAGTAGCATAGCCCTAATTCTAGGCATATCGTGCTTGAGGGGATGAACATAGGGCTGACCTGTCTTTGGGAAATTCTCCCCTGTGATGCAATTTTTTTGACAATTATTCCCAAATCTGGTAAATGACGAGCATAAAAAAGCTAAAAACCAGAAAGGGAGCCGACGACTTGCCGTGTTTCGTCTCGGCTCCCTCACTGGTTCGCTCCTCACACGAATAAAATGTACCAGGACTGCTAGGGACTTGTCATCCCCCTAATGCCACAATTGCCATACAATTTTCTTATCTTAAACGGCAAATTGTATGAATAATTGCAGGTTTTGCTAATCATTGCCCCGGCACCAAGGGGATTGGGGGTCGCAAAATTCCCCAAGGTTGAGGGGCTGAATCCCCAACTGGCGGGCAGATTGGGCCTGGGCGGGCGTGTTGTACCCCCAAGTGGCGAGAAATAAAGGAATGTTTTGTAGAGCGGGCACCTGCTGTACCGCCGTCAGGGCCTCCCAACGGTCCTCCACAAACCCAATCACTCCATACTGCTGATGCAATTTTTGTAAAATCTGGGTTTTCGGCTGGGCGAGGGTTTTGCCGTACAGCCATTGCTCCGGCCAAGTTACGCCTACCCCAGACCACAGGGCTTGTACAAACCGTTCCTGTTTGGTGGTGACAATCACCGGCTGAAAAGGGGTCGTCGTCAACCATCTTTGCACCTGCGCCACCACGCCCCCGTAAAATTCATGCAGGGACAGCCATTCCTGCTCATCTCGGGCGATCCAGGCATCCCGCATCTCGTCCACCCGTTGCCCCAAGTCCTGAGCCGTCCACCCAGTCTCCCTGAGTAGCCGTTGTTGTACCTGCGGCCAAGCGGATTCCATCGCTTGAATGTCCTCCCCCGCCATCAATCCGTGCAAAAGCAGGGGCATTTCCCACCCGTGGGTAATCACCGGGCGCAGACGGTAAAACCATTCCCGCAATGGCTCCAGGTTGCCCGTACAGCCAATTTCAGGACAAAGTTCCCGATAAACCTTAGCACTGACGGTAAAGTACTCATTCAGCCCATCACAGAGTACCCCGTCAAAATCCAGTGCCAGTACCGGTAGAGCCATGAGCATTGCCGAAATTTTCAGGGACTGGGGTGCAAGGATTCGAACCTCGGAATGGCTGGACCAAAACCAGCTGCCTTACCACTTGGCGACACCCCATTGCGAACACTTTGGGAACGCATTAGCTATCTTAACAATCTTGAATCAAACCTGACAATGGGCGTATCCTAAAATCATGCGTGATTGGGACAGCATCACCCACTGGCTCAACCGTCTGACCCTGGGGGCGGGTTGGCTGGCGATGGCGCTGGTGCCCCTGTTGGTGCTGGTGGGGGTGTGGAATGTGGTGGGCCGCTACCTGGGGCGGTGGCTGGGCATGAATTTGACCTCCAATGCCTTTTTAGAATTGCAGTGGTATCTATTCAGTGCGATTTTTTTGCTGGGAGCCGCCTACACCCTCTACCATAACGCCCATGTGCGGGTAGATGTGCTGTACAATCGCTGGTCAGAACGTCAACGAGCCTGGGTTGACCTGCTGGCTACCCTGCTGTTCCTGTTGCCGTTTGTGGCGTTACTGCTGTGGGTGACGACCCCTACGGTGATCACCGCTTGGCGCATAGGTGAGCAGTCCCCCGACCCCGGTGGTTTGCCCCGCTACTGGGTAAAATCCCTGCCCGTGTTGGGTTTTGGCCTCCTATTTCTCCAAGGGATTGCCCAAGTCATCCGCCTGGGTCAGTGGCTCCGCCAGGATCAGCGTTGAGAGGGGATGGGCTGGGTCGTGACCGGATGGGGATAACTGACCTGTTGTTGAAAATCCTGTCGCAGGCTTTGAATGCCCCAAACCACCCCGATGGTGGCGGATAATGCCAGGGACAAACGCACCGCTTGCCCAATATGCTCCTGTAATTGTGACATAATATGAAACTCCCAAAGGTTGAATAATTTCACTTTAGGAAGAAAAAATCTGGGATAACGTGATAAATATCACCGAGAAACTGTGAAGTTGCACCAGCAATTAATTAGTTATGCCAGCTACCGCTACTAATGCGCTCCTTCACCATTTGCCGGGTTTCTGGGTCAAGGTCGGCCTTGCTCAATTCCAGAATGTCAATAATGGCATTTTCCAAATTGACCCCGCAGAGTTTGGCCTGCCGGAGTTGGGCTTCGGTTAAATCCGCCCCATTAAAATTCGTGCGATAAAGGTTGGCATGGCGCAGGTCGGCTTGGCGGAGGTTGGCCTGAAATAGGGTGGTGCGGCTGAGGTTGGCCTCCACAAGGCTGGCACGTACCAGGGTGGCACGGCTGAGATTCGTCCGAACCAATACGGAACCATAGACCAAGCGACCCGTTTCCTGGTCGGGGAGGATGACACTGCCGAGATAGGCGCCGTCCAGCTTGGCATCCGTCAGGTTCACTTCGTAGAGGTTGGCACCGCTCAGGTTGGTGTGGCTGAGATTCGCTCCCGTCAAATTCGCTCCGGTCAGGTTCACCCGACTGAGGTTCACCCCTTGTAGGTCAATGCCCGTGAAATCCCTTTGCCCCTGTTGATATGCTTCCAGTAGCTGATTCAGGCTCGATTCGAGGGTGAGAATTTGTTCAGGCAGAGCCATGCGGATTGGGGTAGGGATGGGCAATGACGAAGGGAGGCTAATTCCTCATTTTAGAAGGCGACCGCTGGTCTTAGGTTCCCTTTCATAATTCATAATACATAATAATCATTCTCACCTTTTCAGGCAATGGGGGGGTCTGCGGACTGCCATCCTGGGGATTGGCAAGTTCCAGTACTATAGGTTAATGCTACTGGGATCGCATCTAGCAATCCTAAATGAAAATGGAATAGGGGTCGCAGGGGTACCGCCCCCGTCTTGGTTCTGGGTAATATGGGCATTCCTACGATGGAATTTATGGTTGGTTCAAATAAATTCAAATAAATCAAGGTTCCCTAAAGTTATTTCAACCTGTAAAAAATGTCATTTTTGGAATGAGAAAAAATGAGCCAATGGCAACACCAAAATTTTTGAGATATGGGGGCAAGGCTTTGAGAACCACTGATCCCCGATACCTAGGGCTGTCCGACCATCTCTGGATTCCGAGAACCTGTAGCTGATCTTAAAATTCGGTTCAGTGGTGCCAGAGTTTTTTTAGCATGAGTAGGCATCCATCGCCTTGGGAGGGTAGTGGCAATGGTGACGACCGAAGCAGTGGTGGCACTCCAAGCCCCCAAAGATGTGTCCCTGAGTGAAATTGAATCCGAATTGGGGCAGATTTGGCTGGGGGTGGACGGGGATGGGGATGCGGGTCCCCGGGCGGTACGGGCGGCGACGTTTACTTTGGTGGTCTATGAATCCCCAGACTTGGCGGCGCAGATTGCTCCCTCGGTGGAGGGTTTGGCGGTACAAAATCCCTGCCGGGTGATCCATCTCCGTCCCCAGGAACTAGCGACCGATGCACCCCTGGAAGCACGGGTGGCGGCCTATTGCCCGATGCAGAAACGGGGGCAAAGCAATTTGATCTGCTGTGAATACATTACCCTGACCGGTTCCCGCCCCGCCCTGGAGCGTTCCTTGGGTTTGATCAATGCCCTGCTGATCGGGGATTTACCCACCTATCTCTGGTGGCAAGCCCACCCTGACCCGGAGGATGTGTTGCTCCAGGGGTTGATTCATCTGCGGGAACGGGGGGGAATGCGGGTGCTGGTGGATTCGGCGACCTTTGCCCAACCGGAACGGGGTTTGTTGGATTTGTGGCAGTTGCTCAATCTCAATATCCCCCTGGCGGACTTGAACTGGAGTCGGTTGAGCATTTGGCAAGAATTGACCGCCGCCGCCTTTGACCCCCCCGACCGCCGGGTGGATTTACCCAAAATTGACCAGGTGGTGATTGACTACGAAAAGGGAAATCCGACCCAAGCCCTGCTCTTTTTTGGTTGGCTGGCTAGTCGGCTCGGTTGGGTGCCCCAGTCCTACACCCTGGAATCCGGCGACTACGAGATTCATCGGATCATTTGCCATTCCCCGGAGGGACAGGAAATCAAAACGGAACTGGCGGGCTTACCCTTGGCGGATGTCGGCTCGGTGGTGGGGGATTTGATCGGTCTGCGGCTGGATTCGGCTCAGCCGGATGCCAATTGCTGTACGGTCTTGTGTTCCGAAACGACGGGCTGTATGCGGTTGGAAGGGGGTGGCAAGGCGCAATTTTGCCGGGTAGAACAGGTGAGTACCCTCCGGGATATTCCCGCCGAAACCCTGCTGGGACAGCAAATCCAACGCTGGGGACAGCAAAATATCCTGTTCCAAGAAAGTTTGGCGGTAACGGCGGCGCTCCTCCAGGCGGCCAAGGGCTAACGGGTGTTCAATGTAAATTATTTGTAATAAAACTCGACGGGTTGGGGTGGGGTGTGGGGATAATTAAAAAATTTACAAATTCACAGTTCTCCGCCACCAAAATGCGTACGCTCCGCTCCCGCCACCGGTTTTGGTTGGTATTTTTGGCAACTGTTTTCTGTCTGTTGGGAATGATACCAGCGGGGCAGGCCTATGTGGAACACCGTCGTCCCCCCTTAGCCTTGCATTTTGATGCGGCGCAACCCTTTGTCAACGGGCGGGCCGGGGTTAAACAGGGGTCTTGGCATGGGTATATTGACCATTCGGGAAATTTGGTAATTCCTTTGAGGTATCAGGATGCCCGCAATTTTAGCGAGGGTTTGGCGGCGGTGGAACTGGGGGAAAAGTGGGGTTTTATTGACAAAAAAGGGAATACGGTTATTCCATTCCAGTTTGCTAGGGCGGTGGATTTTAGCGAGGGATTGGCTGGGGTAAATAATGGTCAGCACTGGGGTTTTATTAATAAATCGGGGCAGGTGGTGGTGCCCTGTCAATTTGACCATGTATTAAATTTTCGAGAGGGTTTAGCCGCCGTTAAAAAGGGTAATAAATGGGGCTATGTGAACCGGGTTGGTCGCCTGGTCATCCCTTTGAAATTTGATAATGTCTATAGTTTTTCCGATGGTTTAGCTCGGGTCAAACAGGGCAATTCTTGGAGTTTTATTGATGACAAGGGGCGGGTGGTGATTGGGGAATTTTTCACCTGGGTGCAACCGTTTCATGAGGGTTTAGCACCAGCCAATCTGGATGGTTTTTGGGGTTATATCAACACCAGCGGGCAGTGGCAAATCGGGGCGCAATTTCATCAGGCTCTGAAATTTGTGCAAGGTTTGGCACCGGTGCTGTGGCGATTCCGTTGGGGCTATATCAATCCCCAGGGACATCTGGTCATTCCCTATGCCTATGATGAAGCCTGGTATTTTAGCGAGGGGATGGCGTTGGTGCGGCAGGGGGATAAATGGGGGTACATTGACAGTACGGGGCAGATGGTGATCCCTTGCCAGTTTGCCAATGCGGAATCCTTTCGGGAGGGGATGGCACCGGTGAAATTTGCCAATGAATGGGGCTATATCAACCGCAACGGCCAGCCCGTATTTCCCTATGCCTTCCGGGTGGCGATGGAGAAGGTTACTGATCCGGCTACCGATACACCTGGGGATGAATAACCCGCCAAGCCCAGCCCCCCATCCCCATCACCCACAGGAGCAACCAGGCGAGCAAGATGGGTGCAAACCCTGGCCACGCCAAGGGCCAACGCAGGAGGTCAATCAGGGCCGACAGGGGTAAAAACCGGGCAATGGCACCCAAAAGCGGGGGTAAATTATCCCGGGGAAAATAGGTGCCACAAAGGGCAAACATGGGCACGACCAGCAGAAAAATAGGCACATTGATCTGATCCACCGTCCGCACCAGACCGGCGGTTAAAAGCCCGATGCCGCCAAACAACAGGGCACCCAAAATCAACAACGGCAAGGACAAAACCAACGCCAAGGGGGGATACAAACCCAGCAGTACCACCACCAAGCCCGTCGTACACCCCGCCAAAGTGCCCCGGGTCGCCGCCCACAGCCAATCCCCCAAAAACACTTCCGTAAAGGTGAGGGGAGCGGTGAGCAAAGCCTGCCAGGTTTTTTGAAATTGCAGACGGATAAAACTCCCATAGGCACCTTCAAAAAAACTTTGAAATAAAACCCCCACCGCAATCATCCCCGGGGCAATAAATTGCAGATAAGTTACTTCTCGTCCCTGGTAGATCAACCCAGGGATCAAGGGACCCAGACCAAAACCAAAGCTCAACAGGTAAATAATCGGTTCCGACAGAGGCGGTAAACTATTCACCAACCAGGTATTTTGATACACCTTGGCGTGGCGCCGCCAGACGGAATAGACCCCCCAAACGCTCAAGCCAGCACCGGCGAATTTGCCCCAGCCCATTTGCCCTTTGCTCCTATAATCAGAAGGGGTTTGTGGATGCTCATGCCCCTGGCTTTTAGTGTAGAAGGTGCCAGCCCATGCTGTGTAAAGGCTTTGAAATCGAACTCTACACCGGCACGCCCCAGGGGGAGGTGGTGGGGCTAGCGGATCAAATTGTGCATCACCTGCCCGGCTTTGTCTGGGAACCGGACCGGCGCAACGTGGAATATACGACCCCGCCCCGGCAACGGTACGAACGCTTGCTCTGCGATTTGGTGCAACCCCGGCAACACCTGCGCCAATACCTACGCACCTTGGGCAACTATACCTTGATCCCCGGCAGTACCTTGGCATTGGGGGACAGTACGGTGTTTTTACGTTCTGACCCCGGCAACCCCTACCACACCTATATTCAGAAAACCTATGGCACCCGGGTGGTCACCGCCAGCGTGCATATCAATATCGGCATTGACGACCCGGAAACCCTGATCCGTGCCTGTCGGTTGGTGCGGGTGGAAGCCCCCCTGTATTTAGCCTTGAGTGCCGCTTCCCCCTGGTTGGACGGGCGGATCACGGGCTGGCACAGCACCCGTTGGCACCAATTTCCCCACACCCCCCCCCATGTGCCCCTGTTTCTCAGCCACCGGCATTTCATCCAGTGGACGGAAACCCAACTCCAGGCGGGCACCATGCAAAACGTGCGCCATCTCTGGAGTAGCGTGCGCCCCAACGGCAACCGCCGCCCCTACGATTTGAACCGCTTGGAACTGCGGATTTGCGATCTGGTCAGCGACCCGGTGCATCTGCTGGCAATCACCGCCCTGCTGGAAGCCCGGTTGTACCAACTTTTACGCAACCCCAACCTCGACCCCCTCTGCGGGCATCCCTACCCCCGACTGCGGGCGGAGGAACTGCGGGTGCAGAGCGAGACCAACGCCCAAACAGCCGCCCAACACAGTTTAGACAGTGTACTCACCCATTGGCAAACCGGGCAGAGTGTGCGGGCACGGGACTGGATCGCAGAATTACTTGAACAGGTGACCCCCCTTGCCAAGCAGTACGGGTTTAGCTGTTTTCTGTCCCCCCTACGCACCATCCTCGCCGAGGGCAACGAAGCCCAACGCTGGCTGGCGCAGATGGCACGGGGGGAGAGCCTCGCCACTGTCCTGCAAAATGCCATCCAAGCCATGCAGGCACGGGAAACCGACCTGGTCACCGAAATCTGTCCCCCCCAGGCGGCGTAAAATAAAGAGACATTAACCTAACCGAATGGAATCCTATGCCCGCCGCTCCCACTGACGACAGCCAAAAAGACAAGCAAAAAGCCCTTACCCTTGCCATGCAACAGATCGAAAAAACCTTTGGCAAAGGGGCGATCATGCGTTTGGGGGATGGTTCCCGGATCAAGGTGGAAACCGTCCCCAGCGGCGCCTTGACCCTGGATTTAGCCCTGGGAGGCGGTCTGCCCAAGGGACGGGTGGTGGAAATCTACGGCCCGGAAAGCTCTGGGAAAACCACCGTCGCCCTCCATGCGGTCGCTGAAGTGCAAAAACGGGGGGGGATTGCCGCCTTTGTGGATGCGGAACACGCCCTCGACCCCGCCTACGCCGAAGTTCTGGGGGTGGATGTGCAAAATCTGCTGGTCTCCCAACCGGATCACGGGGAAGCCGCCCTGGAGATTGTGGACTCCCTGGTGCGCTCAACGGCAGTGGACATCATCGTGGTGGACTCGGTGGCGGCTCTGGTGCCCAAGGCGGAAATTGAGGGGGATATGGGCGATTCCCACATGGGTCTGCAAGCCCGGCTGATGAGCCAAGCCCTGCGGAAAATTACCGGCAACATCAGCAAAACCGGCTGTATCGTCATTTTTCTCAACCAACTGCGGCAAAAAATTGGTGTCACCTACGGCAACCCGGAAACCACCACCGGCGGCAACGCCCTCAAGTTTTACGCCTCGGTGCGGCTGGACATTCGCCGCATCCAAACCCTGAAAAAGGGCACGGAGGAATTTGGCATCCGGGTCAAGGTAAAAGTGGCGAAAAATAAAGTCGCCCCCCCGTTTCGGTTGGCGGAATTTGACATCGTGTTTGGCAAAGGCATTTCCCAGGCGGGCTGTATCCTGGATATTGCCGAGCAGGTGGGGATCGTCAAGCGCAAGGGTGCCTGGTACAGCTACCAGGGGGAAAACATCGGTCAGGGGCGGGAAAACACCCTGCAATACCTGGAGGAACACCCAGCCATCCGGGACACCATTGACCAGCAGGTGCGGCAAAAACTGGAAGCCGGTGCGGTGATTGCCCCGACCACTGCCCCCACCAGCGAAGACCTGGACGAGGAGCTAGAACCGACGGATGAGTGACTCCACCCCCGAACAGCACCAACAATGGTTGCAACAACTGCGGCGGCGAGAAGGTACTTGGGTGGATTGGGGGCAACTTTGTCAACACCTGAGTAAAGCCGGGTGGCGTACCGAAGCCATTTTTGAAGAAACCGGACTGGAACCCAGCACCCAAAATCAACTGATTGTCGCCAGCCAAGTCTTTGCCTCCCTGGAGGATGCCCAAGTGCAGGACTATTTCCGCACCGAAGGCAGTGACCTCCTCTACGAACTGCGGCTATTGTCCCAGACCCAACGGCTCGCCTGCGCCCGATTTGTAGCTGAAAAACGCCTGGACGCCAGTGCCACCCGAGAGGTCGTCAAAGCCATCAAGGAACGGAGCCAATACCGGGTACCGCCGAATTTTAGCGACCATCCGGGGGATGCGGTGGCTTTCCAATGCTGGCGACTTCTGCGGCAAAAACCCACCAGCCCAGAGCGGGTACGTCTCCTATCCCGGGGCTTGAGTTTTGCCCACACGGAAGCAGCGAGAACGGCTCTGGAACAACTCCTCGACCCCCAGCACCGGGAAACCCTGCCCACCCCTCCCCGCCTGCCCTGGTATCGGTTAGAATCCGCCCTGGAGCAACCCCTGATCCTGACCCTGGTGGGGGAATTGCCCCTAAGTGTGTCAGTTTGGGAAGATACACCCGTTGCCCAAACCCAGCCCCCCTTTGGCCACGTCACGGGTGCGCCCCAGGTGGTGGCCTTACCGGGGTGGCCAATTTTGCGTTCCGCCCAGGAGCCGCTTGCCCTGCTCACCCACCAACTGCCGGGGGAAATTGGCATTGCCGAACCCGTATTACTGGTGGTGGACCGCCAAGCTACCCAATGGCAAGCGGAGCATTATTTTTTAGTATCAGAGAATGGGCAAGTGACCCTCAAGTGGTTTGGGGATGATCCGGGTTGCCCCCTACTGGGGCGGCTGATTTTGGCCGTGCGTCCCCCCCGCCTGCTTGACCCCGAACACCTGAACCAGCCCTGGCAAATTGAAGAGTAGCACTCCAAGGCACTCCCAAGAGACGAGCTGATGACTTTTTGAATTTTTTTAATTAATCATTTGCGGGTGAGAACCTTAGCCACATTCTCTGATTAGAAAAAATTATCCCCTCAATCCAGGAAAGCCTAAATCATAGCAATCCTAACTGAGTTTAGGGCACCGCTATCAATTCAAAGTTAGGGGTTCCCTTGGTTCTGGGGAATATGGGTATGCCAACGAATTGGTTCAAATAAATAGAGGTTCCCAAAAGTGAGTGAGGATTCCACGGTGCCGTTTTACCTCAGTTTTGGACCGCAAAAAATCAAGTGGGTACCGTTATCCCCAATATAAAGTTTCCGGGTACAGCGCCCGGTTTACTGCCACTGGAGTGCTTGGTTCCCTCAGGCGCGGCTTGTAGATCACAAAACATTATTGGCAGTCACCAACGCCGTAGAATTACCTCGTTATCTAATTTATCAAATTTAATTTATTTACACCACTGGTAGTGCTGTCCAAATATTATTTGTTATTATAAAATAACTACAAATAGCATAATCCGTTGCCCATGATACATTGCTAACCAAGTCGGTGCCGCTAACTCCCTGGGCAAAGGAGGGGGGCAATTCCCCAAAAACTTTATCTCATGGGCATTGGCGCAATTCATCATCCTGCGTTGCACTCCCTGTGGCTCCTCAATCTTGCGCCCAAATTGTTCTCGTGGGCATCATTTGAAGCTACGGTTCCGGGCGATATTTTGCCAGAATGACATCAAAAGCAGATAGCCCAATTTTAGCTCTAAACTGCCTCAAATAACCCCAACCATACCCAACCCGTACTTACAGAGGCATCCAGGAAAATCCCGATGAAATGGAGGAAAGCTCGTATGGGCGATACTGGATTCGAACCAGTGACCCCTTCCGTGTGAAGGAAGTGCGCTACCACTGTGCTAATCGCCCGCAGGATTACTATCATAGCAAAATTTATCGCAAAACTCGGATGATTAAACCGGGGGAACCCGCTTAAGGTATCGGGCTTCCAGATTTTTGATGACAATGTACAGCACCGGAACGATGAATAAACTCAGTAAACTGGCAATCCCCATCCCGCCAACAATACAGGTACCCAAAGAACGCCGTGCCGCCGCCCCTGCCCCCGTCGCCATCCACAGGGGAAATGCCCCGATCAAAGTAGAAAGTGCCGTCATCAAAATCGGTCGCAAACGTTCCCGACAGGCTTCCAACACCGCTTTGGTGATCCCCAAACCTTCCGCCACCAATTGATTGGCAAATTCCACAATCAAAATGGCATTTTTACTCGCCATCCCAATCAACATGACAAAGCCGATTTGAGTGTAAACATCAATGGTCAATCCCCGCAAAAAGACAGTCATTAATGCCCCCAATACCGCCAGGGGCACCGTCAGCATGATAATGAATGGATCAATATAATTTTCATACTGAGCGGCCAAGGTCAAAAATACAAATACAACCCCCAACGCAAAAATGCCAATCGCCTGCCCCGCCGATTCAATTTCCTCTAGGGATAACCCCGACCATTCGTAACCAAATCCCCGCGGTAAGGCTTGCTGTGCCACCGTTTCTAAGGCTTGAATAGCCTCCCCAGAGGATTTGCCGCGACTGGCTACCCCGTTGATTTCCACCGAACGGAATAAATTGAAATGACTAATCACCGCTGGCGCTGTAATTTGCCGAACCGTAATTAGATTCCCCAAGGAAATCATTTGATTGTTTTGAGAGCGCACATAAAATTGATTGAGGTTCGCCGGATTGGTGCGGAATGAACCGTCCGCTTGCACATACACCCGATAGGTGCGTTGGAATTGATTAAAGTCATTCACATAGGTGGAACCGAGCAGGGTTTGTAAGGTGTTGAAAATGTCGGACACCTTAATACCTAGGGCATTTGCCCGCTCCCGATTCACCTGCACCTCAATTTGGGGCGTGTTACCACTGAAATCCGCCCGCAGTCGGGTTAAGACCGGCCGGTCGGGATTAGGAAATTTTTTGGCCGCCTCCAGAAATTGATCCAGAGTTTCCCCCAACACGGATAGACCCAGACCCACCCGATCCTGTAAATGAAATTCAAAACCACCAAAATTGCCCACACCACTAATTGCTGGGGGGGAAAAAGGAATCACTACCGCCTCTTTAATTCCCAAAAATTGCGGGAATAAACCCCGGGCCGGGGGTGGGAAAAAGCCACCAATCACCCCAGTTACGGATTGTTCGGGCCGAGGCCGTTCTGACCAGGGACGCATGGTGGCAAAAATTAACCCCACATTCGGCGTTGCCCCACTAAAACTAAAGCCCCCCACCGCAAAAATATTGCGAATTTCCGGTTGGGTTTTGAGGATGGCTTCCGCCTTTTGTAACACCCGCTCCGTATATTCCAGGGATACCCCTTGGGGGGCTTGCACAACGGTAATAAAATAGCCCTGGTCTTCATCGGGTAAAAAGGCTTTGGGGATCAGATTATAGGCTCCGTAGGTCAATACCAAAGCCAGACAAAACAATGCCAAAATAACATTTTTTCGTTGCACCACCCCTTGCAAACTTTCCCGATAATTCTGGCGCAATTCTTCCAAACGTTGATTCAGCCAGCGAAAGACAAAGTGATTGGGAACTTGTCCGGGACGGATTAAAAGGGCGGCTAAAGTCGGGGTTAGGGTAATGGCATTGAACGTGGAAATGGTAATCGCAAAGGCAATGGTGAGGGCAAATTGGCGGTAGAGTTGCCCTGTGGTTCCTGGTAAAAAAGCCACCGGCACAAACACCGTAATTAACACAATTGATGTGGCGATCACCGCCCCAAATAGGGCATCCATCGAAGCCATCGCCGCCGGTAGGGGAGCCATCCCATCTTCCTGGATACGTTTGGTAATATCCTCAACAATCACAATTGCATCATCCACCACCAAACCCGTTGCCAGGGTTAAACCAAACAGGGTGAGGGTATTGATCGAAAACCCAAAAATTTTCACAAAGATAAACGTCCCCACCAAAGCAACGGGGATAGCAATAGACGTGATCAACGCCGACCGCCAATTCTGCAAAAATAGGAAAATAATCAAAACCACTAAAAAGATAGCTAAAATTAAAGAAGTAATGACTTCCTGAGTACCGGCTTCCACAAATAGGGTCGTATCAAACGCAATTTCATATTTCAATCCAGGCGGAAAACTTTTTTGCAGTTCTTGCATCCGGGCTTTGACCTGTTTGGCAACCGCTAAAGCATTACTGCCCAACTGTTGCCGAATGCCCAAACCCACCCCCCGGTGGGACACCCCATCATCGGACGTAAATCGCAGAATCGAACTGTAATTTTCCGCCCCCAATTCCACCCGGGCCACATCCTTGAGCCGGAGCAGGGAACCATTGGGTTCGGTGCGGATCACCAATTTGGCAAATTCCTCAGCATTCGCTAACCGTCCCTGCGCCGTTACGGAGTATTGAAATTCCTGTCCAGGGGGCACCGGCGGCTGTCCAATTTGTCCCGCCCCCACCTGCAAATTTTGCTCCCGAATGGCTTGCACCACATCCTGAGGCGTGAGATTTCGGGCGGCTAATTTCAAGGGGTCAAGCCAAATCCGCATGGCATATTGGCGTTCCCCAAAAATCTGCACATTTTCTACGCCTTTAATCCGTTTCAGGGCATCCGTAATGTATAGGTCGGCATAGTTACTTAAATAAATATCATCGTAGCGGTCTTTGCCATTCGCATCTGGTTCCGCATATAGCCCAATGGCTAATAAAAAACTACTGTTGGCTTTGGTGACTTGAATCCCCGTGCGATTGACTAAATCCGGTAGGCGGGGTTGGACGCTCGATACCCGGTTTTGTACATCCGTTGCCACAATATCCTGATTCCGATCTAGGTCAAAAGTGAGGGCAATATTACTGGTTCCATCATTGGCACTGGTGGATTTGATATATCTCAGCCCATCAATGCCGTTTAATTCCCGTTCCAAAAGGTTAGTAACAGTGGATTCGACCACCTCCGCATTGGCACCCACATAGCGGGACGTAACCACAATTTGCGGGGGGGTAACATTCGGGTATTGGGCAACCGGTAACGTGGGAATACAGGCGGCACCCACAATTAGAATAAACACCGACAAAACCGTAGAAAAAACGGGTCGGCGGATGAAAAAATTAGCAATAGAAAAGATCATGATGGGGGTGTGGGAGCAACGGGTTTTTGTTCCGTAATCCAGGTGCAGTTATTTAACTGCAAAATCCCCGTAGGAATCAGGCGGCTGTCGGGGGTGATGCCGCTCAACACTTCCTGCGTGTTACCGATGATTTTACCTAATTGCACTTGGGTCTGGACGGCAACCCAATCGGTGGGCTGAAGCTGGGGGGGGGGACCCGGATTCGGTAAAACCGCACTTTTGCACCCGGATTCCCGAAAGGGTTTGGCGAGAAAGACAAAATTTTGCCCGCCCAACCGGGAAATGGCGGTCACGGGCACAACCAACCCTGGTCGGGTCGCCCACACCACCCGCACCTGGGCAAATTGGTCGCTCCGAAACCGACCTGCGGGATTGGCAAAGGCGGCTTTCACCTGCACGGTCTGGCTCTGGGTGTTGACCGTCGGCGCAATGAAAAAAACGCTCCCAGTCTGAATCACCTGCCCCTGGGGAGATAGCAACTGCACCGGCAAACCCAGGCGTAAATCCGCCGCCCGCTCCAGGGGAATGTCCAGGCTGAGTTCCAGGTTTTGGTTTTCCGTGAGGGTCAACAGGGGGGTGCTGGTGGTGACGAAATCCCCGACTTTGATGGGAATGTTGCCAATTTGACCGGCAAAAGGCGCCCGAATCATGTAGTTCTCTAAATTAGCCTGGGCTTGGGATAAACTGGCTTGGGCTTGGGATAAACTGGCTTGCGCCCGCACCAAACGAGCCTCTGCCCTGGCGATGGCGGACTGTTGGGTGCTGACCTGGGCTTTCGCCTGCTCCAGACGGGCTTCAGCGGCACGCAAACGAAATAATTGCTGGTCTAATTCCTGCTGGCTGGCTGCCCCCTCCCGGTACAATTGCTCAAACCGCTGGTACTCCTGACGGGCTAATTGCCGATCCGCCGACAGTGCGGCTTGATTGGCTTGCACCGCTTTCAGGGTCGCCCGTTCTGCCTGCACATCCGTCCGCGCCGCCGTGACCTCCGCCTGGGCATTTTTGACCGCGGCTTCCTGATTGCGTACCTGCGCCTGCTCTTGGGCGGCATCCACCCGCAGGAGCAGTTGCCCGGCTTGTACCGTCGCCCCGGATTGCACCAAAATTTCCTGCACCTGCCCGCTGATCCGGGGTTGCAACGTCACCGATTGACGGGAATCAAACCGACCCACAAAATCAGAGGTTTCCGCCACCCTCTGCACCTGGGGACGGGTCACCACCACCGGCGAGGGCTGGGGTTTGAGCCGAATCACCACCAGCAGAATCCGCAAAAAACGGTCGTAGAATAACCAACCTCCCCCCAGCACCAACAGCCCCAGGAGCACCCACACCCACCGCTGGCGGGGCAAAGGCAGTCGTTGCAACATCATCCCTGCACCTGGAGGGCAACCGGTTCCAGGGTCGGTTCCGTGTCAATTAACTCCTGCACCCAGGCTAATTCCTCCTCGACCATCCGCACCGCCCGTTGCAATGCCGCCTGCTGGTAGTGATCGGCAAACAACCCCTGGGTTTCCTCCGCCTGCAAATGGGTCAACCGGGTTTGGCATTGCTCCAACCGATGCCCCAACAGCAACAACCGCTGTTCGGGGGTCAAATCCCCAAAGAAACACAACATCACCATAAACCGTGCCCGACTGTTGACCCAGCTTTCCCGGTGCTTTTCTAACATTAATGCTAACCACCGCTCCCGCCCCTGGGGCGTAATTTGGTAAATCACCCGGCTGGGGCCCGCCCCCCCTTTTTGTATAGACAAACTGCTGATATGCCCCCGCTGTTCCAACCGCCGCAATAGGGGATAGATTGCCCCGTAATTCACGCTGATACAACTGCCCATAAATAATTCCAGCAGTTTGGTCAAGCGATAGCCGTGCAGGGGTTCCCGCCGCAATAAACCCAGGGTCGCCAATTCCAGCATTGTATCAGGGCGATATAGTAAGCAATTGGATTCACTATAGCACAGCCGCCAGGGGGACGGGGTACAGCCGCCGCTCTCCGTAAAAACCCGGAGGTCAGGGTTGGGAATCCCCCTCGTCACCTGCCAATCACGAGCAATAGGGCACCTCTATCAATTCCAAGTTAGCGGTCGCAGCACCCTTGGTTCTGGGTAATATGGGCATGCCCACGATGGAATTGATGATTGGTTCAAATAAGTAGAGCTTCCCAATAATTACTTGGATTTACGGAGTATCTACGGATAAAATTTGGTACTACAAAATCCACTTCGTAAGGTTACATATTTTGTTAAAAAACATAAAAAAAACCTGACATACCTGCAAATATTTTTAGAATTTTAGATAGCGCAAAGTTATTCATTCCCAGAGCAGATGACCTCTGAATCTGGGGGTTACAAAAGGGATGCCTGTGGGCGGGTTAACACGCAGGTGTATTCCATTTGGGGAATTGGTTCCCATAACTTTTATTGCGTCTATCCCATTAGGAAATAGAGGGAAGGGTCATGCCAGGAATGCCAGGAAAGGGAACGGTATTAACCACAGCCGATTGGTTGGAGAACCCCACGCCAACCCCGGTGGCACCAAAGGATAACAAGCACAACCATTACGATCTCACCACCTTTTTCCATTGGGATTTAGCCCAGGGGAAGGTGACGGATTGGAATGGAGCAGTGAATTTTTTTGCCAGCGAAGACCTGATCACGGGTTTACTCGACGGTTTGACGGAGGAGGTGGGGGAAGCCGCCCCGGTGGTGATGTACCAGATTGGTCGCCAGTGGGGCACCTTTGATGGGCACGCCTTTGACCAGTGGTTTACGGCGGAGTTTCAGCGTTCCGTGCGCCAGTCTAATTTATTGTTTTTGTTGGAAACCTGGTGGTGGCCGTTTACCGCCCAGGGTTGGGGGCGTTGGGAGGTGGATTTGTCCTTACAAAAGCAGAATATTTTGCTGGTGAACATCTTTGATTCGGCGATTGCGCGCACCCTGGGGGTGGTAGGCAAACCCGTGTGCCATTTGTATGCGGGGTTGTTTGCGGGCTTTTTGAGCCATCTGGTGCAACGGACGTTGGAATGTGCGGAAATCCAATGCTATTCGATGGGAGCGACCTACTGCCGGTTTGTGGTGGGCAAAGCGCCGGTGATCCAGCAGGTGAACCAGTGGGTCAGCCAGGGTTTGAGCGTGCGGGACATTGAGCAGAAACTCGCAGGGGGGCAGGCGGTATGGGCTACGACTTAAATCAGACCGTGCGGGTATTTTTCGAGCGGTTCCCCTGGCAGGGTCGTCCTGCGGCGGCGCAACAGAATGGCAAAGGGGCGTGGCATTTAGACCTGACCTTGCCGGTGGCGCAGTTTTGGGGGCAGTGGCCTTGGGGCGGCGTGGCGGTGGTGGCGGATGCGGGGGTAACGGTGGCGGTGCCGACCCTGGAGGAATGGATGAACAGTTGTTGGGGACAGGAGTAGGGCCATGAATGGAACCATGTTGAATTTGTTGAATACGGCGGAGCAACGGTATCTGGAAGCGGCGGAACAACAGCAGTTGTGGCAACAGTTTCACGCCATGACCAACCGCCTGAAGGTGTATGACCAGTTGCGTACCCAGGAGGCGCAGATTTTTCGCCCGGTGACCCGGCAGATGCCCCATGCGGATGAGGCGGCGGCAGAATCGGCTCTGCGGGATTGGGTGGGAGCCTTGCGGGGGGCGGCTCTGGCGATGGTGTTGGATGACCCGGAGTTTTTCGACCACCGGGTGGGGCAGTGGTTGCAGGCCCGGCCGCACAGTCCCTTGCACACGACCCTGGGGCAACTGTTGCAAGCCCAATTGAAAACCGTCCTGGGCAGTCAGGGCTGGCCGTTGTTGGCTCCTTACTGGGAGCAGGCGCAACGGTGTTTGAGTCGTCCTTAAGTCCTTAATAATTTACAGGAGGCTGGTAATGAATTTAGACACACTGCTGAATCAGCCGGTGCCAACGGACTACTTTGCGCCAGGAGCCTATGTGCAGGGGGATGCGGAACTGGGCACCCTGAGCAACCGCCGGGGCAATCGCCTGCTGGCCATCCCGGAACACCTGGTGCAGGGAATTTACCGGAGTTTGGAGCAGGAAGTGGGCAAGGCCACCCCTTTGGTGTTGCAAAGCTGTGGGCGGCACTGGGGACAGCATTTGTTTGCCCGCTTGTCGGAGGAATTGGCGGAATACTACGGCAAACCCCTAGCGGAATTGACCATGCAGGAGTTGGTGTACTGCCTGATCCGGTGCTGGCAGGTGCATGGGTGGGGGCAATTACACCTGGATTGGAGCTACAGCCAGCGGGGGTTGATCCTGGTGCAAAACCAGAATTCCCCCTGGGTGCAACCCCAGAGCGGTTCAGGTCAGCCCTCTGCCTACGTGGAGGTGGGTTTACTGGAGGTGTTGTTCCGCCAGTTGACCGGGCGGGAGGTGCAATGCGTCCAAATCGCCTGCATTTCCCAGGGGCAGGGGAGCAACCAGTTTCTCATCGGCTTACCGGAACAGTTGCAACCCGTCATGGATTGGGTGCAAAGCGGCATGGATGCGGCCACCATTCTCCAACGACTCCGCAATTAGAGGAATGCCATGACCTGGGCAGTGCGTTTGGAACCCATCGGCGTGACGGCCAATTTACAGGATGGGCAATCCCTGATCGAGGCTTTGGTTGACAATGGCCTGCACGTTTTGCAGGAATGTGGGCGGCGGGGGATGTGTGCCACCTGCCACATTTATATCCAAAGCGGCATGGGCCAACTCAGCCCCAAAAACCGCCGGGAAGAACGCACCCTCGCCATGGTCGCCACCGCCAAAGCCAACTCCCGTCTGGCGTGCCAAACCAAAGTCCAGGGGAACGGGGTCATCGTGCAGGTGCCCCAGGGGATGTATGTGGACGTGATGGCGGATGTGGAAGCCCTGATTGGTCGCCGCACCGAACAAGACCTGGTGCATCCCATTACCGGGGAGGTGTTGGTGGAAACCGGCAAGCTGATCACCCGCTCCATTGTCAACCAACTGCAAGACACCCGGATTCAGGTCAGCGAATACCTGAAACAATCCCACGAAGTCAGTTTGTGATGCGTTTGACCCATACCATTTAGGAGAACTCCCATGCTTAGCGAACTCAACCAACTCACCCTCAAGGCCGACGGTCGGTATGTCACCCCGGAGGAATGGCAACCCGTCCACACCTATCTGGCGGAAATGCGCCAACGGTTCAGTGCCTACGGGAAAATCAAGGCTGCCGAAGCGGAAATTTTGCAGGAAATGGAACGCCGGTTTCTGATGCGTTATCCCAACTTTGTTTACAAAAACAAGCCAGATATGGCCAAAATTTGCCGCCGGGATTACATTGATATGTTGCGCTACATTGCCGCTACCCTGCTCACCGGGGATATTACCGCCTACAAGCAACGTACTCTCTGTTGGTTCCAAACCATCGCCCACTGCTTCCACCAGGAATCCGGTAGCCAATTCTATGGAATTATGGGGGAAGTTCTGAAAGAACGGTTAACCCCGCAGGAGTTTGCCCTGGTGCGTCCAATTGTGGACATTACTGCGGAAATGGTGGGCAGTTAGGACTCGATGAACCACGGCCGGGGAACAGAGTTAATTCCCATTTCTGCTCCCCGCAATCCCCCATTTGGGTTACTTATTCGCCCTATCAACAAACATGATCATTCAGCACAAAATGTCCCACAAAATGAACCTTAAAATTTTTGTAAACCTTTGTAAAATCCCTTGCCCAACAAACATTAAATTTATCTAAAATTAGGGCATTGACCAATAAAAAATCTCTTTGGGCTGGGGCAAATGGCTTGCAAAACCGAGGGTTTTTACTCCGGTAAATGCACGTTCTGTAAGCTCTAGGAGAGATTTTTTTGTGGGAAAATCCTTTAATACTTTCGTAAGGAGTTGGAATAGTGGAGGTCAAAAACATGAACAGCTTATCCGTGTTTGGCAAATACATCATCCGCAAGATTTTGAGTAAGTATCGGGGGCGGTTGCGGTCAGTGGTGATTGATGGAGCCAGCCCAGAAATTTCGACGGTATGTGACTTGGATGCGGCGTTAGCGGATTTATATTTAGAGGAAGATTCCGTAAAAAATGCCGTTGCGGAATTGGAGCATCTCACCCAAGTCTATAAACGTTTGGAAACGGAGCCGATTGCCCATAAGCGGGAATTGGAACTTATTGAAGGCAAAATTCTTTGGATTCTGGGTCTGAAGTCCCTTGTAGATGTGGCGTGAGTATTCCCAAAGGAGGTGCCTATGGATTGCTCCCTGGCAGTTCTAAAGGGTTAATGCACCAGTTGATAAAAACTCAAAACCGTATCGCCATAGTTTTTTTGGCGGGTGCGAATTAAACTTAAATGTTGCTCCGGCAGGGGTGACTGGGTGTGATGTTCGACCGCCAATTCCCCATCATTTGCCAGCAATTCGTGTTGCACAATTCCCGTCAACACCGGCAGGTACAACCCACTGGCGTAGGGGGGGTCAAAGTAAATGAGATCAAACTTCGTTTTTAAGCCCGCCAAACAGCCCGGCAGGGTGCCCCGCAGAACGTAGAAATCCTCCCGGTTGGCATGAACGACCAATTGCCGAATCGCCTTGGCAGACGCATCCACCGCCACCACCAAACGTGCCCCCGCCTGCCGAGCCGCCAATGCCACCGCCCCCGTCCCCGTACACAAATCCAGAAACACCGCCCCGGACAATTCCCATCGCCAGATATTGATGAGGGCTGACCGGACTTTGGCAGTGGTTGGTCGCAGTTCCATTCCCATTGTTGCTGAGGTTTAATTTTCTAACTTATCGCATTTTTTGAGAACGCATCTCTGTTTTATTCGCACCATAAAAAATTGCTACGCCACGTTTTTGTTATAGGAACAGGGGTCGCCGGGCACCGCCCCGCATTGGGTTCTGGGGAATTTCTATTCGTTAATTAAGTAAAATTGCCATATCTCAATTCGTCAGCACATGGTCAGGGTATGGGCAAATCAGTTATGATACAGGGCGATATGGCGCAAGGGAGCAATACAATGGGTTTGACCGAACGGCGGGCAATTAAGGCATTTCAAGAAAACAAATACCCCAAACTCAAGGCGGAAATGGATGCGGCGGCGGGTTTTGATGTGCCGGTGGTTGTGGACTGGGATACAATTATGGCCGTATCGGAAGGCTACTCAGAACAGTACGAAGAAAATTTACCCAAGGTGTTTTTTCGTCCCCTCATCGAAGCATTTAAGGGAATTTGTATCGACGATTTGGGCAAAGAAGCCCTCAAGGAAGGCTTAAAAAAAGTTGTCATCCGGGGCGAAAGCACCTACACCAACCCCAGTTTTGAATACGGCATCCTCACCTTGGCCTATCCGGTCACCAGTTGGGCGGACAGTTGGACAACCAAACGGGATGAAATCCAGACCGTTTTAGAAAAAGGGCTTTAATCCTCCGGCCACAACCGACTCAAGGGCACATACACCAAAGGCGCCCACAGACTGCTCAAAATCGCCGATGCCAGGGTTAACCGCTGGTGATCCAACCAAATTTGCCCCAGGGCACGGTGCCCCAGCACACTCCATTGCAGAGCCATCAAGGTTTCACTAATGGCCGCCATCGCAAAGACAATGAGAGCGACTGAGATAAAATCCTCTTGAATCAGCCGGTCTTTTTGCAACAGTGCCGTCAACGCCCCCGCCACCCCCAACCCCAAGGCATGGGACGGCCACCAACCCACCCCCGGACTCACCAGCGCATCCTGCAAAATGCCCAGGGACACCCCGGCGATTAAGCCCTGCCAGGCCGTACGTTTCACACTCCAGGCCACCACCCAGATGAGCGGCCAGTCCGGGGCAATCCCCGCCAATTCCATCCCCGGTAACCGCAGGGGCAAAAGCGCCAGGGATGCCAATGCCGACAGGACGGTAGCCAGTACCCCCCCCAGACTAGGGAGCGAGGAGAGCCGGTTTCGCACCATAACTATGCAATAACACCCATTCCAACCGCTCCACCGGGGCATAGAGTTGCACCGTCGCCTGGGGCGCAGGCATGGCACGCCAATCAATACTCTCAATCTGTCCCACCGCAATCCCCGCCGGGAAAATCGTGCTAAACGGGGAAGTGACAATCCTATCCCCCGGTTTCACATCGGGATTTTTATCAAAGAATTCCAACACCGTCTGCCCCGTCCCCTGCCCCACCAAAATCCCCATCGCCCGGGAACGGTTGACCATCACCCCCACCTTGCTGCTGGGGTCCGTGACCAACAACACGCGACTGGTATGGGGCGTGACATCCAACACCCGTCCCACCAAGCCCCCCGGCGCCAACACCACCGACCCCGGCGTAATCCCCTTGGCACTGCCTTCCCCCACCCAAATCTGATGCCACCAATGCCCGGCACTGCGCCCCAGCACCGTCGTCGCCACCGTTGCCAAGGGCATTTTTTGCTGATAATTCAATAACTGCTGAAGCTGGCGGTTTTGGATTTGCAATTCCTGCACCTGGGTTTCCAACTCCTGCAGACGGCTGTCCGCCAAACGGGTATCCGGCACCCGCCCCCCCTGTAACCCCCGATACAGTTCCCGCAGTACCCAGGCTTGGGTGGTTTGTAAATACACCGCCAATGACACGACCCCCACCCCACCGAGAATTTGCGAGGTATAACGTTGCCACCACCGCCGGAGGAGTTCAAACCGGGTCATTGCACCGCACGCCAACTGCCCTCATCCTACACCGATTGTTCCCTAACCGGAACGACTGCTGAACACCCGGTCTAACCCCCGGGCGGTTTCCAAGGCCTTACCGGTTCCCAACACCACACAATTCAGGGGTTCCGGGGCAATATGCACCACAATCCCGGTTTCATGGCTAATCAGGGTGTCCAGCCCCCGCAGTAGGGCACCTCCCCCCGCCAGCATAATCCCCCGGTCCACAATATCAGCGGCCAATTCCGGGGGCGTGCGCTCCAAGGTCCGCTTCACCGCATCCACAATCACCGCCAGGGGTTCCGCCATACTTTCCCGCACCTCCGGGGCTTTGATCGTCACCGTGCGGGGCAACCCAGAGAGCAAATGCAACCCCCGCACCTCCACCAACTGGTCATCGTTCCCCACCGGGTAGGCTGAACCGGCATCAATTTTAATATCCTCCGCCGTCCGTTCCCCGATTACCAGGTTGTGCACCTTTTTCATGTAGGTCATGATCGCCTCGCTGAGTTCATCCCCCGCTACCCGCACCGACTCGCTCAGCACCACCCCCTGCAAACTCAAGACCGCCACCTCCGTAGTGCCCCCGCCAATATCCACAATCATGTTCCCAATCGGCTGATCCACCGGCAGACCCGCCCCAATCGCCGCCGCCACCGGTTCATCAATCAAATCCACCTTCCGGGCACCGGCCCGCATGGCCGCATCAATCACCGCCCGCCGTTCCACCCCCGTCACCCCACTGGGAATGCCGATCACAATCCGGGGTTGGGCCAGGGAACGCCCCCCATGCACCTGCCGGATAAAATGCTTCAACATCAATTCCGCCGTGTCAAAATCCGCAATCACCCCATCCCGCAGGGGACGCACCGCCACCACATTCCCCGGGGTCCGCCCCAACATCCGTTTGGCATCCTCCCCCACCGCCAGGGGCACCTTCAAATCCTGGTCAATGGCCACCACCGAGGGTTCCTGGAGGACCACCCCCCGACCGGACACATAGACCAGCGTATTGGCCGTGCCCAGGTCAATCCCCATATCCCGTGAAAAGCGACTGAATAAACCCACAATCCGCCCCCTTGTGACAGTGATGGCTCAGGTTACGGTGCATTCTAGCAGATTTGGTGACTTTACCCCTGGGCAGGGAGCCAGATTTCTCCGACAATGGGTAAATACCGATAAACCCTAACAGCCTCATCCCCGGAGCCGATGCCCCCGCCGACCCTGACGGAATTTCTCAACTCCACCCTCCTGTTTCATGGGCTACCGACCCCGATCCAAAACCGGGCGAGCCAACGGCTAGTACTGCGGCACCACCCGGCGGGGTCCACCCTGCTTCTGGAACAGGACTGGGGGGACTGTGTGTATTTACTCATGCAGGGCTGGGTGAAAATCGTCACCCACAACCGGGAAGGCCGGGACATTACCCTGAATATCCTGGGGCCGGGGAATCTCTTTGGGGAAATGGCCAGCCTGGAATCCTCGCCCCGTTCCAGCGATGTGGTGACCCTCACCTCCGTGACCGTCGGGGGCATACCGGCGCAGGACTTTCGGGATTTGATCAGCACCGAACCCCAGGTGGGCTTTCGGCTGGCCCAGTTGCTGGTCAAACGGATTCAGCAGTTAAACCGCCGCTTGCAGGTGCGGGAGTCGGAAAGCAGTGCCCGGTTAGCCGATGTATTGCTGTTTTTGGCCGAGGGGCAAGGGCAGGTGCAACAAGGCGGCGTCCTGATCCCCAATTTGCCCCACCGGGAACTCGGCAGTCTCTGCGGCCTCACCCGGGAAACCGTCACCCGGGTACTGAAAAAACTGGAACAGGAAGGACTGCTCACCCGCCCGGATGCGGAGCATTTTTACCTGCCGGACCGCCGGAAACTGGAAGCATTGGTGGACAGTTAGGGCTACAATCAAACAGGTTTTCCTATTGGTCTGCGGTCATCCCATGCGGAATCGGTACTCTTTTGGCTGGTTATTTTGCCTCACTTGGCTGTTCCTGGTGGCTCCCCCTAGTCTGGCCCACGTGCAGGCCGGGGTCACCCACGGCTTTTGGCATGGGGTGGAACATCCCCTGGGGGGCTTGGACCATCTGCTGGCGATGGTGGCGGTGGGGCTATGGGCGACGCAACTGGGGGGCAGGGCCCTGTGGGTGGTGCCCCTGGCATTTGTGGGCGTGATGACCCTGGGAGCCATCGGGGGGATGGTGGGGGTGCCCTTACCCGGTGTGGAACCGGCGATTATCGCTTCGGATGTGATTTTTGGGGTGTTGGTCCTGCTGGGTACCCGTTTGCCCCTGTATGCCAGTGCCCCGTTGGTGGGATTTTTGGCACTCTTTCACGGTTATGCCCACGGCACCGAAATGCCTGGGGATGTCTCCGGGTGGAGTTATGGACTGGGGTTTGCCCTCGCCACCTTGGGGTTGAATGGTTTGGGGCTATTGGCGGGGCAACTGATCCGGCGCTACTGTCCACCAGCGACCATGCGGTGGGCGGGCGGGGCGATTTTAGTGGGAGCCATCTATGTCCTCACCCAAGCCCTCGGGGGAGGTTAGGAGCCATAAAGCGATAAATTTATTAGTGAAATTCCACCAGAGAATCCCTAGGGTTATTCAAACCGCAAAGGGGGCAATAACCTGTAATTTTTGACTGTCTAAATAGGAATTTTTTTAATTGTCTCCACAGGGTCTCTGTACCAATTTTTACTCACAATTCAAATGGCATTGCTGTATATTATGAAAATCAACTGCGTAAAAAGGTGCCGTTCATGTGGCGAGAAATTCCCGGTGGGGTCACGGCTCCCCAGGGCTATCGGGCGGGGGCAGTGCGGGCGGGGTTAAAACCTTCCGGGGCCTTGGATTTGACCTTGATTTACTCGGAACAGCCTGCGGTCGCCGCCGGGGCCTTGACCACTTCCCAACTGCGGGCGGCCTGTGTCACCTACTGCCAGCAACAACTCCAGACCGGCCAACCGGTTCACGCCATTGTCTGTAACGCCGGGCAGGCCAATGCCGCTACCGGTCATCAGGGGTGGCAGGACGCTTGTACCACCGCAACCGCCTTTGCGGAGGCCCTGGGGATTGCGCCCAATCAAGTCTTGGTGGCTTCGACCGGGGTGATTGGCCGGTTGATCCCGATGGATAAACTGGTGGGGGCAATTCCTGACCTGCTGGCCGTGACCACCCGGGAGGGGGGGGATTTAGCCGCCCAAGGGATTCTCACCACGGATTTGGTGACCAAAACCATTGCCCTGGAAAGTACCGACCTCCAGCCACCCATCCGGGTTGGGGGCATCGCCAAGGGTTCCGGGATGATCCACCCCAATATGGCGACCCTGTTGGCTTTTGTCACCTGTGATGCCCCGGTGGAGGCGGGTCTGTGGCGAAAGCTGCTCCAAGAGGCGGTGGCGGTCAGTTTTAACCAAATCACCGTGGACGGGGACACCAGCACCAATGATATGCTGTTGGCTTTGGCGAATGGGGCGGCGGGGGGAACGGTCATCCGGGCAGATGACCCCAGGGTGCCCACTCTGAGGGCGATGGTGACGGAAGCCTGTATCCAACTCGCCAAAAAAGTCGCCCGGGACGGGGAGGGAGCCACCTGTTTGATTGAAGTGCAGGTGCGGGGTACGGATACGGATCAAGCCGCCCGAACCCTTGCCCGCACCATCAGCGGCTCCCTGTTGGTCAAATCGGCGGTCTTTGGGCGGGACCCCAACTGGGGGCGGATTGCGGCGGCGGCAGGACGGGCGGGAGTGCCCTTTAACCCGGATGACCTGGCGATTGACCTGGGACCGATTCCCCTGATGCGGGCGGGACAACCCCTGCCCTTTGACCGGGAGGCGGGGAAAAACTATCTGCATTCCGACCCGGTGGTGATCCAGGTGCAGGTGGGGGACGGACCAGGGGTGGGCTACGCCTGGGGCTGTGACCTGAGCTATGACTATGTCCGCATTAACGCCGAATACACCACCTAGGGAACTTTACCCTGGCGCAAATCAGCCAACAGCCCGCTGCAGGCATCCGTGAGCAAATCCAAGACCAATTCAAACCCCTCCGCCCCGCCGTAGTAGGGGTCAGGGACTTCTTTGTAGGGATAGGTGCGGCAAAATTCGCACATCATTTTCACCTTATGCCCGTATTGGTTCTGCCCGTCCAGCGCCAGGACATCCCAATAGTTTTGCCGGTCCATCGTTAAAATCAGGTCAAAATTGGCAAAGTCCGCCCGCTCAAATTGCCGTGCCCGCCCGGTGAGGCGAATGCCCCGTTTTTTCGCCGCCAACTGCATCCGCTCGTCCGGGGGACTGCCCCGGTGATAGCCAATCGTCCCCGCCGAATCGCAAACGTATTGTTCCTGCAGATTCTCTTGCCGGAGTAAATGGTTCATGATCCCCTCCGCCGCCGGGGAACGGCAGATATTGCCCATGCAGACAAACAGCAGGCGAGTCGGTGGGTTGCTCATGGATGTTTGGCACAAAAGCATCCTCAATGTAACAAACTTGCCCCCAAACCCGCTAAACTGGGCATTGGTTCCCTAGGATAAAGGCGTATGGCGGCAGAAATGTATGTCGGTCAGCAAGTGCGGGTGTGCTGTTTGAAAGACCGGGTCGGCTCTGAAATCAGCAAAAAACTGGGTCAAGTCGGCGTGGTGAGTGATATGCGGGTGGTGGATGGCAAGGGAATTGGGCTGATCGTGCGTTTCAATGACCAAAGCCAAACCTGGTTTTTCCCCGAAGAATTGGAACCCGCCTTTAAGCTGAACTGATGGCGCGCATCATCACCTGGCTGGGGCAAGCGGGGCAGCGGGCAGGCATCGTCGCCGGGGTGGCTCGCTGGTTCGCCCAACGGCAAAGACGGGTGCTGGTCGTCACCCATTGCCCCAACCCCCACCTGGATCGGGAACTGGAAACCCCCTTAACCCCGCAACCCCAGGAAGTGAGTCCAGGGATCAAAGCGGTACAACTCCAAGCCATCGTCCTACTTGAGCAACTCTGGGAAGAACTCAAGGCTCTGGAAGCCCGCTATGTGAAATCCCCCTTTTTCCGGGACGTGTATGGGCAGGAATTGAGCGTCTTTCCGGGTTTGGATAGTTTATTGACCCTGAATGCCCTGCGGAGTTATCGCCAGGATGAGCAGTACGATGTGATTTTATACGACGGTGCCAGCGACCGGGAAACCCTGCGGATGATGGGGGTGCCCACCCTGGCGGACTGGTATTACCGGCGGTTTACCCAGGTGTTGGTCGCTTCGGAATTTAGCCGCAATGTTTCCCCCTTTGTCACGCCTTTGGTGGGGGCGATGTTCACCAGTGGTTGGGAAAACCAAAGCCTGGAGCAACCCAAGGAATTCCTAGAAAATTTGTTCCGCCAGGGGCAAGATTTGGTCAATGACCCCCAAGCCCTGTGCGCCTATTTGGTCACCAATGGTCACAAGTTTGACGTGCAGATGGCTCGCTGGTGGTGGGGGAGTGCCCAGCAGGTGGATGTACGGGTGCAGGGGGTGTTGTTGACCGAGGGGGAACCGGCGACCTTGGGGGATCGCTTTGCGCCCTTGCCGGTGGGGACGGGGGAGCATTTGTTGGATTTTGACCATTTGGCTCCGGTGCCCGCCCCGATGACCTTGGACTTGGAAGCCAAACAAATTCAGTTGTTTTTACCCGGATTTCAGAAATCCCAGGTTAAACTCACCCAGTATGGCCCCGGCTTAACGGTTGAGGCGGGGGACCAGCGGCGGAATATTACCCTACCAAGCCAATGGCAAGGGCAGAAGATTACCAGTGCCCGTTTCCACGAACCCTACTTGACCATCACCTTTTAAGATTACATTCTAATTATGTTGATTATCTTGATTATCTTGCCCTGGGGGAACGTATGGGGGACGCAGACCAACGGTCAACCAACCTACCGCCAGCCAATGGGGGGGAAACGCCTGCCCCAGAACCATCGTCGGCACCACCATCAGGGTTAGAGTCGGTTGGCTCACGGGATTCATTAGCGGAATCAGAAACAAACCCTTGGACGGCATCTGCTCATCTTTCTGAATTAGAAGCTAATCCCTTGAGCGTATCTGATAACTTGCCAGAATTAGAAGATAATTTACCAATACAAAAAAATGATTTAACAGAAGGATGCGTTAAGCCCACAGAATTAACTAATGATTTACCCGTACCGGAAATTAACTCGCCAGAAGCATTGGCTTCCTCGGCAGAATTAGAAGATCATTCCCCCGATTTAAGCAATCATTCCCCCGCCGCAGAAACTAATCCGGTAGAAATAGCCCCTATTTCATCAGAGTTAGATAGCCCGTCCATAGAGTCATCTGCGCCGCCGCCTGGATTAAATCCTGAAGTGCCTGCGCCAGAAGGTTCTCCCGGTACCACCCCGCAATTACCCGATCCGCAGGTGCCGGTTCAGCGTGCTTGGCGCAATGCTCCCCGGCCGCAAAAATGGACGCAACTCCAACGCCCTGCCACTTGGCCCTTGTGGTTGTTGGGTTTGGGCACGTTGGCTTTGGTCTATCTTTTGGTCTTGACCAGTTTTTATTGGGTGGGGCAGGCGGGCAGTCAAATTCTCTTTTTAACCCTGCGTTACTTTAGCTGGGTGCAACCGCCGGTGGGGATCACGGTGGGTTTGCTCTGGTTGTGTTTCACGACGGCTCCTTGGGTACTGGGCTGGAGCGTGAAACGGTTGGGAACGGGACGGGCGTTGACCCTGGCGGAATTGGGGGAACGGTTCCCGGAAACCGCCCGATTGCTGGAAAAATTTAGCACCGACCGCCGCTGGCCGCCGATTAAACTCTGGTATTTGGAACATCCGGCACCCCTGGTATGGAGTTTTGGTTGGTTGCCCCGGGCCCATTGGTTGGTGATCACGGCGGGGGCGGAGTCTGCCCTGGATGACCGGGAGTTGGTGGCATTGGTGGCGCAGGAGTTGAGTCGGCGGTTGTTGGTGCGTTTGCCCCTGGGACGGACGGCAATATTTTTGGGGCTGGGCTTGCTGTCGGGGTTAACCTTGTTACACCACATTCCTTACTTAATTTATCTGCATCTGGCTCGGCTGGGGGAACGCTGGCGGCGGGTGAGTTGGCTGACGGGCACCCTGTCTTGGCTCTTTTATGGGTGGTGGGGATTGTGGCGGTGGGGGGGGTTGGGATTTGCCCGGGTATTTACCTGCTATGCTGACCGGCGGGCGATGCTCATTACCCCTGACCCGAATGCCCTCGCCCGGGCCATTTTGAAATTGAATGTGGGGACGGCGGCGGTTTTGCAGGAAAAGGGCGGTCTGCCGCATCTCTACAACCTGTGGGAATTGCTCCTGCCGGTACATCCCCGTTGGGGGGTCTTTTTGGGGACACTGCCGCCGGAGGTGCCCTGGGAGCAGGTGTTGCGTCCCCGCTGGCCTTGGTTGAATTTATCCCTGGCGCAGGCGGATGTGACCACTCGGTTGGGTCATCTGATGCGGTTGGCGCAGGACTGGAAGATACCGCCGGAGGTGACGATCCCCCCGCGGGAACCCTTGCCCTGGCAACAGCACGCCCTGTATCTGGCACCCTGGTTGGGGTTGGGGGCGGGCTGGTTGGTGGGGTGGTTCGTCGGGCTGTTGATGGGGTGGTTTTTGTCCCAGCCGGATCGGTGGGTGGCGGTGGCGTTGGCTTGGTTTGGCTGGGGGTGTGGAACCTTGGTGCGGGTGAATTTCTTTTATCCCGATCTGCCCCGCACTCGCCCGGAGGCGGAACCGGAGGTGGTACAGGCGGTGACGGTGGGGGCGCATTCCCCAGCCTATGGGCAACCCCAGTATTGGCAGGGGCAGTTGTTGGGGCGGTTGAGTTGGGATAATGCCCTGGGGCAGGATTTGTGGCTGGCAACCCGCAAGGGCACGATTCCCCTGCATTACCAACCGTCCCCCAGTTATTTACGGCATCTGTGGTTGGGCAGTCGCCATCCCCTGCGGTTGATTGGCAAGCCGGTGGCGGTGCAGGGGTGGTTGCGGTGGGGGGCGACCCCTTGGTTGGATGTGGAGCAGATGGAAACCCGGCAGGGCAAAAAAACCAAGGGCGGGCATCCGATTTGGGCAACCTTAGCCGCCTTTGCCGCCATCGCTATTGGGGTCTATATCCTGGGGTTTGTGGGGGTGAGTTGGCAGATTTTTGCCCCGACCGAATCCATCCCGGATTTGGGTTCGTAATTAGTGATAGATTCAACAATTTGTGTGGGTTTATGCCTACGTTCAATTGGTGAATTTGATCCCCCTTATCTTAGGAGTCAATGGTCATGAATTTTGGCAATTTAGGACGTTGGTGGGTGGGTGGGGCGATGTTTGTCTCCCTGGCGGGTGCGCCGGTGTGGGTTGCCCCGGGGTTTGCCCAAGCCCTGCGCCAAGGTATGTTTGTGAAAGCGGAACATCCCACCCAGGGCACGGCGAAAATTGTCACCGCAGGCGGCAAAACCTTTGTCGAATTTGACCAAAAATTCAAAACCGATGCGGGTCCCGATTTGCAGGTGATTTTGTACCGCCAAGCAACGGTGCCGATTGGTGGGTTGAAAGCCGAGGATTATGTGACTTTGGGGAAATTGCAAAAGACCCAAGGACAACAACGCTATGCCATTCCCGCTAATGTGGATGTGAGTCGGTATCAATCCGTAGCGGTTTGGTGTCGGCAATTTAACGCCACTTTTGGGTTCGCCAAACTGTAGGGGCAAGTCCGGGGGGTACACTGGAGGGTATGAATTTTTTTTCCCCCCGCAGCACCGACCAGGAATTGTTCCAGGGCATTCAGCAGGGTCAATCCCGGGCAATGGCTCTGCTCTACGAACGCTACGGTACCCTGGTGTATTCCTTAGCATTGCGAGTTTTGCAACAACCCCAGGAGGCGGAGGATTTGACCCAAGAAGTGTTTACGACCCTGTGGCACAAGGGGGGCTACAACCCCCAGCGGGGTTCTGTGGCGACCTATCTCACTACCCTGACCCGTTCCCGGGGCATTGACCGGCTGCGGATGCGCCAAGCTCGCCTGCGGTTGGCTCAGCGGTGGGGGGCTGGGGAATGGATGCCGGTGGCAGGGGGGTTGTGGGAACAGGTGAGTGTACAGGAACGGCAGGAGCGGGTACAGGCGGCGTTGTCCCAACTGGAGGCGGAGCAACGTCATCTGCTGGAACTGGCTTACTACCAGGGGTTGACCCAAGCCCAGATTGCTGAACAATTAAATCTACCCCTAGGCACGGTGAAAACCCGTACCCGTACCGTCCTGTTAAAACTCCGCAAATTGTTGCAGGATCAGATATAGACCTATCCCATGCCTATGAACGACCCCACGGAAGAATTATTGGCTGGTCTGGTTCTCCAAGACCTATCGGCGCAGGAATGGGAGGTGTGGGAAACCCAAATGGCCACCGACCCGGCTTTGGCGCAGGAATTAACCGCATTAAATACCGCTTGGCATAGTTTGGCCTATGGTTGCGAAGCCGTGGCACCTCCCCCTCCCCTCAAACAGAAAATTCTCGCCACCGCCCCGGCCCGTCCCCGGCCTTGGTTGTGGGGGATAGCGGCGGCGGGGGTGGTAGGGAGTTGTGGACTGGGGGCCTGGGGTTGGTTCAACGGTCAGCAGCTGCGCCTCGCCCAGCGGGAATTGCAGGTACAACGGGAAGTGGTGGCGGCCTTGCAAAACCGGGACACCCAGATGGCCACCCTGACGGGCAGGGATACGGCCAAAGGAGCGACTGCCCGGGTGCTGACGGGGCAAGGGGAAGTGCTGGTGGTGTTTAACCAAAAACTCCCCAAACCCCCCAAGGATCAGGTCTATGTCCTGTGGGCGATCACCAAGGATGGGAAAAAAATCGCCTGCGGTAAATTCATTCCCAACGAGAGTGGGGTGATTCGCTGGGCCAATCCTCGCTTTATGCCCAATGCCCCGAACGTACAAACCCTAGCCATTACCCAAGAGCCAGACATGACGGATGCCCCCACGGGTCCAATGGTAATGGGTGGGTCAGCGATTTGATAGGGCGATATACGGCAATCGTACTTGAATTATGGGTAAAAATTTGATACTCAGAGAGTAAAGGGTCGCAGGGCATCGCCCGGTTCTGGTTCTAACCGTCTGGGTGGCGTAGTAACTTTGTGATTCACATCAATTCCTGAAAATTGCTATAAATTAACGGGTACTCAGTAAGGCCAATTCCACCATTTCCTCCTGGGGTTGATGGAGGGCAATTTGAATATCGGGGCCAAAAAAATTGGTTAATTTCTCTACCTTTTCTTGCCACATCGTCCAGGGCACATCCGGGGAATCGAAGGTCAATACCAAGGTGTAATGGTTATCCCGCAATTCCTCATGGATACCCACCAAAACCGGCCATTCCTCATCCGTCTCCCCTAATTTCAGCCGTTCTAGGGCCGCACCCAAATGCACTTTTTCCCCGTAACGGTAGCGGGTGACCTCCTGGCGGATTTGATTTTGGGTCGGGGTGGCCTGCGTCCGGTGCGCCATCACCTCCGGGGGTGTGGGTTGCCGCCAGGGTACCGGGGGCAATTCCGCCGCTTTCAGGGCCAATCCCCCCAGCAGGAGGGGAATCCCGTAAAAGAAACCAGCCAAATTCAAAGTCGGCATATCGGCAAAGTAAGCCCCAAAACCGATCACCGTTAAGATGGAACCAATCACCAAACCCACCCCACCGAGGGGAATCCGTTGCAGTATTTGCGGCATTTTTAGTTGCTTTTCCGTTTCCAATTGCAGGGAACCCTAAGGCTCACCACGACAAACGTGAGACACTAAAGAACAGTTTAACATAGGCTTAAAACAGTCATTCTCCCCTGGCAAACCGATAGGTATTTTCATGTAATTTTGCACATTGGGGATTTCGCCACCGATGCCAACGGAGCAAATGATTCTGCGGGTGTCCTATAATTGCCAATTGATAGCGGTATCCCAAGGATAAACCGTTAATTATCTAAGGTTTACCGGTCAATGAGCGCACAAAAACTGTGTTACACGGGTTGATGGGGAATGTAGAAACGGTGATTGAACTGGGGTTGGTCGTGGCTCTGGTTGCTCCCTGGTGGCGGCCTTTATCCCCGGACTACCGGACATGGGGGTTGACCGTAGGACTGGGAGCCATTTTGGGGACAGGCGTTTGGCTGGAAACCGGCAACACTTTACCCGGTGCAATGGCGGGGGCAGGTGCCTTTGCCCTGGGGGGATTGATCCTCTGGCCACAATTCCACCGTTCCAATGCCAAACAAAAGCATTACTTTGAACAAACATTCACCCAACTACTCACGGGGCAACGGGCATGGGATGCGCCCACTTTGACGCAACTATTTCGCACGGCTCCCCCCTCGGAATTACCCCGTTTGCGGGCTACCGTCCGCTATATGTACGTCCATGAACCGGAACTCCGCCCCTTGCTCGCCCCATTTTTGGAGGCATCATGACCCGTAGCAAAGCCTATGTGGTGTGGCGGGGACGTAAACCCGGTGTTTATCGTACTTGGGATGACTGTTGGGCACAGGTGCGGGGCTTTAGCGGGGCGCAGTACAAAAGCTATCCCGACCAGGCGACCGCCGACCGAGCTTTTTACGAAAATGGCGGCGATTTACCCATGCCTGATTCCCCTAGCAAAACGGACTATGTGCGCCAAAGTTACGCCGTGGATGGAGCCTGCTCCGGCAATCCGGGGGTGATGGAATACCGGGGTGTGCTCACCGAGAGCGGGGTAGAAATTTTTCACCGGGGCCCCTATCCCCTGGGAACCAACAACATCGCTGAATTTCTGGCGATTGTCACCGCATTGCAATGGTGTGCGGCACGGGGCTGTGATTGGCCAATCTATTCCGACTCCCAGATCGCCCTGGGTTGGGTGCAAAAACGCCAATGCCGTACCAATTTGGCGTTAGAGAACACCCCCTTAGGTGCGGAAATTCGTGCCGCCGAACGCTGGCTCCGCACCCACCCCTACCCCAACCCCCTGTTGAAGTGGGACACCCGTCGTTGGGGGCAAATCCCAGCGGATTTTGGGCGGAAATAGGCTGTGAATCCGACCGTAGGCGTTTTGGGCGGGGGACAACTGGCGTGGATGTTGGCACAGGCGGCTCAGGATTTGGGAATTACTTTGTGGGTACAAACCCCCGACCCCCAGGATGCCGCCGTTTCCCTCAGTGCTGGGCAGGTGATTGCGCCCCTGGATGACCCGTCAGGTCTTGCCCAACTGATGCAAAAATGCGACCTGATTACTTTTGAAAATGAATTTATCAACTGGGAATTACTTGCCCGCTCTGCCCGCCCTGGGGTCATGTTTCGCCCCAATTTAGCCAGCCTTGCCCCCCTTTTGGATAAATACGATCAACGCTGTTATGTCCGGGATTTGGGCATCCCCCAACCGGAATTTTGGCTTCTGTCCCAGGGTGACCCCCCACCCACCCTACCCCTGGTCGTGAAAGCCCGCCGCCACGGTTATGACGGTTTGGGTACCCGGATCATTCGCACCCCGGCAGAGTTAACCGCCCTGTGGCAGGAATGGGCTGTTCCCACCGTTTTGGCTGAAGCCTATGTGCCGTTTGAGCAGGAATTGGCACTCGTCGCCGCCCGGGACTGCCAGGGCACTATTGCCGCCTACCCCGTCAGCCGCACCCACCAAGTCAACCAGGTTTGCCGGTGGGTCTATGCCCCCGCCCCCCTCCCCGATGCGGTCAGCCAGCAACTCCAACAGCACACCCACACCCTGCTCACCGCCCTGGACTACCAGGGGATTTTGGCGACGGAATGGTTTTATCTCAGGGAAGGCAATGGTGATGACAAGATACTGCTTAATGAAATCGCCCCCCGCACCCACAACTCCGGTCACTACACCCTGGATGCCTGCGTCACTTCCCAATTTCACCAGCATTTACGAGCCATCACCGGGCAATCCTTAGGCAGTACCGCCCTGACCACCCCCGGTGCCTTGATGGTCAACCTACTGGGCTATGAAACCGCCACCTGTGAGTATTTAGCTCAACGGCAACAGCTGGCGCAATGGGGCAAGGTGTACTGGTACGGCAAAACCCAATCCCGACCGGGGCGCAAACTCGGGCACATCACCCTCCGAGATTGCCATCCTGAGGAAATCCAGTCCTGGGTTGAGCGCATCGAATCCCTCTGGTCAGGTGGTGCCGGGAGTGCTATCTTGGTCATGCCCAAAATTTAGGGCATTGGGTCAGGCATAACCCTTGCCACTACTTGGCGATCTGCCAGAGTTTGATCGTATTATCCCGGCTACCACTGGCCAGCCACCGCTGGTCTGGGCTAAACGCCAGGGACGTAATCCCTTTTTCATGCCCCGCCAAGGTCATCAGCAACCCATAGGACTGCCCATCCCACACCCGGATGCTCCCTTCCCAACCACCGGTTACCAGATAGCGCCCATTGGGACTATAGGCCACCGCCCGCACCCCTTCCTTGTGCCCCGTGAGGGTGGTAATCGGGTCGCCGTTATGGAGATGCCACAGATGGGCGGCGGTATCTTCACTGCCAGCCACAATTACTCGCCCGTCGGGACTGACCACCACCACATTGAACCCACTGCCGCTGAAACTAGAGGGGCCAAGGATATTCCGCAGGGGGTCGCCCCCATCCGTCAGCCATACCTTGATCGAATTGTCCCAACTGCCCGTGACCAACAACCGCCCATCCGGGGTAAAGGTGACGGAACGCACATGGCTGGCATGACCCGTAAGGGTGGTCAACAACGCCCCATTGTCCACCTGCCAAAGTTTAATCGTCTTGTCCTCGCTCGCACTCGCCAGTACCAGCCCATCGGGACGCATCGCCAGGGAGTCAATGGTGCCCCCGTGCTTGTTAAATAAATTGCCCAGGGTACGGATGGGTTTGTCCCCCGGCAGTTGCCAGAGTTTAATCACCCGTTCTTCCCCCGCCGCCGCCAACAACCGCCCATCAGGACTGAGCGCCAAAGCGTGTAATCCCGCCGGATTGTTGCTCCCCCAACTCAACTGGCGGGGATAACTCAGGGAACTTAGCCCCCAACACAGCACCAGACCGTCCCGACCACAGCTAAATAGATAACGGCTATCGGGACTGAAACCCAAGGCCTTGACCCAATTACTATGACCAGCTAACGTATGAACACAAGGCCAGGTTGGATCGACCTGCACCGTCGTCGTCTGGGGGGGTGGGGTGCGGGTGCCAAGGCGGGAAGGTGGGGTTTGGGACAAACGACCCGTATCGGGATTGAGCCGACTGGCAGGACGACCTGCCCCGGTGGGGGGAATGGTACCTCCAGTGGTACGCACGGGTGTGACCGGAGGATTCGTGCCACCAGTGCCCAAGCCCCCAAGTCGCCCCAGCCCCGGTAAAGGATTCAAGGGATTGCTCAAACCCGCCCCCGGTACCCCCAAACGCCCCAAGGTGCTCACCGAGCGGGTGGGTTGCTCCAGGGCTTGGAATGCCTCCCAGGCTACCGACGCCGAAGCAAATCGTTGCCCCGGTAACCGCTGTAATAATTTATCCAAAAACTGCATCAACCCTTCGCTCAGGGGTTGTTTGACCGCTTGCCGCCAGAGCCACACATTTTCCCGGATATTAAATAATTTACTGGGGGAAATACCCGTCAGGAGATAAATGCAGGTGGCGCCCAAACTGTATAAATCGCTGGCAAACACCGCCTTGCCCATCATCTGTTCCGGGGCGGCAAACCCACTGCTCCCAATCGCCGTACCCGTTTTGAATAAACCCGATTCCCGCACAAACTTCACAGCCCCAAAGTCCACCAGAAATAGCTTTTGGTCGGATTTTTGGCGAATGATATTTTTCGGCTTCACGTCCCGGTGAATGACATTTTGCTGGTGAATATAGTCCAGCACCGGGAGTAAATCAGCCAGTAATTGCCGGATTTTGGTTTCATCAAAGGTACCTTTCCGCAACAGTTCGTCCGCTAAATCTTGACCGTCAATAAATTTTTGCACCAGATAGGATTTGCCATCCAGGATGAAATAGGCTAATAAATCAGGTATTTGCGGATGGTTGCCCAGGCGTTCCAGTTGCACCGCCTCCTGTTCAAACAGGGTCATGGCTTTTTGCATCGCCTCCGGGGATTGGATCACCTGGGGCTGAAAAAGTTTAATCACACAGGGGGGACGGGAGGGAATGCTTTCATCCACCGCCTGAAAGGTACGCCCAAAATTCCCCTGCCCAATGGGTTTGACCGCCCGATAACGCCCTTTGAGCACCAAGGGACTGCCACACGCACGACAGGAGTTTTCCGTAGCCGCATTTTCGGGGGCGGGACAGTCGGGGTTGAGACAATAGCTCATGGGGTTATATGCAGTGGTGCGCCCGGTCACTTTTATCATAGCCCCTTTTTTCTGGTGTGCCAGATCACTGACCGACCCCAAAGCTCACTGGGTGGTAATTTCCTGGAATTTTCTTCCCTATTTAAGGAGGGCTGTGGCATCATGGGGGATAGCCGTTACCTGGGGTTGGGGTTGTGTTTGAATTGCAAGGCTACGACTATGTGCTGGTGTTTTTGTTGGTGTGTAGCGTGGTGCCGATTGCCGCTTTGAGCCTGTCTGGTCTGCTCCGCCCCAAGGGAACTGGGCCGGAACGCCGCACCAGTTATGAATCGGGGATGGAACCCCAGGGAGAAGCCTGGGTACAGTTCAACATCCGTTACTATATGTTCGCCCTGGTGTTTGTGGTGTTTGATGTGGAAACCGTGTTCCTCTATCCCTGGGCGGTGGCGTTTCACCAGTTGGGACTGCTGGCGTTTGTGGAAGCATTAATTTTTATTGCTATCCTGGTAATTGCCCTGGTCTATGCGTGGCGCAAAGGAGCTTTGGAATGGTCATGACCCCCACCTTTGGCGAAGCCAAAATTTTGAATCCGATTGAGCGACCCCAGGTGACCCAAGACCTGGCGAATAATGTGATTTTGACCACTTTGAATGACCTGTACGATTGGGCGCGGTTGTCCAGTCTGTGGCCCCTGCTGTACGGGACGAGTTGCTGTTTTATCGAATTTGCGGCACTGATCGGCTCCCGGTTTGATTTTGACCGGTTTGGTCTGATCCCCCGCTCTAGCCCCCGGCAGGCGGATTTGATTATCACGGCGGGGACGGTGACGATGAAGATGGCGCCAGCGTTGGTGCGGTTGTATGAACAAATGCCTGACCCCAAGTATGTGATTGCCATGGGAGCCTGTACGATCACCGGCGGGATGTTCAGCACGGACTCCTACACGGTGGTGCGGGGGGTGGATAAAATTATTCCGGTGGATGTGTATCTGCCCGGGTGTCCCCCCAAACCGGAGGCAATTATTGATGCCATTATCAAACTGCGGAAAAAAATTGCCCAGGAGGATGCCCGGGAGCGCAGTCTCTATGAGCAAACCCACCGCTATTTCACGGTGAAGCATGAGTTGAAGGTGGTGCCGCCGATTTTGACCGGGGAATACCTGCAAAGCCCGACCCGGCAAGCGCCGCCCCAGGAGTTAGCCCAAGCGATGGGGGTTCCTGTTGGTGCTCTGGCTCCCCAAACCGAGGAGGTGGCGGGTGGCTGAAACGACCGGTCAGGAGTTAGCCCCGGTTGAGGTTGGCTCGGTTTCCCAGTGGTTGACCAGTCAGGGGTTTGAGCATCGCTTTCTGGGGCGGGATCACCAGGGGGTGGAAATCCTCCAGGTGGATCGGGAGGTGCTGTTGCCGATTGCGACGGCTTTGTACGGCTATGGGTTTAATTACCTGCGCTGTCAAGGGGGCTACGATGTCGGGCCGGGGCAGGAGTTGGTGAGTTTTTATTACCTGGTCAAGCTGGCGGACAATGCGGATCGCCCGGAGGAGGTATGTGTCAAGGTATTTTTACCCCGTCACGACCCGAAGGTGCCCTCGGTGTATTGGATTTGGCGCACGGCGGACTGGCAGGAACGGGAAACCTACGATCTGTACGGCATTGAATACGTGGGGCATCCCCATCTGAAGCGGATTCTCTTGCCGGAGGACTGGGTGGGCTGGCCGATGCGGAAAGATTACGTTACCCCGGACTTTTACGAATTGCAGGATGCCTACTGACCTGCCCTTGACCTACGAAACCTTTTGGCAGGACGAGCGGCTCACCTGTGCGGTGGCGGCGACCTTGCGGGTAATTGCGGGGCGGTGGAAAGTGTTGATCCTGCGGGAACTTTTGCCTACTCCGCAACGGTTTAACCAACTCCAACGAGCCTTGGTGGGCATCAGTAGCAAGGTGTTGGCGGAACAATTACGCCAAATGGAGCAAGATGGGATTATCCACCGTCAGGAATTTGCGGAATTGCCCCTCCGGGTGGAATACGCCCTCACGCCCTTGGGTCAGCAACTGCATCCTGTCCTGCACCACCTGCACCAATGGGGGCACGCTTATCTTACCCTTCATCCCGACCGCTCGGAGCAGTGGGTCGCCGGGGATGATTAAAGGACATAGCAATCCTACTTAATTACAGAAATTCCCCAGAACCAAGGACGGGGGCGGTGCCCCCCTGCGACCCCTGTTCCATTCTTATTTAAGATTGCTATAGTTATAAACAATTACAACAGATTAGATGGTGATTCCCCGTGTACCTTTATGATGGATAAGTCATAAATTGCTCGGAAGAGCATAGGGATTTATTTTTTCAGGAGTTAGATTTTATGGTACATCGGTACGCTTTAGCGTTTGCGGTCATGCTTTGGTTGGGGGGAGCGGGCTTTGCAGAATCCGCTTTTGCCCAACGGCGGCGGGTGAATACGGTACCGGGGCCTGCGGGGGTTGACCCGGTTACAGAAGTCAATCCCGTCGTTAATCCCGTTGTAGGTCCCCGGCGTGTCCGTCCCGTTCCTGGGCCGGCGGGACTGAATAACCCCGTCCTGTTGAAGACCTTGCCCCCCAACTATCAAACAGTGGTCGTGGCAGGGGTGACCTACTACGTTGCCAATGGGGTGTATTACATCTACGACCCGGCACGTCAGGGCTATGTGGTGGTGGTTGCTCCCCAGTAATGCTCTCCTTGGTTGAGGTCACCTATCATCCACCCGCCGCTCCCCGCCCGATTTTGCATCAGGTCAGTTTTACGGTGTCCCCCCAATCCTTGACCTTGATTGTTGGGGTGAGTGGGGCGGGCAAAACCACCCTATTGGAATTAATCGCCGGACTAGCCACCCCCACGCAGGGGCAGATTCTCTGGCAGGAACAGGCATTACAGGCGACGGATTTGCAGGAATTGGCGGGGCTGGTGTTTCAGTTCCCCGAGCGGCATTTTTGCGGTCTGACCCTCTTGGAGGAATTGCGGCTTGGGCATCCCGAACTCACCCTGGAGCAGGTACAGCAGGTCTTAAATACGGTGCATTTGGGCGAGGTACCCCTGCATCAGCCCCCCCATCACCTGAGCGGCGGGCAACAACGGCGGTTGGCTCTGGCGGTGCAATTGATTCGGCAACCCTATTTGTTATTGCTTGATGAACCCTTGGCGGGGTTGGACTGGTCCATGCGCCAGCAGGTCATGCAATTATTGCAAGAATTAAAAAATACTTGGTCTTTGTTGGTGGTCAGCCACGATACCCGGGAATTGAGTGGGATGGCGGATCAGGTGTGGTGTTTGGCTGGGGGCAAATTGAATAAATTAGAGCGCATTTCCTAATAACGGGTTCATGTTCATTACACTCGCCATATCTGGCTAAGTTCTGTGAGAATAGGGGTCGCAGGGGCGTAGCCCCCGTCTTGGTTCTCGATACTATGGGCATTCCAGCGAGATAAACGTCAATGGGTGCAAATAAATAGAGGTGCCCATATAAACTATGCGCTAACCACCACAAAAAAAATACCCCACCGGGGGTATATCTTCATGGCGTGGAGAGTAACGGTTGCAATAATTTTCCCAAATATCTATTCACCAATCATCGGTGATAGATGATTCAGGTTTGGGAACCCATTAGGCGGGGGTAATGCTGGCGATCCGCCCCCCTTGGCGTTGGATTTGTTGCATCCGCATGGAAAGTTGCTCGTAGGGCACCAACAGGGTTTGGGTACTGCGACGCACCCGAGCACCCGTTACACCCGTAATTTCCACCCGGTACACCCGACTGCTTTCCCCCACCAATGCCCCTTGACGGGCAGGCCCCGTTTGGTTGGGGGTCGGACGGAACGACCAGGCATCGTTTACCCCAGAGGGGGCAATCACCGTGTTGGCCGTATTGCGGGCTAAATCCCAGGTGAGGCGGGGGTTGCGTTGCTCCACCTGCGCCCGGTCACTGTTGGCATAGCCCCGATACAGGCGGAACATCCGGGTAAAGCCCACGGTTTTTTGCCCGGTTTGAGACCAAAAACCCCGGTAGTAGGGCACGATATGCTCGCCAAAATTATCTTGATACTCCCGGCTGTCAATGTAGGAATCAATCTCCGCATCGTAGCCCTGGTTAACGTACAGGTCATTGTGCAGGCTGATTTCCATCTCATCGTAGGGTGCCCGCCCCAAAAGATGCTTGTAATTTAACTCGATAAACCGCACCTGGGGCAGGGGATAGAAAAATTTGTTTTTGTACAGTTCGGATTTCGCCAACGCCCGCACAAATTCCCGGACGGTGATATTGCCATTGCGCAGTTGGGACTCGGCGAATTTCAACCGCTCCGCCCCCATAATATAGTCGTTCCCAATCACCTGCCGGTAGGCCGCCCGGATCACCCGGTCGTAATCGGTTTCCGTGGGCTGGCTCCGCAGTTCAACCCGGCTATTGCGCTCAAATTCGCTGATGCCTAAATTTTGCGCCGAAGTGGATGTGGTCATGGCCTGCTGTTCCCCCAAAAAAATGCAAATAATTACCAATAACAAACCCGGCAAGAACCACCCCAAAGGCTATTCCCACCGGGTTTGCGACCAAAGGAATGGACTAGCTCAGGGCATTGATGGCGTAGTCAATGTAATTGTTGGCTTCCGTGGCCGGTTGACCGGTCAGCCCGTGATTGGCTTTGATGCTCTTCAGGGCTTCCACATACCAACTGGGGGACAGGTTGAAGCTACTGTTGATTTCGTCCAAACCGGCGATCAGGTACTCATCCATCGGGCCAGTCCCACCCACGATCAGGCAGTAGGTGATCATCCGCAGATAGTAGCCGATGTCCCGAGCGCACTTGGCCTTGCCCCGCTCGTCGGAAGCATACTCGTTGCCCTGCATTTGAGTGGTGTAAGGAAACTTGCTGTACACCGCCTGTGCCGCTTGGTTGATTAACTGATCCGCCTTAGCGGTCAATTCCTTGGCGGCTTGCAGACCCGCTTGCGCCCGGCCAAAGCGACCAAAAGCGGCTTGCAGTTCGGTGTTGCTCAGGAAACGGCCTTCGCTGTCGGCGGAAGCAATGATCTCGGTCAGAGGGGTTTTCATGATCGGTCAACTCCTAAAGATAAAGGTTTCAACACAACAATCAGAGCCAGCGCCAAGGCTTAGACGACAGCAGCAGCGGCCCGGTCAAAGTAGCTGGCGATCTCAGAGACGATCTGGCTACAATCCCCCTTGGTGATACCCGTGGGGTCGTTGACGATGGAAACAGCCGCTTCCTTCATTTTTTGAATCCCCACCGCTACAGAAGCACCGGGGGTACCCAGAGCTTGGTAGGTTTCCCGCAGACCATTCAAACACCGGTCATCCAGCACGCTGGCATCCCCAGCCAACACCGCATAGGTCACGTAGCGCAGGATGATTTCCATATCCCGCAGACAGGCCGCCATCCGCCGACTGGTATAAGCGTTGCCGCCCGGTTGGATCAATTGGGGCTGTTCCGCAAACAGGCTACGCGCCGCATTGGTGACAATAGCGGCGGCATTCGAGGTGAGACGGTTGACGGCATCCATCCGCTTGTTGCTCTCTGCCACCATGGCAGCCAGGGCATCAATTTGGGAAGCACTGATGAATTCCCCCCGGGTGTCCGCTTGGGCAACGACTTTGGCAAATGCGTCCAACATGGATGTGAATCTCCTTAAAACGGAATCTGCATTAGACGGTTTTCATGACGGAAGTTGGGTTGGGCATAACCTCCCCTCAGCACCATTCTCAAAAACCTTGGGTTTCTCAGAATCGTCCCAAAGGGATGGGGAACCAAATTCCCGGCCTGCACCACATCACCTCCAAAAACTTTTATAACTGAAGATTAGAACCAACTTTTTTAAGAATGATTGCGGGCTGACTCAGATGGTCAACCTGGACACAAACCGGCTGTAACCCATACGGAAAGGGTATTACGCCTGTTTTCCCTGAAAATCCTAAGAACCAAACTCCCAGATTTTTGCAATAAAAGTTAACAATAGTTCACCAAAAATGAGGATTCGGGCGGAATTGGGGGGGATAGGGGGCAATTTCTTTTGTATTTCTTAATAGATAGCATCAAACTGCTTAACATTTTCAGAAACTGGGGATGGGGGAGCCATTCTTGAGTATCATCAGAAGGCAGAACGCAACCGCGCGTGCGACCCCAAGCATGATATTTTTTTGGAGAAATACCGATGGCGTTACCTTTGCTCAGCTACGGGCCGACCAGCCAAAATCAGCGGGTGGTGGGCTATGAGGTCGGGGGGGACGAACAACCCCGGGTGTTTACGACGGAGAATTTGTTGTCCGCCAGCGATATGGATGGGTTGATTTGGGCGGCCTACCGGCAGATTTTCAGCGAGCATCAACTGCTCAAAGCTAACCGGCAGACCATTCTGGAGTCGCAGTTGCGCTACGGGCAGATTACGGTGCGGGATTTTATCCGGGGGTTGGTGCTGTCAGAGACCTTCCGCCGTTATAACTATGAGTTCAACGACAATTATCGGTTTGTGGAATTGGTGGTGCAACGGGTGTTGGGGCGGGATGTGTACAGCGAGCGGGAAAAAATCGCCTGGTCCATTGTCTTGGGCACCAAGGGCATTAAAGGCTTTGTGGATGCGCTGATCAACAGCCCCGAATACATGGAAAATTTTGGGGACAATACGGTGCCCTACCAACGGCGGCGGATTCTGCCCCAGCGTGCCCAAGGAGAAACGCCTTTTAATCTGAAAACCCCCCGTTATGGGGCGTACTACCGGAAAAAACTGGGCTTCCCCCAATTGGGGGCGGGGCTACCCGCCAAACGGATTCCCGACCGGGGACGCCGGGGGGGAGACCCGACGGACTACCGGGATTTGGCACGCTTGGTCATTTACTCGGTGAAAACGCCGCCCGCCACCGCCACCATTCCCGAGGATTTCCTCGCCGCCGTGCCCCGTCGCAGGTAGGGTCTAGGGGTTCAAGGGCAGTTTGCGCCGGGGGGGTTGGGCAATGTTGGGTACCCGCCAGCCCCGGTCAAATCCCCGTTCGGACATTTTCAGGACGGGGGCGGCTTGGAACCGCTTAAATTCCGCCCGTTGCACCAGTTGCAATACCTGTTCTACCAAGGTGAGGTCATAACCCGCTTGGGCGATCTGCTCCGGGGTTTGCCGTTCACTCAGCCACCGCTGGAGAATATCATCCAGCACCTCGTAGGGGGGCAGGCTCTCCTGGTCGGTTTGGTGGGGTTTTAATTCCGCACTGGGCGCTTTGGTTAAGATGGATTCGGGAATGCACCGGTTTTCGCCTCGTTGCTTCGTATCGTCATTGTACCAGCGGGCGAGGGCGTACACCTGGGTTTTGAACAGGTCCCCGATGGGTGCTAATGCGCCGCACATATCCCCATACAGGGTGCAGTATCCCACCGCCAGTTCGGATTTGTTGCCCGTTGCCAGCACCAGGGCGTGGAATTTATTCGCCAGTGCCATCAGCAGGGTGCCCCGGATGCGGGACTGGATATTTTCCTCGGTCACATCGCTGGCGTAGCCCTGGAAGAGGGGGTTGAGGCTCTGGGCGTAGGCATCCATGAGCGGGTGGATGGGAATTTTCTCGGTTTTGATCCCCAAATTCGCCGCCAACGCCAGGGCATCGGTCACGGAGTGGTCGGAACTGTAGGGGGAAGGCATCAGCACCCCCAGCACCTGCTCTGCTCCCAGTGCTTGCACCGCCAACGCCGCCACCACCGCCGAGTCAATCCCCCCGCTCAGCCCCAGCACCACCCGCTGAAAGCCGCTTTTGTGGACGTAGTCCCGAATCCCCAACGCCAACGCCTGCCACACCTCCGCCCAAGGTGCCGGGGGGGTCTGCACCCGGGTATCCTGCCATTGCCCCTGGACGTAGCGCACCGTCTGCACCTCTTGGGTGAACGCCCGTCCCCGTTGCACCACCTGCCCCGTGCCATCCAAAATTAGATTGCGCCCATCAAAAATCAACTGATCCGTCGCACCCACCTGATTGACATACAGCACCGGCACTTGGTACTTACGGGCGCAGTGGGCTAAAAGGGCTTCCCGCAGGGCACCTTTCCCTTGCCAATAGGGGGATGCGGACATATTGATCAAAATATCAATGCCCCGTTCCATGAGGGTAGGAATGGGATTTTGGGGGTAGCGTTTGCCGCTCCAAAATTGCTCATCGTTCCATAAATCCTCACAAATGGTGACCCCAAAATGTACCCCCTGCCAGCGCAGGATATTCACTTGGACACCGGGTTGGAAATACCGATGTTCATCAAAGACATCGTAGTCCGGGAGCAATTGTTTATAAAAGCTGTAGCGAATCCGCCCGTCTAATAATAAAGCCGCCCCATTAAAGAGTGGTTTTTCCCCCTTTTGCCACCAATCGGGATTGGGAAAAATCGTACCCACCAATACGCCAATTTTCGGGGGAATGCGGAGGGCGAGATGGTGCAGGGCGGTTTGGCAATTTTCCACAAATAAAGGGTCAAGCAACAGGTCTTGGGGCGGATACCCACACAGGGACAATTCCGGGGTGATCAGTAAAGAAATCCCCTGAAAAGCGCAGTGTTTTGCCGCCTGGAGAATTTTTTGACTATTGCCAACCAAATCCCCCACTGTGGGATTCAACTGGGCTAAACCCAAACGCAATTCGCTCATATAAATACCATCGGTTTATCTTTGTAGGGTAAAAAAGCGTGCTGGTCAAACCGATATAAACTGGCGGGACGACCCGCCCCCCGACAAACTTTTTGCCCCGTATCTTGTAAAAAACCCAGCTTCAATAACCGGGAACGAAAATTAGAATAATCGCTAAAATCTTCCCCCAAAATAATCGTATATAACTGATACAATTCTCCCAGGGTAAACAACTCCGGCAGAACCTGAAACGCAATCGGACTGTACTCTAATTTATTGCGTAGCCGTTGATAGCCATAGCGGACGATCTGGGCGTGATCCCCCCACAGGGAGGGCAATTGGGACACCGCTACCCATTCCACCGGTTCCGGCTCCGGCAAAAGGACGGTTTCCTGGTACTGCACCAGAGCAAAATAGGCGACGCACAGGCACCGGCGTTCGGGGGTTTCCCGTTCATCCCGCCCTGGTCCCCCAAAGGTGTAAAGCTGTTCTAAGTACAGATGTTCCACCCGCAGTTTGGTCGCCAACACCTGATAGGCTTGTTCCGCCAGGGTCAATTCCCCCGCCAAACCCATCCCCGGTAGGCGAGCCGGTTCCCCCCCACACACCAGCACCAACAGGCGATGCGCCGCCGTATCCACGGAAAAAATCACCGTCACCACATCAACGGTAACCTGGAGGGGGGTCATACGGTTGAGGGGAGTGCCGCCTCCTGATAAAGCTGATGGCGATGGATGTAGTCCAATACCGCCGGACTCAGTTCCGCCTGCCCTTGCCCCTCCCGAAACGCCCGGGACGACCAATCCGGCACCGTAATCGGGGCAATGCTCACCTGGGGGCTATGCTCGTGTAACCAATCCAACGCCGCTGGGGCAAGGGGATAACCGGTGCGGGGAATGATCACCACATTCACCTGGGGGAACAATTCCTCCGCCTGATGCCACCGGGGCAACTGGGGCAGTAAATCCGCCCCCAACGCCAGGGTCAAACTCGCCTGGGGCCACTGCGCCTGCGCCCGCGCCACACTCACCCGGGTGAACCGATGGCTCAATTCCGGGCACAACTGCACCCGGGGTTCCCCCAATTCCCGTAGCAGACAGTCCAACATCGCCATCCGATGCGCCAAGGGGGTTTGCCCCGTTTTCAAGGGATTGTCCGCCGCCCAGACCAAGGCGAGGTCAAATTCCTGCCCCAACCACTGGATAATCTGCCGGTGTGCCAACGTCGGGGGGTCAGCACTGGTGCCAAATAAGGCTAACCGTTGGGGAACTGCCATCGTCCGCCTCGGTAAGGGTAAATTATAGTGATTTTAACCAAAAATCAGTGGGGTTGCCCAGGGTTCAACCATGCTCTGGGCAGGGGGGGGCTTTCAGGGAACGGTCTAACCAACCCTGCGCCTGCTGGGTATGAGCCAAAGCCTGTTCCGGCTGGTCATGCAGGAGATAGCTCAAAGCGGCGGCTAACTGCTCAGCGGCACGGGCATGGCGATTATTTTTCAAACGATGCCACTGCTCCGGCGTAATCCGCAGGCGGTCACACAGGGCTTGCGCCAATTGTTGCGTCTCGGGTTCCATGCCAGCCATCGGGATACAATGAAGGTGCATTTCCTCAATTGTAATCCACGTGAGCGAACCACCGTCAGCGGCGGACTGGGAACAAGCCCTCGCCCAACTGGAAAACGACCTGATGGCACTCAAAGCCCGCTATCACCAGGTGCAGACCGCTCAAAAAGCCCGCTCCGAACTGCAACCACGGCACACCCAAGTCCGGGAACATCTGCGCCGCTACAAAAACCGGGAAGCCCAGGCGGAACTCCAGCAACTCCAACGACAACTGGCGGAACTGGAAGTGACCCTGGAAAGCCAACTACTCACCTGGAGTAGCTTCAAACAACCCTTTTGGCAGGCGGTACGCTTCGGGGGCTTGGGGTTCGTCCTCGGGGTCGCCCTCCACCACTGGCTGTCTTAAAAATCCCTTAACTTGATCGGAAAATGCGAGTTTTTTGAGTATCCTATTAGGTGATGATAAGTGCCCAAATCAATTTGGAGGTGTCGCAATGACTGAAGCAGTGGCGCTCAAACCCATTCCCCGCATTGGGGACCCCGCCCCGGATTTTGAGGTGATGACCACCCACGGCATGAAAAAACTCTCGGATTACCGGGGGAATTGGGTGATTTTGTTTTCCCATCCGGCGGACTTTACCCCAGTCTGTACCACGGAGATGGTGGGCTTAGCCCGAATGAATGAGGAATTTGAAAAACGGGGCGCCAAACTGCTGGGCTTGAGCATTGACAGCATCCACGCCCACATCGCCTGGGTGGAAAATATCCGTCAGAATTTCAACATTGAATTGCCCTTCCCCATCATTGCCGACCTGGATATGCAGGTGGCGAGCCTGTATGGCATGGTGCATCCAGGAGCCAGTTCCACCGCTACGGTGCGGGCGGTCTTTTTCATTGACCCGGATGGGATCATCCAAGCCCTGATTTACTATCCCCTGACCAACGGGCGCAATTTGGATGAAATTCTGCGGCTTTTGGACTCCTTACAGACCAGCCGTGCCAACAAAGTCGCCACCCCCGCCAACTGGCAAAAAGGGGAACGGGTGATCGAACCACCCCCGAAAACCGTAGAGGAATTGCAAAAACGGCGGGAAACCGACTACCCCGAAAAGGTGGACTTTTACCTGGTGAAAAAAGACCTGTAACGGTTCGCTTCCCTTCCTGGGCAACCGGGGAGGGATTTTGCCCCCAGAACGTGTTAGAACAAGGGGGTTAACCTCAGCGTCCACCATGACCAGCGCACCCCTGCAAGCCATCCGGGGTACCCGGGATATTTGGGGCACCGAAATCCGCCTGTGGCAATACCTGGAACAACACGCCAGGGACATCCTAGGGCGAGCCAATTACCAGGAAATCCGTACCCCCCTGTTTGAAGCCACGGAATTATTCCAGCGGGGCATCGGCGAGGGTACCGACATTGTTAGTAAAGAAATGTACACCTTCACGGACCGGGGGGAACGGAGTTTGACCCTACGCCCGGAGGGAACGGCGGGGGTGGTGCGGAGTTTGATCGAACACAAGCGGCTCTCCCAGGGGGTGCAACGGTGCTGGTACCAGGGAGCCATGTTCCGCTACGAACGTCCGCAGGCGGGGCGACAGCGGCAATTTCACCAACTGGGCGTGGAAGTCTTTGGCAGTGAAGACCCCCGGGTGGATGTGGAGGTGATGGCGGTTGCCTTGGAGTTTTTGCAAGCTCTGGGGATACCCAATTTAACTTTAGAACTAAATTCCGTGGGCGACCCAGCGGACCGGCAACGCTACAAAGCCGCCCTGGTCGAGTATTTAACCCCCTACGCCGCCGATTTGGACCCGGATTCCCAGGTGCGGTTGACCAAAAACCCCCTGCGTATCCTGGACAGCAAAGACCCCGCCACCCAAGCCATTCTCCGCACGGCTCCCCTCCTCCCCCAATACCTGGGCAAGGCGGCGCAACAGCATTTTGAGCAGGTGCAAGAGGGCTTACAGGCGTTGGGCTTGGCGTATGAATTGAATCCCCGATTGGTGCGGGGGTTGGACTATTACACCCGGACGGCGTTTGAAATCACCACCCAGGATTTGGGGGCGCAGTCGGCGGTGGGGGGCGGGGGACGCTACGACCACCTGGTGGAGGAATTGGGGGGCACGGCAACCCCGGCGGTGGGTTGGGCGATGGGCTTGGAACGGTTGGTGGTGCTGTTGCAAAAACAGGGGGAACCCCCAGCCCCCGAACTGGATATATATGTCGTTTCGCAAGGGGCAGGGACGGCGACCCTCTCCTTACAAATCAGCCAGATGCTTAGGGGGCACGGTCTGCGGGTGGAAATGGACGTGAGTCAAAGCAGTCTGGGCAAGCAAATCAAACGGGCGGATAAATTGGGGAGCAAAGCCTGTGTGATCGTGGGGGAAACGGAAGTCACCACGGGGCAAATTCCGGTGAAATGGCTGGCAACCGGGGTGCAAGAAATCGTGACGTTCCCCAACGGGTTTCGGGATGCGACCTTCTGGCAAAAGAACTTTCGGTAGTGCTATCCTTGTAATGGTTACCATAGTAGTCCAATCGTAGTCAAGCGGAATAGGTGAACCGATGAGCGCAGTTGTGTGCCGTTATTGCCAGTCCGAGAACGTGGTCAAGTACGGGCGCATTCACAACGGGAAAAAACGGTATATGTGCTACGACTGTCATCGGCAATTTACCCCGGATGCCCAGAAGAAATATATTTCCGAGGAGCAAAAACAATTAGTGGATGAAATGTTAACAAAACGGGTTTCAATTGCCGCTATATCCCGGGCGACAGGGATTTCCAAATCCTGGTTATATCGGTATGTGAAACATAAGGAAACCTCTATTTAGGATATTTAGAAATAAACGGTCGCAGGGGTGTAACATTCTCGCCAATCGGTCGGGGTGAGTTTGACCGGGACATTTTTATAGAGAAGAAAAACGACCCCCCAAGGAGTACCTGGGGAGCCGTTGGCTAATGTCTCAGTGAGAGACTGGTGAGATTAAGTGGAAGTGGACTAACCAACAATCAGGATTTGGCTTGCGGTCAACGTAGGCGCACCGCTGATGGTAGCAAATTGCCCACCCGTACCCAAACCAGCGGTAGCCCGATCCTGGTTGTAGTACAACGCACCGGTCGAGGTCTCATAGACGATCAGGGCAGAGGAAGCACCAGCCGCCGCCGCACCGCCGGTAGCAATCGTCTCAAAGTCCGCCGCCGCAATCGCCGTGCCGCCACTGATCACATCCCCACTGGAAGCAGTGAAGGCAGTGAAGGTGGTTTTGCTCAAGACGATGAAGTCACCCGCCTCCAGGTCGGCAATCAAATCGTTGCCGATAGTAACGGGGTCGAACAGGGCACCGGTAGAGAACGCAAACCGGTCATTGCCTGCGCCACCCACCAGTGCGTCGTTGCCCAAGCCACCAACAATCACATCATCCCCAGCACCACCATCGAGGTAACCATCATCGCCATCGCCGCCAAAGATGACATCATTGCCGTCTTCACCAACGATAGTGTCATTGCCCTTACCCCCATCAATGGTGTCAGAGCCTTTGCCGCCAGCCAGATACTTGTCATTGGCAGTGGTACCGGTGATCACATCGTTGAAATCACTGCCCTGAACTATGATTGCCTCAGTCTGATTTTTGAGGTCAATGGTTACTCCAGCCGTTGCGGTAGCGGCATAAACGACCTGAATATTCTTGACCTGATCATCAGTGGCACTGTTCAAGTCAGGAGCGTTAGCGTCGAGCACAATCGCATTCTGACCACCCTTCCCATCTACCGTATCTGCCCCTTTGAAGCCGAAGAAGAAGTCATTTCCAGAACCACCCGTGAGGGTATCCGCTTGAGCACTGCCCACGATCACAAAGCCCTCAGTCTGGTTCTGGAGGTTAATGTTCACCCCAGCTACTGCTGTAGAGGCACCAATGACCTGAATATTTTTAATCTGAGCATCGGTAGCGCTGTTCAAGTCAGTAGAGGTAGCGGCTAGAAAAATCGAATTAGCCGTACCCCCACCCCCATCTACCGTATCTGCCCCGACAAAACCAACAATGACATCATCGCCAGCACCCGCTTTGATGGTATCGGCTTGAGCACTGCCAATGATCGTGAAGCCTTCAGTTTGATCTACAAGGGTAATATCCAACGGAGCCAGTGAGGCAGAGCCATCAATGATTTCAATACTTACGATGGAACTATCACCGACAGTAGCTAGGGCAGCGGCATCAGCGGCATTGTTAATCTGAAGCGTATCTAGTCCAGCACCACCATCTACTTTGTCTCCCGTTTTGAAACCAAAGATAGTGTCATTGCCAGCACCGCCATTAATGGTATCTCCACCACCACCACCCGTGATCAGGTCATCTCCATCGCCGCCCTCGATGAAGTCAGCCCCAGTATCGCCAGTGATGCTGTCATCCCCATTGCCGCCATTGACCTTGTTGCCTGCAGCATTGTTGAGCGTGATGGTGTCACCAAAAGCACTACCAATGACCGTGAAGGCTTCGGTCTGAAAGGCGGCGAGGTCCAGGGCATTCGCACCGATCAGCCCAGCCGTCGCCCCAGAGGCATCAATGATCTTGATGTTCTGGATGTCGTTATTACCCGCAGCAGTTATGGCAGCACCATCAGCAGGGTCGGTGATTTTGAGCGTATTCGTACCAGCACCCCCATTAACGATATCCCCCGTTGTGAAACCAATGATGAGGTCATTCCCAGCACCACCATTAATATTATCAGCTCCATCCCCGCCAATGATGGTGTCATTGCCAGCACCGCCATTAATGACGTCATCGCCCTCGCCGCCTTCGATGTAGTCGTTGCCAGTACCGCCAGTGATGTTGTCATCCCCGGTACCGCCAATAACTTTGTTTCCGTTAGGGGCATTATTGAGAGTAATGGTATCACCAGCGTTGTTACTACCAATGACCGTGAAGGATTCACTATCACTCTGATTCGCCAGGCTAATGGTCACCGCACCCGTCGCCCCAGAGGCATCAATGATCTCGACATTCGTGATCTCTGGATTAGTCGCATTACTCACATTGGTATCATCAGTCCCGGGAGTGATGATTGCAATCGTATCCGTCCCAGCACCCCCATCGACCTTATCCCCAGCGGTAAACCCAATGATGATGTCATCCCCAGTACCGCCAAAAATAGTGTCCGCCTGAGGACTGCCAGTGATGGTATCACTCCCACCCCCGCCATCAATAATGGCACCATCTATCGCCCCCGCATTATTTTTATCGAGGTCAATCAGGTCATCGCCACCGAGTCCATTGACAGTGTCTACAGTACCAGTGTTGGGAGTAGTTCTTGAAATTATGTCATCACCAGACGTCCCATTGGTTAAAACACCGGTAGCACTAGTAATTGGGATAATAGTAGCCATTTCCGTTACTCTCCTCAAAAAAATTCGAGTTTACATGGTCAACGCCAATCATAAGCGATTTATTTTCGTTATGCAACCCCCCCACAATTAAGTTTTCGTTATCACTCGTTTTCTCATCCATTAATTTATGTGAACCTCTGCTTATACCCCCTTGGCAGGTTATCAGATTAACATACCCAAATTGACCGTCACCCCACGCAACTTGTACAGCAACCGGGCTTACCCCTATAGGGACATAGTTCAATATATAACCGCATACTCATAACATATAGGGCTTATCTTACTATAAAACTAATCTACGCAGGAGCGATTTTTTGGCGATATTTCCCCGAGGCTCAAATTCCCAATTTTTTGAGGATGGGTCGGCGGTTCAGGGCGAATTTTTCCGCACTCTCTTGTAAAAATTGCCAGTTCTCCTCGGGGGTTTCCAGGGTCTTGCCCTCTTTGGTGAATTTCACACCGCTGGCTTTCAGGCTGTCCCAGAGATGCTCTAGGCTCTGCTGTGGGTCCAATTCCCCCAGCAAACACCACTGTTCCAACCGGGGTACCATCACCCCATTGCCGATTACCGGGCTACAGAGGTAGCTGATACTGCCATCCTGGAGCGAGCGTTGGATCACCGCCTGGTTGAACCGCTGTGCCGCCGTCGGGTCCGTCCCTTCCACCAAGGGATGGGTGTAGCTCATGCCCGTCATCACAATCAACGACTGAATCAGACGCTGGAGGTTGATCCCCTGGGCACTCAGTTTGGCTTCCAGTTCGGCAATGCTCAGAACCCCCGCTTCCCGGAGACAGTTGGTGATGGGCTGATAGACATTTTCCTGGAGTTGCAGTTTGCCCAGCGCCGTTTGATGCTCCAGCTTGACCTGGTCCGGCTCCACGGTCAACATGAATTTCATGGCTCGAAATTGCTCCGTTTGCGCCGCTGGGGTGAGCATATCCACCCCCCGCACATAGACATCCCGCCGGAACGTGCTATTCAAATAAAAATCCCGCACCACTTCCCGATACACCGGGTCATGGATTTTCGCCAACTCCTGGATAGCTTCGCCGGTGAGATTCAGGTTATCCATATTGTCAATCAGGTGCGCCGAGCCGATGTAGGTCAGCTTCGCCCGGTCCATGCTGTCGTGTACCTGGTCAAAGTAGAGCGCCGTCCAATGCTCATTGAAATATTCATGCACCAAGTAAGAGCGATTTTGGGATTTGAGTTGCTCCAGTCGGCGAACTGCCGCCGGGTTTTGGAGATAGACGGATTTGGTATTTTTCAACTGTTCTAAAAATGCCAATGCCCCACTGAGCCGCTGTTCAATCGAAGTATTGACCGCCGACTTGTACTGCAACATCAACCGCTGGAGGGGAGCCGTCACCGCCCAACCGGGCATGGTATTGTAGGACACATAGACCACCCCGCCGATTTTGAGTTTTTTGCTAATAAAATCCACAATCGCCTGGCGGTTTTCCTCACTGATCCAGCTATAAATCCCATGCAGACAAATAAAATCAAATTCCGGCAAGTCCTCGTTGATATATTCCTTAAAACTTTTATCCGCAAAGGTCACATTGGTCAGCCCCGCCGCTTTAGCCAGGGAGCGAGCCGTTAGAATATGGGTGGGATTAAAATCCATGCCATAGAACTGGGCGTGGGGGTACGCCGCCGCCAATATGTTTGTGGTGATACCGAGTCCACAGGCCAATTCGCAGTAGGTGAAGGGTGCCGTCAGGGGGGTTACATTCACCCGCTTCATCAGCAGAACCAGCCGGAGGTTGGCGGGACTGAGGTGATGGTAAAACCCCGGGGTATAGGGGATATCAGTGACGTACCCTTCATTCCAGGTCATAATTAAACTTCACTCACACACACACCAGCTTACCGCATTATACTACACACTACTACTAATCTATGCCATTGGCGCAACTTTGGCTCTTCCCGTTGAACATTTGGGCAACCAAGGCCCTAGGATTAACTCATGGCTCAATACACATGGCAGTGTCAATAAATTGATCAATCCGGGGTGACTGTGGCGGAAACGGCTGGGATTTTGCAGGTGGGCGAGCAGGTCTTGACGGCGGCGGAGTTGGTGCGCTCCCTAGCGGAACATCAGTTATTGGTGCCGTTGATCCAGGGCATTGTCACGGAACAGGCGCTCCGGGGGGTGGAATGCACACCGGAAGAACAGGCGCAATGGGTGCAGGAATTTTGGCAACAACAGCAGGTGACGACCCCGGAACAGCAACAGGCGTGGCTGAAACGGCATCATCTCACCCCGGAACAGGTGGTGGTAGTGGCGACCCGTCCCCAGCGGTTACAACGCTTCAAGGAGGTCACCTGGGGGGCAGAGGTGGAAAGCTATTTTCTCAAGCGCAAAGCCCAGCTTGACCGGGTGGTGTATTCCCTGATCCGCACCCATCAACCCGGCATCGCCCAGGAATTGTACTTTCGCATCAGCGAGGGGGAGCAGTCCTTTGCGGAGGCGGCCAAGCAATTTTCCCAGGGCCCGGAGGCGAGTACCGGGGGACTGATTGGGCCGATGCCCCTGGGCAAGCTCCATCCCAGTTTGACCAAACTCCTCTCGGTCAGCCAACCGGGTCAGGTGTGGCCGCCGGTGCAACTCGCCAACTGGTGGGTGGTGGTACGCTTAGAACAATTGCTCCCCGCCCAACTGGATGAGGCCACCCGGCAACAATTATTAGATGAGTTGTTTCACAATTGGCTCGAAAATCAGATCAATCCTTCTGCCCCCGGAGTACAGGTATGACCGCCACCCAATCCCCCCTACAAACCTTTTTGCTCAGCCAGCCCTTCGTGCAAGACTTGCCAACGGCGGCCCAGCAACAGTTTCTCAGCCAAGTCCAGGCGTGGAAGTATCGCATGGGGCAACCCATGATGGCGGCGAACCAAATCGCTGACCACGTTCTTTTCCTGTACCAAGGGTCTGCCCGTTCCCTCTTTTTGGACCCCCGCACCCAGAGATTGGTGACGATCCAACGCTTTCAACCCGGGGATGTGGTCGGCTGGCTGGGGGTGTTGCGGGGACGCACCTGTGAAACCGTGATTGCGACGGATGAATCCATTGGACTGACGATTCCCGCTGATTTATTCCAAGAACTGTGGAAGACCCAACCCAGTTGGCAAAACTATTTCAATCAAAAACCAACGGCGGTGGAAATTGCGGAAATGATTGTGGCGGAGTTGGGGCAAAGGGCGGAGCAGTCCGTCCCCCTACCCCTCAAGGATTGGGTCGCCCAGTTGGAAGTGAAGTTGATCCCCCTCGCCCCCGGCCCGCTGGTCTTGCCCGATATTCCCGATGGTCGCTGGTGGGTGAGTTTGGGACAGGTGGGCCCCCATCACCAGGGCAGTTGGCTGAATCTGGAGGGTGCCAACCTGCGGGTACAGGGCTACACCCGGCTGTTGGGGGTGATCGGCTCCGTCATTCCCCCATCACCAACCCCATCACCAGCCCCTGCCGAGGTCAGTCCAGCCTTGCCCCAGTCGGCGGCGGAGATTCCCTATGCCCCGGCGGTGAGTTTCCAGGCTACGGATGCCAAGTCAACGACCCAGGACTACCCCTATTTCCGGGGGGAAGGGGAACTGGGGGGGGCCCTGGCCTGTTTTCAGATGGTGGCCAAACTACTCAATATCCCCTTTCGCCGGGAATTACTGCGGCGGGTCTTGGAAAATCGCAGTCGGCAGACAGGGGGCGTGAATCTGCAACTGGCGGGGGCGGTTGCCCAGTTGATGGGGATGGATACCCAATTGCTCAGATTGCCCAGCCAACTGTTGACCAGGGCGGAAGGCCCGGCGTTGGTGGAATGGCAGGGGAAATTGGTGGTGCTGTTCCGCATTTCTCCCCAGGAAATTGTGATGGGGGTGCCCGACCAGGGGATTCTGCGGCGCCGACCGGCGGAATTGCTCCCGACGTGGGGCGATGAGGTTGCCCTGTTAACCCTGAAAAAGACGGCTCATACGCCCCAGGTGCGGTTTGGGTTGAGTTGGTTTTGGCCTTCGATTTGGCGGTACCGGCGGGTTTTGTTGGAAGTATTTATCGCCTCATTTTTTGTCCAGCTTTTTAGTCTGGCGAACCCGTTGATGATTCAGATCATCATTGATAAGGTTTTGATCCAAAATAGCGTCAGTACCCTGAATGTTTTGGGCATTTTGTTGATTGGGGTGGCGGTGGCCGAAGCGGTTTTGGGGGCCATTCGTACCTATTTGTTTGTGGATACCACCAATCGGATTGATATGGCCTTGGGTTCCGAGGTGATTGACCACCTCCTGCGCCTGCCCTTGCGGTATTACGAACGGCGGCCAGTGGGGGAACTCTCCACCCGGGTGAACGAACTAGAACATATCCGCCAATTCCTCACGGGTACGGCCCTGACCGTGGTTTTGGATGCGGTATTTTCGGTGGTTTATATTGTGGTGATGCAGTAGTGTTGAATGTTAACGAAAGGGTGGAAAAGGGAGACTAAAAATGGTATTTTAGATTGGTAGAAACCACGAGTAACAGTATTTTTATGAGACGACAAATTCAGGGACTTATCAAGCCCTTGCTGAACCTTCTTCCCAAAAACGACTATCCAGTCTTGGATACTCGCTTGTTTGTACTCATATGGATGCACTTCATTTTAGATGCAAGAGTCGCCACCATGCGGGGCTTATTCTTCCTCTTGAATCATCTCAATTTTAAAGTTGACATATCAACGTTTTCTAAGGCGTGTAAACATCGTAGCACCGAGCCGTTTCAAGTGATCCTAAGAGAACTGCAAAAACGGCTTAAACATCATCAAGGTGAATTTAAGCACTTATTCCCATTAGATTCTACCATTATCACCCTGACCAGCAAATTATTCTGGCACTACAAGCAGGTAAAATTGACGCTTGGCCTGGATATAAATGAGGGCAATATCGGTGACGAATCAATTATATTTGGAAAGACTAATGACCATAAAATTGGGCATCTTGTGATTGGGACGATACCTGAGAATGCCGTTGGTATCATGGATAGGGGTTTTGCTTCCTGGAAATTAATGGACGAAATGTGTAAACGAAATACATTGTTTATTGTGCGGATTAGAAATAATATGAAGTTGCAACCTGACAATCCGGATATTCGGGTAATTCAATTTTTTAATGAAGAGGAAAACACAGAATATAGGCTAGCGACTAACGTGACTTCGATGACGGATGAAGAGATTTGTTCAGCCTATCGTTTGCGCTGGCGAATTGAGTTGCTTTGGAAGGCACTAAAGATGCACTTGAAATTGGATAGAATCATTACCAAGAATGAGAATGGTGTGCGGCTACAGATTTATGCCGTATTGATTGGTTATCTAATTTTAAGATTGCTGGAGATAGGTCACAATAAGACCTATGAATTGATTGACAAGTTGCGATATTTACAAATAGAAATAGGCCGACACTGTAGCTTCATGGAACTCGTAGGGGTAGAGCCGCTCGTAGGATAACCCTGACCCCTTATGTTAAGTTTTATTACGGACATTCAACACTACTGGTGGTGATGGTGATTTACAGTTGGTTGTTGACCCTCATCGCCCTGGCCACCGTCCCCCTGTTCGCCCTCTTAACCCTTTTAGCCGCCCCGATTATTCGCAAACAGCTTCGCACCAAAGCCGAACGCAATGCGGAAACCCAGGCTTATTTTGTGGAAGTGCTGTCCGGGATTCAAACCGTGAAAGCGCAAAATTTAGAACTCAATTCCCGTTGGCAATGGCAGTCCCGCTATGCCCGCTATATCAGTGCCGGTTTTCAAACCGTGGTCACCTCCACGACGGCGAGTTCCATTAGTCAGTTTTTGAATCAAATGTCGGGGCTGTTGTTGCTATGGGTGGGGGCATTTTTGGTGCTCAAAGGGCAGTTAACCCTAGGGCAATTGATCGCCTTTCGGATTATTGCCAGCTATACCACCAGCCCCCTGTTGCGCCTGGTACAGCTCTGGCAGAATTTCCAGGAAACGGCCCTCTCCTTGGAACGTTTGGCGGATATTGTGGATACGCCCCAGGAAGTGGATGAAAATGACCGGCGTAATATTCCCATGCCTCCCATTGTGGGTGCCATTCGTTTTGAAGAGGTGAATTTCCGGTTTAATCCCGATGGCCCCCTGCAATTGGTGAACGTTTCCCTGGATATTGCCCCCGGCACTTTTGTGGGGATTGTGGGGCAGAGCGGGGCGGGGAAAAGTACCTTAACCAAACTGATTGCCCGGTTGTATGCCCCGGAATCGGGACGGATTTTTATTGATAATTACGACATTGGCAAGGTGGATTTATATTCCCTGCGGCAACAGATTGGCATGGTACTCCAGGAACCGCTTTTATTTGATGGCACCGTGCAGGACAATATCGCCCAAGCCAGCCCGGATATTGCGGTAGAGGAGATTATTGAAGCGGCCAAAATCGCCTGTGCCCATGATTTTATTATGGGTTTGCCCCAGGGGTACAATACCCGGGTTGGGGAACGGGGGAGCGCCCTGTCGGGGGGCCAGCGGCAACGGATTGCCCTCGCCCGGGTCTTGGTGCAACACCCCCGTTTACTGATTTTGGATGAGGCCACCAGTGCCCTGGATTACGATACGGAATTTCAGGTGTGTCGGAATTTAGCCAAGGCATTACAGGGGCGTACCGTCCTGTTTGTCACCCATCGCCTCAGCACCATCCGTCAAGCCGACCGGATTATTCTGATGGATCAGGGTAGAATTGTGGAGGATGGCACCCACGACCAACTGTTAAAATTGAAAGGCCGCTATTACTCGCTGTATCAAAAACAAATGTAGGGGATATTTATGGCCACGAATCCGCAGATCACCCCTTCGGTTTCCAACCCTCCCGCCAAGCCGGAATTTGATCAACCGGTGGTTTTGCGGCAAACCGGTCTTTGGTCCCATGTGATTTTGTGGTCCTTGGTGGCGAGTGCGGCGGGGTTGATTACGTGGGCGGCCTATGCCCCTCTCGAACAGGCGGTACAGGCCCAGGGGGATTTGGAACCAGCGGGGCAGGTCAAGGAGGTGCGGGTGCCCCTCACCGGTGTGGTGCGGGATGTTTATGTGAAAGAGGGTCAGCGGGTTGACAAAGGGCAGGTGCTGTTTACCCTTGACCCCCGGGTGAATCAGGCGGAACTGGAAGCGAGTCGGCGGGTGCGGGACACGTTGCTTGCGGAAAATCGTATCAATCGGGCCTTGCTGAATGGCACCCTCCAGGTTGCCGAATTGAGTCCCGAACAGCAGGCCACCTTGAGCGAAAGTCACCGGGAATTTGCCAGTCGGGTCACGGCGGCGAAAGAGCGCATCCGTCAGTTCCAGGATCAACTGCGGCAAAATGACATTCTCCTCGCCAGCAATCAGGAAGTCCTGGCCCTGAATCAGGAACTGCTGAAGGACTTGAAATCTCTGATGGAAGAGGGGGGTTTGGCCCGGGTACAGTACGTCCGTTTGCAACAGGAAGTGCTTCGGCAGGAAGGGGAAATTAAACGTCTCCAGGAAGAAAAACCCCGTTTGGAAAGTAGCATCCGCCAAGCCACGGAAGAAATGAATAATACCATCGCCACCACCCGGCGGGATTTGCTGTTGCGGATCAACGAAAATGAACGGCGCATTTCTGAACTAACCCGTCAACTGGAACAAGCGGAAGTGGCAAGGCAATATCAAGAAGTGCGGGCCCCGGAGACAGGAATTATTTTTGAATTGCAGGCGCATACCCCCGGATTTGTCGCCAACGTGAATGATACCCGTCCCATTGTGAAAATTGTGCCAACCAACTATTTGGTGGCGGAAGTCTTTATTACCAATCGGGATATTGGTTTTGTAGAGCCGGGAATGGAAGCGGATGTGCGGATTGATTCCTTTCCGTTTAGTGAATTTGGGGATGTGAAAGGGAAATTAGTCCGCATTGGTTCTGATGCCTTACCCCCTGACCAAACCTACAATTTTTTCCGATTTCCGGCTCGGATTGAATTATCATCCCAAACCATGCGGGTAAAAGACCGGGTGGTGCCCCTACAGTCGGGGATGAGTGTGACAGCGAATATCCGCACCCGCAACCGTACGGTACTCAGCATCTTCACGGATTTATTCACCCGCCAAACCGAAAGTTTACGCTATGTGCGTTGACCGTTAGGGCATTCCCTGTTTGTATTGCCCATCCTTGCCCCCTCCCGATGGGGTGGTTTTATAATTTTAAGTCTCGCTCGTTGCAGGCTAAAAACGGCAATCACGCTTGAATTCTGGCTAAATTTTAGACTGAAAATACGAAGAATCATCCTAGAAAATCAAGAGTCGCAGGGCAGTACCCCGGCGGGGTTTTCATCGCCTTGTTACTTGTGGGGTTCAACTGTATCCCATAACTACTTAAAAGACTGTAGCGCACTTCATTCTTCCGCTAAAATGGAGTTCAAAATTTCTGGGGTTAACCCTCGTGTTTGAGCATTTTGACTAATATCATGCATCACTGCTTCCAAAGTTTTTTTGCGTCGAGTCACATCCCCAAGTTTGAGGCTGAGTAATGCTTCTAACTTGCGACGTTCCTCCTCAGATGCCGTCTCAAAAATGCGGGCGACCTCAGCATTAACGCGAATTGTTATCGTTTTGGTTTCCATAGGGTTTATCTGATGATTTTCCTGTTGGGAGCCTTATCATTATAAAAACCTACTGTTAGCCTTTTAACTATGGAAATCCTGTATGATTCTGTGAATTCGTTGCAATTTTGTTTCGTTGAGCCGTTCAAGTGCCTGGCGAATTTCTTCTTTGAGTAGTTGGGTTGGGGTTGCAGTTTGCACCTGCTCGAGTACCCAATTTTGCACAGGACTGGGATGCTCAACGAAGTCTAATGTCCAAGGCTCCCATTGTGCTAGTTCAGGTTCCTCCACCGGTACTTGCGCCTTCCAGTCGGTTTCCCTGCGCTGAAACTTTTTTTTCTCTTGTTCTAACTGGGTACTGCGTCCCTGCGCTTCAAGGAAAGCCTGATATTTTTTGTGGACAAACAACCAGCGTTGCCGCATTTGGGCACGTTCCTGTTCTGTAATTATGCCAGTTTTAGATTCAATAAAGCGTTCATAAAACATCAGGCTATTGCGATGGTGGCCGAGATGCTCATAGGCTAAGCCCACTTCCAGGCGTTGTAGCCACCAAGCTTGTTCTACCTGCACACTGGCTAGAACTGCCTGTAGAAAATCTAGCAAATCTGGAGACTCTTGCTTTAGTTCCTCCCAATTTGTTTCAATATCCCGTGCCAAGGCGGCTACCAGCTCGTAATCATGGCCACGTTGCCATGCTCGCGGATGCCGTTGCACGGTTGTCCAAAGTCGCCCCCAATTGCGGCGCTGGATCAAAATGCGCATCAACAATGACCATTGGCGTAAATGCTCCAGACTTGTAAGCACAACATTGCTGTACTCCTCCCACGCTTCTGTCAGGGGCTGTCCTGCCTCCTGCCATAACCGCACTACCTCCGCATCTTGGCGATCCTTAGCCAACCATTTTACCTTTCCAGGTAGAGTTTCCAAGTGAATCTTACTTCGGTAGTAGTAGGAATGCTCTGTTCTGCCGATGTGCTCCCAAGCCTTCACTGCGTCAGCAAATTTCCCTTGGTGAAAATGACAAGTGCCCAAAAGCATGTGAAACTGCTCCACAAACGGTTGTTGCTGGCCGAGAAAAGCCAGATGTCCCACCCAAGCCTCATAAGTCTCCTGCAACAATCGCTTGCGTGCCTCTTCCTCAGGACAGTGAGCCTCCAAATCATTCAACACGCGCTGGAACTCTGTCAAAAATTCCTGCACACAGGTTTTCCAGGTGACATCTGCATTTTGGGGACTGACTTCAACACACAACCAATCTCGTACCCGTACCAGTTTGTCAAAGCGTGATGGCTTGGTAACTTTATTGCGGATGTCCAACATCAGCCCCACTAAGGGACTATAGTCAGGAATGTCTGGGCAACCATCAAAAGTTTCACGGTACTGTTGTAGCTCCGACCAAGCTTTTGCTCTCCAGAAGCACTCCCAAGCTTCTCGCTTAGGATTTTTATCGGGCAGAGCTGACTTCTCTAACTTTAAGAACTGATGTCCTGCCGATATATAGTCCCGCTGGAACTTGAGGAGCCAAGCCTGACATTCTTGTTCCAAGCACCCATCCTCTGCCTGCCGTGCAAATATGCGTGCATCTGCCAAAAAATTCAGGTTTTCCTCCGCCACACCACGCTTGAGGAACTCCAGAGCCAAACTCAGTACCTCTTGCAGGTTCGTATCTGTCCAATACTGGATACCTCCTATGCTTTCGGTGGTGCTATTCAATCTAGGGGGATGGGTTTGCCATTGGGATTGATCCTGTTTCAGAGAAGGATGATTGAGCCAAAAGTCGGTTGCCAAATTCGGCTCCCAGAACTTTTGCCAACCACAAGAGGTATCCATAATCGCCAAAGCTTCTATAGGACGCGTAATCCCAACATACAACTGGTTAAGAAAATACTGTAATTGCAGGGACACCTGGTTTTCAGTCCCTTGCGCATAATGCTTAAGCTGTTTTTTGAAATTCTGCTGATAATAGTCCCCAAACTTGTAGAGGATTATTTTTTTGAACTCCATCCCCTTGACAGCCGTAACGGTCTGTAGCTGTGCTGGCTTCAGATTCTGTGCCAATTCTTCAGCAAATATTTTCTGAAGTTTTGGGTCTTGTGCCACATAACTCAGCTCCTCTCCCACACAACAGGGTAGAATACACACCGTACCAGTGCTTGTGCTGAGCATATTTTTCAGTTCCCCATCAGTTAAGTTTTGGCCCTGCCCATCCAGTACCAATTTTTGTACTGACCTGCCCTGTTCTTGCGGACGCCAAGGCAGTTGTGGAGTGATTTCCCGATTGTTGCTGAGAATACGTCGCCAGAGGTTAACCACATTACTGAAACGAGTAATCTGCGGGCTAGAGCGATAGTTATTTTTTAACTCCTGGGGGCTTTGAATCTCAAAGCGGTGGTCTTGTGGTAAATACGCACGAATATGCTCATGGAGATATTTTTTTAGAGCGGCCCAACGGAAGCCTGTAGGATTAATCGTTTGCAAAGGGTCTCCAGCAAACGCATAAGGCAACCGCTCGATTATCCAGTCTAGTTTGTATTTTCCCCAGGGAGATAGGCAAAAAATGACATTCAGTTCAATCTGAGTAAAGTCTTGAACTTCGTCACAAAAAATGACCGGATGAATCGGGTTGATTGTGCCATTTTTCAGCACATCTCTAACCAAATCTTGGTCATCCCAATAACCCGCGTGGGTAGTTCGTTCCAGATAACCTGGCCACAATTCGCTGTAAATTTGGTCGAAAACGGCTATATCGACACTGCGATCCGCTTCGGGCAATTCCCGGTAGCTATCGGGGTCCAGATAATCGCTGACCTCATAACCTTTGATCAACGTGCGTAGGGTATGCCAAGCGAGTTCTACATCACGGCGACCGCGGTACCAGCTCTGAAATTGGTAAAAATTGACATACTTATCCGGTTGATAGTGCTCTTGCCGCTCGGTCGGGAGACACCTGAACAGATAATCCTGAAACGTGCTGAAAAAAGCGCGACACTGCTGAATCTCTGCTGGTGAGAAACTACGTTCATCTTGACGATAGCGGTGGCTGACGCGCAAAATTACACTCACCTTCTCCCAGGCTTGTTGGACTAAAGCCGGGCTGTAGGTCAAAAACAGAGGGTAGTACTGGGGCGATTCCTGTCTTGCAGTTTTCAGGTAGTGACTGCAATATTCGGCAAAGCAATAGTACAACATCAGGGATTTACCGCTACCAGCCCGCCCGTTAATGAGCAAGGGCATGGAGCGGCTCTGGAGGACTGCTTCCTCCTCCATAGACAAAGCTAAGTTTCCCTCCTTAGTCTCTTGCATCTCCAACCAAATGGTCTCATCCGCCACCATGTAATCTGGGTAGGCACGGTAGCTATACTGTTTCCACACTTCCAACGGTTGAGGATGTCGAAGTATATCGGGCTGGTCGGCTCCGATCCCAAATAGACGAGTTTGGCGTCCCAAAGCAAATCGTTCCTTTTGTTCTGGAGCGTGGTCATAAATTCCAATGAGGAACGGAAACCGTTTCCCCTGGTACTCACGCACCTGCACCAAACTGACCGCTAGATGGAGCGACCCCTCCTGCCAACATCTGAGTTCCGCCCCTTGATAAAATCTGGGGAGTTGCTGGTACAACCTACCCTCCTCATCGTCAACCAACTGTATCACCGCCTGATAAGCCTGACGCCGTTGCACCACCGTCAGCGCCTGTCCTTGCCGAACCCATTCCCCGCTTTCCAACACCAGCCGCTCTTTGGGATGGGAGGCATTCAAAAACTGCGTCCATGCAAAAAGTGCTTCCGGCAGAGCAGGTAGTAGGTTTTGCGAATGTTCTTGTTGCCGTTGTGCCAACCAAACCTGTAACTCATCATCGGGCACCAAGTCTTCCACCCGCTGTTGATAATCAAGATTCTGCCGTTGCTCGAGGAAGTAGTGGTACTCATGACTACCTCTTAGCCAGAGTGCAAACAAGACCAAAACCGGTACCTCTCCGAGATAGCGCAACTGACCCAACAAACGAAGATTTTTGAGGAGGTTGCGCTTCCAATAGGGATAGCGGATGTCAAATAACTGACTTAACAGGATGCGATCTCCCCTCTCCAGGCGAGTGATCAACCTGCTTAAGTGTTTCTCTGCGTTGTATGCGGCGCTGTCGTCTTGAACCCACCGTGGACAATATACATACATAGGCGCATTATTGCATGAAGCATCTGCAGTCTATTTATTAATTATAATTAAAGGATACAACAAACCTTGATTATCCCAATGGCTCAACATGATTAACCTGCAATCAGTGGGGTGCAAATGTATTTCATATCCACACAAAAGACTGTAAATTAAAATACCATTTTATTCCGGGGCAACCAATGTATTCTGGGTACCTCTATAACAATCCTAAATGAGAATGGAACAGGGGTCGCAGGGACACCGCCCCCGTACTTAGTTCTGGGAAATTTTTGTATGCCTCCGGCACGCCAGCTAACGTTAACCCAGTGGGATTGCTCTCGTTATGGGGGGTGCGCCTCCCCGCATTGTTATGCACAATTCAAGTTCCTAGCCGCAAGTTAGGGGTGCGTCACGAGTACTCATCCGGGTCAACCCCCAGGTCTCTCAGCTTCGCCGCCAAACGTTCTGCCCGTTGTTTTTCCTGCTCCGCCCGTTCATCCCCAGTGAGCAATAAATTCCCGTCCTGATCCCACCACCGTAACCAGGGCAATGATTGATGCAAATAAGTACCCTGCCAAATCCCTAGCTCCACACCCAACGGCTCAATGGGAAAATGCCCCCGTTGGTTTGGCTCACACCGCTGGTAACGATTCCCCACCAATTCGTACACCTCAACCGAGGCTTTGTCCACTTCATAAATGGCGTAAAATGGCACCCGAATCGCCTGCTCGTACACCCAGAATTTACCCGGTTTACCGTTTTCCCGCTCCCAAGGGGGGGCTGTATCCCGCTCCGCCGTGCCATCCCCAGACACAAATTCAATCACAATCAAGGGGGCAACCACTTCCTGCCACAGCACATAGGAACGCCGCCGTTTACCGTCCAACAGGGGGGGCACATGGGGGACATAAAACCAGTCTGGGGCTTCCGCTCCCCGCTCCGGCGGTTCTACCAGCCGCCAATAGATGCCGCAATCCTGCCCAATCGCATACTGTCCATCCGGGTGCAGACTGTCCAAAACCGGATAAATGGAATCCGTCAAGAGCAAACTCTGGGGGTGTTCCTGAAAATTTTTCACAAAGGTACCATCGCTCTCCGGTAACTGCGTGTGGTCGGGGAGGGTGAGGTTGGGGTGAGCCGTTGCAATCGTCATGGCTGAACTCCCACAGGGGTTACTTTCATCTGTTAACGATAGCGATCTTAACTAATTTTAGAATCAGGGATTTTGGGGTATAGGGGACTTGTCCATACACTGATGGGAAGGATTCAAGTTGTACCCTGTAATCAACAAAAAGACTGTAACCCATATTGACATGAATTATGATGTAATTTACCAAGACTTGTTCTTAGAAGCAGGCATTACCTGGAAGAGGTCTTAGAAGGTAAACTTCACAACAGAACCAGAAGTCGTAAAAAAATGTTGTCCCGACGCAGGTGGGGGTGAACTGAAGCCATTTTTTCATCATTTATCCTGAACGGATATATGTGTCTCAATCAAGTAATCCCGGTGAACGGGGCAGAAAATATGCTAACTTGTCAATGTATATTTGGCTGGGATTAATAAATATCCATGCAGGAAGTACTCACCCAACATCTTTCCACCGCCGAATACTTGGCATGGGAGGAGCAACAGGAAGAGAAACATGAATACGAAGACGGCAGAATTTATGCCATGGCGGGAGCCACCGAAAATCACATCATTATCACCGATAACTGCACCGCCTTCCTTGTCCCGAAACTGCGAGGCGGTACATGTTACCCTTTTTCCTCAGATATGCGGGTTAACATAACTGAAAACATCTATTACTATCCCGACCTGTTAATTACCTGCGACGAGCGGGACTGCCTGCATAGAAATTACAAAAGCTATCCTTGCCTGATTATGGAAGTACTATCGGAATCCACAGAAGCACGGGACCGGGGTGTGAAATTTGCCCACTATCAAACCATTGAATCGTTGCAAGAATATGTTCTCATCAGTCAATCGGCACAACGAATAGAAGTCTTTCGCCGTTACAATAGCAAACTATGGCTCCTGCAGACCTACACCACCGGGGAAACCATTCAACTACAGAGCATCAATCTGGACATTCCTATTGCTGAAATTTATGCAGGCATTGACTTTGGGGATTAAACCTAACAACTTAAACAAATCCGTTGCGTACCGACACGATTTTCTATCAACTGTTCCAGACCTTTCCTACCCTATTGATAGCGGAGCGTGGCGTTAGCCATTGGAGCTATTGGGTGAAGACCCTGCTAGCATCGCCAGTTATCAATTTACCTCGGTAGAAGTGAAGGAAAAAGCCTTTCGCTTTGATGGCGTATTCCTGCCCCAAAGTGAGGATAAAACTATCTGGTTTGTGGAAGTGCAGTTCCAAAAGGTGCATGAATTTTACAGCCAGTTATTTAGCGAGATATTTCTATTTTTGCAACAGTACCGCCCGGTGCAGGATTGGGGGGTGGATGGTTTGCTAGAATTTGTGGAGACGATATTGATTTACAAGTTAAAGACCTTGAGCCGAGAGGAGATAGAGCGGATGTTTACCTTGGGAGATTTACGGCAGACGAAGGTGTATCAAGAAGCCAAGCAAGAGGGAGAACAGAGGGGTTGTTTGGTGTTAAGAAATGTAATAACCAAGCAAATCGCCCGCAAGTTTGGCAGAGTACCCGATGATCTAAACACCAAACTGGCACAGCTATCGTTAGACCAACTGGGGGAAATTGCTGAGGCGATTATTGACATCTCTGCCCTGGAGGAGTTGGAGCATCTGCTGGGTTGAGGCAATCTCTGTTGTCGGCAAGTTTTGAAACCAGAGTTCCTAACTGATGAGGATTCATAGTTAGGGAAGTCGAGCTGGCGGATGGCCTGGTGGAGGTGGTGGGGCTGGACTTCCAGGTAGCCTTGCAGGACATCCAGACTGCGGTGCCCACTAATTTCCTGGATGACCCGGAGGGGTATAGCTAAGCATACAAAGGTTGACATGATATGGGTCGCTGGGCGTAGCCCCACATTGGTTTCCCATAGCTTGCGTGGCGTAGCCATGAATTTTAAGGCGACAACCTTAACCTACCTAGCTATAAATACCCGGTCTGATTAGAAAATCTCATCGCTACCCTCAGCCAAACCTCTAAGTAAAAGATCAACATTTCCTAGGAAGGGTTACCATCCCTCCGACAGCCGTTCCACAATATCTCGGCGGGACAATACCTTTTCGCAGGTTTCCCATTTGGAACCTTTGGGTTCTACGGTGCTGGCATAGCGCAAATCGAAAGCATTGGCACGCTTCTTTCGTTCTGTAAACTCTTGTAATTTAGTCTCTAGGGTTTCAATATCTTCAATCCATTCATCTTCGATGGTATCGGGTAGGGAACCAAACAAGTCGTAACGGTCTTTCATCCGCTGGGAAAGCACCTCATATACCTTTTCGTCGCGGGTGCCGTGGTACACGAGGTTGAGCATATCCACCCGCTCACGGGTTTGTCCAAAGCGCTTGATCCGTCCGATGCGTTGCTCCAGGCGGGAGGGGTTCCAGGGCAGATCGACATTGATCAACGTACCCAAGGTTTGCAGGTTCAGCCCTTCACAGGCGGCATCGGTGGCGACCACCAACCGAATGGTGCGCTCGCGCACGGCTTTTTTGATGTCTTCTCGCTCGACACTACGCCATTCCCCCGCAAAAAACAAACCGGATTTGCCAACACCGGCATAGAGGGCGACACTTTCCTGGGGCAGACGCTCGGTCAGGCTAGTTGCGACCCAATGGGCAGTGTCAAAATACTGACTGAAAATAATGCACCCTAAATTCAACCAGTGCCGTTCTTGGAGAAAATAGAGGACGGCATCGAGTTTGGGATCGGTGTTTTTTTGGCTCAAAGTGTTAACAATGCGTTCCAAATGGGTGCATTCTGCCTCCAAAATCTCTGGGCGATTGTCTAACAACCAGGTATCTTCTTCTTCCTCCTCAAAAAAATGCCGTTTTTCCAGCAGTCTCTGAGCCGTAGATAGGCCGCTGGCAATACTGGAGCAAATCCGGCTTTGCATCATGGTTTTCATAAACCCAGCAGATTGGGTACGCTGGCGCAAGGCTGTGGCAAAATCTTGGGCGGCTTCATAGGCGACATCAAATTCAGGAGAGGTGAGCAATCCTAGTCCAGAGAACATGGGCAATTGTTCTCCCTCGCTCGGCCAGATGTCAACCGCAATCCGCTCCAGCAAACCCAATTCCTCCAGCGTGGCACGTTTACGCAGTACGGTATGGCGAAGAATGGGGTTATGTCGTTGGAAAAAACTCAGTCCTTGCCGACGCTCTGCTAAGGCATCTTGCAGTTCTTGACGGGTAAAGTCTTCTAATTCTGTTAGGGGTTTATCTGTAAAGAATTGATTGTTTGAGAGTTTCAGGTCACTGCGGATGTGGTCAAACAGGGGATCATCAACGGACGGCGGCAGGGGATTGCGGAGCAAGTTCCAGGCAAAGTATTCATCGGTAACTGCTTGTTGTCCTGTCAAGATGGGCAGGATCCTTTGCGTCTGCTGCCACAACTGCTGATGCCGTCGTCCCAACACATGCTCGGCACCGCTGTTGAGCACTCCCAGCAGATCCCACAGTTCCTCAACATGGGTTTGGATGGGGGTAGCTGTACCCAAAAGGACGTGCTTGGACTGGGTGGCCGCTCTATCCATAAACTTCAAAAGGTTGTTGGGTTGCGGCTCTTTTACCGTGACTCCGCGACTACAACGAGCACGATGAGCTTCATCCAACACAATAGTCCCAAAGCGTCGCTCCAAAAGGAATTGGGCTTCGGGGGCGTTGTGAACGATCAAACCTGTGGAAACAATGCCGATTTGATAGGGGCAACGGCCAATATCTTCAGCTCCCTTGGTTTTAATAATATGACCGTTGGCATCTTGCCATACCTTGCGGTTAGAAAGCCAAACAGCCGAGGGAATGCCCAGCTTATCTTTAAGTTCCACTTGCCACTGCTGACAGAGGGTAGCCGGACAAAGAATCAGAGCCGGGCCATCTGCCAAAAGGCACGCCACCATGGCCGCAACCCCTAAAGACAAGGTTTTACCCAGCCCCACCTCATCTGCCAGAATGAGTCGCACTACACCATACAACTCTCGGTGTTCGAGGAACATTTCCACAAACGATTGTTGCCACGGTTTAAGAACTTCACCCCGACGATAGAGAGGTGCTTCTACCATTGCGGCTCTGGGAACATCAAGGGGCTGTAAATCTCCCAGAGATACCTCCACTTTGCGGGAGAGTCGCCCTACCTCTTCCACAATCGCTTCAGGCAGAGGAACACTCCGTTCCCACAGATACTGAAACTCTGCCTCCACCCAAGCGACCCCCTCCGGCGACTGGTCTTCCCAGACAATTTCATAGTGTTCTTGCCATCCCTGTCGGGTTTCGTTGAGGCTACCGATAAAAGCGGATTTGGTGCCGTCCCTCGCCTCAATCACACCTGCTTTGCCGTGGAGAAAGGGGGCATCTACGGCTGAAACCACTCGCACTTCGACTTTGCCGCTTTTGAGAATCTCATAGAGTTGACGGTAGCGGGGACGTTGCAACAGGCTGGTGATTAATTCTCCGGTTTCTTGGTTCCATTTTTCTTTGAGTGCCATTTCACGGGTTTGTCGAGAAGCCTTACCAATGGCAATATCGTGGGGGTCTAAGTCACTGTTACAGACAATTTGCACCTGTTCCAGATGAGCAATTTCTTCAGTAACTAATTCAAAAATGGAAGAGCGAAAATAACCGGCAATGCGCTTATAGGTTCGTGCCTTTGCCAAACGGTCTTTGAGAAAGACATGACTGAGGCGTTGTTGGCGGGAACTGAAACGGTGCAGAAAAGCAGTGCTGGACATGGCTATAGATCAGGGAAAATTAGCGATAACTCTTTCAGTTGAGCTTCATTTAGACCAAGTTCTGGCATAGCAACATTCCCATTAATCAGTTAACTGTATTATAACTGGAATAATTTGCCCAAAAGCTAAGGATTATCAAAGGAAACTTTTTGGCACTTTGAGTTTCTAGTATATTAAACAAAGACAGCACGCAAAGCAAATGTATCCAGTCCACTTATCCCGAATTACCTTCGACCCAGCCGTGATGGGTGGTAAGCCCTGTATTAGAGGCTTACGGGTTACGGTTGGAACAATTGTCGGGCTGATAGCGGCAGGGCATTCTCCAGAGGACATCTTAAAAGCCTATCCTTATTTGGAATTGGAGGATATTTATGAAGCTTTGGCTTATGCGGCATGGCGGGCTGAGGAAGTAGAATTGCCTCTCATTGTACGATGAAAATTTTAGTGGATATGAACTTATCCCCTGATTGGATTCAAATGTTTGCTGACCAGAACATAGAGGCTCTACATTGGTCAAGTGTAGGAGATCCAAGGGCAAGTGATTCCACAATTTTGCAATGGGCAAAAGAGCAGGGGTATGTAGTTTTTACCAATGATCTGGATTTTGGAGCAATCTTAGCAGCAACTCAAGCAAATGCCCCTAGTGTTATTCAACTGAGAACCCAAGACCTATTGCCAAACAAAATAGGCACTGTGGTGATAGAAGCATTGCGAGAATTTCAGGACTACTTGGAAAGTGGTGCTTTGATGAGCATAGATTATCTCAACTCTAGGGTGCGCATTCTCCCTATTCAGAAGTGAACTCTTTACCCCAAGCGTTCATTTCTAATGAGGGCAAGCAATATCCCAGCGGCTGAAGCCTCTTCGGGAAAGCGCTGTTTTCGTTTCTGAGTAATGTATTGACAAAACACCATTAAATCTTCCCGGCGATGGTGATAATCCGGCACCAAATCCCGCAGGTGCGCCATCACTTCATCGCTATCCACTTCTTCAATTTCAAAACGTTTTTGTTCGTAATTGGGAATTAACTTGGCGATGACGTTTCTTTGTTTAGAAACAATCCAACTGGGGGCGAGGGGCACCATCCAGCCGGTATGGGGGCAGCGGGTTTCTAAGCAATACAAATAGGCTTTGGCGCGGTTGCCCTGTTCGTCGTGTTCGATGCCCAGGGCCGTAATTTCCCGATCCACCGCGGCGCTCACGCCTAATCCTCAGAATAGCACATCCTTCTAGGGGCACAACGCTCAGTAGCTTTGTTTAGGATTCCACGATTTTAGATATGGTTATTCTACATAGAAAAAGACACTTTTTAGGTACTCTTAAATTTTGCATTCCTTTGGTGTAAAAAGGTTTGATTTCCACAAAAAATCTTTCATTATACAGGGGCAGTGTCCCGCATGCAACTCATGTTCTGGACTCAGTTAGGGTTACTTTGTGCCTTCACCACGGACATATTGCCAGGATAAGCTCCCCTTTGACACTGAGCTGAGTGCCGCCCAATTAGCATTCTCAAAATTTGACTAAGGACTCATCCCCCGCCAATCTCCGACGGGAATCATCCCTGACCAGTATTTGGGATGGGCATAATTCGGGCTTCTCAGCATGGTCAATTGGGCTTGCCGCAGGGCTTCCCCCCTGCCTTCCCCTTTGCTCAGCCGCTGGTAATAGTTCACCATCAAGTCTTTGGTCGCTTCGTCATCCACCCGCCACAGGGTCATCACTTGGGACTGCGCCCCTGCTAATGTAAACGCCCGCCGCAATCCGTACACCCCTTCCCCACTCTGCACATCCCCCAATCCCGTCTCACAGGCGGATAACACAACCAACTGGGTGCCCCGCAAGTCCATGCCGGTGATTTCTAAAGCGGTCAACACCCCGTCGTCTCCGCCCCCCTGCCGCACGTTGAACCCGGAAAAGGCTAACCCGGAGCGCAACAGTGGGTTCTCATTCGGTAAATTCCGACTGCCATCCTTGGCTTGGGTGGTGGGGGCAGATTTGAGGAAAAAGCCGTGGGTCGCCAGGTGCAATATCCGGGGGTTGCTACTGGTTTTTACTACCGCTTCTGTTGCCTGGGCTTGGGTAAACAACCGGCTATTAGGAAGTAACTTGGTAATGGTTTCCCCTTCAATAGCGGTGCCAGGTAAGGCACCAAATTTCAAGGTAGTCAAATCAACAGAACGTAAATTACCTCGGTCGGCACTGGCAATTTGCACTGGATTACTGCCGGGTTTGTCAAAAACGGGATCGGCGACAATCAAGGGGGGATTGGCTTTGGGAGCGGTACTCTGCAAGCGCAGTAAATCCCGCCCGGAAGTCAGGTAGGTAATTAAATAGTTTTCAACGAGGTATCGGTTTTTTTCGTCCACTAAGGCGGCGAAGGACACCAGGTTGAGTTGACCGTCGGGGGCGATAAGCAGATGGTTAACATTGTTACCCACCCATTGCCGCACGGGTGCCATGATTTTGGCATCAAGATTCCGCAATGGCTCACGGGGAAGCCTAGGATCACGGATCACATTGTAGTACTGGCTCACCAAGGCATCTATCTCACTGGCACTGCCTAAATCCGCAAACCGGGGTTCACCCGTAGCGGTGAGAACATAGACCGCATAGCGGGGGGAACCCCAACGTTGACCTTGGGGTGCTTTGGGATTGAAGGGTTGGTACTCGATAAACTCGACCAAAGCGGCATTGGCAGGGATGGCTTTTTGAACGGCTTCCAGGGTGACTTTTTGAGTGGTTTGGGCAAAGGCGCTACTGCTCCGGTTGAGTTCCGCTTCAATTTGTTCCGCTTGGGTGTTCAAAAGTTGCAATTGCTGACGTTGCTGGTCGGTGGGGTTGGGGTTGAAGGCGATTTGAGCGACTTGAGTGCGCAGGGCGGACAGGCGGGTGAGCCGTTCCTGGTCAGCAGGGCTGAGTTGTTGGCGCAAGCGATTCAAGTTTTGGCTGAGGGCATCGAGTACCCGTCCTTTGCGGCGCAGAATCGTGGTCAGAGCCAGACGAGCCGCTTGGGGGTTGGTGGGAGCAAATTGCAGGTGAAACGAAATGGCTGCATGAGTTGAGCCAGAAAAGGTCTTGAGGTACGCACGTTTGTCCTCTTCCGAGCCGATGACCAAGTTTTGTGCCAGGTTGGTTTCTTCAATGTCTAACGCCCGTGCCAAACGGATCAAGGCTGGTTCTGTTTGATTTTGGCTCCAATACAACCCCGCCAAGTTGTTGAGGGACCTAGCCACATCCGGGTGGTTGGCACCCAGGGCTTGTTCCCAAATCGCCAAACTGCGCTGGTACAACGGTTCCGCCTTACTGTATTGCCCTTGGGCTTCATACAACACCGCCAAGTTGTTGAGGGACACAGCCACATCCGGGTGGTTGGCACCCAGGGCTTGTTCCCAAATCGCCAAACTGCGCTGGACCAACGGTTCCGCCTTACTGTATTGCCCTTGCCGTTGGTACAAATTCGCCAAGTTGTTGAGGGCAGTAGCTACATTGGGGTGGTTGGCACCCAGGGCTTGTTCCAAAATCGCTAAACTGCGCTGGTACAACGGTTCCGCCTTACTGTATTGCCCTTGGGAGCGATACAACGCCGCCAAGTTGTTGAGGGACGCAGCCACATCCGGGTGGTTGGCACCCAGGGCTTGTTCCCTGATCGCCAAACTGCGCTGGTACAACGGTTCCGCCTTACTGTATTGCCCTTGGGCTTCATACAACACCGCCAAGTTGTTGAGGGATGATGCCACATCCGGGTGGTTGGCACCCAGGGCTTGTTCCCAAATCGCCAAACTGCGCTGGTACAACGGTTCCGCCTTACTGTATTGCCCTTGGGAGCGATACAACCCCGCCAAGTTGTTGAGGGCAGTAGCTACATTGGGGTGGTTGGCACCCAGGGCTTGTTCCAAAATCGCCAAACTGCGCTGGTACAACGGTTCCGCCTTACTGTATTGCCCTTGGGAGCGATACAACCCCGCCAAGTTGTTGAGGGCAGTAGCTACATTGGGGTGGTTGGCACCCAGGGCTTGTTCCCAAATCGCCAAACTGCGCTGGTACAACGGTTCCGCCTTACTGTATTGCCCTTGGGCTTCATACAACCCCGCCAAGTTGTTGAGGGCAGTAGCTACATCCGGGTGGTTGGCACCCAGGGCTTGTTCCCAAATCGCCAAACTGCGCTGGACCAACGGTTCCGCCTTACTGTATTGCCCTTGGGAGCGATACAACACCGCCAAGTTGTTGAGGGACACAGCCACATCCGGGTGGTTGGCACCCAGGGCTTGTTCCCTGATCGCCAAACTGCGCTGGTACAACGGTTCCGCCTTACTGTATTGCCCTTGGGAGCGATACAACCCCGCCAAGTTGTGGAGGGACACAGCCACATCCGGGTGGTTGGCACCCAGGGCTTGTTCCAAAATCGCCAAACTGCGCTGGTACAACGGTTCCGCCTTACTGTATTGCCCTTGGGCTTCATACAAAAACGCCAAGTTGTTGAGGGCAGTAGCTACATCCGGGTGGTTGGCACCCAGGGCTTGTTCCCTTATCGCCAAACTGCGCTGAAATGACTCCAGAGCTTGAGCATATTGAGCTTTTCGATATTGTTCCATTCCCAATTCATTTAGCCGGTCAGCTTCTTGCAGTGCAAATGATTGTGCCAACACGGGTTGGGACGGATATATGCCCACCGGCACCCCCACTAAAACACTCGCCGCCAACGCCCACCCTACAAAATGCTTGCCCTTCATCGTTCGCTGTTCCTTGATAACTTGCCCTTATTCTATACTTCAGGTTCCCAGACAGGGGGTGAGGTCAGTTCACATTGACCTGTGCGTTCTATCACAGTCGGGCAGAGCATTCCTCAAAATTCACTCGATTACCAACCCAGGCATTGGGAGAACGGCTCCCAAATAGTTAAACAATGCAGTTCTTCGCTAGTAAAATGTGGTGTAGCCATAAGCCTTTATCACATACAGTCTATTTATCAATTAAAGGATACAAAAAGCCTCCATCATTCTCAAGGCTCAGAATAATTGACTCACGGCAAGTGGGGTTCAACTGTATCCCATAAGCACTTAAAAGACTGTACCTAAAGGGCACTTCTAAAAATGGGTCGCAGGGGCACCGCCCCCGTATTTGGTTCTGCGGAATTTCCGTTCGTTAATCAAGTAGGATTGCTATAGCGGTTCTCACTGAATTGAAAACGCAATGTGCAGGGGTACCCGCTAACGTTAATCCAATCGGATAGCTATATGTTCTGGAGCGGTAGTAAGGGCGTAATTCCCCTACTGTAACCATGCCCTTAAGGCAAAGAACGGGGCTGATTCCGAAAATTGAGCAGGGGCCCCCATAGCAGTAAGCCCGGGAAAAAGAAAAATACGAGAAAATACATAAACGCCCGCTCCAAGGAACTGGCCACATACCAGCGTTTGTTGAGATAGAAATAAGTTGCTAGGGGGAATACCATTAAATAAGCAACAGCCAAACCACCATACAAAATTAGGACATCCATCGCTTTACCCCGCCATGATGTGCGTATTTAAGTTTTATCTTAATACCTGCGTGGGCGCAATGCTGATTTGGGCCACCACCGCCCCACCCCTCCAGGGACAACCCCAACCCCTGGCCACCCAAGCCGCCCGTCAGGAGCAACTAGCACGGGAACGGCAACGCGTGCAACCCCAGCACTACGACCGCCGCCGTTACCCCCTCACGCCAGACTGGGAAACCCATTGGCGGCGACTCCTGTGGGCAACCGCTTTGCAACAACCCCAACACCCCGATGTCTTCCAGGCATTGCGTGACATTTTGGGACGTTCCCAGGCGCAACATCCCACTCCCACCGAAACCAAAATCATTACCCAAGCCCTGCAAGTCAGTAATTTGTACATCCGGCAGTATCCGGCGACCCGTCCCCAACTCCAAGCCAGTTTGACACAGGTGGTACAGACCAGCCCCCATCCCCGGTGGGTAGCCCTGGCGTTGAATGCCCTCGTTCGCAGTGGTAGCCTCACCCCGGCGCAGACCAGCCAATGGCTCACCCAAACTCGCCAGCGGTTTCCCCAGCCTCCTGACTTGTTGGCAATCGTACTCCAAGAACTGGCGCAAACGCCGTTACCCCTGCCGCCCCTATCGGAACTCTTGGCCTGGCAAGCCCAACCCGGCGAGATGCAACTTTATGTATTTTGTCGCACCAATCGCTGGCAACCCTGTACCTTCATTGTCAAAGATTACCAGGGGGAATTTTATCGGGAAGGGGGGCAATTGTGGTCACGGCAACTCCTGTTGCAATCGGTGTATGGGTTGGATTGGGCGTTTACCTACGGCCAGACCCCCCAGGGTTTGCAACGGGTCGCAGGCGTTACGGCCACCCGTCCGGGGGAGCTATTTCGTGCCTATGGGCAGTTTCCCCTGGTGAAATTATTTTTACCGTTAGAGGCGGGAGCGCCGGAGTTTTTCCCTGGGGAACCAGCTCCGAGCCTGACTGCTTACCAGGAACGATTGCCCCCCAGTTGGCGGGATTATGCTCCTCTGCACCAGAGTTACTATGCGGGGCGGTTGGGGCGGGGGTTACTGCGGATTCATGGCACGGGGGATGCGCCGGAATTGTTCACCCGGCCGGCGGGGGTGGAGCACCAATGGAACCCGGCTTTGGGGTGTTTGACCGCCCTGGAATTGTACACGCCCCAAGGGGAATTGCACCAGGGGGATATGGGGGACATTCTGCGGGTGTTGGATCAAGCAAGCGGGGGCACCCTTTTGGGCTATCTGCTGGTGGTGGAACTGCCGGACTCGGTGCCGATGACTGCCGGTACGGGGTGGTTGGAGGCTTATTTGGAGGGGTTAGAGGAACTGCCAGGGCGTGCCCGCCCCTAGCTTTATTTACATTTGTTTACAATAGGGTTACAGAGGGTTACAATCACGCAATCGGCGGGGTCATTTGTGGTCTGGCGGGGGGAATGGGCGGCACTGGGGGCGGCGTTTCTGTGGGCTGGGGTGTCCCGGATTTATGCCCGGTGGGGGAAGGTGTTTCCGCCCCTGTTGTTGAATTGGTTGAAGGGAATTTTGGCGTTGGGGATGTTTGCCCTCACCTTGGCATGGCGGGGGGAATGGTGGCCGCCGGTGGGGGGGTGGCCGCTGCTGGGCTTGGCGTTGAGTGGCATTTTGGGGATTGGGGTGGGGGATACGGCGTTTTTTGCGGCTTTGAATTCCCTGGGGGTGCAACGGACGCTCCTGATGGATACCCTGTCGCCCATGTTGGTGACGCTGTTGGCCTGGGTGACCCTGGGGGAAGATATTCAATTGGTGCAATTGGGGGGCATGGTGCTGACGGTGACGGGGGTGGCGGTGGTGGTGACGGAACGCCCGGTGAGTGTGCGGGAGCGGTTTCACCTGTGGCCGGGGCTGGGGTGGGGGGGAATTTTTGCCCTGTCCCAGGCGGCGGGGGTGGTGCTGTCCCGCTGGGCATTGGTGGATTCTCCGGTCACGCCCCTGTGGAGTACGACGATTCGCCTGTCGGCGGGGGTGTTGGCGCTGGGCTTGGGGGTGACTCGCCCGGTGTGTCGTCCGGGTTGGCGGGCAATTGTTCAGCAACCGAGTTGGCTGTGGGGTTTGGCGGGAACGGCGTTTTTGAGTACCTATGTGGGGATTTGGTTGCAACAAACGGCCTTGAAATGGGCACCGGCGGGGATTGCCCAAACCCTGAGCAGTACCAGTCCCCTGTTTGCCCTGCTGTTAGCGTACTGGGCGGGGGAACGGGTGAGCAGGCGGGCTTGGTTGGGGGTGGCGGTGGCGTTAATGGGTTGTTGGTGCCTGTTTCAGGTGTAGATGGAATATCAACAAATATGGCAATCACACTGGCATTGTGAGTAAAAAAACAAGGGTCGCAGGGCAGTGCCCCGTACTTGGTTCTCGGTAAGCTAGTTATTCCCATAGACCAGAAGCAAGTGCAACACTTTTGAGATTTTTCAAAGGGACTGGGCATGGTTGATTAAGTTCATGGCTTGGTCAATGATGAGATTTTTATCTACTAAGGCTGACAATTGTTCGTAGTCATACTTGCCATCCGCTACCTCTAGGGATGCCTGATCGATTGCATCATTAAATACTTCTTGAAGAATGTTTAGCAGTTCCTCTTTCGTGAGGTAATATCCCCCGGCTTTACGGCGTTTATTTTTGCGATTGATTTGTCTGACACAATTGCGGATGGAGACATCCCAAGACTTAGTCGTATGTTGTTCTATTTGTTGCTTGATGAGATGTAATAGGAGTATCACAGCGTAACTAGCAATGGTGCTAATTTTATCGTCTTTGCTCATTTCTTCCATCTCATCCACAAGGGTTAGGGCTGCGGTGATGTCCCCTGCGAGCAGGTAGTTTTTCAAGGTCATCAGTTCTTCCATGAAAACCCATTGAAACCAACTATGTTCACTTTAGCAGGGCAGTTTAATGCCATAAACTTAGGACATTTGCACCTGTTGGGACAGGCGGGCGATGATCTGGGGTTTGAGCCGTTCGTATTCCCGGCGGAGCAGGTCTTTACTCAAGTCTGGGGCGGCGGCGAGGCGGGAAATTTGTCCTTGGTCAGCCCATTCCTGAAGCAGAGGGCGTTGGCCGGTGGCGATGGACACTTCCAGGCGATGGCGAAATTTCCCCGGTTCCTCCAGGCTAAACAGCAGGAGATAGTAATGACCGATTTCCCCCAGATAGCGGCAGAGTTCCTGACCCTCTGGGCGTTTCAAGTCTAAGTAACAGGGGAGCCAGCGGGGGTCCTGTTTGACCTGGTACAGGGCGGTGATCCACAGCACCATTGGGTGGGGGGAGGAGATGAAGAGAAATTGGTTGTAACAGCGGTTCAGCACCCGTTGGTTAATTTCATCCTGGGGTAACATCGCCCACAGGCTGGGGATTTGGGCGGTACCGACGGGAATCAGCTTGGGAAAGACAATTTTTTGAACCGGTTTATCCGGCGGCCAACTGAGCAAATCCCAGGCATCCACACTGCGCTCTAAACTGGGGCCGGTGGACACCTGGGGATGGTAGGTCTGGTCGGATGGGGGGGTAGGGCTGACTTTGGCGCGGAGGCTTTGTTCCACCCGGTCCAACCCCTGGATGACTTCCCCCATGTTGGCGGGGCGGTCCTGGGGGTCCTTGGCGAGACAATGCTGGATCAGGCGTTCCAGTTCCGGGTTGGGGGGCAGTTTGGGGTTGATGGACTGGAGGGAGGGGGGAGCCTGCATGTGGTGCGCCCGGTACCAGGCACCGATGGATTCGATGGGGGCTTGGATGGGCACCTGCCCCGTCAGCATCTCAAACATCATCACCCCCAGGCTATAGATGTCCGAGCGTTGATCCAGACTGCGGCCTTCCAGTTGCTCCGGGGAACAGTAGGCCAAGGTGCCGGTGAAATGGGACGTTTGGTTGCTCTCCGGGTTTTCATTGACAAATTTGGCAATCCCAAAGTCTAGGATTTTCGCCAGCATCCCCAGCCCCGGGTCCCTGACCACAAAAATATTGCTGGGCTTAATATCCCGATGCACCACACTCCAAATCTGTCCGTCCACTTCAATCCCCTGGTGGGCGGCCTGCAAACCCCGGGCAATCTGTTGCGCTAGGGGCAAAAACTGCTCTATGGTCAAGGGCTGGACATCAATCATTTCCCGCAGGCTTTCCCCTTGCAGATACTCCATCACATAAAAGGGCAGTTCCGTCTCGTCCACCCCGTAGTCCATCACCCGGACAATGTGAATGCTTTTATTCCCCAAAAGGGCGCAGGCCCGAGCCTCACTGGCGAACCGCTCCTTGCCCTTCTCATCCATCAGGGCTTGGGAGAGGAATTTTACCGCCACCGCCACCCCGCCCAGCACCGTATCGGCCGCCTGGTACACCTTACCCATACTGCCCCGACCGACAATGGCCTGTAACTTATACCGTTTGGCCAATAACCGACCGATCCAGGGGTCTTGTACCTTTGTCACGCCTGTCCCCCCATCTGCCCCATGACTCAGTCCCTCTCCCTTTATCCTACACAAAGCGACGGCTATCAGAGAGGGGATTTTGGGTGGGGGGTTCGGCAAAGCCGTAGCTGTGCAAAAATTCCTGCAAATCCCCATAGGTACTGCCCCAAACCGGCAGAGGCTCCGGTGCATATTTCAAGGTGGTCTGCCCAGGGGTGAGCCAAGCCGCCAAACTGCCCGCCTCCAGATGGCTATGGGTAGTGTCGCCCACCAGCAGGTCAAAGCCCAGGGTACGGGTCGCCGCTTCCAACTGAAACGCCAAATTCACCGTATCCCCAATCGCCGTGTATTCGGGACGGTGACCACTGCCCGTATTGCCCACCATCGCAAACCCCGTATTGATCCCAGTACCCATCCGCAAAGGAAAGGGTAAAGGGTACTGCAAATGTAAATTAGCGGTGGTTTTTTGGATCGCCAGCACCGCCTTGAGAATCCGCAGGAGGTCGTAGGGGTGGGGGGTGTTTTGGGGGTGGAGCCAGACCGCCATCACCGCATCGCCAATGTACTTATCTACCCGGGAGCCGTAGCGTTGCAAAATATCCCCCGCCTGGCGAAACCAGGTGCCCACCACCTGCGCCAAAAGTTCCTCCGGCACCTGCCGCACTAGGGGGGTAAAGTCCCGCAAATCCATCACCACCACCGTAATCAAACAGCGCACCTTCATCTGGGAGGTGACCCGGTCCCACTCGGCGACCAACTCCGGTTTCAGGGGCAAACTCACCCGTGACCCGTCATAGGTAAATTGCAGACGGGTTTCCCCAAACATCAGGTCATCCCGGTGGTGCAGACGGACTGGCACCGTCACCCGCCGTCCATTCACAAACGTGCCATTGCGACTCCCCAAATCAATCACATAAAATTCATCCACTTCCAGGCGTTGGATCAGGGCGTGCATCCGGGAAATCCAGGGATTATTCAGGACAATCGCCGCCCGGTCACTCCGCCCCACCGTCCAGGTTCCCCCCCCGACCAAGCTGAAGGTCTCCGCCGGTTTGCCCGCCGGGGAGAGGCGCACCAACTGGGCTGAGGGAGCCGTTGCAATCACCGTATGCACCGCCAAGGCAGTTCATTAGTTATTCATCCTTCTTAATTAAAATATAAGTCCGGGTGTATTCGGGTAAACGGCGGTTGTAGGCAAAAAATTCCTGACGGCTGGGGAAAATCCCCGCCAGGTAATCCAACTGCGCCAAATTGGGCAAAAAAGCACCCCCCGTATCGGCAATCGCCCCCAGCATCCACTGCCCCGGCGCCCGTTCCAGCAGGACGATCCGCCCCAGCCCCACATTCCACACATCCCCGGCGAAGGTCACCCCCGGACGGATGGCGATTTTGTTGCCAATCTCACTGCCATAGCCCCGGATGGCATTCACCTCCCGGAAGTACCAGTAGCGTTTTTGCTCCCAGGGGTCAACCCCCCGCACAAAGGCAATGCCATTATTCCGATCCACGTTGAAATAACTGGTACTGCGGTCGGGAAATTGGATTAAAATTGTACCTTGTAATAATGCCTCTTCCAGCCCCGTCCGGGTCAGATAAGCCAGGGGTGTGACTTTCCCCGCATCGGGCTGACCAGGGGCATAGGCACCCGCCAAGACCTCCTGCTTGGTGTATTTTTTGTAAAACTCTGACCCCGCCTCTGCGTCATTAATGCTGTACAACGCATGGACATAATCCCCCTGGGGTTGCCGGGTACCCGCATGGCGAAACACGGCATATTTCGTGAGCCGCAATTCGGGAACAGTGCCGCCTTCAGGACGATGCGCCCGCCAGCCCCAGACCCGGAAGTGACTGCGAATAAAGTCGGGATTCTGTAACCGGATCGGCTGGGCTTGGGTCAGGTCGTGCAGGAGTACCTCGATCATAAAATCCAAGGTACGGGTCACATCCGCCACCTCTACCCCCAGCGCCCCCAACACCCCTGGGCGTTGGATCACCGCATCCCGCTGTTCCTGTTCCCGAAAATAGCGGCGGGTATTGATCAACACAATCAACAGTTCCTGTGGGTCAAAGGTGACCTGCCCCGCTGGCAGGGGTTGCTCCTGGAAAATCTGCTGGGGATTCACCCGGTACTGGCTTTTGCCAAATTCATCCACCACCAGGTAGTCGCTGTTGGCTTGAGCAGGATACCCACCCAGCCCCAGCATCCCCGCCAGCAGGAACGCCCCAAGGGTTGGGCGAAAAAGGCATGAACCTCGGGGTGGTATCATGAAATTTGCCTGTACAGTGTCCTAAATCGGGCGAGTATATTTTACCCCAATTTGATAACAGTGGACATTTCCGGTTTCTCTTGGTATAGTGCCGTCACTGGGCTATGTGGTATTTATGCTCTCCCCCGTGTCTCCCATTTCCCGTGTGGTGGCGGAGGTGGTGCCCCTGTTGGTGCGCTACCGTTATGAACCCGATGAGACACAGGCGACGTTGATTGCCCAGGCTTGGGCGGAGCAATATCCGGCGGAATGGCTGCGGCTGGCGGTGGTGGAAACCCTCTATCAAGCCCGCTACAAAACCATTTCCGTGGAACAGGTGTTGAATCTTTGGCAACGGCAGGGTCGTCCCCATCTCCACTATTCCGGGGATTTTGAACGGTTGGTGAGCCGCTCCCCCGCCCCACGCTTGAGCAGTCCTTTACCCCGGGTACTGCCCCGTTCCCCCTTGCCCCTCCTCCCGGCGGCGGTGACGGAACCCCAGTACCAGCGATTGCGTACCCTGGCGCAGGTGCAGACGGTGCGGGAATCCTGATGGGACAACCGGGAGCCATCTTCCTGGATGCGGTGGGAACCCTGTTTGACGTGCGGGGTTCGGTGGGGGACATCTACAGCGCATGTGCCCAGCGGGTGGGGGTCATCGTGCCGCCAGCGGACTTGCAACGGGCATTCCAGCAGTGTTTTGCCAGTGCCCCGCCCCCAGCCTTTCCCGGAGTTGCCCCCGAGGACATTCCCCAGGCGGAGTATGACTATTGGTATCGGATCACCCAGCAAACCTTTGCCCAGGCGGGGGGATTGGCGGAACTTGGGGATTTTGCCGCCTTTTTCCCCCAGGTCTATGAAACTTTTGCCACCGCCGACCCCTGGGAATTGTACCCGGATGTCCTGCCGGTTTTACAGCACTGGCACGGGCAGGGGATTCCCCTGGGGGTGATTTCTAATTTTGATGGTCGTTTGTATGATGTGCTAAAGGCGTTGGGGTTAAGGCCCTGGTTCCGCACCGTGACCATTTCCAGCCGGGTGGGAGCCGCCAAACCCCAGGGGGAGATTTTTCAGTCCGCCTGGCACGCCCAAGGGCAACCCGAACCCCCCATCTGGCACATTGGGGACAGTTGGACGGCGGATGTGTTGGGAGCCAGGGCGATGGGTTGGCGGGGGATTCACCTGTGCCGAACCGGGGGAACCCCCATGCCGGACCGGGTGACGAGCTTAACCGACCTCATCTAGGGATTTAATCAATTGTTGGTTAATACTTGGGTTGCGGTTTGGTGCTGGAAAATTGCTGTATGCCTACAGGATACAAGCTATAGCTAAGCATACAAAGGTTGACATGATATGGGTCGCTGGGCGTAGCCCCACATTGGTTTTCCAGAATCTTAAGGCGACAACCTTAACCTACCTAGCTATAACGTTAGGGCATCTCTATAGCAATCCTAAATGAGTTTAGAACAGCGGTCGCAGGGGGGCACCCCGCCCTTGGTTCTGGAGAATTTCTGTTTGCAAATCAAGTAGGATTGTTATACATCTTGATTCAGTTTTGCAACATTCATTATTTCCATCATCCTGACATCCCCGGCGGGAACTTTTCAAGGGTGCCAGCCAACAGAGAAACCAGCCTACCCAGCGGTCAAACTCGCTACAATAGCCTCTATTCATGGGTTAACGTCCTATGGCACATCCCTCCCGCTTGGGGTTGAGTCAACTGATCCAAACCTTTTATGCGGGTAAAGCCGCCCTGAAACCCCAGGCACGGGTGCCCCGATTGTACATTTATTACCCGGATCGCCCCCAACCGGAAGTGGTGCCTTTGGTGGGGGAACGGTATTTTATCGGGCGCAGTACCCGCAACTGTGATATTCCCGTGCGTTCCGATTTGGTCAGCCAGGTGCATGGGTTACTGCAACGGCGGGGACGGGGGTATGTGTTGCTGGATCAAAAATCCACCAATGGCATTTACCGGGGTCGCCGCCCGATTCAACAACGCACGCTCCGACATGGGGATCAGTTCACCCTAGGACCGCCGGAATTGGCGGAGGTGGTACGGTTGGTCTATGTGCATCCCCCCCGTTGGTATGTGCGGGCGTTGGGCTATGGACTGTGGGGGGCGGGGATGGGGCTGGCGCTGGCGGTGGGTTGGGTGGCGGTGGAATGGCAAAAATTCGATGTCACTCCCCTGCCGAGTGGCGCCCAGGCACCCTTAATGATTTTATCCGGCGATGGGCAAACCCCCCTGCGCTCCCCCTGGAATCATGATCACCAGGAATTAGCCCGCTTGGAGGACTTTTCCCCCTACCTGCCCAAGGCGGTGATCGCTTCGGAAGATAGCCGCTTTTATTGGCATCCGGGGGTTGACCCGGTGGGGGTGGTGCGGGCATTGGGCATCAACCTGCTCAGCGGCGGGGTGCGGGAAGGGGCGAGTACCATTACCCAGCAGGTGGCACGCAGTCTGTTCCGGGAATACGTGGGAACGGAGGATTCCGCTGGTCGTAAACTGCGGGAAATGGTGGTGGCGCTGAAACTCGAAGCCCATTATGATAAAAAAACCATTCTAACAGTGTACTTAAATAAGGTGTACTTGGGGGTGGCGGGCTACGGGTTTGAGGATGCGGCGCAATTTTATTTTGGGAAATCGGCTCGGGATGTAACTTTGGCGGAGGCGGCGACCTTGGTGGGGATGCTCCCGGCACCCAATCGGTTCAACCCGGTCAAGGACTACGACACGGCTTTGGGGTTACGCAACCGGGTGATTGACCGGATGGAAGCCCAGGGGATGATTACGGCGATGGAGGCGAAACGGGCACGGCGTTCCCGGATTGAGATTAGCCCCCAGGCGACCCGGAATTTACAGAGCACCATTGCCCCTTACTTCTACGACACGGTGCTGGCGGAACTGGAGTCCCTCTTGGGCAAACGCTTGGCGGCGGAAGGTAATTTTATCATTGACACCGCCTTGGATGTCCGTATGCAAAAACGGGCGGAAGACCACCTGGCGCGCTTTGTCACCACCTACGGGGCAACCTACGGCTTTGACCAGGGTGCATTAGTCACCCTGGATGCCCGCACCGGTGCCGTGAAAGCACTAGTAGGCGGTAAAAATTACCAACAAAGTCAGTTCAATCGCATTACCCAAGCCCGCCGACAACCGGGTTCTGTGTTCAAGGTCTTTGTCTATGGGGCGGCGCTGGAGCAGGGGATTTCCCCAAGCACCACCTATGAATGTACGCCGTTGGTGTGGCAGGGGGTGTCCTTTGCGGGGTGTCGTTCCGGCAGTGCGCCCTTGGATTTGACCCAGGGGTTAGCCCTTTCGGAAAATGTGGTGGCGTTGCGGCTGGCGCAGCAGGTGGGGTTGGCGGCGGTGGTGCAGTGGGCAAGACGGCTGGGGATTGAGTCGCCTTTACAACCTGTCCCCGGTTTGGTGTTAGGACAAAGCGAAGTCACCCCTTGGGAATTGACCGGAGCCTTTACCGCCTTGGCGAATCAGGGGGTGAAACACCGACCCCATGCGATTATCCGTATCCGGGATAGCAGTGATTGTACCGACATGAACCGCCCGGAAACCTGCCGAGAAATTTATCGCAGTCCTGCCGGGGAACCGGTCATAGCGCCGGAACTAGCGGCTACCTTAACCAGTATGTTGCAAACGGCGGTGGCAAGTGGGACGGGGCGGGCGGCGTTTTTGGGGCGGGGGGAAGCGGGCAAAACCGGCACCACCAATGAGGCACGGGATATGTGGTTTGTGGGGTATCTGCCGGGGGAATGGGTCACGGGCGTATGGCTGGGAAATGATAAGAATCAACCGACCCAGGGGAGTAGTGGTCTAGCCGCCCAATTGTGGGGGGAATATATGGGTGGGGTGTAATGATAATTGCTTTCTAAGATACAAAAAAGTCGCATGGGTGGATGTTTGAGACGTGCTACTATGGCGGATATTAATTAAGGATTTGTGGGTACTAAAGTAGTATGGCTGTTACGAAACTTAACACTTTAATCACACAAAAAATCAATGACCTAGCAGGTCGATCTTTAGATGTTGCTGACCTTGAGCAGTTTGCCTTGTTCGTCATTGAAAATCATAAAAAGAAAGACCCGAAACCTAAGCCGTTAACATTAACCCAATTGAAAGAGGCGATTTATCAGTATTTTGAAGTTAACGACACTACAGAATTAAAGCGTTCTGGTTCTTTTAAGATGGCGACTGACGGGATGGATTTGAATTTATCCCAAAAGGAATCTTGGGAAAGGATGTATCGTAAATTTATTGGTATTTTACCAGGAGAGGATGGAGAAAAAGGACCAGACTGTATCAACGGAATCAATATATTCAAGTATTTTCATCCTTGGCGAGTGTTCGGTCTTGACCCCAAAGTAGCAACCAAAGATGACATCAAAAGGGCATATCGAGAGCTTCAGAAAAAGTATCATCCAGATATGGGTGGCGATCCCCGTATCTCTGAGCGTTTGACCATCATGTACAAGAGTATCTGCGCTGAGCCATAACGATATGCCTGCTAAATCCAAATTCACAATCAAAGCCGATGACTTGGCAAAAGCCTTGGAAATAACCCTAGAAAGGCTGTATGAGATCATTGATATTTTTGACGCTGACCCCGATGATGAGTGGGACTTGAAAGAAGGGGATCATTTTGTTTGGTTGTCCAAAAGTGCCAAAACACGGCTGTTTTCAGAAATAGGTGCGTATGCCATAGCAAAGTACCTGGATGCCCATACCCAGTCTTCTATTTGGGCACGAATTAAAGAGTTTATTACTCGCCACAAAGAAAGATTACGCAATAGCTTTATTAGTCAAAAGGTAATTGACAATTCTAGCAGTTTGACCCGCCGGAATAATCGGTGGTTTGTTTCTAGGAAAGAAACAATTGCCATTTTGTGTACCAGCCCTGCCCGCTTTAATAAGGCATTTGAAGACCTTCAGAGAACTATTCGTCCACTGACACTGGGTGAAGATTTTGATGATTTTGAAGGCGAATGGTATTATTCACTTTCAGGATTTGAAAGGATTGCACGTGCCTTAGGGCAAGAATTAAAAGCAAAGGATCGCAGGGAATGGTGTAAAGCGGCAGAAATTGTTGCGCCGAAAACTCTACTTGCGCTTGCTCATAAAATTGAACTGCGAGATAACGCTATTAGAAAAGCAATGGAAAGAGCTAGGAGACGGGATAAAGACACATGTCAAATTACGGGGCAGAAACCGGCTCCACACAATCCGATTAACATGACCGTGCATCATATTTATTCCAAAGAGCATTTCCCTGATTTAGCAGAGAGTATGGATAACCTGATTACCCTCACCGAGCCAGTTCACAAGGAATTTCACTGCTGGAATGGTGGCTTTGATAAACCTTGTACCATTGACGATCTAATCAATTTTGTTCAGAATATGTACCCCGAAAAAGTAGAAGCTCAGATCAAATTAAATAAGATAAAATCTGTGTTAGGTCACCACACACCCAAAACTTAGTTTTCTACAGCAATCTCACCGGAATTGTGAGTAAAATTTTTAGCCTTGAATCATCTCCAATCCCATCGCCTGCGTGGTGTAACCATATAACTTGATGTTAATGAGCTAAGATTCCTAATCCCATCTATAGAAATCCTATTCAATTAACGAATAAAAATTCTTTAAAACCAAGGACGGGGGCGGTGCCCCTGCGACCCCTATGCCATTCTTATTTAGGATTTCTATACTTACAAAAAATAGCTTCCAGCGCCCTTCCCATGCAATTATTGTTTCAATCCCTAATCAGATGACTATAGCAATCCTACTTGATTAGTGAACAGAGATTTCCCAGAACCAAGGACGGGGGCGGTGCCCCTGCGACCCCTATGCCATTCTCATTTAGGACTGCTGTATAGTTGGGATAGGGCAAGGAAATCCGCAGATTCTTTAGGGGTTAGGCACCATTTTTGATCGCTTATTTCATATAAGTAGGTTATAATGACAGAGTAGCGATTAGCAGGGCAAATGCGAGCATACTCAATGGAGTTGCGCCAAAAGATATTGGCTGTGTACAACGAATCAAAATTGACATTTGAGCAACTCGCAGAACGGTTTCATGTGAGTACTTCTTTTGTACAAAAATTAGTCTATCAGATGAAGCGGGAGGGTTCGATTGCCCCCAAACCCCGGCGAGGTCGTATTTCCCGTTGGCAAACACAACATTATGAAGCTTTGCAGAACCTAGTCAAAGAGTACCCCAATGCCACCTTGGTTGAGTATAAAAAGCTTTTTTCAGAGAGAACCGGGATGGTCACCAGTACCCCCACCTTATGTCGAAAACTCAAGAAGTTAAAGGATAGCCCTCAGAAGCAACCGGGTTGAGATTGCGACGCAGGTGCCCGCCAGGAAACTAACAGTCCCGTTTTGATAACTTCCGACCAAGAACCTGAGCGGGAATCTTTAATTAATTATCTAGTGGATACCTTTATATTATTACCACCACTGGAAGATTATTTCGCTAAAACGTTTATATTATCAAGAACCAAGACGGGGGCTACGCCCCTGCGACCCCTATGCCATTTTCATCGAGGATTGCTATATTATCAAGAACTATAGATGGGGGCAGTGCCCCTGCGACCTATTTTTAGAAGTGCCCTAATTAAAGAAACTTATCAGCCTCCAGGCCGGGGAGTCGGAAATCATTTGGTCTAAAAAGCGGTTAAAATTGAAAATGCGGTTTCCCAAGGACACCATGAAATCTGTTGTTTTACCAGCTCCAATTCATTACGAACTCCTCATGCAACTTCTGGAACGGCATACCCAAAGTGCCCTCGACCATTACCCCAGCCAACGCCAACAATTGCAAGACCTGCTCGCCACCCTCCGCAAAGCCACCCTGCAACAGGAATATCTGGAAGCCGAATGCCGCCGTGCCGGTTTTAACATCGAATACCGTTGGTCAATCCATCACAGCGAACCCCCAGCCCTAGATACCCCAAATGGTAGATGGGATTCCCATTAAGATACGGTTAAGAATGGATTAAAAATCCACAAAATAGGCATTTTCCCTTGACAAGGCGTATTTTTTTGGAACAATAGAGGGGGGATAAATGCCCAGTGATGTATTGCTCCTAAAGTTAGGGGAGGATTGAAATCATGCGTACGACTCACAAGTTTTTTGCCCTTACTGCCGTTGCCGCCCTGACGGCTGGTTTGGCTGGTGCGGGTCAGGTGATCGCCCAAAATCGGCCGGTAGTGAAGGTGGATGGCTCCAGTACCGTGTTCCCGGTTACGGAAGCGGTGGCGGAAGAATTCCAAAAGGCCAAAAAAGGCCAGGTGCAGGTAACCGTGGGGGTTTCCGGTACCGGCGGTGGCTTCAAAAAGTTCTGTAATGGGGAAACCGACATTTCCAATGCTTCCCGTCCCATCCTGATGAAAGAGATGGAAATCTGCCGGAGCAAAAATATTTCCTACGTGGAACTCCCCGTGGCCTTTGATGCCTTGAGCGTGGTGGTCAACCCCCGGAACGACTGGGTTAAACAGATGACTGTGGCTGAATTGAAGACCATGTGGGAACCGGCGGCACAGGGGAAAATTAGAACTTGGAATCAGGTAAATCCTGCCTGGCCGAACCGTCCCCTGAAGTTGTTTGGAGCCGGTACGGATTCCGGGACGTTTGACTACTTCACCGAGGCAATTGTGGGTAAATCCAAGTCCAGCCGGGGGGACTTTACCGCCAGTGAAGATGACAACGTGCTGGTGCAAGGGGTCGCTACCGATCAGAATGCCCTGGGCTTCTTTGGGTTTGCCTACTACGAAGAAAACAAAAAGCGGTTGAAGGCGGTACCCATCGTCAATGCCCAAGGAAGAGCGGTGGCTCCTTCCCGCAAATCGGTGGAAGATGGCTCCTACAACCCCTTATCTCGTCCCATTTTCATCTATGTGAACTCTGAAGCTCTCAAGCGCCCTGAAGTGCGAGAATTTGTGGAATTTTACCAGCGTCAGGCCAGCAAATTGGTACCGCCCACGGGTTACGTTCCCTTACCCAGTAAGGCCTATGCGGCTAACCTGGAGAACATCCGTCGTGGGAAAACCGGAACCGTGTTTGGTGGACAGAACAAAGTGGGTATGACCCAGTAGTGTTGAATGTTAACGAAAGGGTGGAAAAGGGAGACTAAAAATGGTATTTTAGATTGGTAGAAACCACGAGTAACAGTATTTTTATGAGACGACAAATTCAGGGACTTATCAAGCCCTTGCTGAACCTTCTTCCCAAAAACGACTATCCAGTCTTGGATACTCGCTTGTTTGTACTCATATGGATGCACTTCATTTTAGATGCAAGAGTCGCCACCATGCGGGGCTTATTCTTCCTCTTGAATCATCTCAATTTTAAAGTTGACATATCAACGTTTTCTAAGGCGTGTAAACATCGTAGCACCGAGCCGTTTCAAGTGATCCTAAGAGAACTGCAAAAACGGCTTAAACATCATCAAGGTGAATTTAAGCACTTATTCCCATTAGATTCTACCATTATCACCCTGACCAGCAAATTATTCTGGCACTACAAGCAGGTAAAATTGACGCTTGGCCTGGATATAAATGAGGGCAATATCGGTGACGAATCAATTATATTTGGAAAGACTAATGACCATAAAATTGGGCATCTTGTGATTGGGACGATACCTGAGAATGCCGTTGGTATCATGGATAGGGGTTTTGCTTCCTGGAAATTAATGGACGAAATGTGTAAACGAAATACATTGTTTATTGTGCGGATTAGAAATAATATGAAGTTGCAACCTGACAATCCGGATATTCGGGTAATTCAATTTTTTAATGAAGAGGAAAACACAGAATATAGGCTAGCGACTAACGTGACTTCGATGACGGATGAAGAGATTTGTTCAGCCTATCGTTTGCGCTGGCGAATTGAGTTGCTTTGGAAGGCACTAAAGATGCACTTGAAATTGGATAGAATCATTACCAAGAATGAGAATGGTGTGCGGCTACAGATTTATGCCGTATTGATTGGTTATCTAATTTTAAGATTGCTGGAGATAGGTCACAATAAGACCTATGAATTGATTGACAAGTTGCGATATTTACAAATAGAAATAGGCCGACACTGTAGCTTCATGGAACTCGTAGGGGTAGAGCCGCTCGTAGGATAACCCTGACCCCTTATGTTAAGTTTTATTACGGACATTCAACACTACTGGGTATGACCATTGACGAATTGATGAAGTTGGAGCGGGTCAACTAGGGTTATGATGCGGGGGGAGGGGGTTTACTTTCCCCCCAATTTTGTACTTACTTGAGGAGTTTGCTACCCATGACAGCCAGTCACGATTCCAACTTTGCCGCTTATGAAGCCCAGCGATTTCGCAGTAAGTGGATGAACCTGATCATGCGAAACCTGACATGGGCATTCGCTTATTTTTCGATCATCATCACGGTGGGGATCACTCTGATTCTGGTTGCCGAAAGTTTTTTCTTTTTCGATAAATTAGCCAAGCAGGGGGTATCCTGGACGCAGATTTTCACTGCAACTGAATGGACGCCCTTGTTTGAGCCGCCTAAGTTTGGGGTGATTGTGGTCATCATGGGCACATTAATGACCACAGTGATTGCCATGATTGTGGCTTTACCTGTCGGGTTAATGAGTGCCATTTTCCTGAGTGAGTATGCCCCGCCGAAGTTGCGTGCCGTCCTAAAGCCCATTTTGGAAATTCTGGCGGGTGTGCCGACGGTGGTCTATGGATTTTTTGCCCTTTTGGTGATTACACCGATTTTGCAACGGATTATTCCAGGGGGGGATTCGGTGATTGCCGGTCTGAATGCCTTGAGTGCCGGTTTTGTGATGGGGATCATGATTATTCCCCTGGTGGCTTCCCTGAGTGAAGATGCCATTTATGCGGTGCCGAATTTATTGCGGGAAGGTTCCTATGCGCTGGGGGCAACCAAGTTTGAAACGACCGTAAGCGTGGTTATTCCCTCGGCACTTTCCGGGATTGTGTCGGCATTTATTCTGGCGGTGTCCCGGGGGGTGGGAGAAACAATGATTGTGTCTTTGGCGGCGGGGCAAAGTCCCATTTTGAATTTCAATCCTCTGGACTCGGTTATGACCATCACAGCGTTTATTGTGCAGGTCAGTCTAGGGGACACACCGACGAATTCTTTGGCATTCTATACCATTTTCTTTGCTGGGTTTGTGTTGTTCTTAATGACGTTGATTTTGAACATTTTGGCGGATTGGTTTGTGCGCCGCTATCGGTTGATGTATTAGGGGTGGAGGGTTTATGACGGTTGACATTGTCCCGAGTGAGGTAAATTTCCGTTCTAACTATGACCGGCGCAAACTGGCCACCAATATTTTTATGGGCGTGGCCTTTTTTGCTACCATTTTCGGTCTCTTTTTCCTGGGTTTGCTCCTTTACGACGTATTTACCAAGGGTTTACCTTATTTCAATTGGCGGTTTGTGACCACATTCCCCTCCCGTAATCCTACCGATGCGGGGATTTTATCGGCGTTGGTGGGTTCGATTTGGCTGATGTTTTTGATCCCGTTTTTTGCCTTTCCTTTGGGGATCGGGGCGGCGATTTACATGGAAGAGTATGCGGATCGGGACCTTTGGCGCAACCGCATCTTGGAAATTAATATTTCTAACCTGGCCGGTGTGCCTTCGATCATTTATGGGTTGCTGGGGTTAGAGCTGTATGTGCGGATTTTGGAGCCTTTGACGAAGGGACGCACCTTGTTGGCGGGAGCCTTGACCTTGGCGACCCTGGTACTGCCGGTGGTGATTGTTTCTTCCCGGGAGGCAATCCGGGCGGTGCCGCGGGACATTCGGGAGGCGGCCTATGCGGTGGGCTGTACGAGGTGGCAAGCGATTTGGTATCACGTTTTGCCGATGGCGTTTGCGGGGATTTTGACGGGGACGATTTTGGCTCTCTCCCGGGCGATTGGGGAGACGGCACCCTTGATTACCCTGGGGGCGTTGACGTTTATTGCCTTTTTACCCCCTTGGCCGGTGACAACGGCGGTGAATGAGGAAGGGGTGGTGATTGTGGAGAAGGTGTCGGCGGGTCTTGGTTCTTTTATTCAAGCCTTACAAACTCCGTTCACGGCTCTGCCCATTCAGATTTTTAACTGGGCATCACGTCCCCAGGCGGAATTTCACGCCGTATCGGCGGCAGGAATTATTGTGTTGTTGTTGCTGTTGGTGGCCATGAATTCCGTCGCCATTTTGCTCCGGGCCCTGTTCCAGCAACGGAAGTAGTTGGGTGGATGGGTCAACCAGCGTGTGCCGCCATGCGGTCAAAGTTGAGATAGCGGTAAATATCCGCCGCCAAGGGGTCAATTTTTGCCGTGACAATCGCCTGATATTCCGCCAGGGTGGGGATGCGTCCCAGGAGGGCACAGACGGCGGCCAATTCCGCTGAACCTAAATAGACCCGGGCATGGTTCCCCATGCGGTTGTTGAAATTGCGGGTAGAGGTGGAAAACACCGTGGTATTGTCCGCCACTCGGGCCTGATTGCCCATGCACAGGGAACAGCCGGGCATTTCCAACCGGGCCCCCGCCGCCGCAAAAATGCTGTAGTACCCCTCTTCCCGTAACACCTGCTCATCCATCCGGGTGGGAGGGCAGACCCACAACCGCACCTTGACCTGCCCCGCTCCCTCCAGTACCTTGGCCGCCGCCCGGTAGTGGCCGATATTGGTCATGCAGGAACCGATAAATACCTCATCAATGGGGTCGCCCGCACATTCGCTCAGGGTTTTGATATTGTCCGGGTCGTTGGGAGCCGCCACCAAAGGTTCCCGAATCTCATCCAAATTCACCGCCAGGGTCGCCACGTACTCCGCATCCGGATCCGCCGTCAGCAATTGGGGGTTCGCCAACCAGGCCTGCATTTTCTCCATGCGCCGTTGCAATGTCCGCCGGTCCTCGTACCCCCGGCTGATCATATCCTGGATCAGCGCCACATTCGAGCGCAGGTATTCGCTCACCGTCGCCACCCCCAGGTGAATCGTACAGCCAGCACAGGAGCGTTCCGCCGTCGCATCCGTGAGTTCAAACGCCTGCTCCACCTGCAAATCCGGCAGTCCCTCCATCTCCATAATCCGCCCGGCAAAAATGTTGCGCTTATTCGCCTTGCCCAGGGTCAGGTATCCCGTCTGCAGTGCCACGTAGGGAATGGCATTGACAATATCCCGCAGGGTCACCCCCGGTTGCAACCGGCCCGTAAACCGCACCCGCACCGACTCCGGCATATTCAACGGCATGGAGCCAATCGCCGCCGCAAACGCCACCAACCCCGACCCCGCCGGGAAGGAAATCCCCAAGGGAAACCGGGTGTGGGAATCCCCGCCCGTGCCCACCGTATCCGGCAGAAGCATCCGGTTCAACCAGGAATGGATAATCCCATCCCCCGGCCGCAGGGCCACCCCGCCCCGGGTCGCAAAAAAATCCGGCAATTCCCGCTGGGTTTGAATGTCCACCGGCTTGGGATAGGCGGCCGTATGACAAAAACTCTGCAGTACCAAATCCGCACTAAACCCCAAACAGGCCAATTCCTTCAACTCATCCCGGGTCATCGGCCCCGTCGTATCCTGGGAACCCACAGTGGTCATCACCGGCTCACAGGCGGTCCCCGGCCGCACCCCCGCCACCCCACAGGCCCGCCCGACGATTTTCTGCGCCAGGGTAAAGCCCTTGCCCGTATCCGCCGGAAGCCTGGGGCGCACAAACCCCGGATGCGGCGGCAAGCCCAAACGACTGCGGGTTTTGTCCGTCAACCCCCGCCCGATCAACAGGGGAATCCGTCCCCCCGCCCGTACCTCATCCAACAACGTCTCCGGCTTTAAGCAAAATGTGGTAATGACATGACCCTGCTCATCCCGCAGTTCCCCCCGGTAGGGATAAATCCGGATCACCTGCCCGGTGGTCAACCCCGTCACGTCACACTCAATCGGCAACGCTCCCGCATCCTCGGCGGTATTGAAGAAAATGGGCGCAATCGTCCCCCCCAGGATCACCCCGCCCCGCCGCTTGTTCGGCACCCCCGGAATGTCCTCCCCAATGTGCCACAACAGGGAATTGATCGCCGATTTGCGAGACGAACCCGTGCCCACCACATCCCCCACAAACGCCACCGGCAGTCCCAACGCCTTCAGTTCCCGGATCGTGGCAATCGCCCCCGGTGCCCGGGTTTCCAGCATACTCAACGCATGGAGAGGAATATCCGGGCGGGTGGTGGCATGGACCGCCGGGGATAAATCATCGGTGTTAATCTCCCCCGGCACCTTGAAGACCCGCACCGTCACCACCTCCGGCACCGCTGGCTTGCGGGTAAACCAGGTGGCGGTCGCCCACGCCTCAATCACCCCCTGGGCATAGGGATTTTTCGGCGCCAATTCCCACACATCGTTGAACGCATCGTAAACCAGGGTGATTTGGGATAAAGCCTCCTGCGCCGCCTGTTGAATAGCCTCATCCGCACTTTGTAATAACTCAATTAATACCGGCACGTTATAGCCACCCACCATTTGCCCCAGCATCGCCACCGCTGTCAGGGGGGTAATTTGCGGGCTGGTGCGGCGTCCCTGGGCAATTTCCCCCAAAAATCCCGCCTTCACATAGGCCGCCTGGTCCACGCCGGGGGGCACCCGTTCCTGGAGTAACCAACGGTCGGTGGGGGTGCTGTCCGGGGTTTGCAACCGCTCGCAGAGGTCGGCAGTCTGGGCGGCATCCAAAGGTAACGGGGGAATGCCCAATTCTGTCCGTTGCTGGAGGTTCTGTGCCATCGGAACCTAGGGGGATGGATTTTTAGATTCTTAGTTTAGAGCAGAATGGCGGGGGTGCGTCGTTCCCGGTGAACAGTCTCCCCCTGCTCCGTTGCCAGCCGCTTCCAACAAATGAACATTTACCGAGTATTTACCTGAACTTAATATATTCTTAATCTTGGTTGATTATAATCATAAATTACTGCAAAACGCCGTATGGAATTTTAGACAAATTTTACTCTTGATAAAAGCGGGGAACCCTTGTCCCTTCAGGGGTTTTCCCCGGTGGAACTCTTTTGAGATAGTTTGATCTAGGATGATTGCCAGGGAGAGGGTTTACCGATGGGGATTATATGATTAAAATTGGAGTGAGTCACTCCTTGGTAAAATTCAGCCGAGTTTCATAATGGAATCCGGTCAGGAAGTTTCTGCAGTTAACCGACCTTTGACTGGGCATGTCACCCTCCACGACCCAGCCGACCCTTCCGTGCGGTGGGATGTGTATGCGGGGCCGGCGGGTAGCCGGTTGCATTATGCGGGCAGTAGCGTGGGGCGGGCGATCCGGTTCAACTGTTTGATGCCCTTGTTTTTTCCCAAGTTGAGTGACCTGGTTTTACCGCCGGGACAAGATGAGTACGAGTTTCTCTACCGGCAAACCCAGGCGGGGCGGCTGAATTTGGCGGATGTGCGGCAGATTTTACTGCGGTTGACCCAGGAGGGGTTGACCCATTTTTTGGTGTTGTCCCAGCACAAATCCCAGCAGATCAAGCGGGAGGAGCATCCCCGGATTCCCCTCAATCCGATTTTGTTGGCGGTGAATCTGGCGGATGTGGCCAAGTCGGTGCAAAACGAGGTAAAGACCTGGGCGGGGTTGCGCTACCGGGTGCCGTCTCCCTTTGCCCGGTTCCAGCTGGCACCCCAGCGGGTAAATCAGGTGTATGAGTTTTGGTCTGTTTGTCCCCGGGAGAGCTATCTGGCGAAATTGCCGCCCCCCCAGTTGCAACGGTGTGTGGAATTATTTACCCAGTCTGCCTGTGGCTACGATTTGGCACGGGAATTGAAGGTCAGTCCGGCGGTGGCGGTGCAGTGTTTTCTGCCGTTGGTGCAGCAGGGGATATTGCTGGTGCGGCCCTTTGAGGTGCCGGAGCCGCCCAAACCCCAAGGTCCGAAGGTGGCCTGTGTGGATGATAGTCCGGCGATTTTGACCAGTGTGACCCAGATTTTGCACAGTGGTGGCTACCAGGTGATTCCCATTGGGGAACCCAATCAGGTGATGGCGACGTTGGAGCGGGAAAAACCGGCGCTGGTGTTGTTAGACCTCTTGATGCCCGACCTGAATGGCTACGACCTGTGTAAACTGATCCGCCAGCATCCCGAATTGCGCCAGACACCGATTGTGTTTTTGACCGGCAAGGATGGGTTGGTGGACAAGATGCGGGCGAAGTTGTTGGGGGTGAAGGAATACCTGACCAAGCCGGTGGATGCGGAACAACTGCGCCGGTGTGTGCAACACGTCCTGTCCCAGGGGTCGGTGTAGATGATGGAAGCCCTGCCCCGGTTGGTGTTGGTGGTGGAAGATGTGGCGGCGGAGCAGAAGTTGATGGTGGCGCTGTTGCAACGGGCGGGGTACAAGGCGGTGGGGCAGTCCTCGGCGGAGGCGGCCTGGGGGTGGCTGGAAAGTCAAGGGTTGCCTGCTTTGGTGCTGGCGGATATTGGTCTGCCGGGGGAAAGTGGGTTGGATTTGTGCCGCCGTATCCGTGCCCATCCGGACTGGCGGAACCTGCCGGTGGTGATGTGCAGTTCCCGGAACCGGGAGGCGGATCGGTTTTGGGCGCAAAAACAGGGGGCGACGGACTATCTCACCAAACCCTACACGCCCCAACAGTTAATTACGATGGTGCAAAAATATGTCGGCTAGTGTGGTCAGGGCCCCGGTGAAGTATGTGGTGTTTCGCTTGGGGGGGGCGGTGCGGTTGGCCTTGCCCCAGATGGCGGTGCGGGAGGGGTTGGATATGGCCAGTGTGGTGGTGGCACCAATGCCGGGGGCGGCGGCGATGTTTCAGGGTATTGCCAACGTGCGGGGAAATTTCCTCTGGGTGCTGGATTTAGCCCGGCTGTTGCGCCAGTTGGAACCGGATTTGCCCTTGCCCGTGACCCCGCACCGGGAGGGGTTGGTCGTCCAGGGGGGGCAGAAGTCGGTGGTGGTGACCATCCAAGGCCGGGATGGGTTTTTGCCCTTGGCCCCTAGGGACATTCGACCCCTGCCCCATCTGCGCCATAAGCATTTATTCCCCGGCATGGTGCGCTGGGAGGGGCAACCGGTGGCCCTGCTCGACCCCACCGCTTTGTTTCAAGTTTTGCGTCAATCCTCCGTGAGGTAGCCTGATGGAACCATCCCCTTCCCCCACCCCTGAGTGGTCCACCACCAGTCCCGATGAGGTGCCCGGCACCCGTCCCCAACCCGAGACGGAGGCTGATCCCCTGTTGGAACTCTATCTCCAGGGTCAGGATGCCCGGGAGGCGGGGGATGTGGAGCGGGCACGGCGGCTTTGGCAGGAGGTGGTGGCCCAGGACCCGGAAGGTTCTTATGGGGTAGCGGCCCAGGCGGCTTTAGGGGAATTACCGCCCCCTTTGGTGATCGAACCGTTGCCGTCGGTGCGAACCCAACCCTGGTTACAGCCGGTGCGGTGGTGGCGGCGTACCCCATTTCGGACAAAATTGGCGGCTATTTTGCTCCTGTGGACGGCGGTGCCGGTGGTGGTGTTGACCCAAGCGCAGGTGCGTTCGGTGCGTCAGACGGTGGTTGATAAGTTTGAGGCCACCCTCGCCCAGGGCACCAACACCTTGCAGGAGGAGTATCTGGATTGGTTGTCCCAGGAATCCTTGGCGCAGGCACGGACAGTGGCGCAGTTATGGCAAACCAACCCGACCCTGATCGAGGAACCGAATCCTTTGCTCCAGACCCTTTTAAGCCGGGGGCTAGCGGCCAACGAGTCCCAATACCCGGAATTGACCAAGAATTTTCGTCTGATTTTAGACGGGCAGGGGCGGGTGCGCCAGCAGGCGGTGGTGTTGTCCCGGGAGGATTTTCGCACCTATCCCCAGATACTGGAGCCGGAGCAACCCCTACCTCCCTACGACACCCAGCGGGTGACCTTGCCCCCCAATCAGAACCTGGGGCAGTTGCCCTGGGTACAACGGGCGATGCAATCCCAAAAACCCGTGGCGGGGTTGGTGCTGATGCCTTTGGTACAGGCGCAAAAGTTGGGGCTGGCTCCCCAGGCCAAAATTCCCTTGCGTAACCGAGAAAGTTTATATGCCCAGGAATTGAACCGGGGGGTGGCGTTGGTGGCACTGGCGGCGCAACCGGTGGTACAGCGGGGGCAGGTGGTGGGGGTGGTGCTGGTGGGCAGTCTGCTCAACCGCAATCACTGGCTGGCGGATCAACTCCAACGGCTGTACGGCTTCCCGCTGGTGGGGATTTACGCCCGGGATATGCAGGTGGCCACCAATTTCCCGGATGATGACGGCAGTACCCGGGCCCTGGGCAGTTTGGCACCCCGGCCGGTGGCGGAAGCATTGCTGAAACAGGGGCAAAACGACCAATTGGCCACCCTGAGGGTTCCCGATACCACCGATGGGCAAAAGTATTTGGTGCGGTTCCAAGTCCTGCGGGATGTTAATGACCAACCCGTGGGGATGGTGGCGGTGGGGCAACCGGCTCAGGAATTGGAGCAATTGCTCTGGGAGCGCACCCGCAATACCTACCTGTTGGGGCTGGTGATTTTGCTCCTGGCCTGGGGGTTGGGGTTGGGGGCGGCGAATCTGTTGGCGGAGCCGGTGCGGCGGTTGGGGATTTACGCCCGTGCCCTGGGGCAAAATCCCCGTCAGCCACCCCTGACCCTCAACAGCCAGGATGAATTGGCCCTTTTGGCCCAGGAAATGAACCAGATGGCCGCCCAGGTCGCCGACCAGATGGACACCCTGCAACGGCAACAGCAGGAGGCGGAACAGGCCCGGATGCAATTGGAAGCGGATGTGATCCAACTGCTGATGGACATTGAGGGGGCGCAACAGGGGGATTTAACCGTGCGGGCCCAGACGGACAGGGGGCAAATTGCCGCCATTGCCGATGCGTTCAATGTCACCCTGGCCAGCCTGCGTACCCTGGTGGGGAATGTGCGGGCGACGACTGACCGGGTGGGCACCTTAGCGGGCCATTCGGAGGCCGCCGTGGTGGATTTAGCCCAGGCCGCCCAGTCCCAGGAGTTGGAACTCACCCAAGCCCTGGCCTTGGCCGCCGAAAACACCCAAGCCATCCAGACCATTGCCCAGCAGGCCGCCGAAGCCACCACCACGGCCCAGTCCTCCCTGGAGGCCGCCCAGGAAGGGCAACGGGCCATGGATGCCACCGCCAGTTTGTACGACCAGATTCGGGAGGCGGTGGGGAAAACCTCCAAAAAGGTCAAACATCTGGTCGGCTCCAGCCAGGAGATCAGCCAAGTGTTGGCGATTATTCAGGAAATCAGCGTGCAGACCAACCTGCTGTCGTTTAACGCCTCCTTGGAATCGGACCGGGCGGGGGAACACGGCCAGGGGTTTCGCCTGATTGCCGACGAAATTGGGCAGTTGGCCAACCTGGTGCGCAAGGAAACCGCCCGCATCGAAGCCCTGGTCCGCAATATTCAACAGGACACCGCCGATGTGTCCAACGCCATGGAAAGCAGTACCAGTGCGGTGGTGGAAGGTTCCCTCCTGGTACAAAAAACCCAACAGGTGTTGCAAAAACTCGCCGAACTATCGGGGCAGATGGCGGAATACCAGGAGGCCATCGCCAGCCAAACCCAGAGCCACTCCCGGGTTTCCAACCAGGTGCAAACCGCCATGGAAAACGTGGCCGCCATCGCCGCCACCACTTCGGGAGCCGCTCAGGAGGTGGGGGCCGCCCTCCAGGAACTCGGGGAAGAAGTCCACCAATTACAGCAATTTGTCCTGCAATTCCGCCTACAACACGATGCCCTTTAGTCCTGCCACCAGTGCCCATGAGCAGTGCCTTTGACAACGACACCCTCGCCAGCCTGATGGCCGAAGCCCGCCAGGGGTTTCTGGAGGAGGAAGCGCCCCAGTACCTGGACATCCTCCGCCAGGGGATCACGGCCCCCCAGTGGGACTACGAAAAACTGATGCGGGCCGCCCATACCCTCAAGGGCGGTGCCGGTACCTTCCAAATGCCGGCCTTACAAAAACTGGCACACCAGTTGGAGGATTTGCTGGAACTGATGGGGCAACGGCACGTCCCTGGGGGGGAACCCTTGGTGCGGCGGGGCGTGGAGGAACTGGCTTGGCTGTTGGATAACGTGGCACAGCCCGAGGTCACCGGCGACCCCCAGCTTTTGGAAGCCATTGCCCAGTTGGTGGCGCAGGAAAGCCAAACCCCCCCCAGCCCGGAGGAAGAACTGCGGGCCGCCCTCACCGGTGCCTTGGAGGACTGTCTCCAGGTGGCGCAAGGACGGTTACAGCAAGGGGATTTGGGGGCGGTCACGGAACTGCTGGAAAACTGCACCTTTTTGGCGGAAGAATTGCAATTGCCCTGGTTAACAACCGCCATCGCCCCCCTGCGGGACACCACCGACATTGCCACCGCCGAGCAGGTGATTGCCCAGATTCGCCGGGAACGGGATGAGGTTTTGGGCATTGCCCCGGTCGCCCCCCGCCCGGAACCGGAACCCGCCACGGTACTCACCCATGTGCGCTTACCCCTGAGAACCATTGAATTTCTCGCCAACACCGGCGGGGATTTACTGCTCTATCTGGAAAAACTCAGCGGTCAACAGGAGCAGGTGGAAGCCACCATCCGCCATCTGAAAGACCTGGTGCAGGGATTTGAACCGGTGCGGGAGCAGATGGACGAGGTGTACGAACAACTGGCTTTGCAATACCGAGCCACGGAAGGCACGGAATTTGACCCCCTGGAGATGGACCGTTTCAGTGCCCTGCACCAAACCCTCCAAGCCTGCCAGGAATTCGTCGCCCAGATCAGCGAAAACGCCGAGGATTTAGACCTGGTCACCCGCAGTGCCGCCCGGGAATTGGTGAGTTTGCGGCGCAATTTGAACCAAATCTACAGCGAATCCACCAAAGCCCGGTTGAACCCCTTCAGTACCCTCGCCAGCCCCTTTGCCGACAAAATCCACCGGTTGGGGCAACGGTATGGGAAACAGGTGCAATGCCGGATTGAGGGGGCGGAAGTCCTACTGGACCGGGTGCTGTTGGAGCAACTCAAAGGCCCCTTGACCCACCTGGTGAACAACGCCTTTGACCACGGCATCGAACCCCCCCAGGAACGCTTGGCACGGGGCAAATCCCCCACCGCCCAGATTTGGCTGTGCGCCCAGGTGCAGGGGAACCAAGCCCTGATCAGCATCCAGGACGATGGCCGGGGCGTGGATTTGGAACGGGTGTACCGCAAGGCCCAGGAGCGGGGGTTGACCCAGGCCGCTTTTGAGCAACTCAGCCCGCAGGAGCTTCTGGATTTTCTGTTTATGCCGGGGTTTTCCACCAGTGCCCAGGTCTCGGAACTCTCCGGGCGGGGGGTGGGTTTGGATGCAGTACGCACGGAAATCCGCCAGTTGGGGGGCATGGTAGAAATCGCCTCGACCCCTGGCCAAGGCACCCGCTTTACCCTGCGTTTGCCCCTGGCGGTGAGCCTCCTGCCCCTGCTGATCGTCCGTGCCCAGGGACGGCAGTTGGGCTTTTTGGCGGACAGCGTGCTGGACATTCTGCGGGAAGTCCCGGTGGAACGCAACTTTGACCACCCCTTGACCGTGACCTGGCAAGACCAGAATTTGCCCGTATATTTGCCGGAACATCTGCTGGCATACGCCGTTCCCCTGGAGCCCCCCCTGGCGCAGGCGATCCTGGTGTTGCGTGGCCCCCAGGAGCAACCCATCGGCCTGGTGGTGGACGAACTCAGCGAGGTGCGACAACGGATGGTGAAACGGGTGGAAGAAATTTTCCCCCTCCCTCCCTACTTCGTGGGGGCGGCCGTTCTGCCCTCGGGGGAATCCATCCCGGTACTGCTCCCCAGCCAAATGCGGCGACCGGGAGAAGCCGTGACCCAGACCCTGCTCCCCGTGGGAGAGGAACCCACCAGCCAACGCCCCACCATCCTCATCGCCGAAGATTCCGTCTATACCCGCCGGATTCTGTCTAGCGTGTTGGGGCAAGCGGGATACGAAATTTTAGCGTGCAGAGACGGGCAAGAAGCCTGGGAAGTTTTATTACATAATACTGATAAAGTTAAGCTGGTTTTGACGGATTTGGAAATGCCCCGCTTGAATGGGTTAGACCTGCTTCAGAGCATCCGGGAGCACCCCCAGGTCACCCGCTTGCCCGTGGTCATGCTCACCTCCCGCACCGGCGACCGCCACCGCACCAAGGCCAGCAGTTTGGGGGTCAACGGCTATCTGGGCAAACCCTGCAACCCCAGCGAACTCCTGGCTACGGTGGGGCAGTTTGTCCCCGTTGTTCAATGAGGGCTTCTGTTTCATGGATCAAATGGCGCAGGGCGGCTAATATCTTTGGGTCCGGGTTCGACCATTGGCCCCGCTGGTGTGCCTCCCACAACCGTTCCGCCATCCCCCGTAGGGCCCAGGGGTTCGCCTGGCGCAAAAACGCCTGCACCGCCGGGTCGAGCAGGTACGCTTGGGCCATGCCCGCATACATATAATCCCTGCCGCAGGCCGTGGTGGCATCGTAGGCAAACAGATAATCCACCGTAGCCGCCAATTCCAACGCCCCCTTGTACCCATGGCGCATCATCGCCTGAATCCATTTGGGGTTCACCACCCGGGAGCGATACACCCGCTGGATTTCCTCCTGGAGGGTGCGGATGTTCAGGTAAGGGGGGCGGCTGTGGTCCCCGTGATACAGGATGGGGTGCTGGCCGGTTAAACTGCGAATCGCCACGCTCAACCCCCCCTGAAATTGGTAATAATCATCCGAATCCAAAATGTCATGCTCCCGATTGTCCTGGTTATGCAAGACAATTTGCGTATTTTGTAACCGTTGGATCAGCGCCTCTCGGGCCGGTTCACCCCAGGTTGAGCCGGTATAACCATAGCCACTCCAATTGAGAAAAGCCGTCGCCAAATCCGCAGGGGTTTCCCAATTTTGGGCGGCAATCAATCCCTGCAGTCCCGCCCCGTAGCTCCCCGGTTTGGGGCCAAATACCCGCAGGTACACCTGTTCCGGGGGCAATCCCATCCCCTGCACCCCTACCAAAGGATTCTCCTGGGGGGACTCGGGCAACTGGGCCACCGCCCGCACCGCCTGGTCAAACAAATCCAACAGGTGGGGAAAACTATCCCGAAAGAACCCCGACACCCGCAGGGTCACATCCACCCGGGGGCGACCCAGGAACTCCAGGGGCAAAATCTCAAAATCCACCACCCGACGGCTCGGCCCAGCCCACACCGGGCGCACCCCCAACAGTGCCAGGGCTTCCGCAAAATCCTCCCCCCCCGTCCGCAACGTCGCCGTTCCCCACACGGACAGGGCTAGGGTGCGGGGGTATTCCCCCTGGTCTTGGGTATAGCGGTCAATCACCGCCTGCGCCCCCCGTTGCCCCACCTGCCAAGCGGTTTCCGTGGGAATCGCCCGCCCATCCACCCCGTAAAAATTCCGTCCCGTGGGCAGTACCTCTGGCCGGCCCCGGGTGGGTGCCCCCGCTGGCCCACTGGGCACATAATGCCCCTGTAACCCCCGCAAGAGATGGGTCAATTCCTGGGGCGTTTGCCGTACCCGGGGCAAAAGGGTGGTTTTCACCCAATCCAAAACCCGTTGGGCCTGGGGGCCTGGGGGTGGGTCGTAGGGTGCGCCGGCCAAGAGTTGCCCCACCCAGACGGCGGCCTGGGTTTCCAAAGCAGTAATTTGTTCCCGACGGCCAGCGGGCATGGGTTACGCCTGTTCCTCTTCCGGCGGCGATTCCGGTTCCTGCTCCAGGGCATGGTTCAACCGGCGGATATATTCCTCAAAGGCCTGTTTCACCATCCATTCCGGGGCACTGGCTTCCTGGAGTTGTTGCCAAAACGGGCGGCTCATCAGGGTAATCAAATGGTCACAGCGGCCTTGCAACCCGTCCTGTTGGGAATCAATATGCTCTAACCCCTGCTCCAGGCGGTCCCAGCGTCCCTCCAAATTGTCCCAGATTTCCCGGATCAGCTTAGACAATTCCCGAATGCAATTGTGGGCATCTTCCACCTGCTGAATCAGCAACTCCACCTGGTGGGTGAGCGCCTGGTTGTCGTGGGCGAGACGCTCAACAATATCCAAAATGCGCCCCAGATTTTCCGGGGTGACTTCCAAGGGTCGGGACGGGGGACTCATGGCAAGCGAATAGAGTAGGTAACGCCATTTTAACCTGAAGTGAAAAGAAGTGAAAAATGGGGCGACTCCCAAAAATATGGGTTACATTAAAAAGAATTCTTTGTGAGTACAGTGGGTGGGCTATGGATAGAACCAAACAACCAATCAAACCATCATGGATAGGGCTATGGCTAGGGCTAACCACCGTCGGGCTGGCCATGCCCTTGGGGGCCCAAACCCCCCTGGAAAACAGCCCCAAAGGGATTTTGGATGAGGCGTGGCAGATCATCAACACCCACTACGTGGACCCCAAATTCAACCGGGTGAATTGGCAACAGGTGCGGCAGGATTTGCTGACAAAGGAATATAGCACCACCGCCCAGGCCTACGCCGCCTTACGGGCAGAAATTAGCAAACTGGGCGACCCCTACACCCGCTTTCTCGACCCCCAGGAATTTCAAGCCCTGGCCAACCAAACGGCGGGGGAGTTTTCCGGGGTGGGGGTACGGTTAAAACTGGATGAAGAACGGGAAGAAAAACGCATTCTCATCGCCGATGTGGTGGAAAATTCCCCGGCGGCTAAAGCGGGGATTCGCCCTGGGGATGAATTGGTCTCCGTAGCCGGTCGCAGTGCCAAGGGCATGACCCTGGAGGATGCCAGCAAGCTGATCCGGGGTCCCGTGGGAACTGTATTACGGCTGGAAATTCGCCGAGCCAACGAAACCATCCCCCTCCAGGTCACCCGGGCGTGGATTGAAACCAAAATCGTGGATTATGCGCTGAAAAAGGAGCAGGGGCGTGCCATTGGCTTAATTCGCCTCCAGGGATTCAACGCCCACGCCACGGAACAAATGCGGCAGGCGATCCAATCCCTACAACGGCAGGGTGCCCAAGCCTACGTCCTGGATTTACGGGGCAATCCCGGCGGACTGCTCAGTTCCAGCATCGAAATTACCCGCATGTGGCTGGATCGGGGACGGATCGTCAGCACCGTGGGGCGGCAAGGGGAGCGGGAAGTCTTCAATGCCAATGGTACCGCCTTTGCCCGGGAACCCCTCGCCATCCTGGTGGATCACCAATCCGCCAGTGCCAGTGAAATCGTGGCGGGTGCCTTGCAGGACCACAAACGGGCGGTGGTGGTGGGCAGTCCCACCTTTGGCAAAGCCCTGGTGCAATCCGTGCATCGCCTCAGTGACGGTTCCGGTCTGGCGGTCACCATTGCCCACTACTACACCCCCTCCGGTCGGGACATCGCCCGCAAAGGCATTAGCCCCAACGTCACCGTGGAAATTTCCCGGGCCCAACGGCAAGCCCTCGCCCAACGCCCAGCGGACACCACGATGAGCCGGGACCCCGCCTACGCCCGTGCCGTGGAACTATTGACCAAAACCACCGCCGGTACCCCACCCAAACCCGCCAGCAACCAAAGCCGCACTCCCCAACCGGGGCGCAATCCTGGCTAGGCTTTGCTAAATTCCAACCCCATATCCCGGGCGTACCGTTCCATAAAACGCATAAACCGGTCCCACTCTTCGGGGGAACGCATGATGTAACGGGCTTCAATCGCCTGGGGTTTCCCATTCAAGAACCGAGCGTTCACATCCCGGGTCACCAACTCCCCCTCATCATCCACCAGGTACATCCCGGTAATGTCGCCAATACTGGCATCCGCCCGGTCAAACGCCCGTGGCTGGTCAAAGCGGAACCGTGCCGTCCCATTCGTGCCATCCTTCGCCCGGGTCAGGTACACTTCGGGCACCGTTTCTTCGTCCAACCCCCGGATAAACTGAATAGAAGCCATAACCACCTACAAAAAACCGTTTGTTTAGCTTAGCGTGTTGGTTTTGGGTAAGACCACCAGATACCGCTCCGGTTCTTGACCCCGGCTGACCGTTTCCAAGTCCGGGTACTGCTGGAAGAGGGTATGCACCTGACGACGTTCAGCGGCGGAGAGGTTGGGGATGGCGACTTCCTGCCCCGTAGAACGCACCTGGGCGGCGACTTGACTGACGAGATTTGCCAATTCCTGCTGGCGTTTTGCCCGATACCCAGCCAGTTCGATGGTAAAGGGAAATTGCTCCTCCGGCGGCAGATGCAGATTCAGATTCACATTTGCCAAATACTGCAGGGCATCCAACACCGTCCCTTGGTCGCCCAGGAGCGCATTGACCATTGGGGGGTCTTGGGTGTCAATCACCAGCCATTGCCGTTGGGGGTCAAGGGTCACCGATGCCGGTATCCCCATCAATTTCAGAACCTCCTGGAGCCACGCCTGCCCACGGGTTAATTGTTCGATTGCCATTGGATTTCCACAAGCATATTCACTTGATTATTATGCCCTGGAATGGGTACATCAGGGGTTGCCTGGATTGAGAAAGCGCTTGAGCAGAACCAGGGAATCAGCCTGTGTATAATTAGGGGAAAACCGCTTACTGAGTAATTCCATCTTTTTATGTTGGTATTTTGGGCAACTCTATTTATTTGCACCCATTGAAGGTGATCTGGCTAAAATGCCTATGTTATCGAAAACCAACCCCTGCGACCGATTTTTAGAGATACCCTTAAAAAGTTGATCCGTTTGATTTTTGAACGTATGTCCCCAAAAACTGGAATAAAAGACTGGTATGGGGATGTTATCCGCTTCGTCATTCTTCTTGCTGGTTTCTTCTGCCACCGCATTGTGATTGGCTTTGGCTTCTAGGATCAAATCTTTGACTTTCTTCTTAAATCGATCCCCATAACCGGCATTTTGAGGTGCCCCTGCGACCCCTGTTCTCAATTCAGTGAGGATGGCTGTAACTATAATACTGTAAAAGTCTCGATAGAATTTCCCCCATGAATCTACCCCGCTGGCTCACCGGATTAATGCTATTTCCCGCTCTGGCGATCCTGGGATTATTTTCATTTTGGCCGATGGTTTATCTGTTGGGTTTAAGTTTTACCCAGGGAACATTGACCCGTTTCGGTTCCCATTGGGTTGGCTTAGAAAATTATGTGCGTTTGTTCACAGATACGGACTTTTGGCAAGTCTTGACCAACACCACTATTTTCACAGTGGGCACAGTCATTCCGGCGATAATTATACCCTTGGTTTTAGCGGTTTTATTAAATCAAGGAATTTGGGCGCAGGGACTATGGCGATTGCTTTATTTTTTACCTTCGATTATCTCCCTGGTCGCCGCTGGGTTAGCCTTTCGGTGGTTATTGCAAACCCAAGGCCCAGTGAATCAACTGTTGGGCCTCTCTATCCCCTGGCTGAGTGAACCAGGCAGTGCGATGTTGGCTTTAATTATGGTCAGTGTTTGGCATCAAATTGGCTTTAATTTGGTGGTTTTTTTAGCTGGTTTACAAACAATTCCCCCCACCCAATATGAGGCGGCTTGCTTAGATGGAGCCAATGCTTGGCAACAATTTTGGTATATTACAATTCCGAATCTGCGACCCACGTTAATTTTGGTAGCCATCACCACCACCCTATTCACGTTACGCAGTTTTGAACCGGTTTATGTGATGACCGGGGGTGGGCCTTTGAATCGCACCAATATCCTGGTTTACTATGTTTATGACCAGGCGTTTAATCAATTTGATTTAGGCTATGCCGCCGCCGCCGCTGTGGTGCTATTTACCTTGGTTTTTGGTCTGTTGATTTGGCGTTTACAGAATCTCCGTTAGGATATGCTCAGCGAAGTACGTGCAGATAATATTGCCACAATAAACGAGCCGCCACCGCCCGCCAGGGTCGCCAGGATGTAATGATTGCCTGCCGTTCTTTTTCCTGAGATTTATCGGGCAAACCATACAGTTGATTGAGGCTGACCACGAGGGCTAAATCTCCCGTCGGCCAAACATCAGGACGGGCGAGTGCCATGAGTGAATAAATGTTCGCCGTCCAGGTGCCAATGCCCCGAATTTGGGTTAATTGTTGATATACGAGTTCATCATCGCAAGCCATTAATGCCTCTAAATCAAGGGTTTTTGCTTCCAAAGCCCTCGCTAAATGACATAGATAATTGCTTTTTTGCCGACTGATGCCACAGGCACGCCACTGCTCAGGGGTTAAGGTTAATAAGCTTTGGGGAGATAAGGGCTGACAGATATGTTGTAAGCGGTTAAACGTAGCCTGGGCGGACTTGAGAGAAACCTGTTGCTCCAGAATAATTTGCACGAGGGTAGCAAGTCCCGGTGGTCGCAACCAAAGGGGTGGGGTTGGCACCTGCTCGTACACCTGCGCTAACACCCGGTCCCGCCGAGTTAGTACCCTGACCCCCTCGGCAAGAGTCTCCCGATTGATGGTCAGCCGGTGCCCTGAGACCTGGGTTACCTGTAATGGCATTGTAATTATTTCACCTACCCCAATAACCCCATTGCCTGCGCCAAAATATCCCGCTCCGGCGGAATCCCTTGCGAGAGTTGTTGTTGTCCCCGGGCAATGGCACTGTCCGGGTCCTTGAGACCGTTCCCCGTCAGTACACAGACGATGCGTATTCCTTCGGGAATCTGGTCTTGGATGTGAAATAAACCGGCAATGGAGGCGGCACTGGCGGGTTCGCAAAAAATCCCTTCTTCCTGGGCTAACAGTTGATAGGCGGTTAAAATTTCCTGGTCACTGACGGCATAAAAACCCCCTTGGCTCGCCTCTTGAACGGCAATCGCATTCTGCCAATTGACCGGGTTGCCAATCCGAATCGCCGTCGCCACGGTTTCCGGTTTCGGCACCGGTTGATTGTGGACAATGGGGGCGGCACCAGCGGCTTGAAAACCAAACATCCGGGGCAATTGTTGGGATTTACCCTGCTGAAAATACTGACAAAATCCCATCCAATAGGCGGTAATATTCCCCGCATTACCCACAGGAATACAGAGCCAATCGGGAGCATTGCCCAGTTGATCCACCACTTCAAAAGCGGCTGTTTTTTGCCCTTCCAAACGATAAGGGTTTAAGGAATTAACTAAGGTAATGGGATATTTTTCGGCTAACTCCCGCACCAAGGCTAATGCCTGGTCAAAATTGCCTTGGATTGCCAATACTTGCGCCCCGTACATCAGGGCTTGGGCTAACTTCCCCAGGGCAACATACCCATCGGGGATCAACACAAACGCCTTCATTCCGGCTCGACGGGCATAGGCGGCGGCAGCGGCAGAGGTATTCCCCGTGCTGGCACAAATGACAGCAGTGGCTCCCTGCTCTTTGGCTTTACTAATTGCCATCGTCATCCCCCGATCCTTGAAGCTTCCGGTGGGATTTAGCCCATCGTATTTCACCCAGACCTGCACATTTTTTTTGCCGAGATAACTGGCGATTTTGGGTACGGGAATCAGGGGGGTATTGCCCTCATAAAGGGTGACAATTGGTGTCTTTTCGGTGACGGGTAAATACTCCTGGTAATGCTGAATTAAACCCTGCCACATTACCCACCTCCAAAAACTTCCACGTTGGCAAAGACCGCTACGGGCGAACCATGCCCCACCCGAATGGCTTGGTTGGGTTCCCCTTTGCCACAGTAGGGAGAGCCGTACATTTCCCAGGTTTCTGCCCCCCCTAAGCGGACTAAATTGCGCCAAAATTCGGAACTGACACCCCGATAATTGGGATTTTTCAGCACTTTGGTGAGTTGACCATTTTCAATTAAGCGGGCATATTCACAACCGAATTGAAATTTACGCCGGTAATCATCAATAGACCAGGAACGGTTCGATTCCATGTAGATGCCTTGTTCAATATCCCGGATCACATCCTGAAAAGTGCCAGTTCCGGGTTCTAAATTCAGGTTTGCCATGCGGTCAATGGGGGGACGGTTCCAAGAGCAGGCACGTCCGCAAGCCACCCCTGGCACCCCTGAGCGTTTTTGACTTTCTAAACTTCCCAAACCCCGCACCAAAATCCCATTTTTGATTAAATACTCCCGTTGCGCCCTCACCCCCGTATCGTCCACCGCATAGCTGGCAAATTCCCCCGGTACGGTGGGGTCAAAGGTGATGTTCATCAGGGGCGAACCGTACTGCAAATGTCCAAAATCATTCAACGTGACAAAGCTCCACCCGGCGTAGTTGCGCTCATCGCCCAAAATCCGGTCTAACTCCAAGGGATGCCCGACACTTTCATGGATTTGTAATAACATTTGATCCGGAGCCAATACCAAATGGGTACGCATTTCCGGGCAATTTTCCGCCCGCACCAATTCCAGGGCTTGCTCCCCAATCCGCTGCACCCGCTCCCACAGGTCATCCGTGAGCAACCATTCCAGCCCCCCCTGGTAACAACGGGCGAGCATCCCGTGATCACTGCGGGTTTGTACCTCGGTTCCCACTTGGGCAGTGGCGGCAAAATGATTGCTGATATAATGCTTTTGTTGATACCAATCCGCACCATTTGTACTCACAAACCAGGTTTCTGACTCCGTGCTGGCTAAACTGGCTTTTGTACAGACAATTTCATCGCTAACTTTGAGGGTTTGGCACACCTTCACCAGCAGTTCGGTCAATTCTTTGGTACTTACATTGCGCTGAGATTGTTCTACTGGGGTGAGGTAATGTCCCTGCGCTGGCGGTCGGTCGGCAACGGCATGGGTACGGGGGGTCAGGGATTTCGCTTGCTCGTAGGCGAGGGTGGCGGCTTGGCGAATCCCGTCCGGGGTAATTTGGGGGGTGGCGCAGTAGCTGAGAGTTCCCTGGACACTGACCTCGACCATGGCGCCCCAGGTGGTCTCCCGTCCATGTCCCTGGGGGTGTCCGTCCCGGAGATGGTGGCTGTGGGTGGTTTCCCGCACCAGGCGCAGACCGATCCAGTCGGCGGGCACATCAATCGCATTGAATAAAGCTGTGGGGTTCATGGCACCGTGACGCATCTGTCCTAATCTAGCTTAGCTGGGGCTTCCGCTTGGAACCAACTTGGATACAATTCAAAAGGTAATGTGCGAGGCAGGGTATGGAACGGACATTTTTGGCGATTAAGCCGGATGGGGTGCAACGGGGATTGGTGGGGGAAATTATCCGCCGGTTGGAAGCCAAAGGGTTTACCTTGGTGGGGCTGAAATTGATGCGGGTCTCGAAAGAATTGGCGGAAAAGCATTACGATGTGCATCGGGAACGTCCTTTCTTCCCCGGTTTAGTGGCGTTTATCACTTCGGGTCCCGTGGTGGCAATGGTCTGGGAAGGGGAGGGGGTGGTAGCGGCTGCCCGGAAAATGATTGGGGCAACCAACCCGCTCACGGCGGAACCCGGCACGATTCGGGGGGATTTTGGCATCAGCATTGGGCGGAATTTGATCCACGGTTCCGATGCAATTGAAACGGCGCAACGGGAAATTAGCCTGTGGTTTGGGAATGAGGAATTGGTGCCCTGGCAACCGGCGAGCTTCCCCTGGTTGGTAGAATCGTAGGTATATTGTGTTATTTTTTGCGTTTTGCCCATGCCTCCTGACCCCATCACGCCGGTTTTAGAGGCGGACGTTGACCCCCTCGACGAGACCCCCGATGATGTGGAAATGTCCCTGTTTGACCACCTGGAAGAACTGCGCCAGCGGATTTTTTGGGCATTGGCGGCTTTTGGGGTGGCGACGGTGGGCTGTTTTATCGGCGTGAAGCCCCTAGTACGGTTTTTAGAAGCTCCCGCTGGACCGGTGAAATTTCTCCAGATGGCGCCGGGGGAATTTTTCTTTGTGTCTTTGAAGGTGGCGGCATACAGTGGCTTGATTCTCAGTAGCCCGATGATTTTGTATCAAATCATTGCGTTTGTATTACCGGGTTTGACCCGGCGGGAACGGCGGATTTTGGCGCCGGTGGTGTTTGGTTCCAGCATTTTATTTATTTTGGGGTTAGCCTTTGCCTATGGGGTGTTGGTGCCAGCGGCGTTGAAATTTTTCTTGAATTACGGTGCGGATGTGGTGGAACCCCTGTGGTCGATTGAGCGTTATTTTGAATTTATTTTGATCTTATTATTAGGCACGGGTCTGGCGTTTCAAATTCCGGTCATTCAGTTTATTTTAAGTGCATTGGGGTTGGTTTCCCCCCGGCAAATGTTGGCGGGTTGGCGGTATGTGGTACTGGCGGCGGTGGTGATTGGGGCGATTTTAACTCCTTCTACGGACCCCTTGACGCAAATCCTTTTGGCGGGAGCCATTGCCGGATTATACCTGGGTGGGATCGGGGTGGCGGTGCTGGTGATGCCTAACCGTTAGACACGTCTCCAAGGTTAAAAAATGCAGTAGCAGGTAACATTAAACATCGACTGAAAGCTTTTGTACACTCCGCACTAACCCAATGTAACTGGCTTTCATATACCTCCTTAATTACCAATTAGGGGAGCTATGAACCCAATCTACAAGGTCTACAAGATGAGCTAAATCTCCGTTGTGGTTTACCACCGTTGTAGCCAAGGGTTTATGTAGATGGACAAGACAGTCAACGTCAGCCGATGGCGATACTGGTTTGGTTTGGTCTACCACTTTTTTAAGGCGTGCAGGGTTCATCTCTGCCGTTATGCCAAAGTAGTGAATGTTAGGATAAATTTGCTTTGCAACAGGCATATAAGCTCTGGCTTCTTCAAGTATGTCAACTCGATCATGTCGATAAGTCCATCGAGTCGAACAGAGAGCAACTGGAAGACCATCACGATATGCAACAATGTCTATTCTGGGATTTTTAGAGCGAAGATTAAATTGATTTCCCGGAAATAGAATATAGGGATTGACTTCTTCTTCTACTGTGATTTGAGGATCACCGTATCGTGCTAGAGTCTCTGCAACAATAGAACGAAAAGCATGACCCCTAGGGTTTTGGGGCTGTATAGATAATGTTTTCAAAAACTTACCAAGATAACTACATAGATCGTGCCTGGGAATCTTCAGTTTCCGGGCTATGTAATCACCAACAAGCGTTGATTCTTGTAGAGCTTTATTTGGGCTACCATTAGCTAACAATTTATAGTCATTTCTTTCACGTAAAACAGGTTGATTGTAATACTGAGCCCAAGTTTTTCTTAGCTCGTCCCATATTTCACAAGTCATAAGCTGCTTAGAAACGGCAAGCCATGCCTCATTGAGTCCCCATTTGTTGCTAGTTAAGTCATTTATGAATGCCTGCACAGCCGTATTTGCATTTAGATTATTTGTAGGTATACGTGGCATATTAACTAGACCTAGAATTAACTGCAAAAACTTTTTTGGTTGTTGTAAGCACTCTAAATAATTCTCTTCCTACCGATGCCGCTACAGGTGGAGGAAAAGCATTTGCAACTTGTCTATATGTAGCTGTTTTTTTACCTGAAAACAACCAGTGATTAGGAAATCCTTGAAGCCGAGCGCACATTCTAACCGTTAAACATGGATCACCCTTAAAGTCAGGCTGAGGGGCTGACTGCGCTATTAAATGTCCATTAACTCCTAAAGATGCCCATGCTTTCTTAGCTCTTGTAGGACCGAGATCGGGACCACCATGTTTTTTGCTACCTCCAACCAAGGTAGGTGCAATTCTATTAGCTTTTTGTCTCCATTCATCAACTTGTTTCCAGCCATTCTCAGCCATTAAGTCATAAAGAGTTTCACCGACAGTAGGAAGTGTAATTTCCATAGGATAAGGCCACGAAAAATCTGATGCCAAGTTTTTCTCAAGCGCAACTAACACAACACGAGGTCGTAACTGGGAAACCCCGTAGTCACAGGCATTTAATAGCTTCCAAGCACAGGTATAGCCCATTTTGCGAAGTTTCTCTTGAAACTCAAATCTAAAATCATCAAATCTAGGTTCGAGTAAACCAGGAACATTCTCGATCATGATTCCTCTGGGCTTTAACTCATTTATGATTTCTAGTGTTGCCGGAAAAAGATTTCTTTCATCATCAGAACCAAGTTGTTTACCTGCCTTTGAAAATGGTGGGCAAGGTAAACCTGCTGCTAGTAAATCAACACCTTCAAAGGGTTTTGGATTCCATGTTCTTATATCTTCTAAATAAACATTGGCTTCCTTAAAGTTTCCTTTGAGTGTTGCTACACAATTTTGATCATCATCAACAAGAGCAAGAGGTTGAAAACCCACTGAGTGTAATCCTAATGCTTGTCCACCAGCCCCAGCACACAGTTCAACAACCGTCAGGGATGTGGAATTTTTTAAAAAAGGAAGAACCAGTTGCTCTGTCATAGGAGGCTATTTTAGCCACATCATATATTGGGTCTCAGTATACAACCAGAACAGGGGTACAGGCACGGCGGATAGCTTAAAACACTGTCCCAACAGATAACCTAAGGCCAGCTAACAAGCTATTCAAATCAAACTCACCAAACCGGTTTTTAGGTCATAACAGCCGCCCACTACCAAGAGGTTCCCTGCCGCCACTGCCTTTTTGATCACCTCTGAGATCAGGAGTCGCTTCACCTGCACCTGGACATTGTGCCGAACCGCATGGGCAATCAAATCCCCCTGTTGCTGGCGAGCCAATTCCATCGCCGGACGCAGACCAAAGAACAGGGCTTCGATAATTCCTGGCGCTTCCGCCCCCTGCAATGCCGCCGTGACCGCCCCACAGCGTTCGTGCCCCAGGACTAGCACCACCTTGGCTTGCAGCATCGCCACCGCATATTCCACGCTGGCAATGTCCTCCAGGTTGGCTTGATTGCCCGCATTGCGAATCACAAACAGGTCGCCAATCCCCTGGTCAAAAATCACCTCCGGGGGCACCCGGGAATCCGCACAGCCCAGGATCACCACCGAGGGGGTTTGGTGCGCCGCCACCGCCTGTACCCGCAATAAATCATGGTGCGGGTTCACCGGACGGGAGGTGCTGAACCGCCGATTGCCCGCCAGTAACTCGTTTAACACACGCTCTGGGGTCACAGGCACACCCTGGGGGACTCCCAAATTATACTGGGGGGGCGACGCCAATTTCCTGCAACCGTTGGTGGAGGTAGTGCGCCGCCGTGATGGAGCCAAACCGAGCCATACCCCCGGTGCGGGCAATGCAGGTGGGCAGGGGGGTTAACGCCACTTCCGGGCGGGGATGGACAAAAAAGGGCATGGAATAGCGGGATTCATTGGCACCCATGGGGTTAACGACCCGGTGGGTGGTACTGCGAAACAAGCCGTTGGTCAACCATTGCAACATATCGCCGCTATCCACCACGATCCCCTCCGGGAGCACGGGCACCGGCAACCACGTCCCGTCCCGTTGCAACAGTTCCAAACCCGCCGCCGTCGCCCCACACAGCAGGGTGATCAAATTAATATCCTCATGGGGAGCTGCCCGCACCGCCCCAGGGGGCACATCCGCCGGTACAGGGGGATAATGGATCAACCGCAGAATCGTGTCTCCCCCCTCGACCAACCCCGGCAAAAAGTCCGCGGGCGCATCCAGGTAGAGGGAAGCCGCTTGGAGGAGATGCAGGGCGCATTCATCCAAGGCGTGATACAGACGGGTCAACAGGGGGGCAAATTCCGGCAATGCCTGGGGATAGAGGTTATCCCGGCGACCAATGTGCCAAAACTCCTTCAAATCCGGTACAGGAGAATCCTTGGCGTGTTCTTTGCCAAAGGAAACATACCCCCGTTGACCATGCAGTTCCGGCTTTTCGTACTGCTGTTTTTGCGCCAAGGGTAGGGCAAACAGGGCGTGAACTTGGGCATAGGCTCGGCTGAGAATCTCGGTGCCAATGCCGTGATTGACCAGAATGAAAAAACCCGTATGCTCCAGAGCTTGACCCATCCCCTGGATGAATTCCTGCCGTTGCGCCGGGGTGCCCTGGGTAAAATCCTGTAAATCCAGGACAGGGACAGGGGGGGCGACCATCATGGCTGGGGTGAACGTAAATTCTTGCCATTTCCATAACAATTTCCATAGCCATCTTAACTGAGTAGGACTACGCCAGAGTTTCGCTGTGAGCATAGGGGTTGCAGGCACCGCCCCCGTCTTTCGTTCTGGAGGATTTCGGTTCGTTAAATGCCTCTGGCGTGCAAGTTAACCAGATTTTTTATGGCAACTTCCGGATAGGGAAGGTTTTCCGCCCATTTTCTTAAAATTTCTTAAAATTTAGCGACAAATTCCCCTGCTTCGATCCTAGACAAGTCCAGCGGGGGTGATTAAACTAGGTGATCACAAGCGTTTTGCAACTTTCGTTACCATTACTCCCTTGCTAACCTCTGCCCTGCCCACCACCGGTACCCCAAGTTCCCCCCCCGAGGCGAGTCCCCTGCGCTGTACGGGAGCCTATGCCCTGATTGATAGTTTATACCGGCATGGGGTAAAGCATATTTTTGGCTATCCCGGAGGGGCGATTTTGCCCATCTACGACGAGTTATACCGCTGGGAAGCCCAGGGTAAAATGCAACATATTCTGGTACGCCATGAGCAGGCCGCCGGTCATGCCGCCGATGGGTACGCCCGGGCGACGGGGCAGGTGGGGGTGTGTTTTGGCACCTCCGGGCCGGGGGCGACCAACCTGGTGACGGCGATTGCTACCGCCCACATGGATTCGATCCCGATGGTGATCATTACGGGACAGGTGCGCCGGTCGGCGATTGGCAGTGATGCGTTTCAGGAAACGGATATTTTTGGCATTACCCTGCCGATTGTGAAACACTCCTACGTGGTGCGTGACCCGAAGGATATGGCACGGATTGTGGCGGAGGCGTTTTACATTGCCAGTACGGGGCGACCGGGGCCAGTGCTGATTGATATTCCCAAGGATGTGGGGGAGGAAAGTTTTGATTATGTGCCGGTGGCACCGGGGGATGTGAAACTGGCTGGGTATCGCCCGACGGTGAAGGGAAATCCCCGGCAAATTGCCCAGGCGACCCGGTTGTTGTTGTCTGCCCAACGGCCTTTGTTGTATGTGGGGGGTGGGGCGATTGCCGCCGGGGCACACCGGGAAATTCGCCAGTTGGCGGAGTTGTTGCAGATTCCGGTGACCACCACCCTGATGGGCAAGGGGGCGTTTGATGAGCGGCATCCGCTGTCTGTGGGGATGTTGGGGATGCACGGGACGGCCTATGCGAATTTTGCCATCAGTCGGTGTGATGTGTTGGTGGCGTTGGGGGCCCGGTTTGATGACCGGGTGACGGGGAAATTGGCGGAGTTTGCCCCCTATGCCCGGGTGATCCATGTGGATGTGGACCCGGCGGAAGTGGGCAAGAATCGCCCGCCGGAGGTGCCGATTGTGGGGGATGTGCGACAGGTGTTGGTGGATTGGTTGGAGCATTTGCAAACCGTTTCCCTGCCGGAGCCGGGCCAGACCCAGGCGTGGTTGGCGCAAATCCAGGCGTGGCGGCGGGATTATCCCCTGGTGGTACCCCGGGAGGGGGAATTGCTCTCGCCCCAGGAGGTGATTTATCTGTTGGGGGAATTGGCGCCCGATGCCTACACCACCACGGATGTGGGGCAACACCAGATGTGGGCGGCGCAGTTTTTGCCGAATGGCCCCCGCCAGTGGATTTCCAGTGCGGGTTTGGGGACGATGGGCTTTGGCTTACCGGCGGCGATGGGGGTGCAAGTGGCTCTGCCGACTGCCCAGGTGATTTGCATTGCCGGGGATGCCAGTGTGCAAATGAATATCCAGGAGTTGGGGACGTTGGCCCAGTACGACCTGCCGGTGAAAACGGTGATTATCAATAATTTCTGGCAGGGGATGGTGCGCCAGTGGCAGGAAGCCTTTTACCAGGAGCGGTATTCCCATTCGGCGATGCGGGCGGGGATGCCGGATTTTGTGCAATTGGCGGCGGCCTACGGGGTGAAGGGAATGTTGGTGCAGTGCCGGGAGGAATTGCGCCCTGCTCTGGAGGAATTGTTAGCCCATCGGGGGCCGGTGCTGATGGATGTCCACGTCAACCCGGCGGAAAATTGCTACCCGATGATCAAACCCGGTCGTAGTAATGACCAGATGTTGGGTTTGCCCGAGGTTGCCCCGGTGACTGCCACCTGTCCCGCCTGTCAGGCGCCAGTGGAACCCCACTACCGGTTTTGTCCCGCCTGTGGGCATGGGTTGGCAAGGTAACTTTTGTCCATAGCCATCTCAGCCGGTCTATGGGAATCACAAAGTTACTAAAAACCAAAGTGGGGCAGTTGCCTGCGGCTTTTGGCGTTTTAACCCTGTGATTGCATTTATTCCCCCCTGGTGGTTGCAGAATGGTTTCGCCATGACCCTGTACACCGCTGGGTTAAGCCGTCACTTGGAAGTAAAATTGCCCCGGCTGGCGTATCAGGAATATGTTTTCTCTGGCGCTGGCGGTGTTCCCATCTTTGGGCAGTGGGTGGTGCCCCGGCAGACTAAGGGAACCATCATTGCCACCTACGGGATTACAGGCAGTTTGGCAGATCAGAAGTACTTACATTTGCTGGCTTACTGGGCAGTACAACGGGGGTATGGGGTGGTGCTGTTTGATTGGCGGGCGCACGGTCGCACCGGTCAGTTATCCCCCGCTTTGCCTTCCGATGGCATCCAGGAGGGGCAGGATTTTCTGGCGGTGGCGGTGGGGGCACAGAGGTTGGGGTGTCCGCCTCCCTATTGGTTTATGGGCTATTCCCTGGGGGGGCAGTTGGCGCTGTGGGCGGGTTGGGCGGCAGTGGACGCGGCGAGTCCTTTGCCCCGGGAGCAGGTGGGGGGGGTGATTGCGGTTTGCCCCAATTTGGATGCGGGTCGTTCCCTAGCCTATCTGATGGCGCACCCCTGGGGACGGTATCTGGAGCGGGCGATCACCCGGGAATTGCAAAAGTTGGCGCACCAGCTTTACCTGGCGCATCCCCAGGAGATTGATGGAGCCGCCATCGCCCGGGCGCACAGCATTTGGACGTTTGACCAGGAGTTGGTGATTCCTCGGTTGGGGTTTGCGACGGTGCAGGACTATTATGCCGCCACCAGTCCCTTGCGGTTTTTGGGGGAATTGACCCTGCCGACCCTGATTCTTTACGCTGAGGATGACCCCCTTTTTGACCCTACCATTATTCTCGATTTGGTACAGCTGACTGCCCAAAATGCCTGGATTGATTTAGTATTGACAAAGTACGGCGGTCATGTGGGCTATTACAGCAGTCGGGCGGGGCAACAATTGGCGGCTGACCCGGATCGGTGGTGGGCATGGCATCGGGTTTTAGACTGGATAGATGGGCATTCCCCCCCTACAGTCCGGCAACTTCCCTGCCCCGATGGACATCATTACTGAAAACCCATGACCCTCAATTCCTCACCATTATTCATCCATTTCTAACCAATTCCTCACCAACACAAGGGAGCCAAAAAACCAATGCTTGGGCTGATCGTTCTGGCGCAAACCCCGTTACCTGCACCCCAACCGCCAGTTTTAGAACAACGGCTGAGTGTCAATGGGGAAACCTGGGTGGGGGCATGGCGGCAATGGCGGGATGCCCAGGGGCGGGTGCGGCTGGCGGTGAGTGAGGGGGATGCAACCCAGCGGTTGGGGATAGGGTTACGCAGTAGTCGTCGCCCCCAGGAACAGCCGGTGGTCTGGTTTCGCCCGGCGCAAAATCTGCCTGTGTCATGGCATCCGCAGTACACCCGCCGGTTTTTGGAGGTGACGGAACTGTGGGCGGACGCTGGTTGGCAAACCCAGGTGCAGGGGAATGAACTCCGCATTACCGCTCCGGTGGCACAGATTCAGGGGATTCGCCAAAGCAGTCGCCGCACGGTGATTGACCTGGATAAAATTGCCCCTTGGCGTATCCAAAGTAATGCTAATCAAACCATTTTGCGGATTTTGGCAATGGGTCGTGCCGAATTGCGCCAATCCTTTCCCAATCTGAATTTCAGTGCCCAGGCGACGGTGTTGACCTTTAACCAGCCCATGCGGGTGACAACGTTACCCAACCCACCCCGGTTGGTGGTGGAACCCCAAACTGGCGTAGAGAAGCTGACCATTCACTGGGCACCGGGGTTGCAATGGCGGCAGGAGCAGGTGCGGGGCTACGGGGTAACTTGGCTGGAGATTGACCCCCAGCAGTACACGATGCGTCCGGTGTGGGAGGGGAGTCGGGGGCAGACGGGCTTGGCACCCTTGCTGACATTGGCGCAACAGGTGCAGGGCGTGGCGGCGATCAATGGGGGCTTTTTCAACCGCAATACCCAGCTTCCCCTGGGGGCGATCCGGTGGCAGGGGCAATGGTACAGCAGTCCGATCCTCAACCGGGGCATGGTCGCCTGGAATGACCAGGGGGAATTAGCATTTGCCCGGGCGCAGTTCCAGGAGCAGGTGCGGGTGAATCAGGGGGCACCCATGAATTTACAAGCGTTAAATTCCGGGTATGTGCAAAAGGGGATCGCCCGCTATACGGCGAATTGGGGGGCGACCTACACGCCCTTGACCCAGGGAGAAACCGTGATTACGGTGACGGACGACCGGGTGGTGGGCATGGCGACTGGCAACCCGATCCCAGTGCCCTTGGCGGGGTATTTGTTGGTGGGACGGGGGTTGGACAATTTAGGCAGTCAATTTCCCCCTGGGGCGACGGTGCAACTCAGCCAGCAATGGCTCCCCCCCGCTTTGCAGAATTATCCCCACGGGTTGGGGGCAGGTCCTTTATTGCTAAATCATGGGCGGGTGGTGCTAGACCCGGAGCAGGAGCAATTTCAGCCCTTTTTCCGCCAACAAAAAGCCCCCCGCAGTGCCCTGGGGGTCAGCCGGTCGGGTCGCTGGCTGTGGGTCACGGTCGGGGGCAATGAAGCCTACCAACAGGGACCCACCTTGATGGAACTCACCCAGATCATGCAGGATTTGGGGGCAGTGGCGGCTTTGAATTTGGACGGGGGAACTTCTACGAGTTTGGTGTTGGGGGGGCAGGTGTTGGTGCCGGGGGGCAGGGTGCATAATGGGCTGGTGCTGCTACGCCGTTCTTAAGTTAACCAACTTGGTCATGGTAGAACTGAATCATGCACTGTTTGATTTTTGATTTAATTCTCTAATTCCTGGTTCTTGAGAATGCCCCCGGCTTCATGACAATTGCCAAGGAAGCAATCCTACATACGAAAATCATGCAGAGGTATTCCAAATGATCACGGCAATGCAATGGGCATGAGGCAAAAACTTGCGGGCATTTGGTCATCCCCACCGATGATGTTGCAACAAAATTGGGTGAACCTCACCTTCACCTGGCGGGGTTCGGTGATCCCAGCGGTGTTACCCCGGATCATTCTCTACAGCGCGATTGCTTTGGTCGTTGTCTTAACCCACACCTACACGGCTGGTTCCGTGCCCTTTGGGTTGGTCACCTTTACCCCGGATGTGGTGCTGGGGTTGTTGTTGGTATTTCGTACCAATACCGCCTACGACCGGTTTTGGGAGGGGCGCAAAGCCTGGGGAACGATTGTCAATGCCTCCCGCAATCTCGCCCGCCAAATCTTGGTCATGGTGGATGAATGCACCCCCCGGGATCGCCAGGAAAAGGAGCAGGCGGTGCGCCTGATTGCCGCCTATGCGATTGCCGTCAAGTGCCACCTGCGGGGACAATCGCCCCTGGAGGAATTGGTCGGTTTGCTTCCCCCGGATCGCCTGCATCTGTTGGCGGGGATGGCGCATCGTCCGGTGGGGCTGGCGTTTTGGATTGGGGATTATTTACGTTGGCAATACCAGCAACAGCATTTGAATGCCTATCAATTCAGCACCCTGGAGCAACCCTTGTCCCAATTGGTGGATGCCTTGGGGGTGTGTGAACGGATTTTGCGTACCCCCCAACCTTTGGCTTATTCGGTACATTTGCGCCATATTCTGATTTTGTACTGTTTTTTCTTTCCGTTTCGGCTGGTGTCCCAATTGGGGTGGGCGACCATTCCGGTGACGGCGATTGCCGCTTTTGTGGTACTGGGGATTGAGGAAATTGCCCTGGAAATTGAAAATCCCTTTGGCACCGACCCCAACGATTTACCCTTGGATCAGATTTGTGGGGTGATCCGGCGGGATGTGGAAGAGTTGATTTCTTTGGACAGCGGTCATGGGTTGACGCAGATGATGTTGCCCACCCCTGAATCCCTGGGGAGCTAGTTCCCTGTCCCCCGCATCGGTTAGGATCAAGGGGATAATCGGGCAACAGTGACCAGTAGAACCATGAGCAATGCGGCGGGTGTGAGTACCAAATTTGACTTGGCCGCCTACCTCCAACAGCGGCAGGAGTGGGTGGAAGAGGCGTTGGCGGCGGCACTGCCGGTACGCTATCCCGAGCGGATTTATGAAGCCATGCGCTATTCCCTGTTGGGGAGTGGCAAGCGGTTGCGCCCGATTCTCTGCTTGGCGAGTTGTGAACTGGCCGGGGGAACGGTGGCGATGGCTCTGCCCACGGCCTGTGCCCTGGAAATGGTACATACCATGTCCTTGATCCACGATGACCTCCCGGCGATGGACAACGACGACTACCGGCGGGGACGCTTGACCAATCACAAAATCTATGGGGAAGCTATTGCCATCCTCTCCGGGGATGGGTTACTCGCCTATGCCTTTGAATGGCTGGTGCGGCAAACCCAAGGGGTGCCCCCAACCAATGTGTTGGAAGTGGTCGCCCGTCTGGGTCATGCGGTGGCCGCCACGGGTCTGGTGGGGGGGCAGGTGGTGGATTTGGAATGTGAGGGCAAATCCGATGTGACGGTGGAAACGTTGCATTTCATTCACACCCACAAAACCGGTGCCCTGCTGGAAATTTCCGTGGTTTCCGGGGCAATTTTGGCCGGGGGGAGTGAGGAATTGCTGTCAGCCCTCACCCAATACGCCCGCAACATTGGGTTAGCCTTTCAAATTGTGGATGATATTTTAGACATCACCGGCACGGCGGCGGAACTGGGGAAAACCGCAGGCAAAGACCTGCAAGCCCAAAAAGTCACCTACCCCAGCCTCTGGGGGATTGAGGAATCCCGGCGGCAGGCCAAACAACTCATTCAAGAAGCCCAAGACCTATTGACCCCCTGGGGGGAGGCGGCGGTGCCCCTGCAAGCCCTGGCGGAATTTGTGGTTGCCCGCAGTCATTGAGCAGGACTCGATTAAGATAGAGGGAAACGGCGGATCAAAAGGGGAAGAGAATGGCGACCTGGAATGGGGTTTTGCTAATTGCCTTGCTGGCCTGTGGGGTTGCCCAGGTGGCCAAAGCCCTCGTCGCCCTGGTGCAACATCAGCAATGGCATCCGAAAATTCTCATCCAATCCGGGGGGATGCCCAGTTCCCATGCGGCACTGGTAGCGGCTTTAGCGGTAGCGGTGGGACAAACCTGGGGCTGGAATGGCCCGGAATTTGCCATCGCCGTGGTGGTCGCCCTGATCGTGATGTATGACGCATCGGGGGTACGGTTAGCCGCCAGCCGCCATGCCCGTTTACTCAATCAGATGGTGGACACCCTCCGCCGGGAACACGGGGAATTTCAAGACCACAACCCTCTCCAGGAATTGCTTGGTCATACTCCCGCTCAGGTCTTAGTGGGAGGACTCTTGGGTGCAACCGTCGCCCTGCTCGCCACCCCCTGGTTACAGACTTAAATATTGCCGCATCCTCTATAGCAATCTTACTTGATTTACAAACACAAAGTTTCCAGAACCCAAGACGGGGGCGGTGCCCCTGCGACCTCTATTCCATTCTCATTTAGGATTGCTATATAACCAAATTGCCGAGAACCAAGACGGGGGCGGTGCCCCTGCGACCCATATTCTAAATTCAATTAAATTAATTAAATAAATTAGGATTGCTTACGATTGCGATAGTCTCGTTAGTGCGGAATTTTGACCTTAGGGGTATTTTGTCCTGACCCAATTCCCTAAAATTTAGGACAGCACCTGGCAACACCCCATAGCGCTAACCTGGTTAAAACTTGTCAAAAGCGGTAGGGGTCGCCTATCTTACGGATAGATTTTATGTCGTTTTTGTTACAAAATTCCCATGTCACGACCCGATAGTCCGACCAAACCAGCCCCGGTGGCGGCGTTAGGCTCGCCCCTTTCGCCCCGTTTGACCGTGCGGGACGGGATTGCCCTGATCGTGGGGATTGTGGTGGGGGTGGGGATTTTTGAAACGCCGGTGTTGGTGGCGATGCATCTCCAGACGGTGCCCCAGGTGGTGCTGGCGTGGTTGTTGGGGGGGGTACTGTCCTTGGTCGGGGGGCTGTGTTTTGCCGAGTTGGGGGCGGCGTATCCCCATGCGGGCGGGGTGTACCATTACCTGGATCGCACCTTTGGTTCCCGGCTGGCGTTTTTGTTTGGCTGGGCGCGCATGACGATTATTCAATCCGGCTCGATTGTCCTGCTGGCGTTTGTGTTTGGGGATTATTGCACTCAGTTGTTGCCCTTGGGGGAATTTAGCCCGTCTTGGTATGCGGCGGCGGCGGTACTGCTTTTGACTGGCTGTAATATCCTCGGTTTGAACCCCAGCACTTGGGTACAGGCGGGGCTGAGCGGTGCCAAGGTTTTGGGACTGCTGTTGGTGGTGTTGGCGGGGTGGCGGGGGGCAAGTCCGGGGGGGCTGACCGTTCCCGAACCAACCCACTCGGTCAACCTCGGCTTGGCGATGGTGTTTGTTTTATTTACCTACGGCGGTTGGAATGAGGCGGCTTATATTTCGGCGGAATTGCGCCAGGTGCAACGTACCCTGCCCCGTACCCTGCTGTGGGGCATTGGGCTGATTACTAGCCTGTACCTGCTGGTGAACTGGGCGTATTTGCGGGGGTTGGGGTTGGCGGGGGTGGCAAACTCCAAGGCGGTGGCGGCGGACCTCCTGCGGCAAACCCTGGGGGATGGGGGGGCGGCGGTCACCAGTGGGATCATTGCCATTTCTGCCCTGGGAGCGATCCAGGGAACCCTGATCACCGGCGCTCGCAGTAACTACGCCCTGGGACAGGATTTTAGGTTCCTGCGGGGGTTGGCGGGCTGGAACCACCGTTACGATTCCCCCGTCGGGGCGTTGGTCGGTCAGGGGGTGATTTGCTTCGCCCTGGTGGGACTGGCAACCCTCACCCGTAAGGGGTTTGCCACGATGGTGGACTACACGGCGCCGGTGTTTTGGTTCTTTATGCTGTTGGCGGGGGTGGCTTTGATAGCCTTACGCTGGCGGGAACCGGAGCGGCTACGCCCTTTTCGGGTGCCCTGGTACCCCCTCACGCCCCTGGTGTTTTGCGCCACCTGCGGGTATTTGCTCTACGCCAGTTTGGCTTACACGGGGGTGGGGGCTTTGGTGGGGGTGGGGGTGTTGGCGGTGGGGTTGCCCCTGAGTTTCCTGCCAAAATCCCCCTAAATTCCTACACTGGTTGTGATTGTTGGTGATGTGTTGGTTATGGGAGATTGTGTCATGAAGCTACGGAAGCCTTACACGTTGGTGACGGGTCTCAGCCTGGGTCTCGCCATCCTCAACCCCTGGGTCTCGCCGCCAAGAGCGAATGCCCTGCCCGTATTACCCACGTTTGGGGAAACCATCGCCAAGGATGTGCCCTATGTGCCCACCCCCCAGGAAGTGGTGGATGCGATGCTGAAAATCGCCAATGTCAATAGCCAGGATGTCCTGCTGGATTTGGGCAGTGGGGATGGGCGGATTGTGATCACCGCCGCCAAAGATTACAAAGTCCAGAAAGCCGTGGGTGTTGAAATTGACCCCGCCTTAGTCGCCGAAAGCCGCCGTAATATTGAAAACGCTGGGGTGGCAGACCGGGCGGAAATTATCCAACAAAATCTCTTTAACACGGATTTGAGTAAATACACCGTCATCACTATGTATCTTCTGCCCAGTGTAAACCTGCGCCTGCGTCATAAACTGTTGCGCCTGAGACCGGGCACCCGCATCGTCTCCCACGCCTTTGATATGGGGGACTGGAAACCCAATGAGGTGCGGCAGGTGGATGGGCGGACGGTGTATCTGTGGATTGTGCCGGAACCGGATAAGGTGAATCCCGAATTTCTCAAGGAAGTGAAGGAATAGCCCAGGGGACATTCAGCCCACCTGGCATGGCAATTTCAGACGATTTATGTGAATGACAAAGGTACTTAGAATCAGGGCGGAGCAATAAGCGAAAAGCCTTGAATCTCTAAGTATAAAATTTGCACTCACGATTCAGGTGAGATTGCCCTATCTCTTGGCACCCTTTTGCCGTAATGCTATAGTCATAGCAACGTGAGCGTGTCTTGACCATGCGGTTACCTCGTTTTTGGGTGCAGACGCTCCTGGGTATGGGGGTAGGGGTTCTTCTCGCCTTGGGAGCCAATTGGTTGTATGCCGCCGTATTTCAGCCCCCCATGCCGGTCGTATCCCCAAATCCCAGCCCCGCCGCTGTGGAAACCCGTCCCCCGGAATTACCCCCAGAAACTAAAGAATTGATTGCCCAGGCGGGGAATATCGTCAACCCACCCCGGGGGGATGTGCGGTTGATGGTGATCAGTGACTTGAATGATGCCTACGGTGCCACCACCTACGCCCCGGAGGTGACCAAGGCGATTAAACTCATGCCCTTTTGGCGACCGGATATGGTGGTCTGTAGTGGGGACATGGTGGCGGGGCAATATCCGGCGTTGACCGAGGCGCAAATGCGGGCGATGTGGGAAGCCTTTGATAAAAACGTGGCGGCTCCCCTGCGCCAAGCCAAAATGCCCTATGGGTTTACCCTGGGGAACCATGACGCTTCCAGTGCCTTGAGTGTGACCAAGAAATTCTTATTTCAAAAAGAGCGGGATATGGCGGCGGCATATTGGCGTGATCCCCGCCACGATCCGGGGGTGAAGTTTGTGGATAAATTTGAATTTCCCTTCTATTTCACCTTTGAATTTAAGGATATTTTCTTTTTGGTTTGGGACGGTTCTTCCCATCACATTCCGGCGGAGAAATTAGCCTGGGTGGAAAAGGCTTTAGCGAGTCCCCGGGCGCAACAGGCAAAGATGCGCATTTTGCTGGGACATTTGCCCTTGTATGCGGTGGCGATTGGGCGCAATGACCCTGGGGAAGTGATGGAAAATGCGGATAAATTACGCCTGATGCTGGAGAAATACAAGGTACATACCTACATCAGCGGGCACCACCATGCCTATTACCCGGCGCACAAGGGGAAATTGCAACTATTGCACATGGGGATTTTGGGGGCGGGACCCCGACCTTTGATTGCGGGCAATACCCCCCCCTGGAAAACCCTGACGATTCTGGATATTCGTTTCAACAGCCCGGAATTGACCACCTACACCACCTACGATATGCAGACGATGCGGGTGATTGACCAAAAGGTACTGCCCCGCTTCCTCGCCGGACACAACGGCATGGTGCTCCGCCGGGACGTGGATCAACTCACCGCCAGCGAACAACAGACCTGTGAGCAGCAGATCGGCGCCGCCTTGTGTACCGCTTAAAGGGTGATCCCCTTCAGGTGGTTGCGGGGGTTGAAGGTGCGGAGGTTGGCGAGTTTGGTGTACAGTTCCCGTTCGCTGGCACTCAGGTCTTTCGGAGCCACAATCTGGATTTTTAGCAGGAGGTCGCCCCGTCCCCCCGTGGCTTGGGGCCACCCTTTCCCCCGCAGGCGCAACACCTGCCCGGAACGCATCCCCGCTGGCACGGTGACGGTGACGGAGCCATCCGGGGTGGGCACTTCGATCTGCGCTCCCAAAACCGCTTCATCCGGGGTAATCGGCACTTCGGCGGTTAAATTGGTGCCATCGAACTGGAAAAACCGATGGGGTGGCAGTTCGGCAATCAGGAATAAATCCTCCCGCTGACCGGTGTAGGGCTGAAAGGGACCTTGCCCCCGCACCCGAATTTTTGTCCCTGGGCGCACCCCCGCCGGAATCCGCACCTCAAAGGACTCACTGCCGATCTGTACCCGCTTTTGCGTGCCCCGAAACGCCTCGCTCCAGGTGAGGGTAATGGGGGCTTCCTTCGGGATATTGGTGGCGTAACGACCCGTGCGCCCAGAACCTTCCCCCATGCGCCCCAGCAATTCGTTGATAAATTCTTCAAAACTGGTGTAGCGCCCAAAGTCGAAGTCAAAATCCACCTGGGGTTCGGCACTCGGGGGACGTTCCCCCACCTGTTGCCAATAACGCCCATATTGGTCATACTTGCGCCGTTTGTCCGGGTCGGAAAGCACCTCGTAGGCTTCATTGATTTCCTTGAACCGGGCTTCCGCCGTAGGATTGCCAGGATTCACATCCGGGTGGTACTGCCGTGCCAACCGCCGATAGACCCGCTTGAGTTCCTCCGGGCTGACATCCCGACTCACCCCCAGCACCGCATAGTAGTCCTTGTAGTTGGTACTCGTCATCGCCCCTAAGTTAAAGAATTACGCACAAAAATAAACCATACTGATTCCGATCCTAAGCTACTCAGCCCGGCTCCGACCAGTCCCACCCCTCCCCAGTCCCTCCCGATTGGGTTATTATTAAGAATAATGAACATTTTTTTAAGGTTCTCTACGCCCTAGGCAGGAGTTGTGTGATGAAATTGTCTTGGAGAGTCGTACTGCTGTGGTTATTACCGGTAGCCATCATCGGGTTTTTCTTTTGGCAGGGAATGATGGGGCCGGTGTGGCGGGAAAACAGCTTGAATGCGGCGACGGCACGCATGACCTACGGGCGTTTTTTGGAGTATTTGGACGGGGGTCAGGTGCAACGGCTGGACCTGTATGAGGGGGGACGCACGGCGGTGGTGGAAATTACCGACCCGGAGTTGAGCAATCGGTTCCAGCGGATTCGGGTGGATTTGCCGACGGCGGGGCCGGACCTGATCAGCCGGTTGCGGGCGGCTCATGTGGATTTTGACATTCACAGCAGTCGGAATAATGCGGCCCTGTGGGGGCTGTTGGGGAATTTGGTGTTTCCCCTGGTGCTGATTGGGGGGTTGATTTTCCTGTTCCGCCGCTCTGGGAATATGCCGGGGGGGCCGGGGCAGGCGATGAGCTTTGGTCGCTCCCGTGCCCGTTTTCAGATGGAAGCCAAAACCGGGGTGAAGTTTGCGGATGTGGCGGGGGTGGATGAGGCGAAGGAAGAATTGCAAGAGGTGGTGACGTTTTTGAAACAGCCGGAGCGGTTTACGGCGGTGGGCGCCAAAATTCCCCGGGGGGTGTTGCTGGTCGGGCCGCCGGGGACGGGGAAAACCCTGTTAGCCAAGGCGATTGCCGGGGAAGCGGGGGTGCCCTTTTTCAGCATTTCCGGTTCCGAATTTGTGGAGATGTTTGTGGGGGTGGGCGCGTCCCGGGTGCGGGATTTGTTCAAAAAAGCCAAGGAAAATGCCCCGTGTATTATTTTTATTGACGAAATTGATGCGGTGGGTCGCCAGCGGGGGGCGGGCATTGGCGGCGGCAATGATGAACGGGAGCAGACCCTGAACCAGCTTTTGACGGAAATGGACGGGTTTGAGGGGAATACGGGGGTGATTGTGATTGCGGCGACCAACCGGGCGGATGTGCTGGATGCGGCGCTCCTGCGTCCGGGGCGGTTTGACCGGCAGGTGACGGTGGACATCCCCGATATTAATGGGCGGTTGGCAATTTTACAGGTACACGCCCGCAACAAAAAACTGGATGGGAGCATTTCCCTGGACATGATTGCCCGGCGCACCCCAGGATTTTCGGGGGCGGATTTGGCGAATCTGCTCAATGAGGCGGCGATTCTCACGGCACGGCGGCGGAAGGAAGCCATCGGTCTCAGCGAAATTGATGCGGCAATTGACCGGGTGGTGGCGGGGATGGAGGGCACGCCCCTGGTGGACAGCAAGAGCAAACGGCTGATTGCCTACCATGAAATCGGTCATGCGATTGTAGGTACATTGTTGCCCCACCACGACCCGGTGCAAAAAGTCACCCTGATTCCCCGGGGGCAGGCACGGGGGTTGACCTGGTTTATGCCGGGGGAAGATGCGATGCTGGTGTCCCGGGCGCAATTGTTGGCACGGATTACGGGCACCTTGGGGGGACGGGCGGCGGAGGCGGTGGTGTTTGGGGAATCGGAGGTGACCACCGGGGCGGGAAATGACCTACAGCAGGTGGCGGCGCTGGCACGGCAAATGGTCACCCGGTTCGGCATGTCCGATTTTGGTCTGTTGTCCCTGGATGGGCAGATGGGGGAAGTGTTCCTGGGGCGGGATTTGGTCGCCCGGTCGGACTATTCCAACGAGGTGGCTTCCCTGGTGGATGCCCAGGTGCGGGAGATTGTCAGCCAATGCTATCACAGGGCGTGTGAGATTATCCGAGCAAATCGGGTGGTGATTGACCGCCTGGTGGATTTGCTGATTGAAAAAGAAACCATTGACGGGGACGAGTTTCGGCAAATTGTAGCGGAATATACGCCTTTGCCCCAGGTGACTGCCCCTGTCTAAAAGCCAAAACTGGGTATTGTTACCCCAGGGGCTCCCATCACCGATAATGGTCGTTCATGCGGGTACTCATCAGCGGTTATTACGGTTATGGGAATGGGGGGGACGAAGCCCTGTTGGTGACCCTGTTGCAGATGTTGCCGCCGGGGGTGGAGCCGGTGGTGTTGTCGGCGCAACCAGAAGTCACTCAACGCTTGTACGGGGTACGCACCTGTGACCGGTGGCGATGGGGGGACATCTGGCGGGAATTGCGGCGCAGTCAGGGGTTCCTCTGGGGCGGGGGGAGTTTGATCCAGGACAGTACGAGTTGGGGTAGTCCTTTGTACTACCTGGGGTTGATGCTCCTGGCGCAGGGGTTGGGGCGGCAAACCGTGGCTTGGGCGCAGGGGGTTGGTCCGTTGCGACGGCGGTGGGTGCGGGGGTTGGCGGGGTATGTGTTTCGCCGTTGTACCCAGGTGAGCGTGCGGGATGCCCCGGCGGCGGAGCAGTTGCAACGTTGGGGACGCTCAGGGTTGTTGGCACCTGACCCGGTGTGGGCGTTGCCGGATCAGCCCTATCCGCCTTTGAGCGACCTGCCTGCCCCCCGTATGGCGGTGATTGTGCGCCCCCATCGTTGGCTCACCCCGGTCTGGCGGGAGACCATGACCAAGGCACTGCAACAATTTCAACAGGCGACGGGGGTATGGGTGGTGCTACTGCCCTTTCAACCGGCTACGGATATGGCTTTGGCGACCGAATTACAACAGGCGTTGGGGGCGCAAACCACGATCCTGCAACCGGAACACCCTGCCCAGCTAAAAGGGGTGATGCGGGGGATTGAATTGGTGGTGACCATGCGCTATCACGGTTTGGTCATGGGGGCGGCGGCGGGGTGTCGGTGTTTTAGCTTGAGTTATGACCCGAAGGTGCGCCAATTACAGCAGGAACTGGGTATGCCCGGGCTGGATTTAGCGCAAGCACCCCCACCCGCCCATGTGTTGAGCCGCCAGTGGCTTGATTTGTATGCCAACGGGGAAGGGTTATCCCCGGAACAGGTGCAATCCTGGGTGGATCGGGCGTTGTTGCACCGGGAATTGTTGCATCATCTTTGGGCAAAATCAGACGCTTGATAACCCCTATGTGCATGAGTAAAAATAGGGCAAATTCAAATAATTTAATTTATGGGAACCTCTATTTATTGGAACCAATCATCAATCCCATCCTGGGAATGCCCATATCACCCCTGCGACCGCTAACTTTGAATTGATAGAGATGCCCAGGAAATAGAGCGATTACCAATGCCTAAAAAGGGTTGCATTCTCAATCGAAATGACTATAATTTCATAGGAAATGGACTGGCAATTGATTTCCCTAACCATTGGTTGGGTAATCACTAAGACCACTAGGGGTTATGAAATTGCCACTGTCCAAGTGACGGGGTAAAGGGGATTCAAATCGGGGGAAATTGATAATAATCATGCCCCTGGGGGTCGCTCTCAATGATTGCGCCAAACAGTTGGGCTTTTTCCCTGAGAAATGACCGGGCAACTTCTGGATCAATCCGACTTTTAGCGACCAGTTGGATCAGGGTAATTTTCCCCTTTTGATGTGCCAGTAAGTCATAAAAAGTGGTTTCTAATTGCTCCTGTTGTCGTTGCCAGCGGTAGCGTTGCCAGAGCCAGAGGATCAGAAAGCCGCCCACCCCCAAAAACAGTAACCGTTCTGCCAAAAACGCCATGATCAAACCACTATTCAATTCGCATACTTAAATCCAACCAACGGGACTGGGTAATCGGGGCACTGGTGGCAATGTAATCCACCCCGGTGGTCGCCACGGTTAACAAATTCTCTAAGGTGATATTGCCCGAGGCTTCAATTTTGATATGGGGATGGGTGGCGCGAATGAGTTGCACCGCCTGGGTCAACAATTCCGGGGACATATTATCCAGCAAAATCCGTTGGGGTGCGCAGGCGAGGGCTTCGGGAATTTGGGACAGGGTTTCCACCTCAATTTCCAACCCCAAAGGATGGGGAACCCGTTGGCGAATTGCTTGCACCGCTTGGGTAATGCCCCCGGCGGCGGCGATGTGATTTTCCTTGATCAGCACCGCATCGTCCAACCCCAACCGATGGTTGATGCCCCCTCCCACCCGCATGGCGTATTTTTCCAACAGCCGCAGTCCTGGCGTGGTCTTGCGGGTATCCACCACCTGCACCCCCGTGCCCTTGAGCCGGTCCACGTACTGCCGGGTCAGACTGGCAATGCCGCTCAATCGCATGACAATGTTCAACGCCACCCGTTCTCCCATCAACAGGGAAGCCGTTTCCCCCTGCAATTCGGCAACCATTTGACCGGGCTGAACCAGGCTCCCTTCCGTCACTTGGGGGACAAAATTGACCCCGCTATCCACCCAGTGAAACAACCGGTTGGCAATGGGCAAACCGGCAATCACGCCCGTCGCTTTGGTGCACCATACCCCCCGCCCCCGCCGCTGACCCCCCAACCCCAGGGTGGTTTGATCGCCCCGCCCCCAATCCTCCAACAGCCAGGACTTGAGGGTATCATCCAGCAACAACCAGGGCAGACCGGCCAGGGAGTCCGCAGGAGATGCAACCATAGGCCACCACGACTTTGACCGTTTTCATATAAAATTTTAACCTAGTAGCCATAATGGGAATTAAAAAAAACTATGGATGTGACACGGGGTCGGACACCGACGGCACAGGAAACCTTTGCCCAAATGGCACAGGCCGCCGGGTTACGGGGACGGGTTTTGGTGACGTTGGGGATTCTCACCCTGGCGCGTTTGGGGATTTTTATCCCGGTGCCGGGGATTGATCGCGCCGCCTTTGCCGAAAGTATTGCCCGCAATCCGGTGATTGGTTTTTTGGACATTTTCGCCGGGGGTGGTTTGTCCACCTTGGGGATTTTTGCCCTGGGGATTTTGCCCTTTATTAATGCGTCGATTATTCTGCAAATTTTAGCCGCCGCCGTCCCCGCTTTGGAGCGTTTACAAAAAGAAGAAGGGGAAGCCGGTCGCCGGAAAATTTCCCAAATTACTCGCTATGTGGCGTTGGGTTGGGCGATTCTCCAAAGTACCCTTTTAGCCAGTACTTGGGTGCGCCCTTATGCCTACAATTTTGGGGTTTTCTTTGTGATCAAAACTGCTTTGGTGTTGACCGCCGGTTCCATGTTTGTCCTGTGGTTGTCCGAATTAATCACCGAGCGGGGGATTGGCAATGGGGCTTCTCTATTAATTTTTGTGGGGATTGTGTCGGGTCTGCCCGTATCGGTCAACCGCACGGTGGAATGGGTCAAAAGTGGTGGAAACGTGGGCAGTGTGGTAATTTTACTGCTGTCCTTTTTGGCGATGATTGTGGGGATTGTGTTTGTGCAAGAGGGCATCCGCCGCATTCCGATTGTGTCCGCCCGTCGCCAGGTGGGGCGTAAATTCTATCGGGAGCAACAGAGCTATTTACCCCTGCGGTTGAATCAGGGGAATGTGATGCCGATTATTTTTGCTTCGGCGATGCTGGTGGTGCCCGCTTCTTTGGCACAATTTACCGCCAATCCGGTGTTGATTCAGGTGGCGACTTATTTATCCCCCACCGGACCAATGCCAGCACTTTATGTACTGTTTTATTTGAGTTTAATTTTGATGTTTAGCTACTTCTATACCAGTCTGGTGATGAACCCGGTGGATGTGGCGCAAAACCTGAAAAAAATGGGTTCGAGTATTCCCGGCATTCGCCCTGGGAAAGCCACCAGTGAGTATCTGGAAAAGGTGTTAAATCGGTTGACCTTTTTGGGAGCAATTTTCCTGGGTTTGGTGGCGATTTTACCCACCGCCGTGGAGAGTGCCACCCGGGTCACCACCTTTCAGGGGTTTGGAGCAACGTCCCTATTAATTATCGTGGGGGTGGCGATTGATACCGCCAAGCAGGTGCAAACCTTTGTGATTTCCCAACGCTATGAGGGCATGGTGAAACAGTAGTTATGTTACACTAAAATAGTACGCCTTAGACCTGATGATGAAAATTCATGAAAACCAATCGACCACTTTTATTCTTTACCATTCCACTATTTGCTGTAGTAGCTGCAGCAGTCACACAGCCTGCTATCGGTCGACCTCCTGAGCCTTTTCCTCCTTCTAGTCGACCTCCCGCGCCTTTTCCTCCTAACGGTCTGTCTCCAGGCATCACTCCGAGTTATCGTGACCAACAGCGGGCTTGGCGTGACATACGCAAAGCGGAAGAGACAGCGTATAGGCTCTCTTTCTTGGCAACACAAGCCTCAATAGCAAGGGCGAGCGATTTGACAAGTTTGGGCAATCGTCTCCTTAGTGATGCGCGGGGTCTATATGAGGCTGGAAAATACTTTCAAGCGGCTGAAACCGCACGTGCTGCCAAAAATGTTCATGAAGCCGCCCAAAACTTATACGAAGGCAAACTCGGCTATGTTGTGGGTCCTCGTGGGGAAGGAGTACTTACCCGTAGTTACTACGATGCGCCCTATCGAGTGTCAGAGGAGTTGTATAGAGCCGATGCAATCGTGGCTTACTACAGCTCAAACGACAGCACTGTGAGCAATTTACTTCGTTATGCCCGTGAGTTTGCAACACCATCCACATCTCCAACTGCTTCAATCCCATCCGCTAGTGCGCCTAACCTTAGCATCATGACTAATAATCGGGCAGCAATTCGCGTGGCAAAAGCAGCAATTCATCTGGTGCGAGCCGCGAACGGATTCTAGATTAAGTTAAAGAACAAGTTAATAGGTTGGTAATCCCAGTTTAGTGATTAGTAAGCTTAGGGTGCTTGAATAAAACTGCGTCCTAAGCTGAAATTCACTGCTTTAGCAATGCAACTATTATTAGGCAGTTTTTAAATAGTTAGAGATTGTAATTGCAAAATCACCTTTACCTAATGAAAAGTTGCAACAGTTTACGCAACATAACAAATCACCGCACCCGACTTGATGCTAATTTATTCGTACCATCCAAAGTCAATGATGGCGGGTGAGTTCAACCGTTATATTGCCAGCGCAATAGCGAGATGGTCGGCGGGGCGAGCTTCTAGATTTTCGGCTTCGTTGGTAGTTGGTGGGGCGACCCGTGCGCTGGAATCGGTGAAAGTCCGGGGCGATAGGCGTAGAAGTTACACAACATAACAAGTCGCTGCACCTGACCCAGTGTTATACTCTGAACAGTTCCCAAAGCTGTTAGTAGCAGGTGAGCTTAGCCGTTGGGCGGCGATTGGTTCAGAGTCTTGTTCAGAAAGCAGAGGTAAATTATGCAAGCTATAGAGTTCCCAACCATAATTAAGAACGGTGTCATCGAGATCCCTAGCCAATATCTCAGGAATCTCCCTAACCGTGTACGTGTCATCTTGCTGGGCGAACAGATGCCCAAAACCACTGTGCATTTCATGGACCAGCTCCTCGCTCATCCCGTGCGTGTTCAAGGTTTCCGCCCCTTGGCTCGCGAAGAAATCTATAGCAATCCGATTTGATTAACGAACAGAAATTTCCTAGAACCCAAGACGGAGGCGGTTCCCCTGTGACCCCTGTTTCATTCTCATTGATAGAATTGCTATAGACGTTAATTTTATGGAGGTTGCCTCGTACAGTCTATTTATCAATTAAGGGAACCTCTATAAATGAGAAATTAGCGGTCGCAGGGGGGCACCCCCCGCCCTTGGTTCTGGGAAAGATGGGCATTCCGAGGATGAGATTTTTCGTTGGTTCTAATAAATAGAGGTGCCCTGAAAGAATACAAAAAGCCTCGATTATTCTAAAGGCTTAGCATGATTGACCTACAGCGAGTGGGGTTCAATTGTATCCCATAACCACTCAAAAGACTGTATGTCAAAGCTCGTTGAACGAATCACAGTCAATCCCAAACCGTGTATTCGTGGGATGAGAATTAGTGAGAATTAGAGTATCTGATGTTTTAGATTTGTTGGTGGCGGGTCCTAGCTCCGAACAGATTTTAGAGGAACTGCCTGATCTAGAAATGGATGATTTGAAAGCAACACTTGCCTATGCGTCACGTAAACTCAATTAACCGTTAGGCAGAAGTGACGCAACGATAACCACTCAATAGTACAGTGGAACTTTAGCTCACATTTGAGGATTGTGTTCATGCCACGGGTGATTTTGATGGGTGCCCCCGGTTCCGGTAAAGGTACCCAAGGGGAAGTTTTGGCGCAAACCTGGTCGGTGCCCCGCTTGGCACCAGGGGATATATTTCGGGACCACATCCGCCGGGGGACGCCGCTGGGGTTGGAGGTGAAAAGCTACAGCGATGCGGGCAAATTGGTTCCCGATACGGTGGTGATTCGGGTGATGCAGGAACGGTTGACGGCACCGGATGCCCAGGCGGGCTGGATATTGGATGGGTTTCCCCGCACTGTGCCCCAGGCGACTGCCCTGGATGAATTGCTGGCGAATTTGCACCAACCCTGCGATGCCATTCTCAATCTGGATGTGCCGGAGGAAATGCTGGTGGCACGCTTATTACAACGGGCGCAGGAGCAAAACCGTGCCGATGATACCCCAGAGGTGATCCAAAACCGGCTCCAGGAATACTACAGCAAAACCCAACCCCTGTTGGACTTCTACGGCGAGCGGGTGATTCGCATTGATGGCACCCAACCCATTCCCCAGGTGACCCAGCAAATTCAAGCCCATTTGGCGGCGACCTGATAAGCTAGGAGTAGGTACGATTACTACACTTTGCATTCTAGGAGGCACCGCTTGTCTAAGCAAGACCTGATTGAGATGGAAGGCACCGTCACCGATTCCCTGCCCAACGCCATGTTCCGGGTGGATTTGGACAACGGCTTCAACGTCTTGGCGCACATTTCCGGCAAGATTCGCCGCAATTACATCAAAATTTTGCCGGGCGACCGGGTGAAGGTGGAACTCACCCCCTACGACCTGACCAAAGGGCGGATCACCTTCCGGTTGAAGAAAAAATAGTCCTTGACACGCACCCGGGTTGCCGGTATTATTATATTTTTGCTGTGACTTTTAGGTAAGGGGTCATGAAGGTACGGGCTTCGGTTCGCCGGATGTGCGAAAAATGCCGCATTATTCGCCGCAAGGGGCGGGTGATGGTGATCTGCATGAACCCGAAACATAAGCAACGGCAGGGTTAACTGGTTTATCTATTGCGAGGTGTGCCTTGGCACGGATTTCAGGGGTGGATTTGCCCCGTGAGAAACGGGTGGAAATTTCGCTGACCTACATTTATGGGATTGGGCTGACCCGTTCCCAGGAGATTTTGGCGGCTACGGGGATTGACCCGGACACTCGGGTGCGGGATTTGAATGACCAGCAGATCGCCGCCCTACGGGAGTACATCGAACAGAATTACCAGGTGGAGGGGGACCTGCGCCGGGTGGAGGGGATGAATATCAAACGGCTGATGGACATCGGCTGTTATCGGGGTCGTCGCCATCGGGTGGGTTTGCCGGTGCGGGGGCAGAGGACACGCACCAACGCCCGTACCCGCAAGACGGTGGCGGGGAAGAAAAAGGCACCTGGGAAGTAAGCATCTATGTTTGTACTGTTTTTGGGAGTGTAATTTATGGCACCGCAGAAGAAGGGAGGTCCCCGCAAGCAAAAGAAAAACATTCCCAACGGGGTGGCGCACATCCAGTCCACGTTTAATAACACCATCGTCACCATTAGCGACCCCAAGGGGGAGGTGATTTCTTGGTCCTCGGCGGGGGCGAGTGGGTTTAAGGGAGCCAAGAAGGGCACGCCCTTTGCCGCCCAGATGGCGAGTGAGAATGCGGCGAGGCAGGCGATGGAGCAGGGGATGCGCCAGGTGGAGGTGTTGGTCTCTGGACCAGGTTCCGGGCGGGAAACGGCGATTCGGGCATTGCAGGCGGCGGGGTTGGAGATCACCCTGATCCGGGATGTGACCCCGATTCCCCACAATGGCTGTCGTCCTCCGAAGCGGCGGCGGGTGTAGGTTTGGTGAGCCAATGGGAGGTACTATGGCGCAGTTTAAGGTAGAGGTCGTGGAAGCCTCGGGGCAACAACAGTACGGGCGATTTGTCCTGGAGCCGTTGCACCAAGGGCAAGGGATCACGGTGGGCAATGCCCTGCGGCGGGTTTTGCTGGGGGATTTGGAAGGGGCGGCGATCACGGCGGTGCATATCGAGGGGGTCAACCATGAGTTTGCCACCGTGCCGGGGGTGCGGGAGGATGTGCTGGAATTGTTATTAAATTTGAAGGAAATTGTACTGCGTAGCCATACGGCGGAACGGCAATTGGGACGGTTGGAGCGGGTGCAAGGTCCGATGATTATCACGGCGGGGCATTTGAAACTGCCAGCGGATGTAGAGGTGGTGCATCCGACCCAGTACATTGCCACCCTCAGCGAGGGGCACACCCTGGAGTTTGAATTTTATGTGGAGCGGGGGCGGGGCTACCGGTTGCTGGACCGGAGTCAGGAGGATGGCACCTCAATTGATTTTCTCCAGATTGATGCGGTGTTTATGCCGGTGCGCCAGGTGAGTTGGCAGGTGGAGGAGGTGCGGAGCGAGGAGGGGGTGCTCCAGGATCGGTTGATTTTGGAGGTGACGACGGATGGGAGTCTGAGTCCCAAGGAGGCGGTGAGTCAGGCGGCGCACACCCTGGTGGAGCTGTTTTCTCCCCTGCGGAGCATTGTCGGCTTGGAACCGACGGACAATGGCATGGCTTCCGAGGATGATAAGGTGAGCCAGGTGCCGATTGAGGAATTGCAGCTGTCGGTGCGGGCGTACAACTGTCTGAAACGGGCGCAGATTCACAGTGTGGCGGATTTGCTCAACTACAGCCAGGAAGAACTGCTGGAGATCAAAAACTTCGGTCAGAAGTCGGCGGAGGAGGTAATCGAGGCGCTCCAGGTGCGGTTGGGGATTGTTTTGCCTAAGGAAAAAGCGTAGGGAACAGGAGGATCGATCATGCGGCACGGGCGACGGATTCCCCGGTTGAGTAAACCGGCTGACCAGCGGAAAGCATTACTGCGGGCGTTGACGACGGCGTTACTGCGCTATGGGCGGATTACCACCACCAAGGCACGGGCGAAGGCGATTCGGGCGGAGGTGGATCACATGATTACCCTGGCGAAGGAGGGTTCCTTGGCGGCACGGCGGCAAGCCCTGGGGTACATTTACGACAAAAAGCTGGTGCACGCCCTGTTTGCGGAAGCCCCGGAACGCTATGGCTCTCGACCGGGGGGCTATACCCGGATTATCCGCACGGTGCCCCGTCGGGGGGATGCGGCGGAAATGGCGATTATTGAATTGGTTTAGGGTTTGCCCCGGGTCGCCCTGCTGGTGCAGTATGTGGGGACGGGGTTTCATGGCTGGCAGTCCCAACCGGGTCAGCGCACGGTGCAGGGGGTGCTGGAGGAAACTATTGGGAGTGTGGTAGGACAGCCGGTGACGGTGGTCGGGGCGGGGCGGACGGATACGGGGGTACACGCCGCCGGTCAGGTTGCCCATTTTGACACGCCTGGAACCATTCCCCCGGAGCGCTGGGCGGTGATTTTGAATGGACGGCTACCCCCGGATGTGTTGGTGCGGCAAAGTGTGCTGGTACCGGATCACTGGCACGCCCGGTTTTCCGCCCGCTGGCGCAGGTATCGCTATTGTCTGTACACTGACCGGAGCAATAACCTATTTACGGCTCCCTTTTGCTGGCATTATTACTACGCTCCCCTGGATGTGCCGGTGATGCAGGCGGCGCTGGAACCGCTTTTGGGGCGGCACCATTTGGCGGCATTTCACCGGAGTAATTCCGGGCGGGAGCATTCCTGGGTGGAGGTGCAGGCGGTGCGGTGTTGGCGACAGGAGGCTTGGGTGTATATCGAGGTGCAGGCGAATGCGTTTCTATATGGCATGATGCGTCTGCTGGTGGGGCTGCTGGTGGAGGTGGGGCGGGGCAATTGGTCGGTGGCGGAATTTACCAGCCTGTGGCAGGAGGAACGTCGGCAGGAGGTGACCTATGCGGCTCCGGCTCGGGGGTTGACCCTGTTGGGGGTGGGGTATGGGGCGGATGTGTTTGCGCCGGGGCTGGCAACCATGCCCCTGTGGACGGAAAAGATGGAGTATTGAGTAATTTAGTAATTATTTAGTAATTTTTCGGTTGGGAAAACCCCAGGATTTACACTGAAGCCATGCCTAAAACCGTGCTATTTCCCAAGGGCTGTATGATTCAGCGTTTATTTACCTTCAGTCGCCGTCTGGTCATTGTGGCTGTGGTTTGCTCCCTGATTGCCTCGATGCTGGTGCTGTTGACGGGTACGGTGGAAACCCTGGATGTGCTTTATACCCTGGCGAGTGATTGGAGCAAATTGAGCGGCAAAAAGGTGATGGTACCCCTGGTGGAAGTCACGGATTTGTTTCTCGTCGGCACGGTTTTTTATATTGTGGCGTTGGGTTTGTATGAATTGTTTGTAGATAGTCGCCTGCGGATTCCCCCCTGGTTAGAAATTCGCAGTGTGGATGAACTCAAAAGTCGGTTAGCGGGGGTCGTGGTGGTGGTGTTGGGGGTGTCCTTTTTGGGGGAAACCGTGAAGGGGATTAAAAGCCTGGATTTACTCCTTTCCGGGGGTGCCAGTGCGCTAGTAATTGTGGCTTTAACCTATTTTTTGGGCAACCATACCCACAACGACCGCACCACCCATGACGGGGAGATTACCGGGGCGCATAGCCCGGAAGCTACGGATAAAAGTTATGATATATAGACCTGGATTATGACCCATCCCGTTATTCCACAGGTGCTGGAGTTAGCCCGACCCATTGGGGCATCCCTGGGCTTGGAGGTGGTGAATGCCACCTTTCTGACGGATCAGGCACCCCCCGTCCTGCGGATTGATATTCGTCACCCCGCACAGGATACGGGTTTAGCGGATTGTGAACGCATGACCCAAGCCCTGGCTCCGGCGCTGGATGCGGTGGATTGGTTTCCCGGTGCCTACATTTTGGAAATTTCCAGCCCCGGTCTGGGGGAGGAATTGCTCACCGAGCGGGACTTTACCACCTTTCAGGGCTTCCCGGTGCGGGTAGAACTGCACCAGCCCTATCGGGGGCGGCGGGAGTGGCAGGGGCGGTTACTCCGTCGGGATGGGGAGGCGGTGGTGCTAAACCGGCGGGGGCGGACAGTGCGGCTCCTGCGGGCTTGGGTGATGCGGGTGGTGCTGACCACCGATGACCAGGATGATTGATGTGACTCAACCAACTGAATACCTAGGGAATCCCTATGTCGATTATCAATTTGCCCAATCTCAAAGAACTGATTGACGAGATCAGCCGTACCCACAATTTACCGAAAGCGGACCTGCAGGAAGCCCTGCGGGAAGCCCTGCTCAAGGGGTACGAAAAACACCGGCGGGCGCGGGATTTTAACAACCCCAACCTGACGGAAGAGTACTTCCAAAATTTTGATGTGGAACTGGATCTGGAGGAGGGGGGCTTCCGGGTGTTGGCGGAAAAAACGATTGTCACCGAGGTGAAAGACCCGGACCACGAGGTGGCACTCCAGGAAGTCCAGCCCTTTATCCCCGAAGCCCAGTTGGGGGGGACGGTGGTGCTGGATGTGTCCCCGGAGGACCGCCGGGAATTGGGGCGGATGGCGGCGATGCAGACCAAACAGGTGTTTAACCAACTCCTGCGGGAACTGAAACGACGGCTGATCCAGGAGGAATTTCAAGACCTGGAGGGCACCGTCTTGCAGGGGCGGATATTGCGCTTTGAACGGGGTTCCTGGATCGTGGGGGTGAGTAGCGGCTACAACCAAACCGAGGTGGAAGCGGAACTGCCCAAAAAAGAACAACTGCCCAACGACAATTACCGCCCCAACAGTACCTACAAATTCTTTCTCAAACAGGTGCATGACGGTCCCCACAAAGGTCCCCAGTTGGTGGTGTCCCGGGCGGATGCCGGGCTGGTGGTGTACCTCTTTGCCAACGAAGTCCCGGAAATGGAAGATGAAATTGTGCGGATCGTGGCGGTGGCACGGGAAGCCAATCCCCCGACCCCGAAAGTCGGACCCCGCACCAAAATTGCCGTAGATACCCTGGACCGGGATGTGGACCCGGTGGGTGCTTGCATTGGGGCAAGGGGTTCCCGGATTCAGGCGGTGGTCAACGAATTGCGGGGGGAAAAAATTGATGTGATCCGGTGGTCCCCCGACCCCGCCACCTACATCGCCAACGCCCTCAGCCCCGCCCAGATTGAAGCGGTGCGCCTGATGGACCCGGATGGTCGCCAAGCCCATGTGCTGGTCAATGAGAACCAGTTGAGCCTCGCCATCGGCAAGGAGGGGCAGAATGTGCGTCTCGCCGCCCGGCTCACCGGCTGGAAAATTGACATCAAGGACGTTAATAAATACGATGCCGCCGCCGAAGATGCCCGGATGCAGGCATTGATCGCCGAGCGGGAACAACAACAGCGGAACCATCCCCCCGTCCCAGGGGACGACTAGGAGCGGTCAATGCCCCCCGGCACCCGCCGTTGTCTGAGTTGCCGCACCCTTGCCCCCCGGGAACGCTTCTGGCGAGTCGTGCGGCTGTTCCCTACCCATCAGGTGGTTTTGGACGAGGGCATGGGTCGCTCTGCGTACCTGTGTCCTCAACAGTCCTGTCTGCAGCAGGCGCAACATAAAAACCGCCTGGGCAAAGTCCTCAAAGCCCCGATTCCCCCGGAAATTTACGCCACCCTCTGGGCACGGCTCACAACACCTGATCCTGTACCAGATGCCCATCCTCCAGGTGCACCACCCGGTCGGCAATATCCAGAATCCGGTGATCATGAGTGACTAGGAGAATGGCACAGCCCTGCTCCTTGGCGAGTCTTTGCATCAAATCCACCACTTCCCGTCCGGTTTTGCTATCCAAAGCTGCCGTCGGTTCATCCGCCAAAATGAGGCGGGGATGGCTTGCTAGGGCACGGGCAATCGCCACCCGTTGTTTCTGTCCCCCGGAGAGGTCGTGGGGATAGCTGTTGCATTTTTCCCCCAATCCCACCGCACGCAACATGGACTCTGCCATAAGTCTCGCTTGCTTGGGCGGAATGTGGGGATGCAGTTCTAAAGCCATTTGCACATTTTGGCGGGCGGTGAGAAATTCCAATAAATTATGCGCCTGAAAAATATAACCAATGTGACGGCGCAGGTGGATTTGGGTGGCTTTGCTGGCACCGTTTAATTCCTGCCCCAACACCCGTAAACTGCCTTTTTGCACCGACCGCAAACAGCCAATCAGGGTTAATAACGTGGTCTTGCCTGACCCGGAAGGACCCGTTAAGATCACAATTTCCCCCGCCCGGATCGTGAGATTAATATCGAATAAAATTTGTTTGCAGAGGTCGCCGTCCCCAAAGGAATGTTCTAAATGCTCGATGGCTACCACCGGTTCCGAGGGGGCAACCAACGGGGGGGCTGGGGCAACGGCAGTGAGCATGGGAATTTCCAAAATTTTTAACATTTTATAAATATCTTAATCCTTTCATCCTAGGGCATGGGGCTTGGATGAGTTTGAATTGATGAGTTTATTAACCCCGACCGAACATTTCATCCCTGGAACACGGATTCCAACTCCCAGCCCAGCGGGGCGGTAGAATAGTCAAGAGGGTTTGGTTGTCATACATAACATTTATGCAGTATTTGGTGGCGCTCCTGCCCGACCGTTTGCAAGCCGAGGCGGTTTATTCCGCCCTGGAGGAAGCGGGTTTGCCTTTGGAAGCGGTGGCGTTGGTGGGGCGGGGTTATCGGGATGTGGCGGATTATCCCTTGCCCCAGGGGGGCTGGCGACCCAATTTTTTTACCTATTGGCTGGTGCCCTTTGGGTTTGTGAGTGGGGTGGGGTTTAGCATTTTGACTGGGCTGGAAACCTTCACGTCCTGGGCGGGAGTGTGGGGAAATCACCTGCTGGGCGGACTGCTGGGGGCGGTGGCGGGGGGCATGGGCAGTGTGGTGGTGGGGGGCGGGTTGGGGCAGTTGGCGCAGTGGGGGTTGCCCAATTATGTCCAGGCGGTGAAGCAAGGGAAATATGTGGTGGTGGTGCAGGGGGCGGGCTTGGTGAACCGGGCGAAGGGAATTGTTTTGCGCTTTCAACCCCAATCCCTGAATGTGCTGGAAACCCGATGATCTGGGTACGGGAAGGATTTTGGGCGATGAGTGGCTTGGTGCTGTTGGTGCTGGGGACGTTTGTGGGGGTGTATGTGGTGAGTCCCCCGTGGCAATGGCCGTCCCTGGGGGTGTGGCTGTGGCCGGTGGTGAGCAGTTGGCAGGTGGGGGCAATGCTGTTGACCGCCTGTTTGGGGGGGCGGGGGGCGGCGACGGTGGCGGTGATCGCCTATCTCACCCTGGGGTTGATGGGGTGGCCGGTCTTTACCTGGGCGGGGGGCTGGCAGTATCTGCGGGAACCGGGGCTGGGTTATCTGCTGGGGCTGGGGCTGGGGGCTTGGGTGTGCGGGGAGTTGGCGTTTCGTCTGCCCCTCAGCCTGGAACATTTGACCCTGGCGGCGGGGTTGGGACTGCTGGGGGTGCATCTGGTGGGCTTGGCAGGGTTGGCGGTTCATTATCCCCGGTGGTCGGAATGGCTGAGTTGGGCGGCCCATTACACCCTCACGCCCCTGGTGGGACAACTGCTGGCCCTGTGCGGGGTGGTACTGCTGGCCTACGTTGCCCGGCGGTTGGGGGTGGCGGCCCGGTGGTGAGACAGGGATGGTTTTGGGTTGCCAGTGGGGTGGGGGTCCTGGTGGATCAACTCAGTAAGTATGCGGTGGTGCATCACTTCGGTCTGGGGGAATCCTGGCCCCTGTGGGCGGGGGTCTTGCATCTCACCTATGTGTTGAATACGGGGGCGGCCTTCAGTCTTTTTGCCCAGGGAACGGCCTGGTTGCGCTGGCTGTCGGTGGCGGTGAGTGCCGGGTTGCTGGCCTTGGCGGTGCGGGGGCCACGGTTGGCCGTAGCGGAACAGTGGGGCTATGGGCTGATTTTGGCGGGGGCGATGGGAAATGGCATTGACCGCTTTCGGTTGGGGGCAGTAATTGATTTTTTGGATGTGCGTTGGATCAATTTTCCCATTTTTAATTTAGCCGATGTGTGGATTAACTTGGGGTTGGTCTGCCTGTTCTGGCATTACCTGCGTTCCCAATTCAGTAAAAATTCTTGATTTTTTGAGCGGCGCCTGCACCCATTCTGCAAAATTCAGATAAGGCAGTTCTAAGGGCGTAACCCCGGCTTTCCTGGATGATCTGGGCATTCCAACCAGATAACATTTTGGGGGTGCCAATGGGGCCAATCAATTGCCAAGGAATAGGGATGGCTATATGCAAAACCGAGTCATTATGTGTATAGTACACCTAGGGTTAATCCATAGGTTGTAGTCAGTTTGCACAGATGAATCATCTAGGGTTGATGTCCGCATATCTTTTTGTTTTTTTTTTTCAGCGAGTTGCCTATGTCCCGTTATATTGGTTGGTTCGTTTTAGATGCGCCAAGCCCAAATCTCTTGCCTACCCTGGCGGAGACCCTGCGGGAGTGCGATTTGAATGTGGTGTATCGTTCTGAAGATTACCTAATGGCTCGGGAAATTCCCGGCTCGGTGCCCTTGTCCCGGTTTAACCGTTTGGTGACGGCGGAAATTTTGCTAGAACGGTATCCCAATCAGCAGGTGCGTTTGCAGGTGGTGGCCAAAAATGAAGAACTGTCGCTTCACCAGCACAACCATTGCCAGCAGGTGTTTGAAAAAATTAGGACAGCGATCAGCAACAATCAAAGCTGGGAACTGGTGGGGTTGGTAGCGAGTTAGACCGCAGACCCCGCTCGGAACAATACCTGAAACTTGCCAGTAAAACGCCCGTTAACATCAAGCTGGACGACGGAGTCCTGCATGAATCAAAGCGATGCTATAGCAATCCTAAATGAGTTTAGAACAGGGGTCGCAGGGGCGCTGCCCCCGTCAAAGAAGCACCTGCGGTGTATGGTTCTGGAAAATTTTTGTTTCTAAATTAAGTAGGATTGCTATATTAGGAATCACAAGGGGGTGATGTTGGTAAAAGCACTATTAAAGCACTATTACTTTTCATGTTGAGATTATTCAGGCACTTGTTAAAAAACTGCGAAATTGATATAGCCATCCTACTGGATTAACGAACGGAAATTACTTAGAACCAAGGACGGGCATGGTGCCTTGCAAACCCCATTTTCAATTCAGTTAGTATTGCCATATTCATTAAATTACCCTAATGTTCATAAATTTTGATTTGAACGGGGGAAGGAAATCAATCCACCGGCAGTGATCCCCCTCACTGTCACCCCGTGATGATTCCCCCCTCGCTCTCGGGTATAATCAGACCAGGATAAAAATGTCAAGACAGTTTGGGTTCGTTGTTCTCTGGTGACGGTCATGCTTCCGCTGATGGCTGTGGGTCTGCTTCTTGCACAGGGAAACCCCTGTATGCCCCTGATTGGCATTCCCGGCCCTTCATCCCTGGGGATTAACAGCTCGCAACGGTTCATCAGCGTCGGTCAGCAACGGTTGGAGCGGGAAATCTGCGAATATCAGAATCCTGCGCCCCTGCTGGAGATTCAGCTTGACCCCGCCCAAGGCACCCCCCAACCCAATTAAATTTCGATTAAATTTCAAGGAGGATTCGGATGAAACGGTATGGATGGGTCGCAGGTTTGTTGGTCGGTGGTATGCTCTGCTGGGCACCTACCGGCTGGGCGCAGTCCCCATACACAGTACGTTTGGGGGATACTCTGACCGGGATCGCCCGTCGCCACAATGTCACCCTGGAACAGATGTTGCAGGCCAACCCCAGTTTACGCAATGACCCAGACCTGATTTTGGTGGGGCAAAAATTGGTGTTACCGAAGGGCGCAACCCCCAGTGTGGCAGACGTTTTAGCCACCCCCCTCCCCCCACAGGTGGAACCGAAAAGAGTAGCAACCAGCCCCACCCGCCGTCGCCCAGCCTTTGCCAGTTTGAATTTACCTACGGTGGGTCGCCCTGGCAATCGGGAGGGGGGGTCTAAACGGGGTTCGGGCTGTGCCAAGGACAAGGAACAAAAACTGCGGGTACTCCTACCCGAGGGCAATTACGGCCAAACCCTCCAGGACTATGCCACCTTTTTTTGGTACATCCCCGAATTGGAACGGCCCACCCCGGTCGAATTTCAACTCCGGCGGGTGAATAGTCAAGGTCAGCCTGGGGAGTTGGTGCATAGCGAAACCTTTACCAGTAGCGGCGGGGGGATTGGGAGCCTGACCCTGCCAGCGACGGTGGCCCCTTTGGCGGTGGGGCAGGAATACGAATGGTCCCTTGCGGTACAGTGTACTCTGGATGGCATGGCCGGGGAACCGGATGCCTGGATGATTGCCCTGGGGCGGATCGAACGGATTTCCCCAAATAATCCCCGGTTAACGGCGGCGCTTGCCCAGGCCGATCTGGGGGACTACCCAGCCATTTTGGCGGAGGCGGGGGTCTGGTACGATGCTTTGCAAATGTTGGTGGCCCTGCGGCGGCAAAATCCCACGAACCAGGAATTGCTGCAGGACTGGGGCAATCTGCTGGGGAAAATTGGGTTTTCCGCCATTGCCAACCAACCCCTGCGCTGTGTTCAACCCAATCCCCAGGGGGGCGCCGCCCGCTGTTTTTAGGGTGTTGCGGGAGTGATCAACCGCTCCGGTAGGCAATCCTGGCGGAGCAGATCCTCCCAGGTTTCCCGCTTGATCAGCAAATTGGCAGACCCATCTTGCACCAAAACCGCCGCCGGTCGGGGTATCCGGTTGTAGTTGGAAGCCATGCTGTAGTTGTAGGCACCCGTTGCCAACACCACCAGAATATCCCCCGGTTGCGTGCGTGGGAGGGCAATATCTTTTAATAAAATATCTCCAGATTCGCAGTGTTTTCCCGCCACAGTCACGGTTTCCGCTAGCGGGTCAGCCACCCGATTCGCCACCACCGCCTGGTACTGCGCCTGGTAGGTAATGGGTCGGGGATTATCGGACATTCCCCCGTCCACACTGATATAGGTACGCCCAGCGGGAATTTCCTTGCGTCCGCCAATCGTATAAGCCGTCACACAGGCTGGCCCCACCAACGACCGCCCCGGTTCACAGATCAATTTAGGTAGCGGCAAACCCCTCTGTTGGCAATGGTGGGTAATGCCCTTGCTCACCACCCGCACCCAGTCCCGAATCGCCGGGGGGTGATCCGCCTCCGTGTAACGAATCCCCAAACCGCCCCCCACATTCACCTCCCGCAGGGGCAAACCCGCCTGCAAACCCTGGGCGTAAACCTCCACCAACACCTCGGTCAGGTCCCGGTGGGGTTCCAAAGCGAAAATCTGCGAACCGATGTGGGCGTGCAACCCAATACATTTAAGCTGGGGATGTTCCCGCAACCAGGTAAAGACGGCGGGTAATTGCTGGGGGTCAAACCCAAACTTGCTGTCCAGGTGCCCGGTACGAATGTACTCGTGGGTGTGGCATTCGATCCCTGGCGTAAAACGAAGCATGATTTCGACAGGACGTTGAACCCCCCGCGCAAGGGAGGCTAAGGTCTGTAATTCGTACCAATTGTCCACCACCACCCGGCACCCATAGTCCAGAGCCAGTTGCAATTCCGCCAGGGATTTGTTGTTCCCGTGGAAATAAACCAACTCCGGGGACACCCCCAGCCGGATCGCCGTGGTCAATTCGCCGCCGGAAACCACATCTAAGCCCAACCCTTCGCTCACCACCACCGCCAACACCCCCAGACAACACCAGGCTTTGGTGGCATAAATCACCAGGGCATCCCCAGGATAATCCTGGCGCAAACCCTCCCGGTAATGGCGGCAGGCAGTGCGGAGGCTGATTTCATCCAGGATGTAGAGGGGGGAACCCCACTGGCTCACCAGTTCCACCACGTCACAACCGCCAATTTCCAGATGACCTTGCCCGTTGGTCTGGGCGGTCAGGGGCAACATCTGCTGGTTGGGAGCACGTTCAGCGGCCAGCATAGGGGTCACATTAACAAGGATGCTTTATTAGTGTAACCCCCGCTGAGCCGGTTAGTGGGATTTAGGAGGGGCGTGGCCGTTGCCCCGGGGTTGGATCAAGCCATAGCCCCCGTGGTTGCGTTCATAGACCACATTGATTTCCCCGGTCTCCACGTTGCGAAATACATAGAAATCATGGTCCACCAGTTCCAATTGCTCCAACGCTTCATCCACCGTCATGGGCGGCATGGCAAAGTATTTACGGCGCACCACCTCCTTGGGTAATTCCGGCACGCTCTGGGGTTGGGGGGGCACCAATTCCGCCGGTGTAACCAGGACAGGGGTGCTGTGCAGTTTCGCCTGTTTTTTCTCCTTGAATTTCCGCACTTTCCGCGCCAATTTATCCGCTACCAAGTCAATGCTGGCATAGAGATTTTCGCTCCGTTCTTCCGCCCGCATGACGGTTCCGCCCACGTAGAGGGTGATTTCCGCAATGTGGGTATCGTGAATCCGAGGATTACGAGCAACGGATAGGTGGGCATCCACTTCGGTGATCAAACCATTGAAATGCCCCAAGGCTTTGTCTAATTTACTCTCCACATAGGCACGGATGGGGTCGGTAATGGCAATATTTTTGCCATGAATGACGAGTTTCATAGGCATGAACCCCAAATAGGATATTGGTTGTTAACTATTTCTAAACTATCACTAGCCATACCTTCCCTTTCGGAGTCTTTAACTTCTTGTAATCTGTTGTTAACCTCACCCAAAGATTGCAGAAATTGTTCACCCAAACCCTAAAGAAAACATTAATTTATTGGGCATTGAGGAATTACAGGTGGCAAGGGCACCATCCCCAGCGAGTTACGAATCCGGGTTGCCACATCTTGAGTTTTTGGTAATCAGGGTCTTTCAGCAGAATTATTTTCTGCCAGTGCCCATCAACGGAAACGGAGCACCTTAGTTCTGGGGAATTGCGTTAATCAAATGGGATTGTTATGTGCGTAGAAGGTTAATGTTGCCGGTGGTGGACTTCCATTTCAGCGAATCCCCTCACTCATCGCCAACATCCGCTCCAAAGGTGCCAATGCCGCCAAACGGATTTCCTCCGTCAAAGTAATTTCCGGTTGTCGATCCCGCAATGCCAAATAGACTTTTTCTAAAGTATTTAAGCGCATAAATGGGCATTCATTACAGGCACAACCGTTGTTGGCGGGGGCAGGAATAAAGGTTTTTTCAGGAGCCGCTTTTTGCATTTGGTGGATAATGCCTGGCTCGGTCACCACGATAAATTCCTGGGCTGTATCCCGCTGAATATATTTGAGTAACCCACTGGTGGATGCAATGTAATCCGCCAGCCCTAAAACCGGGGTTTCACATTCCGGGTGGGCAATAATTTTGGCTTGGGGATGACGGACTTTCAGCTTCACCAACTGTTGATAAGAAAAGGTTTCATGCACCAAACAACTCCCCGGCCAGAGTACCATTTCCCGCCCGGTTTGTTGCATCACATAGCGTCCTAAATTTTGATCCGGGGCGAATAAAATTGGTTGATCCGGGGGGATTTGTTGCACAATAGCTACCGCATTGGAACTGGTGCAAATAATATCACTCATGGCCTTAATTGCCGCTGAGCAGTTGATATAAGAAATGACCAAATGATCAGGATAACGAGCCTTAAATTGAGCAAATTCTGCGGGGGGACAGGTATCCGCCAAGGAGCAACCAGCGGCTAAATCCGGGAGCAAAACCTGTTTTTCAGGATTGAGAATTTTAGCTGTTTCCGCCATGAAATGCACCCCGGCGAAGAGAATCACATCCGCCTCGGTCTGAGCCGCCTGCCGGGACAAGCCCAGGGAATCCCCCACATAATCGGCAATGTCCTGCACCTGGGGTTCCTGATAGTAGTGCGCCAAAATCACCGCCCGCAATTCCTGCTTCAGTGCCCGCACCGCCCCCGCCAAGTCCCGAGGCAGAACCGCCGCTTCCATGACTGGCAACAACATAGACCCGCTCCTGAGAGAGTTTGTAACGCTTTGTTTAATTATAGTTGATTTTACCAAAAATGAATCGGGGTGGTTGAGGTTGCCCTATCCGGGCCCAGCCCGCCGCCGATCCTTACCGATGAATTAGATGAGAATTAGATGAATTAAAAGATGAATTAAAATAAGGGTCGCAGGGGCACCCCTCCCATCAAAGAAGCACCTGCGGTGTATGGTTCTGGAAAATTCTTGCAAGTAGGATTGCTATAGTACTACTAAATTTAAGGGCACCTTTATCAATTCAAAGTTAATGGTTGCAGGGGGCACTGGGTAACATGGGTATGCCAACGATGAGATGTTTGGTTGGCGCAAATATAGCAGTCCTCAATGAGAATGGAATAGGGGTCGCCGGGGCACCGCCCCCGTCCTTGGTTCTGGAGAATTGCTATTTGTTAATCAAGTAGGATTGCTATAAATGGAGATGCCCTAAATTTAAGTAGGATTATCACAAAATTTAATCCGGGTAAGCTCAATTAGGCAAGCAATTACATTCATTGCTAAAGAATTCACGCCCCCCATTAGCTATTTGCTAAAGTGCCGGGGATGGGTCGTCCCGATAGGTGCTAATAGTAGCAATTTGTAACCGAAAGTCCCCCGGCTGGAAGGTGGGGTTGATCTGCCCATCATAGGCGAATTTACTCAACATGATTTGGAGGGAGACCACCTGGCGCAAATTAATGGGGGGGGCAGTGGGAACGGTTTTGGCCCGAAAGACCGGCACTAGGTTTGCAAAAGGGATTTTCACGGTGATCCAGGTGGCGGGTTGAGTGTCAAATTCCGCACCGTAGGCGAGGGTGTCCCAACTGGAACTGTCCCTCAGCAGAAGTTTGTACCGTTTGCCATCCCCCCGCACTCGCAGAGCCAGACCAGTGGCATCCGCCAGATTCAAGGGGGGTTCCAGATTCCGGGTACGAATCGAGGCAAACCCACCGTTGTTTTGGGTGGTCACCGTCCCTTCAAACCGGGCACCGCTGGGGTCAGGCACCAACTCGCTTCGGCTCATGCCCCCCATTACCACGTCATCCAGGGCACCCCAGAGGGCAACCGGGGCGGGCTGGGTCAAATCCATGAGCAGTTCCCCTTGGGGCATGACGGTAGCGGGGGGTGGGTTCAGTCCAAGGGTGCGTTGGATACAGGCGACGACCGGCAGTGCCTCAAAATAGGTCACCGTTTGCCAGAGCCGACCCACATCGGGAAATTGCATGGGGACACACAATACTTCACCTTTTTTATCATAAAGGAGGTTGGCGTTAAAGGGTACTGAGGAACATATAGTTAGTAAATAACTTAAGGGCACCTCTATTTATTTATTACCACCACTGGAAGATTATTTCGCTAAAATGCCCATCCTATCGAGAACCAAGACGGGGGCTACGCCCCTGCGACCCATTTTTAGAAGTGCCCTTAGGGAAACTGATGAGCGTGATCAAGGTTTAAGTAGGTTAATTTTGCAGAGACGCTACCCTAGGAGAAGAACGACGGCAACCTGGAGAAAATGAGTAATGCAACCTCAAATTAAAGCCAAACCCACGTCCTTATATGATACGGACTATCAGCTGTGGATTGATCGCACCGTTGCCCAGTTAAAATCAGGGCACTTCCGTGACCTTGATTTAGAGAATTTAATTGCAGAGGTGGAAAGCTTGGGCAAGAGTCAAAAACACGCCATTTCTAGCTACCTCTTGCGCCTTTGTGAACATCTGCTCAAACTCAAATATTGGGAATCTGAGCGGAAGAGTTGTTTTAGGGGCTGGATTTTAGAAATCGGTAATTTTCGTTCAGAAATTGAATTGATTATCCAGGATAGCCCTAGCCTCAAACCTTTTTTAAGTGAAAAGTTTTCGGTATCCTACCAAAAAGCTCGGAAAGTTATACTTAAAGCCATGAAAATATCCTCTAGTTTCATTCCCGAAGCGCCTGACTTTACCTTGGAGCAAGCCCTAGATGAAGATTGGCTCCCTTGGCAACCCAAATAATCTATAGCAATCCTAACTGACTTCAGAACAAGGGTCGCAGGGGTACCCCCTCGTCAAAGAAGCACCTGCGGTGTATGGTTCTGGAGAATTTCTGTTGCGTAATGGTTTGGGATTGCTATGGGAATTAGCGGCTATGTAACCAAGTCGCCAAAATTTGAATAAAGCCGAAAATCGCTAATAATATGATCACCAGCAAGAATAAAATAAATAGTAAGGGGAGGCGAATTAATAATAGGGAAATCCCATTTAAGGGTGTGACCCGTCCCCAAATTTGATAGAGTCTTTGCCAAGATTGTCCATCCCAAAACCACGCCCGTTGGGCGGGATAGGTGCTACTGAGTTGCTCGAGAATTTGATCGGATTCTTTGAGTACAAAAATTTGCTGGCAACGGTCACAGCCAAAGGCATCGGTCAAGGTAATTTGCTGTAACCGACCCCCCCGGCGACAACAGGGGCAAGGGTACACCCGGTTGAGATCAATTTTTTGGGCACTCCATTTGCCCATCGTCCTAGGTTCCTTTCCCGATACCCAGTAGTGTTGAATGTCCGTAATAAAACTTAACATAAGGGGTCAGGGTTATCCTACGAGCGGCTCTACCCCTACGAGTTCCATGAAGCTACAGTGTCGGCCTATTTCTATTTGTAAATATCGCAACTTGTCAATCAATTCATAGGTCTTATTGTGACCTATCTCCAGCAATCTTAAAATTAGATAACCAATCAATACGGCATAAATCTGTAGCCGCACACCATTCTCATTCTTGGTAATGATTCTATCCAATTTCAAGTGCATCTTTAGTGCCTTCCAAAGCAACTCAATTCGCCAGCGCAAACGATAGGCTGAACAAATCTCTTCATCCGTCATCGAAGTCACGTTAGTCGCTAGCCTATATTCTGTGTTTTCCTCTTCATTAAAAAATTGAATTACCCGAATATCCGGATTGTCAGGTTGCAACTTCATATTATTTCTAATCCGCACAATAAACAATGTATTTCGTTTACACATTTCGTCCATTAATTTCCAGGAAGCAAAACCCCTATCCATGATACCAACGGCATTCTCAGGTATCGTCCCAATCACAAGATGCCCAATTTTATGGTCATTAGTCTTTCCAAATATAATTGATTCGTCACCGATATTGCCCTCATTTATATCCAGGCCAAGCGTCAATTTTACCTGCTTGTAGTGCCAGAATAATTTGCTGGTCAGGGTGATAATGGTAGAATCTAATGGGAATAAGTGCTTAAATTCACCTTGATGATGTTTAAGCCGTTTTTGCAGTTCTCTTAGGATCACTTGAAACGGCTCGGTGCTACGATGTTTACACGCCTTAGAAAACGTTGATATGTCAACTTTAAAATTGAGATGATTCAAGAGGAAGAATAAGCCCCGCATGGTGGCGACTCTTGCATCTAAAATGAAGTGCATCCATATGAGTACAAACAAGCGAGTATCCAAGACTGGATAGTCGTTTTTGGGAAGAAGGTTCAGCAAGGGCTTGATAAGTCCCTGAATTTGTCGTCTCATAAAAATACTGTTACTCGTGGTTTCTACCAATCTAAAATACCATTTTTAGTCTCCCTTTTCCACCCTTTCGTTAACATTCAACACTACTGCCCGATACCATCATTCTAAGCGTCTTTTGCGAATGGGGAGCGCATGACCATCCCGGCGGGGATCAAAATTGGCATTGATGTGGGGGGCACGTTTACCCATGCGGTGGCGGTGGATACCCTCAGCCATCACTTGTTGGGGAAGGTGCGGGTGCCTACGACCCACCGGGCGGCATTGGGGGTGGCCGAGGGGGTTGTCCAGTCCTTACAGGAATTATTGCGGGTCACGGGGTTGGAACCAACGCAAATTCAACTGATTGCCCACAGTACGACCCAAGCCACCAATGCGCTCCTGGAGGGGGATGTGGCGACGGTTGGCATTATTGCCCTCAGCAATCGCCTGTTGGGATGGGTGACGCAGGCGCAAACCCGGGTACGGGATGTGGAACTGGCACCGGGGCAGTTTTTACCCACCTGTCACGGCTGGCTGGCGACGGATGGGGGGGTGAATGGGGCGGATTTAGAAAAGTTGGTGACTGCACTCCAATCCCAAGGGGCACAGGTGTTTGCCGTCAGTGGTGCCTTTGCGGTGGATGACCCCGAGCCGGAACAGCAGGTGGTGGACTGGTTGCGCCAGCAGGGTTTTTTGGCAACGGCGGGCTGTGAATTGTCCCAACTCTATGGGCTGGGGTTACGCACCCGCACGGCGGTGATCAATGCGGCGATTTTGCCCCGGATGCTGGAAACCGCCAACCGTACGGAACAGGCAGTGCGAGCCAGTGGCATTACGGCACCGGTGATGATCATGCGGAGCGATGGGGGGGTGATGGGGATTGCGGAAATGCGCCAACGCCCGATTTTGACCATTCTTTCGGGGCCAGCGGCAGGAGTAGCGGCGGCTCTGGGCTATGCCCGGGTTTCCCAGGGGTTGTTTTTGGATGTGGGTGGCACCAGTACCGATATTTCCGTGATTCTCCAGGGGCGACCCCAGGTGAAAACGGCGGAGGTGGCGGGCAAACGGTTGTACCTGAAAGCCTTGGATGTGCGTACCCTGGGGATTGCCGGGGGTTCTGTACCCCGCCTGCAGCGAAACCGGCTGGTGGACGTGGGACCCCGCAGTGCCCATATTGCTAACTTGCAGTACATGAGCTTTACCGATACCGCCCCGGCACCCGACCAATGGCAACGGCAGACATTAACATCTCAGCATTATTTAGCGGTGGCAGAAGGGGGACAACCCGCTTGGACCTTTACCCCGACGGATGCGGCGGTGGTGTTGGGGTTATTGGCTGAACCGACCCTGGATGCAGCGGGCAAAACCCGGGTGACTTGGTTGGCTGAGGATTTGGGCATGACCCCCACTGCCCTGGCGCAACGGGTGCTGGATTTAGCCAGCCGGAAGGTGCAACGGGTGATCGAGCGGCTGATCGCCGAGTATGAACTGGAACGGGACAGCGTGGTTTTGGTGGGCGGAGGCGGGGGAGCGGGGGCGTTGGTGCCCTACGTGGCGCAAAAGATGGGGCTACCGCACTGGTTGGCTCCCGATGCGGAGGTGATTGCCGCCATTGGGGTTGCCCTGGGCTTGATCCAGGAAACCATCGAGCGGAGTGTAGTCAATCCCACCCCAGCGGAGGTGCGGCAGTTACGCCAGGAGGTCGTGCAGGCGGTCACCCGGATGGGGGCGCATCCAGCCACCATTAGTGTGCGGGTGGAGGTGGATCAACGACAGCAGAAGATCATTGCCATAGGCACGGGGGCGTTGGAATTGCAAACCCGGCGGGAGAGTTCTGCCCCAGAACCGGCGCATTTACTGACCCTGGCGGCGCAATCCCTAGGCTGTCGCAAAGAGCAGGTTCAGTTGGTGGCAGTGCAGGGGGACTACCGGATTTATCAACGGCAGGCTTCCCGCTGGGGGCAGGGTTATCCACCACTGCGGGTCATCCACCGGGACGGGGTGATTGTGTTGCAACTGCGCCGGGCTGTGGTTCACGCCACCACCGTTGGACAAGGGATCGCCATACTCCCCGACCTGCTTAATACCCACAAAACCTATGGGGATGGGGGGGAATTGTACCCAGCGGTGTGGGTTCTCCTGCCAGAGCGGATTTTGGACTTTTCCGGGTTAGTGACCCCCGCTCAGATTGTGGCTTTGGTCACTCTGGAATTAGAAACCTATGGGGCAGATATGGAGATGATTTTGTTGTTAGCGGTGAACGTTTAACTGAGAGTTAGGCAGAGGGTTTCTGTAAAATCTAGAGATTTGGACAATCAAACAGGGCGGTTATAGTCATTTCAAACAAGTTTGCGACATTCGCCTTTACCTGCAAACCCTGTCCCATAGCTAAGCATACAAAGGTTGACATGATATGGGTCGCTGGGCGTAGCCCCACATTGGTTTCCCATAGCTTGCGTGGCGTAGCCATGAATCTTAAGGCGACAACCTTACAGTCTATTTATCAATTAAAGGATACAAAAAGCCTCCATCATTCTTAAGGCTCAGAATAATAATTGACTTACGGCAAGTGGGGTTCAACTGTATCCCATAAGCACTTAAAAGACTGTAACCTACCTAGCTATAGGTCGCAGGGGCATCGTCCCCGTATTTGGTTTTGCAAAAGTTCTGTTCAAGGAATTGCTATGGATTGATTTTTAGACAGTTTTGTACGGTCTAGTGCGGTTATCAATCATCGGGAAATTGCCAACAGGGGATGACCTGAATTTGCTGAGAGTGACAACGGGGACAGGGCATCTCGGTTTGAGAATCCACCCATTCATAGCCACATTGACCACAAACACAATACAGATTATGCCGATTTAATTCCATGAGAAGTTGTTGCCAGAGGATACGGTCTTGGGGACTCAATTCCGGGGAGGCAACCCTACCATCATTTGGATGGAACATGGGGGCAATTCCTCATAGGAGGAGCCGCTACATGAATAAATTATCCAAGGACAGGGCTGACCCATTGCCCCGCTCTAACTCCACCAACAGGCGGTTCAACTGTGCCCAAATCAGCAGGGTCGTGACCACGGTCAACCCCATCGCCACCCCCAACGCCCACTGCCAGGGAAAACCAAAGATATTCACCCCGGCGGTCAAAAAACTGGTCATCCCCCCGGCAATACCGACAATGGGAAGCTGAAGCTGTCGCCGCAAATCCGCCAACGTCCGGGTGGAATGTTGGGCTTGCCAGGACTGCACCGACTGTTTGAGCAGGGCATTAAACGCTGTGCCCGCCGTCAGAGCCGCCAATAGCCCCATGACCAGCAGTAAGTAGGGGGGTTCGTAGTAAAAATACACGGTGAACCTGCAAATACCATCACTCTATCCTACCATTGGTCAGCAGTTCCCCCACCATCGCCGCCACTGCCCGGTCAGCGGTCAAGGGCCCCCGCACCTGCAAAAGTTCCTGGCGCATCTGAGCGAGGGTCTCCGGTTGGGTTAACCATTGGCAGAGCATTTCCACCACCGCCTGCGGGGCAATCGCCCCCACCAACTCCGGGACAATCCGCCGCCCCGCCCAGATATTCGGCCAAGCCAACAGCCCCAGCCGCTGACGCATCCACCCCCCGTAGGCCGTGGCAAATGCCTGACCCAAGCCCGGTAGATTCGCCAATATCCCCGGAATCCCATCCCACGCCCGGGCCACCTCCCCCACCGTCTGATGGGTCAACACCAGGACAATCATCGGCACCCCCAGGGCACAGAGTTCCGCCGTATTCGCCCCCACCGTGGTAATACAAGCGCAACATTCCCGCAAGCACTCATAGGCCGGAAACGCCTGCACCAACCGCACCCGCAGGCCATTCTTCAGGACAAAGTAATGGTCTTGACCGATTTGCGCCAGGGTCGCCGACTGCCAACCCAACCGGGAAATGATGGGATTGTGCTGGGGGTCGGCATAGCGAGCCAAGGTTTGCAGGGTCAACGTCGGAGCCACAGGCAGGACAAAAGTCACGTCCGGATCACGCTCAAACAATCCCGCCGCCACCGTCAGGCAAAAGGGCACCCCCTGGGTGAGTTTGTTGGGCTTGGAGCCGGGGAGGAGGCCAAGGTGCCCCAGGCGAGGAGTTGGAGTGGCTTCCGCCGCCGCCGCCACCATCAAATCCCCCACCACCTTAGCCCGAGAGCGATAGGGTTGGGGAACCTGGTTCAACAGGTGTTTTTTTGCCAAGGCCAGCGCTGTAAACCAACCGGGCCAGCGCACCTGCACCTCCGCATAGGCCAAGGTCGCATAACCCAACCGGCGGCCACACACCAGGGAATAGAACGGGTCCCCCCCCAAAAACAGCACCACCCCCCGGGGCAACCAATCCCACCCCTGCGCCGTGCGCCCCCAGAGCAGAAACGGCCAAAAATCCTTTGCCGCCTGCACCCGTGCCACCCCCGGCATCTGCTGGAGGATATGCGTCTCCGCCCCGGTGCTGTGGGGACAGGGGGACAACACCACCGAAATCCGCAGGGCTGAACCCCAAAGCGTATGTAATTGCGCCACCACCGGCCGCACCCAGGTCGCCACCTCCCCCGGCCCATTGGTCAAAATCAGGACATCCGCTGTGGGCATTTATCCCGGTTCCCCCAGCCACTCCCCCGCCCGTTGCCCCAAATTGAGCGGCAAACTCACCGCCCGCCCCAGCCGAGGCCGTTCCCGGGTCTGCTCCAACCAATGCCACACCTGCTCCACCACCTGCCATTCATGCAAGTACAACAGCACCTCGTGCAAATGTGCCAGATATTCCTCCTCAGTCAAGGGAAACGATACCTGCTCCAAATACCGCCACATCACCTGAAAGTACATCCGATTGCGTAATGGCCGCAGTTGCACATCGTAGGCATAACCCCACTTGCTTTGCAACAACTGCCGCAAGTCCTCCGCCGTTTTCATCCCCGCCCCCCGCACTGCTCCCTTCTATCCTAATGCGGGAGCCAAAATCTGCCCCATGACCCCTGCCGCCTGCACCGTCGTCGCCACCAGATTGGGTACAAGGGGAGGCATTTGATTAAATTGCAAAACCTGTCCCCCGGCGGTCGTCGCCACCCCCCCCCCTGCCAACACCAACGCCACGCCCCCCGCCACATCCCACTCATGTTTCGGCCCCAGGCTAAAGGTCGCATCCGCCCGCCCCGCCGCCACCAACGCCAACTTGTAGGCAATCGAACCCACCACCTGAATCTGCACCTGTCCCCCAAACCGTTCCCATTCCCCCCGTTGCACCTCCGAGCGGCTCGCCAACACCAGGGGAATCTCGCCCAAGGCATGATCCGCCCGCACCGCTTGACCATTGCAGGTCACCCCCTCCCCCACCACCCCCAGGAACAATTCATCCTGCGCCGGGTTGTACACGCCGCCCAACCGGGGTGCCCCCGCCACCACCAACGCCACCGACAGGGCATATTCGGGAATCCCCTGCACCAACTCCCGGGTGCCGTCAATCGGGTCCACCACCCACACCCGCCCTTGGGTCAACCGCCCTGGGTCATCCCGGGTTTCCTCCGAGAGCCAGCCATCGGTGGGAAACGCCCCCAGCAAGGTTGCCTGTAGTACCTGATTCGCCGCCAAATCCGCCTGGGTGAGGGGGTCATCCCCGGTTTTATAGGTAGTTTTTAACCCCGTTTGGACGACTTGGCGCACCGCCTGCCCAGCCTGACGTAACGCCCGTTCTAAAACCGCCAGTTCCTCAAGCATGAAAGTAAAAGGCCGTCCCCAACACCGCATAGGTTACCAATAATAAAAGCCCCTCCAGCCAATTCATTTGCCCATCATTCACAATGGAATTAGTAATCAAAATCGTCATCGCCACCGTCAACACCTCAAAGAGATTAAACTGCAAACTCATTGGTTTCGGGAAAAAGGAACTGGCTAAGACCAACAGGGGGGCGACAAACATGGTGATTTGCACCGTGGAACCAATCGCCACATTAAACGCCAAATCCATTTTATTTTTCCAGGCAAAAGTTACACAGGCAATGTATTCCACCACCCCAGCGAAGAGGGGAATCAAAATCACGCCGCTAAATAACTCACTCAACCCCAAATCCTTTGTCGCTTTTTCCAAACTGCCCACCAAAATTTCTGAAACAAACACCATGCCCACGGTCGCCACCAGCAAAATTCCCACCTGAAGCGGGATATTGATGTTATGGTGATGGGTCGCTTCCCCATGCCCCGTCCCATTGGCTTTGGCGGACACCAATTCCTCTGTCTCTTGGGAGCGTTTGATGGAAAACAAGACACTCATGCCGTAGAAAATGAGCAGTAATACCGAAGTCACCACCGAAAATCCCTGGATCGAACCCGCCTCCAAGGTGGGGGACGTGACCACAATCAACGTCGGGGTCAACAGCACCGTCACCGCCAGTAATAAATACGAGGCATTCATACGGGCAGTATTGGATTGAAACGTCAACTCCGGCACCCGCAAGCCCCCCAGCAGGGCCCCCAACCCCAGGGCTAACAGCAAATTGGCAATAATCGAACCGCTGATACTGGCTTCGACAATCTCCACCAAACCCGCCCGCAGAGCCACAATGGCAATAATCAATTCCGTCGCATTCCCAAACGTGGCATTCAGCAGACCGCCAATGGTTGGTCCCGTCACCACCGCAATTTCCTCGGTACTATTGGCAATCCATCCCGCCAAAGGTACAATCGCCAACCCCGAAATGGCAAACACCACCAGCGGCGAAACGGGCAGGGTTTCCACCCAAAAGGCGACCGGCACAAAAACTAATAACCCCAGAAAAATCTTGGTTTTCAGCGACATCAATCCTCTCCTCACCAACAGGCGTTGGGTGCCAGTGCCGTTTTCAATATACCCGACCCAGACCTGGTAAGATCAGCCCAGAGGGTGGCGGAGGAGCCAAGTTATGTCCCAAATCATCTCTGTCCATTCCTTCCGGGGGGGGACGGGCAAATCCAATCTCACCGCCAATCTTTCCGTTACGATGGCTCTGGGCGGACGGCGGGTCGGCATTGTGGATACGGATATTCAATCCCCGGGCATCCATGCCATCTTCGGTCTGGATGAGGACGATATGCGCCTGTCCTTGAATGACTACCTGTGGGGTCGCTGTCGTATCGAAGAAGCCGCCGTGGATGTCACCGAGGTGGTGCCCTCAGAATCCGGGAAAATTTTTTTGATCCCCTCCAGTTTGCGAGCGGGGGAAATTGCCCGGGTGTTGCGGGAAGGCTTCGACATGAGTTTGCTGAGCGAAGGGTTTGATGAACTGATCGACACCCTCCAATTGGATTACCTATTTATTGACACCCACCCGGGCTTGAATGAGGAAACCCTGCTCTCCATTGCCATTTCCGACTGTTTACTCCTGATTCTGCGCCCCGACCGCCAGGACTACCAGGGCACCGCCGTCACCGTGGAAGTCGCCCGCAAGCTGGACATTCCCCAACTTTTGCTCCTGGTCAATAAAATGCCCCAGTCCTTTGCCCCGGAGGTAATTCGCCAACAGGTGGAACAGAGCTACCAGGCGACGGTGGCGGGCATTTTCTTTGAAAATGAGGAAATGTTGCAACTCGCCAGTAGTGGCGTATTCTGCCTGCGCTACCCCGACCACCCCTTCACCCAAGAGGTACGCAAGGTGGCCGCCCAAATTGGTGCAACTACCGCCAGTTAAATGTAACGATATATGACAATTAACTGGATATTTTTCGGTGGTTTTACGGTCAAAACCCCAAAAAAAGGGCAAAATAAAGTTGGTTTCGTTGTTGCCGGGATTACAATAAAAGTGCCTTGCGGGAAAATAGGGAAACTAGCCCTGCCATTCCGCTTTTCCCCTGCTAATATAGGCGGTTGTCCACCTTCATTTTAGACCAAGGAGTACCCATTAAGATGACCCAGGTGCGTGATGCTCTCCCCACCCTTGCCGACCCTTCCCTCGATGACTTGGGCGATGCCCCTGGAGATGACCTGAGCGACCTGGAACTCCTGGACGAATTGGACGATCCAGAGGAGGAAAGCAGTACGCCGAGCCGTTCCGGGCGCAAACGGGCGGGGGCGAAGAAAAATCCCTATACGGAAGACTCAATTCGGCTGTATTTGCAGGAAATTGGGCGGATTCGGCTGTTGCGGGCGGATGAGGAGATTGAACTGGCTCGGCAGATTGCGGAATTGCTGGAATTTGAACGGCAGCGGGAGAACTGGATTCACCAGCACGGCTGTCTCCCGAGCGAAAGCACCTGGGCGGAATTGGTGGGTTTACCGTTGGCGGATTTTCAGCGGCGGTTGCGCCAGGGGTATCGGGCGAAGGAAAAAATGGTGCAATCCAACCTGCGGCTGGTGGTTTCCATTGCCAAAAAATACATGAATCGGGGGTTATCGTTTCAGGATTTGATCCAAGAGGGCAGTTTGGGTTTGATCCGTGCCGCCGAAAAGTTTGACCACGAAAAAGGCTACAAATTTTCCACCTATGCCACCTGGTGGATACGCCAAGCCATCACCCGGGCGATTGCCGACCAGTCCCGCACCATTCGTCTGCCGGTGCATCTCTACGAAACCATTTCTCGCATCAAAAAAACCACCAAAATTCTCTCTCAGGAAATGGGGCGCAAACCGACGGAAGAGGAAATTGCTACCCGCATGGAAATTACCATCGAAAAGCTCCGGTTTATTGCCAAATCTGCCCAGTTACCCATTTCCCTGGAAACCCCCATCGGTAAGGAAGAGGATTCCCGGTTGGGGGATTTTATTGAGGCGGATGGGGAGACCCCGGAGGATCAGGTGGCAAAGCATCTCCTGCGGGAAGATTTGGAAAGTGTGTTGAGTACCTTGAGTGCCCGGGAGCGGGATGTGTTACGCCTCCGGTATGGGTTAGATGACGGTCGTATGAAGACCCTAGAAGAAATCGGTCAAACGTTTAATGTCACCCGGGAGCGTATCCGCCAAATCGAAGCCAAAGCCCTGCGGAAACTGCGCCATCCCAACCGCAACAGCATTCTTAAGGAATATATCCGTTAACCCGCCCCTTGGATGATGTCATGATGGCAACCCTAACCGGGCGATACGATGCGGTCGCCCCAGCCATCCCCTTTGCGTTGTGAGTGCATCTTTTCACTTAGGAAACCTCAGAAAATTTAGGGTTTTCAAAGCACTGCCCCGCCCTAGTTCTCCTCTCCTGGGTGGTGTAGCCATGTAACCTTTTTATTCGCAGTAATCGTCTGGGATTGTCATAGCCATATCACCGGAAATGTAAGTGAAAATTTTGTACTCAGGGAGTGCAGGGTTGCAGGGCATCGCCCCGTATTTGGTTCTAGGGAATCTCACTTCTCACTCCTTACTTCATCACCGGAAATGTAAGTACAAAAATCCAAAAAATGCGGCTGTTCTATAATCTAAAAGGAAAAAGTTTGCCCATCTGATCCCTTACTTATGAATCCCCTCCCTCCCGGTCGTTCTGGTTTACCCCTCCTTGGTGAAACCATTGCATTTTTTACAGACCCAGATTTTTCCCGCAAACGTCATCAAGAATTTGGAGCCGTTTTTCGCACCCATTTACTTGGTCAAAATACGGTTTTCATACAAGGTGTTGCCGCCAATCAATTTATCTTAGAAAATGAAAATCGCTATTTTCAAGTCACTTGGCCCCCGAGTACCCGCCGTTTATTAGGCAATCTTTCCCTGGCACTGCAAACGGGAACCACCCATCAATCCCGGCGAAAAATCCTTGTCCAGGCATTTATGCCCCGTGCCCTCAGTAGTTACATTCCCACCATCGAGAGCATCACCCGTACCTATTGTCACAAATGGCATGAAATCGGGGAATTGACTTGGTATCCCGAACTGCGTCATTACACCCTGGATGTGGCGTGTAAATTGCTGGTGGGGGTGGATAACGGCTCACAAACCCGCTTGGGAACGCTGTTTGAAACCTGGTGTGCAGGACTATTTTCCCTGCCCATTAATTTGCCTTGGACTCGTTTTGGTAAAGCCCAACGGGCACGTCAATTGCTCCTAGAAGAATTAACCCATATCATCCAAACCAGACAGCAAAACCCCTCTGGTACTGGGGATAATGCCCTCGATCTCTTGCTCGATGCGGTGGATGAATCTGGCAACCATTTAGAATTAGCCGAACTCAAAGACCAAGTATTATTACTACTATTTGCCGGTCATGAAACCCTCACCTCTGCCATCGCTTCTTTTTGTTTACTGGTGAGCCAACATCCGGCAATTTTGGCACAACTTAGGCAGGAACAAGCACAATTCGATTCCCAAGTTTTGAGCTTAGAAACTCTCAAACAGATGACCTATTTAGAACAGGTATTAAAAGAAGTCATGCGTAAAATACCCCCAGTCGGTGGCGGCTTTCGCAAAGTATTACAAACCTGTGAATTTCAAGGGTATCAAATCCCAAGCGGATGGAATGTGTTATACCAAATTGGCTTGACCCATGCGGATGAACATCTCTACCCCATGCCGCAAAAATTTGACCCTGAGCGGTTTAATGAATCCCAAGCCACGCCAGTGCCGAAATATGGCTATATCCCCTTTGGCGGCGGCATCCGGGAGTGTTTGGGTAAAGAATTTGCCCGCCTAGAGATGAAAATTTTTGCCAGCTATCTGCTACGTCATGCCCAGTGGGAACTTTTGCCCAATCAAGACCTAAATTTGGTGACCATACCGACGCCCCACCCCCGGGATGGATTACGGGTCAAATTTCAAATGAATGGGTAAATAATTTCTTGATTTCTCATGGAATTCAGGAAACTCATCAATTTAATTCATAACCATTGAGAATCCGCTTTAATTAATGATATAGCAATCCTACTTGATTAGTGTTAGCTTGCGTGCCGTAGGCATACAGAGATTTTCCAGAACCAAGGACGGGGGCGGTGCCCCTGCGACCCCTATTCTATTCTCATTTAGGATTGCTATATTCACTAACGCAGGGATGAGGATGATGGCTACTTTTAGAAGTGCCCTAGTGTTACAGCCTTTTAAGTGATTACGGGATAAATCTGTAAACCCACTGGCGCTAAGCAAATAGACCTTGGAAATAAGATTCTTTGTATCCTTTAATTTATGAACAGGCTGTAATCCACCCTATTAATTATTTTTAATAAATTGTTCGTAATAATCATGACTAACTCTAAAAGAATTCTGTCATTAAGAGGGAATAATTAATAGTCAAGTTACAGTGAATATATCTTCAAGTGTTAAAAGGGGCAAGGTCATGGCGGGACAGTGGCGGTTTGGGCTGATGGGTTTGGTTTTGCTAATTGGCGGAGTGGGGGTTGCTCAAGCCCAGCCGAACCCCTTTCTTGCGAGTGTGCGGCAACAGTTGCGGGAAGCGGGACGGGCGGCGGAACGGGAAGGCTATCGGTTGTCCCACGACCCATTTACCGGTAAGTTGCGTCCCCGGGATGCGGAATTTATTACCATTACCCTGCGGGCGGGGGTAAACTACATTATTGTTGCCGTGTGTGACCAGGATTGCCGGGATATGGATTTGCGTTTGTTTGATGAAAACCGCAATTTCATTGATGAAGATATGCGCCCTGATGCAATTCCGGTGGTTTCTGTCACCCCACGGCGCACCGCCACCTTTCGGATACAGGCGATTATGAGCCATTGTGCCGCCCCAGAATGTCTCTACGGAGTCGGTGCCTTTGCCCGCTAATCGGGGGTTCAGCCGTCCCCTGGCCGCCCTCCTGCGCTGGTGGCTACAACGGCAGGTGACCCAAGCCCAAGCACTCCAGGTCTCGCTCCAGGGCGCATCCCAGGTCTGGTTATCCGGCTGTTTGCCCTATATTCAGGTCAGTGCCCAAAACATTATTTACCAAAATATGCACCTGCAAGAAGTGGCTTTAACCGCCCAAGCAATCCGGTTGCATTTGCCATTTTTACAGAAAAAAGGACAGCCATTTATAGAACCGATTACCGTCGAAATACAGGCGATGATCACTGAAGAAAATTTGAATGCTTCCCTGCCCTATATTCAGGAAGCCCTAAGTTCTTATCTCCAGGAATTTTACTCAGAAATTGGCAACATTCAAGCTGTAACCATTTACCTGGATGGGATTCGTTGGTTATTAGATGATCAGACCCAATTAGTTACCCAAGTTCATCTGGTTACGCCCAAGGAATTAATGCTACGTTCTGATGACAAACAAATTATCGTTGATCTCGGTACCGATGTGCAGATTCAGGAGTTAAAATTACAGGCCGGTTCGATCCATTTATCCGGGGATTTGCTCATCCGACCAGCGGCACCAACAGGGTGACAAAATAATAAGCCAAAGGTGCGGTAAACACATAGCTATCCGCCCGGTCTAAAATACCCCCATGTCCAGGGATTAACTGACCCGAATCTTTCACCCCCGCATCCCGTTTCATCATGGATTCCGTTAAATCCCCTAGCAAACTGGCAATGCCGGTCATCAGCCCCAAGCCGATGCCTAACCAAAACGGCCAAGCCAAATGGAAGGCTCCCACTGCCCCCACAACCATGCTGGCACTGACCCCAAACACGGCACCTTCTACGGTTTTTTTCGGGCTGATTTCCGATAGTTTGGTTTTCCCGAAGGCACGCCCAAAAAAATAAGCCCCAATATCCGATGCCCAAATACAACCAAAGGTTAATAGTGTCACTTTTAAGCCCAAGGGCCATGCCCCCCCCTGCGGCCAAAATCCCAACAGGGGTAAATTGCTAAAATCCGCTTGTTCGATCCCCCGCAAACGCACCCAAAAACTGGGCAAATAGCCCCCATAAAATAGCCCTAAAATTGACGTAGCAATATCGGCAATCGTCGCCAATTTGGGTTGAAATAATAGATAAAAACAAATCCAACTGCCGCCTACCGCCAGCACCGGTTCCGTGAGTTGCGGGGCAATTGTTGCCACCATGACCAGAATTTGACTCACCACTAGGGTGGTTTTGGTCGCCGGTAAAATGCCCTTGATGTGCGCCAATTCAAAATATTCCCTCTGCCCCAGAAACACCATCAGGGACACCCCCGCAGTGAACACCCATCCCCCCAAGGTGACCCAACCAAGTGCCACCACCAGTGCCACGGCACCACTGACAATCCGAACCCAGGGCATAGCCACCAATTACGTCACCCCGACTAATGTAGGCGATTTGCGCTCGGTGCGGTTAACTCACCTTGAATTGCGCCACGTTTTCTTGCAATTCGGCGGCGACCCCCAGCAGATGGGTAAAGGAGTCCGCCACCCCCACGGATTGCTGGGAGGTTTGGTTGGCAATCCCTGCCACTTCCTGCATGGTGCGGCTCACAACTGCGGAGGTTTGGGACTGGGCTTGGGCGGCCTGGGCAATTTCCCCCACCAGGGTACTGATTTGGCTGGTCACAGCGGCAATCTGGCTCAACCGCTGGCGGGCCTCCGCCACCAACTGGGTACCCACCACCACCTGCTCCGTCCCCGCTTCCATCGCTGCTACCACCTCGTTGGTCTCCGCTTGAATTTCCTCCACCAACTGCTCGATTTCCCCGGTGGCACTGGCGGACTGTTGGGCCAGGGAACGCACCTCCTCCGCCACCACCGCAAACCCCCGGCCCTCTTCCCCCGCCCGGGCGGCTTCAATGGCGGCATTCAACGCCAGCAAATTGGTTTGGGCGGCAAAGTTGCTGATCAGGTTCACCACCCGGGAGATTTTTTGCGACGCTTCCCCGAGGCGTTTGACCTTTTTGGCCGTGGCCGCCACCGTGTCCCGAATCGCCGAAATCCCCGCCACCGTCCGGTTCATGGCCTCATCCCCCTCCTGTACCGTTTGGTTGGCCTGCTGGACTTGCAGTTCCGCACTGTGGGCATTGGCCGCCACCTGCTGGATGGACTGCACCATCTGCTGAATTTGATCCAGGGCGACCCCAATCACCTGGGCTTGCCGGGCCGCCTCCGAGGACAGGGCATTCACCGGGGGGGCACTCTTCTGGGCCGTATCCGCCACCGCCTGGGCCGCCGTCTGCACCTGTTGCACAATCTGTTGCAAACTCTCCACAATCGCATTGAAAAAGTCTGCCACTGTGCCCATTTCCCCGGAAGTCACCCGGGCCCGCACCGTCAAATCCCCTTTGAATGCCCCTTCAATGTCGCCTAAGAATTGCGCCAATTGACCTTGAATTTCCTCCCGCTGGCGTTTTTGTTCTTCGGAAACCGCCTCCGCTTTTTGCCGTGCCTGCTCCACCTGTTCCAGCAAAATCGCCTGATCCAGGGCAAATCCGACCTGCAAAGCCACCTGTTTGATCAATTCAATTTCCCCAGGTTGCCACTGCCGGGGGCCACTGCACTGGTGGGCAATCAGTAACCCCAAGAGTTTGCCTTCGGCGAGAATCGGGGCGACCAAATTGGCTTTGACCGCAAAGGGTTCCAACTGTTGCAAATGGCACTCGGTCAAACCGGCGTTGTAAATATCTGGGGTGGCCTGCACCCGTCCCCGTTGGTATTTTTCTACATATTTGTCCGCAAAACAGGGGTCGAGAATTTGCACCCCCAATGCCCGTGGCCACGCCCCCGCCACCGCTTCCGCCATCACCGTCCCTTTCCAGTTTTCATCAAACAAATACACCACACAGCGATCCGCTTGTAGGGCTTTGCGTACCTCTTGCACTGTGGCATTGTAGATGGCGGTACGTTCCAAACTTTGGCGAATTTTCGAGGTAATATCATTCACCGCTTGGGCTTGCATCGCCGCCAATTCCTGTTGTCGCCGCAGGGTTTCCTGTTCTTCCAAGGCCACCGCCTGATCCAGGGCAAACCCCACCTGCACCGCTACTTTGCCCAGGAAATCAATTTCCAATTCTGTCCACTGGCGGGGCCCGTCACACTGGTGGGCAATCAGCAACCCAAACAGTTTATTTCCTAATAAAATTGGGGCAACTAAATTGGCTTTGACCGCAAAGGGTTCCAACTGTTGCAAATGGCAGGGGGTTAAGCCCGCTTGGTAAATATCTGGGGTCGCTTTCACCCGCCCCGCCCGGTACTGCTCCACATATTTGTCGGCAAAACAGGGGTCGGCAATCAATGCCCCCAATGCCGGGGGATAACCGGGGGTCAAGGCTTCCGCCACCACCGTGCCCTGCCATTTTTCGTCAAACAAATACACCACACAACGGTCGCATTTCAGGGCGGTTTTGACTTCCCAAATGGTGGTTTCATAGATGGTGGCACGTTGCAGAGATTCCCGAATTTTTGAGGTAATCCGGTTGAGTAATTGCTCCTGCTCCGCCTTGGCTTTTTGTTGGGCAAGTAAATTCGCCTGATCCAGAGCGAATCCCACCTGCACCGCCACCTGTTTCATTAATTCAATTTCGCCGCTTTGCCACTGCCGGGTACCACTACATTGGTGGGCAATGAGTAAGCCGAATAGCTTATTTTCTAATAGGATTGGTGCCACTAAATTCGCCTTCACGGCAAAGGGTTCGAGTTGTTGCAAATGGCATTCCGTCAACCCCGCCCGGTAAATATCCGGGGTCGCCTGCACCCGTCCCCGTTGGTATTTTTCCACATATTTATCCGCAAAACAGGGGTCAGCAATCCTTGCCCCTAACGCCCTCGGCCAGCCGGGAGCCACCGATTCTGCCACCACCGTGCCCTGCCATTTTTCATCAAACAAATACACCACACAGCGGTCACTTTCCAGGGCTTCCCGCATCTGTTGCACCGTTGTTTGGAAAATGGCTTCCCGATCCAAAGATTGCCGAATCCGCAGGGTAATGTCGTTTAATAATTGCGCCAAATTCGCCTTGGTTTCCTGTTCCCGCCGCAGTTCTTCCTGCCGTTCCAAGGCAATCGCCTGATCTAGGGCAAATCCCATTTGTAAAGCCACTTGGCGGGCAAGTTCAATCTCTGGGGTTTGCCATTCCCGGGGGGCACTGCATTGATGGTTGATGAGCAACCCTAGTAGTTTTCCTTCTGCCAAAATGGGTGCCACCAAATTGGCTTTTACTTGAAACGGTTCCAGTTGTTGCAAATGGCATTCCGTTAAGCCCGCATTGTGAATATCCGCCGTCGGTTTCACCCGCCCGGAGCGGTACTGTTCCACATATTTATCCGCAAAACAGGGGTCCAGAATCTGCGCCCCCAATGCCTTGGGAAAGCTCGGCAGAACCGATTCCGCCACAATCGTACCCTGCCATTTTTCATCAAATAAATACACCACACACCGGTCGGATTTGAGTGCCTGGCGCAGTTCCCGCACGGTGGTCTGGTAAATGGTCTGGCGGTTGAGGGATTCCCGCATTTTGGCAATGATTTGGTTCAACAGATTCGCCTGGGTCATCTGGGTCTGTTGCGCCTGCCACAACTGCGCCTGGTCCAGGGCAAACCCCACCTGCACCGCCACCTGCGCTAAAAATTCCTGTTCCCCGGCACGCCACTCCCTGGGTTCACTGCACTGGTGGGCAATCAGCAACCCCAACAAACGCCCTTCCACCAGAATCGGGGTGACCAGATTCGCCTTCACCTGGAACCGCTCCAGGATTTTAATATGGCAATCTTTCAACCCCGCCTGGTAAATGTCCGCCGTCGCCTGCACCCGCCCCGCCTGGTACTGGGTCACGTATTGCCCCCGGAAACAGGGGTCATCAATTTTTTCACTCAAGGCGGCTACCCAGCCCCGACCGACCGATTCCGCCACCACCGTCCCCACCCACTGGGAGTCAAACCGATAGACCACCACCCGGTCGCAGGCTAACACCTGACGCACTTCCCGCACCGCCGTGTCCATAATTGTCTGGGGGTCTTGGGTCTGGCGCAATTGCCGCACCAATTCCTGAAATTTTTGACTGCGCTGTTGTTCCGCCTGCTGTTGCTCCTGGAGGGTTTGCAGGGTCGTCGCCAAGGCATTTAATTCCTGCCCCACCAGGGTCAACTCATCCTCCCCCGGCAAGGACACCCGTGCCTGCCAGTCCCCCCGCCGCAGACGTTGCGCCATCTGCATGAGTAAAAGTGCCGGTTTGGTCAAGCCCTGCCCCAACAACGCCGCCGCCGCCAAGCCAATCAGCAAGCCCACCACCGCCGCCGCCCCACCCGCCAGGGTCTTTTGCTCCATCCGAGTAGTCGGGGTTTGGGGAGACAAAGCCGCATAGGTCGCCACCCCCGCCACCGCCCCACACAAGCCGGTAATCATGGCTAAAATGGCGAGACGACTGCCCAGGGAACGCACCGGGACAGGGGGTTCGTTGGGCAAAATCGGTGCCGTGTCTGAGCGAGAACCGTTGAGACTGGTCGGGTTCGTAGGGGCAGGAACCGTGGGTTTGGTGGGGGTACGAGTCATGGGGGTCGGGGTGAAAAAAGGTGATGGGTGAATGTTTCCATTCTATGATGCCGTATTACTCATGGGTGATGTGTAGTTCAACAAGTAATCTGTGACCCGCCAGTGGTGTTATTTTTGTAATGGTTGGGTAAGGGAAGCAAAAAATCTGAAAAAACTATACTTCTTCTCTATCTGACACCCTCCTCTCATAAAATGTTGCATTTTTATTAAAAATGACTATAGTTCTGGGAAATTTCTGTTCATTAATCAAATAAAATTGCTATAGATAACATAGGGGTCGCAGGGGCACCGCCCCCGTCCTTGGTTCTGGAAAATTTCTATTTGTTTATTAATTAAAATTGCTATGTATGGTAACTCTAAATGCGAATGGAATAAGGGTCGCAGGGGCATCGCCCCCGTCCTTGGTTCTGGAAAATTTCTATTTGTTCATCAAGTAAAATTGCTATGTATGGTAACTCTAAATGCGAATGGAATAGGGGTCGCAGGGGCATCGCCCCCGTCCTTGGTTCTGGAAAATTTCTATTTGTTTATTAATTAAAATTGCTATGTATGGTAACTCTAAATGCGAATGGAATAGGGGTCGCAGGGGCATCGCCCCCGTCCTTGGTTCTGGAAAATTTCTATTTGTTCATCAAGTAAAATTGCTATAGATAACAATACAAAAATTACGAATTTAACCCTTTACTGGGGCTGTGAGGGGGAGCCAATGCCACCAATCCGATGGGGTGGCCAAAACCGCACCGCCGCCCGCCCAATGATGTTTTTACGGGGGACAAAACCCCAAAAATGACTATCGAAACTGTGATTGCGATTATCCCCCAACACCAAATAATGATCGGCAGGCACCACCACTGGACCATACTCATAATCCGGGGGAGCGGCTAAATAGGGTTCCGCCAACGGTTTACCATTGATAAAAACTATCCCTTTTTTGACCTGCACTTGTTCACCCGGTAAGCCCACAATCCGCTTGATAAACGCATCCCGAAATCCCTGTTCCTTGAGGGCAACGGTGGGCTGAAAAACCACAATTTCCCCCCGCTCTGGGGTGCGAAAATCATAGGTGACTTTATCAATAATCAACCGGTCATTCACCTCCAGGGTGGGCAACATGGATTCGGAGGGAATATAACGAGCTTCCGCCACAAACGTCCGAATCCCAAAGGCGAGCAGTAAACTCACCCCAATGGTTTTGCCCCATTCAACCGCACTATTTTCGTTGGTTGGTTTCGCTGATTTATCGTTCGGGCGTTGGTCTAACTTGGTCATAGATGTGCAAAGCAGTACAAACAGGACTCTAGGATTAATTTAGCGTACAGGGCGACCCGGCGATAATTTAAGCCAAGGGGCGATACACCCGGTAGTTGATATGAGGAAAAATGTTATCCATTTGTTCCACTTGGGTCAACCAGTCCCGGTCAATCTTGCCAGCCCGGATGTCCTCATACAGGCGATTCAACCGTTGCAAATGGGAACGGGTACGCCGCACCGCATAGGGCACCATCGTGCCGGTCCGCATGATAAACGCCCAATCCGAGGACTGCGCCAACAGCAATTCCCGCGCCGCCTGATTGAGGGCACGCCATTCCCATTGATCCTGGGGTTCCCGCTGGCTGAGTTCGATCATCCGCTCGGTCGCCTTGTGCAGGTGGGGATAAATCCAGGCGTTGGTCTCGTTCAACCAATACTCATGGAACCCCTTGTAACCCCAACTGGATTGGGCGGGACGGCACACCTGCTGGGTGGGATGACGGCGTAAATAATCGCTCAAATGGGTCATCTCATACACATCCTGGTCGTAGTGGGATTTACGGAATAAATAATCCAAAAACCAGGGTCCCTCGTACCACCAATGTCCATACAATTCCGCATCGTAGGGGGCGGTGACAATCGGCGGACGTTGCATCAGTTCCGCTAAATGCCCAATTTGTTGGGTGCGGTTGTACATAAAATTGCCAGCGTGTTCGGCGGCTTTTTCCTTTGCCCAGTAGGGGTCATAGAGGGCTTTATCGGATAAACTGCCGTTGCGATGGGTAATGCGGTGGTACTTAATCCCCACATTTTTGCGCTGACCGTTGGGCATGATGTAGGGCTTGATGTACTCGTAGTCCGCCTCCCAACCAATATCTTTGTAAAATTCCCGATACACCGGGTCGCCCGGATAGCCCACCTCCGAGGACCACACCTGCTGAGAAGTTTCGTGATCCCGGGCAAAAGCCGCCACACCGGTTTCGGTAAATACGGGGGCATAGGTGCCATAACGGGGACGGGGACGAGCATAGAGCAACCCATGTCCATCACAAATGAAGTACCGAATCCCCACATCCGCCAGCATTCGTTCCAAGCCCTCGTAGTAGGCACACTCCGGTATCCAAATGCCCCGGGGGGGTTGCCCAAAATGCTCCTGGTAATGCTCAAACGCCACCTGCAACTGCGCCCACACCGCCTGGGGATACATCTGCATCAGGGGCAAATAGCCGTGCGTCGCCCCACAGGTAATGATGTCCAGATTATTGGTGTCCTGAAATTGCTTAAAAGCGGTAATCAAATCCCCGTCGTACTCTTCCCAGGTCTGCCGGATCAGATTAAATTCCCGGGCGTAATGCTCCGCCAGATAACGAATATGACCGTTGTACTGATTGTGTTCGACTTCTAATTCCGCCAATTCTTCCAGTTTTGCCAGGTGTTCGTCATACCGTTCCTGCAGTAGCGGGTCCCGCAACATCTGCACCAGGGGCGGGGTCAAACTCATGGTCATTTTGAAATCAATCCCATCCCGTTGCAGTCCCTCAAAGACCCGAATCAGGGGGATATAGGTTTCGGTAATGGCTTCATATAGCCACTCTTCCTCTAAAACGTAATCGCTCTCGGGGTGGCGGACAAAGGGTAGGTGAGCGTGGAGTACAAGCGCCAGATAGCCAATAGCCATGCGGGAACCAAAGAAATTGCGGTTATTTTAGAATCTTCCCACACTCCGGGACTCACTTGGAGACTCGTTCGAGCAATAAGTATTTTTCCCCACGAGTACCCTTGGGCGGCTCATCTACCCAGGAGATGGGAATGTATGGTGTAAGTACTTAGAAATTTTATCCGACCAGGGGATGATTCACCAACTGGAGCGGGTAGTTTCAGATAAATTGTGAGTAAAAATTTTACACCTATAAGGTTGAAATCCCCTAAAATAGGCTGTTTTTCGATTTTGTAGTTAGCTTGCGTGCGTAGGCATACAAAACTTTTCCAGAACCAAGGACGGGGGCAGTGCCCCTGCGACCCCTATTCTAAATTTAGTGAGGATGGCTATATTTTGCTGAGATACCCAATCCTATCGAGAACCATACACCGCAGGTGCTTCTTTGACGGGAGCTACGCCCCTGCAACTCATTTTTAGAAGTGCCCTTAAAATAAAATAAATTAAATTAAAATAAAATTAAAATCAAGATAAATTCCATAAACCAGAAACCGATGATGTCCGAACTTGGTAAGTCTCTGATCTTTTTTGGGGCAGTTCTGCTACTGATTGGTTTAGGGCTTTACTTAGCGCCCAAGGTGCCTGTGTTGAATTGGTTGGGTCGTTTGCCCCTGGATTTCAAAATCGAGCGGGAGAATTTTAGTTTTTATTTCCCCCTGGGCACATCCATTCTGATTTCTCTGGGGCTTTCTTTCATTTTTTCTCTGGTTTTATACCTTTTGCGTCGGTTTTCCGAGTAAGTTGACACGCCCCATGTAATACTACCCGCTCCCTATGGCAGAATGGATGGTTAGTCTTAATCATCGAGAAACCTGTGCCTGCTACCGCCACTCGCCCCCTGACCCGTCCGGTGTTTCCCTTCAGTGCCATCGTTGGCCAGGAGGAGATGAAATTAGCCCTATTGCTGAATGTGATTGACCCCAAAATCGGCGGGGTGATGATCATGGGCGACCGGGGGACGGGGAAATCAACCACCATTCGGGCTTTGGTGGATGTCCTGCCGGAAATTACGGTCGTCGAAGGTGACCCCTTTAACTCTGACCCGGAGGACCCGGAGTTGATGGCGGAAACCGTGCGCCAAGCCAAAGAACGGGGCGAACCCCTGCGGGTGGTGAAACAAAAGGTGCCGATGGTGGATTTGCCCTTGGGGGCGACGGAAGACCGGGTGTGCGGCACGATTGACATTGAAAAAGCCCTGACGGAAGGGGTGCGAGCCTTTGAACCGGGACTGCTGGCACGGGCGAACCGGGGGATTCTCTACGTGGATGAGGTGAATCTCCTGGATGACCACCTGGTGGATGTCCTGCTGGATGCCGCCGCCTCGGGCTGGAACACGGTGGAACGGGAGGGGATTTCCCTGCGTCACCCGGCTCGGTTTGTACTGGTGGGTTCGGGCAACCCGGAGGAGGGGGAATTGCGCCCCCAGTTATTGGACCGGTTTGGGATGCACGCCGAGATTCGCACGGTGAAAGACCCAGCCCTGCGGGTGCAAATTGTGGAACAACGAACCGCCTTTGACCGCAACCCCTGGGATTTTCTGGAACAATACCAGGAGCGGCAAACGTCCCTACGGATGCAGATCATCCAGGCGCGCACCCTCTTACCCCAAGTGCAGATGGACTACGACCTGCGGGTGGGTATTTCCCAAGTCTGTGCCACGTTGGATGTGGACGGTCTGCGGGGGGATATTGTCACCAACCGGGCGGCCAAGGCGCTGGCGGCTTGGGAAGGGCGTACCCTGGCGACGGTGGCGGATATTCGGCGGGTGCTGGTGCTGTGTCTGCGCCATCGCTTACGCAAAGACCCCCTGGAGCCGGTGGATTCGGGCTATCGGGTACTGCAAGTGGGCAAAGAAGTATTCCAATGGGAGGACGAATGAAACGCCGGGAACTGTGGGGGTGGGGGGTTGCGAGCTTACTGGGCAGTTTACTGATAGGAGGAACGGCAGGGGCGACCACCCCGTTAACCCTCTTCACCGCTCGCCCCGGTAGTGTGTATGAACGGGCGGGAAAGTCCTTGCAAAAAGTTCTGAAACCCCAGGGATTTAACCTCACCCTCAAGGAATCGCCGGGTTCCATGTTCAATCTGGAGCAATTGGCGAAGGGACAGGGGGATTTAGCCTTTGCCCAAAAAGATGCCTTTGTCCTGTTCAAAAATTTGGGGGGTAAGGAACGGGCCTTAGCGGAAAACCTCACCGTCATCGGGCCGGTCAATCAGGAAGTGGTGCATCTCCTCACCCGCCCAGGGGTCAAGTCCCTCGCGAATTTAAGCGGCAAAAGGATCGGGGTTGGCCCCCAGGATTCGGGCACCTATGTGAGTGCGTTATTGATGCTCCAGATGGCGGATTTGGATGTCACCCGGGAGCGGCTGATCACCGGGGAAGTGCGTCAACAGATTCAGGATTTGTTAGCCGGGAAACTGGATGCGGTGTTTGTCACCAGTGCGGTGGGGTCGCCCGCCCTCAAGTCCATGCCCGCCCAGTCTAAAATTCAACTCCTGCCGATGGGGCAAGAGGTGCTGAAGCAAGCCCAGAAAACATTTCCCGAAGCGGCGGCACTCTATCGTCCCACCCCCATCCCCGCCGGTACCTATCCCTGGCAGACCCAACCCGTAACCGCTTTGGCGACCTATTCCTGTCTCTTTGCCCGCCGTTCCCTGGAGCAACCCCTGGTGTATCGCCTTGCCCGTGTATTGTATGAACAACAAGCAACCCTCCGGCAGACCGACCCGTTTTGGGCGTTATTCACCTTGGATGCGCAACAAAATCCATTTCTCACGGGCTTAAATTACCATCCCGGCGTGCGTCAGTACCTGGGGGAAACCCAGCGGCGTTCACCCAATACAAAACCAGCCCCAGGGAACTAGGACTGGCTCGGATCACCCCATTGGGTTGAATAACCTACACGGCGGCGAAGTATTCCTTAGCCTTCACCGGGTCGGGGTTCATGGTTTTTTCACCCGGTTGCCAGTTGGCGGGACACACCTCGTCCGGGTGGCTTTGCACATACTGAATCGCCTGTAAGGTACGCAGGGTTTCATCCACACTCCGCCCGAAGGCCAAGTTGTTGATCGTGGCGTGCTGAATGACTCCCTCTTTGTCAATAATAAATAAACCCCGCAAGGCCACCCCTTCAGGGGATAACACGTTGTAGGCGGCACTAATGGTCTTTTTCAAATCCGCTACCAACGGATACTTCAATTCCCCCAAACCCCCGTCTTTGCGGTCGGTTTGAATCCAGGCCAAATGGGAAAATTGACTGTCCACCGACACCCCTAAAATTTCCGTGTCCAGCTTGGCAAATTCCTCATAATGGTCGCTAAAGGCCGTGATTTCCGTCGGGCACACAAAGGTGAAATCCAAGGGATAGAAAAACAACACTACATATTTCTTGCCCCGATAATCCGAGAGCTTGATGGTTTTGAATTCCATGTCCACCACGGCGGTGGCCTCAAAATCGGGCGCCATTTGCCCCACCTGTAAACAACCTTCCATAGGTTCCACTCCTAAACGATGGTGTGCGATCACAAATCCTTAACATTTATGACTATATCATACTCATAACGATTTTGAGTTTAGGCGTGGAGTTGGTGGAGTTGGTCGGGGGGGATCATGCCCCGTTCGGTGATGATGCCGGTGATGTAGCGGGCGGGGGTGACATCGAAGCTGGGGTTAAAAATGTCAATGCCGGGGGCGGTCAGCCATTGGTCGCCGATTTTGTACACTTCTTCGATGCTCCGTTCTTCGATGGGGATTTGGGAGCCGTCGCTGATGCTCCAGTCAATGCTGGACAGGGGGGCGGCCACATAGAAGGGAATTTGGTGGACGTGGGCGAGGACGGCGAGGCTGTAGGTGCCGATTTTGTTGGCTGTGTCCCCGTTGCTGGCAATGCGGTCTGCTCCTACCACCACGGCATGGATTAAGCCTTTGTGCAGACAATAGCCAGCCATGTTGTCGGTAATCAGGGTGGCGGGAATCCCTTCTTGTACGCATTCCCAGGCGGTGAGTCGGGCACCTTGCAGGCGGGGGCGGGTTTCGCAGATGTACACTTGTAGTAAACGTTGGGCACGGTAGGCCGAGCGGATCACGCCCAGGGCGGTGCCATAGCCAGCGGTCGCCAGAGCGCCAGCGTTGCAGTAGGTCATCAGGGTCAGGCGTTGGGGTTCAGCAGGCAGGCAGGCTAAGCCTTTTTCCCCGATGGCGACGCAGGTTTGGTATTCATCCACCGCCAAGGCTTGGGCAGTGGCGACCATTTTTTCCTTGAGAAAGCTGACCGGGCCGACGGTTTGCCGTGCCGTATTCAACATCTGGTCAATTGCCCAAAACAGGTTAATCGCTGTCGGGCGGGTCTGGCGCAGGGCATTGGCGACGCTCTCCAGGTGGTCCAAAAATTCCTGCCGGTCTTCGGTCTCAATTTCCTGAGCGGCTAGAGCCATGCCAAAGGCCGCCGCCACCCCAATGGCCGGGGCACCCCGGACAATCATGGTTTGAATCGCCGTCACCATATCCATCGCTCGCCGGATTTCCACATAGGCAAACTCCGTAGGCAAGCGGGTTTGGTCAATCAAACGCACATGGTCATAGGCCCAAGCGACCGGCAGGATAGACATATACGCCAATGCAGGAGGAACATTTCCCAGTCTAGGACGAAGGATGACCCAGCGGTATCTGGAGGTTCAATTGCCTCTGCCAAACCGCCAAATCCGCCAACGCCCGTTGACTGTAGGCTTGGTACCGGGCGGACTTCTGTTTTACCGGGGTCGCTAGGGGGGGCAAAATCCCAAAATTGGCGGGCATGGGCTGAAAAAATTTGGCTTCTGCGGTACTGATGAAGTGCAATAACGCCCCCATCATGGTCGTCGGCGGCAGGGTGAGCAAGGGCAACCCCTGGGCAAAACGGGCGGCATTCACCCCGGCCAGCCAACCCCCGGCCACGGCGGCGATGTAGCCCTCGGTGCCCGTGAGTTGACCGGCGGCAAACAGGTGGGGATAGGCCCGGAACTGCAAGGTGGGGTGGAGCAGACGGGGGGCATTGAGAAACGTATTCCGGTGCATTACCCCATAGCGCACAAATTCCGCCTGGGCTAGACCGGGAATCAGACGAAACACCCGTTGCTGTTCGCCCCAACGCAGGTTGGTCTGAAACCCGACCATATTCCACAACTGCCCCGCCCGGTCTTCCGGTCGCAGTTGCACCACCGCATAGGGCCGGCTGGCTGGGTTTTGGGGGTTTCGCAGTCCCACCGGTTTCAACGGCCCAAACCGCAGGGTATCTTTCCCCCGCCGTGCCAGTTCCTCCACCGGCAAACAGGCTTCAAAAAACCGTTTTTCCTCCTGCTCAAATTCTTTCAGGGGGGCTTGTTCGGCGGTAATTAACGCCTGCCAAAAGGTTTCGTATTCCGTTGGGTTCAAGGGACAATTCAGGTAGGCCGCTTCCCCCTTGTCATAACGGCTGGCGAGAAAGGCAATCTCCCGGTGAATACTCTCCCCCAGCAGGATGGGGCTGGCGGCATCAAAAAAACTCAGGTATTCCTGGCCAGTCAAGCGTTGCAGTTGCGCCGCTAGGGGGGGACTGGTCAGCGGGCCGGTGGACAAAACCACGATGCCAGGGGGAATGTCTCGCACCTCCGCCCGCCGCAGGGTCACCAAGGGATGCTGGGCTAACCGGTGGGTCAACTCCCGACTAAACTGCACCCGGTCCACCGCCAAGGCACCGCCAGCGGGTACGGCCTGGGCATCCGCCACCTGCATGACTAGGGAACCCAACTCCCGCAATTCCTGTTGGAGCAAACCGGTTGCCCGATCCACCGCCCGCGCGCCAAAGGAATTACTACAGACCAGTTCCGCCAAGTCCCCGGTGTGGTGGGCAGGGGTTGGGGTGGTGGGGCGCATTTCCCACAGGGTGATGGGAAATCCCATCTGGGCAATCTGCCAAGCGGCCTCCGTCCCGGCTAAACCGCCGCCAATGACATGAATGGTGGTCATGAAAAGAATTAGTGTTTTTGGGGTATCTTTATGAATCCAAATATACTAAGGGTACCTCTAGCAATTCAAAATTAGCAGTCGCAGGGGACACCCCCCGCCCTTGGTTCTGGGAAATCCCTGTATGCCTACGGCACGCAAGCTAACACTAATCAAGTAGGATTGCTAGATCGAAATTTTGGGCAATTTTGGTTTGTTAGTCGAGTAAAATGACGATCATTTACCAACCGACTTGGATCGCTTTTTCTCTGCCGTTTAGCCCATGTCCCCTCGTTCTCTCCTACTGACGGGTATCCTCGCCCTAGGAGCCGTGGTGTTGCTCTGGCCGGGGGTGATTGTGGTGCAGACCTCCCTCGCCCCTGGGTGGCACTGGCAAAACTACGTCCTGGCCTGGCAACAGGCGCAACTCTTGCCCGCTTTGTTCATTTCCCTGGGGGTGGCGATGGGGGTGGTACTGACCCAAGGATTGACGGCGGTACTGGCGGGGTATGCCCTCGCCCGGGGAGAATTTACCGGCAAAAGGTTGATTTTATCCTTGATTATTGCCAGTATCGTGGTGCCTTTACCCGTGCTGGTCATTCCTGTATTTTTAGTATTGAAAACCGGGCATTTACTGAATACCCTAGGAGCGTTAATTTTACCCAGTAGTGCCAGTGGGTTTAGCATTTTTTTGTTGCGCCAGTATTTCCTCACCATTCCCATCGAATTAGAAGCTCAAGCCCTTTTGGATGGGGCAAAGCCCTGGCAAATTCTGTGGGAAATTATCCTGCCTTTGTCCCGACCGGCCTTGGTGACGGTAGGATTGTTGGCCTTTATTGGGGAGTGGAATGACCTATTCAAACCCCTGGTCTTTACAACCCGACCAGAATTGCGGACAGTGCAACTGGCTCTGGCTGGATTGCAGGAACAATTTACCAGTGATTGGGGGGTATTGATGGCGGCGATTGTGTTAACAACTTTGCCGATTATGGGGCTATTTCTTTGGGGACAAAATGCCCTTATTCAGGGTATCGCTACCAGTGGCATCAAAAATTAGGAAATGTCAGGATATGAAACTTCCTGCAAGATACTGATGTCATCCAGAACTAGGGACGAGAAGGTTATCTCCCTGGAATGCCAATTGAGAACCAGAGACGGGGGCTACGACCTATTTTTAGAAGTGCCCATAAACAGGTGAAGGTTAAAACAGTTCCAAGCACCCAAAAGTTACCCGGTACCTGTCCTTCCCCCTGCTTAACCCTTGCGGGAGTAAAATTCCACGATCATCAGTTCGTTCACTTGGAGTGCCACGCATTGCCGCTCAACCACCCCCGTGACCTTGCCTTCCAGTTTGTTTTTGTCAAATTCCAGGTGGGTGGGCAGGGTCGCCAAACCGGGGTATTCGGCGTAGGCTTCCACCAATTTGCGGGAGGATGCCTGGGGTTTGACGGTGATCTGGTCGCCCGGACGGCACTCATAACTGGGGGAATAGACCGTGCGGCCATTCACTTGAATATGCCCGTGTCCGACCAACTGCCGGGCCGCCGGAATCGTGGGGGCCATGCCGAGACGAAATACCGTATTGTCCAGGCGCATTTCCAATAACTGCAACAATGCCTGTCCCGTGGAACCCTTCACCCGCCGGGCTTTGCGGACATAGCGCAGGAGTTGCCGCTCCGAAAGTCCATAGTTGAACCGCAGTTTTTGCTTTTCCTCCAGCCGTTTGGCGTACTCCGAGGGCTTGCGGGGCGCTTGCCCATGCTGACCAGGGGGGTTGGGTCGCTTGCGGGCGGCTTTGCGGGTCAAACCAGGCAGTTCCCCCAACCGGCGGATCACCCGCACCCGGGGGCCACGATAACGAGACATAGGGTTAGAATTTTGCAACAGTCTCTAATAGTAGCATGGGCTTTTCATTCCAGCAAGAGGTACGAATTTGGGAAAGGTATGCTAATATAGTCAATGCCCAAAAATGAGCGGGTTCTGCTCACCCGTTGCGCCTGCATGGAAAAGAAAGAAACGATGGCGGCTCCCCCGGGGAGTGGACCATTGGCATTTATCAATGATGTGCGGAATGAGTTGAAGAAGGTCATCTGGCCGACCCGGCAACAACTCATCAGCGAGTCCTTTGCGGTGATTTTAATGGTGGTGGCGTCCACCCTGTTGATTTACCTGGTGGATTCCTTATTTGCATGGTTGTCCCGGCAGGTATTTGCATGACCTATTCGGCGGACCCGGTGGAAGGGGAAGAACTGGTTGGTCGCCCCTGTTGGTATGTGGTGCAGGTGGCCTCTGGTTGTGAACAGAAGGTGAAAAGCACCCTGGAGCAACGCAGTCGTACTCTGGACATGACGGATCGAATTTTGCAGGTGGCGATTCCCCAGGCCCCGGTGGTACGGATTCGCAAGGATGGGAGCCGTCAAAATGCGGAGGAAAAAATCTACCCCGGCTATGTCTATGTGCAAATGCTGGCGGTGGCGAACGAGCAAGGGCAATGGGAAATTGACGACGAGGCGTGGCAGTTGGTGCGCAACACCCCCCATGTGATCAATTTTGTGGGCTCCCAACAGTTGCGCGCCGGGGGCCGGAGCCATGTGAAACCCATGCCCCTGTCGGAAGCGGAGGTGGAGCGGGTCTTCCAGTCGGTGGCGGTGGAGGAACCCAAGGTGAAGGTGGACATGGCACCGGGGGATTTGATCCTGGTCATTGCTGGCCCATTCAAGGATTTCCGAGGGGAAGTGATCGAGGTCAGCCCGGAGCGGAGCAAACTCAAGGCCCTGCTCTCCATCTTTGGGCGGGAAACCCCGGTGGAACTGGAATTTACCCAGATTCAAAAAGAGAGTTAATTTTTTTCAACAAGGAAGCTAACTACCATGGCCAAAAAAGTCACGGCGATTGTCAAGCTGGCCCTACCGGCGGGAAAAGCCAACCCTGCGCCCCCGGTCGGCCCTGCCCTCGGGCAACATGGGGTGAATATCATGATGTTCTGCAAGGAGTACAATGCCAAAACCGCTGACAAGGCAGGCATGATCATTCCGGCGGAAATTACTATTTTTGAGGACCGCAGTTTTACGTTTGTCCTGAAAACCCCCCCAGCTTCGGTGCTGTTGGCGAAGGCGGCTGGGGTGGCCAAGGGTTCCGGCGATCCGAAGGGGAAAAAAGTGGGTCAGGTCACCCGGGCGCAACTGCGGGAAATCGCCCAGACCAAACTCCCTGACCTGAATACGGAGAACGTGGAAGCGGCGATGAAGACCATCGCTGGCACCGCTCGGCAAATGGGGATCACGATTGTGGATTGACAGGATTCTTATGCCGTTGTAAGATAAAAAATTGCATTTATTTTGGGGGAGAAGGATTACCTTCGTTGGCACCCCAGAGGTGACATCCATGAAAAAACAGTCGAAGCGGTTGCGGGCTTTGCTAACCAAGGTGGAGCCACGGGCCTACGAACCCGAGGAGGCGATTGCCCTACTCAAGGAAACGGCCACGGCTAAATTTCCTGAGAGTGTGGAAGCCCATGTGCGGTTGGGGATTGACCCCAAATTCAACGATCAACAACTGCGGGCGACGGTGAGCTTGCCCAAGGGGACGGGGCAGACGGTGCGGGTGGCGGTGATCGCCCGGGGGGAGAAGGTGGCGGAAGCCCAGGCGGCGGGGGCGGATGTGTATGGTTCCGAGGAACTGATTGAGGAGATTGCCGGGGGGCGATTGGATTTTGATAAGCTGATTGCCACCCCGGACATCATGCCCAAGGTGGCGAAACTAGGAAAACTGCTGGGGCCGAAGGGGTTGATGCCCTCGCCCAAGGGGGGGACGGTGACCTTTGACTTGGGGGCGGCGATTGCTGAATTTAAGGGCGGGAAGCTGGAGTACCGGGCTGACCGTTCCGGCATTGTCCACCTTTTGTTTGGTAAGGCGACGTTTCCCGCCCATGACCTGTTGGTGAACCTGAAGGCGGTGCAGGAGTCCATTGACCGCAACCGTCCCTCGGGAGCGAAGGGTCGCTACTGGCGCAGTTTGTTTGTTGCCGCTACCATGGGGCCGAGTATCCAGGTGGATTTCAACATCCTGCGGGAGATGAAGGTGGCGGAAGCGTAAGGATTTCAGCATTACTTTAGTGAGTTAGGAGTTTGCCTATTGACCAATCCCCCAAGTGAATCTTTGACCGCAGACCGCAGGTGCATGATGCGTCAATGCGTAAAATTTCCTGCCGAGGTCAACAGTGATTCCGTCCGTTGGGGGATGGAAGGCTGTGACCCGGCCCATGACCGGGTTTTTTGTTGGGAGTGATGTATGGGACGAACGTTCGCAGATAAAGAGGCGATTGTCGCCGAACTGAAGCAAACTCTGGGGCAAACCCAGATGACTTTGGTGATTGATTACCAGGGGTTGACGGTGGCGGAAATGACCGATCTACGGCGGCGGTTGCGCCCCACAGGGACGGTCTGCAAAGTCACCAAAAATACCCTGATGGGGATAGCGATTCGGGACAATCCCACCTGGCAACCGATGGAGAGTTTTCTCCGGGGGACGACGGCGTTTTTGTTGGTGCGAGATGACCTGCCCGGGGCGGTGAAAGCCTACCAGGAGTTCCAAAAAGCCACCAAAAAAACCGAACTGCGGGGCGGGGTGATGGAGGGGCAAGCCCTGGATGAAAAGGGCATTAAGGCTGTCCTGGAACTACCCCCCAAAGAGGTGTTGATGGCCAAGGTGGCGGGGATGTTGAAAACCCTGCCCACCCAGTTGGCAACGGCGCTCCATGCGGTGCCCACCCAACTGGCGACCGGGATCAACGAGGTGCCTGCTTCCCTGGGGCGGGCGATTCAGGCGGTAGCCCAACGGGAGGATGCCGCCGCTTCCTAGGGGGTGTTGTTTGGTCAGTTGTTGAATCACGTTACTTAATCAGGAGAATCAACCATGTCTGCAAAAACCGATGCGATTTTGGAGGAATTGAAAAGCCTTACCCTGTTGGAGGCGGCCGAGTTGGTCAAACAGATCGAGGAGGCCTTTGGGGTGAGTGCGGCAGCTCCCGCTGGGGGGATGATGATGGCGGCTCCCGTGGCGGTGGCGGGGGCTGGGGCGGCTCCGGCGGCGGCGGCGGAACCTGTGGAGGAACAGACCGAGTTCAGCGTGGTTTTGGAAGCAGTGCCTGCTGATAAGAAAATTGCCATCCTGAAGGTGGTGCGGGAACTGACCGGGCTGGGGCTGAAGGAAGCCAAGGAATTGGTGGAAGCGGCACCCAAGGCGGTCAAGGAGGGGATTCCCAAGGACGAGGCGGAAAAAGTCAAGGCCAAATTGGTCGAAGCGGGTGCTACAGTGGCGGTGAAGTAACCCCCTGCGCCCATGTCCCCCCGTACTCGCATCTTGCTCACCCGTCACGGCGAAAGCACCTTCAACGTTCAATCCCGGGTGCAGGGTCGTTCGGATACGGCATCCTTGACCGAGCGGGGGCGGCAGATGGCGGTGGCGACCGGACAACTCCTCCAGGGGGTGGGCGTAGATCACATCTATGTCAGCCCCCTGCGTCGTGCCCTGGAAACCGCCCAGCTATTAAACCTAACGGGGGTGCCCATCACCCCCTCCCCCCATCTGCTGGAAATTGACCTGCCGGAGTGGGAAGGGTTGACCCATGAGCAGGTACGCACCCAGTTCCCCCAGGATTACCAGTACTGGCGACAGGTGCCGGAACGGTTTGTGATGGCGGGGCGGTATCCGGTGCTGGAGTTATCGGCGCAGGCGGAGCAGTTTTGGCAGGAGGTTCTCCCCAGGCATCCCGGCGAAACCATCCTCGTGGTGGGGCACGCCACGATCAACCGGATGTTACTGGTGCGCTTATTGGGCTTCAAACTGGCGCATTATTTTCGCCTGCAACAGAGCAATTGTGGTTTAACGGTGCTGAATTGGGAACCGGAACGGGTGCAATTGGAAGCCCTGAATCTGGTTTTTCACACCGGCAACCTATTCCCCAAAACCAAAGGCAACACTCGGATTTATCTCGTCCGGCATGGGGAAACGGATTGGAATCGTCAGGGGCAATTTCAAGGGCAGAGGGATATTCCTTTGAATGCACAGGGGAAATACCAAGCCCAACAAACCCAAAAATTATTGTCCCAAGTTAGTTTGGATTTTGCCATCAGTAGCCCTTTGAGCCGCTCCCGGGAAACCGCAGAAATCATATTAGCCTCCCATCCAGAAGTGAACCTTAACCTCATTCCCGACCTGCAAGAAATTAGCCACGGGGACTGGGAAGGGAAATTTCATCGGGAAGTTGAAGCCGAATTTCCGGGGATGTTGGATACTTGGAATCAGCATCCCGAACAGGTGCAAATGCCGGGGGGAGAAAACCTCAACCAAGTGTGGGAACGGGCGGGACAGGTCTGGCAAAAAATCATTACTCAATACGAGGGTCAACAGGGCATGGTCGTTGCCCATGATGCGATCAATAAAGCCATTTTGTGCCAGCTATTTCATCTGGAACCGGCGCATTTTTGGTTATTCAAACAGGGCAATGGTGCGATTAGTGTGATTGACTACCCCGAAGGAGCCGGGGGGGCACCGGTTTTACAAATGTTGAATTTGACCCGCACGGATGGGTTATTGGATCAAACCGTAGCCGGGGCACTTTAATTTTTGGGGGGTTCCGAGTCTGGTTTTGGGGCTAATTTTTGTTCCAAATCCTGACGGCATTGGATTTCCATCTGTAACCGTGCCTGGGTTTCCTGCAACTGCTGGCGTAGGGAGAGCACTTCCCGGCAGATGCGCCCCTGGTGGAGGCGGGTTTCCAAGCGGGCGATCAGTTCCAGCACCTTGAAAGGACGGGGCAGATAGTCCACCGCCCCCACACTCAAGGCTTTTACGACCGCCCAGGGTGCCGCCTGGTCACCGAGCAGTACCACCGGAATCCCCTGGAGGGCGGGTTGTCCCTGGCATCGTTGGCAAAATTCATACCCATCCATCCCCGGCAGGGTGGCTGACACCAGGAACAAATCCGGGGGCTGGGCTTGGGCGGCTTCCAGGGCGAGGAGTCCATGCACCGCTGAGCGTACGGTAAACCCCTGTTCCGCTAGGGTTAGACTTAACCAGCGCAGGCGTTCCGGCTGGTCGTCCACGAGCAAAATATCCCCTTGACGGGAACGGCTTGGGGACTGGGGCAAAAAGAGGGTTTCCGGGGGTTCATAGAGGTGTTTTTCCACCGTGGCTAAATCCGCCAAAACAGCGGCGGCACGGTCGTAGCGGTCCCAGTAATAGCGGCGGGTCAGGCGGCACAGCACAGCGGTCAAGGCTGGGTCAAAGTCCGGCACCTGCCAGAGCAATTCCCCCTGGTCATCCTCGGGAATCTGCAAAGGACTCAGCCCGGTTGCCGCTTGAATTGCCAGTACCCCTAGGGCGTACAGGTCACTGCCGGGGCGGGGACGACCTTCCACCTGCTCCAGGGGGGCATAGCCGGTGGTACCTAAGCCCAGGGTGGGTTGTCCGCTGGGAGTATCCCCGGTGGCAATGCGTTTGACCGCCCCAAAATCCAGCAGGACAATTTTTTGGTCACTGTAACGCCGCATCAGATTGCTGGGTTTAATATCCCGGTGGATCACCTTTTGGCTGTGAACGAAGGTGAGAATGGTCAGGACATCCTTGAGGAAATTCACCACCTGGGTTTCGTTCCACACCGGCGGTTGCGCCAGTTCCTGCTCCAGGGCAGTTCCCTCAATATATTCCTGCACCAGGAAAAATTCTTCCCCCTGCTCAAAATAGGCCAACAGCCGGGGAATTTGGTCGTGTTCCCCCAGGCGTTCTAAAATTTCCCCTTCCTGGCGAAAGAGTTGGCGCACCAGGGCGAAATGTTCCGGGTCATCGGCTCGATGCACCAGGTGTTTCACCACACAGGGGGGTTGCCCCGGCCGGCGGGTATCCCGGGCGAGGTAGGTGCGGCTGAAGCCCCCCGACCCCAACTGTTGCAGGATTTGATAACGGTTATCCAAAATTTGACCCAGCATAGTTGCCGTGCGGAGTGCCGTGTTCCCATAGTATAGTGGGGGCAAACGTGTAGGAATGCCTATGGCCGCCGAGCAGATTTGGGAGCAACCCGAATTTTACGACCCCACCCCCCAGGATTTTAACGCCTACGGGCAAGGACGGCGCCGCAAAGCCGCAGTGGTACTGTCCCTGATTTGGGGGGGCACCCTGGCACTGCATTGGGTTTCCTGGGGAACCTGGGTGGTATGGGCGTTAACCAGCGTGGTGGGCTGGCAGGTACTGCGGTTGCTCTGGGGGAAAGCCATCCCGGAAACGCCCCCCGCCCTGACGGGAGACACCCCGCTCCCCTCCGTGACCCTGCTGGTGGCGGCCAAAAATGAAGAAGCGGTGATTGAACGGCTGGTGCGCTCCCTGTGTCAACTGGATTACCCCTGCTATGACCTGTGGGTGATTGACGATGCCAGTACGGATGCCACCGGGCAAATTTTGGATCAACTCCGCCCCCATTATCCCCAACTGCGGGTCTTACACCGGCCGGCCGGAGCAGGGGGGGGCAAATCCGGTGCCCTGAACGAGGGACTGCGCCTCAGCCAAGGGGAGATTGTGGGGGTGTTTGATGCGGATGCCCAGGTGTCCCCGGACCTATTGCACTGGATTGTGCCCCTGTTTCAGCAACCCCAGGTAGGGGCCGTCCAGGTACGCAAGGCCATTGCCCCCGGCCCGCCGAACTGGTGGTTAGCCGGGCAACGGGTGGAAATGATCCTGGATGCCTTTTTGCAACAGCAACGCCGCCGCCTGGGGGGGATCGCCGAACTGCGGGGAAATGGGCAATTTGTCCGCCGCACCGCCCTGAACCGAGTGGGGGGCTGGAATGAAGCCACCCTCACCGACGACCTGGATTTAACCTTTCGCCTGCACTTGGATGCCTGGGATATTGAATTTCTCTTTACCCCCAGCGTCATGGAAGAGGGGGTGACCAATTTCCGGGCCCTGTGGCACCAGCGCAACCGTTGGGCAGAAGGGGGCTATCAACGGTATTTAGACTATTGGCGACCCTGGCTGTTCTGGCCCTGGGGGGCTTGGAAACGCTTTGATACGGGGGTAACTTGTGTGAGCCAATACCTGCTCCCGGCGGCCAGCATCCCCGATAGTCTGTGGGCAATCTGGGGCAAACACCCCCCCCTACTCTGGCCCTTAACCAGCGTGATGTTGCTCTTGTTCTGCGGTTCTACCTGGCGGGGGCTGTCCCGGCTGGAACCCCGCTCCCCTTGGCAACTCCTGGGGGCTTCCCTGCGGGCCATGCTCTACATGACCCATTGGTTACCCGTGATGGCGGCCATGATGGTGCGGGTAGCTGTGCGGCCAAAACGGTTAAAATGGGTAAAAACTGTCCATGTCACTTCAGGGGAATAGCCATGCCCCGCTCCCAGCGCAACGACAATTTCATTGACAAAACCTTTACAGTTCTGGCGGATATTTTGCTGAAGGTACTGCCCGCCACCCCCAAACAAAAAGCGGCCTTTGTTTACTACCGGGATGGCATGAACGCCCAGGCGGAAGGGGAATACGCCGAGGCTCTGCAAAACTACGAAGAAGCCCTGGCCCTAGAGGATGACACCTACGACCGGAGCTTTATTTTGTACAACATTGCCCTGATTCATACCAGCAACGGGGATCACGAGAAAGCCCTGGATTATTACCAGCAAGCCCTGGACTTGAACCCCCGGATGCCCCAGGCGTTGAATAATGTGGCGGTGATTTACCATTACCAGGCGGAGCAGGCCAAGGCCGCCAATGATTTGGAACGAGCCGAGCAATTATTCGACCAAGCCGCCCAGTATTGGCAACAGGCGATTCGCCTTGCCCCCAACAACTACATTGAAGCCCAGAACTGGCTGAAAACCACTGGGCGTGCCACAATTGACATCTTGATTTAAGCGGCGCAGTCAGCCTTTGCAGTGGTTCCGGGATACGGCTGTCAACCCACCGGCTCTAAGATGCTTGGTATGCTTTCATTGGTGAACAGCCTGCAACCGGATTGTAAACAGATGCTATAGCAATCGTAAATGAAAATAGAATAGGGGTCGTCTTTGGTTCTGGAAAATTTCTGTTGCGTAATGGTTTGGGATTGCTATAGTGGCTCCTAGGAATCAGATATATAGTAATTTCAAACAAGTTTGCAACATTCGCCTTTACCTGCAAACCCTGTCCTAGAAGGGGATACAGTGATTACCAGTGCCTCAAAGCGTTGCATTTTCTTGTGAAACGACTATAGCAGTCCTAAATGAGAATGGAACAGGGGGTCGCAGGGGCACCGCCCCCGTTCTTGGTTCTGCGGAATTTCCGTTCGTCAATCAAGTAGGATTGCTATAGTGGCTCCTAGGAATCAGATGAATCAGATACAATCAGTACATAAAGATATTTTTCTAACATCAATAATATCTCTTGCAATTTGATGGTAATTGCTTGCACATCCGTAGGGTTTGACGTTAACCAATCCTGGGGGTATAAGTGCAACCATCTATCTTTGATTTGAGAGAATCTCATGGGCATTTCCAGTAAAGGACATAGCACACTTGCGGTCACAAAATCGAGGCTTACTTCCGCTTGAAAAAAACAACTTTGTGCTGGAGTTTTCAAGAAATGAGAAATCGGAAAAGCCTGTCCCTGTTCCAAGGTACTCCGCCAAGCGGTTTTGACCAGATCGGTACAGAGTTGGGGGTGCAAATAAATCAGAGATTCCGCTGTTAATATCGTTGCTTGTGGGGCGGTGGGATAGCCGCACCAAAAATCAATGAGCCGCTCGTGAGGATGAATTAAATCCCTGAGATAATACCGCTCCCAAGGGGTAGCAATCGCCTCAACAGCCCCAATGATCGCCGGTACATTCTCCGGGTCAGTAAATAATTCCGTTAATCGCCACTTGCGCCAATAGACCATTTCAATCAATTCCAAACCGGCATACTCTAAATAGTGACTCACATCCAGGGGCGTAAATCCTTTATCACATTGAAAGAGGTAATTCATTAAAATATATTCCTGACCCCATCGGTCTAAACGATTACCTAAGGCGGGTTGCCAACAGTTTTTTTTGAGATTAACCTCATCCTGCAACTGTTCCATGATCAGGCGCACCGTATGAATGGCTTGGTCTTCAGGGTTATTTTTTTTTAAGCCGAGCCACTCAAAAAATTCCTGACCCCGATATTGCTCAGCACGCTGGTACTGGTCGTGAAAATTCACCCGCATAATTCCCTGGGGTTTTAAGGCTTGAGCCAGCTTTTGTAACGTTACTTTGGGGTCATCCGATAAATAGATGACTTCATCGCAATTAATGTAGTCAAATTGATAATTCAAACAACCAATTTCCTCAATGGGTAATACATGAAATTCATAGTTTTTTATCCCATGATAATGCAGACGATGGCGGGCCAGTTCGATAGATTTTTCAGATAAATCAATCCCCACAATCCGGGCATTAGGGTTCGCCAACGCCAGGGTTAAGGCACCGTAACCCGAACCACATCCCGCATCCAAAATAATTAAATTATCTTGCGGTGGAAGTCGCTTATATTTCAAATAGTAAGGGGTGGTCAGATTGTGAATAAATAAAGATTCTGTTTCATGCTGGGGGGATTGCTCCAAGGGGAAATAGGGATAGGGGCCAAAGTCAAATTGCTCCCTAATTTTTATAAGGTTACTATTGCTGTTATTCCCATTGTCAGCCATGCCTTACTCAACCGTTAGTAGCACATAAAGGGATTGTTCTAAAAATAATAGTAATTCCCTTAACATGGTACGAGCAATTTCAACAGGCACCGGTTCCAAGGTGAGTAAATCCCGGGGATAGAGTTGTAACCAACGTTGCAAAAGACTTTCAAAAGATTGGGTGCCCTCAAACAAAGGCCACAAAGCCCCAAGGGCAATCGCATCAATTTCCACTTTCTCAATCTGTAATGCGCCCTGGACAGGGAATTTCAAGTAATCTGACAGGATTAAAGGCCGCCCTCCCTGCAAATGGGCTTGCCACGCTTGTTGCACCGTTTCGTTTCTTAATTGGGGATGCAGAGAAACCATCGCCTGACCTTGGGAAACAACCGTTGGTTCGGCATTGGGATGACCACACCACAAATCCAAAAGTCGCTCCCCTGGATGCAACAAATTCACCAGGTGTAATACCTCCATCGGTGTCGCTTCTGCCAGTGCCAAAGTTAACACGGTGGGTAGGTTCTCAGGGTCTTTGAACAGGGATTTGATACGCCATTTTGGCCAGGCCACCATTTCAATAAACTCTAAACCAGCCTCCTCCAAACACCCAAATATCTGGGGAATGGTAAATCCCTTGTCCCCCTGGAGCAGGCAATTCATCAAAATAAATTCGCTGATATGATCATTTAATTCGCCCTCATATTTTTTACTCCATGTTATCCGCTTTAGTTCACATCTATCGTTGAGTTGCCCCATGATCTCTTGAACGGTTTTTAATTCAAATTCCTCGGGATTATCCTGCATTAAACCCAACAGCCCAAAGAATTCCTGGACTTTGAAATACATCTCCCGCTGGTATTGATTATGCACATTAACTCGGAGAATCCCCAGGGGTTTTAAGACCTGCTTAAAAGTCGCTAATGTGGCTACCGGGTCAGGCATTAGATATAAAACTTCATCGCAGTTAATGTAATCAAACGTTAAGCCTAATTCACCCACCTGGTCAATCGGGAGGACATGAAATTCATAGTTGGATAGACCATGAAACTCGAATCTTTTGATAGCCAAATCCACCGAGTTAGGAGAAAAGTCAATCCCGACAATTTTAGCCCCCGGATTGGCAAGGGCAAGGGCTAAGGCTTTGTACCCGGAACCGCACCCCGCATCCAAAATCACTAAATCCTGGGGAGGACGTTGCCGGTACCGCAGATAGTAAGGCGTGGTGACATTATGAATCCATAAAAATTCTCGGTCATCCTTGGGGGACTTCTCTAAAGGGTAACGGGGATAGGGACCGTAGTTAAACTGTTGACGAATTTTTTCTAAAACTTCATCCATCGTTTTTAAGGCCGATTTTTTAGGTTGGCTCTAATTATAATCAATCTCCTGTGGGATTGGGTTAAGAAAAATGGAAGGTTTCCCTTTATCTCGATGTTCTCCTGGATTCCTACTTGACAGGGTTGCTCCGGTAGGTTATTTCTGTAATCGTTAGGGTTTTCATTGCACAAAAAATCAGGGTAAACTTCAGGATTAATTGGTAATGCTTTTGTCTGTCTAATTACGGAGGTGGGTGGGGATGGAACGCTGGAGTCGGGGGTTAAGATTTGTATTGCTGATGCTGAGCATCCCGGTTCTGCTCTGGGGATGTAATTTTGGCGGTGCCCCTAAGCCTGCGAGTATTGCCATTGACGGTTCGAGTACGGTTTATCCAATTAGCAAGGCGGTGGCAGAGGAATTTAAGAAAACCCAACCGAAGCTTTTGGAGGAATTAACTGTGGAATTTTCTGGGACAACCGGGGGGTTCCGTAAGTTTTGTGAAGGGAAGGTGGATATTGCCAATGCCTCCCGTCCGATTAATCAACAAGAGATGGCTTTGTGTAACAGAAATGATGTCCGTTATATTGAATTACCAGTTGCATTTGATGCGCTCACCGTAGCGGTTAATAAGGGCAATGATTGGGTGGACAAATTGACGGTGGAAGAATTGCGAAAGATTTGGGAACCGGCGGCGCAAGGGAAAATCAAAAAGTGGAACCAAGTACGCCCAAGTTTCCCTGACCGTCCCCTGAATTTATTCAGCCCCGGTGAGGATTCAGGTACGTTTGATTATTTCACGGAAGCCATTGTGGGCAAGGTGGATGCCAGCCGGAAAGATGTGGTTTTTAGTGAAGATGACGATACGCTCGCCCAGGGAATTATCCAAGACCCGAATGCGCTTGGGTATTTTGGCGTTGCTTACTTTGAGAAGAATCGGGACAAGATGAAAGCGGTTCCCATTGACAATGGGGATGGTCCGGTGACACCCACATTGCAAAATGTGTTGTTGAACAAATATCGTCCCTTGACCCGCCCCCTATTTATTTATGTGAATGCTGCCAAAGCGCAAGAGAAAGAAGTGCTTAAGGACTTTGTGGGATTTTACCTAAAAAATGCCGCCAAAATTGTGCCCAATGTGGGTTATATTCCCCTCACGGATGAGCATTATCATTTGGCAGAGGTAACGTTCTACAAACAGGAAGTGGGTACGGTATTCGATGGTAAAGCTGATTTCCAACTTACCCTAGAGGAACTGTTGCGTAAACAGGCTAAATTTCAGTAGGGCGTTGGCAGAGTTGGGCGAAGGTTTCATAGAGGAATTGGCGGTGTTCTGAAACATTGAAATGTGCCTCCGCAAACCGACGGCTTTTTTGCCCCAATGTTTGCCGTAATTCCTGGTTTGCAATTAGCAACTTGAGGGTATTAATTAACTTGGGGTGATCGCTGGGGTTCACTACTACGCCCAAATCATGATTCACCATATATTGGGCGGCGGCGGTTCCTGCTCCGGCTAATAGGCAAAGGGGTAAACCAACGCTGGCTAATTCCGTCAGACGGGAAGGGCTAGAATAGCGGGCATACCAGGATTCGGGTTGGTCGCAACGGTTAAAGGGAATCAGTGCTAAATCATAACCACTGAGTTGTGTCATTAATGCCTCTGGCGGGATAAAACCCCGGTAGTCAATTTCGGGGGGTAATTCGTAATTGCGTTCCTGTAAACATTGCCAGGAGCGGGGATGGGCGTACCAATGAATGGGTTGCAAATTAGCAAATTCCTGAGCCAAAACACGCCATGCTTGCGCAAGGTCATCTAAGATTTCCGTATAACCACAGTTGCCGATGATCACCGCTCGAAAATGGGCATTATAGGGGGGATGGTTTTGTTTATAAAGGGTTGGTAAATCGCAGTGAAAGACGCTCACCACCGGCACCGGCCGGTCTAAAATCTGACTAATGTCCGCTTGCATCGCTTCGGTTAATGCCCACACTTGGCTTAAATGGGGATTCAATTGTTGCAATAAGGGGATCATGCGAGCATCGTCAGGATGCCAATCCAAAAAGTGTTGAATGACTGGAAGTTTATAATGATATTGCCGTAAAATTTCAGCCAAAATTTCTAAGTCATCTCGACACAAACAGGTGGCGTAAATTAAATCGGGATACCACTTTTTGCGGTTTAAGTACGACCGAATTTCCCGCATATCTTTCGCCTGGTGAGGTAAATGAATTTGCAGTAATTTGCGTCGCCAACGGCGTAATTCTGACCGCCAATCCGTATCGTATCGCCGCACCCACAGATGCTGGGGAAGGGCGGGTTCCCCCTGAAAACCGGCAAACACATTCCACAGGTGGGCGGGGGGATAGGTGGCAAAGTGACTGAGCAAACGTGCCCCAGTTCCGTGCGCCAAGGACAGGCACCCCGTGGTCAAAATGAGGATATTAGGATGTGACCCCATGACTGCGCCAAAGGGCATCGGCAACCTGAACCACTTGTTTGATTTGGGCAACGTCATGAACCCGCAGAATATCCGCTCCCTGGGCAATGGCGGCACAACAAGCGGCGGCGGTACCCCATACCCGTTGTTGGGGGTCGGGTTGATTGAGAATCTGACCGATAAAACTTTTCCGGGAAGGCCCCACCAAAAGCGGGCAATTTAAGTCCCGAAATCGGCATAAGTTCCGCAGTAAAATTAAATTTTGTTCGGTATTTTTGGCAAAACCAATGCCGGGGTCAAGGACAATTTTTTCAATGCCTAATTGTTGGGCTTTGTCCCGTTGTTGGGCAAGAAATTCATAAATTTCCCCGATTAAATCCCCATAGTCAGTCAAAGATTGCATGGTTTGGGGATTGCCCCGCCGGTGCATGAGAACCACCGTGACCCCAGCCTGGGCGACCACCGGCAAGAGTTCCGGGTCATCCGTACCCCCGGAAACGTCATTGACCCAAGTCGCCCCCACAGCGATGGCTTCAGCGGCCACGACCGCCCGGGTGGTATCCACGGAAATCGGTACGCTGACCTCGGTAGCTAGAGCCTGAATCACGGGGATCACCCGCCGCAATTCCTCCTCCAGGGGAATAATACTGGCTCCCGGACGGGTGGATTGGCCGCCAATATCCAATATATCCGCCCCTTCAGCCACTAATTTTTTGCCCTGCTGTACCGCTAAATCCAGGTCAAAATACTGCCCACCATCACTGAAACTATCCGGGGTGACGTTGAGAATCCCCATCAGATAGGTACGTTCGCCCCAGGTCAGCACCCCAGCACCTCCAATGAGCGTTTGACCACTTGGTCCGGGTCAAAGGGTTTGGTCATGTACAGGTCGGCACCCACCTCCTGCCCCCGCACCTTGTCAAATTCCTGCCCTTTGGCGGTGAGCATGATAATATAGACACCTTCGAGCAGGAGTTCCTTTTTCACCCGTTGACAGACCTCAAAGCCGTTCATCTTGGGCATCATCACGTCCAAAAATACTAAATTGGGCCGTTCATTTTGGATAACGTCTAAAGCCTCCAGGCCGTTGCTGGCGGTCAGGAGTTCAATGTCCGCCTCATCCGCCAAGTCCTCGAGGGTCTGTTCCAACAACAACCGAATGTGGGGTTCATCGTCCACAATCAGAATTTTGCGACACATCAGGCGGGGCGTTTCAGCGCTTGCACCAACAACTTGGCCAGGGCGGCCAACTGGGCAGGCTCAAAGTTGGCAATCAAGAGCTTGGCCGCCTCCCGGGGTTCCACCGGAATGGTAATTTGTTTGGGGGCCGCCGGAGCCGCCACGGTCGGGGCAACGCTGGCCGCATCCACCCCCGCCAAACTACAGAGGGTGGCACTGGGGACGACCATCTGCGCCTTGCCCTGCTGGATCAATTCGCTGGCCTGCTTGAGTTCATTGAGCAACGGCCCCGCCAGCTTCGCCAGGGGTACCCGGGGATTGGTCACCGCTTTTTGGGCCGTCTGGGTGAGGGTCTGCCAGGTGGCTACGCCGGGAGCGAAAGTCCCCAACCGACCACACAGAGCCGCCACCTGCTGGGTACGTTCCGGGGTCGCCCCCTGCTTGATCAGTTCCAGCATCTGCCGCAACACCTGCAACACCTGGGCGGAGAAATTGGCAGGGACAAGAGGTTTGCTCTCTCCGGTCACCATTTCCCCGGTGAGCCGCTGTTGGAGGAGGGCGAAAATCGGCTCCGCCTGTTGAAACGCCGTTTGGCCAAAGTCTTCCGTGAGATTCCCCTGCTCCAGATGGTTGACCAAGGATTCCAGGGTTTCAAATCCCCGCAAAAATAAATCTTCCGACTCCTGGTCAATGGCCGTGCCCGGTTGTTCTTTCACCACCTTCAGGCAGTCCTCCAGCCGGTGTGCCGTGCGGCGAATGCTGTCATACCCCAACATGGCGGCTCCCCCCTTGATGGAGTGGGCGGCCCGGAACATTTCATTCACCATCTCCTGATCCTGGGAGTTGGTCTGCAAATTCATCAACCCCTGTTCTAAGGTTTGGAGATGCTCTTTGGCTTCTTCAATGAAGTACACCAAAATTTTCTGCTGTTGTTCCGGCAACATGACCATTCTCCCTTGGGTGATGATGGGTGGGCAGGCGAACAGACATCAGGAGTATGGCATCAGTGTACCGTTATTTTTGCTAAAACGGGTACTGGGAAGGGGCAATTTCGGCAAAAAATTCCTCAAGCGGGGGCATCGTGACCGGCGTTGGCCTCGGTTTTGCGGAGATAGGTCAGGAAACTCTCCAGACTGCGGCGGTAAATGTAGGGCCAGCCCCCCTGGGTTTCGATGTCCAGCAGGAAGTCGTACAACTCTCGGCGGGTCTGGGGTAAGGCGGCGGCAAAGGCACCGGTCTCAATCTCCCGGTGGAGAGACTCCAGGAGGCGCAATACCGCCAATAAAGCCACCGCATCCCCCTGGCGTGACGCTACCGCCGCCCGCACGGATTGCTCAATCGCCAGCAGTTGGGGGTCCTTCACGACCACACCCGCAACACGGTCGGAATTGCCGCCACCGCCGGGAATTGCCGAATTTCCTCCAGCGCCAGCCAGAAATTCCCCTCCCGCACCTGGTGGGTCACGACCACAATTTCCGCCAACTGTTCCTGAGTGCTGATCTGGACGATGGATTCTAAACTCACCCCGTGGCGACCATAGCAGGTGCCCAATTGACCGATCACCCCCGGCTGGTCCTGGGTCAGGATGCGGGTATAAAAGCGGGTTTGCACCTCATCCATTGCCAGTTGGGGAATCGCCGTGGCCACCGGTGCCCCCAAAAGGGGATGGTAGCCGGAATTGGCCCGGAGGGTCGCCACCACATTCACCACATCCCCCACCACGGCACTGGCGGTCGGTCCCGCCCCGGCTCCTGGCCCCTGGAACATGACTTCCCCCAGGGGTTCCCCCCCCAGCACAATGGCATTTTGCACCCCCTGCACACTGGCGAGGGGATGGTCGTGGCTAATTAATGTCGGATGGACCCGGATGTCCAGGGCTTCCCCCTGCCGTTGCGCCAGGGCCAGCAATTTCACCTGAAACCCAAGGCGTTCGGCGTAGCGCAAATCCACCGGCTGAATCCCGCCAATCCCTTCGCAATAGACCTGCTCCCGACTCACCCGCACCCCAAAGGCCAAAGTCGCCAGGATGGCAATTTTATCGGCGGCATCTTCCCCATCCACATCGGCACTGGGGTCACTTTCTGCGTAACCCAGGGACTGGGCTGTGGCCAAGGCCGTGGCAAAATCCCCCCGCCCCTGGGCCATCTGGGTGAGGATAAAATTGGTGGTGCCGTTGACAATCCCCAGCACCCGGGACAGCCGGTTCGCCCCCAGGGCTTGCTTGAGGGGATGGATGATGGGAATGCCGCCCCCCACCGCCCCCTCCATCAGCACATACACCCCCTGGTCTTGCGCCGCCTGAAATAGCTCCGCTCCGTAACGGGCCACCACCGCCTTGTTGGCCGTAACCACGTGTTTCCCCTGGGCAATGGCCTGCAACATCAAACTGCGGGCGGGTTCCAAGCCCCCCAAGACCTCCACCACCAGGTCAATCTCCGGGTCCTGCACCAGGGCGGTCAAATCCGTGGTCAGCAGTCCGGGGGGGAGATGCAACGCCCGGGGTTTGTGCAGGGAGCGCACCCCCACCCGATGCAGGGTCAATTCACTCAACAGGGGATGCCGTCCCTTGGGGTCAAGGAGAATTTGGGCCACCCCCGCCCCCACCGTTCCCAGCCCCAACAAGCCCACCCGAATGGTTCGGTTCTCAGTCATAGACTACCTCCCCCTCCAGCATAGAGGTTTACCCCCCCGCCGCTACGGTTGGGACGAAATTTTTGGCCAGCCAGGCCACCGCCGCTTCGTATTGGGGGTCGTTTGCCGTTGCTTCCGACTGGGATGAAACCATTTGATCCGGCACAATCCCCCGCCGGTGAATGTCATGGTGGAGGGGGGTTTCGTAGCGGGCCACGGACACGGCCAACCCATCCCCATTGCTGAGCTTGAACACAGACTGAATCAAGCCTTTCCCAAAGGTGGTTTCCCCCACCAGGGTCGCCCGCCGATGATCCTGCAAGGCTCCGGCCAGGATTTCACTGGCGCTGGCGGTACCATGATTCACCAACACCACCAGGGGTTTGTCCGTCAGGGCTTTGCCCCCGGCGGTAAAATCCGTTTCCAGTCCATCCCGGTTCACCGTATAGACCACCGTGCCCTGGTCGAGCCATTCCTGGGCGATTTCCAAACCCGCCTGAAACAGACCCCCCGGATTATTCCGTAAATCCAGCACATACCCCCGCACCCCCTGGGCTTCCAGGGCTTGGATCGCCTTCGCCATCTCCGCCGCCGACCCGGCACTAAACTGGCTGAGTTGGATGTAGCCGACCCCCCCCGGACGCAGGTCCCAGGTCAGAGACGGTAGGGTCACCCGCTGGCGGGTAATGGTCACCGGCCACCGCCGTTCCCCCCGCTCCAGGGTCAGCACCACCTGGGTGCCCGGCAGACCCCGCATCCGACTGGCCGCCGTATCCATCCCCATCCCCAGGGTGGACTCCCCATCAATTGCTAAAATCCGATCCTGGCTCTGCACCCCCGCCTGCGCCGCCGGTGAACCCGCAATGGGCGCTACCACCAGGGGCACCCGCCGTTCCGTATCCAAGACAATTTGCAGACCCACCCCGGTCAATTCCCCCGCCGTAGTGGTTTGCAGATTCCGGTATTGGCTCTGGGGCAACACCCGGGTGAAGGGGTCATCCAACCGGCTGAGCATCTCCTGAATCACCGCTTGCGCCTGCTCCATCGTCTCCGGGGGGGGATGCAGTGCCGCCTGCCGCACCTTCTGCCAATTGTGCCCGTTGAACGTGGGGTCCACATAAGCCCGATTGACAATGTGCCACACCTCCACCACCAGCCGTTCCGGTTCCGTCAGTGCCAGGGCGGGCTGTGCCCAGGTGAAGCTCAGGATAAATAAGAGTAAAACGAGAACCCACCGACCCCAACGGCACCTCATGCCTGACCTACTCCTAAAACGACAACCCTAATTTCACCCCCAGAGCCATATGCACCACCGCCACCGCCAGGGTCGCACTGCCCACATAGGCGTGGAGGGTACGGGTCCATGCCTGCCCTTTCATCCCCAAGGACAACAGGGCATTCACCGTCAACCCCGCCAGCACCACCGTCCCAGTCACAAAATGGGGACTCTGGAAAATCTCCTGCCCCTGCATCACCAAGGAAAGCAGACCACCGCTGTAGCCCAAAGCCAAAAAAAGGTACAGCCAGGGGACTAATTTCCGATGCTCCCCCCAAGCGGTTTGTGCTACCTCCGGGTCCGTTGCCAACCGCCCCCGCCAGCCCGTCAGCGCCGCAAAGCTCCCCATAAACACCAACACAATGCCCATCATCAAAGGATGCCCCCAGTGGACAACCGGTTCTGGAAAATTCAAGCCAGCAAAAAAATCCGCCGCTGGTTGCAGCCACGCCCGCACCTGCTCTGCCATAGGTTCTCCTCCTCGCTAGCTCTACCATAGCGTAGGAGCCTAAGTATCCGTAGGCTTTTGCTCCCAGGGCACCTGCACCACCACCGCCGTGATATTGTCCCGCCCCCCCCGCTTACACGCCGCATCCACCAGGGTTTGCACCGTCCACTCCGGGGAACGCATCAACCGCAAGGTAGCGGCAATCTGCCAGTCCAACACCTCTTCCGTCAACCCATCGCTACAGAGCAAATAACAATCCCCCGGTTCCAGGGTGAGGGGATGCACGGTCACCGGCTCCAGGTCATCCCGCCCCAAACATTGGGTGAGCAAATGCCGCCAGGGATGGGAACGGGCTTGCATGGGGGACAACCCCCCGGATTCAATCGCCTGCGCCACCCAGGTATGGTCTCGGGTGAGTTGCTCCAAATGATTCCCCCGCAGACGGTACAAACGGGAGTCCCCCACATGGCAAAACCACCCCTGCGACCCCTCCCCCCGACAGAGCATCACCACCGTCGTGCCCATATCCTTGATCACCGGGTTGGCTACCTGCTCCGCCAGCAAATGCTCATTCGCCCGCAGTACCGCCTGTTGCATGACTTCCGCCAACGCCTGGGTCTGCCCCCAGTAGGTCTCCAGGTAAAGCGCCATCACCCCCACCGCCAACTGGCTGGCTCGCTCCCCCCCGGAATAGCCACCCATGCCATCCGCCACGATAAAAAATCGCCCTTGGGCATCCACATGGTAGGCATCCTCGTTGTATTGCCGGACAACCCCAGGGTGGGAAAGGGCACTGAATTGCAACGGCATCCGCTCGAGGTCAAGGGTGACGTGTTCCATTCTCGCATTATGTCAGGCTGACATAGTGTGCAATATAACACCCAATAATACCTATCATGGCAAAAAATTTCCCCGCTTCTTTCCGTACGATTACGCAGTTGGGGGGGATAGCCGGTGAACCAAGCCAAAATGTTTCGCTAAACTTAAGTAAAATATAAGTACATACTGCTAAACTTTTAAGAACCTAGTAATAACCTATTAAGCCTCGCCTTCAGCCGGGATCATGTTTAGAGTTCGGCATCCGGCACATAAGTCCAAAGGGTATAACTCGACGGGTCTTCCACAACCAAGCAACCACGGGTATGGGAATCTAAATACTTTTGGCATTCTTTGATTGCCTGCTGGCGCTGGTGGACACCAAAGGAGCACAACCGCTCAAAAACCTTACATTGGTATTGAATCCGCATGGCTTGTCGGTAGTCCGCCCCAATCGGCTCCACTTGTTCAGCAGACAGGATTAACATCTAAAGAACTTCTCAAGTTGTGTCCATTTGCATCTGATTATATCGCACAAGTGCGGGGCTTTTCCCCCAGCAGTCGGCAGGATGCCGCCTGGGTAATTCCCTGAGACCGCTGGCTGGTATCTATCGTTTCGATCAATTTTGGGGTCAATCCTGTCAATGGCTATAATAATGGGATTAGCCAACCGAAATTCCCCAGAACTAAAGACGGGGACAACGCCCCTGCAACCTATTTTTAGAGATGCCCTTAAGTATAAATTGAGTATAAATTACAAACGGGGTTTAATTTTGCCGCACCTCCCGCAGGGCATTTTGGGTGACTTGGGCGAGGGTGCGTTCGTTGGCACGGGGCAAATGGTAATAATTCCCCCCTGCTTTTTGCGCCAATTCTTTCGCAAATCCCGTGGAAACAAACTTATTTTCCGTATCAATTACCAGCAAACGGAAATCCAACAAACGCATTTTACCGGCAAGTTCCAGCAGTTCGGTTTTAATATCCACCCCAGGGTCAGGGGGTTGTCCCAGGGAGCGAGCCAGCGGCACATTGCCCCGCCCATCCGTAATCGCCACCACAATCACCTGACCAATGTCCCCCCCTTGACGGGCATTCATCCCCACCCGTACCGCTTGGGTTAACCCGTGCGCCAGGGGCGAGCCACCCCCACAGGGCAGTTGATCCAGACGACGGCGGGCGGCTTCAATCGAACGGGTGGGCGGCAGTAACACCTCCGCCTGTTCCCCCCGGAAGGGAATCAATGCCACCATGTCCCGGTTTTGGTACGCCTCGGTCAATAACCGCAACACTGCCCCTTTTGCCGCCTGCATCCGATTCAGCGCCATCGAACCCGAGGCATCCACCACAAAAACGATTAACGCCCCCGCCTTCCGCACCAGCCGTTTCGCCCGCACGTCCTCCCCCGTGACCACCACTTTTTTCCCCGGTTGGGCTTGACGGCGTTTTTGCTGATGGGGAGCCGCCGCCCGCAGGGTCGCATCCACCGCAATCCGGGGGTGATTGCCCTGGGGTAAAATCGGTTTCACATACCGACCCCTCTGCTGGTTAATGCTCTGATTACGGGTACCGGCGCGGGTGCGGGGTTGGCATTTTTGGGCAAAATACAGCAACTCCGGGTCGAGAATCACCCCCTCCGGGTCAAAGATAAATTCCTCCGGGAGGCTGTTGTTCTCCTCCGGTTGCGCTTCCGGGGGTTGCTCCGTTTGGGAATCCTGGGGCGGAGGCGGGGGGGGCGGCGGTGGCTCTGTTTGCGGGACAGTTGTGGCACGAGGGATGATTGCCAATTCCACCCCCACCCGCAAATCCTCAGCGGTGACCTGATTCCGTCCCCAAAAAGCCGCATGGGCTTGGGCAATCCGGGTGGCAAACAACTCCCCCCGATGTCCCTGTACCCCCGCCCGCAAGGACTCCTCCACCAAATACTGCACCTGTGCCGCCGTGATCCGCACCGTGGGTAACCATTCCCGTGCCAGGAGGATTTGGGTGCGTAATGCCGCCATTTCTTCTTCCTGCTCCGCCCAGACCGCCTGGGGCTGATCCCCATACCGCACCGCCCGCTGGGTCGCCTCCGCCCGTTCCGCCAATTCCGCCAAGGGCACCGCCGCCAGTTGGATGGCAAACCGGTCTTGCAAATGACTCCGCACCGCCCCCTCCTCCGGGTTGTAGGTGGCAATCAACAGCGGACGACAGGGATGCACCACGCTCACCCCTTCCCGCTCCACCCGGTTAACCCCTTCACTCAAAACCGTTAACAAAATATTAACAACGTTATCATCCAGTAAATTCAATTCATCCACATACAACACGCCCCGGTGCGCCTGGGCTAATAAACCCGGTTGAAACACCGCCTCCCCCTGTTGCAGAGAAGCCGCCACATCCACTGCCCCCACCAACCGGTCTTCCGTCACCCCCAAGGGAATTTGGACAAATGGCGGGGCGGTGATCTGAGTGACTACGGTTTCTGGGTGAAACAACCATTCCTCCGGGTGTTGAGGGTCATCCTGGTAGGGGGAACCCTGCACCACCTCAATCGGCGGCAATAGGGCATGAATCCCCCGTGCCAGCACCGATTTCGCCGTACCCTTCGCTCCCGCCAGCAACACCCCGCCAATCCCCATATCCACCGCCGCCAACAGCAGGGCAAGCTTCAACCGCTCCTGTCCTACCACCGCCGTCAGGGGGAAGGTCAATCGTTCACCACCCGTTGATACGCCTGCCAATAGGTTTGCCATTGCTCCTGGGATACCGTGTCCTGCCGAAAACAAATCCGTTCATGCACCCGCCAGAGCAGATCATAGCTTTCCTGGGGGGCAAGGTGCTGGGTTAAACGGCGATATTCCCCATCCGTGCGACTTGCCAAAGGGGTAATCCCCCGGCGGATTTGCAGATATTCCAACAGGCTAAAGTATAAACAACGCACTGCTTCTGTATAATCACCTTGCCCATGCCACCTTTGGGCTTCCTCTAGCCAGGAATTTTGATGGGTTACTGTGGCGCTCCCACTCCTGGGGGAATACCATCGCCATTGGTTCCAGCGACGATTGTGCAACCAGCGGGTCAGGCGCAATCCCAGGAATACTCCCATCCCCACCAAGCCCAGCCACAGCAACAATTGAATATACAATGGCGGTACACCAATACCCTCTAAATTGGGCAGATTGGGATTCAAGCGGGCGATGGTAAACTCCCACCATTCCTGGAGGCGTTGTTGTAAAAGGCGGGTCTGCCAGTCCAGACTGGTCTGCTCGTAGGTCTGTGCCATCGTGCCAATTTGTACCATATTGCCTATACTAGAGTACCGATGCGGGCATAGTTTAGTGGTAAAACTACAGTCTTCCAAACTGTCGATGGGGGTTCGATTCCCCCTGCCCGCTTACTCCCACAGAGAGCCGAATACACCGATTCTACGGTACTTACAGAATTTACCCCATTAGTACATCAAAGCTAGGGATTAGTACAGAAATGTAGCCATATCTATAGCACTCCTAAATGAGAATGGAAAAGGGGTCGCAGGGGCACCGCCCCCGTCCAAGAAGCACCTGCGGTGTATGGTTCTGGGAAATCTCTGTTCACTAATCAAGTAAGATTGCCATAGTATTTTTGGTGTAGGCAAACGTAGGTACACCAATGGGGACAAGGGCGGCGAAGGTGCCGAAGGGGAGTGCCCCGATTGCCAGTGGCGGCTAGGGCAAAAATACAAAGACTGCTGGAGCGAATTAGTAGCCAATAGCCTTAGAGTGGAAATATACACCGATGGTTTCCATTATGCAATCCGAATTACCGCCCCAAGACTTCCAAGCCCAGGTATTGGCAGAGCTACGGGAAACCAAAGAGCAAATTTCCCGTATCCGATTTGAAATGGAAGCATCCCAGAAAACGGGGGAACGCCTAGAGCGACTCGCAACTTCCCTGATCGCCGGTGCCACCATTGCCGTTATCGCCGGGGTAGTCCTCACCATCATCAGGGGCGGGGGATAACTCCAAATTCCCGAAATAGGTGTAGATTCGGTGTAATTTCTTTAGAGGTAGTCCTAAAACCCCGTAGGCATCGCTATTTTATTACAGTCTTCCAAACTGTTGATGGCGGTTCGATTCCCCCTGCCCGCTTGTATCATGCTGTGTACGGTGCCAAATTAGTGTCGTCATACACATCCGAATCTTTCTATAGCTAAGCATACAAAGGTTGACATGATATGGGTCGTTGGGCGTAGCCCCACATTGGTTTCCCAGAATCTTAAGGCGACAACCTTAACCTACCTAGCTATAGCTACTAAACGCTTTTCACCAATTTGGAACTCTTAAGGGCACCTCTATTTATTTGCACCGATTGAAGGTTATCTGGCTCGAATACCCATGCTAATGGCTACGCAGGCTATCAAGAACTAAGATGGGGCGGTGCCCTGCGACCCATTTTGAGGAAGTGCCCTTAATTAGACATTAAACCGAAACACCATCACGTCCCCTTCCTGCACCAGATATTCCTTGCCCTCACTGCGAATCAGTCCCTTTTCCCTGGCCGCCGCCAGCGAACCGCACCGTACCAAGTCCTCGTAGCTAATGGTTTCCGCACGGATAAACCCCCGCTCAAAATCCGTGTGAATCACCCCAGCGGCCTGGGGAGCCAAGGTGCCCGCTTTGATCGTCCAAGCCCGGGTTTCGGTTTCGCCGGTGGTGAGAAAGGTGCGTAAACCCAGCAATTCATAAGTAGCACGGATCAACGCCTGTAAGCCGCCACTGCTCACCCCCAAGCTGGCGAGGTAGTCCGCCCGTTCCGGGGGGGGGAGTTCCGTCAGTTCCGCCTCCACCTGCGCCGACACCCGCACCACTCGGGTCTGTTCCTGGTGCGCGAGCGCCTCCACCTGCTGGGTCCAAGCATTGCCGCTGGCTAAATCCGTTTCGCTGACGTTGGTGGCGTAGATCATCGGTTTGGCGGTGAGCAAATCCAAGGGGCGCAACATCGCCTGTTGTTCCGCCGTCAAGCCCAATTGCCGCACCAAACGCCCCTCATTCAACTCGGCGGCCACCTGGTCGAGGAGTTCTAATTCTGCCTGCGCCTCTTTTTGGGTACGGGCGAGTTTTTTTTGTTTTTCCCGCCGCCGTTCCACCTGCTCCAAATCCGCCAAGGCCAGTTCCAGGTTAATCACCCCAATGTCGCGCACCGGGTCAACGGAACCGCTCACATGGATAATATCCGGGTCATCAAAACAGCGCACCACCTGGACAATCGCATCCACCTGGCGGATATGGGAGAGAAACTGGTTGCCCCGCCCTTCCCCCCGGCTCGCCCCCTCCACCAGTCCGGCAATATCCACAAATTCAATCTGCGCCGGGACAATCTGCCGGGAACGGGAGAGTTTGGCTAAAACCGCCAAGCGTTCATCCGGGACATTCACCACCCCCCGGTTGGGTTCAATGGTACAGAATGGATAATTTTGGGCATCCGCCTTGGCATTTTCCACCAAGGCATTGAAGAGGGTGGATTTTCCTACGTTGGGCAGACCGACAATTCCCGCTTTCAGCATTCCCTATGACCACACATGGCTTCCTCAGGCATCGTAACAAACATTGTTAAATATCTTCTCAGTTTTGTGTGACTTGGGTAAAAAGATTCAGTTAGGATACATTGGGGGGGATCACCCCATGCGTTGAATTTTTTTATACGAGGGGAACCATGCGTGTTGTTTTGACCGTACTATTCGCCATTGGGATCATGCTGGGAAGCTGGGTCATGCCTGCTCAAGCCGCTGATATTGCCCACGGGGGCAAGGTGTTCGGTGCCAACTGTGCCGCCTGCCATGCGGGGGGTCGGAATGTGGTCGTCGCCAGTAAATCCCTGAAAAAGGAAGATTTGGCGAAATATGGCATGGATTTGGAAGCCATCATCTATCAAGTCACCAATGGGAAAAATGCCATGCCCGCCTTCAAGGGTCGCCTGAGTGCTACCGATATTGAGGATGTGGCGAACTACGTGGTGGCGCAGGCGGAAAAAGGCTGGTAGTCGTTGCCCTAGCTGGGGGAGTGTAGCGGATGGGAACGTTGCGGGGCTGGTGGCTCCTCCTGCTCCTGGGCTGGATTCCCCCGGTGTGGGCGCAAAATACCCCTGACCAATGGAAGCTGTGGCACCAACCCACCCTGGTCTATCTGATCAGCGGCTATCAGGGGCAATGGCGGTTTGAAGAACGCACCTGGGAGACGGTGGTGCAAACCCAGGGCACGGGGGTATTTGTCCATCCCAACGGCAAAGTTCTTACCCTGGCGACGGTGGTACAGGGGAGTGTTCAAGGGGACAAGCAAGGCAAACGCCGTCTGCTCGAAGATTTAGCCCGGCAACGGTTGATGCTGTACAACGAAGCCTTCCCCGAGCGAAAAATTCCCATTACGCCCGAAAACATCCAGACAGCGGTCGCCCGGATCGAACCGGAAGCCCAACTGGAGCAATTGGAACGAATTAATCAGGTATTGCTCCCCGGGGGACAGGCGGATCAACCCTATGAATTTCAGGTGGTCAAGTACGACCCCCAACGGAATCTCGCCCTGGTCACGGTGCCATTGACCCAAACCCCTACCCTGGTGTTTCGGGAAGCCCAGCCCCCCACAGCGGGCACCCCCATTTATGCCCTCGCCCAAACCTACGCCCAGGATAGAATCACCCCGACCCTGGATGCGGGCACCTGGAACGGCTCAGGGATGGTTTTTCCCTCAGGGCAGGCGCAGGGGTTGGCGGGAGCCATCGTCTTTTTGGCTAATGGGGACGTGTTGGGCTTGGCTACTGTCCAGGACAAACAGGTGCGTCTGATTGCCGCCACCACCCTCCGGCAATTTCTCCAGCAAGCGGGGGTAGAAAACCAGGACAGCCCAGTGAACAGCCTGTGGCACGAGGGGTTAACCCATTTTTGGGAAGCCCACTACCGCCTTGCCCAGCCGGTTTTTCAGTCCATCCTCAACCGTTATCCCCAGCACCACAGCGCCCAAAGCCTCTTGACCCAGGCGCAGGAACAGATCGAGCAAGGGCAGGACCGTTCCCCGGTGGATTGGTGGCAGATGGGGCTGGTGGTAGTGGGGGCGAGTATTTTGGGGCTGGGAGCCGGGGCGGTGGGATTGGCGATTTGGTTCAGCCGTCGTTCCCGTCCGGTACCGCCTGTGCAGGGAATTCCCGCAATACCAACGGAACCGATGACCGTGGCGATAGGGCAGGTAGAGATGACCGCCCCTGTTACCCCCCCAACGCTTCCCCATGCGGAAAACCCGACGGTTACCCCCCCGGAAGCCATCCCCACCCAGATGCTCACACCGCTGCCTCTCATCGCCGAGCCAGAACCCCCCCCCGAGCCGGAAACCCAGGTGATTACCCCGCCCCCCCGCTCCGCCCTACCTGACCGCCCCCTGCCGACCGAGGAGTACCGCCCCAGCCGTCTGGTCTGCATCGCCGGGCCCGCCCAAGGGGAGGAATTTACCCTGGTGGGCACCCATTACTTGGGACGGGACAGCCAACGCTGTCATATCGTCATCCCTGACCCCCAGGTTTCGGGGCAACACGCCTGTATCGAAGTGAGCGAAACCCACGTCACCCTGCGGGATTGTGGCTCCACCAACGGCACTTTTATTAATAGTGTCCAGCACCCCCGGATTACCCAAGTGCGTCTGGAAGATCAAGATGTGATCATCCTGGGACAAAAAGGCACGGTGAAATTCCGCTTCTACGCCTGACCGCCTTGACCTATACTAAAATTAAGTAATAATTCTTAATACCATCATGGCTAAAATCACCGTTGGTCAGCCTGCGCCGGATTGGCAACTGCCGGATACGAGCGGGCAATTGGTCACGCTTCAGCAATTTCGGGGGCAGTGGGTGGTCTTGTATTTTTATCCCAAGGACGACACCCCTGGTTGCACCGCCGAAGCCTGCGCCTTTCGGGACAGTTATGCGGAATTTCAGAATGCCGGAGCCGTGGTGATCGGGGTCAGCGGCGATGATACCCCCAGCCATGAGCGGTTCAAAAGTAAGTACAATTTACCGTTTATCCTCCTCAGCGATGCCAACAACCAACTGCGGCGCACCTACGGCGTACCGGCGACCTTTGGCTTAATTCCGGGGCGGGTGACCTATGTGATTGACCCGGAGGGGGTCGTGCGGTTGGTGTTTGATTCCCAGTTTGACTTCCGTGCCCATGTGGACAAAGCCCTTGCCACGATCAAAGCCAGCCGATGAACGAGCAATTTCTGACTTTGGACGAATCCGCCCAGGTGGATGCCGCCCTGCTCTCCTCCCACGAAAAATTCCTCACTCGGTTGACCATTTCCTCCCTGCGCCTGCTTATCCACATTGCCGCAAGTTACCAAGTGCCGGTGGAGCAACTCACCCCCAGCCAGATTATCGCCTGGTTTGAAGAAGATAGTAAAATACGGCGAGAGCAAGGAGCCACCGCCGCCTTCTTGAAATGGTGAAATTAGTCAAATTAAGGGCACCTCTCTTTGTTTGGATTACCAGAAGGTTATCTCCCTAGAATGCCAATACTATTGAGAACCACAGACGGGGGCTACGCCCCTGCGACCTAAAAGTGCCCTTAACAGACTACGTGAGGAGTGAATCAACGTTCGGAACGTCAAAGGAATTTAACCCCGACCCCGAATCGGTGCAGGGGGTGGGACAAATTCTTGGGGCACTTCCACCGCTGGAGCCGGAGGGTAAAAAGCACCATCCCGGGCGCATCCAGTTTCAATGGGACGGCAATTCAGGTTAAACAGGGATGCGGAGTAGGGGTTGGGGAAATCCTGCACCCGGTAGGTCGGGCCGGGAATCTGCCCCTGGATGTCCATGATGTTCACATTCAACTCGGACAGGTTGCGGGTATCGGTCTGCACCGCAATTTCCGGGCCCCCGGGGGTAGTCTTCAGGCGACCAATGTGCAGATTGAACAGGGTCTGGGTCTGCCCCGCCAACCAGGATTGGTAATAGTAGCCGCCCGTATTGCCGAAGTACACTTGGTTGTACATCCGTTGCAGGGGTAGGGTATTGGGTCCCGTGGTAAAGTGGGTGAACCCGTTGGGATACTGTTCAAAAAATTGCGCTTGGGCGGGCGTGGCTACCCCCAACACCAAACCACCCAAGGCTAAAACTAGGAATTGTTTCATGGGAATCTTCACTCCTCGGAGAATAAGTGAAACGTACTGCTGGAGCGTATGTGATGAGCATATTGATCCTATGTTCTACTATACGGGACTTTCCCGGTCTTGCCTAGACCGACAACGGCAAACGGATGGGGAAAGACATATAGCAATCCTAAATGAAAATGGAATAGGGGTCGCAGGGGCACCGCTCCCATACTTGGTTCTGGAGAATTACTGTTTGTTAATCAAATAGGACTGCTATATTTTCTGATCCAGGCAATTTTACCGAAGGTGGCGGTCAATGCCCAAAAAAATTGGAGAGCTAGCAGGTTTTGTATGTCGGCGTATTCGAGGCAGTCATGAGCGCTGGATACACGCGGCACTACCAGAACTTCGATGCTAAGCCCTACTTAGAAAAGTTGGTTAGAGTGGCACTGCAAGCACTTAGAGATAAGGAGGAAGAGCAATGATTCCAGCTAAATATCGTATCAATATCATCTGGTCGGAAGAAGATAATTGTTATCTAGTAGAATTGCCAGAGTTTGCTACATCCATACAAAGCTACTTTACCCATGGTGACACCTACGAAGAAGCATTGACGAATGCGCAGGAAGTCCTGGAGTTGTTAATTGAAAGTCACAGGGAGGAGGGGAGAAAACTACCAGAACCGCAAGTGTTACAAGCTCTCGGAAGAAGTAGCGATCAATGAAAAGCACTAAGCAAAACTTGCCTAGACCCACCAGGGCACACGAATGCGGAAAGTCATGCTTAAAATTGAACAGCAACCCCTTAACCCATGAGCAGTATGGCGGTGCAAGTGCGTTTTTTGCCGGAGGATATTACGGTGACGGCGACGGTGGGGGAACCCCTGTTGCAGGTGGCGGCTCGGGCGGGGGTGGTGATTCCCACGGGCTGTTTGATGGGTTCCTGCCATGCCTGCGTGGTGGACTGGGAAACCCAGCCGGGGGCGGAACCGGAGGTGGTGCGCGCCTGTTTGACCTCGATTCCCCCAGGGGAAGCCACGTTAACCATTCACCTCTATCACGACCCCACCTGGTAATAATTCTTAGCACCTCATCCCTACCATTGGGGCGGGGCTGGCTTTAAGCTAAAAAACAGCCTGTGTATGGGAGGAAAGTATGGTGCAACGGGGTTCAAAAGTACGGATTCTCCGCAAAGAGTCCTACTGGTATCAGGATGTGGGCACGGTGGCGTCGGTGGATCAAAGCGGGATCAAATATCCGGTGATTGTGCGCTTTGACCGAGTCAACTACACCGGCTACAGCGGTGAACAGGGCGGGGTGGCGACCAATAATTTTGCCCTGGATGAACTGGTGGAAGTGGAACCGCCCCCGAAAAAAGGTAAATAACGGGTCGCTCCCTTGCCGGAATTGCCGGAAGTCGAAATCATCCGCCGGGGGTTGGTCAACCTGACCTCCGGTTTCCCCATTGACCGGGTGGAACTCCTGCGCCCGGACTGTGTGGCGGGTTCTGCCCAGGAATTCCAAGCCGGTTTGCGTTACCAAGTTCTCCAGGATTGGCAGCGGCGGGGCAAGTATCTGTTGGGAACATTAACCAACGGCGGTCAGTGGGTGGTGCATCTGCGCATGACCGGGCAGTTGTTGTGGCTAACCACCCCCCAACCCGTGACCAAACACACCCGGGCACGGATTTTTTTCAGCGGCGGACAGGAATTGCGGTTTGTGGACCAGCGCACCTTTGGTCGGTTGTGGTGGGTTGCCCCAGGGGACGTTTTAACCCAGGTGGTGACCGGGTTACAGAACCTGGGACCGGAACCCTGGGATTGTGCCATTGACCATCTCTACCAAAAATGCCAAGGAACCCAGCGTCCGATTAAAACCGCCCTTTTGGACCAAACCTGGATCGCCGGGTTGGGGAATATCTACGCCGATGAGTGTTTGTTCCTGAGCGGTCTGGACCCCCAAACCCCCAGTGCGCTGTTATCGCCTGCCCAGGTTGCCCACCTGCACCGGGGGATCCTGCAAGTCCTAGAAACCAGCATCCAGGCGGGGGGCACGACCTTTGCCCACTTTCGCCATGTGCAAGGCATGAACGGTCATTATCTGAACCAAGCCTGGGTGTACGGGCGGGCGGGGCAACCCTGTCGGGTCTGTGGTACGACGATCCAGCGGCAAAAAATCGCCGGTCGTTCCAGCCATTTCTGCCCCCGCTGTCAACCCAAACGGCTCACCAGGCACTGATAGCGAATCGGCTCCGTATCGGGAGCACCGGGGTGGATCGTGCCCTCTTTTTGGAGGATAAATTCATCCCGGCGGATATGCACCGGGGGTTCCCCCTGGGGATGGATGTGGGTGCCGTTGGAACTTTGATCCACCAGGATAAATTTGCCCCGGCGAAATTCAATCCGACCGTGCTGGCGGGAGACCTGATCCGAGCGAATTACTAGATCATTATCCGGTGCCCGCCCCAAACTCAAGGAATGGTGTTGTTCATCCAAATAATGCACCTGATCCCGAAATTGGAGCCGTAACCGGAGGGCTTGCAGCGGCATGACCGGTGGGGTGATGTCCGCACCCACTATGGTGGCATCGGAGGCGTGTACCAGGATTTCGTACACGTCCACCGGTTCCTGTTTCCCCCGCACCAGGGTACGCTCCACCAGCCGTTTTTGTAGGGGTAACGCTGGATCGATGAGGCGCACCGTCTCCGCCGGGGTGAGGATTTGGTTGCGTTTGGCAAGTTGCACCATGCGCGCCGCCACATTCACCGCATCCCCAAACACATCCCCGTCCTCCTGCTCGATCACCGTGCCGTGGTTAAATCCGACCTTCAATCCAGAAATTACCTTGCGGTTGAGGAAAAATTGGGCGGACTGATCCTGCATCTCAAAAGCCGCCTGCGCCGCCAGGGAAGGATTCGGGAAGCGGATCATGATTTCATCCCCAATGGTTTTCACCACCTGCCCCTGATACTTTTGTCCCAGTTGATGCAGAAGTTGTAAGCAATCGCTCACCAGCACCAAGGCCGCTTCGTCCCCCAGGGTTTCGTAGAGTTTGGTACTGCCGCTGATGTCGGCGAACAGAATGGTGGATTCGCTACCCATTACCCCATCGGCTACGGCTGGTCATAAGTATCCCAAAATATCATAGCCCCAAGGGGTGGGGAATGGGATGCCCCTGACGGTTGCGTAGTCGTTGATTATAATAAAAAATACCGGTGTATCGGGCTGTTGCTTTGGGAATCACATTTATGGATAGCATCCTCGCCAAACTAAGAGACTTGTTGAGACGTTTGATTGACATTTTGCTTGGTCCCCAGCCCGAAGCGGAGCCGATTCCCGTGCCAGTGGACGACCGCCGTTAGTGCAGATTCTCGTCCTGCATGGTCCCAATTTGAACCTGCTGGGACAGCGGGAACCCACCATTTATGGCAACCTATCCCTGGCGGAAATCAACGCTCAGTTAGAACTTCAGGCTAAGGATTTAGGGGTCAACATTACCTGCCGCCAGTCCAACCATGAGGGGGTATTGGTGGATTGGATTCACCAGGCGGTGGGAACATTTCAGGGTTTGCTGATCAATCCGGGAGCCTACACCCACACCAGTTTAGCCATTGCCGATGCGATCCGGGGGACTGGCATTCCCACAGTGGAAGTGCATCTGAGCAATATCTACGCCCGGGAGTCCTATCGGCATCATTCCTGGATTGCGCCGGTGGCGGTGGGGCAAATCAGTGGGTTTGGAGTAGCGAGCTATCGCTGGGGGTTGGCGGCATTGGTGGACTATTGTCGAACCCATTGACCCCAGCAATGGTACTCACATTCTCCGCCAGGGTAGTACAAATGGCTTCCAGGGGCAAGTCGTTGGGGTCAAACCCAAAGGGGTCAGCGATCTGTCGCCCCAGTTCCTCAATGCCAAACAGGATAAACCCCACAACGCCCACCACCAAAACCGTCCACCAGCCCCATTGGGTCACCAGTGCCAGGGGCAGACATAGGCAGTACAGGGCAATCAATCGGCGCAGGTAGATCAAATAGGCGGGGGGAATGGGGGTTTGGCGAATCCGTTCACAGGCGGTCAACCCCTGGATAATGGCGTTGAGAAATTGGTTCAGTTCCAGCAATCGCACCGTATCAATCCGTTCCTGTTGAAATTCCTGCTGAAGATAATCCTGAATCCACAGGGTAATTTGCAGGGGACGGTTGCGACTCTGTTGCAATTGGGTTAATTCATCCGCATTAAAATAGGGCACTAATTCTGGATTGTCCGTCACCTCCCGCAAATGCAGTTTGGTCGCCACCGCAAACCCGGTCAACATCTGTAAAATCCGTTGCCGCCGCTGGGATTCCGCCTCGGTTTGCACGGGAATACACAGTTGAATGGTACGCGCCAAATTCCGCACATTCACCACAATATCCCCCCAGGCTTTGCGCCCTTCCCAAAACCGGTCGTAGGAACTATTGGTGCGAAAGACGAGCAGTAACCCCAGCACCAGGTTAAACACCACGTTGTTGGTCAATTCCCCAAAGACACGGATGGGTAAAGGGAAATGCATCTGCCACGCCTCCACAATTGCTGCACTGTATAATGTAAATACACCCATTAATGGTAAAATGTTGGGGAGTAACGACCCCCGCAGGGTCAACACGGTACGCAACCAGAGCCAGATGTGCGCCGGGGGCGGGGATTTAGCGGTCATCGGCAGCAGGGAACACGGGGGGCTGAAACTGGCTAATCATATTAACACTCCGGCGAATCATGGTGCAGAGGTCTTCCAAAGGCAAGTCATTCACATCCAAACCAAAGGGGTTTTCAATCTCCCGCGCCAATTCTTCCACGCCCATTAAAATAAACGCCACCACCCCCACGATCAAAACCATTGCCCAGCCCAACTCCGGTTTCAACCCCCAAGGCAACGCCAAGCAATAGACCAAAATTAATTGTTTCAAATAAATCACATAAGCCATCGGCAGGGGGGTACTGACGATGCGTTCACAGGTAGCTAAACCCTGAATCAATTGATTCACTGAATCATCCAATTCCCAGGCACGGTTGGAATCCAAACGTTGGTGCGCCACTTGTTTTTGGAAATAATCCTGCAACCACAGCGTGATATAAATGGGGCGATTGGGTACCTGGTCAAGGGTCGCACGTTCAGCGGGGGTCAGGAAATCCGTTAATTCTTGATTATCTGGGTTTTCCCGCAGGTGGAGTTTCACCGCAATGGGAAAGGCAATGAGTAATTGAAATGCCCTTTTTTTCTGTTGCCATTCCTGTTCATTTTGCACCGGGATACTCACCTGCATCGTGCGCGCCAAATTGCGCAGGGAAATCACAATTTGTCCCCAGGCTTTGCGCCCTTCCCAGTAGCGGTCGTAGGAATTATTCGTGCGAAAAACCAGTAAAAGACCGAGTACCAAATTATAAGCCACATTTGAGGTCAATTCCCCCAAAATACTGATCGGCAATTTCCAACCCATCTGCCGGGAAAAAACAATCAGAGCACTGTAGCCCATGAATAGGACAATCCGGGGGGCAATTCGTGGCAACACCGACCCCCGCAGTTGCACCGCCAAACGAAACCAATGGTGTGTGCGGTTGCCCACCCCGACCCACTCGCTGACCCCTTCCCTCCCTTTTTAGCACGGAATCCCGCCGGGCATCCCTCCGCCCCTTACAATAGGTTTCAGCCTTAATTAATTTTTTCAGAACAGAATGCAACGTCCACGGGTGCTTTCGGGGGTACAGCCCACCGGCAATCTCCATCTCGGCAATTACCTGGGTGCCATCCGCAACTGGGTGATGGGGCAAAAGGAGCGGGAAAATTATTTCTGTGTGGTGGATTTACACGCCATGACCGTGCCCTACCAGCCCGCAGAACTGGCACAAAATTCCTACACTGTAGCGGCTTTGTACTTAGCATGCGGACTCGACCCCCAGTACAGTGTGATATTCATCCAATCCCATGTGCCTGCCCACAGCCAACTGGCTTGGTTGTTAAATTGCATCACGCCCTTGAATTGGTTGGAGCGGATGATTCAATTCAAGGAAAAAGCCCTGAAACAGGGGGAAGATGTGGGGGTGGGGTTATTGGATTATCCGGTGTTGATGGCTGCCGATATTTTGCTGTATCAGGCGGATTTGGTGCCGGTGGGGGAGGATCAAAAACAGCATTTGGAACTCACCCGGGACATTGCCCAGCGGTTCAATTATCTATTTGCCACGCCGGAGACACCGATTTTGAAAGTGCCGGAACCCCTGATTGGCACGGCAGGCGCACGGGTGATGAGTTTGACCGATGGTACGAGCAAAATGTCCAAATCCGACCCCTCAGACATGAGCCGGATTAACTTACTCGACCCGCCCGATCTGATTCAGAAAAAAATTAAACGCTGTAAAACCGACCCGATCAAGGGCTTGGAATTTGACCATCCTGAGCGACCGGAATGCCATAATCTCCTGACCCTCTATCAAATTTTTACGGAACGGGAAAAAACCGCTGTGGCTAGTGAAGTGAAAGACATGGGTTGGGGAGAATTTAAGCCCAAATTAACCGATGCCATTATTGAGCATCTGCGTCCCTTGCAAACCCGTTATCAGGAATTAATGGGGGCAAAAGATTACCTTTATCAAGTGTTGCGGGAGGGACGGGAACGGGCGCATCAGGTGGCGCAAACCACCTTAGAACAGGTGCAAAAAGCGATGGGCATGGCGGCGCTTTTATGAATTTGCCTATAAACTTGCCCATGAATTTCCTAACCAATGGATGGGGAATTGCATGACCCATCTCAGCCGTTTGCAACAGGGGATTCAACGGGGGGAATTTCTGATCACCGCCGAAGTCATGCCCCCCAAAGGTGGCAACCCCGCAACCATGCTCCACATGGCACAGCTTTTAGACCCCTGGGTGCATGGCATCAACGTCACCGATGGCAGTCGTGCGGTCCTGCGTATGAGTTCTCTGGCGGCGGCGAGCTTATTACAACAGCATCACCTAGAACCGATTTACCAAGTCGCCTGTCGGGATCGCAATCGCATCGCCCTACAAGCGGATTTGATGGGTGCCAACGCCCTGGGCATTCGCAATGTTCTGGCGTTGACCGGCGACCCGGTGCGGGCGGGGGATCAGCCCCAAGCCAAGGCAGTTTATGACTACGAATCGGTGCGCTTGTTGCAGGTGATCCAAAAACTCAACCAGGGCATGGACAGCGAAAATCAACCCTTGCCAGACGGGGCGTTAAATCTATTTCCCGGTGCCGCCGTTGACCCCCAATCCGGGAGTTGGTCGGGATTACAAAGGCGTTTTGAACGGAAACTGCAAGCGGGGGCGCAATTTTTCCAAAGTCAAATGATTGTGGATTTTGACCGTTTAGAAAAGTTCATGACCCAGATTGCCCAGGGGTGTGGTCGCCCCATTTTAGCAGGCATTTTTCTGCTCAAATCCGCCAAAAACGCCCACTATATTAATAAGAACGTGCCGGGGGTGAAGATTCCCGAAGCCCTGATCCAACGCTTGGAACGGGCAGTCCATCCCCTAGAAGAAGGGATACGCATCGCCAGCGAGCAGGTGCAATGGGCGCGACAACTCTGCCAAGGGGTGCATCTGATGGCGGTCAAACGGGAGGATTTGATCCCGGAAATTCTTACCCAGGCGGGCTTATCTCCCACCAACCCTGCTCGGTACACACCGCCTGCACCGCCTGATCCCAAGGGTCACGGGGCAACAGGGGCAGGAGAAATGCCTGGAAAATAATGCCCACCCGGTACACCCCCTGCCACTCCGGTTGCGCCAACAGCCGGTCGAAATAACCGCCCCCATACCCCAAACGATAGCCCTGCCGGTCGTAGGCTAACGCCGGGATGAGCAGTAAATCCCCCGGTTGGGGTGTGAGTAGGGGGGCATCCGGGTTCGGTTCCGGGATTGTGCCTGCGATTAAAGCGGTACCTGTCTGCCAGCGATGCCAGCGCAAGGTCTGCCCATAACGGCGGGGTAAGCCCCAGATTTTGCCCCCCTCGTCCCACAAACAGTCCAAATCCGGTTCGCCTTGGATGCTGACATAGCCAAAGACCTGTTCTGCTGTCCGCCAGCGGGGATGGCGGGTTAAATGATGTATCACCTGCTGGCTGAATTGCCGATGTTGGGCTGGTGAAATGCTCTGCCGTTGTCCCCGTAAATGCGCCCGGAGTTGGGGTTTAGGAGGTTCCAGCACTAGGGGGTGCGGGTTTGGGACGGGGCACGGGACGACCACCCCCCCCGGTCGTTGGCGGTCGGGAAGGGCGGGCACCAGGGCCAGGACGGCGAGCCGCTGGTTTGTTGGGCAAAATCGCCGCCACCTGATGGGCTTGCCGGATCAGGAGGTCGGTGCCCTGGCGTTGCACCTGCAAATCCCAAAACATTCCCTTCCCCGGTTGGGGCAGCGTGCCCTTCAGTTCCAGCTTAAAGGTTTCCGCCGTTCCCGTTAAATTCATGGGCGCCCGCCGAATCCGTACCGTGACCACCTCTGCCCGATGATTTTGGCGCACCACCTCCCCCCGCACGGAGAAATAATCTTCCTCGACCCGAATGTCCCCGGCGACCAAGTCCTCCTCCTCCGGGTGCAGTTCCCCCGGTTCCCACACCCCCATCATCTGCACGTGCAAGGGCAAAAAGGGCGTGTCCGGCACCGGTTCTCCGGGTTTAGTGCGGGGTTTGTTGCGGGTGCGGGGATAAACCACCCAGAGGTGTTCCTGGGACAGGTCGAGCTTTTTTTTCACCAAGGTCATCAACCGCCCCAGGAGTACCGCATCCACCTGCACCCCGTCGTGGGTGGTCAAAATGCCCTTTGTGAACTGCTCCTGGGAAGGTTCATAACGACCCCGCAATACCCCAATCGCCCGGTACTGCAAAGGTTCCGTCGGCGGGGGAATCGGGTGGGTGTAACTGGCAACCGCAATCATCGTTCCGGCGATACCATCCGCACTGCGTGCCACCGTGCCCTGGCCTGTTTCACCTGTTGGGCGGCATCCAGCTTTTCCTTGCGGCTGACCGCCTTTTCCAAGGTCGCCTCCGCCTGAGCCAACTCCGCCTGTACCTTGGCCCCGTCGAGGGTCGAGGCCATTTCCGCCCCGTTCACCAGCACCGTCACCTCGTTGTTTTCCACCTCGGCAAAGCCCCCCAAGACCACCAGGGGGAACCAATCCCCACCGCTTTTGATCTGCATGACCCCAATATCCAGAGCCGTCAGTAGGGGAATGTGATCCGTCAACACCCCCAACTGCCCCGAGGTACTGGGCAAAATCACCTCCTGTGCCGCCCCGTCCCAAACGGTTTGCCCCGGCGTAATCACCCGTACGGTTAAGGTCATGCTTTCCCCTCAGCCTTCAGTTTTTCCGCCTTCGCCTTGGCTTCGTTGATGTCCCCCACCATGTAAAAGGCCTGTTCCGGCAGGTCGTCCAACTCCCCATCCAGGATCATCTTGAATCCTTTGATGGTATCTTCCAGCTTAACATATTTGCCAGGGGCACCGGTGAACACCTCCGCCACGAAGAAGGGCTGGGACAAAAACCGCTCCACCTTGCGGGCCCGGGCCACCGTCAACCGGTCCTCCTCCGAAAGTTCATCCAGCCCCAGGATGGCGATAATGTCCTGCAATTCCTTATACCGTTGTAAGGTCGCCTGCACCCGCCGGGCCACCGTGTAATGCTCCTGCCCCACGATACCCGGTTGCAACATGGTCGAAGTGGAATCCAGGGGGTCCACCGCCGGGTAAATGCCCTTGGAAGCCAAGCTCCGGGAGAGCACCGTCGTGCCGTCCAGGTGGGCAAAGGTCGTCGCTGGTGCCGGGTCGGTCAGGTCATCCGCCGGGACATACACCGCCTGAATCGAGGTAATCGAACCTTCCCGGGTGGAGGTGATCCGCTCCTGCAATTCCCCCATGTCCGTCCCCAGGGTCGGCTGGTACCCCACCGCCGAGGGCATCCGCCCCAACAACGCCGACACCTCCGAACCCGCCTGCACAAACCGGAAGATATTGTCAATAAACAGCAGAACATCCTGCTTATTCACATCCCGGAAATACTCCGCCATCGTCAACGCCGACAGCCCCACCCGCATCCGGGCCCCCGGCGGTTCATTCATCTGACCGTACACCAGGGCAATTTTGGACTTGCTGGGGTCTTCCTGGTTGATCACCCCGGATTCAATCATTTCGTTGTAGAGGTCATTCCCTTCCCGGGTGCGTTCCCCCACACCGCCGAATACCGAGACTCCCCCGTGGTTGATGGCGATATTGTTGATCAACTCCATCATGATCACGGTTTTCCCCACACCGGCCCCACCAAACAGACCGATTTTACCGCCCCTGCGGTAGGGGGTGAGCAAATCCACCACCTTGATCCCGGTTTCCAAAATCGAAGGTTTAATTTCCAGGTCGGTAAACTTGGGCGCTGAGCGGTGAATCGGCAGGGTGACCGTCCTGGGTACCTCGCTTTTTTCGTCCACCGGTTCGCCCAACACATTAAAAATTCGTCCCAGGGTCACTTCTCCCACCGGCACGCTAATGGGTGCCCCCGTATTGATCACCGGCATTCCCCGCACCAGACCGTCCGTGGAACTCATGGCCACCGCCCGCACCGTATTGTCCCCCAGCAATTGCTGGACTTCGCAGGTCACCGCTACTTCCTGACCCGCCTCATTTTTACCCTGAATCCGCAGGGCATCATAAACCTTGGGCAACTGCCCGGGCGGAAACGCCACATCCAGCACCGGCCCAATCACCTGGACAATCCGACCCACATTTGTCTGTTCAGCAGTGGCAACCATGAGTATCCATCCCCATTTGTGTTACGAAGAGCGCAAGCCTCGCCCCCTACTAGGGTATCACCCCTGGGGTCATTTGCATCCCAGCGCAGGGGTTGATAAATCGGCTAATAATAGAGAATGCCCCAGGAGAGGTGGCAGAGTGGTTGAATGCGCTTGACTCGAAATCAAGTTTGGGGTCACACCCAACGGGGGTTCAAATCCCCCCCTCTCCGTACCCACGCTCCCGTACTCGTGGCCATGTGGCTCAGGGTTTGGGTAGCGGGTCATGTTTAAGAACGAAGGGAAAACCAAATCCCACCAACACCTGGGCAAAAAATTAAATTATGGGCACTTCTAAAAATGGGTCGCACGCCCTTGGTTCTGGAGAATTGCTGTTTGTTAATCAAGTAGGATTGCTATATTCTTGGGCGCAAAATAGCCTATCAAATTATGGGGATAAAGTTAAGACGGCTTTCACCATCCCTTCTTCTAATTGGGGGTCAAAGGCAAACCCTGCCCGTTCACAGATTTTTTGCATGGCGGTGTTGGTCGGTAACATATACGCCTCCACTTGGGATATGTGTTCCATCCGGGCAATTTCCACCAAACGGCGCAGGAGTTCGGTGCCCAAACCTTGCTTTTGAAAACGATCCCCAATAATCATCGCAAATTCCGCCTTATTTGAGTTATGAAAACGGGATAACCGCCCCACCCCCACCACATGATGGTTGCCGGTTTCGGGGTCCTTGTGGTCAGCGACTAACACCATTTCCCGGTCGTAGTCAATAAAACAAATGCGGGTGAGCCGGTCGTGGGCAATCCGGTGTTGCAGGTTCATCATGTGGGTGTAGCGCATATACACGCTCTCCTCGGACAGGAGTTTATGAAATTCCACCAGCAGGGGTTCATCCTCCGGGCGAATCGGGCGAATGGTGACCGGCAGATGATTTTTGAGGGTAAAAGTGCTGATGTATTGGCTGGGATAGGGGCGAATCGCCAATTTGGGGGGAGCGTCTGAGCGCAAAACCACCCTGGCATCCAGGGCAATCAGATGTTCCGCCGAAGCCAAGAGCGGATTGATGTCAATCTCTTGAATTTCCGGCTGTTCCACCACCAACTGGCTAAACCGCACCAGCAGTTGCGCCAAACCATCCATGTCCACCGGACGGTTGCCCCGTACCCCCAACAGGGCTTGGTAAATCCGGGTGCGCTCCATCATCCGCTTGGCTAAAGTGCTATTCAGGGGGGGCAGTGCCAAGGAACGATCCTGGAAGACTTCTACCAGTTGCCCGCCCGTGCCGAAGAGAATCACAGGACCAAACTGCACGTCCATGCTACTGCCTAAAATCAGTTCGTAGCCCTGGGCACGGAACATGGGTTGCACGGTGACACCCAAAAACACATCGGGATGCTGGGCTTCCCAAGGTTTGACATTGGTGCGAATCAGATTAAAAGCCGCCGCTACCGCCTCAGGGTTGGATAAATTCAGTTGCACCCCCCCCACATCACTCTTATGGGTGATCACCTCGGAAAGTAATTTCACGACCACCGGATAACCCATGCGGTTGGCAATGGCAATGGCTTCCTCGGCGCTGGTGGCAATTTCCGTCGGCACCGTGGGTATCCCATAGGCGGTGAGGACTTGTTTGGCTTCGTACTCGGTGAGCAGGTTCCGTCCGGCTTGGCGTGCCTGGGCAAATATCTCCTGTACCAGGGGGCGGTTCGGGGTAAATTCGTCCGAATCCGGGGGCAGTTGGGGGGTTTCGTAGAGTGCCCGCAGGTTACTGCTGTAATGACACATATAGTTAAAAATGTGCGCCGCCGTGTCGGGATAACTAAAGGTGGGAATCCCCGCCGCATTCAGGGCGTGCATGGCAGGGGCGACACTTTCTCCCCCCATCCAACTGGCAAGGAGCGGTTTGGGATAATTTTTGGCACAGGCAATCAGTTGTGCCGCCGTTTCCGTCGGTTGGGACATGGCTTGAGGCGTGAGAATGACCAAAATGGCATCCCCATTGGGGTCATGGGCGACCACATCTAAGGCTTGGGCATACCGTTGGGCATCCGCATCTCCCAAAATGTCCACCGGATTCCCATGACTCCAGTGCTTGGGCAAAATCGGGTCGAGTTTGGCTTGGGTCTCAGAAGCAATTGCCGCCAACGTGCCCCCCCCCTCAATAAACGCATCCGTGGCGATCACCCCCGGACCACCGGCATTCGTGAGAATAATTAAACGATTCCCCTGGGGCAGTTTGGGCTGTTTGGAAAGCACCTCCGCCATGTCAAAGAGATCGGAGATATTATCCACCCGCAAAACGCCACACCGGCGAAAGGCGGCATTGAGCACCTCATCGCTCCCCGCCAAAGCTCCCGTGTGAGAAGTAGAGGCTTGCGCCGCCGCTGCGGTACGCCCTGCCTTCAGCACAATGATCGGTTTGGTCAACGCCACCTCCCGAGCCGCCGAGAGAAAGGAACGGGCATCGCCGATGGATTCCATATAAATGACAATGCTTTTGGTGTGGGGGTCATCTCCTAAGTAGTAGATCAAATCCCCCCAACTCACATCCAGCATGGAGCCGATGGAGATAAAGGCGCTAAACCCGACATTTTCCTGAAAACTCCAGTCCAAAATCGAAGTACACAGCGCCCCACTCTGGGAAATAAACCCCACACTTCCAGGGCGGGCAATGGTGCTGGCAAAGGTGGCATTTAAGCCGGTGACCGGGTTCATCACCCCCAGGCAGTTGGGTCCGATAATCCGCATTTGACCCGCATTTGCTAAGATTTCCTGCTCCAGCGCCATTCCCTCTGCGCCAATTTCCCGAAAGCCCGCCGAGATCACGATTGCTCCCTTCACCCCCGCCTGGGCACATTCGGCAATCACCCCCGGTACTGTCGGCGCAGGCGTGACCACCACCGCCAGATCAACCCGGTCGGGGACATCGTGAATGGTGGGATAGGCTTTAATCCCCAACACACTCGGACGCTTGGGATTGATGGGAAACACGGTTCCCCCAAAGGGCGTGGCAATCAGATTACTCAGCAAGGTGCGTCCGACACTGCCAGGGCGTTCCGTTGCCCCAATCACGGCGATGGTTTGGGGATGGAAAAAAACCTCCAGGGGATAGCGGTAGGGGGTGCGCCAAACGTCAGAAATGGCTTCGTTTCCAGGGGCAAGGGTGGCGGACTGCATCGGGGTTCTCCTTAAATGAACCAATTAACCATCGGTGGTGGTGACCGCCAAGTTGTCCCAGTTATCCGCTTGATGGTAGAGGGCACTCTCCAGGCGGCACCCTTGGTAGGAGAGGATGTACAGCTCCTTCAGGTCCCGCATCAGGGGATAACGGGGATTTGCCCCCGTGCATTGGTCGTCAAAGGCTTGCTCTGCCATTTTTTCCACGCTTTCATAAAATTCCCGTTCCCGATCCGGGAGTGCTTCCTTAATGGAAAGGGGAATATCGAGTTCCTGTTTGAGGTTTTCAATGGCATGGATCAACCGCTCGACCTTATCCTCCTCCGTGCGCCCGCCCAGGTGGAGAAAGTCGGCAATTTCCGCATAGCGTTGCTTGGCGTGGGGATAGGTGTATTGGGGGAAAATCGCCTGCTTGAAGGGGGCATCGGTGGCGTTGTAGCGGATCACATGGGAGATCATCAGGGCATTGGCTAAACCGTGCGGCACATGGAAGGTGGAGCCGAGTTTGTGTGCCAAAGAGTGACAAATCCCTAAAAAGGCATTGGCAAACGCCATCCCCGCAATCGTGGCGGCATAGTGGACTTTTTCCCTGGCAACGGGGTCTTTGGCTCCCAATTTGTACGCCCTGGGTAGATATTCAAATAACAGTTGAATCGCCTCCCGTGCCAAGCCCTCGGTAAATTCCGTCGCCAAGATGGAAACGTAGGCTTCAATGGCATGGGTAAGGGCATCAATCCCCCCGTAGGCAGTGAGTTTCTTGGGCATATTCATCACCAATTCCGGGTCAACGATTGCCATATTGGGGGTGAGGGCGTAATCCGCCAGGGGATATTTGATGCCGGTTTTATCATCGGTCACAACGGCAAAGGGCGTGACTTCTGACCCCGTACCGGAAGTGGTGGGAATCGCCACCAAAATCGCCTTTTGTCCCAGGGTGGGCAGGGCATAGACCCGCTTGCGGATGTCCATAAACCGCATGGCAACCCCGGAAAATTCCACCTCAGGATGTTCATACATCAGCCAGATCACCTTCGCCGCATCCATCGGTGAACCGCCGCCAAAGGCAATGATCACATCGGGGTTAAAACTGCGACACCGGGCTAAACCTTTTTCCACCGTCGTCAGGGTCGGGTCGGGTTCCACTTCATAGAAGGTTTGAAACTCGATCCCCAGGTCTTCCAAAATGTCCTCCACTTCCTTGAGCATTCCCATATCAAATAGGGGCTTGTCGGTAACCAGAAATGCCCGTTTTTTCCCCTGCAATTCCTGCAATGCCACCGGCAGACACCCAAACTTGAAATAAATTTTGGGGGGCACCCGGAACCACAGCATATTTTCCCGCCGTTCCGTCACGGTTTTGATATTCAGCAGATGGTGGGGAGCCACGTTTTCCGAGATAGAATTACCGCCCCAAGTGCCGCAACCCAAAGTGAGGGAAGGGTCAAGTTTGAAGTTATACAAATCCCCAATTGCCCCCTGGGAAGAAGGCGTATTTAATAACACCCGACTGGCGGCGACATGGTGTTCAAAATAGGCGAGGTCATCCCGGTTCGCAGGGTCGGTGTAGAGCACCGCCGTATGTCCCTTACCGCCAAAATTCACCAACTGGGCGGCAATTTCTACCCCGGCTCGGAAATTGGGTACCCGATACATGGCTAAAATCGGCGATAGTTTCTCATAGGAAAAGGGTTCATGTTCCCCGACTTCGGTCACTTCGCCAATTAACAACCGAGTCCCCTGGGGCACCGTAAAGCCCGCCAACTGGGCAATGTGCTCCACCGGTTGTCCCACAATCGCCGGATTCAATCTGCCGTCCTGGAGAATAATTTGCCGCACTTTCGCCACTTCTTCGGGGGAGAGAATGTAGGCACCCCGCCGGACAAATTCCTGTTTCACTGATTCATAAATATCTTCCACCACGATCACCGCCTGTTCCGAAGCACAAATCGTGCCATTGTCAAAGGTTTTGCTCAGCAGAATGGAACTGACCGCCATCGGTATATCGGCACTCACATCAATCAGGGCGGGGGTATTGCCTGCCCCTACCCCCAAGGAGGGATGCCCGGAGGAGTAGGCGGCTTTGACCATTGCAGGTCCCCCCGTCGCCAGGATCAGTTTAATGTCTGGGTGTTGCATGAGGGCTTGGGACAGGGGCACGGTGGGTTCATCAATCCAGCCGATGATCGGATCGGGAGCACCGGCGGCAACGGCGGCTTTGAGGACAATGCGGGCGGCTTCAATCGTGCAGGCTTTGGCTCTGGGGTGGGGGGAAAAAATAATGGCATTGCGGGTTTTGATGGCTAACAATGCCTTAAAAATAGCCGTAGAAGTAGGATTGGTCGTAGGGACAATGCCCGCCAAAATGCCAACGGGTTCGGCAATTTTCTGAATGCCAAAATGTTTGTCTTCTTCGATCACCCCGCAGGTTTTTTCATTTTTGTATTTGTTGTAGATCATCTCCGAGGCAAAGTGATTTTTGATCACCTTGTCTTCCACAATGCCCATACCGGTTTCTGCCACCGCCATTTTCGCCAGGGGAATACGGGCTTCATTCGCCGCAATTGCCGCCTGCTGGAAAATCCGGTCAACCTGCGCCTGGGAAAAGGTGGCGAACGCTTCCTGAGCAACTTTGACTCTGGCAATCAATTCATTTAAGGTTGCTTCATCAGTGACGCGCATCTCAGTTCCTCCTTTGCCTATCTTTAGGCTACAAACGTTTTTACTTTTCTGCTAGGAAACTTCAGCTTCTGATTGGGATCAAGGGGTAAATAGTCCTCGTGATCGGAAAGTGGCTTTGGTTTGGTTGATTAAGGATTCCTCCGGTTCGGGCGTATCTTTTAATAAATAGTTCAAACCCAACTGTTCCCATTTGTATTCCCCCATTTTATGAAAGGGCAAGACCTCCACCCGCTCCACATTGTCAAGGGTCGCCACAAAATCCGCCAATCCCTCAATGTTATGGGGCGCATCGGTCAGACCGGGCACCAACACAAACCGAATCCAGGTAGGTTTATGAATCCGGTTCAAATGCCTTGCCATCGCCAGGGTTGGCTCCAGGGAAACATGGGTCACCCGCTGATAAATTTGGGGATCAAAGGATTTAATATCCAACAGCACCAAATCCGTATGATCCAAAACGGGCTGGGCAACTTCAACGGGGCAATAGCCAGAGGTATCCAGGGCGGTATGGAGTCCCAACTCGTGGCAACCTTGAAAGATGGCGGAAACAAATTCCGGTTGCATCAGGGGTTCGCCGCCACTCACCGTCACCCCGCCGCCCCTCAGGTAGGAACGGTACTTTTGGATTTCGGCAAGCACTTCCCCTGCGGTGATTTCCCTGCCGCCATAGATCGTCCGACAGTCGGGATTGTGGCAGTAGAGGCATCGGAGGGGACAGCCCTGGGTAAACACCACAAAGCGGATACCGGGACCATCCACCGTCCCCATGCTCTCAAAGGAATGGATTTTGCCCTTAACACCGGTCGTGGAAGGTGCGGCTGATGACATCTAACTGTTGCTCACGGGTAAGTTTGACAAAGTTGACCGCATAACCCGATACCCGGATGGTGAGTTGGGGATACTGTTCCGGATGTTCCATCGCATCCAGGAGGGTTTCCCGTTGCAGTACATTGACGTTCAAGTGATGCCCGCCGTCGTGGAAATAGCCGTCCAGCATATTCACCAAGTTGCTCACCTGTTCGGCTCCCGTGCGCCCTAACGCCTTGGGCACGATGGAGAACGTATTGGAAATGCCGTCCAAGCTGTCCTGGTAGGGCAACTTCGCAACAGAAGCCAAAGAAGCCAGCGCACCGCAACAGTCCCGCCCGTGCATGGGGTTGGCACCGGGGGCAAAGGGTTGACCGGCTTTGCGTCCATCGGGGGTCGTGCCCGTCTTTTTGCCATAGACCACATTGGAAGTAATGGTCAACACCGATTGGGTCGGCACTGCATCTCGGTAGGTCTTTTGTTGCCTAAGGGCATTCATCATGGTCTGCACCACCCAGACTGCCAGTTCATCCGCCCGGTCGTCGTTGTTGCCGTAGGTGGGATAACTGCCCTCGATCTTGAAGTCAATGGCTAAACCCCGGTCGTCCCGAATGGGTTGCACCTGGGCGTACTTAATCGCAGACAGGGAATCAGCCACCACCGACAGCCCCGCAATCCCACACGCCATCGTGCGATACACATCCCGATCGTGGAGTGCCATCTCAATGCGCTCATAGCAGTACTTGTCGTGCATATAGTGAATCACATTGAGGGTATTCACATAGGTGCGGGCTAACCAGGCTATGACCTCTGCAAATCGGGCTTTCACCACCTCAAAATCCAGCACTGCGTCGGTAATTGGATTCATCACGGGAGCAACCTGATCCCCCGACTTTTCATCCCTGCCGCCGTTGATCGCGTAGAGCAGTGCTTTTGCTAAGTTTACCCTGGCACCAAAAAACTGCATCTGCTTACCGATCCGCATCGCCGACACACAGCAGGCAATGCCGTAGTCATCCCCGAAGTAGGGACGCATCAGGTCGTCATTCTCGTATTGGATGGAACTGGTATCAACGGAAGTTTGGGCGCAGAAACGTTTGAAGTTGTCGGGTAATTGTTCTGACCACAACACTGTCAAATTGGGTTCCGGGGCGGGTCCCAGATTGTAGAGGGTCTGCAAAAACCGGAAACTATTTTTGGTCACCAGGGGTCTGCCATCTTCTCCCACACCCCCGATCGCTTCTGTAACCCAAGTGGGATCGCCGGAAAACAGTTCGTTGTAATCGGGCGTTCTCAGGAACCGCACCATACGGAGCTTCATCACAAAATGATCCACCAACTCCTGGATTTCCGCTTCGGTGATCAGCCCTAGTGCCAAATCCCGTTCGCAATAAATATCGAGGAACGTGGACACCCGACCCAAGGACATGGCGGCTCCGTTTTGTTCTTTCACCGCCGCCAAATAGCCAAAATAGAGCCACTGGAAGGCTTCCCTGGCATTCGCCGCCGGCTTGCTGATGTCAAACCCGTAACTCTGTGCCATCTGTTGCAATTCTTTCAGGGCTTTAATTTGTTCAGAAAGTTCCTCCCGCAGGCGAATGGTCGGCTCATCCATGACATTGCCTTCCAGGGAGCGCAGTTGCTCCTGCTTGTCCTTGATCAAAAACTCCGTGCCATAGAGTGCCACCCGGCGATAGTCCCCGATGATCCGTCCCCGTCCATAGGCATCGGGCAGACCGGTGATAATCCCCGATCGGCGACAGTTGCGCATTTCCGTCGTGTAGGCATCAAACACCCCGTCGTTATGGGTTTTGCGGTACTTGGTGAAGACCGCCTCCGTTTGGGGATCAAGCTGATAACCGTATGCCTCCAGGGCACTTTTGACCATGCGAATTCCGCCAAAGGGCATGATGGCACGTTTGAGGGGCTTATCCGTTTGCAGTCCGACCACCTGTTCCAATTCCCGATCGATGTAGCCAGGGGCATGGGCAGTGATGCTAGAAGGAACCGCCGTATCCGCATCCAGCACCCCTTTTTCCCGTTCTTGGCGCATGAGTTCCTTGACCTGTGCCCAAAGCCTTGCCGTCCGATCGGTTGGTCCTGTTAAAAAGGCACCATCCCCCGTGTAAGGAGTGTAGTTGGTTTGAATGAAGTCCCGGACATCAACCCTTTCATTCCATACATTTGGCTGAAATCCTTGCCACTCTGCTCTCAATTTCCCCCCCTCCTTGGAGGGAAGTTCTGCCAAATTATTGTCTGTCAAAAATCCTGCTTCCAAGCCTTCTTTGCCCATAGGTTTCCCTTCCTTTGGGGACATCGTAATATTCCCCTGTTCCTATTATTAACCCCTGCACCAACCTTATACGGGAATTTTATAATTCTGTTAGATTTTTTTTAGGATTTTATCGTGAAATTTTGTGAACGTTTCTAATAATTGCCTTTTATTTTCACGACAGGGCATCTCTATATGATTTGAGCCAACCTATCGCCTGCGTGGCGTAGCCATAAATCTCAGCGTTGGCATACCCATATTACCCAGAACCAAGGGCGGGGGTGCCCCTGTAACCCGTGTTCTCAATATGGCTTAGGGTAATGTTACAAATTATCAATATTATGGATGGGGTAAATCCACCAGCACGGAAGCAAGAAGTTGTACATCTTTGGGTTTGATTTTATATCTCCCCGATTCAATATCACGAATCCAGCTTTGACTTTTATGCAACAGGGTAGAAAGCTGTCTTTGACTAATGCCTTGCCGGAGTCTGGCTTGTTTGATCATGGCTCCCGTGAGCGAATGAACTGCGGTGGCTTTACGGCTGGTTTTGGATTTTATTTCCTTTTTAGGGGTTTCCGCTTGCCAATCCTCGGGAAATTCCCGAATGGTAATCGCCGCATTTAAGAGTTGGGACCATTTTTGCTTCGAGTTGATCATGGCTTTTTCTGCCTGAGCTACTTCTGTCCAGTAGTTCAGTGCTTCCTCTGGATCATCCGGTAAATTCTGGGCACTTACCCACCAGGGTTGAATGAACTCAGGATAGGTACTGTTCTCAAATAGGGGCTTGATGCCGTAGTAAAATAGCTGTTCTAAATCGGCTTCAAAGCTGGTCATTAACTTGCGCCGCACGTCGGATTTATACCAAGCAATTTGCAGAGATTCTTCCCCATAGATGAGTTTTAATAGGGTAGCAATTTTGGCACTGCGGTCTTGCCCAACTCGTAACCGAAATAGGAAATGCAGTAACATCACCACCGCCCCCTCATGCCGTTGCCAGAGATACATGATTTTGGGGGGCAAAGACATGGGCAGACACCCGTATTGGTAATAGGCGGTTTTGCTCCGTGCCTGTTGGGGATTCAAAAAATAGGTTGACCAACGACCTGCTAACACTCGGAACGATAAACCACTCAGATAATGGGAACCGTCTTCGGTGGTGGTGAGATGGTAGGTGGGGCGGGCAAACCAGAGGGGTTCCGCAGGTAGATGAAATGCCTTGATCCTGCCTTTTGCCTGCCAATGGATTTCCACTTCTAATTCGCAGGCTTGTCTGACCAAAGATTCAATTAAAAGCAATTTTTTCACCCGATTCATATCCTTGCGCTGATTTAGCCCCAAAAATTCAGCAATAATCCGGTCATTAATCACAATTTCTTCTTCCCAAGGACGGGCTTTTTGGGTGGCACAGGCGGCTAGGAATAAATGGATCAAAACCACCCGCATATCCCGATTTTTTGCTCCCTGACGTGGCAGGCGATAAATCAACCGACCGGCTCGGCTTTCATATTCATAGGTCATGAATTCCCCGGCGGGTTGCCAGTGCTGGTATGGTCTTTGGGTCATCACATGACAGGCTTGCCAAATCACCAAACAGGAGGCAAAGGGCTGATTTTTCCCATTTTGATAGAGCGTGATATTGGCTTGGGGATAGTCAATTGAGGCGGGTTTACCTTGGGGAACGGTGAACCAATGACTCAGACAGGAAGATACCTGTTGGCAAGCTGAATCCACCGGTGAAAGGGTAATCGGTTCTGGTATTACATACCCCTCCGCCTCCTGTGTCCTGAAGGTTTGGACGGGGCAAATCCCGCAATTCACATTCGGGTCAGCCATTATTGGTTACGGTTAAAGTAGTTTAGACTCTAATCGCCTGAACCCATAATTTTCTGTCATCTAGTAAGCATATTTACTATTTTTTAAGACTTTTCTGGATTTTGGTATCCAGTGTGACTTTTTTCCCCGGCTAGGGATGCCAATTCAGAGGCACGACACCCCACCACAATCCCCAACTCAATGAAATGCACGCTGTAGATGTAGAAGGATTGTAAAAAGGTACCAATCGCCACAACATAGCCCACGTCGCCTTTGCGAGCCAGAATATCCCGCAGTTCCCGACCAGAAAAAGTGCCGTCATTGCGGATGGTTTTGGTCAGTTGGACTTTCTCACCAATTTCAAAAACTGGGGGTGCATCGAGTTCCATTTCTGAACGGCTCATTTTAGGATGCCTCCAGGGTTTGACGAATGTGTTGACTAATTTCCACTAACTCCGCTAGGGATAACCCCCGTTTGGATTCCGTAGCCCGACGGCGCACGATGGCTAAAATCGCCCGGGCTTGCGGGGGAGTAACCTGGATGCCCTCCTGTTGCAGGAGATAAATGATTAAATGGGTACCCGAATGTTTGCCAATCACAAACCGGCGTTGCCGCCCAACCGCTTCGGGGGGGTAGGGTTCGTAGGTGCAGGCATTCACCAAAAGACCGTGGGTATGAATCCCCGATTCGTGGGAAAAGGTGTTTTCACCCACCACGGGTTTGCACAACGGGGGCGGGCAATTGGCGGCTTGAGCAACCACCTGGGAGAGTTCCCAAAAACGCTCCGTGCGGATGGGTAATTTGATGCCATAGAGTTCCTTGAGGGCGATCACGACTTCCTCTAGTGCCGCATTCCCCGCCCGTTCTCCTAACCCATTCACCGTGGTATTCACCGAGCGCGCCCCGGCTCTGATGCCTGCCAACGCATTCGCCACCGCCATTCCCAGGTCATTGTGGGTGTGCATTTCCACCGGAATCTCCAGGGCGCTGGTCAATTGTTCAATCTGTGCGTAGGTGGCAAAGGGGTCAAGTCTCCCCACCGTATCACAGAAGCGAAATCGCTCCGCTCCCCAGGCTTGGCTATAGCGGGCAACGTCCAGGAGAAACGCCGGGTCTGCCCGGGAACTATCCTCCCCCCCGACCGCCACAAACAGCCCGTGGGCTTTGGCAAACTCGATGCATTTTTTCAGTTGGGCAAGCATCGCCCAGCGGTTGCTGTGAAATTTGACGGCAATTTGCACATCCGATACGGGCACGGAAATATGCACCCGTTGCAGCCCACAGGCAAGGGAGGCTTCCAGGTCGGAAATTTTACAGCGATTCCAGCCGAGTAACCGGGCGTTTAATCCCGCTTGCACCAGGGCTTTGATCGCTTCCGCCTCCTCGCCCCCCATGATGGGAATGCCTACCTCTAATTCGGGAATGCCAATTTGGTCTAATAGACGGGCAATGGCTAATTTTTCCCGCACATTAAAAGCAACCCCAGCGGTCTGTTCCCCATCTCTTAGGGTGGTATCGTTGATGATAATTGGGTCAATCATGATTGATCACAAACGAGATGATTAACCAAGGCATGATGCCTAGCAATTGAGGGTCAATCATTTGAGTTGATTCCCAAACATGCCTTTGAGAAACAACCAAAAAATCAACAGGTAAATTACCAAAAAAGTAACGGTGGTCATGGTTTTAGACTCCTGAAACAGGGGATAAATGCCAACATCGTTCTAACCACGCCAAATGTTGCGGGCGGGCGGTCTGGTGCCGCAAAAGAATCATGCGGACTAACAATGCTTCGTCGGCATTCTTGATGTGAATATCCAGCAAACCATCTTTCCGGCATTCGCAACTAATCGCTAGTTCTTCCAAACGCAAACGCACATTCCACCGCTCCCCAATGGGTAGGGAATCAATGCGGTCGGTCAAGACATACTCTGGCATGAATCAAACTCCGTAATGGGATGGCTTGGTTATAGCAAGTGTCTCGCATTAAGCTCCGGCACCAAGTCCCAATCGTTTTATTGGATTTATTGCAATGTACTCATCTGGGGCACCAATCCCCCAAACTCCCATCCGAAGCCATGTTCTCGCCCGCACTCCCCCTCATCCCAGGGGCAGGTACGGGTGTTTTCCGCAGTTTTCTATGGATTTCCGGTTGCCGAAGTAGGAATATGTGTACTCAACGCAACGTTCATCCCCATCCGTATCAACGGGGAAATGTGCCGGTGAATAGGCTGTACTCACCCTAATTTGTATTATTGACTACCAGATGCCCGACAGAGAAGAAATTTAACATTATTTTTGGTATCTTATGTAACCATTTGCGGGGATTATGTTACTATTTATACAGAAGTCAGTGGAGGGTTTAACCAGTGGATTAGGTGGGGGTGAGTACACTGATAAACGGTGGCGATTTATCCCTGAAATCCTTGCCAGCCAAGGGTTTGGCTGAGTGCATTTAATCTCAAAAATCCGCAGATATATCCTGACTCTGCCTGGAAATATACCCGTTCTCTAGGGCAAAAGAAAAATCAATGTCCCCGGGGCATAGGGATTGGAGGGCTGAGTACATTTTTAATAGGTTTAATCAAGTTATTTCCAGGGGGATGTCCGTCGGCAAAAGGGGGCGGTGTTATAACGAGTGCAATCGATTCGTACAGGCACTCTATCCATGACTCCCCCCCCTGCTAATGCCGCTAAAAATTGCGGATGTACCCAACAAAATCTCGGCGATACCCTCGCCAGTCGGGATGAACGTATCAAGGAGCGTATTGCCAAGCATCCCTGTTATAGCGAGGAGGCGCACCACCATTACGCCCGGATGCACGTTGCCGTCGCCCCGGCGTGTAACATTCAGTGCAATTATTGCAATCGCAAATATGACTGTGCCAATGAGAGCCGCCCTGGTGTGGTGAGCGAAACCCTGACCCCAGAGGAAGCCGCCCATAAGGTACTGGTGATTGCGGGCAAAATTCCGCAGATGACGGTGGTGGGCATTGCGGGTCCTGGCGATCCCTTGGCAAATCCCAAACAGACCTTTGAAACCTTTGCTCGGATTGCCGAAAAAGCCCCGGATATTAAACTCTGCCTTTCTACGAATGGCTTAAATTTGCCGGACTATGTGGACAAAATCAAGGAACTGAACATTGACCATGTGACGATCACGATTAACACCGTTGACCCAGAAATTGGCGCTCGCATTTATCCTTGGATTCGCTGGCAGAGAAAGCGGATTAAGGGCATCGAAGGGGTGAAAATCCTCCTCGAACGGCAACAGGAAGGTTTGCAGGCACTCCAGGAAGCGGACATTCTCTGCAAGGTGAATTCGGTGATGATTCCCGGCATTAATGACCAGCATTTGGTGGAAGTGAATCGGGTGATTCGGGAGCGGGGCGCATTTTTGCATAACATTATGCCCCTGATTTCCGCACCAGAACATGGCACTTATTTTGGGCTAAATGGACAGCGGGGACCCACCCCCAAGGAACTGAAGGAATTGCAGGATAGGTGCGCGGGCAATATGAAAATGATGCGCCATTGTCGCCAGTGTCGGGCGGATGCGGTGGGTTTATTAGGGGAAGACCGCTCCCAGGAATTCACCAAAGAGAAATTCATGACCATGCAACCCGAATACGATACGGAACAGCGGCGGTTGGCGCATACCCGCATCGAACTCCGAAAAATGGAATTGGCAGAACAAAAAGCCAAACTTCAGGGCAAAAATGTCAAACCCACTCCCAAAATTTTGGTTGCCGTTGCCAGCAAAGGCGGTGGCTTGGTCAATCAACACTTCGGTCATGCGAAGGAATTTCTCATCTATGAAGTGGATGGGAATACGGTCAACTTCGTCAGCCATCGCAAGATCGATCACTATTGCCAAAGCGGTTATGGGGAAGAGGCAACTTTGGAAAATATCATCCAAACGATTAGTGATTGTCGGGGTGTGCTCTGTTCCAAAATTGGCAGTTGTCCCCAGGAAAAATTAAGAAAGAGCGGGATTGAACCCTTTGAAGATTACGACGTAATTGAAACCGTCGCCCGCAAGTTTTACACCCAGTTTATGCGCACCCAAATGGAGGTGGATCATGCCCTACACAGCCACTAATCAATACATGAGTTGGGCGGAGTGCCGTGCCCGGTGTCCCCGGGGGGCGATTCAATACCGTAACCACCACTATCAACTCGATGCCAAGTTATGCGACCGCTGTCACAGCTTGAAGGAATATCCCTGCGGCGGCATTTTTGTCAACAATTCCCCCTACCAGTTGGAGGATTTCAACACCTACTGGCGGGAATGGTTCACCCACTACAACCAACTTGTCCATCGCTTGCACCAAAAAGGAGGTCGGGCATGACCATTTACTTAGATAACAACGCCACCACCCAGGTGGATGAGCGGGTTTTAGCCGCCATGTTGCCCTATTTGACCGAGTTTTATGGCAATCCTTCCAGTATGCACCGCTTTGGTGGACAGGTGGCAAAGGCAGTCCAAACCGCCCGGGAACAGTTGGCAGACCTGATTGGGGCACTCCCTTCGGAAATCATTTTCACCAGTTGTGGCACGGAAGGGAATAATGCGGCGATTCGTTCGGCGTTGGCAACCTTCCCCGACCGCAAGCACATCATCACCACCCAAGTGGAACACGCCTGCGTTCTCAATCTCTGCAAGACCCTGGAAAAACAGGGCTACCGGGTGACCTACCTCTCGGTGGATAGCCGAGGAATGTTGGACTTGATGGAATTGGAGGCGGCTTTGACGGGGGATACGGCGGTCGTTTCCACCATGTATGCCAACAACGAAACGGGGGTGATTTTCCCGGTGGAGCAAATCGGTGCTTTAGTCAAGTCCTACGGAGCTTTATTCCATGTGGATGCGGTGCAAGCGGTGGGGAAAATTCCCATCCATCTGCAAAACAGTACTATTGATTTTCTCACCCTATCGGGGCATAAATTCCATGCGCCCAAGGGGGTGGGTGCCCTATTCGTCCGACGGGGGGTACGCTTTCGTCCCCTGCTCATCGGTGGGCACCAGGAACGCAACCGCAGGGGCGGCACCGAAAACGTGGCGGGGATTGTGGGGCTGGGGCAGGCAGCACTATTGGCACAACAGCATCTGGCACAAATGCAATCGGTTCAAGCTCTACGGGATCACCTAGAAGCTTCAGTCCTGCGGACGATTCCCGATACGGTGGTCAACGGTCAGGGCAGTCCCCGTTTGCCCAATACCACCAACATTGGCTTCAAGTACATCGAGGGAGAAGCGATCCTCCTCCTGCTGGATCGGGAGGGCATTTGTGCGTCCTCGGGTTCCGCTTGCACCTCTGATTCTTTAGAACCTTCCCATGTCCTGCGGGCGATGGGGCTTCCCTACAGCGTTTTGCATGGTTCCATTCGCTTCAGTCTCTCCCGCTACACGACCGAAGCGGAAGTGGAGCAGTTGCTCGCCGTACTGCCGGGAATCGTGGCGCAACTCCGTGCCCTTTCTCCTTTTAATGCGGCGGATCAGGGCTGGATCGAAGAACGCACTCAAGCTGTTGTCCCCAAATAGGAGGTGAAACAACCATGTGGAACTATAGCGAAAAGGTCTTAGAGCTGTTTTACCATCCCCGCAATCAGGGCGTGATTGAAGACCAGGGCGAACCCGAATATGCGGTATCCCGTGGGGAAGTGGGCAGTATCGCCTGCGGGGATGCGCTGAGATTGCACCTCAAAATTGAGATTGCCTCTGACAAAATCGTGGATGCCAAATTCCAAACCTTCGGCTGTACCAGTGCCATTGCCTCTTCGTCCGCCTTGACGGAAATGGTGAAAGGTTTGACCCTGGATGAAGCCCTCGCCATTACCAACCGGGATATTGCCAATTATTTAGGAGGTTTGCCGGAGCAGAAAATGCACTGTTCGGTGATGGGGCAGGAAGCATTGGAAAAAGCCATTTATAACTATCGGGGCATTGCGCTTCCCGAACATGAGGAGGATGAAGGCAGTTTGGTCTGTACCTGTTTTGGGGTGAGCGGGGAACGCCTCCGCAAGGTGATCAAGGAAAATCGCCTGACCACCGCTGAACAGGTGATGAGCTATGTCAAGGCAGGGGGGGGTTGTGGTTCCTGTTTGAGTGTCATTGATGACATTTTGGCGAGTTGCCATTTCCCCGCCGGGATGACCAATCTGCAAAAGATCAACAAAATTCAAACCACCCTGGAGAGCCTGCGTCCCTACCTACAGGCGGATGGCGGTGATGTGGAGTTGTTTGATGTGGAAAATGACCGGGTTTTGGTGATTCTCAAGGGTGCCTGTGGCAGTTGCGCCAGTAGTTTAGACACCCTGAAAGGTCTCATCGAAGAGCGGTTGCGGCAGGAGGTCTTGGCTTCTCTCACGGTAGAAGCGGTTTAGTTTTGATTCACTTCTGACGGAGGTTTTATGTTACCCACTTCATGCTCAAGCCCAGGGGAACGCTCGCCCCCGGCGAATTTATCCCCCCTTCAGACCATCGGCAACATTCATTAGTTGGTTTCACATTTTGCTCACTTTGGATTTTTTAGGAGAAAGACCATGACGGACCAAATCAGACAGATTGCTTTCTACGGCAAGGGCGGGATCGGTAAATCCACCACCTCCCAAAATGCGATTGCCGGTATGGCGGAACTGGGACAACGGGTGATGATCGTGGGATGCGACCCCAAAGCCGACTCCACCCGCCTGATGCTCCACAGCAAAGCCCAAACCACCATTTTGCACTTGGCGGCTGAGCGGGGTACGGTGGAGGACTTGGAACTCTCGGAAGTTTTGCTGACCGGCTATCGGGGCGTTAAATGCGTGGAGTCCGGTGGACCCGAACCGGGGGTGGGTTGCGCTGGTCGGGGGATCATCACCGCCATCAACTTCCTGGAAGAAAACGGTGCCTACGAAGACATTGATTTTGTCTCCTACGACGTGTTGGGGGATGTGGTCTGCGGTGGGTTTGCCATGCCGATTCGGGAAGGGAAAGCCCAGGAAATCTACATCGTGGTTTCTGGGGAAATGATGGCGATGTATGCCGCCAACAATATCGCCCGGGGGATTCTCAAATACGCCCATTCCGGTGGGGTGCGCCTCGGTGGCTTGATCTGCAACAGCCGCAAGGTGGACCGGGAATTGGAATTGATCGAAACCCTCGCCAAACGGCTCAATACCCAGATGATTCACTTTGTCCCCCGGGACAACATCGTGCAACACGCCGAACTGCGCCGCATGACCGTGATTGAGTACGCCCCCGACAGCCAACAGGCGGAGGAATACCGTCAGCTTGCCCGCAAGATCATTGACAACAAAAACCTCAGTGTGCCCACGCCCATTTCGATGGACGAGTTGGAAGAACTGCTGGTGGAATACGGCATCCTCGGCGGCGAAGAGGAATACCAAAAGGCGATTGCCCAAGACCAAGGCAAGCAACTGGTCAATGTCTAACTAACCCAATCTCAGCCCCTTCCCGCCTTGGGGAGGGGTTGAACCACCCACTACCAAGAGGACAATACCATGACATACACTCAAGACGAAAAGCGACAAATTATCAAGGAGGTGCTCGAGGCATATCCTGAAAAGTCGCGCAAAAAGCGGGAAAAGCACCTGAATGTCACCGAAGAAGGCAAATCCGACTGCGGCGTGAAATCCAACATCAAATCCGTGCCTGGGGTAATGACCACTAGGGGCTGTGCCTACGCCGGTGCCAAAGGGGTGGTCTGGGGTCCCGTCAAAGACATGATTCACCTGAGCCACGGTCCAGTGGGGTGCGGTTACTACTCCTGGTCGGGTCGCCGCAACTACTACATCGGTACGACGGGGGTAGATACCTTCGGCACCATGCAGTTTACCAGCGACTTCCAAGAGCGGGATATTGTTTTCGGGGGCGACAAAAAGCTGGCTAAACTCATTGACGAACTGGAAACCCTGTTTCCCCTCAGTCAAGGGGTCACCATCGAATCCGAATGCCCCATCGGTCTGATCGGCGATGACATTGAAGCGGTCGCCAAGAAAAAGAGCAAACAGATCGGCAAGCCCGTTGTGCCTGTACGGTGCGAAGGCTTCCGGGGCGTTTCCCAATCCCTCGGGCACCACATTGCTAATGACACGGTGCGGGACTGGGTGTTTTCCAAATCGGAGAAAATTCCCAACGAAGAACTCGGTTTCACCCCTTCTCCCTATGATGTCAGCGTGATCGGGGATTACAACATCGGGGGGGATGCCTGGTCTTCCCGGATTCTCTTGGAAGAGATCGGTCTGCGGGTGATTTCCCAATTCTCTGGGGACGGCACCCTCCATGAGGTGATGCTCAGCCATCGGGCAAAAATCAATCTGATCCACTGCTATCGCTCGATGAACTACCTCTGCCGCCACATGGAGGAAAAATACGGCATCCCCTGGCTGGAGTACAACTTCTTTGGTCCTACCGAGATTGCCCGTTCCCTGCGGGAGATCGCCTCTCGTTTTGACGAGACCATTCAAGCCAAGGCAGAAGAGGTGATTGCCAAGTACCAGCCCCAGACCGATGCGGTGATTGCCAAATATCGTCCTCGCTTGGAGGGCAAACGGGTGATGCTGATGGTGGGTGGCTTGCGTCCCCGCCACGTGATTCCCGCCTTCCGGGATTTGGGGATGGAAGTGATCGGCACCGGGTACGAGTTTGGGCACGGGGACGATTACCAGCGCACGACCCACTATACCGACCCCGGCACGCTGATCTACGACGATGTGACCGCCTACGAATTTGAGGAATTTGCCCGCAAGCTGAAGCCCGACCTGATCGCCGCTGGCATCAAAGAGAAGTATGTCTTCCAAAAGATGGCGCTTCCCTTCCGGCAGATGCACTCTTGGGATTATTCCGGTCCGTACCACGGCTACGATGGTTTTGCCATTTTCGCCAGAGACATGGACTTGGCGCTCAATAGTCCCACCTGGGGATTGGTCAATGCCCCTTGGAAGACCGCCTAATCACCCCATTTAGCAGGAGAACTGTCATGTCTCAAAATGTCGAAAAGATTAACGATCACGCCCGCCTGTTTCACCAGCCGGAGTATCAGGAGTTGTTTGCTCGCAAGCGGGAGTTTGAAAATTGCCACAGCCCTGAGGAAGTCCAACGGGTGGCGGAATGGACAAAAAGCTGGGACTATCGGGAAAAGAACTTCGCCCGGGAAGCCCTCACCGTCAACCCCGCCAAAGCCTGCCAACCCCTTGGCGCTATCTTTGCTGCCGCTGGGTTTGAGGGGACATTACCCTTTGTGCATGGTTCCCAGGGCTGTGTGGCGTACTTCCGCACCCACCTCACCCGCCACTTCAAGGAACCCTTCTCGGCGGTTTCCTCTTCCATGACCGAAGATGCCGCTGTCTTTGGGGGCTTGAAGAACATGATCGAGGGGTTGGCGAATTCCTACACCCTCTACAAACCCACCATGATCGCCCTGTGCACCACCTGCATGGCGGAAGTGATTGGGGATGACTTGGGGGCATTCATCACAACTGCCAAAAATGAGGGGGCGATTCCCAAAGAGTTCCCGGTGCCCTATGCCCACACCCCCAGCTTTGTCGGCTCCCACATCACGGGCTACGACAATATGCTCAAGGGGATTCTCACCGAGTTGGGGGGAGAAAAGACGGGTTCCAATGGCAAATGGAATTTCATCCCCGGTTTTGACACCTATGTCACCAACAATCGGGAACTGGATCGCATCCTCAACCTGATGGACATTCCCCACACCATCTTGGCGGACAATTCCGACTCCTTCGATTCGCCCAATGAAGGGGAATTTGTGATGTACAACGGCAAGACCACCCTGGCGGAAGCCCGGGATGCGGTGAATGCCGAAGGGACGATTTCCCTGCAAGCCTATTCCACTGAGAAGACCAGAGCGTTCATTCAAACCGATTGGGGACAACCCACCCAAGTTCTGCGTCCCTTTGGGATTCGGGGCACGGATGCCTTTTTGATGAAGCTCTCGGAACTCACGGGCAAACCCATTCCCCGCCAGTTGGAAATTGAACGGGGACGGGCGGTGGATGCCATGACCGATTCCCAAGCCTGGTTGCACGGCAAGCGCTTTGCCATCTACGGCGATCCGGATTTGGTGTTGGGGCTACTGGCTTTCACCCTGGAAATGGGCATGGAACCCGTACACATCGTGGTCACCAACAGCAATACCACCTTTGAAGCGGAAGCTAAGGCATTGCTGGACAGCTATCCCAACGGCAAGGAAGCTACTGTCTGGGGCGGGAAAGACCTGTGGCATTTGCGATCCCTAATGTTTACGGAACCCGTTGACCTGCTCATCGGCAATTCCTACGGCAAATACCTCTGGCGAGATACCAAAACTCCCTTGGTGCGGATTGGCTATCCCCTGTTTGATCGCCATCACCTACACCGCTACCCCACGCTGGGGTATCAGGGAGCGATTAACCTGCTCAACTGGATCGTGAATACGGTCTTAGATGAGCTGGATCGCCAGACCATCATCCCTGCGAAAACGGACATTTCCTTTGATTTGATCCGTTAATTACTCACTGGTTATCCCCAAACTCTGAACAAGGGAATGGGGATTAACCACCACACCCCTTGGAGGGAACCCTATGCACACCCTGGTTTTTGAGACTCCCAAAGATTGGCTCTATCCTTTGCGGCAAGCCCTCAATGGGATACAGGTGACCAATTCCCGCACCGCCCACTGGATTTGTCGGTTGATCCCCAGCCGTTGCCCCTTTGAGCGCACCTTCTATGTAGCAGGTAAAAAGATTCACATCCCGCCCCTGTGCCAACTCAATCCTCTCTATAACGAGGTGGTAGCTCTGCGTCTGCGTGCCCTCGATTATCTCACGGCGTTGGAGATAGATGTAACTCCCTATTTAGAGCCATAGGAGGAGGGTCGAGATGTTACAAGCCAAAATCAATCAATTACTTACGGAACCTGCCTGTGGACACAATCACCACCACGGGGACAAAAAGAACCGCAGTTGTTCCCAACAGGCAAAACCTGGTTCAGCCCAGGGGGGATGCGCTTTTGACGGTGCCAGCATTACCCTTGTGCCAATTACGGACTGCGCCCATTTGGTACATGGTCCCATCGCCTGTGCGGGAAACTCTTGGGGCGGGCGAGGCAGTTTGTCCTCTGGTTCCAACCTGTTCCAAACGGGGTTTACCACCGATCTGAGTGAACAGGACATCATCATGGGGGGCGAAAAACGCCTCTATCAATCCATCAAATACATTGCTCAGAACTATCAGCCCGCTGGCATTTTTGTCTATTGCACCTGTGTGCCAGCTCTGACAGGGGAGGATGTGGAAGCGGTGTGCAAAACGGCACGGGAAAAACTCAATCTGCCTGTCATTCCTGTAATGGCACCGGGGTTTGTGGGGAGTAAAAATCTGGGCAATCGCTTGGCAGGGGAAGCGCTCCTCGATTATGTCATCGGCACGGGAGAACCACCTACCTTGGGCAAGTTTGTTATTAATTTGATTGGCGAATACAACATCGCTGGCGAGATGTGGAATGTTCTATCTCTCTTTGAACGGCTGGGGATTCAGGTATTAGCAAAAATGACTGGGGATGCCCGTTATCAGGAAATTACCTATGCCCACCATGCCCACCTCAATTTGGTGATTTGTTCTAAGGCTCTTCTAAATGTCGCCCGCAAGATGCAAGAACGCTATGGCATTCCTTTCATAGAATGTTCCTTCTATGGCATTTCTGATATGAATCAATGTCTGCGGCAAATTGCCCAGCATTTCCAAGACCCCGAACTCACTGCTAAAGTAGAAGCCCTCATTGCTGAGGAAACACAGAAGTTAGACCAAGCCCTCGCTCCCTACCGTGCCCAATTGGCGGGCAAAAAAATAGTGCTCTATACGGGTGGAGTGAAGAGTTGGTCGGTGATCTCAGCCGCTCAGGACTTGGGGATCAAGGTGGTTGCCACCAGTACCAAAAAAAGCACAGCAGAGGATAAAGCCCGCATTAAGGAGTTACTGGGGACGGATGGCATCACGATCGAGGGAGGTGGAGCTAAGGAGTTATTGGAAGTCATTCGGCGTACCAAGGCAGATATGCTGATCGCTGGCGGCAGGAACCAGTACACTGCCCTGAAAGCGCGCATTCCTTTCCTAGACATTAATCAAGAGCGGCATAAGGGCTACGCAGGTTATGAGGGAATGATTACCCTCGCCCAAGAATTGACTAATGCCCTCTATAGCCCCATCTGGGCGCAAATTCGCCAGCCAGCACCATGGGAGGTGGATGATGAATAAGGTAATGGTCACTTCCAAACCCGTAGCGGTTAAGCCCCTCAAGCTGAGCCAACCGCTGGGAGCGGCGTTAGCCTTCTTAGGAATTAAGGGAGCCATTCCCCTATTCCATGGTTCCCAAGGCTGTACTGCCTTTGCCAAGGTAATGTTAGTACGCCACTACCGGGAGGCAATTCCCTTGGCGACCACCGCCCTGTCGGAGGTGTCCACGATTTTGGGGGGTGAGGACAATATCAAACAGAGTCTCAAGGTGCTGATTGAACAGTCTCACCCTAAACTGATTGGGTTATGTTCCACTGCGCTTTCGGAAGCTAGGGGAGAAGATGTAGCGGGGATTTTACGCACCTGCGAGCTTCCCATTCCTGTAGTCTATGCCAATACACCAGACTTCTATGGCTCCCTGAGTGATGGCTACAGCCGCGCGGTGGAAGCGATCGTCAAAACCATTCCCCAAGAGGGCGCACTGCACACCCGACAAGTTACCCTGCTGATTGGCTCAGATTTGACCCCTGGGGAAGTGGCTGACCTGAAGCAGTTGGTGCGGGATTTCCACTTGCTTCCCATCGCCATCCCAGACCTTTCTACTTCTATGGATGGGCATCTGGCGGATAGCTATCAGGGAGTTTCCACGGGCGGGGTAACGCTGGAGGAATTGCAGGTATCGGGGCGATCGGCGTTTGTGCTGGCGATCGGGGAATCCATGCGACAGGCGGGCAAAATTTGGCAGGAACGCTTCCAAGTGCCCTACAAACTATTCCCAACTGTAACGGGTTTGGAGGCAAGCGATTGCCTAATTCAGTGCCTGATGGAATGGAGCGGCTGTGGTGTACCTGCCCAGTATCCCTGGCAAAGAAGGCAATTGTTGGATGCCATGCTGGATACCCATTTCTACCTAGGCGGCAAACGCATTGCCCTCGCTTTGGAACCAGATTTGCTCTATGGCATCAGTCAGTTTCTCGTGAGTATGGGAGCGATGATCCAGGTGGCGGTTTCCCCCACCCGTTCCCCACAGTTAGAAAAACTGCCCTGTGAGCAAGTGATTATCGGTGATCTGCATGACCTGGAAACCCATGCCCAGGGAGCGGATTTACTGATTACCAATTCTCGGGGGGCTGGCATTGCCAAAACCTTGGGAATTCCCCTGTTGCGTTTAGGTTTTCCCATCTTTGACCGCTTAGGCAATGGATTGCGTTCCTATGTGGGTTATCGGGGAACCACCCAGTTGTTGTTTGACCTTGGGAATTTGCTCATTGAAGCGGAGACCCATTGAATTTGATTGTGTCATTTTGCTTAGGAGAACCACCATGAAAGTTGCTTTTGCTACGATGGACGGCGAACACATCAATGCCCATTTTGGTTGGGCAGAAACCCTATCCGTCTATGAGGTTTCGCCGCAAGGATACGCCTTAGTAGAACACCATTCCTTCCCCCAGAGTGCGGAAGATGGTAACGAGGATAAATTGGTGCCAAAATTGGAATTTCTGCAAAGTTGTCAGGACTGCAAAATTGTCTATGTTTCAGCGATCGGGGGTAGTGCCGCCGCCCGTTTGATCAATCAAGGCATCACGCCCATCAAATCCCAATCGGAGGAGGACAGCATTACCGCCCTGCTGGATCGTTTGGTCAGCACCCTAAAGACCAGCCCACCCCCTTGGTTACGCAAAGCCCTGGGACTCAAACCCCAATTTACGGAGGAAGACCTATGATTACCGATGTTACCAATTCGACTTTTGTACAGGCATTAGTTTCTCAAATTCGTGCCCAAGACCCCTATGGCGTTTATCGCAGTTGGAGTGATGAACTACTGCTCAAACCCTACATTCTCAGCAAAGAAGAGAAGCGCAAAATCCCCGTAGATACCCCGGTTGATCCGGTTACCAAAGGCAGAATCACCTACTTCTATGGGGCAATTGCCAGGGAAATTGAACGGCAAACCGGCAAATTGATGCAGGTTGTTATCAATGTGAATGAGGAAGGGTTTGGTTGGGCATTAGTTTTTAGCGGCAAACTCCTCGCGGTTACCCGCACCCTGCGCGATGCCCAACGCTTCGGTTTTACCAGCCTAGAGCAGTTGGCACAGGAGGGAGAAAAAGCCGTGCGATCCGGTGTTGACCTCATTCAAAAGTTTCCCGAAGTTGCTGAAGCCTAAAGGATGGGGGAAAACGCCATGACGCAAACCGTAGAAAACCTCAGCGTAGAGGAGTTAAAAAGCCAAATTCGTCGCCTGAATAGCAAAGCGGGACAGATGAAGATGGACTTACATGACCTCGCAGAGGGATTGCCGACCAACTACGAGCAATTGATGACGGTGGCAAGTCAAACCTATGAGATTTTCCACCAGATTGATTGCCTCAAAAAACAGCTTGCAAAATTGGAGCGCACACCATGACAGGCACCCTAGAGGAATTCAACAAACTCACCAATGCCGAGGATTTCTTTCAATTTCTGGCACTGCCCTACGATCCCAAGGTAGTGAATGTGAATCGCTTGCACATCCTGCAAAAATTCTCCCAACTGAAGGCAGAAATTGACCAAGAAACTCTTGATCCCCAGACAAGACTCGACCGCTATCGTGAGGCATTGCAAGCCGCCTATGAACTGTTTTTGTCCTCTTCCGCCCCAGAGCAGAAACTGTTCAAGGTCTTCCAAGATGCCAAGCCCAATGTGGTGCTGGTGTCAGAAATCAAGGAAGAGTGAGGAACGCAGATGGTCGCCCTATCCCCCCAGGAACTGGAACGCTATCGCCGCCAGATGCAACTGCCCAACTTTGGCGAGTCAGCCCAGATTGCCCTCAAGCAATCCACGGTCTTGATTACGGGAGTGGGTGGGTTGGGGGGAACCGTCGCCCTCTATTTGGCGGTGGCGGGGATCGGCAAACTAATTTTGGTGCGGGGTGGGAATTTGCGCCTCGATGACATGAATCGCCAAGTGCTGATGACCCACGATTGGGTAGGCAAACCCAGGGTTTGGCAGGCAAAAAATACCTTGCAATCCATCAATCCCGATGTGGTGATTGAGGCGGTTCCTGAGTATTTGACCGAAAAAAATCGGGTGTCGCTGATAGAAAAGTGTGATTTAGCGGTCAGTTGCGCCCACAACTTTGAGGAGCGCTCTTTACTCAATCAAACCTGCGTAGAACAGGGCAAACCCTTCGTGGAATCAGCGATGGATGAAATGTCCGCCTACCTGACCACAATCGTACCTGGAAAAACTCCCTGTCTGCGTTGTCTCTATCCCGAATTTCCCCCTTGGGATCGGCGTGGTTTTGGGGTGCTAGGGGCGGTTTCTGGCACTTTGGCGTGTCTGACTGCCCTGGAGGTGATTAAGTTCATCACCGGCATTGCTCCTACCCTTTTGGGAGAACTATTCGTGATGAATTTAAACGCACTCCATTTTCAAAAACTACGCACCTTTCGGGAGCCCCAATGTCCAGTTTGTAGCCATCTTTTTCAGGAGTAAGGACTATGCAAATCACTGCCAACGCTCAAAACAAATTGCGTTCTCTTTTGCCCCAACCCGGTCGTGCCTTTCGCATCAAAGCCTTACCCGGCGGTTGTAAAGGCTTCACCTATGACCTGAAAATCATTCATCAAGCCAACCCGGATGACGTTTTGCAGTCCTTCCCGGATTTGCCCATCTACATTGACCGCCAAAGTCTGCCCTATTTAGAAGCGGTGGTGATGGACTATGTGGAGGGATTGATTAACAGTGGATTCACCTTCCAGCATCCTGACAGTTGTAGTTGCGGCAAATCCTTTTCCCCAGAAACTTGTCCCAGTTCCTAGAGGTAAAAACCATGACCACCTACCAAGTCCACCTGATTAACAAAAAACGCAACCTTGATGTCACTTTTCCTGTGGATGAAGATACTTACATCCTGGATGCCGCTGAAGACCAGGGAATTGATTTACCTTTTTCCTGCCGTGCCGGTTCCTGCTCGAGTTGCGTTGCCAAAATCGTCGAAGGGGAAGTGGATCAATCCGATCAAAACTTTTTGGATGAGGAGCAAATCGAAAAGGGATTTGTGCTGTTGTGTGTTGCCTATCCCCGCTCCGATTGCACCTTTCGCACCCACCAAGAAGCCTATCTCGTTTGAGGACAATGACTATGGTCTTCCTTGCGAACCAGGCAGAAATGGGTAGCCATTACCCCCGCTATCCCCCTAATCCACGGCGATCAGCACATCTGAGGCTTTGACTAGGGCGTAAGCTGATTTGCCCTCAGCCAGTCCCAACCCTTCCGCCGAGGCTTTGCTGATGATAGCAGTAATCTCTAGGTCAGGGGCAATTTCTAAGGTAACTTCAGTGGAAACCATCCCGGTTACCAATTTTTTCACATTGCCTTTGAACACATTGCGTGCACTCAGTTTCATGTTTGTTCTTGGAATTGAAATGACCTGTGTACCCTAACACTTAATTCAGATGAGGACTGTATCATGGCTTACTTAACTGCATTGACCCAAGGGGGCACCACCTGGGTTCCCAAATTTGTGCAAAACATTGACATCACCCGCTGTTTGGGTTGTGGTCGCTGTTTGAAAGTCTGTGGCAGAAATGTTCTGCATTTACAGGCGGTGAATGATGAATTTGAATTTGTGGATGAAGATGAGGAAGAAAGCGAACGCAAAGTGATGACCATTATCCACCCTGAACTGTGTGTTGGTTGTCAGGCTTGCTCCCGTATTTGTCCCAAAAATTGCTACACCCATGCGCCCCAATCGTTGAATTAATCAACCCTAGCCAATCTTTACAAAAAGGAGAACAACCATGTTACGCGCCATTGACATTATGACCACCGATGTACCCTTGGTCAAAGGTTCTGCTCCCGTTGCTGAGGCGATTAAATTGATGCGTCTGAAGGGGCTGGGGGCTTTGATTGTGGATGTCCGGGACCCCGATGATGCCTATGGGATTATTACCCAAACCGACATTGTTTACAAGGTGGTGGCTTATGGGAAAGACCCCAACAAGATGCGGATTCATGAAATCATGACCAAACCCTGCATCACGGTCAATCCCGATTTAGGAGTGGAATATGTGGCTCGCCTATTTGCGAATACGGGCATCCGGGTTGCGCCGGTGATTCAAGGCAGTCTGCTGGGGATGGTGACGTTGACCAACATTCTCAACCGGGGCGATTATCTGGAGAATCCCAAATCCTCGGTCTTAGCTAGAAATCTGACCCAGGCGATTGCCAATGCCCGTTCTATTTGCAGTGCTGAAGGGTTTGATAGTGATGCCTGTGTGAAGGCGTGGGCACTTGTCGAAGACCTGCAAGCCGAAGCCGCCTACTTGGAAAACACCTCGCCTGTGGAAATGACTGCGTTCCAACAATACTGTTTGGAACATCCTGAAATCCTGCGGGTGCGTCATCACGACCTGGCGGTTTCTACCCCAGTGGATTAGGCATGAGGTTGAGGAGAAAGGGGCTGGTGTCTCTAACAGCAATGTTTTAGCCCTGCCCCGATTTTTCCCCAATGTTCAAACAGGAAAAAACCATGATTGGTTAACCTAACATTCACCCAAACTGTTCCGATTTGGGAGGAATTAAATAGGGATTTTTGGGGCAATTCTCACTGGGATAAATCCCTTAGAGAAAATTAATGAATTTTGCTATGTAAGCTACCAAAGGGTTCCCTGAATCGTGAAACCTTATCCCTATAATCATCTTTGGTAACTATGACCTTAAAGTTCCGTCCATTACTTTGCTTGTTTTTGGCATTCGCCCTGACCATTGCCCTGAAGTTGGCTCTACCCAGTGGGGCGGTCGCCGAACCTGTCACCCTGCTGGTGGGGTCAGCCAGTAGCTTGCAAGATGCCCTAAAAGAACTCACGCCCCTTTTTCAATCAGCCCATCCCGGGATCACGGTGAAGTACAGTTTTACTGCCCCCGGTGCCTTGCAACAGCAGATCGAGCGGGGTGCGCCCATTGATGTGTTTATCTCCGGTGCCAGTAAACAGATGGATGCCCTGCAAGCCAAGGGTCTGATTCTCCCGGAAACCCGCCGCAGTCTGGTGAGCAATCAACTGGCTTTGGTGGTTCCCCGCAATTCTTCCCTGAAGCTGACCGATTTTCGCCAATTGACTGAAAATGAGGTGAAGCGCCTTGCTATGGGAGAACCTCGATCTGTTCCTGTAGGACAATATGCTGAGGAAGTATTGCGATCCCTGGGCATTTGGGAACAACTGCGTCCCAAACTGGTGCTGGGCAATACCGCCCGCAATGTGCTGGCGACGGTGGAGAGCGGTAACGCCGATGCGGGGATTGTGTTTATGACCGATGCCAAAATTAGCGAACGGGTCAGGCAGGTGGCAGTCGCCCCCAAGGACTCCCATGCGCCGATTGTCTATCCCATTGGGGTGGTGTCCACCAGTCGTGAGCAAAAGTCCGCCCAAGCCTATGTGGCGTTTCTCAGTAGCCCCCGCGCCCGCCCTGTCTTCAGCAAGTACGGTTTTGGCATGGTGCGTTGATGAACTGGGGTAGTCTGGACTTTTCGCCCTTTTGGATTTCCCTGAGAATCGCCGGGGTGGCAACCGTTGTGGTCTTTTTTTTAGGACTGGGCACGGCTTATGCCATGTTGGGCTATCGAGGGCGCTGGAAATCTTTGCTGGAGGGAATTTTTTTAGCTCCCTTGGTACTGCCGCCGACGGTGGTGGGGTTTATCCTGTTGGTGCTCTTTGGCAAAAATGGCTGGCTGGGGCATTGGCTGGCGCAGTTTAATTTTTCGGTGGTGTTTACTTGGTACGGGGGGGTGATCGCAGGGGCGGTGGTGGCGTTCCCTTTGATGTACAAAACCGTTTTGGGAGCATTTGAGCAGGTGGATCACAGCCTGTTGGCGGTCGCCCAAACCCTGGGAGCTAACCCTTGGCGTACCTTTTGGCAGATTCTTTTGCCCTTGTCCATGCCGGGGGTGGCGGCGGGCACAGTGCTGTCTTTTGCCAGGGCACTGGGGGAATTTGGGGCGACCCTCATGCTGGCGGGCAACATTCGGGGGGAAACCCAGACGATGCCGATGGCGATTTACTTCGCGGTGGAGGCGGGGGCGGTGGCGGAGGCGTGGCTCTGGACAGGGGCAATGATGGGGCTGTCCTTTGGGGCGATTGCCTTGGTGAATCTATGGCTAGGGCATCCCCAAAAGTTTCCTAGGGCGCAACCTCGGTATGCAGGGGCAAACCCGGCTGTTCCCATTGCCAAGGTCAAGGGGACGGGGCTGGAGGTGGACATACACAAGCGCCTGGGCGATTTTTCCCTGCAATTGGCTTTTCAGGCGGAGTCCGAGCGTTTGGGAATTTTGGGGGGGTCGGGTTCGGGCAAAAGCATGACCCTCAAGTGTATTGCTGGGGTAGAGACTCCCACTTGCGGGCGCATTGTCCTCAATGGTCGCACTTTGTTTGACTCGGAAAAGGGCATCCATGTCCCTAGCCATCGGCGCAAGGTCAGTTTGGTCTTTCAACACTACGCCCTGTTCCCGCACCTGACCGTCAGCCAAAATATCGGTTTTGGACTCCAACACCTGGACACACGGGAGCGCAGGCGACGCATCCACCACTACCTAGAGGCTTTTCAACTATCGGGATTGGGGAACCGCTATCCCCATCAGCTATCGGGGGGACAGCAACAAAGGGTCGCTCTGGCACGGGCATTGGCAACGGAACCTGAAGCTCTTTTGCTGGATGAACCGTTTTCGGCTCTGGACACCCACCTACGCCATCAGATGGAACAGCAGTTGATCCAGACCCTGGCGAACTACGGCGGCTGTACCCTCTTTGTGAGTCACAACCTTGAGGAACTCTATCGGGTCTGCGACAGGTTAATGGTGATGTCTGGGGGAAAAGTGATTGCCTGCGATCACAAGCGCACCGTGTTTGCTCACCCTCGTACCCTGACCATTGCCCAACTCACGGGGTGTAAAAATTTTTCTGCCATCGAGGTCATCAACGCCCATACGGTTTACGCCCATGACTGGCAGTGTAGCCTGCATATTGCCGAACCAATCACCCCTGAATACACGCACATTGGCATCCGTGCCCATCACCTCACCTTTGGGAATAACCTCGACCAACCCAATACGTTCCCCGCCTGGGTGGCATGGACCAATGAAACCCCCCACCGCATGACCCTCTATCTCAAACTCCATGAACCGCCCACTGGTAGCCACGATTACCATCTGCAAGCGGAACTATTCAAAGAGAAATGGCAACTCCAGAAAGAATCTCCGTTCCCTTGGGCGGTGAGTTTGCCAGGTAACAGGTTATTATTGCTCAAATCTTAGAGGTTAGTATTATTCCTGCGTTGAGGAATCTGGTTTGTGAATTTTTAACTGAATCGCCTCATACCCGTATGGATTCATTTGCTAATGGTGCAACTTCCTGAGATTCAAAACCACACACTTCTGAAACTGTAAATAAAGGACGGGCTTTCACTTCTTCATAAATCAGACCAATATATTCCCCAAGAATGCCAATAGTAATCAGTTGAGCGGCACTTAAAAATAAAATGGTTAAAATAATCAATGAATAACCCGTGAGGGGAGAATCGGGGGCAAAAAATCGCCAGTAAATTACTAAAATAGACATGATCAAAGCCAGCAATCCAGCTAAAAAACCTAAGTATGTTGCCAAACGTAAAGGCACCCGGGAAAAAGAAACCAAAGCATTAATTGCTAGAGACAAACTTTTGCGGAAGGTGTACTTTGGTTCACCAGCATATCGGGGTGGACGGTGATAGAAAATTGGTGTTTGCCGAAACCCTACCCACGCCCGCAATCCCCGCACATAACGGTTCCGTTCCGGCATGGCATTTAACACATCCACCACCCGCCGGTCTAAAAGACAAAAATCCCCCGTATCCCGGGGAATGTCCACACTTGCTAGATACCCCAACACCCGATAAAAACCATAGGCACAAAACCGCTTAAACCAATTTTCTTTGCGTTTGATTCTTTGACCATAAACCACCTGATAATCCTGCTTCCACAGGGCAATCATATCGGGGATCAATTCGGGTGGGTCTTGCAAATCTGCGTCTAAAATTATCACCGCCTCTCCCCGCACAAACTGTAATCCCGCACTCACCGCAATTTGATGCCCAAAATTCCGTGCTAAATTGATATAACAAACCCGCCGGTCTTTCTGATGCAATTCCCGCATTAATTCTAAAGATTCATCCCGGCTCCCATCATTGACCAAAACCAATTCTGTGGTTCCATCTAAGCTATCCATGATGGGTTGGAGCCGCTGATACAGTTGGGGTAAATTTTGCGCTTCATTGTAAACCGGCACCAGCAGGGAATAACGGATCATGAGGAACAACTACAGCACTTCATTACGCACCCGCCGGATCGGGACATTGGCGATTAAGGCGGTGACCCGTTCATCCATTTCTAAAGAAAATTCCATCCCTTCCGCATCAAATTCCACATAACGGGAGATCACTTCCACGATTTCTTGGCGCATCTTTTCCAACATTTCTGGCGTTAAATCTGCCCGGTCATGGGCAAGCACCAATTGCAAACGCCGTTTCACATCCTGGCGACTACCACCGGAACGGGGAAATAAACGCTCTAAAAATTCTTGAATCACAGTCAGTACCGACATATCACCCCATATTACCGGCTAAAGAAACGGCGCAAACGACCCATAAGGGTATTGTAAGGGGCATCGAGGTCGAGAAGCGGTACTTTTTCCCCCTCCAACCGGCGGGCAATATTATGAAAAGCGATCCCCGGCAGGGATAAATTCGCCTCCAGCACCAAGGGTTCCCCCCGATTGGTGGAAATGATCACCCGTTCATCATCGGGCACCAGCCCCGCCAAAGGAATTGCCAAAATCTCCTGCACATCCGACACCGACATCATGTTATTTGCCTGCACCATCTGGGGGCGAATGCGGTTGACAATCAGGGCAATTTTGCGAATCCCATGCGCTTCCAACAGCCCCACGACTCGGTCCGCATCCCGCACGGCGGCAATTTCCGGGGTGGTCACCAACAGGGCTTCCTGCGCCGGGGCAATGGCATTTTTGAACCCGGATTCAATCCCGGCGGGGCAGTCAATCAGCACATAATCAAATTTTTCCGCCAGCAGGTTTGCCAACTGCTTCATTTGCTCCGGCGTAATGGCATCTTTATTACGATTTTGTGCCGCCGGTAACAGTGCCAAACCCGGTTGCCGTTTGTCCCGCACCAGGGCTTGCTCCAGGCGACAGTCCCCCGCCAACACCTCCAACGCCGTGTACACCACCCGGTTTTCCAGCCCCAACAGTAAATCCAAATTGCGGAGACCAAAATCCGCATCCATCAGGGCAACCGTCCGCCCCAACCGGGTCAACGCCATGCCCAAATTCGCCGTGGTGGTGGTTTTGCCCACACCCCCCTTGCCCGAAGTAATGACCACAATCCGTCCCATGCCTGACCCGCTATGCTTGCCTATCAGAATACTCCCCCAGGGGTCGTTCTGCCAAAATCCCGAGCCGGATGGAGGACAATGGCATCCCCCTGCACACAGGCGACCTCCGGGTAAAACGCCAGATGCGCCGGGGTACGGGCGACCAAACGACCGATGCGTAATTGGGTAGCCGCCATCTCCAACGCCATGATCAACCGTTGAGAATTGCCCCCCGCCCCCGCATGGGCGACCCCCCGCAACCGCCCCCACACCAGAATATCGCCGTCTGCCACGATACAACCCCCCGGGTTCACGTCCCCCACCACCACCACCGTCCCCGGATGGCGTACCTCCACCCCTGAGCGCACCGCATGGTTGAGATACAAAGCGGGTGCCCCTAATGGTTCTGCCTGGGCAGGTAACTCCCCCTGCGCCACCGAATACCCCGCCATTGCCCCTGCCACCGCCGTTGCCCGCACCTCGGTTTGCACATTTACAAGCACTAAATCATGCTTTTGTAATAATTCTGCTAACCATGCCAACTGCTCCGTACTCAGAACCCGTGTTCCCGCCACCAGCCGGACTGGGCTTGCCGGTGACCACCAGGACTCGGTGAGTTGAAAATACTGTTGCAGTACATCTTGCAGGTGTGTCCAATCCAAATCCGGGGGTAAGGTCACCTCCAACCCCAGGGTGCCCGGTTGCACCAATGGACAGGTCATGGCGTAGCGACCCGTAGGCGGCGGGTGACCACTGTAATCCCCCCCTGGCGCACCAGAACCGCCGACAACCACTGACTGCCGGGGGTGTTGGGGGCTTGCCCGGTTTTGAACAGACCGCCAGAGGACAGCACCTCCAGACTCAAGCGGGGATTTTCCAGCAATTGCTCCGGGTTCACCGCCATCGTCATCGCCGTCCCCAACACCTGCTCATCCTGAAGTGGTTCCTGGACGATCACATCAAAATCAAACCGTTGCCCCGGTGCCACCACCTCCGGCGCATTCACCGTTACCTGGGGTGGCTCCTTCCCAGAAGTTAGCTGGGTCTGCTCGCTGAGAATTTCCTGTCGTTGGATTTGCCCCTGGCTCAGGGTTTGCCGGGTTTTCAAAATACTGGCTAAATTAAACTGCCGTCCCTTTTGCGTCTCCGTGCCCTGGATGCGGGTCTGCAACTCCACCACAAAACCCTGCCCCTGGGGTTGCCAGTTGGTCAACTCGGTGCGGTAGGTCAAATTGGGAAATCTCTGCCACAGTCGAGCGAGGGATTTGGCGATAACTTCTCGGTTGTAGCCGTCCCCGTGGCTAAAATTATTGCTGTATAAATTTAGTACAGAATCCGGGTTGCGTTGATTCATCGCCTCATCCAACTGACGGACAAAGGTTTTCACCGCTTCCGGTGCGGATTCCGGCGGTAACGCCTGCCCTGCCCTCGCCCAACCCCATAGAACGACCCCCAGGGCACACCCCAAAAACCAGTAGGAATACTTACGCATGCCTGTTCCGCCCATTGCAACCCGTTCCCCCCATTTTAGCGGCGAACCGGTAAGATTTGTGATGTTAGCCGCATTGGGGGCACAGGCATTCATGACCACACAGGCAGGTTTGATGGTTCCGGCAACCGCACCCGCATCATCTTGGGGGATTGAAGATAGCGAGGAATTGTACCGGATCAAGGGCTGGGGCGAACCCTATTTTTCGATTAATGCCGCCGGTCGGGTTACGGTTTCGCCGATGGGAGAACGGGGCGGTTCCCTAGACTTATTTGAATTGGTGCAATCCTTGCAGCGACGGAATATCCAGCTACCTTTACTGATTCGTTTTCCCGACATTTTACAGAATCGGATTGAACGGCTAAATGCCTGTTTTGCTAAAGCCATTGCCCGCTACAATTACGAAGGCGTTTATCGGGGTGTATTTCCGGTTAAATGTAATCAACAACGGCATTTGGTCGAAGCCCTGGTGCAGTTTGGTCAACCCTATCATTTTGGGTTAGAAGCGGGTTCCAAACCGGAATTACTAATTGCCCTATCCACCCTGCCGACGGGACAACCGCAGGCGGCACCACTTTTGATTTGTAATGGTTACAAAGACCGGGAGTATATCGAAACAGCGATTTTGAGCCGCCGGTTGGGGCATGAAACCATCATCGTTTTGGAGCAATTGGCGGAACTGGAATTGGTGATCCAAGCCAGTCAAAACCTCGGCATTCGTCCGGTGGTGGGCGTGCGGGCAAAACTCAGTACCAAAGGGGTGGGACGTTGGGGAGATTCCGCCGGGGAACGGGCGAAATTTGGCTTGACCGTACCGGAAATTTTGCAAACCGTTGAACGCCTCCAGGCAGTTAATTTACTGGACTGTTTACGGCTGTTGCATTTCCATATTGGTTCGCAAATTTCCGCAATTGGGGTGCTGAAGGATGCCCTCAAGGAAGCGGGGCAAATTTACACAGAATTAATGGCTTTGGGTGCGCCGATGGGCTATCTGGATGTGGGGGGGGGTTTGGGGGTAGATTACGACGGCTCCAAAACCAATTTTTATGCCTCCGTGAATTACACCATGCAGAACTATGCCAACGATGTGGTGGCTGCCATCAAAGATGCCTGTATGCAGAAAAACCTGCCTGTCCCGACCTTAATCAGTGAAAGTGGGCGGGCATTAACAGCGCATCAATCCGTGTTGATTTTCGATGTGTTGGGAACCGGGGAAGTGCCACGGGATGTCCCACCTAGCCCCCCGGAATCAGCCCATATCGTCCTGCGGAATTTGTACGAAACCTACAGCACAATCCGCCCGGATAACTATCAGGAAGCCTACCACGATGCCACCCAATTCAAGGACGAGGCAATTAGCTTATTTAATTTGGGTTATTTAACCCTGCGGGAGCGGGCGGATGCGGAACGCTTATATTGGGGATGTTGTCAAAAAATTCTGGATATTACCCAACAACAGGACTACGTTCCCGACGACCTCGAAGACCTGCCCAATATCATGGCTTCCATCTATTATGTAAATCTTTCCGTTTTTCAATCCGCACCGGATACCTGGGCAATTGACCAACTCTTTCCGATCATGCCCATCCATCGCCTGAATGAAAAACCCACTTGCCGGGGTACTTTAGCGGATTTAACCTGCGATAGTGATGGCAAAATCAATCGTTTTATTGACCTGCGGGATGTGAAATCCCTCCTGGAATTGCACTCCTATCAACCGGGGCAACCCTACTACTTGGGGCTGTTTTTGGGGGGAGCCTATCAGGAAATTATGGGCAATTTGCACAACCTGTTTGGGGATACCAATGCGGTGCATATTCGGTTGTCCCCCGCTGGCTATCACATCGAACACGTCGTCAAGGGCGACACCCTCCGGGAAGTGTTAGGCTATGTGCAGTACGATGCGGAGGATTTGCTTGAACATCTGCGCCGTCAAAGTGAAGCCGCTTTGCAAGCCAATCGCATTACCCTGGATGAAGCCCAACGCCTGCTTGCCCACTACGAACACAGCCTGAACCGCTACACCTACCTGAGCGACCCCAGCTATTCCTAGTCTTTAACGTACAAAGTACTAATTTCCGTGAGGGACAGGCGGGACTGACTGGTGAGGTGCAACGGGGAATGGTGTCCTTGGGTGAGGCGCAATACCCCAGCACAGCCAATCATGGCGGCATTATCCGTGCAGTACTTCATGGGCGGGATAATCACCCGGATACCGTGCTGAGCCGCAGTGGTGGTCATGGTTTGCCGCAATTCCCGATTGGCTGCCACCCCCCCAGCCACGACCAGGGTAGTCAACCCCTCTGCCAAGGCACAGCGAATCGCCCGGCGGGTCAGGGCTTGCACCACAGTGTACTGAAAACTCGCCGCCACATCCGCTACCGGTAGGGGTGAGGGCAGTTGTTCGACCAAACGACGCACGGCGGTTTTGAGACCGCTAAAGCTCATGTCGTAGGGATGGTAGCCCCCCCCCGGCAGGGAAATTTTACCTTCGGGTAATGCAAAAGTATGCGGATTTCCGGTTTGGGCCAGCCGGTCAATCAACGGGCCACCGGGATACCCTAGCCCCAGCAGGCGAGCCACCTTATCAAAGGCTTCCCCCACCGCATCGTCCCGGGTTTGCCCCAGGGGGTCATAGGTCTGTCCGTCCCGCACTGCCACCAAACTGGTGTGTCCCCCCGATACCAACAGGCACAAAAACGGCGGTTCCAGTGTAGGTTCGGTCAAATAAGCGGCGCAAATGTGACCTTCCAGGTGATGAATCCCCACGAGGGGGCGTTGATAAAGTACTGCTAATGTCTTGGCGGCGGCCAGCCCGATATTCAAGGCACCCACCAACCCCGGCGCACAGGTAACGGCAATGCCATCCACGTCCCCCCAGGATAGCCCGGTTTGCTTTTGCACCTGCTGGAGGAGGAGGTTAATCCCTTCCAAATGTTGGCGAGACGCAAGTTCCGGCACCACGCCGCCATAGACCTGATGCTGAGCAATTTGGGAAGCCACCGCCTCCGCTAAAACGCACCGGTTTTGTACGACCGCTACCGCCGTTTCATCGCAACTGGTTTCAATGGCTAATATGGTAGTCATAAAATTGATGTAAATTTCTCCAAGTTTTTATTAGGGGTTGAGCATCAAGGGCACTGCTAAAAATGGGTCGCAGGGGCGTAGCCCCCGTCTTGGTTCTCGATAGCCTGCGTGGCGTAGCCATTAATATGAGCACTTTAGCGAAATAATCTTCCACTGATAGTAATAAATAGAGGCGCCCTCAATTTATTTATTATAAAGTTATTATAAGGGTACTTCTATAAATTCAAAATTAGCGGTCGCAGGGGGCACCCCCGCCTCTGGTTCTGAGTAATACAGGCATTCCCAGGATGGGATTGATGATTGGTGCAAATAAATAGGGGTTCCCATAAAGTCCTATTGTAGGGCGCTCTTATTCAATTAACGAACCTACTGCGACCCTTGTTCTCAATTCAGTTAGGATTCCTATAGCACTAAAAAAAAACCGGGGATCACCCGGTTCTGATCATCATTAGTGAGGTGTTGATGCTAGTTCAACAGCCTTCTGGTCCACAGAAACTGTGCCCATACAGCACCTCCGCATCGGAAATGTAGATCATGCCTGCGTAATTGAGGAAAAAATTGATGCCAACCTCATCGGCAATCTTCTCAGCCATCTCCCGATCCGGGGTCAGTACCTCAAATTTGATATTGCCGTGGGTGTCGGAAACGTTGGGTTGCCCCGAAGAACGCACATTGCGACTGCCCTTCCCGCCGGTTTCCAGAACCGTGTAGCCGCTTGCCCCAGACTCCTCGATGATATGGGCGATTTTCTTCAGCAGAATTTTTTCCGTGATGATGACGAGCTTTTTGGCTGGCTTAGCCATGTAAGTTACCTCCTTACAAAATGCTTACAGAGTGTGTACGATTTTCCCAACACTAATTTGCTCCTGCACCCAAGGACTGCGCCAGCCCCAGGAAAAACGGGATACACAAGCTGATAGCAACGGGTGTGCCAATGGCTGTGGAAGCCCCGATGTACGCCGAGGGATTGGCCGATGGAATCCCCGCCCGCAGAGTCGGTGGACCAGAGATGTCCGAACTGGAAGCCGCAATCACCGCCAGCACCACGACCCCACCCAGGCTGAACCCCGTCAGGTAGTGAGCCACCATCCCCAGGGCAAAGGCAATGGAGCCATGCACAAACGGTGCCAGTACACTGTACACCACATACCATTGGGCCACCTTCCGCAATTCTCCCACCCGTGACCAGGCCTCCATCCCCATCACCAACATCAGAATCGAAAGCAGACCCCGGAACAGGGGATCGTAAAAATTCTTATAAACACTCTCCGGCTGAGCAAACAGACCCAGGGCAATGCCGAGCAACATGGCTGATAGGGCAGGCCCCTGGAGACTTTCCTTGATAATTGGCCAAATTTCCACCCGATGCGCGACCGGCCCCCGCTGTTTGCTGAGATACTCCCGCCGGGTACTGGGATAATCCCCTGCCGCCACCGGCTCCCTGCTGAAATATTCCTCCGATGTAGCCTGCCGTTTCTTTTGGTTGAGATAAATATTAGCCACCACAATCGCCGTCACCAAAGCGGGAATGTCCATAAACGGATAGAGCGCCCCCGCCCAGGCCTCAAAGGGAATTTTTTGTTCCTCCAACGTGGCCAAGGCCGCCGCCATCGTCGAGCCACTCACCGCCCCAAATAATCCCCCCGTCGCCAGCGCATCCACAACTTTGACCCGGGGCAATCGCGCCAAGGTATAGCGGGCAATAAAGACAATCAGAATGCCCAACACTATGGCAAATGCCATCGGCAAAACCATCTCGGTCAGATTGGAATTACGGATAGCCATACCACCGGTCAGACCGATTTTAATCAGCAACATAAAGACAATGATCTGACAAATTGCCTCGGGAATCACCAACTGACTGCCAAGGGCGGCAATCACCATCCCACCAATCAAAAAGCTGAGCGTCGGGGACTGCAACTGCTTAACAAAATCCGCTAAAAACGAAGACCAGAAATCCACACCTACCTCCTTCCCTTTCAATGAGGAATATATTGGCAAAAACCTGCAATGGGTATAAAATATGAGCCATTAGGCTAGAAGTCGCAGGCAACCCTCAGGCTCATAGGAAAAAATTAGCTTCCGACCGCATCAGATCAGGAATTAAAATCCCTACAAATCATAAATGCGACATTCGGGAGCATCGGGATTCATCAAACAATACAACTCAAAATTGCTCAGCCGGGGTTGGGTCTGACGTCGTTGCGCTTTTTCCAGTTCTGCCACCATCTCCCAAGCGAGGGCAATTTCAATGTGATCTTCCCCATACATACTGGTCACACGGCGGGCGTGTTCCAAGGCAGCCCGGAGACGATTTTGCAGAGAAACATCGTGGTTAACTGCTTGAGTGGGACATGAATCAACAACATTTAGGGCGGTTAAAAGTTGCGACATTTTAGCGTACCTCATAGGAGTGATTTACCTGTCTTCAAATTAGACAGAATCCCAGTAAATATCAACCCATTTTCCATAGGAGTTTCTTCTGTATTCTATTATCTAAACGAATATCACCCCATATTCATAAGGGTTACTTACATATCCCATTATCGAAACAAATGGATACCTCTATCAATTATAGTCATTCTGTTTTAGAATGCGACACTTTTTAGGTATTGGCAATCGCTTTATTCCTTTCCGGGAGAGGGTTTGCAGGTAAAGGCGAATGTCGCAAACTTGTTTGAAATTACTATACAGCCTGTTCACAAATTGAGGGATATAGCAATCCCACTTGATTTGCAAACAAAAATTCTCCAGAACCATACACCGCAGGTGCTTCTTTTACGGGGGCGGTGCCCCTGCGACCCCTATGCCATTCGCATTTTATCGAAACAAATGGATACCTCTATCAATTGACAGTACGGGGGCACGGGCTTGGGCTTGGCTTTAGTGAAAAGTCTGGTGGAACGACTGGGCGGGCAGATCACCGTCACCAGTGGAGATGGGCAAACTTGTTTTACCCTCACTCTGCGTCCGGCTACCCAACTCCAGACGGCTTAGGTCGGGTGAGAATTCCATATCTCAAGCTCGATCTGATGATCTGTGTGTGCGGCTAACCGCTCTTGAGCAAGTTTTATGTAGTTTGGGTCAATTTCGTAACCCACATATTTTCTGCCTGATTTCCAAGCCGCTATGGCAGTAGAACCACTACCCATAAAAGGGTCTAAAACGATGTCTTCCGTGAAGGTATATAACTGAATCAGCCTGTAGGGTAGCGCAACAGGAAATGGCGCAGGGTGACCAACTTTTTTAGCCGATTCTGGATTCATGATCCATACAGATTTTGTCCATTCCATAAATTGATCACGAGTGATTGTATCCACCTTCCCCTCGGACTTCTTACGGGAAAATGAACCCTTTGAAAAAACAAGAATATACTCATGGGTATCCCGAAGAACAGGATTAGTCCCAGAGCACCAACTTCCCCAAGCCATAGAAACACCAGCCCCGGCGCCTTTATACCAAATGATTTCCCCGCGCATCTGAAAACCGATCTCAAGCATCATCTGCGAAATATAGTCCGATAGGGGAATATATGGCTTGCGTCCTAAATTGGCTACATTGACACAAGCCCTACCACCATGCACCAGCACACGATAGGTTTCAGTAAAGACCTTTCTCAGTAACTGGAGATATTCTTTGAGGGTCAGATTTTCATCATACTCTTTAGTTACGTTGTACGGGGGTGAAGTAATCATCAGGTGGACAGAGTTATCCGGGAGTTCTTGCATATTCTCAGAAGTTCCTAATAGGATCGTGTTTTCATACTCTGATGGGAAAACCTGATCAGGAACGGGGGGATCACCATTATCTTGTGATAACTCCGCATAGAGCCTAGAACTGTAATATTCAGAGGAATCATGACTGATGCGAGCCGTGGTACCAAATTTACTTGTTTTTGAACTTTTACTCATATAGTCAATCCTTTTGCCACAATTCTAACCATCGTTCGTAGGGATTATAGTCAATCGTTTCCCGTAGCCAATTTATTGGAATTTTGAGACTTTTTGGATGGTTGGCAAGGAGACGAAGAGCTTCTCCCGCAATTTCAACTCCACGTGGATTAGTGCCTGGTTTCGGAAGTTTAATATAAGTTTGTGATCCAACTTGATTGAAGATTTCAACTTGAACAGATTTCGGGAATAAGTAAAACCAGCCCGAATTATTCCAGTTCACCTGTACCAGGAGCATATCAGAGCTTGGAGCATAGCTTTGGCTGAACTCCGAAGCCTTTTTTTCATCAACTGTCCAAATAAGTTTGACCCCATTCAAACTTTTTCCTGTGATTGTCTTTACTGAGATTGGCTCATTGAACACTTTCACATCTACATCTGGTTGAGTGGTTGGGATGTCAGTTTCAACGTTATGCTCGCCAAACTTGTAGATCAATAATGCAATGACAATTTTTTCCCTAATTGAACCAACTTCCATCCCTACATTTCCACCGCGAGAACTTTCCAGTTCCGCAAGATGGAATAATGATGGCAATCTCTCTTGTATCCTGACCACTATTTTAGTGTCAGTGAATAGTTCAGCAATTTTCATGGGTCAATCATACATCCTTCAGATACCCGCAGATACCCGTATATTTGTTGCCCAACTTTGTTCCTGGCGGGGCGGTTCCGGTGGGGATTCCTTTTCTGATTCGATGAACGCCCATAACCCAATCCCAGCCACGATTAACCCCAAAAGCACCGCTAAAACCACCTTCCAGATACTCAGCGGGTAATCCCCCAACATTCTGCCCGTCACTCCGCAGGCGAGCACCTGATAGGACTTGCCCCGATAGCGATAACTAAACATCCACACGGGCAGGAGAATATGCTTAAACGTAACGGCATTGTACTGGGTTTTGATACTCTCAATCCGTTGTTCATCCCCGCCAATATCCTGCCGCACATCCTCCCGGATCACCGCATCCATTTTCTGTTGCGCCTGGGCAAAGGCTTCCCGCAGGGGTACTTGGTAGCGTTCCACCCGATAGCCGCTCAAAAAACTGGTGGCATAGCTCTTCAAGCCCGCCGGAGAATAGCCCAAATGCACCAATTGTTCCAGACGGCGGGTCGGCACCGAACGGGTCGCAGGCACCAACACATCATCAAAAAACCGCTCCACCCAGCCCTGGGCACTGTACCAACGGGTATGGCGCACCTCACGGGTTTGCAAATTCCCCTCGTCATCCCGATAGGTTTCCGTTTCGTAGTAGTATTCCCCCCGTTCGCCCCGATAAAAACTGCGGGTATGGCTGTCAAACGTCCAAAAGGGCAAATACATCCCCTGGAGATTTTCCGGTTGCGCCAATTTTTTCAGGTCATTGGGGGCAAACCAATTCTTACCCAACCACTGCAAAAGCTGGGCAAAGGTCTGCTGGCGACTGGCGACAAAGGGCTGTACCGCCTGGGGGGCAAGGATCGGGTTGCTCGTTTGGGGTTGCACATTCAAATGGGTGCCACAAAACGCACACACATCCGCCACATTTTGGGGGTCAAAGGTGGTCACCGCCCCACAGCCCGGACATTTGATTTCCTGCGCCGTCAGGGTCACCTGCTGGCTGTCCGCCTTCCGCAAAAACGCCTCGTAGGATTGCTCCTGAATCTCCCCTTCCGTGCTGGGCACCTCCCCCTGCCAACCACAGTAGGTACATTGCAACTTCTGCAATTGGGGAGAAAATTCCAGCCCCTTCGCCCCGCACTGGGGACAGGTGTGATAGACGGGGGTCTCTGACCGGGGTGCAGTCATGGATTTTGCTGAATGGCAACGGTTACGCTGGCGGCGGCGGCGGGGGCATCGTACTCAAACGGCTGGCTAATCCCGGCACTTCTGCCACTTTCACCCAGGCGGTCATCCCCGCTTTCCACACATAGGTATCGGCGGTCAAACCCTGCTGGAGCAACTGTTCCACCGGGAAAGGACCAAAGGTTTGCCCATTCCGGGAGAAATGCCATAACTCCGCACCGGGGGGCGGGGGGGGAGTCGCCGGACTCGGTTGGTTATTGGCTTGCCCCAGATTGTTGGCTAACTGCTGAGCCATCGCCATCCCCATCCCCCAATCCATCGCCGGATTAGCACCCCGGGGATTATTCGCCGCCGCTTCGATGGCATTCGCCGCCTGGAATTGGGTGTATTGGTTCATATTCCCCAAAATCCCCATCGAGGTGCGCTTATCCAGTACCGCTTCCACCTCCGGCGGCAGGGAAATGTTTTCGATCAAAAGCTGGGTCAATTCCAACCCAAACCGGTCAATATCCGGTTGAATTTCCGTGCGAATTTTTGTCCCCAAATCCCGGTACTGCGCCGCCAAATCCAACACCGGAATTTTGCTTCTGCCCACCCAGGAAGCGAAACTCGAGACAATTTCATTGCGGATTTGGTTGCTGATTTCATCCACCTGGAACAACCCGTCCGTACTCACCAACTGTTGCAACATATTCTGGGGGTTTTTTACTTTCATGGCGTAGGAGCCAAATGCCCGCACCCGCACCGGTCCAAAGTCCGCATCCCGCAGGGTGATTGGGTTTTGGGTACCCCATTTCAAGTTGGTAAAATTCCGGGTGCTGAAGAAATACACTTCCGCCTTAAACGGGGAATTAAACCCGTAAGACCAGGCTTTCAGGGTGCTTAAAATCGGCAAGTTGCGGGTGTAGAGTTCATACGTCCCCTCTTGGAACACATCCGCCACCTGACCTTCATTCACAAATACCGCCATCTGCCCCGGGCGGACGATTAATTTTGCCCCCTGTTTGATTTCATTATTAAACCGTTCAAAACGATAGACCATCGTGGTATTGGTATTGTCCAACCACTCGATGACATCAATAAATTGACCCCGAAAGATATTCCCTATCAGCAACACCATAATTTCCCCCAGTCCCGGTGGCTCACGGTTTGCTTTAATATATCACAAAGTCAAGGCTGGGGTCAGGATGGCTGAAGCAGAGCAAATTAGCTTGTTCAACCGCCAACAATGGCGAGCCATGACGGTTCCGGGGATTTACATTACCGGTCAACCCCCCGTCGCTTGGGATGGGGAACGGTTGCGCCAATGGAAACAAAAAATCATTGCCTACCAACAGGGGCAAACCCCCAGGCTCTGCCACCAAACGGATTTATTTGCTACTTCCAGCCCATCCCCGTTACGCAACCCTTTTTCCCTAACGCCCCAGGGGGGGGAATTTTTTCGGGTACCGGGGGAATTTTCCCAAAATGAACCCTGTATTTATTTTGTGATTGACCAAGCCGCCCCGTTGATTTTATACATCGGCGAAACGGTGAATTTGCGCCAGCGGTGGCAGGGGCATCACGATTGCAAAACCTATTTAAGTTACTATTTAGACGACCATCGCCGCTATCAATTGGACACCCAAATCCAGTGGGTTTTTGATTGGCAGGTGCCCCGGGCGACCCGTCCTCGCCAACGGTTGGAACAAACCTTGATTCAGCATTGGTTGCCCCCGTTTAATAAAGAAACCTGGAACCAATGGGGTGCCCCTTGGCGGATTCACTACCGGGTGGCAGAGATTTGATCAACGCTTGCCCCGCTCTTACGGATGAGGTGTTGCCGTAACCCCATTTCGCTCGGACGGGTTCTGACAGGTGGCTTTAGCGAGGTTTGAGGGTTGTTGGGGTAGCCGCTGGAACCTGGGTCAAGGGTCGAGGTTCCGGGTTGCTGGGTTTGGGGGGCGTTTGGGTCACGCTGGGGCTGAGGGTCTGCACCGTCAACACCTGGGGCGGCGTGGCATCGGGGGGGTAAAGATAATCCACCTCCACCAGCCGTTGCTCCTTGGGGGCTAAATTTAACGTCACCAAGGGTTCCCCCTGTTGCCCCCGATACTTGACCACATGGACATAACGGACTTGGGGGGAGCCATCTTCCGCCGGATAGCGCAGGCGAATCGTGCCCCGGAAAAAGACCCGGGGTTCTGGCGGTTCCAGAAATTGCAGACCGCCCCGATTGGCATCGTCCTTGAGGGGGGACTGGAGGGAAATCGCCACCGTCTGCGGGAAATTGCTGGGGTTGTACAGCGGCATTTGCAGGTCGTAATGCACCCCATAATTCCCATGCGCCAGATAGGCGGTGTCAGGATAACGTACCAACAGGGGGGCACTCTGGATTTGCCCTGTGCCGAAGGTGCCCCGGTTCAGGGTACTCAACCCGTAGGAAAACGCCTGCCCCTGGGGGGGAATGGTCAACAGCTGGGGTTGATCCGAAGCAATCCCCGCCGCCTCATCCGTCAACCGGGCTGACCACTGGGAGCCTTGTGCCACCCCCGCCACCCGACCATAGAAAAATCGCACCGCATTACTGGCATGGAGGGGTGTGGGGGGAATATCCCGGGGTCCCGCCAAGGTGCCCTGTTCCAACACCTGCACCCAGTCCTGGAGGGTGGGCACTTGTTCCCGACCATCCCAAGTACGGCTGGCATACCGAGCCAGACTCGCCACATACACCGGTCCATCGCTGGTCAACCGGGCAAAGGTAGAGCGACCATTGGAAGACGGATAAAGGTTCGGTTCCGGCACCACCTCCATCTCCCCTGGAGCCAGGGTGGGATTTTGCAGAGCCAGCACCATCCCCTGCGCCAGATTGATTTCCGGCGGTACGGGCAAACGGGAGGTCACGGTGCGGGGTAAGCGGGGAGCAGGGATGGGTAAATTTGCCAACAAGCGGTACTCCCCCGGCGCCAACACGAGATTTGGCGGCCAATTTCTCTGCCGTCCCCCCCGCAAGACCACATTCATCGCCCGACTCCCTGGCCCGGAAAACACATAGCCCCGGGCATTGTCCAGGTAGGAGGGCAAATTCACAAACGGTGCCTCTGGCGTACTCAAAAAACTCGCCGCCTGGGTCACATTCAGTCGTACGTACTCCTGGGTAGGGTTGTACAAAATGAACCCCAAAAACAACGTCGGCGTATTCTCCGGGTCGTTGGTGCGGAAGATATGGTGGGCAAACAGGGTAAACTGCCCCGACAACCGCAGATTTAGGTGGGCTTGGGGAGTGCGTTTGCCCTGGGGGGGAAAGGTGGACAGTAAAATCCCTTCCTGTTGCACCACCTCCGGGCTGTTGCTGTTGAACATCAGCACACCATCCAATACCCCCGGCAAAGGCCGTACCGGTTGGGGGCTGAAAATCGTCCGCCGGGCCGCTGGGGTCGGGGGCGGCGCTGGGGTAGCCTGGGCAAGGATTGGCAACATAAACAGCATGGGATAGGGTAGCGAAGGTTAGGAGCGAGCCATGATTATAATAAAGCTATAATCTGTCTGTTCCCAGGATTTCAAGTCAAAATTATCCCTAAAAATTCCCGGCACCTCCGAAGGATTCGCAAATCGTGGTTGCTATTGTTATCTCGATTTTATTGGCTTTGGGACTGTTATTTACCGCCTTATTCTCTGTACAAAATGCTACTTTGGTCAACCTGCGCTGGTTGTTTTGGCAATCCATTCCCCTCCCCTTTGGCTGGGTGTTGACCCTGGGGTTTGCCCTGGGACTGGTGACTGGGGCGGTATTGTGGATGGGACAACGGCGATGGCGGTTCCCCAGGTGATAGACTAAGATGCGTGTGTCCAAATATAACGTACCTTCTCAGGATTCCTGCCATGGCTTCCGTCTCTAGCAGTGCCGATGTACCCGATATGGGTCGCCGCCAATTCATGAATTTGTTAATGACCGGGGGATTGACGGCCACCGCCTTGGCCGCCCTTTATCCCTTTGTCAGCTTTTTTATCCCGGCGGGTTCCGGGGGTTCAGCCGGGGGCGGCATCATTGCCAAGGACGCCCTGGGAAATGACATCAAGGTGGATGAATACCTGAAAACCCATCCCCCCGGCGACCGTTCCCTGGCCCAAGGCCCCAAGGGTGACCCGACTTATATTATCGTCACGGAAGATGCCCAAATTGCTGAATACGGTTTGAATGCGGTCTGTACCCACCTGGGTTGCGTGGTGCCCTGGAATGCCAGCGAAAACAAATTCATTTGCCCCTGTCATGGTTCCCAGTACGACAAAACCGGGAAAGTGGTGCGTGGCCCTGCCCCCTTGTCCCTGGCGTTGGTGAAAGCCCAGGTCACGGAGGACGACAAGGTACTCTTTACCACCTGGACGGAGACGGATTTTCGCACGGGGCAAAAGCCCTGGTGGACTTAACCCTTTTTTAGGTCATCATCACACTATGAAACCCAATTTTTCTTTAACTCGGCTGGCAGTAATGGTTTTGGGGATATGGCTCCTGTGGGCTTTGACCCCCGCCCCTGCCCATGCCTATCCTTTCTGGGCGCAACAGGCTTATGAAAATCCCCGGGAAGCTACCGGGCGGATCGTCTGCGCCAACTGCCATCTCGCCCAGAAACCGGTGCGGTTGGAATTGCCCCAGGCGGTTTTACCCAACCAGGTCTTTGAGGCGAAGGTGAAGATTCCCTACGATACCAGCGTGCCACAGGTGTATGCGGATGGCAGTACTGGACCGTTGAATGTGGGGGCGGTGGTGATTTTGCCGGAGGGGTTTACCCTGGCACCGGAGGACCGCATCCCGCCGGAAATGAAGGAAAAGATTGAAGGCATTTATTACCAACCCTACAGCGAAGATAAGGACAATATCCTGCTGGTGGGGCCTTTGCCGGGGGACCAGTACCAGGAAATTGTGTTTCCCATCCTCTCCCCCGACCCGGCGACCAACAAGAATGTGCATTTCTTCAAGTATCCGGTGTACCTGGGCGGCAATCGGGGACGGGGACAGGTTTACCCGACCGGCGAGAAGAGCAATAACACGGTCTATACCACCCCAGTGGCGGGACAGATTACCGCCATTACTCCCCAGGAAGGGGGCGGCTATCGGGTGACGATTCAGCCGGAAACCGGTGCGCCTGTGGAGGAAACCATCCCGCCGGGACCGAGCCTGATTGTGGCGGTCGGGGATACGGTGAGTGCTGATGCGCCCTTGACGAACAATCCCAACGTGGGCGGCTTCGGGCAAGCAGAAGGGGAAATTGTCCTGCAAAGCCCCACCCGGTTGAAGTGGTTGATGGCATTTTTGGCAACGGTCGCCTTTGCCCAGGTGATGCTGGTGCTGAAAAAACGCCAATGGGAAAAGGTACAGGCGCAGATGGAATTTTAGGGAGTCACCCAAGCATATCGGTGGGGGGAGCCATCCCCCTTTTTTTGTACTCAAAGATTTTTCTGTTATGCTCGATCAGGGTTGAATTAATCTTCGCAAAGTCAACGACTCACCTCCATGACCATTACCTTCAGCACCGACCGGCACAAAGTAGATGTCTCCCAGGTGCAACATTTACTCGCCATTGGGGCGTTTTGGGCGAGCCAACGTACCCTCAGCGACCTGGAGACCGCCATTCAGCACAGTGAGCCGGTGGTGACCGCTTGGGACGGGGAACGGTTGATTGGCTTTGCCCGCGCCACCTCCGACCGGGTCTATCGGGCGGTGCTTTGGGACGTGGTGATTCACCCGGAGTACCGGGGGCAGGGGTTGGGGCGCACCCTAGTGACCACCCTCCTCGCCCATCCCAGCATTAACCAAGTGGAACGGGTGTATCTGATGACCAGCAGTCAACAGGGGTTTTACGAACGGTTGGGATTCACGGAAAATCTCACCACCACGATGGTTTTATTTAACCGCCAACCCGCCTTGCCCTTGCCTGAATTGGAACGGTTAATGGAAGCCCCCAATTCTCCCGCCCTGCCTACGTCCTAATGGCTGAATTTGCGGTCATCTACATTCATGGATTTGCCTCCAGCCCCAATTCGGGGAAAGCCCGATTTTTTCAGCAAAAATTTACGGATTTAGGTATTCCGATTCAGGTTCCCGATTTGAACCAGGGGGATTTTACCCACCTCACCCTCACCCGGCAAATTCAACAAATTGAAAGCATTTTACCCCCCACCCGCACGGTTTTAATTGGCTCCAGTTTTGGGGGCTTAACCGCCGCTTTATTGGCAGAAAACCATCCCCAAATTAGCCATATGATTCTCCTGGCGCCTGCCTTTGGGATGCTCAAGTATTGGCAGGAAAAAATGACCCCTGAGCAAATTGAACAATGGCAAAACCAGGGCACCCTGCTGGTTTATCACTACGGCGCAGGCAAAGAATTACCCTTGCACTACGATTTTTTAGTGGATTTACGCTCCTATGATGATGGGAAATTAGCCCGCCCCGTACCTACCCTGATTATTCATGGGAACTTGGATGATGTGGTGCCGATTGCCGTGAGTGAAACCTATGCCCAAACCCGCCCTTGGGTGCGCTTGGTACCGGTAGCGGATGACCATAGTTTGAAACGGGATTTACCCGCTATCTGGCAGGAAATTTGCACTTTTTTAGAACTAAATCCCGCCTAAATTCATGCCGACTCCTGGACTCAAACCCTACCGTTATCTCCCGATTCAGGAATGCGGTGAACCTTTAGTGCTGATTCCCGAAGAGCAAGTGAGTTTAACCCAGCCCCACCCCTACGCCCAACTCGGTGCGCCCTACGGTTCTCATTCCCCTTTCTCCCTCCGGCAAAGTGTGTTAACAAAATTATTACAAGCCCAGGATTATTTACAGCAGATTAAACCCGGTTGGCGGCTGTGTATCTTTGATGGCTATCGTCCTAATTTTGTGCAAACATTTATGGTGCACTATACCTATCAAGAATTGCTGAAAACCCAGCCGGAACTTTCACCAGAGGCACGCTGGGCGCAGGTGTATCAAATTTGGGCAGTCCCCAGCGATGACCCGGCTACCCCACCCCCCCACAGCACTGGTGCCGCCGTGGATTTAACCCTATGGGATGAATGTGGGCAGGAAATAGATATGGGTGCCCCGATTGATGAATGTTCGCCCCGCTCCCTGCCGGATTATTACCCCCCAGACAGTCAGTACAGCGTGCATCGCAATTTACTCCATCAAGTCATGCAACACGCCGGTTTTGTCCGTCATCCCGAAGAATGGTGGCATTTTTCCTGGGGGGATCAACTGTGGGCATGGGTAACTGGTGCGTCCACCGCCCATTACGGACGGGTCGAGGAGCGGGGAACCCCCGGAGATTCCCCACCGCCCTGGTTAAACCACCCCTAAACCGCCGCCAACTGCCGCTGGAACAACTGGGCGAGCTTGCGGGGCTGACGGGTGCGCCAATTCCCCTTGCCATACACATACCCCGCCAACAGGGGCAGGGCAAGCGTGGCTTCCGCAAACACCATCTGTTCCGTCGCCATATTCACCTTGCCCCAGGAATGGGCTTCCCGCAGGGTGGAACCGGAAAGTGCCCCATCCCGCTCATCCGCCACCGTGATCTGAATGGCATAGCGGTGCATCGTGGCTTCAAAACCCAACAATTCCGCCGCCACCACCGTATCCTGGGCAAAGTTCTTGGGTACGCCGCCGCCGACCATCACCAGCCCGGTGTAGGGACTTGCCAGCTTGCACTGGGTCAACTCCCGGAAATCCCGCACCGAATCAATCGTCACATGGCGATCCGGCGCATACCACTGGTGATAGACCAACCCAAACCCCGCCGAGCAGTCGCTAAACGCCGGGACAAAAATCGGCACCTGATGCCGGTACGCCGCCAACACCACCGACTGGTCATCCTTGCCATACCGCTCCAGATACGCCCCCATGTGTTGGATAAACTCCCGGGACGAATAGGGGCGGGGTGCCAACGTATCGGCAATTTGGGCGATCACATGGTCACACACCCGCAGTTCATTTTCATCAATGTAGGTGTCGTAAATCCGGTCAATCTGGTGCTGACGCAGAACCTCGTCATCCGCCAGGGGGTCGCCCACATAATGCCGAAATCCCAGGGCTTCAAAGAAATCCTGATCCACAATGTTGGCACCGGTGGACACGATCACATCCACCATGTTGTGGGTGACCAAATCCAACACCACTTTCTTCAAACCCGCACTGAACAGGGAACCAGCCAAACACAGGATGATGTTACATTCCCGGTCCTGGATCATCTGGTCGTAAATTTGGGCGGCTCGCCCCAGATTGCGGGCTTGAAAGGCGGTTTGCGCCATGGATTCCACCAAACCCACCACATCAAACTGCTTGATGTCAATCGCTTCTACGGTCGTCTGCAACAATTCTTGACGCTCCATCTCCATACCTCCTAGTCCAAAAGGAAGAGCAATTTTTTACTGCTTTTTACTGCCAACCACCCTCCACGGGAAGGGTTAGCAGGGACTAGGTCCCTCACAACGGTCATGCCAAAAGAGACCGGGGTCGGATTCCCGCCGTTTTTCCAGCTTGGTTTCCAGGTGCCAGAGGCTGGCTAGTCGCCACGGGTCAGGCATGGGATGTCAGGAAGGCACGAGTAACGCACAATTAAAACTATAGCAGACTTTCCCCTGGGGGCAATGGGGGGCACTCCCTCCCAAATCCATCGTTCCCAGCCAGGAAATCCCTGATCCCCGTAGGTAAATTTGGTGTTGTGAGCCGTTCCCCCTTCTGTTAAGATCAACCCAACAGTAATTTTCACTACAATCATGTCCACTCATTCAGAACCGGTTGTGGTCATTGGCGTGGCGGGGGACTCCGGGTGTGGGAAGTCCACGTTTTTGCGCCGTCTCACGGATTTGTTTGGAGCCGAGTGGCTCACCGTAATTTGTCTGGACGATTACCACTGCCTCGACCGGAAACAGCGCAAGGCGGCGGGGGTCACGGCACTCAACCCCAAGGCGAACAATTTCGACTTAATGTATGAACAAATCAAAGCACTAAAAGCGGGTAAAGCCATTGAAAAACCCATTTATAACCACGAAACTGGTGAAATTGACCCGCCGGAAACCATCGTACCCAGTCGGATTGTGGTGATTGAGGGATTGCATCCTTTTTATGATGAGCGGGTGCGGGAGTTGGTGGATTTTGGGGTCTATTTAGACCTGGATGATGCGGTCAAAATCGCTTGGAAAATCCAACGGGATATGGCGGAACGGGGGCATACCTACGAGGATGTGATCCGTTCGATTGAAGCCCGCCGCCCGGATTTCATGGCGTACATTGACCCGCAAAAACAGTACGCCGATGTGGTGATTCAGATTTTACCCACCCAATTGATCCCCAACGATACGGAGCGGAAGGTTCTGCGGGTGCGGTTGATCCAAAAAGAGGGTCGCCCGGGTTTTCGTCCTGCCTATTTATTCGATGAAGGCTCCACCATTACCTGGATTCCCTGCGGCCGCAAACTCACCTGTTCCTACCCGGGGATTCGCCTGTTCTATGGCCCGGATGAATACTACGGCCATCAGGTTTCCGTACTCGAAGTGGATGGGCAATTTGACCGGCTGGAAGAATTGATCTACATCGAGCAACACCTGAGCAATACCTCCACCCAGCACTACGGGGAAATGACCGAATTGCTCCGCAAGCATCCCGAATATCCGGGTTCCAACAATGGTACTGGGCTGTTTCAGGTGTTGGTGGGGCTGAAAATGCGGGAGACCTACCACTATCTCACCGCCAAGGAAGCCGCCCCGGTGGCCGCCACCGTCTAGTCCTCCAGGGGGGTCAACTCCACCAACTGGGGGTCAATCATTTTGGGGGTGGGATGGTTCTCAAACCGAATCCCCAGGTGAATTCGGGGTGCCTGCCCAAAAACGTGGGTAACCTGCCCCACCCCAAATTTGCGATGCAGACAGCGATCCCCGACACTCCAAGTCCGCCGGGGGGAAGAGGGTTTCGGTGAACGGGGATGGGTCGCTTGCCTTGGGTTTGAGGGAAGGCTCCAGGAACCTGCCCGGTCAGCTCGGACGACCTCCGGGGGCAATTCCTCCAAAAACATGGATGCCGTCGCCGGTTCCCGTTGGTTGCCGTAGAGGCGGCGGGAGGTGGCATGGGTGAGAAACAGCCGTTCCTTGGCTCGGGTAATCCCCACATAACAGAGGCGGCGTTCCTCCTCAAGCGCCACCGGGTCATTCAGGGAGCGAAAATTGGGGAACAGCCCCTGCTCCAAGCCCACCATAAACACCACCGGAAATTCCAAACCTTTGGAGGCGTGGAGGGTCATCAGGGTCACCTTGTCCGGCCCCTGCTCCAACTGGTCTAAATCCGAAGCCAGGGAGGCATTGGACAAAAAACCAATCAGTGAGGTGTCTTCATTCTCCTCCCCGTACTGAATGGCGGCATTCACCAATTCCTGCAAATTTTGCAACCGTTCGTTGGCCTCATCCGTGCCTTCCAATTCCAGTTCCCGCCGGTAGCCCGACTGGGTGAGAATCCCCTGGATAATTTCGGGGGCAGTTTTGCTGTCCAATTGTTGTTGCCAATGTTCGATTAAGTAAACAAATTCCTGAATGGATTTAGCGGTTTTTCCCTTGAATTGGGTGAGGGCATCCGTCCCGGCAATCACTTGCCACAGGGATTGATTACGTTCTTCCGCCCATTGCCCAATCTGGTCGAGCGTGGTTTTACCAATCCCCCGTTTGGGCGTATTAATCACCCGGATTAAACTGATATTATCCGTAGGGTTCACCAACAGACGTAAATAGGCTAGGGCATCCTTAATTTCTTTCCGGTCATAAAACCGCAATCCCCCCACCACCTGATACGGAATATCCCCCCGCACCAGCACTTCTTCCAGGGCACGGGACTGGGCATTGGTGCGGTATAAAATGGCGAAACTTTGCCAGGAATAGTGGGGATTTTTCTGGCGTAAATGCCGTAACTTTTGCAGGATATAATCCGCTTCGTCCCGCTCATCCGTCGCTTCAAAGGTGAGGATTTTGTCCCCGGCACCGTGGGTTGGACGCAGTATTTTATCAATCCGTTCCTGGTTGTGTTGAATCAGATGGTTGGCGGCTGTTAAAATGTTGGCAACCGAGCGATAATTTTGTTCTAATTTCACCATCGTGCGGGTGTCATCATCCGGCAAGCGGTCCCCAAAATCGTTTTGAAAATTCATTAAAATCGTAAAATCTGCGCCCCGGAAGCGATAGATGGATTGATCCGCATCGCCCACCACAAAAATGGAACGGTTTTCCCAGGAAATATCCCGTACTGCCTGCCCATTGGTGGTCAATAAACGGATTAATTCATACTGGGTATGGTTGGTATCCTGATATTCATCCACCGCAATGTGGCGAAACTGTTGATGCCAGTAGGCTAAAATCTGTTCATTCTGTTGAAATAACCGCACGGGCACCAGCAGTAAATCGTCAAAATCCAGGCTATTATTCTTAGCGAGTTCCTGTTGATAGCGGCTGTACACTTCCGCAATCACCCGCCCCCGATAATTCGGTTCTTCCCGCTCGTATTGGCTGGGGGATTTCCCCTGGTTTTTGATGCGACTAATGGTATAACGTACCTGCCGGGGATCAAAACGTTTCTCATCTAAATTCATATCTTTTTGGGTAATCTGCTTGATCAGAGTTTGCGCCTCACCCTCATCCAAAATCGTAAAATTTTTCGTCCATTTTCGCCCCTGTTCATCCTGATATTTTTCAATGTCGTAACGCAGGAGGCGACCACATAAACTATGAAACGTCCCCATCCAGAGATGCCGGGTCACCTGGCGATAAATCTGGGAGCGCAATTGATTTTGTTCCACCCCCGATAGCTGGGCAAATTCCTGACCGGACTGTTTGGCTAAACGCTGGGCAAGTAAATCCTCAATCCGGGTTTTTATTTCCTTGGCCGCCTTATTCGTAAACGTAACGGCTAAAATGTGTTGCGGGTCAACCCGGTAATGTTCCAATAGATAGGCAATCCGGTAGGTTAACGCCCGGGTTTTGCCCGAACCTGCCCCCGCCACCACCAGCAGAGGGCCGCAAAAATGTTGCACCGCTTGACGTTGTGCCGGATTCAGCCCGGATAACAGCAGGCTTGGGGTGTCCATAGGGGGTCAGTGAGGAACAGTCGCATGGTATTTTATCATCATAACTGAGGTATTTGTGAATTTTCGCCCCATATTCGGTCGGTTTTCAATCATATTGGCATAGTATCTATAAAAATCAATAAACCCCAGGCATCTTAATAAAAAAAATACGAAGCAAGTATCTACAGTACCCCTGCTTTTTCCTCAACAGAGGTGCCCTGATTTGAGAGTGGTTCTATCTGCACATAACCCTATGGGTTTGTGACCCAAGCGACGGGTCAAATGCAGTACAGGTTGCCTGACCTGCTCCCGGTGGGGAATAATAGGAGCGTCATCTGCGGAGGGATTGCCCCGTGAAAACCCCAAATGTATCTAACTTATTCAGTGGTGTGATTCTCGCCCTAGTTTTGTTTCTGGGGTTGAGTTCCTATGTGATCATCAACCCCGGGGAAGCGGGAGTGCTGAGTATTTTGGGCAAATCCCAGGACGGGGCACTTTTGGAGGGGATACACCTCAAACCCCCCTTGATTTCCCAGGTGGATGTCTATGATGTGACGGTGCAAAAATTTGAAGTCCCGGCGCAAAGTGCCACCAAGGATTTACAGGACCTGACCGGGCGATTTGCCATCAACTTCCGGCTCGACCCCCAACGGGTGGTGGAAATTCGCCGTACCCAGGGTTCCCTAGCCAATATCGTGGCGAAAATCATTGCCCCCCAGACCCAGGAATCCTTCAAGGTGGCCGCCGCCCGCCGCACCGCCGAGGAATCCATTACCCAGCGGGAATTGCTCAAAAATGATTTTGATAGTGCCCTGCAAAGTCGCTTGGAAAAATACGGCATCATCGTCCTGGATACGAGTGTGGTGGATTTGAATTTCTCACCGGAATTTGCCCGGGCGGTGGAAGAAAAACAAATCGCCGAACAGCAGGCCCAACGGGCGGTGTATGTGGCCCAAGCGGCGGAACAGGAAGCCCAGGCGGAAGTTAACCGGGCCCGGGGGAAAGCGGAAGCCCAGCGGTTGCTCGCCGAAACCCTGCGGGCCCAAGGGGGGGAATTGGTACTGCAAAAAGAAGCCATCGAAGCCTGGAAATCCGGGGGTGCCCAAATGCCCCAAGTTTTAGTCATGGGGGGCGGCAATACCACCGGCGTACCCTTTTTATTTAACCTCAAGGACTTCAAGGGCAATTCTTGATTGGGAGCAACCCCTATGTTACAATCAGAAGCTTGTGGTTTCTTGATCAATTGCGACCTTGGCCAACGTTATTGTGATTGGTGCCCAGTGGGGCGATGAGGGGAAGGGGAAAATTACCGACCTGCTGAGTGCCTCGGCGGACGTGGTGGTGCGCTACCAGGGGGGGGTGAATGCGGGGCATACGGTGGTGGTGGCGGGGCAGACGTTTAAGTTGCACCTGATTCCTTCCGGGATTCTTTACCCGGATACCCAGTGCATCATCGGCAGTGGCACGGTGATTGACCCCCAGGTATTGCTGGCGGAAATGGCTCAACTGGAGCAGTTGGGGGTACCGACGGACAACCTCTGGATTTCCCAGACCGCCCACGTGACCATGCCCTACCATCGCCTGATTGACCAAGCGGAGGAGGAATATCGGGGTCGGCATCGGATTGGCACCACCGGGCGGGGGATTGGCCCTACTTATGCGGACAAGTCGGACCGGACTGGGATTCGGGTGCAGGATTTGCTCGACCCGGAGGGACTGCGGGAACAACTGACCTGGACGATTACCCAGAAAAATGTGGTATTGGAAAAGCTGTATAACCGCCCGCCCCTGGATGCGGAGGAAATTATTCAGCAATATCTGGCGTATGCCCAACGCCTGCGACCCCACATTGTGGACAGTACGCTGGTCTTGTGGGAAGCAGTCCAAAAGCGACGCAATATCCTATTTGAAGGGGCGCAGGGAACTTTGCTGGACTTGGACCACGGCACCTATCCCTACGTCACTTCTTCCAACCCGGTGGCGGGGGGAGCCTGTGTGGGGGCGGGGATCGGGCCGACCATGATTGACCGGGTGATTGGGGTGGCGAAAGCCTACACGACCCGGGTGGGGGAGGGGCCTTTTCCCACGGAATTGCATGGGGATGTGGGCGAGCATCTGTGCGAACGGGGGGCAGAATTTGGCACGACGACCGGGCGGAAACGGCGTTGTGGGTGGTTTGATGCGGTGATTGGTCGTTATGCGGTGCGGATCAATGGCATGGATTGTTTGGCGATTACCAAATTAGATGTGCTGGATGAATTGCCAGAAATTAAAGTCTGTGTCGCCTACGAAATTGACGGACAACGCACCCGCAATTTTCCCAATAGTAGCCGTCAGTTTGCCCGTTGTCAGCCCGTGTATGAGACCCTCCCCGGTTGGCAATCCCCCACCAGCCATTGCCGTTCCTTAGAGGAATTGCCCAAGGCGGCGTTGGACTATTTGCACTTTTTGGCGAGCATGATGGAAGTGCCCATTGCCATCATTTCCCTGGGGGCAGGTCGGGAGCAAACCATTATTGTGGAAGACCCAATTCATGGTCCTAAACGGGCATTACTGCCGGTCAGTTGAGCCAAAAAACCGCAGGTCGGGAGTTTTTTATACAAAACTTAAAAATATAGGGCACTTCTAAAAATAGGTCGCAGGGGCGCCGCCCCCGTATTTGGCTTTGGGGAATTTCTCTTCGTTGTTAATCAAGCAAGTAAGATTGCTACAGTAAACCTAAATGAATTGAGAGCAGGGGTCGCAGGGGCACCGCCCCCGTATTTGGCTTTGGGGAATTTCTCTTCGTTGTTAATCAAGCAAGTAAGATTGCTACAGTAAACCTAAATGAATTGAGAACAGGGGTCGCAGGGGTACCGCCCCCGTATTTGGTTCTGGGTAATATAGGCATTCCCACAAGGGGATTTATGGTTGGTTCAAATAAACAGAGGTTCCCTTATTATTCCAACCAGAATTTTTGGTCAATCAGCGGGTTAAATACTGGCTAAATCCCTCTGGATAAAGGATCAATTCCCCATTTAATAGGGGTTCTATAGCCACCCAACGGGCGATTTTAGTCCGTTCCCCCTCCTGGAATTGCAGGGATTCACATTCATAAAATTTCGGGTCAACAAAACCACAGCGATAAAGCTGGATAATTTCATGCCCCGGCTTGCCATTGTAGGTAAAAATATTCTCCAAACAACCCAGATATTCAATATCCCGCAGTTCCGCCTGCAATTCTTCCCAAAATTCCCGCTCTAGGGCACGGGCACTGGGTTCCCCAAACTCCACCCCACCCCCCAACGCTCGGTAAAAAGTGAGTTGGCGAGCCGGGTCATAACCTTGGGACAAAAACACCCGGTTGTCCCGTTGGATTAACCCCAAAGCCAGCACCCGAATCCGCTCGCTCCAGCCCATACTAAGTGCGAAATTTCCGAAACGCTAGGGTGACATTGTGACCCCCAAAACCAAAGGAATTGGACAACGCCACCTCCACAGGTAGGTTACGAGCCTGATGGGGCACATAATCCAGGTCACATTCCGGGTCGGGATGGTCAAGGTTAATCGTCGGCGGCACCTGGTCGTGATAGACCGCCAACACCGTCGCCACCGCTTCAATCCCCCCCGAACCCCCTAACAAATGACCGGTCATGGATTTGGTGGAACTCACGGCAACCCGGTAGGCGTGGTCCCCCAGGGCTTTTTTGATCGCTTTGGTTTCCGTCACATCGTTGGCGGGGGTGCTGGTGCCGTGGGCGTTGATATAATTCACCTGGTCAGGGCGGAGATGCCCATCCTTGAGAGCCAATTCAATCGCCCGGATCGCTCCCTCCCCGTCCGGCGTGGGGGCAGTGATATGGTAAGCATCACAGGTGGAACCATACCCCACCAATTCCGCATAAATCCGGGCACCCCGCCGTTGGGCATGGCTGAGGGTTTCCAAAATCAAGACCCCCGCCCCCTCCCCCAGCACAAACCCATCCCGGTCACGGTCAAAGGGACGGGAAGCCCGGGTCGGTTCCTCATTCCGCAGGGAAATGGCTTTACAGGCGGCAAAAGCGGCCATCCCCAGGGGGGTAATGGCACCCTCCGTGCCCCCACAAATCATCGCCTGCACATACCCCTGTTGCAACAGACGCAGGGCATCCCCAATGGCGTTGGCACCGGCGGCACAGGCGGTCACGGGACAGGAATTGGGGCCCTTGGCACCCGTGTGAATGGCGGTCAACCCGGCGGCCATATTACAAATCATCATCGGCACGGTAAAGGGGCTACAGCGACCGGGCCCTTTGGTCAGCAATACCTGCTCCTGCTCCTCCATAATCCGCAGACCCCCGACACCCGTCCCCAGCACCACCCCCACCTGACAGGCATTCGCCGCCGTGATGGTCAGCCCCGCATCCTGGAGGGCTTGCAAACTGGCACACACCCCAAACTGGGCAAAACGATCCATCCGTTTCGCATCCCGCCGCTCCAGATAGGCACAGGGGTCAAAATCTTTCACCTCCCCGGCAATCCGGCAGTCCTGTTGGGAGGCATCAAACAAGGTCACCGGGCCAATGCCACTGCGACCCGCCAGCAGACCCGCCCAATAGTCCGCCACCGTATTCCCCAGGGGTGTAATTGCCCCCAGCCCCGTGACGACCACCCGCTCCCGACTCGTCATGAACCTACGCCGCTACCTTCTGTTGGGCAATATAGTCCACCGCCTGTTGTACCGTCGTGATCTGCTCGGCGGCACTGTCGGGGATTTCAATATCAAAGGACTCTTCCAACTTCATCACCAAGTCCACCGTCGCCAGGGAATCCGCCCCCAAATCATTGGCAAAACTCGCCTCTGGAGTCACCTTTTCCAATTCCACATCCAGGGTGTCCGCCACAATTTTTTGGACTTCAGTGAGAATTTCCTGCTTATCCATGCCACAACTCCATTGGGTATCCTTAGCATCTTATCGAAATTGGGCCCCCCTGCTCCATGTCTGCGCCCAAAACTGCCCCAAAGCTCTGGATCAAACCCTCGCACACCCCTGCCAGGTCAATATCGGGGCAAAATTGCGCCACATTTCCCACCCCATAGCCCCGAATCCCACAGGGCACAATCCGCTCAAAAGCCCTTAAATCCGTACACACATTCAGGGCAAACCCGTGCATCGTCACCCCCCGCCGTACCTTGATGCCCAGCGCCGCCACCTTTTGGTCCCCCACCCATACCCCGGTATAGCCGGGTTTCCGTTCCCCAGGAATACCATATTTTTCCAGGACATTGATAATAATTTGCTCTAAAGCACGCAGATACTGATGCACATCCAACCCGTAATTTTTCAGGCGCAAAATCGGATAGCCCACCACCTGCCCCGGCCCATGATAGGTCACTTCCCCGCCCCGTTCCGTGCGATAGACGGGAATGCCAATCCTACCGATGGAAAAATGCAGAAAATCTAAAGATGCCCCCTGCCCCAGGGTATAGACCGGCTCATGTTCTAATAATGCCAATACATCCGGGAGTTCCGGGTGATCCAACCGTTCCTGCACCTGTTCCTTTTGCCATGCCCAGGCGTGGGGATAGGGCACCGATCCCGCCTGAATTACCTGAATTTTTGCCATCCCAGCGGCGTCGCGTATCCCGGCGTTTCCCAGGGTAAACCATCCTGGTGATCCCCTTGTGACCCCGGGTCATCTGCCCCTATACTAAAGGTAAGTTTATTGCACATAAATATCATTATGGAAATTTTCACCGGCGTGTTTGTGGGGTTTTGGCCTTCGAGCAAGGGCAAGCTCAAGTTTATCCGCATCCAGGATGGGGCCCAGGAGTATCAGGTGAAATTGCCCAAGTATATGCGGGCGGGGCTAATGCGGGAATTGGTGGTGGGGATGGGCGTAAAAGTGGCAGTACGTTGGCATGACCACAGTTGGCAAGCTACGGATATTATTTTGTTTTCCGGTACGGAGTCCCTGGTTTCCCCGCCCACCCTCGCCCAAAGCATGGCCGCCACCCATCCGCCTTGTCGGGTCGAGGTCTGCCAAAAGGGCAATTGCCGCAAGCAGGGGGGAGTGCAATTATTGCAAGAACTTAGCGAAATGGTGCGCGCGCAGGGTTGGGAAGAATGGGTTTTTGTGGAAGGGAGTGGTTGCCAGAAAGCCTGCAAAACCGCCCCCAATGTACGCATTAATGGTCACAATTATCACCGGGCGCAGGTGGCTACCCTCATGCCTGAATTACGGGTGCAGGTACAGCGAATCACTAGCCCTCACCTGGGTTGTGGGGATAAATAACGGGCATTTTTAATTAACGGCACCTCTATTTACAGTCTTTTAAGTAGTTATGGGATACAGTTGAACCCCACTTACCGTAGGTCAATCATGCTGAAATTTTAGAATAATCAAGGCTTTTTGCATCCTTTAATTGACAAATAGACTGTATTTATTATCGCCAGTGGCAGATTTAGCAATCCTACTTGATTTGCATTAGCTTGCGTGCCGTAGGCATACAGAAATTCTCCAGAACCAAGAACGGGGGTGGTGCCCCTGCGACCTATTTTTTAGAGATGCCCTACCCCCAACCGCAACTGGAAATAGTCCTTTACCCCTGGGGGCGCACCATCAATCCAGCGAGTTTATGCTTTTCACCGATAAATTCCACCCCCCGCTGGTTGGCTTCGAGATGGCGCAAAATTTTGTAAATCGTTTCCACTTCCGCTGGTGCCTGTACCTGTTGTGCTATTTCTTCTAAAGTTAACCCGTGGGGATGCTCCCGTAGGGTTTTCAGCAATTGGCGTTGCAGTTGCAAGATGGCACTGGCGGCTTTTTTCCCCGCTTCGACCCCCGGCTGATGGTAGGCATTGATATTGATTAACGAAGCATACAAACCCACCGCCCGTTCGTACAGGGCAATCAAGGCGGCTACGGTTTTGGGGGTGACTTCCCGCAGGGTGATGGTAATGGATTCCCGACCGTTTTCGTACAAGGCTTGCCGGGTGCCCTGCAAAAAGCCGGAGAGGTAATCCCCGGTGGTGATCCCCGGTTCGATTTCCCAGTCCCCACCATCTCGATCCTTGAGTACTTCGATAAAGGTGGCAAAAAAGTTATTCAACCCCTCCCGCAACTGTTGCACATAGGCGTGTTGGTCGGTGGAACCCTTGTTGCCATAGACGGCAATGCCCTGATTCACCACCTTGCCATCCAAATCCTTTTCCTTGCCCAGGGATTCCATCACCAACTGTTGCAGATAGCGGCTGAGCAAACTCAGGCTGTCCTTGTAGGGCAGGATCACCATGTCTTTGCGCCCCTGTCCCTGCCCCGCCGCATACCAAGCCAAGGCGAGGAGTGCCGCCGGATTTTGCCGTACTTCAGCGATGCGGGTCGCCTGATCCATTTCCCGTGCCCCCCGCAACATCTCCCGGATGGGAATCCCCTGCAGAGCCGCCGGTACCAGCCCCACCGTCGCCAATTCCGAGGTGCGCCCCCCCACCCAGTCAAACATGGGAAAACGGGCCAGCCACCGCTCCTGTTGGGCGGTTTGATCCAAATCACTGCCGGGCATGGTCACCGCCACCGCCTGGGGCGCAAACAGCCATTCCCGCTGGCGAAAGACCCGCTGTAATTCCCACATGCCGTTGCGGGGTTCGGGGGTGCCGCCGGATTTGGACGTGACCAAAATTACACTGGTGCGTAAACGGTTCCCCAAGGTTGCCACCAGCCGGTCAATGCCTGCGGGATCGGTATTGTCAATAAAATGAATTCCCAAGGGTGGCTGAACGGGAGCCAACGCCTGCGCCACAAACTGAGGACCAAGGGCTGAACCGCCAATGCCCACAGAAACCACATCCGTAAAGGGTTCCCCGTTCCCTGCCCTGATTTCCCCCCGATGCACCTGCTGGGCAAACTGCTCCACTCGGTCAATGGACTCCCGAATGTCCCGCTGAATTTCTGGGGTGGGGGCTAAATCCGGGTCCCGCAACCAATAGTGCCCCACCATGCGTTGCTCGTCCGGGTTGGCAATGCTACCGCTTTCTAAAGCCGCCATATCCTGAAACGCCCGGATGAACTGCGGCTGGAGTTCTTGATATAGTTCCTGCGTCAAACTGTCCACCCGGCTCACATCCAGATACAGTTCCAAACCGCTGTGGTAATACAACCAGTCCTGATACCGTTGCCAGAGTGTCGGTGCCATGTTCCTTCCCCCAAGTAATTCAGCAAGCAACCCAGGCGGCTTCATCTTAACATCCCTCCCCCCGCCGAGCCAGCAAACGCAGAATTTTCCCCGCCAGGACTGCCGCCCCAAACCCATTGTCAATGTTCACCACCGCCAGCCCCGGCGCACAGCTATTCAGCATGGTTAATAGAGGTGCTAATCCCTGCCACTGCGCCCCGTAGCCAATACTGGTCGGCACGCCAATCACCGGCACCGAACTTAACCCCGCCACCACCGAAGGCAGTGCCCCCTCCATCCCCGCCACCACAATTAGCACATCGCAGGGCTGTATCTCCGCCCACCGCTGGAGCAACCGCTGTATTCCCGCCACCCCCACATCCCGAAAGGACTGGCTCTGAAACCCCAGATAGTGCAGGGTGACCAGGGCTTCCTGCGCCACCTTTTGATCCGCCGTCCCCGCCGTAATCACCCCCACCAACCCCGCATGGCGTACTGTTGGCGTACCCAGCACCAGGGTTTCCCCCAGGGAGTCATAGGTCAGAGGACTGTTACTTAATTGGTTGTGAATTTGACCTTGAATGACCTGCGCCACTGATGGGCTGATCCGGGTTGCCAGTGCTAGACCATTGCGTTCATACATTTGCTGTAAAATCGTAGCAATTTGTTCTGGCGTTTTCCCCAACCCCCACACCACTTCAGGAATGCCGGTGCGGGCGGCACGATCCCAGTCCAAATGGGCAAAATCCCCCAGATTAGACGGGTACATAGCCACCAAAGATTGCCACGCCAAACCATTGCCAGACCCCATCCACCCCCACAAATCCGGCGGCTCTGAGTAATTCCAATTGGGTTGCCAGGGTTGCCAACTGGTCTTGGCTGGAGGTGCCGCAGGTGTGTACGATGCCCCGTTCCGGGATGAGTTCGCTGGGGGTACATTCCTGACGCACCCGTTGGTACAGGGCGGCACTGTGGGGATGGGGTGCCAACACCGGGTCGGCATTCCAAAAACAACCGCCGGGGCGCAGGTGGGCAAAAATCTGCCGGAACAACTGCCCCTTCATGGCATCGCTCAGGTGGTGAATCGCCAGGGAGGACACGCAGGCATCCACCGGCTCAATGGGGGGAAAATCCTGGGGGTTGACCGCCCACGCCCCAAAATCGGCGGTGATGAAGGTGGTTTGCGCTGGGGGTAATTTCCCCTGTGCCTGCTGGATCATCGCCGGGGAATAGTCCATCGCCATGATCTGCACCTGGGGCAACCGTTCGAGGATACGGGCGCTGAGATTACCCGTGCCGCACCCCAAGTCCAACACCCGCTGCGCCTCCGGGGGCACACACCAACTCAAGGCGGTCAAAAGCTGGTCATAATGGGGAAGCAACCGGCGGATGCCCTGGTCAAAGTCCCTGGCGTGGGCAAATACTTCCCCTGGTCGAATCGTGGCAGACACCGTTACTCCTATGTTTCCCCTTTACGACGATAACCCAACCGGGCGTACCCCGGTGATGACCTACGGGCTGATCACGGTATGTGTGGTGGTTTTTTTCTACCAGGTGGGATTGGAGGCGGCGGAATTAAAACCCTTTATCCAAACCTGGGCGGTGATTCCCCGGGAATTGTTTACCCATTTTGACCGAGAGTGGTTTACCCTGGTGAGTTCCCAATTTCTGCACGGCGGGCTGTGGCATCTGGCGGGGAATATGTGGTTTCTCTGGCTGTTTGGGAATAATTTGGAAGATGTGTTGGGACGCGGGCCGTTTTTATGCTTTTACCTGCTGTGTGGGGCGGTGGCCGCCTTTGTCCAAGCGGGGGTTACGGCTCATTCCGGCATACCCCTGATCGGTGCCAGCGGGGCGATTGCCGGGGTGATGGGGGGCTATATCGTGCGGTTTCCCCACGCCCAGATTCACACCCTGTTGATTTTGGTAATTTTTATCACGGTGATTCGTATTCCGGCGGTGGTCTATCTGGGATTCTGGATCGTTTTTGAGACCCTGCGGGCGGCGGCGACGGAACCGGGAATGCCGGGGATTGCCTATCTTGCCCATGTGGCGGGGTTTTTGGCGGGGGCGGTGCTGTTGCCCCTGTGGCCGGAACGGCGGGATTGATCGAGAGAAATTGGGGGTAAGATGGAAGGGCACGTGTTTTCCCACAATTTCCCATGCAGGCCGTGGAACTGACGGATGCGCCCGCACCGGTGGCATTAACTGAAGCCAACCGGATTTTGGTGGTGGAAGATGAGGACTTGATTCGGGAAATGCTCCAGCTTTCCCTGACGGAGGAAGGCTATTGTGTCACGGCGGTGGCGGATGGGCGGGCGGCCTTAGGGCTATTGCTCCAGACGGAACCCAGCCAGGCATTGCCCCCCTTTGATTTGGTGGTTTTGGATTTGATGTTGCCCCAGGTGAATGGTTTGGATTTGTGCCGTCTCCTGCGCCGCCAGGGAAATGCCACGCCGATTTTGATCCTCAGTGCCCGGGGGAGCGAAACCGACCGGGTGTTGGGGTTGGAGGTGGGGGCGGATGATTATCTGATCAAACCCTTTAGTACCCGGGAATTGATCGCCCGGTGTCGGGCCCTCCTGCGGCGGCAAAAGCAAAACTACCTGCCCCAACCCACTGTTTTACATTATAAAGACATTTACTGCTACCCCCAACAGTGCCGGGTGACGGTGCGGGGGGAGGTGGTGAATTTGTCCCCCAAGGAATTTCGCCTGCTGGAACTGTTTATGAACTATCCCCGCCGGGTTTGGTCCCGGGAAAGTTTGCTGGACCGGGTGTGGGGGTCGGACTTTGTGGGGGACAGCAAAACGGTAGATGTGCACATCCGCTGGTTGCGCCAAAAACTGGAGCGTGACCCCAGCCACCCGGAATACATCCTGACGGTGCGGGGCTTTGGCTACCGCTTTGGGTGATGGAATGGAGCCTGCTGTTGCTCGGGCTGGGGCTGGGCGGTGCGGTGGGGTGGGGGTTGAGCCGCTGGCGGATGCCTCCCCCGTCGTTGGCCTGGGCGGAAATGATCCAAGGTTTGCCCTGCGGTTGTCTGGTGGTGGATGAGGAAAATCAACTGATCCTGTGTAACCCGGCGGCGAGGGAGTTGCTGAGTTTACACCGTTGGCAACCGGAACAACCCCGCCTCCTGCTGGAATTGGTGCGCTCCTACGAACTGGACCAACTGATCCAACGCACCCGCAGTCACACCACTCCCTGTACGGAGGAATGGGCCTTTTATCCACCGGCGGGGGAATCCGCTCCCCTCCCCATTGCCCTGCGGGCTACAGCCCAACGGCTGTCCCAGGGGCAGGTGGTGGTGTTTTTGGAAAACCGGCAAACCCTGGTGGAACTCAGCCAAGCCCGGGAACGGTGGGTGACGGATTTGACCCACGAACTGAAAACCCCCTTGACCGCCATGCGATTGGTGGCGGAGGCTTTACACCAACGGCTAGAACCGCCCCTGCAAACCTGGGTCACCCGCCTGCTGGGGGAATTGGACCGCCTGATTCATTTGGTACAGAATTGGCTGGAAGTGGCGCAGGGACGTAGTCCGGTTCGCAACCCCACCCCGGTGGATGTGGTCGCCCTGGTGCAGACGGTTTGGCAGGCTCTGGAACCCCTCGCCCAACGCAAAAATCTCACCCTGGACTACCTTGGTCCAGCCTGTCTCTGGCTGAAGGGGGATGAACTGCGCCTGTACCGGATGTTCTGCAATGTGCTGGACAACAGCATTAAATATAGTCCGCCGGGGGGCACGATTCATGTGCGGATTACCCCCCAAGCGGTTCACCAGCGGGTAGAGATTGATGTCATTGACGAGGGAGCGGGGTTTCCCACCGCCGACTTGCCCCATCTGTTTGAGCGATTTTACCAAGGGCAACGGGATGCCCAATGGCAGGAAAGCGGCACGGGACTGGGGCTGGCCATCGTCCGCCAAATTGTCGTGGCGCATGGGGGGGACGTGCAGGCGAGCAACCATCCCCAATGGGGCGGGGCATGGCTACGCATTCAACTGCCCTGGACGGCAGAGCCTTGGTCTGGGGAAGATACACCACCCGTCAAGGAGCGGTAGTACAAAAACCCGACCCCACCCACAAACAAGCCATAAACCAGCACTTGCAGGAGGTAGAGGTGATCCCGGTAGCCCAACAGCACCTTGAGTAGGAGTCCCGGCCATTCCCCATCCGGCAACCACCGGGAGGTATCCCAGACCAGCATTCCCAGCCCCGTCCCCGCCTCCGCCAGGGCTTTACTCAGGTGCAGGAGGGCACTGACCAACAAGCCCCCCACAATCAGCAATAAACCACTGCCCATCACCAGGAAAAATGCTCGCAGGGGCAACCGCATCCCCAGCCCAAACAGCAGATAGCCCACCAGCACCGCTCCCAACACCCCCGCCAACGCCCCCAACAAGGGCAGTCCCCCCTGGCGGAACTGGGCAGTGATGAAAATCACCGTTTCGACCCCCTCCCGTCCCACGGCGGCCAGCACCAGGAGGGCAATGCCCCAACCCTGCCGTTGTTCGGACACCTGTTGCCGGATCAGCCCCGCCATCCCCCGTCCCTGCCGGGTCATCCACAGCAACATCCAGGTCAACAACCCGGCGGCTACCAGTTCCAAGCCCGCTTCCACCCCGTACTGCAACCGGGGGCGCATCTGGGTCAATTGGTGCAGACCCACCACCAACAGCCCCCCCCCCGCCAGGCTTAATCCCACGCCCGCCACTACCCCCGCTCCCACCCAGGGGTACAGGTCTTTGCGTTGGGTTTGTCCTAAAACTGTCAGGATAATGCCCACCACCAAGGCGGCTTCTACCCCCTCTCTCAGGGTGATCACAAAACTGGGAATGGCTAAAGCCCAATGACCCATAGGGACACCACAGCGTAAACCTCCCTTTCAGCTTAACTAAATCCCACGTGGACGTTGCTCCTGGGAGATAGGGTTATCCGCAGAACCAAGGGCGGGGGTGCCCGGCGACGAGAAGTGAGATTCTATAGAACCAAGTACGGGGTGATACTCTGTGACCGCTGATTTTTTAAGTATTTTATTAAGTATAAAAGTTTACTCACAATCCAAGTGCAATTCCTAATATGAAATTCGTTTTGGTAAGGTGATTTCCTACTGGGTCAGGCGTATGCAGAAGAGGGTTTTGGGTCATCCCATCTGCGTCTAACCACCCCAAGGAGATGGCTGAGCTATTTAATTTTGATTAGGATACCCCCAAGGGAATTCGAATCCCTGTCGCCTCCGTGAAAGGGAGGTGTCCTAGTCCACTAGACGATGGGGGCAGGATTGCAATCGCATTTACTACCTTAGCTAACTTGGGGGAAATCTGTCAATTTGCTCCTCTGCCCTAGGGTCGGTACACGGGCAAGGTAAAGTGAAAGGTACTGCCCCTCCCCGGTGCGGATTCCACCCAAATCCGTCCGTAGTGCGCCTGGACAATTTGCCGACAGACCGCCAAGCCCAACCCATAGCCCGCCTCATGGTGCTGATGTTCCAAGCGGGTACTGGGTTCAAAAATCCGCTCCTGATCCTCCGGGGGGATGCCGGGGCCATTGTCCGCCACCGTCACCTGTACCTTGAGGGTGGTGCTGTGCAGGGTGCTGATCTGAATCCGACCGCCGGGGGGGGTGTACTTACAGGCATTGTCCAGCAGGTTGGTCAACACCCGCCGCAGGGCATCCGGGTCGGCAAATACGGGCGGACAGGGTTCGGGGACATCCAGTTCCAGGTGGTGATTCCGGTGGGCGAACTGGGGGGCAAAACTCTGCGCCACCAATTCAATCATTTCCCGCAGATGTACGGCTTGGGGGTTGAGTTGCAGGGCGCTTTGTTGGTTGCGGCGCACCTGGAGAATGCTATGGATCAGCCGATCCAGGGTTTTCACCTGATTGCGGGCTTGATGCAGCAGTTGCGGGGCTAAATCCGCCCGGTCGGGGGTGAGTTCTAGGGTCTCCAGGGCGATGCCCACCGCCGTTAGGGGGTTGCGTAGGTCGTGCGCCAGCAGTTCCAAAACCTGGTCCCGGAATTGCACCTGGGCGGTCAGTTGTTGAATGGTGAGTTTGGCACGGGTTAATTCTTCTTCGAGGGTCGCCACATCAGGGGTGGGGCTGGAATTGCCGCTCGCCGGTTGACTGGATTTTTCCGCCTGCCACCGGGGCCACCAGTACTCCAGTTGATCCAATAGGTCGCTCCCCACCAACACCTGCCGGGGTTCCGGTTTGGTCTTGACCAGCGCCGGGGTGACCACCACCCGAAACCGTTCCGCCAAATAGGGTTGTTCACTCACATCCACCATTTGCACCGCCTCCTCCCCACAACCCAGGGTATGAAGCCGTTGGGCCAACTGCCGCATCTGTTCCCGGCTGGCGGCCTTGCTGGTGAAAAGGTAAACCTGAATGGGGGACATAGGGTATCCAGGATAACAATCCCATTTACCAGGATAAGAGATGAACCGGGGCATGGGGGCAGGTAAAATCCTTCTATCATGGAAAAATGCGACTCTCCTAATTCTTTCCCAATTGTGTAGGCATGGCTCGGTTTAGTGTGACCACCCCCTTGTATTACGTGAATGCCCGCCCCCATATCGGCAGTGCCTACACCACGATGGCCGCCGATGCCCTCGCTCGGTTTGCCCGTCTGCGGGGGGATCAGGTGCTTTTGGTGACGGGGACGGATGAGCATGGGCAAAAAATCCAACGCACCGCCCAGGAACGGGGAGTCGCCCCGCAAGTACATTGCGATGAGATGGTGCGGGAATTTCAGGCACTTTGGGAGAAGTTAAACATCCGTTGGCAGAGGTTCAGTCGCACCACCGACCCCCGGCACGGCGTGATTGTCCGGGAATTTTTTCAAAAGGTGTGGGAGCGGGGGGATATTTATCTGCACCAACAGCAGGGTTGGTATTGCGTCGCCTGTGAGGAATTTAAGGATGAACGGGAATTATTACCGGGTCAGTTTTGCCCCCTACACCCCCATCTCCAGGTGGAATGGCGGGATGAACCCAATTACTTTTTTCGCCTCTCCCGCTATCAAGCCCAACTGGAAGATTTATATCAGTCCCAACCGGATTTTATCCAACCGGAAACCCGCCGCAATGAGGTATTAAAATTTGTCAGCCAGGGGTTGGCGGATTTTTCCATTTCTCGCCTGCATTTGGACTGGGGATTTCCCGTGCCCGTTGACCCCAACCAGGTGATTTATGTGTGGTTTGATGCCCTGTTGGGATATGTAACCGCCCTGCTAGAGGTTGAGGAGGAACCGAGTTTAGCCCAGGCGGTGAAAACCTGGTGGCCGGTGGATGTGCATTTAATTGGTAAGGATATTTTGCGCTTCCATGCGGTGTATTGGCCCGCCATGTTACTCTCGGCGGAATTACCATTGCCCAAGCGGATTTTTGCCCACGGATTTCTCACCAAAGATGGGCAGAAAATGAGCAAATCCCTGGGGAATATCATTGACCCTTTTTATTTGGTGGCAGAATATGGCAGTGATGCCCTGCGCTATTATTTTTTGAAAGAAATTGAACTGGGGAAAGATGGGGATTTTAACGAGGAGCGATTTATCCAAACGGTGAATGCGGATTTAGCCAACGATCTGGGTAATCTGCTGAACCGCACCCTGAAATTGGTGCATAAGTATTGTGATGGGAAAGTCCCGCCGGTGAACGTCCTCCCGGATGACCCTTTGCGTCTTTTGGGGCAGGATTTGGGGGCGCAGGTTGCTGAGGCGTATCAGCACTTTGCCCTCCACCGAGCCTGTGGTCTGCCCCTGGCTCTAGCCCAACGGGCAAATAAATGGATCGATGAGCAAGCCCCCTGGCAGTTGGCGAAAACGGGAGCGCAGGCAGACTTGGAGGCGGTTCTCTATCGGTTGTTGGAGGCGGTGCGGTTAGCCGCCTATCTGCTCAGCCCGGTGATCCCCCAGACCAGCACCCGCATTTACCAGCAGTTGGGCTACGAAGTTGATTTTGACCAAGACCCACCCTCGGACTACGACCGGCACGGGCGGTGGGGGGCATTACCCGTGGGGCAACCCGTGGCACAACCGGAACCCGTCTTTGCCCGGATTGGCATACCAAAAGTAATAAAATCCTAAGGTTTTCAGGGGGTGCAAAATTCCCTGGTTAAAATGATGAGTGATCCTTGTGGAATGCTCCACGGGAACCCATAATAAAAAGTCCATAATTTTGGCATTTAGCAAGGAATGATCCTATGTCTGGCATGGATACGATGGGCTTATTTACACCACAACAGGTATTGGAAAACCGGGGGCGACTGGCGATTTTCATTGACGGTTCCAATTTATTTTATGCCGCTCTCCAGTTAAATATTGAAATTGATTATACCAAGCTATTGTGTTACTTGACGGCGGGTTCTCGTTTATTGCGTGCCTTTTTTTATACCGGTGTTGACCCCACCAATGAAAAGCAACAGGGTTTTTTACTCTGGATGCGGCGCAATGGCTACCGGGTGGTTTACAAGGAATTGGTGCAGTTGCCGGATGGGTCAAAAAAGGCAAATTTAGACGTGGAAATTGCCGTAGATATGCTCTCCCTGGTGGGTTCCTACGACACGGCGATTCTGGTGAGTGGGGATGGGGATTTAGCCTATGCGGTGGATGCGGTCAGCTACCGGGGGGTACGGGTGGAGGTGGTCAGCTTGCGTTCCATGACCAGTGATAGTTTAATCAATGTGTCGGATCGGTACATTGACCTGGAGTCCATTCGGGATGAAATCCGCAAATCCCATCGCCCCCAAACCTATCGCCCGGTGTCGGATTTACCCGGTGCTGGGGAGTAGGCGGGGCTGGTGTGCCCTGGGGTTGAGCCTGGGACTGGTTGTGAGCGGTTGTCGGGTGGCGGAACGTCCCCTGGAGCCGGAGGCGAATTTGGAAGCGACCCAGCAACTCACCTTTCAATCCTTGAATCTGCAACAGGTGGATAAAAATGGTCAAATCCTCTGGAAATTGCAGGTAGAGCAGGCGGTCGCCGACCCCAAAACCCGCCGGGTGCAGGTGCAAAAACTGGTGGGAAACATCTACGACCGGGGGAAACCCCGCTACCGGGTGGAAACGGCGCAGGCGACGGTCTTGGAACAGGGGGAAACCTTGGACATTCAGGGACGGCTAATTGCCACTGATCTGCAAGACAAAACCCGGATTACCACCCAATCCCTGCTCTGGCGACCCCAGCAACAGGAATTAATTCTCAAAGGCAATCTGGAATTTCAGCAACCCAAGCTACAAGCCAAGGCGCAGGAAGCCACGATTCGCCTGCGGGACAACCACCTGGCACTACGCAAAAACGTCCAAGTTACCAATCAAAAACCGGCTTTGAATATCACCGGGGAAGCCCTAGATTGGGAATGGCAAAAGGGGCACATCCAGGCACTGCAACCGGTACAAATCATCCATCCCCCCCAGCAGTTGGTGGTGAAGGCGGGACGGGGGCAAATGGATTTTCAAAATCAAGTCCTGCGGCTCACCCAGGGGGTAGATGCGGTCAACCAGCGGGGACAACTGCGGGCGCAAGAGGTGGAATGGCGCATTCCTGCCCAGGAGGTCACGGCGGTTGGGAATGTATTTTACCGCCAAAATGACCCCCCCTTGACGGTCACCGGTAGCCGTGCTGATGGCAATCTCGCCACCCGTCAGATTCGGGTGCAACGGGCATCTACCCAATTTGTCCCCTAGCCGCAAGGATTAGATAAATATGGCAATCTCAAGCGGTCTATGGGAATTGCCAAGTTAGCCGGAACCAGGGCGGGGCGGTGCCCTGCGACCCCTCATTTTTTGAGTATTAAACTTTTATTCACTCACAATTCAAATATGATCGCCACATTAAAAACGAATCTGTAACCGAGCCACCGCCGCCCGTTTTGCCCGTTCATCCCGCCGGTCATAGCGAACTGTAGTCTGTACATTGGCATGACCCGCCAATTTTTGCACCGTCGCCACATCCACCCCCGCATCCAACAAATTGGAAATAAATGTGCGGCGCAAATCGTGGGGACTAAAAGCCGCAATCCCCGCCTGTCGCCCCCGTTTGGTGAGAATGTGCAACACCGCCTGTTCGGTCAACGCCCGCACCACCACCTGCCCCCAGCGATTTACCGGACAGAGGAGTGCCCCGCTTTGGGTGCCCCGCAACCGCAACCACCGTTCTAACCACACATCCGCCCCCGGTGCCACATACACCAGCCGGTCCTTATTCCCTTTGCCAGCCCGCACCCGCAGACGACGTTCCGTCGGTTCATAGTCCTGCATTTGTAATGCCACTACCTCCGCCCGCCGCAGTCCCGAACCCGCCAATAGTCCCACCAAGGTCGCATCCCGACAGCCAGCAGGGCTATGTTCCCGTTGACAAACGGCTAACAATTTATTGACTTCATCCTCACTCAACACCCGACCCCGCAATAACCGTTGCCCCTTGACCGTGGGCAGATCAATGGTGCGGTGGTAGTCCTCTGCCGTCAGCAGTCCCAACCGCCAGCATTCCCGCAGAACCCCCCGCAAAGCCGCCAGTTGTTTGTTGACCGTCGCCGGGGCATACTGGGTCGCCAACCGGGAGCGCAACGCCGCCGTGTGGGGATACCGCAACTCCCACCAGGGAAATTCCCAAAGTCCCAACCGACCTTGGCTACTCCACCGGGCAAGCAATTCCAACGCCTCAGACAGGGTGCGCCGGGAACCGGGACTCAGACGGGCAAGATAAATCAAAACCGGATGGGTTTGACCGCTCAGGGATGGGTCTGTGGTGATGGGAGCCAGGGAACTTGTCATCACGCCACCGCCAACATTTACGGGGCATTGTATCGCAAATGTATAACCCAGGATAGCCCCGCCCTTCCTACTACGAACCAGTCAGTTTCGCCCGACTCAGGAGATACAAAACCGCCATGCGTACCGCCACCCCATTGCTCACCTGTTGGGACACCAGGCTCAACTCCGGGTCATCCATGACATCGGAAGTCAGTTCCACCCCCCGATTCGCCGGACCAGGATGGAGAATTTTCACCCCCGGTTGGCACAAAGAGAGCCGTTCCCGGGTCAAGCCATATTCCCGGTGGTACTCCCGCAGGCTGGGCAAAAAATGTTGCTCCATCCGTTCCGTTTGTAAGCGCAATGCCATGACAAAATGAGCCGATTGTAAAGCGGGAGCCAAGTCCCAATGCACCTGTACGCCCAGGGCTTGCCATTCCTTAGTAACCAAAGTGGGGGGTCCCGCCAGATGCACCTCTGCGCCAGCGGCACGCAGGCTGTAGATATTAGAACGGGCGACCCGGGAGTGGCGAATATCCCCAACAATGGCAATTTTGCACCCCCGCAAACTGGCTAAACTGGGTGGTTTTGCATGATTTTGACTGCACAAAGTAAATAAATCCAGCAGGGCTTGGGTCGGATGTTCATGTTGCCCATCCCCGGCGTTGATCACCCCCACCCCCGTACCCAGGCGGTCACACTCCTGGGCGATTTGGTGGGGCACACCGCTGTACTGGTGGCGGATGACCATCAGATTGGTATTCATCGCCAGCAGGGTTTTGGCGGTATCCAAAATGGTTTCCCCCTTATTCAGGGCGGAGGTGCCGGGGGAAAAGTTCAGGGTATCGGCGGAGAGGCGTTTGGCGGCGAGTTCAAAGCTGTTGCGGGTGCGGGTCGAAGATTCAAAAAACAGCAGGGCAACCACCCGTCCTTGCAAAGTGGGAACCTTGGGCGTGGGGCGGCTCAGCACCTCCACAAAACTGGCAGTGGTTTGCAGGATAATTTCATACTCCCAAGGTGCCAAATCCTGTAGGGAGAGTAAATGCCGTCGTTGCCATTGGGGGCTGGTCATGGGTGTGTGCGGCGAATCCCCAACAACCAATTCACAATCGTGGCACGGCGGGTGCGCTCCGGGGTGAGTTCCGACACCTGGTAGCCGGGGAACCCTAATTCTTGTTTGAGTAATTGTTTCGCCGCCGGGGGAATACTGCGGGTGAGTTGGACAATCGCCGAGCGATCCCGGATAAAATCAGGGGGGGTGGGAAATCGCTCCCGCCAGGGGGAAGCCACCCGCTCCGTGCGCCAAGTCTGCTGGCTGGGGTCATACTCGTACCCCAAATACTCCCAGACCAATTGATTCACCTCATCCGCCGGGAGCCGTTCCTGGAGAATCTCCCACAAAAGCGCATCGGTTAATTTGGTTGTATTACCCATTGGCAACATCATGACCCTGCCCCACCTCGTGCTTTATGGTAAACCCGGTTGTCACCTGTGTGCGGGACTACGGGAAAAATTAACCGAGATTGCGCCGGGATGCTTCACCCTAACGGAGCGGGACATCACCACCGATGCCCAATGGTGGCAGAAATATCAGTACGAAATTCCCGTGCTGACCCTGGTGCGGGGAGAGCAGGAAATTCCCTTGCCCCGTTTGTCCCCCCGTTTATCGGCGCAACAATGCCGTCAGTATCTGGCAAATTGGTTAGCAATGAATGCAGTTGCCCAAGGAACATAGGGCATCTTTAACTAATTCATAACGCCAAGTACAAAAATCAATTTAAGGGTACCTCTATATTATTTATTAGCACTACTGCAAGATTATCTCCCTGAAATGCCTATATTAATGGCTACACCACGCAGGCTATCGAGAACCAGAGACGGGGTACGACCTATTTTTAGAGATGCCCTTAATATGGAGTACTATAGGGGTGCGCTACAATTACCATGCCCAAAAATTCGGTTAAAATCTAGGGTATTATTGGCGGTGGTATGATGGAGTAAAAAAATATGAAGATTATCCATTACGATGGCGAGCGGTTGGTGGCGGAGACGCTTTCTCTGGGTTTGCTGTGGCAATGGATTGTATTTATTTTTTTTAGTCTTTTATGGCTTTGGATAGGCGGGGGGATTATTGCCCAAACCCGCTCCATTCGCTGTGAAAAGATTGAACCCACCCTGACTAATTGCCAAATTACAGACAGTCTATTTTGGGGGGCATTCCGGCAAATCCAGAAAGTGAGCGGTGTCCAGCGAGCGTTTGTAGCTGAAGCAATTGGTTATAGTGATGCCAGTCAGTATCCCATTTATCAAGTAGGTTTGGTGCTCAACAATTCTAAAACAGTGCGGGTCACGGATTGGGAGCGGAGTTCTGATTATACAAACCAGGTCAAAAATTCCTTGGAAACATTCCTCAAATCCGAAAGAACCACCTATCAACTTAACTTGAATAATTATCGTAATATTTTAGGAGCGATATTTTTTATTGTAGTGAACTTTTTTAATCTCATGTTTTTTCTTGGTACCCCCTATCGAGAACGAATTATTTTGAGTAAAACCGATAACAATCTTCTATTGATTAAATATTTTATACTTACTGTCCTCAAGCAATCCCTTTTTTTAGACCAAGTTTCCCTACAGTTGAAAGAAGAAACGGACAGTGACAATGACACGTTTTATACGGTTGTCCTCAACACTACCGGCATTGGGGATAAAAGTTATCGGCTAAAATCCAGCGGCAATCGTCAAGAAGTTGAAGACTATTGGCGGTTTGATCCCGATATTCAGGCACTCAAAGAATTTGTCCGCGCTGAAGAATTGCTCCCGCCACCTTAACCCCATGTGATCATGCGGACGCAGAGACTCGAACTCTGACCCGTAAGGACTGGAACCTAAATCCAGCGCGTCTACCAATTCCGCCACGTCCGCAGGCATCTTTTATTATAGGGGCAACAAACGTAGGTTAAATTCGCAGGAATGTTGCGCTTGTAGATGAGCCAATAGACTTTGCCCTTGCTGAATTAATCTCTCAAAATCCCACCCAGGCGGCAATTCCTGACAACGGCGCAGACGGCTCAACCCCTCCCCCAGCAGTAAAATGGCACCCCGCTGATTGCCATTGCCCAGGTGATAACCCGCCACCGCCATTTGCAATAACCCCTGATAAAGCGTGCGTTCCGGCTCCAGCGCTTCCATCCACAGGGCTTCCAGGGTGTCATGGCAGGCGTAGTATTCCCCCTGGTTGAATTGGTCAATCGCCTGTAAAAATTCGGGGGGATAAGGATTCATTTATTCATGAGGTTTTGGCAATTCCGATAGCTTGCGTGGCGAAGCCATACGCACATGGAGTTCTTTTAATTGTTCTGGCAAAACTGCCGCTGGCGCATCCGTGAGTAAATCCCGTGCCTGTTGGGTCTTGGGAAAAGCCATCACTTCTCGGATCGAATCTTCCCCGGCTAACAGCATGACCCACCGATCCAAACCATAGGCAATTCCCCCGTGCGGTGGTGCGCCATACTCCAGGGCTTCTAATAAAAAGCCAAATTTCTCTTCATACTCAGCAGGGGATAAACCAATCAAATTAAAGATTTTTTCCTGGGTAGAACGTTGGTAATTCCGTAAACTGCCGCCCCCAATTTCCGTGCCATTCCACACCAAATCGTAGGCTAAGGCTCTAGCGGTTTCCAAATGCCCTAGATCGTCCGGGTGCGGGGCAGTAAAAGGATGGTGCAATGCTTCGTAACGTTGTTGTTCTGGGTTCCATTCCACGAGGGGAAAATCCACTACCCACAAAAGGGAAACCGCTTGGGGATCAATCAAATCTAATTCTCTTCCCAGGTACTGCCGCAAATGATCCAGGGATTTATTCACCAAATGGGCAGGCCCCGCCCCAAAGAGTAATAAATCGCCGGGTTGGGCATGGGTGCGTTCTAAAATGGCTTGTTTTTGCGCCTCGGTTAAATGCTCCTTAATTGCCCCAATCGTATCGAGTTCAAATCCCTCCCGCACCCGAATATAGGCGAGACCTTTGCCCCCCGCTTCCGTGACCAACTTAAATAAATCACCGCCAGGTTTGATCCGCACATTGGAAATTTTTTCATTGCCACCGGGAACGGGTAAAATTTTCACCAAACCCCCATTTTGGACTGCTTCCCGAAAGACACGAAATCCTGAGTCTGCTAATACATCGGAAACATTGACTAATTTCAAATCAAACCGGGTGTCGGGGCGGTCGGTGCCATACCATTCCATCGCTTGCTGATAGGTTAAACGGGGAAACGGTGCGGTTAATTCTATCCCCTTAATTTTATAAAAAACATGGCAGACCAATTCCTCGTTAATTCGCAACATTTCTGGGATGGAAGTAAAACTCAATTCCACGTCCAATTGGGTAAATTCCGGTTGCCGATCCGCCCGTAAATCCTCATCCCGAAAACAGCGAACAATCTGATAGTAACGGTCGCAACCACCGACCATTAAAAGTTGCTTAAATAGCTGGGGGGATTGGGGCAACGCATACCACTGCCCTGGATAAATACGAGAGGGAACCAGATAATCCCGCGCGCCTTCGGGGGTAGAACGGGTGAGCATGGGGGTTTCCACTTCCAAAAAACCCAGCCGGTCTTCCAAATAACGGCGAATGGATTGCACCACTTGATGCCGTAGGCGGAGATTCTGTTGCAATTTATCCCCACGAATGGTCAAGTAACGATATTTCAAACGCAATTCTTCCCGCACCGGATCGCCCCCGGAGGGCAAAAATGGCAAGGGACGGGTCACGGGGTTCAAAACCACCAATTCAGTCGCATAGATTTCCAGGGCACCGGTGGGTAAACGGGGATTTTCCGAACCCGTTGGTCGCTGGCTGACCGTACCAGCAATCTGCACCACCGATTCCAACCGCAATTGTTGCGCCACCGGGTAGGATGCGGGCGTGCGTTCCGGGTCACTGACAATCTGCACCCGCCCGGTATAATCCCGCAGGTCAAAGAAAATTACCCCGCCATGATCCCGGTAATACTCGACCCAGCCGCATAGTTGCACCGCTTGCCCCACCTCGGCTGAGCTAATCTGACCACACCAATGACTACGCACGGATTTTCCCCTTGGAATCGCTTTCCTATGGTAACTCGCAGGTGAAACGCTGGATCATGAGGACATAGGGCTACCCAGCGGAAGTTCTGGAAAATGTGCGTTCAGCGGGTGTTGCCCTGTTGACGTTCTGTAACAATGACATTCACATTTGATTTGCGCTTAGATCACTTGTGCTAACAGTGTATAAACTCCAAAGACCAGCAAAATTACCCCACTGATCAGGGGAAACCAGCGGGAAATCGGGCGGAGGCGGAGCCATTGCCGCACCGTTGCCGTAAAGGTACCCGCCACCCAGATGGGCAACGTGTAACCCAAGGTATAAGCCAACAACAGCCCAAACCCCAGCAGGACATTGCCCGTACTCGCCACCCACGCCAGTAAACTCGCCAAAACCGGCGTACTACAGGGGGAAGCCCCCAGTCCAAAGGTCAGACCCAAGCCGTAGGAACGCCAACCGCCCTGTCCCCAGCCCGTCCCACTCGGCACCGCCCACATCGGCAAGGGCAGGACTTCCAGCAGTACCAACCCCATCCAAATCGCCACCCCCGCCACCAACAGGGACAAACCACTCCCCCATTGCCCGTAAACCCGCCCCAGGAGTGCCGCCCCCATCCCCAACGCCGTTAACGTGGTGGCCAGCCCCAGGGTAAACCAACTGGCTCGCCGCCACCCACCCCCCTGCTCCGCCCCCAAACAAGCCACGGTCACGGGTAAAAGGGACAAAACACAGGGGTTCAAACTCGTCACCACCCCGGCTCCCAGCACCAGCCCCAAACTCACCGGAGTCAGGTGTTGCAACTCCTGGGTCACCCATTGGTTCGCCCATTGCTCCCAAAAATACAGCGTGTCCGCCAGGTTGATCACAGTCAAATGCTCATAATCTACATAAACTGTAACAATAAATGGTCACAGGCAACCATCTCAGGGAATGCCAATGGGTTCGAGGAACGTCCGGGGGTGGTTGATGTTTCGCCGTAACTATCCTTACCAGATGACCGGTGGTATGATCCACCTGAAATTACCTTGAGAAGTCAACATGGGTTTGCAGACGACTGCCCCGGCTCTGTTGGTTTTAGCGGATGGAACGGCACTGCGGGGGTATCGCTATGGGGCGAAGGGCACCACCGTCGGGGAAGTGGTCTTTAATACGGGGATGACCGGCTATCAGGAGGTTCTCACCGACCCCAGCTATTGTGGACAAATCGTCCTGTTTACCTACCCGGAGTTGGGGAATACGGGGGTGAACGCCGAAGATGTGGAATCGGAGCGGGTGCAGGTGCAGGGGCTGATCGTCCGGCATGGCTGTACCCAACCCAGCAGTTGGCGGGCGCAGGCATCCCTGGTGGACTATCTGGAACAGTGGCGGGTGGTGGGGATCAGTGGCGTGGATACCCGGTTGTTGACCCGTCGTCTGCGAGAACAAGGGGCGATGAATGGGGCAATTTCCACGGAAATCCTCGACCCCCAGGAACTTTTGGAAGTGGTGGCGCAGGCTCCCAGCATGGAGGGGTTAAACCTGGTGCCCCGGGTGAGTACCTCTAGGGTTTACGAGTGGTGTACCCCCACAGCGCCCATGTGGGAATTTGCCCCGGTGTCCCCCCCGCCGGAACCTTTGCTGGTGGTGGCTGTTGACTTTGGCATTAAGCACAATATACTACGACGACTGGCAAGTTACGGCTGTCGGGTGGTGGTGGTGCCAGCGACGACCCCAGCTACGGAGATTCTCGCCTACGACCCGGATGGTATTTTTTTATCCAATGGTCCAGGGGACCCCGCCGCCGTCCGGGAGGGGATTGCCACGACCCAAGCCCTGCTGAAAACTGGGCGACCCCTATTCGGCATTTGCCTGGGGCATCAAATCCTGGGGTTGGCCATGGGAAGCCAGACCTTCAAACTCAAGTTTGGACATCACGGGTTGAACCACCCGGCGGGCTTAGGGAACCAGGTTGCCATCAGTAGCCAAAATCACGGTTTTGCCCTGGACAAAGATACCCTGGCACCGGAATTACAGATTACCGATTGGAATCTGAATGACCAGACAGTAGCCGGGGTGCGTCATCAGGAATTGCCGATTTTTTCGGTGCAATATCACCCGGAAGCCAGCCCTGGGCCGCACGATGCGGATTATTTTTTCGCCCAATTTGTGGAACAGATGCAACAGTATCGGCAGAGACGGCGGGGTTAAATTGGCGTTAGATAATGACTCTAAAGCGTGAGAAAGATATAGCAATCCTAAATAAATTTAGAATATAGGTCGCAGGGGCACCGCCCCGCATTTGGTTCTAGGGAATCTCACTCCTCACTTCTCACTTCTCGTCGCAGGGGCACCTTCCCCATCATTGGTTCTGGAGAATTTCCATTCGTTAATTTCTAATTGAATTAAGGGTATAGTCATTTCAAACAAATTTGCAACATTCGCCTTTACTTACAAACCCTCTCCCGGAAAGGAATAGAGCGATTGCCAATACCTAAAAAGTGTCGCATTATAAAACAGAATGACTATACTTCTAAAAATGGGTCGCAGGGCATCGCCCCGCATTTGGTTCTAGGAAATCTCACTTCTCGCTTCTCACTCCTTACTCCTCACTTCTCGTCACAGGGGCACCTTCCCCATCATTGGTTCTGGGAATTTCCATTCGTTAATTTCTAATTGAATTAAGGGTACTTCTAAAAATGGGTCGCAGGGCACCGCCCCGCATTTGGTTCTAGGAAATCTCACTTCTCGCTTCTCACTCCTTACTCCTCACTTCTCGTCGCAGGGGCACCTTCCCGCATTTGGTTCTTGGGAATCTCACTTCTCGTTTCTCACTCCTTACTCCTCACTTCTCGTCGCAGGGCACCGCCCCGCATTTGGTTCTGGGAAATTTCCATTTGCTAATTTCTAATTGAATTAAAGTAAATAGGATTGCTATAGTTCCCAAAGCAATTATTCTCGGAGATGTCTTCATGGTAATATAGGCAACCAACCCATTGTTCCAGCATCCATGTACGCCAAAATTAGCCCCCCAACCCAGGGCACCCGGATCACCTTCACCGCCGGGGGTATACCCCAAGTCCCCGATGACCCAATCATTCCCTACCTGCGGGGGGATGGCACAGGGGTGGATATTTGGCCTGCCACCCAGTTGGTATTGGACACTGCGGTGCAATTGTGCTACGGTTCTGCCCGCAAAATCCATTGGTTCAAGGTCTATGCCGGGGATGAAGCCTGTGAAGTGTATGGCGAATATCAGTACCTGCCCCAGGATACCCTCACGGCGATTCGGGAGTATGGGGTCGCCATCAAAGGTCCTTTGACCACGCCGGTCGGGGGGGGCATTCGTTCCTTGAATGTGGCTCTGCGCCAGATTTTTGACCTGTACGCCTGTATCCGTCCCTGCCGCTATTACCCTGGCACCCCTTCGCCCCACCGTCACCCGGAACAATTGGATGTGATTATTTATCGGGAAAATACGGAGGATATTTACCTAGGCATTGAATGGCGGGCGGAAACGGAACCGGCGCAAAAACTGATTCAATTATTAAATGAACAATTCATTCCCCATACCCCGGAACATCAGGGAAAAAAAATTCCTCTGGATAGCGGCATCGGCATTAAACCGATTAGTAAAACCGGTTCCCAACGATTAATTCGCCGGGCGATTCAACACGCTTTGCGCCTGCCCCCAGCCAAACAATTGGTGACGTTGGTTCACAAGGGCAATATTATGAAATACACGGAAGGAGCCTTTCGGGACTGGGGTTATGAATTGGTGCAAAATGAATTTCGCCAGGAATGCGTGACGGAGCGGGAGTCTTGGATTTTAGAAAACTTAGAAAAAAATCCCGACCTTACCCCAGAGGAAAATGCCCGCTTGATTGAACCGGGTTACGACAGTTTGCCCCCCGCCAAACAGGCGGTGATTGTTGCCGAAGTCCAACAGGTTGTCGCCCAGATTGGGGACACCCACGGGCAGGGGCAATGGCGCACTAAAGTCATGGTCAATGACCGGATTGCCGACAGTATTTTTCAGCAAATCCAAACCCGTCCCCAGGAGTATTCGATTCTGGCTACCATGAACCTGAATGGGGATTACCTTTCCGATGCCGCCGCCGCCATTGTGGGCGGGTTGGGGATGGGACCCGGAGCCAATATCGGCGATACCTGCGCTATTTTTGAGGCGACCCACGGCACGGCTCCCAAACACGCTGGCAAGGACCGGGTGAATCCAGGCTCCCTGATCCTGTCGGGGGTGATGCTGTTGGAATTTTTGGGCTGGCAGGAGGCGGCTGACCTGGTGCAAACCGCCCTGGGTAACGCCATTGCCCAACGCCAAGTCACCTACGACCTCGCCCGCCTCATGGAACCCCCGGTGGAACCGCCCCTCTCCTGCTCCGGGTTCGCCCAAGCGATTGTCCGCCAGATGGAAAATGTCAAAAAATCTTGATATTTAAGCGATTTTTAGGGAAAAACGGGGAAAATGGGGGGTGGAGCGGCTTGATCCCCTGGGGATTTGTGCCTAAATTTGTAGTTAACGTTGCGATCCCGGTACCGGGTTCTAAACCTATGACCCAAGAACCTACGCCGCTTGAGGAGATGACCCTGCGGGAACTGCGCCGTCGGGCCAGTGAACTGGGCATTTCCCGATACAGCCGGATGCGTAAGTCCTATTTAGTGACTGCCATTCGGGCGGCTGAACTCCAGACCACCTATTCCCACTATTCCCCCATGATGCAGGAGGCGCAAACCACCGTGGACACTGTGAAAGAAGCATTGACTGAACCGGCGCAGACCAGCGTAGCGACCGCTTTGAAGGATGTGGATCAAGGATTGCCGGATTTACCGGGCGGCTATGGGGAAACCCGGATCGTTCTCATGCCCCGTGACCCCCAGTGGGCTTATGCCTATTGGGATATTCCCAACGAGGTACGGGAGGAGCGGCGGCGTCAGGGAGGACAACAGCTTGCCCTGCGGTTGTACGATGCCACGGGGATCAATCTGGCGGTGCAGGCGCCCCACAGTGTGCAGGAGTACGCCTGTGATGAGTTGGCACGGGAGTGGTACTTGCCCATTCCGGTGAGTGACCGGGATTATGTGGTGGAAATTGGCTACCGTTGTGCCGATGGGCGGTGGTTGAGCTTGGCTCGTTCGGCACCGGTGCGGATTCCCCCGGTGTATCCCTCGGATTGGGTCGAAGACCACTTTATAACGGTGGATTTTAACGAAGACCTGCGGGGTCGGACATTCTTCCAGTTGGTGCCCCCCAGTGAGCGGCAGGTTCCAGCGACGGATGCCCCCATTTACGATGAAATCATGCAATTGGCGGCGGGGGCGGAATCAATGCGGGTGGCTGGTTCCCTGTATGGCTCCATGCAACACGTCCCCGGTTCCATCGTCAGTAGTGCGGAGTTTGCCATCAGTTCCTATGTGTTCCCGTCTGGGATTGGGCGCTGGGCGATTCCGACCATGTCCGCTGTGGGGATGTCGGGGATTGGCTTTGCCGCTTCCATGCCGCCGATTCGTCCCCGGAAATTCTGGTTGGTGGCGGATGCGGAATTGATCGTTTACGGGGCAACGGAACCGGATGCCACCGTGACCGTGGGGGGACGGCGGATCAAGTTGAATCCCGATGGTACCTTCCGCTTCCAGATGAGCTTCCCGGATGGCAACCTGGACTTCCCGATCTTTGCGGTCGCCGCCGATGGGGAGCAAAACCGGGAAATCCACATGACCTTTGACCGGCGTACCCTGGCACGGCGCACCAACACCCGGGAAGAAGCGGTGGAAGAATGGTTGCTCGGTTAAGTTCATCCCTGCCAAAACCATAAAAACCCATGCCCCTCGGTGCCTATCGGGGGGTATGCTTTTGGGGATAGGGTCGCCAAGGAAAATTTCTGACGATACCCTAGGGGTGGGTACGGTTCATTGTTAAGATTAGGTTAAACCTATGCGGGTCACCCCATGAACATTCGTCCTGACAAGCCGGAAGAAGCCTGTGGTGTGTTTGGGGTCTATGCCCCAGGGCAGGAGGTCGCGAAATTAGCCTATTTTGGTCTGTACGCCCTGCAACACCGGGGTCAGGAATCGGCGGGGATTGCCACTTTTGACCAGGGGCGGGTGCATTGTTACAAGCATATGGGGCTGGTGTCCCAGGTGTTTCGGGAGGAAATTTTGCGGGAATTGCCGGGGCAGTGGGCGGTGGGGCACAACCGCTATTCCACAACCGGGAGCAGTCGGGTGGTAAATGCCCAGCCGGTGGTGGTGTCTTCCCGTTTGGGGGAATTGGCGCTGGCGCATAATGGCAATCTTGTTAATACATTAGAATTACGTCAGCAGTTATCGCCGGAACGGTATCCCCTCTATTCCACCACGGATTCGGAGATCATGGCGCAGTTGCTGGCGCAGGCGGTGGACGGGGGGGCGGACTGGGTGACGGGGGCGGTGCAGATGGCGCACCAATGTCAGGGGGCGTTTAGTCTGGTGATTGGCACACCAGCGGGGATTTTGGGACTGCGGGATAGCTACGGGGTGCGTCCTTTGGTGTTGGGAACTTTGGGGGAACGGGGTTTGGTGTTGGCTTCGGAAACCTGTGCGTTGGATATTATCGGGGCGGATTATCTGCGGGAGGTGGAGCCGGGGGAATGGGTCTGGATCACGCCGGAGGGGTTCACCTGTGGGCAGTGGCAGCGGGCGCAACGGAAATTGTGTGTATTTGAAATGATTTATTTCGCCCGCCCGGATAGTGTGATGGAAGGGGGTAGTTTGTACAGCTATCGCCGCCGGTTGGGGGAAGTTTTGGCACAGGAAGCCCCGGTATCGGCGGATTTGGTGATTGCGGTGCCGGATTCGGGGGTGCCCGCCGCCATTGGGTTTGCCCAAGCCAGTGGCATTCCCTACGCCGAGGGGTTGATCAAAAACCGCTATGTGGGGCGCACCTTTATCCAACCCACCCAGACCATGCGGGAAACGGGCATTCGCATGAAGCTCAACCCCCTGCGGGATGTGCTCCAATCCCAACGGGTGGTGGTGGTGGATGATTCCATTGTGCGGGGCACTACGAGTCGCAAGTTGGTGCGGGCGTTGCGGGAGGCGGGGGTGCGGGAGGTGCATATGCGGATTTCGTCCCCCCCGGTGACCCATCCCTGCTTTTATGGGATTGACACGGACAATCAGGATCAACTGATCGCCGCCCGCCTGTCGGTGAGCGAAATTAGCCAGCATTTGGAGGTGGATTCCCTCGCCTACCTGAGTTGGGCGGGGATGTTAGCCGCCACCGGGGAAGCACCCCAAAAGTTCTGTTCTGCTTGCTTTACCGGGGATTATCCCATTTCCCCGCCGGATACGCTCAAACGGTCGAAATTGATGTTAGAACACGTTACCTAACCTTGGGCAGTCCGTAGGAATCCAGCCATCCTACTTGCCTGATTATAGTCATTTCAATTTAGAATGCAAATTTTTTAGGTATTTGCAATTGCTCTATCCCCTTTTAGGACAGAGGTTGTAGGTAAAGGCGAATGTTGCAAACTTATTTGAAACTACGATAACGCACAAAAACTCTACAAAACCCACGACGGAACCCCTGTGCCATTCTCATTTAAGATTGCTATGAAAAAAATACTAGGGCTTGGCAGGGGTCGCTTGGGGCATTTGTTTGCGTCCAATGCAAATTAGGGTTTTGTAGCCAGTTTTCCCCACCTCCACCGGGATTTTGTCCTGATTGGCTCCCATCACCGCAGTTTGCTTTTGCGGGATCACGGGCGTTAGTCCCACCCGATGATAGACCACCTTCTGTTGGTGCAGGCAGGTTCGTACCCAGGAGATTTGCGCCAGTTGGGGCATGATGGTATTTTCGGTTAAATTCAGCCCCCGGGCATCGAGTTCCTGGGGTTGCCCCAGATGTTTGGTGTAAAAATCCACAACCTTGGGCAGGAGGTCAGGGGTACCATAAACCTGGTCAATCCCGTCCCCACTGGGATATTCCCCCATCAGCGTACTCCCCGGATACAGGGGGATCGGCGATGCCTCAGCCATGAATACCGTCCAAAATCACTGTCCCTATCCTATCAGGGCGAGGATGGCGGACAAAACATGAATAAACATGAACAAATGTAAATAAATATAAATAAATGTTTCTTGATTACCGCCTGACAGAATTGACAGCAACGGTTATGATAAACATGGTTCCGCCCTAGGTGTGAATGGGATTTGGTCTTAGCCGATTCCGTCATGGCAGTGGGCATTTTTATCAGGTTCAGGTTATGACCATCTATGTGGGCAATTTGTCCTTCAAAGCGACTGAGCAGGACTTGAAGGAAGTTTTTTCGGAATACGGGTCGGTGAAACGGATCACCCTGCCGATGGATCGGGAAACGGGACGAATGCGGGGCTTTGCCTTTGTGGAAATGGCGGAGGATGAGGCGGAGGACAAGGCGATTACCGCTCTGGATGGGGCGGAATGGATGGGGCGGCAGTTGCGGGTGAATAAGGCTCGCCCTCGGGATGACAACCGTCGGGGTGGATTTTAGGTTCAAACTTAGCTGGGGAGGGAGAGATGGAATCAGCAGAATCACTCTCCCGGGGGACGATCTTGGTGGTGGATGACACCCTGGAGAATCTGGATGTCCTGGATGACTTGCTCACGGGGCATGGTTACGAGGTGCGGCGGGCGATTGACGGGGCGATGGCTCTACGGGCGGTGGCGGCGGAACCCCCGGATTTGATCCTCCTGGATATTATGATGCCGGGGATGGATGGCTATGAGGTGTGCGCCAAATTGAAATCTGATTCCAGCACCTGGGGGATTCCGGTGCTATTTATCAGTGCGTTGGATGATGCCCAGGACAAGGTACGGGCTTTTGAAACCGGCGGGGTGGATTACATTCCCAAGCCGTTTCAGGCGGCGGAGGTGGTGGCACGGGTGGAAGCCCATTTGCAAAATGCCCTCCTGCAACGAATCCTCGAAGACCGGGGGCGGGCGTTGGAAGAGCGGGAACGGGAGGTGCGGCAGTTGCGCCAGCGGGTCAAACGCCTGGAAGAAGTACTGGGCTACTACGGGGTCGATCCCGCTTCGGTTTAGGTTATGGCTTGGCGACTGCGGTGGGTGGTGACGGTGCCGTTTGTGGTGGTGACCACCTTGGCGACGGGGCTGGTCGGCTATTTATCCTTTCGCAATGGTCAACAGTCGGTGCAGGTGGTGGCGCAGGGGTTGCAAACCGAGATTGCCGAGCGGGTACGCAGGGAATTGGATGATTTTTTGGACTTTGCCCCCAAGCTGGTGGCGTTCAATGCGGATTTAGCCCGCCAGAATCTCATCCAAACCCAACCTCCCAAAGGGGAACTCTATCTGTGGCGACAGATGACCCTGCAACCCCAACTGCGGGTTATTTATTTTGGCTCAGCCACCGATGGTCGGTTTATCGGCGTGCGTCGGCGTTTAGAGGACAATAGCCTGCGGTTGTATTTCAATACCGGGCTGGAGTTTACCCTCAATAACCAAGGGCAACGGGGGATGCAACACCAGGTTCCCGCTCCTGCCCAACGTTTTGATAGCCGCACCCGTCCCTGGTATCAAAAAGCCCTGACCCAGGACAGTCCGGTTTGGTCGGATGTGTACGTCTCCTTTAGCACGGGGCGGTTGGCGATTACGGCGGCGCAGGTGGTGAAAACCCCCCAGGGGAAGGTGTTGGGGGCAACGGGAGCCGATGTGGAACTCACCCGTTTGAGTGAATTTCTCAGCAGTCTCAGGATTGGTCGGAGCGGGGAAGCATTTATCATCGATCCGGCGGGCTTGGTGGTGGCGGATTCCACTGGCGATGAGGTGAGCTTACTACAGAATCGGGAGCGGCTGAAGGCAACGGAGAGTCCCCATCCCCTGATTCGGCAAGCCGCCCGTTGGTTAGCCGGGCAACCCCAGGGCAAGCGACCCACGCCGGAGCCAGTGCGGGTGGATTTGGGTGGGTCAGCCCATTTTCTCCATGCGGTGCCCTACCAGGACCCCAGGGGATTGGATTGGTTGCTGGTGCTGGTGGTGCCCGAGCGGGATTTCCTGGAACAGATTTACGCAGGCAATACCCTGACCGCCTTTTGGTGCGGGGTAACCCTGGTCATTGCCCTGGGGGTGGGGTTTTTTCTGAGCCGTCAATTTAGCCAACCGGTGCAGGCATTGGTGCAAGCCACCCAAGCCATCGCCCGGGGGGAGCGGGGACGGCAGGTAGCGGTGGGGGGGATTTGGGAGTTGGCGCAACTCGCCCACAGTTTTAACCAAATGTCCCAGCAACTGGCGGATTCCTTCACCCAACTGGAAACCCTGAACCGGGAACTGGAAGACCGGGTGGCACAGCGCACCCAACAGGTACAGGCGAGTGAGCGGCAGTTTCGCACCCTCACCAGCAACATTCCGGGGATGGTATTTCGTTCCCAACGCATGGACGGCTATGATTTCATTTATCTTTCGGACCCGATTGAGCGGATTACCGGTTATCCCGCCCGGGAATTTCTTCAGGGAGAGCGGCAGTATTGGGATTTGATTTTGCCAGAAGATCAAGACATGGTGTTAACTGCCATTTTGAACAGTCGGGTGAAAAATCATACTTACGAAATTGAATATCGGATTCAGCGGGCGGATGGTCAAATCGGTTGGGTCAATGAACGGGGACAGGGGGCGCAGGACGACACCGGCGAAATCCGTTATCGGGATGGGGTCATTTTTGACATTACCCAACGCAAAGACTTTGAACAGCAACTCGAAGAAGCTCGCCAAAAAGCGGAAAGTGCCAACCGTGCCAAAAGTACTTTTCTGGCGAATATGAGCCATGAATTACGCACCCCCTTAAATGCGATCATTGGGTTTAGCCAAATCCTCAACCGTGACCCCCACCTTACCGAAAAACAACGGGAAACCGTCGGCACCATCAACCGCAGTGGGGAGCATTTATTAAATTTAATCAATGACGTTTTAGATATGGCGAAAATCGAGGCGGGTAAACTCGTCCTCCAACCCTCCAGTTTCGATTTACACCAGATGCTCAAAACTATTCAGGATATGTTGAATGTGCGGGCGCAGGCGAAAAATTTGCGCTTAATTTTTGAACTCAGTCCCGACCTGCCCCAAGCCATCCAAACCGATGAAAATAAACTGCGGCAGGTGTTAATCAATCTGATTGGCAATGCCATCAAATTTACCAAAGAAGGTGGGGTTTCTGTGGTGGTAAAACCCTTAGGACGCACGGAGCGAAATTGTACCCTCCAATTTGCCGTAACGGATACCGGCGTGGGCATGACCCCTGAGGAATTGGGGCAATTATTTCAAGCCTTTGTGCAAACTGATACCAGCAAAAAAGTCAGCGAAGGCACGGGTTTAGGATTAGCCATTTCCCGTCAGTTTGTCCAGCTGATGGGTGGGGATATTACCGTCACCAGTGAAAAGGGCGTAGGTACTACTTTTAGTTTCACCATTCAAGCCGAATTAAGTAGTATTGAATCGGTGGCGGCATCAACCCCGAAAACAGTTAAATCTGTCGCACCAGGGCAACCCGAATATCGCCTACTCATCGTGGATGATAAGTTAGAAAATCGGCAAGTCTTAAAAGCCTTATTAGCGTCGGTGGGGTTAAGTTCCCGGGAAGCCACCAACGGTCAAGAAGCGATTGAAATCTGGCAAGCCTGGCAACCCCATCTGATCTGGATGGATTTACAAATGCCAGTAATGAACGGTATGGAAGCCACCAAGTATATTCGATCCCACGCTTCCGAAATTCCTAAACCTATTATCATTGCCCTTTCTGCCAGTGTCTTTGAGGAAGAAAAACGCCATGCTTTAGCGTCAGGATTTGATGATTTTGTGATGAAACCCTACCGAGAAGCTACTATTTTTGCTAAATTAGAGCAATTTTTAGGATTAAAATTTATCTACGAAACCGACCGTTCTCAAACGGCAACCGCATCGCCAACTTCCCCAGCCTTAACCCAGGCGGATTTGCAGGTGTTACCCAAGGATTGGTTACGGGAATTTCATCGTGCCGCCATTAGTCTCAATAACCGCAAAATGAATCAACTGATCAGCCAAATTAGTGCAGATAATGGGGAGTTAGCCACCACCCTGCAACGTATGGTCAAACAGGTGCAAATTGAGCCACTCATTGCCCTGATCGAACCCTTGATTGCTTAATTTCAGGTTAATGTGATTGCCATAGCCATCTTAGATATCTGTAGAACCAAGTACGAGGCGGTGCCCTGCGACCGCTAACTTTGAATTGAGAGAGGTGCCCTGCTAAGTATAAGATTTTTGCTCACAGTTAATACACACCTATGTCTTTCAACACCTAATGTTTCATATTGCGGAACTGGGTGAAACTTGAATCAAATAACATTTTGGCCACCCCGGTTGGCCCATTCCGGTGTTTGGCAATGATCACTTCCGATACGCCCCGTTCGGGGGTGTCCGGGTTGTAATATTCATCCCGGTAGAGCATGATCACCACGTCCGCATCCTGTTCGATACTGCCACTTTCCCGCAAATCCGAGAGCATCGGGCGTTTGTTGGTGCGATGTTCCACCCCCCGGCTCAACTGGGACAGGACGATCACCGGCACTTGCAATTCCCGGGCGAGGGTTTTTAAGCCCCGGGTCATGCGGGACAATTCCAGCACCCGGTTGTCGCTGTTGGTGCCACTGTCCATCAGTTGCAGGTAATCAATTAAAACCAACCCCAAACTCCCCTGTTCTGCCTGCAAACGCCGACTTTTGGAGCGAATTTCCATCAAGGTGGCACTGGCGGAATCATCAATAAAGATGGGTAATTGCGCCAAATTGCTGATGGCTTGGTTCAGGTTCGGCCATTCCTGCTCGGCAATGCGCCCGGTACGCAGACGGGTGCTCTCAATGCGGGCTTCGCTCGCCAACAGGCGGTACACCAACTGTTCCTTGGACATTTCCAGGCTAAATAGGGCAACCGGCAGACGGTGGGTGGCGGCAATGTTGCGGGCGATATTCAGACAAAATGAGGTTTTCCCCATCGAAGGACGACCCGCCACAATGATCAAATCCGAACGTTGAAACCCTTGGGTAAGGGCATCCAGGTCGTAGAACCCGCTGGTAATCCCCGGCGGCAACATATCCTCAGAACGTTGCTCGATTTCCTGCCAGATGGTGCTGACCATTTCGGCGGTGGACACCAGTTCCTGCCGGGGCTGGCTTTGACAGATGGCAAAAATATGCTGTTCCGCCTGATCCAACACCTGCTCGATGGGCAAACTGGTTTCATAGCCCAAGCGGAGAATGTCCTGCCCCGCCTGAATCAACTGCCGACGCAGATATTTATCCGCAACCAGGGCGGCATATTGGTCAATGTTCACCGCACTGACCACCTGCTCCACCAACTGCACCAATTTCGCCGATCCCCCCACCTTTTCCAACAACCCCTGATCCTGCAACCAGGTAGCAACGGCGGTCATATCCGTGGGTTTCCCCTGCATCTGCAAACTCAGAGCCGCCCGATAAATATCCTGGTGGGACTGGATGTAAAAAAATTCCGGTTTGAGGAGATGGGTAATCCGACTCAGGGCTTCCGGGTCAAGCAAAATCCCCCCCAGGATCGCCTCCTCCGCCGCCACATTTTGCGGGGGCAATTGATGGGGTGAAAAACCTAATTCCGCATTACGAGGACGGTTGGGCGCATCCGAAAGCATAGCAGAGCCGTGATTTGCCCCCATTGTAACCAACGGATGAATCTCCTGGGGTCAACCCAAATTTAAGCATGACCCTGAAGGTATTGGTTCACCTGACCCACCACCGCATCCACCACATTTTGGTGCTGGAGTTGGGCATCCATTTCCGCTTCCAGGGCGGCGACTTGCTCCGGGGGAATCTGCAAAAGGGAAATTAATTTCCTATAGGCGGCTTTTTCATCCTCATTCACCAGGGGTTCGCCGGGGGCACGGCTACTGGCTTGGATGACCGCATAACCCAATTGCAAAACCAGGAATTTTTCCGTGTCACTCTGGAGTTTGGGGACAAGTTCCTCCAGGGGAATATTCTGGGTGACGTAATCCTGCAATTCCTGACGAAGTTGCGCCTGTTGTGGCTCATCCTGGGCAAATAATTGGGAAAATCGGTCGAGGATCAGGGTACTTTCCTCGGGAGAAAGCTCCCCATCGCTCCAGGACATGGCCGCCACCACCCGCAGGAGGTTCATCTGCCGGGGGGAAATGCTGGGGGTCGCACTCATAAAAACCATCCATCGAGGGGGTTCATTTGGACGCTACCACAATCCCGGAACATTCCTGACGTTTTGATCAAATTTGTGATGAAATGGGTGAGGCGCACCAACGGCTATGCCAGACGCGTAACCGCCACCTGCTCGAGCCAATCCCAGGGAAGTTCCGCCCCGGTTCCCTCGGTATCCTTTCGCCAAAGACAGGTAAATGCCCCCGCCCCGGCACCCGTTTGTGGCCACAGGCGATAACAGGGAAACGCCGCCAAATGGGATTGCATGGGGGTCAAAAGCGGCACCGCCACCGCCTGCAAGTGGGGAAAGTTTGCCGACAACCACCGGCAATTTTCCTCATTCTCCTGGGGACTGTAGGTGCAGGTCATGTAGGCTAAATAGCCCCCCGGTTTGACCAATTGCACCGCATTCGCCAGAATCCGTCGTTGGCGCTTGGCATTGGTGGCAATGGTACGGGGGTGGAAACAACCGGGATTTTTTGCCCCTTTTGCCAGCAGGGATTGACCGGAGCAGGGCGCATCCACCACCACCACATCGGCGGTTTGCCCTAAATGTTGGGCGAGGTGTTGACTGTCCTGGCGCACAACCACCCCCGCCACCCGACACCGGCGCAGATTGCTGACCAACATCCCCAACCGCTTGCCAATCGGCTCATTGACCAACAACACCTGGGGCTGGAGATACCGCCACGCCAAGAGTGCCTTGCCCCCCGGAGCGGCACAGACATCCACCACCACTGGCTCAGGGATGGCAATCGCCCCCAATACTGCCCCGGCAAATACGGAGGAAATGTCCAGACAATAGTAGTACCCCTGGGCATGGTATGGGTGCCGACCGGGATGGGTATCGGGGGGTAAGCAGTCCACCCAGTCCGGTTGCCAAGCATAGGGAGCTAAGACGGGAAAAGGGTGAGGTTCCGGGCGCTCACGGCACCAGAGAATCGCCGCAGCCAGGGGGGATGGATTTTGTAATGCGTTTATAAAGTCATTTTGCACTTGGGGGTTGTCCGTCCAGAGTTGTGCCGCTAGTTTTGCCAAAAACCGAGGGACTGGGGTAGCCGTGACCATGAATAGAGTGTTTCTGAACTATAGCCATCCTAAATGAGCATGGAATAACACCGCCCCCGTATTGGGTTCTGGAAAATTTTTGTATGCCTACGGCCCGCAAGCTCATGTAAATTAAGTAGGATTGCGATAGACTCATTCAGGATTTAGGAAGAGCGGGGAGCCTCAGGATTTCGCTTAGAAAATCCCCACACAAAGAGCATTAAAATCACACTGGTGGTCACCCATTCCGGGGGGATCCATTCGGGGCGAGTGGCTTTCAGAAGTAACCGCATCCCCACCAAAACCACCGTGGCATAACCCGCATCCTGAAGATGGGTATAAATTTCCAACCAACGGATAAATAAACCCGCTAAAAATCTCAGGGCAATAATCCCGATTACCCCACCCAACAGGACAAGCCAGGTTTGTTCCGCCACTGCAATGGCTGTGGTAATACTATCTAAAGAAAACGCCAAATCCGTTAAAGCCAAGGTGGGCACCACCTGCCAAATGGACTCCGCCGGGGTGAGCTTTTTGAATTCCTCATCCCCTGCCTCTTTACCCCGGGTTCGCACATAGTTGACCGCTAACCAGAGTAAATACAATCCCCCCGCAATCGAGACCAGGGGAAATTTTAAGACCCAGGTGGCGGTTAAAATCAATAAAATTCGCAAAATAAAAGCGACACTCAACCCCCAGTTCAAAGCCTGTTGCTCCATTTTGGGGTCATGAAGTCCCTGGACAATGGCGGCTAATGCAATGGCATTATCAGCAGAAAGTACTGCTTCGAGTAAAACCAAAATCCCAATGGTAATCAGGGTTTGCAGTCCAAATTGTTGGGGTAGTTCGATCAGTTGGTCAAGCATGGATTTGGGGGGCACAGTATTTCATAATGTAACAGATTGGTGCAGAGGGCGACGGTTTCCGGCACAGTATTATAGGCAAAGTTGTTGTGGAGGATGCCCCGATGGAACTGTCCGATACCCAGGTGTTTGTGGCGATGGTGGTGGCGTTATTGCCCTTGGCGATGGCGGTGCGGTTAGGCTTGGCTTTGTATAAATAGCTGTAATTGTACTCAACACGATGCTCAAACTTTACGGGGGCAGTCGTTCCCGGGCCATGATTGTCGCCTGGTACCTGGAGGAACTGCACATCCCCTACGAATTTGTCCGGTTAGATATGGCGGCTGGGGAACACCGGCAGGCAGATTATTTAGCCATCAATCCGATGGGCAAGGTACCGGCGCTGGTGGATGGGGAGACGGTGGTGTGGGAGTCCGGGGCAATCCTGTTGTACTTAGCGGATAAGTACGGACAACTGCCTGGGGAGGTCGGGCAACGGGGGCACATCTACCAGTGGGTTCTGTTTAGCAATTCCACCCTGGTGCAAGCCCTGGCGCAGGGGGAAAAACGGGAACAGGAAATGGCTAAACTTTTGCCCCCCTTGCAACAAATTCTCAGCGACCGGGAGTACATCACCGGTTCAGAATTGACGGTGGCGGATGTGGCGTTGGGTTCTATTTTGGGCTTTGCGGTGCAGATGTTTGGCTTGGATGTCAGTCCCTACCCGGCGATTGGGGCGTATTTACAGCGGTGTAGCGGGCGACCGGCATTCCAAAAGGCGATGGCGGGCTAGGTTAGGGCTAAAATCTTCCCATTAGCCAATTATCAAACATCACCAAAGGACTCCCCCGCAATGGGCAATGAATCCCCGGAACTTTTGCAGAAGCGGCTTTGGGTACAGGGGCGCAAATTTCGCTATGAGGTCAATCGCCTGCGCCTGCCCAACGGTGCGGAGGGGGAATGGGACTGTGTGCGCCATCCCGGCGGTGCCCTCGCCGTGCCCGTGACACCAGAGGGGCAATTGGTGCTGGTGCATCAGTATCGGTTCGCCGCCCAGGGACGGTTACTCGAATTTCCGGCGGGTACCCTGGAGGCGGGGGAAGACCCCTTGACCACCATCCAGCGGGAATTGCAGGAGGAAACCGGCTATCGGGCGCATACCTGGCGTTCCCTGGGGGAATTTTTCCTGGCTCCCGGCTATTCCGACGAGGTGATCTATGCCTATTTGGCAACGGATTTGGCTCCCTTGGCGCACCAACCCCAGCGGGATGCGGATGAGGACATCCGGGTGGTTTTGCTCTCCCCCTTGGAATTGCAAGCCGCCATTGACCGGGGGGAGGGGGTGGATGCCAAAACCATCGCCAGTTTTTTCCTAGCCCGGCGGTTTTTGGGGGGGACAGATTTTAAGGAAGTTTGAGAACTGGGGGGGCTGGCAGGAACCCTGATACCCTATAATCGTTAACCTACGAGGTGGGGCTTATGGTGCAGATTAACGCCGCTTTGATCTTTGCCTTCTGTTTGGCACTGGTTTTATTTAGTTTGCAGAATATGGAACCTGCCACCGTACATCTGGTCGGTTCCTACACGGTCAACTATCCCTTGGCGGTGGAATTGATCCTGGCGATGGGGGTGGGGGCGACTTTAGCCTGGCTCTTTGGGATTTGGAACCAGTTACAGCGGTGGTTGATCGCCCGGCGGGAACTGTGGCGGCGGGATCAGAAAATTGCCGCCCTGGAAAAAGATATTGAACAATACCGCCAACAACCCTCCCTGCCCAGCCCGGTGGAGGAAACCGTCCGTTGATGGACAGGTATTTGGGGTTGGTCAGCGCCAGTGAGAGTGGGTTGGTCATCCAGCCCCTTGCCCAGGCGGATAACACCGGTTGGGTAGCGGTTGCCTTGCCCCCCATATTTCCGGCTGACCCCTTGCCCCCGGAGATCACCCCGGGCAGTTTGGTGTGGGTAGAGCAGGACAGATACCTGCCGGTGGGGTTTCCCAGTGCCACCCATTCCCTGGCGCATTTGCAAACCTTGCTGAATTTGCAGACCTCCCTGGTGGCGCAACAGCGGCAACAACTCCAGGACCGAGCCACCTGGTTGGAAGAGCGATACCGCCATTACCAAACCCAAACGGCACAGTTGGCGCAGACCCAGCAGGCGTGGCAACAACACCAAACCACCCTCGCCCAGCTTCAGGGGGAATTAAATAGCCGCCGGGCCCTGGTGCGTTTTTTGTCAGCGCACATCCAAGACCAGGAGTACCTGCTCCAGTCCCAGCAGTACCTTGTCCAGTACATCCTTGCCCAAACTTTTGCTCCCTGCGGGGAAACCCCTGCGCCCGCCCCGCTCTTGGAGCCTCTATTGCACCAGATCAAAGAGCAAGCCAGCCAACTGCAAACCCACATTGAGCACCTGCGTACCCTGCACCACCCAGCCCCCCAGCCCTCGGAGCAACACCTCCGCAATCTCGCCCACCACCAACAGGTGTACCAAAACGAACAACTCCGCTGGCATCAACTCTGCCAGGAATTGAGCCTCCTTTGTCAAAGCGGTCACCCACCCCCCGCCTGGGACTGGTTTCAGAGCCAAATCCAGAGCCACTGGCAACGCACCCAAAGCCTTTACGAACAGCAAAAAAACCATCTGCAACAGGAACAAGCCGACCTGCAAGCCCTGTCAGCCCGTCTCACGCTTGAGGAACAAACCGCCCAGGAACTCACCCAGGAATTGGCACAACACCAGCGCCTCTGGCAACAAACCAGCCAGGACTACTTCCGTTGGCAAGCCACCTACACCCTGCAAAAGGAACTGCTCGACACCCTCGCCGACCGGCTCCAGCAAGCCCAAGCCCAGGTCACCGAACTGCAAGCCCAAACCCCCACCCCCCAAACCCTCACCTCCGTCGGGGTTGCCGAATGGCTCCTCAAAGCCCTGTGGGGATGCCTGAGCGCCCAATGGGAACCGGCTAGCGGCACGGTCGTATTTTTAGAGGGCTTATCCGCTGAAGATTCCGCCATCGTCCTGCAAACCGGCACCTGCGCCACCTACCAACCGGGGGAACCCCTGATCCAAGCCCACGACCTGGGACAGGATTTATACGTTATCCAAACCGGCTTGGTGGAAGTCCGCACCCCCCAGGGGAATACCATCGCCCTCCTGGGTCCTGGGCGTATCGTCGGGGAAATGGCGTTCATCACCGGTGCCCGCCGGACTGCCGATGTGATTGCCCTCAGCCCCACCCAAGCCGTCATCTTGAGCCGCAGTGCGATGGAGCAGTTGATGCAGCATCACCCCCAAGTCGCCGCCAAGGTTTTGCTAAATCTGTCTCGCCTGGTCGCTGAACGTTTGGGTAGAGACTATACCCCTTGTTGAAAATCTTGTGATTAGCAGAATTTCAATGAGTCAAGATGACAAGAAACTACGAGCACCAAGAAACAGAACGATTACCGTTTCTGCCGATGAAATAAGTTGGTATTCAAAGAATTTGTTCAGGCTTTCAGGATATACTCAGCCCAAAGACATTGAGAATAGGACAATCAACCAAGATTTGTTTGAAATACTCGATTGGCTACCAGATGCTTTTGTCGATCTTCTATTTATTGATCCACCCTATAATTTGACAAAATCATTTAACAAAACTCACTTTCAACAGCGTCCACTCGATGAATATACGGAATGGTTTGAGTCTTGGTTTCCCAGGTTATTGAGAATACTAAAACCTACAGCATCAATATATATATGTGCTGATTGGCAATCATCTTCGGCGGTTCATCTTGTGGCACAAAAATATCTTATTGTCCGCAATCGTATAACTTGGGAACGGGAGAAAGGCAGAGGAGCAAAAATGAATTGGAAAAATTGTTCTGAAGATATTTGGTTTTGCACTGTTTCAGACAAGTACTTCTTTAATGTCGAGGCAGTGAAAATCAAACGTCGCGTGATTGCCCCGTACACTGACCCAAACGGAAATCCAAAAGACTGGGAAAGAACCGAGAATGGTAACTTTCGCCTGACTTACCCATCAAACATTTGGACTGACTTGACAGTGCCATTTTGGTCAATGCCAGAAAACACCGACCACCCAACGCAAAAACCAGAAAAACTCCTGGCTAAAATTATCCTCGCAAGTTCCAGTCCTGGAGATTTAGTTTTTGACCCATTCCTGGGTTCCGGCACAACTTCTGTCGTAGCCAAAAAATTTGGAAGAAAATATGTTGGTGTTGAGATTGATTTAACTTATTGTTGCCTCACCGAGAAGCGACTTGCCATAGTAGAATATGACAAATCCATACAAGGTTATTCTGATGGTGTTTTTTGGGAGCGCAATACTTACCAAAAGCATACACTAACGGGAAAAAAAGAACCAAGTAACTTGCCACTCTTCAGCCCAGAAGTTGAAAGGTAAACCTAATGGAAAAGAGCCAATTATTCTACGCAGGTAATTATAAGAGAGTAGAACAAGCAATCATGAACCTGGTCAATTCTCAGCCAGATTTTATATCTGAACGTACTGCTGGAAGTACAAGAGCCGTCGGTGACGCAATTCAAGCGATATTATCGGAGCAGTTCCAATCACTTCTTGGTGACCTTTGTGCTGAGTATTCAGCCACATTTGCACGTAGAGCAATGGCTGATCTAGCATTCACTGATAAGGATGACTTTTACTATGTCGTGGATGTAAAAACGCATAGACTCGATACAAAATTCAATATGCCAAACTTGACCTCGGTAGAGAGGTTAGCACGATTTTATGAAGATAACAAGAATTACTTTATTATACTGATTGTCCAATATGAAATTGATCAGACAAGGGTAGGGGCAAAACAAGTACATTTTATCCCCATCGAGTTTTTGGGGTGGGACTGTTTGACAATTGGGGCACTTGGATGGGGACAGATTCAGATAGCGAATGCGAATATAATCAACATTAATGAGGGCTATTCACGAAAAAGGTGGATGCTTGAGTTGTGCGACGTGATGAGTGAGTTTTACCCAAAAGAAATTGAGAAAATTCAAAAGCGGATTGATTACTTCAAACGCATCAAAGAATACTGGGAAAAAAAACCTGAAATATAATCAACATCATTGTTTACAAATAATAAAGTAATAAAGGGCACCTCTATGTATTGTCACCACTGCCAGATTGTTTCGCTAAAATGCCCATATTCCCCAGAACCAAGGGCGGGGGGTGCCCCCCTGCGACCGCTAACTTTGAATTTATAGCGGTATAGAGGTGCCTTAAAAATCTAAATAATCGTTAAATAATCGTACCATCGGGAATCGTGGCGTTTTTGATCACCACCACAATCCCACTGCGGATATAGAACCCCAAGGTTTCCCGATCCGCTTCCTGCACCCAATCTTTGTTAATAATTTGCACATCCTTACCAATCCGGGCATTTTTATCCACAATTGAGCGGCGGATCACCGTATTTTCCCCAATTCCTAAGGGGATATGATTTTGGCTCGGTTCCGCAAATCGCTGTTCATAGGGTTCATAAAAATCCGACCCCATGAGCAAAGTATCCTCAATCACACAGCCCGCCTGAATCCGGGAGCGCACCCCCAAAACTGAATGCCGTACCCGACAATTTTTCAAAATACAGCCATCGCTGATCAGGGACTCACTAATCTCACAATCCAAGAGTTTCGACGGCGGTAAATAGCGGGGACGGGTGTAAATCGGAGCGGTTTCATCGTAGAAACTAAAGGGGGGCTTGGGCTGTTTGGTTAAAGCTAAATTTGCCTCATAAAATGACTCAATCGTCCCAATATCTTCCCAATAGTCATTGAATAAATAAACCTGAATTTTATAGTCCTTAATCGCCGCCGGAATCACCTCTTTCCCAAAATCCGTGCGCTGGGTATCCTCCTGCAAAAGTTTGCACAAAATGTCTTTGTTGAAGACATAAATCCCCATCGAGGCGATGTAAGGTTTGCGCTGGGCTTCCTCCGGGGACAACCCCAACACCCTGGTATCCACCCGCATTTCCCGCAACGCCTCTCCCTTGGGTTTTTCCCGAAACGCAACCACACGCCCCGTCTCATCAATTTTCATCAAGCCAAAGGCGGAAGCTGGTTTTTCCTCCACCGGAATCACCGACAGGGTAATATCCGCCCCGGTCTGCTGGTGATGGGCAATAAAATCCCGATAGTCCATGCGGTACAGGTGATCCCCGGACAGGATCAGGTATTGATCCACATCCCAGGTGGAAAACAACCAGAGGTACTGACGCACCGCATCCGCTGTCCCCTGGAACCAGCCCGGATTGTCGGGGGTCTGCTGGGCGGCGAGGACTTCCACGAACCCATCCACAAACCCGGAAAACGCATAGGCACGGTTGATATGCCGGTTCAAGGAAGCGGAATTGAACTGGGTGAGAACATAAATTTTGTGAATTTCCGAATTGATGCAATTGCTGACCGGAATATCAATTAAACGATACTTACCGGCTAGGGGCACCGCTGGCTTCGCCCGTAGTTTGGTCAAAGGATAGAGCCGCGTCCCGGCACCACCGCCCAAAATCACCCCTAGAACCCGCTTCATGGTTTTCGCCTCCCCTTGCGGTTGTCAGTACCAGTGTCCCCCGAGATGGCACCCCTGACAAGAGCACCTATTCCAGTGTTATAACATATTTCATATTTATCTAATAGATTCACCCCCAATATCTCATCCCTATAGGGTTCTTATGAGATATAGCTAAACAGGGTAACTTTGTCGTTACAAAATACCCTAAAAACCAGGGCGGGGCGGTGCCCTGTGACCCAGATTTAGGTCAACCTCTGTGTGTTTGGCTATACTAATAAGGGCGAAACAATTTACTGCGTTGGTTTGGCAAGATCGCCGATTTTCAGCCCTTGACCAGCCAGAATTTGTCCAGTTGCCGAGTTAGCCTCTACTTTGGTTAACTGTATTCGTCCTATAGGTTGGGTACTTCTGGTTAAGACTTTACCCGTCTGTGGGTCTTTAACCTCTCGTACAACCCGCTCTACAGAGAGTATCATTCCTGGTTTGAGACCATCTTTTGCGCCTTTATTGACGATAACTTGCTTTAGAGTTACATCTGCAACAATAGCAACCACGTCCGGTAATAAAATTGGTAGTGCGGCAATAACAGATTCTTGTTGAGCAATTTTTTCAACCACCTGACTAATCGCTTGCTCTGCCGCCTCATTCAGAATTTTGTCCCGCGCATCTGTAACATTTACACTGCCGATTTGTCCTACCATTGTCCCACCGCTGGTATGCTCCACCGTTCCCACCCCCTCAGCAACACCCAAAATTTCTGCAGTACTTGTACTGACAATTCGAGCGGTAAGTTTGACATCTGCCTGTTGTCTCTGTGTCACATTGACAATATTAAAGATTCCGTAGTTTGTGGCCGATTTTGATTCCTGCACACCAAACTGAGTAATTGTTCCAATAACTACTACATCTGCTCCAAGTAAACGTCCCACTTGGGCGGCTGTTGCTAGTTCAATTCGACCCGATGAACCCAGATTTTGTTCTGCTAAAATTTGGTTAATTCTACTCCGTTCAATTACAATATAGGTTCCATTCTGTACAAGCCGATTGGTTAAAAGATCACTGATAGCCTTTGCTGGTCCTACCGAGCCTGACAATCCTAAACCAGTTACCCCTGTACTTGCAAAATCAAAATCTAATACAGCTACCCGCCTCTTTGTCTGTACCTGAATCTGCTCTATACCAACCCCTTGCGCCCAGGCTCGAATATTTGGATTGTATAAAATACCTAGGAATAAAATGATTCCGCCAATTGCAGATGAATAGCTTCTGATCTTGAACATTGTTTTACCTCACATTCATAAATCCTAGGACATGAAAAAAAAATACAACACACAAAAAATTATGTCAAGTTCCCATTTGGCTCTGCCGAGTTTGTGGCTAAAACCGTATAAAGGAATACATTTTAACGAGGGGAGATGAAACGCTTGTTGATAGGGTATTTGAAAGTTCCAGGGAGCAACTGTCAAGGTCACTGAGACGATCATGCCCCTAGTGTTGGGAACGTTAACGTAGCCATAGCCATATTGCGAGCATCAATACCACTATCAGATATAGCAATCCTACTTGATTTACATTAGCTTGCGTGCCGTAGGCATACAAAAATTTTCCAGAACCAAGTACGGGGCGGTGCCCTGCGACCCCTGTTCCATTCTCATTTAGGACTGCTATATACATAAGGCAGGTAACGCTCTCTTTGTAATGCTTAAGAAATGGTACCAAGGACTCTGTGGCGATAGGTGGCTTTACTTCTCTAGGGAGAAGCGTGACGGGTGAATGTAGGGTTAGATATTGCTCAAATATCCATCAGATAAAGCTTTGCAGGAATTTACTCCCTAGACGTTAGAGAGCCTACCGTCTGGAATGGTATCCACTCTCTTGGGAAGGCATGGTGTTGATTGCAATAATATTGTAATAATAAACAATTACTTGGACAGCAATGCCGCTAATGGGCATCTCTAAAAATAGGTTGCAGGGGCGTAGCCCCCGTCTGTGGTTCTCAATAATATGGGTATCTCAGCGAAATAATCTGCCAGTGGTGACAATAAATTAAATATAGGTGCCCTAATGTAAATCAAGTAGGATCGCTATAGAACTGTTTCTAATTTGCCGGTTTTATTGCGTCAATAAGATAAGCATCAGTTGGGTACGTCTTCTCCCTGCTCTGCCAGATAGGAAAGGGCCCGAAATCGCAAGCCGACCAATTGTTCATAAAGGGGATTCAGTTTGCACATGGGGGGAATGTGAACGATTTTGCGACCGAATAAAACCACATCCCGCTCAAAAGGGCATTGCGCTGGAATCATTCGACAGAGAAAACGGGCAACCTTGGGGTCATGAATTTGCATTTGATCGAGCCATGTTCGCACGGGATCAAGGAGGTCATGGTGTGCTTCTTCACTGGGAACGCATTGTTCCCCTTCCCGTTTCACTAATGTTGCTTTCAAACCCGACAAAATATCACTAGAACGCCCCAGCGTTTGGCAAAATTCCTGTAGTAATTGGTCTTCCGATTCCGAATAGGTACCATCGGCAATCGCCACCATCACGGCAGTTCGTAAAAAATCATCAATTTTCGGGTCATCCGGGCTAAATATATCTGCCAATTCCTGGGGTTTCAGGGGTTCAAAATTATCTATTTCATTATTGCCTAATAAATCCTTAACCAAGGTTTTTTCCTCATCCGTATAATTTCCATCCGCCCAGGCCACGGTTAATAAGCCTCGGAGCCAGAGGTCACTGTGTCCCAAATCAACAACGGCATTATCACTCATAGCAGTTACGGGAAAATGGGTTGAAGTTGTGATGGATATAAAGAACGCACTTGTAAATCTTACGATACCACATTCCCCGCAATCCAGGCTACCTATCAGGGCACTTTTATTGACTTACATCCCCAGGGAATTATGGTTTTCCTATGACTAGGGAGTAGGATGGCAAATTTGCCAAAAAATTTACGAAACAGTGAGGATTCATGAAAAAGATGTTTTAATAATTACCCGTAAATAGGGGTTGCAAGGGCAATGCCCCCATACTTACATTTCTGCAAAATTTCTGTACGTTAATTGAGTAAAATTGCCAAATATAATGCTATAGCAATCCTAACTGAGAATGGAACAGGGGTCGCAGGGGCGTAGCCCCCGTTCTTGGTTCTGGCGAATTTTTGTTGCTTAATGGTTGAGGATTGCTATATGGTTTTGTCCTGTAAGCTATCAGCTTGATGAATGTTTAAGCTATCCGTAATTACTTTTTTTTTCCGTTTTACTTAAGACCGCCCAGCAGGTTTTGCCGGTGGAGATGGAGAGAACACAAATGTTAGTAGATGTTCAATAAAATACCATTCACGCCTATTTTGCGGCGGTGATGATCATCATCCACCAATCCGTTACGCTCTCACCAAAATCACCTCAATTGGTAAAAAAGAAGTCAAGGCTGGGGTTGACCTTGGGGACAGGTGAGATTAACAAAATCACAGGAATAAACAGCGGGTTCCTGCCAACTCAAAGGAATTTCTAGCAAATCCCGGGTGCCGGTAAATCCCTGACCGATGAATAATAATAGGGCAAGCGTATTGAGGGCAATATGTACCTTCCGCCAGGTGTGAGTACGGTCTTGATAAATATCTGGTAAAATCGCCAGGGAAAACACCATTAACAAAGCCGCCGTGATGCCGTAATAGTAATGGGAAACCCACCATTCAAAACCCCGTCGCCATACCCCATCTTGGGCACCCAAAACGACTAAACCCACGCCAGTGAGGGTGGCAAAAACCGCCCGCCAAACCTTTTTTTGAGCGTAATAAAGGGCAATCAAAGCCGCAATGGTTCCCACCAGGAATAACCCAATTAAAACGACTTGAGTGGGATTGGTACTCCAAACATTTTTCTTGAGGATATTTTTGGTAATTGGGATCATCACTCCAATCAGCACCGAACCCACTACCGAACCCGTGAGCCAGCGTCCCAATTTTGCGTGTTCTGGACCCACCATCGGGGGAATTTTACTTTTGCCCCCGTCCTTAGTTTGGCGGCGACGTTGCATGGTTTGCCAAGCCAAATTGCTGACCATGCCAATCAAAGGAAAAACCACAATCACCGTTAGGGTCGGGTGAATCAGCCGTAAGAAGTCCGTTAATTTCATAGGGCGGGCGGGGGAATGAATACTTATCCAGAATACGCAGTGGGCATCGCTTTGGTTCAAATGTATTTTATCAATATCAATCCTGGTGCTGGGCAGATGGCTTATTGCCGGATTGAACCCGCTTGATCCCGCCGGAGCTATAGGTAAATGGGACCCACAACCCCAAAGCATGGGGTCTGGAGCATTTTGCCCTAGGATTGGCAATGGGGACTACACCTGGGGGCAAACATGGATGCGACAAGGGTAATGACGGTGTTTTCTCGCCTGCGGCATGCGCTCAATCAGGTGATTGTTGGGCAAACGGCACTGGTGGAGCAATTGCTGGTGGCAGGTCTGGCGGGGGGGCATCTGATTATTGAAGGGGTGCCGGGGACGGGCAAAACCCTGTTGGTTCGCACCTTGGCTCGCTTGATTCAGGCGGATTTTCAGCGCATCCAACTGACCCCGGATATTTTACCTGCGGATATTTTGGGTACCAGTATTTTTGATGCCAACGTCGCTCGGTTTACTTTTCAACCGGGACCGATTTTTACCCAGATTTTACTGGCGGATGAAATCAATCGCACGCCCCCCAAAACCCAAGCCGCTTTACTCGAAGCCATGCAGGAACAACAGGTGACTTTAGACGGTCAAACCCGCCCCCTATCGGATTTTTTTTGGGTCATTGCCACGCAAAACTCCCTGGAATTTGAAGGCACCTATCCCCTGCCCGAAGCCCAATTAGACCGCTTTTTATTCAAATTAGTTGTGGATTATCCTGATTTAGAAAGTGAAAAAAAGATGCTGAAAAGTGAGTTTTCCGGGCTGGGGAAACCGGCACATTTAGCCTTACTCCATCCCCTGACAACGGTGCAGGAACTGTTAGAATGCCGTCAAATTTTAAGCCAAATTGTGGTGAGTGATAACCTTGTGGATTATCTCTTGCATTTGGTTCAACGCACCCGTCAACACCCGGACGTTTCCCTGGGAGCTTCCCCCCGGGCGGCGGTGGTGTGGTTAGCCAGCAGTCGGGCACAGGCGGCGATCCAAGGACGGGAATTTGTCACCCCGGATGATGTGAAATCGGTGGCGTTACCCCTCCTGCGCCATCGGTTATTATTGCGCCCGGAAGCCCAATTGGAGGGGCTAAAAGTGGATACGGTGATTCAAAATATATTGGCACAGGTGCCGGTGCCCAGGTAAAAAGTGATGACCACCGCTCAGCATATAGGGCAATTTCACCTAAGTGATGATCGGGAATTTTATGCTTAAAAATTATGCTTAAAAAATTAAGAGTTGCAGGCATATTATCCCGGTATTTCGTGCTTTACAATAATTAATCAGGATGCATCCAGGGCATTAGGAATAAACATGGGAATAGTCGCAAGCACTGTCCCTACAGGTATGTTAAACTGCTCACAGCCAGGCGTAGTCAATCACAGCGGGTTGACGCCAGTGGGGGTGTAGGGTGTTCAAGCGATTGGTTATTGCCACAGATTTGCGGGATGGCTTGTACCGATTCAGCCATTTTCTCCCAGCTTTGGGGGCGGGGGGGGTGGAGGCGGTGACCTTTGTGCATGGGGTGCCCTACCGGGATGTGGGGGTGCGGGTACGGGAGGATACGGAGGCACTGGCGGCGGCATCAGCCACGTTAACCTTGCCCACAGACACGGGTGGGGTGCAGGCGCAACGGGTGATTCGTTCGGGGAAACCGGCGGAAGTGGTGGTGCAGGCGGCGCAGGAGGTGGAAGCGGATTTGATCCTCGTGGGCACCCAACAGCGCAATGCCCTGGCGGAAAAGTTTGTGGGGAGTGATGCGCTCAATATCATGCGTAAGTGTGAGATTCCCCTGATGGTGATCCGTCCCCAGTTGGTGCAGGTGTTGACGGCGGAGGAGTTGGATTTGCGGTGCCGCCATCTGTTTTACCATTTGATGTTGCCCTATCGGGGTCGCCCGGAGTCCCAACATTTATTGGAGAGTGTGTTGGCGCAGGTGCAAAAAACCCCCGTGCCCCGGGTGGAATGTTGTCATCTGGTGTGGGTGGTGGAAGACCCAATTCGCCGGGATTTTGACCCTGACCCCCAGGAAATCCGACGGGCGGAACAGGAATTGCAGGCGGTGGCGGCGCAGTTGTCCCCCCACATTCCCCAGGTCTATACCCATGTGCGGACGGGCAACCCGGTGGAAGCCTGTATGACCCTGGCGCAGATGTTGGACATCAGTGCCGTGACCCTCACCGAGGCCCACATGACCAAACTGTGGGATATTTCCCCTTCCCTGGGCGGGGAATTGTTGCGCCGCATTCCCTATCCCTTGATTCTCTTTTCCAGCCCGGATAAGTGACTTTGAACCCCTACCAGTTGGGGCTGGCTTGATCCAGGGCTTGGACTTCATCAGGCGTGAGTTGCCACCCCATTGCTCCGGCGTTTTCTTGGGCTTGGCGGGCATTTTTAGCACCGGGAATGGGCAGGGCACCCTTGCACATCACCCAATTTAATGCCACCTGCGCCGGGGTTTTGCCGTAGCGTTGCCCGATTTCCTGGAGCAACCCCTGCAAAGGTTGTACCTGCAGTAGCCGTTCCCGATGGAAGCGTAACCCCCGGGCACTGGGCGGCGGGTTGTCCACCGTATATTTGCCGGTCAAAAGCCCCATGCCCAAAGGACTGTAGGCAATCAAGGTAATGCCCAATTCCTGACAACGACTTAACAAACCGTTGCGCTCCGGGGTGCGGCAAATCAAGCTATACTCCACCTGGTTGCTGGCGAGGGGAATGCCCCGGTCCGCCAACACCCGCTGGGCTTCCTGCATCTGGGCGAGGGAATAGTTGGAAACCCCCACCGTGCGGGTCAACCCCAATTCCACCGCATCCGCCAGGGCGTGCATCCAACTGGCGAGGGACACGGGGAAATGCACCGGCCAATGAATTTGGTACAAATCCACCTGATTCACCCCCAAACGTTGAATGCTGGCGCGCAGGGCATCCACCAGGGTTTGGGGCCAAAATCGCCAGGGCAGGGGCATAAATTTAGTAGCAATCACCGCCGAGCGACCCATCTCCCGCACAAATTGCCCCAATAATTGCTCTGACCGCCCCAACCCATACACTTCCGCCGTGTCAAAAAAGGTAATTCCCCCCTCGATGCTCGCCCGGTAAGCCGCTTGCAAATCCTGGTCATTGTACTGCTTGCCGTAGCCCCAAAATAGCTGATCCCCCCACGCCCAAGTGCCAATGCCCACCGGACTCACCTGCACATCGGTCTGCCCCAAGCGATAGCGGGTCTGGGTACTCCCTTCCATAAAAACATCCTTTGTTATACGCCCTCTGCCGCCAAGTATAACAATTTGTAACGAAACTGCGTCACAATAGGAACATGGGTACATCTTGGGATGCACGATGGCTACACCGCTTGGGCAGATTTTGGGGCTAATTTTGGGGTTGGTGGGGGCGGCGTTACTGCTGGGGTTGGCGTTGTATTTGCTATTTCCCCGCCGGTATCAAACGGCGGCTTCGGTGGCGACTGCCTACGACACGTGGACCCAAGATGGCATTCTGGAATTTTATTGGGGGGAGCATATTCACCTGGGGCACTATGGTTTTCCCCCTCGCCGGAAGGATTTTCGCCAAGCCAAGGTGGATTTTGTCCATGAAATGGTGCGCTGGGGTGGTTTAGACCAGCTGCCGCCGGGAACCACGGTGTTGGATGTGGGGTGCGGCATTGGGGGCAGTAGTCGGATTTTGGCGCAGGATTACGGGTTCCATGTGACCGGGATTACCATCAGTCCCCAGCAGGTACGGCGGGCACAGGCGTTGACCCCCCCTGGGTTACCCGTGCGGTTTCAGGTGGAGGATGCCCTGGCGTTGTCCTTTCCCGATGGCAGTTTTGATGTGGTCTGGTCCATCGAAGCGGGACCCCATATGCCGGATAAGGCGCAATTTGCCCGGGAATTGTTGCGGGTGCTGAAACCGGGGGGAATTTTGGTGGTGGCGGACTGGAACCAACGGGATGACCGTCAAAAACCCTTGCGTCCTTGGGAAAAATGGGTGATGCGGCAGTTGTTGGACCAATGGGCACATCCGGCATTTGCCAGTATTGAAGGATTCGCCGAGGCTTTGGAGGCGACCGGGTGGGTCGAGGGTCGGGTGGTCACGGCGGATTGGACGGAACCAACCCTACCTTCCTGGCTGGATTCGATTTGGCAGGGAGTGGTGCGCCCAGGGGGATTGATCCGGTTTGGGGTGGTGGGTTTGGTGAAATCCTTGCGGGAAGTGCCTACGTTTTTACTGATGCGATTGGCTTTTGGCACCGGGTTATGCCGCTTTGGGATGTTTCGGGCGGTGCGAGCGGGTTCATCGGAATTGAATGGCAATGATATTTAGCTATAAGGGTACAGATGGGCTAAGAGAGCCTAGAATTACCACAGAACTGAACCCAACATCTCAGGCGATCTATGTAAATAATCAGGGCAACTTTATGAATTTATTAAGTGATTTTTGTACTTAGCGTGACGTAGCTATAGCAGTCCTATTTGATTAGTGAACAGAAGTTCTCCAGAACCAAATACGGGGGCAGTGCCCCTGCGACCGCTATAGTAATTTCAAACAAGTTTGCGACATTCACCTTTACCTGCAAACCCTGTCCTAAAAGGGGATACAGTGATTGCCAGTGCCTCAAAGTGTTGCATTTTCTTGTGAAACGAATATAGGTTGGAACAGATCAAAAAGTGGCTCACAGAATGGTTAGTGAAATGCTTAGAAAGCGGCTAACAGATTGTTATTTTACAAATCCAAATATCCCCATCTGGAACCACCAATGGGAACCTCTATTTATTTATTTGAACCAATCATCAATCCCATCGTGGGAATGCCCATATTACCCAGAACCAAGGGAGTTGCGACCGCTAACTTTGAATTGATAGAGGTGCCCTAATAAATTGGCTCTAAAATATCGTAAATTTTATCCTAACTGCTATGGGTTAAAATTGAGCTAAATTAGGGCTAAATTACCGTCTTTTGCACTATGAAAACTGCTCTGCTCTGGGTCATTTGGTTGGGTTTTGTGGGGTATGCTTTTCTATTGGCACCCCCGGATCAGCCGGAAACCTGGGATTTGATTCAACGCTTAATTCGCTTTGACGTGGCGGGGGTAAATCCGCTGATTGTCGCCCTCTTTAATTTGATGGGGGTCTGGCCGGGGATTTATGCCGCTGTTTTGCTCACCGATGGACGAGGGCAGAAAATTCCCGCCTGGCCGTTTGTCGCCGGTTCCTTTGCCCTGGGTGCTTTTGCCCTGCTCCCCTACTTGGCTCTGCGTCGCCCGTTTCCCGAATGGCGTGGTTCGGTGTCCTGGGGGCTACGGCTGTGGAATAGTCGGGTGCTGGGGGTGGTTTGGTTGGGGCTGACCCTGGGGTTCATGGGCTATGGTCTCTCCCAGGGGAGTTGGGGGGAGTGGTGGCAGGCGTTTCAGACCAGCCGGTTTATCCATGTGATGAGTTTGGATTTTCTCCTGTTGAGTGTGCTGTTTCCCCTGGTGCTGGGGGATGACATGACCCGACGGCGGGTGAATCATACCCCCTGGTTTGCCCTGGTGTCGGCACTGCCGATGGTGGGAGCGGCTCTGTACCTAATCCTGCGTCCCCGCTTGCCGGATTAGCGTTGCGCCTGCCATTGTTGCCGTTGGGCGGGGGTGAGCACCTGGTGCATTTGCCCCAACACCTGCATCCGTAGCACGGTCATTTGTTTTTTTTGCTCTTGGGTGAGGTCGAGGGGTTGGGTGTTGTGCCAAAGGCTGGTCCATTGCTCTTGCTGGGCAGGGGTGAGGATTTGGCTGGCTTGGATTGCGGCTTGGGTCTGAATTTCCTCCAGACGGGTCTGCTGTTCGGGAGTCAATGCCAACTGCTCTGGCACTAAAAGCAGGGCTTCACCGTTAGGCGATTGTACTAATTCTGGACTCAGGGCAGGCACAGCCAAAACCAGCCCCAGCAACACTGGTAGCAACATCAATCCCATATTCTCAATCCTAAAAACCTGTGAGCGTTATCTTGCATTTTGAGACGGGGGAAGGGATGGGGTTGTTCCCCAAACTTAGGGCGGGGTGATACATTAGAACCCAATGGTCAGGGGATAGGGTGATGGCACTGCCAGCGGTGAAAATTGGGGTGATTGGCGGCAGTGGTTTGTATCAGATGCCTGCCTTAACCGATGTTCAGGAATACACAATTTCTACTCCGTTTGGCAATCCGTCGGATGCCTTGTTGGTGGGGCAATTGGCGGGGGTACCGGTGGCGTTTTTGGCACGGCATGGGCGGCATCACCATCTTTTGCCGACGGAATTACCCGCCCGGGCGAATATCTATGCCCTGAAAACCCTGGGGGTGCAATACATTATTTCCGTGTCGGCGGTGGGTTCTTTGCAAGCTGAGGTGAAACCCCTGGATTTAGTCGTGGTGGATCAGTTCATTGACCGCACCCGCAATCGCATTTCCACCTTTTTTGGGGAAGGAATTGTCGCCCATATTACCTTTGAACAGCCCGTGTGCCCTGCCCTGGCTCAGGTGGTGATTGATGCCATTCGTGAGTTGAATTTACCCGATGTCACCCTGCATCCCCGGGGCACCTATGTGTGTATGGAAGGTCCCGCCTTTTCCACCCGCGCCGAGTCGGAATTGTATCGGAGTTGGGGGGCGACGGTGATCGGCATGACCAACTTGCCGGAAGCGAAACTGGCACGGGAGGCGGAAATTGCCTATGCGACCTTGGCTCTGGCGACGGACTATGACTGTTGGCACCCGGAGCACGCCAGCGTTTCGGTGGACATGGTGGTGAATAATTTACGCAAAAATGTTACGAATGCCCAGGCGGTGATTCAAACAGCGGTGGCAAAAATTGCGGCGCATCCCCCCCAATCCAAGGCACACCGGGCGTTAAAAAATGCGATCATGACCCCTTTGGATAAAGTACCGCCAGCGACCCTTGAGAAATTGCGCCCGATTTTAGCTCCCTATCTCTAAATTTCCCTAAATCTCTCAGAAATTGCTCGGATGAACGGCACGTCCCCTGGGGCTTGGTGCTCATGGGTAACCGGGAACGGCACCTGAACGACTCACCAGCGGATTTGAGGTGTTAAATTGTAGCCATCGTTACCCAATTCGGGGGCACCTATAAGAAAACCTGGAGACAAATCCGGTTTTGATTACAAATCCAATTCAGTGCGGACAATCTGCCTTATCCGTTTTATGGTGATGAATGGGACAAATCCGTGTTCCTAATCCATTCTGAGGAGAATCTCCTATGGCTACTTACAAGGTGCGCCTGATCAATGCGGATCAAGGGATTGATACCGTGATTGACTGCCCCGACGATGAGTACATCCTGGACGCCGCCGAAAGTGCGGGGTTAGACTTGCCCTACTCCTGTCGAGCGGGTGCCTGTTCCACCTGTGCCGGTAAGTTGGTGGATGGGGCGGCTCCCGACCAGTCCGACCAGTCCTTCCTGGATGATGACCAGATTAGCCAAGGGTATGTGCTGACCTGCGTGGCTTATCCCACCGGCGACTGCACCATCATGACCCACCAGGAAGAAAATCTGTACTAAATGCCCTGGGGAGGAGTATCCCACTTCTCCCCGATTTCTAAACGCATCCCATTCCACCAATCCCCGCCGGACATGGCTCGTTTGCCCGGAGGCTGGACAGTTTTGAGGATCAGGCTTCCATCCTGAGTCGCCACTACGGGACCGAATTTTTTGATCACGGCGGTAAACGTCCCCGCAGGCATCCCTTGGGGTAGGGTAGGTAAGGTTAATTCGGGAAATTGGCTCTGCACCTGGGGTAAAAGTTCCGGCATGAGGGGAATTGTTTCTAAAATTTTCACCCGCTGTCCCCGTAATAAACTATAGCAATTGGGATAAAATCCCCGCACTTGGTTGTGCAATTTTAATGCCGATTTCTGCCAATCTAAAAAATAATTTTCTGGTTGAATCAAGGGTGCATAGGTGGCTTGGGTTTCATCCTGGGGAATGGGCGTGAGTTCTGGTAATTTGGGCAAGGTTTTTACTAACAATTCAGCAGTTAATTGGGCTAATTCTTGCCACAATTCCGGTAGGGAAGTAAATAAATCAATAGCTACTGTTTCCTGAGCCAACATTGGTCCCGTATCCATCCCCGCATCCATCAGCATGATGGTAATTCCGGTATGGGTTTCGCCGTTGACTAATGCCCATTGAATGGGTGCCGCCCCCCGATATTTCGGCAATAGGGAACCATGCCCATTCACACAACCCCACCGGGGCATCCTTAATACGGCTGGGGGTAAAATTTGCCCGTAGGCGACGACCACAAATACATCCGCATTTAATTCATTTAATGCCTGTTGGGTTTCTAAATCTCGGCGCAATCGTGGCGGTTGCCATAGGGGAAGATGGTATTGTTGCGCCAAAAGTTTCACCGGGGAGGGTTGGATTTTTTGCCCCCTTCCCTGGGGTTGATCCGGTTGGGTAACGACCCCTAAAACGTCAAATTCCGGTTGGCTTAACAGGGCGGCTAAGGTGGGTACGGCAAAATCCGGGGTACCAAAGAAAACGACTCGCATCATTGCCCTTGTAAAAATAGAATCACGCTCACCAGCACATCTGAAAAGATTAAATAAATTAAGGCTACCAGCCAAGAAGCCAGGGCAATGCCCACCCCCAACCATAAATGATTGCTGAAAATTTGCCAAATCCCCAGGCTACTCAATCCAAACACCAGGAGAATTTCGCCCACCCGCATCACCCGTTCGAGTACCACTTGACGCTCAGGTTCAGCACCCAACAGCACCCAGGCGAGGGTGAGGGGAATCGTCAAGCCCGCCCCATAACAAATAGCAACGACAAGCAAACTCAGGGCAATTTTGAGCAGGAGCGGGGGAGGATTCATGGGTCAAGGTTCACAGATTAAATAATTGTTGCATATACACATTTATGGTAGTAAGGCGTTGTTGAATCGTTCGCCACCGTTGGGTTTTGGTTTCCATCTGGCGGGCAGTATGCCAAAAAAGTAAGTCATTTTTTAGTAGATGAAATTGCTTATGAATTTCTACCCCCAACGAGCGGGCAAGGGGTTCCATGTCATCAAATGTCCGTGGAATTTCAGCAATAAAGTTTTCAATTTGTTTTTCAATTCCTGTCACTGGCGTTTTATGCTCAGTCATGGTTGATTCTTGCTCAAAGGAAGTCAAAAATTGCCTAAGCTGCTGATAAATGGGAGGTAGGGGCATAAGGGAATGACATGATAGAAACTTTTAAGGCACCCATTAAGCATCCTACCCGATTGCTGAATAAGTTTTGAGCATAACCAAGGAAGAGATGGTACTTTTTAGCCACTTGTAGCCATTGATTACCGGATGTGGGCGATTCCCTGGAAATTGCCTTGGTTGCGAGGACGAGCGCCCCCTTGCCAGCACAACCTTAAAATTACCTAGAGATTCTCCCAGCCCCCGCCAACTCCTGTGCTACAAACGGTAATGTCCGGGCGTACTCTGGATTTTACCGATGAAACAATTGCCAGCTTCGATTTGGACACTCACTGTAGGGGTTGTCGTGACCCTGATTGCCCTGTGGGCGGGGAGCCATAGCAGATTCTTCCCAGAGCAAGCCTCGGTGCAAGCTCCGCTGGTGGACAACTTTTTTAACCTCATGTTTATGATTGCCGTCGCCCTGTTTTTGTTGGTGGCGGGCACGATTATTTTCTTTGCGATTCAATTCCGGCAACGCCCCGGCGATGAGGAGGATGGGGTGCCCTTGGAGGGGGATTTTGCCCTGGAAGCCTACTGGACGCTGATTCCGGCGGTGATTGTCATTGTCCTGGGAATTTACAGCGTGGAAGTATTCACGGAAATGGGTGGGTTTGCCGCTGGCGGTGGTGGCAATCATCTATTAATGAGCCATCATCAGCACCATGAGATGAAAAATCATGAAATGAAAACCCAACTGGTTAGTGATGATATGGCGGAAAATACTCCCGAATTTCAGGCGGAATATGGATTGGGAGGGGCGGGAAAACCGGATGTAACCGTGACTGTTACCGGGATGCAATACGCTTGGATTTTTAACTATCCTGAGGGGATAACGGCAGGGGAATTACACATTCCGGTGAATAAAAGTGTACAGTTGAACATCAAAGCCGCCGATGTGATTCATTCTTTTTGGGTGCCCCAATTTCGCCTGAAGCAGGATGCGATCCCCGGTCATGATACGGAACTGCGGTTTACCGCTACGAAAGTGGGGGATTACCCGGTGGTTTGTGCGGAATTGTGCGGTGGGTATCACGGTGCGATGCGTACTCGGGTGTACGTTCATACTCAGGAGGAATACGACCAGTGGTTGAAAGAAAATCAATTTGCCCAAAACCCCGATTTATCTAGGGCGGTAGCAGTTAATTCTGAGGATTAGTTAACCCATTATTTACGAGGAAAACCGTTTATGGCACAGGCACAACTTCCCGTTTCCGGTGAATTACCCCAGGCGATTGGGCACCATCCCACGGCTTGGAAATGGTATGACTATTTCACGTTCAACGTGGATCATAAAGTCATTGGGATTCAGTATTTAGTATTCTCATTTGTGTTCTATTTGCTGGGTGGATTGATGGCGGTGGTAATGCGTACCGAATTGTACACCCCGGATGCGGATGTGATTGACCCCAATTTATACAATGCCCTCTTGACCAATCACGGTACAATCATGATTTTTGGCTGGATTGTCCCAGCGGCAATTGGGGGGTTTGGAAATTTTTTAGTGCCTTTGATGATCGGGGCACGGGATATGGCATTTCCTCGCTTGAATGCCCTGGCATTTTGGATGTTACCCCCGGCGGGTTTGTTGCTCGTGGGGAGCTTCTTTTTTGGGGGAGCGCAGGCGGGTTGGACATCCTATCCGCCCCTGAGTTTGATTACTGCTAATACCGCCCAATCCATGTGGTGCTTGAGCATCATTTTGGCGGGGACTTCCTCGATTTTGGGTTCGGTGAATTTTGTGGTCACGATGGTAAAAATGCGGGTGCCCAGTATGCCTTGGGATAAAATGCCCCTATTTTGCTGGGCGATGATGGCAACTTCCCTGTTGGCTTTGTTGTCCACGCCGGTATTAGCCATTGGATTGCTTTTACTGCTGTTTGATATTAATTTTGGCACCTCATTTTTCAAACCCGATGCGGGGGGTAATGTGATCATTTACCAGCATTTATTCTGGTTTTATTCCCACCCGGCGGTGTATTTAATGATTTTGCCGATTTTTGGCATCATGTCGGAGGTGATTCCCGTCCACGCCCGCAAACCCATTTTTGGTTATAAAGCCATTGTGGGTTCGAGTATGGTAATTTGTCTCATTGGTTTATTCGTGTGGGTACACCATATGTTTACCAGCGGCACACCCCCCTGGATGCGGATGTTTTTCACGGTTTCAACGTTGATTGTGGCGGTGCCAACGGGGGTGAAAATCTTTAGTTGGACGGCGACGTTATGGGGTGGAAAAATCCGCTACACCAGTGCTATGTTGTTTGCCATTGGTTTATTGATCATGTTTGTGGTGGGGGGCTTGAGTGGGGTCACCCTGGGCACGGCACCGGTGGATATTCACATGCACGATACCTACTATGTGGTGGCGCATTTCCACTACGTTTTATTTGGGGGTTCGGTGTTTGGTTTATATGCGGGGATTTACCATTGGTTCCCCAAAATGACCGGCAGAATGCTCAATGAACCCCTGGGCAAAGTGCATTTTCTGTTGACTTTAATTGGGGCAAATTTGACCTTTTTACCGATGCACGTTTTGGGAACCCAGGGGATGCCCCGCCGGGTAGCGATGTACGACCCACAATTTACCCAGATTAACCAAATTTGTACGATTGGGGCGTTTGTCCTAGCCTTCTCCGTGATTCCCTTTTTGGTGAATGTGATTTGGAGTTGGGGTTGGGGCGAAAAAGCCAGTGGTAATCCCTGGCGGGCGTTGACCTTGGAATGGACGACGGCTTCCCCACCGATCATTGAAAACTGGCATCGTCTGCCGGTGTTGACCCACGGTCCCTACGACTACGGGATGAACGGTCACGATACGTCCCCAGCCACTGCGACTCATTCTTAATTTTTAACCAGGTAATTGCCATGACAACTGCACCCACGCCACCGGAGCTAGCCATTCAGGAAGAACTCCCTGTTGATGACCATGAACATCATGATTTTCGGATGTTTGGGTTGTTAACCTTCCTCGTTTCCGAATCCCTAATGTTTGGGGCATTGTTCGCCGTATTTCTCATTTTTCGGGGGGAATTTCCCCAGTGGCCGCCGGAAGAGACTGAGGTGGAGTTACTTCTCCCGGCGATTAATACGGTGATTCTGGTTTCCAGTAGCTTTGTCATCCATTACGGGGATGTGGCGATCAAAAAGGGCAATGTGGCTGGTTTGCAAAAGTGGTATTGGGTGACGGCTCTGATGGGAGCAATTTTTTTGGGGGGGCAAGCCTATGAATACGCTACTTTAGGCTATGGGTTAACCACCAATGTTTTTGCCAATTGTTTCTACATTATGACTGGGTTTCATGGTCTCCATGTGTTCGTTGGCATTTTGCTGATTTTGGGAGTGTTGTGGCGTTCCCGCCTGCCTGGTCATTACACGGCGGAGAAACACGTTGGCGTAGAAATGGCGGAAATTTATTGGCATTTTGTGGATATTATTTGGATTGTATTATTTGTGTTGATTTATGTCCTGGCTTTGGTGAATTAATAACTCCTGTCTCAAAACTATTCCTAACCCTGGGAAGGGGGTAATTTTTGGGTATCTCTATTTATTTGAGCCAACCATAGCCTGCGTGGTGTAGCCATAAATCTTATCGTTGGCATACCCATATTCCCCAGAACTAAGGACGGGGGGTGCCCCCTGCGAACGCTAACTTTAATTTATAGAGAATTTATAGAGGTGTCCTAATATTGTTTCCCAGGTCTAAAACGTTGCATTTTCCGTGTTGCGTAGTTCCACAGCGGTGATTTGTTGCGGTTGCACCTGCACTGTCGCAAAGTTTCCATCTCCCGCAAAAAGGTTTAAGTATAAATCGTCCCCGTATTCTGCCAAGAGGGTGTATTCTCCGACAGGCAGTCCCACTTGAAAGCGTCCGTCTTTATCACTCATGACCCAACCCAGGCGATTGGGAAGTTTTACTGCCTCTGACAAAGGCAAGTGTGGAGAGATGGGTGCAGGAGCAAATTCTTGCGGCCAATTCTTCATAGGGGAGGGTCGAACTTTCCCAGTAAAAATCCAAATCCTCGTCGCAACGGGGGTGATTTTTGAGTCAGTGGTGACAGGTTCATTTTCTGGGAGAATCCGGGGCATTAAGTCACCACGCCAAGAGAGAACAACACCCACAATTCCCTGGGGTTGGGCAGTGTAGCGTTGTTCGCCAACAAAGGGCATGGGCGGGGGTAATTCCATAGATGCCGTTGGGGGTAATGGGTCAGGAGAAACCATAGAAGCTGGTTCTGTGATTGGTGTGGAATCATAAGGGATGCCGGGAACGGACACTAAGCCGCTGAGGAGCAGTCCACAGGTGCCAATCTGTAAGGGAGTCATCCAGTTCATTGGGGAATGGTTGGTAATATCGTACCGAGTGAAGGAAGAGCAAGGGGTGAGGTAATCCCACCCCGCAAAACGTAAAGTTAAACCAACGGTACCGCTGAGCTTGTGATCATGTCCCGGACTTGCGCAGGGGTCAGGTTCGGATTAGCACTCAGCATCAGGGCAACCACACCAGCAACGTGAGGCGTTGCCATGGAAGTGCCATTGTAACTAGCGTATCTGTCGTTCGGCGCCGTACTGACAATGCTCACCCCTGGGGCAACCACATGACGCATAGCGCTGTTCGTGCCAGCCCGGTTGGAGAACCAAGCAAGGTTCCGGTTCATGTCCACAGCGCCCACGGATAGACCAAAGTCAGTGGCGTAGAAAGCTGGATAGTCCGGTCGAGGATCACCGTCATTGCCCGCCGCCATCACCACGACCGCACCAAGGCTGGTAGCGTATTGGATCGCTGAGTAAATCTCTGGCGAAGGGAGGTCTGAACCTAAACTGAGGTTGATGACCTGGGCACCATTGTTGGCAGCGTAACGAATCCCATTGGCAATAGCACGGTTACTTCCAAAGCCATTATCACCCAGCACCTGTACTGGCATAATCCGAGCATTGTACGCCACTCCGGTTACCCCAAAGCCATTATTTTCAGCGGCAATCGTCCCGGCGACATGGGTGCCATGCCCATTTCTGTCTAAGGGATTGTTGTCGTTGTTGATAAAATCCCAACCGTGGACATCATCAATGTAACCATTGCCGTCGTCGTCGATGCCATTACCGGCAATTTCCCCAGGATTACGCCAAATGTTGTCATTCAAGTCAGCATGGTTGTAATCCACGCCCGTATCCAGCACTGCCACCACCACCCCGTTGCCTGTATAGCCCTGTGCCCATACTTCTGGAGCATTCACCAGGTCATTGCCCCAGTTATTGCCCCCTAAATTAGGCACATCTGGGAAGGGGAACGTTTGCCCAATGGCTCTAGCAACAGCCGCCCCAGCGTTGACCAAACCATAGCCGTAGGTGGCGTTAAACCCAGTGGTGGGAGGGGGTGGAATCAGCTCGGTAGCGGCAACATTGAGGTTGTAATAGGTGTTGGCATTTCCATAGGGGTAAACCCTGATGAAATAGGTGCCTGCACTCAACTGGCTGGTGATACCTTCATCTTGTGTGCCCCAATTCCAAGAATTTTGAATCACCGAACCGGTACTGCTGAGTAATTGCAGGTCTGCGTCTGCACTCAAGCCCGTGAGGGAGAGATTAATCGTGCTGGTGGTCGGCAACGTGAACCGATAGTAGTCGTTTGTGTCCGTACTGCCCACCCAATCGGTAAAGGTGGTGGGGATAGCACCTAGCGTAATATTCCGGGCTGTATCGAGGGTATTCCCAGCTAAATCGGGGTTCGTCGCCACAGCGGTGAGATTGTAGAAAGTGTCACCAATGGCTTGATTCACCAGGAGGAAGTAGGTGCCTGCGTCCAAAGACCGGAACATACTTTCGGGGGTCGTTCCCCGGTTCCATGAAGCCTGAATGACATTCCCTTGGTAATCAAACAGCCAGAGGTCCGCATCTGCCGTCAACCCATTGAGGGTGAAATTGACCAGGCTCTGTTCATGGAGGCTAAAACGGTAGAAATCATAGGTATCCGTACTGCCCACCCAATCCGTAAAGGTCGTGGGGGTAAAGCCCAGGGTAATATCACGGGGGTTCACAAAGCTATTCCCAGCTAAATCAGGGTTCGTCGCCACAGCGGTGAGGTTGTAGAAGGTGGAACCACTGTATTGGTTCACCAGGAGGAAGTAGGTGCCTGCCCCCAAAGACTGGGAAATACTTTCAGGAATGGTTCCCCAGTTCCACGAACCCTGAATGACATTCCCTTGGTGATCGTATAGCCAGAGGTCCGCATCTGCTGTCAACCCATTGAGGGTGAAATTCACCATACTGGGCTGGTTGAGGCTAAAACGATAGAAATCAAAGGTATCTGTACTGCCCACCCAATCCGTAAAGGTCGTGGGGGTCGAACCCAGGGTAATACCACGGGCGGTCTCAAAGCTATTGCCAGCCCAATCGCTAACAAACGCCACAGAAATAGGCGGTTCGTCCCACCAGAGAATTTCTTGTTCTTGATGCCCCACTTCATCCCCAGCGGTATCTGCACCGACCAAACGATTTGACCAGGCGAACGTCTCCTCAATCAAAACCCCCGTCGCCCCAAATGTACCGTCATCTGCCCCATTAGTCAGGAGCGCATCAGAGAGATAAATTGTTTGGGTGGTCTCACTATAGGTACTAAAAGCCTCTACAACTTGGAGCTTGGGAAAGGTAGAGAAATCACCAACTGCCCATTGGGAATGAATCGCCTGGATTGCGGGAGAATTGGCTTTTTCTCCAAGAACTCGGGCAAAGAAATCATCACTACTGGCAATGGCTTGTAGGTGAGTTTGAACAGGACTCAATAAATCACCATTTGACAACCCAGCGATTGCATTAAAACTATGGATGTTAACGCTGTCCGTATGTGGTTCTAAGGGTAAAACTGCATTGTGTGAGGTGGATAACATAACCGATTTACTCCTTTTTGGAACTGCGTCTTGGGGGGCGGGGGAAAAACCTACTAAACCTAATCTAAAGCCCTTTATTTTTATAGTAAGTGATTGGCTTTAGGAATAACCTGTGATAAAGATCACTAAGAAAAAAATTTTAGAATGGCAATGGTGCTATAGCAATCGTAAATGAGAATAGAATAGGGGTCGCAGGGGCACCGCCCCCGTCCTTGGTTCTGGGAAATCTCTGTTCACCAATCAAGTAGGATTGCTATATAAAAATCTTATTTAGAGTAGTGAAACTCCAATTGGTGTTAACTTCCACAGAGTTGGCTAGATTAGTTACGGAGTTGACCGACCTCTGAGAACAATTGGCGCAGATGGGGCAAGCGAGGCAAACGGTAGGATTACCCAACAGTACCCCAAGGGTGGCACAGGTGTTGATGCAGTCACCGGAGCAAAAGCGATGAAAACCTGGCTGTGGGGTTTACTCCTCACTGGTAGTTTGGTCGCCAGTTGTCACGGTTTACCCTCTCAAGGCAATGCCCCCCTGGTGGTGCGGGAAGTCCGTTACCGGGTGGTGCCGGTGCTGGCTGGGCTGGAACACCCCTGGGGCATGGCTTGGTTGCCCAATGGGGAGATGCTGATCACCGAACGCCCAGGGCGAGTGCGGCGGGTGCGCTCAGGTGTACTGCAAACCGAACCTGTAGCGGGGGTACCCCAGGTATTGGCGGCGGGACAGGGGGGGTTGTTAGACATTAGCCTGCATCCCCGGTTTCCAGCCAAACCTTGGGTGTATCTCACCTATGCCGAGGGGACAAGGGAGGCGAACCGCACGGTGGTGGCACGGCTGACCTGGGATGGGCAGGGATTCACCGACCGGCGGGAAATCCTGCGGGTGAGCCAGAGTAAATCAGGAACCCAGCATTTTGGTTCTCGCTTGGCTTGGTTGCCCGATGAAACATTGCTCGTAAGTATTGGGGATGGGGGCAATCCCCCTACGGAATTGGCGGGACAATTGATTCGCCTGCAAGCCCAAAATCCCCGCAGTCATTTGGGGAAGGTGTTACGGATCAACGCTGATGGCACGGTTCCCAGGGATAATCCTTTGGGGGCCAAGGCACTGCCGGAGGTGTGGAGTTGGGGGCACCGGAATATCCAGGGGTTGGCGGTGGATAGCCAGACGGGGCAGGTGTGGGCAACGGAACATGGTGCCCGGGGCGGGGATGAGGTGAATCGCCTGCAAGCGGGGCAAAATTATGGCTGGCCTGCCGTGACCCATAGCCGGGAGTATTTTGGGCCGGAGATTTCTCCCCACCGCTCCTTGCCGGGGATGGTTGACCCGGTGTGGGTGTGGTCGGAAACCGTGGCTCCCTCTGGGTTGGCGGTGTATCGGGGGGCTAAATTTCCCCAATGGCAGGGGCAACTGCTGGCGGGGGGGTTGATTTCCCAAGCGGTGCATCGGTTCCAGGTGAACCCCCAGGGAGAGGTGAAGGAAGTGGGTAAAATTCCCATCGGTGCCCGGGTGCGGGATGTGCGGGTGGGGCCGGATGGGTTGATTTATGTCTTGACCGATACCCCCAAGGGACAACTTTTGCGTATTGAACCCGCCCCCTAATGCCGTACCCTAGAAAACTATGGGATTGATTGTCCAGAAATATGGCGGCACCTCTGTCGCTACCATCGAGCGCATCCAGGCGGTGGCTCAGCGCATTGTGGCAACGGTGGAACAGGGGCATGGGGTGGTGGTGGTGGTCTCGGCGATGGGACGCACGACGGATGAATTGGTGGGTTTAGCCAAAGCCGTTAGCCCGAACCCCCCGGCACGGGAATTGGATATGTTGCTGTCCACTGGGGAGCAGGTGAGTATTGCCCTGGTGGCGATGGCTTTGGATGCCCTGGGACAACCGGCGATTTCCCTGACCGGCACCCAAATTGGGGTGATCACGGAGGCGGACCACGGGCGGGCACGGATTCTGCACATTCCCACCGACCGGATTACCCAAGAGTTGGAACTGGGGAAAGTCGTAGTAGTAGCGGGGTTTCAAGGGATCAGTAGCACCCGTACCTTGGAAATTACCACCCTGGGGCGGGGAGGGTCGGATACCTCAGCGGTGGCACTGGCGGCGGCACTGGGGGCAGAGGTCTGTGAAATTTATACGGATGTGCCGGGGATTCTCACCACTGACCCCCGCATTGTTCCTGAGGCGCAGGTGTTGACGCAGGTGACCTGTGAGGAAATGTTGGAACTGGCGAGTTTGGGGGCGAAGGTCCTGCACCCCCGGGCGGTGGAGATTGCCCGGAATTTTGGCGTACCGGTGGTGGTGCGTTCCAGTTGGACAACGGCACCCGGGACTCGCCTGTTGACCCCTGAGCGCCGGGTCATGCCCCACCGGGATTTGGAAGTGTCCCGCCTGGTGGACGGGGTGGAATTGGATGACCAGCAGGCGAAATTAGCCCTATGCAATGTGCCGGACCGACCGGGGATGGCGGCTCAGTTATTTGGAGCGTTGGCGCAGGCGGGGGTGAATGTGGATTTGATTATCCAGTCCATTCAGGCGGGGGAAACGAATGACATTGCCTTTACCGTACATCGGGATGCCGTGACCCAAACCGAGCGGCTGGTGCGAGATTTAATGCCCACTTGGGGGGAAGGGGTGACCTGCACCGTCTCGGCGGCGATGGCGAAGGTGAGCATTGTGGGGGCGGGCATGGTGGGGCGACCGGGGGTAGCGGCGGCGATGTTTAGTGCCCTGGGGGAAGCGGGCATCAATATTGACCTGATTTCCACGTCGGAAATTAAAGTCAGTTGTCTGGTGGATTTGGCGCAGGCGACCCAGGCAGTACGGGTGTTGAGTAGTAGTTTTAAGGTGCCGGTATTACCGACTCCACCGGGGTTTGGGGGAATGATGCCGGTGCGGGGGGCGGCGTTGGATGACCAGCAAGCCCGACTGGCGATTCAACGGGTGCCGGACCGACCGGGGACAGCGGCTTGTTTATTCCTGTCCTTGGCGCAGGCACGGGTGAGCGTGGATATGATTATCCAATCGGAGCGGGTGACTTGGGTGGAGGGGCGACCCACCCGGGATATTGCCTTTACCATCCACCAGGATGATGTCGCCCTGGCTTGTGATGCCCTCGAGACGGCGCTGGCAAAACTCGCCTGTGGCACCCTCACCATTGACCGGGAGATTGCCAAGGTCAGCGTGGTGGGCAGTGGCATGGTGCGCCAACCGGGGGTAGCGGCCCGGATGTTTGCCAGTTTGGGGCAGGCGGGCATCAATATCCAGATGATTGCCACGTCGGAGATTAAAATTAGCTGTTTGGTGCCCCGGGCGCTGGGGAAAAAGGCACTCCAAGAGATTCATCAAGGATTTGACCTGGCGCAACCCCAGGCTGATTAAAGGGCATCTCTATTGATTTGAGCCAAACAAAAATCCCATCGTGGGAATGCCCCTATTACCCGTAACCAAGGGCGGGTTTGAGTTTATAGAGGTGCCTTAAATTAGCCCTAAATTAATAAAAAATAATTAAAGGCTCAAATCCAACTGGGAAACCAAAACCGCCATTGCCAAAAGGGGAGACGCAGGGGCAAGCCCAAATAGATTGGCAACCAAAATCCCAACCCCACCCCTGGTACCATCAGGGCAACAATTGCCAGTTTTCGCTCGCCGGTTTGCCAGAGGGTTTCGACCCACCACGCTAGGGCAATACAGCCAAACACCAACGCCGGTAAATAATGGTAGATAAAAATACACCGTTTAACCAATGCCCAAGGCAGGAGATTCATCAAATAATTACCCAGGGCAAATTGCAAGACCCAGGGGCAATTTCTACGAATGAATTGCGGTAAACTTGCCAACACAGCGACCAAAACCAACCACCACAAAAAAGGATTCCCCATCGCCTGAACCGAAGTAATCCAACCGTCCTGATTTTGGTAGTAATAACTCATGGGACGCAACATCAACGGCCATGACCACCAGGTTGAGCAATAGGGATGCACATCTGACCCGGCACCTAAGCGGGTATGCACCCCCAAAATTTGCCGATGGAGTGTGAATAAATCCATCCCCGGATTTTGGGCTAAATGGGGCAACCAAACGAGTATATAAACCAATAAAGGTACAAGGGTTAAACTAATAAGTATTGTCCATCCCCGCCAACGCAATTTCCATGCCGCCAAAACCCCACCCAACCAATAGGCTAACCCATTCCATTTTACCGCGACACTTGCGCCCAAACATACCCCACCCCACCCACTGCGCCGCAAGACCAGCCATTGCCCCAATAGACCGAGAGCGATTAAATGGACATTAATTAAAGCATAGCGGGATTCCACCAGCAATAAGCCATCCGTTGCCACCAAGTAACCAGCAATCAAAGCCAGCCATTTCCTGCGGTTTAATTCATAGGTGACTAACCCGGCTAAAACAGGGATAAAAGACCCCACCAAGGCATTCAGCCAGCGATAGCCCCAGGGATAAAAACCTGTGAGTTTAATACCCAATGCAATGATATATTTTCCCAGAGGGGGATGCCCATCGAAAAAAGGTATATTTTGCAGATAATTCCAGGCAAATTTAGCAAAATACACCTCATCAAACACCAGTTCCTCAAACCGTCCTAAACCCCAAAACCGCAACCCAAAACTGATCCCCCATACCAGCCCCCATAGCCCCCAATACCCAAACATTCGAGGGCATTTTTCCCAAACAGAAAAGATATTGCTCATGCAACCCCAGGCTGACTATTTAGGATAAATTTAGAGATGAATTTGTGAATAAGTTTATAATCCCTAAAATTAACAACAACCCAACCTATACTCATACCCTGCGACTCTAATTTATAACCATTACCCAAGGGTGAAAAACGCATTGGCAATAGGGATAAAACAGATATTTTTAAGAATGTTCCGGCTTGAGTAAAGGGAAGGGAATCACCTCCCGAATACTCGCCGCATCCGTCACCAGCATCACCCAGCGGTCAATCCCCAGACCCATCCCGCCAGTGGGGGGCAGACCATACTCCAGAGCCGTGAGAAAATCCTCATCCACCCCCTGCGCTTCCGCATCCCCAGCGGCTTTACGGGCGGCTTGTTGCTCCAACCGTTCCCGCTGATCGATTGGGTCAGTCAATTCTGAAAAACTATTCGCCAATTCTCGCCCCGCTATGTACAGTTCAAACCGCTCCACCAAACCCGGCTGGGTACGATGTTTTTTAGCCAGAGGTGAAATTTCCACAGGAAAATCTAAAACAAAGGTGGGTTGTACCAGGGATGCTTCACAAAATTCCTCAAATAACGCATTGAGTAACCGCCCCACACTGTCATATTCCTGAGCATTTTGCAGACCACACGCCTGCGCCGCTTTTTGGGCTGAGGATAGGTCAGCTAATTCTCTAAATTCCCCAAAATCCCAACCCGTTTTTTCCCGCACCAAATCCCCCATTGTCACCCGCTGCCAAGGGGGGGATAAATTAATTTCCTGACCCTGATACGTGATGCGTAAACTGCCCAATAATTCCTGGGTAACGGTCGTGATTAAATCCTCCGTTAACTGCATCATATTCGTGTAATCAGCGTAGGCTTGGTAGAGTTCAATCGAGGTAAATTCCGGGTTGTGGCGGGTGGAAACCCCCTCATTCCGAAAAATCCGCCCCAATTCATACACCCGTTCAAACCCCCCAACCACTAACCGCTTCAGATGCAATTCCGTAGCAATCCGCAGATATAAATCAATTTCTAAAGCGTTGTGATGGGTGATAAACGGACGGGCATCCGCTCCCCCCGCTTCCGGTTGCAACACCGGGGTTTCCATTTCTAAAAATCCCCGTTCATCCAAATAGCGGCGGGTGAGTTGAATTAACTGCGCCCGTTTGCGAAAAATATCCCGCACCTCCGGGTTGACAATTAAATCCACATACCGCTGGCGATAGCGTTTTTCCACATCCGTAAGTCCATGCCATTTGTCCGGCAAGGGCAAGAGGGATTTGGTTAACAGTTCATAGGTGGTAACATACACGGACAATTCCCCTTTTTCCGTGCGCTTAATCGTCCCTTCTGCCCCTAAAATATCCCCCGCATCGGTGCCATTTTTCAACCGTTCAAAAGCACCCTCCCCCATGTGGTCTTGAATGCGTTGTTTTTCTAAATAAAATTGGATACTGCCCTGCTCGTCCTGGATGGTAAAAAAAGCTAACTTGCCAAACACCCGCCGTGCCATCACCCGTCCCGCCACCCGGACTTTTTCCGCAACTTCGGCTCCCGCTTCCAGGCTTTCATACTGCTTTTGTAATTCTGCTGTACTGTGGGTGCGCTGGTAACGGTAGGGATAGGGGTTGATCCCCGCCTGCCGCCATTGGTGCGCCTTATCCAGCCGTTGTTGGCGCAGTTCGTCCCCGGTGTGCCGTGACATCCCCCGTTCCTTTACAACAACCGTTCTAAACGGCGGCGAATTTCATCCAGCCCATCCCCCGCCGGGGTTTCCGGTTGCCAATCCGTTTCGGTCAGGTTCGCTGGGGGGGGGATCACCAAGGCTCCCTGGGGGACAACTTGACAGTGAAACCCATTTTGTTGGCAAAACAAACGCATTTCCTCTACGTCAATCCGCTCCACCGTGGGTACGGGAAAATCCTGGGCTTCTAACAGGGTGGCAAACCGCACCGCATCATCCTCATCTTCAAACAGTAAAATGGTGTCTTCCCCGTTCAATTTAAGGCTGTGAATGCCCTCATGGTCGCTACCCGAATTGTAAATCAAAACATAAACGCCCATCGGTATGTTCCCTTGCGTTACCCAAATTCTATTGTAAAGGTTCAGTGCAAAAATTCCGCCAACTGGGGCATGACCGTCTCACTCGCCACCAGCACACTGTAATGCCCAGTGCCGGTGCAGGTGAGGGTTTGCGCCTCGGGAAATAGGGTCTGCAAGGCGGCTTGCTCGGCGGGGTCAAAGGTGTGGTCGTTATCCGTATTGAGAATCAAAACGGGGCGGGGTGGGTCGTTGAGGCTGGCGGTCTGGAAACGGTAATTTTGGAAAAAATCCGCCACTACCCGGCAGTTCAGGCTAATAAATTCGATTTTACTGGTGCGCCGGGTGAGGGTTTCTTGGAAGTAGGCTCGCCAAAAGGGTTCATGGGGTACGCCGCTCAAATGTTTGGTGACAATGCTCTGGTAGGCGAGGCTGGTGATTTGCTGATGGGGCATCCCTTGCAATTGCCGCTCGGTCTGGCGGGCTTTGCTGACCCGGTCGCTCTCCGGCACGCCCACCCCTGTGTGGGACAGCACCACCTTGTCCACCAGCACCGGATATTTGCGTAATAAAGCCAAAGCCACCATGCCCCCCAGGGATTGCCCCAGCAGATGCACCCGCCGCAGTTGCTCTTGCTTCAATATCTGCCGTATCCCTTCCACCAGTTGGTCTATGGTACTCGCCGCTGGATAGGTGGGGGCAAGCAGGCGAAAATCCCCCTGCCAATGGTGCAGATAGGCGAACCACATATCCCCCCGCTGTACCGTGCCCGGTAGGAACAAAACCCCGGTTTGCCCGCTCCCCCCCGTCCAATACTCCCAGGTGAGACCACTGGCGCGCGCCTTTTGCTTGGTGAAATTCTGCCGCACCTGGATGAGTAACTGGGCTAACCCCTGATCCTCCCTGGGTAAATGGCGGTAGGGCTCCGGTAACGCCGCTGAACTGGATTTGGGAGCAAAGAGAAAATTGAGGCGTACTTTGGGGGCGGCGGGTTCCGCTGGGGGCTTAACCGCTTCGATTTCCCGAATATCCTCTTCTTTGTTAATATCTTCTTTAACTTTAGTCTCGTTAATCTCTGCAAGTTCCTGGGGGGCAGTGGGTCGGTTGGGAACCGGGGGGCGATGGACGAGCGTCGCCAATTCCTCCCGGCAGAGGGTCAACACCCCGTCCTGCTCAACGAGGATGCAAAAACTCCCCGCCTGTTGGTACTGCTCGGCAAAGGCGACCGCCTGGGGACGCATGGTTGCCCGAAAGGATTGCCCCTTGCGGAGTTGGCGGTTCTGAAACGTAAAGTAATTGCCCTGGTGATAGTTGACCCCCTGGGCTTCCAATTCACTGACATGAATGACTAAAATCGGGGACATAGCCAGCGTGATTACCCCTGCTAACCCCATTATCTAACACATCCCCGTACCCAAGGGTTACAACCGGGGCTGATGCACCTGGATTTTTACCAAAACCACCGTGATATTGTCGTGACCGTTTAACTCATTCCCCAGGTCAATCAACTGCCGAGCCGCCGCCTGGAGATGGATCACCCCCGTCTGAGGCAAAAGCAGGGGTCGCACATACTGTTGCCAATGGCTTTCCACCAAACCGTTGTCCGACAACCCATCGGAACACAGCAGGAGAATCGTATCCTCCGCCACCGTGAAGTAGTTCACGTCCACTTCCAAGGTCTGCTCGTGACGGGGTCCCAGGGCTTGGGTGAGTTGGTAGGCATCCGGGCGACTGTAGGCAATGGTTGGGTCCGTCCCCCGCTGAATCTCCCACTGCCCCACCTCGTGATCCACCGTGATTTGCTTCAGCCCCTCCGACTGGGTAATCCGATAAATCCGACTGTCCCCCACATGGGTCACCGCCACCTGATTGTCCTGCACCAACGCCACCACCAGGGTCGTGCCCATCCGCCCCTTGCCCCGGCGGTACTCCTCCTCGTTGCGTAAATAAATCGCCTGGTTGGCTACCCCCACCCCCGCCTGGATCACCTCCGGTCCCGGCAATTCCCCCTCCGTCCAATGCTCCAGCAAATAGGTCGCCAATTTGTGGGTCGCCAATTGACTCGCCTCATCCCCCCCCGCATGACCACCCATGCCATCACAAAGCACATACAAGCCTTTCCCCTGCACCAGTTCCCCTTGGGGACTCAGGCGACGGTGCATCGTCGTATGGGCGTAGAAATAATCCTGGTTGTACTCCCGTTGGCAACCGACATCGGTCAGACCCGCCACCTCCAGATTGACCAGCCGCAGGGGGGCTTGGGTGGGTAAGGCATCAGATGCGGGACGAGTGGTTTCCATGGGGGTATTCAATCCTGCTGTAGCAAAAAGGTTACCTTGTCTTCCTTACCGAGCGCAATCCAATCGCCGGGGCGCAAAGCACACCGTTCCCCAGGGCGCAACCGTTGCCCATTCACATAGGTGCCGTTGGTACTGCCCATATCCTCAATCGCCACCTGGTTATCCTGCACCACCAACCGGGCATGGATGCGGGACACCACATCGGCATCGGGAAAACCCGCCACGTTAATATCCGGGGGCAAATGGTCGTTGGGTTTGCCTACCAAGAGAACATTCCGGTGCTGGGGAATCTGCACAATGGTACCCGTCCGTACATGCACCAATCGGGGCTGATGCGTTTGCACCTGGGTCACCGAATCGGGTTGGGGCGGTTGAGACATGGGTAATGACGGTTAAGGCTGTCTAGGACACAAGCTATATTCTTCAATCTTAATCCATCGTTTCCCAGTTTAGCCCGGTGGGAGAGAATGATCTGCCCCCGCTAGGGGAAAAATCACCTGAAATTGGGTCTGTCCTTGACCGCTGCTGGCAGTAATCGTCCCCCCCAAATGCGCCACCAATCGCCGTACCAGTGCCAATCCCAAACCCATCCCGCCGTGTTCCCAGGGGTCGCTCCGGGGCACCCGGTAAAACCGTTCAAAAATCCGTTCCAACTCCGGCGGCGGAATTTCTACCCCCGTGTTGGTCACCTGTATCTGCCAATGGTCGGGCAATTTCTGGGTCGCCAGATGGATCGTGCCGTCTAGGGGCGTATATTTCAGGGCATTGGTGAGCAGTTCGGTGATCACCCGCTCCAGGCTGAAGAGATGCACCGCCACCTGGGGCAGTTCCGGGTCGAGGGTATAGGTCAGGTGCAACCCCTTTTGCTCCGCCTGGGATGTAAATCGTTGTACCACCCCCGGCAACCACTGCTGGACATCCAAGGTCACCTGGGGCAAAGGTCCTTGGGTGGTATCCAACTGGCGCAGGTGCAACAAATCCTGGATCAACTGGGCTTCCCGTTCGTATTCCTGCTCCAAAATTTCCAGATATTGCAATAATTTCGCCTGCTTGGTGGCATTGATATTCCCCTTGCGGAGGGTCAAACCAAACATCTTGAGAGCCAATTTCATATTGGACAGGGGGGTACGTAATTCATGGGAAACCGTACTCAAAAAATCATCCTTGAGCCGGTGCAGTCGTTCCAATTCCACCACCTGCGCCCGGGACTGCTGGTACAAACGGGCTTGACGGATGGCAATGGCGCATTGATTCGCCACCTGGGGCACCAAATCCACCGACACCCCCTGCTGGGGACGTGCCAACGCCACCCCCAATTCCCCGATCACCCCCTGGTCATCCATGATCGGTGCCAGCACCATCTGCCCCCCCGCCCCCCGAAACTGGGCATAGACGGGCGGCAGGAGTTCTACGGGTGGATAATGCCACACCTCCCCGTCCAGCAGCCGTTGGTACAGTTCCCGGTGATGCCCCAAATCGATCTGCGTGCCGACTGTGCTGGGCAAGTTGGGATTGGGCAAATATTCATAGGCAATCATCGCCTGCATTTGCGCCTCATCGTACAGGGCGACCCAACAGTAATCCGCCCCCAGGGTTTGCCCCAGACAGTCCAGAGCCGTGATAAAAATTTGCCGCTCATCCAAACTCCGGCGCACCTGTTCCGTGACCGTGTAAAGCACCTGCGCCGCATTCAGTGCCTGCCGCAATTCCGCCGTCCGTTCTTGCACCTGCATCTCCAGGGTGCTGTTGAGGGTACGGAGTTGTTGCACCAACTGCGCCTGGTCAATGGCAATTCCCAACTGCAACGCCAACTGCTCTACCAATTGCCGCTCCCCCGCCAGCCACGCCCGCCCCCGCCGGGTATCCGTCACCACCAACAGCCCCCACAACCGTTCCCCCTGGAAAATCGGCGTTACCAGAGCCGCCCCCAAGGGCACCCGTTGCAAATGCCCCAACCAGTCCGACTCCCGAAAATCCTGGTGCAGGTCGGCAATCCCCACCACCTCCCCTCGGCGCAAGGAACGCATTTCCGCCCCATCCCCAAACAACCACTGTTCCCCCAGCAGGGAAGTACTCAGGGGGGCGACGGATTCATGCACCACTTCCCCCCAGTCCTCCCGCAAAAACCGACAGACAAACACCCGTTCCACCTGCAAACACAGGCGAATTTCCGCTACTGCCGTCTGCAAAATCGTCCCCAAATCCAAGGAGCGATGAATCCGACTGGCAACCTGCCGCACCAGATGTTCCCGCTGGGCTTGCTCCCGCAGGGAATCCTCCAACTGCCGATGGCGATTGATCTCCCGAAAGGTGACCACCAAGCCCCGGTGTCCGCCCCCCAGGGGAGCCAAGGTCGCCGAAAGATAGTCCAACCCATCCGGGCGCACCAGTTGGGTATCCCGGGGCAGTCCCGTACTCACCCCCTCCCGAAACACCCTCTGCATCAGTTCCGCAAGCAGGTTATTGTACTGCGGGTGTGCAAGCTGCAACACTTGGGGCAACATCTGCCCTTGCGCCATTTGTAGGGGTACGCCGGTCAACTGTACCGCCATCCGGTTCATGCCGATCACCCGCCCATCCCCATCGGTGACGATCACGCCATCCCCCACACTCTCCAAAATACTGGCGAGCAAGTCCTGGGGTAGGGGGTTCGCCGTCGGTTCGCAGGAGGTAAACATCATCGTTTTTCCCTTAACTTTTTTTAACTAGCTGACCTGGCAACTGGTATATTTACGGAGGGGTGGTGGCGAAACATACATTAATTCAAACCCATTGGTTAATCAAGAATTAACGATAAGTTAATTTTACGTTAATAAGGCTGGTTTTGGGGTCATGTAAAGTATCATCATTTCGTGGTATCTTCGTAACTTTTTCTATTAGCTTAACACAGCGTAAATTAAGAGTGGTAAATATAACCATAACTTATAAAGCAAATGACGATTTTAGGGTGATTGGGATCACCGGGAAGCCTCAGTAAAACTACGGTAATGGGGACATGACCCCTCGGTTTTCACTAGCTACCATCCCCTGTTGCCGCTCCTCGATTCATTGGGTTTACTAATACCTGGCAGTCGTGTTACAAGTTCGGGGGAGGATCATACTTAAGGAAATATACGGAACGTGAGACTGATTGTCATTTTTTTTTAACTCCCCTGGTTTGCTCAGGGAGCGGGGTATGCCTCAGTAATATCACTTAAATCGAGTGTTACGGGTTATTTTGTTGGCAGATGGTCAAACCGTCCACAATGCTTTTTTTGACCGTAATTACCAGGAGAAAAAGCAGTGAAGATAAAATATTTTGAGGATACCGACACCGTTCTCTTTGAGTTCAACAGCGTTACACCCACAGAAACCCGAGAGTTATCGGAGGATATTTATCTGGATTTGGACGATGCGGGGCATATTGTCTCGATCACCGTTGAACACGCCAGCCTTCGGAGTGACTTTGCCGAGGTTAGCTTTTTGCGAATCAAGTCAGGAACTTTACCCGTTCCCGTTGTGGGTAGCTAGGGGTAGCCTAGAGTTAGAAATTCGATATTTAGGTACCTCTAAAAATGGGGCACACCAGCACAATTGTCGCTGTTCGCTATTCTATCCTCAAGGTGCAAACGAATTGCATCTTGTATTTTTTGCAGAGTTTCCTCATAGGAATCCCCTTGGGTGTAGCAACCCTGTAGGGTCGGACAGGAGGCAAAGTAACCTTCTTCGTCCTTTTCAATCACTACAGGAAACAGTAAACGGTTCATAACGCTCTAAATTGGATGTCATTGGCGCTTTGGTCTATCCCCATGCTACTCAAGAACCATACTGTTGAGGGATCACCTATGGAATAATAGAGCCAATCAACCGGTTTCCAGGACAGCATCGCCTTATGATCACCGTTGAGCATTTGACCAAGCGTTACGGTTCCACCCTGGCGGTCAACGACCTGAATTTCAGCGTAGATGCCGGGGAAATCCTGGGGTTTTTGGGACCCAATGGGGCGGGCAAAACCACCACCATGCGGATGCTCACGGGCTATATGCCCCCCAGTGAGGGCACGGCGAAAATTGCCGGTTTTGATGTGCTGGAGGACTCCCTAGCGGTGCGCCAGCGGATCGGCTATCTGCCGGAAACCCCGCCCCTCTATCGGGAAATGACCGTGCAGGGGTATTTGCATTTTGTCGCCAGCATCAAAGGGGTGAGTGCGGGAGACCGACCCCGCCGGGTGGACTGGGCGATGGAACGGTGTGGGCTGACCGAACGCCGGGATCAACTGATCCGCAAACTTTCCAAGGGATTTCGCCAACGGGTGGGGATTGCCCAGGCGATTGTCCATGACCCACCAGTGATTATCCTGGATGAACCGACGGTGGGGCTTGACCCGAAGCAAATTATCGAAGTGCGCAATCTGATCAAAAGTCTGGCGGGGGATCACACGATAATTCTCTCCACCCACATCCTGCCGGAGGTGAGCATGACCTGCAACCGGGTGGTGATCATCCAAAAGGGGCGGGTGGTGGCGACGGATACCATTGACCAGTTGGTGAACCGCTCGGACAACCGCACCCAGTACGAACTGAAGCTGAGCGGAAATCTGGAGCCATTCCAGACTGCCCTGGCGCAGTTTCCGGGTTTAGCCGGGGTACAGACCCAGAGCGAGGGGGACAATCATGTGGTGACGGTGACGACCAGCGGGGAAACGGATGTGGGACCAGAATTGACCGCTCTGGTGGTGCAGGCGGGGTTGAGGCTCTATGAAATGAACCGCCGCCGGGCGACCCTGGAGGATGTGTTTTTGCAGTTGACCACCAGCGAAGACACCCCCGAGGATGAGGCATTTGCCAGCGAAACAGTGGCAGACTCCTAAAGCTGTGGTAGGATTAACCCTGACTTCCTGGGGGCTGTGATGCGTTTACTGTGGGCAAATTTTGTGGCGATTTACCGCAAGGAATTGCAGGGTTATTTTGCCACTTCCTTAAATTACATCATTGCCGCCGTGTATTGGTTTATGGCGGGTGTTTTTTACATCATTTTATTTAATGCCGTACAAGCCAATGTAGCGGCTCAGGATTTGCAGGGGCAGGCGGGTTTGGGTGCGCCCCCGGTGGATGTGCCAGCGGTGATTTTGGAAAATTATTTGGGGATGTTGGGGTCGCTTTCGTTGTTTATTTTGCCCCTCTTGTCCATGAATTTGTTTGCCCAGGAACGGCAACAGGGCACCCTGGAATTGCTTGCCACCTCCCCGATTACGACCACGATGGTAACAGTGGGGAAATTGGCGGGGGTATTGACGTTTTTTATTACCCTACTTCTGCCGGTGATGTTTTATGAAAGTTTGACCCTGTTGCAGTCGGAACCTCCCTTTTCGTTTGGGTTAATTCTATTGGGGCATGGGGCGTTGGTACTGCTGGCGGCGGCAATTTTATCCCTGGGTTTATTCATTTCCGCTACCACCGAAAGTACCCTTTTGGCGGCGGTGGGCACCTTTGCTTTAATTTTATTGCTGTGGATTTTGCAGGCGGTGGCGGATCGGTTGAGTGGGGTACCGGCGGCTATATTTCGCCATTTATCCCTCTTGCAAAATTACACCAGTTTGATCCAAGGTTCAGTCAGCACCACCAATATCATTTTATTTCTCAGTTATGGGATTTTAGGGGTATTTTTGACGGTACAGTGGGTGGATGGATTGCGCTTCCAGAGGTCATAGGTGATGAATACGCTGGTGAAGGTCGTCCGCAACCATTGGCCCGCTTGGCTGGGAATTGCCCTGGTCACGGCAGGGGTGGTGATCATTCTGGTGGGGCCCAAAAACCAACCCTGGGGCGGTCTCCTGCTGGGGGCGGGGGTGGCGTTGCTGGGGTATGCCCTGTTCCGTTTGCCCCTGTGGGACCGGCGGGCGTTGGCAGTCGGCGGCAATGTGGCGCTACGGACTCTGGCGGTGTTGGTGATTTTGGGGTTGGTGAATTTTTTGGCGGTACAATATCCGTACAAAGTTGACCTAAGTGCCAACCAACGATTTACCTTAGCCCCGGAATCGCAAAAGTTGGTGCAAAACCTCAAGCAACCAGTGCGGGTGATTATTTTTGACCAACAGATTACGCCGCCAGCCCGACAGCTTTTGGAAAACTACCGCAAGGTGGCGGGGGATAAATTTAGCTTTGAGGTGATTGACCCCCGCAGTAATCCGGTCAAGGCGCAGGATTTTGGGGTGCAGGGGTTTGGGGAGGTGCATTTAGAAAGCGGTAAGCGGCGGGAACGTTTGCGAGAGCCGTTGACTGAGTCCAGTTTAAGTAATGCGATTGTACGGCTCACCCAGTCCAAGCAGGGGAACGTGGTGTTTTTGCAGGGGCACGGGGAGAAGTCTTTGGAACCGGGACAGCGGGGCAGTATGTCCCAGGCGCAACAGGCATTGCAAGCCCGCAACTTTAATGTGCAACCCCTGAATTTGGCGGAAGCGGGTCAAATCCCCAAGGATACGAATGTGGTGGTAGTGGCGGGACCGCAACAAGCCCTATTAGCCCCGGAAGCTCGGGCGTTGGAGCAGTTTGTGAACAATGGGGGTGGGTTACTGTTGTTGCTTGACCCCTTGGAACCGGCGAAAAATGACCGGGGGTTACAGGATTTGCTGAAGTGGGCGGGGGTCAAATTAGACGGGCGGTTTATCGTTTCCAATACGGAAATCATTCAGGGAGCCGGACGGGGGGTGGCGGTGACGACCCGTTATGCGGATCACCCGATTACCAAGGAATTTGGTCAGAGTTTGGCGTTGTTTCCCCTGGCGCAGGCGGTGGATTTGGTAGGAGAAGGGGAAAAAACCGGGGTGCCCCTATTTCTGACCGGGCGGGGGATTTGGGCGGAGAGCAATACCCAGGAGGACCCCTTTTTTGACCCGCAACAGGACCGGGAAGGCCCCCTGCCGATTGGAGTGGCGGTGGAGAAGGGCAAAGGGCGTTTGGTGGTGATTGGGGATTCGGAATTTGTCGCCGATGGTTTATTTAATTTGCAACGGAATGGGGATGTGTTTTTGAATAGCGTGAATTGGTTGGCACAGAACGAAGCCCAGCCCCTCTCGATCCGTTCCAAGGACCCGACCAATCGCCGCTTGAATATTGCTACCCCCCTAGCGACTTCCGTGACTTTGCTGGCTTTGATTGGCTTACCGGGGGGGGCGTTGGTGGCGGCGGCAGTGGTGTGGTGGCGCAGAAGGTAGGAAGGATCGGATTGAATTACAGTTCTCAAAGTTGTTGGGAATGACGATCAGCATTTGCAAAGTCCAGGAAAAAAGTGTATCTTTATTGTAGAAACAGATAGAAAGTAGTCCTATGATCGCAAAAGTTCAAAAATGGGGTAACAGCCTTGCCCTACGCATTCCCAAAGCCTTTGCCGTTGAGGCACAGTTAGAGAATGGTTCTTTAGTCGAAATTAGTATTGACAAAGGCAAAATTATGATTACACCGGTTTCAGCACCGCATTGGACCCTGGATGAATTGCTTGCAGGTATCACTAAAGACAATCTTCATACCGAAGTTGACACAGGTTTTGCGGTAGGAAACGAGATTTGGTGAACCTGTGGCATACGTTCCCGACAGCGGTGACATCGTTTGGATTATGTTCAATCCGCAAGCAGGACGCAGGCCAGCCTTGGTTTTATCTCCGAAAACATATAATAGTAAAGTTGGATTAGCCTTGCTTTGTCCAATTACAACACAAGTCAAAGGGTATCCATTTGAGGTTTTGCTACCTGAAGGTTTCGCAGTCAAAGGTGCAATTCTATCTGACCAGGTGAAAAGCCTGGACTGGCAAGCAAGGAAAGCGGAATTTCGTTGTAAGTTACTCCCCGAAAAGTTCAATGAAGTTATCAAGAAGTTAAGCACTTTAATTCGTGAGCAACTCTAAAATTAATCACAATTCAAATGTGATTGCTACAGTTCATCCAACTCCCGCAGGTGGGTGAGAACCGTTTCATAAATGGTCAATACATGGTCATCGTGGAGTTGATAAATCACGTGTCTGCCCTGCCTTTGCCCCTGCACCAGTCCCATGACCCGCAATGCCCGCAGTTGATGGGAAACCGCCGACTGACTCATCTGGAGTAAATTCACCAAATCCCCGACACAATGGGGTTTGACCGCCAGGATGGATAAAATTCTCAGGCGATTCGGGTCAGCCAAAAAACCCAACCAATGCGCCATCCGTTGCGCCGTAGCGGGGTCTAAAATGGCAACACTTGGGGGTTCTGGGTGATCGGCTGTACTACAAACTTCCGCTGGAAGGGAGCTTACCGCTGGGGTCATGATTCCCTGGGGTTTTGGATGAAGGATTCGACCAACGCCACATCCTCTGGGCTACCCACAATAATGGGACTGCGTTGATGGAGCGAGGTTGGTACTAAGTCTAGTATAGGTTGCGTACCGGTGGAAGCCCGTCCCCCCGCCTGTTCAGCAATAAAGCTTAGGGGTGCAGTTTCATACAACAAACGCAATTTCCCCTCCGGTTTTTTGCGGGTACCAGGGTAGAGAAAAACCCCACCTTCTAACAAAATCCGGTGAAAATCCCCCACCAATGCCCCACTATAACGAGCCGTATAACCTTCGTGCCGATGTACATAACGCACATAATCCCGAATCGGGTCTTCCCACTGCCAAAAATTACCCTCATTGGTGCTGTAAACTGGTCCATGTTCGGGCATTCGGACATTTTCTTGAGCTAAAATAAACTCGCCCAAACTGGGGTCTAACGTGAAAATATGCACCCCTTTACCGAGGGAATAAACCAGCACCGTCGCCGGACCATACAGGATATAACCCGCCAGAATTTGTTGCCGACCATTTTGGAGTAAATCCGCCCCGGTTTGTTCCCGGTCATCCCCCTGTTGTACCCGTACTGAAAAAATCGAACCCACATTCAAATTCACATCAATATTGCTGGAACCATCAATTGGGTCATAGAGCAAGGTATAACGACCAATTGGGCAATTTTCGGGGATATAATAGGGCTTTTCCATTTCCTCCGAAGCCAGCCGACAGACCAACCCACTTTTTTCAAAAACGGAGATAAATACCTGGTTGGCAAATACATCCATTTTTTTGACCGCTTCCCCTTGAACGTTCGTGCTTCCCGCAAAACCCAGCACATTTTCCATCAAACCGGCTCGACTCAAACGACGGGCAATCAGTTTTCCCGCCAGACCAATCCGACTCATCAAAGCACTTAAATCCTGGGCTTGGGCACCAAAACTTTCACATTGCTCCAGGACGTGCCGGGATGGGGTCAGACAATCCCGTTGTAGTTCAGGTAAAGCCGCTTTGTTCAACATGATCAGTTACCTTTGGATGGGACTTACTCTCAATTTTAGGGGTGAAGCGTGCTACATCCGGCAAATCTAAAGATGGGATACAGATGCTTTCTGGGGTTGCATCCGATCCGCTATCCTAGAACTATATCCTTTGACGTTCTCCTCACCTCATCATGGCGGAATCCCCATTTTCAGACGATTTGGATTTAGATTTCCTGAACTGGGCAAGTGGGTTGTCTGGGGCGGAATCTGCTGAGACCCTCAGCGAACTGGAGAATTTATTTGTCGAACCTGGGGAATCGGTTGATTTAAGCGCACATTCAGATTCAGATAGAGATATAACTGGTGAGTCAGAGTTGCCGCCATCTAACGTGGCATTTCTCTTTGGCGAACCGGAAGTTGCGCCGCCGGAGGTGCAGGAATCTGCGGATGGGTGGGGAGAATTGGAACGTTTTTTGAGTGACTCAACGCCGCAGGAATCGGTTGATCTAAGCGCACATTCAGATTCAGATAGAGATATAACTGGTGAGTCAGAGTTGCCGCCATCTAACGTGGCATTTCTCTTTGGCGAACCGGAAGTTGCGCCGCCGGAGGTGCAGGAATCTGCGGATGGGTGGGGAGAATTGGAACGTTTTTTGAGTGACTCAACGCCGCAGGAATCAGTTGATTTAAGCGCACATTCAGATTATTCAGATACAGACATAACTGGTGAGTCAGAATTGCCGTCATCTAACGTGGCATTTCTTTTTGGCGAACCGGAAGTTGCCCCACCGGAGGTACAGGAATCTCCCGCCCAAGAATTGCCCCTTCCTCCTCCCCTGTGGGCAGAAATCGGGCATCTGTTTCAAACCCCCGCCTTCAATGAAGCCACCCCTAACCAGCCCGCCAATCCCGCCATCGCATCGGAAATTGATACCCTTAGTCAGGCGATGTTAGCCAATGACGGGGACACCATTCAAACCCTGGTACAGCAGATTCAGGAAACCTATGACGAGTTAAAAAGTATTGAGATTTTTTTAGCCGCCACCCGGAATTTATGTTATTAAAAAGCGGCATTGCTGAATGAAGCTATGAATCAGAGGAAAGTACTTTTGGAAACTTCAAATAATGAATGAGTAAACGAATAGAGTATTTTAACATCTCTACCAATGCTACTGAACCCAAAACGGGGGCTACGCCCCTGCGACCCATTTTTAGACGTGCCCTTACGTTTTGCTTTTGGTTAATAACTAGTAGTCACGGCTACGGGTTGGCGCACTTTTTGAGAATAGAAGGAAGCTGATTCCTGACCTTGACCACACTCCCGGGCGAATTTAATCAAATGATGGCTGACCAAAGCGGTGCTGATAATATATTCAATTTGACCTTTTTGAAAAGCGGGTTTCGCAAACCGCCAAAATGTCTCTCGGTAATCACTCAACACCCCCACTTTGAGCAGGATATTAAACATTAATCCCAGTCCTTTCATGATATTTGCCCAGGAGGTGCGGGCGGGACTATTGGGCACCTGAATCCGGTTGGGATAGGTATGCTCTAAATTGTAAGCAAACCGCTCATAAATAAATTCCGGTGTGTAGGCTTGGGTGATACATTTGCGCCACATGGCGACCACCTGTTCATGGGGTAATAGGAAATTCACATTCGATTCCCGGTTCTCATCAAAAACCAATCGCCCCTCCTTGTCTAACCGCTCCCATAAAGGCGTTTTGGGTAGGGCATACAGCAGGTTAATGGTCAGCATGGGAATCTGGGATAAACGGATAAATTCCAAAATCCGATCCCCGGTCATCGGTGTATCCGTATCTAAACCGAGAATAATTCCTGAGACCACTTCCAAACCATAACTGTTGAGAATTTTGATACTTTGAAGGATGGGCAAACTGAGATTGTGATCCTTAGAAATCGAGTGCAATGCTTCCGGTTCTGGGGTTTCAATGCCACAAAATACGGTGCAAAAATAAGCCTCCCGCATCATGGCTAAAATTTTCGGACTTTGTGCCAAATTTAAGGTAGCTTCACAGGCGAATTGCACCGGATAGCCCCGCTCTTTTTGCCAGTTGATCAAATGGGGTAAAAGTTCCATCACCGCCTTGCGATTGCCGACAAAATTATCATCCACAAAATAGATGGCTCCCGGATTGCCCGCCGCCAAAATTGTATCCAGTTCCTTGAGAATTTGTTGAGGGGTTTTCAAGCGGGGATTGTTGCCATACAGGGCGGGAATATCGCAAAATTCACAGTGATAGGGACAACCGCTCGAAAATTGCACACTGCCGATAAAATATTGGTGCAGGGGAAGTTTTTCGTAGGCGGGAATGGGAAATTCATGCAGGGGCACCCGTTCTTTGGTTTGAAAAATAATTTGCTGTGGCGGTCGCTCCGTGTGGGTATCCAAATAGGCAATCATGGCATCGGTGGCATCCCCCAATTCCCCCAGATGAAGCAAATCCACCTCTGGATAATACTCCGGGCACCCGGATACGGAGGGCCCCCCCAGAGCGGTAATTTTCCCGTGCCGGTGGGCTTTGCGATTGATTTCTAAAATCTGTGGCTTTTGAATGTGCATTCCACTGATGATCACCGCATCCGCCCAACGATAATCCCACCACCGAGCCGGTCGGAGATTCTCATCAATCAGGCGCACCTCCCAGGATTCGGGCATATAGGCGGACACCACCAGCAAACCCTGGGGCGGCATAAACCCCTTCACCCCCGGCATCAATTCGTAGGCATGGTGAAAAGTCCCGAAAGAAGGACTATAGCGGGGAAACACGCACAGGATGCGCCGCCGGTTTTGGGGCTGGTAGGGCGTGCGACGGGAAATCGTGGGGGCTTCGGTCATGGGAAATCCCTGCGTTACGTGCCCCCTTAGTGTAATGGGGTTTTTGGGTCACTGACAAGTTGCTTGCCCCATTCTTAAGGGATTTTTAGTCTTAGGGTTGGGTTCAATTTGTTTATACAATGTAAAATAATATATGCGAAACAGCACGTCCCCATTGCAAACCCGGATGATTGACGAACAGAAATTTCATAAAACTAATTCAGGGCATTACCCTGCGACCTTCGACTTTCTAGGTATCAAATTTCTAGTAATAATTCTAATGTTATTGTTAAAGGACACCTTATATTTATTCACAACGATACAAAATTATCTCGCTGGAACCCTTATATTCAGGAGAACCAGGGATGGTGGCTACGCCCCTGCGCCTTATTTTTAGAGGTGTCCTAAAACATACCGAAATTCTACAGAACCAAGTACCGGGACAATGCCCGACAACCCTTGAGTTTTTAAGTATCAATTAAGGGCACCTCTATGAAATTCAAAGTTAGCGGTCGCAGGGGGGCACCCCCGTATTTGGTTTTGGGGAATTTCTCTTCGTTAATCAAGTAGGACGGCTATAGTAAATCTGAATGAATTTAGAACATGGGTCGCAGGGGGGCACCCCCATATTTGATTCTGGGGAATTTCTCTTCGTTAATCAAGTAGGACGGCTATAGTAAATCTGAATGAATTTAGAATATGGGTCGCAGGGGGCACCCCCATATTTGGTTCTGGGGAATTTCTCTTCGTTAATCAAGTAGGATTGCTATAGTAAATCTGAATGAATTTAGAATATGGGTCGCAGGGGGGCACCCCCATATTTGGTTCTGGGGAATTTCTCTTCGTTAATCAAGTAGGACGGCTATAGAACCTGTTTGCAATTATACTGGGAGAAAGAAATTACAGGTAGAGCAATGACATACACAACCAATTTAAGCGCATCACAATTTGAGATTTTAGACCAATATCTACCAAAGAGTAAGACAAAAAAGCATGTAGTTTCAAGGCATGCCATCGTCAATGCCATCATGTATCAGCTCAAAAATGGCTGTCAATGGCGAGACTTACCTCGAGATTTCCCCAAGTGGCAGACTGTGTACTCTCAGTTTCGGCGATGGCAAAATAATGGTACTTGGGAAAGGGTATTGGTAGCATTGGAGAAAATTGAAAGAGAGAGATTAAAAAAAAGAATATCCTAGCTTGCTCATAGGGGACTCTATGTGTGTGAAGAACACAGATACAGCAGGCATTGAAACGAAAGGATTTTGTCACTATAAATGCACTAACGGAATCAAACGGCATTTATTGGTGGATACTTTAGGGAATCCCTACTTTATCTTATGTAGTAAAGCAAGCCTGAGCGACAATCATGGATTATTAGAAATAATAAGAGAGCATAAACAATTCTTTTTAGAACTGCCTCAAGAGGTAACAATTTTACTAGATAACGGCTATCAAAAAAGATATTTAGAAGAAGAGATAGAAAAAATGGAACCACTTTTGCGGAATAAGATAATCATTGAGATATCAAAAAAAATTACACCGGAACAGAAAGCCAAATCGAAGAAAGAGAATCCACAGAAGCAAGGATTTGTGGTGATTGCGAAGCGATGGATAGTAGAAAGAACCAATGCGTGGATAAATCAATGCAGAGTATTATGGAAAAACTGTGAAGGCTTAATCAAGACAAGTCAAACAAAAATCAGAATTTGTGCCATACGCTTAATCCTACGTAGAATCGCTTAAAATGATTGCAAACAGGTTCTATAGTAAATCTGAATGAATTTAGAACATGAGTCGCAGGGGCACCTCCATCGTTGGTTCTGGGGAATTTCTCTTCGTTAATCAAATAGGATTGCTATATGTCTGAAACCGTGTATTTATCGGGGTTTTGGGCGGTTATGGTACTGCATGGGAAGCTAAGGATATGGAGAATAGGAGATTCGAACTCCTGACCTCTGCGGTGCGATCGCAGCGCTCTACCAACTGAGCTAATTCCCCGAATGGGCATTTTTTATCATAGCGGGTTTGGATGAAACTCTGCTTTCAAATCTCGCCCCATAAGTTCAACCACCGCCTGCTGGGGAGTGACCCGCTGTTCGAGCAATTGGTACACCTGCTGGGCAATTGGCACCCGAATCCCCCGTTGATCCGCCAACTGCACCAATACGTGCGTGGTATTCACCCCCTCCACCGTGGTTTGGAGTTCCTGCAAAATTTCTGCCAAGCTCTGCCCCTGGGCCAACCCATAGCCGAGGCGATAATTGCGGCTGAGGGGACTATTGCAGGTCGCCAGCAAATCCCCCAGTCCCGAAAGTCCATACAACGTATGAGCATGGGCACCCAACGCCACCGCCACCCGCACCATTTCCGCCAGGGCCCGGGTAATTAAACTGGCCTTGGCATTCGCCCCCAAATGGAGACCGTCACACACTCCGGCGGCAATCGCCATCACATTTTTCAACGCTCCCCCCAACTCCGTGCCCAGGGGGTCATCATTGGTGTAAACCCGGAACCGCTCCGAGGCCAACACCCGCTGTACCCGTTGCGCCGCCTCCACCCGCACACTGGCCGCCACCGTTGCCGCTGGTAAGCCCTGGGCAATCTCTGCCGCTAGGTTGGGGCCGGAAAGGGCCACCACCCCATGCTCAGGAAATGCCCTTTGCCACATTTGGGCAGGCGTACTGCAACTACCAGGCATTAAACCTTTGGTGGTACTGACCAGAATGGCATCGGGGGGCAAGGTTTTTAGCCCCTGCATGACCGGTAAAACCCCAGCCACAGATACCGCCACCACCACCACTGTAGCGGGTTGCACCACCGCCTGCATATCCCCACCCTGCCGTCGGGACCACACCTGCACCGGATAGCCGTTGCGCCGGATCAGTTCCGCCAGTAGGGAACCCCACATCCCACCCCCCAACACCGCCACCACCTCTGGGGTCATCGGATCATCTGTTGCATTAAACGACTGACTTGGTTCAACCCGTCTGTGTCCCCCTGTTTTTTGAATAACTGTGCCGCCTGCTCCCACGCTTCGATGGCGGCCTGCCGTTCCCCCAACGCCCGATGGGCCACCCCTTTTTGAGCGTAGGCTGGTGCTAATTGCGGGTCATAACGCAGAGCCTGGTTTAAATCTTCAATCGCTTTGCGGTAATCTTTCATCGCCAGCCAGGTACTTCCCCGCTGGTAATACCCCTGTGCCAAGTCCGGTTGTTTCTGTAAAATTGCATTACAATCGGCGAGGGATGCCTGATAATTGCCCTGGAGTCGGTGCGCCTTGGCCCGGTTGATATAGGCATCGGTAAAATTGGGGTCAATCCGCAGGGCTTGGCTAAAATCGGCAATCGCTTGGGCGTAATTATTCCCCCGGGCGTAGGTGATGCCCCGGTTGTTGTAGGCACTGACCAGCTTGGGGTTGAGTTGGATCGCCTGGGTAAAATCCTGAATCGCCTCGTTGGGTTTGCCCATGTCACTGTACACGGAACCCCGATTGTAATAAAGCTCCGCATCCTGGGGAAATCGCTCAATCGCCTGGGTCAACAGGTCAATCGCCCCGGTGTAGTCCTTGGCGTGGGCTTTTTCCACCCCTTGCCGGTTTAATTGATCCCGCTGGGCTTGCTGGGCCTTAGAAAGACCGCTGGAGGGCAATAAACCCCATTGACACCCCGCCACCCAGACCAGCACCAGCACCCACCAGGGGAATTTTTTGTTGAACTGCGTCATAAAAAGTTACATTGTGTTACAAGTTTACAGAACATTGCGACGGCGGGGGGAAGGGCGCAGGTCACGATATAGTGAATGCCGATGTGGGGAATGTGGATTCTCCCACCAATTGGACATTTTATCCGTGATGAGAGGAAATGGATATGGCAAAAGTCCTGGCTTTGGTCTTGGCGCTGGCCCTGTGGTGTACCTGGACACCGGCGGCTCAGGCGGACGTGGCGGGCTTAACCCCTTGTCGGGAGTCGGCGGCGTTTCAACAACGTTTGAAGAGTGAGGTGGCGACCCAGGAAGCCCGATTGTCTTTGTATGCGGCGGGAAGTCCCCAGGCGGCGGCGGTGGAGCGGCGGATTGCCCAGACCCAGGCTCGTTTTAACCGGTATGCCGACCAGGGGTTGCTGTGTGGAGAAGATGGCTTACCCCATTTGATTGCGGATGGTCGTTGGTCCCATGCCGCTGAATTTACCCTGCCGGGGGTGTTGTTTTTGTACATCGCCGGTTGGATTGGTTGGGTGGGACGTGCCTATCTGATTGCGGTGCGGACGGAAAAAGACCCGACGGAAAAAGAAATTATCATTGATGTGCCCCTGGCGATTCGCTGTATGCTGTCCGGCTTTAGCTGGCCCTTGATGGCGTTCCGTGAATTGACCACTGGGCAATTGACCGTTAAAGACAACGAAATTCCCGTATCCCCCCGTTAGGAGTAACCCCCATGCAGGATTTTTTGAAGTATCTCTCGTTTGCGCCGGTATTGTTGACCGTTTGGATGTTCCTCATTGCCGGTATTTTGATTGAAGTCAATCGGTTTTATCCCGATGCTTTGGCTTTGCCTTTTTAGGCTTTTTTAGGTTGTCGTTCCATTGATACACGTCCCAAACGTTCCAATTGTTAAGAGGTGATGTCCATGAGTGAAGATTTTGTACGCCCCTGGCGGGGGGATGCCCAACTCGGCCATCTGGAAACCCCGGTGAGTGCGGGTTTGGGGATGGTTTTAGTGAATAATTTGCCAGCCTATCGTCCCGGCTTGGAACCCTCCCGGCGGGGTTTGGAGGTGGGCATGGCGCACGGGTATTTGTTGGTGGGGCCTTTTTATAAACTGGGGCCCCTGCGGGATTCGGAATATGCCCTGGTTGCGGGTGTATTAGCCGCTTTGGGGTTGGTATTGATTTTGACCGTTTGTTTGTCCCTATACGGCAGTGTTTCCTTTGATAAGCCGAACCCGGGCGCAACGGATCAATTGCAAACCGCCGAGGGCTGGAGTAGCTTTACCGGCAGTTTTCTGATTGGGGGCGCTGGTGGGGTGATGTTTGCCGGTGTCCTGCTGTTTTTCTTGCCCGTTTTGCAAGGGATTGGCGGCAATTTGTTTAATTAATTCCATCATTCTGATGGGCAAAAATGGGGGAGCTAGGAGGGTTTTTCTGGCTCCTTTTCATTTGACTGCTTTTCTCCTCAAAAATTAGACATTTGGGCATCTCTATGTAAGGGAACCTCTATTTATTTGAACCAATCATCAATCCCATCGTGGGAATGCCCATATTACCCAGAACCAAGGGCGCTTGCGACCGCTAACTTTGAATTTTATAGAGGTGCCCTGTATTGTCAGCATTGGCAGATTATTTCGCTGAAATGTCAATATTATTGAGAACCACAGACGGGGGCTACACCCCTGCGACCTATTTTTAGGGATGCCCATGTGCGGGGCACAGGGTAAACCATTTCCCAGACATGGGATAGGTTCTTTAACACGGGGTAATTTAATCAATAATCAATACCGTCAGGGGCATGGGTGGGGGGATTTTAGTCTTGGTCAAATCGCCTGGATGCGGTGCTATACTACGGAGGGGTTTTGGTTAAATGAATGATGCAAATTGCCACTTGGAATGTGAATTCAATTCGGACTCGTTTAGGGCATATTCAACAGTGGTTACAAAAGAATCCCGTAGATATTTTATGTTTGCAGGAAACGAAAGTAGTGGATGAGCAATTTCCCCAGGATAGTTTCCCTGGTTACACCTGTGCCGTTGCGGGGCAGAAATCCTACAATGGGGTCGCTATTTTGAGTAAAATCATACCCACTTCAATTTCGATTGGGTTTACGCCGGTTTTAGGGGCAGAAGCGGTTGGGGATTTGGATGCCCAAAAACGACTGATCCACGCTCAAATTAACGGCATAGAAATCATTAATATCTATGTTCCCAATGGGCAAAGTGTGGGCAGTGAGAAGTATGATTACAAATTACGTTGGTTGCGGGCATTGCATCAGTATTTAAGTCATTTTGCATCCCTAAATTTGCCGGTGTGCGTCTGTGGGGATTGGAACATTGCCCCAACGGATTTGGATATTTATGACCCAGAAAATAAAGCGGAACATATTATGGCTTCCCCCCCGGAACGGCAGGCATTTGCGAATTTTTTAAGCCTGAATTTCCATGATGGGTTGCGGTTATGTTCCCAGGAGGCGGGGCAATTTACCTGGTGGGACTACCGGGCGGGTGCATTTCGCCGTAACCAGGGCTGGCGGATTGACCATATTTTGGTTAGTGCTTCCTTGTGTCCTGGGGTCAAGAACTGTTGGATTGACCGGGAACCCCGCAGTTGGGCACAACCCAGTGATCATACCCCGGTGGTTTTGGAACTCGTTCCCTAGATGGCGGATGGGGTTGGTGCAGGTTGAACCTGATCTCAATCCCTAACCATGATGACTGCCCTATGGGTTACTAGGTTTTGTCATAACGAAAGTATCACATTGTTCTCTAAAGATTAATTTTTGTTTAAATCAACGAGTTTTTACGGAGACAGCGGGGCAGGTTTTTTGAGCATTTTTACGGATTATTCCTGATCTCAGGTCTGTTATCTTATTAACTAACGTAAATCATTTAATGGCTAAAACGTCTAGGGCTTTTTCGGGACTAAATCTTGAATTAGCTCCTAATTTCATGCTCCTTTCACATATATAACCCTCTTTTTATGATCTCTCATTTAGCTCCCAAGGAACCGGTATTACTGGTAAATCAGGCTGGGGTAGTGATTGGCACTCGGGGCAGTTGGCAACCCCTGCTGGGACGGGAAGGGTCAGAGCTGTTGGGGCATCACTGGTGGGATTACGTCCACCCAAGGGATTTTGCGGAGATGCAGGCGGTTTGGTATCAGGTGCTCGAGGAACCGGGGGTCAGTGTCTCGGGGCGGTGCGCTCTGCGTGTCCGGGAGGGGGGGCTAGGGTTGACCTTCCTGAATGAATTGACCAATCCGGGGGTGCGGGCGGTGGTGATTACGGTCACAACCATTGACCAGGAGGTGCCTTTTGACGAGGAGGTAACCCAGGTGCAGGGATATACGTACGACCTCAATTTGGGCTTGATGCGGCAGGAGTTTGTCCTCCATTACCAGCCGGTGGTGGATGTGGTGACGGGGGCAACGGTGGGGTTTGAAGCTTTGGTGCGCTGGCAACATCCGATTGGGGGGCTGTTGGGGCCGGGGGAGTTTATCCCTTTGGCGGAGTCCAGTGGGTTGATGGTGCCCCTGGGGCGGTGGATATTGCGGCGGGCGTTGCACCAATTGGCTCAGTGGCAGACTCGGTTGCCAGATTGGCTATGCTTACAAATGCACGTCAATGTATCACCACTACAGTTGACCGACCCGGGGTTTGTCTCGGATGTGGCGGATGGGTTGCAGGCCACCGGGTTACAACCTCAGCAGTTGGTTTTGGAGATTACGGAGGGGGTGTTGGTGGGGCCGTTGGCCGCCGTGCATGATACCCTGTCTCACCTGCGGGAATTGGGGGTGTTGGTGGGATTAGACGATTTTGGCACGGGTTATTCTTCCCTGGGGCGACTGCACGATTTGGCAATCCAATATCTGAAAATTGACCGCTCGTTTTTGCTGGGAATGGGGCCACGGGCGCAGGCGATTGTGGCGGCAATGGTGAATTTGGGTGCCAGTTTGGGGCTGACGGTGGTGGCGGAGGGGGTGGAAACGGAGATGCAGAGGCTCTGGCTGAAACGGTTGGGCTGTCCCCTGGCCCAGGGGTATCTGTTTGCCCGCCCATTACCCGCAGCTCAGGTATTGGCATTCCTCGCCCAGACGACATCGGTGATTTAGAGAGTGCATTGACTGGTGGCAATCCTAAATGAGCATAGAATAGAGGTCGCAGGGGTACCGCCCTAGTCTTTGGTTCTGCAGAATTTTTGTATCCCTCTGGCACGCCAGTTAACGTTAATCCAGTGAGATTGCTCTCGTTATGGGGGGTGCGCCTCTCCGCATTGTTATGCTCAATTCAAGTTCCTAGCCGCAAGTTAGGGGTGCGTCACGAGTACTCATCCGGGTCAACCCCCAGGTCTCTCAGCTTCGCCGCCAAACGTTCTGCCCGTTGTTTTTCCTGCTCCACCCGATGCTTTTCCTGTTCTGCCCGTTGTTTTTCCTGCTCCGCCCGGTGCTTTTCCTGTTCTGCCCGTTGTTTTTCTTGTTCTGCCCGTTCGTCCCCAGTGAGCAATAAATTCCCATCCTGATCCCACCACCGTAACCAGGGCAATGACTGATGCAAATAGGTGCCCTGCCAAATCCCTAGCTCCACACCCAACGGCTCAATGGGAAAATGCCCCCGTTGGTTTGGCTCACACCGCTGGTAACGATTCCCCACCAATTCGTACACCTCAACCGAGGCTTTGTCCACTTCATAAATGGCGTAAAATGGCACCCGAATCGCCTGCTCGTACACCCAAAATTTACCCGGTTTACCGTTTTCCCGCTCCCAAGGGGGGGCTGTATCCCGCTCCGCCGTGCCATCCCCAGACACAAATTCAATCACAATCAAGGGGGCAACCACCTCCTGCCACAGCACATAGGAACGCCGCCGTTTACCGTCCAACAGGGGGGGCACATGGGGAACATAAAACCAGTCTGGGGCTTCCGCTCCCCGCTCCGGCGGTTCTACCAGCCGCCAATAGATACCGCAATCTTGCCCAATCGCATAGCGTCCATCCGGGTGCAGACTGTCCAAAACCGGATAAATGGAATCCGTCAAGAGCAAACTTTGGGGGTGTTCCTGAAAATTTTTCACAAAGGTACCATCGCTCTCCGGTAACTGCGTGTGGTCGGGGAGGGTGAGATTGGGGTGAGCCGTTGCAATCGTCATGGCTGAACTCCCACAGGGGTTACCTTGATCTGTTAATTAACGATAGCAAGCTTAACTAATTTTAGAATCGGTGTTGTCTCCCTACTTGATTCTGCAGAATTTTTGTATGCCTCTGGCACGCCAGTTAACGTTGTAGTAATTGAGGGGTGCGTCACGAGTACTCATCCGGGTCAACCCCCAAGTCTCTCAGCTTCGCCGCCAAACGTTCTGCCCGATGCTTTTCCTGTTCTGCCCGTTGTTTTTCCTGCTCTGCCCGTTGTTTTTCCTGTTCTGCCCGTTCGTCGCCAGTGAGCAATAAATTCCCGTCCTGATCCCACCAACGCAACCAGGGCAATGCCTGATGCAAATAGGTGCCCTGCCAAATCCCTAGCTCCACACCCAACGGCTCAATGGGAAAATGCCCCCGCTGGTTTGGCTCACACCGCTGGTAACGATTCCCCACCAATTCGTACACCTCAACCGAGGCTTTGTCCACTTCATAAATGGCGTAAAATGGCACCCGAATCGCCTGCTCGTACACCCAAAATTTGCCCGGTTTACCGTTTTCCCGCTCCCAAGGGGGGGCTGTATCCCGCTCCGCCGTGCCATCCCCAGACACAAATTCAATCACAATCAAGGGGGCAACCACCTCCTGCCACAGCACATAGGAACGCCGCCGCTTCCCGTCCAACAGGGGGGGCACATGGGGGACATAAAACCAGTCTGGGGCTTCCGCTCCCCGCTCCGGCGGTTCTACCAGCCGCCAATAGATACCGCAATCTTGCCCAATCGCATACTGTCCATCCGGGTGCAGACTGTCCAAAACCGGATAAATGGAATCCGTCAAGAGCAAACTCTGGGGGTGTTCCTGAAAATTTTTCACAAAGGTACCATCGCTCTCCGGTAACTGCGTGTGGTCGGGGAGGGTGAGGTTGGGGTGAGCCGTTGCAATCGTCATGGCTGAACTCCCACAGGGGTTACCTTGATCTCTTAACGATAGCAAGCTTAACTAATTTTAGAATCGGTGTTGTCTCCCTACTTGATTCTGCAGAATTTTTGTATGCCTCTGGCACGCCAGTTAACGTTGTAGTAATTGAGGGGTGCGTCACGAGTACTCATCCGGGTCAACCCCCAAGTCTCTCAGCTTCGCCGCCAAACGTTCTGCCCGTTGTTTTTCTTGCTCCGCCCGATGCTTTTCCTGCTCCGCCCGTTCGTCCCCAGTGAGCAATAAATTCCCGTCCTGATCCCACCACCGTAACCAGGGCAATGCCTGATGCAAATAGGTGCCCTGCCAAATCCCTAGCTCCACACCCAACGGCTCAATGGGAAAATGCCCCCGCTGGTTTGGCTCACACCGCTGGTAACGATTCCCCACCAATTCGTACACCTCAACCGAGGCTTTGTCCACTTCATAAATGGCGTAAAATGGCACCCGAATCGCCTGCTCGTACACCCAAAATTTGCCCGGTTTACCGTTTTCCCGCTCCCAAGGGGGGGCTGTATCCCGCTCCGCCGTGCCATCCCCAGACACAAATTCAATCACAATCAAGGGGGCAACCACTTCCTGCCACAGCACATAGGAACGCCGTCGTTTGCCGTCCAACAAGGGGGGCACATGGGGGACATAAAACCAGTCTGGGGCTTCCGCTCCCCGCTCCGGTGGTTCTACCAGCCGCCAATAGATGCCGCAATCCTGCCCAATCGCATACTGTCCATCCGGGTGCAGACTGTCCAAAACTGGATAAATGGAATCCGTCAAGAGCAAACTCTGGGGGTGTTCCTGAAAATTTTTCACAAAGGTGCCATCGCTCTCCGGTAACTGCGTGTGGTCGGGGAGGGTGAGGTTGGGGTGAGCCGTTGCAATCGTCATGGCTGAACTCCCACAGGGGTTACCTTGCTCTCTTAATGATAGCAATCTTAACTAATTTTAGAATTGGTGTTGTCTCCCTACTTGATTCTGTAGAGGGAACTTCTATTTATTTGAACCAATTATAAATCCCATCGTGGGAATGCCCATATTACCTAGAACCAAGGGCGGAGGTGCCCCCTGCGACTGCTAACTTTGAATTGATAGAGGTGTCCTAGAATTTTTACTGGTTAATTAAGTGGAATTCTTAATATAGCGATCCTACTTGATTAACAAACAAGAATTCTCCAGAACCAAGGACGGGGGCGGTGCCCCTGCGACCCCTATTCTATTTTCATTTAGGATTGCTATATATCACTGGAAGCATTTGCTCATTTCACAAGTAATTTGAGATTGCTAGAGTATCAAGCCATACCGGTGTCCTTCAGCGATTCCCGAGGATATTCAAGATATTCGATAAAACTGTCCTATAATTGATGGGTTATCCTATCTCAATTCGGCCATGAGTGAAGCAGAAAGCCAAGCCCAGGTGCGGCAAATGCTGGGGATGAAGGGGGCGCAGGTGCAAAACGTACCTAAGTGGCGCTTGCGGTTGCAATTGATGAAACCCATTACCTGGATTCCCCTGATTTGGGGGGTCTTGTGTGGCAGTGCGTCCTCGGGGGGATTTCAATGGCGGTGGGAGGATATTTTGAAAGTTTTGACCTGTATGTTGCTGTCGGGGCCGTTGATGACTGGTTATACCCAGACGTTGAATGATTTTTATGACCGGGACATTGATGCGATTAATGAACCCTACCGACCGATTCCCTCTGGGGCGATTCCCCTGGGGCAAGTGATCGCCCAAATTTGGTTGTTGTTGCTGGCGGGTCTGGGGTTGGCTTTATTTTTAGATATTTGGTCGGGGCAGTCCTGGCCGGTGATTACCACGATTGCGGTTATTGGGACATTTTTGGCGTTTATTTACTCAGCCCCACCGTTGAAATTGAAACAAAATGGCTGGCTGGGAAATTACGCTTTGGGGGCGAGTTATATTGCCCTGCCCTGGTGTGCGGGTCATGCCCTATTTGGCACCTTGAATCCAACCATTGTGATTCTCACTTTGTTCTATAGTTTGGCGGGGTTGGGGATTGCGGTGGTGAATGATTTTAAGAGTATTGAAGGGGATCGGGAGTTGGGTTTGGCCTCCCTACCGGTGCAATTTGGGGTGCAAAGGGCGGCTTGGATTAGTGCGGGCATGATTGATTTATTCCAAATCGGGGTGGCGGTTTATTTGATCACCATTGGTCAACAGCTTTATGCCACCATTTTATTGCTGTTGGTGATTCCCCAAATCACGTTTCAAGATATGTATTTTTTGCGTGACCCCCTGGCAAATGATGTGAAATACCAAGCCAGTGCCCAGCCCTTTTTTGTCCTGGGAATGTTGGTGGTGGGATTGGCGTTGGGACGGGTCTGACCCCCTAGGCAAAGGGTCGAGAACGCCCTAGGATAGGGGTGAGTTTCGCCATCGCATTAATTACTTCTAAACGGCTCATTGATGTGGTTGGTCAGGTCATGGGTGAATTAATCGGTCTGCGCCGGGGGGTGGGGTCAATGGTGCTGGGTTTCGCCCTGGCTGTGACGGCTTGTAGTCATACCAAAGATTTACAAAAACTGCAAACCACCAGCCGGTGTAGCAACTGTCAACTGCAAGGAGCGAATTTATCGGGGCAAACGTTTGCGAAGGCAATCCTCACGGGCACGGATTTCCGGGGAGCCAATTTGAGTGGGGTGACGCTGGCGGGGGCGGATTTACGCAGGGTGAATCTCCGCAATGCCAATTTGGAAGGTGCCAATTTAGAAGGTGCCAATTTGGGGGAGGCGGATTTGAGCGGGGCGAATCTGGCAACAGCCAATCTGCGACAGGCTAATCTCTTCCGGGCACAGCTAACGGGGGCGAATTTGACGAAGACCGACCTCCGGCAGGCGGTACTGTTTGGGGCAAATTTAACCGATACCCAACTGGCTCAAGCGGATTTGGTGGGGGCGAATTACAGCGACTCGACCCAGTTTCCACCCGGATTCAATCCCGTGAGTCAACTGATGGAACGGCTCAAATAAAAATAAGCGTTATGTTAAAATTTGTCACATATTGGTCACAGGAATATTTTTTTATGAAATCGCTCATGTTGGCGATTATCCTCTCGGCAGTAACGGTCGTAGGTGTTCCGGGCATTCAGGCGCAAGTTCCCCTTCGTGAACTCCAAAAGAACCGTGGGATTACCGTCTCAGGCGTTATCCGTAGTGTGGTTGGCAATGACTTTGTTTTGGATGATGGGACTGGGCAAATCATTGTGGACGCTGGCCCCCGCTGGTATCACCAACTGAATTTCACCCCCGGCGAGCGGGTTACGGTGGTGGGGGAATATGATGGGGACGAACTGGATGCCTTCACGATTACCCGCAGTAATGGTGATGTGATGCAAATTCGTGAGCCATTTGGTCCCCCCCCTTGGTCGGGTTCACGGCGCAGATTTCGTTAGTTGGCAATTGGTTAGGGATTTTGGGGTGACGTTCCCATCTTAGCCCAGTAACCTGGGTGAGCTGTTTCCGCTACCCAACTGTCTGTCCCTTTTCTTTACCTACTAAAGCAAACCTGGCACCACGCCCTGAGCATGACCCCAAGCTCCTGGTGCGCTATAAACTTGCGTATGCTTGTCTCAACTTGCCGAGTTGCCAGGGATTGGGCATCATATAAATAATTCATAAAATCTTTTTAAGGCTGGGATTTTCAGGGGCATGGGGCAAACTGGGGAATTAACGGCACGTCAGCAACAGGTACTACAGGCCACGGTGGAACACTATGTGGCGACGGGGGAGCCGGTGGGTTCCCGTACCCTGATGACCAAGTATCAAATTCCCGCCAGCCCGGCCACGATTCGGCAAACCATGGGACGCTTGGAACAGGCGGGTTTGCTTTACCAACCCCATCCCTCGGCGGGACGGATTCCCTCGGATTTGGGATACCGGCGGTATGTGGATTGGTTACTGCATCGGGGCGAACCGGTCAGCCCGCCTTTGGTTGAACCCCCCTTGCCCACTGGGGTTGAGCATTTGGAGGGGGTGTTGCGGCAGGCGGCCCAACTGCTTTCCCAACTGAGTGGTTCGATTATTTTGGTGACCCGTCCTCAAACCCGCAGTGCCCGATTGCGGCATTTGCGCCTGGTGGCGGTGGGGGAACGGGTGGCCTTGATGGTGGTTTTGGAAGGGGAACGGGTGGAGTCCACCCTATTGGATTGGTCCCCCCCGGCGCAGGTGGAGGTGGAATCAGCCTTAGAAATGGTGGGACAATTTTTGAACTACCACTTGCAGGGGCGGGCCTTGCGGGAGATTATCAACCTGGATTGGGCGGCATTGGAACGGGAATTTGCCTCCTACGGGGACTGGTTGCGGACGCTCATGCCTCCTTTGACCCAACAGTTGCGGGATTGGGGACGACCCACTACCCCAACGCCCCTGGTGATTAGTGGGCTGGCGGCGGCCCTGCGACAACCCGAGTTTCAGCAGTCGGGACAGGTTCAACCAGTAATGCAGGTTTTGGAGACGGAGCAAGAACGCCTGGGGGCACTGCTCTGGCATGAAACGGCGCCAGTGCGGGTGATTATCGGTCAGGAAAATCCCCTGGAACCCATGCACACCTGTAGTTTGGTATCCACCATGTACTCCCAAGATGGGGTGCCGGTGGGGGCGGTGGCGATCCTGGGTCCCAAACGGATGCCCTATGGGCGGATGATCGCCCTGGTGCGGGCGGGAGCCGCCTATGTGTCCCAATCCCTTGGGGGAACCTAGGGATGGAACGGGGCAAAATTACGGCGATTCTGACGGGAGCGGTGGCAATTTTGTTGGGGGTGATCTATTTACTGCTCACCCTGGTTTTGGACAGCCGGGGACCGATGCAACCCGCCCCTGCCCTGGAAATGGGTTGGCGAATGACCCATTTCGTGGGATTTTTAATCCTATCACCCCTGAGCTTGACCCCATGACTCCCGCAGAAATCCAGGCTTTTCTGGAACAGGTGATGCAAGACCCGGCGCAACAGGAACGGTTTCGGGAGGCCACCGACCCGGATGCCCTGGTGCACATGGTCGTTACCCTGGCGACGGAAGTAGGTTTGAGCGTCACCCCCGCCGAAGTCCAAGTGGCTTTGGGAATGGCAGAACCCCCCCCTGACCGCTCCCAGATGACGATTGAGCAATTATTGCAGGAATGCCGCACTGAACAGACCATGAGCCTGTGGACGGAGGAAGCAGGGGGGCGGGTAACCGGCTTGGTGTTTGCCGCCGCCAATCCCCACCCGCTCCTGGTGCGGTTATTCCGCTTTTTGGTGCCGAATTAGCCCAACTGCTGGAGCAATTGCCAGACTAAATAGGAGTTTTTGAACAGCAACGTCCAAGCCCCACCGAAAAAGACCAGGGCGAACAAAGCCCCATTCAAAAAGCGGCCAATTTCCGGGTTGTAGCCCAGGGCGTTGTCTTCCTGGCTGGCGGTAAAAAACAAGGACCAGGCTTGGGTGGCCGTGATCGTCTCAAACTGATTGAAGCTAGGACGAAAGACGACCGGGCCTAACAACGCTGGGTTACGAAATTCAAAATCTGTCCGCATAACTGGGTCTCCATTGGGAATTTAACCTTATGTAAATAAATGTAACAAACTCTTTACAAAACTGTCAAGTTTTTTTCAGGCGAGGGTGAGCAGGGGTTGGTTGGGCCAGATGACCTGGCCGGTGAGCAGGTCTCGGGCGGTGAGGCAGAGTTGGCGCTGGCGGTTGACGGTGAAGGCCAGATGGAGGCGGTCCTGTCCCGGTTGCCCGGGGGGGTCGAGGGGGAGGAGCAGTCGTTCCTTGAGCATCTGCACCTGGGGGGTGGTCAGGGGTTGGGGGCGTAGGACGAGCCGCCCATTGTGGAAGTAAACCGCCCCTTGTCCGGTGGGGTAGCTCAATTCCCCCAAGACCAATTCCAGTGCCGTTTGCGCCGGTTGGGAAGCCCCCAGGGTCAATTCCACCGGTTCCGGGCTGGGGTAGGGGTGACCGGCGGGAATGAGTTCGTGCCAATGGTGTGCCTGCCGCCGTTTATCCCAGTAGCGCAGACCGTAACTGTGATACAAAAAATCCTCAATTTTGACCGCTAAATTCACCCCCAAGGCACCATAGGCGACAGCGGTGAGGGAACGGTTTTGCTGAATTTTTTCCCTGGGAAAATAGCCCTGCAACCACTGATGAATAGCGGGCATTTGACTGGTGCCGCCAATGAGTAACACCGCATCCACATCTTGCGGACGGTAGCCCTGCACCTGCGCCTGCTCTAGTAAATTTTGCATTGCCCCATCCAACTGGGTAAAAAAACCATAGTCTCGCAGAATTTGATCCAGTTCTGTGCGTTCTAAAAACCAATTTTGGGTGCAGTGACTGTGCGGGTTAAAATACAATTGATTGGCTTGGGGTTGGGTGGAAAGTTGAATTTTCAGGGCTTCAGCAATCTGTAGGGTGAGGGGCACCTGCTCCCCGGATGTGAAACCCTGTTTTTGCAATAAATAGGCAAAAATCCACTGGTCAATATCGGCTCCCCCCAGATTCAGCCCGACTTTTGCCAGGATTTGAGCTTGCCGGGTTGGTTGCGCCCCGGTAAATTGCCGTTTCCCGGAGCGGAGAATCCAGCCGAGATGGGTTTTGGTGCCCGGTCGTTGCAGTTGCACTAATGCCAAATCCAGCGTACCGCCCCCAAAGTCCATGACCAATACAATTTCACTGGCCGCCACCCCATAGCCAATCGCCGCCGCCGTCGGTTCATCTAATAGGCGAATTTCCTGAAAATGCCATGCCTGCGCCACCGCCACCAACCATTGCCGGTAGGATTCAAACGCATCTACGGGTGCCGTTAATACCAACGTATCCAGGGAATAATTTTGTTGTTCGATGCCCCGGAGTAACCGTTGTAAAAACAATTCTCCCACCTGTTTAATCTGGGAATCCTCTGGGGTTGGGGGTTGTAATAATTGCCGTTTGAAGTGGTGAAAAATGGGGGTTTGTGGGGATTTTTTTTGCATATATTCCCGCACCTCTTGACCACAGCATAATTCCCTTTGCTCCGGATGTACCCAACAGGCTAAGGTGGGGATCAACCCGTCCGCTTGGGATAACCCCGCCAACGCCACCGTTTCCGGCTGACCCGTCACGGGAGAACGGCGGGCAATCACCGTATTGCTACTCCCAAAATCAATGGCGTAGTCCATGTTTTTGGATCAAGAAAGGTTTGCATTCAGACCTAACCCTTTATGATAAAGGGGAACCACCAGGAAACCAGCGGGTCATGGCGCACCAACAGAGGGTTTCCACCCATTCCACCACCGCCCCGTAGGTATCCCCCGTGTGCCCCCCCAACCGGCGATGCAGGGCAAAGCCGACGGTCACCGCCAAGCCGCATCCCCAGCCCGTGAGCGCCAGGGGCAAGGTGAATTGACCGGTTATGCCCCCCCACAGCCCCGCCCACCCCAGTAAAAGCACCAACCCTGGCACCCATTGCCACCGGAGCGGCTCCCGATGGTGAATCTTGCCCTTCCCTTCCGGGCGCAGATAGGGATAAAAACTAATGGCTGTCACCTGTCCCCACCGTCCCCACCCCATCCCCCCGGTCAACAGCCAAAACCGGTCGGTCGGCAAACTCGCCAGAGCCATCATTTTGAGGACAATGACCAGACAACCCGCCATGACCCCATAGGCTCCCGTGCGGCTGTCCTGCATAACGGTTAACCGCCGTTCGGGGTCAGTCACACTCAGTCCATCCGCCGTATCCATCACCCCGTCCAGGTGCAGTCCGCCGGTCAACGCCACCCCCAACGCCACCAGCAAGCCACTGCGGGGCAAAAGGGGCATGGGCGCCAGCAACCAATCCGCCAGAAATAATAAACACCCCAACAGCACGCCAATCAAGGGTGCCCATACCGCCACCTGCCGCACCTCTGCCCCCGGCGGCACTGGCAGAACCGTGTAGAACGCCACCGCTCCCCAAAACCGCCGCCACAGCCCACCCATTGCGCTAAAATTATCCTGAACGCTTTCACCCTAACAGGTTAAAAACATGGTTGAACCCTTGGTGCTCAGTATTGTTTTGGGATTGGTGCCGGTGACGCTGGCAGGCTTGTTCATGGCGGCTTATATGCAGTACAAACGCAATTAATTTTTCTAACGCCATCCCATTGGATTACGCTTAGATATGGGTAATTCCGTGGTTAGAGTGCCATCCTAATTTGAGGGAACCTCTATTTATTTGAACCAATCATCAATCTCATCGTGGGAATGCCCGTATTACCCAGAACCAAGGGCGGGGCGGTGCCCTGTGACCGTTAACTTTGAATTGATAGAGGTGCCATTGATTAACAAACAGAAATTTCCCAGAAGCAATGACGGGGGCACTGCTCCTGTGACCTATCTTTGGAAGTGCCCATTAATTCATTAATTAATATTCACAAAAACGCCTGGGAACATCCATCCCCCTGGGGTTTCGGGGGAGCAACCTTTTCCCAGATATGCCCGTTTTATCCTGAAACCGCCACCGGTTCCCGTTCCGTCGCTGTCTCCGGCAGACCGTGGGTGGGGGGCAAACCGTAGATGGAATTGTACAGCGCATGGTATTCCCGGGCGGACTGTTCCCAGGTGTACTGTGCCGCCATCCCCCGTTTTTGCAGGGCTTGCCATTCCCGCCGATAGTGGTATCCCTCCCACGCCCGCACCAGGCAGGTATAAAAGTCCAGGGGTTCGTAGCGGTCAAAACAATAGCCATTGCCCGTGCCAGCCACCGGGTCGTGGTGAAACACCGTATCCACCAAGCCGCCCGTACGCCGCACAACCGGCACCGAACCATACCGCAGGGCAATCATCTGGCTGATCCCACAGGGTTCAAAACGGGAGGGCATGACAAACGCATCACTCCCCGCATACAACCGGCGGGCTAGGGGGTCGTTGAATAAAATCTGCGCCGATACCCGCCCCGGATAACGGGAAGCCACCTGCCATAGCTGGGTTTCGTAATACCGTTCCCCGGTACCCATAATCACAAATTGGGTGTCCGTGTAGGCGAGAAACCGGTCTAAAATTTGCAGGAGTAAATCCAGACCTTTCTGCTCCACCAAGCGGGTTACCATCCCCACCAAAAATTTATTGCGGTCTATTTCTAAACCTACCTCCTCCTGCAAAGCCAGCTTATTGGCTATCCGCAAATCCAGGGTGTCTGCGTTATAATTTTGGCGGATGTGGGGGTCGGTTTCCGGGTTGAAAATCTCCGGGTCAATGCCATTCAAAATCCCCGTCACCTTGTCCCCTAAAAAGCGCAATAGACCATCCAAATTTTCCCCATATTCCGGCAAACGAATTTGTCGGGCATAATTCGGGGAAACCGTATTTACTTTGTCGGCAAATTGCACCGCAGCCGCCATCACATTGTGCCCTTGCATATACCAGGGACACCAGGTCATGCCCTCCAATTTCCACCGCCAGGGACCTTGGTACGCCAGATTATGAATGGTAAAGACGGTGGTAATGTCCGGGGATTGGTGCATCCAGACCGGGATCATGCCCGTGTGCCAATCATGGCAGTGGATGATATTGGGTTTCCAATAGTTCCAGGCAAATTCGGCGGCACCGTTGGCAAATAGGGTAAACCGCCAGTCCTCGTCCTCCCCGTAGTAGATGCGTTTGGGTAAAAAGGCGGGATGACCGAATAGGTACAGGGGGACATCGCTATCGGGCAAGCGGGTTTCGTACACTTGAAAATACTGAAACATGGCATACCCCTGCCAGATGGGGGTGCTGGGGATGGGCAATTTTTCCGGCAGAAACCCATAGTAGGGCAAAAAGACCCGCACATCATGCCCCAATTTCTTTAGGACTTTGGGTAACACCCCCACCACATCCGCCATACCACCCACTTTCGCAATGGGATGGGCTTCGGCAGCCACAAATAAAATTCGCATGGGCTATTCTCGCAGGTTGCGTACCTATCATACACATAGGGGGACACGTTCAGGCAGTTCCCCTCATAGTTATATTATTAATTCACTATTTCCATAGCCATCCTCATTGAGTTTACAAAAGTGGTTGCAGGGGCACCGCCCCGTCCTGGTTCTAGGGAATCTCACTTCTCGCTTCTCACTCCTTACTCCTCACTGCTCGTCGCAGGGCACCGCCCCGTCCTTAATCAAGTAGGATTGCGATATACGGAATTGATACGGCAGTTGCCCGGGTTATTGGGCACAGATGGTTTCCACCACCGCACAATCCGCCCCCCCGATACTGCGACAGGAGGCGACCGCTTCTTTTTGGGCGAGTTCCCGGGTTTCCCCCCAACCACTGCCCGCATTATTGCGCCCATCCTTGGCAAGGGCACCGCAGGCATTCCGGAACCAGACCAACACTTCACAGGTTTTGCCCTGGGACGCCCGTTCGCATTCCTGGATCGCCCGAGCTTCCGCACTGGCACGGTCGGGAAAATTGTACCCATACCCATAGGTACCGTCCTCACTGTTGTAGGCAATGGCACCGAATAAATCCCCCGTGTTTGCGGGTGAGGTGGGGCGGGGGGGTTGGTTGTTTTGGGTGGTGGGGCTGGGGGATGCCTGGGGTTCCGATGGGGATGGGGTATCCGTACTCGTATCGGTGAGTGCTACGAAAAAAATCAATCCCACAAAGGCGAGTCCCACAAATCCCATGCCGCCAAATAGCCAGACAATCCAGGGAATCCCCGAGGAACGGGTCGGGGTGGCAACGGGGCTGGGTCGGGGAGCGGGTTCAGTCAGGGCAACGGTCGGGGCAACCCCTTTAGGGGTCATGGGTTGGGTGGCTGGGGCGGTAGCGGCGGTGGAGAGTTCCTGAACGGCTCGCAGGGCTTCCACCGCACTGGGATACCGTTGCCGCCAGTCCGGGTGTACCATTTTTGCCAATACCGTTTGCAAGCCGGGACTGATTTGGGCGTAGGGTTGCCACTTCAATTCCCCCGTATCGTAGTCCTCCATTTGGCTGGGGGGTAAACCGGTCAGGGCTTGAATCGCCACCACCCCCACCGCATACACGTCGCTACTCAGGCGGGGTTGTCCCCGAAATTGTTCGATGGGCATATAACCCCGGGTGCCAATCTGGGTGCCGATGGCGGTTTCCCCTTTCCCATCAGCGATCAGGGTACCCACTTCCTTCACCGCCCCGAAATCAATCAGGACAATGTGCTGGTCGGATTGGCGGCGCATGAGGTTGGCGGGTTTAATATCCCGGTGGACAATGTTGCGCTGATGTACCTGGCTGAGGACTTCCAACACATCCAAAAGCAGTTGTTTGACCCAAACCTCCGGGTATTTTTTGCCAGGGGTGAGTTCGTGGCTGAGGTCGTGCCCCTCCACAAATTCCTGCACCAGGTAAAAATCCTTGTCCTGCTCAAAGTGCGCCAGCAGGCGGGGAATGCGGTTGACCGTCGAACCCAGTTGGTACAGCACTTCCGCCTCCCGGTTGAATAACCGCCGTGCCACCTCCATGACTTGGGAATTGGTGGACTGGGGCTGGAGTTGTTTGACCACACAGCGGGGATGACCGGGTAAAAACAAATCCTCAGCCAAAAAGGTATGCCCGAACCCGCCACTGCCCAGGGGTTTGAGAATGTGATAGCGTCCGGCTAGGGTGGTATCGGTCACGGTCAAGACCCTGAAATACTATCAGTGTATGGTAAAGCCCAGCGGTTTGCGGGGGGTGGCATCACCCATCTTAGGAGCGTAGGGGTGTAACATCGGTATTCTCTCGAAACCATCTATCGCTGACTGCCAACAGCAATGCGGCAAAACCAGAGCGGTACTCGGTGATCCCTGACTTTTTTAAGCATTAACTTTCTAAGCATAGGATTTTAAGTAGGGCACTTCTAAAAATTAGGTCGCAGGGGGTATCCCCCGCCTTTGGTTTTCGATGGTATCAGCATTTCAGCGAGATAACCTTCGATTGTTTCAAATAAATAGAGGTGCCCAAGTAGCAAAGTTTCGCTCACAATTCCCATGCAATTGCCCAAAAACGATCCAGGTACCGCTTGGTCATGATTTGTCATAATGATCAATGGCGAGATTCTCATGTGGCTGAAAATTGATCACGTTTCATTGAGCGATTGCGGGGCGGGGATCAGGGTACATGGCAGGAAAACGGGTGGTGGTCGGTCTGTCGGGGGGGGTGGATAGCTCCACAGCGGCGGCTTGTTTGGTGGCACAGGGGTATGAGGTGATCGGCGTGACCCTTTGGTTGATGCCGGGGAAGGGGCAGTGCTGTAGCGAGGGGATGGTGGATGCCGCCCGGATTTGTGAACAACTTAACATTCCCCATCACGTGGTGGATATGCGGGAGGTCTTCCGGGGACACATCATGGATTACCTGGTGGCGGGCTATGGTCAAGGCATTACCCCCCTGCCCTGCTCCCAGTGCAACCGCTGGGTGAAGTTTGCCCCGATGTTGCAGTACGCTCAAACCACCTGGGGCATTGACCAAATTGCGACGGGTCATTACGCCCGCATTACCTATAACCCTGTGACCGAACGCTACGAACTGCGCCGGGCGGTGGATCGCACTAAAGACCAGTCCTATTTTCTCTACACCCTGACCCAAGACCTGTTGGCGGCGACCCTATTTCCCCTGGGGGAATACACCAAAACCCAAACCCGGGAACTGGCGGCTCGCTATGGGCTGGCGACGGCGACCAAACCGGAAAGTCAGGATTTGTGTCTGGTGGAAGCGCACGGCTCGATGCAGGCGTTTTTGGACCGCTATTTGCCCACCCAACCGGGGGAGATTGTCAACCGGCAAGGGCAGGTGTTGGGACAGCACACGGGCATCCATCATTACACGGTGGGGCAACGGCGAGGGCTGGGGATTGCCGCCCCCGAACCCCTGTACGTCCTGGCGTTGGATGCGGCGCATAACCGGGTGATTGTCGGTTCCCGGGAGGAAGCCCTGTCAGCGGGATGCCAGGTTGACCGTCTGAATTGGGTGAGCATGGCTCCGCCCACCACGCCCATTCCCGCCCAGGTGCAAATCCGTTACCAAGCCCTGGCGGTGGATTGCTGGGTGATTCCTACCGATACAGACCGGGTACAGGTCACGTTTGCCACGCCCCAATTTGGCGTTACACCGGGGCAAGCCGCTGTATTTTATCAGAACGATGTCCTGCTCGGCGGTGGGATTATTCAAACCCCCAGCGATAAATGACCTGGGTGGTGAGGGGTGCGTCCGTGGGGTAGGGACGGCGGTCCAACTGCACCTGCAGGTTTAACAGCGGGTCGGTGCCCGTAGCCAGCAGAAATTCCAGCGCCGCCAGCCCCGACCAGTGGGATACTTGTGCCAAAACGGTTTTCATCGCCTGGGTATAGGGGTGTTCCGCCTGCTGGTACCAATCCGGGGGGGCGAGTCCCGGCTGGTCAAACCCCAAATGCACAATCAATTCTGCCTGGTCAAATACGGCTCGTGCTACCGGACGGTTCACTTCCCGCACATGGAGGTCGTTACGTGCCGCCAGATGCCGCAGTTTTTCCAGGTAGGTGTAACGTTCCGTAGGGTCGGGGGGCTGTCGCCAGTGCAGTGCCAGGGTGAGCAAATAGGTTTGGAGTAACAAATGCCCCAGTTTGTCCGCCTTGGTGGTGAGATAGTCCAAATTGTAATGATTGATTTCCACCATCAGGGGCACCCGCTCCACCACCGTTAGCCCATAGCCCCGCAGTCCGGCAATTTTCCGGGGGTTGTTGGTAATCAGACGAATCTGGCTCACCCCCAAATCGTGGAGAATTTGCGCCCCCACCCCATAGTTGCGTAAATCCGCCGGAAACCCCAATTTTTCATTGGCTTCCACCGTGTCAAACCCCTGATCCTGCAACGCATAGGCTTTGAGTTTGTTGAGCAACCCAATCCCCCGCCCCTCCTGGCGCAGGTACACCACCACCCCCTGCCCGGCGTATTCAATCATCTTGAGTGCCGATTGCAACTGCCGCCGACAATCACAGCGCAAGGAACCCAGCGCATCCCCGGTCAGACATTCCGAATGCACCCGCACCAGCACCGGCTGTTGGGCAAATTGGCTGGGGTCGCCCTTGACAATCGCCACGTGCTCCGACCCGTCCCGCTGGTTGCGATAGCCATAGATGTGAAAATGCCCAAATTCCGTCGGCAACTCCGCCACCGTCTGCCGCACCACAAACCGCTCATGGTGCAACCGATACTGGATCAAATCCGCAATGCTAATGATTAATAAATTGTGCTTGCGGGCATAGGCAAACAAATCCGGCAGGCGCGCCATCGAACCATCCGGGTTTTGGATTTCGCAGATCACCCCCGCCGGGAGCAACCCCGCCAATCTCGCCAAATCCACCGCCGCCTCCGTATGCCCTGCCCGCTCCAGGACTCCCCCCGCTTTCGCCCGAATCGGAAACACGTGCCCCGGTCGCCGCAAATCCTCCGGGCGGGTTTTCGGGTCCAGTACCGCCTGAATCGTGCGTGCCCGGTCTTCCGCCGAAATCCCCGTCGTCACTCCCAACGCCGACGACGCATCAATGCTCACCGTAAACGCCGTCTGATTGCTGTCCGTGTTGTTGCTCACCATCAGGGGCAACTGCAATTCATCCAGCCGCTCCCCCGTCAACGCCAGACAGATTAACCCCCGTGCCTCCACCGCCATAAAATTGATCACGCTGGGGGTGGCAAACTGGGCGGCGCAGATCAAATCCCCCTCGTTCTCCCGCTGTTCGTCATCCACTACAACAATAACTTTACCCGCCCGCAGAGCCGCCAACGCTTCCGTAATCGTCGCAAATTTACCTTCGGACACACATTTAATAGCAACCCAGTATGTTCAATTGTAAACATTCTGAGCTAGGTTCCGCCGACTCCCAGCCCCATTCCCCCTCTGGGGAACCCGACAGGAAACCGCGGCAACCCATGTTAAACCCCAGGCTCTAAGCCCCACTGAAACTTGAGAAAATGTTGGTACATCTTCTCCTTGAGCAACATCTGGTGGTAAAGCTTGACCAGAAACTCCTGGGCTTGCTCCCGACTCATCTGCTGCACTTGGGTTTCAAACGAACGGAGACTAAACTCCTGCTCTAAGGACAACTCAATCGGCTGATCCATCTGTACCTCCTCTGGGTAACGAACTGTGCCGGTAACTAATTATGACACTTAGTTAAGAAATATAAACGATTTCTTGACAGAGTGCCAGGTGAGGAGTCCGAAACCGGGTTAGATGGTATTTACCAGTAGTACCAGGGGGAGAACTGTTCACAGCAAACCATTTACCGGCTATCCTTCACAGCTATTGAGAATCCCCCCAGGTTGTTGACAATTGCCAAGGAAGGAACGGGGTTTCGGGCTAGGTCATCTCAAGCCCGTTCGCCTGACAAACAAAAATTCCCCAGAACCAAGGGCGGGGATGTCCCTCTGCAACCCCTGTTCCATTCTCATTGAGGACTGCGATAGTAAGGATTACATCGGGTGATGACCACCGAGAAAATCTATAATTTTTATGCAAGCCCATAACCTTTAATTGGGATTATTTCAAGAGACTTTGTGATTCATCATCAACCGCCAACAGGTTTGAGCAATCGCCCAATCTTCTTCAGCGGCAATCACGAAAATCCGGATCGCCGAATTGGGGGTGCTAATATCCCGATCCTCACCCCGCTTTTGATTCTTTTCCGGGTCACAATCCACGCCTAAAAACCGTAATTTGTTACACAATTCAGCCCGCACGGGTGTTGCATTTTCCCCCACCCCACCGGTGAAAATTAGGGCATCACAACCGCCCAAACTCGCCACCATTGCCCCCACACATTGGGTTAACCGATGAATGTACACATCAAAGGCTAAGGTTGCCCCCGGATGTCCCTGCGATCTGGCTTCTAAAATCTGCCGCATATCCCCCGTGAGTTGTGATACTCCTTTTAATCCAGATTCTTGGTTCAAAAGATGATTGATTTGCTCCCCATTCAGGGATTCACGGCGCAACCAATGCAGGATAATGCCAGGGTCAATGGAACCCGAACGACTACCCATCATCAACCCTTCCAAGGGGGTAAATCCCATCGTGGTATCCACACTTTTTCCTTCGGCAATCGCACACAGGGAAGCCCCATTTCCTAAGTGACAACAAACTAATTTTAATTCCTGCAATGGTTGCCCTAAAAGTTGGGCTGTGCGTTGGGCGCAGTATTCATGATTAATCCCGTGAAATCCATAACGGCGAATCCCTTTTTCATACCATTCATAGGGGATGGGATACACTTGGGCGTACAGGGGTAAATCATGGTGAAAAGCCGTATCAAAAACCGCCACTTGGTGGCAATTCGGGAGCAATTCTTGCAGAACTGTAATTCCCTCTAAATGGGCGGGATGATGGGCAGGAGCAAGGGGAATTAAATCCGTAATATCCTGTTTCACTGCTGGGGTGATCAGGGTGGGTAAATGATATTTGGTTCCCCCATGCACAATCCGATGTCCGGCGATGCTAATTTGTGAGAAATTTTCGATCACCGCTAATTCCCCGGAGATGAGGGTATGAAGCACTGACCGCATGACTTCTGGGCGGGAGGTAAGTGGTATTTCCTGGGTGTGAGTCTGCGATTTTGTTTTAATTTTGATCGCCGCCTGCCCCGGAATTTTTCCCCAGTCAATATGGGCTTGCCATAAGGGGGTTGGGGGATGCTCCGGTAAGCGGTCAAAAGGTAATTGGTAAAGACAGCTTTTTTGACTACTGGAACCGGCATTTAAGACCAAAATGTAAAGACATTCCATAGATTTTTACCTGCCAGAAATGGGATGGGATTATTTTTCCTCGTTAGTTATTCTGTAAACAAAAAGTTTCCGTTTTTAGTCTATCAAAGCTGTCAATATGCCACAGGGGATTTGCCTTGCCCCCAAGGCACACCGTACAATCACAAAAGGTTTGCATATTGTGGGGTGATTTCCCGTGCGACGGCTCCTCAGTTTGATCATCGCTGGTACTACTTTGACCTGGTCGCCTTTGGCACTTGCCCAGGATGGGGGTCTCCCCTTGGAATCCCAAGACCCGATGAATTTTATTCTGCCCGCCCGTCCGATTCCCCGGTCTGTCAATACGTTTCAATTACGTCGTATGAAGCAACAGTTAGGGGAACTGGTGGAACGGGTGCAGGCGATTGTCACCCTGGCGCAGATGCAAAAACAGGAGCAACCGGTGGCGGGAACGGTGCAGGCGATTGCGTTTGCGGAGTCGGTGCTCGGACACCTAGACGGCTGGATCGCCCAGGGGCAGGGAGAATGGGCACGGAGTCAGTGGTTACAGGCGCAGGCTCTGCTCTGGCAAAACTATCCGGCACTGGCGGCGCAGACCAAACCGGAGGTACGGGCGATCTGGCTGGACCGGGAAACGATTGTGAAAGCGGGTTCGGAGGCGGGGCTACTGCCGATTTTTGACCGTCTGCGGGCGGCGGGGGTGAATCTAGTTTTTTTTGAGACGGTGAATGCGGGTTATCCCATCTACCCCAGTCGGGTGGCACCAGCCCAGAATCCTTTGACCCGGGGTTGGGACCCTTTGGCAGTGGCGGTGAAATTGGCGAAGGAACGGCAGATGGAACTGCATCCCTGGGTGTGGGTGTTTGCGGTGGGCAATCAACGGCACAATGCCCTGTTGGGACAGCCTGCCAACTACCTAGGGCCGGTGCTGACGGCGTACCCGGAGTGGGCGAACCGGGACAACCGGGGCAATGTGATTCCCCCCCGCCAGGACAAGCCGTTTTTGGACCATGCCCACCCCCAGGCACGGGAATACCTCCTGCGGTTGTTTGAGGAGATTGTTACCCGCTATGACGTGGATGGCCTCCACCTGGACTACATCCGCTATCCCTTCCAAAGCGGCGGGGTGCATTACGGCTACGGGGCGGCTTCCCGGCAAATTTATCAACAACTGACTGGCATAGACCCCCTGACCCTGACCCCCAACCAACCGGCATGGCAGGACTGGACGGCGTGGCGCACCCAGCAGGTGACGGATTTTGTCACGACGGTGAACCAACGTGTGAAACAACACCGCCCGGAGTTGGTTTTATCTACGGCCGTGTTTGCCTATTCCCGTCCCTCGCGCCTCTATCGCCTGCAACAGGATTGGGAAACCTGGGCGGTGACCGGAGCAGTGGATATGGTGGTGCTGATGTCCTACGCTGAGGATACCCAGGGGTTGCAGGATTTGTTCAAACCGGCTCTGCCCGTATCGGCTCCCGTGCTGTTTTTACCGGGGATTTCCCTGATGCGGACGACCCCCACCGCCGTTTTAGACCAGGTGCAAGCCACCCGCAACAGTAGCCTGGGGCCCGGTTATGCCCTGTTCGCCATGTCCCATCTCAACGGGGACTTGGAACCCCGATTGCAACAACCGGCGGTGCCCCTCCCCCACCGGCAACCCTTTCTCAACGCCCTACACCGCTACCAAGCCCAGGAACGGGAATGGCAGTTTTTAAGCCAACAGGGACAGTTGACCATCCCCAACCCCCAAACCCTACCCCAGGTGAGGGCGGCGCTCACCCAACTGGCGCACACCCCCAGCGCAGACCATTGGCACACCGCCCGCAGTGCCCTGAAGGATTTGGACGCGGATTTGAACCACTGGCAGTACCCCCAACCCTGGCAGACCCTCACCCGCACGACCACCTGGCGCGCCCGTTTGCAAACCCTGGAGGAATTACTTTTGTACGGCGCTCGGGTACACCTCCGCCTTCCCGCCACTGCCCTCAGTCAACCCCTGCCCAGCCTCCCCCGTCCCCGCCCAATGCTCACCCCCAATCCCATCTCCGAACGGCCATGAACGACCTCCCGGCAGTAGCCATCGGCCAACCGGCACCCCCGTTCACCCTCCCCAGTAGCGACGGGCAAAATGTTAACTTAGCGCAATTCCAGGGGCAATGGGTGGTGCTGTACTTCTATCCCCGGGACAACACCCCCGGCTGTACCAAGGAAGCCTGCGGGTTTCGGGATGCCCATAGCCAATTTCAACAGGCGCAGGCGGTCATCCTGGGCATCAGTACCGATTCCGTCGCCAGTCATGAAAAATTCATCCGTAAGTACAATTTACCATTTTTACTCCTGGCGGACACGGAGGGACAGGTCGCCCGTGCCTATGGCAGTTATGGCCCCAAAAAATTCATGGGCAAAACCTACGAGGGCGTATTTCGCCATACCTTTATCCTTGATCCCCAGGGCAAAATCGCCCAAATCTACCGCCAAGTGAAACCGGAAACCCACGCCCAGCAGGTTTTAACCGACCTTGCTCAATTACAACATCCAACCCCCTGAAAAAGGAAATTTCCCCAGTGGGGGCAGAAGATGTTAAAAATAATGTAAAGACCATCGGTATGCACCAAACATCAGGAGGACATTATGGCACTGGTTCCCATGCGGCTGTTGCTGGATCACGCCGCTGAGCATGACTACGGCATTCCCGCCTTTAACGTAAACAACATGGAGCAAATCCAGGCGATCATGCAGGCCGCCCACGAAACCGACAGCCCGGTGATTTTACAAGCCTCCCGGGGTGCCCGCAAATACGCCGGGGAAAACTTCCTGCGCCATTTGATTTTAGCCGCCGTGGAAACCTACCCCCACATTCCCGTCGCCATGCACCAGGACCACGGCAACAGCCCCGCCACCTGCTATTCCGCCATCCGCAACGGGTTTACCAGCGTGATGATGGATGGTTCCCTGCTGGAGGATGCCAAAACCCCCGCTAGCTATGAGTACAACGTCGCCGTCACCGCCGAGGTGGTGAAAGTCGCCCACGGGTTGGGGGTGAGCGTGGAAGGGGAACTGGGCTGTTTGGGTTCCCTGGAAACCGGCATGGGGGAAGCGGAAGACGGTCACGGTGCCGAAGGGGTGCTGTCCCACGACCAACTCTTGACCGACCCGGATCAGGCGGTGGATTTTGTGGAAAAAACTGACCTGGATGCCCTGGCGGTGGCGATTGGTACCAGTCACGGGGCATACAAATTCAGCCGCAAACCGGAAGGGGAAGTCCTGCGGATGGACCGGATTGAGGAACTGCACCGCCGTCTGCCCAACACCCATTTGGTCATGCACGGTTCCTCCTCGGTGCCCAAGGAATTGCTCGACCTGATCAACGCCTACGGTGGCACCATCCCGGAAACCTACGGGGTGCCGGTGGAAGAAATCCAACGGGGGATCAAAAACGGGGTTCGCAAGGTGAACATTGACACGGACAACCGGTTGGCGATTACCGCCGCCGTGCGGGAAGCCCTGGCGAAGGATGCCAAGGAATTTGACCCCCGCCATTTCCTGAAGCCCTCGATCAAATATATGCAAAAGGTGTGTGCCGACCGTTACCAACAGTTCTGGACGGCGGGTAATGCCAGCAAAATCAAGCAAATGACCTGCGAAGAATACGCTGTGAAATACGCCAAAGGGGAACTGAAAGCCGTCACCCGGAGTTTGGTGTCTGCGTAAAATTCCTTTGATTTGTGTGATGAACCCCTTTCCCCCGGAGAGGGGTTTTTTGTGCTTACCCTGAGCCGCCGATTAAGCAACAAAACATGACGCAACAACCGATCACAATTCTGGGCAGACCCGCCCAACAGGGCAGATGGTTTTTAATTCCCTTGGGGATGCTCATTCTGCTCTGTTTGGGGAGCGTTTATTCCTGGAGTATTTTTAGAACCCCTTTAGAGCGGGAACTAGGAATTATAGTCATTTCACAAGAAAGTGCAACACTTTTTAGGTATTTGCAATTGCTCTATCCCCTTCTAAGACAGGGTTTGTAGGTAAAGGCGAATGTTGCAAACTTATTTGAAATTACTATAATGCCACCGAAAGCCTCCTTCCTTACACCCTTGTCTTGGTCTTTTACGCCGCTTTGATGCCGGTTGCCGGTTTTTACATTCCCCGTTTAGGTCCCCGGGTTGTCACCATTATTGGTGGTGTCATTGTCGGTGTGGGCTACCTCCTATCCAGTTTCGCAACCCACATTGGTACCCTGGTGCTGACCTATGGGGTGATGGGGGGGATGGGGATTGGCATTGCCTACGGGGTGCCGATGGCGGTGGTCTCCCGTTGGTTCCCGGAGCAGAAGGGCTTGGCGGTGGGGTTAACTGTAGTCGGATTTGGGCTTTCCCCACTGGTGACAGCTCCCTTGGCGAACCAACTGATCAATCTCTACACGGTGCGACCGACGTTGCGGCTATTTGGGATTGTCCTCATGGTTGTGATTATTGCGGCGGCACTGACGATGAAATTTCCCCCCCAGGGCTGGCATCCGCTCCACCATACTCCCCCTTCCCCAGCCAGCCTGACCGCTCACTACCCCAAGAACCTGTGGCAAAGCCGCTCGTTTTATGGGCTGTGGATTTGTTACACCATCGGCACCATGTTGGGCTTGAGTGCCATTGGCATTTCCAGTCCAGTGGGTGAAGAAATCATTCAAATCAATGCCACTTTAGCGGCGAATAGTGTTTCTCTGTTTGCACTTTTTAATGGCATCAGCCGCCCCTTATTTGGCTATTTAGCGGACCGATTCAAGCCCCACCATATTGCGATTTTATCCTACGTTTTGACCTTGATCGCCTGCATTTTAATGATGAAGGCAACCGCCGGTCAAATCACCACTTATCTTATCGCCTTCTGCCTATTTTGGTTTTGTCTGGGGGGTTGGCTGGCAATGGCTCCGACCATCACCCTGCGTTTTTTTAACCCCGATCAATATGCCCAAAACTATGGCATTATTTTTACAGCTTATGGGGTTGGGGCATTAGTGGGAACCCTGGTGGTTGGTCGGGTGCGGGATTTTTTTGGCACATACGTTTATGTGTTTTACCCGATGGCTTTGTTAGCCATAGTGGGCATTGTTGTTGCACATTTTTTACTCAAACGGGAAGTCGTACATCCATCGGTGAATGATTGATCTAAAATCCCCTGTGAAAAGGGGTAATCCTATCCAAGTAATTGTGGGTTATGTTACAGAGTGGGGAAAGCAATTTATCCCCTGATACGCTACAGTTCGCTCTTGGTCGTTCCTCAGCAGTTCCTTAGATTAACCAAGAAATACAGCGCTATCACCCCGACTGTTCGTACTGTTCATAGGCAGTCACGATCCGTTGCACCAGGGGATGACGCACCACATCCGCCGCCGTCAGGTGACAAAAGCCAATCCCCGGCACTCCTTTCAAGACCTGCGCCGCCACCGTCAACCCCGAATCCTGCCGCCGGTCCAAATCCACCTGGGTCGTATCGCCGGTAATCACCATCCGAGAACCAAACCCCAGGCGGGTTAACAGCATTTTCATCTGCCCCGGCGTGGTGTTTTGCGCCTCATCCAGAATAATAAATGCCCGGTTCAATGTCCGCCCCCGCATATACGCTAGAGGTGCCACCTCGACCACCCCCCGCTCCAGCAACTGGGGAATCCGCACCGGGTCGAGTAAATCGTACAGGGCATCGTACAGCGGTCGTAAATACGGACTGATTTTTTGTTGCAAATCCCCCGGCAAAAACCCCAATTTTTCCCCCGCTTCCACCGCCGGTCGGGTCAGGATCAACCGCTCACATTCCTGGTTCTGGAGGGCTTGCACCGCCAACACGGCGGCCAGATAGGTTTTGCCCGTCCCCGCTGGCCCAATGCCAAAGGTAATTTCGTGGGTGCGAATGGCCTGAATGTACTGCCATTGACCAAACGTGCGGGCACAGATTTCCTCCCCCCGACGCGTGTGCGCCAACACATCCCGGTGCATCTGGGTAACCAATTCCGGGTCAGGAGCCGACAGCACCGTGTCAATATCCGCCGCCGTCACCGGCTGTCCCCGGCGCCAGAGATGGGCAAGGGCATCCACCACCTGCATACATTGATTGACCTGGGATTCCTGCCCCACCAGGTGCAATTCCTGCCCCCGCAGTACCGCCTGTACCCCCGTCGCCTGGGTTAATTGCCGCAAATTCACCTCCCCCACCCCCGCCAGTGCCAACGCACTCGCCCGATTCGGCAAGGGTAAGACCAAAACCCGTTCCGGGGGATTCAGCGGCTACCTCCCCGTCGCGGTCGGGCGGGCGTCCGTTCCCCCCGCTCTGCCGTCGCATTATTCAAGCCGTAAATATCCAAATAGCAGGTTTGCCCCGCCCATTCCGCCGCCGCCTGGGTGACGGTGCGAATCGCCTGCAGGGTGCGCCCCCCCCGCCCCAGCACCCGTCCCCGGTCTGATTCCGCCAATGCGACCCGTATCCAAACGCCCCCCGCCAACACCTCCCGGTGTAACCGCAATGCCTCCGGGTGGCTCAACATGGGGGTGAGTAAGTACCGAATCAGTCCTTCGTAATCAGGCATGGAGTTGATCAAAAATCTGCGCCTTCGCCAAAATACTCCGTACCGTGGGGGTTGGTTGCGCCCCCTGCTTCAGCCACTTGAGAATGGCCGGGACATTCAAGCGGGTCTGTTGGGCCGGGTCACTCAAGCGGGGGTTGTAAAAACCCACCTCCTCCAACGCCCGCCCATCCCGCCGGGACAGAGCCGGAGTCACCACAATCCGGTAGGAGACCTGACCCTTACGCCCGTAGCGCTTTAGCCGTAGTTTGACCATGAATCAATCCATTCCCTTAAAATTTCCACTAGGATATGAATTTTACCACGAACTAACTCGATAGTACCATGCAGTTCATTGACCAGGCGGAAATCACCGTCCAGGGCGGCAAAGGGGGGGATGGCATTGTGGCGTTTCGTCGGGAGAAGTATGTGCCCGCCGGGGGGCCTGCCGGGGGCAATGGCGGCAAAGGGGGGGATGTGCTGGTACAGGCGCAAACGGGGCGCAGTACCCTGCTGGATTTTCGCTACCAACGGCATTTTCAAGCGGAGGATGGTCAACGGGGGGGGCCGAATAACTGCACCGGTGCCAGTGGCCAAGACCGGGTGATTCCCATTCCCTGCGGTACGTTAATTACGGATGCGGACACGGGGGAATTGGTCGCCGATGTGGTCACACCGGGGCAAACCGTGGTGGTCGCCCAGGGGGGCAAAGGGGGCTTGGGCAACCGCCATTTTTTGAGCAACCACAACCGGGCACCGGATTACGCACTGCCGGGACTGCCGGGGGAATTTCGCCGCCTGCGCCTGGAATTGAAACTCCTGGCCGAGGTGGGCATCGTCGGGCTACCCAATGCGGGCAAATCCACCCTAATCAGCCGCATTTCCGCCGCCAAACCGAAAATTGCCGACTACCCCTTCACCACCCTGGTACCCAATCTGGGGGTCGTGGCCAATCCCCAGGGGGACGGTACGGTTTTTGCCGACATTCCGGGGTTGATTGCCGGTGCCCATAGGGGGGTGGGCTTGGGGTTTGACTTTTTGCGCCACATCGAACGCACCCGCCTGTTAATCCATCTGCTGGACAGCACCGCCCCCGACCCGGTGGGGGATTACCACACGATTCGGAATGAATTGGCGCAGTACACGCCCCAGTTGGGTCAGCCCCTCACGGAACGCCCGGAATTGATCGTGTTGAACAAAATTGATGCCCTGCCCCCTGGGGATACCCTTCAGGACATTGTCCAGATTTTGTCAAACTACAATCCCGTGTGTTTGATCTCCGCTGTCACCGGTGTGGGGATAACGGCAATGCTCCAGCAGGTGTGGCAAAAGTTGTCCTTAACCGCTGATGTCGTAGAGGCGGCGGCTGACTTGGGCTAACTGCTTGAGGAGCCACGGGCGGGGGGTCATAGCCGGTAACCACCCACTCAGCAAACGATTTTGCCAGCCCGGAATCCCCCAAGGTGCCCCCCGTTCCATCGCCCGAAAGGCAAAGCGCACCACCGCTTCGGGGGACATTTTCTGCATCCGTAGGTCTTTCCCCATCCGCTGAAAAAACTCCGTCGCCGTCGGGCCAGGACAGAGGGCAAAAAACTGCACCCCGGAACCCTGGTATTCCGCCCAGAGTGCTTCAGTCAATGACCGGACAAACGCTTTACTTGCAGAGTACACCGCCTGATAGGGGAGCGGGTAAAATCCCAACACCGAGGCGACATTCACCACCAAGCCAGAACGCCGTTCCACCATCCCCGGCAAAAAAGCGTGGGTCAACGCCACCAAGGCCGCCACATTCACTTGAATCAAAGCCGCTTCCTGCTCTGGATCAATCGTGTGAAATGCACCCTGGGTACTAAATCCGGCATTATTCACCAAAATATCCACCGGTTGCGCCTGCCCCTGAATCGCTTGGATCAAATCCGCCACAGCGGCGGGCTGTTGTAAATCCGCTGGGATAACCCATGTATTAATTTTATACTGCTGTTGTAATTGATGTGCCAGGAGATTTAACCGGTCTTGGGAGCGGGCGGTGAGGATTAGGGAACACCCCCGTTGTGCCAATTCTTGGGCAAAAACTGCACCGATGCCTGTGGAGGCTCCCGTGACTAGGGCAGTTTTATCCGCATAGGTAAATTGCATGGAGCGTTTGGTCATGGATGGGAATAGGGCTTTTTAACTATAGCAATCCCAAACTATTACGCAACAGAAATTCCCCAGAACCAAGGACGGGAGCGGTGCCCCTGCGACTCCTATTCCATTCTCATTTAGGACTGCTATATTACCCAGAACCAAGGGCGGGGGTGCTCCTGTGACCGCTAACTTTGAAAGAGGTGCCCCTAATTGATTGGTGAACAAATATTCACAAGAGCCAGGGGCATGGGTGGCACAAAAGCCAGCACTATTTCATTTTCATTCTCATTTAAGATTGCTATAGAACATGGAAAGCATGGAACATCCACATTGTTAAAGTATGAGGGGCGCCAACGGACAAGCGAGAGTGCAATGCTGATGATGTCACCGACAGTGAGTAAGGGGCAAGGCAAGCAAGCGACCACTGAAAAGCGGCATTGGTCTGCCCTTGCATACTCGTCCAAGATTATCAAGGCAGGAGCGCTACTTGGAGATACAAAAACGTTTCTCCTCCACTGGGATACCAATGCCTCCATTGCTGAGAACATGGAACGTATGCGACGGGACAACTTGTTTGGCAAGGCTTCCCGTTCCCGAGTTGAGGACGTCTTAGCCATCTTCCGCCAGCGGTATCTCGCCGAGGAGTGTGTCACGAAGGCTTTGGTGTCACTCGTGCGGAGAAAGTTTCCTGCCGTCGCTTTGGAACGTATCCTTTACTTCCACGCAACCTGTGCGGATCCCTTGCTCCATGATGCTGTGACTGAGATTGTGGTACCCATGCAGGAACGGGGGCTGGTGGACATTGACGTGCAGAAGTTTCAGGGTTCTCTCGAAAAACTTGTGCATGGCAAGCTTACAAAAAACTGGTCGGAAACGACGCTTTTGCGAGTTGTCCGCAGCATTCTGGCAACGCTACGGGATTTCGGCATCCTGCAAGGGACGGTAAATAAAAAAATTGCCCCGCCGTTTCTGCCCACAGAAGCCTTCGCCTACATCGTTTTTTACCTTAAGCAACATCAACCATCGGGAGCCAAACTGCTGGAGCTACCGGACTGGAAGTTATTTTTTCTGGCGAGGGAGGGGGTTGAGCGATTCCTGTTTGAAGCCCACCAGCGCGAACTGCTTGAATATCATGCCGCTGGAAGTGTTACCCGGTTAACCTTTCCTGCCAACACCCTTGAGGAGTACGCCAATGTCCTCGCTCAAAGATAGGATGGCTCTGCTCGAAAGCGATCTGAAGGCAGACCCGCCACGCATCAGCGTGTACCATGATTTGCCGTTTGCCATCCTGCGCCACAACCCTACTGATGAATGGGAACTTCGTCAAGACACAAAATTACTCGCCACTCGCCTGGAAGCCATCGGTAAGATAGTTCACATGATCCCGATGTCAGAGTTGCTCTGGGGGGCATTGGCAAAGGTTAGCCAACAGGATGAGGATGAGGGCTTTGAGGCTGTGGTCGCCCTAGAAAAAGAGCGAGGATACCTGGAGGCACAGCGGCAAGTCACCACCTATCTGTCCAACAAGGTCTGGGTACCGCTCTGGGACTTTCTGGCTGACCGGCTCGCAGGGATCAACCCGGAAAACTCCGTGGTCTTTTTAACTCGGGTGGCAGCGATGTCACCGGGCATTTTTCAGGTGTCCCTGTTGCTCGACAAATTGCACGGCAAGACAAAGGTACCCACCATCCTGTGCTATCCCGGCTCCATCGAAGGCACGACAGGGCTACGCTTCATGGAATTAAAAGACCGAGACGCTCTGGGCAATTACCGGGTCAAAATCTACGGCTGAAATCAATCCCATAATCAAATGAGTTTAGGGCACCTCTATTTATTCGTACCAGCAAAAAGTTATCTCGCTGGCAGTCAGATATTCTGGAGAACCAAGGGCGGGGGGTGCCCCCCTGCGACTGCTAATTGTTAATTTACAGAGGTGCCCTTTAATATTTTTTATTAAACAAGGACACCCACATGAACACCATTAGCGACCTATTAACCCGTGACCTGAGCCGCAAGATCGAGGAGGTCATCCAAGTCGATCAAGCGGATGAGCATTCCGTTTATGCCGAAATCTCGGAATACGTCGCTACAGACAGTATTCGTGAGCAGTACCACGATTTACTCAAAGCCATCGCCGAAGCACCCGCCGATCCCCACGAAAGTATTGGCGTTTGGGTGTCTGGCTTCTTTGGTTCTGGCAAAAGCTCATTCGCCAAAAACCTCGGCTACGCCTTGGAGAACCGCACTATCCTTGGCAAGAAATTTACCGATTTGTTTGTGGCTCAAGTTGCTGATCCTCGCCTTGAACCGCTTTTGAAAAACTACATCCAACGGATCCCCACGGAAGTCATTCTTTTTGAGATCGCCAAGGAAACGGATACCCGAAAAGTAACGCAAAGAACTGCCGAACTGATGTATACAGCCCTTTTGCGTGAACTGGATTATGCCGAAGACTTTGACATTGCTGAACTGGAAATCACGTTAGAGGGAGAGGGGAAACTGGAAGAATTCGAGCGCATTTGCCGTGAGTATCTACAGAAAGACTGGAAAATTAGCCGATCCGGATCCCACAAGATTTCTTATGCCAGTACTATTTTGCATCGGATGGAACCAAAGGCTTACCCGACTCCGGAATTCTGGCGTCATAATTTACGCCATCAAGATACGGCATTGAGTGTTCGGAAGATAGTCGAGCGTTGCTTTGAGCTGTGGGGACGGAGGCGCAAGGGGAAAGCACTTGTATTTATCATTGACGAAGTGGGTCAGCACGTGGCTCGGAGCGGTGACAAAATTGAAGACCTGCGGGCGACCATTGAGGAGTTTGGCAAGGTTGGCAAAAACTTGCTCAAGGCGAGAAAGATCATTGCTCCCTGCTGGATTGTGGTCACATCCCAGGAAAAGCTCGATGAAGTAGTCGCCGCCATTGACTCTAAAAGGGTAGAGTTAGCCAAACTCCAAGACCGGTTCCGTTACCGGGTTGACCTTGCCCCGTCCGACATTCGGGAAGTCGCCACCAAGCGTGTCCTGGCGAAGCAGCCCGAAGCTGAAGCACTCCTACGGGATTTGTTCAAGAAAAACGAAGGACAACTAAACGCCGCTCTGCGTTTGGAACGCCCCACCCACCGCACGGAGATTACCGAGGCGGATTTCGTGCAATTCTATCCCTATCCCCCCCACTACATTGACCTGTGCATCGGCATCATGTCAGGTATCCGGTTGCAACCTGGCGCCCCCCGGCATTACGGCGGCAGTAACCGCACAATCATCAAACAAGCCTACGAGATGCTCGTGTCCGAGCGCACCGCTTTTGCCAACAAGCCGATTGGGGCATTGGTGACCCTCGACAAGGTGTTCGAGTTGGTGGAGGGCAATCTTTCCAACGAGAAACGTACGGACATTTACGAAATCTCGGAGCGATTCAAGACCGATCCCGACGATCAGGGCTGGGCTTTGCAGGTCGCTAAAGTCATCTGTCTCCTGGAGTTCATTCGTGACCTGCCCCGCACTGAAGTCAACATTGCCGCCATGCTCGTGGATGAAGTTGGTAAGGCTGCCCCCCTCAAGGAAGTGCAAGCCGCCGTGAAGCGACTGGAGTCCGCCAAATTCATTCGCAACACTGAGGAAGGCTGGAAGCTCCAGACTGCTCAAGAAAAGAGCTGGACCAACGAACGCAGCGGGTATCTCGATCCCAAGCCCCGTGAAGAAAGGGAACTTATCCGTACTGCCCTGCAGCAGCTCTTTAATGATCCGGAGTTCAAGACCTTCCGCTATCAAAATCGCTCGTTTCGTATCGGCATTAATGTTGACGGCACCAGCATTGGAGATGAAGGGGAATTGCCCCTGACTTTATGTGTTTCGGACGATGCCGATGAACTCACCCAACGCCTTGAGGAAATCCGCACCGAAAGCCAGCAAAAATCCCACGAAAATGATTTGTATTGGCTCTTCTGCCTGACTCCAGAGATTGATGAACTTGTCCATCAACTTTATGCTTCCTGCAAAATGGTGGACAAATACAACCAGTTGAGTGCCCAACAAAAAATCAGCCCCGACGAAGCCACCTGCCTGCAAGACGAGAAAAACTTAAAAAACGGCTATGAAATTCGCCTGCGGGACAAGCTCACCGAAGCCTTAGAGAGTGGCACGGGTATGTTCCGGGGTGTGCAGAAGGATGCTTCTGCCTTGGGAAAAAGTTTGGGCGAAATCCTCAAAAAGCTCTTCGGGCAAGTGGTGCCTGACCTCTACCCCAAGTTGCCAATGGGTTCTCGTCCGCTTAAAGGGGATGAAGCTGAGCAGATTCTCAAAGCCGCCGACCTGAAAGCCCTGCCCAACGTCTTCTACGCCGGGGAGCAAGGGTTAGGGCTGGTCGTCAAGGACGGTGCGAAAAATATCATCTGCACCACCGCCCCCGTTGCCAAAGAAGTGCTGGACTACCTCAAGAGCGAATTCAGTTATGGCAACAGAGACACCTGCATGGGCAAGGCACTGGAAAAACGTTTCAGCGGCACGCCCTACGGCTGGGAACGGGATATGCTACGGCTGATTCTGGCTACCCTATTCCGGGCGGGCGAGATTGAAGTTACTTATCAAAGCAACCGTTTTCACAACTACCAAGACCCCGCTTCCCGCACCCCATTTACCAACATTTCAGCATTTCGCTCGTCGCTGTTCTCGCCCCGCCAATCGGTTGGTCTCAAAACCCTTACCCAAGCTGTACAGCAACTGGAGAACCTGACCGGGGAAGAGGTGGATGTGGAGGAAGGAGCCATTGCCACCGCCTTTCAGAAAGTTGCCGCCGAGGAACTGGCAAAGCTCTATCCCCTCAAAGCCCTTGCCGAAGCCCATCGCCTGCCGGTGTTGCCCATGCTTTCGGAGTACCAGCAAACCTTGATGGGGATTCAGTCCTCCGCTTCTGATGATTGCGTTCGCATTCTGACCGAGAGCGGCAGAGAGTTCGGAGCAACACGGGACAAGGTGCGTAAACTGCGGGAGTTCCTGAACCAGGAGGCTATCGCCATTCTCCGGCAAGCCCGTCAGGCAACCGAGCAAGTGTGGCAACGGCTGTCGGCTCATGCCCCCTCCCCCGAACTTCACACTAGGGTTGAAGAACTCAAAGCCCTGCTCGTTTCAGAGCAGTTTCTCGATGCGTGGGACAACATTGTTGCCTACACCAAACAGGTGCTGGAGGCGTACCAAACCGCCTACTGTGAGCTTTTCGACCGTCGCAAACAGGCTTACGAGTCAGCCATTGACGAAATTCAAAACCGTCCTGAGTGGGCACCTGTGGCAGCCGCGAACCCCAGTCTGGCTCAATCCCTGTTGTCCCCCTTGCAGAGTCGCGTGGGCACGGAAGAGGACAAACAGGCTGTGACAGAAGGGCAATCCCTGGGCACATCCAGCCTCACAGAAATGGAATCCGACCTTGCGGCTGTGGAGGGGTTGAAATCGTCGGTGCTGGTCAAGTTGCAGGAACTCTCCATCGGTAGAGAGAAGAAAGCCCCGGTGCGAAAGATAAAAGTATCAGAATTTTTCAGTCGTCCCATTCAGACGCAGGCGGAACTCGACCAGGTACTTGACCGGATTCGGGATTCCCTTCAGAAGTGTATTGATGAAGGAGCGATTGTTATTTTGGAGTAAATTTTGCAAAGTTGGAGAAAGCAGATGGCAAAAACTGTTTCACTCAACGAAGCTCAGAACACCCTCGCTGAATTGATCCACTGTCTTGCGCCGGATGAAGTGGTGACCATCACCGAGAATGAGCGTCCGGTTGCCCAGATCATTCCTTGGTCGCTTGTGCAAGCCAGTCCACCACGACCACGCCCCCCGGTCACGGGCATTCCCAAAGCAGGTCGTTATGAGGGGCAGTTCACTGTACCCGACGACTTCAAGGAACCTCTTGAAGATATGCGGGATTATTTAGAGAAGACATCCATTTATTACCGCTAGAATCGGCTCATATCGAACCCCTCTCGACAATGCCGCTATACCACCGTGATCCGTTCGACCGTCTCATTGCCGCAACCGCCCTGGTCGAGGGACTGTGCCTTGTATCCGCTGATGGGACGTTCGATTGTTACGGATTGAACAGACTTTGGTAGCCCCATGCACCCAGAAATTCGCAACAAGCTCCGCAACGTCGTCACCCAATCCCGCCGGTGGTTGGAAGAGGCGGTGGCGCAACGGCTGGAAGGGCGGTTCACCATTTTTCTCAAAGGAAACTCATTGATAGCAGATCGGACGGCTTCGGTGGCGCACTTGAGCGAGGAAGAGCGATCCGTGCGGTTGCAGGTGTTGGAACATTTTGATTTGCTTGAGTCCCAGGGAATCAGCAAAGTGGATGCTTACCGGCAACTGGTGCGGGAAGTCGCCTTTACTTGGCTGAACCGCTTCGTTGCGTTCAAAATGCTGGAGACTCGCAAGCTGATCCGGGAAACCATCGGACGTTGGGAAGACTCCAATGGCTTCAAGCACTGGGTCACGCAGACTGGACGGGAGGCTGATCTGGCAGATTACGAGCGGGGTGGGGAGTATCGCAGTGCCGCCTATCATCGCTTCCTGTTGGCACGTTGTGGGGAATTAGCGGCGGAAATCCGGGTGTTGTTTGACCCCGATAATCTGGCTACCCGACTCGCTCCCCCTGCCACTGCTCTCAAGCAACTTGCCGAAACGCTCAACACCCCCGACCTCGCCGAGGCATGGCAACCGGGCAGTGAGGAAACATTGGGTTGGGTGTATCAGTTTTTTGTCGAAGCTGAAAAAGACGAAGTGTTTGAGAAGTTGTACAAGAAAAAGCAAAAAGTCACCCCTCACGACATCCCAGCCGCCACGCAGATTTTCACGCCTTATTGGATGGTTCGCTTTCTTGTTCACAACACCCTGGGGACGCTTTGGCTGGAGATGCACCCTGACTCCCCCCTTGCCGAGCAATTGCACTACTACATCCCACGCCAGGTTGCACCCAGAAGTAGTCCAGTCCGCACTATCCGTTCCATTCGCCTGCTCGATCCGGCTTGCGGAACCATGCACTTTGGCTTGGTCGCCTTTGATCTCTTTGTGGAAATGTATCGGGAGGAATGCGAGCGAGCCGGTCAACCCGGTTGGCGTGAAACGCCCCCCGTCGCTTCCCTGGAGGAAATCCCTGCCGCAATTCTCGCCCACAACCTACATGGCATTGACATTGATCCCCGTGCCGTCCAGATCAGTGCCTTGGCGTTGTACCTGAAGGCGAAGGTGCTGGCACCCCGGCGGTCGCTCAGCCAATCACGCTTAGCCTGTGCCAATGTGCATATGCTCAATGGGGAACGGTTGGGGGCTTTTCTCCAGTCGGCTGGCTTGAACCAACGCCCCATTTACGGTCGGATTCTCCAAGCCTTGCAAGAGGAACTCCAACTCTCCGAACATCTTGGCTCGCTATTGCCCCTGGAAAAGCGCATCCGTCAGTTGATCGAGGTGGAGCGTCAGCGTTACGAGAAAGAAGGGCGACAACCGGACATTTTTGGCTGGAGCCAGGCACAATTTGAGAGCGAAGCAAGCCAGGGGAAATTTTGGGAAACCCTCGAAGAGCAAGTCAGCCAAGCCCTCGATGCCTTTGCCAAAGCCGAAACGGAGCGGGGATACAACCAGACCTATTTTGCTCAGGAGACCGTGCAGGGGTTGAGACTGCTGGAATTGCTAGGTCAAACCTACGATGTGGTCGTGACGAATCCGCCGTATATGACGGCACGAAACATGAATCCGGTTATGAGAGAAGCCATTGCTAAGTTGTACCCGACGGGAAAGGGTGATCTCTATGCGGCTTTTATTCTCCGGGGGATTGACTTGCTCAGAAACAGCGGACGACTCGGTATGATCACACAGCAATCGTTCATGTTCATCTCCAGTTACGAGAAGTTGCGTAATTGGCTTGGTGAACAATCCGTGAATGAAGTAATCGGTCACGTTGGTCCCCGTGCTTTCGATGAAGTCTCCGGTGAGAAGGTGAATACGACGCTGATTGTCCTTCGCAAGGAACCCAACGCCCAGCGGCGACAGGAGAGTATTGGCACCTATTTCCGGTTGGTGAAGGAACCCGATGCCGAGAGCAAACGCCGACGGTTTGAGCAAGCACTGTGCCACCTCGACACCGACCCGATCATCTGCCGCTATGCCCAAAAAGACTTTGCCGCCATCCCCGGTAGCCCCTGGGTGTATTGGATCCCACCCGGACTGCGCCGCCTCTTCCAGACCCTGCCGAAACTGGGAGATGTAGCACAACCCCGGCAAGGTTTAGCCACTGCCGATAATTTCCGTTTCCTGCGTTACTGGTGGGAAGTTGGCGCATCCCACATCGCTTTTGGTTGCCAAAACGCCGAAGAAGCCCGGCAGACCCAAAAACGCTGGTTCCCCTATATGAAGGGCGGCTCGTTCCAACGCTGGTATGGCAACCAGGAATATGTCGTCAACTGGGAAAATGATGGTGCGGAGATCAAAAACTGGATTTGTGAGCGTTATCCGTATTTGGATGGCAAATGGGAATGGGTCGCTAAGAACCCCGACTACTACTTCCGCCGCGGCGTGACGTGTCCTAAAGTAACGAGTGGAAGATTTACAGCGAGATTATCCCCTGAAGGGTTTATTTTTGCAGACGCAACATCAGGTCTATTCCCACAAAATCCAATGCAATTGCTTGCTGTACTGAATTCTTCTGTATTCCAATATCTACTGTGGCTCATTAACCCGACCGTAAATACACAAGTCGGCGACCTGGAACGATTACCCATTCCCGATCAATCCAGCCCCGAACTAGAAGCCCTGGTCGAGCAAGCCATTGCCCTTGCCAAACAGGACAGTGCCGAAGATGAGACCACCTGGGATTTTGTCGCCCCGCCCCCCTGGTCGGATGGACTGGAACAGGTTGCCCAACGCCACACCCAACTCGCCGAGATCGAACGGCAGATTGACGAAGAAGTCTATCGGCTCTACGGCATTAGCGACCAAGACCGTGCCGCCATTGAAACCGAATTAGCCGAAAGCCCACCCGCAACCGAAGACGACGACCCCCCCACCGTTCGCGTTAGCGGGACGGAGTCCTTAGAAAACGAGGAAGAGTCCATCAGCATTCCCACAGACCGCACAGGGTTGGCGCACGCCTGGATTAGCTTTGCCGTGATGAAAGTCTTTGCACAGGGAGCCTTCTGGTCACGGCACAAACTGGCTGAGCAGGTACTCAATCAGTTGGAAACCCGCTTGGGAGAAACCGCCGCTACCGAGGTAGTGACCACCGCCACCGCCTGCGGTTCAGGGAATCTGAGCGAACGACTCGCCAACGACCTGGGAGAACCTTTTTTCAAGCGGCACCTGCAACAATACCGCAAGCGACCCATCTACTGGCTGTTGCAATCCCCCAAGAAAAATTTCGCCGTCTGGCTACACGCCCGGCAATACGACCGGGACACCCTGTTCAAAGTATTGCTCAACGCCGTCGAGCCAGAAATTCGCCTACAAACCAGCTTGCTCGATTCCCTCCGCACCCAGAAAAACACAGCGGGCACCAGCGGCAAAGAAGCCAAACGCCTCGCCAAAGCAATCGAGAAACAGGAAGAATTGTTGTCCGATCTGCGGGACTTGGAAGAACGGTTACGGCGAGCAGCCAATTTGCACCTCGACCCGGACATCAACGACGGCGTAGCACTAACCATTGCCCCCCTCTGGGAACTCGTCCCCTGGAAAGAAGCCAAAAAATACTGGGAGGAACTATTAGCGGGCAAATACGAGTGGTCATCCATCAGCAAACAATTACGGGAAAAGGGGTTGGTAAAATGACAATAATAAGGAGCACTCAACATGGCGAGCATTACGATTCAAGAAGCTCAAGCCCAACTGCCCGATCTTATTCATCAGCTAAATCCCGGTGAAGAGTTGGTGATTACTGAAAACAACCAGCCGGTGGCTCGATTGGTACCTACCGCCTCAACCGCCGAGGCTCGAAAAGCCCCAAAATTCGGCACCTTGAAGGGAACCGTCCTTTCGATGGAGCACTTCGACGACCCCCTTGAGGAGTTCGAGGAGTATACATAATGCGGTTGCTCCTTGACACCCATACCTTGATCTGGGCGGCGGAGGATCCCTCACAGATTCCGCCAGGAGCGATGGCAATCATAGCGAACCCTGATATGGAACGCCTCCTCAGTGCGGCGACCATCTGGGAAATCGCCATTAAGTTCGGCAAAGGCACCCTTCCGTTATCCATGCCCTACCGCCCGTGGATGGACAAGGCAATCGCCGACCTTGTCTTGACAGTGCTACCAATCACCCTCGACCACGCCGAGCGGCAGACCAGGTTGCTGTTCCATCATCGGGATCCGTTCGACCGCCTGCTGGCGGCTCAGGCACTCGTCGAAGACATCCCGCTGGTCAGTGCCGATCACATCTTCGATCCCTATGGTGTTAACCGAATCTGGAGCTGAGTGTTTACCAATGGCTGTGGTCACCGAATCTCTGACACAGAAAAACTAAGATCTGTTGTCTTGAATATCGCCCCCCTCTGGGAACTCGTCCCCTGGAAGGATGCCAAAAAATACTGGGAAGAACTCCTGGCGGGCAAATACGAGTGGTCATCCATTGGCAAACAGTTACGGGAAAAGGGGTTGGTAAAATAATGACTATAAGAGCGCACCCAATTATGACAACCGTCACCATCCAAGAAGCCCAAGCCCAACTGCCCGATCTTATTCATCGGCTAAATCCCGGTGAAGAATTGGTGATCACAGAGAACGATCGACCCGTGGCGAAGCTGGTGAGCGAATCGCCGAAACCGATAGCTGGTCTGCGCCCACCACCTGGGCTGTGCAAGGGCATGATCACCATCGTGGCGGACGATGATGAGCATCTCAAGGACTTTGCGGAGTATATGCCGTGAGGCACCTTCTCGATTCCCACACGCTCCTTTGGTACACGCTGGGCGACCCGCAACTCAGCGAGACGGCTAGGGCATTGATTTTGGATCCAGCCAACGAGATTTTCATCAGCCCAGCGACGTATTGGGAGATTGCCATTAAGGTCAGCATTGGCAAGCTAAATCTACATCAGCCCTATGAAGACTTCATCGAAGCGTGTATGAACAAATACGGGTTTATCATCCTTCCGATCGATCCGATGCACACGGCGAGGGTGATCGGGTTGCCCTTTCACCACAAAGACCCCTTCGACCGTTTGCTGGTCGCCCAGGCACTTACCGAAGGAATTCCAATCATTAGCAATGACCCGGCACTGGACGCTTACAAAATCACGAGGTATTGGTAGGGATGAGTATGGCTGTGGTCACCGCCTATCTGACCCAACTGATTGCCAAGCAGGTCGAGGACAAAGGGCTGGTGGTCTGGTATGACCCGGAGCAAGCCTACGGCTCCATTGCAGAAACACTCACCCTCCCCAACACCACCGTGGCTCGTTATGAGGGGAGTTTCTTCCAATTGCGCAAAGACATTGACCACCTCATGAACGACCGGCAACCGCCTCGCTTGGTCGTTTACGTCCCCCTCCCACGGGAAAAGACCCACGCCGCCCTGATCGAACTGGATGCCGCCGGAGTAGTAATGCAACCCCGGCAACAACCCCCCGCCTGCAACACCCGCTTATCTGTCGTGGCTCGCAACGCCCTCAAGCCGATTTTGAGCGAGGAGCAAGTGGGTGAAATCGAGCGGCAAGTGGAAGCGGGGAAATTGTCCCTGGCAGACCTCAACGCCCTCGCCGACAAAGGCAAAGACCTTGCCACTGGGGTACTCACCCTGATCTTCGGCACCGCCACCCCCCAGGAAGTCGCCTTAGCCTTTCTCCACGATGACCGGCATGACCAGGAGATTGCCAAAAAAGGAGCGAAGACCGAACTCCAACGTCTGCTCGAAATGGGCTTCGAGATTCAGCTTCCTACCGCTGAAACCTTGTCACACTGGCGAGTCAAGTTGGGGCGACACATTCTCCTCACTGACCTATGCGCCGCTCTCAAAGAACAGGTGCCTTCCCCATTAGCATCGGTTGCCATTGCCCACAGCCCGGCTGGTGTTGATGCCTGTGTCCGGCTTGCCCGTTCATGGCGAAATAGCCGCGAACATCGAGACAGTTACATTACCATCGCCAACAGAACCGAACAGGAGCTTGGTCTCAGTCGGCTTGACCTGCCCGTGGATCCCCTCCAGGAGAATGAAACCTTCCTGTGCGTCGAAAAAACCTTGCTGGTGCATCTCGAAACAGAGCTTCTCAAGCAAGTCACCCCGGAAAGGCTTCACCTAGTCAAGCAACGACGCGCCCGCTTCTGGGCAGATGTGGAGTCACAGATTCAAGCCCGCTGGGCACTGGTGGCATCCGCCGCCGAGGTCTTACTCTCAGCCGACCGAGTCGCAAAAGCACTCAAAAAAGCCCCCACCACCGTTCTCGAACTCGTCAAAGCCTACGCCGAGGATGACCAACCTTGGTGCCTACTCGACACCCATCACCGCCACCTGGAAAGCCGCAAGTATCAGTTCGAGTTTGCCCCTGGGGACGATCATCAGGCACTGGAAAAGCTGATCACCAAGGCTGAACAGCGGTACACCCAGGTCGGCAGTGAACTAGCCAAACATTTCATCACCCAATTTGCCAAAGCCAAGCATCCCATCGAGGGTTTACTACGGCAACAAAACATCTTTGAGAAACAGGTCAAGCCCCATTTGAGCGAAGGCAAGGTTGCCTATGTTTGGGTGGATGCCCTGCGGTTTGAAATGGCGCGTGAGTTGTCCCGCCTCTTGGCAAACGACTTCCCGCTCGCATGTCAGCCCGCCCTCGCCATGATCCCCACAATCACCGAGATTGGCATGGCGGCATTACTCCCCAAAGCCCACGAGTCAGCCAAGGTGGTCGGGGTTGGGGGTGGCAAACTGGGCGTGGAGATCGCCGGTCAGGTCATGAGAAATCGCAACGACCGGGTAGCGTTCCTGAAGAACCATGCAGGGGTTGCAGTCTTTGATGCCAAACTCGAAGACCTCCTCCCCAAGCCCAGCAAAAAGGTCAAAGACGGGATCCAGAACCACCAGCTAATCCTGATCACATCCCAGGAAATTGATGAGCTGGGCGAGACCGACAACCTCGCTCAAGCCCGACTGCAAATTGACGGTGTGCTGGGGCATCTGCGCCGGGGTGTGCGCATCTTGGCGGATCACGGCATTAAAACCATCGTGCTGGTTGCGGATCACGGTCACTTGTTTGCCGATGAAGTCGGGGAGGATATGAAAATTGAAGCCCCCGGTGGACAAGTAGCAGACCTGCATCGCCGAGTGTGGGTGGGCATCGGCGGCAATTCGGAATCCACTTACCTGCGAACCTCCCTGACCTCCCTAGGCGTAGAGAGTGAATATGACATTGCCACCCCCTGGACATTCGCCGTTTTCAAATCGAAAGGGGGTGGTCGCGCTTATTTTCACGGCGGCTTGTCTCCCCAAGAGCTGATCGTGCCTGTACTGGTCATGCACTCAAGGGCACAACCAAAAGCAACAACGACCAGCATTCGGTGGACACTAACGCCAGGAACCCCCAAACTGACCACCCGGTTTTTTTCCATACAGATTAGCGGCAACCAGGAGCAGATTGACCTATTTGGATTGAAGCCACCGACGGTGCGGATCGAAGTGCGAGCTAATAAAAAGTGTGTCTCCCAGCCAGTGAGTGCCTCTTACGGATTTGAGGATGCCACCGGCGAAGTGAGGCTGAAACTTGCTGAACATGATCCCAGACGCATCGAGCCAAATACTGTTACCGTAATGCTGTCGGAGGAAATTTCCCAACAGACGGTGCGGGTATATCTGCTGGATGCCATTACCGGGGTAGAACTAGCTCCGCCTCTGACCCTCCCCGTTGCCATTTCGATCTGAGGAACCTACCATGTCTGAACTGGATCGAAAAGCGGCAACCGTATTTGCGGGTAAAGTCGTCCGCAAAGATTTGGTTCGCAAGGTGAAAGTGGGAGCAAATGTCCCAGTCTTTGTTCTCGAATACCTGTTAGGCAAGTATTGTGCTACCGATGACCCTGTGGCGATTGATGCGGGGCTGAAAGTGGTTAACAATACCCTCTCCTCGAATTTTGTCACCCCTGGGGAAGCCAACAAAGCCCAGTCGCTGGTAAAGGACAAGGGGAAGCACACCCTCATTGACAAGGTGCAGGTGCGCTACGTTTCCGACGATGACAAATACTGGGCGGAATTAAAGAACTTCGGGCATCGGTACGTTCACATTCCCGAACACTTCCTGCGGGACTACGACCGTTTGTTAATGGGCGGCATTTGGGCACAAGTAGATTTGCGGCACCAGTACGATGAAGAACAAAAAGGAAAACGCAGTCCTTTTTGGATCGAAAGCCTCAAGCCAATTCAACTGGCTAAGTTCGACTTGGAAGAATACTGTGATTGTCGCCGGGAATTTACCACCGAGGAGTGGATTGACCTACTGCTCCGCACCATTGGCATAGAGCCATCTCATTTTGAGCGACGGGTTAAATTGCTACTTCTGGTGCGACTGGTACCCCTCTGCGAACGGAATTACAATCTGGTGGAGCTTGGCCCCCGTGGCACAGGTAAGAGTTATGGCTATCAGGAGCTTTCACCCTACACCATCTTGCTCACCGGCCCGACAACCGTAGCCAATCTTTTTTACAACATGGCTACCAACAAAATAGGGCTAGTTGGGATTTGGGATGCGGTGGCGTTTGATGAGGTGGCTGACCTGCAAAAGATGCCGAAAGAGGTGGTAACGACCCTGAAAACCTACTGTGAGTCTGGCACCTTTGCCCGGGGGAAGGATTCCCTGTCTGGTATGGCATCCATTGCCATGTTCGGCAATACCAACCAGCCGGTGGAGGTCATGGTGCGCTCCTCCCATTTATTCATGCCACTGCCCGACGTGATCCGTGAGGACATGGCATTCCTGGATCGCATTCACTTTTACATTCCCGGCTGGGAAATCCCGAAGATGCGGGTTGAATTTTTCACCGACCACTACGGCTTCGTCGTGGATTATTTGGCTGAGGCACTGCGGATACTGCGCAAGCATAACTTCACCGAGATGCTCGACCGGCATTTCTCCCTTGGCTCCCATCTCAATGCCCGTGATGTGAAGGCTGTCCGCAAGTCGGTTTCTGGGCTGGTGAAGCTGGTCTATCCCCACGGTGAGTTGTCCAGGGATGAACTGGCTGAGCTTACCGAACTGGCCTTGGAAGGCCGTCGCCGGGTCAAGGAACAGCTGAAAAAGATGGGTTCCTTCGAGTACCACCAAACCTCGTTCTCTTTTATTGACAACACCACCAGGGAAGAACGGTTTGTCGGGGTACCCGAACAGGGGGGGCGGGATATGATTGCCGCTGACCCCCTTGCCCCTGGATCGGTTTATACCGCCTCGGTGGATGACCAGGGTAAAGTGGGTCTTTATCGTCTGGAAGTGGGCTGTTCACCCGGCACTGGCAAACTGAAGGTGGCAGGGGGTGTGGAAGGGGCGATGAAGGAATCCCTGCAACGAGCCTTCGCCTATCTCCAAAGCCAAAAAGTGAAGATGGGGATTGCTCAACAATTCGACACAACAGATTTTCATGTCGAGGCGATTGACTTACTCAGTAACCACGTTCCTTGTGAATCTGGGATCGCCTTGGTGGTCGCCATCTATTCCGCTATCCAGCGGCAGTCGGTATTGCCTGGTTTGGTGATCCTCGGCGACCTGAGCATTCAAGGAAATATCAAAGCTGTTCGCTCATTAGCCGAGCCGTTGCAGGTCAGCATGGATAACGGAGCACGGCGGGCACTTATTCCCCTCGAAAACAAGCGAAACTTTCTGGAAGTATCGGGCGAGATCATCGAGCGGGTTGACCCTATATTCTTCTCCGACCCAATGACAGCGGCGATGAAGGCACTGGGGATAAATTGATGGGCGTTGTTGTGGTCATTTCCGATAGATTATGGTGATCCTAACTGAATTGAGAACATAAGTTGCAGGGGTACCCCCTGTCCTTAGTTTTGGCAAATTTCTGTTCGTGAATTGCATGGGATTGCGATAGGATTAACGATAGAAAATACTTGAAATATCTATAAATTTCCATTAAAAATATAGCAGTCCTAAATGAGAATGGAACAGGGGTCGCAGGGGCACCGCCCCCGTCCTTGGTTCCGGGGAATCTCTGTATGCCTACGGCACGCAAGCTAACACTAATCAAGTAGGATTGCTATAGTTGATGTTTGGTGCAATTGGCGTTGTGAATGCAGGAGGAGCGTTTGTATCCCATTGATGAGATTCCCGAAGCCCGGCGGCAATCCTCCCCCCGTCCGCACTTGGTCCCTTCTCCCTGGCGGTGGGCATGGCTGGGGATTCCGGTGGTGGCTGTGACTGGAGTAGCTTGGTGGTGGCTTACTCCCGCTTCAACGCCTGTAGCTTCTGAACCCAAGCCTGCCCCGACCATTACATCTGTGGATTTGTTAGGACATTTACCGTATCCTGAAGCCCCAGCCCAGGATTTGCAGGCGGTCACAGCGGATGGGCGGGTCCAATTGCACCGGGATGCGGCTCAAGCCTTTCTCGCCATGCAGTCTGCCGCCCGGGCGGAGGGGGTGATTTTGGTGCCCCTGTCCGGGTTTCGCTCCCGGCAACAGCAGGAGGAATTGTTTTACGGGGTGAAGGCAGAACGGGGGCAACAGGTGGCGGAACGCGCCAAGGTCAGTGCCCCGCCGGGTTACAGCGAACACCATACGGGTTATGCCCTGGATGTGGGGGATGGGAAACAACCGGGCACCCATATTCACGAGAGCTTTGAGGAAACGGCGGCTTTTGCTTGGTTGCAGAAACGGGCGGCGCAATTTCACTTTGAGTTGTCCTTCCCCCGCAACAACCCCCAAGGGATTAGCTATGAACCCTGGCATTGGCGGTTTGTGGGCACCCCCGCCAGTTTGGAATTGTTTTATCGAGCTAGGTCAGGGTCTTAACTTTTCTTAACTTCACTGCAATTGCACTGGCCCGTTCACCTTGGTGGCATCCAGGCGGTTGCCAATGCTGGTGAGGGTGATGTTTTTGGTGGCGTTCTGCAGGTCATGATTGCCGTTGCTTTGAAAGGTATTGTTGCCGGGGCTGGCAGGGGTACCCAAATCCGGCTGGGCATTGGAAATCACGATAATCCCCGTGCGCTGGTTGAAGGCGATCCGGTTCCCCCGCAGGACGGGTCGAGCCACATCGCTGATCACCATGCCATCCACGTTATTTTCGATGCGATTGTCCGCCACGATGGGGGAAGCAACGCCGCCGATGGCTAACCCAAAGCCAGTTTGGATAAAGACATTCCGCCGCACCTCCCCTTTGGAAGCCTTGGTGAGGGAAACCCCGTTGCCGCCGTTGCGGATAAACAGGTTATCTTCGATGCGGGGCGCCCCTTCCCCGGTGACAAACACCCCTTCCCGGTGGTTGTTGGTAAAGGTGCAATTGCGGATGTAGGGGTTGGTGGATTCGACCCAGATGGCCGTGCCCCGGATGTTGCGGTTGGTGACGGTGACCCCCAGGATGTGGGTGGTTTCGCCGGCCAGGATGGTGGCATTTTGGCGGGCAAAAATCCGGCTGACAAACCGTCCGCCCCCTTCAATCAAAATTCCTTCTCCCCGGGTGGACTCGTTCCCCCGCAGGATCACGCCGGGTTTCAGGGCCAGGGGAAATTGCTCCCCCGATTCGGCACTGTATTTCCCTGGAGCCAGTTGGATCAAGGTGCCCCCTTCGGCGAATTTCAGAGCCTGGGTGATGGTGCGGAAGGCGGTTTGGGCGGTTTGCCCGTTGTGGGTGTCCTGGCCACTGGTGGGGTTGACATACAGCACCCGTTGGACATTGACCGCTGTGGGGGTGGGGGCAGGCATTTCCACCTTCGGGATGGCCGCCGCCGGGGAGGGACTGGCGGGTTTGGCGGTGGGTTGTACCGTCGTTTGGGTGGGCTTAGCTGTGGCGGGGGCAGGGTTGGGTTTCGTTGTGGCTGGGGGAGGTGAGGGCACAGCCAATTTATTCCCAGCCGGATTTGCGGTGACGGTGCCAGCCCCAAGTAAGGGTACAGCAATGGCAAACGGGGCAATGACTCGGTAAATAGAACGCATGGATTGACTCCTCACGGGGACGGGGATGACGATTCACCCCAAACAGGGCTGTCATCGTTATTGTAAAAGAGACCTACCGCTAGTGATGGCAAATCAGGGATCAATGTTCCAGGAATTTTGGGGTTTTATGTCCGGCTCTCTCCAGGGTTGCCCCCCTTTTTTCCTGGAACAATCCCATGACCTGACCCTTCACCCAGCCAGCCAATCCTGGGGTTTGAGAAACTCCTCCGTCAGGGCGGCTTCCGGGCTACCCGGTTCCGGGGTATAGCAGTATTCCCAACGACACAAGGGCGGCATGGACATCAAAATAGATTCAGTGCGCCCATTGGTTTGCAACCCAAAAATTGTCCCCCGGTCGTAGATTAAATTAAACTCCACATACCGTCCCCGGCGATAGAGTTGAAATTGCCGTTCCCGTTCCCCATAAAGGATGCCCCGCCGCCGTTCAACAATCGGCAGATAAGCCGGTAAAAACGCCTGGGCACAACTTTGGATCATGGCAAAAATATCCTCCCAACTCCGGGGCGGCAACTCGCCAATTTTGTTGCTGTAAATAGCCGCATTTCCCTGGGAATTGTTCCCCCGATAAATCAAACCTACCCCATCTTGATAATCCAAAAAAATGCCCCCAATTCCTCGCATTTCCTGGCGATGTTTGAGATAAAAATACTCATCACACCAGCGTTTGAATACCGGATAATATTCCGGGTGATGGGCATCCAGAGCCGTTTTATGGGTTTGGTGAAAATGCACCGCATCCTCCCGAAAGGGATAGTAAGGGGTTAAATCCGCCCCGCCGCCAAACCACCACACCGGCCCCGCTTCAAAATAACGATAATTCAAATGTACAGTTGGGACATAGGGATTACGGGGATGCAATACTAGGGACGTGCCCGTCGCATAAAATTCATGGCCTTTGGCCTCCGGGCGTTGCTCGATAATCGCAGGCGGCAATTGTTTGCCCCACACTTCCGAGAAATTCACCCCGCCCCGTTCCAACAGCGCACCCCCCTCCAACACCCGGGAGCGACCCCCACCCCCTTCTGGACGTTCCCACCGGTCTTCCCTGAAGGTGCCCTTACCGTCGGTGGCCTGCAATTCCCGACAAATATCCTCCTGGATTTGTTGTAAAAAAGTGCTGACCCGCAGGCGGGAATCCGTAGGTGGCAATCCGGGAATAGGCATGATAGTCGTAGCTTCCAATAAACACCAATTTCTAATTTAACAACCTCTGCACCACTCCCATCACTAAGAATCGTTGCGAAGGCTAGGAAGAAGTGGAATCCCGGCGCTTATGCGGTTGAGCAGTCGGATTTTTTGTTGCTAATAACCAGCAATATCGCCATAGGGCACCTCTATAAAAATCTCAAAAATTGATGGCAATAAAGATGATTTCACGACACGGAAACCGTGCATTCGGAACCACCATTCCTAACCCTGATGACTGAAATTTTTTTGGTCGTATTCACGGCAGTTTTTCTGACAGAATCGGGGGATAAAAACTAATTGGCAACCGGATGATTCGCCTCAGAACCAGCTTTGGGTATGTGCGTGGGTGACCTGCTCAACCAATTTGGTGAATTTCACCTTTTTCCCCTAACTGGCAGGCGCAGGCTTCATCGGTCAAGGCGTGAGGCTGATTTTAGTTATCGCCGTTCCATAGAGACTGGCAATACAACCCAAACTGACGATCCAGGCCAACCCCCGTAATGGAAATATCTTGATAATGTAAAACAAACTATGGGCCAAGCGGGTGAGCAAATAGGTGATTACCACCGCATTAGTATAAGGGGAAGCGGCTTGGGCAAAAACCACCAAAATTGCCGCTGGGGCAAATAGGGTAAAACTTTCAAAGGCGTTTTGGTGCGCCCAGGTTGCCCGTTGAGCGTAGGGGGGTAATTTGTCAAAAATCGCCCGGGGGGCATTGGGGTCAAATCCGCTCGTGACCCGTCCATAGGCTACCAGTAGGTAGGGGAGGTAAATCAATCCGGCGGCAATCGCAATCCCCCAATACAAAACCTGTTGGGGTGAAATTGGTAGGGACATCGTTAGGATAAGAATTAAAACAACTGCATTATCCTTATCATAAGGGTATCTCTATTGATTTGCGCCAACCAAACATCTGTTGGCATACCCATGTTACCCAGAACCAAGGGCGGGGGTGCCCCCCTGCGACCATTAACTTTGAATTGATAGAGGTGCCCATCAATCAGGTAGCGAGCATAACCTAATTTTTAGAACATCTCTATTGACGAATTTTTGCACTTACACAGCCCCATGTGTGCCGTGACCCGGTGCGTTCAGTGATTTGGTTGGGGATTGGTGTGGTAAGCCGAGGGTTTTAGGGAGTACAATAGGGTCTTGCCGCTTGGGGAGAGATGGCCGAGTGGTCGAAGGCGCAGCACTGGAAATGCTGTGTGGGGCAACTCACCGTGGGTTCGAATCCCACTCTCTCCGTACCCTTAGTTTCCCACGCCGTACCATAACCGCTCAAAACTCTCATAAATCAACACTTTTAACCATAACCTCAAGATTCACTAACATCCGCAAGGTTTCACAAGACAGCTTCGAGAATCAGGGCTTTGGGGAAATGGAGCCATCCTCACTGAATTGAGAACATGGGTCGCAGGGCACCGCCCCGTTCTGGTTCTAGGGAATCTCACTTCTCGCTTCTCACTCCTTACTCCTCACTGCTCGTCGCAGGAGCACCGCCCCCGTCCTTGGTTCTGGAGAATTGCTGTTTGTTAATCAAGTCGGATGGCTATAACCCATATTTCCCTGGGAACGAAGGGATGACCCTCCCACCCGTCGCCCGCTGGCTAAGTTTGTCCAACGATTCTTAACAAAATGTAACAATTGTGGGATAATTGAAAAAATAGGTTAAACGAGGTGATGGTATGAAACGCTTGATGGAGAATATTAACGTTAACCCCACCGGGGCGGGCACGTTTGGGTTTACCCATTTTGCCGAACTGTGGAATGGGCGGTTAGCCATGATCGGCATCATCTGTCTGGTGGTTGGGGAAGTGACCACCGGCAAAGGTCAGTTAGCCCAGATGGGAATTGTCGGGCGGGGTGCTGGTTTACTGGTGGTGCTGTTTCTGGTGGGGTTGACCGTGGCTTCGATGCTGGGCTACTACGCCGTGGGGATGGCGCAACGGCTGGCACTCACGGAATCGCAAAATTCAGCAACCCCTGCTCCGGCAGATAGCCCCGAAACCGCCCCGCCTGCCCCAGTACCAACAGCAGGGACACCGACCAATTAGGGGCAACCGGGAGTTCATCCCAGGGGACAGCCACCTCCAGACAGGTATCCAATGCCACTTGACTGCGGGTGGGTTGGGGGCACCACCTGTCCCCTGCCGCGGCGGTCATCAACCAGCAAAACCGTTCCGCCAACTGAATCCCCAGGTGATGGCGAAATCGGTAGTTACAGGGTGCCACATCCGGCACATCGGTCAGGGGCATCGGGCTGGTATGCCCCACCTGCCCCGGATAAAACCACAGCAAATGCAAACTCGAAAAGCCCTCTTTGCCCGGAATGAACCCCTGGCGAAAATCCACCCGTAGGTAGAAATGCAGGTGGTCCGTGCCGTAGCGGATTGTCCGGATCGGGTGACTCTGGTGCATGGTTGCCCGGGCTGTCCCCACCCGCACCAACCCAGCGCGGAACCAATCCTGTTCATCTCCCCGCCCATCAATCACCGGCTGAATCAACCCCTCCGGCGGGTAATCCCCCTGAAAATGCTGGGGTTCCAGCGGATAATCCAACTCCGGCGGCGGCGTTTGCCCCAACCCCTGGTAAATCGCCTGGAGATGCTCCCGAAACAGGGCATCAAACACCGGGTCCAAGCGGGAACTGTGCCCCGCCCCAAACCACCAAAACCAGTCGGAACCCTCAGCCGCCAACAGGGCTTCCCACACCACCTCTGCCGGGTTTTCCGCCCGTGCCACCGCCGCCCGTGCCCGCCCCAGCCAGTCCCACGCCCGATTTTTCACCGGGTCGCCGATCCAGGTGGTAAAACTTGCCTCAATCCAGGAACCACTGTGCAAGTCAGTCAGGGTCACTTGCGGGGGAAATTCCCCTAGAAATTCGGAAACCGTCACCCCCCGGAACCGCTGATCCCGGCTGAGGGTGGCAAACAACCTTTGCAAAAATTCCCCCCCATCCCCCGGATAATACTCCCAGCAATTTTCCCCATCCAACGCAATCGTCACCAACCAGGGGTCCGCCGGGGTGGTTTCCACCTGCGCCCGCTCGTAAATCAGCCCCAACCGGGTGACCAAATCCGCCACCGCCGTCTCCGCCGGGAGATGACTGTAGGAAAACCCGATCAAATCCGAGAGGCGATGATCCCGAAACACCAAGGCGAGTTCCCCCGCTGATGTTTGCATTTTGTAGGGACGATATAATACATCCGCATCCACCACCTGCCCCTGGGTATCCCGCCGAATCGGTTGCCTGACACTCGCCGCCAACACCCCCTCATCGCTACAGAGCCAGCGAAACCCCTGTTTGGCAATCGGCTCTAAAATTGGCGGGCTGACCGACTGCTCCGACGGCCACAACCCTTGGGGTGTCTTGCCAAAGTACCGTTGATAATGTTCCCAACCCTTTTGCAACTGCCAAGCGACATCCTGGGGCCATTGAAAGCGATGGGGGAGGGCAATCTTGGGAACCGCCACCCGGGCGCTCTCCGTATCCCACAGCAGGGGCAAAATCGGATGGCTGTAGGGGCTAGTGGTCAGTTCAATCACCCCCGCTTCCTGCCAGCGCCGATGTTCCGGGATAATCTGCCCCAAAATCTCCCGCTGGAGTGCCCACAGGGCTTGCCGGTCCGCCACCGTGAAATTGCCGCCCTTTTCCCACCAGGACTGCACCTGGGGACGGTCATGGAACAGGGGGTCTAACCAGGTGAGGTTGTGCCACATGAGCAGGTCGTCAAAATCCTGGAGTGACCAATGCTCCAAACACCAAGCCCGCCCCTGGTTCTGCTGTTGTTCGTACAGACGCCGATACCCCGGATAGGGGTCAATCATGGTGCGGTGGTGGGCATCAAAAAAACTGGTCACCACAAAATTCCGTTCCCACTCGCTCAGCTCTGCCGCCGGTTTCAGGCTCACCTGGAGGTAGGAGTCCATCGCCCGCCCCTGGGCGTAGTCCTCGATCTGCACCAGCAGGGACGGCACCAAATTAATCGTGTGGTGAAACTGGGGATAGCGGGTGAGGTACAGCAGTAAATCCAGGTAATCTTTCGTGCCGTGCAGTCGCACCCAGGGCATTCGGTATTCCCCGGTCAACGGGCTTTTATACAGGGGTTGATGTTGGTGCCAAATAAAGGCAATGTACAGCGGATGCGGCATCGGTTTCCCCCCACAGTTTACCCCCACTGTACCAGTTTTGGGGGTTATTCGCCGGGGCGGGACTGCTCCAAGGTTTCCCGCAGGGAGGAGAGTTCCTGGGTTAATTCCTGCAATTCAGCGGCGGCTTCGGCGGGGGCACTGGTCACCTCCACTTCCACCGGTGGGGGGGGAGAGGCGGGCGGGGGACTGGTACGGTTGAACAGCCGCTCCACAAATTCCCGGGCTTCCGCCTCCGTTTTTTCCCCCTTGACCACTAATTCCTGGATTAATTGCTCCATGTCCTGTTGCCACTGGTGCAGTTGGGTTTGGCGTTTTTGCTCATCCTGCACCAATTCCACTAGGGTACCGGCAAATCCCAAAGCCACGCGAAATCCCTGTTGCAACCACATTTCCGGCGTATTAGGCATGATCATTCCCTCGGTTTGACTCTAATGTATCAACTGATTTGGGTGAATGGCAAATTTCCTTTGGTTCAATGTGAATGGTAATCCCCGCCGGACCATAGTGCTTTTGTAATAACGCTTCCACCTGTTCGCTCAAATCGTGGGCGGTGACCAAATCCGTAGCCGTCACCACTAAATGCAATTCCATAAACACCTGCCGTCCCACCACCCCCCGGGAGGTAATGGAATGGCATTCCACCACTCCAGGCACCTGTTGGGCGACCTGGGCAATCGCTTCCGGGGCAATCGCCATCGCATCCACCAGCCAGGGCAAATTGGTGGTCAAAATCTGCCAACCGCTGTGAAAGACCAGCAACCCCACCGGAATCGCCAGAGCGGCATCCAGCCACGTCCACCCAGCCATCACCCCCAGCAAACCCGCCAGCACCGTGAGATTGATCCACACATCGCTGAGAGTATCGGCGGCATCCGCCAACAGAATCGGACTATCGAGGACTTTGCCCTGCCGTTGTTCATACTGAGCCACCCCCCCATTCACCAGCAACACCAACACCAGCAACCCCAATTCCAGCCCTCCCACCTGGGGCGGCGGGGTCTGCCCCACCAACCGTTCCACCGCCTGACGCAGTACCTCAAAACAGGTAATGCCCAGAAATACGGCAATGCCCAGTGCCGCAATCGCTTCAAATTTCTGATGCCCGTAGGGATGCTGCCGATCCGGTTCCGGCTTCGCCCAGTGGTTTACCAACAGCCCTAGCAGATTACTCAAGCTATCCGTCAAACTGTGCAGGGCATCCGCCAATACCGCCAGGGAACCCGTCCCCAAACCCACCGTTACCTTGATCCCCAACACGAATAAGTTGTACCACAGAACCGTTAACAGTACCCGCCGAATCTGCCCCCGACGGCTAACCGGCATAGGCGCCCACGCTGACCAACTGGTTGAGGCGGCGAATCCGTTGGCAGAGATTTTGGATCACATTCAGGGCAATGGCAGGGTTATTCAAAATCGCCTCCTGCATCTGGGGCTGGGACAAACACAGACAGGTACAGGGGGTCATGGCGGTCACCGAAGCGGAACGGGGGTCGCTGTCAAACAAAGACATTTCCCCGAAATAGGCACCCGCCTCCAGCCGAGCCAATTCCACCTCGCCGATATGGATTTTCACTTGCCCCTGGGAAAGGATATAAAGCAACTGCCCAATATCCCCCCGCTCAAAAATGGTTTCCCCCGGTTGGAAGTGCAATTCCACCATCTCCACCGCCAAATCCCGCAGGAAATCGTAATTGTTGATGCCCCGAAAAATGGGCACATCCCGCAAAAACATCAGGCGGTCGGTCAAGCTCAAGGCGGAAGAATTTGCAGCATCTGTGGTCATCATCCCTTCCAGCGGCTCCCTGTATGGTGGCTAATTACACGTTACACTTAGGCTGACCGAAAAATTGCATCTTAATCCTAACCGATAACCTGGTTTCTAGCCAATACTAGGGTTCACCAATTTTAACCACAGGAGTAGTGAATGATCAAGGTCAGATTGCGACAACCTGTTTTTGGAACCATAGCAATCCTACCTGATTAACGAAGAAAAATTCCCCAGAACCAAGGACGGGGGCGGTGTCCCTACGACCCGTGTTCTCAATTCATTTAGGCTTACTATACCTTCTCAACGAGAATGATTCATGCTCAGGGTTGGATTCCCAAGAGTTCAGCGGCGGTCATGCACCAGGCAGGAAAGGTGGGGGAATGAATGACTTGATTATCCCGAAATTGCTGAATTTCATACTCGCCCCTGACCAAAGTACCAATCGAAAGCGTCGGTTGTTTGGGCTTACCCATGTGCCCCACAGACTTTGCGGGTCAGCCACGCAACCACTTCCTCATGGGCACCCGTAGGTTCCCCATCAAAAACCTCACCATCAATCAGTTCATAGCGGTTGTCCTGCCCATAGTGGGCAAGAAATTCCTCAAAACTAAGGGGTGCAACCGCCAGTGCCATGATGAACTTTGGGATGCAATTGCGATCAATTTGCCCCGATCTACGACACCGTTGCCGAAAGGGCTAAATCCCGAAATTGGTTACTCAACTGGGTATATTCCCAGGGCAAATCCAAATCCAGGCGACCAAAATGTCCATAGCTCGCCACATCTTGATAAAACCGCCCGCCCCGCTCTTTTGGCAGATGCCGCAGGTTAAATTGCTGAATTAACCCCTCTGGACGCAGTTCCACATACTTTTGGATCAAATCCAGCAGGACATTCTCCGGTACCCGACTGGTGCCAAAGGTTTCCACCAGAATACTCACGGGACGTGCCTTGCCAATCGCATAGCTCAACTGTACCTCACAGCGGCTCGCCAACCCCGCCTTCACGATATTTTTTGCCGCAAACCGACAGCCATAGGCCGCCGAGCGATCCACCTTGGTGGGGTCCTTACCGGAAAAGGCGCCCCCCCCATGCCGGGCATAGCCCCCGTAGGTATCCACAATGATTTTCCGCCCCGTCAAGCCCGAATCCCCACAGGGACCGCCGGTGACGAATTTGCCGGTCGGATTGACCAAAAATTTGGTATTCCCATCCGGGCGCACCAGGTCATCCCCAAACACGGGCAAAACCACCGCTTCCCACAGGTCGCTTTTGATCTTCCCCTGCACCTCCTCATTGCTGGTGTAATGACCAATCGTGGGGTCATGCTGGGTGGAAATCAAAATGGTGTCAATTCCCACCGGCTGAAAATCCTCATAGATGACCGTCACCTGGGTTTTGCCGTCCGGGCGTAGGTAGGGGAGGGTGCCCTGTTTGCGAACCTGAGCCAGTTGGCGGGCGAGGCGATGCGCCAAAGCAATGGGTAAAGGCATCAATTCCGGCGTTTCATCACAGGCAAAACCGAACATGAGTCCCTGGTCCCCCGCCCCGGTTTGGTCCAAGGGGTCAACGCTCCCATCACTGCGATGTTCCAACGCCAGATTCACCCCCTGGGCAATTTCCGGGGATTGCACATCCAAAAACACCTGCACCCGGCATTCGTCACTACAAAAACCGTAGTCCGGGTTGGTGTAGCCAATTTCCGTAATTTTGCGTTTCACCAAATCCCGATAATAGTCCTCATTCACCACCGCCTGGGTTTTCACTTCCCCCAGGATAAACAGGTCATTATTTTTCACCACCACCTCAGCGGCAATCCGGCTCAGGGGGTCTTGGGTGAGCAATTCATCCACAATCGTGTCCGAAATCTGGTCACAGATTTTATCCGGGTGACCTTCGGTGACGGATTCGGAGGTAAATAGGTAACGGCGTGGCAAGGCTTCACTCCATCGGTAATTTAGTCATCTAGGCTACCAGAATCCACCCCCCAGCGGCAATGGATGAGCTAGGAGATAATGGTAAAACCCTCATCAGGAATGGCGTTACAGGGTTCCACCACCACCTGGGTCACCTGTGCCAGAGCCGGACCCCGATGGCACCAATCCACCATTTTCTGCACTGCCACTGGTTCACCCGCAAACACCGCCGTTACCCGTCCATCCGGTAAATTTTTCACCCAACCCTTGACACCCAACGCCAACGCCTGCCGCCGGGTCGCCGCCCGATAGCCCACCCCCTGCACCCGTCCGGAAATCCACACCTGTACCGCCCCTGCCGGAGATGACATCAACTGCGTAAAATAGAATAAAGATTGACTCATTGCCACGATAACAGGTGCTTAACCATGTTGGAACAAGGAACCATTACCATTCACACTCAAAACATTTTTCCCATCATCAAAAAGTCCCTGTATTCTGACCATGAGGTATTTTTTCGGGAATTGGTTTCCAACGGGGTAGATGCGATCCAAAAGTTAAAAATGGTCGGCTATGCAGGCGAAACGGAATTAGGGGATTTTCAACCGGAGATTAACATTACCATTGATAAAGAAAAACGCACCCTAAGTATCACGGATAATGGCATTGGCATGACCGGCGATGAGGTGAAAAAATATATTAATCAGGTGGCTTTTTCTAGCGCCGAAGAATTTATCCAAAAATACCAAGGTGGTGACCAACCCTTAATCGGACATTTCGGCTTGGGGTTTTATTCTGCGTTTATGGTGGCGCAACAGGTGGAAATTGATACCCTGTCGTATAAAAAAGATGCGGAAGCGGTGCATTGGACGTGCAGTGGTTCCCCGGAATTTTCCCTGGCATCTTCTGAGCGTTCTGAGCGGGGCACGACGGTGATTTTAACCCTTTTGGAAGGGGAAGAGGAGTATTTAGACCCCAATCGGATTCGCCAACTGGTGAAAAAATACTGTGATTTTATGCCCGTACCGATTAAATTGGACGGGGAAGTCATCAATCGCCAAAAAGCCATCTGGCGGGAGTCCGCAAGCAATTTAACCGCTGAAGATTACCTGGAATTTTATCGCTACCTGTATCCATTTCAAGAGGAACCGTTACTCTGGGTGCATCTGCAAACGGATTATCCCTTTTTATTGAATGGGATTTTATACTTCCCGAAACTACAACCGGATATTGACGTCACCCGCAGTCAGATCAAACTCTTTTGCAATCAAGTTTATGTGAGTGACCATTGCGAAGAAATCATTCCCCGATTTTTGTTACCGATGCGGGGGGTAATCGACAGCCCGGATATTCCCTTAAATGTGTCCCGCAGTGCCCTACAAATGGATCGCACCGTGCGGCGGATTGGGGATTTTATTGCCAAAAAAGTGGGCGACCGCTTGCAGGAATTGTACCAAAATGATTTTGCCCAATATACGAAAATTTGGGGGGATTTAAGTTTGTTTGTGAAATACGGTTGCCTGAATGATGAAAAGTTCAAAAAACAGGTGCAGGATATTATCATCTATCGCACTACGGCAGAATTATCTTCCCCAGGGGCAGGGGATCAGAAGTTCCATTACACCACTTTGCAGGACTATTTAGAACGGGCAAAAGACCGCCATGCCAATCGGGTTTTTTATGCCACCGATGAGGTCGCCCAAGCCACCTACATTGCCCTGCACCAAAATCAAGGGTTAGAAGTACTGTTCCTAGATAGTTTTATTGACACCCATTTTATTAGCTATCTGGAGCGGGAATACACCGATGTCAAATTCACACGGGTGGATGCAGATTTGGATGCGAGCTTAATTGATGCGAATAAATCTGCGGAACTTATTGACCCCAAAACCAACAAAACCCGTTCCGAATTGGTGCAGGAACTCTTTAAGCAATACTTGGATAAACCCAAAGTTACCATTCGCACGGAATCCTTGAGTGGGTCGGCACCCCCAGCGATGATTTTATTACCCGAAGCCCTGCGCCGGTTGCGGGATATGACCGCCTTATTACAGCAACAAAAAGCCGAATTTCCTGAAGAACATACCCTCGTGGTGAACATGGCGCATCCCCTAGTGGAAAATTTAGTCAGCCTTTCCCAAGGAGGAATTATTGTGCAGTCATCAGGGGATTCTCCTCGGCAGGAATTGATGAAAAACCTATGCCAACATATCTACGATTTAGCTTTGATGGCACAAAAAGGATTTGACCCGGAAAGCATGAAGAGCTTTTTAGACCGAGCCAGCTTCGTCCTCACTCGCCTAACCACACCGGGAACAATTTAATCCTGCCAGATACCCAGGAGTACTGCCATGTTTCTGCCCCCAAGCTATTACAAAAAACGGGCGGCTCTGGCTCCCAAGGCGGCGTATGTGCATATCCCTTTTTGTCAACAGAAATGCCATTACTGTGATTTCCCGGTAGTGGTGGATGATAAGCCCAATTCCCGGCATCGGTCTAAGTATTTAGAAGCCTTGCGCTGGGAAATTAAACTCACCCCTGGTCGCAGACAACCCTTAACTTCAGTCTTTTTTGGTGGTGGGACACCATCATTACTCACCCCGGCGGAATTAGGGCAAATTTTACAGGATTTGCGAGAACAATTTGGCTTTGCGGAAGATATAGAAATTTCCTTGGAAGCGGACCCCGGTACACCTGGCATTCACTATCTGGAAGAGTATCAAAAACTAGGGGTAAATCGTTTGAGTTTGGGGGTGCAAAGTTTCATCCCAGAATTACTGCAGGTGAGTGGACGCACCCATAGGGTTGAAGATATAGAAACGGCAATTCAGCAGATTAAAGCCTGTGGTTGGGAAAATTGGAGTTTAGATTTAATTCAAGGCTTGCCGGGACAAACTTTAGAACAGTGGGAATTGAGTTTACAAAAAGCGATAACAGCCCAGCCCAAACATATTTCTGTCTATGATTTAACCCTAGAACCCAAAACCCGTTTCTATCGCGACTACCCGGAAGATTCTCCAGCGTTACCTGGGGATGAATTGACCGCTAAAATGTACTGTTTCGCCCATGAATTTTTAGAAAAGCACGGTTATCACCACTACGAAATTTCCAACTATGCCCAGCCCGATTACCAATGCCGTCATAATTTAGCCTATTGGCACAATCAACCCTATTACGGTTTTGGTTTGGGGGCAACGAGTTATTTTGACCAAGTGCGCTTTCAACGTCCTAAACAACTTAAAGCCTATTACAAATGGGTGGAAGAACAGGCGATTTTCGGAAGCATTGAAATGCTGGATTATCCCCTCAGTACTAAAGAACAGTTAATTGAGAATTTGATGTTAGGGTTGCGCCTGCGGGAAGGAATTAATTTAACCCAATTACTCAAGAAATTTCCTGCCGGTACCAAAACCTTAGTTGAGAATTTAATTGTGCGTCAATTAAGCCGGTTTCAAGCGGAGGGATGGGTAGGGAAAAAACGTAACCAATGGTTTCTCATTCCACCCCAGGGATTTCTGATGTCCAATATCGTGTTAGCTAACCTTTTATTAGAATTAGAAAACATCACGATTTTAGATTAAGGGCACTTTTATAAATTCCAAGTTAGCGGTCGCAGGGCGCACCTCCGCCCTTGGTTCTGGGGAATATGGGCATTCCCAGGATGGGATTGATGAGTGGTTCACATAAATAGAGGTTCCCTTAAATAACTAAACAACCAATACACGGGATGGGGCATAGGATGCAAGTACCATTTCTCTCGCCCAACGGTCTGCGGCTAAAATTTGATCTAGCTCAGGGTTCGCACAGTTCATGGAGTCATAATGAGCACAGGTTGATTCAATCAAACGGGGAATATCGGCAAAGGTGATTTTTTCCGCTAAAAATAAACTCACCGCCTGCTCATTTGCCGCATTTAAAACCGCTGGCATGGCACCCCCCGCCCGGCCCGCCGCATAGGCCAAATTCATACAGGGATATTTGTGATGATCCGGTTCCCGAAAAGTTAAACTGCCAATGCTCACTAAATCTAAGGATTTCCAAGGCGTTGGCCACCGCTCTGGCCAGGACAAACTATACAATAGGGGCAAACGCATATCCGGCCAACCTAACTGCGCTAACACGGACGTATCCTGCAATTCAATTAAAGAATGAATAATACTTTGCGGGTGAATCACGATATTAATGTGGTCATAATCCAACCCAAATAGATAATGGGCTTCGATCACTTCCAAACCCTTATTCATTAAAGTTGCAGAATCAATGGTAATTTTTTGCCCCATACTCCAATTGGGATGCTTGAGGGCATCGGCAACGGTAACGTTTGCCATTTGTTCCACCGGCCAATCCCGAAAAGCTCCCCCCGATGCAGTGAGAATAATGCGTTTTAAGCCCCCTGCCGGCACCCCTTGCAGACATTGAAAAATTGCCGAATGTTCTGAATCAGCGGGTAGCAATTTCACCCCATATTTTGATAGTAAGGGTAAGATCACTGGCCCCCCCGCAATCAGGGTTTCTTTATTGGCTAAAGCGATATTTTTCCCCGCCCGAATCGCCGCAATCGTGGGCAATAAACCCGCACAGCCGACAATGCCGGTGACGACAATTTCCGCATTTCCATACCCTGCCACAGTGGCAATTCCCTCGGCACCCACAAGAATCTCCGGTTGAGGTTGCATTTCACTAATTGCCAGCCGTAATTCAGGAATTAAATCCTCATCTTGGATTGCGACAATTTCTGGTTGAAACTGGCGAATTTGTTGGGCGAATAGGGGGATATTCCGACCGGCGGTTAATCCCACCACCCGAAATTTCTCTGGGTATTGGGTCACAATTTCCAAAGTCTGGGTGCCAATCGAACCCGTCGCCCCCAAAATCGTAATTTGTTTCACCGATTTGCCCCTCAATAACCCGGCTAGATGAACTCGATCCCCCTTTAACCATACCACCGCTGTTCCCCACCGCCAAGGTGATGATTAAAAAATTACGAAATTTTCCTTCAGAACAGATCGAAGCAGGGCGGATGTCTGTTTGGTATGATGATGTAGCCCATGCCTGGAGAGCGTACCATGCCTTTTGCCCGCAGTGTGATTGTGACGACGGCTTTACTCGGTTTCGCACCCGCCGCTTTGGTGGTGGCACAGACCAGTGCTGAGGCGTTATTGAGTAAAATGCCCCGCCCCAAGGAAACTAGTACTGCTGTTAGTTCTCTGTTTGCGGCTAATGCTTATCAGCAAAAATCCATCAACTATCAGGCGAAAATGGGGCCCGAATCAGCCCTGAAATTTTTTCAAAGTTCTTTAACCAGCAAGGGTTATGTGGAGCGTAAAGTGAATACTACCAGCGGTCAGTGGGGCTTTAGCGTGGTGTTTGACCTGCCGCCTAATCTTGCCATGAAACCGACCATCCCTGGTAAAACGGTGGTGCTGGTGTATCAGGGCACCATGCTGGCTCCCAATACGATTAATATCAACGCTCGTTTTGAGGAAATTTAACCCTGATTATCCCGGTAATTGTCATATCATCAACCCACCCATTTAATGAATAGAAATTCCTCGGAACCAATGATGGGGAAGGTGCCCCTGCGACCCATATTCTAAATTCATTCAGGATTGCTATAGCTACAACTTTATTTATAAATTTAATCTCGTCAATAATCTAATCTCATCAATGCTTGACAGGCTCTCACCTTAGGCGATTCTCGATATTTGTACATTGACATCTACAACCCAAAATCTTCATGATCTTATAGATTCAGTCATCTGCTCTATATGTCAACCTTTGCCTGCTTAGCTATAGTAGTCCTAAATGAGAATAGAATCGGGGTCGCAGGGGCACCGCCCCCGTCCTTGGTTCTAGAGAATTGCTGTTTGTTAATCAAGTAGGATTGCTATATACATATACATAGAGAGATTCTTTACACAAATTCGTAAATCCCCAGTTTTGTACTAACACTCCCTGCATAATGCCCAGTGGTTGCCCCGCATCCAGGTCAATCCCCAGTCAAAATGTTAAATTATATAAAGTTATCATGAAAACTATCACGGGGGCAGGGTCATGCAGGTTACCTGGTTTGAGGCGAACACCTGGTTGGTGGAGTGGGGGGGGTTGCGGTTGTTATTTGACCCTTGGTTGGTGGGGCCGCTGGTCTTTGGCAAATTGGATTGGTTATTCAAGGCGGAACGGCGGCAACCCATTGGGGAATTACCCAGCCATTTAGATGCGATTGTGATTACGCAGGGGTTAGAAGACCACTGCCACCCGCTGACCCTGAGCCGTTTCGACCGGGGGATTCCGGTGATTGCCAGTCCCAGTGCCGCCCAGGTGGTGCGGCGGTTGGGCTACCAGCAGGTGACGGCGTTGGCGCATGGGCAAACCACCACGTTAGGGGAACACATCACTATCCAAGCGGTGCCGGGAGCGCCGCTGGGGCCGACCCAGGTGGAAAATGGCTATCTTTTGCGGGAACACCGGACTGGGCAGACCTTGTACTATGAACCGCATGGCTATCACCAGGGGATTATGCGGTTGGTGAACCAGGTGGATGTGGTGATTGCGCCGGTGATGGATTTGACCTTGCCGCTGGTGGGGCCGATCATCCGGGGGAATCGGGTGGCTTTGGAGTTGGCGCAGAAATTGCGTCCCCAGGTGATGCTCTCAACGGCGATGGGGGATTACGAAGCCAGTGGGTTGCTGTTGTCACTGGTGCAGGCGAAGGGGGATATAGCGGCGTTTCAACAGCAGTTGACGCAGGCGGGATTGCCTACCCGGGTGATGGAATTGCCCCCCCAACAGGCGGTGACCTTGCCCTTGGAAACGGGTTTGCCCTGTTAGAGTCCCCAACCTAGTTCAGGGTTGATGGGAACCGATAACAAATCCAATTAAATTTGAAATAGGGGTCGCAGGGACACCGCCCCCGTCCTTGGTTCTGGGGAATTAACGTGAATCAATCAAGATGGCGATATTCTCCCCAATGGATAGATGATAATCCCACATGAATTTGGAACACCCCCATCCTTGGTTCTGGGGAATTAACGTGAATCAATTAGGATGGCTATATTCCCCTGAATGGATATACTAAATACTCATGTGAACCCGGTGTGAGGTGGATGTGATCGGGCGCAAGCATGGTGGATGGAAATGGAGTTGGCCTTGGTTGGGTTTGCTTTTATCCATCGGTGCGGGGAGTGGGGGGTTCTTGGCGGGAGGCTGGCTGGCCCTGCGCTGGGGGCAACCGACCCTGATTCCGACCGACCCCACCCCAACGGCTAATACAAGCAATCCCCTGGAACCCAGCACGGTCATTCCCCCAGGACAACTAATTTACAATGTCCGTACTGCACCCCCGACCACCTACAATCCCCAGTTGCAGGCGACCGTGAATCAGATGGTGGACTGGGTACAACAGCAGGGTTTACCCCTACCGGCTTTGTCCATCACCCTCATGGATGTCACCCAGCCGGATCGCCCCCAGATTGCCGGTTATCAGCAACAGGAATTTCGCTATCCCGCCAGCGTGGTGAAATTATTTTGGTTGACCACGTTTTTGGCCTATCAACAGGCGGGGCTGATCTCGCCAAAAGGGCAGATTGACCTCAGGGCGATGATGCAACAATCCAGCAACGATGCGGCCAGTGCAGTGGTGGATGCCATTACTGGTACGGAATCCGGGGCAGAGTTATCCCCGGCATTACTAGCGCAGTGGCGGCAAGACCGGGAGCGGCTCAACCACTTTTTCCGGGGGGCAGGGTATGGGTATTTGAATCTCAAACATAAAAATTTTCCCATCTATAGCCTCGGACAAGAGGAACCCCAAGGGCGGGAATTGCAACTGCGGGGGGGCGTAGCGCAACCCAGCCGGAACCAACTCACCACCTGGCAAACCGCCCGTTTACTCTACGAAATTTATACCTTGCAGGCGGTCTCCCCAAGGGTCAGTCAAGAAATTCAAACCCTGATCGAACGACCCGCCGACTTAGCGGGTTTTTTGGGGGCAAACCTCCCCCCCGATGCTACAGTGATGGGCAAGGAAGGTCAGACCAGCACCACCCGCCACGATGGGGTAATCATCACCCGCACGGATGGCCGCTTGGCCTATATCCTGGTGGTCTTTGGGGACGACCCCGCCTACAGTGCCGATGACCAGTTCCTGCCAGCATTGAGCCGCTTGAGTTGGCAGGCTATGAACCGCTTCCACCCCTAAGACTTGCATTTGTGTCCCCATCGCTTTACATTTGTTTACAGAGCGAAGGTCAGGGGTTCTTGATCTTTTCTCCTCTCAACACAGCAGTCAGGGCCAGCCCAATGGGCTGGTTTTTTTCCGTCCTACTCCCCGCCCAGTAAAAATGTATTCCACGCAACAGCAACAATCTTGCCCTCCTCAATGAGCAGGGGTTCCGTCCTTAGGTCTGTGTCACTTTACCAGGCAAAAAAGGCATTTTTAACCAGACATTCCCCCACCCAATCGGGTTTTTAGTTGCATTTTCAGCCACTCCAAGAAATTCGTTCCACCGAACCACAAAGCGGTGAGAATCGACACGGTTAAAGTCCCCCCAATCAGCGCAACCAGTGCGCCCGCCAGGCAAATCATCCCATCGGTTTCAATTAAACCAAATCCAATCAAAAACACCCCCATCGCCGGGATCGTATTGGTACCAGGGATGGGAATCGCCATGGATAACCCCATCAAACCCACCAGCCAGCCCAACAGCCAATGGCCCCGTTTGGTCACCCCCAGCCAGCGGGGGCGGGTCAGTCGCTCCAGCCGTTGTAACCAAGGAATACCCGCCTGCACCAATTGGCGAAATTGTGCCCAGGAGAGTCGGCCTCGCAAAAACCGCTCCGGCAACCAGGGAATCGCCGCTCCGGTCAACCATTGACCCGCCACCAGCATAATGAGTAAACCAAAGGGGGTGGAATAACCTGGGGCGGGCAAGGGCAAGGCGGAAGGAAAGGACAAAAGCACCAACATCATCCCCCAGGAACTCTCGCCGGTGAGTTGGAGAATGTCCCGCAGGGTGACGGCTTCCGGGGGTTCTGCCTGGGCGAGCCAGTCCTGCAATTTTACAGACAAGCGGGGCATGAATTTCTAACCGATACTGATGGCTATTTTAAGGGCAAAAGGGGCGTGACCCTGCCGGTGGGGAACCCGTATGCCATGGCCATTCTTTAGCCCGTGAGGCGACCTGTTACACTGAAAACCGGGTCATGTGCCTTTTAACTGGCTGTTGCGGAAACCATCATGCTCTCTGGTTTTGCCCGGACGACCGAACGCCAAGGGGAAATTGCGGAAATTCTCCTGCGGAATGGCTGGAAATTTATGCGGCAGTTGTTGCTGGGGAAAAAGGTGGGGGAGCCGGAACTGCCACCGCCGACGGTCTTGCGGCAGATTTTGGTGGAATTGGGGCCGGTGTATGTGAAATTGGGGCAATTGCTGAGTACCCGGGCGGATATTCTGCCCCTGCGCTACACCCAGGCGTTGAGTGCCCTGCAAAGTAAGGTACCGGCGGTGGATTGGGGGGAAATGGAGGTGATGATTCGCCGGGAATTGCCCCAACCCTATGGGACGGTGTTTGCCCATGTGAATCCCCAACCGGTGGCCGCTGGTTCGATTGGCCAGACCTACCGCGCGACCCTGACGGATGGCACCCCGGTGGCCTTGAAGGTGCAACGGCCGGGGATTGCCACGGTGATTGACCAGGATGTGACCCTCCTGCGTTCCCTGGCGGCGTTGGCGGAGCAGACGGAGTGGGGGCAGAGTTTGAATCTGGTGACCCTGGTGGAGGAATTTAGTGCGGTGCTGTTGCAGGAGTTGGATTTTACCCAGGAGGCGCAGTTTACCCGGACGATTGGGGCGAATTTGCAACAGTCCCCCTGGCCGGAGGTGCGGGCGTTGCGGGTGCCTAAAGTCTATGGGGAATTCAGTACCTCCCGGTTGTTGGTGCTGGAATGGCTGGAGGGCCTTCCCTTGCTGGCGGGGTATCGCACGACGGCGCAAACCGAGGGGCCTGCCATTGCCCGGATGTTACTGCGGGCGTTTTTTCAGCAGATTTGCCTGGATGGGCTATTCCATGCGGACCCGCATCCGGGGAATTTTTTCTACCTCCAGGACGGGCAGGTGGCGCTGTTGGACTTTGGCAATGTGGCCAGTTTTGACCCCCGCACCCAGGGGTTGATCACGGAATTGCTCTTGGCCTTGGTGCTTTTGGAACCCCGCCGCTGTGTGCAGTTGACCTTGGAATTGTCCGAGTCCCCCCGCCCCAATGACCTGAATCGGTTGGAGCAGGATTTTGGGCGGTTGTTGCGCCGGTATTATCCCCGCAGTCTGGGGCAGGTGAATTTTGGGCAGTTACTCAGCGATATTTTGGAAACGGCACGGCAAAACCGGGTGCGGCTCCCGGGGAGTATGGGGATTTTGGCGCGCACCTTGGCTTATTTAGAAAGTATCGGCCGGGAATTGGACCCCCAGTTTGATTTGGTGGGGGAAATGCGCCCGTTGATGGGGCGGTTGTTGCAACAGCAGTTTTTGGGCACGGATGGGGTGCCGACCCTCTGGCAGACGGCGTTGGATTTGCGTTCCCTGTCTTTGGATTCGCCCCGGCAGGTGGAATTGTTGCTCCAGCGGGTGAATTCGGAAAATCTGCGCTGGCAGGTGCATATCCCGGATGTGGAATTGCTCCAGCGGGCGTTGGATACGGCCTCCAGTCGGCTCTCCTACAGTGTGGTGGTGGGGGCGTTTATCATCGGGGCGGCGATCATTTTTGACCGGGGGCAGGCGAATATCCAGGTGTTTTTGGGGGCGGGGATACTTTTGGTGGGGGCGATGACCCTGGGGTTTTGGCTGTTGTTTCGGATTTTGCGCCCCAATCGCCTGCGTTAAAGGGAGCGTGTGACCGTTGGGGAAACCGCCTAGACTAGGAATAGCTGGGATTGACGCAGAAGATGGCTGGTAGCCCAACACGGGGGCAAAATTGGTGGGAACGGGTGTCCCTGTCCCCGGAGGTTTTGGTACTGACCTTGGCGGCACTGCTGGGGGGGGGGACGGGGCTATGTGTGGTGGCGTTTCGCTGGTTGATTGGCTGGGTGCATCAGGGGGCGTTTGAAACCCTCATGGGCTGGGTGGGGGCTGGGGTGCCTGGAGTTTGGCGTTGGTGCCCTGGCTGGGGGTCTGTTGGTGGGGGCTGGGGTCGTTCCTGCAACGGTGGCCGGTGCTGAGTAGCCGCTATGCCCTGGGGCGGTTGGGGTTGGCGGCTCTGTCGTTGGGGATGGGGGCTTCCCTGGGGCCGGAAGGGCCGAGCGTGGATGTGGGGGTGCATTGGGGGCGGACCTTAGCCCAGGGGTTGCGGGTGTCCCAGGAACGCAGTTTGGTCTTGCAGGCGGCGGGGGCGGCGGCGGGGTTGGCGGCGGGGTTTAATGCGCCCATTGCCGGGGCGTTTTTTGCCTTTGAGGTGGTGTTGGGGACGACGTTCACCGGGTCGGCGGTGCCGATTGTCCTGCTGGCGGCGGTGGTGGGGGGGTGGGTGGCGCAGGCGGGGCTAGGGGCCCAACCGGCCTTTAGTTTGCCCCCCTATGAGGTGCGGAGTGCCTGGGAATTGCCCTTGTATTTGGGGCTGGGGGTGTTGGCGAGCGGACTAGCGGTGGTCTATACGGCGGCGGTGGAAGGGTGGAAACCGGGCGTGCTCCGGGGGTGGCCGAGTTGGAGTCAACCGGCGGTGGGCGGGGCGGTGATTGGGCTACTGGCGCTGGTACTGCCCCAAACCCTGGGGGTGGGGTACGAAACCATCGAGGCCATGCTCCAAAATGTGGAATTTTCCTGGGGGCTACTGCTCACCCTGATTCCGGTCAAGTTGGGGTTAACGGTGGTCAGCTATGCCACGGGCTGGGTGGGGGGGCTGTTTGCCCCGGCCTTGTTTTTGGGAGCGGCCTTGGGTTCCGCCTACGGGCAGGTGGTGGGCAAGGGGTTGGCCGGGGTGGTGACGATTGCCGATCCGCCCGCCTATGCCATGGTGGGGATGGCCGCCCTGCTGGCCTGTAGTACCCGTGCCCCCTTGACGGCGATTCTCCTGCTGTTTGAATTGACCCGCAATTACTTAATCATTCTCCCGGCGATGGCCGCGGTGGGATTGAGCATTTGGCTGTTGGATCAGGTTTATCCCCACGGTGCCCCGATTGGGTTGCATTCCTTAGACCGGGAGGAACAGCGGTTTATGGGGGATTTGCGGGTGGCCGATGCCATGATCCCACCGCCGTTGGTGGTACCGCCGGAGCGGAGTTTGGGGAAGGTGGCGCAAATGTTGATGGAACGGCAACAACATACTGCGTTGGTGGTCAATGGGCAACAGGAGCTCATCGGGTTGTTGACCCCCCAGGACATCCAGCGGGCCTTACGCACCCACGGGGTACTCTGGTATTCCGTGCCGGTGGGGGAATGGTGTACCCAGGAATTGCAGACCGTTTATCCGGATCAAAGTCTGGAACAGGCGCGGCAACGGATGCTCACCCGGGGTTTGTGTCAACTGCCGGTGGTGAGTCGGGGGGCGAATCCCCAGGTGCTTGGTCTGTTGGAAAAAGAGCGGATTGAAACCATCCAAAAACTCGCCCTCACCCAACGGGTGTTAGCCCACAGTGTAATGAGCGATGACCCGGCTACGGTTACCACTTAAAAAAGCCCAGTTTAGTACATTTTAGAAACAACCGGGTAACGGCAAAAACCACCCAAAAATCTGATATGGCAATCCGTGATTAACGCTATAGCTATTTCGATTTGTAATGCAACACTTTTTAGATATTTGTAATCACTCTATTTCCTGGGCACCTCTATCAATTCCAAGTTAGCGGTCGCAGGGGGCACCCCCGCCCTTGGTTCTAGGTAATAGGGGCATTTCCAGGATGGGATTTTTGTTTGGTTCAAATCAATAGAGGTTCCCTTAATTGATGAACAGACTGTACTTTATGTGGCTTAATTTTTTGACCTAATTTTATTTTTAGAAGTGCCGATAAATGAAAGTTTGCTGACACCGTTTTCACGCTAACAATGCCAGGATGAGGTTGGTTTTCTTTCATAGCTGAAGCCGTGTTCATTCACCGAGTAGGCATGACGGAGTAATTCCGGGGTCATCACTTCCTGGGGCGTTCCCACCGCAATCACCCGTTGATTGAGTAACATCACCCGGTTCATCTGCTGGAGAAATTCCCCCCAATGATGGGTACTGACCAAAATGATCGCTCCCTGTTGCCGCAGTTCATTTAATACTTCAAGGATAATTCGTTCCGCCTGGACATCCACCCCCGTCAACGGTTCATCCAAACAAAATACATCCGCCTTTTGCACTAGGGCACGGGCGAGAAACACCCGTTGTTGTTGCCCCCCGGACAAAGAACCAATGCGCCGCCGCTGTAGCCCCCATAAGCCCAAACGTTCCAGAGCCGCCAAAACCTGGGGTTCCCGCCGTCCCCCACACCCCAAGCGCACCACCTGCTCCACCGTAATCGGATAATCCCAATCAATCTGGGAACGCTGGGGAATGTACGCCACCCGTTGCCGTTGCTGCGCCAAGGGCTTGCCCCCCAACCACACCCGCCCGCTCACCTGGGGCAATAACCCCAACAGGGCTTTCAGCAGGGTACTTTTCCCCGCACCGTTGGGTCCCACCAGCCCCACCATCTCCCCAGCCGCTACCGCAAAGCTCACCCCCGCCAACACCGGGCGCCCCGGATAACCCGCCGCCAAGGACTCTACCACCAACATGAACGACCCAAGAATGGCTACCCCCCCGTCACCCCGGCGAGAATGATTCTCATTGCTGAGAAAAACGATTATCATTCTATAACACCTTCATGCTGGAGCAATGCTGGACATGGTAACGATGCCGCACCGTTGGTTTTTGCCCTTGACGTTACTCGCCGTGGGCTGTGGGGTCACTTCCCGACCGTCCGCCGAGGTTGCCCCGACCCCTGCCGCCGATGCGCCCAAGGTGGTGGCGACCTCCTCCGTGATTTGCGACCTGACCCGCCAGATTGCCGCCGAACGGGTGCATTTGACCTGTTTGGTGCCCGCCGGAGTGGATGCCCACACCTACCAGCCCACCCCCGCCAACCGGCAAGCCCTGGAAACCGCCCAGGTGGTGTTTTACAACGGCTATGACTTTGAACCCCAGGTGGAAAAGTTGATTAAGGCGGCTCCCCCCAGCGTTGTGCGGGTGGCAGTCGGGGAATTAGCCGTTCCCAAACCCCTGATGGGAGAACACGACCATGACCACGGGGCAAACGCCGGGGATCACGACCACGACCATGATCATGACCACGACCACAGTCACGGGGACAAAAAAGCGGAACTGGTGCCCGACCCCCATGTCTTTCACACGGGTGCCAACGTAGCGAACATGGCAAAAGTCATCGGCGACAAGCTGGCACAGGTCTATCCCGCCCAAGCCCAGGTTTTTGCCAAAAATACCCAAACCCTGGTCGGGGAACTGCAACAACTGGACACCTGGATGGGGCAACAATTCCAAACCATTCCCCCGAAAAACCGCAAACTGGTGACCACCCACGCAGCCCTGGGGTACCTCGCCCAAGCCTATGGGTTGCAATTGACCGGCGCCCTCCAGGGGATCAGCACCCAGGAACAGCCCAGCGCCAGCCGCCTTGCTACCCTCACTAAGGAAATTCGTCAAGCCCAGGTGCCCACGATTTTTGCCGAGGTGAGCGTCAATCCTAAGTTAATCAATACGGTAGCCAAAGAAGCTGGCGTGAAAATTTCTGAGAAACCCCTGTTTGCCGACGGTCTGGGCGCACCGGGGAGTGGTGGAGAAACGGTGCAAAAAATGCTGATCAGCAACACCTGCACCATCGTGGACGGCTTGGGCGGCACCTGCACCCCCTTTAACGGGAACCAAACCCGGTCATGACCGTTTTGATAGTTTTGGCAAGGATCAACCCGTCCAACCACAGGGACAGATATTTCACATAGTACAGGTCGTATTCCAGCTTCAGGCGGGTTTCCTGCACCCCGGCGGCGTAGCCCTGGTTCACCTGCGCCCAACCCGTGATCCCCGGTTTGACCAGATGGCGGCACATATAGTAGGGAATGCGCTGGCTAAACTCCCGGGCGAAGGGTACCTGTTCCGGGCGGGGACCAATCAAACTCATTTCCCCCCGCAAGACGTGCCACAACTGGGGCAATTCATCCAACCGGAAGCGGCGAATCCACTTGCCCACCCGGGTCAGCCGGTGATCCCCCGCCCGAGCAAACTGCGCCCCCGCCGGTTCTACCCGCATACTGCGAAACTTGACCATCCAAAAGGGTTTGCCCCCCTGCCCCATCCGTTCCTGCCAAAACAACACCGGTCCTGGGGAATCCCACCACACCGCCAAAGCCACCAGCCCCGCCAAGGGCACCAACAGGGGCACAGCCAGCAGGATCAACCCGGTTTCCCCCACCCGCTTGAGCAACAGATAAGCCGGATCGGGGGGCATCGGCAGTAGCCCTTCCCCCAAATGCGCCAGGGAGACCCGCCCCGTCATCCCCTCCCAAACCGCCGCCGCATGATAGACCGGCAGACCCCGCAGGCGACAATCCGCCAAAAACCGCATCCACTCCGGGGACAAGGTCTCATGCAAATCCACCACCACCCCATCCAAATTCCCAACCGGGCTATTTTCGCTCAACCAATACCAATGCACCCCCGGCAACGGATAAATCGCCTGCGCCAACGTCCCCGGCACCAGCCCCAGGCACAAACGTCGCCCCCACCCCGCCAACAGCCATTGCCACAGGAGCGTCAGCCCGTAACTCACCCCCAAAAACGTGCGGGAATAGTACCAACGGGTCAGGCTCACCACCCCCAATAAGCCCAAAAAACACAAACTCACACTCACCAGCACCACCCGAGAACGATGCACCCCTGGGAACCGCCCCACCCGGGTTTCCAGCACCAGCGCCGCCCCGTAGGTTCCCGCCACCGCCACCGCCAACCGCAACCAGTTCCCATTCCGCCAAAACTGCCATTCCCCCCAAGTCGCCTGCGCCGCCAGCAAGAGAATTCCCCCCAGCCCCAACCCATAGGCGAGGGTACGCCAGCCCCCCCACCGCCGTGCCACCTGTTCCCGCCACGTTACCGCCGTCATGGGCGCCATCATCCCCATCCACCGCCTCCCTATTATCCCCAAAACCTGGGCCAGCAGTTGTAAATTTCCAAGTAAACCGTTATGGTAATAAAAATTAGGTTCAATCTAATGAATTTCTTGTTCGTTTGAGGAGTGAATGATGATGCACATCAAAGGTTGGTTTTCTGTATCCCTGGCTACCGTTGCCGCTCTGGTTTTGGGTGTGAATACGGCCCAGGCAAATCCCAAATTGGAAACCGTGACCGAAGAAGGGGAAGTATGGCCGAGTTTCATGATGCCGGGGGGTGGCATTCCCATTTCCTTCCCGCCGGAAGCTCCCTATATGTACCCCGCCTATCTGAACTATGAATCTGGAACGTTTATCCTGGGAGTGAACCAAAATACCAACATTCGCACCAACAGCGTTCTGACAGATAAATTTACCATTGCTCCCTTCCGGGATTACACCGGTGATGGGGTGCAAAACCTGGATGATATTCCCGCACACCAAAAGCAATACAACCAAGCCTTAGCCGCCTGGATTAGCCGAATCCAGGGTTGTTTGGCGGATCGTCCCAATATGTTCCGGGTGGTGGGGGAAGACACCAAAGTACCCATCAAAGTCAACGGTCAAGCGGGCAAAATTTTCCTGAATGCCAACAAAAAACCGGTGTGCCCCGGTTAAACCCACTGGATCAATTTAATACCTAAGTAATTGCTTCCGTGACTCCCTAGGGGTTACGGATTTTTTTTATGGGCAGGGGATGCCTGAGAACTCCTCTGAGAATATAGCAGTCTTAAATGAGAATAGAATAGGGGTCGCAGGGGCACTGCCCCCGTCCTTGGTTCTAGGAAGTCTCTGTTCACTAATCAAGTAGGATTGCTATAACTCTAGGGCACCTCTATCAATTCAAAGTTAGCGGTCGCAGTGCCCTTGGTTCTGGGTAATATGGGCATTCCCAGGATGGGATTGATGATTGGTGCAAATCAATAGAGGTTCCCATTAGAGCCATCCTAGTTATCGCTATGAGAAAAGGGGTCGCAGGGCATCGCCCCGTTATGATTATGATTCCCATCGTTATTTCCATCAAAGTTAGCGGTCGCAGGGGAGCACCCCCGCCCTTGGTTCTGGCTAATATGGGCATTCCCAGGATGGGATTGATGATTGGTTCAAATCAATAGAGGTTCCCATTAGAGCCATCCTAGTTATCGCTATGAGAAAAGGGGTCGCAGGGCATCGCCCCGTTATGATTATGATTCCCATCAATCCTCGAAGATTGCTATAGTGACTAACAAGTTTGATTTATTTGATTTATTTGATTTTTATGGGACAGGTCACGGTGGGTTTGGTGCAAATGGTGTGCGACCCCGACCCCCAAGTGAATGACCAACGGGCTGTGGCGGGTATTCGGCAAGCGGCCAGCCAAGGGGCACAGATCGTCTGTCTGCCGGAATTATTTCGCACGCCCTATTTTTGTCAGACGGAGGATTATTCTGCCTTTGCCCTGGCGGAACCCATCCCTGGTCACAGTACAGAATTATTACAAAAGCTGGCGACGGAATTGGATATTGTGATTATTGCCAGTTTGTTTGAAAAGCGGGCGGAGGGCATTTACCACAATACGGCGGTGGTGTTGGATGGGCGCACGGGTTATTTGGGCAAATACCGCAAGATGCACATCCCCGATGACCCCCTGTATTACGAAAAATTTTATTTTACCCCCGGCGATCTGGGTTATCAGGTATTTCGCAGTACCTATGGACGGGTGGGCACCTTGGTGTGCTGGGATCAGTGGTTCCCGGAGGCGGCCCGGTTGACGGCTCTGCGGGGGGCGCAGATTTTGTTTTATCCGACGGCAATTGGTTGGCATCCCTGGGAGAAGCAGGAGCGGGGGCAAGCCCAATGGGAGGCGTGGGAAATTATCCAACGGAGCCATGCGATTGCCAATGGGTGTTTTGTGGTGGCGGTGAATCGGGCGGGTTGGGAGCCTACCCCTGGGGCGGCAGGGGGGATTGAGTTTTGGGGGCAGAGTTTTGTATCGGGGCCGGATGGGCAGGTGCTGGTGCGGGCGCCAGTGGACGAGGCGGCGGTACTGACGGCAACCTTGGATTTAAGCACCATTGAACCCCAACGCCAGGGGTGGCCCTTTTGGCGGGACCGGCGCATTGACAGTTATCAGAATTTGACCCAGCGGTTTATTGACCCCTGATCGCCCCACCAATCCCGAAATTCTTGGGGAGAAATCCCGCATCGGGGTAATTCCCCGTTTACAATCACAGATCGTATCTATCTATTGCGTGCCAGTGGCGCAGGGTTGGGCATGATGGGAACTCCCTTTCGGCGAACCAAAATTGTGGCGACGGTGGGGCCGGCCTGTAATACCCCGGAAATTTTGCGGGCGATGATTGTGGCGGGGGTGAATACGTTTCGGCTGAATTTTTCCCACGGCAGTCACAGTGACCACCAGCGCCATGTGCGGATGATTCGCCAGTTGGCGTTTGAATTGAACCGCCCGGTGGGGATTTTGCAGGATTTGCAAGGGCCCAAAATTCGGCTGGGGAAATTTCCGGCGGGCAGTGTGGTGGTGCAGACGGGCGACCCCTATATTCTCACCAGTGAGCCGATTGCCTGTACCCAGGAGCGGGGGTTTGTCAGTTATGACCGGTTGGCGCAGGAGGTGCCGGTGGGGGCAACCATTCTCCTGGATGATGGCCGGGTGGAAATGCGGGTGGAGCGGGTGGATGAAGGTTCCGGGGAACTGCATTGTCGGGTGACGGTAGGCGGTGTGTTGTCCAATAACAAGGGGGTCAATTTTCCTGGGGTATCCCTGTCGGTGAAAGCCCTGACGGACAAAGACCGGGAGGATTTGCTGTTTGGCTTGGAACAGGGGATGGATTGGGTGGCCTTGAGTTTTGTGCGGAATCCCGAAGATGTGCTGGAATTGAAGGAATTGATGGCGCAAAATGGCTACCGGGTGCCGGTGGTGGCCAAAATCGAAAAACATGAGGCGATTGCCCAGATGGAGGCGGTGCTGTCCGTGTGCGATGGGGTGATGGTGGCCCGGGGGGATTTGGGGGTGGAGATGCCCGCCCAGGAGGTGCCCCTATTGCAAAAGCGGTTGATTGCCACGGCGAATCGCTTGGGAATTCCGGTGATTACGGCGACCCAGATGTTGGACAGCATGGCGACCTCTCCCCGACCGACCCGAGCGGAGGTTTCTGATGTGGCGAATGCGATTTTGGATGGTACGGATGCGGTGATGCTTTCCAATGAAACGGCGACGGGGAAATATCCGGTGTTGGCGGTGGAAACCCTGGATAAAATTGCCCGCCACATGGAGCAGGAATGTCTGCAACCGGGGATGCAGGGGGTGTATTCCCGGCCGTTCCAATCTGGGGGGCAGGCGATTGCCAATGCCATCAGTAAAGCGGTGAGTGATGTGGCGAGTGAATTGTCCGCCGGGGCGATTTTGACCCTGACCAAGACCGGGGCAACGGCGCGCAATGTGTCCAAGTTCCGGCCTCGCACGGCGATTGTGGCGGTCACGCCCCATGTGGAGGTGGCACGGCAGTTACAACTGGTGTGGGGGGTGCGGCCCCTGTTGGTGTTGGAATTGCCGACGGCGGGGCAAACCTTTCAGGTGGCGATGGCCATGGCGCAGGAGCGGGGCTGGCTGAAGGAGGGGGATTTGGTGGTGATGACGGCGGGTACCTTGCCGGGGGTGCCGGGTTCCACCGACTTGATCAAGGTGGGGATGGTGAGTGCCCTGCTGGCCCAGGGGGTGGGGGTCGGCCAGGGGTTGGTGAGCGGGCGGGCCCGGGTATTGCGCCCAGGGGAACGGCTGGCGGACTTTGCCAGTGGGGAAATTTTGGTGGCGCATCAAACCGATGTGCAGTTGGTGGAACCGATGCGGCGGGCGGCGGGAATCATTACCGAGGATGAGAGTTTGACCAGCCATGCTGCGGTGATTGGTCTGCGGTTGGGGGTGCCGGTGATCGTGGGGATCAAAAATGCCACCCAGTTAATCCGGGATGGGGCGATTGTCACCCTGGATGTACCCCGGGGGCTGGTCTATGCGGGGGCACTGCGGGTGGGGGACATGGGCTAGGCGGGGCGTTACTGCACATCCAAACTTGGGGTAATTTGCTCCCGTTCCAACAGGGGTTCGGGATTCCCCGTCCAGTTAAATTCATTCAAACGGAAGAGGACACCACCCTGTGCCCGCTCCGGATTAAAAAATACGGACACCCCATAGGTGCGACGGCTGTATTCCAAACCGTAGGTGGCATCCACAATTTGCGCTCCCCCATTGTCCAAACTCAGGACGATACTGGCTGTCGCCCGCAGGGGACCAAAAAGTTGTTGCTTGATGGAAAAAAACATCACCTGTTGATCCACCCGCCGGTCAAAGAAAAAGGGCGAAAGTCCCGTCAATACAAAACCCGGCGCATAAACCACATTTACCGCCGTGTAATCAAAAAAATTCTTAGCAAAATTGCCAAATTGACCACTGAATCCCACATATCCACCCAAAACAATCTGGCTGTCCCCATTGGTATATAAATTATTGGTACTTGAAAGACCCACATTAAAGTTCAAATAAGGCGTGATCGGCACCGGGCTAAACCGTAACCCTTGGGTAGCCGTCGGGGGTAGGGCTTTCCCTTGCCAGAGGGTGATGCTATGGGTCAAAAGTCCGGCGAGTTGAAACCGTCCTAAACGCAAAAGTCCGACTTGGTTTTGGGGGGTAATACCATTACTTTCAATGTATCGTCCCCCCAGTACATATTGCAATTGCGTGGTTCCAGTTTTATTGAGTTTGATTGGCTCGGTGGATAATAGGGATACCCCGGTGGCAAATTGCACATTTTCAAACCCCAAAGAACCATTAAAAACCCGCTGGCGGTACACCGTATCAGCCACCACGCTATTCTCACGGAACCAACGATGTTCTAACCGCAGACGGGCACGCAGTCGTTGATCCGTATCCAAAAAATCCAGGCGGCTGAGCAGGGCATCCATTCTTAGGGTGGTATCTCGTGCCACATCCGCTACCAACCGGGAACCAAGGGCAAAATTATTGCCAACCGGGTCAAATCCCTGCTCAATCGTGCGTTGTAATAGCAAAATCGGGGTGATTTGAAACGTAATATTTCGCTCATCCACCACATCAAACGTCCGGCTGAGAAACACCCCCCCCAAATCCCGCTGGTCGTAGCCCAATTCCACAGGTAAAGGGTCCCGCCGTCGCCGAGAAATCACCACCCGATCCCGCAGGAGCGGCACAGCAATCCGCCGGTCAAAGGCTAGCTGACCTCCCTGGGCACGAATCTCGCTATCCCCATTGGGTAAACGGGTCAGGATCGCCTTACGGGACTGTAGCTCCAACTCCGGCGGGTCAAAGGGGTCGTTGGTGATGCGGAGATTAGTCGCCGTCCCCCCCCCTTTGGAGTCAAACGTCAATTCATCGGCTGTAAACCGTTGCAACCCGCGCCCCGGACGTTCCACTGCCGTTTGCGGTAATACCACCCGCGGGGGTGCCCCTGGGTCAACGAGAATGGGGGCATCTATCAAATTGGTATCCCGATCCGCCTCTTGGAGCCGCACTCCCCCCCGCACCTGGTAAAAGACCCCACTTTCCGCATCCAGGTCGTAATCCAGGCGTTTCCCCCGCAGTACCTGCTCGCCCCGGGTTAAGACCACCTCTTCCCCCGTAGCGGTAGCCTTACGGGTAATTAGGTTAACTTCAATTTCATCCGCCTCCAGCACCGCCCCCCGGTAGCGCATGACCACATTCCCCGTAGCGGTAAACACCTGGGTCTGCTCATTAAAGGTCTGCCGGTTCGCATCCACCTCCACCCGCCCTTTCGGGTCAATCGCCTGCACAATCCGTTCCCAAGCGGGCAAAGATGTATAGTCAATGTCCTGAGTGGAAGCGGGACGGACATCCTGCAGGGCAACCGCCTGGGACGTGGTTCCCGGGGGAATGGGGGCAAAATATGGCATTAGATAGCGAACCTCACACCACCCGAATTGGGTTTAGATCACCAACAGCCGGACGTTACTCCAAATCACGACGCTTGGGATTGCGGGACGGGTCAGAAGACAGTAACCCAAACACAAACAACAGCCCAAAAAAGGCAACGGTCGCATAAACGGTGTATTTCAGAGCCAACATAGGATTAAAACCGGGTGTGAACGAGTGTATCTTAACATTCTCGACGTACCGATTTTGGCACAATTAGTTTGCCCCGTTAGTTTGCCCCGTTGCTTGCTCCGGCGGTGACCCATGCCAGCGATTGTGTTACTCACGGATTTTGGCGGACAAGACCATTATGTGGGCGTGGTCAAGGGGGTGATTTTGGGTATTGCGCCCCAAGCCCAGATGATTGACCTCAGCCATGACCTCCCCCCCTACGAATGGGCGGCGGCACAGTTTTTGTTGACGCAGGCGACACCCTACTTTCCCCCAGGCACGATCTACGTTGTCATTGTTGACCCTGGGGTGGGGGGAACCCGGCGACCGATTGCCCTCCAGACCCCGACAGGCACCTATGTTGCGCCGGATAATGGGGTGTTACAGCCCCTATTCCCCCAGGTGCAGGCAGTGGTTGAATTAAATAACCCGACCTATTGGCGAACGCCCCAGCCGAGCCAGACGTTTCATGGGCGGGACATTTTTGCGCCGGTGGCGGCACATTTGAGTCGGGGCATCCCGCTGGGGGAAATCGGGGCACCCCTCGACCCCCAAACCCTGGTCACGGGGCAATTGGTGCGACCCATTGCAACACCCACCGGTTGGCGGGGGCATATCCAATACATTGACCGTTTTGGGAATTTGATCAGTACCATTCCGGCGAGCCAAGTGCCGCTGAACCCTCTGCCGCACGTCCAATGGCGGGACATCACCATCCCTTGGGGGACGCATTACGGGGCGGTGCCGGTGGGGGAATTGGTGGCGTTAGTGGGCAGTCATGGCTATGTGGAAATCGCTTGTCATCAGGGTCATGCGGCGAGACGTTTAGGTGCTAAAATTGGGGATGAAGTGTTGCTCATTTGCTGATTAAATTATTCCTGAAGAGTAATTCTAGTAATGCAAAATATCTGGTCGCATGGATGTAATTCCCGTCTTTTAGTAACAATGGTTAGGTTATCTAAGCGATTGGCACATTAGAGAGATAATTTTCTTTACCAATAAAAATAGAGGTAGCCTCATGTATGATTTAGAAATTACCCAGCGGATTTTAGATGCCAATCTTGACCGAGCCAGGGAAGGGTTGCGGGTGATTGAGGAATGGTGTCGCTTCGGTTTGAACCAGTCCCATACGGCGGAATTATGCAAAAACTATCGGCAGGAACTGGCTCGTTGGCATCGTCCTGAATTTCGGACAGCGCGCAATACGGATGGGGATGTGGGTACATCCTTAAGCCATCCCCAAGAGACCCGGCGAGATAACATTCAATCCGTATTACGGGCGAATTTTTGTCGGATTCAAGAAGCCCTGCGGGTATTAGAAGAATATGGGAAATTACTAGATGAAAATCTATCCCAAACGATGAAACAATTGCGCTACCAAATTTATCAGCTAGAAAGTAATTTACTTGCCCACCCACGCCAGCAAAAATTAGCACAAGCCTACTTATATTTAATTACTTCCCCCTGTCCCAATCTATTTACTGTTGTCGAATCTGCTTTGCAATCAGGTTTGAACCTGGTGCAATACCGAGACAAGGAACAAACGGACAATTATCGTTATGAAATTGCCGAGAAACTCTGTGCTTTGTGCCATGAATATAATGCCCTATTTATTGTCAATGACCGGGTGGATATTGCCCTGGCGGTGAATGCGGATGGGGTGCATTTGGGTCAACAGGATATGCCCTTACCCATCGCCCGCAAACTACTCGGACATCAGCGCCTTATTGGCTGTTCAACCACTAATCCCGATGAACTAGAACGAGCCATCAGCGGCGGTGCGGACTATGTGGGGGTTGGACCCATCTATGCGACGCCGACCAAGGCGGGGAAACCTCCGGCGGGCTGGGATTATGTGGCGCACGTTGCTCGCACTTGGCAGAAGCCCTGGTTTGCCATTGGGGGCATTGATTTGGATAATTGTGCAACAGTGTTACAAGCGGGAGTTAAACGGATTGCGGTCGTCCGAGCGATTATGACGGCTGAACATCCCGGTCTGATTACCCAAAAATTTTTAGAACAATTGCAACCAAAATCATGAATTTTTGGCGGGAAATTAACCAACGGATTTCACAAATAACTGGTCAACCTTTTGCGGGTACACCCCAGGGCAGTCGCGGGGGAGGTTGTATCCATGAAAATCAAGTTGTCAGCGATGGGGAACGGCAATTTTTCATCAAAATTAATCGGGAATCCCAACTGGATTTATTCATCACCGAAGCCCTGGGTTTGCAGGCGCTCGGGGCAGTGAATTGTCTGAAAATTCCCCAGGTCATTGGGTGGGGAACCGTTGATGGGCAAGCCTATCTGATTTTGGAGTTTTTAACCTTAGCCCAACGGGGAAATTGGTATCTCATGGGGCAACAATTGGCGCAAATGCACCGTCAAAGTGTAGGGCAACAGTTTGGCTGGGAGCGGGATAATTATATCGGTGCTACGCCACAAAAAAATGATTGGCATTCTGATTGGGCGGATTTTTTTTGTAAGTGTCGTTTGGGGTATCAATTGCAGTTAGCCCGACGGCGGGGGGGACATTTCCCCCATACGGAAAAGCTATTGAACCGAGTGCGTCAGGTATTGAATTTAACCAAGGTGGAACCGGTTTTGGTGCATGGGGATTTATGGGGTGGCAATGTGGCTTTTACGTCGGCGGGTGAACCGGTGATGTTTGACCCGGCGGTTTACTATGGACATCGGGAAGTAGATGTGGCGATGAGTGAACTATTCGGTGGATTTTCCCCGGAATTTTATCGAGGCTATCAATCGGAATGGGCACTCGCCGATGGGTATGCTGAGCGTAAAATTATCTATAATCTCTATCATATTTTGAATCATTTCAATTTATTCGGCGGGTCTTATTGGCAACAGGCAGAACGGATGATGGCTGAGATTATGCGCTGAAATTAACCCAGATTAACCTAAGACTCACTAAGCTCAGCCTGAGCCTGCTGGAGCACCTGCGCCGCCGCCTGTAACCCCTGGTATTCCTGCTCATTCAAAGGGAGATTCACCACCCGACTGACCCCTTGCCGGTTCACCACGGTTAACAAACTCAGATAAACTTCCCCCAAACCGTAATAGCCCTGCGCCAGACAACTGACCGGCAAAACCCGCTCCTGATGCCCTAAAATTGCCCCCACCAGATGATCCACCGCCAGGGCAATGCCAGACGAAGTATTGCCTTTGCGCCGAATTACTTCCTGCCCCGCCCGCAAAACTTGGTTCCACAACGCCTCCCGTTCCGAGGTGGGAATCTCCCAGGGGGCACCCCCCACCGTCACCCGACTCCACAGGGGCACCGCCTTGTCCCCATGTTCGCCCAGCACCGGCGCCTGAATACTGCTCGCCGCCACCCCCAAGTTCTGCGCCAAAATCCCTTGCCAGCGCGCCATATCTAACAACGTGCCCGAACCCACCACCCGCTCCTTGGGCAGTCCCGACCATTTCCAGGCGCAGTAGCTCATCACATCCACCGGGTTGCTCACCACCACCCAGACCGCCTCGCTACAGACGGACGTTAATTCCCCAACAATCGCCCGCAGGATGTCCGCATTTTTTTTCAGCAAAACCAAACGGCTTTCATCCGCTCCCCGCCGTGCCCCCGCCGTAATCACCACCACCTGGGCACCGACCGCATCCCCATAGCCGCCCGAGCGCACCCGCAGGGGTTCCCCAAAGGGCAGACCGTGCTGCAAGTCCAGGGCTTCCCCTTCCGCCCGCAGACCATCCGCATCAATCAACACCAATTCATCCGCCCGTTGCCGCACCGCCATCGTCAAAGCACAGGCTACCCCCACCTGACCCGTGCCCACAATCACCACTTTGCGCCAACCCTGGGTTACCGACCCTCGCCCGTGGGGAATCAGCAAACCCCCCGCCATGCCTAAGCCGTCACCTCGGTGGGAGCCGCCGGGGTTTCCTTGGTCGTCCGTCCCCGCTGGGTTTGTAGGGCAGATTCGACGGCATACATCTCCACATGGCTAAACAAAGTCGTGACAAAGGCAAACAACAAAAAGGGCAGGGACAGCACCAAAATTAAGCCCACAGCGGCGAGGGCAAAAACAGGACTGGTTGACAAAAACGACAGGGACACCGCCAGACTCAGAAAAATGACCACCAACCAGGCAATCACCTGACCGTAGATGTCCCCAAAGGTCAAGGTACACACGAACCGATAGCGATTAATTTTATCCACAGCAGTCGCCTCAAAAACTCGTATCTAAAAAGTTAACAGAACGAAGCAGTCACCCCCCAATTTCTACCAAAAATTGTTATATCCTGCCAAAGAGCGCAATCAATCGCAATCATCAGCCCCCCCTAGTGCGCAGGGTGACCCGCAGTTGGTTGAAGTACTGTAACCCCACCACCGTGGGCTGAGGTTGCGTTGCCTGGGCGGTTTCCACCACAATGGTTTCCTCGGTTGGTTGGGGGGGGGGTGCCGGTGGTTCGGGAACCGCTGGTGTGCCCGCCTCCTCCAAGGTTGCCCGCCCGGTTTCCCCCAGCAGGGAGCCAGGAGCAATCACCTGACCAGGGGCAATGGTGGTGTTATACACCGTACTGGCAGAACCAATACAGCTTTGCGCCCCCACCCGCACCGTGCCGATCAGCAACACCCCCGCCCCGACAATCACGCCCGTTTCCAGCACAATCCCTTCCCCGTGGGCGTGGAGGATCGTGCCCATTCCCAAACACACCCCTGCCCCGATCTGAATCCGACTGCCCGGATTGGCAATGAGGCAAACCCCTGGAGCCACCACCGCCTGGGGGTCAAGGTGTACCTCCCCCTGGAAATGGGGACTGGTCTGAACCGGGGCGGGAATGGTCAGCACGTTAGGGCTTCTGGATGATATGTTCAAGTACCCGGCGTTTCGCCTTGGGGTCAATGCCCAGCAGGCGCACGTATTCCCCCTGGTAGTCCCGGAGGACAGTGGCGAGGGCGGATAAAACCTCCCCCTCCCGCTGGCTGGCGGGTAGGGCACACCCCAACCAGGAACCGGTCTTGAACCGGCGCACATCGGCGTGTTCCGCCCCCACCCGATACCCCTGGGCGAGCAACTGCCGCACCTTGGCGACCACTGCCCCATCTAACCCACTGGCGGGAGCCGTTGCCGTCGGGTTCACCGTGGGACTACTTGCCGGTGCCGGAGTCGGTGGGGTTGCCCCCTGGGGACGCTGGATAATCTGTTCACTCACCCGCCGTTTGGATTTCGGGTCAATGGCAATCAAGCGCACGTAATCCCCCGGCGATTCCCGCAGGAGGTTCTCAATCGCTGCCGTGATTTCCCCCTCGTGGCTACTGCTGGGCAAACTCACACTCAGCCAGGAACTGGTCTTAAACCGCCGGGGATCCGCCACCTCCGCCCCAATCCGATAGCCCTGCATCAGCCATTGGCGCACCTGTTGCCCCATCGTCCCAACCGCAGGGTTCGCCCCAGAAGACAGGGTGGTACTGGCGGCAAAGGTCGTCGTCCGGGTGGTCGTAGGGGTGGGACTCCCCTGGGGACGCTGGATAATCTGTTCACTCACCCGGCGTTTCGATTTCGGGTCAATGGCAATCAAGCGCACATAATCTCCCCTGGATTCACTCAAAAGGGCTTCAATCGCCGCCACCACCTCGTATTCATTGCGGGAGGCGGGCAAACTCGCACTCACCCAGGAACTGGTCTTGAACCGCCGGGGGTCAGCCACTTCCGCCCCAATGCGATACCCCTGCCCCAACCATTGCCGCACCTGCTGGGTGAGGTCGGGAGCCAGGGAACTGTTGGTCACCTGGGCTTTGGGCGTGACGGGAGCCGCAGAGGACGTAGATGAAGGCGTAGATGCCGTAAACGAATGGGAGGGGGCGGCGGTGAGCCTATCCCCCGGGCGTTGAATCACCTGCTCTCCCACCCGTCTTTTCCCCTTGGGGTCAATCCCCAACAACCGCACATATTCCCCCTCATGTTCTTGTAAACAGGCTTCCAGCGCCTGGATCACCTCCGGCAGATGGGTCGCCGCAATCGGACTGCAACTGCGCCAGGAACTGGTCTTAAACCGCCGTTCGTCCGCGTGTTCCGTGCCAATCCGATACCCCTGGCTCAACCACTGTTGCACCTGCGCCACCACCTGGGGAGCCAACCGGGTGCGTCCCCCATAACCATTACTGCCATGACCCATAGATAATCCTTGTTTTAAGGGCGCAATACATTCAATATTGGCGGCACAGCGATACCCCGCCCGCAGGGCATCATTGATCCCCACCACGTGCTGGGCAAACGCCACATCCTCCGCACGCACCGGTGGGAGCCGATCCGCCTGCTGTTGGGTGGTGATGACGCTCCCGGAAGCCACATACCGCCCCGCCGGAATTTCCACATCCTGGATCAGGCAGTGCATCATCACGATACAGCCATCATTCACCCGGGCGTTGAAGATGGTGGAACGAAAGCCGATGAAACAATTTTTGCCCACATACGCCGGTCCATGCACCAACACCCCGTGGGTAATCGAACTGTCCTCGCCAATCCACACGGAATAGGCTTGCCCATCATCCCCCGTCACCCGTCCCTGCTCCAGACCGTGGATGATCACCCCATCCTGCACATTGCTCCCCGCCCCAATGTAAAACGGACTCCCCTCATCCGCACGAATCGAAGTCCCCGGTGCCACCAACACCTCCGCCCCAATCCGCACATCCCCAATGATGTTGGAGAACGAATGGACAAAAGCCGTCGGGTCAATCTGCGGTTCCGCCAAGGTCTTTGACCAAGGGGTGGGGGGAGCCGCCGCACTACGCACTACCATAACCATGCCTCAACGCAACATCAGTAAACTCAACGCTGGTTTTAACTGCGAGCCTGCGCCCGCTTGCTGTACAGCAATTGTCCTGCAACTGTCACCGTATCAATGATGCCAATCACGGCGGCATCCACCGGCAGAGCCTCGCCCCGGTCAATTTTCCGAGCCGAACTCCCTTCGGTCACCAGCACCCACTCATCGACCCCGGCGCCCACCCGGTCGGCGGCGACCTGATACCCGGAAGTGAGTTGCCCCTGGAGGTCCACCAATTGCACCAGGAGGAATTTCACCCCCTGGAGCGTGGGTTCTTTTTGGGTGCTGACCACCGTACCTGCCACCCGCCCAATCTGCATTAGGGACGCAGGTAAGGACGGATATTCGTGGCATCTTCCCGGAACTGTTGCACCTGCTCCGTATAACGGATGGGCAGGACATATTCCAGGTTTTCGTGGGGACGGGCAATAATGTGGTGGGACAACATCTGCCCCCCCGCCACCCGCTTGACGGACTCAATCCCGGCGGCGACCGACGCTTGCACCTCGGACACATCCCCCCGCACCGTCACCGTCACCCGACCACTGCCGATCTTCTCGTAGCCCACCAGGGTGACCCGCGCCGCTTTCACCATCGCATCGGCGGCTTCCACCACCGCCGGAAACCCCAGGGTTTCAATCATTCCTACTGCAATTGCCATTACTTCCTACTCCTAATGTACCGTGGTTAACTAAACCCGAAACTGTTCCACTTCCGGGGTATAACGGATGGGCAGAACGTACTCCAAATTTTCGTGGGGACGGGCAATGATGTGATGGGACAGGACTTCCCCCCCGGCGACCCGCTTGGCGGACTCAATCCCCGCGGACACGGACGCTTGCACCTCGGACACATCCCCCCGGACGATCACCGTCACCCGCCCGCTTCCAATCTTCTCGTAACCCACCAAGGTGACCCTGGCTGCCTTTACCATCGCATCCGCGGCTTCCACCACCGCCGGAAACCCCTTGGTTTCAATCATTCCCACTGCAATCGGCATGAACGTGACTCCTTTGTTGCATAACGTAAAAATCGAGTTACAATTGACAAAAAATGTTTGTCAATCATAAGAATGGCTACTCGCTCAAACCCTGATAGGGACGGGGATAGCGAACTTAGCTTACTTCAGTTTTCAGCATAAATCTTCGGTGTCCCCCTTGGCAATCATCCACCCATGAATGTTTAGCATAGGTGGGATTAGTTTGGCTAATGATTCCCGATTGTCTGGGCACAAATGCTTACTCTTGCTTATGACGTACTTAGCTGGCTGGGTTGGCGGGAGGGAAGTGGGCGTGACATATCTGGGAAAAAGAGCCTACTCTCCCAAAAGTCCGATGAACGGGAACAATCGTACAGCGTCCGTCGGCATGTTGCCAAAAGTGATGGCTACCCTTGACACGAATCACTGCAAAACCAGCCTGACGCAACGCACCAATCAGTTCTTGCCCCTTGATGCGCGGCAGTCTGGTCATCCGTCAACCCAAATGCGTTGAACGCCGATAAATTCCTGAGGTGAGAGCGTTTCACCTTCCACTTCTAGGCACAACTCAATGGCTTCCCGAATACGTTCCATCAAGGTATCCAAGGATTTCGCTTGGGTATGACAGCCCCGCAATTCAGGGACACTGGCGACAAAGTAACCTTCGGCATCCCGTTCGATAATCACGTTAAAGGCTCTCGTCATCTTGCTTCACCCCGTATTTAACTGGCTGAACTAGAGGGAGCCGGGCGGGGATAACGGCGCATCAAGTTTTTGACTTCCGCCGCATGGTAGGAACTGCGGGTCAAGGGGGACGCCACCACCTGCAAAAAGCCCATCCCTTCTCCCACCGCGCGCCACTGGTCAAATTCCGGCGGGGGGACATAGCGGGCAACGGGCAAATGCTTGGGGCTGGGTTGCAAATACTGCCCCAGGGTAAGGATGTCGCAGTCCACCTGCCGTAAATCCTGCATCACCTGCACCACCTCTTCCCAGGTTTCCCCCAAGCCCACCATCAAGCCGGATTTGGTGTAAATTTGGGGGCGCAATTCCCGGGTCTTGCGTAATAACAATAAACTGCGGTTGTATTCCCCTTGGGGACGCACCCGGCGGTACAAACGGGGCACGGTTTCCGTATTGTGATTCAGGACATCGGGCTGGGCACGGATAATCATTTGCAAGGCTTCCCAATTGCCGCACAGGTCGGGGATCAGGACTTCAATGGTGGTTTGCGGGCACAGGGTTCTGACACTGTGAATACATTTGACAAATTGTTCCGCACCCCCATCGGGCAGGTCATCCCGGTTGACGGAAGTAATGACGACGTGGTGCAGATTTAAGCGTTTGACGGCTTCGGCTAGTCGCCGGGGTTCTTCCGGGTCGAGTGCCGGGGGTTTTTTCACAAAATCAATATCGCAGTAGGGGCACGCCCGGGTGCAGGCAGGTCCCAGGATCAAAAAAGTGGCGGTACCCTGGCTGAAACATTCCCCAATATTCGGGCAGGAGGCTTCTTCGCAGACTGTATTTAACTGCAAATCCCGTAATAAATGTTTGACCTGACCAAACACGGGTCCTTGACCTAATTTTACCCGGAGCCAATCGGGTTTGCGGGGAGAGGGTGGGGATTGGGTCATGGGTTTGATTGTAACAAATTTGGGGAAGCGGGAACCCTATGGCACACGGGAGGTAATTTTACGGGAGGGCACCTCCATCAATGCAAAGTTAGCGGTCGCAGGGGCACCGCCCCCGTCCTTGGTTCTGGAGCATTTCTGTTTGTAAATCAAGTAGGATTGCTATAGTTGGCTCAAATAAATAGAGATGCCCTAGAGCGGCGATGGCTTATTGGTTAATGAAATCCGAACCCAATGTGTACAGCATTGACGACCTCAAACGGGATGGGCGCACGATTTGGGATGGGGTACGCAATTATCAAGCCCGCAATTTTTTGCAACAGATGCGTTTGGGAGAACGGGCATTTTTCTACCATTCCAATGCAGACCCACCAGGTATTTTTGGTTTGATGGAAATTACGCAAATTAACTTAGTTGACCCCACCCAATTTGACCCCAATAGCTCCTATTATGACCCCAAATCTTCCCGGGATCAACCGCGCTGGTGGACGGTGGAAGTGGGTTATCTGCAAACCTGTGTTGCCCCTTTGACTCTGGCGGATTTGCGCCAACATTACAAACCCGATGAATTCCTGGTGATTCGACCAGGAAATCGTTTATCGGTTCTCCCTGTACCCCTCAGCATTGCCCTGGATATAGCGGATAAAACTGGTTTGAATGTGTAGAAATTGCCCATTAGATTTTGGTGTTTCTGCATCCAGATATATAGCGATCCTAAATGAGAATGAGATAGGGGTCGCAAGGGCACCGCCCCCGTACTTGGTTCTGGAGAATTTCTGTTTGTTAATCAAGTAGGATTGCTATATCAATTGCCACCTTACCCAAACGGGGGTGTCCCCATCCCCAAAAGCATCACTTCCTCCCTCGCCGCATACCGCCGCACCGGCCACGGCCAAAACCGCACCCACGCCCGCCCCAGGATCAGCCGTTCATCCAAAAAGCCCCACACATGGGAATCATTGCTGGCATTGCGGTTGTCCCCCAACACAAAAACACAACCGGGTGGCACCACCGCTGGTCCCCAAGTGTATTCCGCCGGGGTTGCCCCGTAGGGTTCCGCCAAGGGTGCCCCATTCACCCACACCCGCCCCTCTTTCACCTCCACCGTTTCCCCCGGTAGGGCGACCACCCGTTTAATGAGTACATTGTCCGGATCATATCCCAGACTCACCAAAGCCGGAGGCGGCGCAAACACCACAATATCCCCCCTCTGCCAGTCCCGCCAATAGTGGGAAATTTTTTCCACCACCAACCGATCCCCCAGTTGTAGGGTAGGCAACATGGAGCCAGAGGGAATGTACCGGGGTTCCGCCACTGCCCAGCGAATGACCGCCGCCAGCACTACCGCCAACAGTAGGGTTAACAGGGTATTGCCCCACCCCGTCGTCCACCCATGCCCAAACTTCATCAGTCGGTCAATTGGTGCCGTGCCTGTTGCACCAGGTCAACCAGATGGCGGTGGGCATCCTGTGAGCCACCCAGGGGGGACTGAAATTCAATCCGAATCGCCGTTTGCTCCTCCCCCGCCCAAACCACCAAATCCATCCCCTCGCAGTCAATCGCTTCCATCTGAGCCGCCGTCGCCGTCCGCAACCCCGCCAACCCCTGGGCATAAAGCAATACCGCATCGCTGTGGTCTTGGTTCATGTGGCGACAAATCCGGGCACTCACTTCAGCGGGAAAACGATTCGCCGGGGGCAGTTCTGTACTTTGATCCGGGGATAGGGCTGGTTCAGGCAAGCTATCGGTCATGGGGATGGGACAACTTAATTACATACATATTAATCATCATACCGTCCTGCTCGGGGAAAGGGGTAACTGTGCCGCCAACTGGGTATGCAGGCGATGCCCCGCCTTATACGCCAAAAAATGCCCCCGGGGTAACGCCCCCAGCAATCCCAAATCCCCCAAAAAATCCAACAGCTTGTGGCGCACCGGCTCATCCGCAAACCGCAAAGGGGGATTCAGCCACCCCCGCTCCCGGTCACACACCAGGGCATTCGCCAAACTGCCCCCCTGGATCAACCCCTGGGCTTGCAACTGGGCAATCTGATCCGCCAAGCCAAAGGTACGGGCAGGGGCAATGACCGTGCCAAAATCCTCCCGCCCCGGCACCCAGGTCAACCACTGACGACCAATCGCCGGGTAATCCGGGAAATCAATCCCATAGGTGAAGGTCAATTCCTCAGCGGGTAGCGCACAGACAAAACGTTCCCCCTCCTGCACCACCACCGGCTCCGTAATCGCCCCCTGCACCAACGGTTGTCCCGCCCCCCAGCCCCGCAACAACTCCACCCAGGGCAACGCCGAACCATCCAACAGGGGCACTTCCCCCCCCGTCACATGGATCGCCACATCCGGGATGCCCAACCCCACCAACGCCGCCAACAAGTGTTCTACCGTATGAATTTTATGATTATTTTGTACTAATGTCGTACACAAGCTACTCGGTTGGACATGACTGACCAGGGCAGGAATGGGCTGATCCTCCACATAAAAAACCCGTCCACTACCGGGGTTAGACCGTTCTAAGGTAACCGTGGTGGTTTGCCCCGTATGTAGCCCTACACCACTCAGGGTCAGTCGTTCCCCCATTAGAACCGTTCACCCACCCCAAAGGTAATCTGATTGCCGCCAAGGTCATTCCAACCAAAATCCACCCGCAGATTGCCCAGCAGGGGGGTGACAATCCGCACCCCTATCCCGTAGCCCAAACCCTGCCCCGGTTTTTTGCGAATCCCGCCCGGATCGCCGGGCACCTCCCCTTGACTTCCCAACGTGGTACCGTAATCCACAAACAACGCCCCCCGCACCACGCTAAAAATGGGGAACCGGTACTCCGCCGTTGCCTGGAAGAAACTGCGACCTGTGCCCACTTCCCCTTCGCCCCAGCCCCGCACCGAATCCGCCCCCCCCAAACTAAACGCCTCGTAGGGAGCCATCTTCCCCAAAATCGTCCCCGCCTGCACATTAAAGGCAAACACCTCTACCTTATCCCGTTGGAAGCGCAACAATTTCGCCGGGATGTAATGGCTGTAGCCCACCCGGAACCGGCTCTGGGAGATGTTCCCCGACCCCACCGGCAGAGCCTGACTATACCCCGCCCGGAACAGCCACCCCCGGGTTGGGTCTCCCGGATTGTCCCGCTGGTCCTTGGCGACCCCCACATTCACCTGCAACAGGTCATCAATCCCCGTCGGGCTGGCGGCGAGTTGGTTGCCAAATTCATCCACCGGCGAAACCCGGTTGCTCGCATCCAAAATGGACACCCGCTGGTAGCTGATCCCCGCTGTCCCCCGCCAATTCCCCGGAAAGGGGCGACTAAAGTCAATGATCGCCCCCAACCGGTTGATGCGAGGAGAATCCCCATTCGGCAAATCCACCTTCTGTTCCCCGCCGCTGAAGATATAGGAAAACGCCAACCGATTGAACACGCTCACCGACAATGACGTGCGCCCGGGGTCAAACGCCAGCCAGGGGTCCCGGAAATTCACATCAAACAAAATATCCCGTTCCCCCCCCTGGATATTGGCGGTCAGGGTTTGGCGGCGCCCCCCGAAGTTCCGCTCCGTATATCCCACCGTCCCAAAAATGCCCGTTGCGGTGCTGTACCCTGCCCCAAAGTTGATCGACCCGGTGCGGGCTTCCACAATGGTTAAAACCACCACTGCCTTGCGGGGGTCTTCCGCCGGTTCCAGGTTCAGCTTCACATCCTCAAAAATCCCCAGCCCAAACAGGGTTTGCAAATCCGCCTGCGCCTTTTTCTCGTTGAATACATCCCCGGGTCGCTGTTGCAACTCCCGCAGAATGATATAGGGCTTGGTTTTGCCCTTCACCTGCTCGTCCTTAGCATTGAGGTAATTGATTTTAATATCCGCAATCACCCCTTCCGCCACCTCCAGGGTCACCACCCCATCGGGCCCCACCTTGGGACTCCCCACCACCTGCCCCAGGGGATAATTATTTTGCTTGTACCATTCGTTGACCCGCTGAATCCCCTGTTGCAAACTGCGGAAATTCAACACCTCCCCGTACAAGGGGGTAAACACCTCATCCGCCACCTCCTGGGGCAGGACTTTAATCCCCACCAAATTCACCTGTTTTAACACCGGGTTGGGTTGCACCACAAAGCGAATCCGCACCCCCAGGGGCGTGTCCTCCGGCGTCGCCTGCACATTCTGGAACCAGCCGGTGGCAAATACCGCATCAATGTCCCGCTGCAGTTGGCTCCGGGTGGTGGTAAACCCAGGGCGGGTACGAATCGCCCCATACACCGCATCCAATAACTGCCCGTCCGCCGCCCCTTCCACCAAAACCTCCGCCACCAATACCCGGGGTTCCGGCTCCGGGGCTGGGGATTCCGGGGGAGTCGCCTGGGCCACCCGCCCCAAAACCGGGGATTGCCTCGAGGGACTGGTCAACAGCCGTACCATCTCCACCGCCTCCGGGTGCTGGGAAACCCCCACCGTCCGTTCGGGAACCGGGGATGGCATTACCTCCGGCACCATCTCTGCCCAAGCGGCGGGAGTCTGAACCACCGCCATTGTCAAACCCGCCGTTACAACCCAGGAGCGCATATCACACCACACATCGAAGGAGCATGAACCGTCAGGACGGCATTACCGCCGGAGCACCCGTTCCAAGACCAGTTGGTAGGCTGATTCTACTCCACCCAGGTCATGGCGAAAGCGATCCTTATCCACCACCCGCTGTACCGGGTCCGATTCCCCCGCCAACCACAGCCGACAGGTATCGGGGCTGATCTCATCCGCCAGAATCACCTGTCCGTGGTCATTCCAGCCAAACTCCAGCTTGAAGTCTATCAGCAGGATACCGCATTCCGCAAAAAACCGACACAGATGCCCGTTAATCTGTTGCGCCATCTCCGTCAGGGTTTGCACCTGCTGTGGGGTTGCCAAATTCAGCAAACGCAGGCGGTCGGGGGTGAGCAAGGGGTCGCCTAGGGCATCGTTTTTGTAATAAAATTCCACCAGAGGGGGAGCGAGTTCCAGCCCCAGGGGTAAGCCGGTTTCCCGACAGAGACTGCCTGCCGCCCGGTTCCGCACCACGACTTCTAGGGCAAACATTGTGAGGGCGTGGACTTCCATACAATTGGGAGCCGTTTGCCGGACAAAATGGGTGGGGATGCCCTGATGTTCTAAAAACTGGAACAAATGACTGCTAATGGTGCAGTTGATTTCCCCCTTGCCCCGAATTTCCCCCCGTTTTTGGGCATTGAAGGCGGTGGCATCGTCTTTGAAAAATATTTGCCAAATTCCCGGGGTGGCGGTGGGAGTGAGAATTTTGGCTTTGCCTTCGTAGGGGGTGCCAGGGGCAATTGGGGAATTGGGCATCATTGTGCACGGGTTTTTAAGATTATTATGGCTCGGTTTGACCCGGCAAATCAGCGCAAATCGGAAGGAACCGGTACAATAGACCATAACTATAATTACTGCCGTATCCCCCTGCTCCCTATGGATGCCTATTGCACCCGCCCCACCTGTAGTCAACCCCAAAATCGCCTGGAGACGGTGGAGCGCAATCAACTGTTGCATCTTACCTGTGCCGCTTGTGGGATGCCCCTGGTGCTGTTGGGTCGTTATTTACCCCAAAAACTGCTTGCCCAGGGGGGATTTGGTCGCACCTATTTGGCGAAAGACCTATTCACGCCAGCGCAACGGCTCTGTGTGGTGAAGCAATTGCGGACGGCGAAATTTGACAATACCGACCTGGAAACGGCGCAGAGATTATTTCACCGGGAAGCGGAGGTGCTGGAAGCCCTGGGCACCCACCCGCAAATTCCCTATTTATTTGCTTCTTTTGATTTGAGTGTGCCGTCAACCAATGGGGCGCAGGAGGAGGAATATTTTTATTTGGTGCAGGAGTACATTCCGGGGGAAGATTTAGATAAGGTGGTGCGGCGGCAGGGGCGGCTCAACGAAACGGAAGTCACCGAAATTTTGCGCTCCCTGCTAGGGGTTTTGTCGTTTATTCACCGGCATAATGTGGTGCATCGGGATATTAAACCGGCGAATATCATGTGCCACGAAAACGGCACGTTGTATCTCCTGGATTTTGGGGCGGTGAAGCAGGCGGTACATTCGCCCAACACCCAGGTTGACCTGACCAATATCGGTAGCCCGATTTATTCCCCCCCGGAACAAACCTACGGGTTGCAGGCGGTGCCCGCTTCGGATGTTTATGCCCTGGGAGCCACCTGTGCGGTGTTGTTGACCGGTTGCCCCCCGCAAAAACTGATTGACCCCGGTCGCCACTGCTGGCAATGGCGTTCCTTGACCACCGTGAGCGATGGGTTGGCGCAGATCATTGACCGGATGCTACTGCCCGCTTTGGATGAACGGTACCCGGATGCGGATGCGGTGCTGAATGACTTGGAAGCCCTGATGGCACCAACGGGGGGCGATACGGGTCTCCCCACCCTGGACGGGGATGAATTACTGCAACGGCTGCGGGGGGAAGGGGGATTGGACATTCGCGACCGCCGCTATCTTTTGCGGGTTTATCCCCGCTGTTTTGTGGGTTCCGAATTGGTGACCTGGTTGATGAAAAACCTGGGGGTCGGGCGGCAACAGGCGATTCAACTGGGGCAAACCCTGGTGGCACGCAACATCATTCACCACGTTGCCGATGACCAAGCCTTCCGGGATGGCTATTTTTTGTACCGTTTTTATCAAGATGATGTAGTGACGTTGCATGAACCACAATCAGTGGCACAATTACGCACCTATCGGGGACAGGTGTACCAGCCGGTGGAGCGGGTGGCGCAATCGGTGGAATTGTCCGGGGCAACGGGGATGCGGTTCCACTACCGGGGGCGCACCTATGAAGCGGGGATGATGAATCCCAGTACCCGGGCTGAGGGGCAACCCCCGCCGGAGGGCAAGGATGCCAAGGAGACCCAAGAGGGCAAGGAGGGCAAGTCCTACACCTACCGGGGCAAAGTCTATAAGAAAGAAACCCCATGACCCCCCCGGATTTGGCACGCACCGGACTGACCCCCCAGGAGTACGCCTGGATTTGTGAGCAATTGCACCGTCCCCCCAACCGTCTGGAACTGGGGATGTTTGGGGTGATGTGGTCTGAACATTGTTGTTACAAAAATTCCAAACCCTTCCTGCGACAATTGCCGACCCAGGGGGCGCAGGTGGTGGTGGGTCCGGGGGAAAATGCGGGCGTGGTTGACCTGGGCGGGGTGTACCTGGCATTCAAGGTGGAATCCCACAACCATCCTTCGGCGGTGGAGCCGTTTCAGGGGGCGGCGACGGGGGTAGGCGGCATTTTGCGGGACATTTTCACCCTGGGGGCACGACCGATTGCCCTGTTGAATTCCCTGCGCTTTGGCGACCTGAATGTGCCCCGTAACCGGGCATTGCTCACTGGCGTTGTCGCCGGGATCAGCCACTACGGGAATTGCGTGGGTGTGCCGACGGTGGGGGGGGAGGTGTACTGCGACCCGGTGTACAATGGCAACCCTTTGGTGAATGTCATGGCGTTGGGGGTTCTGTCCACCCCGCAGGTGATGCCCTCGGCGGCACGGGGGGTCGGCAATCCGGTGGTGTATGTGGGGGCGACGACCGGGCGGGACGGCATTGGGGGTGCCAGTTTTGCCAGTGCGGAATTGGCGGAGGATACCCAAGCGCAACGTCCGGCGGTGCAGGTGGGCGACCCCTTTTTGGAAAAATGCCTGATCGAAGCCTGTTTGACAGCTTTTGCCACCGGGGCTGTGGTCGCCTGTCAGGACATGGGAGCCGCCGGGTTGACCTGTGCCACCTCGGAAATGGCGGCGAAGGGGGGGGTCGGGATACGCCTGGATTTGGATGCGATTCCGGTGCGGGAAACCGGGATGCACCCCCTGGAATTTATGCTTTCTGAGTCCCAGGAACGGATGCTGTTGGTGGTGGCACGGGGACGGGAAGCGGAGGTTTTGCCAATTTTTCACCGCTGGGGCTTGGAGGCGGTCATCGCTGGGGAAGTGATTGCCGAACCGGAAGTCCAAATCATTTACAAACAGCAGGTGGTGGCGCAGATTCCCGCCCCAGCCTTGACGGAGCATACGCCCATCTATGAGCGGGAAATTTTGCCGGAGCCGCCCCTCGCCGTCCAAACCCACTGGCAATGGCAACCGGAAGCCCTGCCACCCGCTACACCAGCGGGTATTTTGGGGCGCAGTTGGAATGATATTGTCCTAACGTTGTTCGACCAGCCCAACCTGGGAAGCAAGCGTTGGATTTATCGCCAGTACGACCAGCAGGTGCAAAACAATACCGCAATTCTGCCGGGGATGGCGGATGCCGCTGTGGTGCGGGTGCGGGGGCATTTGGGGGTAGCCGCCACGATGGATGGGAATGGTCGTTGGGTCTGGCTCGACCCGGAGCGGGGGGCAATGGCGATGGTGGCGGAAGCCGCCCGAAATCTCAGTTGTGTGGGGGCAGAACCCCTGGCGGTGACGGACAACCTCAACTTTGGCAGTCCGGAAAAGCCGGAAATTTACTGGCAATTGGCGATGGCTTGTCGGGGTTTGGCGACAGCCTGTCGGGCACTGGGCACTCCCGTCACCGGCGGCAATGTTTCCCTGTACAACGAAACCCAAGGGCAGGCGATTTATCCCACCCCGGTGGTTGGCATGGTCGGGCGGGTGGCGGATATTCGTCGTCGCTGTACGATGCAGTGGCAAGTAGGACAATGTTTGTACTTATTAGGTATCCCCTGGGGGCAAGATTCCCCGATGGTGGGGTTGGGTGGGTCGGAATACCTGGTTGCCATTCATGGGTTGGTCACGGGTCGTCCGCCAGCGGTGGATTTGGCGCAGGAACAACGGGTACAACGCATCTGCCGCACGGGGATTGCCCAGGGCTGGGTGCAGGCGGCGCACGATGTCAGCGACGGGGGTGTTTTGATTGCTTTAGCAGAAATGGCAATTGCTGGGGATTGTGGTGTACAGATTACTATCAATGTACCGCTAGAAACCCGTTGGGATGAATTTCTTTTTGCAGAGGGTGGCAGTCGGATTTGGGTGACGGTTGCCCCGGAGTACCGTTCGGTTTGGGAAAGCTATCTTACGGAAGAATTGCCGGGAGCCTGGGGGTTTTGGGGGATGACCGGCGGCGATGCTCTGGTGATTCAGACTGCCCATGACCCGATTGTGAACCTGCCCGTTGCGGCTATGCGCCAGGCTTGGGCTAATTGTTTCCCTCGCCGTTTGGAAGCTCAGACCCCCTCGCCTGCATGATATATAGCAATCCTACTTGATTAACGAACGGAAATTCCGCAGAACCAAATACGGGGGTGGTGCCCCTGCGACCCCTGTTCTATTTTAGAATGCGACACTTTTGCGGCTTTGAAATGTGGGTTATGAAATTGACCCGAAGTACATAAAACTTGCTCAAGAGAGATTAGCCTCACACACAGATCATCAGATCGAGCTTGAGATATGGAATTCTCACCCGATCTAAACTGTCTGGGGTTGGTTAGCCGGACGCAGGGTGAGGGTAAAACAGGTTTGTCCCGCCTCGCTGGTGACGGTGATCTGCCCGCCCAGTCGTTCCACCAGACTTTTCACTAAAGCCAAGCCCAAGCCCGTGCCCCCGTGTTGCCAACGGTCGTGCTGGGGGATGCGGTAAAACTTCTCAAAAATGCGCTGGTGTTCGGTGGGGGGAATTTCCACCCCGGTGTTGATGACCCGTACCTGCACGGTCTCCTCGGCGGCAAAAGCTTGTACAAGAATTTTTTCCCCCGGCGGGGTGTACTTACAGGCATTGGTGAGTAATTCGTTGATGATCCGTGTCCAGGCGGTTGTTTCCACCCAAACCGGCGGCAGGGGTTCCACCAATTCCAAATGCAGGGTTTGTTCCTGTTGGCTGGCTCGCTCCTGAAACGGCGTGACCAAGGAGGGCAGGGATACCCGCAAATCCACTGGCTCCCCCACCGGACAGGCAGCATTAGCCTCGAGGCGTGCCAAATCCAGCAGGTCATTCACCAGGTCAATTTCCCGTTGGGTTTCCTGTTTGAGAATGGTTAGGTATTTCACCAAAGGCGCTTCGGGGTCTGCGGGGAGTAAATCTTGACGTTTTAGTGCCAACTCCAGCATCTTGGTCGCCATTCGGATATTGGTCAGCGGGGTGCGTAGTTCGTGGGACACCGTACTGACAAAATCATCCTTGAGCCGGTTGAGGCGCGCCAATTCCCCGATTTGCAGTTCGGCAAACTTCTGGTCAGTCACATCCACGATCACCGAAATCAACGACAGATGGGTGGCGTTAAAACGACATTGCACCGTGATCGCCTCATGCAACCACCGTACCTCACCTGTGGGATGGTGGTAGCGATAGTAAATCCCCACCTGCGGTTCTCCGTCCAGCAATTTGCGCCAGGCGGGTAGGACTTCACTCTGCCAATCCTCCGGGAAAATCTGCTGTTGCCAGCGGTCAGGTCGCTCATACAACGTCTGGACAGGATAACCTAAGAGGGTTTCCGTGTGGGGGGAAAGGTACTCCCAAACGCAATGTTCGCCCGGTAATAACTGCCAATGAATGATACTAGCTGGACAGTTAGCCAACATGAAACTCAGATGCCGTTGGGAAGCCTGCAACTGTTCGTGCATTTCTGCCCGGTGAATGGCAATCGCCAGTTGTTTGCTCAGTCGTTGCGCCAAAGTGACCTCTTCCTCATGCCAAGGGGACGGGGGACGGATGAACGCCAGACTGCCCCATACGTTTTTCCCATGAATGAGCGGAACTACCAGCCATGCCCCTGGATACCGCTCAGCAATCCCTCGGTTAATCGGGTCATCGAGGGTTTTGGCATCCTCCACCTGGACAATTTGCTTTTGCTTAAGTTGTTCAGAGATGGGATTGTTTTGCTCCGGGATGTTAGCCCCTGGGGGTACCAAGTCGCCGTTAGGTAGGGCATGAACTTTCGGTTGCCAGCATTTGGCTTCGGGCAAATATTGGACGATAAACGTTTCCAGCTTCAGGGTGGCGCTGATGGTTTTCGCCGCCACTTGAAAAATCTTCCCTAATTCCAGGGAAGTGTCCATTACCTGCACGACCTTTCTAAGGATGTGTTCCTGGTTCATTTTGTGGTGCAGACGTTGCTCCAGCCGTTTTTGTTCCGTTATATCCGCATAAGTGACCATTACCCCACCCGTAGATAGGGGCGTAGCACTCACGGATAACCAACGTACGATGCCATTAGGGGTTTTGATTTTTTGGATGTGGTTCCGCAACACCCGATGTTCCCGCCATGCCCGCACCGCAGGCAGAGCCTCTGGGGGAATGGGATTGCCCTGGACATCCCATACCTGCCATTGGTTGCGCCCCAGTTGGTAGTCGGTAGGGTCGCTCAACCCCAACAGTGCCATTGCCGCCGGATTTGCTTCCACTGCCACCCCATTCACATCAGTGATCACCACCCCCACTGGCAGTAGGTTAAACAGCGTGCGGCTACTCATCTCCTTGAGGTAGCCTGTGGAAGGCAAGGGATACAGGATAAAGACATTCAACGATGGCACGATGGACATACCCACTGATTCCACCGCCAAGGAACGGGTACTACCGTCAGGATGCTGATAGGTGGTTTTAAACAGGGTGTGGGGGGGATATTCCTGCGGCCATCCCGGTAAAAGCGTTACCCCACATTGCCCCACCAACTCCGCCACAGGTCGCCCCAACAAATGGGCAGTCGCCTCATTCACCCACAGCCAGCGCCCTTCCCTATCCGCCACAATGAGTGGGTGATCAAATTCTGTTAGCGAATTGGCAATCTCACCGATGTCCTGAACTTGGGTTTCGTGCATAAAGCTGTTTGCTTTTTATGGGTATATCTGCTTCATTCAAAATAACAGATCATTTCCAATAATGTTTGTATTACGAACAACATTATCAATATATGTTATGTATATATTAATAAGCAGAATTTACATCTATTGACAAAACAGACACTTTTTGACATGATATAGCTAAGCAGGCAAAGGTTGGCATATAGAGCAGATGACTGAATCTATAAGATCATGAAGATTTTGGGTTGTAGATGTCATGGTTTTTCTAACTCTTTGCTTGATTCTATGCCATTGATGCTCAATCGGATTTAAATCGGGAGAGTATTTCGGTAGATATATCAATTCGCACCCAGCGGCTTCCACAACCTTCCTAACCAGTTGGCAACGATGAAAACTTGCATTATCTAAAACAATTTTCTTCCCTGCTCCAATTGTTGGCAACAACATCTCTGTTAACCAGGCAATCAATACTTGCAAATTACAACTACCAATCCAAGTAAATGGTGCAACCAATTTCCCTAAATGATAACCACTCATCATGCTTATTCTCTCTCTCTTTTTGCCAGGTCGTTGACCATATATTCTTTGTCCTTTTAGCCCCCAACCATATTCATAAATATCTCGATTATCCATCCCAGACTGGTCAACATAGACTAAATCTTCATTCTTTTCCTCTTTCATCATCTTGATAAATTGTTGTCGCTCTTCTTCGTTTTGTTCTTTATAAGAGTATGTTTTTTTTACGGGTAAAGTTGATTTTTTTAAGGGCTTGACCAACGGTTGTATGACTTACCCCGAGAATGACTCCCATTTCTTTTTGCGTCAACCCTTGATTGATTTGCTTCTACAAATTGGCGAAATTCCTCCAAATCAGTGATCTTAGCACTATGACCTTTTTGATAGTTCTGTTTCGGGCGATAATCACCACTTTCTGACCACATTTTTAACCATCTTTGTAGGGGTCTTCTGCTCATACCAAATAACTCACTAACCTCAACTAGTTTTGCCCCATTTAAGACCGCTTCGACTGCTTTTTGACGCAAATCGTAACTGTATGGTCTTGCCATCGCTTTTCTCCAAAATATCTATTCTATAATAGGACAACCTTACCCTGTTTGACTATATATTTGATACTATATATTTGATATATTTGAGCTAACCATAAATCTCATCGCTGGCATACCCATATTACCCAGAACCAAGGGCGACCGCTAACTTTGAATTTGTAGAGGTGCCCGTAAGGTGATTTGGTGATTTTAAGTGCCATTGAATTGAAAAGCCACTAAATCCCGCTCCACACATTTTAGGAAAGCATCTGCATCAATGGCCAGGTTAAACTCTTTTGGGAAGTTTACATGGGGATAGCTAGTTTGGACTTGAGAAATTGCAAACTGATAGGATTCTGGTAAAACTTCGATTAGGTAGCCTTTGAGACTCGGGGATTGTTTAAGCAATATTTTCAGCTGATATAATTGTTCTCTCATGGTTAGTTCCCAACCCCGAAAATCATATTGACTATCCACATATTTACGCTTCAGTAGGTGTTCGATTAATACTCCCAAACGGCTCTGGAGTTCTCGCCGATCCCTACTTGCCAAAGAGGCGATTTCCTCAATTAAATTTCCAATATCAAGACCCTCAAAATCCCGTTCCTTCAGTTTTGTCAGGGTTTCTTCACACCAGAGATTGAAATCAGTTTCATAGAGAGAAATAGTCATAAACTAGGCTCCTAGATATATTTCTAGCCTGCTTCGGTTTTATTAACATTTTACCCAAACATTAGGTTTAAAGCCTCGCCGTGGGGATGGGCAACCACTGGGGGAGAATCTCCGGCGAACCATACCACAGACCAGGCGAACGGGGGGAATGCCAGACCGAGGGCAGAGTGATATTTTCCGCCCCGGATAGATGGGCCGCCACTACCGGTGTAATCCCGTCCCCCCACACGTCCCCTTGCCCGCAGGTCAAACGATAACTCTCGTAGGCCAGCGTCCCCCTGCGCCCTTGCACCGCCTGCCCCGCAATGCAAATGTACTCAATTTCCGGGTGGTAGGCACCGGGGTAGGTCGTATTGACAAAGTCCAGATTGCGGCGTGTCCAACGTTCCTGACTGGTGTGGGGCGTGCCCAAGGTAACCAAACGATCCACCCACCGCACTCCCTCCCAAACCCGCCCATCATAGGGCGTTTGCCCCAAATAAATCCGGCTGATCCACCCCCCCGCCGAATGCCCAATCAGGGTGATTTTGGCACCGGGGTACTGCTTTTGTACTTGCTGAATCGTTTGGTCTAACCGCTCTAAAATCGGGGTAACCGACCGACCGCCCAGGGTGGGCAACCAATCCCACCAGCGCAGGGGCACCACCTGCATCCGCACCCCCAACGCCTGAGCCGCCTGCACCAACCCCTGGTAGGGAGCCGCTCCCGCCAAATAACCGGGCAGTAGCACCGCTGGGGGCATTACAACTCCTCCGCCACCGGCGCAAACCCCTGGCGTTGAATGTTTTCCGTGACCACCTTGGGGTCCACAAATTGCAGGAGATAGTCGGGGCCGCCCGCTTTGGAACCTACGCCGCTGAGCTTGAACCCGCCAAAGGGTTGCCGTCCCACCAACGCCCCGGTGATCCCCCGGTTGATGTACAGATTACCGCAAGCCAATTCCTCCGCCGCCCGCTGGATGTGGCTAGGGGTGCGGGAATACAGCCCCCCGGTTAAGGCATAGTCCGTGCCATTCGCCACCTGCACCGCCTGGTCAAAATCCGCCACCCGCAGTACCGCCAACACTGGCCCGAACCATTCCTCCTGCGCCAGGGGGTCATCGGGGGGCACATCGGTAAAAATCGTCGGCCCAACAAAGTAACCCATCGCCGGGGCGGGACGTTCCCCCACCAGGGTCAGCCGCTGTTTCGCCTGGGCAATCGCCGTCTGCAAACGCTCCTGAGCTACCGCATCAATCACCGGCCCCACCGTCGTCGCCGGGTCGGTCGCCGCCCCAATCACCAGAGATGCCGTCGCCGCCCACAGCCGTTCCACAAATGGCTGAATAATAGACTCCAGCACAATCACCCGGGAGCAGGCAGAACATTTTTGCCCCGCATAGCCAAACGCCGACTGCACCACCCCCTGCACCGCCTGGTCCAAATCCGCACTGGCATCCACGATGATCGCATTTTTGCCCCCCAATTCCGCCACCACCCGCTTCAGGTGCGTTTGTCCCGGCACCAGTTGCGCCGCCTGGGCATAAATCTGACACCCCACCTGCCGGGAACCCGTAAACGTGATGAAATGCACCGCCGGATGGGTGACCAACAGGGGGCCAATTTCTTCCCCCCAACCGGGCAACCCCTGAAATACCCCCGCCGGTAGCCCCAAATCGGCGATTAAATCGGTAATGAATTGACTGATTTTGCACCCAATCACCGACGACTGTTCCGCCGGTTTATACAGCACACAATTGCCCGTGACCAACGCCGCCGTCACCATTCCCACCGAAATCGCCAGGGGATAATTCCAAGGAGCAATCACCACCCCAATTCCTTTCGGTTGATAGCGATAACGGTTGGTTTCCCCCCACACGTCGTAGTTGTGCCCCCGTTCCAATTGCTCGGCCATCTGGGCGTAATAGCGACAAAAATCAATCGCCTCGGAAACTTCCGCATCCGCTTCCCGGATCGGTTTCCCCACTTCTAAGGCCATCCACGCCACCCATTCCGGGCGTTGCGCCGCCAACCTATCGGCAATTTTGAGGAGTAAATCCATCCGTTGCTGCCAGGGCGTTTGCCGCCACACGGGTTGCGCTTTTTGGGCTAAATCTATAGCTTGTTGCACAGAAGTCGCATCAGCCAAACCCACCCGCCCAATCACTTCCGTTGGGTTACTTGGATTCACGGAATCCAACAGCCGTTCGGTGGAACAATGGGGAAGCACATACGTTTGCCCCAATTGGGATTTGACCTGGGTGATGGCCGCCAGAAATTGCTCCGGCTTACCAGGTTCCGCAAAATTGGTATCGGGAGTGCCGACAAACGATTCAATTTGCGGTAAGGGTGTGGTCGGTTCTGCCCATGCCGGGGGCGCCAGCAGTGCTGATTCATCCGTTTTTTCCAACCGTTGTCGTAAAAAAGAAGTATTCGCCGTATTTTCCAACAACCGCCGAATCAAATAGCTCATCCCCGGCAGTAATTCGCCATAGGGACAGTACATCCGCACCTGGTATCCCCGTTCTACCAATGCTTTCGCTAGGGGAGCCGCCATGCCGTACAAAACTTGGGATTCCCAGGCAGAGAGGGGCACCGCTAGGGCTTCCGCAACCGCTAGGGCATGGGCTTGGGAGCGCACATTGTGACTGCCAATCGCCGGGTAAAGATACCGATGATTTTCTAACAGCAACCGGGTGAGTTTTTCGTAATTGGCATCCGTGGAACTTTTCCGCCGATAAACCGGCAAAGGCCAGTGTTTTTGTTGTGCCCAAATCACCTCTTGGTCCCAATAGGCTCCTTTGACCAACCGCACCGTCACCGGATAGCCCCGGGATTTCACCCAGTCCACAAGTTCCCGCACATCCGCTTCACTCTCCTGTAAATACGCCTGCACCGTCAGCCCCACATCCGTCCGACTGCGAAATTCATCGGCGAGCAAGACCTCTTGGAGAATGGCAAGGGTAAGGTTTTTGTACTTATATTGCTCCATGTCGAAATGAACCGCCACCCCCAATTCCCCGGCTTTACGCAACAGTTGGGTGACCGCTTGGGTGACCCGGATACGGGTGGTTCGTTCCGCCAGGGGGTCGAACTGGGAGTAAAAGGCCGAAAGTTTCACCGACACCTGGGGCACGCATCCCCAATCCACCCCAGCCAGTTGGGTCATCAGGTCTAGGTACTTCTGCAAATAGCCCTGGGCTTCGGTTTCGCTGAGGACCGCTTCCCCCAAAATGTCCAGGGTAAAGGTCATGCCCTGCCGACGAATGCGCTCGAGGGTGTGGCGGACTTGGGCAAAATTTTCACCGACAATGTACTTACGGGCTAGGGTGCTGACGGCGGTGGTCAGGGTCTGGGCGGCGGTTTTGGCGGCTAGGGATTCCCGCCCGGTGAAGTGGATGAGATGTTTCAATAGCTCCGGCAGTTCCACCTCTGGTTGGTCGAGGTATTCCTGCATATGGCGGCTGATTTCCCCCGATCCAGTCAAAGCGGGCAAGGTGTCAATCAGGCGGAATAACTGAGTGCGTAACCCTGGATGTTCCATCGCCCAAGCCAACAGCTTTTCGTCCCACTGCAACTGTTCCCGCATCTGCGCCAAGAGGGAACGACCGGGACGGGTGGCGGCCAGCAGGGCTTGACCAAGGGTTTGGGTGCGTGCTTCCAGGGACATGGGTGATGAGCAATGCGTATTCCTAGTGTAAAGCGTAAAGTTAGGCCACAATGGACTATGGTCAACCTTTGGATGCCTGCGGATGTCCCAATGTACCCTGGCGGCGGCGGCGAAAATTAACCTCTACCTGCGGATTCTCGGCCTGCGGGGGGATGGCTACCACGAGGTGGCGATGGTGTTACAAAGTGTGAATCTGCGGGATACGTTGCACCTAACCACCCAGTCCCGTAAAGACATGAGCATTACCTGCGACCATCCCCAGGTACCGACGGATGGGACGAATCTTGCCCTCAAAGCCGCCCATCTTTTGGCGGAAGCCTTTCCCAAACAGGCCACGGGTGTCCACATCCACATTGAGAAACAGATTCCGGTGGCCGCTGGGTTGGCGGGGGGGTCAAGCAATGGGGCCGCCGTGTTGGTGGGGTTAAACCATCTGTGGGGTTTGGGGTTGACTGTGCCGGAATTGCAGGGGTTCGCCGCCCAGTTGGGGTCGGATATGCCGTTTTGTGTGCAGGGGGGCACGGCCTTGGGCACGGGGCGGGGGGATATTTTGGAACCCTTACCCCCAGTGACGGGTGGGGCGGTAGTGTTGGCGAAATTTGTGAATTTAAGCATTTCCACCCCTTGGGCCTATCGGACTTATAGTGAAACTTTTCGCCATACGTTTGCCGAGGCTTCTGCCCAGGAATCGGATCATTTTGTGCAGGTCTTAGCCAGTCATTCGTTAGCAGAAATTGCCGCCCATTTGCACAATGATTTTGAAAAAGTGGTACTGCCAGCGCACCCGGAAATTGCCCAACTGAAACAGGGATTTTTGGATCAGGGAGCTTTGGGGAGTTTACTTTCTGGTTCCGGCCCAACGGTGTTTGCCTTATATTCTGATGCCACCCTCGCCCAGCCAGCGGTCGAGCAGTTAAGAATAGATTATCCTGAGGTGGATTTTTGGGTGACGGAGTTTTGCCCTTGGGGTGTAGCGATGATTCAATAATTCCTTGCAGTTCAGTAATCTAGTAATATTAAATGACAATAGAATCGGGGTCGCAGGGGCACCGCCCCCGTCCTTGGTTCTGGAGAATTTCCATTTGCTAATTTCTAATTGAATTAAGGGCACTTCTAAAAATGGGTCGCAGGGCATCGCCCCGCATTTGGTTCTAGGGAATCTCACTTCTCGCTTCTCACTCCTTACTCCTCACTTCTCGTCGCAGGGGCACCGCCCCCGTCCTTGGTTCTGGGGAATCTCTGTTCACTAATCAAGTAGGATCGCTATAGATAACCTGTAATGGGTGCAAAGAACCAATAAAATAAATAGAGGTGCCCTTAAGAGTGCTTATTAACGACCACCGTAATTGTCCGCATCGTTTATTCATCAATCCTTGAGGATGCCTAGGGTTATGAAAAACTGGGGAGACTAGGCCGTAAGCCGGGTTCTGTTCGAGGGCGATTATCTATCTGGGATGACGGTTGCCCGCCACCTCTAGCGGTTCCTGGGCACGGGACGGGAAAAAGACCAACCCTTGTCCCTCCACCTTGCTCTCACCTGGGGTTTACCGAGCCAGTACCTCTCGATACTGCTGGTGCGCTCTTACCGCACCTTTGCACCCTTACCTGTACTGACAAAAGCCAGCCATCGGCGGTATGTTTCTGTGGCACTTTCCGCACAGTCGCCTGTCCTGGGCGTTACCCAGCAGGTTTGGTCTTTCGAGAGCCCGGACTTTCCTCAGATGCCATGCACCCGCAATCGCCACACCTACTCTCCCATGTCAGATTTTAACAAAGGGTTTGGCAGACCCGCAGAAAATGGGATATAATCATTGTCTGTCCCTAATAGGGTTGGTTTATCTCATTCAGCAGATTCTAGGAGGTTCAGTACCTTTGGGTAGTCAACAGAAGGCGGGGGTGGGGTTTACCCACGAAGAGTTTGCGGCTCTATTGGATCGGTATGATTACCGGTTCAGTCCGGGGGATGTGGTGCCGGGAACGGTGTTTGCCCTGGAACCCAAGGGGGCATTGATTGATATTGGTGCCAAAACGGCGGCGTTTATTCCCTTGCAGGAGATGTCCATTAATCGGGTGGACAACCCGGAGGAAATCCTGCAAACGGATGAGATGCGGGAATTTTTTATCCTGTCGGAGGAGAATGAGGAAGGGCAGTTGACCCTCTCGATCCGGCGGATTGAGTATATGCGTTCCTGGGAGCGGGTGCGCCAGTTGCAAAGGGAAGATGCGACGGTGCGGGCGGTGGTGTTTGCCATCAACCGGGGTGGGGCGTTGGTGCGGATTGAGGGTCTGCGGGGGTTTATTCCGGGTTCCCATATCAGTACCCGCCATGCCAAGGAGGATCTGATGGGGCAGGAGTTGCCCTTGAAGTTTTTGGAGGTGGATGAGGAGCGCAACCGGCTGGTGTTGAGCCATCGGCGGGCGCTGGTGGAACGGCAGATGAATAAGCTGGAAACCGGCGAGGTGGTGACGGGGACGGTGCGGGGGATCAAGCCCTACGGTGCCTTTATTGATATTGGCGGGGTGAGTGGCTTACTGCATATTTCGGAAATTTCCCACGACCACATCGAAACGCCCCACAATGTCTTCTCCGTTGGGGACGAACTGAAGGTGATGATCATTGACCTGGATGCGGACCGGGGGCGGATTTCCCTGTCCACCAAGCAGTTGGAGCCGGAACCGGGGGATATGGTGCGGGATCGGAACCTGGTGTTTGAGAAAGCTGAGGAGATGGCGCAACGGTGGCGGGAAAAACAAGCCGCTAAGTTGGCGGGTCTGCCGGAGGAGGGGGAAGCGTCGGCAGTGGTGGCGGCAACGGAGGAGGAGGATTTGGCACCGGCGGCGGTCTAGGGATGAACCTGGCGCAGATTTGGGGGGATGGGCTGACGGTTTTCTGGGGGGAATGGCTGGATTTGCGGGTGCGTTTGCCCCAGGTCTTCGCCTCCGGTTTGGTCTCGCCGCTCATCTATATCCTGGCGTTTGGGTTTGGCTTGGGGAGTTCTCTGAGCAGACCGCCCTTGGGGAATTCCTATTTAGAATTTATCCTGCCGGGGATGGTGGCGCTGTCTTCGATGATTATTAGTTTTGCGGGTACCACGTTTTCCATCTGTGGGGACCGGTTGTTTAATAAAACTTTTGAGGAATTGTTGCTGGCACCGGTGCATCCCTTGGGGGTCTATTTGGGAAAGGTGTTGGCGGGGGTGGTGCGGGGCTTGTTGACGGCGCTGGCAATCATCCTGATCAGTGTGATGTTTACAGGGAAGGTCGGGGGGTTTTTGCACCCGTTATTTTTGCTGGTGGTGTGCCTAAATTGCCTGGTGTTTGCGGGTTTGGGGGTGATTGTGGGGTTGAGTGTGGCTTCTTTGGAAACGGTGGGTTTGTACAATAATTTTTTGATTGTGCCGATGTCGTTTTTGGGGGGTACGTTTTTTGACCCCAGTACGGTGCCGGGGTTGCTCAAGGTGGTGGTGTATGCCATTCCTTTGACCTATGCCAGTGTGGGGTTACGGGCGGTGGCGTTGGGGGGGGCGTTTCCCTGGTATGCGCCGGTGGTTTTGCTGGGGATAGCGATGGGATTGGCGGCGATTGGTGCCTATCAGTTTTCCCACCAACAGGATTAATAGGGCGATTTCAGAGAGAATTACAATCTGTGTGAATCATCAAGCTACTGAGAACCCAGGGCGGGGCGATGCCCTGCGACCCTCGCTTTTCTAATTCACAAATTATAGTAATTTCAAACAAGTTTGCGACATTCACTTTTACCTACAACCCCTTTCCTAGAAGGGGATAGAGCGATTACCAGTGCCTAAAAAGTGTCGCATCTATTTGCGAAATAACTATACAGTCTATGGCAATGTTATGGGCACCTCTATCAATTCCAAGTTAGCACTCGCAGAGGGACATCCCCCCCTGTACTTGATTCTCAGCAATTTTTTTATCCTAAATCATATAAAATCGCTGTAAATTAACCAACTGAACTAATTAAAACGCATCCGGCTCCAAACCCTGTTCAAAATGCTCCCGCTTGGTGTAAATGGGAATAAAACGGTGGATAGCTACGGTTTCCAAAAGTACCAAAATCTGCGGTTGGGGAGCCACCAAAAAGGTTTTGCCGCCCAGGGCTTGAATCTGTTTACTACAACTCACCAATGCCCCCAACCCCCGACTGTCCATAAAATCCACGGTACTCAGATTGATCCCCACCATCTGCGGTTGACCCGCCACCAAATCCAAGCACTGCTGTTTGAAGGTTTCCGCCGTCGCCGTATCCAACCGGGTCAGGGGAATTTCCACCGTTTGGGGAGGGGAACCAAATCGTTCCTTGGTAATTGGGGTGAATAAAATACGTTCCATAGTTTGAGGATACTCCAAATGGGGTTTTAATTTTTTGAATTTGAGAATTTTAGGGTATTTTTTATCTTTTTACACCCTTACCCCAACCCCAACAACCCCTGAACCACATCCCCCGCTTCGACGGGTTCCGGTTCCGTTTCGCTGTCCGGGGGGGGCTGGGGAGCCAAATAAATCAACCGATCCCCCGCTTGGTACGCCATATCCGTCGTCACCACTTCCAAAAAATGATGTCGCTGGCGCAATAAGGGCAGGACATGAGGGTCATCCAGTGCCCCTGCCGTTTCCCCCAGGCGAGTTTCCGCCAACCGCACCTGCCCCCGTTCCAGGGCTTCATTCCAGTCCCGCAGTACCAACCGGGGATGAAACGCACACCGCACCTGGGAATGGTTCGACCGTTGTTCCTCCGGCAATACCGCCACCACCCGGGGGGGATAAAATTCCTCCGCCACCCGTTGCGCCAACACCAGATTCACCTCCGCATTTTTGGTCAACGCCAGGAATGTGCCCATGCTTCCCATCCCCGCCTCCGCCAGCACCTCCGGGTCCAGGGCACTCCCCGGAATCGCCCGCAGATTTTCCCGTTCCGCTGCCCGACAGTCCTCCCGGTTGGTATCAATCAACACCACCGGCTCCCCATGCTCCTGAAATAACCGAGCCAGCAGTCGCCCCAGGGGATTACTCCCCACAATCACCGCCCCATTCGTCGCCTCCGAACGCACCCCCAACAGTTGCGCCACCGCCTGCGCCGTCACCCCCGGCACCACCACCGTGAGAATGATGGTCAAAAACACCAGCCCCTTCACCGAATCCCCCCCGTTCAACCCCCGGGCGGTCAACACAATCGAGAACAGGGACGCCACAGAAGCCGAAACAATCCCCCGAGGCGCAATCCACGCCAAAAATGCCTTTTGCCGCCAATTCAGGTCACTATTCCAGGTCGAAACCAGGATATTCAGCGGGCGCACCACCAGCATCAGCACCACCACCGTCCACAACCCCCCCCACCCCAACATCCCCAAACTCGCCAGGGACAAATCGGCGGCTAACAAAATAAACAACATAGACACCGCCAGGGTGGTCAATTGCCCCTTAAACCGGCGTAATAACCGTTGTTCCGGGGCAGTCAATTGCAGGACAATCCCCGCCACCGCCGCCGCCATCAACCCCGACTCACTCTGCACCCACTGCGCCAGCCCATACAACCCCCACAAGCCCGCCAACACCGCCAAATTTTTCAAATCCTGACTCGGGACACTCTCCTCCCGAAACAGCCAACTCAACAGCCAGCCCCCCGCCGCCCCAATCCCGATCCCCAGCCCCAGCCGAGTCCCCAACCCCAGGACAATCTCCGTCCAGCCCGTATCCCCCGTCAGGACAATGTTCAACACCACCACCGCCAAAATCGCCCCCACCGGGTCAATCAACACCCCCTCCCCCTCCAACAGGGCACTCACCCGGCGGTCCACCTTCACCTGCCGCAACAACGGCCCAATCACCGTTGGCCCCGTCACCGTCACCAACGACCCATACAAAAACGCCAACGGCCAGGGAAACTCCCCCAAAAAATGCGCCGCCACCCCGCCCCCCACCAGGGTAATCAACGCCCCCACCGTCACCAAATTCTGAATCGTCCCCGACACCTGCCCCAACTCCCGCAGGGAAAGATTCAACCCCCCCTCAAACAAAATCAACGCCACACACAGGGAAATCACCACCTCCAGCCCCGTCCCCAGGGATTGGGGTTGCAACCAACCCAGCACATCCGAACCTAAAACGATCCCAAACAGTAATAAAAAAATAATGCTCGGCACCCGGAGCACATCCGCCAGCACCTGCGCCCCAATCCCCGCAACCACCGCCAAAACAATCTGTAGGGTGAGGGACAAAGAATCGGTCATACCCGTTTCACCCCCCAACCCGGGGCAACCGCCTAGCGTTCAATGCTGGATAAAAACACCGGCTCCACCCGAATGGCCACCAACCGCGCCGGACGGAGCACCAAAAACTCCCCCTGCAGACCCCGCACCGGCACATTCACCAAATCATTCGACGAACTTTGTGCCATCAACTCCCCTTGGTACCACTTTTGGAACTCCTGGATCGAGCCAAAACGCACCTCTTCCCGGTGACCCCCCTCCAGGAGCAAATGCACCAAATATTCGTCAGCAACCCTGGGCATAGGTTAGGCTAAATAACAGTTACTCAAAAGCCTACTCCACAATCATCCCCAGCGCAACACCCGGAACCTTCCCTCCCCCAACACTTCATATAGGAAGAGAACATCCAGACATTACGTTGCATTACCTGGAGCCGTCCTGCCCCATGCTCAGCCGTTTGACCCTGCCCCTGCTGTTCTGCCTCCTTTGCCTGAGCCGTCCGGTTTGGGGACAAACCCCCTTAAGCGAGGACCGGATTCAACGGTACGCCCAGATCGTGCTGGAATTGGAACCCATCCGCCAAGCCCACCTGGAAGAAGCCCGCCGGTTACTGGGCACCATTAACACCAACGGCAACCTCTGTGGTGAACGCAACCTCCCCGCCCCCGTCCAAACCGTCTGCAATCGCTACTTTGAAAAATCCCAACGGCTGGTCGAGCAGAGGGGTTTAACCATCCAGGAATTTAATCTGATCACCACCCAAGCCCAACAGGACCCCACCCTCAGCAAACGCATCCAAGATGCCATGCTCCGGCAACGCAAAGGATTTTGAAGCCCATCCCCAAATCTATGGTTATCCAGGTGTACTCCTGTTCACAAATATCACAAATAAATAAGGGCACCTCTATCAATCAATTCAAAGTTAGCGGTCGCAGGGGGCGCCCCCGCCCTTTCCAGAATTTGGTTCCAATGAAGCTGAGAGCCGGTGGGTTTACAGCCCTATCCCGTAACCCCTTAAAAGGCTGTACGGTTGAGACCCCATTAACCCTCTAAGTTCCCATCCCCGAAGCCACAATCATCGAACCAATCCCCGTATCGGTGAAAATTTCCAACAATAGGGAGTGGGGCAAACGACCATCCAAAATATGCGCCGCCTTCACCCCCTGCGCCAGGGAACGGACACAACAATTCACCTTGGGGATCATGCCGCCAGTGATAATGCCCTGCTCAATCAGTTGCCGTGCCTGTTGAATGTTTAAGAAATGATACAACGTCTTTATATCTTTAGGGTCATGTAAAATGCCCGCCGTATCGGTGAGTAAAATTAATTTCTCTGCCCCCAAGGCCGCCGCCAATTCCCCCGCCACCGTATCCGCATTAATATTAAAAGCCTGCCCCGTTTCATCAGCGGCCACACTGGACACCACCGGGATATAGCCCCCTTGGATCAGGGTTTCGAGTAAATCAGTTTGCACATTTTTCACCTCGCCCACAAAGCCCATATCGTCCGAACCTTCCGGGCGGGCTTGGATCAGATTCCCATCCGTGCCAGCGATGCCCACCGCCTTACCCCCGGCTTGGTTGATCAACCGCACAATTTCCTTATTGACCCGACCGACCAATACCATTTCCACCACCGCCATCGTGGCCGCATCGGTCACCCGCAGGCCGTTTTTGAACTGGGGGGCAATGCCTAATTTATCCAACCAGGTATTAATCTCCGGGCCGCCCCCATGCACCAAAATCGGTCGCAAGCCGACGCAGGACATGAACACCACATCGCTGATCACCTGTTGTTTAAGGGATTCTTCCTTCATGGCCGCCCCGCCGTACTTGATGACGATGGTGCGTCCGGCAAATTTTTGGATGTAGGGCAGGGCTTCGCTGAGTACCTGCACCCGGTCTTGGTTAGTCAGCATGGTTCGTGGGCAAAAATCTTTAACAAAGTTTCGGATTTAGCATACCGGATTCTGGGAAACTAAAAATGGGTTGCTGGTTACGGAACACTCGTTTTCTCATTTATCTCCCGTTCTCATTTATGAGTAGTGATACCATCTTTGGTCGGATCATCCGTCGGGAAATCCCCGCCACCATTGTCCATGAGGATGACCTATGTATGGTGATCCAGGACATCCACCCCCAAGCCCCAGTGCATTTATTGGTGATCCCCAAGGCACCCATCCCCCGCCTTTCCCAAGCCCAGCCCGAACACCAAACCCTGCTGGGACATTTGCTCCTGACCGCCCAACGGGTTGCCCAAACGCACCACCTGACCCAGGGCTACCGCCTGGTGATCAACGACGGTCCCCAAGGTGGTCAAACCGTCTATCACCTCCACCTGCACGTTTTGGGGGGACGGGACATGGGCTGGCCTCCCGGCTAGAAAAAATAAATATAAAAAACTTGTAACAGTCCTTCACAAAACCCCATCAATCGGCTAATATACCTTCAGGGAGTAATCCCTACCAACTGTTGTTTATTGGACTTATACGACCATGACTGCAACTCTGGAACGTCGTTCTAGCGTCAGCCTGTGGGAACAGTTCTGCCAGTGGGTGACCAGCACCGACAACCGCCTGTACATCGGCTGGTTCGGCGTGTTGATGATCCCCACCCTGCTGACTGCCACCACCTGCTTCATTATTGCCTTCATTGCGGCTCCCCCGGTGGACATCGACGGGATTCGTGAGCCTGTGGCCGGTTCTTTGCTGTACGGCAACAACATCATCACCGGGGCGGTGGTGCCTTCCTCCAATGCGATTGGGATGCACTTCTACCCGATTTGGGAAGCCGCTTCCTTGGATGAGTGGCTGTACAATGGTGGCCCTTACCAATTGGTGGTTCTGCACTTCTTGATTGGTGTGTTCTGCTACATGGGTCGGGAGTGGGAACTGTCCTACCGTTTGGGGATGCGTCCTTGGATTTGCGTGGCCTACTCTGCCCCCGTGGCGGCGGCGACCGCGGTGTTCCTGATTTACCCCATCGGGCAAGGTTCTTTCTCTGACGGGATGCCCCTGGGTATTTCTGGTACCTTCAACTTCATGCTGGTGTTCCAAGCTGAGCACAACATCCTGATGCACCCCTTCCATATGTTGGGTGTGGCCGGTGTGTTCGGTGGTAGCTTGTTCTCCGCCATGCACGGTTCCTTGGTGACTTCTTCCTTGATCCGGGAAACCTCTGAAAACGAGTCCCAAAACTATGGCTACAAGTTTGGTCAAGAAGAAGAGACCTACAACATTGTGGCCGCCCACGGCTACTTTGGCCGCTTGATCTTCCAATACGCCAGCTTCAACAACAGCCGGTCTCTGCACTTCTTCCTGGCTGCTTGGCCGGTGGTGGGGATTTGGTTCACCTCCTTGGGCGTGAGCACCATGGCCTTCAACCTGAACGGGTTCAACTTCAACCAGTCTGTGGTTGACAGCCAAGGCCGGGTAATCAACACCTGGGCGGATGTGATCAACCGGGCGAACCTGGGTATGGAAGTGATGCACGAGCGCAATGCCCACAACTTCCCCTTGGATTTGGCCGCTGGTGAGCCGGTGGTTGCTCCTGCCATCAATGGCTAATTCTCCAGCCATCTCAGGTAGAGATCAAAATTTGCAAGATTAAAAACTTAAAATGCCCCCAACCCTGGGGGTGTTTTTTTTGCCTTGAAACTAGCGGTAAACCGATTAGCGGGTCAGTTGCCCAATCAGTTCCCGATGGTCAGGAAAGGCTTGGATTAACTGCGCCCGTTCCCCCAGGTCAAACCGGCTGAAGCTAAATCCTGGACTCACCGTACAGCCGCACCAGACCCACTCGCCCCCGGCGACCAAGCGAGCCGCCTGCCATACCCCCGCTGGTACCACTGCACAGGGTTGTTCTCCGCTCAAAACTTGGCAGTGATGTTGTGGCTGTCGTTCCGGCTCCAGGGTGTGCAATTCCAGAGCGTCACCCCCGTACCAATGCCAAATTTCATCCCCCTGCCGCACCCGATGCCAGGCAGAAAAATCCCCTTGGCTCAGTACCCAGTAGATATGTGTACAGGCATTGTATGAATCTTGATAATCTTGACATACATCTTGTCCCAGGGAAACCTTGAGGGGAGAGCGGTAAAGTTCCCGGTAGTAGCCGCCTTCCGGGTGAGGTTGCAGTTGCCAGCGGCTAATCACCTCCTGGGGGTTCATAGGGTCAGTTCCATGAGTTCTTGCCACACCTGCTCCGGGTTGGGAGCCTGCAAAATCGGGCGGCCAATGACCAGATAATCCGCTCCGGCGGCCAAGGCAGTTTGGGGGGTACAGGTGCGTTGTTGGTCATCGCTACCTGCCTGCCAACGGATACCGGGGCAAACGCACAAAAAATCTGCGCCCAGTTTTTTTTTCAAACTGGCAACTTCCCAGGGGGAACAAATCACCCCCGCCAACCCCGCCCGGTGGGCCACCGCTGCCCAGTGCTGGATGTAGGCATCCATATCCAAACGGCTGGCAAATTCCTGGGTAAATTGCTCCCTGCCCGTGCTGGTCAACAGCGTCACCGCTAACAGGCGCAGGGAACTGGGGGCGACCGTCGCTTGGGCTTGGGCAAGTGCGAGGGAACCGGCCGTGGCGTGCAGGGTCAAAAAATCCACCCCGTGTTCCATGGCCACCTGACAGGCTCGGGTCATGGTTTGGGGAATGTCGTGGTACTTCAGGTCCAAAAAAATGGATTTTCCCCGCCGTTTGAGTTGGGTGAGGATGGGGGGGCCAGCGGCGGTAAACAATTCCAATCCCACTTTCCACCACTGCACCCCAGGCAGGCGTTCCACCCAGGTCAGGGCCGTGTCCGCATCCGGCACATCCAAAGCCACCATGATCCGGTCAGCTAAGCTGGTCGGCTTCATCGGGAATTGCAGGCCCAGACGGTAATTTTACAACTCGGGTCATTACAGAGTTGCAGGGCGGCCTGTTCGGCTAAATTGCGGGTTTTGCCGGTGCCCAATCCACTGCGGTTCACCCCTTCCGCCACTGCGCCACAGCCCCGATTGAAGGTCAAAACCACCCGACAGTCAGCGCTACCGCATTCCTGGAGTGCCTTTTGGCTGGCTTGGGATGGACTTTGCCAGTCGTAGCTATAGCCAAACCGACTGCTTTGTTTACTCAGGGCAATGGCCCCAAAGGCTTCTTGGGCGTGGGCGGGCAGGCACCAGAGGCTCAGGGGGAGCACGATCCAAAACCAACGGCGGCGGAACATAGGTGTTGAGGCGAACGATATACCAGCAGGACGGGTGGGAAAAACCTGAGGTTCCTGAACCAGGACAGATACAATAAGGCTAGGTTTTTCGTCAGTAACATTCCGGTAACATTATGGTACTCCGGGTGGGTTCCCCGCCGCTCAATGTCGGTAATATTTTGACCTTCAGTTTGCAGGTCTATCGCTGGCACTTTTGGCGGTATCTGTGGTTGTCCCTCCGGGCCTATGCCTGGGTGTTGGTGCCGGTGTACGGTTGGGCAAAATACAGTGCTTTGATGGGTGCCTTGTCCCGGTTGGTGGTGCAACAATTGCGGGGGGTACCGGAAACTCCCGAACAGGCGGTCACCGTTGCGGACCAAAAAAAGTGGGGGCTGTTGGGGGCGGGGATGTTGTATGGTCTGGTTTCTGCCCTGATGCTGGGGGTCATGGGGGGGGTGGGGCTGTTGTTGACGGTACCGCTGGCGCTGTGGTGGGAACGGCAGGGGGCTTGGGAAAACCCTTGGATGGGTCTCGGGTTTGGGCTTTGGGTGTTGGGGGTGGCGGTGGGGGTGCTGGTGGGCTGGACGTGGTTAGTCTTTCGCTGGCTGTTGTATCCCCTGCCGTTGGTAATGGAAGCGGGGGTTGGGCCACTCCGCAGTTTACCCCGCAGTTGGCAACTCACCCAGGGGTCGGTGGTGAAGATTCAATTGGTAACCTTCATCGGCGGTTTATTGCTTCTGCCGTTCCAATTTCCGGTGCAAATGGTGATGAATATGGTACAGATGATATTGCTCTTTTTTGCCACCTTAATTGGTACCATTATCACGATTATTTTGGGGGCAATTGTGGAGGAACCAGCGGTGGCGGGTGTTGCTTTTTTTGTGCCCCTACTACTTGCTTTTGTGATGCCTGCCCTACTGGTGGGAGCGGTGTTTGCCCCCTATTGGCAGGCGGTTTTAGCGGCCCTATATCACGAATCCCAATGTCAACGGGAAGGTTGGGGTCTGCTCTTACCCTCCCATGACCTATGACCAAACCATTTTGGCGCAGTCTGAAAATTGCCACGCCAGAGCATACGGAACTGGAATTAGTGTTAGCCGGGCCGGGGAATCGGGTGTATGCCTTGGTGGTGGATTACGTCTGTTTAGGATTGGCTTTATTAGGGGAAGCGATTTTAATTTATGCGATTGTGGTAAGTGGATTTTTAGATAATTTTGCTGACGAAAATGGGGATATGGGCGGGGCGTTGCTTTGGTTGGCGGCGTTGAGTTTTTTGACAGCTTTTTTAATTTATACGGGCTATTTTGTGTTCTTTGAAACCCTATGGCAAGGGCAAACGCCGGGGAAAAAACTGGCGCATATTCGGGTGATTTGTGACGATGGCCGACCGGTGGGTTTGCAACAGGCGACCCTACGGACATTACTGCGAATTGTGGATGATTTACTCCTGATTGGCGCCTATTTTGTGATTTTTGGGCAACGGGAAAAACGGTTGGGGGATTTTGTCGCTGGCACCGTAGTGATTCAGGAAGCGGTGGCGCAAACCCAAAGCATCCAATGGCCAGCGGGGGTCGAGGAAGTGGGGCAGGATTTACTGCCGATTGCCAGCCAACTTGCCCCTGAAGAATTTGTGATTTTGCGGGAATACGTCCAGCGATGTGGGCGATTTCGTCCCGCCATGCGGCAACAGTTGGCACAGAGACTTGCCCAGCAATTTCAAGAGCGATTGCACACTTGGGATCATGGGGCTGAACCGGATCACTTTCTCCACGCTTTGTACTGGGCATATCAACAAAGGTCGGTATTGTGAATTGAATTTTTGATTGATTGAAGGGCACCTCTATGTATTGTCACCACTGGCAGATTATTTCGTTGAGATAACCATATTATTGAGAACCACAGACGGGGGCGGTGCCCCTGCGACCTATTTTTAGAAGTGCCCTAAATAATCATATTCCCGATGCCTATTAAAGTTGGGGTTCCTGACGCAGATAACTTTGGATAAATAAATCTAAATCTCCCGCTAAAACCGCATCAATGTCGGGAGTTTCTGCTTTGGTACGCACGTCTTTAACTAATTGGTAGGGATCGAAGACATAGTTGCGAATTTGATTGCCCCAGGTGGCGGCTACCGCATCCCCACGAATTTGGGCGATTTCCTGCAACCGTTGTTCCTGCAAAATGACTAATAATTTAGCTTTTAATAGAGCCAGTGCCTTCTGTTTGTTTTGCAACTGGGAGCGTTCCTGGGTACACCGCACCGCCAACCCGGTGGGCAGATGCACAATCCGCACCGCTGTTTCCACTTTATTGACGTTTTGCCCGCCTTTGCCCCCCGCCCGGGACGTGGTAATTTCCAGGTCGGTTTCGGGAATTTCGACCTCCTCCACCATTTGCTCCGCCAGCATGGGCATCACTTCCACGCCCGCAAAACTGGTCTGCCGTTTGCCGTTGGCATTGAAGGGAGAAATGCGAACCAGCCGGTGGGTGCCCTTTTCCCCCCGCAGATACCCGTAGGCGTAACGTCCCTCGATTTCTAAGGTGGCGGACTTGATCCCCGCTTCTTCCCCCTCCGATAGGTCGGTCAGGCGCACCTTGTAGCCCTGGCGTTCGCCCCAACGGGTGTACATTCGCAATAACATTTCCGCCCAATCCTGGGCATCCGTGCCCCCCGCTCCGGCATTGATGGTGAGTACCGCCCCCTGGGCATCGTAGGGTTGGGACAGTAACCGCTCCAATTCCCAGCGATTGAGTTCTTGGTCTAGGGTGGTTAAGACCTGCACCGCTTCCTGCTCCAGGGCGGCATCCGGTGCGGTTGCGAGTAATTCCACAATCGCCTGACAGTCCTCGATGTGCCTGCGCCAGCGGTGTAATTGCTCTAGGCTGGCTTTGGTGTCATTGAGGGTTTGGAGGGTGGTCTGCGCCCGTTGGGGGTCGTCCCAAAAATCCGGTTGCCCCGCCACTTGTTGCAAATCCCGGAGTTGGGCGGTCAAAGCCTCCGGGTCAAAGATAGTCCTGGGCATGACCCAGGCGGGTGTTGAGTTGATCCACTTGGCGTTTGAGGTCGCTCAGTTCCATCGGTGTGGACAAGATGTGGGTAAAAATAAATTTAGGTCGGATAATTAAATTAATATATCACTCGGAAACCCATTTGGATAGCTTGTGTGGGGTAGCCATCTGTAGCAATCCTAAATGAGAATAGAATTAAAAGTTGCAGAGGGCACCTCTATCAATTCAAAGTTAACGGTCGCAGGGGGCACCCCCGCCCTTGGTTCTGGGTACTATGGGCATTCCCACGATGGGATTTGTGATTGGTTCAAATAAATAGAGGTTCCCATAAATCATCTGAAACTACGATAGTATCGCCAAATGATCACTATGGACATTTTGTCCCTAGCCTATGCACCATGATAGACAAAGAGAATTTTATGTTAAATAACCACGGTTCATAGGTTTGTCCAATGGCTGTCCCCACCCATGACCCTACCCCTTCCTCAAGCCAACCCGTGATGATGTATCGGGGTCGCCCGGTCGTGACCCCCCCGGACAGTGGCGGGCTACGGGAAGTTGACCTGATGTCCAAAATTCTCCAAGCCAATACCCTGGAGCAGGCGGGGGAAGTGACCCAAGCGGCGCAATTGTACCAACAAGTCCTCCAGTTGGATACGGAGGGCACCTATGGGGCGATTGCGGAAAAAGCCTTGGCGGCGTTGCAAAATACGGGAGCACTGGCGTTGGTGGTTGCCGATGCGTCACCCCCTGGGGAGAGTGGGGTTATTGATGCGGAAATGAGCGTGCCCCAGGAATCTCCCTGGCGATGGTTGCACCAGCGGTCGGTGGGGTGGAAATTTGGGCTGGTGGTGGTGGTGCAGGTAGTGACGATTCTGGCGTGGCTTCCCCCGGCAGTGACACCCCCTGCCAACCAGACCCCGGCGGTGACCCAGACCCGCACCAGCCAAGTGACCTTTGCCAGTCTTTTATTTTTGCTGAACTTGTTCATCCTGGGGTGGTTTTGGCGGGAGGTGGTGGTGCCCCTGAAGCGATTGACCGGGGAGGAACCCGCCGATGAGGTGGCGAATGAGGTGGAGCGGTTGACCCAGGCGGTGGCGCAATGGCAACAACAAGCCCAGCGGGCGGAGCAAACCCTGGCGGAACGGAGCCAAGCCCAGGCGGCGGAACTGGCCCGGCAACGGCAGGACAAGGAGCAATTGCAACAGGAAGTGATTAACCTGCTGTTGGAAATCGAGGGGGCCCAGCGGGGGGACTTGACCGTGCAGGCACCGATGACACCGGGGGCGGTGGGGTCAATTGCCGATGCCTTTAATGCCACGATTGCCAGTTTGCGCCAGTTGGTTTTGCAGGTGCAGGGGGTCGCCAACCAGGTGCAACAGGTGGCGCAGGCGGGGGCGGCATCCATTACCCATCTGACCACAGCCGCCCAAACCCAGCGGGAACAGGTGCAGGCTTCCCTGGAGACGGTGGCGGCGATGAACCAGTCCATTGCCCAGGTGACGGAGTTGGCCCAACAGGCCGCCGAGGTAGCCCACTCCGCCCGGTTAACGGCGCAGGCGGGGGATGGGAAAATCAACCAAACGGTGGCCAGCATTGAAGGCTTGCGGGCAACGGTGGCCATGACCGCCAAAAAGGTGAAACGGCTGGCGGAAGCCTCCCAGGAAATTTCCCAGATCGTGGGGATTATCTCCGCTATTTCGGAAAAAACCAATTTGCTCGCTTTTAATGCCTCGATTGAAGCGACCCGGGCGGGGGAACATGGGCAGGGGTTTCGGGTGGTGGCGGATGAGGTACGCCGTCTGGCGCAACAGGTGACGGAGGCGACCCGGGAAATTGAACAGCGGGTGACCAACATCCAGGAGGGGACGGGGGATGTGCTCCAGGCGATGGAAACCGGCACCAGTGAGGTGGTGGCCAGTACCCAACTCGTCCAATCCACTCGGGAGACCCTCCAAGGACTGGCCCAGTTGAGCCAGGACATTGACCAGCTTTTGCAGGAAATTGCCCGGCAAACCCACGCCCAGCGGGAGGCTTCCCAAGCGGTCAACCAGCGGATGGAGGAGGTAAATGCCATTGCCACCCGGACGGCTTCCGAATCCCAGACGGTTGCCCATTCCCTGGAGGATTTGTTGGCGGTGGTGGCGAACCTGCAAACCTCTGTGGCCCGGTTCCGGCTGAACCCATGAATTTCGATACCCAAACGGAGTCGTACCAAAACATTCTCCGGGAGGTACGTCAGTGCTTCCTGACCGAAGATGCCCCGGAATACATCCGCACCCTGGTGGAAGGCATCCAGCACCAGCAACAGGGACAGGCGGTGGACATGACGGCGATGATGCGGGCGGCGCACTCGCTCAAAGGGGGGGCGGGTCTGTCCCAACTCACGGACATTAGCCAACTGGCGCACCGGTTGGAGGACCTGTTGGAAGCCTTGAGTCAGCATACCCCCCCCGCCCAGGACCCGGTTTGGCCGGTATTGGCCCGGGGCATTGACGAATTAGCCGCCCTGCTCGCCCAGGCGGAACATCAGGACCAGGTCACCGCCAACCCGGAGGTGCTGGCCGCCCTCGCCAGCGTTACCCTGTCCCCTTCCCAGGCATTGGCACCCACCCCAACCGCTGCCCCCTCAAATATCGTGGCGACCGCCCTCAATGAGGATTTGGAAGCCTGCTTAACGGCAACCGCCCAAGCCCTGGCACAACCCCACCCGGAGGTGACTGCCGTAGTACAACAGTTGGTGGATGCCTGCACCCTGTTGGGGGAAACCTTGGACTTGCCCTGGCTGGTGGCGGCGGTGCAACCCTTGGCGACCCAACCCCCTACGGAAGCGTCAATTCCTCAGATTGAGGCGACTTTGGCGCAAATTCGGCAACAACGGTCGGCTTATTTGCACCCTGCGCCCCCGGAACCGGAACCGCCGTCCCCCGACCAACCCTTGACCACCGTCCGTTTGCCCCTGGAGCGGTTGGAAACCCTGGCGAATACGGTGGGGGAACTGCTCATCCGCCACGAACGCCTGACCCTGCACCAGGAAACCCTCCTCCAGACCAGCCGCACTCTCAACACTCTGGTCAGCCAGTCCCAACCCCTGCGGGAAGCCCTGCAAACCCTCTACGACCAACTGGCGGTGAATTTGACCCAACCCACCCTCAGCGGTGAATTTGACAGCCTGGAATTGGATCAGTACAGCCAGGGGCATTCCCAACTGCAAACCCTGGAAGAAACCCTCCTGCGGACCCAGGAAATCCGGGCTGACCTGGAATTGACCGTGCGGGAATTGGGGGAAGAACTGACCCAAGTGCGCCAGGAATTGGACCGTTTGTATCAACAAATCACCCAGTCCCGTCTGGTGCCCTTCCGCCACCTCGCCCAGGGATTTTTGCCCCAACTGCGCCGCCTGAATCAGCAATACCATAAGCGGGTGGAACTGAAAATCAGCGGGGAGGACGTGCTGGTGGACCAGGTGCTGTTGGAACGGTTGCGTACCCCCCTGACCCACCTGGTGAATAACGCCTTTGACCACGGGATTGAATCCCCAGCCGAGCGCACCGCCCTAGAAAAGTCCGCCACCGCCACCATTCACCTGCGGGCAGAAACCCAGGAAAACCAGGTGGTGATTACGCTCCAGGACGATGGGCGGGGCATTGACCTGCGCCGGGTTTATCAGCGGGCAGTCCAACTGGGCTGGTGTACCCGTCCCTGGGGGCAGATGCGGCGGGAAGAGCTACTGGATTTGATTTTTCGCCCCGGTTTTTCCACGGCGGCTCAGGTGAGCGACCTCTCCGGGCGGGGGGTGGGTTTGGACATTGTGCGTACCCAAATCCAGCAATTGCGGGGCGTGATCCTGGTGGACACCCAACCCGGACAGGGGACGACCTTTACCCTGCGTTTGCCCCGGGGGTTGACCCTCCTGCCCCTGCTGTTGTGCCGCAGTCGTCAGCGTACCCTGGGGATTCCCGCTACGGCGGTGCTGGATATTCTCGCCATTCCCCCTGGCACCCCAACCCTGACCTGGCGGGGGCAGGAATTACCCGTCGTGTCCCTGGTGCAATGCTTACCCTACCGTCGTCCCCCCTCCCCGGAACCGGAACCGGTGGGGTTAGTGCTGGGGCAAACCCAACCCGCCGTTTACACCGTGAGTCAGTTGGTGGGGGAGCGGCAGTTGATCCTCAAATCCTTGGATGAAACCGTGCCCTTGCCGCCCTATGTAGCGGGTTGTACGATTTTGGGAACCGGGGAAGTGGTGCCCGTGCTGATTCCGGGGGAACTGGCTCCTTTACTCACCCAAACCAGCGTCCCCCCCGTGCCGGTCACGGTTGCCGACCCCACCCCCTACATTCTCATTGCGGAGGATTCCGTGGCGACCCGGCAGTTGTTGGAACGGTTGCTCCAGCGCAGTGGCTACCAGGTACACAGCGGTCGGGACGGGCAAGAGGCTTGGGAATGGCTCAGCCAAGCCACCCACCGGGTGGGACTGGTGATTTCCGATATTGAAATGCCCCGGTTGAACGGGTTTGGTCTCCTGCAACGCATCCGCACCCACGACCGCCATTACGCCCTCCCTGTGGTCATGCTCACCTCCCGAACCGGCGACCGCCACCGCCAAAAAGCCCTGAGTTTGGGAGCCAGCCATTACCTGGTGAAACCCATCGTACCGGGGGAATTGCTCACCGTTGTGGCGGCATTGCTCACCAAAACCGCCACGGCTGAACCGCCTCTCCCCCTGCGTAACTAGGGAACTGGGCAACCCCATAACCTGCTTGGGCTGGTAGGATCGGTTGGGTAATGTATGCGGATAATTTTGATAATTTACTGACAGGGAACCTCTATATTATTTGAACCAAACAAAAATCCCATCGTGACAAGGGCGGGGGCACTCCCCTGCGACCCCTGTGCCATTCTTATTTAGGATTACTATATTATGGCAAATAATAGCTACAAATAATCTAATTTCCCATCCAGCATGATTATTGGTCTCACCGGGGGAATTGCCACAGGTAAATCCACCGTCACTACCTATTTAGAAAGTCAATACAACCTCAAAACCTACGATGCGGATACCTACGCCCGCCATGCGGTTTTACCAGGACAACCTGCTTTTACTGCCATTTGTGAACGCTATGGAACTGCGGTATTGACCCCCGATGGACAATTGAACCGGGCATGGTTAGGAAATCAAGTATTTAGCAACACTTCAGAACGGCGGTGGCTAGAGCAACTCATTCATCCCCTGGTACGGCAACAGTACGAAAAAATATACCAGCAATTTAACACTACGGATGCGCTAGTGGTATTTAGCATTCCTCTGTTATTTGAGGCAGAAATGACGGATTTAGTCCAGCAGGTGTGGGTGGTTTGGTGTACAACGGGGCAACAATATCAGCGGTTAATGGTTCGCAATTCTTGGACTCAAAGGCAGTGTTACGACCGGATTAATGCCCAATTGCCCCTAGCTCTAAAAATGTTATGGGCGGACAAACTTTTGGACAATTCCGGGACATTGCCCCATCTCTATCAGCAAATTGATTTTTTTATGAGAGAATTGCTATAAGGCACTTCTAAAAATAGATTGTCCCGCACCGCTTCCGTTCTTGGTTCTGGAAAATTTCTGTATGCCTACAGCCCGCCAGCTAACGTCAAACGAAGAGGTTGAGCAGTTGATGAGGGAGACAGGCGCACGAATAATATACTTGTATTCCTATGTCCCGGTTGTCGGAAATAATGCCACAATTGGGCTGTGACCTCATCTGGTATTCCTCATGTCCCTGGTTTTTACCCCCCTACTCAAAGCGCACGGTTACTTTGAGGATCGCTCCATGACTGTCGCCAATGTGGGTTCTCGGAAAATTTCCCACCAAGATGATTTTGGTCGTCGGGGCTGGTCGATCTTTGCCCCCAATTTAACGATTTATGGCTTTGATGCTGACCCGGATGCCTGTGAAGCCGCCAATGCCCTCCTTGCGGAACAGCACATTAACTGGACAGAACAGCATCTCCCCTTGGCACTCAGTGACACCTGCGGCACCAAAACCCTCTATGTCACGCGGGAACCGATGTGTTCTTCCCTCTATCCCCCCAATGAACCCTATTTGAATCGCTTCAGTTGGTTACATGAGGTGATGGCATTGGATTTTACCGTGGAGGTGGAAACCACCACCCTCGATACTTTTTGTCAAGAGCAGGGGGTAGGGGGCATTGATTTTTTAAGAACCGATGTGCAAGGGGCAGATTTGGATGTCCTGCGGGGGGCACAACAGTTACTGAACCACAGCCTTTTGGTAGTCGAGTCGGAAGTGATTTTTTCCCCCCTGTACGTCGGGCAACCCCTGTTTGCTGATTTTGATACCTTTATGCGTGCCCAAGGGTTTACGTTGATGCAACTGGGTCTCCACCCTGGGGTGGCACGGCGGGAATTACCAATGACTAGCCCCCCCTACTATCAGGGACAAAAACTTTGGGGGGATGCGGTGTACATTCGAGATGTGCTTGCCCCGGAAACCCCAGAACTATGGCGCACTCCTGAATCTATTTTCAAACTCGCCTGCATCCTAGATGTGCTCGGTTATTGCGACTATGCGGCGGAATTATTGCTGTATCTCATCAAAGTCCATGACTGGCAGTTACAAAAATTGATGTTAGAAGCGATCTGTGCCCGTATCCCGGAGGATTCACAGTCAAAATTACCACTGATTAGTTATTTGCAGAGTAAGAATTAAGGGCATCTCTATGTATTTGAGCCAAACCATAGCCTGCGTGGCGTAGCCATAAATCGCATCGTTGGCATACCCATATTACCCAGAACCAAGGGTGCGACTCCTGTTCCAAATTCATGTAGGATTAGTATATTCACGAAAAAATGGCATCAAAATGGACAGATTTATGCAAGCCGCCATTGACCAGGCACGCCAAGGGTTAGCGGAGGGGGGGATTCCCATCGGTTCCGTGCTGGTTAAGGATAATGAAATTATTGCAGCAGGTCATAATCGGCGGGTGCAGGATGGGGACCCGATTACCCATGCGGAAATTGATTGTCTGCGGCGGGCGGGTCGGATTGGTTCCTATCGGGGAACGACCTTGTACTCCACCCTCATGCCCTGTTATCTGTGCGCCGGAGCGGTGGTGCAATTTGGCATTAAACGGGTATTGGTGGGGGAATCCCAAACCTTCCAGGGGGCGAGGGAATTTATGGAACAGCATGGGGTAGAAGTGATTGACCTAGACTTACCCGAATGTCAAATGATGATGCGGGAATTTATTGAGCAGAAGCCCGAACTTTGGTATGAAGATATTGGTCAATTGTAGGGAGTTGGGGGTCATCAACCGAGGCGTTCGGGAGCCTGAAGCAAAAGGGTAAAAATCCCCTGTTGACCCAATAAAATTTCCCTCAATAAACTAAAAATGGCGACCCAAATTACCGGGGTCATATCCACACCTCCCAGGGGCGGCACCAGACGGCGGGTTACTGCCAAAAACGGTTCCGTCGGCAGATAAATTAACACCAAAGGGAATCGTTTAACCGGAGCTTGCGGATACCAAGTGAGGACAATGCGTAGCACAAATGCCAAAATCATCAAGGCAAATATCGGGGTCATCACCCAGGTCGTCCAAAACCCTAAATGAGTTAAAGCCGTGACATTCATCCTCATTCCTCAACCTACATCAGCACATCTATACAGCCATCCTAAACCATTGGGACATCAACATTCAGAAGAACCGCAGGTACACCCCTGCGACCTATTTTTAGAGATGCCCATATATATTAGAAAATTTTATAGATTCTCTCAGGGAATTTTAATCAAATTGCTGTGATTTTCAAACCCCCAGATAATTCATCGCCCAACGGGTCAATTCCGTGCGGTTACTGAGACCGATTTTATTCAACATATTGCTGACATGGCTTTCGACCGTGCGCCGGGATACCTTCAATTCATCCGCCACCTGCTGATTGGTCATCCCCTGTGCCACCAGCCGCAAAACCCGCCGTTCCGTAGGAGTGAGATAGGTGTCTGGGGGGAGTTGTGCCAAGGGTTCCGCCCCCGCCCCTAGTCCCAGCCGAGCTAGGGAGGCACGAATTTGCGCCAACAATTCCTCCGGTTCAAAAGGTTTGACCAAGTACACATCACCCCCGGCATTTAGCCCGGTAATCCGGTCACCCACATCCCCCTTGGCAGACAGAAAAATCAAAGGCACGGAGCGTAAACGGGGATTTTGGCGCAGTTTTTGGACAAACTCGTAGCCATCCATCATGGGCATCATTACATCACAAACAATCAAACTCGGATGCACTTGGCTTAATAATTCCCAACCCTCTTGCCCGTTTCCCGCCGTCAAAACCTGGTATCCTCCCTCCAGTTCTAAGTATTCCTTGGTGAGGAAGCGCAGTTGGGTGTCATCATCAATCAGGATTATCGTGGGAGGCTCAGTCGTCATCGAAATTTCCTTGAGATGCTAAGCATTAGAGTAATGCTAAATCAATAACTTAAATGGTATTTGATTAATCATCTAAGTAATCCTACTGTATTGGGTATTATTCAAGGATGTCAAGATGCGAACGAAGATATTTATAAAAAATACTTATATATCAAGGGCAACTGAGACACCGATCTCACTCAATGGGTGGGTAAATGTTCACATACTTTATAGTAATTCTACTAAATTAGCAGACAAATATTTAGGCATATAGCTATTCAGACATACAGAAATCACACTTGAATTGTGAGTAAAATTTCATACTGAGAAAGTCAACAGTCCCAGGCTAAAGTCCCATTGTATAGCAATCCTACTTGATTTACATTAGCTTGCGTGCCGTAGGCATACACAAAGTTTCCAGAACCAAGTACGGAGGCGGTGCCCCTGCGACCCCTGTTCCATTCTCATTTAGGATTGCTATAGTTTTCATTGATCTAGTGATTCACCCATAGAAATCTTACCTGAGTAGGACTACGCCACGCCATCGCTCTGCGCCAGACGAGCCACTCCCCAAGCCGCTTCCTGTTGGGCGGAAACGCATACCGGTACCCCTAAAATCTGTTGGCGAATGGTTTGCCATGTGGAATTACTACTGCCACCGCCGCTGGTGAATACCCGTTGTAATGGAGGCGCACCGAGATTTTGTAATACCTGATAACCCTGGGCTTCAATGCGTGCCATTGCCGTCAATAAGGCGTGTAAAAATTGCACCGGATTTTCGGGGCGGGGGTCGAGTCGGGGAGCTAAATTGAGATCATTAATCGGGAATCGCTCCCCCGGTTTTAAGAGGGGATAGTAATCTAAATCTAAGGGAATATTGGGGTCAATTTGGGCACTGAAATGCAATAATTCTTCTTTCGTGAAAAAATGCTGTAACACGGCACCGCCCGTATTGGAGGCTCCCCCCACCAGCCATAAATTGCCCAGGCGATGGCTGTAAACTCCGGTGCGTGGGTCATCAATGCGCTGGTCGCTGAGTAATTTCAACACCAAAGTCGAACCGAGGGAAGTCACCCCATCCCCGATCCGTTGGGCACCACTGGCGAGAAAAGCGGCAATGCTATCGGTGGTTCCCGCATGAATTTGACAATCGGGGGGTAAATGGAACTGTTGGGCAATGGACGGTTGAATCCTGCTTACCGGGGTGCCGGGGATTAATACCTGGGGCAAATGCACGGCAAAGGGTAAATTCTGAAACCAATTTGGATACGTTCTACTCCCTGGGTCGTAACCCAATTTCAGGGCGTTATGTTCATCACTAATTCCTAATTTTCCATGCAATAAAAATCCCAACCAATCCGCCTGATGCAAGAGATATTTATCTCGTAAATTTATGCCTTGATGATGATACCAAAAGAGTTTGACTAAACTAGATGTGGCACTGCAAACTAAGTGATTTTCGGGCGCATAATGTTTGAGTTCTGGGAGCAAAAAACCGCCCTGATGGTCGTTATACATGAGCACTGGCGCAACGGGCTGACCGGTATTATCCGTAAGCAAAACCGTTCCCGATGTCCCGGCAATGCCGATGTGGTGAATGTGATTACATACGTTTGCAGGAATAGCACCGAGTAATTGCCACAGACCTGCCTGCCATTGCTGGGGGGAGGTGGGGTCAGCCAAAGGCAGGCGTTGCTGGTATTGGGTCTGCCCTTGGGGGTCAATCACGATACCCTTGAGTGCCGAGGTGCCAAAATCCAACCCCAAACTCAACCCCATCCTCTACCCCCGGACGCTGTGCAACCGCCAATCTAACCTCTAGGATAAGAGAAGGTTTCCCAAAAATTTGCATGGTTCTCCCATCACCCCCCCCCGACTGGCACAGTTTATCCATTGAAGCGACCTGTAAGCATCTGGAAACCAGTACCGATGGGCTAAATTCGGCACAGGTGGCAGAACGTTTGGCGCATTACGGGGCGAACGAATTGCAGGAAACCCACCGCCGGAGTCGTTGGCAAATTCTGCTGGATCAGTTCAAAAATGTGATGCTGTTGTTGCTGATTGCGGTGGCAGTGGTTTCCGCCATTACTGATGCAATTCAAGCCATTCAGGAACAGCGGTTTATTTTTCCCAAGGACACGGTGGCGATTTTAAGCATCGTGATTTTGAACGGTCTGCTGGGCTATGTGCAGGAAATGAAGGCGGAACAGGCGTTGACCGCTTTGAAAAAAATGTCCTCCTCCCGGGTGCGGGTGGTACGGGCGGGGCAAATTCAAGAGGTGAATGCTCCCGATTTGGTGCCAGGGGATGTGGTGTTGGTGGAGGCGGGGAACAAACTCCCAGCGGACGGGCGTTGGTTGGTGACGGCGAATCTTCAGGTGCGGGAGGCGGCTTTGACTGGGGAAGCTCTACCGGTAACAAAACAGGCGGATGTGGTACTGCCGGTGGATACGGAGTTGGGTGACCGGGTGAACCTAGGGTTCATGGGTACGGAGGTGGTGCAGGGGCGGGGGACGCTGGTGGTGACCCAAACCGGCATGGGTACGCAATTGGGCAAAATTGCCGCCGCCATTCAAGCGGTTGAGGTGGAACCAACACCCCTGCAACGGCGGATGGATCAACTGGGCAAGGTGTTGGTGACCGGTTCCTTGATTTTGGTAGCGCTGGTGGTGACCGCTGGCACCCTCTATGACCCCCAGATGTTCGGTGCGCTGGTGGAGGTGTCCCTGAGTATGGCGGTGGCGGTGGTTCCGGAAGGTTTACCGGCGGTGGTGACGATTACCCTGGCGCTGGGTACCCGTCGGATGATGCAACGGCACGCCCTGATCCGCCGCTTGCCCGCTGTGGAAACCCTGGGGTCGGTGACGGTGGTCTGTTCGGATAAGACGGGGACATTGACCCAAAACAAAATGGTGGCGCAGGCGGTGGCACTGCCGGAATTGGGGTTTTTGCAGGTCACGGGCACGGGCTACCAACCGGCGGGGGAATTTCGCCAGGGGGAGCAACCCTTTGTCCCCCAGTCCTGCCCGGATGTGATGGGGCTATTGCTGGCGGGACTGCTTTGTAATGATGCCACTTGGCAGGAGGAGCGGGGGGAATGGGTGATTTTGGGCGACCCAACGGAAGGGGCACTCCTACCTCTAGCGGCGAAGGCGGGGGTGACGGCGGCGACCCATCCTTTAGCGCGGGTGGCGGAATTTCCCTTTTCCTCGGAGCGCAAACGGATGAGCGTGGTGGTGCGGGCGGATGACCAAAAGATTTACTCACTATTGCGGGGGGATTTTTTGCTGTTTTGCAAAGGCTCGCCGGAGTTGACCCTGGAATGTTGCGACCGGGTGCAGAGCCAGGGGCAGGTGCAGGAACTGACCCCCGACCAGCGGCGGGTGATTGTGGAGCAAAACAATACCCTCGCCAGCCAAGGGTTGCGGGTGCTGGGGTTGGCGTACCGGCCTTTGGATGCCTTGCCCCCCCATCCGACTGCCCCGGATTTGGAGCAGGGGTTGATTTGGCTGGGGTTGGTGGGGATGTTGGATGCCCCCCGTCCCGAGGCGAAACTGGCGGTGGCACGCTGTCATACGGCGGGGATTCGGGTGGTGATGATCACCGGCGACCATCAACTCACCGCCTGTACGATTGCCAAGGATTTGGGCATCCTGCGCCCGGGGGAGGAAGTCCTGACGGGACGGGAATTGGAACAACTCACGCCGGAGGAATTGACGGCACGGGTGGGGCGGGTGGCGGTGTACGCCCGGGTGTCCCCGGAACATAAACTGCACATTGTCCAAGCCCTGCAAAAAAATAACCAGGTGGTGTCCATGACCGGGGATGGGGTGAATGATGCCCCGGCGTTGAAACAGGCGGATATTGGGGTGGCGATGGGGATCACGGGGACGGACGTGAGCAAAGAAGCTAGCGATATGATTTTGCTGGATGATAACTTTGCCACGATTGTGGCGGCGGTGGAGGAAGGCCGGGTGGTATATGGGAATATCCGCCGCTTTATTCGCTATATTTTGGGGAGCAATATCGGGGAGGTCATTACCATTGCCACGGCACCCCTGATTGGGTTGGGGGGTACGCCCTTGTCCCCTTTGCAGATTCTCTGGATGAACTTGGCGACCGATGGCATTCCGGCACTGGCGTTGGCGGTGGAACCAGGGCGGGCGGTGGTGATGCAACAACCCCCCAAAGACCCGCAAGAGAGTATTTTCGCCCGGGGTTTAGGAGCCTACATGGTGCGGGTGGGGATTGTTTTGTCCCTGGTGACGATTGCCCTGATGGTCTGGGCTTATGGTTACACCCAAAACTACAGCCCGGCGGGTTTAGACCCCCAACGGTGGCAGACCATGGTGTTTACGACCCTGTGTTTGTCCCAGATGGGTCATGCTTTGGCGGTGCGTTCCGATAGCCGTTTGTTGGTGGAACTGAACCCCCGGAGCAACCCCTGGATTTGGTGGGCGGTGGGGCTGATGACCCTGGCGCAGGTGGCGATTGTGTATTTGCCGCCTTTGCGGGAATTTTTCCAGGTGTATTACCTCACGCCGCAGGAATTGCTCATTTGTGTAGCGTTTAGTTCCCTCGTGTTTGTCTGGGTAGAATTGGAAAAGCTAGTGATCCGGCGGCTCTGGCCGGGGCAGGAAACAGAGGGGTAACCTACTGAATCAGGTGACTTCTGCCCGTGGGTGTGCGACTATGGTACTGAAAAAGGCGCAGGGATGGTGCCCCAAGGAGTTGATGCCATGACTTTTGATCCCACCGACCCGGTTCAGATTCTGGTCATTGATGACAGCATGGTGGTGCGGGAACTGATCGCCCAGTACTTGGAGGATGGGGGTTATCTTTTGGAAACGGCGGCGAATGGGGAGGCGGCTTGGGCGGCTATTTGTCAGTCTCCCCCGGATTTGATCATCAGTGATTGGTCCATGCCGGGTTTATCAGGGATTGAACTCTGTCGGCGGGTCAAATCCGACCCCAGTTTGCAACATATTTACTTTTTGATGCTCACCGCCCGGGAAGATACTTCAGACCGGATTCTGGGGCTGGATACGGGGGCGGATGAATTTATCAGCAAACCGATCAATGCGGAGGAATTGCGGGCACGGATTCGGGCGGCACTACGGGTGCGGCAGTTGACCCGTTCCCTGATGGCGGCTAATCAACGGCTCAAGGATCAGAACAATTTACTCGCATCCATGTCGCTTTTGGACGAGGAAACCGGGGTGTTGAACCAGCGGGCTTTGACCTCTGCCCTGCCGGGACTATTGCATCAGGTGGGGGAACGTCCCCCGGCGGCGGTGGATGAGAACTATGTCTTGTACTACCGCTATTTGAGTTTTTGGTTGCTGGCGGTGGATCGCTGGCCGGAATTGGAGCAACAGTATAGTTCGGAAATATTGCGCCAGGTGGTGACGGTGGTGGCACGGCGTTTACAGAGCCGGGGTCTGCCGGGGAGTCTGGTGTATCGGGCGGCGGTCAATCAGTTTGCCTGTGTGACCCTGGGGTTATCCCCCCAACGGGCTTACGAGTTTGGGCACACCCTGCGCCAGGGCATCAGCGACCATCCGGTGAGTTTGAGCAGTGAATTGTCCATTCCAGTGACGGTCAGTTTGGGCGGCGTGGTAGTGACCAAGGAACATGACCTAGACCCAGAGCAACTGTTGCACCAGGTACAGGAAGTGTTGAGTAAGGCGCAAACCTTGGGTACGAATCAATTACTCCTGTTGGGCTATGAACCAGGGATGTGAATTTCAAGATGTACGCTCGTCAACCAGGACTGACGCTCAAGATACCGTTTTTTGATAATTTTAATTTTAAGCTGTTGCAGGAGTTTAAGGGCAAGATTGACCTGATTGATATTGACCCAACCTTTGATGTGGGTGCGTGTTTTTCGATGCGTGTGGCGAGTCTATGAAGCTACCGAATGGAGAATTTGCCATGATTCCGATGGAAAAACTGACGGGTTACTGTCTGAATCCAGATCATGCATCCGGTAAACCTAAAACCAAGGTCTTTGCTTCAGCACTGGGAATCACAGCGGAGAATGCCAATGATTTGCGAGAATTGATTGCGAAAGCAGCCATTGAAGGAGAGGTGATTCAACAAAACAGCACCGAGTTTGGTCAACTCTACAAGATTGACTGGGCAATTCCCGATCGAAAATCCGTCATTCTTCGTACTCTCTGGGAAATCACCTCAGCCCAACCCAACCCCCGCCTAGTTTCTGCGTTTATCAGGTAAGGATTATGACGCTAACAACCCTTGATACCGTTGCCAACATAAAGCCAATTGATCGTGATCGCCTCACCTTAGTTGAACCCGAATACCAATCCATTCAACAGCTACCGATCGGTCAGGTAGGCACCATTGTTGAGGTATATCCCGGTGACATTCCCCGTTATTTAGTGGAATTTGCCGATTTGCAAGGACGTGAGTACGCAATGGCTGTGCTTCAACCCGATGAAGTTCTGGCTCTACACTATGAATTGAGCCTAGCCAGCTAATCGTTCGTTCACTTATCAGCAACGACCCAAGTCATAACTACAAACCTTTTGTTCATGACCCAGCAACCCACCTACGGTCCCCACAACCCCCACCCCCTCTCCCAAATGCGGACGGAACTGATCTGGGAGGGCAAGTATGACGAGTATGGCAACCGCCGCGAGGTGGATATTGCCGGGTGTGCCATGCCCATGCAGAAGATTGAAAGCATTGATGAACCCCGACGGGCAGCAGCGGCAACGGGGCAGTTGGAATTATTTGAACAGCAGAATCCCCGCGTGGATGATTTTCGCAATCGGCTGATCTGGGGCGACAACAAGCTGGTGATGGCTTCCCTGTTGCAAGAGTTTAAGGGCAAGATTGACCTGATTTATATCGACCCACCGTTTGATGTCGGCGCGGATTTTACCTTAGATGTTCCTATTGGCGAAGAGAATGAAACTTTAGCGAAGGAGCAATCAACGTTAGAAATGGTTGCTTACCGTGACATTTGGGGGAAAGGTACTGATTCTTTTCTGCAAATGATTTATGAACGACTCGTCCTTGCTAGAGAATTACTGAACGATAAAGGTTTGATTTTTGTTCATATTGGTTGGTTTGTGTCTCATCAAGTCAAAGCATTACTTGATGATGTTTTTGGTAATACTCAATTCCTAAATCAAATTATTTGGAAACGACAAACAGCCCATAGTGATATTGGTCAAGGTTCGCAACATCTTGGGCGTATTCATGATGTTATTTTTCTGTATTCCAAGTCTGAGAGTTTCACTTGGAATATGCAATATACTCCCTACTCAAAGGAATATGCTGAGTCTTTTTATAAGTTTGTAGAACCAGAGACTAATAGACGTTATCAATTAGGAGATATTACCGCTCCTGGAGGTGCTACAAAAGGCAACCCATATTATGAATTTCTTGGCATCACCCGATTCTGGCGATTTAGCCAAGAGAGAATGAAAGATCTTTATGAACAAGGTCGAATTGTTCAAACAAAGCCTGGAACAGTGCCTCGCCAAAAGAGATATTTGGATGAGATGCAAGGGATTCCACTTCAAGATTTATGGTTGGACATAAATACCGTACAACCTCAATCTTTTGAGAAAACAGGTTATGACACTCAGAAGCCAGAGGCATTACTTGAACGAATTATTGCTTTAGCTTCCAACGAGGGCGATCTCGTCGCTGATTTCTTTTGTGGCAGTGGCACCACCGGGGCGGTGGCGGAGCGGTTGGGGCGCAGGTGGATCATGTGCGACTTGGGGCGGTTTGCCATCCACACGTCGCGCAAGCGGCTGATTGAGCTACAGCGCAAACTGCACAGTGAGGGCAAACCCTATCGCGCCTTTGATGTCTATAACCTCGGTCGCTACGAGCGGCAGTGGTGGCAAAAAGACCGCTTGCAGGGAGCCGATGAAGAACATCGGCGGGTGATTCTGGAGTTCTTCAAAGCCGAAATCCTCACCCATCCCCCCTCACCCCTGTTGCATGGGCGCAAAGCCGGGGCATTTTGCCATGTGGATGGTATTGACTCCATCTTTACCCGTGAGGAAGCCAAACAGGTTGCCCAAGCGGTTGCCTCTGCGGGCGGGCGGGAGTGCTATTGTCTCGCCTGGGAATTTGAGATGGACTTGCACTTGACCGTGAATGCCCTAGTGCAAGAGTTGGGCGTAAAGCTGAAGCTGGTGCAGATTCCCCGCGAAATTATGGAGAAGAATCGCAAGTCGCCGCCGCCATTTTTGGAAGTGGCAGTTCTAGTGGCTGAACCCGTTTATCGCACCAGTGAAAAAGGCAAAACGGTGGACATCAAACTCACTCAGTTCATCCCATCTCTTGCCGAAGTGCCCACCAAAGAACTGGAAGCGATCAAGGAACGAGCTATTAAAAGCGGCTTTGATTTTATTGATTTCTGGGCAGTGGATTTCAACTGGCAACCGGGCAAGCCCTTCACCCACGACTGGCAAGACTACCGTACCCGCAAAGACCGCTCCCTCAAAACCATCAGCGATGCCGGTTATACTTATCATCAACCTGGCAAATACACTGCTTGCGTCAAGGTAGTAGACACCTTCGGCTGCGACACCTCGATTACCGTAGAGGTGGAGGTGTAGCCTGGTGCCCATCCTGCTCGACTATCAGAACCGAGAAGTACGTTTGACCGAAGAACGGTTAGCACATATTCTCGGTCACCCTGAAATGGTCGGCATGGAGGCTCAAATCGTTGACACTCTGAAGCAGCCAAAACTGGTACGTCAATCTCGCAGTGATGAAAGCGTGGCACTGCTTTATCGGTTCTATACCCAAACGGCGATTGGAGATAAATGGCTTTGTGTGGTGGTGAAATATCTCCCCGATGATGCTTTTATTGTCACCGCCTATTTCACTGATAAACCCAAAAAAGGAGAAACCCTATGGCAGAGCGAGTAAAAGTTTGGTTTGATCCGGAAGCTGACTTTCTAGAGGTTATTTTCTCGGATGCTCCCGGTTATATGCGGGAAACAGAAAACGATGCCGTTATGGAACGGGTAGATTTGGAGGGCAACCTTCTCGGCTTCTCCATTATGGCAGTGAGTCAACTTGCTAAGTCAAAACCATTGATTGCGGAGCTGTTATCAGGAAAAGGAAGTGCGGCTTAGAAGATCAGCATCAATTGAATAAGGAGGTCATTCATGTCCATCGCAACTGAGTTGAAAACAGAAAAAAAGGTTTGGACAGATGAAGAGTTTATGGCACTGCCCAAGGACGGTCATCACTATGAAATTGTGAATGGAGAATTAGTTGATATGGGAAGTTCAGGGGCACTGCATGGCTATGTTTGTAGCACAATCATAATCCTGCTTGGAGCTTATATCCGTACCCACAAGCTTGGAGCCATCTTTGATTCCAGCACTGCCTTCAAAATGAAGAGTGGAAATCGGCGATCGCCCGATATCTCCTTCTTTGCCAAAGAACGCCTGCAAGGCATGACCGAACTGCCTACGGGATTTCTGGATGGTGCGCCGGATTTGGCGATTGAAGTGCTGTCTCCTGGCAACACCGTAGAAGAGATTCACGACAAGCTGGTGGAATACTTTGAGAATGGCACCCGTCTGGTCTGGATTATTCACCCCAGCGAACACTATATCTTGGTTTATCGGTCTGCCCAAGAACCGGATCGTCTGCTAAAGTCTGTTGATTCCCTCGATGGCGAAGAGGTGATTCCCGGATTCACGCTACCCGTTGCCGAACTGTTTCAAAAGCTCTCATTCTAGGTTGGCTTATGTATGCGGTCATCTCTCGTGAAAAAATCCATCTTCCCCCCGGTAGCGTCATGCGAATGCCCGGAACCTGGCAAGACTACTGCACCCTACGCGATAGTCGCGGCGATGGCTCCCTCCCCCGCATTAAGTATCGCGACGGAGAAATTTTGCTGATGAGTCCCCTACCCCGCCACGGGCGCGAAGCCCATCTTCTAGCCAGAATTGTGGAAATCCTCCTCGATAGCGAAAATCGCAACTACGAAGCCTTTACCCCCATCACCATGGATATTCCTGAAGTAGGGGGCATTGAACCTGACTACTGTTTCTACATCGACAACTGGCAGGCAGCCGTCGGCAAAGACCGCATCGATTGGCAGAGCGATCCGCCCCCGGATCTGGTGATTGAAATTGATGTGACCACCTATACCGCTGCGGAAGATTATGCCCCCTACGGTGTTTCTGAAGTCTGGTTATTCAAAAATAGCAATCTAAAGATGTATGCCCTGCAAGGGGAAACCTATGAACTGCAACCCCGCAGTCGCTATTTCCCAGGGGTAAATCTGCCTGAACTCATCGCTCAAGTGTTCGCTGCCGCCGCTGAGCAAGGCACAGGTGTTGCACTCCGCAACTTGCGCCAACAGTGCCAAGAATGGATCGGCTAATGTTGAGCTAACTTCTTTGATGCCGCGATCGCTACCCATGTAAAGCCTCGGTATGCCCCAATCCATGACTTCCTCCACTCTCAACCCCACCATCCTTGAACCCCTGTTTGCCCCCTGGCAAGAACCCAACGCCCACCGCGTGCGGGCAGAGAAATCCGGCGACCCCGCTGTGGTCAGGCAAGGACGCAGAGCTTCGCCGATCGAGGTGGTGAATAACCTGCGGGCAGCGGTGCGGGAATGGCGAGAAGCCTTCTACATCGGAGCCAGCGACACCACGATTCAACTCCTCAACCACTGGTTTAACCGCGCCCATCGCCAAACCACGCCCGATGGGGAAGAGTTTGAATTTCGTTACTACTTCTGCCAGCGGGAAGCGGTAGAAACCCTGATTTACCTCAAAGAAGTGCGGCGCATCGAGTGTTTGTCGCAACTCATTGCTGAATTTGGCGGCGCAAATGCCGAAGTGCAGGCATTGGGCATCACCGAAGACGAAGATGCCTGGAGCCGCTATGCCTTCAAACTGGCAACGGGGGCAGGCAAAACCAAAGTCATGAGCCTGTGCATCGTCTGGAGCTATTTCCACGCCCTGCGGGAATCCGATTCAGAAATGGCGCGGCATTTTGTGGTGATTGCCCCCAACCTGACGGTGTACGAACGCCTCAAAGACGACTTTGGCAACGGGCGCGTGTTTGACGAAGACCCCCTGATTCCTCCCGAATGGCGCGGCGACTGGAACTTGTCGGTAATACTGCAAGACGAAGCTAGCGGAGCCGCTACGGGTGGCACGCTCTACCTCACCAATATCCATCGCCTCTACGATACCGCCAAACGCAAAAAGAAAGCTGAGCAGGATACCTACGATTGGATGGGGCCTGTAGTATCAAAAACCAAAGCACTGGATACGGGAGCCGCCCTGCGCGATCGCATCACCGCCCACCGCCGCGTCATGATCCTCAACGACGAAGCCCACCACGTTTGGGACCCCGGCTCTGCCTGGAACGAAGCGATCCGCACCCTGCACGAAACCATCCTGTCTCGCAGCGGTTGCAAACTGGTGGCACAACTGGATTTTTCCGCCACTCCCAAAGACAACAAAGGGCAACTGTTCAAACACATTGTCTGCGATACGCCCCTGGGGGAAGCGGTGGATGCCGGAATTGTCAAAACTCCGATCATTGGGCAAGCCAGCCACAAACTGGTGGAGCAAGCAACTGATAACGCCGCCTATCGCTGGGAACAACATTTGCTCCTGGGCTACGAGCGCTGGAAAAAAAGTCTGGAGGAATGGCAAGCCAGCAGCAAAAAGCCCCTCCTGTTCATCATGTGCGATGACACCGAAGCTGCCGACCAGATTACCCAACGCCTCAACACCGACCCCCTGTTTGAGCAACTCAACGGCAAAACGATCAACCTGCACACCAACCTCAAGGGCAAGCTCAAAAAAGTCGGACGGGGCAAAGAGGCGCGGTATGAATTTGTCGAAGACGAAAAAGCCATCAGCGACGATGACCTGAAGGCATTGCGAAAACTCAGCCGGGAACTGGATAGCAACGCCAGTCCCTATTTCTGCATTGTCTCGGTGCTGATGCTGCGGGAAGGCTGGGACGTGCGCAACGTGACGACGATCGTGCCCCTGCGTCCCTACAGTTCTAAAGCCAACATTTTGCCAGAACAAACTCTGGGGCGGGGCTTGCGTCGCATGACTCCCCCCGGTCAAGCCAACGAACTGGTGACGGTGGTAGAACATCCCGCCTTTGCCAGCCTTTATCAGCACGAACTGGCTCAGGAAGGCTTGCCACTGGAAATTGTGGAACTAGATCGCGTCCCTGCCACCACGATTTCTATCTTCCCTGATGAAGCCCACAAGGATGTGAATGCACTGAATATCCAGCTTCCCACCCTGTCTGCGGGCTTTCGGATTGTGCCCAAGCTGGAAGGCTTGACGATTCAGGATGTAAAAACAGCGTTTAAGCCCTATAAACCGTTGCCGCTAGGCAAACAGGGCAACAACGAAATTCAGTACGAAGGACGACACCTGTTTACAGGTGAAGTGGTGGAGAAACTGCAACTCAATCTACCGCTATTGGCATCGGGGATTGGCGCAGTTTCCTACTACGTCAAGCAACTGGAAACGATTTGCAAACTGCGGGGACTGCATCCCATCCTCGCTCCCTTGATCCAGACTTTTCTGGAAGAAGTTTTATTTGAGCAAAAAACCACTCTATTTGATCCGGCTCTCGTGGCTCGGTTAGCTGATTCCGATGTGGGCGAACACCTGCGGGCGGTGTTTGTGCCCCTGATTCGTAGCCGTACCATTACCACCGAAGAACGGCTGATGGTTGAACCACCCAAATCGCTCAACGCCTGGAAACCCTTTCAAGTTACCCTCAGCGAACGCCGCCCCGCCCTGGAAGCGGCCAAGACCCTGTTTAACCTCGTCCCCTGCAACCGGGAACTAGAAGTGGCCGTAGCCAAGTTTTGCGATCGCGCCCCCGATGTCGTTGCCTTTGCCAAAAATGCTGGCCCCCAGTGCTTGCGGATTGATTATCTGGCCAATGGAGACAGACTTGCCTTCTACACCCCCGATTTCTTCATCCGCACGATTGATGGTCACTACTACCTGGTGGAAACCAAAGGGCGGGAAGATCGGGATGTTCCCTTGAAGGCTAAAGCCGCAATCGCTTGGTGCAAGTCAGCTTCTACAGAAATAGCCCAATGGCACTATCTCTACATTCCCCAAGGCGTGTTTGAGCGCATGACAGGCGATACCATTGCCGAACTCGCCTCTGCCTGTGCCCCCGCCCTGCAAAACCTGCTCCAATCCGAGGAATTCCAAGATTTACCGCTATTTGTAAACTTGGGGCAATCGGACGAAGAAGGTGCTACGGTGGATAGCCTGATTGACCCAGCCATTCTCAATGCGCTGCCTTCTCGCTATCGCCGTGCTGCCGATCAAGCCATCATGCTCTATCGGTTCTTCGAGAACAAAGCAGGTATGAATTATGCCCCTGTCTTTACTGCCCTGTTGGGTTCGATTGATGAAGTGGCAAAAGGCTTCTTAGTGCGGCGACTGCAACCCCAAATGCCTATCACAGTAGAAGAGCAAAAAGCCTGGTTTGCTCCCTATCTAGGCAATGTGGACTATAAATCAGAGGACTACTACCGCAAACTGGCCCAAAACCTGAAACGGACGCTGGTGTTTAATAACGGGCTATCACTGATTGGCTTGCTACGATCGTGTTTAGACTACGCGCTGAATGACACGACGAAAATCGGTGGTGTGTTTGAAGCCTTGCAAACTCAGTTACGTTTTCAGGGCGGACGCAAACTGCTAGAAACCGTCACTCGCATCAATGATTTTCGGAATACCTACATCGCCCACCAGGAACAGGAGTTGACGGATAAAAACTTGGTTGAGCAAGAACTCAAAATTTGGATCGAGGCATTGCAGATGATTGGAAAATAAACGAAATGTAATTGCCAAACGAGATAACAAATCACTGCACCCGACCTTATACTAAATTACTCGTACGTATTATCCAAAGTTAGTGACGGCGGGTGAGTTCAGCCGTTATAGGTAGTTATGGGATACCGTTTGAACCCCACTTGCCCTAGGTCATTAGCATAGGGGTCGTAGATTATCACCCCGTCCTGGTTCTTTTCGTAACCTGATGATTCCCGCTGATTTCCATAGCGGCGAAGTCCTGTGGGATAATCAATAGGCTAAATTGCAACTTAAGTACCTATGACCGCATCTCCCGTAGTGATCATTACCGGTGCCTCCCGGGGTATTGGGCGAGCCATTGCCCTGGAATTTGCCGCCACCAACGCCCGGATTGGGGTGAATTACAGCCGTTCCGCCGAGGCCGCCCAGAAGGTTGCTGAGGAAATTCAGGCATTGGGTGGGTCAGCCCTGCTCCTACAGGCGGATGTCTCCCAAGCGGCGCAAGTGGAAACCCTCTTTCAGCAGGTGATGGCGCAGTGGGGGCGGGTGGATGTGCTGGTGAATAATGCCGGTATTACCCGGGATGGGCTGATGATTCGCATGAAGGATGAGGATTGGCGGGAGGTCATGAATTTGAATTTAGATGGGGTATTTTACTGCACCCGTGCCGCCCTGAAAATCATGATGAAGCAAAAATCAGGACGGATTATTAATATCACCTCCATCGCCGGAGTCATGGGCAATCCGGGGCAAGCCAATTACAGTGCGGCGAAAGCGGGGGTGATTGGTCTGACCCGCACCGTTGCCAAGGAATATGCCTCCCGGGGAATTACGGTGAATGCGGTTGCGCCTGGATTTATTGCCACCGAGATGACCGCTCAACTCAAACAAGAGGAATTACTCAAATTGATTCCCTTGGGACGCTATGGGGAGGCGGCGGAAGTGGCGGGTTTGGTCGGCTTTTTGGGACGGCATCCGGCGGCGGCTTATATCACTGGTCAGGTATTTCACATTGATGGGGGCTTGGTGATGGGTTAGGGGCACACCTGTCCTGTCCATAGGCGGGGATGGGTACCCCGACGGCATTGGTGTTGACGACCAGCGGCTACTAACACCCACCGGTCTTGCCGCAAACGCATTTCCAGGCGAAACCGTCGTGCCGCCACCGAGTCATCCGCCAGCCCATTGACGGTCAGTTCCACCACCGCCCGCCCGGGGGTGATGTAGTTAACGGTCACACTTTCCGAGCGCAGCCCTTCGGGAAAGGCTCCTTCCCGTTGCCCAAAGGTGCGAATCGCCAGCAGTAGGGGGTTGGGGTCGCTCTCGTTGCGAAAGGGGGTAATGTCCACCGGCGCATAGGTGCGGGGAATCGCCTGGGCGGTCGGCATGAGGCTCAATCCTAACCAAAGGCATCCGATCAGGGACAGGGTGGGAAGGGGGCGGCGTTTCATGGGCAGTAGGCAGTAATGGTCAGGAAATCCTTGACGTGCCCGGGTTGGCGGCGGTTCCAGGTAGGGGAAGAGAAATCCGATTAAAATACAGGTAATCGGGTTCTATCCTGAGCATTCCGAATGTTATTTTAGTTGAGCGTTTGGCTCCTCTGGCATGGATTTATATTGTACCCGCCCTGGTTGTCCTGCCCCGCTGAATCGGGTGGACATTGATGAGGAGCAACTCCGCAGTATTGAGCAAATCCACTGCCGTGCCTGCCAGATGCCCTTGATTTTGGCGGGGGCTTATGTACCGGTTAAACCCTTGGGACGGGGGGGGTTTGGGGCGACGTTTCTCGCCATTGACCGCTACCTGCCCAACATGGAACATTGCGTGGTCAAACACTTTCGCCCGGATGGGATGAATGCGGAAGAAATAGCGATGGCACGGCGGTTGTTTGCCCGGGAAGCGACGGTGTTACAAAAGTGGGGAATGACCACCCTGCTATCCCGGATTTGTATGCCTATTTCCCCTTAACGGTGCCCAAAATCAGCTATCCCCACGAAACCCAAGAGCATTTTTACTTGGTGCAGGAATATATTGACGGGGAGGATTTGGAACATGAATTGCAACGCTTGGGTCCCTTCGATGAAACCAAAATTATCGAGTTACTCAAAGCCCTCCTGCCGATTTTGCAATTTGTCCACGGGCGCAATATCATCCATCGGGATATTAAACCGGCGAATATCATGCGCCATCGCCAGGGCAAAATTTATCTGTTGGATTTTGGGGCGGTGCGGGATTTGTTTGCCACATCTAAATGGACAACGGTGGGGACGACGGGCTATGCCGCCCCGGAGCAATATCACGGCGGGGAAGTGTACCCCTCCACGGATTTGTACGGACTGGGGGTGACCTGTTTGCGGCTGTTGACCGGGTTGCCGCCGGAGGATTTGTACGATGCCTACATGGGGACGTGGCAATGGCGGGACAAGGTGCACCTGAGTCCCCACCTCACCCAGATTTTGGATCGGATGGTGCGCTTGGTGGTACAGGAGCGGTTTACCAGTGCGGCGGAGGTGCTGGAGCAGTTGCAACAACTCCCCCGGCGGGTGCAATTGCCCCCCAATTCCAAACCCCTGCGCCCCCCTTCGGCACCCCTCCAGCCGGCCCCGATTGTGCCGGTGGTCCGTCCCCTGCCCGTGCCCCAAGCTCGCCCTGCCCTGGAAGTGGTTCTGGGACAAATTTTTTTGATTGCGGCGGTGATGGGGTTGTGGGTGATGGCGGCGGTGGTCAAACTGGGCGCACCGGTGGGGATCAGTATCCTGTTTGGTTTGCTCCTGGGGGGGTGGGTGTGGTTTTGGGGGCGCACCTGGTTGCAAATTCCCTGGTTGGCGGGGCTGTGGGTGATGAATTTTATCCTGTTGGCGTGGTTGGTGCCTGGGGCGTGGTTCCGCCTGGGCTTGGGGTCGGTGATCCTGGGGTTGGTCACGGTGGGCATCCTTACCCTGACCCAATGGTTGCGCCAAGCCCTGCGCTGAACGCCCCCAAATTGCTTATCCTAAAGAGGGGTTGTCATCGGAGTGGGTTATGGGCTTGTATCGGATGATTTATATTAGTCGGGCGGTGCCGGGGTTGGGCTACAGCGATTTGCGGGACATCATGGCAAAGTCCGAGGTCAACAACAGCCATGTGGGGTTAACCGGGTTGCTCTGCTTTGGCAATGGCATTTTTTTGCAAATTTTAGAGGGCAGTCGTCAAGCCATTAGCCATACCTACCACCGCATCCTACAAGACCCCCGCCACCACAGTGCCGAATTGGTCGCCTTTGACCCCGTCCTCCAGCGGGAATTTATCCAATGGTCCATGAAATTGGTGCAAATTGACGAGGACAGCCCGGAAAAAATGCGCCGCCTTTACCTGAAATATTCTGGGGAAATTCATTTTGCCCCGGAAACCATGACCCCGGCGCAATGCCTGCAATTTATGATCGAGATCGACCCCGCCCGTAGTGGGCTGAAGGTTTGACCCTACACCAGCACTTCCTGCCACTCCAACCGCTCTAGGGTCTGGGAACGCTCCCACGCCCGGGCAAAACTGCTCAACTGGGGCTCAATCGTCAAGGGTTCCCCAATCGCCCCCTGCACCGCCTCCTGGGTTTTCAAACCATTGCCCGTGATATACACCACCGTCAGGGCATCCGGGTCAATGTGACCCGCCTCGGCGAGTTTTTGTAATACCGCTACGGTGGTTCCCCCCGCCGTTTCCGTGAAAATCCCTTCCGTTTCCGCCAAAAGCTGAATGCCAGCGATAATTTCCGGGTCACTCACGGCGGCAATTTGCCCCCCGGTTTGGCGGGCTAAATCCAGGGCATAGACCCCATCGGCGGGGTTGCCAATGGCAATGGACTTGGCAATGGTATGGGGCTTCACCGGGGCAATAAAATCCCGCCCTGCCGCAAACGCCTGGGCAATGGGCGCACACCCCTGGGCTTGGGCACCGTGACACTGCACCGGCTTGTCCGCCACCAACCCCACCTGCACCAACTCCTGAAACCCTTTGTAAATTTTTGTAAACAGGGAACCGCTCGCCAAAGGTGCCACGATGCAATCCGGCAATTGCCAGCCCAACTGCTCCGCCACCTCAAACCCCAGGGTCTTGGAACCCTCGGAATAGTAGGGACGCAGGTTGATATTCACAAACCCCCAGCCCTGGCTGTTGGCGACCTCGGAACACAGGCGGTTCACCTGGTCATAGTTCCCTTTCACCGCCATCACCGTCGGGCGATAGATCAACGTCCCCAGGATTTTCCCCGCCTCCAAATCCGCCGGGATAAACACGCAACATTCCAACCCCGCATGGGCTGCAATCGCCGCCGTGGAATTGGCTAAATTCCCCGTGCTGGCACACCCCACCGTCGTAAAGCCCAACTCCTTCGCCCGGGTCAACGCCACCGACACCACCCGGTCTTTGAAGCTCAGGGTGGGCATATTCACCGCATCATTTTTGATCCAGAGATTGCGTAGCCCCAACCGGCGACCCAGCCGTTCCGCCCGAATGAGGGGAGTCATGCCCGTGCCCAAATCAATGGGTTGCTCGCTTTCTACGGGTAAAAACGCCCGATACCGCCAGATGGAATGGGGGCCCCGCTCAATGCTCTCCCGGGTCACTTGCCTGCGAATCGCCCCCAAATCGTACTTCACCTCCAACGGTCCAAAGCACAACTCACAGACGTGCATCGCCCGCAAGGGGTACTGCGCCCCACATTCCTTGCACTGCAAATGGGAGAACGTTGCGGTCTGAGTCGGGGTAGCCACCATCGCCTTCCTTCCTGGGGAAACTGAGAGATTGTGCCCATCGTAACAAAGCCCCGCAGACCCGTCAAATCATATCCGACTTATTTAGTCGGGATTAAACCTGACCCGCATGGCACCAGGGGGATTGACCTTGTTGGGGCTGATAGGGTGATCGCACCTGGATTATGAGTAGAAATTTTATGCTTAAAAAGTCAAAGGGCCTAGGAAACTGCCCCGCCCTAGTTCTGCATATGCATAATTTTTTTGTTATTCACATAAATTAGATGGGATTGCTACGTTAAAGTTAGATTAAGAAAAAATTAAAAAATGTTGGCAAACTCTGAGATTTTCTTCAGGTTCCTTAGGAAGTTTGCCAGGATCAAAAGTGCAGGGATCATAAAAAAATCCTTAAGGAACTTTCAGAGGGATTCGGAGGGTCAAAGGGGATGAACATTACGTCTGATCAATGCGCTCGGTATTCTTCACCGATTATTGATGCCGTGCGGTGGCGCAACCGGGGGGCGTTGGAAGCCGAGTTGCACCATTTGATCCAAGCCTGTGTGCAGTCCAATTTGCCCATTGGGTCAACGATTCTCAGGATTGTCCAGAGCAATCGGGAATACTGTAGCGTTTGTATGCCGGAGGCGGTGCCTTGGTTCGATGCCGTAATCGCTGAGATTTTTGAGCCATCCATCCTCACTGCGAAACCGAGGCTACTCCGGTCTGTGTCGGCACCATCCCACCCCCAAAGTGCCTAGGGGTTCCCCAGGACGTAACATTACGGAATTGTTACACGTTGAGTTCTTTGTTTATACTAGGGGGCAGTAAAGGCTTAGGGACGGAGTATGCGGGTAGCGATTGCGGGCGGGGGTTTGGCAGGTTTGGCCTGTGGCAAGTATTTGGTGGATGCGGGGCATCAGCCTTTAATTTATGAGAGCCGGGAGGTGTTGGGGGGGCTAGTGGCGGCCTGGCGGGACGAGGAGGGGGATTGGTATGAAACCGGGCTACACGCTTTTTTTGGTGCCTATCCCAATATGTTGCAGTTGATGGCGGAACTGGGGATCAGCGACCGCTTGCAGTGGAAACAGCATACGTTAATTTTTAATCAACCGGAAAAGCCGGGGGTTTTGTCCCGATTTGATGTGCCGGATATTCCCACCCCGTTTAACATCATCGCCGCCATTTTACGCAACAACGATATGCTCACCTGGGAGCAGAAATTGCGGTTTGCCATCGGGTTGACCCCGGCGATGTTGCGGGGGCAAAAGTATGTGGAAGCTATGGATAAATATACCCTGCTGGAGTGGTTGCAAAAACAGGGGATTGATGAGCGGGTAAATAGTGATATTTTTGTGGCGGCTTCCAAGGCATTAACGTTTCTTGACCCGGATCAGGTGTCGGCGACGATTCCTTTGACGGCTCTCAATCGTTTTTTGCAGGAACGGTATGGGTCAAAAATTGCCTTTTTGGATGGTTCGCCCACCGAGCGTTTGTGTCAGCCCATCGTGGATTACATCACCGAGCGGGGGGGAGAAGTGCATCTATTATCCCCCCTAAAAGAATATGTATTAAACCCGGATCAAACGGTGGCGGGGATGGTGATCCGGGGGTTGGATGGGCAACCGGATTACATGGTCAAAGCGGATGCCTATGTATCTGCCCTCTCCGTTGATCCCCTCAAGGTTCTCTTACCGCCAGCGTGGAAATCCCTACCGTTTTTCCAAAAACTCGAAGGGCTGGAAGGGGTGCCGGTGATCAACATTCACCTGTGGTTTGACCGCAAACTCAGCGATGTGGATCATTTACTTTTTTCCCGGTCGCCGGTGTTGAGTGTGTATGCGGATATGAGCAACACCTGTAAGGAATACAGCGACCCGAACCGCTCCATGTTGGAATTGGTTTTAGCCCCGGCAAAGGATTGGATTGACCGTTCCGAGGCGGAAATTTTAGAGGTGACCATGCAGGAGTTACAAAAATTATTTCCCCAACATTTAACCGGGGAGAATCCGGCTCGGTTACGCAAATACAAGATTGTCAAAACCCCCCGTTCGGTGTACCAAGCCATTCCCGGTCGCCAGCAGTACCGTCCCAGCCAGGTGACCCCGATTCGCAATTTCTTTTTGGCGGGCAGTTACACCATGCAACGCTACCTGGGGAGTATGGAAGGGGCGGTGCTTTCTGGTAAACTAGCGGCGCAGGCGGTGGCGGCCTATGGTTCCCAAATGGCGCAGGTTCCCGTGGCAGTACGTTAAATCATGGCGGTGACGTTTTCCCTTCCCGTGGAACTTCAGCCCGAGGCGGTGGCGCAAGCCTATGCGGAATGCGAGCGGGTGACAGCGGAATATGCGAAAACCTTTTACCTGGGTACCCTGCTGATGGCTCCGGCGAAACGGCGGGCGGTCTGGGCGGTCTATGCCTGGTGTCGGCGCACGGATGAACTGGTGGATGGGCCCCAATGCGACAGTACATCATTAGGAACCTTGCAGGACTGGGAAACCCAATTGGAAAAAACCTTTGCGGGGCATCCCCAGGATATTTATGACCTGGCTCTGTATGCGGCTACCCGGAACTTCCCCTTGGAAATCCAGCCCTTTCGGGACATGATTGCCGGGCAGAGGATGGATTTGTGCCAATGCCGTTACGAAACCTTTGCGGAACTGGAAACCTACTGCTACCGGGTGGCGGGCACGGTGGGGCTAATGTCCCTGGCGATTATGGGGGCACGGCAAGATTCGGTGGCGGTACGGCGGGCGGCGGTGGCCCTGGGGATTGCCAACCAACTGACCAACATTCTGCGGGACGTGGGCGAAGATTTGCAACGGGGGCGGATTTATTTACCCATTGCGGATTTGACCGCCTATAGTTACACGGTGAAGGAGTTGCAAAATGGGGTGATCAATTCGGCGTGGCGGCGGTTGATGCGGTTTCAAATTCAACGGGCGAGAGCCTATTTCACCGAAGCGGAACCGGGGGTCAATCAACTGTCTGCGGATGCCCGGTGGCCGGTGTGGACAGCGCTGATGAATTACCGGCAGATTTTGGATCAAATTGAACAGAATGACTATGATGTATTTAACCGGCGGGCATATGTGTCTTTGCCCGGTAAATTGGTGAAATTACCCTGGGCTTTATGGCGTTCCTTTTGGGGAGTATAATCATGGTGCAAATTCCGGTGACCCTGCCTGAGTCCCTCACTTTTGAACAGGCGATTGAGCAAACCCAAAATTTAATTTCCGCCCGCCTGAACCAAGAAATTAACGCCCAACAATTTGCCCAGGGGGTACAGGCATTGGTGCAGAGTGAAAATGGGGCACGGGGCTTTTTTGTGACCTATTTAACCCTAGAAAATGATATAGCAGACCAACCGGATGAATTCCTGATCCAGGCGTTGGGAAGTTCCCCGGAAATTGTCAGTGAATTATTGGTAAAAAATCTGGTCATGTCCACGGCTATGGGCATCACCCACCGGCGCAATCAGGATGAAGTTCTGGCGCAGGGTTCTGACCGGGTACAACGGCGCACCCAGAGGTTAATTCAGCGGTTAAATTTGCCCCAAATTGCCACCAAAGCCCAGGAATTATTTCGCAATGCCGGGGGGGAACCGGGGCACTATAGCGAGTTTCTCGACCGGTGGGGCTACGATGCGGAACAAAAACAAGCCATGCAACGGATTTTAGCACCCTGGTTGCTGTCTAATTCATAAAACAGGAAAAACCGCACCACCACATACACTGTAATTACTATCAACTGCGCCATCATGACGGGAAAACCGTAGCGTAAAAAAGTACGAAAAGAAATTCTGCCCCCATGTTGTTCAGCAATCCCCGCCGCCACAATATTAGATGAAGCCCCCACCAAAGTGCCATTTCCCCCCAGGGTCGCCCCGTACATCATCGCATAAAATAAAGGCAAAACCGCATCGGGCAATTGTCCTTCAAAACCGGGTTGCAATACATCAGCCGAAACCAAACCCACATTCACCACATATTGCTTGATCAAAGGCACCATTGCTACTACCAAAGGAATGTTGGGCACCACACTGGAAATCAATCCCACAAAAAAGATCAAAACGATGCAACCAAGCAAAATATTTTTGCCTAAAATAACGCTCAATATCCCGGACAAACCCGAAATTACCCCGGTCTTTTCCAAGCCACCAATCAACACGAAAATACTCATAAAAAAAATCAACGTCCCCCAATCCACATCCCGGAGAATGTTATTTATGTTATCAATACCACTATGATGGCTGAGGAATAAGGCCAACGCCGCCCCCATCAGTGCCACCGCCGCCGGGGAAATTCTCTGGGGTAAGGACTCTCCCACCACAAACATCGTCAACACAAAAATTACAATTAGAATGCCCACCAATAAAATGCGGGGATGGTTGATTTTGGGATGGGGTAATGCATCCAAACTATCCAATTGTTTACGCCAAATGGTGGGGAATAAAAAAGGTAACATCACCACCACCGTCCCAATTGCCACCGCACCCCCCAGACTCAAACGCAGGAGATAATCCGTAAAACTGAGGTTAATCGCATCCCCCACAATGTAGGTCGCCGGATCACCCACAAGGGTTAATAAACCCGCAGAATTGGCGATAAATACCATCAGAATCAATAAAGGTACAAAATCCACCCCAATATCCTGCGCTAGGGGCGGCAATAAAGGTGCTAATAACATCACCGTCGTCGCATTGGGTAATACCGCACAAATGGGAGTTGTAATCCCCACCACTCCCAGCAGTAAATTACGCCCTTTTCCCTTACCCAGCAGGACAATTTGTGCCGCTAAATAATCAAAAACTTTCGTGGGTTCAAACGAGCGTACCAACACCATCACCCCAAAAAACAAAGCCAACGTGCCATAACTTTTGCCAATATAACTAATCGCTTCTCCTAGGGTTAAAACATTCAAAAAAACCAAGAACATCGCTCCCGTAAAGGCGGCAATCACCAGATGTACCCATTCCGTCATCAACAGGATAATGACACCCAAAAAAATGCCGGAAGCCACGAACTCTTGCCAGGTTGCCATAGGAACTCCTAAAAAAGATGGCGTAAAAAAAACCAGAGAAAAGTCCCTGGAGCCATCAGATTGAAGTGATTTTAGCGTATGGGTTAGAAATTTTCAACGCCGCCCCGACCAGCGGGAAAAAAGTTTATCCGTCAATAAAACGGTTTCGGGAATGGGACACATCATAATTACCCCCGCAAATACTAATAAACCTGCACTGCCCGCCACCACTAACCCCAGAAACGTTCCCAAAACCGCCTCCCCCCAACGCCACAGCCCCCAGGCGATCACCCTGTCCGCTTTGCCCCCGGAATTATAAAATAGTAGGGGTCTGCACCTGCAACTCCGATGACCGCCAGCATCACCACCCGCTACGAAACCATCATTGGCTTGGAAATTCACTGCCAATTGGGCACCGCTACCAAAATTTTCTGCGGCTGTAGTACCGCCTTTGGTGCCCCCCCCAATACCCAAGTGTGTCCCATCTGTCTGGGGCATCCAGGGGTTTTGCCGGTGTTAAATGAGCAGGTTTTAGCGTTTGCGGTACAAACGGGTTTGGCGTTGAATTGCACCATTGCCCCCTATAGTAAATTTGACCGGAAACAGTATTTTTACCCTGATTTACCCAAAAATTACCAAATTTCCCAATACGATTTGCCCATTGCCACCGATGGTTGGGTGGAAATTGAATTGGCGGATGAACAGGGCAAATTTTATCGCAAGCGGGTCACCATCCAACGCCTGCACATGGAGGAGGATGCGGGGAAATTGGTACACGCCGGGGCGGAACGGCTGTCCGGGTCGGACTATTCCCTCGTGGATTTCAACCGGGCAGGGGTGCCCCTCTGTGAAATTGTCAGCGGTCCCGATTTGCGCTCCGGTGCGGAAGCCGCCGAATACGCCCAGGAACTGCGCCGGATTGTCCGCTACCTGGGGGTCTGTGATGGCAATATGCAGGAAGGTTCCCTACGTTGTGATGTCAATATCTCCGTGCGTCCGGTGGGGGAAACCCGCTTTGGGACGAAGGTAGAAATTAAAAATATGAATTCATTTAATGCCATCCAGCGGGCGATTGACTACGAAGCCAAACGACACATTACCGCCCTGGAAAATGGGGAACGGTTGGTGCAGGAAACCCGCCTGTGGGACGAAGCCAGCCAGCGCACGGTGAGTATGCGGACGAAGGAAGGGGCGAGCGATTACCGCTATTTCCCGGAGCCGGATTTACCCCCAATCCAACTCACGCCGGATCAAATTGAGCATTGGCGGTCACAACTACCGGAATTACCCCACAGTAAACGCCACCGTTACCAGGAGGTATTGGGCTTATCCCCCTACGATAGCCGGGTGCTGACCGATGAACGGGCAATGGCTGAGTATTTTGAAGCAACGGTTGCCTGCGGTGCCGACCCTAAACTGGCGAGCAACTGGATTACAGGGGACATCACCGCCTGGTTAAAAACCCAAAAACAGGACATCCGTAGCTTAGCCTGCCGTCCCAGTGACTTGGCTGAATTGATTGGCTTGATCCAAGCGGGCACCATCAGCGGCAAAATTGCCAAGGAATTGCTCCCCGAATTATTAACCAACGGCGGTTCTCCCCAAGCCTTGGTCGAGTCCAGGGGCTTAACCCAAGTCTCCGACCCGGAATTGATCGGGCAATGGATTGACGAAGTTTTTGCTGACCACCCCCAGGAACTCAGCCAGTACCGGGGCGGAAAAACCAAATTGTTTGGCTTTTTTGTGGGCAAAGTGATGCAAAAGACCGGCGGACGTGCCGACCCCCAGCGCACCAACGAATTGCTAAAACAAAAATTGGCACCCTAATCCAACTGTCCCCCGGTGCCGTATCATCAATAATAATGTAGGATTTTTTTACCCATTCCCACTCCGCCACAGGTATTCCTATGAGCGATACACCCCAAGAACGGCACCTGTTGGTCATCCAGGATGATGAGGGTTCCCGTGCCATTGCCCTCGAAGCCGCCACCTACTCCTTGGGGCGAGACCCTAGTAATGCCATTGTACTGAATTCTAAAACCGTTTCCCGCCGTCATGCGATTTTGCTCCGTTTGCCCAACCCGGAAACCAAGGGCTATCGCTACCGGTTGATGGATGGGGACAGCAAGGGCAATCGCAGTGCTAATGGCACCCGGGTGAACGGTAAGGAATGGTCCACCGGCGAACTCAAACACGGGGATATTATCAGTTTTGGGGATGTGGAAGCCCAGTACTCGATTACGATCATGACGGAAGCGGAGTTCAAAAAACACACAGAAACCATTGATTTTCGCAGTATCAAATCCGAAATGGTGAACACTGAAGAAACCCAAATGTTCTAGGGAATGCTTTTATTATTTTAATTTAGAATATGGGTTTCAGCTTCGTCTCTCCATGATTTGGATATTTCAGAATGATCAATTTTTAGTAATCTAGCGAGTAATCCCAGTCCCTAGCCATGCTGTGATTTAATATTAATTAAATATCCCGTGAATCACGTTTTTTTCAAAGAAAATTGCTCATGATTGGTCTATCGAAATCCCAACTGAATTGAGGGCACTTCTAAAAATAGGTCGCAGGGGCACCCCCCGCCTTGGTTCTAGGGAATCTCACTTCTCGCTTCTCATTCCTTACTCCTCACTGTTCGTCGCAGGGCACCGCCCCCGTATTTGGTTCTGGAAAATTTTTGTTTCTTAATTTTAATTGTTTATTAATCGAATCGAATTGCTACAGGTCGTCCCTAGTTTCAATCTCCCATCAATCGTTAAAATTTGCCCATGCTATAATAAAAGTTCCCATATTATGATGTTAGTAACCTTGTGAAATCCGTCAGCGAAAATCGGGAAGCCCGCCATCTGTATGAGATTCTGGAAACCTTCGAGTGTGGCATTGAACTGAAGGGGACAGAAGTGAAATCGGTGCGGGCGGGGAAAGTCAATTTACGGGATGGGTTTGCCCGGTTCAAAAATGGGGAACTGTACTTGCTGAATGTGCATATCTCCCCCCACGAAACCGCCAGCAATTATTTTAATCACGACCCCCGGCGTACCCGCAAATTGCTCATGCATCGGGCGGAATTACGGAAACTCATCGGGAAAGTGGAGCAAAAAGGTCTGTCCCTGGTGCCCCTGAAAATGTACTTCAAGGGGGACTGGGTAAAGGTCTTGCTGGGACTAGGGCGGGGGAAAAAGCTCCACGATAAACGCCAAACCCTCAAGGAACGCCAAGAAAAACGGGAGATGGAACGGGCGGTGAAGCAGAGGGACTAGGTTTTTTGTGCAGATTGGGAAAATAGTTACCTATGATACAAATTGCGCTTGGGGTTCTATCCCCTAATAGAGAGATGACGTGATGACGCAAGCCGGTGTTCCGGTGTGGCATTTGGTCAATTCTTGGGATACTTCGCTCAAGATTTGGCGAAATTGGCATCGCTGGAAAAACCGGAATTGTTTTTTTTGGAGGAGTGTCACCCATGCCTATTGTGCGTATGAAACCCCGTCGTCGCTTCCGTCTCAGCCCACGGAAGTTGCGTTTTACTGAATTTAAGATTCCCCACGCTTGGCTGGCACTGTTGGGGTATTTGTACGTGCCGTTGATGATTTTGGGGATGGTTGCTTGGGGCACGATGGCGGCGGCACAAACCCCGACCCCTAGCCCAACGCCGATGCCCAGCCCCGAAATTGATGTCACGGTCATCAAGGAAAGTATTACGACGGTGACGGAGCAAGCCGCTGGGGTGAAGGTGGCGGTGGATACGGTCTGGGTGCTGGTTGCCGCCTTCCTGGTGATTTTTATGAATGCCGGGTTTGCGATGGTGGAGGCGGGGTTTTGTCGGCAAAAAAATGCGGTGAATATCCTGTCGAAAAACCTGATTGTGTTTGCCATTAGTACCATTTCGTTTTGGATTTTTGGCTTCGCGCTCATGTTTGGGAATGGCAATTCCTTCATGGGGATGGAAGGGTTCTTCCTGGCGGGGGCGGATAACAGTCCAGCGACCGAGGATGCCTACAAAGGGGTATTCGAGTCCCTGAATTGGACGGGGGTGCCCCTGTCGGTGAAGTTTTTGTTCCAGGTGGCGTTTGCGGGGACGGCGGCGACGATTGTCTCTGGGGCGGTGGCGGAGCGGATTAAGTTTATTGACTTTTTGTTTTTCAGTTTCCTGTTGGTGGGTTTTGTGTACTCGATTGGCGGTCACTGGGTCTGGGGCGGTGGATTCCTCGCCGGTTTGGGATTTTGGGATTTTGCCGGTTCGACGGTGGTGCATTCCGTGGGGGGCTGGGCGGCGCTGATGGGGGCGGCGTTCCTGGGGCCCCGGATTGGTAAGTACACCGAGAGCGGCATCAATGCGATTCCGGGGCACAATTTGGGGTTTGCCACCCTGGGGTGTTTGATCCTGTGGTTGGGGTGGTTTGGGTTTAACCCTGGTTCCACCATGGCCGCGGACCCGGGGGCGATTGGGCATATTGCCCTGACCACCAACTTGGCCGCTTCGGCGGGGGCGATTGCCGCTACGGTGACCGCTTGGAGTTTGTTTGGCAAGCCAGATTTATCCATGATTATCAATGGGATTCTGGCGGGGCTGGTGGGGATCACGGCGGGTTGTGCGTTTGTCAGCCAGGTTTCTGCCATTATCATTGGTCTGATTGCTGGGGTTATCGTGGTGTTTTCGGTGTCCTTCTTTGACAAGATCAAAATTGACGACCCGGTGGGGGCGGTCTCCGTCCACCTGGTCTGTGGGATTTGGGGCACCCTGGCGGTGGGTCTGTTTGCCGATGGACCGAAAGATAGTGGCGGGATTTACAGTGCGGGTCCGGAGGCGGGTCTGTTCCTCGGTGGGGGGATTGGGCAACTCTGGGCGCAATTCCTGGGGGTGATCATCGTCGGCGGCTGGGTGGTGGTGGCCAGTGCCGTCGTCTGGCTGGTCCTCAAAGCGGTGTTTGGTCTGCGCGTGCCCCCGGAAGAAGAACTCAAGGGGTTGGATATTGGGGAACACGCCATGGAAGCCTACGCTGGCTTCGTGAAAGAGGAACTGTAAACGCTGAATGCGCTTAAGGGGGGTGTCCCTGCGGGGATGCCTCCTTTTTCATGGCGTGTTAGGGCCGGAGGCTGGGGAAATGTTAAGGATTTTGGGGCGGTAAACCCCACATTCCCGGTGGTTACCCCTATAATTAAGACAAACCGTAAAGAAACGTGAATTTTCCTTATAGGTGCGCTGACTCTGTTGCAGAGGTACAGTTGTAACTGTGGGATGCTTTTCGGAACGGTTTTGTCCTACATTTTTAATCTCTGTTTGGAGAACAACGATGACCATTGCAATTGGACGCACCCAGGAGCGGGGCATATTTGATGCCCTCGATGACTGGCTGAAACGGGATCGTTTCGTGTTCGTGGGCTGGTCGGGGCTGTTGCTGTTCCCCTGCGCCTATTTGGCCTTGGGGGGTTGGCTGACCGGCACGACCTTTGTCACTTCTTGGTACACCCACGGTCTGGCTTCTTCCTACCTGGAAGGGGCGAACTTTTTGACGGTGGCGGTGTCCACCCCGGCGGATGCCTTTGGCCATTCCCTGCTGTTTTTGTGGGGACCGGAAGCCAACTGGGATTTCACGCGCTGGTGCCAAATTGGCGGTCTGTGGACGTTTGTGGCTCTGCACGGGGCGTTTGGCTTGATTGGCTTCTGCCTGCGCCAGTTGGAGATTGCCCGGCTGGTGGGGGTGCGCCCGTACAATGCGATTGCGTTCACCGGCCCGATTGCGGTGTTCGTGTCGGTATTTTTGCTGTACCCCTTGGGGCAGTCTAGTTGGTTTTTCGCCCCGAGTTTTGGGGTGGCGGCGATTTTCCGCTTTATTCTGTTTTTCCAAGGGTTCCACAACTGGACGCTCAACCCCTTCCACATGATGGGCGTGGCGGGCATCCTGGGTGGGGCATTGCTGTGCGCCATTCACGGGGCGACCGTGGAAAACACCCTGTACCAGGATGGGGATGCGGCCAACACCTTCCGGGCGTTTGAGCCGACCCAATCCGAGGAAACCTACTCGATGGTGACCGCCAACCGGTTCTGGTCCCAGATTTTTGGGATTGCTTTTAGCAACAAGCGCTGGTTGCACTTCTTTATGTTGTTTGTGCCGGTGACGGGGCTGTGGATGTCCTCCATCGGTGTGGTGGGTCTGGCGTTGAACCTGCGGGCCTATGACTTTGTGTCCCAGGAACTGCGGGCGGCGGAGGACCCGGAGTTTGAAACCTTCTATACCAAGAACATTCTGCTGAACGAAGGCATCCGGGCTTGGATGGCGACGATGGATCAACCCCACGAAAACTTTGTCTTCCCCGAGGAGGTTTTGCCCCGTGGAAACGCTCTATAACCCTGGTTTAGTGGTTGGCGGTCGGGATCAGGATTCCACCGGTTATGCTTGGTGGTCTGGCAATGCCCGCCTGATTGAGTTGTCCGGTAAGCTGTTGGGGGCGCACGTGGCCCATGCGGGGCTGATCGTGTTTTGGACGGGGGCGATGACCCTGTTCGAGGTGGCGCATTTTAACCCCAACCAGCCCATGTATGAACAGGGGTTGATTCTCCTGCCCCACTTGGCGACCCTGGGGTACGGGGTTGGCCCGGGCGGGGAGGTGGTGGATATTAACCCCTATTTTGTGACCGGGGTACTGCACCTGATTTCGTCGGCGGTGTTGGGCTTTGGCGGTTTGTTCCACGCCCTGATTGGCCCGGATACCCTGGAGCAGTCCTTCCCGTTTTTCGGCTACGACTGGCGGGATAAGAACAAAATGACCACCATCTTGGGGATTCACCTGATCCTGTTGGGGTTGGGGGCGCTCCTGTTGGTGGTGAAGGCCATGTTCCTGGGTGGGGTGTACGACACTTGGGCCCCGGGGGGCGGCGATGTGCGGGTGATTACCAACCCCACCATTGACCCCAGGGTGATCTTTGGTTATGTGCTGAATTCGCCCTTTGGCGGTGCCGGTTCCATCGCCGGGGTGGACAACATGGAGGATGTGATTGGCGGCCATATCTGGGTCGGGTTTATCTGCATCTTCGGGGGCATTTGGCACATTCTCACCACCCCGTTTGGCTGGGCACGGCGCGCCCTGATTTGGTCTGGGGAAGCCTATTTGTCCTACAGTTTGGGGGCGTTGTCCCTGATGGGCTTTATCGCTTCCTTTACGGTGTGGTACAACAACACGGTGTATCCCAGCGAATTTTACGGGCCGACCGGGCCGGAAGCCTCCCAGGCGCAGGCGATGACCTTCCTGATCCGGGACCAAAAGCTGGGGGCCAACATCGGTTCTGCCCAAGGGCCGACGGGTCTGGGGAAATACCTAATGCGTTCGCCTTCCGGGGAAATCATCTTCGGTGGGGAAACCATGCGCTTCTGGGATTTCCGGGGGCCCTGGTTGGAGCCGTTGCGGGGGCCAAATGGCTTGGATTTGAACAAGTTGAAAAATGACATCCAACCCTGGCAAGAACGCCGGGCGGCGGAGTACATGACCCATGCGCCCTTGGGTTCGATCAACTCGGTAGGCGGGGTGGCGACGGAAATCAACTCGGTGAACTATGTGTCTCCCCGGGCGTGGTTGGCCGCTTCCCACTTCATCCTGGGCTTCTTCCTGTTGATCGGGCACCTGTGGCATGCGGGGCGGGCCCGGGCGGCGGTGGCGGGCTTTGAAAAAGGCATTGACCGCAAGGCTGAGCCGGTGTTGTCCATGCCCAATTTGGACTAGGGATTTACTCCCAAACCGATGCTAAACCCCTGGGAGTGATCCTGGGGGTTTGGTTTTTTGAGGCAACCCATGTTATAAAATAAAATTATGCAACCGTAGCTACAGCGACTCCGTATAAACTTTGTAATTTGATTTTTTGGTGGGAGGTATGGGGATGTTATTAAAAATTGCGTTAACCTTGGGGTTGACCTTGGCGATGGCTACTCCAGTGCTGGCGCAGGCCAGTAATTTACTCACCCCCCGGCGGCAGGATGAATACCAGGGACCAGCGGCGGAACCCACCTCGGCGGCGATTAATATGCTGGAATTTATCAACAATGCCGCGTTTAAGGCCAACACCCGCAGTGCTTCCGAGTTTCTGGAAGATAGCCAAGGGGGAATTTCCCGGGCGGCGGAGGCGTTTCGGGCGAAACAGCGGCAGATGCTGAACACCCCGGCCACCACAGTAGAGGTCAAACCCGTTCCTTAACCCTTCCATGCAACCCACCTATCGTCCTGAGGAAGTCCAAGGGATTTTACAATGGGCGATTGCCCGGCAGATGCAACAGGGGGAATCAACCGATACCTTGACCCAGGCGCAGTTGCAGGAAATTGCTCAGGAGTTGGGGATTTCGCCAACGGATCTGGCCGAGGCGGAGCAGGCATGGCGCCAGGCACAGGATTTACAGCACCAGCGGCAGGCATTTCACCAGTGGCGGTGGCAGGTCTGGCGGGCACATTGGGTTCGTTCCAGCGTCATTACGGTTTTGGTGACCATCCCGTTTCTGCTTTTGGATTGGGTTTGGGATGGACGGGTGGTGATTTGGACGAGCCGGGGGCTGGCTTGGCCCTATTATGTACCCCTATTCGTGGGGACTCCCCTCGGGTTATTGGTTCTGTGGCACCTGTGGCAAACCCTCCAGCGGCAGGGGGAAGCCTACGAACGGGATTGGCAGGCGTGGCAACGGCACCAACGCTTTCAGCAGATCAAGCAAAAAGCGGTGCGGAAACTCTCCGGGGTCGTCACTTGGATAGAGCGGCTGTTGGGGGATTAGGAACCCATCCTGGGGTACACTAGGAGGCGGGTTCAGGGCACACCATGACGGATTTTATTTGGGAATTGGGCACGGAAGAACTGCCCGCCGATTTTATTACCGGAGCCTTAGCGCAGTGGCAGGAAACCATCCCCAGCACCTTGGCGGCGGTGGATTTGGTGCCCCAAGGGATTGCTTACTACGGCACCCCCCGGCGGTTGGCGGTACAGTTGACCGGCGTACCCGACCATCAGCCCGAACAACGGGTCGAAGTGAAAGGCCCTGCCGTGCAAGCGGCCTATCGAGACGGCGAACCGACCCCAGCGCTGTTGGGATTTTTGCGTTCCCGTCAGGCGGAACTTAGCCAGGTGGAACGGCGCGAGACCCCCAAGGGTGAATTTGTGTACCTCGTCCAAACCATTGGTGGTCGTCCTGCCCCCCAGGTCTTGGCGGAACTGATTCCCCAATGGTGGCAGGGGTTGACGGGTCGTCGGTTCATGCGTTGGGGGGATGGCCCCGTGAAATTTAGCCGCCCCATCCGTTGGTTGCTAGCACTTTGGGGGGAACAGGTGGTGCCCGTGACCTTGACGAACGGTTCCGAACAGTTGCATGGCGACCGAATCAGCTACGGCCATCGGGTGTTGCATCCTGAGCCAGTCACCATTCCCCAAGCAGGGATGTACTTAGATTGTCTGCGGCAGGCGGGGGTGGAACCCGATGTGCCCATCCGGCAAGCCAAAATTCAGCAGGAACTCCAGCGGGTCGTGCCCCCCCACAGTCAGGCGGCAAGTCCCACCAATTTATTAACAGAAGTCACCCAATTGGTGGAATGGCCAAGTGGGATTTTGGGAACCTTTGACCCGCTCTATTTGCATCTGCCTGCCCCCGTCATTACCACCGTGATGACCCAACACCAGCGGTATTTTCCCGTATTAAATGCCCAAGGGGAATTGTTACCCAATTTTGTCACCATTAGTAATGGTCATGCCCAGTATGAAGCGACGATTCGGCGGGGGAATGAACGGGTACTCAAGGCTCGTTTGGCGGATGCCCAATTTTTCTATGAAACAGATTTACGCCAACCCTTAGCTGCCTATGTCCCCCAATTAGCAAATGTGACCTTTCAGGAACAATTGGGTTCGGTGCTGGCGAAAGTCCACCGCATTGAAAAACTGTTGACCAAAATTTTAGCGGTTACCGATTATCCAAGCGAGGAAATTCAACAGATTCTCCGCACAGCCCATTTGTGCAAAGCCGATTTGGTCACGCAAATGGTGGGGGAATTCAGCGAATTGCAGGGCATCATGGGGGGGGATTATGCCCTAAAAACCGGAGAATCACCGGTGGTGGCACAAGGGATTCGTGAGCATTATCAGGATGTACCAACGACCTTGAACGGACAATGGGTTGCGCTTGTGGATCGGTTGGATACGGTGGTGGGAATTTTGGCGGTGGGGTTAATTCCTACGGGTTCCTCAGACCCCTTTGCCCTCCGGCGGGCGGTACGCAATATCCTAATGATCACGGCGGCGATTTATCCCACCTATCCCCTGAATTTACAACAGTTATTTCAAGAAATGGTAGCTATTTTAAGGGAGGATTTTCCCCAATTCAATGATGTAGAACTGCAACGTCATTGGTATAGCTTAGTCACCCAAAGGTTACATACAATTTTGCAGGAAAAAGGGCTAGACTATGATTTAATTAATGCACTCTTGGGTTCAGAAAATCCAGAAGTTACGGAACGAATTTTGACCAATGTCCAAGATTTATTTGACCGGGCTGAAAAGTTAATGAATTTACGAGCGAATGGGATTTTGCAAACCATCTATGCCACGGTGAATCGTGCTACTCGTTTGGCCTATCAAGGCACCCTATCCACCTCAGAATTAAGTGCCGAAAAGCTCATTGAACCCCAATGGTTACAGGCACCCATTGAGCGGGAACTCTATCAAGCGGTGAATCAATTACTCACCCAAACTCAAGCCACTAAATGCACGGGCGACTATGACGGTTTAATTGAAAAACTCCAGGAAATTGCGCCAATTTTAGAACGATTTTTTGATGGTTCCGAAAGCGTTTTAGTCATGGATGAAAACCCTGCCATTCGCCAAAATCGCCTGAATTTACTGGGCTTAATTCGCAACAGTGCCCTAGTGCTGGCGGATTTCTCGCAAATTGTGAAAAGCTGATGGGTCAGGCATTGGTTTTGGGGTTAGGGAAATCGGGGTTGGCGGCGGCTCATTTGCTCCACCGGCAGGGGTGGCAGGTTGCAGTACAAGATAGTTCCATTTCTCTGTCATTAACCCAGCAAAAAGCCAATTTGGAAGCCCTGGGGATGACCATCCATCTTGGACAACCCTTTGCCCCGCCGGAACCCCCGCCGGAGTTGGTGGTGGTCAGTCCGGGGGTGCCTTGGGATGTGCCGATTTTGCAACAACTGCGGGCACAGGGGATTGATGTGGTCGGAGAAATGGGACTAGCCTGGCGCAGTCTTTGTACTTATCCGTGGGTGGGGATCACCGGCACCAATGGTAAAACCACAACGACCAGCCTCGTTGCCGCCATTTTGCAGGAGGCGGGTTATCGGGCACCGGCCTGTGGCAATATCGGCACACCTGCCTGTGATTTGGTGGGGCAAGAGGTGGACTGGATTGTGGCGGAAATCAGCAGTTTTCAGATTGAATCATCTCCGCAAATTGCCCCACACATTGGGGTATGGACAACGTTTACACCCGACCATTTGGATCGTCATTATACCCTGGAAAATTATTGTCGAATTAAAGCCCATTTATTATCTCAATCCCAGATCAAAATTCTGAATGGGGATGACCCCTATCTACGGGCAAATTTTGCTCAACGGTGGGCGGATATAATTTGGACAAGCACCCAAGGATATGATGCGTTACCCCCCTCTGAAAAACCTGGTATTTATGTGCAAGATGGGCAAGTGATGGTTGAAGATAGGGCTATTTTTAGCTTAGAAAATTTCCCGATGCCGGGGAATCATAATCGCCAAAATTTACTCCTAGCCATTGCCGTTGCTCATGTCTTGAAAATTCCTCCCGAAATCATCACCCAGGCGATGCGTCAATTTCCTGGGGTGCCCCACCGTTTAGAAGTACTGGGGATGCATCAGGGAATCACTTATATTAATGACAGCAAAGCCACCAATTATGATGCCGCTCAAGTAGGTTTAGCCAGTATGACTGAGCCGACTATTTTACTGGCAGGGGGGCAAGCGAAAATTGGCGACGATTGGCACTGGTTGCAGACCATTCAAAAGCGAGCGGTTGGGGTAGTATTATTCGGGGCGGCGGCAGAGAGTTTTGCCCAACGATTAATGAGTGTTAACTATACCCCTTTTTTGAGGGTAGAAAATTTAGCTGAAGCCATACCGGCGGCGCAACAATTAGCGCAAGAAACGGGTGCCAAAGTGATTTTGCTCTCCCCTGCCTGCGCCAGTTTTGACCAGTACCCCAATTTTGAAGCCCGGGGGGATCACTTTCGCCAGTTATTTCATAACCAAGTAACCAGGTAATTACACCCACCAGTAGTATTCGGTAACGGTTAGAGTGCAGTGATTGATTCGCTTGTGTACCCTCTGTTCATAAGTTAAAGGCACCTCTATTTATTTGCATTACAAAAGGGTTATCTCGCTGGAATACCCATACTATGGAGAACCATACACCGCAGGTGCTAATTTGAGAAGTGCCCTTGAAGTTTACTGAGGGCTTTGCCAAAGGATCGCCTGGTTGTCCAACCCCCCGGAAACCAGCAGACGACCGTTGGGGGTGATGGCGAGGGCTTTGACCGCCTCCTGATGGTTCTTGAGGACTTGCAGTGCCGTGCCCTTGGCGGGGTTCCAGACGGTGATCACCCGGCTATCAGGGGAAGTCGTGCCGGTGCCGCTAAACAGCAGGGCATTGTCGGGGCTAAAGACCAGGCTGTAAACAATCCCCGGTGCCTGGAGGGTTTTCAACCACGCCCCACTGCCGGGGTTCCACAGGGACACCTTGCCATCCCCACCGCCGCTGGCTAATACCTGCCCATCGGGGCGAAAGCTGAGGGACCAGATGCCGTGACGCAAATCCGGGCGGGTAAGGGTGAATTTGCGGGTGCGGTTGGGCACATCCCAGAGTTCCACCACCTGTTGACCCTGGCTGGCGGCGGCTAAAAGCGTCCCATCGGGGCTGAGGGCAAGGGCATCAATTTTGCCCAATTCCGGGAGTTGCTGGCGAAAACTCGGGGCACCGGCTAGGTTCAAATCCCATAGATAGACCTCCCCGTTGGCATCCCCCACGGCCAGAAATTGCCCGGTACCATTGGTCGCCATGGCCGTCACCACCCCCCTCGGCCCGACCAGTTCCCCAATGCGCCGACCATCGTTGACCCCCCACAGTTCCAGACTGCTCCGGTCAAAGCTCGCCAATTGTTGCCCATTGCGGATAAACGTGACCCCCATGACGGAGACCCCACTCCGGCGCAAAAATCCCTGGGATTGCCCCCCCGGCAGTTGCCAGAGACTGATACTGCCATCTTCGCTCCCAATCGCCAATTGATTGCCCTGGGCATTGATGGCGAGGGTATTCACATAACCATTAAATTTGGGAAGCGTCAGGGTGGGTTGAAAATCCGGGGGTGTAGGACTACTGACCAAGAAAAGGGGGTTATCCCGCTGGCGGTTTTCCTGCCACCACAACCAACCCCCGGCGGCCAGGGTCAATAAGCCAACCACCAATCCCACCAGGAGCAGGGCCAAGGGCAGGGGTTTGGGGCGGGCGCTAGATGGCGGCAGGGCGGTTTGGCTCCGCAAAGGGGGAATTGAGGGTGGGGGAATCGCTCCCCGCCGACCTTGGGTGATTGGTTCAGCGGGACTGGGAACGGCTCCCCGGCGGCCTTTGGTGATTGGTTCCGGGGGTGGGGGAATCGCTCCCCGCTGGCCTTGGGTAGGGGATGGCTCTGGTACAGACAGGGGACGGCCATTCACCGGGGCAGTTTTGGCAGGAGCCACCTGGTAATGAATCAGCACCACCGTCACGTTATCGTGGCCATTTTTTTGGTTCGCCAGGTCAATCAACCGTTGGGTGGCCGTGGGTAAATCCACCTCCCCCGTGAGGACGGGCAACAGTTCCAACTGCCAATACTGATCCACCAAATTGTTGTCGCTTAACCCATCGGAACAGAGCAAAAAGACACTGTCCTCATCCAAAGGAAACCGCTGGATGGTGGGGTGAAGCAGACCCGAGGAATTGATCCCCAACGCCTGCACCAAAGCTCCCGCCGCCGGTTGTTTCAAGGCCTGGGGGTAGAGGCTATACCCCAACCGCACCTCCCGGGAGGCCACATCATCATCCGTGGTGACTTGATAACAGCCATAACGGGTGACCCAGTAAATGCGACTGTCCCCCACATTAGCCAAAAACACTTCGTAATCCCGCAGGAGGGTCATGGTCAGGGTGGTGCCCATGCGTTGCCGCTCCTGGCGTTGCTGTTGGTTATTCACCTGGGTAATCCGGTCGTTGGCATTGCAGACAATCATGGCCAATTCCTCGGTCACCACCTTGGTATCCACCTTGGCCAACACCCGGGGATTGAGTTGCTGGCTGATGGTTTCAATCGCCAGGTTGGAGGCCATATCCCCCCCCTCATGGCCGCCGATGCCATCACAGACAATCGCAAAGGGCAGTCCATCGGTACCGCTCAGGCGGGAACCCTGGTGGGGAGCCGGATAGCACGCATCCTCATTGCGGCGACGGGTCGGGCCGGGGTCGGTCAAGGCCACCACACTCACCTGCCCATTCCAGGTATGACGAAACTCATCCAACCCCCGGTCCAACTGTTGCGCCAGTTCTTCCCCGCTGGTGATTTGCTGTTGGATCATCCCCTCGCACACCTGCTTGACCAAGCCCCGCACCGCCGGTTGGGTGGTGGGCACCAGACGGGATAAAAACTCCCCCAACTGAGCCAGGGTCGTCTGTTCCCCATCCTGCACCAATTCCCGCAGGCGGAACACCGGCCCTTCCACCCGTAAAAGCTGGGGTCGGAGTAAACTCCCCGCCACCTGTTGGTAGCTCAGGATCGGCCACAGACGGGCAATTTGCCACAGCCAACTCAACTGGCGAAACCCCGTCGCTTCCGCCCAGGCTTTCCCAAAAGATTGCACGGGTTTGAGGGGGGGGATGCGGGTGCCGTACTCCTCCGGGAGCAGGGGGACTTGGCTCAAGACCAACCGGGGTTGTCCCCCCACCGGGATCACCGCCTGCACTTGGGGCAAATGGAGCCGGAACGGAAACAACCGCAGGTAGGGTTGCGCCTCCACCGGAATCGTATCCAAACTCACCGGCTGACGACCCGGTTGCAAATCTAGCAGTAAATTTGGCCCCCGCAGGCGATACCGTTCCTGGTAGGGACGTTCCAATTCCACCCCCACCAACGGGTCGCCGGTCACCCACAGAAACACAAACTCCAAGGGCGCACCACAGACCTGACAAAACCGGTTGGTCTCAGGATTCAGGCTATAGCAATTGGGATTGGAACATTCGATGTTGTCCATCCATCCTGCCTTGGCTCAGGGGGGTGCGCGGGGGGCATCATACCAGTCTTGCCTTCCGATTTTAGCCTATGCGTTTTCCAGGGCGGCAATCCCAGGCAAGATTTTCCCCTCCAGGAGTTCCAAACTGGCACCCCCCCCGGTGGAAATATGGCTCATCCGTTCCCCCAACCCCGCCTGCTCCACGGCGGCCACCGAGTCCCCCCCGCCAATGATCGTGGTACAGCCCTGGTCGGTCAAGTCCGCCAAGGTTGTCGCCACCGCCCGGGTCCCCACGGCAAACTGGTCAAATTCAAACACCCCCATCGGCCCATTCCAGATCACCGTCTGACACCCCTGGAGGGCTTGCTGAATCTGGGCAATGGCGGCAGGGCCAATATCCAACCCCATCCATTCCTCGGGAATCGCCGTCACCGGCACGGTCTGGGCTTGGGCATCCGGGGCAAATTTGTCCGCCACCACCACATCCGTCGGCAGTACCAATTCCACCCCCCGCTCCCTCGCCTTGGCCAGGAGGCTCTGGGCCAAATCCAGCTTGTCCGTTTCCACCAGGGATTTGCCGACGCTCAACCCCTGAGCCTGGTAAAAGGTGAAAATCATCCCTCCGCCCAGGATCAGCTTGTCCACCTTGTCCAAAAGCGCCTCGATCACGCCAATTTTACTGGACACCTTGGAACCACCGATAATCGCCGCCAAAGGCCTGCGGGGCTGGTCAATCGCCCCCTGGAGATACTGCAATTCTTTCTCAATCAAAAACCCTGCCACTGCGGGCTTGAGATAACGGGTCACTCCTTCGGTGGAGGCGTGGGCCCGGTGCGCCGTCCCAAAGGCATCATTCACGTAGAGATCGGCCAAACTCGCTAATTTTTTGGCAAATTCCGGGTCGTTGGCTTCCTCTTCTGCATAAAAACGCACATTTTCCAGCAGGGCCACCTGCCCATTCTGCAAACCCTGCACCATTTGGGTGGCCACCTCCCCAATGCAATCCGGGACAAACTGCACCGGCGTCCCCAATAACTCTCCCAACCGAGCCGCCACGGGCGCCAGGCTATTCCCCTCTTTAACTAATTTCACCTCGCCAGTGGTTTTATCCTTTTTGAAGGGTCGCCCCAGATGGCTACACAGCACCACCCGTGCCCCCCGTTCCCGCAAATAATTGATCGTTGGCAGAGCCGCCCGCACCCGGGTATCATCGGTAATCTGCTGTTCCTTGTCCAAAGGCACATTAAAATCCACCCGCACCAGCACCCGTTTGCCTTCCAGGTCCTGGGCCGTCAGACTGGCCACCGATTTTTTTGCCACAGGGTACCTCCACCAAAATCTGGAATAATTATTGATGTATCCATATCCGTACTCCATTGTACTGGCGAAAGGCCACCCATACCCCTATGTTTCACAAAGTCCTGTTGGCTCTTGACCAAAACCAAGACCCCCAAGAAGTTGCCCTGGCGCTGGTGAAATTTTGCGGGGCGAGTTTGACCCTGTTGGTGGTGGTTCCTACCGAACCGGAGGCCGGCCCGGCGGCAACCTGGCTGAATGCAGTCCAAACCACCCTAGAGACACAAGGGATGAATGTCACCCATTTGGTACGGGTGGGGCCAGTAGTGTTGAATGTCCGTAATAAAACTTAACATAAGGGGTCAGGGTTATCCTACGAGCGGCTCTACCCCTACGAGTTCCATGAAGCTACAGTGTCGGCCTATTTCTATTTGTAAATATCGCAACTTGTCAATCAATTCATAGGTCTTATTGTGACCTATCTCCAGCAATCTTAAAATTAGATAACCAATCAATACGGCATAAATCTGTAGCCGCACACCATTCTCATTCTTGGTAATGATTCTATCCAATTTCAAGTGCATCTTTAGTGCCTTCCAAAGCAACTCAATTCGCCAGCGCAAACGATAGGCTGAACAAATCTCTTCATCCGTCATCGAAGTCACGTTAGTCGCTAGCCTATATTCTGTGTTTTCCTCTTCATTAAAAAATTGAATTACCCGAATATCCGGATTGTCAGGTTGCAACTTCATATTATTTCTAATCCGCACAATAAACAATGTATTTCGTTTACACATTTCGTCCATTAATTTCCAGGAAGCAAAACCCCTATCCATGATACCAACGGCATTCTCAGGTATCGTCCCAATCACAAGATGCCCAATTTTATGGTCATTAGTCTTTCCAAATATAATTGATTCGTCACCGATATTGCCCTCATTTATATCCAGGCCAAGCGTCAATTTTACCTGCTTGTAGTGCCAGAATAATTTGCTGGTCAGGGTGATAATGGTAGAATCTAATGGGAATAAGTGCTTAAATTCACCTTGATGATGTTTAAGCCGTTTTTGCAGTTCTCTTAGGATCACTTGAAACGGCTCGGTGCTACGATGTTTACACGCCTTAGAAAACGTTGATATGTCAACTTTAAAATTGAGATGATTCAAGAGGAAGAATAAGCCCCGCATGGTGGCGACTCTTGCATCTAAAATGAAGTGCATCCATATGAGTACAAACAAGCGAGTATCCAAGACTGGATAGTCGTTTTTGGGAAGAAGGTTCAGCAAGGGCTTGATAAGTCCCTGAATTTGTCGTCTCATAAAAATACTGTTACTCGTGGTTTCTACCAATCTAAAATACCATTTTTAGTCTCCCTTTTCCACCCTTTCGTTAACATTCAACACTACTGGGGTGGGGCAACCCGCTTTTACCATTTGCGATGTGGCGGATGAATTGAATGTGGATTTGCTGATTGTCGGTTGTCGGGGCACGGGGTTAACCGAAGAGGGGATGGCGGAAAGTGTCAGCATTCGGGTGATTAATTTGGCACCCTGTCCTGTCCTCGTCATTCCCTAAAATCATCACCCCATCGGTTGTGAATCATAAGGTTACGAAAAACCAAGGCGGGGCGGTGCCCTGCGACGAGCAGTGAGGAGTAAGGAGTGAGAAGCGAGAAGTGAGATTCCCTAGAACCAGGACGGGGCGGTGCCCTGCAACCCTTTTTTCTCATAGCGATATTCAACAATGAGATAAAAGATAAAACTTTCCCCAAGGTATCCTATTCCTGACGGTTTTTCAGTCGCCAACCAATATCTTCCCGATAGTAGCAATCGGTGAAATCTACCTGCTTCACCCCCAAATAACTTTGCTCCAGCGCCTCGTCCAACGTGGCACCATAGCCGGTGATGTTCAACACCCGTCCCCCATCGGTAAAGGTTTGGTTGCGCTCCCGGCGGGTACCCCCGTGAAACACCAATGCCCCCGTCGCCTCCGCCAAATCCAGCCCCCGCACCGGATAACCCTTGACCCATTCCCCCGGATAACCCCCGGAAGCCATCACCACCGTTGCCGCATATCCAGGTCGCCACACCGGCGGCGGCACTTCCCCCAACCGTCCCTCCGCACAGGCTAACGCCAACTCCAACAAGCAGGAATCCAACAGGGGCAAAATCACCTGGGTTTCCGGGTCACCAAAGCGGCAATTAAACTCCACTACCAACGGGTCACCCTGGGGCGTCACCATCAATCCGGCATAAATCACCCCCCGATAGTCAATCCCCCGCCGTTTCAACCCAGCCAAAAGCGGCGTAAAAATTTCCCGCTCCACCCGCTGTAACAATTCCTCCGTCACCCAGGGCACCGGCGCACAGGCACCCATCCCCCCCGTGTTTGGTCCCGTATCCCCCGCCCCCAAGCGTTTATAGTCCTGGGCGGGCAAAAGCGGGTAGAGGGTTTCCCCATCCGTCAAAGCCAGCAGGGAAAGCTCTTCCCCGGTCAAAAATGTTTCCACCAACACCTGCTGTCCCGCTTGCCCAAATTGCCCCGTCAAAGCCGCCTGCACCGCCTGAATCGCCTCGGCGTGGGTTTGCGCCACCGTCACCCCCTTCCCCGCCGCCAGTCCATCCACCTTCACCACCACTGGCAGGGGCTGTTGCTCAATATAACTTTGAGCCGGAGCCAACTCCCGAAAAACTTGCGCCGGAGCCGTGGGAATCCCCTCCGCCTGCATGAAGGCTTTTGCCCACACCTTGCTGGCTTCCAACTGCGCCCCCGCCTGCCCCGGTCCCAACACCCGCAACCCCTGCGCCCGCATCTGATCTGCCATGCCCAACGCCAAAGGAGTTTCCGGTCCAATCACCACCAGCCCCACCCCCTGCACCAGAGCAAACCGGGTAATCCCCTCCACATCCACCGGCAACATGGGCATATTCACCGCCTTGGGTAGGGTGGCAGTACCGCCATTGCCCGGCACACAAAACACCTTCGTTACTTGCGGGGATTGCGCCAACTTCCAAGCCAGGGCGTGTTCCCGTCCACCCCCACCCACCACCATCACCTTCACAGACAAGACTCCCAGATGTACATACTAATTTAATACCAATTTATTACATCACTAATCAGGTCGTTTCCACGCCAAGGTCACCCCATCCGCCAAAGGGAGCATGACCAATGTAATGCGTTCGTCCTGATAAAGTTTCTGGTTAAACTCTCGTATAGCTTGGGTTGACCGATCTTGAACCGTTGCATCTATCACTGCTCCTCCCCACAAGACGTTATCTACCATAATTAAACCACCGGGGCGTACCAATTGCAGACATTGTTCGTAATAAATCCAGTAATTTTCCTTGTCCGCATCAATAAAAGCGAAATCGTAGTGATTGGCTTCCCCCTGGGCAATTAGGGTATTCAGGGTATCTTTTGCCGGAGCCAACCGCAGGTCAATTTTGTGGGCAACCCCGGCTTTTTCCCAGTAGCGGCGAGCGACTTGAGTAGTATCTGGGTTAATGTCACAAGCCACCATCTGCCCGGTAGGAGGCAGAGCCAGTGCCACCGCCAAACTGCTATAGCCGGTAAACACGCCGATTTCCAGGGTACGGTGTGCCCCCATCAACTGCACCAAAAACGCCATAAACTGACCCTGTTCCGGGGAAATTTGCATCTGTGCCCCCGGCATGGTCTGGGTTTCGTAGCGCAACTGGCGCAATAGGTCGGGTTCCCGCAGGGAATGGCGTTGCAGGTAATGGTACAGGTCGGGGGTCAGGTTCAGGGTTTGGGGGGACATGGGCAGGGCAAGAGAATTATTCCTATGATGACAGTTTTGCGTACACTGGGAAAACAGCGGCGGGGGAGGGGATGCGGCAACTGTATTTTTTGGTACCGGGCACGACGAAATCCTACCACTGTGGGGGGCTTTGGGCAGAATTAAAAGTGCTGGAATTGGCTCAATCCCTGGGTTCTGCCACTTTAGTCACCTATCGGCAACGGGAACCGGAGCATTTATTTTTAGCGGATGTGATCCGCCGTCCCCAGACTGAAGGAATTTTTGTGGTGAGTTGGGGGTTTCATGTGCCCAAATTGCTTGCCCAATTGCGAAATTATCCGGTGGTTTATCACGCCCACAGCACGGGTTACGGGTTTGCCATTCCCCCGGGGGTGCCGATTGTAACTGTCAGCCGCAATAGCATGGGTTATTGGGGGCAAAAGGCTCCCCATGCACCGATTTATTATTTACCAAATGTGATTAGTGATGAATTTGTTAACCGGGGAGAAGATCGGGATATTGATGTGTTGATCATGGCACGGAAATCTTCCCCTTATTTACTCAAAGTTTTGGCTCCCAAATTGGAAAAAGATGTGCGGGTGGAGGTGGTGGATTATTTCGTGCCCAGTCTGGCGGATTTATTCAATCGCAGTCGGGTTTATCTGTACGATTCGGCGCACTATTGGGCGGTACAGGGGGTGAGTGAGGGGTTTGGGCTACAACCTTTGGAAGCGATGGCGTGCGGCTGTCGGGTTTTTTCGAGTGTCAATGGCGGTCTGGCGGACTATCTTGACCCAGGGTTTAATTGTGAGCAAATTGGCTGTTATGATTCGGGCTATGATGTGAATAAAATTCTGCGGGTTCTCAATACGCCGACACCGCCTGTGAATTTAGACTTTTTGCAGGCATATCGTCCCCTCCAGGTACGACAAAAATTACAAATCATTTGGCGGGCATTGGATGAATTTTTTGATTATCAATCGGCACACAAGGGGGACATTCGCCCGCTGACTGGTTGGGGGATCGGGTATCAGCGGCTACAAAAGTGGGGTCGCAAGGTAACACAACTCTTAAAAAAATCCAAATGATTGGGGCTAAACAGAAAATTTTTCGCTATTTATATGACTAATAGGGATGTTGGCAGAGGTGCGTATGAATGATATGAACCGGGGTTCGATGCGGTTTGATGAAGCCGATAATCCGGTGATGGTGCTGACGGGAGCTTTGTTGATCCTGGGGGGTGTGGCGGCGTTAGTATATTTGGCGTTGAAATACGCTTATTAAGTGCAGGGATTCCTATTGAATTAGGAACAGAATTATTCACTGGTTCCAGTCGAGGGTATTTCTGCTAATTGAGAATATGGAGTTGCAGGGGCATTTCCCCCGTATGGAGTTCTGCCAAATTTTTGTTCGCTTAACCTTGATAGGGTCAGTGCGTATGGGTTATTTCCCCTGCTGTTTCGCCTCTAATGCTTCCTGGTTTAGGAAGTCGAGTTTCCCGGTTCTAGCATCGTTCTCAATCTGCTGATCCCACTCTGCCCAGTCATGCTCCAGGAACCATTGACGAAACTTGCGATATTCCTCAGCGGTTAAAGAGATGACTGCCCGCTCTAGTTCTTCAATTTTGGTCATGCTTAATCCCCCCAAACTCATTGCATTTCATTATCTTAGGGTGCTAACTAAACAATCTAAACAATAAAATGAAATGCCTCCGCATCGGTCGCCATCCGGCTCCGCACATCGTAATACAAATCCGCCAACGTCAGACTTTGTAAGGCTTGTTCACACAACCCGCTTAGCCGTCGCCAAAGGGTACGGGTCACCCAATCCGTCGCCTGTTGGGGCTGGGGTTCCGGGTAGGTGAGGGATTCCCCCACCGCTAAAAAAATCTCTGACACCCGGATCAACTCCGGCGGTCGTGCCAAGCGATACCCCCCCTGTGCCCCCCGGTGGGAGACAACCAAACCCGCCCGACGCAAGTCCAGCAGGATTTTTTCCAAAAAAGGCGCCGGAATCCCCTGCCGCTGGGCAATGGTACGCCCGGAAACCGCCCGATTCCCCCCAGCTAGACTTAAATCCAGCATGGCTTTGAGGCTGTATTGGCTACGGGTGGAAAGACGAAACATAGGGAATGGACACGCTAAACTAGGAAAGATTGCCCAATCTACACATTATTATTATGACCGCCACCATCACCCCGACCCGGATTCAAGACCAATTGCAGGACGTGATTCATCGCCATGCCCAGGGGGTGGACTACCTGGAAATTCGCCTGGAGCAAAGCGAATCCCTGCGGTTGGGCTTTCGGGGCACCCGCTTCGATGCGGTGGATCGGGGGTTGTCCCTGGCGGGGGGCATTCGTGCCTGCTACCGGGGGGGCTGGAGTTTTGTGACCTTCAACGGCTTGAGTGAATTGTCCGAACGGGTGCAGGATGCGGTGGCTCAGGCGCGTTTAATCGGTCAGGAAGTCACCCAACTAGCTGACGTAACGCCGGTGGTGGACTATGTGACTGCTTCCATCGCCACAGACCCCCGCACGGTACCCCTGAGCGAAAAACGGGAATTACTCAATCATTACAATAACCTGCTTTTGCAATACGATTCCCGCATCCAAACCACCAGTGTGGGCTACCGGGAACGGTTTGGCATTACCTATTTGGCGACTTCCACCGGCACCCTTTTGGCGCAGGAGCGGTTGGATGTGTCGGGAATGTTCGGGGTGGTAGCCCGGGGAGCGGAGATGGTCGTGCGTCAAGGCTATGAATCGGTGCATTCCCGTTCGGATTACAATGTACTGGTGGGTATCGAAGACCAAGTGTTGGGGGCGGCGCAGCGGGCGGTACGGCAATTGGAAGCGCAACCGGTCAAGGGCGGGCAGTACACGGTGATTCTTGACCCCTACCTGGCGGGAGTCTTTATCCATGAGGCGTTTGGGCATTTGTCCGAGGCGGATTTTGTCTATGAAAATCCCCGGATGCAGGAGTTGTTGCAGTTGGGGCGGCAGGTTGCGATTCCTGAGTTGAATGTGGTGGATGATGCCACCCTGCCGGGGTTGCCCGGTTCCCTGGTCTATGACGATGAGGGGGTGCCAGGACAACGGAAGTATTTAATCAAAGATGGGGTACTGACCCAACGGCTCCATTCCCGGGAAACGGCGGGCAAAATGGCGGAGCAACCGACGGGTAACGCCCGGGCATTGTCGGCGACCTACGCTCCCATCGTGCGGATGACCAATACGGGAATTGAGCCAGGGACGCAGGATGTGGCGGATATGATGCAGGACATTGACCTGGGGGTGTACTGCGTGCGGATGCTGGGTGGTCAGACCAACGGGGAACTTTTTACCTTTGCCGCCGCCGAGGGCTACATGATCCGCAACGGGCAATTGGCTGAACCGGTCAGCGATGTGACCCTGAGCGGCAATGTATTTCAGACCTTGAAGGATATTGAGGCGGTGGGCAAGGACACGGTTTACCGCAACGGCGGCTGTGGCAAGGCGGGTCAATCTCCCCTACCGGTCAGCGTCGGCGGTCCCCATGTGCGGATCAAAAACGTGGTGATCGGTGGACGGTAATGTCCGCTGGGATGGGGGTGCGGTTCAATCTCCCTATCATTGGGAATCATGGGAACCATGCGCCAGTAGGGCTTGGGCGTTGCGCCGCCACATGAACGGTTTAATCCGCCGCAGAGCCGACCCCCGCAAACTCCGATCCCAGGTTTCCCCATCCACTTCCGCCCACGCCCGCAAGGACAAAGGGGGCAAACGGGGCGCAAATTCAGCAATATCGGTGGGTTGGGCAAACCGTTGGTTCCAGGGGCACACCTCCTGGCAAATGTCACACCCAGCCAACCAGCCCTGCAAATTGGCGGCAATCTCCGCTGGTAACGTCTCCTGCCGGTTTTCAATCGTGTGATAAGCGATACAACGGCGGCTATCCACCACAAAAGGGCGCACAATTGCCCCGGTCGGACAGGCAGACAAACAGCGGGTGCAGGTGCCGCAATGTTCCGTGTGGGGGGCATCGGGGGTTAATTCCAGGGTCGTTAAAATTTCCCCCAGCACCACCCAGGAGCCGTACTGCCGGGTAATCAGATTGCTATTTTTTCCCACCCAACCCAGCCCCGCCCATTCCGCCCAGAGTTTGTCTTCTACCGGCCCGGTGTCCACATAGGTGCGGGTTTGGCAATCGGGGGCTTGTTGGTGCAACCAATTAGCCAAGGCTTTTAACCGCCGCCCCACGACCCGGTGGTAATCCCGTCCCCAGGCGTAGCGGGCGATTTTCCCGACCCTGGGTTGTTCCCCCGGCGAGTAGTAGTTCAAAGCCACCGCAATCACCGAGCGCACCCCCGGCAAAACCCGCTCAACCTCGTTGCGTCGCTCATCGTTCAACCAGTTCATATCTGCGTGATACCCCGCCGCCAACCACGCCCTCAAATGGGAAGTCGGGGCAGGGGCAACGCTGGCAATCCCCACCCGATGGAACCCCAAACGGCGGGCATAGGCTTTCACATCCTGGGCAGACAACACAAACGTCCTATCGGTGTTCTGGGATCATCGCCAAGGCGTATGTATTTTAATTTTAATCGTTAATCTATGCGGTTAATCTAGGTCGTGTTGATCTTTTATTGAAGCCAGAAGAGGGTATATATAGCAGTCCTAATTTGATTTAGTGAACAGAAATTCCCTAGAACCAAGTACGGGGGCGGTGCCCCTGCGACCCCTATTTTATTCTCATTTAGGATTGCTATATATATCTTTATTTCAACAAAATAATTTTTCTCCCCATGATTATCGAGGGATTTGCATAGCTAATGAACTGGAGATTTCGTTATTACAAACGCATTCAGGTTAAAATTGGTACAGAACAGTCAACACCGTCAATCCAAATACTAGGCAAACCCCCATGAGTACCCTACAAGAGCGGATTATTCCCACGGATTTGGGCAATGAAATGTCCCGTTCCTATTTGGAATACGCCATGAGCGTAATTGTGGGGCGGGCGTTGCCAGATGCCCGGGATGGACTGAAACCAGTTCACCGGCGGATTCTCTACGCCATGCACGACCTGGGGTTACAGCCCAACGCCCCCTACAAAAAATGCGCCCGGGTGGTGGGGGAAGTCCTGGGGAAATACCATCCCCACGGGGATCAGTCCGTGTACGATGCCCTGGTACGCATGGCGCAGGACTTTTCCATGCGGGAGACCCTGATTGACGGGCATGGCAATTTTGGTTCGGTGGACGATGACCCCCCGGCGGCGATGCGTTACACGGAATGCCGTCTGCGGGCGTTGAGCCGGGAAGCCCTGCTGATGGACATTGATGCCGAAACGGTGGATTTTATCCCCAACTTCGATGGCTCTGAGCAGGAACCCACGGTTTTACCGGCACGCTTGCCCCAGTTATTGCTGAATGGCTCGGCGGGGATTGCGGTGGGCATGGCGACCAACATTCCCCCCCACAACCTAGGGGAGTTGGTGGATGGTCTGATTGCCCTGATCCAAAACCCGCAGATCAGCAATGCGGAATTACAACGCCATATTCCCGGTCCCGATTTTCCCACCGGCGGGCAGATTTTGGGCAATGATGGCATTCGGGAAATGTATGAAACCGGGCGGGGTTCGATTACCCTGCGGGGAATTGCCCAGATTGAAACCGTGAGTGCGCCGGGGCGGACGGAAAAAGAAGCGATTATCGTTACCCAATTGCCTTTTCAGGTGAATAAAGCGGCTCTGATTGAACGGATTGCCGAATTGGTCAATGACAAGATCATTGAGGGGATCAGCGATGTCCGGGATGAAAGTGACCGGGACGGGATGCGGGTGGTGATTGAATTAAAGCGGGATGCCCTGCCCCAAGTGGTGTTGAATAACCTCTACAAACAAACCCCTTTGCAAGTAAATTTTGGGGCGAATATGTTAGCTCTGGTCAATCGGGAACCGGAGTTATTGACCCTGCGACGCTGTTTAGAAGTGTTTTTGGAATTTCGGGAAGAAACCATCCAGAGACGCACCCAGTATTATCTCCGCAAGGCACGGGAGCGGGATGAAATTGTCCAGGGGTTGTTGGTGGCTTTGGGAAATATTGACAGTATCATTGCCCTGATTCGCCAGGCGGAAAATACGGACGTGGCACGGCAAAACCTGATCACGGTTTATGAATTGACGGTGAACCAAGCCAATGCCATTTTGGATATGCAAATTCGCCGTTTGACCGCTTTAGAAAGTGAAAAAGTCCACCAAGAACACGCCGAATTGACTGCTAAAATCGCTGACCTGTCGGATATTTTGGCACGGCGGGAACGGCGGTTAGAACTGATTGTGCAGGAATTGCAGGAACTGAAAGCTACGTTTGCGACCCCCCGCCGCACGGCAATTATTGCCAGTTCCTCAGGAAATTTACACGATATTGATTTGATTGCTAATGAACCCTGCATCATTTTGGTCACGGCACAGGGGTATATTAAACGGATGGCGGTGGATACCTTTAGCCGTCAAAGTCGGGCGACCCGGGGCAAGGCAGGAACCACGATGAAACCGGATGATGTGGTGGCTTTATTTTGTTCCGCCCAGACCCATGACCATATTTTATTTTTCAGCGACCGGGGGGTGGTTTATGCCCTGCGTGCCTATCAAATCCCGGTGGCATCTCGCACTGCGAGGGGCATTCCTTTGGTGCAATTATTACCCATCACGTTAGAAGAAAAAATCACTTCAATTTTACCCGTCAGTGCCTTTCGTGAGGATGAATTTATTGTGATGTTGACCCGGGGGGGATTTATCAAAAAGACTGCCCTTTCTGCCTTTAGTAATATTCGCGCCAATGGCTTAATTGCGATTAGTTTGGAGGAGGGGGACCACCTGGGTTGGGTGCGGTTGGCAAAAGCGACGGATAGTATTTTGATTGGTTCCCGGGGGGGGATGGCGATTCGGTTTGCGGTGGATCACAAGCAACTGCGTCCCTTGGGGCGGGCGACCCGGGGGGTGCGGGCGATGGAACTGCGACCTGGGGATGTGCTGGTGGGGATGGACATGATTTCCCCGGAGGATGAGCGGGATGTGTTGGTGGTGACCATGAATGGCTATGGGAAACGGGTACCTGCGTCGGAGTTCCGTATCCAAAACCGGAGTGGGATGGGGATTACGTCCACCAAATTCCGCAAACAGGGGGATGCGGTGGCGGGGCTGGGGCTGATTGGTGCGGATGAGGAGATTCTGCTGGTCACACAGCGGGGGGTGATCATCCGACAAGCGGCACGGGATATTTCCCAGCAGTCCCGCATGGCGACGGGGGTGCGCCTGCAACGGTTGGATGCGGACGATGCGATTGCCGCGGTAGCCGCTGTGCCCCCGAATTTAGGGGATGAGGAGGAAGAGGCGAGTTAACCGATTGCCGCAGTGAACCGTACCCCAGCCGTCCAGGTATCACCGGGGGCGAGGCGGGTCAGGTCATCCCCAGCGGTGAGGGCGTACCGGGGGGCAGTCCAGGGTTCCAGGCAGTAAAAATCCTTGCCCGCCACCGTCCAAAACACCAGGGTGGTAAACGGGGGGTCGTACTCCAAGGTCAAGGTGCCATGCTCCTGGGTAACGGTTGCCACCTGGCCGGTGAGGGGGCGAAAGGCAATGTCAATCTCCGGTTGGGTAAAATCAAAACCCGTAAACGGCTGGCTGGTGCGGGTTTGGTGATCCCAGAGGGTGGTGGCAGGGAGGTCAATGTTTAGCTGGTTTTTGGCGGTGGCGGGGATGGCAAAGTAGGGGTGAAAACCCAAGGCAAAGGGCAGGGGTTCGGCACTACGGTTGGTGACTTGGGCGTGGATGGTCAGGGTATGCCCCGCCAATTCATAGGTGAACCGCACCTGAAACGCAAAGGGATACTGGGCGTGGGTGGTTTCATTATCAGTCAATTCCACGGTTAGGGCGGCACGGCTATCGGTTGTCTGTTCCACCACTTGCCAGGGTAAATTGCGGGCAAACCCATGTTGTTTGAGGGCAGTAGTGTTGAATGTCCGTAATAAAACTTAACATAAGGGGTCAGGGTTATCCTACGAGCGGCTCTACCCCTACGAGTTCCATGAAGCTACAGTGTCGGCCTATTTCTATTTGTAAATATCGCAACTTGTCAATCAATTCATAGGTCTTATTGTGACCTATCTCCAGCAATCTTAAAATTAGATAACCAATCAATACGGCATAAATCTGTAGCCGCACACCATTCTCATTCTTGGTAATGATTCTATCCAATTTCAAGTGCATCTTTAGTGCCTTCCAAAGCAACTCAATTCGCCAGCGCAAACGATAGGCTGAACAAATCTCTTCATCCGTCATCGAAGTCACGTTAGTCGCTAGCCTATATTCTGTGTTTTCCTCTTCATTAAAAAATTGAATTACCCGAATATCCGGATTGTCAGGTTGCAACTTCATATTATTTCTAATCCGCACAATAAACAATGTATTTCGTTTACACATTTCGTCCATTAATTTCCAGGAAGCAAAACCCCTATCCATGATACCAACGGCATTCTCAGGTATCGTCCCAATCACAAGATGCCCAATTTTATGGTCATTAGTCTTTCCAAATATAATTGATTCGTCACCGATATTGCCCTCATTTATATCCAGGCCAAGCGTCAATTTTACCTGCTTGTAGTGCCAGAATAATTTGCTGGTCAGGGTGATAATGGTAGAATCTAATGGGAATAAGTGCTTAAATTCACCTTGATGATGTTTAAGCCGTTTTTGCAGTTCTCTTAGGATCACTTGAAACGGCTCGGTGCTACGATGTTTACACGCCTTAGAAAACGTTGATATGTCAACTTTAAAATTGAGATGATTCAAGAGGAAGAATAAGCCCCGCATGGTGGCGACTCTTGCATCTAAAATGAAGTGCATCCATATGAGTACAAACAAGCGAGTATCCAAGACTGGATAGTCGTTTTTGGGAAGAAGGTTCAGCAAGGGCTTGATAAGTCCCTGAATTTGTCGTCTCATAAAAATACTGTTACTCGTGGTTTCTACCAATCTAAAATACCATTTTTAGTCTCCCTTTTCCACCCTTTCGTTAACATTCAACACTACTGGTTTGAGGGTATATTGCTGTCCATTGTGGGTGTAGGTATCCCCGGGCAGGTTGCCACAGATGGGAAACAAGATGGGAATTCCCCCCCGCACGGTCAACTCAGGGTGGGTGAACCGCTCGTGATCTAGGTACAAAAGTTCCCGCCCCTGCACCTGCCATTGGGTGACGATGCCGCCCCGTTCTGGGACAATTTCCACCCGGTTTTGGCTATCCGAGTCTTCTAAAATATAAGTCTCATACTGCCGTGATTCCTGGTTTACCCTGAACATCCCTGTTCCCCCCAACGCTGACTGTCTTGAGCTTAGCCTATCAGAAATGGTCGCTCCCGATGGGAATTTCACCGGAATTGCCAGGGAAAAGGTTTATCGAAGGAGCAGCAACAGTCACAGGGCATGGCTCTGCGAAATTGTTGTTTGTTAAGCGGGTACTACCCAAGGGTTTCACCGCTAGTACCATCGGGGGAAATTAAATTGTTGCATAGCCATTATATGGCAATCACACTGGAATTTTGAGGGAAACTTTACGCTTAAAAAACAGAGGGTCGCAGGGCACCGCCCCGTTTTTGGTTCTGGAACATTTCGGTTAGCTAAGCAAATAGGACTGCTATCGTTTTTAGGGCATTTCTCAAAATGGGTCGCAGGGCACCGCCCCGTTTTTGGTTCTGGAACATTTTGGTTCGCTAAGCAAATAGGACTGCTATCGTTTTTAGGGCATTTCAAAAATGGGTCGCAGGGCACCGCCCCGTCCTGGTTTTCACCGCCTGCGTGGTGTAGTCATATCACTTGGTTCCATAGATCATCTAAAATTGTTATAGTTTTTAGTTAGAATACCATTTACGTTTGCATCCTGTTTTGGTATGAAAATTTTGGCATCAATTAAACGGATTTTGACGGGGAACCATGCTTAATTTCACATTAAAAATTTGGCGGCAACCCCAGGCGGAACGACCGGGGCAGTTCGTGACCTATCCGATGGCTGGCGTATCTCCGGGCTGGTCATTGCTGGAACTGCTGGATGAATTGAACGAAAAGCTGATGCAAGCCGGGGCAGAGCCGGTGGCGTTTGATAGCGATTGCCGGGAGGGGATTTGTGGCAGTTGTGGCTTGTTGGTGAATGGCATCCCCCACGGGCAGGCGGGGGTGACGACCTGTCAGGTCTATCTGCGGCGGTTTCAGAATGGGCAAACTTTAACCCTGGAACCCTTGCCGGGGTTTCCCCTGGTGCGGGATTTGGTGGTGGACCGCAGTGCCTTGGACCGGATCATGGCGCAGGGCGGCTACATTAGCGTCAATGTGGGGAGTGCGCCGGAAGCCAACACGATTGCCATTCCCCCCAAGACGGCGACCCAGGCGTTTGATGCGGCGACCTGTATCGGTTGTGGGGCGTGTGTGGCGGCCTGTCCGAATGGCTCGGCGGCGCTGTTTGTGGGTGCCAAGATTACCCACTTGAGTTTACTGCCCCAGGGACAGCCGGAAGCGGGACAGCGGGTACGAGCCATGACGGCGCAGATGGATGCGGAGGGCTTGGGGCATTGCTCAAATCACGGGGAATGTGCCGCTGTCTGTCCTCAAAATATTCCCCTGACGGTGATTGCTCGGTTGCGCCGCCAGTATTGGCAGTCCTGGTGGTAGTTTTTGGGTGATTACCAGCCGTCGCCATCCCCTGGTTCGCCATATCCGGCAGTTACACACCCCGAAGGGTCGCCGGGAAGCGGGGCAGTTTCTCCTGGAAGGGACGCATTTGCTCCAGTCCGCCTGGGAGCAGGGGGTTAAACTTCAGCACATTTGCTATACGGAAACCTGGGCAGGACGCTATCCCCATCTCGCCAGCCAATTTGCCCCTGCCGTTGCCCAACCCGTGAGTGACCCGGTGATGGCGGTTTTGGCGACCACGGTGCATCCCGATGGGGTGGTGGGGGTTGCTCCTATCCCTCAGGGCGGTGCAGTACCAGCCCCGGGGCGGTTCAATCTTTTGGGGTATCGCCTGCAAGACCCGGGCAATGTGGGCACGTTGATTCGCACCGGAGCCGCCGTGGGGGTCAAACACCTGCTCTTGACCGACGACAGCGTGGACCCCTACCATCCCAAACTGTTGCGCTCGGCGGCGGGTCAGTGGTTCCGTTGCCCCCCTTGGGTTTGCCCTGACCCCTTGGATGTAATGAAACAATACCGACAAAATCAAGTCCAAATCATTGCCACCCACGCTCAAGGGGCTTGTCTCTACTGGCAGGTGGATTGGACACACCCCAGCCTGCTGTTACTGGGAAATGAGGGGCAAGGGTTGCCAGAGTCATGGTTGGCGCAGGCGGATCGGGTGGTGCAGATTCCCCAGGCGGTTGGGGTGGAATCCCTGAATGTGGCGGTGGCGGCGGCGGTATGTCTGTACGAGGCGGTGCGGCAAAACTGGACAAATTCAAAACCTTAAACTATAATTGGGGATCGTCACAAATTGAGTGGTAACCATGAACGCCCAAGCCATCATTCGGTCTTTGGAAGCTGAGTACCTCAAGACCGACCTACCCCAGGTGGAAATCGGCGATATTGTCAAAGTTGGGGTGGTGATCCAGGAAGGGGGCAAGGAGCGGGTACAGCCCTACGAAGGGGTGGTGATCGCCCGCCGGGGCACGGGGGTGAATTTGAGTATTACGGTACGCAAAACCTTTCAAGGGGTGGGGGTCGAACGGGTGTTTTTGCTCCATTCTCCCCGCATTGCCAACATTCAAATCCTGCGCCGCTCCGTGGTACGACGGGCAAAACTGTACTACCTGCGGCAACGGGTGGGTAAAGCAACCCGCTTGAAGCAACGGTTTAATTAGTTGAATTTAACTAACGGGTACTTCTGAAAATGAGTCGCAGAGGCGTAGCCATGAGTATAGGCATTCCAGCGAAATAAACTTCAATGGGTGTAAATAATATAAAAGTTAGCGGTCGCAGTGCCCTTGGTTCTGGGTAAGATGGGCATTCCCACGATGGGATTGATGATTGGTTCCAATAAATAGAGGTTCCCTTTAATAATTTGGGGTTGTACCGGGAGGATAAAGGCGGCACCCAGATTCGAACTGGGGGATAAAGGTTTTGCAGACCTCTGCCTTACCACTTGGCTATGCCGCCACCCATTCGGATATATTAGCATGATGGACTCTGTCCTGATGGTGTGCATGACCGGTTGGTTTATTTCCCTGGAAGGCATTGAAGGTGCGGGCAAAACCACCCAAACCCGCTTACTCGCCGATTGGTTGACCCAAAAAGGCTACGGTGTTTTGATCACCCATGAGCCGGGGGGGACACCGCTGGGACAATCCCTGCGCCAACTCCTGTTACACCACCAGCTCCCCCACCGCACGGAACTTTTGCTCTACGCCGCTGACCGAGCCAGCCATGTGACGGACGTTCTTAAACCCGCTTTGCAAAGTAATAAAATTGTCCTCTGTGACCGCTACACGGATTCCACCATCGCCTACCAGGGCTGGGGACGGGGCGTAGAGGTGACCCTGATTGAGCAAATGAATCAGGTGGCTACGGAAGGATTAACCCCGGATTTGACCCTATGGCTGGATGTGCCGGTGGCGGTGGGGTTAGCCCGGGCGAAGGGACGGGGAGCCTTAGACCAAATGGAACGGGAATCCCTGGCGTTTCACGAGCGGGTGCGCCAAGGGTATCAGCATCTCAACGGTCAGTACCCGGAACGTATGGTGCGGATTGCGGCGGAATTGCCGGTTGAACAGGTGTTTCAGCAGATTTCTCTGGCGGTGTCAGGGCGTTTTTTCGGTGCCAGCGGATGCCAATAAATAGGTCGTAAATGAATCCTAAAAAACTCTTGGGTTCCAGTAAACCCAGGGTTTGGGGCGAACCATGCGCCGTCAACGTCGGTTGCATTAGGTAATAAACCCGCTGGTAATGATACCAGGGAATCGAAGGCCATAGGTGGTGAATGAGGTGATAGTTTTGCCCCAAAATCAACCAGTTCCAAATCCGGCTGGGATAGACCCGGGCATTGGTCCAACGGCCTTGCTCCCGAAATGGACGGTGGGGCAAATAATCAAAAAACAAACCGAGGGCTAAACCGACGACTAACGCCGGGGAAAACCAAAAATTCATGATATACCCCAAAAAACCGTAGGCGCAGGCCAGCCCAATCACCCCAGCCACAATCAAACGGCTGATGCCCCATGCCCACAAATCATTGTTTTGCCACAAACGGCGTTGAAAAAAATAAATTTCATGATAAAAAAACCGGGCGGCAATCAACCACAAGGGGCCCCCGGTGGAGACAAAATGATCCGGGTCATTTTCCGGGTCATTCACATGGGCATGGTGCTGAATATGCACCCGGGTAAATACCGGAAACGTAAACCCCAAAATCAGCGCACTCACATGACCCAAGGCCGCATTGACCCAAGGATTGCGGTGGGCCGCCTGGTGGGACGCATCGTGGATCACCGTGCCCGCCAAGTGCAGTGCCAACACGTTAAACGTAAAACAGACCGGTGCCCACCACCCCCAACACCAATATCCCAACGCACTCGTCACCAACAACCCCACCGACAGGGCAAATATCCCGACCGTCGGATTTACCAGGGTTGGGGGCGCAACGAGAAATTCCTTCGGCGGTAGGCGCAACACCGGGGTCGCAACCATGAATCTCCACTCCTCCAAAACAACAGGGTTATTACTACCCCATTGTTCACTATACGACAGAATGAGAAGCAAAGTAAAGTTTTGTTAATTTCCCTGTCCCGCTCAGGCTTGGCTCACCTGTACCAATTTTTGCAATTTATCCCAGGCGGCCCCACTGGCGAGAATGTCCTGGGCGAGGGCGATCCCGGCGCCGATACTGTCCACCCGCTCTGCCGTCCAGAGGGCAATGCCACTGTTGAGGGCCACCACATCCCGTTGGGCAGGGGTACCCCGGCCTTGCAGGACATTTTGTAAAATGGCGGCGTTTTCTCCCACATCCCCCCCCACCAGGGCGGTCACCGGCGCAGGGGTCAAGCCCCAAGTCTGCGGGTCAAGGGTCTGCCTTCCGTTTCCGACCCAAATCATATCCGTGCTATCCCCCAAACCAGCCTCATCCAGCCCCTCCCGCCCATGCAGCACCACCGCCCGCCTGCGTCCCAACCGCCCTAGTGCCTCGGCCATCACCGGCAGAAGTTCCGCCCGATAGACCCCCAACACCTGGTACTGGGGGTGCAAGGGATTCACCAGCGGGCCAATCAGGTTAAACACGGTGCGAATTTTCAATGTTTGCCGCAGACCCGCCACCGCCTTCAGGGCCGGATGCCACCCCGGCGCAAACAGAAACGTAATCCCCACCTCCCGGAGCATGGCCACCGCCCGTTCCACCCCCGGCTGGAGGCGCAACCCCAGGGCTTCCAGCACATCCGCCGACCCCACCCGACTGGAGGCAGAACGATTCCCATGTTTGGCCACCGGCACCCCCGCCGCCGCCGCCACCAACGCCACCGCCGTTGAAATATTGAACGTGCCCGCCCCATCCCCCCCCGTGCCACAGGTATCCAAACAGGGAGGTATCTCTGTTAAATCCGCACCCACCGCCTGCGCCTGCACCACCTGAGCCATTGCCGCCAATTCCCCCGCCGTCACCCCCTTGGCCTGCAGGGCCACCAAAATTCCCCCAGCCAATGCGGGCGGCCATTCCTCCCGCAACCACGCCCCCATCAAGGCGGTCGCCTGGTCATCCGTGAGGGGTTCCCGGTTAAGTAATTGCTGGAGCAGGGCAGTTCCCTCAGGCATAGATCGTACCCAGTCCATCCGCCGGGGGGACATCCTGCCACCGTCCCGGCCCCACCGCCTGCAATGCGTGTCGTAGGTCAATATCCCCGGTGTACAGCGCCTTGCCAATGATCACCCCCGCCAGCCCCAGGGGTTCCAAGGCTAACAAAGACAGTACATCGGTCATCGAGCCGACCCCCCCAGACGCCAACACCGGCACCGACACCTGCGCCAACAAGCCCCTCAGCCCGTCCATATCCGGCCCGGTCAGGGTGCCATCCCGCTCAATATCCGTGTAAATCAACCCCGCCACCCCCCAGTCCACCCAGTCCTGCACCAGGTCATCCATCCGCACTCCCGTCGGTTCCTGCCAGCCCGCCACCGCCACTTGCCCCCCCCGGGCGTCCACACTCACCCAGATTTTATCGGGAAATGCGGCGCACCACTGCTGACACAGTTCTGGTTGTTTCACCGCCACCGTCCCCACAATCACCCGGTCCGCCCCCAGGTCCACCAACTGCGCCACCGTCTGTAACTCCCGAATGCCGCCCCCCACCTGCACCGGAATCCCCACCGTTTGGATAATCCGGCGAATCACCTCCAGATGATAGGGCGTGCCAGTTTTCGCCCCATTCAAATCCACCAAATGCAAACGGGTTGCCCCATGATTGACCCACGCCTGCGCCATTTGCACCGGGTCACTGCTGAAAATCTCCGACCGGGCATAATCCCCTTGAACCAGGCGGACACACTGCCCATCGAGCAAATCAATCGCTGGAATGACATCCATACCTTAGTTTCGTTGAATGGGTTCTGGGCTGAATTGTAACCTAATAATCATCGCTGTTGCTCAAGGTATAATCTAAACAGATATTTGTTGGAAATAATGAATTCAACGCAACAGGTTGCTACCATTTTGCATGATGCCTACTTCTTTGATCCCAAAAATTGGTCTCCAGGAATGAACTATTCCGATTTACCCCAAATTATTGACACCATTGAAAGAAGAGTTCAGGAATATCTATGAGTTAAGTACAACGGTTCAAGAGGGTAAAGAAAAGTTCAAACAATGGCTCCTAAAAGCCCAGTCTATTTATGGAAAATTTGTCCAAACAATCCGTACTCATCTCTTAGAAATTTGCAATTATTTTATTAATAAAACTACGAGTGGTGTTATGGAAGGAATTAATAATCGAATTAAATTAATAAAGAGGCAAGCCTATGGTTTTTTAAGTTTTGACAACTTCCGGGCGAGAACTTTGGCTGGATTCTCTGATTAGAGAAACTTATCACCTCAAGGACAGGAGCGCCTTAAACTTCGAGCCAGATAACCTTGAATGGGTACCGATAAATAGGGGTGCCCTTATTAATTAAATACTTTGGGTATAACCCCGTTGTCGCAGTTGTTGCACAAAAAATTCCTCTAGGGATTGCCGCTCTAAATTGAGATGGAGTAATTCTGCTCCACTGTTGGTTAAATTCTGCACAAATTCTGGCAAACTAATGCGTAATTGCCCCTGCCAAAATCCGCCTTGATACTCCAAATGATCAATCCATTGGGCAAGGGTATCCGCCGTACCGCCCCGTCCCTGCACCTGATAGGTTTGCCCGCTTCCCAACAACTCATCTAAGGTGCCCACCGCCAGCAATTCCCCCCGTGCCAGTACCGCCACCCGGTCGCACAAATGTTCCACATCCGAGAGAATATGACTGTTAAAAAATATGGTTTTCCCTTGGGATTTCAACTGCAAAATAATCTCCCGTACTTGATAACGTCCCAGGGGGTCTAGCCCTGACATCGGTTCATCCAATAGGACTAGATCCGGGTCATTGACCAAAGATTGCGCCAAACCGATCCGCTGTAACATCCCTTTCGAGTAGCGGCGCAAGGTTTTTTTACGGGCGGCTTGTTGTGCCAATCCCACTAAATCTAGGAGTTGGGGCAATCGTTGTTTTTGCACCGAACGGGGCACTTGATGTAGGGTGGACATCAATTCTAAACATTCCCAACCCGTAAGCGATTCATATAGATAGGGATTTTCTGGTAAATAACCAATTCGAGCTTTAATCAACCGATCCCCCAGGGGTCGTCCTAACACCAATCCCCCCCCCGCCGTTGGTCGAATAATCCCCAAAACCAATTTCATAAACGTTGTTTTCCCTGCACCATTTGGACCAAGTAAGCCAAAGGTTTCCCCCCCATAAACCGTCAAAGAAACCTGATTTAAGGAAGTAACTTTTTGCCGTAACCAAAAGCCAGTACGGTAGGTTTTCGTCAGGTTTTCAGTTTGCAGGGCAAGGGTTGGGGGTGCCATTGGGGCAAAACCGCAGGGGGTAAAAGGTTACAGAATTTACCATAAACCACCGCTCATGGCTTTGGCAAATGGGAAAACCCGATTCCTCGACAATCTTGGGGTTAGGAGTTAGGATGGCAGTGTAACCCCCGGTCGTTTGACCCTAACCTTCTAACGGAACAACAATGTCAGTACCCGCCCTCCTCAGCATATGGCAATCACTCTCTGACAATGAATCAGAGGCAGATTTTGAGACGAAATTTTTAGTTCAAGTTTTCAATCCTAAATTTCTCAAACTTCCACATTTTAAGTACAATAAGAATCCTAATATAGGTTATAGCACAACCCCCATCAAACCTGATTTTCTGATATATAATAATGACCAACCAATTTTAGTTGTGGAAGTTAAAAAACGGGATTCTTCACTTCATAAACTGTCTGATACAAATTTTATCAGTCAATGCTATCAAAATCAATTATATAAAGAAGCCGTAGGCGCACCTCTCTATAAAGGTAGTGCTAGTAATAATGGGATTATTCAATACCTAAGCATAGATAAAGTACAGCCCGAAAAATTAGCAACCTACGGATTAGTTATCAATCCAGATTTTTATCAGTTTTGGCAGAGACATGATGGTCTCATTTTTCCTTTAGGTGAAATTCAAAGGTTCAAAGCAACCCACAAAAGTATTAATACTTTTATAACCGATCTCAAATCGAAATTAGAATCTCCCAAAAAAGGGTTGTTTTTCTTAATTTGGAACCAAAAAGGTGGTGTAGCCAAAACAACCAATAACATCAACATCGGTGCAGAATTAGCAAAAAGGGGCAAAAATGTACTACTGATTGACCTAGACGCTCAGGGGGACTTAACCAGAGGTTTAGGGCTGAATCATCAAGATATAAACTGGTTAGAAGACATTTTTAACGAAATCTCTTTACAGAAGCCGCTTCACGAAATATCACAAACTCTTAGAGATAGTATTCAGAAGAAAATTTTTCGGATTAGTGGTAGCACTCAAACCTATTCCATTTCCCTTTTATCTCATGAACCGAATAAACTCAAGAATTTTATCAATCAAGGTCACACCAATTTTAGCAATCCTCGTGAATTCATGTTCCGAGTATTTGGCATTCTGCGTGAATATTATGATTATATCCTGGTTGATCTTCCACCCCAAGTAAATATCATTATTGAATGGCTACTAACCATTTGTGATGCCACTCTGACTCCCGTTGATTATGGGGAACAATCCTTGGTACACGCTAAAGGAGTAAATCGTGCGATTGCCCAATTACAATCTAAACGTTTTGGATTGCCCTTGAACTTAGGTATCCTATTTACTAAAGCAGTGACTGGTAGCGGTCATACACGGATAAAAAACCACATTAATCATATCACAACTGCCTATAATCTTTGTCCTTGCAAAAATGAAATTTTCAACCATGATTCGATTGCAATTGCTAGTATTAAGAACTTTCCTGTTGTTTCTGATCCAAAATGTTCAGGAGCTAAATACTACATAGACTTGGTTGATGAAATTTTATTTACTCCTCGCCCTATCATTTACCCCCCTCTTTGAACTATGGAACCTCATCTCAAAAAGATACCAACCCACCTGATTAAGGGAACTTCCAAGGGTAAACCAGCCCAGGTTAAAGCCTTATCTGAGATCATGCAAAAGACAGGAAAAAACTTGCACCCTGTTATCATTATTGAAGTAAAAGAGAATGAATACCAAGTCATTGCCCATGATTTAATTTGGCAAGCAGCTAAAGCCGCAAAACTTGACTTCACTTGGTGTTTGATTATTTCATCATCAGAAAAAAATCAAATTTTGATGGAATTAGGCGAAAAAACCTCTATCATTGATCCAGGGATTACTGACTTAGATTCGCTATCAGTGGCACAACTCAAGGAATTAGCCAAATCCCAGGGTATCAAAGGCTATTCAAAACTGAAGAGGGCAGAGTTATTACAACTTTTGTCATAAGGGCATCTCTAAAAATAGGTCGCAGGGGCACCGCCCCCGTCCTTGGTTCTGGGGAATTTTTATTCATTAATCAATTAGGATTGCTATATAACCTAAAATTCAGAATTGTTGATGTTTTGCCTATCCCTTAACCCGAGGTGTACTTCTAATGCGTGAATGGCTTGTTCAAGGTCATCATTGACCACTTGCACATCAAATTCGGGGGCGGCTTGCAATTCCTCCTTGGCTCTCGCTAACCGTTTTTGCATAGCACTTTCCGAGTCCTGTCCCCGTTGTCGCAATCGCTGTTCCAAGGTTTCCCAAGTTGGCGGAGCAATGAATATTAAATGGGCTTGGGGAAAATTTTGGCGAATTTGACGGGCACCCACCACTTCAATTTCTAAAATTACCAACTTGCCTGCTTGTAATGCCTGCTCCACCGGCCGCCGGGGTGTGCCGTAGTAATTGCCTGCGTATTCCGCCCATTCTAAGAGTTCATTGGCTTGGATGGCGGCTTGAAATTCCTCCCGGTTGACAAAGATATAGGACTGACCAGGAATTTCCCCAGGGCGGGGGGCACGGGTGGTCAGAGAAACCGAAACTTGTAAGTCGGGATGACGTTGGCACAAATGTTTGAGTAGGGTGCCTTTGCCCACACCACTTGGTCCAGTGAGTACGATTAGTCGCCCTTCATTCATGATTTTTTCCCAAACTTTTTGGCACAGGGAATAGGCAGGGTTGCGCCATAATTTTTGGTTGAATGATGTTGGCTCAAATTGGGTGCCACGACCATCACAAACTGCTCCACATTATTTTTGCCCAGACCGTAGGTAAATGATTCCCGACATCCAGCTGATAACCACTGCTCCGACCAAGAAAACCTGCATTTGCCAACCCGGCCAGAGGATTAAACCGACAACGGCACCCACCTGAGTCACGGTTTTGAGTTTACCCCAAACATTCGCCCCTGCCATCTGGGGTAACTGCGCCCGCCACGCTGTAATCCCCAATTCCCGTGCCAACAGTAGAAAGACCAACCAGCCCGGCACCTCCCCCACCTCCACCAGAGCCAGCAGGGGAGCCAAAACCAGCAATTTATCCACCAGGGGGTCCAGCCATTTGCCCAGGTCAGTTACCTGGTTGAACCGACGGGCAACGTAGCCATCCAGCCAATCGGTCAAGGCACCCAGCAAAAACCATCCCGCCGCCCAGTAGCGTTCGGACTGTGCAATAGCCACAAAAATGCCGGGAATGACCAGCAGCCGGCTCAAGGTCAGCCAGGAAGCCAGAGTCATCGGGGGGAATGCAACTTTTGCAGATAACTGCGTAATTGCCACAACTGCACCATTTGCGCCACCCCCAAGGGTAAAACGGAAACTGCCTCCATCTGCACCTGCACCCAACCCTCACCCCAATACCAGGTTTGTAGCCCATCTACACCCCGGCTGAACTGCCAGCGCAGATAATCCAGACCCAACTCCCGCACTTGGGCATGAATGGGCAGTACCCCTAACCAGAGTTCCACCGTCTTACCGGGGAATAAAACGCCCTGCTCCTCGGTCGGCCAACCGGGAAACCACCATTGCCGGAGCGCAACCGGTTCCACCAATGCCTGACGAATTTGGTTCCTGGTCGCTCGCAGTTCAATCCGAAGTGCGCTTTGTTGGAACTGCCCGAACATGATGGGGGATAAAAATGAATGTTACTCCTTCATGCTACGTCATGGGGATTCCGGTCGGTAACGAAATACAGGAATGCTTGGTTATTCTAAAGGCATGGCTTTACACGGAAGTTATCAGCATAATTGACCTACGGCAAGTGGGGTTTAGCTGTGTCCAATCACTACTTAAAAGACTGTATGCAGATAATTATCTTTAGGGCACCTCTATTTATTGGTAGTGCTATCCAAGTAATTTTTTATTATTATAAAATAATTACAAATGACACGATAGGTTGCCAAGGGTGGGCGGTCTAACTCCCTAGGCAAATTAGGGGGCAATTCCCAAAAAACTTTACCTCACGGGCAAAGATAGCACTACCCAAAAATCAATAAGTACAGGTTCCCCCTTAGGATGCCAACACAAAATTAAGGAGCTTGCCGGGGACGTAAATCACTTTTTTGATGGTTTGTCCCTGTAAGTACCGTTGACCGACATCAGAATTTTTTGCTAATTGCTCTAAGGTGGCTTGATCCGCTTGGCTGGGTGCAATAATGGTTCCCCGGGTTTTACCCATGATCTGAATCACTAGGGTAATTTCATCCACCACTAAAGCCTGCTGATCCACCTGCGGCCATGCCTGACGATGAATCGAATCCTCATGCCCCAATTGATGCCACAATTCTTCGGTGATATGGGGCGCAAAAGGAGCTAAAAGCGTCAGTAATACCCGGATGCCTTCATCAAAAATTCCCGAATTATCCCCCTGGTAATCGGTCAATTCATTGGTGAGTTTCATCAGACTGGCGATGGCAGTATTGAACTGGTATTCTCCCGTCGTATCCGCCGTAACCGCCTGAATCGTTTGATGAATGACCCGCCGTAAATTGCGTTCATTGGGGGGGGATTCTGCAACCCTTTTGGGGGGATGTTCTCGGTAGTTTTGTACCAACCGCCACACCCGCTGTAAAAACCGAAATTGCCCTTCCACATCCGCATCATCCCATTCTAAATCCTTCTCCGGGGGGGCTTTGAAGAGAATAAACATCCGGGCGGTGTCGGCACCGTATTTAGCCAAAACCTGTTCGGGATCAACGCCATTGTATTTGGACTTAGACATTTTTTCATAGAATATCGCTACGGGTTCGTTGGTTTCTTTATCACGACATTCGCCGTTTTTATAAATCACTTGTTCTGAAGTTAGGTATTTGCCCGTTTGCACGGTTTTGTAGGTCAATCCCTGCACCATTCCCTGGGTGAGTAATCGTTGAAATGGTTCCCCAAAATTGATCAATCCCCGATCCCGCAATACCTTAGTGATAAAACGGGAGTAAAGTAAATGTAAAATAGCGTGTTCAATGCCCCCCACATATTGATCCACCGGGAGCCAATCATTCACTTTTTCGGATGCAAAAATGGCTTGGGAATTCTGAGCATCGGCAAACCGCAAAAAATACCAGGATGAGTCAATAAACGTGTCCATCGTATCCGTTTCCCGGCGAGCCGGACGACCACATTGGGGACAGGGCACCTGCACCCACTCGGTCAATTGCGCTAGGGGGGATAAACCCCTGCCCGTCAAGGTCACGTTTTCCGGCAGTAGGACGGGTAAATCCGCCTCCGGCACGGGCACAACCCCGCAGTGGTCACAGTGAATCATGGGAATCGGTACCCCCCAATACCGCTGACGGGAAATTAACCAATCCCGCAACCGGTACTGCACCCGCTCTTCCCCCCAACCCCGTTCCTGCGCCGCTTGGGTGATTTTTTCCTTGGCAGTTAGGGAATCCAAACCATCAAATTCCCCAGAATGAACCAGGATTCCCGGCTCCGTGTATGCCTGTTGTAAGGGCGTTATCTCGACAACGCCGGGGGGTAAAATCACCTGGGTTATGGGTAAATGGTACTGCTGGGCAAAGGCAAAATCCCGCTCATCGTGGGCGGGTACCCCCATCACCGCCCCCGTGCCATATTCATAGAGGACATAATCGGCGATCCAAATCGGCACCGGCTGTTGGGTGAATGGGTTGACCGCCTGGGTTCCCAAGGGCACCCCCCGCTTGGGCTGGTCATTGGCAGTACGTTCTTCAGCGGATAGGTGCGCCAACTGCTGGCAAAATTCCTGCACCTGTGCCTGCTGGGCAGGAGCGGTTAACGTCCCCACCAAGGGATGTTCCGGTGCCAGCACTAGGTAGGAAACCCCAAAAACCGTATCCGGTCGGGTGGTAAACACCCCAATTTTTTCCCCACGCCCCACCACCGGAAATTCCAGGTACGCCCCGGTGGAACGCCCAATCCAGTTGGCTTGCATGGTTTTCACCCGTTCGGGCCAGCCGGTCAAGGTGTCCAAATCCCGGAGGAGTTCTTCCGCATAATGGGTAATCCGTAAAAACCATTGTTTGAGCAATTTTTGCTGCACCTTCGCCCCCGACCGCCAGGAACGCCCCTCGCTGTCCACCTGTTCATTCGCCAACACCGTCTGATCCACCGGGTCCCAATTCACCTGGGCGGATTTTTGGTACGCCAAACCCATCTGCCACATCTGCAAAAACAACCATTGGGTCCAGCGGTAGTACTCCGGGTGACAACTGGCAAACTCCCGCTCCCAATCGTAACTCAGCCCCAAGGACTGCAATTGCCGCCGCATATTGGCGATGTTGCGCTCCGTCCAGCGGGCAGGGTGAATCCCCCGGTCAATGGCCGCATTTTCCGCTGGCAACCCAAAGGCATCCCAACCCATCGGGTGCAGTACCCGATACCCCTGCATCCGCCGCACCCGGGCGATCACATCCGTAATCGTATAATTCCGCACATGACCCATGTGTAAATTTCCCGATGGATACGGAAACATAGACAGGGCATAGTACTTGGGTTGTTCACTATTTGTACTGGTTTTATACAGATTTCGTTCCCGCCAGACGTTTTGCCAACGGGGTTCTAATTCCGCCGGTTGATAACGGGGGCTGGTCATGTTGCCTGTCCAATGGGGCCACTGGCTTTGCGGGCCTGGGGGTCGAGCCGGTCGGTAATGTAACTCGCTAATTCCCGAAACCGGGGCAAAGAGCGCAATTCCAGGCGATTCCCATCCTTGAGCGTGATCACCATGTCCCCCCACAGGCCAAAACCCCTGGGAATCGTGACCACCTGGGTCATTTCACTGTAGATCACATCCGAGCGGGTCCGCCCCAGCCAGCCCCCGGTGACGGTCACCCGCCGGTTGGTAATCCGGTAGCGCACCCAGAGGGCACGGGTGATGGCCCCAATCGTCAAGGGCAACCAGATCAGGGTCACGCCCAAAAGCAAATTCAAAATTAAATCCCCCCGATGGGGGCCGCCCTCAAAAATCACCTCTTCCCGAATGCCCATGAATGATGCCCGCCTGTTGCAAAAGCTGTTCTAATTCTCGCAGAAAATCCGCATACTGTCCCGTCAATGCCTGGGGTTGCGCCGTGACCACCATTTGCCAAGCGGGGGTACAAGCCGGGAGCAACTGCCGGAGCGCCGCCCGGATTTGCCGTTTGAGTCGGTTGCGTTGTACTGCTTTTTTGCTCACCTTGCTACTGACCACCACCGCTACCTCTAACCCCGTACCCTCTGGATGCGGACGATAGCGCAGGCGAAAAAACTGCCCCCGTACCTGCCGGTGATGCTGGTAAAGTGCGGCAAAAACCCGATGTCCCCGCAGACGGTAGCACCGGGGCAACCCCACCCTAGACCAGGGCTAACCGCTTGCGTCCCTTAGCCCGCCGGGCTTGCAGGACTCGCCGTCCGCCGGGAGTCGCCATCCGTGCCCGAAAACCAGAACGGCGCAGGCGTTTGCGGTTGGTGCCTTCCAAGGTGCGCTTGGTCATAGGGGGTACCGTTACGAGAGTTCACAAGACCCTCAAAAATACCACACAAAGCTTAACCAAGTCAAGGGGAAGGGGGGCTATTCAGCCGGGGAAAAATGGGGTAGCCTGATCCCTATCAAACCTCACTCAACGCCGATACCTGCCGTGACCGAATCCCTGGAAACACGGTGGCAGACGGTCTTGGAGCAACTCCAACTCCGTCTGAGCCGCCCTACGTTTGAAACCTGGATCAAGACCATCCGCCCGGATGCCCTGACAGAGAAGCGTTTGCGCCTGCTGGCTCCCAATCTCTTCGCCCGCAACTGGCTGGTCAAGTCCTACCTGAACACGATTAGTGGGGTGGTGGCGGAAGTGTGGGGGGAACCGCTGGAGGTGGAGATTGACAGCCTGGAAAACGACATGATCCCGGCGACGACCGCCACCCCTGCCCCGCTGGTGCCCTATCGGGACGTGTCGAAGGACGTGGAACCGACCAGTTTGACCCTCAATAGCAAGTACACCTTTGGCCGGTTTGTGGTGGGGGCAACCAACCGGATGGCTCATGCGGCGGCGCTAGCGGTAGCGGAATCCCCGGGGCGGGAGTTTAACCCCCTGTTTTTGTGCGGTGGGGTGGGCTTGGGCAAAACCCATCTGATGCAGGCGATTGGGCATTACCGGCTGGAGATTAATCGGGAGGCACGGGTGTTTTACGTTTCCACGGAGCAATTTACTAATGATTTAATTGAGGCGATTCGCCGGGATAATATGCAACAGTTTCGGGAGAAATATCGGGCGGCGGATTTGCTCTTGGTGGATGATATTCAATTCATTGAAGGGAAAGAATATACCCAGGAGGAATTTTTCCATACGTTTAATGCCCTGCACGAGGCGGGTAAACAGGTGGTGATTGCCTCCGACCGCCCCCCGGCCTGCATTCCCCGCTTGCAAGAACGCCTCTGTTCCCGGTTTTCGATGGGGCTCATTGCCGATATTCAAGCCCCGGATTTGGAGACCCGCATGGCGATTTTGCAAAAAAAAGCGGAGCAGGAAAATGTGTATTTGCCGGTGGAGGTGATCACCTACATTGCCACCCGTTACACGTCCAACATTCGGGAATTGGAAGGCGCTTTGATTCGCACCCTGGCGTACACCGCTATTTCCGGGGCGGCGATCACGGTGGAAAATGTGGCGGATTTACTCAATTCGCCAGTGCAGATGACCAAAACCACCCCAGAATTGGTAGTGGATATGGTGGCTGCTGCCTTTGAGGTGTCTGCTCAAGATTTGATGTTCAGCACCCGCCGTCGCCAGGTGAGTTTTCCCCGGCAAGTAGCCATGTACTTAGTGCGGCAGTACACCAGTTTGAGCCTGCCCCAGATCGGTCAATTTTTTGGGGGCAAAGACCATACCACGGTGCTGTATGCCTGTGAAAAGATTGCCCAAAGACGGGATAGTGACCCCAAATTTGCCCAATTATTAGCGCAAATCAAAGACCGGATTCACCGTTCAGCGCAAGATTTGGGCAGTTAAATGATGGGCACTTCTAAGGATGGGGCGCTGTCAAAAAGGCACCTGCGGTGTATGGTTCTTGATAGCCTGCGTGGCATAACCATTGGTATAGGCATTCTTGCCCAATAACCTTCAATTTCAATGGGTGCAAATAAATATGAGGTGCCTTATCATTACCGCCCCACCGTTACCCCATAGGTGAAGGAAAAGGGTTTCAAATCGGCGGTTTTGGGTTGACACGCCAAGCCCAATTGGTAACGACCCGGTTGGGGAAAGGTCACCGTAGCCGCAGGGGTGTCCCGATAGCGTTCCACATTGATCCCCTGTAAACGGGTGGTCACCAGCAGGGTGCCCTGGGGTTCCTGGCGTATTTGCAAGGTGCAGGCGACTTCCCGGTTAAAAATCGGTTGCCCACCCCGGCGAGTGAGTGCGACCCAAACCTGCGCAGGTTGTCCCGCCCGGGGGTTGTGGTTGGGTGCCACGTGCCACAGTACTGCCACATTCCCAGCCCGCTGTACCGTGTGGGCAAAAACCGGAACGCCCAACCCCAGTGCAACGCTAATACCCAACATCAGCCGGTTCATACCACGCCTCTCGCCCCCACCACCGCCACCACCAGGATTGTCGCAGAAGGATTACCAAAATTATCCCCAAAATAAACGTGACATTGCCGAGGATTCCCCACCGTGCCCCCATGAGTAAGCCAATATGCGCCCCCACCAGGAACCATATCCCTATCGCCCAACGATGTAATTGGTGCCAACGCTTGCCCAACCGGCGTACCCAGCCATCCGTACTGGTCACAGCCAAGGGCACCATCAGTCCCAGTCCGAGAGTACCGAGTATGATGCCCCAAAATGGCAGCGGTGGCAAAAAGAAAATTCCCAGCAAATCCCACTGAAAACTGTGTTCCACCATGTGCAGGGTATGAAGCCCCGCCAGGACAAACGCCCCCACCCCCAAGTGCCGCCGCAGGGGACGCAATCCCCCCCACAGCCGTTGCAGAGGTCGTGCCAGCAATGCCAGCCCCAGCAGGAGCAAACTGCCATAGCCAGTGATGTCCACCATGCTGTCTGTCCGCAGGAGCATCAATACCCCCATCAGAACGGTCAAGCGCCCCGCCCAACGGCTCAGTTGTTGCCCCCGCTCCGTCCCCACCCGGCTCAACCACAGCCCCAGCCCCAACAACACCGGCACGGTTCCCAACCCAAATGCCCCCAGCAAGACCGCCCCCGCCCAGGGATTGAGGGTCGCCACCGCCTGCAATTGCGCCACATACAAAAAACCGCAGGGAATCAGCCCCCACAACACACCCAAAAGCACCGGATTTTGAGGGGGATTTCCCCGGGGATGCCAGCCCCAGCGCAACCAGTTCGGCACCTGGGAACGCCAACCGCTCCAGATCAACAGCAACCCCACCGCCACCGTCACCCCCTGGCGCACCCCACTGCCCACCCCCGCCAGTTGCCCCCCGGCGACCAATAGGGAACCCGCCTGCCCCAAGAGTGCCCCCACCCCGGCGTAGGTCAACACCCGTCCCAGATGCAATCCCACCTGTTGCCGCCACCGTTGCCCCCAGGTCAGATGTTTTTGCCCCCAAGCCACGCCCAACACCAGTGGCCCACACATCCCGGCGCAGTGACCGAAACTTCCCAAAAATCCCAGGGCAAAAATTAACCCCACCTCCGCCCCACTTGGCACGGGCAAACCTCAACTGGCTGATCCACACCATAGGACACTTTTTGGGGTGGCAACCAGCCCAGTACACTTTTATTCGTGTCATGGGATGTGGCAATCACAAGGTTATCGAGAACCAAGACGGGGCGGTGCCCTGCGACCCCTGGCTTTCTCAATAGAGCCATCCCATTCGATTAATCAACACAAATTCCCTAGAACCAAGTACGGGGGCGGTGCCCCTGCGACCCCTGTTCCATTCTCATTTAGGACTGCTATATTGTAATAATCAACAATTACTTAGATAGCACTACCTAATCAAGAACAAATAAAAAATAATTGCATTGTGGGAGAGGTCAAGCCCTTTCCCCCCAGGAATAACCTTGTTACAATCACAAGGAATGGCACTGCCAGGTGAATGAACGGTTGCCAAGCCATGACCGACCCCGGCGACATAAAAATTAAAGCCGATTCCCGCAACCAAGCCACGGGCGACCGGATGGTGACGGTGCTATTGACCCGCTTCCCTTACACGCTGTTACAAGAATTAGCAACCCATCGGCTGTTGCGCCAGGGGGGGATGGTGGAGGTGCTAGGGGATACCAACCCCTTCACGGAAGTCACCAGCCGTTCCAGTGGTTCATCACGGGCAATTCCGGTGGAGCGAGTGATTCAGCGCATTTTAGATGACCCATTTATCCCCCAATTCAGTCAACATCAAAAGGGGATGCAGGGGATAGAAATTGACGACCCGGCTTTTCAGCAAACCAATGAAACCATTTGGATGTCTGCCTTAGAGCAAAATATCAAATTGGCTCGTAAATTGGCAGAGCAAGGGGTGCATAAACAACACGTCAACGACTTGCTTAAACCGTTTATGCGGATTCCCATTCTCATCACGGCGACCGAGTGGGACAATTTCTTTCACCTGCGAACGGATAAACCCTGTCGCCCTGAATTTAGAACCTGGGCAATTGCGATTAAAAGTAAGATTGATCAATCTATTCCTGAAGAATTAAAACCAGGGGAATGGCATATTCCCTTTGGGGATCAAATGCCGCCTGGTTTATCTTTATCAGAACAATTACAAGTGGCGACGGCGAGATGTGCCCGGTTATCCTACGCCACCCATGACGGCAAACGGGATGTGCAAGAGGATGTGCGACTGCATAACCAACTATTACAGGATGGGCACATGGGGCCTTTGGAACATAGCGCAATGGCAGTCAGTGAGTATTTTATCGCTCCCCCCAAAATTCCCTGCTATGCTTTGATCCCAGGACAAACTGCGCCGGTATTTACCCGCAATTTCCGGGGGTTTTATAGCTATCGGGCGATGATTGAAGATGGTAGTTCCCCCCTGTATTCACTTAATTCATCAGAGCAAAATCTATGATTCTTACCGACCACGAACTGAATCAACTCTGTCAAGCAAACCCACCCTTGGTTGCTCCTTTTGACCCCAGTTTGATTAATCCAGCTTCTTTAGATATTCGCATCGGTACGTCCGGTTTAATTGAGCAGGAGGACGGGGAACAAATACCACTGGATTTAAGTAATTATGATATTAACCAGCCCTACATTTTGGCACCCCAAACCTGGCTTTTGGTGGCTTCTTTGGAGGTGTTTCACATCCCCCTATTTACCGCTGGCGAGGTGCGGCTCAAGTCCTCCCGGGCGCGGGAAGGGTTTGATTTAGCCCTAGCATTATGGTTGGACCCAGGGTGGCAGGGTTCCCATCTGACGATGGCGCTACGGAATACGACCCGGTTCCGGCGGTTGGGGATTTATCCGGGGTTGAAAATTGCCCAGGTGATTTTGCACCGTTTGTCGAATGTGCCCCAACGTCATTACGGGGAGACGGGGCGGTATAATTTTGACCGACAGGCGCAGGGTTCCAAAGGGTAAGGGGGCGATGGCCAAGTTTATCGTGACCGGCCACTATTGCGACGAAGTGGCAACCAAACGGGCACCATATCGGGAGGCGCACTTGGCGGGTTTGGCGCAACAAAAAGCCCAGGGGGTGCTGGTCACCATTGGCCCCACCCAAGATTTGCGGCGGTTTTTTGGCATTTATGAGGCGGCGGATGCGACCCAGGTGCAAACCTTGATCGAACAGGACCCCTACTGGCAAAACGGGATTTGGACGGATTACGAGGTCATTCCGTGGATTCAGGCCATCTAAGGGCACTGAAAGCAGGTTCCTGGTCGAAACTCATCTGCGGTGCCAGCTATCAGGACACAGCCAGCATCGAACCCCTGAGTTGGGTCTTTACCCTGGCGGGGGTGAACTGCATTGATGTGTGTGCGGACCCGGCGGTGGTGGCGGCGGCTGGGCGAGGCATTCAACGGGCAGGAACCCCACCCCCCTTGTTGATGGTGAGTTTGAACGACGATACGGACCCCCACTTCCGCAAGGCCCATTTTGACCCGCAGGTGTGCCCCCCGGATTGCCCCCGCCCCTGTGAACGGGTATGCCCGGTAGCGGCGATTAGCACCGCTGGGGTGGATGCGGCCCGTTGCTATGGCTGTGGGCGTTGTTTGGAAATTTGCCCCTACCAGTACATCACCGCCCGCACCTACGTCCACCGTCCCGCCGCCGTGATTGAATTACTGCACCACCAACCGATTGCCGCCCTGGAAATCCACACCCAAACCGGGCATGAAACCAGTTTTGCCCACCTGTGGCGGGAACTTCAGCCCTGGGTGCACCGGTTACAGGTTTTAGCAATTAGTTGTCCCGACCATCCACAGGTGATTCCGTACTTATGGAATTTGTATAAAATTATTACACCTTTGCCCTGTGCATTGATCTGGCAAGCGGATGGCCGTCCCATGAGTGGGGATATTGGGGCAGGCACCACCTGGGCAACCATACGGCTGGCGCAAAAAATTCTGGATCAGGGGCCGCCGGGGTTTGTCCAATTGGCGGGGGGCACCAATCAGGCAACTTGGCCTTTAGTACAAAAATTAAACCTGCCTGTGCATGGGGTGGCCTACGGCAGTTACGCCCGGAAATTACTGCAACCGTATTTACAAAATTTAGACAACGCAGACGTTTTAGCCGCCGCTGTGCGGACTGCTCAGGAACTGATTGCCCCTAAAAAACCCGATGCTGGAGACTGGGCATTTGCCGCCGGACTTGCGCCAACCGTTCCGGGTTGATTTCCGCAATTGCCAGCCCTGGTTGATCCCCCGCATCCGCCAGCACCACCCCCCAGGGGTCAATAATCATGGCGTGGCCGTGGGTTTGCCGCCGGGGATAGTGCCACCCCACCTGCGCCGGTGCCAAGACATAACAGGTATTTTCAATCGCCCGGGCTTGCAGGAGGACTTGCCAGTGATCCTTGCCCGTGTAGGCCGTAAACGCCGCCGGGATAAAGAGAATTTCCGCCCCGATTTTGGCCAGATGGCGATACAGTTCGGGAAAACGCACGTCGTAGCAGATGGACAAGCCAATCTGCCCCAATTCCGGCTGGGAATAGACCGGCGGTAGGGTCAGCCCCGCCAGCACCGTGCGGGATTCCTGGTAGGTGTTGCCGTCCGGGAGATTGACATCAAATAGATGGACTTTGTCATAACGGACTTGGATGTGCCCATCAGGGCTAATCACCAGCGCCCGGTTCACCACCCGCTCCCCATCCACCGGCACGGGCATTCCCCCCGCCAGTAGGGTGACTTGAAACCGTTGGGCGAGGGTACGCAGGCATTGCTCCGCCGCCTGGGCAATGTGGGCCGCCTGGGCAACCTTTTCCCGTTCGTCCCCCATGAAGGCGAAATTTTCCGGCAAACCGACCAGGGTAGCGCCCCGGTGGCAAGCCAAATCCACCCACTCAGTCACCTGGGCCAGATTTTTTTCCACATCTGAACCGCTGGTCATCTGAACCGCCGCCGCCAAGTAGGAATGGATCATCGGCAGGGGAGCGCAGGGGGCGTGACAGGGAACCGGAGCATCGGGGTGCGGGTCAGTTGTTGCGGAGTTTGCGAATCAGTTCCCGCAGGACATCGGTCTTGGTGCGACCTTTGGCGGCGCAGTAGCTTTCCAGTTTGAGAAGCTCCTCGTTGGGTAAACGAATGGTCAGTACACGATCCGAAGGGGGTTTGGTTCTAGGCATAGTCGCAAGTAACGATTAAGTGACTAAGAAAATGTACCGATCTTGTAGGGGAGCTTAATTCTGGAAGAAGCGACAGTGTCGTTCTGGCATCTAAGTACCTTAATCAGTTATTAAACAACCTTTCGCTGGGATTGGCAAGGACTTGACAAGAACGAAGTTGGTACAAACGCTGGCACTTGGGGCCCGGATTTTAGAAGTTGGTGGTAATGGCAACGACTGGGCAGGTGGGAATACATTGCTCACAGACAATACAGCGGGTGCGGGTGAAATGGAGCCGAAATTCCCGGTCCAGGGTGAGGGCTTGGGTGGGGCAAATCCCGGTGCAGAGGCCACAGTCGATACAGCGTTCCGTATCAATCAGGATTTCCCGGCTACTGTGGGCGACCTCGATGCCGCTATCGGCCAACCATTCCAGCGCCGCCGCCAGTTGATCCATGTCCCCGGCTAATTCCACCACCAATTTCCCCACTTGGTTGGGGGCGACCTGGGCCCGAATGATGTTGGCGGCGATATTAAAGTCCTTGGCCAGGCGGTAGGTGATGGGGATTTGTACCATCTGGCGGGGAAAGGTGAGGGTGACCCGTTGTTTCATCTTAGGATGGGTACCGCAATGGAACGCTTAAAATTAGTATAACCGTTGAGAATTCAAAGCTAGCCCTGATGCCTATGGATTCAGAAAGGTTGATCCAGGAAATGCGGCTGATTCGGGAAAAATTTGCCAGGAATGCATTTGAATTTTCTAAACACGCCGTTGATCAAGCTATCCTTCGTTACATCCAAGTTGAGGAGATTAAAGAAGCCATTGCCCAAGGTCGCATCATTGAAGATTACCCAGACGATAAATATGGTTCCAGTTGTCTGATTTGTGGTTTGACTTTACGGGGGAGACCTATTCATATGCAATCTAGCTATTCGAGCCGCCCATTGATTAAAATAATTACACTTTACCAACCCGATCCTCAGCGATGGAATCAAGACTTTACCATAAGGAGAATCCCATGACTGGCAAGCACTACAGTCAAGAAAACCTGACAGATCAACGGGTTACTTATTCACTGGCATTGAATGGAATGTTTTACATCTTTGAAAATGTCCCGGCACGGGTGGATGAGGAAACCGGCGAAGTGCTGTTTGCCCCGGAGACGGTGACCCACTTGCAACGGTTAATTGTAGAGGGTCAACCCCCTGACCGAATGATGTCCACCCCGGTGTATCGTTTTGAACCAGTGGCCTGTGATAATTTATCTGAGTAATCACTTCCCCCAAATTTTCCTATGGAACTTTTCATCCTGACCCCGGCAACGGAGGAAAGTTACGGACAACCACCGACGACCATTACTTTGCCCATCACCCGCCTAGACAGTACCCAGGCGACCCGTTTTCGGCAACAGTACGAGGCGGTGGTGCAGGGTCAGCCCTGCTATTTGGGGATTGACCTCTCCCGGGTAGAATTTTTGGATAGTGCGGGGTTGGGGGCGTTGGTGGCCTGCCATAAGCACGTGCGGGGGCTGGGGGGACAGATGGGGTTGATTGCGCCCCGCCATATGATCCTGCAACTGTTGCGGATGACTTCTTTGGACAAAGTACTGATGGTGTATGTGGATCAGGAGGATTTTGCTAAGAACGTGGGGCGTTCCTAAATCCCGTAGCTTTTGCCAATGACCCAATGCCGCCGGAAAAACCGTGCCAGTTGGGTTTCCGCCAGGGTGAGGCAAATGGGTCGCCCGTGGGGGCAGGTGCGGGGGGCTTGGGTGGCCTGCCATTGCGCCAGCAGGGTTTGCATCTGGGGGAGGGTTAAGTCCGTGCCGTTGCGAATCGCACTGCGGCAGGCTAAATTCACGGTGGCCTGTTCCCGGTCGGTGCAGTGACTCAGTTCCACCAGGGCATCGGCCCATTCCGCCGGACGTTCCCGCAACACCTGGGGAATCTGGCGCACCGCCCATTGCTGGGGGCCAAAGGGTTCGGGGGGCAATCCGTACTGGGTCAAACGCTCCACTTGCTGTGGGCTGAGGGGGGGCAAAATCACCGGGCTGTCTAGGGTGATCCCCTGCCATTGGGACTGTAATTGTTCATACAAAACCCGCTCATGGGCGATGTGTTGTTCCACCAGCCACAACCCCGCCGGGTGTTCCGCCAGGATATAGGTGCGATGGATTTGCGCTAAGGCTTTGAGGGTAGGGCGGGCGTGGTAGCGGGCGGTGGTTTCTGCCACCTGCATCAGTTTTTGCACCCGGGGGTAATCGGTTTTGCTGGGGGGGGCAATGCTCATACTTTGCTCGCACAAATGCAGTAATTTCGCTTGCCAATGTTCTAAATTTTTGATGTACAGTTGGGTTTTGGCGGGGTGGCGGTGCCAGTCCACGACTGAGGGCGGCAGATGGAAATGGGCAAAGAAGAGGGGAAAGCGTCCCCGGGGCAGGAGCCGTTGAAAATGCTGGAGGATGGCGGTATGCACTTCGGGCCATTCCACACAGCGGCCATTGACGGCCAGCCAAATCCGGTCGGGGCGGGGGCGGTGGTGCTGATCCGGCAGGGCAAACGCCAGGGTGAGGTGTTCCTCCTGACCGATTTGCCACTGGGAGTCCGCCACCTGGGGCAGGATTTGGGTCAAACGCTCCCGCAGGGTACCCGGCCAGAGGTGCCAGGTTTTGCCGGGAAATTCCACTTGCCAAGTGACCTGGGGATGACACAGGGCCATTTGCTGAATCCACAGCTGAATCTGGCGCAGTTGTTGGGGCCAACTGGGTAAACCCGCCTGGCGGTGCGGCCAATTCGCAAACAGCCGCTGTACCGTCACTACCGTACCGGGAGCGAGGGGAACGGGTTGGGGGGGGTGCGCCTGCCCCTGGGCATCATACCGTACCTGCCAACCCTGGGGCGCAGAAGGACACCGGCTGGCAATGGTCAAATCCGCCAATTGCGCCAGACTGTAGAGGGCTTGCCCCCGAAACCCGAGGGTCTGGATGTGATGCAAGTCCTGGGGATGCTGAATTTTGCTGGTGGTGTGGGCGGTGGCCGCCAGGGTAAGCATTTCCGGGGTCATTCCCACCCCATTGTCCGCCAGCCGTACCCCATCCGGTTCCACCCGCAGGTGCAGGTGGGTGGCCTGGGCATCCAGGGCATTTTCCACCAGTTCCCGCACCACAGCCCCCAGGGAATCAATCACTTCCCCAGCGGCCATCCGTTCAATGAGTTCCGGGGCGAGGCGGTGGAGGGTCATGGGCGTCACCAGGAATACTCGTCCAAGATGCCTGGGAATAATGATTTTAGGGGTAATTTTAGTGGTATTCTTCCACCTACCACCACCGGGTCACAGGATAGCCATTGAACCGAGCATCCGCACTCAGCAAGGGCATTTGTTCCGTCATGGCTTGAGCAACCAGCAGGCGGTCGAAGGGGTCACGATGGTGGTTAGGTAAATGTGCCAAGGCGTAGATATGCGTGGTAGTAATGGCTAACAGTTGCAAATCATTAGCGTGTTGCTGACTGGTAATAATTTCCGAGAGTGGCACGGTAAAGTTCAACTTGCCAAGCTGAATTTTAATTTGCATTTCCCAGATACTCACCAGGCTGAAAAATATTTCATTATTTCTATCTATAAATAAGTCAATCACTCGCTGAGATAATCGGTCGGGTTCAAGGACACTCCAGATCAAAACATGGGTATCAAGCAATAGTTTCATGCCCCTCCTAGCCAGAATTCGTCGGGAAGTGGCGCATCAAAGTCTTCGCTGATCCAACCCATACCTTGATATAATCCCAGGGTTCGTGGTAATTTCTCTTGATTTGTGGATATGCCATATTTTTGATGCAAAAATTCCACAAAGTCAATCACTACCTGTATTTGTTTTGGAGGCAGGGATTGGAGTTGGGTCAAGAGGGTTTCGGGTAGCATGATTAAGGAGGGGAAATCGTAAAATATAGGAGGGCGAGCGGGGAATGCGGGACAGACCCAGGGACGAAATAACTTGCGTCAGGTCTTTAATTCTATTTTACAGGAACCAGGAAGTACTCGTAGTCGTCTCTTAGGAAAGTAATCCCAAAAACCAGCCCTCTAATGTTCAAATATGCACTTGCAATTTTTCTGACCTTGATTCCCCAGATAGCGATGGCAAAAACTCCCGTAGAACTCCTAAAACTCAAGCTCCAGTCCGATGACCAAGTGGTGCGGGACATTCGGTTTTATGGCACGGATATTGACCCCAATACCAGTTCGGTAGATGACCAATTTTTTCTCACGATTGACGGGCAAAATGTCCCCATCAAACCCGAACTCGCCCAGCGTTTGGAGCGTTTGCGGCGCAGTTTTAGCTATGACAGCCTATCGGGGGGGATTCAGGTTGGGGAACCGGGTGGCCCGATGTGTTTGATGGCTGGACCCGCCCGGGGGATGGTGTTGGAAACCCGCTATTTAACCTATGAGAATTTCAAAATTACCAACAGTGAGATGAAGCCGGTGTTGACGGTGCCCCAAAACTGCTTATTCACCAGCAAAATTAGTCCCCAAAATGCAACGGCACGGGAAGATGCCCGGGCGGCTCTGGAGATTTTATTCACCCTCAGTCAAACCTTACCGCCAGGTTCCTAACGACGGGGATGGAGGTGCTTTACAATAGGAACAAATCCTGGAGAAACTGCTCATGTTGCTCAAAAGTACCACCCGTCACATTCGGATTTTTGCCGCTACGGTGCAAGACGGTGCCCTCGTCCCCAGTGACACGGAACTGACTGTGGATGTGGACCCGGACAACGAATTCAACTGGACGGAAGCGGCTTTGGCACGGGTGCATGAGAAATTCGCCGAATTGGTCAAAGCCTACCAGGGAGCAGATTTGACGGATTATACCCTGCGCCGGATTGGTTCTGACCTGGAACACCTGATCCGGGGGATGTTGCAAAAAGGGGAAATTTCTTACAACCTCAATAGCCGGGTGTTGAATTACAGCATGGGGCGACCCCGGTTGGACATGGCTCAGGGGAATTAGCGGGTTCATTACCCAGTGAATTTGCCCGAGATTTAACGGTACCACCGTTGAGCCGGATTACTCAGCAACCACCGGGCGACTTGGGCATCCCCCTCATCCCAGGCGAGTCGTTCGGCGGCGACGAGGACATGGTGCATCATCTGTCGGGGGGTCATGACCTGTTGCATTTTGTGGAGAATGGCGGTGGCGGCTCCCATATCCCGGTTGCGTAAGGCATGGGTTAATTGGTTGAGCATGGCTCCCTCCCCATTGGCAGTATTTTTTATTTAGCCCAAAATTTGGGGTTCTGGGGGCGTATTTGTCGCTAATTTTGCGTTTATTTAGGTGGGTTCATTCAAATGGGATATTTCTTAAACTCTGTTACAAAAAGCTGTTACAAAAGGATATTTTTAGGGATGAATGGGGCAATAAAAATCTGGGAACCGGGGTGGGGTAGGCTAGGTATATTGACTGGGTAGAACGCATGGAAGTCTGTGTCAATTCCCAATTACAATTAGCGGTCGCAGGGGGGCAACCCCCGCATTTGGTTCTATGGCTGTGCCACGCAAGCTATCAGAATTTTGGCATTCCCAAAATGAAATTTATAGAGGTGTCCTGATGACTCGTTCCTTGGCTCGAATTGCCGGGTTGGTGGCGGTGGCGACGATTTTGAGTAAAATTCTAGGACTATTTCGGGAACAGGCGATTGCGGCGGCATTTGGAGTGGGGGTGGTGGCGGATGCCTACAGTTATGCCTATGTGATTCCAGGGTTTCTGTTAATTCTTTTGGGAGGGATCAATGGACCGTTCCACAGTGCCATTGTCAGCGTGGTGAGCAAGTATGAGGAACGGGAAGCGGCGGTGATCGTGGAAACGGTGTTGACCTGGGTGACGGTGTTTTTGGTGGTGCTGAGTGTGGGGATGGTGGTGGGGGCTGAGCCGCTGATTCAGTTGGTAGCTCCGGGGTTGAATCAAAGTGAGACGGGGCAAATTACCCAAACGATTGCGGTGGCGCAGTTGCAAATCCTGGCTCCCTTGGCGGTGCTGGCGGGCTGGATTGGCATTGGGTTTGGGGTGTTGACGGCACGGGATCAGTATTGGTTGCCGTCCATTAGTCCGATTTTTTCGAGTGTGAGTGTACTGCTGGGGTTGGGGGGGGCGTGGCTCTGGCTGGGGAATCGGCTCTGGCAGACAGAGTTTAGCCTGTTGGGGGGGCAGGTGTTGGCGGGGAGTATCCTGTGCGGGGGGGTGGCGCAGTGGTTGGTGCAGTTGCGACCTCAAGCAAAAATGGGAATTTATTGGGGGCGGTTGCGCTGGAATTGGCGACATCCAGGGGTGCAATCTGTACTGAATGTGTTATTACCTGCGACCTTTGCTTCGGGGATGTTGCATATCAATGTGTATGTGGATTTGCAATTTGCGTCCTATCTGCCGCAGGCGGCGGCGGCATTGGGTTATGCCAATTTGCTGGTGCAGGCTCCCCTGGGGATTTTGTCCAATATGATTTTGGTGCCCTATTTGCCCTTGTTTTCCCGGTTGGCTGACCCCGAGGATTGGCCGGAGTTGACCCAACGGATTCGCCAAAGTTTGGTATTGGTGGCTCTGGTGATGCTCCCTTTGGGGGTTTTGTTGGCGGTGCTGGCTTTGCCAATTGTACGGCTGGTGTATGAACGCTATGCCTTTGATGGGGAGGCTTCCCAGTTGGTGGGGGAAATTTTAGCCGCCTATGGGGTGGGAATGTTCGTTTATCTGGGGCGGGATGTGCTGGTGCGGGTGTTTTATGCCCTGGGGGACGGGGATACGCCGTTTCGGTTGAGTGTGCTGGGGATTGGCTTGAATGCGGGGCTGAATTGGTTATTGGTACGGGAAATGGGGGCACCGGGGTTGGCGCTGGCGACGGCGGGGGTAAATCTGGTCACGTTTATCGGTTTGTTGATCTTATTGCATTACAAATTACAGGGGTTGCCCTGGCGCAGTTGGTTGGGGGTGTTGGTACAAATTATGCTGGCTAGTGGGTTGGCAGGGGCGGTCGCCTGGGGCTTGTGGCACTGGGGGGAGGCGGTTTTGGGAACGTTTCTGGGGTTAGTGGTGGCGGGCAGTGCGGGTTTATTGGTGTTTGCGGGGGCAATTCTGATGTGTCAAATTCCCGAAACCGTTTTATTAACCGATAAAATCCTGTCCCGTTGGCCCGGGCGGCGCTGATGATTACCGTATCCCAAATCAACCACCAGGTACAGGGATGGCTTTTGTGACTGCTGATTCTGAATTAACTGAAGGGCACTTCTAAAAATGGGTCGCAGGGGCGTAGCCATTAATATGGGCATTTTAACGAAGTAATCTTCCCGTGGTGGCAATAAATAGAGATGCCCTTATGTAATTTTAATAGTTTATTTGATATTGCAACTGTTAAAAGTTCCACGGATGTATGGAAGTAAATTAGTAGATAAGTTATGATATATACAAATTTTAATACGGCAGGAGTGGAATTTTGTCCATTGGCTCAATCGGGTCGTTCCACGCCTCAATATGTAAAGTTTGTTGCAGGATTCAACACTTGTGGCTAAAAAGATTAATGAATAGATGGGGGTGAGAACCTAATTTCTAGAAGTAAATTAAATTATCAATCTTTCTCGGTTCTTCAAAATGTAAAGTTTTCTTTCAAAATGTAAAGTTTTCTTTCGGAAACTAACGTTTTGCATAAATTAAAATATCCTTAGGCGTTTTTAATCTATACTTTGATGCGTAAAGAAATTATTGTTACCTACCATGTTAGAGCCTAAATTATTGACAAGTGAGTTAAAAATATTATTAAGCTGGGAGTCTAATCCAAATCAGGTAGCACCAATTAGGTTTTCTAAAAATCAAGTTACGCTTTGTACCCAACAGGTTAAAATTGACGAAAATATACCTAAATTTATAAATACAATAAATGTAGATGCTTTCACCCCCGTGGGAGAACCCTATGACATTTATGAGTTTGTTCAAAAAAATATTGTTGATAGGCATGGCTTTGATTTGATTGTGGTTACAATTTCTGGATGGCAGCTTAATCTGCCCTATAATCTTGAAGCCTTTCAATGCCCGACTGTAGCTATCGTTTTAGATACTCATCATGGTTATTCCAAATCTATTAGCGATATTCTAACCTATCTACACTTGGAAAAGTATGACTATATTTGTTTTCCTTATTGTAGGCAACATATGCACTGGTTCTATGCCTGTGGTTTTGATAATATAGGATGGTTTCCTTTGATTACAATGACTACATTTTCGCATGAATTTATCAGAGAACGGGAGAACAAAGCAGTATTCATTTGTGGTAATCCTTATTTACATCCCTATCGAGGACATATCATTGATGCGGTTAACGATGTAACAAAAGAATCGTCTTTAGTGTTTGAAGTAGGAACTTATGATAGAAGTGCATCTGCCAAAATCTATGCGAGTTCTTTGATTTCCTTAAACTGTAGTCTCAATGGCGACTTGAATCTCCGCAATTTGGAAGTCGTTTCTGCTGGGGGTTTTCTACTCACAGATAAAATTTCACCTCAGTCTGGGTTTGATAGGCTTCTTAAGCCGAGACAAGATTGTGATGTTTACTCTTGTAAGGAGGAGTTAATAGAGAAAATTTTCTGGTATCTTAGTCATCCAGAAGAAACTATCTCTATGGCACAAAATGCCTATACTAAATTTTATGAATATTTGCATCCCAATTATAGAATTAATGACTTATATAGATGGATATTTGAAAGTAATGCCTCTAGCTTTTTTTTGACAGATCATGACCCTCGCTTTGAAATAAGCAAACAATATGCAGAACTGCTAGAAGTTCGCCTGGAAATCTATCAACAGATTCAAGAATTACACCGACTTCAAGATAAGATTCATATTTTAGTTGCTGAAGATTGTCCTATTATTTTTGCTATTGATTTCGTTGATCTTTCCAGAGCCGTGATTTATGTACATAAGCAAACCGAAGAAAAACTCACAATGATTGAAAATGCGGGCGTAAGTTCACAAATTCACTGGATTGACGATTTGGATATTAGTACTAATTCAAAATGGGATGCGTACATATTTAGTAGTAATTCAGTCCCGGTGCAGTCAAAATTTCCAATTTGCTTAGATGAAAACCATCGGATCATTTATTCAAGTTTAGAAAAAACAGCTAGTCTCAAAAATTTAAATTGGCCTACCAAACAAGGGAATTATTATAGTATAACTTATGTTTCTGATGGTGCTTCAGAATATGTCATCAATGAGATCAATAATGGTTGTTATCCGATTTTGGATTTTATTGATGATGTTAGTGTAGTTGTTGATATTGGTGCCAATATCGGTTTATCTGCCACTCACTTTCGAGTCAACTATCCTCACGCTAGGATATATTGTTTTGAACCTGATCCATTTGCCTTTCTGCTACTCCAAGACAACGCCCGTAAACTCAGAAATTGTTATACTTTCCCCATCGGTTTGTATAGTGATAATGTGAGCAAAAAATTTTATACAGGCGAGAGTTCTGTACATAGTTCTATCCATGCAAATTCTCTTGCTTCTCGATACATTACCATCGAACTCAAACAAGCAGACACATTCTTGTTGGAAAATAATATAAAATATATTGACATCCTTAAAGTAGATACTGAAGGCTGTGAAGTCGAGATTTTGAGAAGTATCATGAACTGTAATTTTGAAATTAAAGTAATCTACTTAGAATTTCATTCTGAAGAGGATCGCCGACTAATTGATCAATTATTGGCACCGAAGTATTTATTGTGGGAAGGGTCAATAATATGTGCCCACAGAGGTAATCTATGTTATGTCAGAAGGGATTTATCACCCAAAGGGATATTGGGAATAGAAGAACTGAAGTAATATCCTTCTCTACTTGTTCAAATACTCGGGCCGCAAGTTTGATTAGAACACCTCTAAAATAGGTTTTAGGGGCATTTTCCTCCCTGTACTGCAAGCATTCCGTTGTCTTGATTCTTGAGATTTATTATTAACACATCCTGTGAGATTGCTAGATAAATGTGTGGGAACTAACTATCTATGCTGAATCTCCACCGGCATCATCCCCGGCAATTTCCGCTAAATTAAGAACAATCCCTTGGGTGAAATGCCCTCCATGTCCCCTCTTCCCCCAGCGGCGGTTGACCCAGAACCCATGTATTTACATTTACACGGCAATACCCAGGAATTGTGGCTGGGTACCATGCGACCGGTGGCATTTTTGGGACGCAACCCCGCCAGTGACCTGGTGGTGGATAACGGCTATGCCTCCCGCAACCATGCCCGCATTGAGTACCGGCATCAGCATTTTTATCTGCGGGATGACAGTCGGAATGGGACGTTTGTGCGCCTGGGGGATACCCAGCAGGTGGTCCATCTGCGGGGGGAGGAAATGCCCCTGGGAGAATCGGGAGAAATTAGTCTGGGCTGTCAGTTTGACCTGGAACCCCGGGGGGTGATTCAGTTTCGGCGCACGCCCAATTTGCCCCCCGAACTCATGGCGCAGGTCAACCTGGTCACGACCCCGGAGGAGGAAACGATGGCGGTGCTACCCATGCCCCCCCAGGCGATGGCGCAAATCCCCCCGGAACTGCACCTGACCCAGGTGTTGGAGTCGCTGGTGATGGAATTGGTGGTGGTCCTCAGTCCTGAAGGGGTGGTTTATTACCAAAATCCGCCGCTCGCCCGTCTGTTGGAAAAAAGTCTCCCGGAGGTGCTGGGGCAAGATTTTTTGAGTTTGCTCCATCCCGAAGACCGGCAGATATTTTTGGATGTGTCCACACAAGTGTTATTACAAAATCCCACGCCCGCCCCCACCCTGTCCGGGCGTTTGCAGGGGAAAAATTCCCAATGGCATCCCTGTCGCTTTAGTGTCCGCTGTCTGCCCCCGTCGGCGGGGGTACCGGGGTTACTGCTGGTGGGGGAATCGCAAAGCCAGCCCCTCCCCTCCCCCAAACGTCAGGAATTGCTCGGCAACCGGTATCTGCGGGAACGGAGTTTAGCCACTGGCGGCTTTTGCGAAACCTATCTGGGGCGGGATACCCAGCGACCGGGGGAACCCAAGTGTGTGATTAAGCGGCTCCGCCTGGATAGCCATGACCCCAAGATATTGACCACCGCCCGCCGGTTGTTTGCCACGGAGGCGGCCACTTTGGAACGGTTGGGTCGCCACGACCAGATTCCCCTGCTGTTGGCCTATCTGGAGGGGGAGGAGGAATTTTATATCATTCAGGATTTTATTGAGGGGCAAGCCCTGAGCCAGGAATTCGGCTTAGACCGGCCTTGGGCGGAACTGGATGTGGTGTGGTTGCTGTGGGAGTTATTAACAATTCTGGATTTTGTCCAAAGCCACAAGGTGATTCACCGGGATATTAAGCCGGATAATGTGATTCGCCGGGCCACGGACCGCAAGTTGGTGTTGATTGATTTTGGGGCGGTGAAGGTTTTACCCTCATCCCTGTCGGGACAACTCCACCAGAAACCCGCCAGTGCCACCGTGGCCGTCGGTACCCCTGGGTATATGGCACCGGAACAGTGCTGGGGACAGCCCAACCTGACCAGTGACCTGTATTCGCTTGGCGTGATCGCCGTGGAAGCCCTGACCGGGCAATCCCCGCAAGTTTTGCCCAAAATTCCCAATACCAACCAATTGGACTGGCAGGGGCAGGTCACCTGTAGCCCGGAACTGACTGAGGTTTTGAGCCACCTGCTGGATGTGGATTGGCGCAAGCGGTTTCAGTCGGCTCGTTTGGCCTTAAAACGCCTGAATACCCTGTTTGGGCCGCCACCCCGGAATACGGATTTTCTGTAACCGGCTGGCGGTACGCTGGAGGAAGGATAGGGGTGGATATGGCGGCTAAAAATCCTGGGGAACGTTGGGGGCGCTGGTGGCATTCCCCCCTGCCGGTGATGCTGGGGGTGGGTTTGGGGATTGGGGTGGGGGTCTGGGTGCCCGGACTGGCAATCAGGGTACAGGTGTTGGGGGAGGTGTACCTGGCGTTGTTGAAATTATGCGTGTTACCCATCCTCTTGGCCGCCGTGACCATGAGTGTCAGCCGTCTGGCCAGCAATCAGGGGATGGGGCAATTTTTGCGGCGGTTATTGCTGGTGTTTGGGCTGGGGCTGGTGGGGGTAAGTGGCGTGAGTGTGGTGACCGGGGCCCTGGTTCAGCCGGGGGTGATTCGCAATCCCGAGGTGTTGGCGACCCTGGGGCGTTATATCCAAAATACGGGGGTGGATGTGGAGTTAACCTTGCAGGCCCCGGCGACCCCGCCGCCCCCCTCGCTCCTGGTGCAATTTGTGCGGGCGTTGTTTCCCGATAATATCTTTGCCGCCCTCACCCAGGCCAATGCGTTGCAGGTGGTCACCTTTGCGGTGCTGTTGGGGATTACCCTAGGGATGCTGAATAATGGGGCCACCAGCCGGGTCTTGCGGGGTTTGGAAGGGATTTACGAAACCTTTAATGCCCTGATCCGGGGGATTACCCTGATGTTGCCCCTGGGGATTTTTTGTCTGATCGCCCCCCAGGTGGCCGGGACGGGGGTGGGGCCGGTGTTGGCGGTTTTGCGGTTTGTCCTGACAGCGGTGTTGTTGTTGGTGGGGTTCTTTATCGCCGGGACGGGGGTGATCCTGGGGCGTTCCGGTTGTCCCCTGCGGCAGGTGTGGCAGGAACAGGGTTCAGCGGCGGTCTTAGCCTGGACGACCAGTAATAGTTTGGCTTCGCTCCCGGCGGCGATTCAGGGCTTGGGCAATCTGGGGTTTGACCGTCAACAGGTGAATCTGATGGCACCCCTGGCGATTACGGTCTGTCGGTTCGGGGTGGTGGCCTACTTTGCCCTGGTGAGTGTGTTCACGGCGCAGTTGTACCAACAGAATTTGGCGTGGCCAGCCTGGTTGGTTCTGCTGTTGGGGGCGGTGCTGGGGGGCGTGGCCACGGCGGGGGCGGTGGGGGTGGCGACCCTGGCTTCCGTGGGCATTGTCCTGCAACCCCTGGGTTTACCCCTGGATGGGGTGCTGGCCTTGCTGATTGCCGTTGACCCGCTGGTGAATCCCTTTCGGGCCTTGGTGACGGTACACGGGGGAATGGTCGCTACGGCGCTGGTGGCTAAATCCCCGCCCCATCCAGAAATTCCCCAATCACCCGTTGTTGTTCCGCCACCGTGACGGGCGTGGGTTCCGGGGCCGCTTGACCCTGGCGCAGGGCGAGGACTTGCCGTTCCAATTCGTCAATCCGGTCCACCAATACCCGAATGGCCTGGGCTTCCGAATCCGGCAGGCGGCCATGCTCTAGGGGTTCAACCGTGGCATCTCTGCAAATCAGACGACCGGGAATCCCCACCACCGTACAGTGGGAAGGCACGGGGCGCAGGACGACCGAACCCGCCCCCACCCGCACATGGTTCCCCAGGGTGATATTCCCCAACACCTTGGCTCCCGCCCCCACAATCACGTGATCCCCCAGGGTGGGGTGACGTTTCCCCTTTTCCTTGCCGGTACCCCCCAAGGTGACTCCCTGGTAAAGCAGACAATAATCCCCAATCACCGTGGTTTCCCCAATCACCACGCCCATGCCGTGGTCAATGAAAAAGCCCCGCCCAATTTGCGCCCCCGGATGAATCTCAATCCCAGTCAGGAAGCGGGCGATATGGGAAATGAGGCGGGGAATCAGGGGCAGTCGCCATTGGTAGAGGGCGTGCGCCAAACGGTACAGGACAACGGCGTGCCAGCCAGGGTAACACAGCATCACCTCCAGGGGGTTGCGAGCCGCTGGGTCCCGTTCAAAAATAATCCGAAAGTCGGCAACCAAGGTTTCCAATACCCGCATCCCAGATTATCCCTATCACTTTTATCCATCATAAGATCATAAGCAATTTCTGTCTCGTCCCCCTTGTGACCCGTGATGGTTTTGGCTACAGTCATAGGTAGAAATATTTAAGAGGTTGCCCCATGAGTCAAAATCCCTCGCCCATTTTACCCGGTTCCCCCGTGCGGGTGGTCAACCCCGGGGATATGTATTACGGATTCCAAGGGCAAGTGCAACGGCTCACCGATGGCCGTGCCGCCGTGTTGTTTGAGGGGGGCAATTGGGATAAATTGGTGACCTTCCGGTTAGAGGATTTGGCCCTAGCGGATGCAACCACAAAATAAAATTCATCCCTTGAGGTCGTGATGGAGCGACCCACCAGCCGGTTATCCCCAGGGAATGCCCATAATTCAATGCAAATGACCTAACAAAAACTGGCATGATGCAGTATAATGGCAGGCAAATTGTCTGGTAATGGTTAGCATTTGGTTAGGCAGGAGATAAGCGTATGAGAAGAACCGGGTGGGGAGTTATCTTAGTTACAGCGGCAGTGATGGGTGTGTATCCAGCCCTAGCCGCCAATCCAGAACACCTACAGCAATTAGCCAGCACCAATCAGTGTCCCAAGTGTGATTTATCCGGGGCAGACCTGCGGGGGATGGTACTCCCGGGGGCGAATTTGGGGAATGCCAACCTCAAAGGGGCGAATTTGCAGGGGGTAAATTTAGAGGGAGCCAAGTTATTTAATGCGGATATTAGCGAAGCAAATTTCGGAAATGCCAATTTGAAACAGGCGGATTTGGGAAATGCTAACCTGAGCAAAAGTATTTTCATCCGTGCCAATTTAGAGCGAGCCAATTTGAACGGTGCCCAGTTATCCCATACGGATTTCAGCGAAGCCAATTTGCGGCAGGCTTCCCTCAGTTTGGTGAACCTAGAAAAAGCCAATTTAGCAGATGTCAATTTAACGGGAGCCGATTTAACCGGTTCCGTGTTGACCGGGGTAAATTTGTCCCAAGTGCGGATGCAAAATGCGGTTTTGAATGGCGCAAATTTAGACCAAGCGGATTTGACCGATGCCCGGATGGAAGGGGTGAAATTGCGGGGAGCAAGTTTGGTCGGGGCGACCTTACCCCGGGTGCGCTTGAGTCGGGCGGACTTAGCGGGGGCGAAATTGGGGGGCGCAAACCTGCGGGAAGCGGATTTAAGTCAAGCGGATTTAACTAAGGTAGATTTGACCGCCTCCCGATTGGATCGGGTGAATTTGTCCCAGGCGAATTTGGAGGGGGCTAAGTTGAAAAAAGTCAGTTTAGTCACGGCGAATTTACCTTCGACGAATTTGGTGGAAGCGGATTTGAGTAATAGTGATTTGCGGGGCGCGAATATTTCCCGTTCCCGGTTGCAAAACGCCAATTTGAGTGGGAGTAATTTGAGTGTGGTAAATCTAACCGACACCAATCTGACCGGGGCGAACCTCGCGGGGGCTGACCTGACGGGAGCGCAGGTGCGGCAGGCGATTATGGGGGGCACGAACCTGAACGGCACCGTGGGTTTGGATAAAATGGTTGGTCGTACTCAAAACCCCTAAGGTGGGTTACCAATCGGGTTCAAAATTGCCCCTGCAACGGCGATTCCGGCTCGAAATGATCCACCGGCCAATCGGGGTTGACCCCACCAACGATCACAGTTTTTAGGGGCACATATTCCCGGTTAAATTGGCGCAATACATTTAATAAAATATCCAGGGCAATCCCATCGCTGGTGCCTAGATCAAACCAACAGCGTGCCCAACCATCTTGATATTCCACTTCCCCCATATTGTGCATCACTGCTAAAAATGCCTCATCGCTAATTTGGGCATCATAGGGAAAAAAATTCAGGTCATAGCCCTGGTCGTGAACCTGTAAATTTTCCGCATTAAATCCCCCCAACTTTCCGAGGAGAAACCAAGAGCTAAAAATCTCTTGCAAGTACTCCTTTTGCTCCTGGGTAGGTGGCTGGGGAAATTCCACCCATATCCACAGGTTGAACGTATCCACTTCCCGGAATTGGATATTCATGCAGGTAACCTTAAACGACAGACAGACCTATGGACTCGGAACCGGAAATGCTATCTCAACTGAAATTATACACCTAGAGATACTGCATCCTTCTAATTAGCAAATTGTCAATTATTTTTATCCAAATTAGATCATATATGGCAATCCTAAATCAAATAGAACAGGGGTCGCAGGGGCACCGCCCCCGTCCTTGGTTCTGGAAACTTTTTATTTGCAAATCAAGTGGGATTGCTATAGGTATCTTTTATCTTTCTAAGTATAAAATTTTTACCCACCATCCAGGTGAGCTTGCTACACTATTGCTATGGGTTTACGATTACTTCACATATCAAACCGTTATCCACCCTTCTCAATCTGGCATGAAACTATGTCCTACGTCACGATTACCAATCTACGCCGCACCCCGTATGCCTGGGTGTACAGCGACTATGAACTGGGGGTTTTAGATGAACCTTTTGTCCTGGGCACGAGTGAGTTGATTGATGCCATTATGGCTGATCAAAACTGGCACACTTTGGAGCGCATCCTGGTGGACACCGAAGACTACCCACCGGGGGAAGTAACCATTACGGCGGATTTAATCCTGTCGGATGGCGGCTGGTCAAGATATGTTTGTTCGGAATACGAAGACCATGAATTTAACCTTTGCCCCCACCTGTTTGACTACTTCGAGGAAGCCCCTAAAAAACTCTATATTGCCCTGGAAGGATATTAGTGGAGATGGCAGATTTAAGGTTATTTAGATGGATGAATTTTGCCTTGGTAAATTTCCATAATTTGCTCTAAAAGTTTGAGTGCCTCGGCCCGGGGACGCTGGAATGAATTGCGCCCAATAATTGAACCAAACCCGCCCCCGGCTTGAATGGCACGGATTTCATCGAGTACCACGGCATCGGTGGCAGTGGCTCCCCCGGAAAAGATCACAATTCTACGCCCGTTAAAGGTACATTGCACCACATGGCGTACTCGGTCGCTGAGGGTGGCAATCGGAATTTGCATTTTTTCATAGACCTGCCGTGCCGCCGCCTGTTCGATATGTTCACTTGGCAACTTGACTTTGATAATGTGTGCTCCCAATTGGGCGGCAATCTGCGCCGCATAGCCAACCACATCAATCGCCGTTTCCCCCGTCCGACTCAGCCCCGACCCCCGGGCATAGGACCAGATGACCACGACCAAACCGTTGCGCTTGGCCTCTTCGGCGTAGGCACGGATTTGTTGGTACATTTCCAAGCGGCGGGCAGAGCCGGGATAAATCGTAAACCCAATGCCCACACAGCCCAACCGCAGGGCATCCTGGACGCTCCCGGTCAACGCTTGGGTGGGGTCGGCTTCATCCAACAGCACATCGTGGTCATTCACCTTGAGAATTAGGGGGATTTCCCCGGCAAAGTCCCTGGCACCCGCCTCTAAAAAACCCAGGGGAGCGGCATAGGCATTACACCCGGAGGCAATCGCCAATTCAAAGTGGTAATGGGGGTCGTAGGCGGGGGGATTGCTGGCAAAACTGCGCGCCGGGCCATGCTCAAACCCCTGATCCACCGGCAGGATCACCAGTTTGCCCGTGCCTGCGAGCCGCCCGTGATTGAGTAAACGAGCCAGATTCGTCAGGGTGCCAGGGTTGTCACTGCCATACCAACTGAGAATTTCTTTGATGCGTGGTTGCATGAGCATTTGCCCCACAGGAATCTGGTTTGATTATAGGGGTTATCCCTGGGGGCAGGGTGGACAAGGTTCTCCTGTTTGGTTCTCCCGGACATTTGTTTGCGAATCAGGTTAGATTGAATTAGCGTAAATTAATTTATAATTCAGAAAAATACGCTCTAAGAACTAACAAAACCATGCCTGACCTGCAAGCTACTGCTCTGCAACTACTCCGTACTGCACTGGATAATCCAGTAGCAAACTTTCGGGACGGGCAATGGGAAGCGATCGAGCATTTATTAAATCCAAGCACTCGTTTATTAGTCGTACAAAGAACCGGATGGGGAAAGAGTCTCGTATATTTTTTAACTACCCGCCTTCTTCGCGATCGAGGTATGGGAGCAACCCTAATCATATCTCCCCTCCTCGCTTTAATGCGCAATCAAATTTCTGCCGCTGAACGAATCGGACTGCGAGCGGGAACTATCAACTCCAGCAATCAATCAGAATGGGAAATTATCCAAAAACAACTGCTATCTGATCAGATTGATATACTTCTGATTTCACCAGAGCGTCTGGCAAACGACGAGTTTCGCGAGCAGATTTTATTACCTCTATCCGCGAGAATTGGATTTTTTGTAGTTGACGAGGCTCATTGCATTTCTGATTGGGGGCATGATTTTCGTCCCGACTACCGGCGAATTGTACGCATCCTGCAAGCCTTACCTCCAACGATTTCCGTGCTGGCAACAACAGCAACAGCAAACGATCGAGTCATAAATGATATATGTGCTCAGCTTGGTACAAAACTGCGTGTAGTTAGGGGAACGCTAACGAGGCAGAGCTTATCCCTGCAAAACATATATTTACCCAGTCAGGCAGAGAGATTGGCATGGTTAGCCGAGCACCTTCCCAATTTGCCGGGCAGTGGAATCATTTATACTCTGACAATTAGAGATGCAGAACAGGTTGCAGAGTGGTTAAGAACACAAAAAATTGATGCCGAAGCCTATTCTGGGCAACTTGAACCTGAACAGCGTATAGTTTTGGAGGAAAGGCTACTAAATAATGAAATCAAGGCTTTAGTGGCAACCTCTGCCCTAGGAATGGGTTTTGATAAACCTGACCTTGGATTTGTAATTCACTATCAGCGTCCAGGCTCAGTGGTTCATTACTACCAACAAGTAGGACGGGCAGGCAGAGCAGTTTCGCAGGCTTATGGCATCTTACTAAGTGGCGATGAAGATGAAGAAATCACCAATTATTTTATTGAATCCGCTTTTCCCCCAGAGCGCCATGTCCTAGAAATCCTGGCTGTTCTCAATCAAGAAGACGGTTTATCCATTGCTGGAATAGAGGAAAAATTAAATCTTTCTAGGGGACAAATTGAAAAAGTCCTAAAATTATTATCCGTCGAAGAACCCTCTCCAGTTGCAAAAATTGGGAGTCGCTGGTATTCCACACCAATTAACTACCAAGTAAATCACGCTAAAATTGCTCAGCTTACTGCTATCAGAAAGCATGAACAAGCTCGTATGTTGGATTATCTCAATACAAATAGCTGTCTGATGATGTTTTTAGCCCAAGAGTTGGACGACAACACTACAAAAGAATGTGGACGCTGTGCTGTTTGTTTGGGAAAAGCTCTCATTCCAGAAACCTACTCTTCAGCCAAAGCCCAAGAGGCAGTCCTTTTTCTCCGCAGAACAGACCAGATTATTGAGCCACGCAAACAGTGGATTACTGGTGGACTTTTAACTTACGCATGGAGAGGGAATATCCCTCAAAATTTACGAGCTGAGACTGGTCGCGCATTATCAATTTGGGGTGATGCAGGTTGGGGAAATCTGGTCAAACAAGGCAAGTACCAAGATAATTACTTTAGTGACGAACTGGTGGATGCCGTGTACGATTTAATTCAGCGTTGGCAACCCAATCCCTTTCCCACATGGGTAACTTGTGTCCCTTCCCTCACCCGTCCTGAACTAGTGCCCAGCTTTGCCGACCGTTTAGCTCGTAAATTAAACATTCCTTTTGTTCCCTGTGTTAAGAAAATCAAACAAAACCGTCCACAAAAAGAGATGAAGAATAGCACTCAACAAGCTAAGAACCTAGATGGCGCATTTACGGTTAGTCCTTGGCGAGGAATGGCAGGCTCTGTCTTCTTGATTGACGATATGGTAGATTCTCGCTGGACATTTACAGTGATCACCGCTCTGTTGCGTCAGGCAGGCAGTGGTAAAGTATTTCCATTAGCTTTAGCCCTCAATTCGCTGAGTCAGGGAGAATAGATGGCAGTACTTACGCATATCTTACAACCTGACACCCAAGCAATTCTGCTTCTATGTGCAGGATTTGGTGAATCCCGTCAAGTTGAACCGATGCCCCTGAGTCTTAGTGAGTACAATGCTTTAGCACGAAAATTACACCAAGATAATCTGCGCCCTGCCGATTTACTGACGACAGAAGGGAAAAACTGGGTTTTCCATCAGATCAATGGAGACCTCAACCCCCAAAGAATAGTTCGGCTTTTGGAGCGAGGAGCTATGCTAGCAGTTGCTGTGGAAAACTGGACAAGTAAGGGTTTGTGGATACTAAGTCGTAGTGATGAAACTTATCCACAAAGGTTGAAGCAGAAATTAAAGCACTTAGCTCCCCCAATTCTATATGGTGTAGGAAATCGAGATTTACTATCGGCAGGGGGGTTAGCCGTAGTTGGTTCTCGCGACATCGATGATGAGGGGCTTGGATATACCCAACGCATCGCTGAAAAGTGTGCTGAACAAGGAATACAAATCGTATCGGGCGGCGCACGTGGCGTTGACGAGACTGCTATGCTAGCGGCTATTTCTGTTGGAGGTACATCGGTTGGAGTTTTAGCAGATAGTTTGAGCAAAGCGGCGGTATCAATGAAGTATCGTCAGGGACTTCGTGAAGGTCGAGTTGTCTTAATCTCACCCTATGATCCCTCTGTGGGATTTAATGTGGGAAATGCAATGAACCGGAATAAATATGTGTATGCCCTAGCTGATCATGCTCTGGTTGTAAATTCCTCTTACGAAAAAGGTGGAACCTGGGCTGGAGCCAAGGAAGAATTAAAGAGAGAAAACAGAATTTTTGTTTGGGTTCGATTAGAAGGAAATGTGCCCCAGGGAAATTATCAGCTCGTTAAATTAGGAGCGATACCTTTCCCGTTCCAACCATGGAATCGTAGCCTACTAGATTTGCTAGAAGAACAGAAACAAATCCACACGACAGGAACTCAAACAAGCACTTCAAAACAATTAGATATAAACAAAAAAAATCAATTAGAAATTCAGTCAAATAATGCTAACCCTCAAGAAAAGGAACTGACATCAAAGTTGCCTAAAAATGCTTATGAAGCTGTGTTACCTTTACTTCTACATCATTTACGTGAACCGCAAGGAGATAAAGAACTTGCTGAACTGTTAGATGTTGGGGTGGGTCAGGTGCGAATTTGGCTAAAGAAAGCCATACAGGAAAAGCTGGTGATAAAGAAAAGTACAAAGTATGTATTAAATCGGGAGAATAAACAGTTGCATCTAATCAGCCTTAATTAGGGCTTTGACACTGGCTAATGGGCACTTCCAAAAATGGGTCGCAGGAACCTAGCCCCCGGTTTCTGGTTCTCGAATGAGTATGGGCATTTGAGCCAAATAACCTGTATTTTCGGAGATGTTTTAAGGTGTCACCCGGTCAATCACTTTAATTTTGCCCTCCGGTGTCACCTGCCACACGTCATAACTGCCCACCACGTCCCCAAATTCGTCAAAATCCACATTGCCACTCGCCCCCTGGTACAGTCTTTTCTTCTATTATGGGGTACAGTAGCAACATTTGGCAAACCAATTTGCAAAAGAAGAAGGATTAATCAATAACAAAGATGCTTGGATACAGTCTATTTATAAATTAAGGGATACAAAAAAACCTTGATTATTCTAAAAGCCCAACGTGATCAACCTACGGCAAGCGGAATTTTAGCTGTATCCCATAACTACCTAAAAGACTGTATGTTGCAACGTCTCGCATCTCCTCCTTGAAATCTCAAATGGGTTCTACAGGGGTTATCCCTGGGGGCAGGGTGGACAAGGTTCTCCTGGACATTTGTCCCCTAATCGGGTGGGAGATAGTGCTATCCAAGTAATTGTTTATTATTACAATTTTATTACAGGGCACCTCTATAGCAATCCTACTTGATTTACAAATAAAAATTTCCCAAAACCAAATGCGGGGGCGGTGCCCCTGCGACCCCTGTTCCATTTTCATTTAGGATTGCTATATCGCCAATCTAAAATTGTAGAAGATTAAAGGGAACTTCTATTTATTTGAACCAACCATAAATCCCACCCTGCGACCGATTTTTAGAAGTGCCCTTGAAACTCTCTTTTTTCCAACCCTAATCCTAAGCTATCAGCATCTGAACAAGAAAATTTGGTGAAAGAATTTTTGGCGCAGGTCAAAAGATAGAACTGGGCACCATCCATCCCATGTCCAAACCCTCAGGCGGGGGCATACCACCCTAATTCACCGCATCTACGGTATCCAACCAAGCAAACACCTGATCCAATTGGTCTAAACTAATCAACCCATAACGCCATAGCACCATCGGCAGTGGCCCCTGCCCCGAATCCTCCCGCCGCATCGCCATCTCAATCGAAGCCGCCGATACCGCCAATTCCTCTTGTAAAAACCGGATTAACCGTGGATCTCGCCCCAACAACATCAACGTTCCCCCTCAGATAAACTGCGTAATTCTGCACACAATAGCTCAATTTTTTTGACCTTGTCCCGATAGCTTAACCTAATTTCACGGAATGATCAATAATTTTTGTAAAGTTTCTGAGAGAGACTGCCCGGGGAGGGGAGGAACCCTTGGCTGGTATCCGTAATAATTCTCATAAAAATTGCTATAGGTGCTGGGTAGAGCGATTTACCCATAAGTAACTCAAAAATTTCATCCGTAAATATGCGGAAATTTTTATAAAAATATTTTATGCTATCGGGCCTTGACCCTGCAGTGGGTGACAACTTCTAGGGTAAAAATACGGAGCATTGATTTTCTCCGCAATTACCACAGTGGAGTCAAGCATCATGAACGCAGTTCTATTCCTTACCTGCGACTATTGCCGTTTTTGTGATTTTTGGCATTTTTGCTTCCCCCGATGAATCCTGTGAGTGAGCCGTTAGCGCCGGGTCAACAGAACCCACCCCCCATCAATCGGGAGGCGGTGATGGAGCAAATCCTGCACATTTGTGACCTCCTGCCGCCGGAATCCCTGGTGGAAGTCCTGAACTTTGCCATTCACGAATTGGTGCGGGTTTATCGCACGCAAGCGGAAGAAGACCTGTAAAATCAGGATGAACCATTGAGGAAATGCCCTTTGTTGCGGCTGGAGCAATTGATTGCCATCCTGGGGGCGACCCCTAGCCAACCGCTGACGGGTGTGGTTGCGGGGATCACCACCGATAGCCGACAGGTACAGGCGGGGGAAGTCTTTGTCGCCTTGCCAGGGGAACGGTGGGATGGCCATGAATTTATCCCCCAGGCGTTGGCTCAAGGGGCGGTGGCGGCCATTGTCCACAAGCAAGAGCTTTTTTCCCCGGAGATGCCGCTGTTGCTCGTTCCCGATACGCTCACGGCTTACCAAACCCTGGCAACCTGGTGGCGTCGGCGATTTACCATCCCCGTCATTGCCGTCACTGGCTCGGCGGGGAAAACCACCACTAAGGAATTGATTGCTGCGGTGCTGTCCACCCAGGGGCGGGTGCTGAAAACCGCCGCCAACGAAAACAACGACATCGGGGTGCCGAAAACCCTGTTGCAACTGAGCCGGGCATACAACTATGTGGTGCTGGAAATGGGGATGCGGGGACGGGGGGAAATTGCCCGCCTGGCGCAAATCGCCCAGCCCAATGTGGGGGTGATTACCACCGTCGGCACAGCGCACATTGGTCGCTTGGGTTCCCGGGAAGCGATTGCCCAGGCGAAATGTGAACTCTTTGCCCATCTCGACCCCCAGGGCACAGCCATTTACTGGCGGGAGAATGAGTTATTACATCATACAGCAAGGGCGGTTTGGGAGGGGGCGACCTGCACCTATGGGTGGCACCAGGGGCATATGCAGGCACAGGTCACAGAGTCTGAGTTAATCGTGGGGGATTGGCGTGCCCCGTTGCCCCTGCCTGGCGCCCACAATGCCCTGAATTTTTTGGCAGCCCTGGTCGTCGCCCAAACCCTGGGTGTGCCCTGGCCGACCCAACCCCTGTCCCTGGATGTACCGGCGGGGCGGAGTCGCTGGTGGCAAACTGCCCCGGATATTCTCCTGCTCGACGAAACCTACAACGCCAGCCCGGAAGCCGTTTGCGCCACCTTGCACACCCTGAAACAAACCCCCGGACAACGCCACATCGCCGTATTGGGTGCCATGCGGGAATTGGGGGAACATTCCGTCTCGCTCCATGCTCAGGTCGGACGGTTAATTAGCGAATTACATTATGATTATTTAATACTACTCGATGACCCGGAAATCTACCCCCTGGCGACGGCGGCTAAGCCAGTGCCCACCGAGATTTTGCCCGACCGGGAGGCAATGATTCACCATTTACAAACCTACCTGCAACCGGGGGATCGGGTGTTGGTCAAAGCCTCCCATTCCCTGGGGTTAGAGCGGGTGGTGCAGTCCCTCACCCAAGGCCAGCAGGGATGACCGGAGCCGTTCAGTTAACGCCAAAGTCGCCTGGCGCAGGGATTGGTTCATGGGGGGCAATACCCGCAAAGGGGCACCAATTTGGATCACCACCTGGGTACGCCAGGGTTGGTAGGGATGGCTGTACTTTAGATATACAGGCAAAATATGTAAAACTAATTCCGGGTTGTGTTGCACCGCCTGCAACGCCAGATGCACCGGCCCCGGTTTCAGAGGTAAGAGCGTCCCCTCCCGGGAAATTTTGCCCTCCGGGAACATCACCAAACTATCCCCCCGGCTGAGCAGGGTGATCGCCTGGGTCAACGCCTCCCGTCCCGGTTGCTCCCGTTGCACCGGAAATCCCCCCAACCGCCGAATCCACCAGCCCTGGAACCCCCGCACCTCCTCCGCCGCCACCATGAAATAGAGATGCCGCCCGGACACCAGCCAGCCCACGCTGTGGGGCACCAACACCGCATCCCAGCGAGAACGATGGGTGGGCGTGACCAATAAGGACCCTGCCGAGGGAATCTGCTCCTGCCCGGTAATCGTGATTTTCCCAAAGTACAAAGGAAATATAAGATATTTACCCAAGTAATAGGCGGCTCCCGTCAGCCAAGGGGATAAATGCGGGGCATCGGGTGCGGGTTTAGTCATCTTCATTCCTGGCTCCCAACGCCTGCCCGGCAATCCAACCGGTGGTCCACGCCGCCTGGAGATTGAATCCCCCCGTCAGCCCGTCCATGTCCAGCACCTCCCCCGCCAAGTACAGCCCCGGACAGACCCGGCTGTGCAGGGTGCGGCTATCCACCTCCCCCCAAGGCACCCCGCCACAGGTGACAAATTCCTCTTTGAAAATGCCTTTGCCCGTGACCGGATACACCTTCGCCGTCATTTGTAATAACAATTGTTCCAACTCCCGCCCGGAGAGTTCCCCCCACCGGCGTTCCTGGGGAATGTGGGCGCAGGCGAGTAAATAATGCCACAACCGCTGGGGCAGTTCCCGCACCGGACGATAATTCCCCAGGGTTTTCGCCGCCACTTGGGTGCGTAATAACTGACACTGTTCATACAATTTTTGCCGCCCCCACGCCGGTAACCAATGCACCTGGAGTTGCCCTTGGTATTGACAAGCGTGGAGAAAACGAGCCAACCATGAGGACAACCGCAGTACCACCGGGCCGCTGAGGCCCCAATGGGTGATCAGCAAAGCTCCCTGCTGTTCCCGATGTTTTTGCGCCAGCCGGGGCAATCCCTCCCCCAGCCATTTCAAACGCACCTGGGGCAAACTCACCCCCGCCAATGCCCACAATGCCGGGTCAGGAATGTGCAGGGTGAACAGCGCCGGTACCGGTGGGATTAACCGATGTCCCAACTGAGTGGCAATGGCATAACCCGAAGGACTACTGCCCGTCGCCAGCAAAACCCGGTCACAGACCAGACCGCCCCCCGCCCATTCCAGGTGAAACCCGTCCCCTTGGCGGCGAATGGTATGGATTTTATGCTGATTTTGGATGGTGATATGTGCCCGCTGTGCCGCCCGCACCAACGCTGTGGTAATCGTACTGCTATCATCACTACAGGGAAAAATGCGACCATCGGGTTCAGTTTTGAGCGTCACCCCTTCTTGGGCAAACCAGTCCAGCACATCCCGGGGTTGAAAGCGGGTCAACAGTCCCCGGAGCACCTGGCCGCCCCTGGGGTAGTGTTGGCTCAGCAGGAGTGGGTCAAAGCAGTGGTGGGTGACATTGCACCGTCCGCCGCCGGAGATGCGTACCTTGGTCAGGGGTTGGGGTAGGGCTTCCAAAATTGTGATGCGGAGCTGGGGAAATTGGCGGGCGGCCTGAATTGCTCCAAAAAAACCGGCGGCTCCCCCACCGACAACGGCAATGTGCATTTCTGACATGGGTCACTCGTTAGCCACCGTTGTTGATGTTCATCCTATTCATCAAATGGTAACCATTGCCAGCAAAAATTTCATTTTGTGATGACTGGGGATACAGGCAGATTCCTGATCACTACCAAGTTAAAAATAGCACGTTTCAGGACACTAATATCTATAGTAACGTTACTTGATTAACAAACAGAAATTTCCTAGAACCAAGGACGGGGGCGGTGCCCCTGCGACCCCTATTCTATTCTCATTTAGGATTGCTATATCTATAGCAACGTTACTTGATTAACAAACAGAAATTTTCCAGAACCAAGGACGGGGGCGGTGCCCCTGCGACCCCTGTTCCATTCTCATTTAGGATTGCTACAGAAATTATATAGCTAGGTAGGTTAAGGTTGTCGCCTTAAGATTCTGGGAAACCAATGCGGGGCTACGCCCAGCGACCCATATCATGTCAACCTTTGTATGTTTAGCTATAGTAACCCTAATTGATTAAGGCTAGTTTGCCTGTTGCAGGCATACCAAAATTCTCTAAAACCAAGTACGGAGAAGGTGCCCCGACGACCTTTGTTCTAAATTCAATTAGGATTTTCATTTAATTTGATTAGCCTTTATTTTGTTGCCCCACAGTGATAACGACATTGCCTTTTTTTCCTCCTTGTTCAACATACCGGTGCGCCTCGGCAGTCTGCTCTAATGGGTAACATCTATCGATGACCGACCTGATTTTCCCCGCCTCAATTAACTCTTTGAGGAATAGCAAATCCTCTTGACGTTCGATTGCTACCCCACCCATGACTTGCTTACGGCTGGTCATGGACGTCCACAGCCCCCGCAGGATTGGCAAGAGATTAATATGAACTGCCCTCAGATAACGTCCATCCGGTTTCAGAGACTTTAGGCAACCTGCAAATGGGCTTTTACCGCTGGTGTCAAAAATAATATCGTAGGTCTTACCGTTTTGAGTAAAATCCTCTTGCGTATAGTCAATTACGCTATCAGCTCCCAGAGATTTCACCAAGTCCAATTTCGCTGTGCGACACACCCCCGTTACCTGTGCTCCAAAGAACTTGGCAAGCTGGACGGCAGCCATCCCCAATGCCCCAGAAGCCCCATAAATCAAAACCTCCTGCCCCCTCTGAATCTTGCCCTTGTCTCTCAGGAAAAATAGGGAAGTTGTTGCCCCAAAAGGAATAGCCGCCGCTTCCTCATAGGTCATATTGGTCGGTTTGATGGCAACCGCACCCGTTTCCGGCAAACAAATGTATTCCGCATTGGCACCAAGACCAATTCCGGCACCGGCAAAGACCGGATCACCTACTTTGAATTGTTTGACATTTTTGCCAACCGCTTCAATTTCTCCGGCTAATTCCGACCCCAAAATGGTATTTTTTTTAGGTCTGGGAAAACCGTAGAAAAATCGCACTGGAAATGAGTCAGCTTTGCGGATGCGTCGGTCTGCTGAGGTGACAGTGGTGGCATATATTTTAATCAGTATTTCATTGGCTTTGGGCGTTGGCTTCTCTACTTCTTGCAGTTGCATCACCTCAGGAGAACCATACTCTGTACATACAATTGCTTTCATTAATTTTCCTTACAGATAGTTTTATCAATTGCAATTGACGCCACCGAACGGGTCACATCAGAACCAATCGGCTAAAGTGCGTTACCAACCCAAAATGGTCGGGGGTGTGCCCTTGATGTCAGCGGGAGGGGTCAATTCCGCCCGGGTTTCCACGGCAAAGGTAGCCATGCTCATGCCCCCAAACCCATAACCGAGGGTGCTGGTACGCAGACGGATGGTTTCTCCCTCAAACCAAAGCCGTTCCTGGGAGCGTAGGGTTTCATATTCCGTGACTAGGGTCATGGCACCCGTTTCATCCATCTCGTAGGAACCGGCCACCGGGCTTTTCTCCGCATAACCGACCTCCCGGAGGAGTTTCCCCGTCCGCTCACCCGTGGGAATAAGTACCATCACTGTACTGCCATTTTGCTGTTCCCCTTCCTTGTCCCAACCCATCACCCCCTGCCAGGTCACCCGGGACGCTCCATGCGCCTGCTCCCAGGAATATTGGTACAACGTACAGACGGCATTCACGCCGGGATCATCCAAGGGCAGGGACGTGACCGAAATGAGCGAGCGACCCATTTCCGTTTGCCGAAAGGCCAAATGATGGGTCACCCGTTGGGAATGCCATTGACCTGCACTGCGGGCAAAAAAATCCTTGGCATCCATCGGGGATGAACAAACAGCAACTTTTTTATCTTAACAGGGGAATTAGGCGATTTCGTCCTTTTCGATGTAAACGAACAGAAATGCCATCGCCACCGCCGGTAACACCAAACCCACCAGGGGCACCAAAATGCTCGGGAGAAACGCCGCCGCCATAATGCACTCCAAAATGACAAGAATTTCCTAGCTACTGTAAAACATTCGGTTCCCCCCTGGAACGTCTGTGTAATCTTTTGTCATGGTCTGGAACTTGCCGTACCGCCTGAGCGAGTAACCGCCGATATTCCCGGTCGCTGATGGAATAGGCGCCAAAGCGAGCCAGATGGGGGTTCATCAACTGGGCATCAAACAACTGAAATTCCTGCTGGCGCAGGTGTTGCACCAGGGTCACCAGGGCGACTTTGGAGGCATCCGTCACCCGATGGAACATGGATTCGCCGATGAAGGCTTTGCCAATGACGATGCCCAAAATACCCCCCGCCAAGACCCCATCCTGCCAGGTTTCCCAACTGTGGGCATGACCGGCTTGGTGCAATTCTTTGTATAAATGTTGTAATTCTTCGGAAATCCAGGTTTCCTGTCGGTCGGCACAACCGGCCACCACCCCTGCAAAGTCCTGGTTCAGGCGGACGGTGAACTGACGGAATTTACGCCGGAGGGAGCGGGGGCAATGGAAGCGGTCATCGAGGGGGATCAACGCCCGTTCACGACTCCGGTACCAGCGCAAGGAGCCGGTCTGCTGATCCGCCATCAGGAAATAGCCCTGGCGGTAGCCCCGCATGACCAAATCCAGGTCAAAGTCGGTCATGGACTGCGTTCCATTAGGTTACATTAAGGATAAATTTATGGCAGAGCGATGCCCCAGTACCTCATTATTTACGATGGCCAGTGCAACCTGTGTAGTACGGGTGTGCAGGCGGTTCATGCCCTGGACCAAGGCCGTTTATTTACCTACCTACCGATGCAGGATGAAACGGCGTTAGCCGCCTGGGGCATTACCCCCGACACCTGCGCCCAGGGGATGATGGTGATTAACATGGATGAGCCTGACCAGCGTTGGCAGGGCAGTGCCGCCGTGGAACAGTTGGTGAGCTTACTGCCGGGGTTGGCACCCTGGGTGGACACCTACCGGGGCCTGGACGGTCTGAAAGCCTGGGGGGATGCCTGCTATGCCCAAATCCGGGATCATCGCTACGAATGGTTCGGAGCCAGGGCAGACATTTATCGGGTGACGGGCCCCTGATGGGTCGGATTTTGGTGGGGATTGGCGGGGGCATTGCCGCCTATAAAATTTGTGAATTGATTTCCCGGTGGGTGCAGGAAAACCATCAGGTGCGGGTGATTGTGACGCAGATGGCCGAGCGGTTTATCACCCCCCTCACCGTCAGTACCCTGAGCCGCCAGCCCGCCTATACGGACGGGGATTTTTGGCAGGCCACGGGACGACCCCTGCACATCGAATTGGGGGAATGGGCAGAAGTGATCCTGGTTGCCCCTCTGACGGCGGATTTACTCGCCAAAATTGCCCACGGACAAGCGGATGACCTACTCACCAATACCCTCTTAGCCAGTACCGCCCCCGTCCTGGTTGCTCCGGCGATGAATACCACCATGTGGCAGAAACAATCGGTTCAAGATAATTACCAAAAAATCCAATCTTGGTCGCAATTTCACAGTGTGGGTATCCGGTCGGGTTTGCTGGCCTGTGATGCGGTGGGGCCGGGGCGCATGGCTCAGCCGGAGGAAATTCATCCCTGGGTGCATTCGCTCCTCATCACCGGCGGCAAGAGGGATTTGGCGGGCTATAAAATCCTGGTCACAGCGGGGGGAACCCGGGAACATCTTGACCCGGTGCGGTTTTTGGGCAATCCGGCTACGGGAGCGATGGGGCTGGCTCTGGCCCAGGCGGCCAACCATCGGGGCGCTGAAGTGACCTTGATCCACGCTCCCTTGGGGGGGTCTCTGCCCGCTTTAGACCGGGTGGTGGCGGTGACCAGTGGAGCAGAAATGTACCAGGCGGTGGTGGCGAGCTTTCCTGCCCAGGACTGGTGTTTGATGGCGGCGGCGGTGGGGGATGTGCAACCCCGGCACTACCACCCGGAAAAACTGCGTAAAAAGGATTTGCCGGACTGTTTGCCCTTGCAACCGGTGCCGGATATTTTGCGGGCGTTGGGAACCAGTAAACAACCCCACCAACTGCTGGTCGGGTTCGCCGCCCAAACCGGGGACATCACTTCCCCCGCCTGGGAAAAATTACAGCATAAAAACCTGGATGCCATCGTCGCCAACCCAGTAGATGAGCCAGGAGCGGGCTTTGGGAGTATTACCAACCGGGGCATTTGGCTGGATCGGCTCGGGCAACGGCGGGATTGGCCGCTTCTGCCGAAATTAACCCTGGCGCACCAAATTCTCGATGCGTGCCGGGATTTCTATGTTTCCGTCTCGCCCCCCTCGTCCCCCTCGTCGGCGGGTGGGTAGTAGAAACTGCGAGAACGACCGGTCAGGATGGACTTGGCCAGAGACAGGGCTTTGCGGGCAGAAAAGAGGGCTTCCCGCTTCCAAACCGCTTTGCGCCGACTACTGCGGGCTTTGGACGTTTTCTTCTTAGGAACGGCCATGGGGGTATTCAATTGACAGCGTTTTTTATCATATCACGTTATAGAACTGGTGCTAAAACAATCGGCACTCATTGCCTGCCCCCAACCCAAAATCATCCTTGCACGACACGGTTAAGCCTTATTTAACCTTTGGGGCCACTGCGGGCTTGGGCAAAAACCTGCCGAGCGTAGTCCGAACCCACATATCGCCAGTGCCAGGGTTCATACATCACGCCTTGGGAATTGTTGGGGGGATAGGACAGTTCAAAACCGTAGGTCTGGGCATTTTTTTGTAACCATTCATAGGCTTGGGTTTTGCCAAATTGTTCGGTAATATCGGGTTTCCCTTCCCCAGCGGCAAATCCATTCCCCAAATCAATCGCCAAACCCGTGTGATGTTCGCTATAACCGGGGGGTGCGCTAATGCGGGCGGCAGTAATTTCTGACCCTTGCTTTTGCACCTGACGACGGAATAAATCCGCTTGATAATCCACTGTCCGAAAACCGGAAATGGGGATGATCCACAGTCCCCGATCCCGTGCCGCATTCATCAAGCGAAATAAAGCCAAACCCGCCTCCCGTTCCATTTCCACATAACGCTGATATTCTTTTTGTCCATAACTGGCAACCACGATGAGCCGATTCTGGCTGATTTCTGTGTAGGGGAAATGACCGTATTTTGTGCCGAGGGGGGTGGACATGGGTTGGGAAATGGTAGGAGCAGGCGTTGGCGTGGGGATGGTCATCGGTGCGGGTGTATTGGCAAGGGGTACTTTTGCAGGTTGTTGGTTTTTTGTCCAATCAGCCAGGGCATAAACCGATGAGATAACAATAATTACTGAAATTAAAACTCCTAAACCGAACCAATACCAAGAACGCCAGCGGTGCATATCAAAATTAATTGGTTATCCATAGCCGCAACTGTTTGTCATTGTAACCGCAGATTTATCAATACATAAAGGGTTGACTCTGACCAACCGCAGTGGCAAGCCCATTAAAAGTTGGGTTCCGCCTGGTCTTTGAAAGCCTCCTTGAGGGCAGTCCGGGCGGCCAGATGGCTACGGGTGGATGCCAAAATTTCCGATTCCCGCCGCAGACGACCCGCCGTATCCTGCATTTCCAAAAGGGCTTGTTGCTCCAGGGGTGCCCCTTGAAAATTGCTGGCGACCCAGTAGGAAAATTCCCGGGGCAGGGTGGGATATTTTTCGGGTAAATCCACCTCCTGGTCGGTGAGTTTGGCGGATAATTGCACCACATCCTGCAGAAGTTCCTTCACTTCCCGTGCCAGGGATTGCACATCTTCCGTGGGGGAGGCATCCTCAATCCATTCCACCAGTGCCACCCGAAACGGTTTTTCCCGGACGTAATTCAACACCTGAAACCGCTGTTGTCCCAGGGTAAGAATCATCATGCGTCCATCCGGGAGCCGTTCGTAGCGCAAAATTTCCGCACAACAACCGACGCTGGCGGGCCGCCCCTCCTGGGGATTCCACATCAGCACCCCAAAGCGTTTATCCGTCTCCAAAACCGAGGCCATCATCATCCGATAGCGGTACTCGAAAATGTGCAGAGGCAGGGGGGAACCGGGGAACAGGACGACCTCCGGCAGGGGGAATACGGGTAACTCACGCAGGCTAGACATGAGCGGATTCTGTTACGGGGTATTAAGCGTTCTTTGACTACTGTAGCGCACCTGTGGGAAGCAGTAGAGTATATTGGTTGTCCCGTTGCGTGATTGTGGCTCCTATGCAGTTAACCCATCGTCCCCGGCGTTTACGTTACAGCCCTGCCATCCGTCGTCTGGTGCAGGAAACGGTTTTGAGTGTGAATGATTTGATTTACCCCATGTTTGTCATGGAAGGGGAGGGGGAACCGGTGCCCATTCCCTCGATGCCCGGTTGTTTTCGCTATGCCCTGGACCGACTGTTGGTGGAAATTAAAACGATTGCCGAATTGGGTATTCCGGGGATCGCCCTATTTCCAGTGATTCCTGAACATAAAAAAGATGACCAAGGGAGCGAAAGTTTTAACCCCGATGGTTTGGTACAACGCACGGTCAAGGCCATTAAGTCCTTAGTACCGGATATTTTAATTTTTACGGATGTGGCGCTTGATCCCTTTACTACCCACGGCCATGATGGATTAGTAGATGCCCAGGGGCGTATTTTGAATGATGAAACGGTGGATGTTTTGGTGAAAATGGCGGTTTCTCAGGCGCAGGCGGGGACAGATTTTGTCGCTCCTTCGGACATGATGGATGGTCGGGTGGGGGCAATCCGGGCGGCTTTGGATGCGGCGGGTTACACGGAAGTGGGAATTTTAGCCTATTCTGCCAAATATGCTTCTGCCTACTACGGGCCGTTCCGGGATGCCTTGGATTCGGCGCCGAAATTTGGGGACAAAAAAACCTACCAAATGAACCCCGCCAACAGCCGTGAAGCCCTCAAGGAAATTGAGCTAGATATTCAAGAGGGGGCAGACATAGTGATGGTGAAACCTGCTTTGGCCTATATGGATGTCATCTATCAAGTGAAAATGCACACCGATGTACCGGTAGCCGCCTACAATGTGTCTGGGGAATATGCGATGGTAAAAGCGGCGGCGCAAAATGGTTGGATTGATGAGAAAAAAATTGTTTTGGAAACTCTAACTGCCATGAAACGGGCGGGTGCCGATGTGATTTTGACCTATCATGCGGTGGATGCGGCACGCTGGTTGAGCGATAATTAGGCATCATTCTTAGGGGAATTTCTGGGTAGTAATGAGGGGGTGCGCTTAAGGTGCATCCATTTTTATTGCCCATTTCTACCAGCTTTTGCCGAGTCATAAAAATCACTTGACGCATCACGGGAAAGAGATTAATTTAGAAAAAAATTCCCAAAGAATACTCCCAAGTTAAAGGATTATTATGGCTATAAGAGGAACAACAAAATGGGTGCAAATCAGTCCGTTTCAGGCTAAGATTGTTCGCAATCATGGGATCGCTGAGCTTATTGCCCGCCTTCCCATATACTGTTTCGTTCTTCTCTGGGTTTTACTCGCATTTTCTTTTGTCCTTGGTGGTGGAAACTTCCCTGACATTTACCTTGCTCGGTTAAGCCAATTTATTGAATCCACTTTCCTGAATGGTGAGCCTTTAGCTATACCTGAGACCGTGTTATTACCTATCTTTTGGTTAATTTTTTTGATGATTGGCTTTATTCTATCCTGGCTAAATGCGATAGTTAAAGATGAGTTGATTTTTGATTTAGAAAGAGGAATGTTAATACACCTTATCCAATCTCGTTTTTCTAGGTTATTAAACCGGCAGGGTTCTGTCAAAAACAGAAATCTATCTATGTATTCTCGGGTTTGCATACGGGTTGATTCCTATGCGAGCGATACTGATAGAAAGTATTTCCATTCTTTAGTAATAGCCAGTGATTCCCCACAAAATAATAATTATTTCCAAATAGACCGTTCAATTGAGTGTGGTTCCATTAGGGAATTATCTCAATCAGAATTAAGTAGCAAACAGTTAGCTGATCTTGAGAATTTAGGCTACACTTTAGCGGATTTTCTGCGGATGCCTATGGTTCTGGAAATTGATAAGAACTGGCTCTCTTGAGGACACTTCTAAAAATCGGTCGCAGGGGCGTAGCTCCCGTTTATGGTTCTTGATAGCCTGCGTGGCGTAGCCATTAATATCGGCATTTTGGCGAAACAATCTTCCAGTGGTAGCAATCAATAGAGGTGCCCTTGAATTGATAGTAATGAATTTATCTTATCTAATTGGAAAGTGGGGCAAAAGTTCTAATTGAAAAATGTTTACCAGCGCCCAAATCGAGGTATTTAGCCACCCTTTTTATTACTAATTTTATTGCTAACTTGACTAATAGCCACAATACTATCTCGGGAAGGACACAAATCCCCCAAAAAGCATTCATCACAGCGGGGATTACGGGCGGTGCAGGTCTCTCGCCCATGATAAATCAGACGAATGGACCAATTTTCCCAATCGGGTTGGGGGAGCAATTCAATCAAATCCCGCTCAATGCGAATCGGATCGGTGTGTTCCGTCAGCCCCAGGCGGTGGGAAACCCGCTTGACATGGGTATCTACGGTCACTCCGGCATTAATCCCATAGGCATGGGCAAGCACCACATTGGCGGTTTTCCGGGCCACCCCCGGCAAAGTGAGCAATTGAGACATTTCCTTGGGTACTTTCCCCCCAAATTCACTCATAATTTTGCGGCAGGCTCCCTGAATATGGCGGGCTTTGTTGCGATAAAAACCGGTAGATTTAATCAAATTTTCTAACTCTTCTAAATCCGCCGCCGCTAGGGTTGCCGCATCTGGGAAACGGGCAAATAAAGCGGGTGTGACCTGATTGACCCGTTCATCAGTACATTGGGCAGAAAGGATGGTTGCCACCAGTAATTGCACCGGTGTTTGATAATTTAACGTGCAGGTAGCATCAGGATAACGGCGTTTGAGACGGACTAATACTTCATTGGCTCGTTGTTTACGAACGGCGATGCGACGGATAATTGCCATATTCTTAAATTTACCACTCTGGTTTTTAGTATAGCGATTTTGCGTTCCCTTGGCTCTCATTAGAGAATCTGGTTAAAATTCTATTTGATTAGCGTTAGCTTGCGTACCGTAGTCATACAGAAATTCTCCAGAACCAAGGGCGGGGAGTGCCCCTGCGACTGCTAACTTTGCATTGATCGAGGTGCCCATTAATTTAATTTGATTGTTAATGCCTTCCATCACACCATTTGTAGTGCTAAACAATTCTACTCGATTAATGAACAGAAATTTCCCAGCACCAAGTACGGGGTAGGATGGCTATAGTTCCTTATACTTACCGATGTCCTGCAACCTGATTGACCTATTTCAAACCGTGCCAGGTAACCCTTGGTCGGAGTTGCAACGGGCAGACCGGGCATGGTCGGCGCTGAAACATCAACAACCGATGCCTTTTGTCGCCGTTGGGGGAGCGGGGCGGGGCACTTGGGCAGAAGGACAGGCGGGGGAAATACCGGTATTGGCGACCACCGAACTGTGTGGACAGACGGACTGGGATGTGGTCATCGCTGGCGGTACGCTGGGGATTTTGCTGGGTTGGGGTTTGCGTCACAAGGGCTATCGGGTGGCGGTACTGGAGCGGGGTGCTCTGTACGGGCGGCGGCAGGAATGGAATATTTCCCGGGCGGAACTGGATATGTTGCTGGATTTAGAGCTACTCACCCCCGCTGAATTGGCAACGGTAATTGTGACAGCATATAACCCTGGTCGGATTCGATTTTATCAAAGTCAAACCTGGGAGGTCGAGGATGTATTAAACCTGGGAGTACGCCCGGATTTGTTATTAGATTTACTCAAAAATAAATTTATCCAAAATGGGGGATATGTCGGTGAATATCAACCGCTCAAAAGCATTAAAATCAAGGGGGATGGCGTGGAAATTCAGGCGGGAGAATTGACCCATAAAAGTCGTCTTTTAATTGATATGATGGGACACTTTTCTCCGTTAACCAAATTAGCCCGGCGGGGACAAATTCCTGACGGTATCTGTTTGGTGGTCGGTGGATGTGCCCAGGGGTTCCCTCAGCGAGAATATGGGGATTTGATTGTGACAACTACACCGATTATTAATCATTGTCAATATTTTTGGGAGGCATTTCCCGCCCAGGATGGTCGCACTGTCTATTTATTTACCTATGTGGATGTCCATCCCCAACGCCCCAGTTTGACTGAGTTATTTGAGGCATATTTAGAACATTTACCTGCCTATCAAGGGGTGGATTTAGGGCAGTTATCCTGGCAACGATTGCTATTTGGTTTTTTTCCCAGTTATCGCCACAGTCCCCTGGGCAGTCGCTGGGCACGGATTTTGCCGGTGGGAGATAGCAGTGGAATGCAGTCCCCCCTGAGTTTTGGGGGATTTGGAACCTTATTGCGGCATTTGCCCAGGCTTTTGACCGGGATTGATTCTGCCTTAAAAGCGGATGCCCTGGACCGGCAAAGTTTAAGTTTATTACAACCCTATCAGCCCAATTTGTCTTTAACTTGGTTATTTCAACAGGTGATGCGGGTGCCTTTGGATCGGGATTTGCCTCCTAACTTTGTGAATGAGGTTTTGGCAACGGCGTTTGCGGTAATGGCGCAGGCGGGGGATCACGTCCTCAAACCCTTTTTACAAGATGTGATCCAATTGCCCGGTTTAACCCAAACCCTAGTCGGAATGATGCGCCGCAATCCTGGTCTCATTGCCCAGGTGATGAGTCATGTGGGGGTAAATTCATTGTTCAATTGGACAGGGCACTATGGGATGTTGGTGCTTTATTCCTGGCTGGCACAAAAATCGCCCCCATCTGCATCCAATTATGAGCAAATGCGCCGTTTTGAGCAATACTATTATGGCAGTGGTCACGATTATCATCGCTAACGCCCATGCCAATTTATTACTTTTGGGGGGAAGATGACCATCAAATCAAACAAGCCGCCCAGCAATTAATCAAGCAGGTGGTTGACCCCGATTGGCAAAGTTTTAATTACCAAAAAGTGGCAGGGGATTCCCTGGAAATGATCCAAAATGCCCTGGCAGAAAGTCGCACGTTACCCTTCGGCAGTGGGGGACGGTTGACCTGGATCACCGATGCCCCCCTGGGCACAAAATGTCCTGACGAATTGGTACAAACCTTGCTCGATTTGGTTCCTCAGTTACCCGACAATTCGACGGTGTTATTTACTGGGATCAACAAATTACCCGCTAAATCCAAGTTGGGACAATTATTCAATCAACAGGGAACCGTGCGGGAATTTAACCCCATTCCCCCCTGGAAAACGGATGCTCTGGCAGAGATGGTGCGGGATACGGCGCAAACTTGGGATGTCCCGCTGCAAGGGGATGCGGTGGATTATCTGGTGGAAGCGGTGGGCAATGACCGTTACCGGCTGGCGCAGGAATTGCAAAAAATTAGCCTGCTCCGCCCCCATGACCGCCGCCCCCTGAGTGCCAAGGAAATTCAACCCCTGGTGCCCGCCACCACCCAGACCAGTTTGGCACTTGCCCAAGCCATTCGTCAGGGACAGACGGATATAGCCTTAAGATTGCTGGACAATTTACTAACGATGAACGAACCGCCCTTGCGGATTACGGCGACCTTGGTGAGCCAGTTTCGCCTTTGGTTGTGGGTGAAATTGATGCACGTAGATAAACAGGTGACCGCCGAAACAGTGACAGCCATGACCAACCTGGGCAACCCCAAACGGATTTATTTTTTAGAAAAAGAAGTCCGTTCCCTTTCCCTAGCCGCTTTGACGCAAACCCTAGCACTACTATTCGAGATGGAGGTGGGGATCAAGCGGGGCGCACCGGCAGGGGTCACCTTGACGACCCAAATTATTTTGCTGTGTGGTCTGTACAGTCGGGTCGGTTTCCCGGCACAATAAAATTACAATAGAACTTAAGATGAGTATGGGCAGTGACGTTAAATCCTTGAGAGGAGGTCAGTTCTATGGCATCAGGTAGTACGGGGGAACGCCCGTTTGCGGACATCATCACCAGCGTCCGTTATTGGGTGATCCACAGCATTACCATTCCCGCCCTGTTCATTGCGGGTTGGTTGTTTGTTAGTACCGGTTTAGCCTACGACGTGTTTGGTACCCCCCGTCCCGACACCTATTTCAGCCCGGTGCAGGACAAGCCACCGGTGGTGTCCGAACGGTATCAAGCCCGGCAACAAATTGACGCATTTCAACAAAGTTTAGGAGAAAACCCATGACCACCAATCGCTCAGATGAGCCGGTGTCCTACCCCATTTTTACGGTGCGCTGGTTAGCGGTACATACGCTGGCGGTGCCGACCATTTTCTTTTTGGGGGCCATTGCCGCCATGCAGTTTATTCGCCGTTAGGAGTGTTGACATCATGGCTGACAAAAACCCCAATACCCAGCCGGTTGAACTGAATCGCACGTCCCTATTCTTGGGATTGTTGTTGATTTTTGTGCTGGCAATTTTATTCTCCAGTTATTTTTTCAATTAGGTACGCCTTCCGGGTTTCAATTCATTAGCAAGGAGGTAAACAATGCGTATGTCTTCCGGTCGCATTCCCCTGTGGTTGGTGGGTACGGTCGCCGGTATGGGGGTACTGGCAGTGGTCGCCCTCTTTTTCTGGGGTTCCTACGTGGGGGTGGGTTCATCCCTCTAGTTCCCGCAAAACCTGGGCGAGTTGCTGGACTTCCTGGGTGGTGGTGAGGTAATGGACAGAAGCCCGCACACAAGCCCCAGCGGCAACCGCTCGCACGCAGATTCCCCGCTGTTCCAACGTTTGGGCAAGGGTTTCCGGGTCATGGTCTGCGCTCCGAAAACTGACCAGCCCACTGGAGGGCGGGTAAGGCAGAAGGCGGGTGAGGTGTGGGATCGTCCCCAGTTCCGTCCACAGTGCCCCAGCGGTGTGGATCAAACGCTCGTACCGTTGACTGGCTGTACCCCAGGACTGGTGCAGGGTTAAACTAGCCCGCAGTCCCACCCCCAATTCCCAGGCGGTGGTAGCAATTTCGTGCCGTTGTCCGTCCGCTGACCACTGGGGTTGCCCATCCGTAAATCCCTGTAAGCCCCGCCAGCCGCAGTGGGTGGGTTGCAGGGACTCCCGGTACTGCGGGTGAATATACAAAACCCCTAACCCTGCCGGGCCACAGAGCCATTTGTGCCCGGTGGCGGCGTAAAAATCCACCCCAGTTAAATCTAGGGGCAATACCCCCAGGGATTGCGCCCCATCTACCAATAATTTGATATTGTGGGCGGCACAAAATGCCCCAATCTCCGCCAGGGGCAGCACTTCCCCCGTGTGCCAAAGGATATGGCTCAACACCAGCATCCGGGTAGTGGGCTGGATAAATTGTTCTAAAATTGTCACGCTATTATCAGTACAATAACTCAGGGGGCAGGTACTCCAGGTCACGCCGAACTTTCGTGCCAATTGCGCCACATTTGCCACCACCCCTGGATGTTCCCCATCGCTGAGCAGGAGATGGTCTCCCGGTTGCCAAGACCAGCCCCAGAGGACAATGGCACAGCCCTGGGTCGTGGACTGGGTGAGGGTAATGTCCGTTGTGGCAACGTTTAAGGTTTCTGCCAAGGCGGTGCGGGTCAAATGCTCTTGCTCTGCTACCCAATCCAGGGCACGGCGGCTAAAGGGCCCGTATTTTTGACCTTCCAGGTAGGCTGACTGCATGGCGGTGATCGCCGGGGTTGGCAGGGTGCCTTGACCGCCAAAATTGAGGTATATTTTGTCCTGCAACGCCAGGAAATAACTGCGCTGGGGGTCAATATCCATCGGTTTCTTCATAGGTTTTTAATGAATCTTTTTGACTATAACCTGTTGTTCAGATAATATCGAAGGTGACACACGGAGGGGTTGGATATGGGAGAGTCTTAAGTAAATGATGATAGACGCATCTATTAATTCATAGCTATTGAGAATAACACCTGCATTATTGATAATCGCCAAGGAGAAAATGGGGTTTCCAAATCTACCGTGTAAGTACAAAAATTAATAGGCTCCTGATGTTGTACTGTAATCAACACTCAAAATCCTTTCACAGAGAGGGGTTTGTTAAAATTATGTCCTATGCCAATCATTAGTGAATTAAGGGCATCTCTATTTATTGGAGCCAACCCATAGCCTGCGTGACATAGCCATAAATTTCATCGTTGGCATACCCATATTATTCAGAACCAAGGGCGCTGCGACCGCTAACTTTGAATTTATAGAGGTGCCCTTTCTTCAAACAGCAATTTGCTCCTTGGTAAATTAAAATTTCTTGTGTTTCCGTAACTTCACCCTACAATTAGGGTAGGATTAAAAGATGTACTAAATTATATTTAATTTAGGAAACAAAACGATGCAAATGTTGCGCTGGCGTTGGTCGTTATGGATGGTGTGTCTGGCTTTTGCCTGTCCTGCTCAGGCGCAGGTTGTTCCCAACGGGCTGGGGACGCAAGTAACGGTGAATGGTCAGCAGTTTGACATCACGGGCGGCACGAGGGCGGGGGCGAATCTCTTTCACAGTTTTGCCAAATTTGGCTTGAGTCAGGCGCAGATTGCCCATTTCCTGTCTAACCCGGCGATCCGCAACATTCTGGCACGGGTGACGGGCGGCGAAGTGTCGGTGATTAACGGGCTGATCAAAGTCACGGGCGGCAATAGCAATTTGTACCTGATGAACCCGGCGGGGATTGTGTTTGGGCAAGGGGCGAGTTTGAATGTGCCCGCTTCGTTTAGAGCTACCACTGCTGACCGGATTATGTTTCCGGGTGGGAGTTTTAATGCTGTTGGGGTGAATGACTACAGCAAATTGGCGGGGGAACCGATTGGGTTTGCTTTTGACCGCAAAGACCCGGCGGCGATTGTCAATGAGGGAAATTTAACGGTTAATCCAGGGCAAAATGTGAGTTTGATTGCCGGTCAAGTGATTAATACGGGCACAATTCAAGCACCAGGGGGGAATATCACTCTAGCCGCCGTGCCGGGGGAAAATCTGGTGCGGTTGTCGCAAGCGGGGCAATTATTAAGTTTAGAATTTAACCCCCAACAAGCCGCCCAAATGATGGATGGGGAGGGAAATATTCCTACTACTCGTCTGCCGGAATTGCTCACCGGGGGTGGGGTAACCACGGTTACTCAAAATAGCAATGGCACGGTGAGGGTAGCGGGTTCTAATGTGCAAATTCCTACAAGTACGGGCACCACAATTGTTTCTGGGGCGTTAGATGTTTCGAGTGCGAGTCAAATGGGGGGTAATGTGGGCGTTTTTGGCACCCAAATCGCCTTAGTAAACAGTGAAATTAACGCTTCAGGATTTACCGGGGGCGGTGAGATTTTAATCGGGGGTGAATTTCAGGGCAAAGGGACACAACCCAACGCCCAATATACGTTTGTGAGTCGTGATTCTCAATTAACTGCCGATGCGGTTAACTCTGGAGATGGAGGCAGGGTGATTGTGTGGGCGGACAAGGGGACGGATTTTCGGGGCAGGATCACCGCCAAGGGAGGACAGAACGCTGGGGATGGGGGATTGGTGGAAGTATCGGGGAAAGAAAGTTTAAGATTCACGGGGAATGTGGATACGTCGGCACCTAAGGGCAAGACAGGTACCCTCCTGCTTGATCCAGTCAATATTACCGTAAATATCACCTTAATTGATGCGTTTAGTGCGCCTGATGATAATCGATTGCCACTGATCCTTTTCCTTGCCATACCAGGACGGGACGTGTTTATTAGTAATACTGCCTTGGTTTCTCAATTATCTACAAATAATGTGGTACTTCGGGCGAGCAATGATATTACTTTTAACGGTGACATTGTTGGAACTTTTGGCGATACTACTTTGTCAATAGATGCAGGCAATAATATTACTATTAGCAATCAAATTTCTGGTTCTGGTCTCAGTCTATCGTTCTCTGCGGATAACACTATCAATGCCAATGCCTTGATTTCTTTATCCGATGGGGAGGTGTCTTTCAGGGCAGGAAATGGTATCTCTACAGGCGATATTGTCGCAACCGAAGGCATTGCTTTGACTTCAGATGGTAGCATCAATACGGGTGATTTACAAAGTTCTTTTGGGAATGTCAGTGTTGTGAGCGAGGTTGGTAATATTCAAACCGGTGATATCACTGCTTCTTTTGATGTCCTCGTCGGTAACACTGGTAGCACTTCCGGTAATGTTAAATCTGGTAACATCACTTCTGCCCTTGGGAATGTCAGTGTTGTGAGCGAGGTTGGTAACATTCAAACCGGTGATATAACTGCTTCCTTGGATGTCCTCATCGGTAGCACTGGTAGCACTTCCGGCACTATCCAAACTGGTAATCTCACTTCTGAACTTGGGGATATAAATGTTGCGAGCATTGCCAGTGATATTGTAACCGGTAATCTTACTTCTGACCTTGGGAAAGTTAGCGTTGTCAGCGAGTCCGGCAACATTGAAACCGGTGATATTACTGCTTCTTTGGATGTCCTCGTCGGTAGCACTGGTAGCACTTCCGGTAATGTTAAATCTGGTAACATCACTTCTGCCCTTGGGAATGTCAATATTATTAGCGAGTTCGGCAATATCCAAACCGGCGATATCATTACCTTGCTTGGGGATGTTTTCATTGTTAGCACTTCCGGCAATATCCGTACTGGTAATATCGCTACCCTCTTGGGAAGCATTGGTATTGCTACCTTTGGGGAGGCAAGTAGTATCAATACCGCTGAACTATTGAGTCTTGCCGGGGTTGTCCTGATTGTTAATGAGTTTGGCAATATCCAAACCGGTGATATTACCAGTGAAGGTATCTTTTTGGGTGCAGGCGGCAATATCAATACTGGTAGCCTGGAAAGTTTTTCTGGGGATGGTCTCCTTGTAATTGATTCCGGTACTATCCAAACTCCCCAAGAGGGAACTACTAGTATTGTCCCTTTTGGCGGGGAAATCAGAACAGCATTAGGTAGCGGGGATTTTGCGGCAATTTTGCCACTAGATACCTTATTTACCAAGGAATTTGATCGCTTTTTAGGAGTCAGCCCCATTAATAACTTAAACTCGGTCGAAGCGATTGGGAATATGCTCAGTCGCTTGGCTAAGGAAACGGGCAAAAAAACCGCCATTGTTTATTTGGTGGTGGATGAACAGCAGTTGACGATTGCCGCTATTCCGCCGGGGAGTCGGGCAGGGGTGGCTAGAGCAGGTTTGGTTGCGTCCACCGAGCCATTTGCCCAGCGGGAAGCCAAAGTCCAGCCCGTGGTGCGGGGGATTCCTGAAGCGAAACGAGCCAACTTGATGCCGGTGGTGGAACGATTTTTGAATGCTTTGAGAGACCCCCGCCAGCGTACCAGCGATGCTTACCTAAAAGATGCCCAGCAGTTGTACCGGTGGTTCATTGCGCCCATTGAAAAAGAATTGCAAGCCCAGGGGATTGATACCCTGCTGTTCTCGATGGACAATGGCTTGCGGTTATTGCCCGTGGCGGCTCTGCATGATGGCCAGCGGTTTTTGGTGGAAAAATACAGCACGGCTCTGATTCCCAGCGTGAATTTGATTGATACCCGTTACCGCAACCTGCGGGATAGTCGGGTGTTGGCGATGGGGGCCGATACCTTTGCCAATCAAGCGCCTTTACCAGCGGTACCGGTGGAATTGAAGGTGATTACGGAGGAATGGCCGGGGCAGTCCTTTTTGAATCAGGAATTTACGGTGCAACGCTTGACCCAGGAGCGATTGCAGGGCGGTTATCCCATCATCCACTTGGCGACCCATGCGGATTTTGCCCCGGGACGATTGAGCGATTCTTACATTGAATTTGGCAACAATCAACGGTTGAATTTACCTCAACTGCGGCAATTGCCTCTGCGGGAACCGAATGTGGTGGAATTGTTGACCCTGAGTGCCTGTCGGACGTCGGTGGGGGATGTGAGTGCGGAATTGGGGTTTGCGGGTTTGGCGGTGCAGGCGGGGGTGAAAAGTGCCCTAGCTTCCCTGTGGTATGTGTCGGATGAGGGCACCCTGGCGTTGATGACCGAGTTTTACAAAAATCTGCGGCAGGCACCCATCAAGGCGGAGGCATTGCGGCAGGCGCAAATTGCCATGTTGCGAGGGAAAGTCACGATTAAAGGGGGCGAACTGCGGGGGGTGCGGGGCGGCATTCCGGTGCCGTCAGCGATTGCCCAGCGGGGGGATCAGGTGTTGAACCATCCCTACTACTGGGCGGCGTTTACCCTCATCGGTAGCCCCTGGTAAAGTCATTCAGATTGCCGTAATTTAGATAATTCCCAAGGGTGGGGTCTCGGCTGGGAGATAACCTTGGATGAGCCAATCCTGCCCGATGGGTTCCAGGTGACAACGGGTTAATGCCAGTGCCCTCTGCATCTGGGTCACGCCCAAGTCCCCCACCGGGGTCGGTGCCTGGACACCCCCAATGAGTTTTGGGGCGATAAACGCCATGATTTTTTGCACGGCCCCTGCCCGGATCGCCTGGGCCGCCAGAGTCCCCCCACATTCCCACAGCACCGTATTACAACCCCGCTGGGTCAGTTCTGCCACCACCGTTGCCGGAGTACAGGGTTCTAGTTCCAGCACCTCTACCCCCAAAGCCTGGAGTTTTTCTAATAGCGCTGGTCGCTCGGCCCGCCGGGGCGTGATCAATAGGGTGCGCCGCTGTTCATCCCCCTGCCACACCTGGGCATCCCAGGGCAAATTCAGGCTGTGGGACAACACCACCCGCAGGGGCGAATGGGGGGTTAACCCGTGGGTGGTCAAGGCCGGATTGTCCCGCCGCACCGTATTCCCGCCGGTGATCACCGCATCACAACGGGAACGCAGGCGATAAACCCATTGCCGGGCCGCCTCCCCCGTGATCCAGAGGCTGTCCCCCGTACTGCTGGCAATTTTTCCATCTAGGGTCATGGCGTACTTGAGAATGCCAAAGGCCCGCCCGGTCTGCACCCGATGGCAAAACCCTTCGTTGAGAGCCTGACAGTCCTCGGCCAACACCCCCACCGTCACCTCAATGCCCGCCTGCCGTAACCGGGCAATCCCGCTCCCTGTCACCCGGGGGTCGGGGTCAATCATCCCCACCACCACCCGCCGAATCCCGGCTTGGATCACCGCTTCCGTACAGGGGGGAGTACGGCCAAAGTGATTACACGGCTCCAAGTTCACATAGAGGGTGGCCCCCCGAGCCTGATCCCCCGCCGCCCGCAGAGCAAACACCTCCGCATGGGGCTGTCCCGCCTGGGGATGGAACCCCTCCCCCACCACCTGCCCGGCTTGGACAATCACCGCCCCCACCAAGGGATTGGGACTGGTACGTCCCCACGCCTGTTGGGCCAACTCCAGGCAACGGGTCATGTAGTGTTCATCTGCGGTCATGGACTGGCCGGTGCCGGTTCCTCCGCCGGTTTCACCCCGTAATCCAACACCTCCGCAAAGCGGATTTTCAACGCCGTGGCCGGTTGTCCCTCTTTATCCGTGTAATGGTCTTCATCCAGCCGCCCGGTGACGGTGGTGCGTGCCCCCTTATCCAATAAATTCATGGCCGTTTCCGCCTGATTGCCCCATATTTCCACCTGAAATTTCAAGGGGGGAACCTCCTCCCCTTCCGTTTTGCGGCGGCTTACGTACAGGGGAAAACTGCACAGCACCGTGCCCCGTTCAAAATGGCGAATCGTCGGTTTGGCCGCCACGTAACCACAGACCGTTACCATTGCCCACGTCATAACTGGTTCTCAGCGAAGGGTTAGCCCCAGAATAGCATTTACGCCCTCGCCCCTAACTCCGGAGCCGGTTTTTGCCCCGCCACCTGCAACTGCCAGTAGTGGGCATAGGCTCCCCCCCGGCGGAGCAATTCCTCGTGGGTGCCCTGCTCCACCAAGCGCCCCTGCTCCAGCACCAGGATTTGGTCGGCATTGCGAATCGTGGACAACCGGTGGGCAATCACCAGGACCGTGCGGTTTTGTTGAAAAGCATACAAAGCCTGTTGCACCAAAGCCTCCGATTGGGAATCCAGAGCCGAGGTGGCCTCATCCAGTACTAACAGTTTGGGTTGGCGCAAAATCGCCCGTGCCAGGGCCAACCGTTGCCGCTGTCCCCCGGAAAGCCGGTAGCCCCGTTCCCCCACCACCGTATCGTACCCCTCGGGCAACCGCTCGATAAATTCCGCCGCATAGGCCGCCTCTGCCGCCCGCTCCACCTCCGCATCCGTCGCCTCCAACCGGCCAAAACGGATATTTTCCCGAATCGTGGCATTGAACACAAAATTATCCTGACTCACCACCCCCAGATACTGCCACCAGTCCGCCAAGGACAGTTCCCGCCGGTCCACCCCATCCACCAGAATTTGCCCCGCCGTGGGTTCATACAGACCAATCAGCAGGTCCGCTACGGAGGATTTCCCCGCCCCGGAAGCCCCCACCAAAGCGGTCACCTGCCCCGCCGGGAGGGTAAAACTCAAATCCACCACCGCCGGTGCCGCCGTCCCCGGATACTGCAACGTCACCCGGTCAAACCGGATTTCCCGCTGGATGCCCGCAAACGGCAAGCCCTCCGTCCGCAAAAATTCCTTATCCTGGGGGTCGAGAAACCCATTTAACATCTGCAGGGAACCGCACAGCACCCCCAATTCCGTGGACATCCGCACCAAATTCTGGCTCTGGGCGGCAAACCGGTTGTAGGCCGAAATAAACGTGGCCAAGGTGGGCAAAAGCAAATTCACGGGACGGCCCTGGCTTAGTACCCACAGCCCCCCCAACAGCATCACGGAAAGTACCGTCGTGGACAAAACCGAGGAAAGCGGGTCAGGCAAGGTACTCCAGGCCACCTGCCGGTCAATCAGCCGCAGGACATTCCGTTGCAGATACCGCAATTGCGCCAGGGTGTAGTCATGGCGATTAAAACTGTAAATCACCCGCAGGGCCTGGAGGCTCTCGACCATATGGCTTTTAACATCGGCAGATTCCCCCGTGAGGGAAAAGGCGGCCTTTTGAATCCGAGGGATAATTTGCCGTTGCATCCAGATCAACGTCGCCGATAAAACCAGGGTTGACAACAACACCAAGGGGGAAATCCAAATCAAAACCGCCAGGTAGGAAGCCATCAGGCACATCGCCAACACCAGACGATTACTGGTTAAAACCAGGCTACTGGACAAGATGCCCAAATCTAAAAAATTCACCAACTCCCCGTGCCGATAACGGCTAATACAGGGAAAACTAAAATGTAACATCCGCTCAAATAACAATTGGCTTACGTACATACTGATCCGATTGCCCAGATAGCTAGTGATCAGGATGCTGAAATACTTCAAAGCACTTTGAAGAACCTGAAACCCCAGGGCAATCACCACCAACAGCGCCACCACCTGCAAACGGGGCCAGTCCCCCACCCACCGCCACAAAAACGGGACACGAAACTGCTCATCCCCCAAAACACTCAACGCCAGGTACACCGAGAGGTAGGTCGAACCCTCCAGCAAACCGGTGCCCACATTCAACAACACTGTACCCAGCAGGCGCAGGCGGTACTTGGACAAAACACTCGCCGCCAGACGGGAGGTCGGTTGGGCGAGCAGTTGGTGAATCCGCAGCCGCCAACGGTTCATGCCACCGCCGGGAATTTCGCCTGCAACTCCTCGTCGTATAGGTCGGCTAAAGATGCCACAATCGTAATCATACGGGCGATTTCCGAAGGGTCTAATTCCATCACCGAGCGGGTGCCCACCACCACCACCTCCTGGTCCAAAATCGCAAAGCGGGCCTCCATCGTCGTCGCCCAATTCAATGCCAACAGTTGTTGATACAATTCCAGCGGATTTTGTACCGGCAACTTCAGAATCGCCGACCAGACGGTAAAGGTATCATCGGGGGTCACCCCGGTCATCTGCACGTAAACTTGCGCCGTGCCATAGCGAAACCGCCAGACACACCCCTGTTCCAAATGGCTGACTTGGGCAGAATCCGCCTCCGCCAAAGAACTGATCACCGTCTCCACATCATCCATCAGGTTGGTTTCAGCGGTCGGTTCTGGGAATGTCGCATCCATAGGCACACCTGGTTTTAATTGCAGATTACACCAAAATCCCTAGGAAATCACCGCCCCATGCACCAACCGCATAAACTCCGAACGGGTCGCCGTACTCAGGAGAAATACCCCCCCCAGCTTACTCGTCACCGTATCGGAATTCACATCCTCCACCCCCCGGGATTTGACACAGTAGTGCTTCGCCTGGATCAGCACCGCAATATCCTCCGTTTCCAGAATGTAGGACAGGGCATAGAAAATCTGCTCCGTCAACCGCTCCTGAATCTGGGGACGCTTGGCAAAGTACTCGACCACCCGGTTGATCTTGGATAGCCCCAACACCTTTTCCTTGGGAATATAAGCCACATGGGCCCGGCCATCAATGATTACAAAGTGATGCTCACAATTGCTCTGCACATTGATATTCCGCTCCACCACCATCGAGCTATAGCCCATCTTGTTGTCCACCGTGGTGCATTTGGGGAAATTGCGCCAGTCCAAACCATAGAAAATTTCATCCACGTACATCTGCGCCACCCGCCGGGGGGTATCTGCCAAACTATCGTCCCGCAAATCCAAACCCAAAATTCGCATAATTTCCGCAAAATGCCGGGCAATCAACGTGCGCTTTTGGGTATCATCCAAACCCGTCTCCACCTGGGGTGTGGCTACCCCTTTAGCGATCAAAAATTGCGCCACCCGTTGCCCCAACTCCGGGTCGGTCTTTTGACTGCGGATGACCGGTTCGCTGTCTAAATAAACTTCCGGGTTCGGGTTGGTGACGATCACGAAATTATTATCTTCAGCTATAGCCCCATCAGCTAACTTGGGCAAATGACCATTGGCAACCGGATGAATCAAGCGAGGGGTCAAAGTCATAGAACTTAGTAAAGGTGAACAGCGTCCTCATCGGGAAGCTACCGCCGCACTGGTACCTTGGCGTACCCCCAGCAACCCCCACGACCGGGCAGAAACAAAGCGGTATCTGGCGATTTCCCTTGGGGTCAGCACCCTGGGCATGACCGCCACCACCAAGAGTGCAGTATAACCCATCCCCGCCTGAGCGGCTACCTATTCCCACTCAATCGTCCCCGGCGGTTTGGAGGTGATGTCATACACCACCCGATTGACCCCCGGCACTTCGTTGACAATCCGGTTGGCGACCAGTTCCAAAAACTCGTGGGGTACCCGTGCCCAATCCGCCGTCATCCCATCTTCGCTGGTGACAAAGCGCAGGACAATCGGGTAAGCATAGGTGCGTTTATCCCCCATCACCCCCACGGAACGCACGGGCAAGAGCACCGCAAAGGACTGCCACAGTTGGTTGTACAAGCCATGCCGGTTGATTTCCTGCCGGACGATCCAATCCGCTTCCCGCAGGGTTTCCAGCCGTTCCGGGGTGACTTCCCCAATGATGCGAATGGCTAAACCGGGTCCCGGAAAGGGTTGCCGTTGGATGATCTCATCCGGGAGCTTCAAAGCCCGGGCGACCTTACGCACCTCGTCCTTGAACAGACGGCGCAGGGGTTCAATCAGCTTAAATTGCAAATCCTTGGGCAGTCCCCCCACGTTGTGATGGCTTTTGATTTTCACCGCCACCCGCTCCCCGGTTTGGGGGTCAAGGGCACCCCCCGCCGATTCGATCACATCCGGGTAGAGGGTTCCCTGGGCGAGATAGTCAAACGGGCCCAAACGTTTGGATTCGCTTTCAAACACCCGGATAAATTCATGCCCGATCACCCGCCGTTTTTCCTCCGGGTCCGTCACCCCCTTGATCGCCTGCAAAAACCGCTCCCGGGCGTTGACATACTCCACCGGGATATGAAATTGCTCATGGAAAAGTTTGACCAGTCGCTCCGGTTCCAACTTGCGCATAAAGCCCTGGTCAATAAACACACAGGTGAGTTGATTGCCAATCGCCCGGTGCAACAAAAACGCCAAGGTCGAGGAATCCACCCCCCCGGACAGGGCCAGCAGCACCCGCTTGTCCCCGACTTTCACCCGGATTTCATTAATGGCTTCCTCCACAAAGGCCGCCGTCGTCCAGGTGGGTTCACAGCCGCAGATGTGATAGACAAAATTGCGGATCAGCGCCATCCCCCCCTGGGAATGCACCACCTCCGGGTGAAATTGCACTCCATACCAGTTGTGCTGGTGGTCGGCAATGGCCGCACAGGGGCAATTTTCCGTATGCGCTAAAATGGCAAACCCCTCCGGCAGTTGCACCACACTGTCCCCGTGGCTCATCCACATGGTGGTGCCGTCCTCCACATTGGTCAATAAATCCGTCGGGTCGTCAATGTGCAGTGCCGCCTTGCCGTATTCCCCCAGGGCCGAGCGCACCACCCGCCCCCCCAACTGTTGCACCATCAACTGCATCCCGTAACACACCCCCAGGATGGGAATCCCCAACTGCCAAATCCCCGGGTCACACTGGGGCGCCCCCCGGTCATAGACGGAATTGGGGCCCCCGGAGAGGATAATCCCCCGGGGTTGCCAAGCCCGCAACTGCTCGACGGTGGTGTGGTAGGGCAACACTTCCGAGTAAACTTGGGTTTCCCGGATGCGGCGGGCGATCAATTCCGAATACTGGGAACCAAAATCCAGAATGGCGATCATCTGCCGGTGGGGCACCAGCGGCGTGGCAGGGGAATGGGTCGTAGGGTGGTCGGCAAGCACGGTTGGCGCAAGGGGAAACTCATTTTTTCAATTCTAACTGCCCGCCAACCCACCGCCTGCCCTGTCCGTAACGTTATATTAGAAATCGGTAGAAACCGATTGACCTCCTATCCATCTGTGAGTCCCCTATGGAACCCCCCGCCCCTTTGCCCCGCACCGATGAGGAATGGCAAAAAATCCTGAAACCGGAGCAATTTCGCATCCTCCGCCAGCACGGCACGGAACGGGCAGGCAGTAGCCCCCTGGACAAAAATTACGCCCCAGGGAATTACTACTGCGCCGGGTGTGGCACCCTCCTGTTCACCTCGGATACTAAGTTCAACAGCGGTACCGGCTGGCCCAGCTTTTATGCCCCAGTTCCCGGAGCGGTGGGCACCAGCGAAGACCTGTCCTACGGGATGCGCCGGGTCGAAGTCCACTGCAACACCTGCGGCGGTCATTTGGGGCACGTATTTCCCGATGGACCCCGTCCCACCGGCGAACGCTATTGCATCAATGGGGTCGCCTTGATTTTTGTCCCAGCAGGGGAACCCGCCCCGGTGATCAGCCGCTAAGATAGCCATAACATAAAGGGATTGCCCTGGGGTTGCTCCTTGAGTTCCGCCTACACCCGTCCCCTCGCCCGGTTGATCGAACGCCTGCAACGCCTTCCTGGCATTGGTCCCAAATCCGCCCAACGGTTGGCACTCCATTTGGTCAAACAACCAGAACAGGAAATCCACGCCCTGGCGACCGCCCTGTTGGAAGCCAAACAACAGGTGGGGCACTGCCAAATCTGTTATCACCTGTCGGCGGCACCCATCTGTGAGATTTGCGCCAACCCAGAGCGGGACAACCAGACCATTTGCGTGGTCACCGACTCCCGGGATGTGATTGCCCTGGAAAAAACCCGGGAATACCGGGGCAAATACCACGTGCTGGGGGGGGTGATTTCCCCAATGGACGGCATCGGCCCCGAACAACTGACCATCAACGCCCTGGTCAAACGGGTGGGGGAAACCCAGCCCAAGGAAGTGATTCTCGCCCTCAGCCCCACCATCGAAGGCGAAACCACGATTTTATACCTGGGGCGGCTGTTGCAACCTTTGACCCGGGTGACCCGCATCGCCTCCGGTCTGCCCGTAGGGGGGGATTTGGAGTATGCGGACGAACTGACCCTCGCCAAAGCCCTCGAAGGTCGCCGGGAACTGTGACCCCCCGGTTCATAATAGAAATAGAACCTGTGCAACCAGAGGCTAGTAACCAAATCGCCACCGTGGACAAGGGCACCTTAATCGAATTTCAGACCGACGGCGGCACCCGCTTGGGGGTGATCCAACGCCCGGATGGCAAAAAAAACTGGATCGCCAGCGATGCCCAGGGGCGCAACTACAGCCTGCATCCCCGCCAGATCAGCTTTGCCGTGCCGGGACGCACCTACCTAGCCGAGGATATCCCTGAATTTGAACAAGCCGCCCGTGCCTACCAGGACCCGGATGCCCTGGAATTAGCCTGGGAATTGCTCAGCCCCGACCACCGGCTCACCAACCCCCAGGAACTGGCGCAATTAATTTTTAACCAGACCGACCCGCCGATTTGCTACGCCGCCCACCGCCTGCTGAGTCAAGACCGGATTTTTTTCAAACAAAAGGGGGACTACTACGAACCCCGCTCCCCCCAACAGGTGCAAGACATTCGCCATCAGTTGGAAAAGGCGGCGCAAAAGCAAGAAGAAGTTAATACATTTTACAGCAAAATTCAGCAGGCACTCCAAGGGGAAACCGTCACCTGGTCTGGGAAAGAACGGCATCTCCTAGAGCAACTAGAACAATTTGTTATCCTGGAGGGGCAGGAGTCCCGTCCCGTAGCGGAATTGCTGGCGCATCTGGATCGCCCGGTCACCCCAGCGGGAGCCCATGAATTGCTCGTGGATTTGGGTTGGTGGCATCCCCACGAAAACCTGGCACTGCGGCGCAGTTCCCTGCCCACCACCTTTCCCCCGGCTGTTTTGGAGGCGGTTGCCATGCGTGTTGAAGACCCGCCCACCGACCTGGATGCCCCTTGGCGGAAGGATTTGACCGCCCTGAAGGTCTATACCATTGACGATATTAGCACCAAGGAAATTGATGACGGGTTGAGTTGGGAGCTGTTGCCCGATGGGCGGGAGCGGTTGTGGATTCACATTGCCGACCCGGGGCGGTGGCTGACCCCAGGGGATATTTTGGACCAGGAAGCCCGCCGCCGCAGTACGAGCGTGTATTTGCCCACCGGGGTGATTCCCATGTTCCCGGAGGTTTTGGCGACCGGACCCATGAGTTTACAGCAGGGGCAGACCTGTTGTGCCCTCAGTTTCGGGGTGATTTTAGAGCCGTCCGGGGCAATTGCCGAGTTTCAGATCACCGCCAGTTGGGTGCGCCCCACCTACCGCCTCACCTATGAGGATGTGGATGAATTGCTCCAGTTGCAAATTGAGCGGGAACGGGAACTTCTGCACCTATCCCAATGGGCGGAACGGCGGTTACATTGGCGGTTAGCCCAAGGAGCAATCCAGATTCAGATGCCGGAGGCGGACATCAAAGTTACTGATGACCAGGTGGAGGTGCGGTTGCAACAGCCTTCCCCAGCCCGGTTGATGGTGGCGGAAATGATGATCCTGGCGGGGGAGGTGACGGCTCGCTATGCCCAAAACGCTGGGTTAGCCATGCCCTTTCGTTCCCAACCCCAGCCGGAATTGCCCTCGGAGGAGGAATTGTTGCAACTGCCGGGGGGGCCGGTGCGCACCTGTGCGATTCGCCGCTGTTTGACCAAAAGCGAGGTGAGTGTTACCCCTGGTCGTCATGCCAGTTTGGGGCTAGATGCCTATGTGCAGGCCACGTCCCCGATTCGCCGCTATGGGGATTTGCTTGCCCATTGGCAACTCAAGGCGCACCTGCGGGGGGAAGCCCCGGTCTTTGCAGCGGCGGAATTGCAAAGCATTCTCCAGAGTGTGACGGCGGCCACCCAGGAGGCGAGTCTGGTGGAACGGCAAACCAACCGCTATTGGAGTCTGGAATACCTGCGCCGCCACGGCCAAGGGGTGTGGACCGCCCTGGTACTGCGCTGGTTGCGGGAGGACATGGACCTGGTGCTGGTGCTGTTAGAGGAACTGGGGCTGGAATTGGGGATGCGGGTGCAACGACCCGTGAAATTGGGGGAACACCTCCAGGTGCAAGTGACCCACGTGGACCCCTACCGGGATGTCATTCACCTGCGGGAAGTGACCCCCTGACCTACCCGACCGCCCGAATCCAGAGGTAAGCCACTCCCAGGGTAGAAAGGGTCACGGGCACCCCCAGGCGCAGATGGCTGACAAAGGAGACGGGATACCCCGCCCGCCCCGCCGCCTCCACGGTAATCAGATTAGCCACCGCCCCAAACAGGGTCAAATTCCCCGCCAGGGTCGCCCCCGCCGCCAACAACAGCCAGCCCTGGGTATCCGCCGCTGGGATGACCGCAGACAGGAGCAGAACCGTCGGCACATTGGAAATCAAATTGGACAGTAGGGTTGTCACCCCCAGCCACTCCCACGGGTGGGTCGCCAAATCCGCCAACGGCTGGAGAATTCCCAAATCCCGGGTGGTCTGGGTGAGTACAAACAACCCCCCAAACAACACCAGCAGTCCCCAATCCACCTGCGCCAGCAAGGTTTCCGGATGCCGTCCGTGGCGACACAGCAGTACCGCCGCCCCCACCCACGCCGCTTCCGCCAAGGGCACCCCCGCCGCCAACCCCAACAGTAACCCCCCTGTCACCAGCAGATGGAACCCCAACCCCTGCGCCGGTGTTGTCCACGCCAAGGTCACCGCCGGAAACCGTTGCCGGGAACGCACCTCGGGATACAACAGCCACACCCAGCCCGCCACCAACAGCAACCCCACCACTGCGACCGGCACCATCACCTGGGCAAACCAGCCATAACTGATCCCAGACAACCCCCCCACCAGAATATTCTGGGGATTGCCGCCCAGGGTCGCCACGGAACCCACATTCGTTGCCGCCGCCAAGGCCAGCAGGTAGGGCACCGGATTCACCCCCAAAGTTTGGGTCACCCGCAGGAGCAAGGGTGTTGCCACCAAAGCCAAGGTATCATTCAGCAAAAACGCCGACAGCACCCCCGTCCCCCCCGTCACCACCAGCAGTAGCCCCAGGGGATGCCGACTGTGGCGCACCAACCCCTGCAACAGCCACCCAAACACCCCCGCCTCGGTCAACGCCCCATTCACCAGCATCATGCTCAGCAAAAACACCATCGTCCGCCCATCCACCGCCTGCCACGCCCCCGGCACCGTCATGCCCCCCAAGGCCACCACCCCCGCCACCCCCACCCAGGCAATCGTCGGTCGGTTCAGCCCCACCCCCGGCCAACGCCCCAGCCCCAACCCCACATAGGTCATCACCACCACCGCCACCAGCAATCCCGTTCGCACCCGCTTTGCCCCCTACTCCCCGCCCATTGTGACACGCTCACCCGATTTGCTATAGTGAACAGAGTTTTAAGAAATGTAACAGATGTTGCAGGATAAAGTCATTGTCGTGGTGGGTGCTACCGGGGGGATTGGGCGAGCCGTGGTCGAGCGGTTGCATCCCTTGGGGGCAAAGTTGGTTTTGGCAGGGCGGCATCCAGAGGCGTTGGACACTCTATCCGCCCCCGGTGGCTTAAAAGTACCCACGGACATTACCGACCCGGCGCAGGTGCAAAACCTGATGAATGAGGCGGTGGCTACCTTTGGTCGGATTGACGTACTGGTGAATGCCGCTGGAATTGGGATTCTCAAACCCTGGGACAAGCTGACACCGGCGGATTTGGCGACCCAATTGGCGGTGAATCTCCAGGGGAATTTTTACACCCTACAGGCGGCGGCACAGGTGATGAAAACCCAGCGGGCTGGTCATATTTGCAATGTGATTGGCATTTTGGGCAAACATACCATGCCGATGGCGGCGGCGTACTGTGCGTCCAAATTTGGGGCGGTGGGGTTGAGCAAAGTTTTGGCTGATGAATTGCGCCGTTACAGCATTAAAGTTACTTTATTTTATTTCGGCGGGGTGGATACGCCCTTTTGGGATGAGATTCCTCTCAAAGTAGATCGCACGAAAATGTTGCGCCCGGCAACTGCCGCCCAAGCGATTCTTTACGCCCTGCAAAGTGAACCTGCCGCCGTGCCGATGGAAATCAATATCCAACCGGAAAGCCATCTCTTTTTCTAAATTTTTTGTCCAAAGTCTGGGCAAAACCTGTGGGCAATCCCTGAACAATTACGAACTGCTTTTATACGGCAATGCTAAAAGATTCTTGGGCATCATAAGATTACTGAGAACCAAGAACGGGGCGGTGCCCTGCGACCCCTGTTCCATTCTCATTTAGGACTGCTATTATTGGAGCCAACCATAAATCTCATCGTTGGCATACCCATAGTACCCAGAACCAAGAATTTATAGAGGTGCCCTAATGATTACTAAGATTCATACAAAAACTAACTGGCGACCGGTTGCACCTGGGGTTGGAATTGGAACAGGGCATACACCACATTGCGGCGGATATTGGTCATCATATCTTGGAATAATTCATAGCCCTCAATTTTGTATTCAATCAAGGGGTCTTGTTGCCCATAACCCCGCAACCCCACCGACTCCCGCAGGGCATCCATCTGTTGCAAATGCTCCCGCCAAAGGGTATCCACCTGTTGCAGGATGAAAAATCGTTCCGCTTCCCGCATCAAACCCGGACGAATTTGCTCCACCTGGGCTTCCTTTAGGTCATAGGCAATGCGGACTTGTTCGTGCAAAAATGCCTGCATTTCTGGAATGCTCAAATCCTCTAATTGACTCGCCTCTAAATCACTCAATAAATAAATAAATTGTTTGACTTTTTCCACCACTCCAGCTAAATTCCATTCCTCAGCGGGTAAATCCGGGTTGATGTAAGCGGCAATAATATCATCAATGGTTTTTTCAGCGTATTGAATTACCAATTCCCGCAGGTCTCGCCCCTCCAAAATCCGTCTGCGTTCTGCATAAATTGCCCTGCGTTGGTTATTCATCACCTCGTCGTATTCAAATACCTGTTTGCGGATGTCGTAATAATAGGTTTCCACCTTCTTTTGCGCCCCCTCCAGAGACCGGGTGAGCAACCCCGACTCAATCGGCATATCCTCCTCCACCCGGAAGGCATTCATCAACGCCGCCACCCGCTCCCCGCCAAAAATCCGCAGGAGATTGTCCTCCAAACTCAGGAAAAACCGAGTGGTGCCCGGGTCTCCCTGCCGCCCCGCCCGCCCCCGCAGTTGGTTATCCACCCGCCGGGACTCGTGCCGCTCCGTGCCAATCACGTGTAACCCACCCAGTTTGACCACCTCGTCATGTTCCGCTTTGGTATAAACTTCGTACTCACGGCGTACCAGATTGTAAGCCTCCCGTAACCGGGCAATCACCGGGTCATCCGTCGGGGCTTTCTCCGAAGCAATCGCAATTTTATCCTCCGCCACCAACTCCGGCAAACTCTGCTCCCCGTACACCTGCACCGCAAAATCCACCGCTGACCGCAACGCCCGCTCTGTTTCGGGGGACAACTCCGTCGGGAAAATGTTGGGGGATGCTTTCCAGGTTTTGATTTTCTTGCCCGTGCCAAACCCCACACCCCCAGCCCGGCTTTGCCCCAAAAGGGACGCAAAAACATTCAACCCATCCTCACTTTCCGGCAGTACCAACCGGGGCATAAAATACTCCCGCACCTTCAAGCGTGCCATGTACTCCGCATTCCCCCCCAGGATGATGTCCGTCCCCCGCCCCGCCATGTTGGTGGCAATGGTCACCGCCCCTTTGCGCCCCGCCTGCGCCACGATCTCCGCCTCCCGCTCCACATTCTCCGGTTTGGCGTTGAGCAAATTGTGGGGAATCCCCCGCTGTTGAAGTAATGAAGATAAAAGTTCGGATTTTTCTACACTGGTTGTCCCCACCAAAACTGGGCGACCGAGGGCGTGTAATTCCGCACATTCCTCCGCAATCGCCAGCCATTTCGCCGTCTCCGTTTTGTACACCACGTCCGGTAAATCCTTCCGCACATTGGGGCGGTTGGTGGGAATGGTGGTCACATCTAATTTGTAAATCTTGCCAAATTCTGCTTCCTCGGTTTTTGCCGTGCCGGTCATCCCCGCCAATTTCGGGTAGAGCAAAAAGAAATTTTGATAGGTAATGGTGGCGAGGGTTTGGGTTTCCGGTTCAATGGGCACCCCCTCTTTGGCTTCGATTGCCTGGTGCAGTCCATCACTCCAGCGTCGCCCTGGCATCACCCGCCCGGTAAATTCATCCACGATTACAATCTCATCATTACGAATGATATAGTTCACATCTTTGATAAATAATTCCTTGGCTTTGATGGCATTGAAGACATAGTGCGCCCAGGGGTTTTCCGGGTCGTATAAATCCGTAACGCCCAGGATTTTTTCCGCCAGGATAAAGCCTTCATCCGAGAGGAGAATATTCCGGTTTTTTTCATCCACTTCGTAGTGTTCATCCCGCTGGAGTTGGGCGGCAACCTGGGCGGCGGTGATATATTTCTTTTCCCGTTCTTCCGGGTCGCCCACCTGACCGGAAATAATCAAAGGCGTGCGGGCTTCGTCAATCAAAATCGAATCCACCTCGTCAATAATGCAGTAGTGAAAATTCCGTTGCACCACGTCTTCGATACTGGTTGCCATGTTGTCCCGCAGGTAATCAAACCCCAATTCGCTATTGGTGGCGTAGGTAATATCGCAGGCGTAATTTTTGCGCCGTTCGCTGGCATCCATCCCCTGTTGAATTAACCCAACACTCAAGCCCATGAACCGATGCAATTGCCCCATCCATTCCGCATCCCGGCGGGCGAGGTAATCGTTCACCGTCACGATATGCACCCCTTTGCCGGTGAGGGCATTCAGATAGGCAGGCAGGGTCGCCACCAGGGTTTTCCCTTCCCCGGTTTTCATCTCGGCGATTTGCCCCTCGTGGAGCACCATCCCCCCCAACAACTGCACGTCAAAATGGCGCAGTCCCAGTACCCGTTTTCCCGCTTCCCGCACGGCGGCAAAGGCTTCGGGGAGCAAATCCTCTAGGCTTTCCCCCCGGTCTAAACGCTGGCGAAATTCCGCCGTTTTCCCCCGCAATTCCTCGTCTGAAAGCCTCTGCATCTCCTCTTCCAGCAGGTTGATTTCCACCACCAGCGGCTTGTACTGGTTGATGCGGCGCTGATTGGGGTCACCGAGCAGAAGTTTTAACATGGATGTGCGACCAACAGAGGGATAGGAATGGGCATTATTTATCCTAGCACTGGCGGATGGGCGCATTGGGGGGGCGAGTGTGGTAGTCTGAAAGCATTTGAACGTGGAGGCATTTGGACACATGACTCAGGGGAAAGGGTTCGGGTTCGGGCTGGGCAAGATGAAGGAATTTGCCGATGCCATCAAAAAGGCGCAACAGGTGCAAGAGGGCGCCATCCAGATGCAACAGGAATTGGACAGCATGGAAATCGTCGGGGAAGCAGCCGAAGGGGCGGTCAAGGTGGTGCTGAGCGGCAACCAGGAACCCCGGCGGGTCGAGATTGCGCCAGCGGCACTGGAAAAAGGGGCTGGGGAACTGTCGGAATTGGTGTTTACGGCACTCAAGGCGGCTTACGATGAGTCCACCGCCACGATGAAGCAAAAAATGGACGACCTCACGGGGGGCTTAGGTTTGCCGGGGGTTTAACCGCTGGACAATCGTGGTTAAAATTGCCTCGTCCCCCACATTGCCCGGTACGATCACCACGGGTAAATTGGGGAATTGGGGGTGATCCTTGGGGGTGCGAATTACATTAATTCCCGGCGCAATTTGCCCAAGTAAGCGCACGGCAGTTAAATCCAACCCGTGACTGAGAATTTCGTTGGATGTAATCCCCCCCTTGCTGACCAGAAAGCCAATTTCTGCGGGCAAATGATGCACCAATAGGGAGGTCACCTGTGCCACCTGCCGACCGAAATTTAAGCGGGTTTGGGTATCAGGAAATTGCAATTCCTCACGGGGCGTATAAATGACAGGAATTAAACCTTGATTCAGGGTTTGGTTAATTAATTCAACGGCAATTTCGACCACTTCTAAAGGGGTTTTGCCCTGGAGTAATTGGGTAATCGCTAATTCAATCCCCCGCACATATTCCTGTTGCAATAAATGCTGAACCTGCCGGGTGGACAACTGCACATGGGAACCCACAATCACCACGCCGGGTAAAGTGCCTCGGACATAATTCGACATCAATTCCGGGGCGACGGGTTGGGGGGGCAATTGGGCTAAGGCACTGATAATTCCGGCGGCAGAACGCAAGAGAAACCGTTTGCCCTGGGCATGGGTGCGATAGAGGGCTTGGGCAAATAAATTTAAGTCCTCCTGGGTCACCGCATCCACCACCCCACAGGCATTATTGTGCAAACTCAGTAACAATTCATCACAGCCGGAACGGATTTTATCCAAAGTAAAACGCACCACATTGTTACTCAGAATCTTACCGCCGGTTTTTTCTTCCACATAAGCCGGTAAATAGGCAGAGCGATACCCGAATACCGAATCTTTAGCAAATTCCGTTTGATCCACCGGCACGGGCGTTCCCTGCACAATTAAATAATGCACACTGTCCCGGGTGATTCTGCCCCCTTCGATAAACGCCGGAATGAGCAAATGGGCATCAAACCCGCCTAATTCCTGATTGATCACGTCAATTTCTAGGGGATAATGCCCACGCAACGTGGAATCCGAACGGCTGATGACCAGGTAATTTTTTAATAAATCTTCCCCCACCACCTGCCGGAGATTTTGGCAAATTTCCCGGGTAATTTGGGCGGCTTCCGCAGGCGTTCGGGCACGGGTATTGCCCAGGATAAACAATAGGGGTGATGCGTCCGCCAGTGCCAGGCGCAACGTGTCCACATCCCAACGCAGGAGGAGCAAACAGCCATGCACCGTCTGGGAGCCGGTGGGGTCGTCATCCAAAACCAGTAATTTCGGGTGGGTCATCTTGTCACGGGAACCCTCAAGCCTTCAGTATAGACACAAGACGGTTACGGGGTGAGCAGGTGAATTTTCAGGAACTACAGGCGGCATTGCACCAATTTTGGGCGGCGCAGGGGTGTGTGATTCTCCAGCCCTACGATGTGGAAAAAGGGGCGGGCACCATGAGTCCCCACACGTTTTTGCGGGCGTTGGGTGCGGAACCCTGGGCGGTGGCGTATGTGGAACCCTGTCGTCGTCCGGGGGATGGGCGTTACGGGGAAAATCCCAACCGCTTTCAGCATTATTTTCAATATCAGGTGTTAATTAAACCTTCACCACCGGGCATTCAAGAAACCTATTTGGAATCCCTGCGTTGTTTGGGCATTGCCCCCGAAGAACACGACATTCGTTTTGTGGAAGATAACTGGGAATCCCCCACCCTGGGCGCTTGGGGCGTGGGTTGGGAAGTTTGGTTAGACGGCATGGAAATCACCCAATTTACCTACTTTCAGCAGTGTGGCAGTTTGGATTGCCATCCGGTCGCCATTGAAATTACCTATGGGTTGGAACGGCTGGCAATGTATCTGCAAAATGTGGATAAAATCACCGATATTCGCTGGAATGACCAGGTAACTTATGGGGAAATTTATCTGCAAAATGAAATCGAACAATGCACCTACAATTTCCAAGCCGCTGACCCCCATATTTTATTTCAATTGTTCACCCTCTACGAAAAAGAAGCCCAACAATTACTTAGCCAAAAACTCGTCACCCCCACCTTGGATTACGTTTTGAAATGCTCCCACACGTTTAATTTGCTGGAAGCCCGGGGGGTGATTGCTGTCACCGAACGCACCCGTTACATTGGTCGGATTCGCCAGCTGGCTCGCCAGGTCGCCCAACTGTATGTACAACAGCGGGAAGCCCTAGGGTTTCCTTTGCAACGTCCTAGCGTCCCGTCCCCCGAACCGGCATAATAAAGGCAAGCGCAAAACCATCGGGTTTAGGAGTTGGGATTATGGCACGCACCCCCTCAGTCATGGTTGATTTGGGCACCCCCGCCCCGGCATTTCACCTGCCGGATGTGGTTACTGGCAACATGATTAGTTTGGATACCTTTGCGGGTAAAACTGGGTTGTTGGTGATGTTTATTTGCCGCCATTGCCCCTACGTGAAACACATTCAAGACCAATTGGCGCAATTGGGACGGGATTATCAAAATCAAGATTTGGGGATTGTGGCGATTAGTTCCAACGATGCGGAAAAATACCCGGACGACAGCCCGGAATCTCTCAAAGAAATGGCGAAAGAATTGGGTTTTACGTTTCCTTTGTGCTACGACGCCACCCAAGCGGTTGCCAAAGCCTACCAAGCCGCCTGCACCCCGGATTTTTACCTGTTTGACCGGGAGCGCAAATTGGTGTACCGGGGGCAATTCGACGACAGCCGCCCCAAGAGCGACCCGCCCATTCCCGTCACCGGCAAAGACCTACGTGCCGCCATTGATGCCCTGCTGAGCGGTCAGCCCATCCCCACCGACCAACGGGCGAGCATCGGGTGCAACATCAAATGGAAACCGGGGAACGAACCGGATTATTACAAAACCGCCTAAAGCAACCCATCCATCAGGGCAAACACCGACCCCAGCGCCTGCCAATCAAGCGGTTGGGACTGCGTGCTTAACCATTGACTGAGCAGTCGGTGCAGACCCATCAGCTTAAAACTGGGTTCCGCCTGAGTTTGCGCCATCGCCGCCGCTACTGGCAGATAGCCCGTTTCCCCCAAATCCCCCAACAGCACCCGCTGTAACCGGGTGTCCGCCCCGTTGATCACCTGCAACAACTGGTCAATGTACTGGGTGTCCTGGGTCAGTACATACATCGTACAGAGAGCCGCCCCCTGCACTCTGGGTAAAGAATGGGCAAGAAACGGTTGAATGGCGGGGATTGCTGACTGGGCATTTAAGCGTCCCAACGCCAGCAGAATCGCCGGATAGGGTTGGGGCAATTCCTCCGTACCCAAAGCTGAAGGAATCCCCGTAGCGGTCAGCAATGCCACCAAATCGGGAATCACCTGTACTGCCCCCAACAGCCCCAAAGCCGTCGCCGCCGCCCCCCGCAACTGGAAATCCGCCACCTGCAAACAGGCGCGCAACCCCGGAATTGCCTGCGGATCCCCAATCTGCCCCAGGGCACGTGCCGCATTCCGCCGCAGAGGGTAGCCCCCCAATGCCGTGCGGTCCGATTCATCCTGCAAGGCAAGGAGCAACGCCGGGACTGCGGCTTTCACCCGAAACCGCCCCAACCACCAGGCGGCATAGTACCGCTGGCTCACATCCGGGGACTGGAGTTGGGCAATCGCTTCCTCGACCGTCACCCCGGCTGACCGTTGGCACTCCCCAGGGCTTCAATCCGCACGATTTTGCCGCCCAAACGGGTGATGCGGCGCATTTCTTCATTCATGCGGTTGTAGGGCACCGTAAGAAACACACTGCCACTTTTGCGGATGGGAAAATTACGGCGGTCGCTCTGGTCACTTTGGCGCAACCCCACCACTTCATAACGAAACAAACGCTGATTGGCTTCCGTGACTTCAGAAGCTCCGGCAATCGCTGACCCATAAAACATTGGTGCGGCTCCCGTATGAATTGCTTTCCCCATTTTAGGGGCTGGTGGCTCCCCGCCGAAACTATGACAATTTGTAACAATGAAACATAATAAAATTTACCCTAGGATGGGCTTAAGCATCCGGTTCGCACCATGACGCAGGTCAAGCTCAAAAAACTCCTCCACCAGCCGGAATTGGCGGCACTGTTGGGGGAAATGACCCAGGGGCAGGCGTGGGGTGTGACCGATGCCAGCGGCAATCTCCTCGCAGGCACCTTAACTGGCGGCACGGCGGCAAAAATTCACAACGAAGGGGAAATTCTGGGCTGGGTGTACGGTTCCCAGGCGACCTTCCTGGCTCGGTGGTTGCAGTACGTTGTCAACCAGGAACAAGCCAAGCGCACCCTGGCGCAGGAGACCCTCGACCGCTACCGGGAGGTGAATCTGCTCTATGATTTGGCGGAAAAAATGCACGCCACCCTGGATTTGCAAGCCCTGGCGGATTTGGTGATCGGGGAAACCCAAGCCCTGTTGGGGGGCACCCAGGGCTGTTTGATGCTCTACAATCCCCATACGCAGGTCTTAGAGGTGGTCAGCAGTTATGGTCCCCCGGTTGAGCAGACCTATTTCCCGCCGGGGATGGGGATTGCCGGTCATGTGTTCCAGACGGGGCGGGCGGAAATTGTCAACGATGTCAGCCAAGATGCCCGGTTTGTGCCCGGTTTGATCCCCATCCATGCCCTGATGTGTGCCCCTCTAACCACCAAAGCCGGGGTGCTTGGGGTGATCAACGTCACCAGCGAGACCCCGGTGGAGTACACCGCCAGCCACCTGAAGCGATTGATGGCACTTGCCGCCCAAGCCGCCCTGGCGATCAGCAATGCCCGCGCCCACGCCGACAAACTCCAGGAAGAACGCCTGCGGGTGAATTTGGATCGGTATTTGGGCGGACGGTATCGGATTTTACGCACCCTGGGCACCGGTGGGTTTGGGCACACCTACCTAGCCGAAGACCTGCAACGCCCCGGCACCCCCGCCTGTGTGGTCAAACAACTCCAACCCGCCCGGGACAACCCCACCCGCATGGACGTGGCCCGCCGTCTGTTTCGAGCCGAAGCGGAAACCCTGGAAGTGCTGGGCAAACACGACCAAATCCCTGCCCTGCTGGCGTATTTTGAGCAGGACGAGGATTTTTACCTGGTGCAGGAGTACATTGACGGTCAACTGCTGAGCGAGGAACTGGCGCAAACCGCCCCCTGCCATCCCCAGCGGGTGATCCAACTTATCCAAGAAATTCTCAATATCCTCGCCTTTGTGCATCATCATCAGGTGATCCATCGGGATTTGAAACCGGACAATATCATCCGCCGCCGCCGGGATCGCAAACTCGTCCTGATTGACTTTGGCTCCGTGAAACAATGCCGGGGTGCCAACCAAAAACAGGAAACCATCGCCGTCGGTACCCGGGGGTATGCCCCCAGCGAGCAATATGCGGGTCGCCCCCGGTTCAGCAGTGACATCTACGCCGTCGGCATCATCGCCATCCAAGCCCTGACCGGTTTACCCCCCAGCCAATGGCAAGCCCAGGACGGTACGGGGCAACTGCGCTGGCGAGACCACCGCCCGGACGTACCGGCAGACCTCGCTCAGGTACTTGACAAGATGGTATGCGAACAGACCTGGGAACGCTACGCCAAAACCAGCGATGTCCTCAAAGCCCTGGAACAGGTGTCCATCCCCGACACCCCCGACACGGAAATCCTCACCCCCATGCCCCCTGACCCCGAACCCTCCCTCCTCGCCCAAAGTAGCCGTTGGCTGGTGGAAACCGCCCGCCGCTTGATCCAGGGGTGAGCCAGGGATAAAATAGGGCATTCCCCAGCCTTTTCACCCCATTTTTGAGGAGTTGCCCCATGCGTCCCCACCTTTGGATGCTGACCACCCTATGCCTCACCGCTCTGACGGCTCCCGCCCTAGCGCAAACCCCCGCCAAAGTCACCACCAGCAATACCCCCATCACCGATCAGTTCAAAATCCCCCCCTTCCGGGACTACACCGGGGATGGGGTGCAAAACCTGGACGACATCCCTGCCCACCAAAAAAACTACAACACCTTGCTGAAACAATGGGCGGCACGCATCAGCGGTACGGGTGGCTCCCTCTAAAGCCTTGACTTCTGGGACGAGATTCGCCACACTCAAGAAGGAATTTCCCAGCCCCAGGTTATCACCAGGTTAAAGTTGGGAATCCGTTAGCCAAATCCTGGGTATTTCCTGCTAAAATTTGGTTAACTTCGCCACAAATTTTTGTGGTGGATTTTGGCTTCATCGCATCAAATCGTTTAACTGTTGAGGAGTTATGGCTATGCGTCCCCAAATGTTATTTTCCTTGTCCGTAGCTGGCACGGTGCTGGCGGCGGCAATGGCTCCGGCGAGTGCCCAACCCGCCCCGAAACTGTACGAACCCCCGGTGATGACCACCACGGCGGCTAAATCTGAAGCTTGGCCTCCCTTTACCAAGCCCTACCTGTGGAATCAGCCCACAACCACGATTCAGTTTCCCAAGCCCTCCTACTACGAGCATCCCTTCGCCATCGAGCGGAGCATGGAGCCGTTCAAAATTGGCATCAAGAAAGTCAGTGGTACCTCTGCTACCCCGGTGAGTGACAAGTTCAAAATCCCTCCCTTCCGGGATTACACTGGGGATGGGGTGCAAAACCTGGACGACATCCCTGCCCACCAGAAGAACTTCAACGACCTGCTGAAAAAGTGGGCGAGCACCATCAGCACCTGCTCCAAGCAACGGGGGGTGATGTTCCGGCAAGTGGGTAAGGAAGAAGTGCCCATCCAAATCAATGGCGACCCGGGCAAGGTGCAGTTGAATGCCAACAACATTCCCGTCTGCCCCGGCTAAATTGGGTTTTTAGTTCTAAACTTGCGTGGCTCCCTGGGCAACTGGGGAGCTTATTTTTTGGAAATGAAATCATCAAATTCGATATGTCTAACTCACAAAGACCCATGAATCTCTATCCCTTTTACTTCGTCTGTCGCAAACTTATTTGAAACTATAGCAATCCTAAATGAGTTTAGAACAGGAGTCGCAGGGGCACCGCCCCCGTCCTTGGTTCTGGAAACTTTTTGTATGCCTACGGCACGCAAGCTAATGTAAATCAAGTAGGATTGCTATAGTTTCTTGGTTAATTGGATATGTTGGCAGAAAGCACTTTATCGAGACTATTGTTACTAAATTGTTCTCAGCGTAAGAAGTTTGATGAACAACTATTACCGGCAATCGAACGCTACGATGGACCTGCCTACCGTGTATTGCGCCGATACCTAAACCAGAATTTAACCCCATCTGTTGATGTCAGAATTCTCTCGGCGAAGTATGGATTAATCTCTGCTGACTACCACTTACCCTACTATGACCGCAGGCTGACGAAGGGACAAGTCCATGAATTACGCCATCAGGTTATCACGGAGCTAGAAACAATTCTTAACAGAAAATCTTATACAAATCTTTTGATTTGCTTAGGAAAAGAGTATCTTGAAGTAATCTGTGACCATGAAACTATAATCCCAGATAGTTTATCAGTCCAAGTTGCCACTGGCGGAATGGGCAGAAAGCTGTCGGTTCTGTACAATTGGCTTTATGGAGCATCCAGTTTGGAGACCAAGCAGGATTTGGCTTCTACGAAAGGAACAGGTCGCATTAGAGGCGTTGAGGTGACTTTAACAGTAGAGCAAGTCCTTGATATTGCCAGACAGGCGCTCACCACCCAGGATGAGAGAGCCACCCGTTACCAATCTTGGTATGTGCAGGTTGATGATCTGCGAGTAGCCCCAAAATGGTTGGTCAGTCAAATTACTGGATTGCCAGTGAGTAGCTTCCACACGGGTAATGCAAAGAAATTATTAAGGGAACTAGGAATTCCAGTTCTTTTAGATGCACAGATTTAGTTGTTTACAGGAGAAATAGAACATGAAAAGTTTTTCTAGTGATGAGAATCCCTCAGTTAAGACAGTCGCCAATAGCAACAATCAACTGGTTGTTGGCACGGTAATTTCTGATCAGGAGACCCCAACGTTTGAAACTGTTAGGATTAAGTTAAAGGCGGGTCAAGATTTAAAGCCTGGAACACTTGTTCGGATTCCAGTTATGCGTAATGAGCAAACTATTCTTATTGGACGGATTCGTAGTGCTTATGAATGTAATCCAAATGAGAGTGTCGAAAGCGTTGGTGTACGTGATGCTTTGAAAATACCAAAGGTGTATCCGAGAGAAGAAGACAGCACAAAAATCTTTCGCTTAGCTGAGGCAGATTTAATTGAAGAGATTTTTAACCGGGAGTTTGTTGAAAATGGTGAAAAGAAAATAAAAACAGAAACAAGGGCACCTCAGAATCTTCCTAATTCAGGTGCTGATGTGTTTATTGCTGATGTTAATGAGATAGTCCAGACATTAGGACTTGAACAAGACGAAAATCAAGGGTTATTTATTGGTGAAACCACTAGTGGAACCATCTCAAAGATTATCCTAAAGCGTCAATCAATTCAGCGTCATCTTTTTATCTGTGGAACTACAGGTAGTGGTAAAAGTTATGCAATGGGAGTTATTACTGAAGAACTCGTTCAAAAACACAAACTCCCTGTTGTGTTCATTGATACTCAGGATGAATATTCCGAGTTGGTTAAAAAACTAGGTGGTGTAGTTGTTGAACCTGGAAAAGATTTTAGTATTCGGATTTCTTCACTAACCGAATCGGAACTTTTAGATCTGCTACCAGAGGCAATGAAAAAAAGTCCCTTGCAGTGTGACATTGTAGCAAAGGCTTTTGGTGAACTTCAAACTAAACTGACCAATGAGGATATGGCTAAATTCACACTAGACGATGTTTTAGCTAAAATTCCAGAGGTATCCGCAGAACTAACTGCTAAGGAAGGGGATATTCCAAGAGTAATTGATGCAGTACAGCGTAGATTAGGCACCCTTGCAAAGCTCAAAATTTTTGGACATGGAGTAGCAGATTGGCGAAAATTCTTATATCCATGTGTCACTATAAATTGCAAAAAACTTACATCTTCACAATTACAGTCTGTAGCAACCGCAGTTCTCCGAGAACTACAAAATCTACGTCTTCGTAATCATATCCCTCCCTATGTAGCGGTGATTGATGAAGCACATTTATTTGTCCCAGAAGGTACAAGTAGTCCGTGTAAGCAAATCATCAGGGAAGGTGTGAGGATTGGTAGGCATCATGGAATTTGTATGGTTCTTCTAACTCAAAGCCCAGTGGATATTGATAAAAGTACAATTCGGCAATGTAACACCAGATTAGTCTTTGCACTAGAGCCAGATCAACTTGATGCTATTAAGGGTGTCAAGGCAGATGCAACAGATGAAATGCTTCGTGCTTTACCTAAAATGCCTCAAGGAACTTGTTTACTTTCTGGAACTTATGAAAGCGTAAAGCATACCATACCAGTTAGAATCAGAAAGAGAAATACGGAGGATTCAGAGGGAGGAAAGACACCCAATATTTTTGAGGAAATGCAAGAAAAATGGATAAAAATAATCGAAGAGCTAAAGACTCAAGGTGGGGAATAATGCCTCGAAGACGTAACCCTCAGCAAGAATCTCAAAACACGGAGCAGTTATCGTTGGATTTTGGCTCAATTATTAAATCTGCTACAGTTTTTAGTCGTGAAGATTTGGCTAGTTACGATCCAGTGACTAGAACAATTGATATTATGAGTCGGATTGTTGATTCTGAAAGGGCTTGGAATACGACAATCGAATTAGCTCGGAATCAACTACTGGAAAAAGATCCACGAGAGCTATATTTAGAGTTTCTAACAGACCTAAAAGGTACTATTGAGCAAGACTCAACTAAAGCACCTCGATTATCACGTCTTCTCGAACAGGTTGCTATCCGTGGTTTTGGTATGACTTATGAGCAAATACGAGTACATAATCCCCGTCAGGGAGGAACCGGATGGAGGGTTGACCCTTTCAATAAAGAATCGATTAGTGCTCATCTTGAAAAACATATTGTAGGAAAGTATTTTCTCAATTTAATTTCTGCAGATGATTCTATATGGAATGGTGTAGTTCCCTTAATTGGATCGTCTGACGTCAGCCAACATCGAAGTGCTGTACCTATCCCTGCTCCTTTCTTTAGGCGCCGAGTTCCATTTGTACTTAATAATTCTGCCGGTACTCTTTTGAAAGTAGAACAGGGCAAACCTGAGTATGAAGCTTTGTTTGATCCTCGACCTGATGATGAATTACTACAATGGATGTTAATAGACCCTTCCTATCAGGAAGAACTAGAACCCGAACACTATCAAAGATGCCTTGCTTCTGCAATGGATGTAGGTCAATATAAGTTTGATCACCGATACCTTTTGAAACCCGATTACAAACCACCAAATATCATTCTTAGAGATGGTAGTCTCTTTCCTCAAGATGCTTATTTAGATAACTTTATCCTTGCTAACAGAAGAGGAGAATTTACTCGTGAAGCAATTCGTGAACTTATAAACTGCCTCACTTCTGCCAGAGATGCTGGAATCATTTATTGCGGTGTTGCTAAAAGTGTTCAACTAAAAGTTTATAGTGCGCTAGTTGATTGGTACATAAGCAAATACATAGATAAGAGATGGGTAGCTGGGAATTACACACTAAATGACGGGCAAGCAATGACACTACTTCTTTCTTCTCCGTCGGTTATAAGCGATAATTTGCGGGAAACAATTTGTACTTGTATGATTCGTCGCTCATTTACCACAAGAGCAAATCTAAATACAAAAGCCGATCTAAATGATTTGAATTCCTATTTCTCACACTATGAAAATTTATCTAGTTTTAATATACAACCTTTTCGTCAATTATGTGACCTTGGTCATCTTTATATGTTTTTCATGGGACACTGCAAAAGTCCAGAACTGCTTTTGCCTCGATATGATTTCTTTTACCATGACTCCCTCGGTTCACCTGAATCAATAATGAAAAAGATTTTCTACTCTCTTCAGTACTCTACTCCTGATATTGATGAAGACCATTCATTTATGATTGACAAAAAAGATGAACCAGTCATGTTTTTAATCCCCAGCGTAACACTTCAAGCACATAACTTCTCTAAGAATCTTGGAGAATTCATAACTGAGCAGACAGAAGACCGGATTATGGCTCGTTATATATCTTATCTCTCGCAACTGACTTGAGGCAAAGCTTGTGCAAATAGTTGCCGGAACTACTCTGAGTTCGCTCAAGCCAGATGTTTGGAATCCTGATTCTGAATACTATTTGCCTGAACTAACAGCAATTATGATTTCCTATGCCGATTTTCATAAAAAGCCTGCTCTTAGACGGAAGGCAATGGATCAAGGACTCCATAACTACTTAGGTGTTCCCAGTCACATCAAAATCTATCTGGATAATGGAGCTTTCTACTTCATTACTCATGGGGGTGAGACACCTGTGGAGGAATATACAGAGTTTGTCAAGAATGCTCAGCCTGATTGGTTTCCCATTCCTCAAGATTTTATTCCCACACCTAAAATGACCCTAGAAGAGCAACAAAAGTGTCTTGATCGCACAATGGATATGAACATTTGTTATTCACAGGGGAACTATATACCTGTTGTGCATATCAGTCCGCTTTTAGAAGATTATCTTAGCCGCTTTAAGTCCCATAAGTCTCTTCTGGAAAAAGGAGTGATTGCATTAGGAGGAATTGTGCCTAACTTGCTTAAAGCTCCGAAAGCAATGCACCCCCAGAAAATTTTGGAGAAGCTGATACATATACGCCAAGAATTTCGAGATAAAAAACTCCATATTTTTGGGATTGGCGGAACCATTACTCTACACATTGCGGCATTATTACGCATCAATTCGGTTGATTCTAGTGGATGGCGCAATCGGGCTGCACGTGGCATTGTACAATTACCGGGAAAGGGTGATCGTATGGTTGCTAATCTAGGAAGTTGGCGGGGTCGAAAACCTGACGCTAAGGAATGGGAGATGCTCGCTGAGTGCAAATGTCCAGCGTGTAAACGATATGGTATTGATGGGTTAACAGCAAATTTAGTACATGGATTTCGTAATCGAGCCACTCATAACCTTTGGATTCTTTTAGAAGAAGTGCGTTTAATTCAAGAACATCTAGTTGCTGGCGATTATGAAAATTGGTTTCTAGATCATCTGGACAATACACTCTATAGACCACTAATTAATAAAATTCTTGAACTAGAACAGAGTAACTATAGCAATCCTAACTGGGTTTAGAACAAGGGCTCGCAGGGGCACCGCCCCCGTCTTGGTTCTCGATAGTATGGACATTTTAGCGAAATAATCTTCCAGTGGTGATAATAAATAGAGGTGCCCTTAAATCTCTTTACAAATTACCCAATTTCCCTAACGTCGTTCTGGGTGGTCATTGTCGCTGGCGGCTAATTCATTCACCCGCCGGATTAGTTGATAAAGTCGCCCGTGATCCCGTTGATTGAACCGAAAGGCTAAGCGGGGCAATTCCCCCGTATCATCCCCCAATTCCTCCGGGAACGCCGACCTCTGCTCAATTTCCCCCGTAATAATAATGTCCTGAAATTCCCGATTTAACTGCGCCACGACGTCATCGCTCAACCATTGCCGGAGTCGCAAAACCAGATAATCCTGCACATAGCGGCTGGAGTGATAGACCCGATAAAACTGGCGAATCGTCTCACAGGCGACGGCGACAGAATCGGTCAGGGTGTAAAGTTCCACATCCTGGGGGCTGATCAAATCCGTGCGCCAAAAATACTCCCGCACATAGGCATCCCACGCCCGCCAGTAGGTACTGCCCGGATGATCCAGTAACACGATGGGAATGGGTGGACAGCGACCGTTTTGGCATAGGGTTAACGCCTCAAACACCTCATCCTGCGTGCCAAACCCCCCTGGAAACGCACACACCGCATCAGTTTCCCGGATGAAAAACAACTTGCGGGTGAAAAAATACTTGAAATCAATCAAGCGAGGACTATCGCTAATAAAGGCATTGCTGGACTGCTCAAAGGGCAATTGGATATTCAAGCCAAAGGAATGGTCGGCACCAGCCCCCTCATTCCCCGCCTGCATAATGCCGCCCCCCGCCCCGGTCATCACCATAAACCCCTGTTCCCCCATACAGCGGGCAAACTGCCGGGCTAATTCATAATCCGGCGACTGGGGACTCAAGCGGGCAGAACCAAACAGGGCGATTTTCCGCACCCGGCGGTAGGGCTGAAACACCCGAAACCCCTGCTCCATATCCTGGATCGCCCCGGCGATAATTTTCCAGTCCAACCGTTCCAAATCCGCCTGGGAAAGCCGCCACAACCCCTCCAAAGCCCGCCGCATCCATTTGCCGTGTTTGACCTGACCCAATTCCCGCCACCAAGCGAGCAGTTGCGCCTCAAAATCCAGGTTAGGGTCGCCGTTCATGCCCCCACCCGCACATCCATGACCGAACCCCGCAAATTGTACTGTGCCCCTTCCAGTTCCACCGGCACCCCCACCTTAATTTTGCTATTGCCCACCACCACACCCCCATCCGCCACCTGCGCCGTCCCCGTCAGGGTGATCATCATGTCCCGCAGATAACGGGTTTGGGAACGGGTATCCTCCACAAACTTCACTGACCCGTCCGGCTGGGGCACCTCCACTTGGGGCGGAAAAATGGTGAGATTTTTAATCGTCAAGCTCCCCGAAGGCTGGTTCCGCACGATGAAACTGGCTTTGTCCCCTGGGCGTACCAACTCCTGGGGGCGGGCAATGCTTAACCCCCGCACCATCATGTCAATTTCCACCGCCCGACTGGGCCCCACCTGTGCCACCGACCCGGTTCCCCCGGGCACCAGAAAAATCCCCACCGCCACCAACAGCACCACCCCCAAGGCGGCGAGGTCAAGCACACTGATTTTTCCCCCGAGGCGACCGTTGTTATCGATCCAGGCCATCTGTGTTTCCCTTGGGTAGGTTTTACACGTTTTACTATTATCCGATCATTTATCGAAATTTAGGGCATCTTTATTTATCTGAGCTAACCCATAGCCTGCGTGGCATACCCATCTTACCCAGAACCAAGGGCGGGGGCGGCCCCCCGGTGACCGCTAACTTAGCGCTAACTTAAAATTGACAGAGGTGCCCTTGATCTAATCGTTACTGATTTGCGCCCCCATACAGCAACCTCAGACAATTTATGGGAATCAAAAAGTTAATTAAAACTAGAACAGGGGAATTTCTTGGAACTATAGCTAAGCATACAAAGGTTGACATGATATGGGTCGCTGGGCGTAGCCCCACATTGGTTTCCCATAGCTTGCGTGGCGTAGCCATGAATTTTAAGGCGACAACCTTAACCTACCTAGCTATATTGGCTCTCTCAGGGTGCAATTTTTACTCATCATTTAAGTGGGATTGCCCGATTCTTAACCCCACCGCCCCCCTCAAACCTCGGCACGGGTGCCCAGCGGTGTACCCTACAGAAATGTGTTAGGATAACCCTGGATGTCGGTGCATTTGGTGTTTTGAGGAGTTACCGCCGGTGCCATCCTTCCCCAATGCTGGTGTGAGTGCCATTCGCCCAATTCAGGTGGGGGTGATTGGCGTGGGAAACATGGGACAGCATCATGTGCGGGTGCTGAGTTTTCTCAAGGATGTGCAGTTGGTGGGCGTGGCGGATGTGAATGTGGAGCGGGGTTTGGAACTCGCCAGCAAGTATCGGGTGCGATTTTTTGAAGATTACCGGGAACTGCTCCCCTACGTGGATGCGGTGTGTGTGGCGGTGCCAACCCGCTTGCACTACGAGGTGGGCATGACCTGTATGCGCCAAGGGGTGCATATTTTGATGGAAAAACCGATTGCCGCCAGTATCAGCGAAGCGGAATTACTGGTGAATGCCGCCGCCGAATACGATTGCATTTTGCAGGTGGGGCACATTGAGCGGTTTAATCCGGCCTTTTTGGAATTGCAAAAGGTGATCCAGCAGGAAGAAATCCTGGCTTTGGAAGCCCATCGCCTCAGCCCCTATTCCCAGCGGGCGAATGACGTGTCCGTGGTCTTGGATTTGATGATCCACGATATTGATTTGCTGTTGGAATTGACGGCAGCCCCGGTGGTAAAATTGACCGCCAGCGGCACCCATGCCTCCGGTTCCGGTTATTTGGATTACGTCACCGCCACCTTGAATTTTGCCAATGGGGCGATTGCCTCCCTCACCGCCAGCAAAGTCACCCATCGCAAGGTACGGCGCTTGACCATTCATGGCAAAAATTCCCTCACGGAAGCGGATTTTTTGAACAACGAAATTCTCATCCATCGCCACAGCCAAAAAGCGGGGCAAGTCCTCTACCGCCAGGATGAATTGGTGGAACGGGTGTACACCAGCAATATCGAACCCCTGCACGCCGAATTGGAACATTTTGTCCAATGTGTGCGGGGCGGCAATCAACCCTCCGTCGGCGGCGAACAAGCCCTGAAAGCCCTGCGGTTAGCCACCCGGATTGAACAGATTGCCCTGGACAGTCAGGCTTGGCAGGAAAACCTGGTGGGGCTGGAAAAATCCCTGCGGTTGCCCTAAACCACCACCGGTTCCCGCACGGGTTGGGCTTCCGGGGGACGGGGCTGGCGCAAACTGTCCGCCACGTTTTTGATCGAACCCGCCACCGGCACGGCAATCAACAACCCCAACAGCCCCGCCAATTTTGCCCCCAACAACAAAGACAGCACGATCCACACCGGATTCAAGCCCACCACATTCCCCAAAATCCGGGGCGCCACCAGATGCTCATTCATTTGCCCCAACACCAAAGCCGTCGCCAACACCTTCAACCCCAGCCACACATTTTGCAACGTAATTAATAAACTAATCACCACAATTCCCACCGCCCCCCCAAAAGGCACCAGACTCGCCACCCCAATAATCAAGCCGAATAACAAGGCCAAAGGCACCTGCAACAGCACAAACGCCAGGGTCATCAGGGTACCCAAAATCACCGCAATCGTGGCCTGCCCCAGGAAATAGTTGTAAAAATTGCGATGCAGTGACTCCCGGATCAACAGCCCCAAATGGGCCGGAAACCAGGAAAACAACCCCGACCACAGGCGTTCCCCAAATAAAACTAAGTATAGTGTTAGTACCAGTGTCACCAACACATCCACCGCCCAGCCCACCGTATCCACCGCCAAGCCCAATACCTGCGTCGTCAGGGTTTTCAACTGTCGGGACACCCCGGTGGTGAACTGTTCCGCCAAACCGCTCAAATCCAAATTCACCCGATGCGCCTGCGCCCAAGCCTCCACCACCTCCAACTGCGCCGTCCCGGAAGCCAACCAATTGGGGAGCCGCACCACCAGTTCATTCCCCTGCTTGAGGAGCACCGGCACCAGGGTAATGCCCGCCACCGTCAAGCCACTCAAAGCCACCAACAACACCCCCAAGACCGCCCAGGAACGGCGAATCCCCCAGGATTGCAGGAGTTTAATGGGATAATCCAGCAAAAACGACAGCACCGTGGCAATGACCAAAATGTTCACCAAGGGTTGCAGGTAATTGACCGCCGTCAGCAACAGCCAGCCATTCAACACCACCAGCGGCAAGGCCAACCCCCAGGTCAACCAGGGGGAAATCTGCGCCACTACGCGCATAACCGTTCCTCCCGGGGCAGTACCGCCAACCGCTCCATCGCCTGATCCAATAGGGCAAGCCCCTCCGCCAGGGTTGGGAACTGCGCCACCGCCTGCCGCAACTGGGCGGCCCCCGGAAACTCCCGGGCGTACCAGGCCAAATGCTTCCGGGCTTGCCGCAACCCCATCTCCCCCTTGTACTCCCAGAGTGCCAACAGATGCTCCCGGGCGCATTGCAACCGCTGAACCGGCGTAGGGGCGGGCAACTGCTGACCCGTGCGGAGAAAATGGTCAATTTCCCCCACCAAAAAGGGATAACCCAGGGTGCCCCGGGAGCACATCACCCCGTCCGCCCCCGTCAATTCCAGACAGGCCACCGCCGCTGGCACCGAAAAAATATCCCCATTGGCGATCACCGGAATCCGCACCACCTCCTTCACCCGGCGAATCCACTCCCAGCGTGCCGACCCCTGGTAGCCCTGCGCCCTGGTGCGCCCATGCACCGTGAGCAACTGCGCCCCCGCATCCTCCATCCTTTGGGCAAACTCCAGGATATTGATTTCCTGGTCATTCCAGCCAATCCGGGTTTTCACCGTCACCGGCACTGGGATCGCCCGCACCACCGCTTGCACAATCGCCGCCGCCAACTCCGGTTGTCGCAGGAGGGACGACCCCCCCCCATTTTTGGTAATTTTATTCACCGGACACCCCATGTTAATGTCCACTAAAGCCGCCCCTTCCGCCACCGCCCGCTGGGCCGCCTCCGCCATAAAATCCGGGCGACAATCAAACAACTGAATCGCCACCGGCTGTTCCCCGGGGTCCAACTCCATCAACCGGGGCAGTTGGCGCATATAATGCAACCCCGTCGCACTCACCATCTCCGTGTAGAGCATCGAATGCGGGGCAAACCGCCGCACCAACCGGCGAAACACCAAATCCGTCACCCCCGACAAAGGGGACTGGAACACCCGGCTGTGTACCACCACCTCCCCAATCCGCAGGGGAGTTTGCAGGCGCAGGCGCAAGCTAGGGCTAAGCTCGGTCATAGGTGGGGCTGGCTGGATTCCATCATTCTAAGATATTTAACTTAACAATTTAATTCATAATTATCACCAGGGCATCTCTTGCAACCATTGCCGGTTATGTCGCTCGAATACGCAGGCTATCGAGAACCATACACCGTTACGCCCCTGCGAACCATTTTTAGAAATGTTTTAATTCACCTAGTATCATCGGGCAGTCACCGGGGGAGTAAACATGGGAATTCCCATAACTTTTCCCATCTCCCGGCAAGGTCTAGGCAAAACCAACCTGCAACAAACACAGGTCATCCGGCCACCCACCGGCAGGGCGAGGAATTTTCGGGAGGAGTGCCTGGGGGGAAATCCCGGTCGCCAGCAGTTGATGCAGGGCTTCCCGCCCCCACAATTCCCCCTGGGGTTCCACCGGAATCTCATAGACCCCATCGCTAAACAGGTACACCTTCGCCCCGGGCGGCATCACCCGTTCCTGGGTTTGGTAGGTGACCTCCGGGAACATTCCCACCGCCAACCCCCGTCCCGGCAGGACCTCGATCCCCTGTCCATGCCACAGCACCGCCGCCGGATGCCCCGCACTCGCATAGGTCAAACAGCGACTCCGACGGTCATAGACCCCATACCAAGCGGTGAAATACTTATCCTTGTGCTGTTCCATCGGGAAAAACCGGTTTAATAAAGCCAACACCGCCGCCGGTTGGGTCACATCCGCCACCGAACCCGAGCGCAACAAATTCAACACCGAAATGGACAACAAAGCCGCCCCCACCCCATGCCCCGCCACATCAATCACATAAAAAACAAAGCGATGTTCATCCACATCAAAGTAATCAAAACAATCCCCCCCCCAACTCCGTCGAAGGCACAAACACCCATTCGGTGGTAATGTCTCCCGTCCGCCGGGGGGCAGGCAACAGGGAGCGCACATAGCTTTCCGCCTCCGCCAATTCCTGTTCCAAGCGTTGTTTTTGGTCTTGTAAATCCTGATTCAACTGGTGTAACCGCAACCCCGCCCGCACCCGCGCCTGCAATTCACTAGGATCAACCGGTTTGACCAAAAAATCATCCGCCCCACTGTCCAACCCCTGCACCCGGTCCGCCACCTGATCCCGGGACGTGAGCAGGATAAAAAAGGTCGTCGCCAACTCCGGGGACTGGCGCACCCGTTGACACACCTCCAAACCCGTCATCCCCGGCATCATCCAATCGCAGATCACCAACGCTGGCTGTAGCTCCTGAGCGAAGTGCCACCCCTGCACCCCATCCGCCGCCACCGTCACCTCATGCCCCTGCATCTTGAGATTGCGTTGCAACACCAAGCGCATCGTGGGGTCGTCGTCAATCACTAGGACTTTTGCCATATAATCTACGATAGCCGAAATATTTACTGTCGCTTGAAACGCTTCCTGGGAAACTTGTGACTCCTGCCCTGAGTACCAGCCGGATTGTGGTCAACTCGGACATAAATGCCTTAACCCAGGTATTGGATTGGTTTGCCCAGTTTAATGTGCCCCCCTTGACCTACGAAGTGTGGTGGTTTTGCCAGTTGGTTTTGACGGAAGGCTTTACCAATGCGGTGCGTCACGCCCATCGGGATTTGCCCCCCGCCACACCCATCACCGTCGAAGTCAATGTATTTACGGACAGGATTGAAATGCGGATTTGGGACCAGGGGGCTGGGTTTGACCTCAACCGCAAATTGCAGGAACTCGACCAAACGCTCCAAGACCCGGAACCAGAGGGCGGCATGGGCTTGGTCTTTTTACAAAAATTTGCCGACGAAGTGGACTACCAACGCCATTCAGAACAACAGCAGAACTGCCTCTTTTTGCGTAAATATCTCACCGCCGTTGCCACTGCCTAGCCCCCTATTTCACATCGACGCTAATATAATTTTGAGCGCTAAAATGGCTGATATATAGCGATCCTACTTGATTAACGAATAGAAATTTCCCAGAACCAAATACGGGGGCGGTGCCCCTGCGACGAGCAGTGAGGAGTAAGGAGTGAGAAGTGAGATTCCCTAGAACCAAGGGCGTGCGACCCGTTTTTAGAAGTGTCCTTATTTTATTAACTTGTTAACTTGTCTTGCAAATGCTTGGAGATTGCCATGTAGATCGCCCTGTTTGAAGTATAAATGAATGAGCAGGTGTCGTTTTGTCGCCAATTCCCCAATTTTTCCAAGCCTATGGTTGCCCTAAATTTAATGGTTGAGGCGCCTGCCCACATCTTGGCTGGTTTGAGCAATGGCAGTTTGGAGCGGATTGGCGGGGTGGTGCGGGATGTGGATACCAAACAGGTGGTCATGTGGTTGCGGGATACGGGGGCAACGCCAGCGAATACACTTTTAGGGATGACGACAGCGGCCAGCTTACTCCATGTGGGGGTGGCAGTCGTCGGGTTTGCGATTGTGATTGATAAACTCAATCAGATAGAAAAAACCTTGCAATTGATGCAAGCACAGCTAAAAAGTATTAATTATAAAATTGATTTGGGTTTTTATGCCAATTTCCGGGCGGCGGTTAACTTGGCGCAAAATGCTTTTAGTATGCAACGGTCGGATAATCGGCAGGTCAGTGCCATGGCGGCGATCAATCGTTTTTTGGAAGCGCAACATATCTATACTGATTTGGTGGATCAACAAATACCCTATAAATCGAGGATAACTGCCGCCTATTTACAGACCCTTTATCTTGCCTATCTGATGGAAGCACGCTGTTATTTAGAATTGGAGGAATTAGAGACAGCCGTACAACGATTCCAATTTGGGCATCAGGAAATTAACAAACGCCTGCGTCAATATATTGATATTCTGCTCACGGACAAACCAATTATTTATTTACATCCCAAATTATCACCAGAGGTAGATTTAACTCGGCTTACCCGCATCTTTCAATGGAAGAATCAGGCGAAATATATAGACGAAAACACGACTTTTGAAATGTTACGCAACACCCTAAATTTAGATGCTAATGATGATGTCAATATTGGTCATTGGATTGATGCGCTACCCCCTGCTATTTTACCCCAATCAGATATTGAGAGAAATTTACTTGGTGTGACGACTAAAGGTAGGGATAAGGTTTTTAACAAATTGAAAAAAACCATTGATAACATTGAGTCTTTGATCGAAACTGACCAACGATTTCTGGGCTATGGATTAGGGGTAGAAGCCTTACAAGCCCAAGGGGTGAGCTTCCGGGAATTTCAAAGTTGGCAACTGCCAAAGGATTTGGCCGCTCCGGTGGTTTATCTTTTGCCCGCTGGGGAATTCTGAGTTTTGGGGGACTGGCCGTTACACTAAAAGCGTCCGGCAATGTTCCTGCCCATGCCTGCGGAATTGGTCGCGCTCATTAAATTGTACAGCACCTTGACCATTTGCATCGGTTTGGGGTGGGGGATCAGTGCCTATGTGCATCGGGAGTGGTTGCACCGGGTGGGGCAGTTTTTGTTTTGGGTGGGGATGCCGGTGAGTGTTTTGGGTTTTGTCCTGAATGTGCAGTTGGACTGGAGCGTGTGGTGGGCGGGGTTGGTGTCGGTGCTGGCGTTTGGTGGGGCATGGGGGCTGGGAGAACTCTGGTTGGCGGGCTGGGGCAAACATTGGTCGTCTCCCCGCAAGGGCAGTTTTCTTCTCACCTCGATGGCGGGCAATACGGGCTATGTGGGGTATCCGGTGTGTTTGTTTCTCCTGGGGCAGACCTATTTCGCCTGGGCGGTGGTGTTTGATTTGGCGAATACCCTCAGCGGTTCCTACGGGTTGGGGGTGTGGTTGGCGGCTCGGTTGGGGGAACGGTCAGCCCGACCCTGGTTGGCGGTGGTGCGAAATCCTATCCTCTGGTCGGCACTGCTGGCGTTGCTCCTTTACCCAGTGGCTCGCCCGGACTGGCTGAATGGGGGACTGAAAACCCTCGCCTGGGGCGTGGTGGTGATTTCCCTGGTGTTGACCGGGGTGCGGCTGGGGCAAATCCGGCAGTGGGGCAAACTCCAGGCGGTGTGGGCGAGTTTGGGGATCAAAATGCTGGTGGTGCCTCTGTTGGTGGGGCTGGTGTTGCAATTCTTTCCCCTGGCGGCTAGTTTGCGGTTACTCCTGGTACTGCAAGCGGGAATGCCCCCTGCCCTGGCAACGCTGGTGTTAACCGAAGCGTATGGGCTGGAACCGGGTTTGACCGTGAGTGCGATTGGGCTGGGGTTGGGGCTGTTGCTGGTGACCTTGCCCCTGTGGTTGGTGTTGTTTGGGGCAGGGCTGTGGTAACTTAACCATTCTGCCCAGGGGACTGGGAATCGTTAAAATTGAGCTAACCCACCCGTACACTAAATTAAGACAGGTTTCGAGCGAGTTCCCGTGCAACCCACTGACCCGAATAAATTTACCGAAAAAGCCTGGGAAGCGGTCGTCAAATCCCAGGACATCGCCCGGCGCTACCGGCAACAACAACTGGAAGTCGAGCATCTGATGTTAGCCCTGCTGGAGCAGAACGATTTTGCCGCCAAGATGCTGGAACAGGCGGGCTGTGACCTGGCGCAATGCACCCAACAACTGGATACCTTTGCCCGTCGCCAACCCCAGGTAAATCAGGGGAGTGGGCAGTTGTATCTGGGGCGGTTTTTGGACCTACTGCTGGACCGGGCGGAAGCACAGCGCTTGACCTGGAATGATGAATTGATTTCCGTTGAGCATTTTTTGCTGGGGTTGAGCGAGGATGAACGCCTGGGTCGTCGGTTACTCCAGGGGTTGGGGGTGACCACCGAGCAACTGATCACCGCCATCAAAGCCATCCGGGGCAACCAACGGGTGCAGGATGCCAGCCCCGAATCCCATTACCAAGCCCTGGAACGCTATGGGCGGGATTTGACCGAGCAGGCTCGGGCGGGGAAACTTGACCCGGTGATTGGGCGGGATGAGGAAATTCGGCGGGTGGTGCAGGTCTTGTCCCGGCGCACGAAAAACAATCCGGTGTTGATCGGCGAACCGGGGGTGGGGAAAACCGCCATTGCCGAGGGTCTGGCGCAGAGGATTGTCAACGGGGACGTGCCGGAATCCCTGAAAAATCGCCGCCTGATTTCTTTGGACTTGGGCAGTTTGGTGGCCGGTGCCCGCTATCGGGGGGACTTTGAAAAGCGGTTGCAGGCGGTTCTGCGGGAAGTCACCCAGGCGGAGGGGCAAATCGTTCTCTTTGTGGATGAACTGCATACGGTGGTGGGGGCCGGCGCCACCCAGGGCACGATGGATGCCAGTAATCTGCTCAAACCCATGCTGGCCCGGGGGGAATTGCGCTGTATCGGGGCCACGACCTTGGATGAATATCGTAAGTACATTGAAAAGGATGCGGCCTTGGAGCGGCGGTTCCAGCCCATCCGGGTGGAAGAACCCAGTTTAGACGATACGGTCGCCATTTTGCGGGGTTTGAAGGAGCGCTACGAGGTACATCACGGCGTGAAAATTGCCGATGCGGCCTTGGTCTCTGCCGTTGTACTTTCCATTCGTTATTTACCGGAGCGATTTTTGCCGGATAAAGCCATTGATCTGATTGACGAAGCGGCGGCGAAATTGCGGATGGAAATTACCTCGAAACCGGAAGAATTAGAAGCCCTAGACCGCCGGTTAATGCAACTGCAAATGGAGCGATTGTCCCTCTTAGAAGACCGGGATCGCATCAGTCAGGAACGCCTGCGGAAAATTGACCAGGAAATTAACACCCTGAGTGCAAAACAGGCGGAATTGAATCAACAATGGCAGGGGGAAAAACAGATTTTAGAGGCGATCAAAGCCCTGAAACAGGAAGAAGAACAAATTCGGGTACAAATTGAACAGGCGGAACGGAATTACGACCTGAATCGGGCGGCACAGTTGAAATTTGGCCGGTTGGCATCCCTGCACCAGGAATTAGAGGACAAAGAAGCGTCCCTGGCGGAAATTCAAGCCCGGAATTCGACCCTACTGCGGGAGCAAGTCACGGAAGCGGATGTGGCGGAAATTGTTGCCAAATGGACAGGCATTCCGGTGCGGCGTTTGTTGGAATCGGAACGGCAAAAACTCCTGCATTTGGAACAGTATTTGCACCAAAAAGTGATTGGTCAGGAACAGGCGGTGAAAGCGGTTGCGGCGGCGATTCGTCGCACTAGGGCGGGCTTAAAATCCCCCCGCCGTCCCATCGGTTCGTTTCTATTTTTGGGGCCAACTGGGGTCGGCAAAACGGAACTGGCCCGCACCCTTGCCGAAGCCCTATTTGATAGCGAACACGCCCTGGTGCGCTTAGATATGTCGGAATATATGGAAAAACAGAGCATTTCCCGGTTGTTGGGGGCACCGCCGGGGTATGTGGGTTATGAGGAAGGGGGGCAATTATCGGAAGCGATTCGCCGTCGTCCCTATGCCGTGGTATTATTAGATGAAATCGAAAAAGCCCACCCGGATATTTTCAATGTGCTTTTGCAAATTTTGGACGATGGGCGGGTGACGGATTCCCAGGGGCGGGTGGTGGATTTTCGCAATACCATTATTGTGATGACCAGCAATTTGGGGAGTGAATTGATTTTAGAAGGCACGGAAACCCCAGAATTTTTAGAACCCCAAATTCGCCAACTCCTCGCCAGCCAATTTCGCCCAGAATTTCTGAATCGCATTGATGAAATTATCCTGTTTCACTGCTTAAACCGGGAACAACTCCGGCAGATTGTGAATTTGCAAATCGCCCAATTGCAACAACTCCTGGCAGAACAAAATGTGACGTTGGAAGTGAGCGTAGCGGCTCAAGAGTATTTGGTCGAAGTGGGCTACGACCCTGCCTATGGTGCCCGTCCCCTGCGCCGTGCCATCCAAAGGGAATTAGAAAATGCTTTGGCGGATTTTATCCTCAGTCAAAATCAAGCGAACCCCATGCAAATTATGGTGGATGTGCAGGGGGGAAAACTGCATTTATCGCCCCTTTCCGAACCCCATTTACCCCTCCCGGCGAGGGTTTGACCGGCGGATGATCCAATAACTTACGGCGAGAGCCAGAACCGCCAACGCCAACCCAATCAAGCTCAACCCCGGCGTTTTATCCAAGTCTAAAATAATAATTTTTCGAGCGACGGCGACCAGGGATGTGGCAATGACTAATTCCACTTGAAATACGTGTTTGCGTAGATAGGCGGTGATATTTTCGAGGATTTCCAAAGCAATCAAAACATTCAAAAATGCCCCAAATATGGCAAATAAATTCTGACTAAAAAAACCTTTGGGTTCCGCACTTAAATCACTAATTAACAGCCGAATCAGGTCAACAGTAGCGACAATAATGACCAGCATCATTGCCAGGGAAAGCAACCGGGCAATAACCGATTCAATCCCCCCAATAATGCCCAAAAAAGGTTCATCCCGCCAATAATGAGCCAACCATCGCCAAAATCGTTTCATCCCCATACCCCCCTTGCGGCAATGATACCAGCCCAGGGAGCCGCTCGTTTCACAAGTACCAGGACCGCCTATTTCTAGCCATTTATTTCCAACCATTCAGGAACAATCCAACCCCCACCAATACCCCGATTAAAACCGTTAATAAATAAATTTGCGATTTACCGCTGGCACTGTATTTGAGCAATTGCCCACTGAAAATGGTGGAAACCCCCACCAAATTCACCAAACCGTCCACCACATAGCGGTCTAGCCAGTCTGTAAGGCGGGACATTTGCCGTACCCATTGCACCACCGTCCCCTGATACACCCGCTCCATGTAAAAATCGTAGGCTAAAAAATCCTGCCCAAACCGCCACAGGGGTTGCGTCGAACGGAGCCCCCGCCGCTGTAACCCCAAGGTTGCCCCCACCCAACACCCCAAGCCGCTACTGGTGATCATCAAAATCACTTCCCCCCGTTGCCAACTCCCCCAAACCACCGGCGGTTGCCAGCTATTTAGCAATATGGGTGTTAACAACGTAATGACAATCATCGCCACCATCGGTACTGCCATCGCCCAAGCCACCTCCGGCGTGCGGCGGGTTTTGGGTTGGGTTGTCCCTAAAAAGACCAATCGAAACACCCGGGTGAGGTTCAAACTGCTGAAAAAATTCACCACTAAAACCAGTCCCAACACCCAGGCTGGCATAGTAGCAAACCAGCGGCAAAACACCCAAAACATTCCCATCGGAAATAAACCAACTAATCCCAACGCACCCACCACAAAACTCGTCGTTGTTACCGGCAAACGTCGCCATATTCCCCCCATTTCCGTAATATCTTGACTGGCAGTGATTGAAATAATCGCACCAGCACTCATAAATAAAAGGGCTTTAGCTACCCCATGAGCAAATAGGAAAAGAAAGGCTAATTCCTGTTGTTGCAAACCCACACAAACAAAGACCAATCCCAAATAGGCACTCGTGGAATGGGAGAGGGTGCGTTTGATATCAATTTGGGCAATTGCCATCAGGGAGGTTCCCACCGCCGTCACCGTACCCAAAAGCACCAGCGCCTCCAAAGCAATGGGCGAATGGGCGAGTACCGGTTCCAATTGGATTAAAACATAAGCCCCCGCCGATACCACGATGGAATTTCGCAAAATCGAAGCCGGATTGGGACCCTCCATCGCCTCATCCAACCACAAATGCAAGGGAAACTGGGCGCATTTCCCCGTCGGTCCCGCAATCAACGCCAAACCCAACCACCCCCAAACCCCAGGGGAGAGGTTCGCCGTCCCTGCCCACTGATTGATTTCTGTAAACGTCAAACCCGCCCCCAAACTCGATAGGGACACCACCCCCATCAGAAATAAAACATCCCCAATTCGTTTGGTTAAAAACGCATCCCGAGCCGCCGTGACCACCAGGGGTTGGGCATACCAAAAACCCACCAATAAATAGGTAGATAACGTGAGTAATTCTAATAACATATAACTCAAAATCAGCGAATCACTTAGGGCAATTCCCCCCAAGGCGGCTTCAAAAAATCCCATTAATCCATAAAAACGTGCCAAGGACCAATCCTTTTCCATATATCCCAAGGCAAAGACTTGGGCTAATAAGGTGAGAATGGTTACGGTCGTCAATGCCAGTAAACTTTGGGGGGATAGGGTCAAAGCTAGGGTTAAATCTAAATCCGCTACCCGCAACCAATGAAAGGTGAGTTCCTGGGGCGGCGCATTTCCCTGGATCATTAATGCCCACCATCCATGCCAAAACGCCAAAAGCGAAGCCAAAATGTTCAAATAAGCGGCTGGGCGTGACCCGGTGCGCTGAATCAACCCCAACGACCAGGGCAAAGTCACCATTGCCCCCAGCAAACCATAGATGGGGATCAACCAAGCCGTAGCCAAAATCCATTGGTTCATAGGGTGTGCAATGATTGTGCTGGTTTTTTATTGTCCCATGATTTTCCTGGCGGCGGTACATCGAGGAGCTAAGTACCAGAGCCAAGGGGGCTGGCTAAAACGCCAATTTTCCAGGTTCCCAGTCGCCAACGCCCCAGACCGATAGTATGATGAAGGATAATTTGTAAACTATTTTTAGCAAATCGTTGGCACTCGCTCATGGCTGATGACCTGCGTAGGGTATTGGAACTGGCAACGGTGGAAGAGCTAGAGGATTTGACCCGGATTTTGTTCGGTCGCCGCCTTAACCCCCTGGATTACCTGTGTACCCCCTCCCCTGCGGTGGTGCAAGCCCAGGAGAGACAGGATTGGTTGGATACCCTGGAAGCCCGTTTGCGGTTTTTAGCCGCCGATGGCATGACGGTTCTACAGGGGCGGGCGGGGCAGATGACCTATCAGCAAATTCTCTGGCAGGTGTGCCGTTATCTCAAACTCCCCTGCACGGAGGATTTAAGTGTCCTGGACCTGGAATCGGAAATTTTTCTCCATGTCCTGCAACGCTCCTGGGAAAAACTCCCTGCCCACCAACAGCGGGAATTGCAAGCCCATCTGGCGCAGGAGTTGGCGGGACCCTGGCAACGGGAAGCCCTGCAAATGTTATTACAAAAGGGGAGCGTGGTGGCGGTTGGGTCTGTCCTGCGGGCGGTGCTGATCCGCAAATTAGCGGGTTATACAACGGCGGTACATCTGACCCGGACAGCCTTGGCGCAGGGGGTACGGCTGGTGGCGGTACGGGGGGCGACGGCACTCCTGGGACCGGTGTTGTGGGGGTGGTTTTTGGCGGAGTTGGGTTGGAGTACCATTGCCACCAATTATGCCCGGGTAATCCCGGCGGTGTTGACCCTGGCGCAAATTCGTTTACTGCGGGATGAATCCCTGGCTTGGGCACCCGCATAGGCTGGCTGGAGGTAGGGCTGGGGATTTTGCCCTGGTGGTCGGGACTGGGGTTGGCGGTCTGGGCGGTGGGCTTGCTGACCCTGTGGGTGCGCCGGGGCAAGGTTTTGCTCCAGCAACGGGAAACCTGGCTGTGGCTTTGCCTGACGGGATTAATGGTCATCAGTGCCCTGCAATCCCCGGACCCGGGGGGTGCCCTGCTGGGGCTGGGAAATTTTATCCCCTTTTTTGCCTTTTTCCTAGCAGTGCGTCCCCAAGTGACTTCGGAGCGGCGGGAGCGGTGGGCGGTGATCCTGGGGCTAATGGGGGTGCTGGTGGCGGGCATCGGGGTAGCGCAGGCGGCGGGCGGGCAGGGCACTTTGACGTTATTTGGGCTGGAACTGAATTGGCATCCCCGCATTCCTGGACGGGTGGATTCCGTATTTAGTGATGCCAATGTCATGGCTTCCTACTGCGTGATGACCCTGCCGGTGCAATTGGGCTTGACCCTGAAGTCAGCGCCGGGTTCCTGGCGACGGTGGGGCTGGGCGGCGGCAACCGGGTTAACCCTGCTGGCTTTGCTGTTGACCCGCTCTTTGAATGGGCTGGGGGTGACTTGGCTGTTGGGGATCGGGGTCAGTTTCCTGTACCGGCGTTACCGGCTGGGGGCACTCCTGCTCCTGCTCGGCATCGGTATTCTGGGGGCGGGGTTGGATTGGCAGGGCTGGCGGGCGGTGATTCCTGAATTACTGTGGGGTCGCTTGCCAAAATATCTTTCCGGGCAGGCGGAAGATTTACGCACGGTGCAGTGGCATTTAGCCTGGGATTGGTTTGGGCAACGACCCTGGTGGGGTTGGGGACTCCGTTATTTCCCGACGTTATACCAACAAAGTACCAATAGTTGGGTGGGACATCCGCACAATTTTTGGGTGATGCTCTTGGTGGAGACGGGCGTGTGGGTGACGGGGCTGTTCACGGTTTTGGTGGGGCGGGTGGTGGTGCAGGGTTGGGGACACTGGCGCCAGACCCAGGATTGGCTCTACGGGGGGATGTGGTTGGGATTTTTGGCGGTCACCTGCTTTCATTGCCTGGATGTGACTCTATTTGATGGACGGATCAATGGGCTGGCTTGGCTGTTGCTGACCGGATTAGCGGGGAATGGCTATCCATCCCAGGGCGATAGGAAATGAAACCCCAAAATTCCCCCTGCCTGAGTTGGGGCAAAATTCCTGGAACAATCAGGAAAACCTAGAAGGAAAACGTGGAACGAATCGCCCCCACAAACACCGTTGGATTGGCGGCATTGCCTTCGGGGTTAAAAATCGCCATGATACCGGGGGTAATGGAGAGGTATTCGGTGAACTTGAAGCGGTAGGAAGCCTCGACCAAAATGGGCACATCATCCGCCGCCGCAAAGGTCAGCCCATTCCCCACCAACCCACGACTGCTACTCAAATAAGGGGGCGCACCTACCACAATCTGCGCTTGGGAACCTTTGGTGCCCACATCCGGGAAGGCAAATACCAAAGCGTAGTTCAACGCCGTCCCCGAGGCATTCAGCCCCGCCACCACATCGTTAAACCAAGTCACCCCGAACCATCCCCCTAGGATAAAGTTTTGCAGGGGTTGCCACTGGAATTGGAAGCCCAAATTGTCCGCCTGGGTCGCCGCCACCGCCGTCAAGGCATCCACCGAGGCAGTCCCCACACCCCCGCCCAAATTCAAGGGCAGAGCCGAATCCAGGTCGCTATACCCCCGCACATAGAGCAAACTCAGCCCCAAATTTTCCAGGGGATAGCCCGTCAACTGCCCATAGGCAACATAGGAAGAACCAAACAACCCTTCCGTCCCAAACGGCGTTCCCGTCGGCGCATAGGCACCGGCAAATGCCCCCCCATTCGCCAAGTAACCCAGGGTGAAATTCAGCTTATCATCCAAAAAATCAATACTGAAAGCGGCTCCGACCCCCGCCCCCAAATTTTGGTTGTAAATGGCATTGCGTAACCCGAATGCCGAAATCGCTCCCTGCCCGTCGTCATCCAACGGACTCAAGGTATCCACCTGGTCGTAAATCGCTCCCCCCAGACCGGCAATGGTGATCCGCCCCTTGTCCCCCAGCACCGGAAACTCGTAGGTGAGGGTATCCAGCACCACCCCGCCCCCCGTCGCCGCATTCAAAAAGCCATAGCTCAGGCTGGCACTGTTGGTTCCGGTCGTGGCAAAGGCATTGCTCCCCGGAATCGCCCCCAGGGACACATCATCCATTTGCAGATTGGTGGTCAGTAAATCCTTGCCCGTAAAGCTGGTATTAAAAGTCAAATTCACCCGGTAGCCCAGGGTCGTGGCATCCTGGATATTACCCAAAGCCCCTTGGGGAACCCCTTTCGGCACCGCCTGATTGCCCCCCAACGCCCCCTGTACGCTCAAAATCACCTGCCCTGAGAGCTTGGTCGTCGTGGAAAATTGTTGCGCTTCCAAAGTCGCCGTGCGAGCTTCCAAGGTATCCACCCGCCCCCGGAGCAAAGCCAGTTCTGCGGCAAATTCCTCCTGCAACCGTTGCACCAACCGCATATCCTCTTTGGTGACCAGATTTTCCACCGAAGCGGCGATCAATTCATTAATCCGGTCTAAACAGGCATTCAACCCGGCGGCAAATTCATAACGGGTGGTGGCTCGCCGTCCTTGATAGGTGGGGGGATTCGTCGGCAAACCCACAATACACCCGTACCGCTCGACCAGGGATTGCAGAGCCAAAAACGCCCAATCCGTCGGCTTCACATCCACAAACTCGGAAACCGATGTCACCTGACCAAATTCACTATCTTCTTTCAAATCCCGCCCGTACTGACGCACCTGATTGATGGATTCCCGCGAATTGCTCACTTGCGCCTCAGCCGCCCCCGTCCACAGCACCCCCGCCACCAGGGCACCGCCAATTACATACCCGCAAAGATTTCTCTTCATGACCGTCATCTCCCATACCTCACACACCTGATTAGCTTATCTTAAGCTAAGTGAGACCGATTATCAACGGGTCAAACCTTGGGGGCGATGCCCGGAATTACCCCAATTGATCCCATCTCTCAATTTACAACAAACCTTAAGCTAAATAAAAACTATTGTCAATTAACTCACCATCAATTCACGGGCAATGGTGTTGTCGCTAGGACATCCCGCAGGGTCGCCAAACATTCTGGCACCAGCCGATAGTAAATCGCCGTTCCCCGCCGCTGTTTGGTCAATAACCCCGCCTCGTACATCACCTTGAGGTGGTGGCTGATGGTGGGTTGGGACAAACCCAAGGTTTCCACCAGGGCACAGGCGGGCACTTCCTGCTGGGGCTGGGCGGCAATCAAACTCAGCAAATGCAAGCGGGTCGGGTCCCCCAACACCCGAAAAATTCCCGCCAAGGCGACCGCTTCGGTTGGGGTCAATTTCCCCGCCAACAAAGGGGGACAGCATTGCCACAGGGGGGGGGCGGACATCCTGGTTCTGGTTACTTCTAACATCCCGATGGCTTTGATAAGGTCATTAAGTTCATTAAATCTAACTCCATTTCATCGTACTGATTTTTCCCCGGTTCCTACCTGGGTTCGCAATATCTTGTCAATATAGATGAAATTCGATATGATGCAGAGAGTTTAGGTGTTGTTGCAGGTTTGCTATGAAATCCGCTTCGCCGTTGGGGGTGTTTGAGCGATATTTATCCCTGTGGGTGGCTTTGGGCATCATTATCGGGGTGAAATTGGGGCTGGCGTTGCCGGGTTTATTTCAATTGATCGCCCGGTTGGAGTACGCCAATGTGAATTTTGTGGTGGCGGTGCTGATTTGGGTGATGATTTACCCGATGATGGTGAGCGTGGATTTTGCTTCGATTCGGGAGGTGGGGCGCAAACCCAAGGGTTTGTGTATTACTTTGGTGGTAAATTGGCTGGTTAAGCCGTTTACAATGGCATTACTGGGTGTTTTATTTTTTAATTACATTTTTGCCGGGTTGGTCACGCCGGAGGTGGCAAAAGAATATATTGCCGGGATGATTTTGCTGGGGGCGGCTCCCTGTACGGCAATGGTGTTTGTGTGGAGCCAGTTGGTGCGGGGGGATGCGAACTATACCCTGGTGCAGGTTTCGATTAATGACCTGATTATGGTGGTGGCGTTTGCGCCGATTGTGTCCTGGTTGCTGGGGGTAACTGACGTGCAGGTGCCCTGGACAACGCTCTTGCTGTCGGTAATTCTCTATGTGGTGATTCCCTTGGCGGCGGGGTATGGGACCCGGAAGCGGTTGGATGCCCGGGGGCATGAGGTGGCGATTGCGGAATTTTGTGCCCAGATCAAGCCATACTCCATCGTGGGGCTATTGGCGACGGTGGTGCTGTTGTTTGGGTTTCAGGCGCAGACGATTGTGGCACAACCCTTGGTGATTGTTTTGATTGCGATTCCTTTGCTGATCCAAAGCTACGGGATTTTTGCCATTGCCTACGCCTGGGGGTATTTCTGGCGGGTGCCCTTTGCGGTGGCGGCTCCAGCGGCTTTAATCGGTACGTCGAATTTCTTTGAACTGGCGGTGGCGGTGGCGATCAGTTTATTTGGTCTCAATTCGGGGGCGGCGTTGGCGACGGTGGTGGGGGTGTTGGTGGAAGTGCCGGTGATGTTGTCCCTGGTGGCGTTTGCCAATCGCACCCGCAAGTTTTTTCCGAGTACATCGTAAACACAATGGAGGGTGATGATGAAGCGGGTCATGTTTGTGTGCAAGAAAAATTCCCGCCGTTCCCAGATGGCGGAGGGATTCGCTCGGGCGTTGGGAGGAGATCGGGTGCAGGTGGCGAGTGCGGGTTTGGAGTCGAGTTTTGTTGACCCGTTGACGGTGCAGGTGATGCAGGAAGTTGGGATTGACATTAGCCAGCAGCAGTCCAAGCCCCTGAGCGATTTTCAGCCCGAAGATTTTGATGCGGTGATTTCCCTGTGTGGCTGTGGGGTGAATTTGCCGCCGGAGTGGCTGACCCGGGATTATTTCGCCGATTGGCAGTTGGAAGACCCGGAAGGTGGGGAATTGGACACGTTTCGGCGGGTGCGGGAGCAGGTGAAAGAACGGGTGGTGCAGTTGCTTGATACGTTGGCGGCTTAATTGCGCCCTAACATCGTCGGTTGCAGGAGCCATTCGGGTTCCACCCTGCCTGTCGCGGGATGCACCCACACCTGGGCAACGCTGAGCACCCCCTGCGCCCCCAATTCCACCAGCCCAAAATGGTGCCAGGATTCGCCCCCAACGGTACGGATGCGGGGCACCACGGCGGCGTTGAAATACACTGTCCCCGTCTCATCCCTTTGGCACATTTGCCGCTGACCCAAATTGCCCCGGAGTTGGCGGTGCATATGCCCAAAGACCACCAGGGGAATGGGGATGCCTGCCTGTTGCGCCTCCTGGATCGCCCCCCGCAAATCCGGGTCGCCGTAGTCCCCCCCCACGGGTGTCCAATCCCGACCGCAGGGAGCTTGGGGTGCCTCGCCCAACCCTGTGGGACCATTGTGATTGAGCAGAATCACCCGCCGAGACCGGGACTGCCGGATGGCTTGGGTAATCCGAGCTTGGGACTCCGCCCAGCTACCCACCCCAAAGTACCGTTGGTAAAATTCCCCCAATTTCCACTCACCACCGCCCCAGCTACAGGGTCGCCCCCCCACGACGGTTACGCCCAAATCAGGAAATTCCCGCCCCCCATAGCCCACGTGCAGGTCCGCTAAAACCGCTAACTGGGCTTGAAAGCGGTCTTCGGTCTGGCGGTCGTAGGGACATTGGCGGCGACCCCAATCCGTAGCCGTGTACCAGGCATCGTGGTTGCCCAGCACCACCGCCTTCGGCAATGCCAATGCGGCGACCTGTTGCACCACCCCCAGGGACTCGTTGCCAAAATCCCCCACAAACAAAACCAAATCTACCCCCAAATGCTCCAGGGCGAGGGCATCCCCGGCGTGCCACTGGTCGTGGACATCCCCCACCACAGCGATCCGGATCACGACCCATCAGGGGAACCGCTGGGGAAGGTAAAGGTGCCGCTGCGGGTGCCCCCTTCCGGGTTATGGAGTTGCAAAAACAGGCGCAGATGGTTAAACGAAGTTCCCCACAGGGGCACGGGTTCCTCGTAGCCCTTGAGGATGGCGGTGTGGGGGGTAAAAAAGTCCTTCACCTGATCCATCCCCTCGATGTAACGAAATGTACTTTGTCCTAACGCCACATCCAAACCCAAGGTACGGGTGGCGGATTCCAAGCGAAAGGCGGTATTGACCGTATCCCCCAAAGCCGTATATTCCGGGCGTTCACCGCTGCCACTGTTGCCCACCATCGCATAGCCCGTATTCAATCCCACCCCAATCCGCAAGGGTCCCGGCAGGGGATGTTGGTAATGCAAATTCGCCGTGGTTTTATCAATCGCCCAAACCGTGCGGAGCAGGCGCAACATATCATTTTGGGAGGGACCTTGGGTGTTGTGAATCCAGACCGCCATCACCGCATCCCCGATGTACTTATCCACCCGGGAGCCAAACCGTTGGATAATTTCCCCCACCTGGCGAAACCAGGAACCAATCGCCTGGGACAACAGGGCTTCATCCACCTGCCGAGCCAGCACACTAAATTCCCGAATATCCACCACCAGCACTGAAATCAGACAGCGGACGTGCAACACCTCTGTGGCACTTTCCTTCACCTCCGGGGACTGGGGGGGCACCGTCGTGGGCTGGATCGAGTTGCGGACATGGAAGACCATTTTGGTTTCCCCAATCACCAGTTGGTCCCCGTCCCGTAAGGGCATGGGAATGCTCACCCGTCGCCCCCGCAGAAAAGAGCCATTGCGACTCCCAAAGTCAATAAAATAGTATTCCCCTGTGTCCAACCGCTGGATCATGGCATGGTTGCGGGACACCCAGCGATCCGCCAGTACAATGCCATTGCGGTCTGCCCGACCAATGTTCCAGGTATTTCCACCTACCAGGGGGATATACTGCTCGCCGGTGGGGGTCGTTACCAATAGATAGGCGGCGGAAGTCGTCACATCACCTGGGGAATGATTGGATCATTGATACCGCTCCAAAGGCGGTCATTTTTAAGTGTATCTTACTGAATTGTGGTCAAAAAGGGAAATTGGTGCGTTTACCTACCCAACGGAACCGATGCGATCACCAGTGTTATAGATGGGATAACCGATGCAACCAGAATTAGTTTTGCCCCTATTCCTGACGAGTACCCCAGCCATTCCCTCCTGGTGGCAGGCGGTCATCCTGGGCTTTATCCAGGGGGTCACGGAGTTTTTGCCCATCAGTAGCATCGCCCATTTGCGAATTATTCCCGCTTTTTTGGGCTGGCCGGACTTTGGGGTGTCCTTTAGTGCGGTGATTCAGTTGGGCAGTTTGGTGGCGTTGTTGTGGTACTTCCGCCGGGATTTACAGCAGGTGGGGTTGGGGTTTGTCCAGGCAGTACGCAAACGGCAATGGCAGTCGCTCCCAGCCCGGGTGTTGCTTGGGATTGGGGTGGGTACCCTGCCGCTTCTCCTGGCGGGGGGGGTGATTAAATACACGGTGGGTTCGCCGCCCCGGAGTCTGCTGGTGATTGCGGCGGCATTGATTGGTCTGGGGATTGTGCTGGGCTGGGCGGAACGGGTGGGCAGTCGCACGCGGGGGATGGCGGACATTCGGGTCAAGGATGGGTTTTGGGTGGGGTGTGCCCAGGCGGTGGCCTTGATTCCGGGGGTATCCCGTTCGGGGGCGACCTTGACCGGGGGGTTGCTGTTGGGGTTCGACCGACCGGCGGCGGCTCGGTTTTCTTTTTTATTGGGCATCCCCGCCCTATTTTTAGCAGGAATTGTGGAATTTGTGACGGAAATTCAATTCACTACCGAGAGCTTAGTGAGCGTGGTTTGGGGCACGCTATCGGCGTTTATTTTCTCCTACCTCGCCATTGATTTTTTGCTGAAATTTCTGCAACACCACAGTACCCGGATTTTTATTATTTACCGCATCGTTTTGGGGGTCATCATTATCATCGGTTGGGCCTGGGGCTATTGGCGTTAGGAATGGCGCAAAATCCAGGCTACCGCCCCAGCCAAGTCCGGTTGGATCACGTCCGGCTGGTAGTCCCGCAACCGCTCCTCATCCCGAATCCCACTCAACACTGCCACCACCGGGATACCGTGGGTCTGGGCAGCGATAATATCCGCCTCCGTATCCCCCACCATCCACACGGGGTCAGCCGGGGCGATCTGCGCCAGGGCTTGTGCCATCAACACCGGTTTGTCCAGATGGTCTTGGGTTTTGACAAAATCATCCCCAATGCAGTGGCGGTGATCCGGGGCAAACAGGTCGCTCAACTGGAATTGTGCCAGGGCAAAGGTGAGTTCCCGCTGGCGGCGCATGGTGATGATATGGGGTGCTATCCCCTGGGAGCGCAGGTCCATGAGGGTTTCCCGGACTCCAGGCAGGATTTGGTCAAACTCAAAATAGGGAAAAGTATGCACCGTTGCCCGACGGCATTGGCTAAATTCCTGGGCTTGGGCGGGGTTCAACCCAGACTGCCTGCCAATTTCAACCTCCGATACCTTGGCTCGTTTCATCGCCCAAAATTCTGCCTTGCTTAACACTCTTAGAACTATATCGGGGTCATTTTGCTGGACTTTGTGTAGGCAAAAACGGTACACCTGGTAATAACGTTCGGATACATCCACCACCGGGCCATCAAAATCGGTGCATAGCGTGATCCTTCCCATGGCTTGCCCTCCCTAGGGGTGAAAACCGTGACACACGGACTTAAGACCACTTCTAAAAATGGGTCGCAGGGTCACCACCCTCGTATGGGGTTACTATATAACTACACAGGCATTTAAGGCAAAACCTGAATTTGGCTCCAATCGGTGATCACCGTGTCCGAAAGGGGGGCTAAACCCTGGCTGGGATGGAACCCCCAACTCACCCCGATGGCTCCAGCACAACCTGCCCGTCGTGCCATTTCCAAATCCACCGGCGAGTCCCCCACCATCACCACCTCAGCAGGTTCTAAACCCAGGGCAGTACAGACTTTGTACAGAGGTTCCGGGTCAGGTTTCGTTGGTCCTGTATCAATACCTGTGTGGTAATCCAATAGGTCGTGTAATTCGTTGTGCTGTACAAAAGCCTGAACATTGACGGTTAAATCCGCCGAGAGAATTGCCTGTTTGTACCCCGCTTGGGCGATTTGCCCTAAAATCTTTCGCGCACCTAAATGAATGGGGATAGTTTTGATCTGCGGGCATTCCTGCTCCACCTGGCGAAATACGTCCTGCGCCATTTTCAAGGCACTACGCCAGTCCCACCCTTGTTCAGCGATGTAGGCGGCGGCGGCAATTTCATTTTCGTAGCGACTGCCCACCGCTAGCAGTCCCCCTGGTGCCAGGGTGCCATCGCTCAATCCAAAGGCGGCTTGCAAAGGTGCCCCTATCCCCGGAATTTGGGCATCCAACCGCCGTACCCGCTGATGTCCGACCACCCGCCAGTATTCCACCGTGTCCGCCAGGGTGCCATCTTTATCCCAGATGACGGCTGAAATATGGGGAAATGGGATACCATTGAATAGGATGGTTGGCATAAATTGGGGGGAAATTTGTTCTCTTTTAGGGTAGCCCAGAAATGGCACGGATGCACCTAATAGTTCTGGATCAGATGGGTTAAATGACGATGAATTTCCACCATTGCTAAGGTGTCTTGATAGCAGTATTCCCTGAGTTCTTGCCAGGTTTGCGCCTGAATTATTAAATCCCCAGAGTTTATAGCAGCTTCCCAACGATTTTTTGCCATATCCCCTTGATTAATCGCTAGGTCTTTGTAGCTCAAATGGGGAATGAGAACGGGTAGAACTTTTTTCAAGGATATGGAACCCAAAAAATCCGGGTGTTGATAATGATGTTGAAAAATCACCATTTGATCCCACAGGCGGTTGACCATGTTGTGAAGTTGGGGTGCACATTCTGGGATAAATTCCGCTAATTCCCGTAAAACCGACTTTTCATAGGGTTGATTGTAAACAATGATGGAACCCTGCTCCCCAATGGCACGCACGAGGGCTTGGGTGAGCGGTGGGCGGGGGTCTTCCCGATCCGTGTGCAGGTATTCACAGTGGCTCAATTCCCCTGTTTCCGTTAAAATGTGACAGCTAAATTGGAAGGGAATACGTTGGTAAGGACGGGTTGCGTTAAATCTAGGAATAGCAGGATTAGTCGCTTCAAAATCAAAGAAATACAGGGGATAAACCAACTCACTGAGTAGTTTTTTAATCTCGTTATGGTTGATATAAATTTCCCGCTGAAGATACCGATGGATGAATGTCTGCTGGGGTACGGATAAAGTACTAATAAAATCCGGTGATAACCGTTCAATATGAAAGTTTTTTTCGGCAATTAACGCCTCTTTTTTCTTCTTATCTAATCGGGAAATTTGAAAGATAGATACTTCGGGAACTTCTCGCCAGCAGTAGTCCTTAAAATTGCAGGTGTAGGGTTGGGTGCAATGATCCCCAATGGGATATTCTAATTCCGTAGGTTGGCGCAATAATTCCTGAAATGTTTGTAATCGTTGGGGCATTTGGGCAACAATTTTTTGTACTTGTTCGGTAACATCTGTCTGGGTAAATAAATTGCTCAAATCGGGATAAAAACAATCTTGACTATTGATGTGCATGACCTGGGCTTTAGTTAAATGAATGCCATTCATGGAAACCACATACCATTGAATCGCTAAATCTTCAATATGCTCATCTTTGGGCTTGGTACTGGATTTAATTTCAATGATTTCCCAGTCCTGGGCATTAATTTTACGGAGTACATCGCATTTAACGATAATTTCTTCCCATTTGAAGGTTGCCTCAAATAAACATTCCACCCGTTGGGCAAGTAAATGTGCGGTTTTTTCTTGGCATTTTTGGTTGCCAAATCCAGTGACTAATACTCCCCCAGGAAAATAGGTGCGTCCCAAGATACCGACCTCAGTTCCCTGTTGAAATTGGCTTTTTTGGGTATCCGAGGGAGGGCTGGCTTTGCTGGGGTCATGAAAATCTAGCCATAGGGATTTGGGGCATTGTACGCCTTTCATGTAACGGGATTTGGTTAAATGCTCCATGATGGTAGGGGAAAATTCGCAAGATACGTTCCCATTATGCCTGCTTTGATGGTGGTTGGTTGTACGTCGAATGCGGGGAAATCCCTGTTAGTTACAGCATTGTGCGGTTGGTTGGCGCAACAGGGCTATCGGGTCGCTCCGTTCAAGGGGCAAAATATGGCGCTGAATGCCTATGTCACGGCGGATGGGGGCGAAATGGGTTACGCTCAGGCGGTGCAGGCATGGGCGGCAGACATTGTTCCGACGACTGCGATGAATCCGATCCTGCTGAAACCCCAAGGAGATATGACTTCCCAGGTCATCATCCGGGGGCGGGCGGTGGGCGTAACCCGGGCGGCGGATTATTACCAAAATTACTTTGAGCGGGGGTGGCAGGCAATCACTGAGGCATTGGCGGCATTGCAACGGGAATACGATTACATCGTGTGTGAAGGGGCGGGTTCGCCAGCGGAAATTAACCTCAAGCATCGGGATTTAACCAATATGCGGGTCGCTAAATATCTCCAGGCAAAAACGATTTTGGTAGGGGATATAAATCCAGGGGGTGTGTTTGCCCATATCCTTGGCACGTTGGCGTTGTTGGAACCAGAGGAACGGGCATTAATTAAAGGTTTGATTATCAATAAATTTCGGGGACAATTGTCTATTCTGCAATCGGGATTAGATTGGTTGGAAAATACCACCGGAATTTCTGTGTTGGGTGTGATCCCTTGGCTGGAATCGGCATTACCGGCGGAAGATTCCTTGAGTTTACTCAATCGGCAGAAAACTAACACGGATGTACAGATTGGGATTATCCATTTACCTAAAATGAGTAACTCTACCGATTTTGACCCCTTAATTTTCGAGCCGACCGTGCAGGTACATTACATTCACTCAGAGCAAGATTTTGGTACCCCGGATGCGGTGATGATTCCTGGGAGTAAAACTACCCTTTTAGATTTAGATTGGTTGCACAAAATAGGTTTGGCAGAGCGGCTCAAAACCTATTACCAAAAGGGGGGATGGGTCTTAGGAATTTGTGGCGGGATGCAGATGTTAGGAATGGATGTGTGTGACCCGGATCGTTTAGAAAGTGATTTGACCCAGGGGCAAGGTCTGGGACTATTACCCATCAAAACCACGATTACTGGGGCTAAAATCACACAACAACGGGAGGTTTTATCAGTTGCTCCCATACCCAATTTAATGGTTAGGGGTTATGAAATTCATCAGGGTTTTACCCAAGTTATTGGTGAAATTAACCCCTTATTGACTGATCCCCATCTGGGCTATGTAGATGGTACTGGGCGCATTTGGGGCACTTATTTGCATGGGATATGGGAAAATGGGGCATGGCGTAGAGCTTGGTTAAATCAACTCCGTTCCCAGCGGGGATTAGCCCCTTTATCCCTCAACGTGCCGGATTTTCCCCACCAGCGGCGGCAGATGTTGCAACAACTCACCCAAACGGTGGCGGAGTGCATTCCCTGGGGGCAATTCTTAAGGGATTCCTAATGGAGTCAGGGGTAAAATTCTCAAGAAAATCCCTGTAGCATCCCTGGGTGAGCCGCCCTAACGGTTTCTTTGGGCACAGAGGCTACCCTAGACTTATGGCACAATGTTAACGGTTTTGTCCCAGCGTGCAGGATACCTATGGAGCAAGTGCTTTACCAATGTGCCTGGTTGGTTCCCGTCCTTCCCTTATTGGGGGCAACCCTGGTGGGCACCGGGCTGATTACCTTCGGGGAATGGACTAGTCGCCTGCGGCGGGGGAATGCGGTGTTGATTTTGCTGTTGATGGGGGTGTCCTTGACCCTGTCGGTGGCGTTGTTCTGGAGTCAAGTTTTGGGGCATGACCCCTATACGTGGAATTTCACCTGGGCGGTGGCGGGACCGTTTCACCTGGAGATGGGGTTGGTGGTGGACCGCTTGAGCAGTTTGATGCTGGTGATTGTGACCACGGTGGCGTTGCTGGTGATGATTTACAGCGATGGTTACATGGCGCATGACCGAGGCTATTCCCGCTTTTTTGCCTATTTGAGTTTGTTCAGTGCCTCGATGTTGGGGCTGGTGCTGAGTCCCAATTTGGTGCAGGTGTATGTGTTTTGGGAATTGGTGGGGATGTGTTCCTACCTGTTGATTGGGTTTTGGTATGACCGGGTGGCGGCACGGGAGGCGGCGCAAAAGGCGTTTGTGGTCAACCGGGTAGGGGATTTTGGCTTGTTGCTGGGGATTTTGGGGTTCTATTGGGCGACGGGGCAGTTGGAATTTACCGGGATTGCCGACCGGGTGGCGGAATTGCTGGCAACGGGTGCCTTGCCGGTGTGGGTGGCGACGGGGTTTGGGATTTTGGTGTTTTTGGGACCAGTAGCCAAGTCAGCGCAAGTGCCTCTGCACGTGTGGTTGCCGGATGCGATGGAAGGTCCGACCCCGATTTCGGCGTTGATCCATGCGGCGACGATGGTGGCGGCGGGGGTGTTTTTGCTGGCACGGATGATGCCGGTGTACGAACATTTGCCGGTGACCCTGCAGGTGGTGGCGTGGACGGGGGCGTTTACGGCGTTTTTGGGGGCGACGATTGCCCTGACCCAAAATGATATTAAAAAGGGGTTAGCCTATTCCACCATTTCCCAGTTGGGCTACATGGTGATGGCGATGGGGGTGGCGGTTCCGGCGGCGGGGATGTTCCACCTGATGACCCATGCGTACTTCAAGGCGATGCTGTTTCTTGGCTCTGGGTCGGTGATTCACGGGATGGAAGCGGTGGTGGGGCATGACCCGATTAAGGCGCAGGATATGCGGAATATGGGCGGACTGCGGAAATATATGCCGATTACGGCGGCGACGTTTTTAATTGGTACGCTGGCGATTTGTGGGATACCCCCGTTTGCGGGATTTTGGTCGAAGGATGAAATTCTCCACGTGGCGTTTGAGGCGAATTGGGGCTTGTGGCTGGTGGGTTGGCTGACGGCGGGGATGACGGCGTTTTATATGTTTCGGATGTACCTGCTCACCTTTGGTGGGGAATTTCGGGGCTTAGCCTTTGGACCGGGAGCCATGCAGGTGGAGGAGTTAGCCCATACGGATACCCACGGTCACGCTTCCGAACCCCATGAGTCCCCCTTGACTATGACCTTGCCGTTGGTCATTCTGGCGGTGCCGTCGGTGCTGGTGGGGTTGGTGGGTGTGCCCTTTGCCAATTACTTTGAGCATTTTCTGGAGAAGCCGGGGTCGGCGTTGCAGGTGGTGCCGGAGTTGGCGGGGTTTGATTGGGGCGAGTTTCTGCTGATGGCGGGGTCGTCGGTGGGGATTGGGTTGATTGGCATCACCCTGGCGTTTGTTAGCTATGGGGGCAAGTTTACGGGGGTGGAACCCCTGGCGGAGCGGTTCCTAGCTTTGTACGAATTTTCCCTGCACAAGTGGTATCTGGACGAGTTGTACGAACGGTGGTTTGCCCTGCCTTTGCGCCGGTTGGCTCGGCAAGCCCTGGAAACGGACTACCGGATCATTGATGGGCTGGTGAATTTGACCGGTTTGGTGACCTTGGTGACGGGGGAGGGGTTGAAATACGTGAATAATGGGCGGGTGCAGACCTATGCCCTGGTGATTTTGTTGGCGGTGCTGGGTTTGGTGTTGGTGTCCGGCTTGAGTTGATAACCCTTTGGTGGAGGTAGGGCGTGGCGGATTTTCCCTGGTTGACGACGGTGATTCTCCTGCCGGTGGTGGCATCCTTGCTGATCCCGGTACTGCCGGATAAGGACGGGCGGACGGTGCGGTGGTATGCCCTGACCGTGGGGTTGGTGGATTTTGCCCTGATTACCTATGCGTTTTGGCAGGGGTATGACCTGGATTCGGCGGAATTGCAGTTGGTGGAACGGTATGCCTGGTTGCCCCAAATTGGTCTGAATTGGTCGGTGGGGGTGGATGGGTTGTCCATGCCGCTGGTACTGCTGACCGGGTTTATTACGACCCTGGCGATTTTGGCGGCTTGGCCGGTGACCTTGAAACCCCGCCTGTTTTATTTTCTGATGCTGGCGATGTACGGCGGGCAGATTGCCGTGTTTGCGGTGCAGGATATTCTGCTGTTTTTCCTGGTGTGGGAGTTGGAATTGATCCCGGTGTATCTCCTGCTGGCGATTTGGGGTGGGAAAAAACGGCAGTATGTAGCCAATAAGTTCATTGTCTATACGGCGGTGGGGTCTTTGTTTATCCTGGTGGCGGCACTGGCGATGGCGTTTTATGGGGAAAATATCAGTTTTGATATGCGGGATTTGGCACTCAAGTCCTATCCCCTGGCGTTGCAGTTGTGGTGTTATGCGGCGTTTTTGATTGCCTATGCGGTGAAACTGCCCATTTTCCCCCTGCATACCTGGTTGCCGGATGCGCATGGGGAAGCCACGGCGCCGGTGCATATGTTGCTGGCGGGGATTTTGTTGAAGATGGGGGGCTATGCCCTGGTGCGGATGAATATGGGGATGCTCCCGGATGCCCATGCGTTGTTTGCGCCGGTGTTGGCGATTTTGGGGGTGGTGAATATCATCTATGCGGCGCTGACTTCCTTTGCCCAGCGGAATCTGAAGCGCAAAATTGCCTATTCGTCCATTTCCCACATGGGGTTTGTCCTGCTGGGGATTGCTTCTTTTACCACCACGGGTTTGAGCGGGGCGGTACTGCAAATGGTCTCGCATGGGTTAATCGGGGCGAGTTTGTTTTTCCTGGTGGGGGCAACCTACGACCGTACCCACACCCTGATCCTGGAGGAGATGGGCGGGGTGGGGCAAAAAATGCCCAAAATTTTCGCCATGTTTACGGCTTGCTCGCTGGCTTCCTTGGCACTGCCGGGGATGAGTGGGTTTGTGGCGGAATTGATGGTGTTTATTGGGTTTGCCACTAGCGATGCCTATACGTTGCCGTTTAAGGCGTTGGTGCTGTTGTTGGCGGCGGTGGGGGTGATTCTCACGCCCATTTATCTGCTGTCCATGTTGCGGCAAATTTTCTTCGGACCAGAGAACGAGGAACTGGTCAGCCATGAAAAACTGGTTGATGCGGAACCCCGGGAGGTGTTTATCATCGCCTGTCTGCTGGTGCCGATCATTGGCATTGGGCTGTATCCCCGCTTGGTGACCAGTATTTATGATGCCAAGACCACTGCGCTCACTGCCTTGGTGCGACAATCCGTGCCCCGTCTCCAGCCACCTGTTGGTATGTTGACCATACCCGCATCCCCCCCTACCCCTTGATTTTATGGCGGTTTGGGGTAAGATGAGACCAGGGTGGGTGGAAGCAAAACCGTTGTGATTGGGTGTTGAGGAGTAAAAAATATGACCAGCCAGGTTGGGGAATTGCTCAAGGCGGATGCGGTTCTGCGTATCCGGGGGGGTGTGCCTCTGCGGGGGGAAGTGGCGGTGAATGGGGCGAAAAATTCTGCCCTGGCGATTATGGCGGGGGCGTTGCTGTGTTCCCAGGAATGCCGGATTCGCAATGTGCCCAACTTGGTGGATGTGCATCGCATGGGGCAGGTGTTGACCGCCCTGGGGGTGAAGGTGCGTTATGACCGGGGGGCGTTGGATTTGGATGTGACCCATTTACACCGTTCGCTGGCGCCCTACGAGGTTGTCAGCCAATTGCGGGCGAGTTTTTTTGTGATTGGTCCCCTGCTCGCCCGGTTGGGGGTGGCGCGGGTGCCGATGCCGGGGGGCTGTGCGATTGGGGCGCGCCCGGTGGAACTGCACGTGCGGGGGTTGCAGGCGCTGGGGGCGGTGGTGCAGATTGAACATGGGATGGTGCACGCCTATGCCCGCAAGTTGAAAGGGGCAAGTATCTATCTGGATTACCCCAGTGTGGGGGCGACGGAAACCCTGATGATGGCGGCGACGTTGGCGGAGGGGGAAACGGTGATCGAAAATGCCGCCCAGGAGCCGGAGGTGGTGGATTTGGCGAATTTCTGCCGCACTATGGGGGCGAAAATCCGGGGGGCGGGCACCAAAACGATTACGGTGGTGGGGGTACCCCGTTTGCACAGTACCGAGTACAGCATTATTCCTGACCGGATCGAGGCGGGGACGTTTATGGTGGCGGCGGCGATTACCCGTTCGGAGGTGTGGATTACGCCGGTGATTCCTGAGCATGTGACCCCGGTGATTGCCAAATTGAACGAGATTGGTTTTCAGGTGACGGTGGAAGCTCCCAATGCGGTGCGGGTGCAACCAGGGGCGGGGGTGTATGTGGGCACGGATATTGAAACTCTGCCTTTTCCCGGCTTTCCGACGGATATGCAGGCGCAGTTTATGGCTCTATTGACCCTGAGTGAGGGGAGCAGTGTGGTGACGGAAACCGTGTTTGAGAATCGCCTGCGCCATGTGGCGGAATTGCAACGGTTGGGGGCGAATATCCGGGTGAAGGGCAACCATGCGGTGATCCAGGGGGTGCCATTTCTCTCCGGGGCACCGGTGACGGCGACGGATTTACGGGCTTCGGCGGCGTTGGTGTTGGCGGGGTTGGCGGCGCAGGGGGAAACGGTGATCAGCGGATTGCACCATCTGGATCGGGGTTATGAACGGTTGGAGGAAAAATTGCGGGGGTTGGGGGCGGATTTGGTACGGGTGGCGGCTTGAAATTCTATAGCCATCACACTTGAATTGTGAGATAAAACCTTTTACGCAAAAAGTCAAGGGTTTCAGCTCCCATAGATTGTTTGAAATTGCTATGTTTATTTTCCAGCCAGGGTGCGTTGATGGAGGATGATCACAGCCAGCCCACACCACAGGCAAAAAACCACCATGCCGAATCCCCAGCGCATCCACAGCCGGGGTAAAGGTGCCAGTGTGGCGAGGGCGTAACCCACGGGGATACCAAACGGCCAGAGAAAAGATAGCACCAATCCCACCCCCCAATAGACTGTGCCGGGCGGGCTAGTGGATTGGTCTAGGTCTTTGAGGCTCGGCCAGCCCAATAGTCCAATCACGAAATCGTAGAGAAATAAACCGGGCAATCCCAACAGGATTAAACCCATAACCCCTGGGATCAGGATGCCTCCCAGCAATGCCATAAACAATCCCGGTCGGAAATACATGGTTATCTGTGTCCCCAAAACACCCCTAATTATTGATAGCTAAATAGGGCCGGTTTGTAAAATCGTTCTCAACAACTTGGGGTATGGTTCAGGATGGATGAAAGTAAAACGGATCGCTTGTGTGGCATGGATATAGTAATTTCAAGCAAGTTTGCGACATTCCCCTTTACCTGTAAACCCTTTCCTAGAAGGGGATACAGTGATTACCAGTGCCTCAAAGTGTTGTATTCTCTTGTGAAACGACTATATATAGCAATCCGACTTGATTAGTGAACAGAAATTTCTTAAAACCAAGTGCGGGGCGGTGCCCTGCGACCCCCTGGCTTTCTCAATAGAGCCATTCCATGCAATTGACCAACAGAAATTTCTTAGAACCAAGGCGGGGCGGTGCCCTGCGACCCCCTGGCTTTCTCAATAGAGCCATCCCATGCAATTGACCAACAGAAATTTCTTAGAACCAAGTGCGGGGCGGTGCCCTGCGACCCCCTGGCTTTCTCAATAGAGCCATTCCATGCAATTGACCAACAGAAATTTCTTAGAACCAAGGCGGGGCGGTGCCCTGCGACCCCCTGGCTTTCTCAATAGAGCCATCCCATGCAATTGACCAACAGAAATTTCTTAGAACCAAGTGCGGGGCGGTGCCCTGCGACCGATATTCTCACATTTCATTTCGGATTGCCATAGCCCTACCGGCTGGGGTTAACTCAGTTGAGGGAGTCTAGGTACCCCCGCATCCGATTGCGCCGTTTGGGTTGCCGTAACTTTTGCATGGCTTTGGATTCAATTTGCCGCACCCGCTCCCGGGATAAATTCAAGGCACGGCCAATTTCCGCCAGGGAATACACATGACCGTCCCCCAGACCGTAGCGCATCGTGATCACATCCCGTTCCCGCAGGGTTAAGTCATTCATCAATTCCAGTAAGTCCTGGTGCAGGGATTCGCTGACCAACTGGTCTTCTGGGGATACCTCGGCGGCTTCCAGCAATTCCCCCAGTTCCGTATCCCGCTCCCGTCCCACCCGGGTTTCCAGGGAGACCGCCCGGGGAATACAGGCCAGCAATTCCCGCACCTGTTCCGGGGTCATGTTCATCTCCTGGGCAATTTCCCGCAGGCTGGGGGTGTGTCCCTGGACTTGGGCGGCCTGCCGTTGGGCTTTTTTTAATTTATTTAACTTTTCAATCACGTGTACCGGCAGACGGATGGTGCGGGACTGGGTGGCAATGGCACGGGTAATCCCCTGGCGTATCCACCAGTAGGCGTAGGTGCTGAAACGATAGCCCTTGGTGGGGTCAAACTTATCCACCGCCCGTTCTAGCCCCAGGGTGCCCTCCTGGATTAAATCCAACAGTTCCAAACCCCGGTTTTGGTATTTTTTCGCCACCGAGACCACCAGGCGCAAATTCGCCTCAATCATGTGGTTTTTCGCCCGTAACCCCTCCTGTTCAATTTGTCCCAAGGCTTCCGGGGTCAAACCCGCCAAGTCTGCCCACAAACTGCGTGCCTGGGTCAGGGTTTGTTTAAGATGCGCCGCCGGGATGCCCGCCGCCTGTGCCCATTGTTGCGGGGTGGGGCGATGGCCATACTGGGCAGTGAGGTGATCCCGCAGTTGCCTGAGTTGCCAATACCTCTGCATAAGCGCCTGTTGCGCCGGGGTAGCCGTATGCCTGCCCTGGGCCACCCCCTGGGCAAATTCCAGCAATTGCACGTATCGCTGTACCCGCTGGGCTTCGGCGACTTCCTCCTCCCGACTGAGGAGTTCCACCCGGCCAATCTCTTGCAAATACAGCCGGACTAAATCCTGCGTTCCGCTGGGGGAGGCTGAGGGCACCTCGCTGAGTTCTACCTGGTCTAGGCTCATGGGCGGAGAAGTTAACCAATGACATCAGGCTACCCTGGTTTTAGCAAAAATCCAGTGCCGCAGGTTACCAGAACGGGGCGATTGGCGGGGATAATGGTAATTTTTAATAAAAATATAAGACTTGACCACAGCGGGATACCCCGGACGGACAAACCTGAGGACAAGCGGCTCAGGCTTTGCTATAGTAAATCTTGTTGCAAAAATACGGGCAGTTATGACAAGCGTTCTCACCTATTTTGCCCTGCTGGGCGGTCTGGTTACTTTCGCTGTGGGAAGCAAAATTCTCCTGCAAAAGGTAAAACTGCTCTAGGAATTTCCCCTTGGGGCGGCTGAAAACCGGTACTTTGGTAACCTGATTGGGTGGGTGAACTGGTTTTTCACCAGCGGGTTGCGCCCCTGGAAGCACCGTCCTGACGATGGCATAGCCTCACCATACTCAGGCGAGATGGCTAGGTATCCTGACGGCGAGACTGGAGAACCCCAATTAGCTGGGGTTGGTTTTCGCCACTTGGGCAATTTGGGCAAAGGTGTCCGGGTCAAAAATACTCATCTGCGCCAACATTTTACGGTTGAGGGTGATCTTCGCCTTGGCCAGTTGGCCGATCAGTTGGCTGTAGGATAGGCCTTCCGTGCGGGCGGCAGCGTTGATCCGGGCGATCCATAGTTGGCGAAAATCCCGTTTTTTCTCCCGTCGGTGCCGGTAGGCGTTCCGCAGGGCTTTCATCACCCGTTGGTTGGCGGTGCGAAACAGCAGAGATGCCGCTCCCCGAAACCCCTTCGCCAGTTTTAAGATTTTCTTGCGCCGTTGGCGGGCGACATTACCCCGTTTGACTCGCATGGTGTTCCCTCGCTAGAAACCTAAAAAACTAACTCGCCAGCATTAACCGGATATTTTCCAAATCCCGCTCGTTCACTTCCACCTTGTGGGCCAGCCGTTGCTTGCGGATGCTGGATTTTTTTTGCAAAAGGTGGTTACGCATCGCTTTGCGCCGCAGGATTTTGCCGCTTCCCGTCACCTGGAACCGTTTAGCCGCCGCTTTACGGGTTTTGAGTTTGGTTTTTGCCATGATATTAGAAAGTCACGGTCTTTTATTATATGCCCCTGATGCGGGAAATTACAAGTCCCTAGGACTGGGTCAAGCCGCATTCCCGGGCGCACTGGCTCACGGACTGGGCAACGGCCTGCACCACCCGTGAATCAAATACGGAAGGGATAATGTACTCCCGTTGTAATTCTTGGGGGGCGACCAAACTGGCGATGGCACGGGCGGCGGCCAGATACAAGTCAGGGGTGAGATGGCGTACCCGGCTGTCTAATGCCCCCCGGAAAATGCCGGGAAAGGCCAGCACATTGTTAATCTGATTGGGGTAGTCACTGCGTCCAGTCGCCATGACGGCTACCTTGTCTTCCACCAATTCCGGTTGGATTTCCGGCACCGGGTTGGCCATAGCAAACACCACCGGGTCGGGGGCCATCCGCATCACCATTTCCGGGGTGACCGCACCGGGGACACTCAAGCCCAGAAACACATCCGCATCCACGAGGGCATCGGCCAAGGTACCGGTTTGCTCAACGGCAAAGCTGGCTTTGGTGGGGTGGAGGTCGAAACGGCTGGTACTGACAATGCCTTGCGAATCGCACAGAATTAACCCCTGGGCACCCGCCCGTTGCAAGAGGCTGGCCACTGCTAAACCGGCGGCTCCGGCGCCATTGATCACCACCCGCACCCGTTCCAGGGATTTGCCGACCCAGCGCAGGGCATTCAGCAAAGCCGCCAGGGTGACCACCGCCGTGCCATGTTGGTCATCGTGAAAGACCGGAATATCCAATTCCTGTTGCAGTCGCTGTTCGATTTCAAAACAGCGGGGCGCACTAATATCTTCTAAATTCACCCCGCCAAATACGGGTGCCAGGTATTTCACCGTATTGACAATCGCATCCGTATCCTGGGTGGCCAGGCAAATCGGAAAGGCATCAATGCCCGCAAATTCCTTAAACAGCATGGCTTTCCCTTCCATCACCGGCAAAGCGGCGGCCGCCCCCAGATTCCCCAGCCCCAATACCGCACTGCCATCGGTGACAATCGCCACACAGTTTTGTTTGATCGTCAAGCGGTACACCTGGTCGGGATTTTGGGCAATTTCACTGCATACCCGTCCCACGCCGGGGGTGTAGGCCATCGCCAAATCCGCCCGATTTTTCAGCGGAATTTTGCTTTGCAAATGAATTTTGCCCCCCTGGTGGAGCTTGAAGGTACGGTCGTCCACGCTCAGCACCCGCACCTGGGGCAACCCCTTGAGGGTTTGAATGATCCGTTCTTCGTGTTCCGGGCTGGTGGCCTCAATGGTAATTTCCCGCACCGCCATGTGCCGGGTCTGGTCCACCAGGTTAATCGGGCCGAGGTTGCCGCCGACCTCCCCAATCGCCTGCAAAATGGTGGCCAACTGCCCCGCCCGGTTGGGAATTTCCAGGCGCACGGTCAGACTGAAGCTGGGACTGGGGGTAAGGCTGGTCATAGGGGTTTCCGTTCTGGGCAATGATTTGGTAATAAGCAACCGTACCATAGTTTGCCCCAAGGGGTCGTTCAGGGAGGACAAATTTGCCACCGTCCCCCGGTGCGTATCAGGGTCAAAACCTGGTCTTCTCCGGTCAATTGCTGGGTCGTCACCACCCCTTTTTCCGTACGTTTTACGGAACCCGTTACCCGCACGGTCGCCCGATTGCCGCTGATCTGGGTGGTCAAATCCACGCCCGCGTAATCCACGGTTAATTCCAGGTCATCGAGGGTGTCGTACAAACGCAGTATCCGTTGGGGGAGCGGTACCCCGTCCACGACCCGGTTACATAGGCGGGATTGGATTTGGGTATAACTGGGGGTGGGACTGCCTGGGCCGTAGCGTAAAAATTCCCGCACCGCCTGTTCCGGGGAATCCACCGCATCGCCACAGCCTGCCAAAACGACCACCACCCAGAGCCATCGCCGCATACATTTAGGACCAGACCCGGTGGTTATTGGGATAGGGCACCAATGCCCCCGCCCACTGCAACTTTTCCCGGAGGGTGCGGTAGTAGGAGTAATTTTCCCGCAGGATGATAAATTGGGCATCCTTCTGGGCCCGCCGCACGTCCACCCGTTGTCCCGGCCAAATGCTGGTGGCCAGTACCCCATCCATCCACAGTTTGGTACTCAACTCCCGGTCCTGCAAGGGCCAAATGCTGACCACAAACGCCGGGGGCAAAATCAAGGGGCGGCTGGATAAACTCAAGGGACAGATGGGCACGACGGAAAGGGCCTCCATCCCTGGGTGCATAATTGCCCCGCCCGCCGAGAGGGTATAGGAGGTGGAACCCGTAGGGGTGGCCACGATCAACCCATCCCCCTGGTACTGGTCAATGAGTTCCCCGTCAATTTCAATTTCCAGAACGCAGGTGGGGAGCCGTTCCACACTCGCCGGTTTCACCGCCATTTCATTCAACGCCCAAAACACCTCGCTGGTGGGTTCCCCTGGTCGTTGATTGCCCTGAAACAGTTGCGCCTGCACCATCATCCGTTTTTGCACCGCATAGCGATCCTGCGCCAACCGCTCCCAGACGGTCTGGGTGTCGTAGAGTACCTCCGCCGGTTCCGTGAGAAACCCCAACCGCCCGCCGATGTTCACCGCCAACAGGGGAATCCCCTCCCCGGCCAGATGCCGTGCCGCCCCCAAGGCCGTCCCATCCCCCCCCAGCACCATCGCCAAATCAATCCCCTGATGCGCCGAAGCCAAAAACACCGGGTAGGGGTTGTCCTTCGGTCCACTCGGCCCCACCAACACCCGCACCCCCCGAGCGGTCAATTCCTGCTCACAGCGAGTCGCCCAGCGTTTACTCTCCGGGTCGTTGGCCTTGTAGGTGATAATGACCTGCTGTAACTGCACAGTTTCCCAGGGTAGCCCCCTTCCTATGATGCCAGAAGATTGCAGGGAAAAAGCCAAAAGTGAAGTGGTGCAGAAATAACGTTGAGAATACTGGTACGAGATTAAAAATGTCCCCGCCGAGGATATACAGTAATCCTAAATGAGAATAGACAAATGCAAATGGAATAGGGGTTGTACGGGGAATATCCCCGTAAAAACAGCACCTGCGGTGTATGGTTCTGGAAAATTTTTGTATGCCTACGGCACGCAAGCTAATGTAAATCAAGCAGGATCACTACATAACCCATAATAAAAAAGAGAGTTTTAAGTAAATAATGATGTCGTATGATGATCAACGCCCAAAATCCTTTCAGGGAGAGAGGTTTGTTAAAATTATGTCCCATGCCAACATTAGTAAAGTGAAACTCTCAAAAATAGAATAAAGGTGCTTTCCAGCTTGGTATATTAATTCAGAACCAGCAAAAACTTCCATGCTCAAGATGCTGAAATTCTGGAAAAATCAGTCCGGGGGGTTCCGCCCCTACACCCACTCATTCCCAAATCATCGAGGCGTCTGGATGTGGAACTATCTCTGTTGCCTATTGGTGGTGGTGTTCGGATGGGGCATCCTGGGGATTGACCCGGCTTTAGCCTTAGCACCGGATATTCAAGCCATCCAACAGCGGGGTATCCTACGGGTGGCGATGCTCGGACAGGACAACCCCCCCTTTTTTGCCCAGGATGCTCAAGGGCGACTGACGGGTGTGGATGTGGATTTAGCCCGAAATTTAGCGGCCACCCTGGGGGTAAAACCCGAATTTATCCGCACGGCGCAGACCTTTGACCAGGTAGCGGAACTGGTGTACACCAACCAGGCGGATGTGGCGATTTCCAAACTGACCGTTACCCTCGGACGTGCCACGAGGGGTTTATTTTCCCAACCCTACCTGGTGATGCGGGATGCCCTCCTACTCAATCGTTTGCAACTGGCGCAACAGGGACTCCAAAATCAGGATGCCTTGGTGAACTACATTCGGCAATTTTCAGGGCGGTTGGGAGTGATTACCGAGACAGCCCACGCTCGCATTGCCCGTCGTCGGTTTCCCCAGGCGCAGATCATCGAATATCCCCACTGGCGGGATGTGGTGACAGCCGTAGAACAGGGTGCAGTTATCGCGGCATTTCGGGATGAATTAGAAGTGCGTCAGTTGGTCTTAAATCAACCGAAATTAGCCCTCTATTTGAAAACAGCGGTGGTGAGTGATAGCCGCAATCTGCGGGCGGTACTTTTGCCTTGGAATAGCTACAATTTACGGGATTTGGTGAATCAATATCTAACTTTAGAGTATGGGACATTAACAACGGAAAAGTTATTAGCAGAACCCGGTTAAACCCTATCGCTATCCTACTTGATGAATGTTACGGTTTATAGGGCATCTCTATTTATTTGAGCCAAGCAAAAATTTCATCGTTGGCATACCCATATTCCCCAGAACCAAGGGCGGGGGGTGTCCCCCTGCGACCCCTATTCTATTTTCAGGGAATCTCTATTTATTTGAATTTGAATCAATCATAAATCCCATCGTTGGCATACCCATATTCCCCAGAACCAAGGGCGGGGGGTGCCCCCCTGCGACCCCTATTCTATTTTCAGGGAATCTCTATTTATTTTATTTGAACCAATCATAAATCCCATCGTGGGAATGCCTATATTCCCCGGAACCAAGGGCGCTACGACCGCTAACTTTGAATTTATAGAAGTGCCCTCTCACGATTAAATCAATGGGTGATTTTCTACCGCTAGGCTTAGGGAATGCGTGCCTGGGCAAATATATCTTCGGGAATGATCACCAAGTCTGGGAATAAATCATCTGTCATCCTTTGGGATTTGGTAAATGTGTGGGGGCGGCGGTCGGGGTAAAACACGGTGATACTTTTGGCGACCGCATCAACGATCCATACCCGCAGAATCCCAGCCTCTAAATAATCGCCCGCTTTTTGTGCCATTTCCCCAAAACCTTGGGTCGGAGAAATAATTTCAACCACCAATTCAGGGGCGACTGGACAAAGGCCATCACTGGTTAATTGCTCCGGCCAACGCTCAAAAGAAACATAGGTTAAATCCGGTACAGGCACCCACACATCCCCCTGGCGTTGGAGTTGCACCGCTAATTCTGTATAAACATCTCCCTTCCCTCGGCACCACCCATCCAAAATCCACAGCAAGCATTTCTGTAAAGAGGCATGAAAACGCTGGGGTGACATCGGTTTATCCTTGGGTACCGCTTTTCCCTCTACTAACTCATAGGTGATATCGCCAGTGGGAAGGGTGAGAAATTCCTCAACGGTTAACTGCTTGGTATTGGTGAGAGATTGCATAAAAACTTATTTGATTATTATTGATGCTCAGACGACAATTCTATAGCAATCCTACTTGATTCACAAACAAAAATTTTGTAAACCCAAGCTCGGGGGCAGTATGCCTAGGACCTTGATACCATTTTGGTTGAGGATTGTATGATTAGTGGTTCAGAAGCCGGGCAAATCTGTTTCGTTGGCATCAGGTTTTGAAGAGGAAGCATCCAATTGTTTTTTCGCCTGATCGACCAAGTCAGCGGTGGTGGTTTTGATGGTTTCTGTCACCTGTCCCAAAACCGTGCTGGTCTGTTGGGAAACTTTTTGGGCGGTTTGGGTGGCATTCTGACGCAGATGCTTGACCCGTTCGCTTTGGAGCAATTCTTCCGTCTGCTGTTGGAGTTCCTGGGCAGTTTCCCCGATTTGTTGGGCGGCAGTTTGGGCTAATTTTTTCACCTGTTGCGCCGGGGGGCTGGTGGTGATGTCCTGCAGTTTCGCCTTGGCTTTTTGCCAAAAGTTTGGGGATGAATCGCTCATAGGGATAATTTAGGGATAATTATTGAATTGCTATCATATTAGACTAGCTCAGGTCGGATAGGAGTAGGGGAATCCGGACTGCTGTTGGGTTCACAGTAAGATAGGATACAGGGAACTTCTTGTTAGGTGGATAGGGTAGCCCATGACCAGCGTGGTGGGAATTGACCTGGGAACAACGAATTCGGTAGTGGCGGTGATGGAAGGGGGCAAACCCGTGGTACTCCCCAACAGTGAAGGGAGTCGCACCACGCCGAGTGTGGTGGGATTTTCCCGGGAAGGGGAGCGGCTGGTGGGGCAGTTGGCACGCAGACAGGCGGTACTGGACCCCAAAAATACGTTTTATGGGGTGAAACGGTTGATGGGGATGACCTACGATGAATTGCCAGCGGTGGCACGGCGGGTGCCCTACACGATTCGACGGGGGGAGCGCAACCGGGTAGAGGTGGTTTGTCCCCGCATGGAGCAGGTATATGCCCCGGAGGAATTGTCGGCAATGATTTTGCGGAAATTGGCGGATGATGCGGAGCAGGTGTTGGGGCGACCGGTGACGGATGTGGTGATCACGGTACCCGCCTATTTTAATGATGCCCAGCGGCAGGCCACCCGGGATGCGGGGCGGTTGGCGGGGTTGGAGGTGAAACGGATTTTGAATGAACCCACCGCCGCGGCTTTGGCCTATGGGTTGGATAAAAAAGAGGAACAAACCATCCTGGTCTTTGATTTGGGGGGCGGCACGTTTGATGTGTCCATCCTGGAAATTAGCCAAGGGGTCTTTGAGGTGCGGGCGACCAGCGGGGATACCCAGTTGGGGGGGGTGGATTTTGACCAGCGGCTGGTGAATTGGCTGGCGGAGCAATTTCAAAAGGAGACGGGCATTGACCTGCGCCGGGAACGGCAGGCGTTTCAACGGTTATTGGAAGCCGCCGAAAAGGCCAAAATTGAACTTTCCAGTGTGAAAAGCACCCTGGTCAATTTGCCGTTTATTACCGCCACCGAGGAGGGCCCCCAGCATTTGGAAACGGAATTGAGCCGCAGTACGTTTGAATCCCTCTGTGGGGATTTGCTGGACCGCCTGCGCCTGCCGGTGGATCAAGCCCTCAGCGACAGCGGTTTGGCCCCCCAGGATATTGATGCGGTGCTGTTGGTGGGGGGGGCGACCCGGATGCCGATGGTGCGCCAGTTGGTACGGGAACTCCTGCATCAGGAACCCTGCCAGGGGGTGAACCCGGAGGAGGTGGTGGCGGTGGGGGCGGCCATTCAAGGGGCAGTGCTGGCGGGGGAACTGCGGGATGTCCTGCTGTTGGATGTCACCCCCCTATCCCTGGGTTTGGAAACCGCCGGGGGGATGATGAAAACCCTGATTCCCCGCAATACACCGGTGCCGGTGCGCCGCTCGGATACCTTTTCTACCGCTGAGGACAACCAAAGTGCGGTGGAAATTCACATCCTCCAGGGGGAACGTCCCCTCGCCAGCGGCAATAAATCCCTGGGGCGGTTCCGGTTGACCGGCATTCCCCCCGCGCCCAAGGGGCTACCCCAGGTGCAGGTAGCGTTTGACATTGATGCCAACGGCATTTTGCAGGTCACGGCGCAAGACCGGCAGACTGGGCGGCAACATACGGTGACGGTGCAGGATGCCGCCAGTTTGACCCAGGCGGAGGTACAAAAAATGCTGGCGGAAGCCGAACGGGCCGCCCCAATGGACCAAGCCCAAAAACAACGGGTGGAGCAATACCACAAGGCGGAAGCCCTGATTCAACGGGCGGAACGGCAACTGCGGCAGGTGACCCTGGACTACGGTTTTCTATTTGTGCGGGAACGCCGTCAGAAAATCGAACAACTGATCCAAGCCCTGCGCCGGAGTTTAGCCGCCAACGATTTTGTCAAAGTGGATCGCCTCAGCAGTCGCCTGCAAGAACAACTGACGGAACTGCTCGCCCTCGTCCGGCAACAACAGCAGGAAGACGAAGTGCCCTGGTTCTCCCCCCCCTGGAGCCGCCTGGATGACAACCCGCCCCGTCGCCGGGAATGGGACGATGAAAACTGGTAATACCATGCGTAATTTCCGCAATTATTACCAAATCCTGGGGGTGGACCGCAACGCCAGCCTCGCCGAAATCAAACGCGCCTACCGCCAACTCGCCCGCCGCTACCACCCGGACCTCAACCCCGGCGACAAAACCGCCGAAGAACAATTCAAAATCATCGGCGAAGCCTACCAAGTCCTCTCCGACAGCCAAAAACGGGCGGAATACAACCGGTTTGGGCAATACTGGCAACAAAAAGGCTTCCAGGGCGAAGCCCCCCCCCGCCCCAGCCCGGACTTTGACTACAGCCGCTTCCTGGACTTCCAGGACTTTTTAGACCAACTCCTGACCCGCTTTACCCGCCGCAGTGAACCCCGCCCCGAACCCTGGGAATCCCCCGGCGACATCGAAGCCCGCCTGAATTTATCCCTCCAGCAAGCCTACAAAGGGGGTCGGCATCGGCTCAGCCTGGGGGAACGCACCCTGGAAATCAACCTCCCCCCCGGCATGGTCACGGGTCAACGCATCCGCCTGAAAAAACAAGGGGACAACGGCGGCGACCTGTACCTAAATATCCAAGTGACCCCCGACGAACACCTGCGCCTGCAAGGGGATGACATCTACTGCACCCTGCCCATCACCCCCAGCGAAGCCATCCTCGGTGCCCACGTCCAAGTCCCCACCCTGGACGGTCCCGTGAAAATGGTCATCCCCCCCCGGGTGCAAAACCACCAACGCCTGCGCCTGCCCGGTCGGGGCTACCTGCGGGAAGACCAAACCCGGGGCGACCAAATCGTAGAACTCCTGATCCAAGTCCCCACCGAACTCAGCCCCCAAGAACTGCAACTGTATGAACAAATTCGCCAAATCGAACGCTTTAATCCCCGCCAACCAACCACCCCGACTTCGTTATAAAACGTAACAGCGGTTAACATCTCGCCATCAGTCAGCAATATAAAGAAATAATTAAGGAATCCCTACCCAGGTTGAGGGAGATGCGATAGTAAAAATGTGATTTATTTAGGAACCAGCCCATTAGGTTCTTAACCTTAATCTCAATTTATAACGGAACCAGCCCATAAAGGTTCTGAATCTAATTAAATCCGATAGGGGAGCGGGCGTGCCTGTTCCCCTAAAATTTTTGCAAGATTTGCCCTATGATAAACCGACTCAATTAACCAATAGAAATTCCCCAGAACCAATAACGGGGATCATGCCCCTACGAGCCTTACAGCCTTTTAAGGGGTTACGGGATAGGGCTGTCAACCCACTTGTTCTCACCTCATTAGCACTAAATTTTGCATCCTGTAATTGGTGAACAGACTATAGCAGTCCTATTTGATTAGCGTTATAGCGATCCTACTTGATTAACAAACAAGAATTCTCCAGAACCAAGGGCGGGGGTGCCCCCCTGCGACTGCTAACTTTGAATTGATAGAGCTACCCAGGAAATAGAGCGATTACAAATATCTAAAAAGTGTCGCATTCTAAATCAAAATGACTATAAAATATCAAATTTTTTCCTGACCATTCCAGGGTGGATGGCTACCGGATGCCCGCCAAGGACTGTTAGGAGGGGATCAGCCCATAGCCCCGTCCATACAACGTTTGAATCAAGGGCGGTTCCGGGGGGCATTCCAATTTTCGCCGCAACAGCCGCACCTGCGCCGCCAAAAGATTGCGATCCGCCTGGGATTCCCCCGGCCATAGCCCCGCCAATAGCTGAGCATGGGACAAAATTTGCCCCGGATGTTGCATCAACAGCATCAAAAGTTGGGTCTCTTTTTCCGATAAAACAATTTGCCGCGCTCCCCGATAGGCAAGACGTTGTTCTGGCTCCAAAACCAGGGTGCCCACCTGCAAACGGGTCGGGGTGGTGCCCGCCAAAGGTCGCCGCAGTAACGCCCGCACCCGCGCCGCCAATTCCGCAAACGCAAAAGGCTTGACCAAATAATCATCCGCCCCCGCATCCAACCCCTGCACCCGGTCGGTGAGACTGTCCCGGGCGGTTAAAAATAAGACCGGGGTCGCCAAACCCTGCTGTCGCAACCGTTGACAAAGCGTTAACCCGTCCAAACCCGGTAACATCCAATCCAAAATCAGTAATTCATAATTATTTTGCATTGCCAACGTATAGGCGGTTTGCCCATCATTGACCCATTCCACCTGATACCCCTGTTGCGCCAGGAGTGCGGTGAGGGGTTCGCTCAATTCCCGGTCATCTTCCACCAACAGCAGGGACATACCCAGGGGGTTAAACGGTGGGGGGTTGATGGGGGTAATGTTTCACCCCAGGCAGGCGTTGGCGGCGGCGTTCCGACAGTACGTTGTGCAATTGCTGATAGAGTTGTTCCGCTACCCGGGCATTCATGGCGACCCGCACCACCGGTTGCACCAGCACCCCACTGGGTTCCGAGCCATTGGTCGGCAGGGCTGGGGGCAAACAAAAGGGGTCAAGAAAGCCGAAATCCAGCACCACATCGTCATTGATATGGTTTGCCAAAGTGATGTTAATGTACTGAGGTATCCGTTCCGGGGTTACGGGAAATTGAAACCGGACGGTGCGTTTGGGTTCTGCCATGATTACCCCGCCACTGGGAATATCCCCATGCTACATTAGGACAAGGGATTTGCGAATCAGGTGCCATGACCAGTTCTACCCTAGCGGTGAGCAAAACTCGGTTGAAAACGCCACCCCTCCAGGTGGAACTTTTGGGTAGCAAGGTGTTGCGCCAGGCGGCCAAGCGAGTCACCCAAATTAATCAGGAATTGCGGGACTTGGTGGCGCAAATGCTCAAAACCATGTACAGCAAGCAGGGGATTGGGTTAGCCGCTCCCCAGGTGGGGATTTTGAAACAGATGTTGGTGGTGGATATTGACCCGGAAAATCCCGCTACGCCGCCTTTGGTTGTGATCAATCCGGTGCTGGAAGCCCAGAGCGACGCTTGTGAGATTGGCGAAGAGGGGTGTTTGAGCATTCCGGGGGTATTTTTACCGGTGAAGCGGCCGGCGCAGGTGACGGTGAGTTTTAAGGATGAGGGGGGCAAATTGCACCGACGGGAGTTTACGGGGCTGACGGCACGGGTGATTTTGCACGAAATGGACCATCTGCAGGGGGTGATGTTTGTGGACCGGGTGGAAAATCCCCTAGCGCTGGCGCAGGAATTGAGCAAAAACCGGTTTTCCCTGGCGGATGTGCGGCGGGTGCGGTCATGATGAGTCCTTTGACCCCCTTGAGCGGCGTGTTTCTCCTGGGTGCCTGTGTGCTGGCGATTGCCGCTGTGGGCTGTGTGTTTGAGTTGAGCTACGGGCATCCCCAACTGGGGGCACCCTTGACCTGGGGGATTTTGCTCCTGAGTACCCCGGCGGGGGTGGGGTGTTTTGTGGCGGCGGTACGCTCAGCCCGGCGGGAATAGGGGTGTCTGTGAGTTTTGCCTATTAAACCCTGATTGGGGAACATGGGTTAGGGGATAGGGTAAACTATAAAGAAGGGGATGTTAATCTGATGTTAATTGCCCTCTTGATTCTGTTAGGTCTGGTATGAATAACGAACCGACCGACCCACATAACCCGCCCGTCCTCGCATCGAACCCCCCACCTGAAGCTGGGGTAACAGCGGCGGTGGAAGACAGCCCCACGGCGCCGAATGGTCTGGCTCTCAACGGCAATCATCAGGGCAGTATGGTCTTGGCGACCCCGACCGGGGAACGAACCCGGCGTTTCAATGACCACCGTTTGGATGAACTGCACCGCCTGCTGACCAAACATGGGGGGGAACGGCATCTGGTGATTTTGCAGGATTTCCCCGACCCGGATGCCCTCTCCTGCGGCTGGGCGTACCTGTTGATTGCCCAACAGTATGACATTCGCTGTGACCTGGTGTATGCCGGTACCATTAGCCATCAGGAAAATATTGCCCTGGTGAAATTGACCGGGATGCCGGTGCAAAACTGGCCCGCTTCCACCCTGAAGGACCGGGATTGGCAGAGTTACCAGGGGTGTGTGTTTGTGGATAACCAGGGGGCGACCAGCCAGTTGACCCAGTGGGTACACCAGCTGGAATTGCCGGTGCTGGCGGTGATTGACCACCATACGGGGGGGGATATTGCGGCGGATTTTGTGGATATTCGCCCGCATATCAAGGCGACGGCGACGATTTTGACCCAGTATCTCCAGGGGGAATTGTTGGTTTTAGACCGGAATGTGGCGGAACACATCAAGTGTGCAACCGCTTTGATCCACGGCATCCGCTCGGACACCAATGGTCTGCTCCAAGCCCAGGAGGAGGATTTGCTGGCAGTGGCGTACCTGAGCCGTTATTATGACCCCCAACTCTTGCGCTCCATTCTCCAGGTGAATCGCAGTAAACAGGCGATGGATGTGATCGAGCGGGCGTTGAAAAATCGCATGATCCAAAATAATTTTTCCCTGGCGGGGGTCGGCTATCTGCGCTACGATGCCCGGGATGCGATTCCCCAGGCGGCTGATTTTTTGGTCACGGAGGACAATGTGCATACGGCGGTGGTGTATGGCATTGTTTATGACAAGGACCGGGAGCGGGAGTTGGTGATTGGTTCCCTGCGGACGACCAAATTGACCCTGGACCCGGACGAGTTTTTGAAAGAGGCTTTTGGGCATGACCCCCAGGGGCGGTTTTTTGGCGGGGGGCGGTCCCAGGCGGGGGGTTTTGAGATTCCCATGGGGTTTTTGGCGGGGTTGAATGACAATCCCAATTACGCCAATTTGAAATGGGAGGTGTACGACACCCAAATTAAGCAAAAACTCCTGCGGTTGATCAGCCCGGAAAAGCAAGTACAGGTCACCTGATGGCGTGGCAATTTTTGCTCCAACGGCAGGATGCCCCCCGGAGCTACTGCTGGCTCCAAGGAGAAAAGCCCCTGGTGCCGGGGGTCTATCGGTTGTGGGGACGGACGACGGAGCGGGAAAGCCAAACCGCTGTGGTGGAATGGTACTGGCCGACGGGTTGCGGGCGACAACGGTACCGTCAGCAGGAGGTGTCCCTCAACCGGCAGGGGTTGGCACTGCTCATGCCCTGGAGCCGGTGGGAGGTGGGCACTTGGGAAGTCCGTTGCCGGTGGGAGCAACCGAGCCATACCTGGGAATCCTGGAGTGATGGGCTGGTAGTACACATCACCCCCACCCCGGAACCGCCGCAAATTGCCGCATTACAATGGCAATACCGTTGCCGGTTTCCTTGGCACCAAACCCTGCGGGTGAAGGGCTGGGTCACCGGGGGTCAGGAATTGTCCCTGCGGATTTATGACCCTTTGCAGGCGGCGTTGGTTGTGCATATCCAGCAACCCCTGGTCAGGGAGGGGGGGGAACCGGTGCCGTTTTGCTGTGATCTGGCGATTCCCCAGTATTTGTACGAACGGGTATTGTTGGCGGTGTTCCAGGTGTTGGGGACCGACTTACGGCAGGAATTGCTGTTGGTCAATCCCTTGGTCAAGGTACGTTTGACCCCCCAGTTGACGGTTGAATGCCGTTCCCTGGCGGATTTGGCCCACCAGGCCCGGGCGATAATTAAGGAACGTCAGTGTGTGCTCCCACCCCGTTTGGTGAGGGCTGGAACGGCGAATTAAGTTCAGGTAGGTTGCCCAAACGTTCTAAAATTGGTTCAGTTCCTGACCGGTGCAACAACCATGACGTGGCGGGTGACTCAATACCAACGCCTCTGGTGGGGGATTTCCCTGGCGGTGATTTTGGTCGGCTGGGTGGCGATGGGAATTCTGTGGGTGCAGACGGGGTTTCCCCTGCGGCCGAGCATTGATTTTGTGGGCGGTACGCGGTTGCAGTTGGAGCGGGATTGTCGCCAGGGGTGTCCTGAGCCGTTGACCTTGCCCCCCCTGCGGGCGGCCTTGGAGGAGTTGGGGCTGGCCAATAGCAGTTTGCAAATTGTCGGGGGGCAGGGGGTGTCCCTGCGGACTCGGTTTTTGCCACCGGCGGAACGGGAGCGGGTACAGGCGAAATTAGCCCAGGTGATGGGGAAATTGAACCTGAATCAAACCCAGATTGACAGCATTGGCCCCACGTTTGGCCGCCAAATTTTGGTCAGTGGCCTGTTGGCTTTGGTGGTGGCGTTCCTGGGGATTGGGGTTTATTTGTCGTTCCGGTTTCAGGTGGACTATTCGGTGTTGGCTTTTGTGGCCCTGGCCCATGATGTGCTGGTGACGGTGGGGGTGTTTGCCCTGTTGGGTCTGTTGGCGGGGGTGGAGGTGGATACCCTTTTTGTGGTGGCGTTGTTGACGATTGTGGGGTTTTCGGTAAATGATACGGTGGTGATCTACGACCGGGTGCGGGAATTGCTGAAACTGCATGGGGACTGGCCGATCCAGGAGGTGGTGGATACGGCGGTGGCGCAGACCTTGACCCGCTCGGTGAATACGACCTTGACCACGGTGTTGAGTTTGGTGGCGATTGTGCTGTTTGGGGGGGAAACCCTGCGCTGGTTTGCGGTGGCCCTGATTGTGGGCTTTTTAAGTGGCGCCTATTCGAGTATCTTTATTGCCAGTACGTCCCTGGCCTGGTGGCGGAGTCGTCGTGCAACAAACCCGGCTTAATCAGATTGCCGACCAGTTGGGGCAAACGGCGCAAGGGTGGCTGAAGTTACCCTTTTCCAGTTGGTCGCTGTACCTGGTGGCGTTTTTCCTGGGCACGTTTTTAGCCGGTGCCGTCAGCACCACCCTGGGAGCGGTTGCCCAGTTTGATGTGGTGGCGATGGCCGTCCTGCTCTTGGCCACCGAAATCCTGAACCGTTGGGTCTATAGTCGGCGGCGGGTGGGCTTATGGCTCTCGTTGCTGAATATGCTCAAGATCGGTTTTGTGGGCGGTATGTACCTGGATGCGCTCAAGCTGGGCAGTTAATTCCTGCAACCCGTACTGGTTGAGCCGGTAGCTGAGGGGATGGGCGATCAATCGGGCGGTGCTGTGGAATAAGACATCCCGCTCCACCAAACCGTTGTCCCGCAGGGTGCGGCCGGTGGCGACCAAATCCACAATCGCTTCCGCCATGCCGGTGATGGGGCCCAGTTCCACGGAACCCGCCAGGGGCACCAGTTCCACGGGCAAATCCAAAGCGGTGAAAAATTCCCGGGCGCAATGGCTGAATTTGGTGGCAACCCGGCTGTAGGCGGGCAAATCCAAAGCGCAGGTGTAGGGGCTATCCTGGCGCACCGCCACGGACATCCGGCAGTGACCAAACCCCAAATCCACCAACTGGGCGACCTCCGCCTGGGATTCCCGCAGGACATCATAGCCGACGATGCCCAAATGCGCCTGCCCCCGTGCCACATACACCGGCACATCCTGGTTGCGTACCAGCAGGGCTTGGGTGCCCGTGTGGGGGTCGTTCATCTGCAAAAACCGGTTATCCGCCGCCAGGAGGGGACGAAAATCCATACCCACCTGGGATAACCGAGCAACGCTATCGCCCAGCAGGGCGCCCTTCGCCAGGGCAATGACCAGCATCTACCCCAGCATTTGGCGGGAAATCCGCTTTTCCAAGTCCGCCTGGGTTTGTCCCAACATCTGTTCCCGCATATCCTGGCTCTGGGGAGACACCGGGGGTACTAAATTGCGAAATTGTAACGCCATGTGTACCTGGAGATGGGCAACGTAGTCCCGCAGGTCTTCGCGCAATTCTGCCCGCAGGTCGGAAGTGGGGGTGGAATTCATGAGGGTCTCAATCACTCAGTTGGATGTTACGCAATACCTTTAGCAGGCTAACACGAAGGTTAAGATTGTTCGGGATTCCCTTCATCAAGTGTAACAAGTCCTTGTTGGGGTATCTCTAGCCATAGCAATCTCAGACGAATTAGAGGAGTGAGAAACGAGAAGCGAGATTCCCTAGAACCAAGGGCGGGGGTGCCCCCCTGCGACCGCTAACTTTGAATTTATAGAGGTGTCCTAAAGCTACAGCCTGTTCACCAATTAAAGTTCAAGGTTTGGTTCTCATGAAGATTTAGAGCAAGTGGGTTTACAGCCGCATCCCGTAAACACTTATAGTCGTTTCACAAGAAAATGCGACACTTTGAGGCACGGGTCATCACTGCATCCCCTTCTAGGACAAGGTTTGCAGGTAAAGGCAAATGTCGCAAACTTGTTTGAAAGTACTATATCTACCGAAATACTCTCCCGATTTAAATCCGATTCAGCATCAATGGCATAGAATCAAGCAAAGAGTTAGAAAAACCATGACATCTACGACCCAAAATCTTTATGATCTTATAGATTCAGTCCTCTGCTCTATATGCCAACCTTTGCCTGCTTAGCTATAGCGTTCCTTCTACCAAAGCGACACATCGGTAGTCAGACGGTTCGGAGACGCTCACCTAGTCCCACTATCGGTTCAAGCGGTTCTTGAAGTTTCAAGCGCAGAAGAAAATTGTGACGGTGGTAGATGTCTCTGAGTCCTATACTACCCAAACCTGCACCAAATAGCGGTATATTCATTCCTGCTCAGGGTATTTTTGAAATAATTCCCTCAAACGTTTAGGTACTTCCTTCCACAATTCTTTGTAATCTCTCCAAAATTTCCTTAGTCTTTCGTACTCGGGAGCAGTTCTATAATCCAACTGGTTTTGAAGTCGTAATATATTATCTTTCGGTAATTGCCATCGATCCCATAGCTCATGGGATGTGTGAGCATCCTGCTTTTTCATTAACTCAAAGAACTGAGCAAGAGTAATGGATTTATATTTGATTTGAACATCGGGATTTTCTATGTGCAATCTCTCTAAATGGGCAGGCCAGATCAGGCGTTCATCATACGCAAAATAATAAGGATAAACGGTTCTGCCTTCCTCATCATAAAAATACTCCCGTTCCCCATCTACCGTATAGTAAACAACTTCTAGCTCACTCAAAGGAGCAATTTCGAGGTCTATCAAGGTTTCATAACCATTAACTGTTATCCATTCAAAATTGAAGTTCTTTGTTGGCTTAATAATATGAACATTTTCACCATCAACATAACGTTTAAGCATTTCATACGCACTACAAAAAAAGATTTCAACTGGCTCAGGAAAGTCCGGATCCACGCCTATGCTCCAAAGAAAACCACGCCGGAGGTGAGCAGATGGATTGAAACGATCATCATCCATTCTTTGAGCGAGAATTAATCCCGTTTCTTGATTATTTGCAATTAAGTTTTCAAGAACGGGGTGGTCTACCCGGCAGTCCATCCTTGGCACACGATTAGTAACCATCAAGTCCGTTATTTCCAAAAATGGCTTTGCCTTTTCCAGCAGTTCGCGATCAATAAAGCTTGCTAAAGCTGGTGAACACATCATCAACACCATCTGGGTGGACAATAGAAAGCTAAAGTATCGTTTCAACATAACATCCTCCAATCATTGCTAATTCTATAATATAGCTAGGTAGGTTAAGGTTGTCGCCTTAAGATTCATGGCTACGCCACGCAAGCTATGGGAAACCAATGTGGGGCTACGCCCAGCGACCCATATCATGTCAACCTTTGTATGCTTAGCTATAGCTTAAAAACTCCCTAAAGTCTAGAGAGGGCGAGTTGAACTAACAACTTAGATTGGAAATGATTATAGTAATTTCAAACAAGTTTGTAACATTCACCTTTAGTTAAAAACCCTGTCGTAGAAGGGTATAGAGCAATTACAAGTGGCTAAAAAGTGTTGCATCTTTTTGTGAAATGACTGTAAAAGGCTGTAAGGGTCAGGGGGTGAGGCAATGTTTCAAGCGGATTGTGAAGACGATACAAAACCCCGCCCCCATTCCCCGCCTGATTAACGGGAGTCCTTGATCTGGGAACGCCATTCCTGCAACTGTTGTGCCACCACTTCCCGTCCCCCCAGACCAAAGGCAATCGCCAGGGCAATCGCCACCGCCCCAAACAGCAGTCCAAACGCTAGGTTGACAATATCCGCCGCAATTCCCATCTGCCGCAGTGCCATCGCCCCCACAAATGCCAACAGGGCAATCCGGGTGCCATGCGCCAACAAACGGGCTTGGGGCGTACCCCCATTGGCAATCAAGCGAAACACCTGATTCGCCAAATACAACCCCACCGCCAGCACCAACAAGCCCACCAAGACCTGCCCAAAAATCACCAATAGACCCGTGACCACCGCCGTCAAGGTGGGGATTTCCAGCACTTCCGTTGCCGCAATCGCCCCTAACTGGAGCACACCCCCCACCACCACCAACCCCATCACCTGGGAGGGAGTTTTCTGGGATTCCGTCGGGGCAGGCACTCCCAACCCCTGCACGACCTGATTAAAGCCCACCTGGGTCAGCAGATTGGTCACCAGTTCCCCCACAAACCGCCCCGCCACATAGGCCGCCAGCATGATGGCCGCCGCCGTAAACACCCGGGGCAGAGCCGTCAAAATCGTATTCAGCATCAACACCGCCGGGTCGGAAATCGCCCGAATTTCCAAAGCCTCCAACGCCGCCACCACCGTGGGAATCAAAATCAATACATAAACCACCGCCCCCGCCATACCCGATAAACGGGGTTGATCCGCCTCCGCCGCCGGTAAGCCCAAGGATTGCCCCAGGCGATCCGCCCCCGCCGTGACCAGCAAATTGGTGGTAATCCCCCGCACCAAACGAGCCACCAGCCAACCCACCAGACCAATTAAGCCCGCCTTGAAAATCCGGGGCAACGCCGACAACAGTTCATTCAAAAGGTTTTGCACCGGTTGCAACGGCCCCTGTAACTGCAACGTATCCAAAATCAAGGGCAGGAAAAACAGCAGTACAAACCAATACAAAACCGTCCCCAGGGTCTCGCCCATCGTCACCGGCACCGGCTCCCCCTCCGCCCGAGGTACCGTCGCCACCGGCTGGTTCATCCGCAAGGAAGCCGACAACCGCACCACCACCAACTTCGTCACCGTCGCCAACACCCAGGCGATCACCGCCAAAATCAGCCCCCCCAACAGCTTGGGCGCATAGGCAAACACTTCGTTTAACAACTGGGTCAAAGGTTGGGAAATGCCGGTCAATTTCAGCACATCGAAGGCACCCACCAACCCCAGCCCAATCACCAACCAAAAAATGATTTGCCCGACCAACTTACCTGCTTGCATCGGCGCTTCCGCCGTACCGGAAACCAACTCCGAAAGCCGATTGTCCAGCCCCGTCCGTTTCAAAACGTTTTGACCCACACCGGATAAAATGGTGGCAACAATCCAAGCAATAATAAAAATTCCTAAAGCACCCATCAAATTCAACAAAAACGGTGCCAAACGCTCCCAATCCAAAGCAATCCAGCTATCCATCGTCCCAGTTTGTGTCAAAATGAGAGCAGAAAAATAGGTTTCCCCAATTGGTGGTACTAATGACAACGGTGCAGTGTGGTACATGATGACCCCTCACTTCCCAGAATATAGAGAATAAAGCTCTTAAAAACCAAGCGTATTGTAGCACCTCCTGGTTGCGGGATTACACCCCTATTGCTTTAATATGATTATTTTTTCTTATGGTTATTTTTCCCTAGGGAGCATTTCGGAAAAGGCAGTCGGAGAGATTGAACGCCCATCCTTACGCTACTGGCACTATCAGGATTCGATAAAAATAAAATTCTACGGGTGTTTCTCTATTAAGGGCACCTCTATCAATTCAAAGTTAGCAGTCCCAGAGGGCACCCCCGCCCTTGGTTCTCGGGAATCTCGCTTCTCACTTCTCACTGCTCATCGCCGGGGCACCGCCCCCGTCCTTGGTTCTATTGTGGGTAAAATTTTATACTCTTTTCATGGCTAAAGAATCAAAAACTTCAGGAATCAAAAAGCACAAGGGTAGGGTTTTGCCCTGGTTCTCAAAAATTCTATTTATCCCAGATTCATCCCACAAATCCTCTGCGGTTAGCTACCAAGATACTGGGGGAACCGGGCATCTCTAAACCGCCAATTGTAACAGGACTACCGTCGCTGAATCGGGAATGGGTGATGTCGTTATTGCGCTTCTGACTGCACCTGGGTCGTCGGCTCATCCACAATTTGCAGACGGGTGCTGGAGTCACTTCCGTCCCGAATCACCGCTTGCACCTCCTCCGGGGAACTGACCGGAGTTAAAGCACTGCCCACCGCTTCCTCCAATTCGGTGAGGGCAACCTCCGCCCGTTGAATTTTTTGGATGAGAGAACGAGCGGTTTCCGCCGTGGAACGTGCCGCTTCCCCGTTCTCTTGAATTTTACTGCGAAACCGGCTGGCGATCCGATTCACCTGACTACTGGCTTCAAAGGTTTGGCTCACCAATTTACCAATTTCCGAGGTGATATAACCGAACCCAGCCAATTGCCCCCCGGATTGATTGGCAACCACCGCCGCCTGTACCGCCAAGTGCCGCACCTGTTTACTCACATCCTCGATAATTTTGGTGGCACTATCTACCGCTTCTAATTCCTTTTCCAGGGCTTCCCCAATGCTAATAATTTGATCCGTGGTATTGCAGATGCTATTGACCCCGGAAAACGTGGCTTGGAATGCCTTTTTTCCCTCCAAAGAAAGGATTTGCCCAATGCGGACGAACTTCTGATTGAGTTCTTCGATTTCCTTGGTTTTGCGGCTCAGTTCTTCCTGTTGCGCCTGGAGCAGGTCGTTGCGCTGTTTGTTTTCCATCTGTTTGATTTCCAACAGACGGGTATATTCCCGCACCTTGTTTTGTTCCTCGGTCAACCGGTCTAAACTGCTTTGAAGCTCAGCGGTTTTTTGCTGCACAATGGCATTGGTAGCCGCCAACATTTGCGACTGAGCCAAGAGCAACACATGCAAATCCACCAGGCGGGGGGGCTGGTCGGGGATAATGACCACCACGGGTTCGTAAACCAATTCAATGGGACGATTCAGGGCGGCGGCGGCAACTTCATCAATGCGAGCGTCCCCAGGCACCTCTAAAACGGGTACATTTTCCAGTTCCAAAATGGCTTCGATGGGGCGTTTTAGATAAATTTCCAGGCTATAAGGGCGGCTCATCCGTTCCAAAAAGCGGCGCCGGGAAATCATCCCCACCAACTGATCCTCCCGTTGCAAAATCACCCCGCATAGTTCCGAGTCCTCCTGCACCCGATGCCAGACTTCCTTGCCAGGGGTGCTGGGGTCAACGCAATAATCGGTGTAGGGCAGGTCGCTCACCCGATAGTCCATCGCCTCCAGCTGTATCATCTCGTCCATGCCTGTGCCCCTCGCCCGGTGATGAGTGTTCTGATGACTTCTGCATTTATCCCAAATTCTACTCCCAATGCCTGGAAATAAAATAGCCTTGCCGGTTATGAAAGGGTTAATAAATGGTAAAAAGTTGATTAATTGGGAAAATTGGGGTTCAATGGTGGCACGGATTCCCCAAATTAGGGGGTGTGGCGTTGGGCTTGGCGTGCGGTTTTGCCCCGCCAGATCAGCTGAACCGGACTGCCCCGGAAGCCCAGATGTTCCCGAAATTGGTGGTTGAGGTAGCGGCGGTAGTTGTCCTTGAACAGTTTGGGGTCGTTGACAAATAGGGCGATGGTGGGGGGCTGGCTTTGGACTTGGGTGCCGTAGTAGATGCGCCCCTGGCGGCCTTGGCGGTTGGCGGGGGGGGATTGCCAGGCGGTGGCTTCGGCGAGGACTTCATTGATGACGGCGGTGGCGACCCGGCGGCGGTGGGATTCAGCGGCGGACTGCACGAGGGGGAGAATTTTTTCCACCCGTTGGCCGGTTTTGGCACTGATGAACAGGCAATCCGCCCAGTCCAGGAAATACAATCGGCTCCGCAGTTGCCGTTCCACTAAAGGCAGGGTATGGCTGTCCTTGGGCAGGGCATCCCATTTATTGGCGACGATGACGCAGGCTCGGCCTTCTTGGATCACCCGGTTGGCCAGTTTCAAGTCCTGATCCGTGACCCCTGCGGTGACATCCAAAACCAACAGCACCACGTCCGCCCGCCGGATGGCCTTAAAGGCCCGGTTGATGCTGAAAAATTCTGGGCCGTAGTCCACATATTTTTTGCGGCGAATCCCGGCGGTGTCAATCAACCAGTAGGCTTGCCCGTCCCGCTCCACCAGGGTGTCCACGCTGTCCCGGGTGGTACCGGCAATGGGGCTGACAATCGCCCGTTCTTCCCCCACCAGGGCGTTTAATAAACTGGATTTGCCCACATTGGGCCGCCCGATGATCGCCACATGGATCGCTTCTGGGGCAGAGCCACCCACGACTGGGGGTAAATGGGGCACCAGCGCATCTAACAAATCCCCCACCCCGGAGCCATGCCCGGCGGAGATGGGATAGGGTTCCCCCAGCCCCAGTTCCCAAAATTGGGCGGCCTGGGTCAACCCCTGGGTGACGGATTCGCATTTGTTCACCGCCAGGAATACGGGCAGGGGCTGTTGGCGCAACCACTGGGCAATTTCCGCATCCCCAGCGGTAGGGCCAGTTTGCCCATCCACCAAAAAAATAACCGCCTGGGACTCAGCTATCGCCGTCATCGCCTGCTGGCGAATTTGGGGGAGAAACTCCGTGTCGTCCGCAAAGACCAAGCCGCCCGTATCCACGATCAAAAATTCCCGGTCTTGCCAAAAGGCGGGCCGGTAGTTGCGATCCCGGGTCATGCCTGGTTGGTCATAGACAATCGCCGAGTGATCCCCGGCAATCCGATTCACCAGGGTGGATTTGCCCACGTTGGGTCGGCCAACCACGGCGACAATGGGCAGGGACATGGGCAGAGGAGACACAAAAGGCCAGCTTTTATTATATCGTTTTCGCCCTAGCCGGATTCCGGGGGCAGTTCTGGCGGGGACGGGCGTTCCGGGGGCAAGCGGTAGGTGGGGGCGGGGGGCCGTTTCCAAGTATTCCAGGCGGCTTTCATCCCCACCCAGACGCTCCGGGTGGACACCTGGGTACGGCGGACGGTTTGTTTGGTGCTTTCGACGCTTTGGTTGACCTGCTCGACGATGCGGTTGGCACTCTGTACCCCCTGGCTCACATCATCCGTGAGGTCGCTGATTTCCATGCCGGTCAAACGGATCGCATCCAGGGTGGGGGGCAAATCCCGGCTGAGGGTATCGGCTAATTTATCAATACTGCGGGCGGCCCGGGCAATCTCTTGCACCGCTGGGATCAGGGCAACCAGCACCGCCGTCAGGGAAACGGCCACCAGTAGGAGCGATAACCCCAGGATAAAAATTGCTTCAGCCACGGTTCTGTTGGCGTTGGTGTTCTTGCCGCCCCGCCTCTAGCCCGGCATTAATCGCCATGTGCAGGCGTTCCCAGGTGTCCTGCCATTGGGTCTGGAGTATGCCTTGCCAGCGTTGCGCCTGGAGTTGGAGATTGTCGGAGAGGTCGGTGGTCAATTCCGGTAAGGCCGCCGCCGTTTTGCGGAGCACCCGACGGGTTTCCTGACCGGAACGGGGTGCTAAGACCATCCCCGTCACCAACCCGGCCACCCCGCCGATCACCAAGCCCCCCAAAAATGCCCCCGCATTGTTCCGGCTCATGGTTGTTTGCCCCGTTTACTCGCCCATCTTGGCTTTACTGTATCCCATCCCCGGGGGGGTAATGCAAATGCTGGCGCAACCGGGCTAAGACCGCCCCCTGGTCAATGGCGCCCACCAGCCGATGAATCTGCTCCCGGGGACTGCCCGTGCCCCAGGTTTTGCCCTGCACCAGGTACTGCCACCCCAGCCGCCCCACCAGATAGGTGGCCAACCCCGCCACCGCCCCCCGCCCCGTCGCTAGAGCCAAGTAGGGCAACCACAACCCGCCCCCCGCCAAAATGCCCGCCAGCAGACTGCTTCCCACCCCCAGCCCCCCCAAACTGCCGGCGATCAGGTACAGCAACTTGCTGGCTTCCACCGGGGTCAAGGTCACCCCCGCCCGCCGTGCCAACCGCAATAGGAGGGCACCATCCACCGCCGCCCCAATCAGCAAATCCACCCCCAGCAGGGGATTCACCGCCACCGCCAGGGCTTTGGTTGTACTGGCTCGCCAGATCAGGGCTTCGGTTTGGGCAGGAGGAGCCAGCAAGGGGGGCTGTTGAGCGGTGGTGTGCAGGGCATTGAGGGCCAAGAGGGCGGGCGCAAGGGTCTGCACCTGGTTGACCAACACCTGGCGCAATTCCTCGACTTGGGGAGGGAGGGACTGCCGTACCACCTTGCCCGTCGCCGTTTTCTGCCAGCCCGTGGGTTGTGCTGACACCCAGACCACATCCGTCCCAGCCACCCACCGGGCCAATTTGCCGCCCTGCCAGCGAGCCTGGAGTTGGGCCTGCGCCGCCGGGGGATACTGATCCATCTTGTTCATCACCACGATCACCGGTTTGCCGGAACGCACCAACCGGGACAGGATATTGATTTCCAAACGGTTGGGGTCGCCACTCAGCACCAACAGGACCAACTCCGCCCCCAGCGCCAATTCCCACACCGCCGCCGTTTCCCCCACCTCATCCAACCCCGGCGTATCCACCAATTCCACAGGGTATTCCCCCACCCGCCAGTCCACCGCCTGCGCCCCCCGGGTCACCCCATGCACCGCCCCCGTGGCAAACACTGGTTCCCCCACCAGGGCATTCAACAAACTGGATTTACCCCGCCCCACCAACCCCAAGACCACCACCCGCAACCGCTTGGCCTCTAACCGTTGGCGCACCGACCCAGTCGCCAAAACCCGTGCCTGCTCATAGCACCACGCCCCCCGTAGCGCCGCCCAATCCCGCACCGGATAAATCCCCGTTTCACCCATCCTGCAACCCTTTTCTTCCCATTGTGCGTCCCCCAGACCAGCAGAATGTAAAATTTTGTTGCCATTTCGCAGAGAGTTGGTTACATTTGTTAATGTAAACCCGTTTGAGGAATTGGGTCATGCAAGAACAAACTCCTGCCCCCAAGTTTGGCTTCACCAACTTTGCGGAAACTTGGAACGGCCGTTTGGCGATGTTGGGCTTTGTGATCGGGATTGCGACCGAACTGTTGACCGGCAAAGGGATTTTGGCCCAACTGGGTCTGATGTAATTTCTGCCCAAAACGCTGGTTTGTCCCCGCAGATCACCTGGGGCAACCGGCAAGGAAGTTTCTGGCCTGGGGTCACTCCAGGCTTTTTTGTGTTTTATCCTGGAATTGTGGGTTCAACGAGGCGATATGGCACTGATCCGCGTGGGCAGCCAGGTATTCAACACGGACTACATCGTGCGGGTGCGGTTAAACGACAGCAATTCCTTTAGCGATAATTGCGTCACCCTGTTGGTGGACGAGGGGTCGGGGAGTTTGAATGGGGACCCGAATGGGTTTACCGGGCATTGGGGTCTGCAAGCCTATTCTTTTTACAATGACCAGGCCAACCAACTGCGGGGCTTTTTCACCAGCCCGGATTATGTTTTAGATTTAACGGTGCCCGAGCCGTTGACCATGACTACCGGGGGGGAGTAGGTGGATTTTGTCCTGCAGTCGTCCTATCTGTTGGGGTTGTTGACCCTGTTGGTGGTGGCCGCTGTCCTGGTGGCACGGCAGGTCTGGCGCACCCGCAGTACGGAAACCCGGCTCAACCAATTGCAGCGGGCGGTCACCGAGGGAACGGCTACCCCGGCGGACTACTACGAATTGGGCAGTATTTATCTGCGTAAAAAACTGTATGTGCAGTGCATCAATCAACTGCAAAAAGCGATCAAAAATTGGGATGAAAATGACCCGGAGGGCTTAGCTAAAGTCTATAACGCTTTGGGCTATGCCTATTTCAGCCAAGAGCAATACGACCTCGCCATTCGCCAGTACCGGGAAGCCCTCAAATGCCAACCCCAGTATGTGACCGCTATGAATAATTTGGGGCACGCCTACGAAAAGAAAAAACTCACCGCCCCAGCCCTGGAAATGTATGAACAGGCGTTGCAAATTGCCCCGGACAATCCTACGGCGAAACAACGTGCCAATGCCCTACGAAAACGCCTAGCACCAGCGGGATAAAGGAGTGGCTATGGTTGCGAGTACAGCGATTACTCAAGCCATTCTCAGCTTTCGTGACCTTGAGGATAAATTGGGTTGCAGACGCATCCAAAACCCCAATTTTTTCCTGGAGTGGCAGATGCCTTTGCCGGAATTAACGCCGACAGAAACTACCGGAATTAACCATTTATCCCAACGATATATGACCTATTTAGAAGAGGGTGAAGTCAGTGAAGGAACTTTGAATATTATTTTAATTGCACCGTTGTTGGATATTTTGGGTTTATGCGACCCACCCTATCGAATTCGAGGCGAAACTTGGGTAGCAGTTCAAACCCAAATGGATACGGAAGCTGGCAGAATGACCCTTGAAGGGCGTATTGATGCCCTGACGATCCAGGACAATTTTTGGCTCGTAGTGATTGAAGGAAAACGGAATGGCTTTAATGTGCTTCGGGCGGTTCCCCAAGCCATTGCTTATATGTCTGCTACCCCGTACTACCCAATTTTTGGATTAGTCACCAACGGTTATGATTATTTATTTCTCAAATTAGCAGGCAGGGAATTTGGTTTATCAGATAACTTTAGTTTGCTGTCAGATGCAACTGGCAATCTCCTACGGGTCGCCCAAGTGCTAAAACACCTGGTCGGGTTACACTCAAGAACCGCCAATCATGGACAAGGAGCAACCCCCTATGGCTGACTCACTCATGTACCAAAGTGAACATTACGTTGTCCTAATGCCAGGAGAACCAGAGCAGTTTTACACTGAGGCGGAATTGCGGGAGAAACTGGGGCAGATTTTGGCGCAGGTCGAGGAGATTAGCCCGGAATTGTCTGCCTACCCCACCATCGCTGAGCGGGTACAGTATCTATTGGATACGGGCTGTCGCTGGGAATGGGGCACAGATGAATTTATCGAGTGGTATGCCGTGCGTTTGGAGAAACCCCGCCCATGACCGTAAATCTCCTGTGGATACTGGTGGCTTACCTCTGCGGTTCGATTCCCCCTGGGTATGTGGCGGGGCGGTGGGCAGGGATTGACATTCGCCAGGTGGGGTCGGGTTCTACGGGGGCGACCAATGTCCTGCGTACCCTGGGAAAAGGTCCAGCCCTGGTGGTTTTCCTCCTGGATGTGGGTAAGGGGGTGCTGGCGGTGGCGCTGGCTCGCTGGTTATGGCAGGTATTTCCCAGCGTTGACCCTGGGGAGGGGCGGCTTTGGTGGGAATTGGTCTATGCCCTAACGGCACTGGTGGGGCACAGCAAATCCGTATGGATCAACTGGCAGGGAGGCAAATCCGTGGCCACCGGGTTGGGATTGTTGGCTTTTTTTAGCTGGCCGGTGGCGGTGGGGGCTTTGGTCATATTTGGGTTGCTGGTGGCAACGGTGCGGATTGTGTCCGTGGGTTCTCTGGGAGCCTGCGTGACTGCCCTGGGGCTGGCGGTGGGGCTGGGAATTCCTCTACCCTATCAGGCATATACGTTGTTGGCGACTTTGTACATTATCTGGTGTCACCGCACCAATATCCAACGGCTGTGGCAGGGGACAGAACCCCGTCTGGGACAGGCCAAACCCACGCAAGAATGATCAAGCAGGGAATATAGCAATCCTCAATGAAAATGGAATAGGGGTTCCTCTGTGGTTCTGGAGAATTTCTGTATGCCCACGGCACGCCAGCTAACCCTAGGGCACCTCTATTTATTCAAAAAATGGGAATAAAATACAAGAACAGCATAGCATTGCTCAGTACTTTTGTGGAGAGTTTCACTTTACTAATGCTGGCATGGGACTTGATCTTAGCAAACCTCTCTCCCTGAAAGGATTTTGGGGGTTGATCACCATAGGACATCATTATTTACTTGAAACTCTCTTCTCATTTAGGATTGCTATAGTTCACATGGCACAACCATTTGGTAAAAATGTTCCAGCAAATTTATAGGCGTAGCACTCCCCACTTCCTACCAAAAGTTCCGCTGGGATGACAATTGACTTTGAACAAGGATGCCAACGCACCCCAGCAGTTAATTGTGACCCTTCAGGTGAACAAGAGGAATTAAAAAACCTGTTCTACTTCGGCAATTTCAGGGATAAATTCCCGCAGTCGCCGTTCGATCCCCATCCGCAGGGTCATGGTGGAACTGGGGCAGGAACCACAAGCCCCTTGTAACCGCAGACGCACCACGGGACCGTCAATTTCCACCAATTCCACATTACCCCCGTCCGCCATCAGGTAGGGGCGCATTTCATCCAGGACTTTCTCTACATTGTCAGTCGTCAGGGCTAGGGTTTCGACCATGATGTTCTCCGCAAACCTACCAAGGAATCAGGTTATCATGGGACAGGGAGCCGGTGCCTGTACCCAGTTCCCAGTGTAACGTGAAACTTCCGGTTGGGGGGCAAGGTGACTGAGCAGTTGGCAATGGCGCAGTTGGCAACAACGGATGGGGTGGTGGCGGATTTGATTGCCCAGGAGTTGCAACGGCAACGGGAGCATTTGGAGTTGATTGCTAGTGAGAATTTTGCGTCACCGGCGGTGATGGCGGCTCAGGGTTCGGTGTTGACCAATAAATATGCTGAGGGTCTGCCGGGGAAACGCTACTACGGGGGCTGTGGGGTGATTGATGCCCTGGAGCAGTTGGCGATTGACCGGGCAAAAGAGTTGTTTCAAGCGCAACACGCCAATGTGCAACCTCACTCCGGGGCGCAGGCGAATCAGGCGGTGTTCCTGGCGTTGCTCCAGCCTGGGGATACGATTCTGAGCATGGATTTGAGTCACGGGGGGCATCTGACGCACGGGTCGCCGGTGAATCTGTCGGGGATGTGGTTCCGGGCGGTGCATTACGGGGTGCATCCGGAGACCCATCGGTTGGATTACGACCAGATTCGGGAGTTGGCGTTGCAACATCGCCCCAAGTTGATCATCTGTGGCTATTCGGCGTACCCCCGGCAGATTGATTTTGCCCGCTTCCGGGCGATTGCGGAGGAGGTGGGGGCGTATCTGCTGGCGGATATGGCGCATATTGCTGGGTTGGTGTGTGCGGGTGCCCATCCCAGTCCGTTGCCCCATTGCCATGTGGTGACGACCACGACCCATAAAACGTTGCGGGGTCCCCGGGGCGGGTTGATTTTGACCAATGACCCGGAGTTGGGCAAGAAGTTAGATAAGGCGGTGTTTCCGGGGGTGCAGGGGGGACCTTTGGAACACGTGATTGCCGCTAAGGCGGTGGCATTTGGGGAGGCGTTGCGCCCGGATTTTCGCACCTATATTCAGCAGGTGGTACGCAATGCCCAGGCGTTGGCGGAGGGGTTGCAGGCACGGGGATTCAACCTCATCAGCGGGGGCACGGACAACCATTTGGTGTTGGTGGATGTGCGTCCGGCGGGGTTGACGGGGAAGGCGGCGGATGCCCTGTTGGGGGAAATCAATGTCACGGTGAACAAAAATACGATTCCCTTTGACCCCCAATCCCCGTTTGTGACCAGTGGGATTCGCCTGGGGACACCGGCGATGACCACCCGGGGGTTCCGGGAGGCGGAATTTGCGGAAGTGGCAGAAATTATTGCCGACCGGCTGTATCACCCGGAGGATGTGTCGGGGCGGGAACGGGTGGCGCAGTTGTGTGGGGCATTCCCCCTCTACAGCTATTTGCCGCAACGGGAACCCCTGCCGGTTTAGACGGATGCCGTTTCACCTGTTGGCTTTTTTACTTGCCGCCGGGGTGGTGCTGTGGATGACCCCCCTGGTGCGCTATTGGGGCTTGCAGGGCGGGCAGGTGGATGTGCCCAACGAGCGGAAAATTCACCAGCAACCGATTGTGCGGATTGGCGGGGTGTCCATTTTTGCGGGCTATTTGGTCGCCCTGTTGGTGGTGTGGTGGGCGGGGGGGTTTGTGGATGCGGCGGGTAACCCCTTGAAAGCGACGGCGGATGCCCAGATTTGGGCGACTACCTTGGGAGGGCTGGGCTTTTTTTTGATTGGGCTGGCGGATGATTTGTTCTCCCTCTCCCCGGGGGTGCGCCTGGTGATGCAGATGGTCTTGGCGGGGTTGGTCTGGGCGGCGGGGGTGCGGATTGACTTTATCACCATACCGGGGCTGGGGCTGGTGTCCCTGGGGATTTTGAGCCTGCCCTTGACCCTGATTTGGCTGGTGGGAATGACCAATGCCATCAATATGGTGGACGGGGTGGACGGTCTGGCGGCGGGGGTGTCGGGGATTGCTGCGGTGGTGTTGTTAATTGTCAGCCAGTTTATGGGGCAACCGGCGGCGGCGTTGGTGGCGGCGGCGTTGGCAGGGGCGTGTTTGGGGTTTTTGCGCTACAACTTCAACCCGGCGCAAATTTTCATGGGGGATGGGGGTGCCTATTTCATGGGCTTTACCCTGGCGGCGATTGGCACGATTGGCATGGTGAAACGGGTGACGACGGCGGCGGTGATTTTGCCCTACATTATTTTGGCAGTACCCTTGCTGGACATGACCCTGGTGGTGATTGACCGTCTGCGCCGGGGGAAGTCCCCATTTTTCCCGGATAAACGCCATCTCCACCATCGGTTGCTCCAAGCGGGGCTGTCCCAGCGAGGAACGGTGGCGGTGATCTACACCCTGACTTTGTGGGCGGGGAGTGTGGCGTTGGTGCTGGCACGATTTCCCGGTGCGCCCGTCTATGCGGCGATTGCCACGTTGCTGTTGGGGTTTGTGGGCTGGGGGGTGTGGCAACGGATTATGCGTCGGAGTTCCTGAAAATGCTGGGATTTGGTTTGATTGGCACGGGGTATGCGGCGACCCGGCGAGCAGAATTTTTGGCGCAGGATGAACGGGCACGGTTGGTGGCGGTGGCGGGACACACCTGGGAAAAGGTACAGCAATTGACCAGCAGTTATCCAGCCGAGGCTTGTGGGGATTGGCGGGAGGTGATTGGGCATCCCGCGGTGGATATAGTCATCATTGCCACAGTCAATGCCCTGCACGGGGAGATTGCCCGTTACGCGCTTGAACATGGCAAGGGGGTGCTGGTGGAATATCCCCTCGCCCTGGATTACGCTGAAGCTCAAAATCTATACAATTTTGCCCGCCAAAAGGGTTTATTTCTACACGTGGAACATATCGAATTGCTCAGCCCCATTCATCAGGTATTGCGGGATGTTTTACCTAAATTAGGTGCGATCCAATCGGGGCGGTCGGTGAATTTGGTGGTGCAACATCCGGCACCGCAAAAATGGACTTATCACCAGGATTTATTTGGGTTTCCCTTCATCGCCGGTCTGGCTCGGATTAACCGTTTGCTGGATTTACTGGGCACGGTAGAACGGGTGTTTTGCACCTATCACCTGGATGGGGTTCATAACGGTTATTACCGCAGTTGTTATGCCAGTGCCCAATTACAGTTCACCCAAGGAACCCTGGTGGAATTGACCTACGGCAAAGGGGAATCTATTTGGGAAAATCAACGTTATTTTAGTTTGTTCGGCACCCAGGGGGGAATTATTTTCAACGGCGACCAAGGAACCTGGGTGACCCCCCAACAAAACCAGCCCTTAAGTTTACCCAGCCGCCAGGGTTTGTTCCATCAAGATATGGACAATGTACTGAATCATTTAACCCAAGGCACACCGCTTTACACGTCCGCAGAACAGAGTTTAACGGCTTTGCGGGTGGCTACGGCGTTACAGGAGTCGGCTCAGACGGGGCAGCCGGTAGTTCTGGGGGAATGGGTGCCGCCTGGGGTGAGGTAACGGGGGCAGATGCCGGGGTTTTCACCGTACTACCGGGGAGCCAACCCGCCGAGAGGACAACCGTGGTACTCATAAACACCACCGCCAGACTCCAAGTCACCCGGTTGAGGGTGGTTTCGGCACTGCGGGTACTGCTAAATAACTGCGCCTGACCGCCAATTGCCGCAATCCCATCCCCCTTGGGACTATGGAGCAAAATCAAAATCACCAGTGCCACCGCACTAAATAACCAAATCGCTTCCACGAGGGTGACAATACTCATAGGGATGCCCAACAGGAGTCATTTCCCATCTTAACCGAACCGTAACCCCTTGGTGGTGGGGATGAAGCGAGTCTGGATTCTATAGCAATCCTAAATGAGAATGGAATAGGGGTTGCAGGGGCACTGACCCTGTCCTTGGTTCTGGAGAATTTCTGTTCACTAATCAAGTAGGATTGCTATATATAGCGCACTTCTAAAAATAGGTCGTAGCCCCCGTGATTGGTTCTCCATAGTATGGGTATTCCAGCTTGTAATGCCAATATAAATAGAAGTGCACTATTACATCTAAATTTCACCGTTCGGGGGTGCGATAATGGCTTGGTACCGCCACCGTGGATAACCCAGCCAACACCCGCAGATTTTGGCTCCGCACCAGTTCATTAAAGGTCAAACCCCGCCGTTCCAATTGGGCTTGCTGTTCAATGGCGGATAACAAGGCTCGTGCTGCTTCCGCTTCCGTATAGCCCCGCCGCTGGGCGATGGTGACGGCATTCTCATCCGCCTGCAATTCGTAGGCTGGGGAACGATAATTCCTGAGTAGCTGACGCACGGCCACGCCCGCCAAAGCGCCGCCCACCAACACCCCGACCCCGTCCCCCTGCACCCCTTGGAACGCCACCGCCACGCTACCCGCTAGGATCAATCCCTGGGACCAACCGGGGCGGAACCAGGCAATCCCCCGCAACCAGCGGTCAGTACGCAGGAACAGCAAGTCCCGTTGGGGTTCGGTCAGGGTTTGCCAAAGCTGAAAGTTGATGGACACCGGCCATTCCGTCCGCCAGGGCCAGGGGAAGGGTGCGGTCAGGACTTCCGTTTGTTGGGGCTGGGGAATCACCCGCAATTTCATCCGACTGCTGGCGGGGAGCAGGTCCAATAACCGGCCAATTTCCGCATCCCGGTCAAATTCATCCATCAGGAACCCCCTACCATGATGGTGTCAATCACTTTTATTGTGCCATCCGGGTTGACCATCCACACGGCGTATTCCCCCGCCACATCCCCTTGTGGGTCAAAATCCACCCCACTGCTGGCCCCTTGGTAGTTGATGTCCTGCCCCTGTTGGAGTAACTTTAACCCTTCGCACACGTCCGTCACCGGGGTGCCGGGGGGATTGGCCACTGTGGTAATTTTTTCCCGCAGTTTGGCTCCCTGGTTCGATTGTGCCGCCTGCGCCGCTAAGACCAGTACGGCTGTGGCATCCCAGGTGTTGGGGGCAAAGACATTGGGTTCCCGGTTGAATGCCTGCCGGTAGCGTTGCTGAAAATCCTTTAACCCCGGCCCTGCCGCCGCCGGGGCGGTGCCCACCACCCCGTTGATGATCCATTGCCCCTGGGGGGTTTTGCCGACCAACTGAGCCAACTGGTTATCCTTCAGCCCATCGGTCAACACCAGGGGAATCCGGGGGAAAAACCCCTGCTGAAACGCCGAACGCATCACCAACGTGCCGGTTTCGGGATAGCCCACCAACACCACCGCCTGGGGATTCCGACCAAACACGGACCGCACCTCGGAATCAAAACTGGCACTTTGCCCCTCATAAAACTGGGTCGCCACCACCTGTCCCTTGGTTTTGGCTAAACCCTGCTCTAAGGCCTGCGCCAATCCCCGCCCGTAGTCGTTGTTAATCGCCAGGATGCCCACCCGTTGCCAACCCCGTTTTTGGAGCAACTGCGCCAGGGCTTCCCCTTGGAAATTGTCCGGGGGGGCAGTGCGGAACCAAAAACCCTGCAATTCCCCTTTCTTCGCCCGCTCCGTAAACACGGGACTGGTACTGGCCGGGGAAATCATCACCACCTGCCCCCGCACGGCTATATCCACCGCCGCCCCGGATACGGCACTGCCAGCGGCTCCCACCACGCCTGCCACCCGATCCACATCCACTAATTTGGTCATGGCACTCACTCCCGCACTGGGCTGGGTCTGGTCATCTTCGGAAATCAGCTGTACCGGTTGGCCGTTCACCCCGCCGCAATCATTCACGGTTTTCACCAGCAAACTGGCCGCATCCTGCATCCCCGGCCCAAACTGCGCCAAGTCTCCACTCAAGGGCAACAGCGTCCCCAGTTTGAGGGCATTCCCCCCCGCTTGACAACCGGTTAACCCCAAGACCAGTAGCCAGCCCCACCGTTGCACCGCCATGCCTCCTCGCCTATGGGAATTTCATTATCATAAAACAAACATATTACTCATTTGGACTCCATCGGGAATCTCTATAGGGAACCTCTATTTATTTGATCCAAGCATAAATTCCATCCTGGGAATGCTCGTATTCCCCAGAACCAAGGGCGGGGGTGCCCCCCTGCGACCGCTAAATTTGAATTTATAGAGGTGCCCATAAATCCTATACTGAGAACGTCACGGGTCGCAGGGCACCAACCTGTTCTTAATTCCTAGGTTCACATGAAATGCCCAATCATGGCAACACCAAACCGTTTTTAAGACTTCTGAACGGGATAGGAAGCTAACACCTCCGCCATCCGTTGGGCACTGTCCGGCACGGCCAAGGCCGCCATCGCTTGCCCCATCTCGCTTAACCGTTGTGTGTCCCCAGCCAGTTCCGTAAGCAAGGCATCTAATTCAGTGGGAGTTAAGGCCGATTGGCGTTTGACCACTGCGGCTCCCTGTTTGGCAAATATATCGGCATTGTACTGCTGATGATTGTCCGCCGCCCAGGGGTAGGGGATCAAAATCGCCGGTTTTCCCAACAGGGCTAATTCACTCAACGTGCCTGCGCCCGCCCGAGCCACCACCACCTGCGCCCGAGCCATCCAAGCCGCCATATCTGGGAAAAACGCCCGTTCGATGTACTGCGGATGTTGGTAACTGCCGTAGTCCGGATCCTGGTCGCCGGTTTGATGCACCACCCACCAACCCCGTGCCACCCAGGCCGGGACACAGGGACGCACCAGTTGGTTCAAACTCACTGCTCCCTGGCTCCCCCCGGTAATGAGGATGACAAACGCATCACGGGGGATGGTTGCTACATTTTCTTTAAGAGCAGTAATTTCTAGGAAATCGGGACGGACTGGCGTGCCGACCACCACGGTTTTGTGCCTGAGCAGATGGGCTTGGGCTTCGGCAAATCCCAGGGCTACCACCGCACACCACCGCCCCAGCCAGCGAGTGACTTTGCCGGGGAGGGCATTCGATTCGTGCAAAATCACGGGTCTGCCCAGGGAACGGGCGGCCAAAATCGCCGGAGCGGCAATGTACCCCCCAGTGGTAAACACCAGGTCAAAACCCCCCGCTTGCAATAACCGCCGTACCTGCCAGGTGGCTGTCCACAATTCCGCCAAGACCTGCACGGTGCGCCGATTCAGTCCCCCCGGCAACCCGGACAACCGCACCCGATGCAAAGGATAAGCAGAGGGCACCAGTTGCTGTTCCAACCGCTCCGGCACCCCCAGCCATTCGATCTGCCAGGTGGGTAACGCCTGGGCGACCGCCAGAGCCGGAAAGAGATGCCCACCCGTGCCACTGGCGGCGATCAACAATTTGGGCATCAGGCCATCCCCTCCTGCCGAAACCAAGCGACGGCTTCCCGAATTGCCTGGTCTAAATCCGTCTGCGGCAACCCCAATTCCCGTACCGCCCGCTGGGCATTGTAATACATGGTTTGTTGCGCCATGCGTACCCCATCTAAAGCGAGGCTGGGCTTTTTCCCCAAGGTACCCAACAGGATTTCATCCACCCAGGCCACCGCCAGGGGAATCTGCACGGGAATCTGCCAGCGGGGAACGGGTAAGCCCGTCATGTGTGCCAGTTTTTGTAAAAATTCCTGTAACGATAAATTCGTGTGCCCCAGGATATAACGTTGCCCGGATTGACCTTTGTGCCATGCCAAAAGATGCCCCCAAGCCACGTCCTGCACCGGGATAAAGTTCAAACCCGTATTCACATAAGCTGGCATTTGTCCCCGCAAAAACCGCAGGATAATTTCCCCGGTGGGGGTCGGTTTCCCATCCCAAGCCCCAATCGGCGTGGTGGGGTTGACAATCACCACCTCCTGCCCGGATTGCGCCGCCCGCCGGGCCTCCTGTTCCCCCCAGTATTTGGACTTTTTGTAATGGCCGATGAGCGTCTCCACCGGGCTTTGGTGGGTTTCGTCCACCGCCTGTCCGGGTGCCCCTACCCCAATGGCCGCCACGGAACTGGTGTAAACAGTGCGGGGTACGCCTGCCAATTGGGCGGCTTGCAGTACCTGCCGGGTGCCCAGGACATTGACCTGATAGAGGTGATCTTTATCTTTTTGCCAGAGGGAATAGTGGGCGGCCACGTGAAACAGCACGTCGCACCCCTGGAGGTACTGGGGCAATTCCGGGCTGAACAGGTCGCCGGTTACGCACTCCACGGCTAACCCCGCCAGATTGCGCTGGGAACTCTGGGGCCGCACCAGTACCCGCACCCGATGCCCCTGTTGGAGCAGGAGCCGCACTAGATTCGCCCCCACAAACCCGGTTGCCCCAGTCACCAACGCCTGTGCCATCCGGGGGGTTATTCGTCTTCAGCTTCCAACAGGACTTGGCGGGGGTCGGTGGAGTCGTCTACCATGTCCTCGTCCAGCACCAGGACTTCTTCTTCGCTCTCCGGCACGTCCACCACCGTGCGATGGCGATAGCCGCTGGAGCTTTCGGCGAAAAAGCCCGTCCCCGCCGGGATCAACCGCCCGATGATCACGTTTTCTTTCAACCCCCGCAGGTAGTCCACCCGCCCTTCGATGGCCGCTTCGGTGAGGACCTTGGTGGTTTCCTGGAAGCTGGCCGCCGAAATGAAACTATCCGTGTTCAGGGCCGCCTTGGTGATCCCCATCAACTTGGGGCTGTACTGCGCTGGGGCACCCGGCACCGTGTTGTTCAGGCTTTCGATTTCCCGCAGGGTCATCATTTCCCCAGGGAGTCGCATGGTGTCGCCCCCGTCCTCCACCAGCACCTTGGCGGTCATCTGCCGCACCACCACCTCAATGTGCTTGTCGGAAATTTCGATCCCCTGGTTGCGGTACACCCCCTGCACCTCGTTGACCAGGTGGGTTTGCACCTTTTCCAAACTGTGACGGCAGGCTTCGTAGGGAGACTCGGTTTCCCGGTAGAGTTCAAAAAACAACTCCAGCAGTTCGTGGGGGTTGACCGGGCCATCCGTGAGGGGGTCCCCCGCCTGCACCATTTCCCCGTCCGTGACCACTAGGTTTTGCCCCGGGTCGGTCGTGATGTCATTCACCACCGTGCCATCGCTGGCGATGATCTTGATCTGATAGGTGTCATCCGGGCGGCGGGTCACCTGCACCTGACCGGGACGGCGGGCCAGATGGCAGGAATCCTTGGGCTTGCGGGCTTCCAGCAGTTCCTCAATCCGGGGCAGACCCTGGATAATGTCACTGTTTTTCACCCGCTCAAACACCAGGGTCACCAGCCGCTCGTTCCGTTGCACCAAATCCCCGTGGGCGACGTGGAGGGTCGAACCGGCTGAGGCCAGGTAGGGACGGGCCAGCCGCAGGGTAACGTGGTCTTGGCTCACCTGCACCACCTGCCCGGATTCGGGGGTCGTCACCCCAGGGGCCAATTCATCCCCCGCCCGGAGCATTTGCCCTGGCCGTACCTGCGCTTTTGCCCCGTCCAAGGGTACCTGGAACTGGTCTTCCGAGGTGACCACCACCAATTTGCGGGTCGTGCCCCCCTCCTGGACGATCCGCCCGACAAAGCCACCGGTGCGGCTGAGCATCACCGTGCGTGCCACGGGAGAACCGGGCAGAATGGTCTGGCCGTCCTGCACCAAAATTTGGGTATGGGTACGGCCTTGGATTTGGTCGGCTTCCTCGTCCGCCCGCACCACCAGGGATTCCAGGATCACCAACTGTAAGCGGTTGATGGTAGGGTCCTGAGCGTCCGGGATAAATTCAATGTCTGCGGCCAATTGGGGGGCATCCTCGCCAATTTCCAGCACCAGTTGGGTACGGAGCAATTCCACCCCGTCTTTAGATTTCACCCGCTCCCCATCCTTGTAGCTCAAGCGTTGTACCGCCCGCAGGCGAATCCCCGCCCCGGATTCGTGCATGGCCTCCTGGCTGGGCACCGCCGGTTCGTCGGCAATGGAATATTCCACCACCGGGCGCAACAAGAGGGCCGCCCCCGCAGGGGTTTCCACATATTCCACCAAGCTCAGGTCGGTCGCCGTCACCCCGGTCAGGACGGTTTCCCCCGGCTGGGCCAGGGTTTCATGCCGCTCCATCGCCAGGTTCGGGTCGTCCACCAAAAATACCTGCCCCGGCTTGATCACCACCTCCCGCAGGATGTCATTTTTTTCCACTACCTCCACCACCCCGCTGGTTTGACAGAAAATGTCCTTGACAATCTCCGTCCCGGCTTCCACCGATTCCCCGGCGGTCACCTGCAGGAGGGAAATATCCTTGTTCACCTCGTGGGTTTCTTCGGGAATCCACAGCAGGGTACCCCCGTGGGTCACTTCGTAGCCCTGTTTGCTCCCCCGCCCCCTGCGGATGGTTTCCAGCCCGGCACCATAGCGGACAATTCCCCCGGTTTGGGTGCGGTATTGGCTATCTTGCAATTCCGCCACCACCGTCCCGTGGGTGACTTTACTGCCGGGGCTGACCTTGAGGGCAAACCGCTGGCCGGTGCGGGTTTCCAAGACGTAATGTTCACTCCCGTGCAGGGTTTCCTTGATCACCTTGGCTTGATCCAAAAGTACCGACGAAGTGATGATTTTAATTTCCCGACTGCCCCGGTGGTTTTCCCCGTGGCTGAGGCGCACCAAGCCCCCATGTTCGCTGATCAAATCCGTCTGGGACAGGACAGTTTCCGGCTGGATTTCTTGCCCGGTCTGCACCACCGGCTCCGCCCCTGGGGGCAAATTGTACACTTCCCCCGCCAGCACCCAGATCAGCCCCGCCCGTTGGGTACTGCGAATCGTGGCGGACTGCCCGTCACTGCCCGCACTGCGGTCCTGTTTTTCCTCCACCTGCAAATCCGCACAGTACACCTCGCCGGGAATATCCGTGGACACGTCCCGGGTGGCTTTTTCCGTGGTGCGGCGGGTATGGCCCGTGGTGGGTTTTTCCGCCAAGACCTGCCCCGGGCGTACCTGGGCCCCCGGTTGGACTAACAGAATACTCCCCTTCGCCAGGGTAAATTCCCGGGTTTCCGTCTCCCCCACCAGCCGCAACACCATGTCCCCTTCCGCCACCAGCGCATCTTCCCCGTGCCGGGTACGGTGGGCCCGGGTGGGTACCTCATTGCCCAGTTCCACCACGCCCGCAAAGGGGGCCCGGGTCAGTTCCGCCACATCCCCGGTAAACACCCCGCCGGTGTGAAAAGTCCGCATGGTCAACTGGGTGCCGGGTTCGCCAATGGACTGGGCGGCGATGATCCCCACCGCTTCCCCCAAATCCACCAACTGGCCGTGGGCCAAACTCCAGCCGTAGCAGTGTTGGCAAATGGAATGGCTGGCTTCGCAGGTCAAGGGGGAACGCACCATCACCTCCGTCACCCCGGCTTTCACAATCGCTTTCGCCAACTCGTGGTCAATGCACTGGTTGCGGGCCACCAGCACTGCCTGGGTTTGCGGATGCAGGACATCCCGGGCGGCCACCCGCCCCACCAACCGTTCCCGCAGGGGAATTTGCCGTTCCCCCACCTGCAGGGTCCGCAGCATCACCCCTTTTTGGGTGCCGCAATCCGTCTCCCGGATGATCATGTCCTGGGCCACATCCACCAACCGGCGGGTCAGATAACCCGAGTCCGCCGTCCGCAGGGCCGTATCCACCAAACCTTTGCGGGCCCCGTAGGAGGAAATAATGTAATCCGTAACGGTCAACCCCTCCCGGAAATTGGCCTTGATCGGTTGCTCGATGATTTCCCCATTGGGGTCGGCCATCAACCCCCGCATCCCCACCAGTTGGCGCACCTGGGAGACATTCCCCCGGGCCCCGGACGTGGCCATCATGTACACCGGGTTGAGGGGGTCGGTCTGCTCAAAATTCCGCATCATGTCATCCTTGAGGGTTTCGCTGGTGGCATTCCAGGTGTCAATCACCTTTTGGAACTGTTCCACCTTGGTAATTTCCCCCCGGTCGTACCGCTCCTTGGTGGCTTGGATCGTCTCCTCCGCCTGTTGGAGCAGTTCTGGCTTGCTGGGGGGTACCCGCAGGTCGTCAATGCTGATGGACACCCCGGCTTGGGTGGCATACCGGAACCCCATGCTCTTGATACAGTCGGCCATCTGGGCGGTGCGGGCGGTGCCATAGCGGCTAAATGCCCAGCCAATCAACTCCTTCAACTGGCCTTTGCCGATCACCTTGTTGCGAAACAGGGGGCGGGGGGCGGGTTGGTTCATGGTCAGACCTCCGACGGTAAAGGGATAGGGAATTTACGGATTCAGTTAACCAGTAACAAGGGCATCCTGAATGGTTTTGTTGAAAATCACCCGGCCAGGAGTCGTGCAAATGTACTGCACCCGATAGCCCTGACTGGTACTGCGAATTTTCCGGGTTTCCTGGATGCGGTCGCCCCGGCGTTTTTGCCCGTACACCTCCAGGGTCTCGGTCAGTCCATCACTGCGGGTCTGGGTTTCGGTCCGCAGGAGGGTTTCTTCGCCAATGCCTTTTTTGCGGTCAGCGGGTTCCACTTCCACCTCCCCGTCGTAACGCAACCAAATCCAGGCGTGCAAATCCACCTGTTTTTGCTCATAGGCCAAAATCACATCGTTCATGTTGGCAAAGTGCCGGCCTTGCCCCTTTTGGGGGGCGGGATTTTCGGCGGTGAGATAGTAGGCCCCCAGCACCATGTCCTGACTCGGGGCAATAATCGGCTGGCCGGTGGCGGGGGAGAGCAAATTCCCGGCGGCGAGCATGAGAATCCGGGCTTCCGCCTGGGCTTCCAAGGACAGGGGCACGTGTACCGCCATCTGATCCCCGTCAAAGTCGGCGTTAAAGGCGGGGCACACCAGGGGATGCAGTTGGATCGCCCGCCCCTCCACCAAAATTGGCTCAAAGGCTTGAATCCCCAAGCGGTGCAGGGTGGGGGCCCGGTTGAGCAGAATCGGATGCCCTTGGATCACCTCCTGGAGGATGTCCCACACGTCCGGGTCCTCCCGTTGGATTTTTTTCTTGGCGGCCTTGATATTATTGACTATGCCCAAGTGGATCAACCGGTGGATCACAAAGGGCTGGAACAGTTCAATCGCCATCTCCCGGGGCAAACCGCACTGGTAGAGTTTCAGCTTCGGCCCCACCACGATCACGGAACGCCCGGAGTAGTCCACCCGTTTCCCGAGCAAGTTCTGCCGGAACCGACCCTGTTTGCCCTCGATGATGTCCGAAAGGGATTTCAAAGGGCGGTTGTTGGGGCCAGCCACGGTGCGCCCCCGGCGGCCATTGTCAATCAGGGCATCCACCGCCTCCTGGAGCATCCGTTTTTCGTTGCGGACGATAATTTCCGGGGCCAGGATTTCCTGCAAACGGGCCAGGCGATTGTTGCGGTTGATCACCCGCCGGTACAGGTCATTCAAATCCGAGGTGGCAAACCGCCCCCCGTCCAACTGCACCATCGGGCGCAATTCCGGCGGAATCACCGGGATCACGTCCAAGACCATCCACTCCGGTTTGGCTCCCGTGGCGATGAAACTGTCAATCACCCGCAGGCGTTTGATCAGCTTGGGTTTCCGTTGCCCCTTGGCGGTGGCAATCTCCTGGCGCAGGTTTTCCGCTTCGATTTCCAAACCCCGGCGACCGTCCTGTTCCTTGTCCAGGTCCTGGAGCAACTGCTTGATCGCCTCGGCCCCAAACCCGATTTCCACCCCGCTCAGGTGGGTATCCTCCCGGTACAGTTCGTCCTCAATCTCCATGCGCTGGTCTTCGGTGAGGAGTTGCTTGTAGCTGAGGTTTTCGGCGTTGCCGGGGTTTAAGACCACGTAGGCGTTGAAATACACCACCTGCTCCACATCCCGCAGGGGCATATCCAGCAGGATGGCAATGTAACTGGGAATCCCCTTCAGATACCAGACGTGGGTGACGGGGGCGGCGAGTTTGATATAGCCCATGCGGTGGCGACGCACCCGGGATTCGGTCACCTCCACCCCACACCGTTCGCAGACAATGCCCCGATAGCGCACCCGTTTGTACTTGCCGCAGTGGCATTCCCAGTCCTTGACCGGCCCGAAAATCCGCTCGCAAAACAGCCCGTCCATCTCCGGCTTGAGGGTGCGGTAGTTGATGGTTTCCGGCTTGGTGACTTCCCCCACCACCTGCCCGTTGGGAAGGGTGCGTTCCCCCCACTGGCGGATGCGCTCCGGGGAGGCAATACGGATTTTGACAAAATCAAAACTACCTGAATCAGTCCGGGTCATGGTCTCCCTCCATGCAGTACATTAGCATTAAATCGTGTCACTCCTCACCGGTACCTAGTCCTCATCGTCATCCCGCCCCAGGGATTCGTAGGCGGTGGGTCGGGGGGGCACCCGCCGGGCCCCGGCGGGGTCGGTCATCAAGTCCACTTCCACGACGGTGGTTTCCCCGGTGACCTCGTCCTCCTTGTTTTTGTAGGCGGCGATGTCAATACACAGGGATTGCAATTCCCGCATCAACACCTTGAAGGACTCCGGGGTGCCGGGTTCGGGGATGGGCCGCCCTTTGACGATGGCATTCAGGGCTTCGTTGCGCCCCCGGGTGTCGTCGGATTTGACCGTGAGCAGTTCCTGCAAAATGTGCGCCACCCCAAAGGCTTCCAGGGCCCACACCTCCATTTCCCCAAACCGTTGCCCCCCCTGCTGGGCTTTCCCTCCCAGGGGTTGCTGGGTAACCAGGGAGTAGGGGCCGGTGGAACGGGCGTGGATTTTGTCGTCCACCAAATGCACCAGTTTCAACATATAGGCACAGCCCACGGTCACGGGCCGGTCAAAGGGTTCGCCGGTGCGCCCATCGGTCAAAATCACCTTGCCGGGATGCTCCGGGTTGAACAGCCAGGATTTGCCGGTTTTGCGGGCGGCTTCCTGCAACTTGCTATGTACCAGCTTTTTCGAGGCTTCCGGGCCGTACATCTCATCAAAGGGAATCAGCTTAAACCGTTTGCCCAGGTGCAACCCGGCCAGCCCCAACAGGCATTCAAACACCTGCCCCACGTTCATCCGCGAGGGCACCCCCAGGGGGTTCAAAACAATATCAATGGGCGTGCCATCGGGCAAATAGGGCATATCCTGGCGGGCTAAAATCCGGGAAATGATTCCCTTGTTGCCGTGGCGACCGGCCATTTTGTCCCCCACCTGAATCTTGCGTTTCTGGGCCACATAGACCCGCACCACCATGTTCACCCCGGGGGGCAGTTCGTCCTTGTAGTCCTTGTTGAAGACCCGCACGTCCACCACCCGCCCCTTTTCCCCGTTGGGCACCCGCAGGGAATTGTCCCGCACGTCCCGGGCTTTTTCCCCAAAAATCGCCCGCAGGAGCTTTTCCTCCGGGGGCTGGTCCGATTCCCCCTTGGGGGTGACCTTGCCCACCAAAATGTCTCCGGCTTCCACCCAGGCACCCACCCGAATAATGCCGTTTTCGTCTAACTGGGACAGGGCATCCTCCCCCACGTTGGGAATTTCCCGGGTGATTTCCTCCGGACCGAGTTTGGTCTGGCGGGCTTCAATCTCGTACTTCTCCACGTGGATGGTGGTATAGACATCCTCGGACACCAACCGCTCGGAGATGAGAATCGCATCCTCGTAGTTGTACCCCTCCCAGGGCATATAGGCGACGAGCACGTTCCGCCCCAGAGCCAATTCCCCCCCCTCGGTGGCTGACCCGTCCGCCAAGACCTGCCCCCGCTGTACCTCATCCCCCACATAGACCAGAGGGCGTTGGTTGATGCAGGTGTCCTGGTTGGAACGCTGGTACTTCTGCAACGGGTAAGTGATTTCCATCCCCTGGGTACTACGGACGACAATCCGGCTGGCATCCACATAGGTCACTTCCCCATCCGTGCGGCTCACCGCCACCATCCCCGAATCCCGCGCCGCCTGGGCTTCCAACCCGGTACCCACCAACGGACGCTGGGGACGCAAAAGGGGCACCGCCTGCCGCTGCATATTGGAACCCATCAACGCCCGGTTGGCATCGTCATGCTCCAAAAAGGGAATCATCGAGGTTGCCACCGACACCACCTGCACCGGGGACACCGCCACAAATTCCACCTCCTGCCGCTCGCACTGGGTCACGGCTCGGTTGTAGCGCACCGTCACCAGCGGTTCCAAAATATTCCCCTGCTCATCCGCCCGAATGTCCCCCGGCGCCACCCGCCGTTCGTCCTCCTGGTCTGCCGTCATGTACACCGGCGGCAAGTCCCGGCGAATCCTGCCGTGATCCACCCGGTAAAAGGGGGTTTCAATAAAACCGTACTGGTTCACCCGGGCATAGGTCGCCAGGGAGCCAATCAACCCCGCATTCGGCCCTTCCGGGGTCTCAATCGGGCAGATGCGTCCGTAGTGGGACGGGTGAATGTCCCGCACCGCAAACCCCGCCCGCTCCCGGCTCAACCCCCCCGGCCCCAGGGCACTGATCCGGCGCTTGTGGGTCAACTCCGCCAGGGGATTGGTCTGGTCCATGAACTGGGACAACTGGCTGGAGCCAAAAAACTCCTTGATCGCCGCCACCAACGGCTTGGGATTCACCAGATTCACCGGGGTCAGCCGCTCCGCCTCCGCACTGGTCATCCGGTCTTTGATAATCCGTTCCAGGCGGTTCAACCCTACCCGCACCTGATTCTGCAACAATTCCCCCACCGAGCGCACCCTGCGGTTGCCCAGGTGGTCAATGTCGTCCACCTCCCCGGTGCCATGCTCCAAATTGATCAAATAATTCACCGCCTTGAGGATGTCATCCCGGGTCAACACCCGAATTTCCTCCGGCACCGCCAGTTCCAACTTTTTATTCAGCTTGTGCCGCCCCACCTTGCCCAGGTCGTAACGCTTCGGGTCAAAAAACCGGGAATGCAGGAGTTGTTCCCCCCCGCCCACCGTCGGCGGTTCCCCCGGGCGCAGTTTCCGGTACAGTTCCAACAGGGCTTCCTCTTCCGTGGGATTCCCCTCTTTTTCCGCCGTTTTGTGCAGGTAATCCGGGTAGCGCAAACTGTCAAAAATTTCGTTATCCGATAACCCCATCGCCTTCAACAGCACCAGCAGGGAGAGCTTGCGGGTTTTGTCAATCCGCACCCACACCAAATCATTTTTATCCGTCTCAAATTTCAGCCACGCCCCCCGGCTGGGAATCAAACTGGCACTGTAGGTACGGCGGTTGTTTTTGTCCTTGTCTTCTTTGTAATAAATCCCCGGACTGCGGACAATTTGGTTCACAATCACCCGCTCCGCCCCGTTGATAATAAAGGTCCCCCGGTCGGTCATCAAAGGCAGGTCGCCGATGAACACCTCCTGGGTAATAATTTCCCCGGTTTCCTTATTCATCAATTGCGCCGGGACATACACCTGCACCGCATAGGACGCATCCCGCCGCTTCGCCTCCTCCACATCATATTTGGGGCGCTTGAGTTTATATTGTTCCCCCAAAAAATGCAGTTCAATCTTGCCCGTGTAGTCCGTAATCGGGGAGAAATTTTTCAATTCCTCAATCAGCCCCTCCTCCAAAAACCAACGGAAGCTGGAGCGTTGAATTTCAATCAAATCCGGCAACAAAAACGAGGTATCATACTGACTCATGGCACCATCCCCTGAACAACATTAAGCAACCACAACCGGCAACTGAAACAAACTCCGGGCATTTTCGGTGGTTTGATGCGCCACCTGGGCTAAGGATTCCCCCCGCAGAACAGCCACCTTTTCCGCCACGTGTAGGACATAGGCGGGTTCATTGCGTTGACCCCGATGGGGGACGGGCGCCAAAAACGGGCAATCCGTTTCCACCAACAACCGCTCCGCTGGCACTAAGGGGGCACAGGCGTGGAGTTGCCGGGCATTTTTGAACGTGATAATGCCGCTGAAACTGATGTAAAACCCCAAGTCCAAAAACCATTGCATTTCCTCCGGTGTACCGCCCCAACAATGCATCACCCCCCGCACCGCTCCCCACTGCGCCCAGAATTTTGCCAACAGTTCCCGCATGGGCAGAGCCGCCTCCCGACAGTGAATGATCACCGCCAGACCGTGCGCCTGCGCCAGCAGTAATTGCTCCCAAAACGCCCGTTCCTGCTGACTGCGATTGGTGGCTTTGTAATAGTCCAAACCGGTTTCCCCCACCGCCACCACCCGCTCTCCCTGGGCGATCCCCACCTCGATGGCTTGCCATACCTCCCGCCCCCATTGATGCGCCTCCAAGGGATGCAACCCCACCGCACAACTCAATTCCGGCATCTCCCGCACCAGGGCTTGAATCTCCGGAAATTCCGCCGGGGTCACGCAGGAATGCACCAGCCCCACCACCCCTGCCTTTTGCCAACGCCGCCGTACCTCCCCCTCCTCCCCGGCGAAGTCCCGAAAGTTGAGATGCACATGGGTATCCACCAAGGGGGGCATGGCAACTAAGCCGAAGGGGCAACGGTCTGGGCTTGGGCTTCCAACTGCTTCAATTTGCGGGCGAGGCGAGCTTTTTTACGGGCACCGTTGTTGGGATGCAGAACCCCCCGTTTCACCGCCTTGTCAATTTTGCTGTAGGCGAACCGCAGGGCAACCTCCCCCTGAGCGACATCCCCAGCCTGGACGGCGAGCAGACATTTCTTGATTAAGGTTTTGACCGTGGACTTATAAGCTTTGTTGCGTAACCGATTACGCTCGGCAATTTTGACCCGTTTAATGGCAGATTTGATGTTAGCCACACAAATTACCCCAGCAACAACCCGGACAGCGGTAGGATCATGGCACTCGTCCGACAACACAAGTGCTTTATAAATATAGAGCATCTAAAATCAGTTCGTCAACACTCCCGGCGGCAGGTGGGAAAATTCTTAACAGGACTTAACCAAGTGCCCTGAATGGCGGTCAGATTAAGCTACAACAGGGTAAAGACATGAAGTGGGGGTCAACCCGATGATGCTACGTGTTGTCACCCAGGGGACAGAGGCCAAAGCCGAGTTGGGGCGAATTAGCCAGCGGTTGACGGATACCCAGGCGCAGGCTGAACAGGTGCGGGAGATTCTCGCCCAGGTACAGCAACGGGGGGATCAGGCTTTGGTGGACTATACCCGCCAGTTTGACCAGCAGGAGTTCACCCCGGCGGATTTTTTGGTCTCCGGTTCCCAGTTGGATGCCGCCTACCAGCAGGTGTCCCCGGAATTGTTGGCGGCGATTCGCTTGGCGCACAAACGCATTACGGAATTTCACCAGCAACGGGTGCCCCAGACCTGGGTGCAGTTTGCCCCGGATGGGATGGTTTTGGGCAAGCGTTATACGGCGGTGGACCGGGCGGGGGTGTATGTGCCGGGGGGGCGGGCGGCCTATCCCAGCACGGTGTTGATGAACTGTATTCCAGCGAAGGTGGCGGGGGTGGAACGGGTGGTGATGGTCACGCCGCCGGGGGCCGAAGGGGCGGTGCATCCAGCGGTATTGGTGGCGGCCCAGGAATGTGGGGTGCAGGAAATTTACCGCATCGGCGGGGCGCAGGCGATTGGGGCGTTGGCCTTTGGGACGCAGACGATCCCCCGGGTGGATGTGATCACCGGGCCGGGAAATGTGTATGTAACTTTGGCGAAAAAACAGGTCTATGGCCGGGTGGGGATTGACGCTTTGGCGGGGCCCTCGGAGGTACTGATCATTGCGGATGAAACGGCACAGGCCCCCCAGGTGGCCGCCGATTTGCTGGCCCAGGCGGAGCATGACCCTTTGGCGGCGGCGATTTTGCTCACCACCGATAGCACCCTGGCCCAGGCGGTTGTCCAGCAGGTAGCCGTCCAATTAGAGGCGCATCCCCGCAAGCTGTTGACGGAAAAATCCATTGCCCATTACGGGCTGGTGGTGGTGGTGGAATCCCTGGCGCAGGCGGCGGAACTGGCGAATGACTTTGCCCCGGAGCATCTGGAGTTGGCGGTGGCGGAACCCTGGGAACTGCTCCCCCAGATTCGCCATGCGGGGGCGATTTTCCTGGGCCATCACACCCCGGAAGCCCTGGGGGATTACCTGGCGGGGCCCAACCACACCCTCCCGACCGGCGGGGCGGCGCGCTACAGTTCTGCCCTGGGGGTAGAGACCTTTCTGAAATCCACCAGTATTGTCTCCGCTTCCTTGGCCGCCTTGCACCAATTGGGAGAAGCTGTGGTAGTGTTAGCGGAAACCGAAGGCTTGCATTCCCATGCAGAATCGGTGCGCCTACGCTTGAAACCCTGATGTTGAAAACGATTTTAGTGGCTGTGGATGGTGGGAGTACCGCCCAAAAGGTACTGCAAGCCTTGGGTTGGCTCCAGGTGAGCCAGGTTACCCAGGTACAGTTGGTGTATGTACGACCACCCATTCCCGCCGACAGCCCGGCAGATGTGCCCCACCCGGAACCGGATTTGACCCCCTGTTTGGCATGGTGTCAGCAAATGGTATCCTGCGATTGTAGTATAAAAATACTAACAGGCGACCCGGCAGAGGAGATTGTAGGTTGGGCGGCGGCGACGGGGGCAGAGTTAATTCTCATCGGCAGTCGGGGGTTGACGGGGGTGGAGCGGATTTTGCGGCAGTCCGTGAGTGCCCAGGTCGTGGCGGATGCGCCCTGTGCGGTGTTGGTGGTGCATGGCTGAGACGCTCTCCCCTTTGATCCAACAGATGCAACGGGCGGCATTTTATCCCCATCCGGTGCGGGCAATCAGCCTCAAGCAAACCCATATTTCCTGGGTGATTTTGACCGGGGATTATGCCTACAAGGTGAAAAAACCGGCGAATTTTGGGTTTTTAGATTTTTCTACCCTGGAAAAACGCCGCACCTTTTGCTATGAGGAATTACGATTAAATCAACGGTTAGCCCCGGAATTATATTTAGAAGTCCTGCCCATTGCTGTTAATAACCAGGGGGAATACGGGTTGGGCAATGATGGGGAAATCGTGGAATATGCGGTTAAGATGCGGCAATTCAACGAACAGGATTTGTGGCTCACCTGTTTTGAGCAAGGGAAATTGACGGTGCAGGATTTAGAAAATTTAGGCACCCAAATCGCCCAATTTCACCAACAATCTCCCACCAACGAATATATTACCAGTTTTGGTTCTTTAGAAATGCTCAAGCGGGTGGTGGATAGCAATTATGAGGCGACGGAATCCTATACAAAAGACTGGGGATTGGCTAAAGAGTTTCAAGAAATTCGGGAGTTTACGGATACTTATTTAACCCAACATCGGGATTGGTTTATCGAGCGGCAAAACCTGGGGAAAATCCGGGAATGTCACGGGGATTTACATCTGGGGAATATCTGTTTTTTTGAGGGACGCGCCTGTGTATTTGATTGTATTGAATTTAATGAGGAATTTCGCCTGACCGATACGGTGTATGATGTCGCCTTTTTGGTCATGGATTTAGAGTTTCGGGGGCGCAGGGATTTAGCCTATGCCTTTTTGAATCGCTATTTAGAATTAACCGGGGACTATTTAGCGGCAAGATTACTCCCGTTTTATTGCAGTATCCGGGCGTATATTCGGGCGAAGGTAAATTCTTTTTTAGCGAGTGATGCGGGGGCACCAGCGTCCTTGCGGGAATCTGCAAAAACCACAGCGATTCGCTATTACCAATTCGCCTGGCATTATAGTCAGTGGTTAACGCCCCGGTTGTGGGTGATGGCGGGTTTATCGGGGGCGGGAAAATCTACGGTTGCCCGGTATCTCAGCCAAACTTATGGGGCAATTCATATCCGTTCGGATGCGGTGCGGAAGCATTTGGCAGGAATTGATTTGCACGAAAAAGGCGGTGCGGAACTCTATACCCCCGCCATGACTGAGCGTACCTATGAGGAATTATTGCGCGTGGCTTTGGCGCTCTTATCTGAGGGGCAATCGGTGGTTTTGGATGCCAAATACGACCGGGTACATTTGCGGCAAGAGGTATTAAAAAAGGTGGAAAATTTAACTGTCTTTGTGCGAATCATTCATGTGCAAGCCCCCGTAGAAGTGTTGCGAGAGCGATTGCGTTTGCGTACCGGGGATATTGCGGATGCAACGGCAGATTTATTAACACAACAATTGCAACAATGGGAGCCTTTTACCCCAGCCGAATTACCTTTGGTAACAACAGTAGATACGACCCTGGATTCCTCGGTATGGCAAGCCCAGTTATCCGGCAGTCTCACTTGAATCGTGAGTAAAAATTTCATACTTAAAATTTCATACTTCAAGAGCTAAGGATTGAGCCAGCCGATTCGATGCAGGAACAAACATTCCGCAGAATCAAGGATGGGGGCGGTGCACCTGCGATCCCGATGCTATTCCCGTTTAGGGTGATGATAGCAGTGCGTGGCTTTATTCTGGCTTTGAGTAATTTGGTGCTTCCCATCAATCATTTGAGATTACCTGGATGAATTAACCTGCGCCATCGGTATTACCCGCCGCTATGCCGTCAAAAAAGATACAATTTTTAATAAACTTGGTACTTTAATTATCAATCTGACTGGTTGGTCAGCGGGGGATGATTTGAAAGGTTTGCAAGGATGTATGGGGCGGTTGTTTGGGTCGGCGTTGTTGTTTTGGTTGGGGCTGACCTTGCTGTTGCCGACTTTGCCGCTTTATTTGGATGAGGTGGTGGGGGCGAGCGATGCCCAGATTGGCTGGGTGATCGGGGCGTTTGCGGTGGGGATGTTGCTGTTCCGGGAGCCGGTGGGGCGGTTGACGGATGCGAGGGGGCGCAAGCTGGGGATTCAAATTGGTTTGCTGGTGTTGGCGACGGCTCCCCTGGGGTATCTCTGGTTGCAGGGGATTCCGGCTCTGCTGGTACTGCGGGCGTATCACGGGTTGAGTGTGGCGGCGTTTGCGACGGGGTATTTGGCTCTGGTGACGGATTTGGCTCCGGCGGCTCAGCGGGGGCAGGTGTTGGGCTATATGACCTTGGCGCAACCGGTGGGGGTGGCGTTGGGGCCGGCGATTGGGGGTTTTTTGGCGGATCAGGGACAATACACGGCGATTTTTACCCTGTCGGCTCTGCTGGGTGGGTTGAGTTGGGGCTTGTGTACTTGGGGGGTACAGGAACCGCAACGGGCACGGGCGGCATCGAGCCTGGGGATGTCGTGGGGGTTATTGCTAACGCCTCGCCTACGGACACCTGCTTTGGTGTTTTTGCTGGTGGGGTTGTTGTTTGGCAGTTTGCAGATTTTTATCCCCCTATTTATCAAACGGCAGGGCATCCCCATGAATCCGGGGTTGTTTTATACGGCGGTGGCGGTGGCGAGTTTTTCGGTGCGGCTGGCGTTGGGACAGGTGGCGGACCGGTGGGGGCGGGGGCGGCTGATTACGGTCAGCTTGGCCTGCTATTGGCTGGCGATGGTCACTTTGTGGTGGGCGCAGGGGGTGCCCTGGTTGGTGCTGGCGGGGGTGTTGGAGGGGATGGGGGCGGGGCTGTTGATCCCCGGTATGGCGGCTTTGATTGCGGATCGTTCCTATGCTCAGGAGCGGGGGCGCAGTTTTGGGCTATGTCTGGGGGGGTTTGACCTGGGGATTGCAATGGCGGGGCCCCTGTTGGGGAATCTGGCGGTGGGGCTGGGGTTGCGGCAGGTTTTTGGTTGGCTGGCGGGGGTGGCTCTGCTCGCCTTGGGGGTGTACATTTTGTGGATTGGCAAAAATCCCCGGGATTCCTTCGCCTTCGCCCTGCGGAATGGCCCGGATGCCTACCGCATTTCCTAAACACGGCTTCGTTTAATTGTGTTAATATCTTGACAAATCTTGCTCTTGCCCTGGGGAAGTGATGGCAAAGGTGTTGGTGCTGAATGCTTCCTATGAGCCATTGAATATCACCACCTGGAAACGGGCGGCAGTACTGCTTCTCAAGGGCAAGGCGGAGCAATTGGAACATAATGGTAAGGTAATTTACCCCAATTTTTCCTTACCTACGGTTATCCGTCTGCGGCATTATGTGAACATTCCCCACAAGGAAATTCCCTTAACCCGCCGTAATGTCCTCCATCGGGACGGGCATAGTTGTCAGTATTGTGGCTATACGGGGGAGGATTTAACCTTGGACCATGTGATTCCCAAGTCCCGGGGTGGGGGGGATTCCTGGGAAAATATCGTTACCGCTTGTGTGCGATGTAATATCAAAAAAGGCAATCGTACCCCGGAGGAAGCCCGCTTACCCCTGCGCCAGCGTCCCCGTCGTCCCCACAGCAGTTTACATTTTGAGGTGAGCAAGCATCTGCGGGGTGGTTCCAACCAGGAATGGCGCAAATATGTGATTGGTTTGTAATTTAATTTTTTTTAATTAATTCATTGGTACGATGCCCATGACCCTAACCCAACTGACGGCGGAACAACTCCAGCAACGTTACCTGGAAGGGGAGCGGCATTTTGCACGGGTGGACTTGAACCGGGTGGATTTGCATGGGATGAAACTCCCCGGCATTGTGCTGGAACGGGCAAACCTGTACCGGGCGGATTTATTTGAGGCGGATTTGACGGGTGCCAACCTGGGGGGGGCGATTCTCTGCCGGTGTAACCTGACCCGTACGCGGCTCAACCAGGCGGGTTTGCGGGAGGCGGATTTGATTTTTGCCAATTTTGGGGAGGCGCAGTTGCAGGAGGCGGATTTGCGGGGAGCCTATCTGCGGGGGGTGGATGGGTTGAACGCCCAGATGCAAGGCTGTTCCTTGGCGCATAGCAATCTCACGGAAGCAAATCTTTATCACGCTAACCTCGCCGGGGCGGATTTAACCGGGGCATTTTTGGTGGTGGCAATCCTGCGGGGGGCGAATCTCACGGGGGCGAATCTGGCAGGGGCAAATTTGGCGGGGGCGAGTATGCGGGGTGCGAATCTCACGGGGGCGAATCTGACCGGGGCGGTGATGCCCGATGGCACGATTCATCCATAGTTGTTGCAATTTCAATTACTCAGAACCAAAGGCGATGCCCCTGCGACCGGTAGTTTGCGATTGATAGAGGTGCCTGTTAATTAAACCTATCAGGGATTCAAAAAAGAATTAAATTAAAAATACCCATCATACCGTAGCGGTTTGGAGGGTTTGGCGCACCCAATCGGCGGTAAAAGGAGCCAATAAAACCCCATTGCGATAATGACCTGTTGCCCAAAGGATGCGCTGACAGCCGGGGTCAATTTGTAAAATGGGTGCGGTCTGTCCCACTGGTCGAGGTCGTAAACCATACCATTGCCTCTGCCAGGATTTCCCTCGCAAAAGGGGGCATAAATTGGTGGCGTTTTGCCAAAGTTGCTCTAATAATTTTGGGTCGGGTAGGGGTTGTTTGGATGGAGAAAATTCCACGGTTGCACCCACCCAAACCACTCCCGAATCCTGGGGAACAATCGCTATATCATTGCCATAGAAAATTGGCGAATGAGCTAATTCGGGACAATCAATTGCCACCGCTTGCCCAAGGACGGGTGCTAATTCAAAAGGAGCCGTTAACCCCGCAATTTGGGTGGCACCTAAACCCGCACTGATAATTAACCAGTCGCACTCCTGTTCCCAATTAGGTAATTTCAACCGGATGGGTGCTCCGGGAATGACTTCTATCACTGGGGAATTATAGTGAATTTGTACGCCCCGCTGTTGGGCAATATTCAGCCAATTTTGGGTGAGTTTAACTGGTTGAACCTGCCGTTCTTGGGGGGCGAAAATAGCACCGCATAAATTTTTATAATTGACCTCTGGAAACCGCATCTTTACCTGTTCAGGCGTAAAAATTTCTAATACCCAACCCTGGGCTTGTCGGCGGGGAATTTTAGCCAAATTTTTCTGCCAATCCTGCGAGTCATAATATAAATGCAAGATGCCTTGGGAATTGCCAGGGATAGGGATTTGGGTTTGTATTTGTTGATAACGTTGCAAACTTGCCAAACGTTTTTGCGCCCCCCGTTCGCTCAAAACCGCCATCAGCAATCCCAAGGCGGCTCCTGTGGCTCCCTGGGCAGGGGATGATTGGGCTTCAAACAGATGGATTTCCCAGTCCGGTACGGTGGACAATTCCCAGGCGATGGCGGCACCGACTACCCCCGCCCCGATAATGGCAATCCGGTTCACAATACCAATTGCACCTGAGAACCCTGCTCGGTTTTACTAACTTCGATGCGGGTGGAAAAAGCCTCTTTCAGGTTGGGCATATGGGTCACCATCAGGATACAGGCGTATTCATCGCTAATGGCACTAATGGCGGCGATCAGCCGGTCACAGCCCTGGGCATCCTGGGTGCCAAACCCCTCATCCACGATTAATAGCTGTAACGTAGCTCCCGCCCGTTGGGTGAGCAGACGAGCGAGGGCAAGGCGGATGGCAAAATTCACCCGGAAGGCTTCCCCGCCGGAGTAGGTTTCGTAGGGACGGGTGCCCTGATGGTCGGCGATGTAAATTTCCAGGGTTTCCACCAGTTGATTTTTGTTAGCGCCGCTTTTTTTGGGTTTTTGAGTCACAAACCGCACATGGAGTTGATGGTTAGTTAAACGTCCCAAAATGTGATTGGCGGTGGCTTCCAATTGGGGTAAAATCTGCTCGATCATCAGGGCTTGAATGCCATTTTTCCCGAAGGCTTGGGTCAATGCCCGATAGATTTGCTGTTGATGTTCATGCCGTTGGAGTTCCTGTTGCCCTTGCTGGTAGTGCTGGCGCAGTTGGGCGAGATGTTGCAGTCGTTGTTGTAGGGTGCCGCTGTGGATGTATTGGGTTTGTAATCGTTGTTGTTGCGCTTGAATTTGAGTTTCCAGTTCCCTAATCGTGGCGGTTAAATCGGGGAGTTGGGCAAGGGTGTTTTCAATGCTATCCAATTGTTGTTCGAGTTCCTGTATCCGTTGTGCCTTGGTAGCGGCAGTGGCGGTGAGGGTTTGCATTTCTTCAATCAGGTGGGGATATTCCTGTTGTGCCCGTTGGAGTTCTTGATAGCGTAAGGGGGCAGATTGTTGTTGCTGTAATTGTTGACGAATGGCTTGGTGGGTAGAGGCATCATAGGCTAAATCGGCAAGTTGTTGTTCAATGTTATCCAATTGGTAACGCAGGGGGCAATGGTGGGTCGCTTGGGTAATTTGGTGTTCTAAATCCCGGCATTTTTGCTCTAATTGCGCTAGTTGTAGCGATAGGGTGGCGTGTTCTTTTTCGGCGTTTTGAATTTCCGCTTGTTTAATTTCCACCCACCGCCATTTTTCTACTTCGGCACGGGCGCAGATGTGGGCTGGTTCGTCGTAGTTGATCGCCGCTAGACTTGCCGTAATTTGCTCAAGTTCGGGGCTGGTTTCCGGTTGAGCAAGGCTGGCTTCTAGTTGTTGAATGTGAACCTGAATGTGCTCAATTTGGGCTTGGAGTTCCTGCTTTTGTTGAATTTTTTGATTGAGTTGCCCTTGTTTTTGGTTGAGTTGTTCCCGGTATTGGCATTGCTTTTTAATCCGTTCGTATTCCTCTCGTAAAACCTGAAGTTCCCTGCCGGTGACGGTAATTTGTTCCTTGGTGAGCCAGATGGCTTCTTCTAATTCTCGGCGTTCTAATTCCTGTTTTTTTTGCACCACCTGCCAGTGCTGGGCATCGAGGGGGCGGGCGCAGAGGGGACAGACGGCTTCCGGTTGTTGGAGCAATTCACTTTTTTTAATAAGTTGTGCCAGTTGGGTTTCGTAGTTTTGTAAACGGGCGTTGAGGCTATCTTGAAAACTTCTGCGCTCTTTTCCCTTTTCTTCGATGTGGTCTAAATAGACTTTCTTTTTATCTAATTCGGCGAATTCCCGAGCAAGTTCTGCCTGTTCCTGCTCTAGGTTGCCCAGGCGGTTGAGTTGTTCCTGGCGATGCGCCAGTTGCCGTTCCTGCTCCTGGAGTTGGGCGGACTGGCGGGCACGGGTCTGTTCCTGCTGTTGCCGGAGGGTTTGATAGTGGTTGTAGAGGGGTTTGTACTGCTCGGCTTGCTGGTCGAGATGCTGGAGTTGTCGGCGGGCGGCGGCAAGTTGGGCGAGGGCTGGGGCAATTTCAGAGGCACTTTGGCGGATTAAATCCAGTTTTTCCAGGTTCTGGAGCAGGGCGTGGCGTTGGGCGTGGTGCTGTTGTTTTTGCAGTTCGAGTTGATGCAATACCTGCTGATATTCCGCTTGTAATTGATTGTATTCCCGCTGGAGTTGTTGTTGCCGTTGGGACTGTTGGTTCAGGTGTTCTTCCCGTTGTTGCAGGTCGGTGTAGGTTTGATAGGCTTGGGTAATCGTTTCGCTTTGGGCTAAAAGGTTTTCGAGTTGGGTAATGTGTTGTTGTAACCGCTCGATGCGGGTTTGGGTTTGGGCGTAATCCTCGCCGAGTTGGGTGCGTTGTTGGCTGAGCCATCGGTGCTGTTCAACCCACTGGTGCCGTTGCTGTTGTTGGGTTTGGTATTGGTGCAGTTGGGTTTGGTATTGCTCTGTAGTAATTTGGGTTACCTGAATTTCTTTTTGTAGGGCTTGGTATTGTTGTTGAATTTCTGGTTCCTGTGCTAATTCCGATTCTTGGGCGGTCAGGGTTTGCTGGAGGTTTTTGGCTTGAAGTTCATGGTCATTGGCTCGTTTTTTGGCTTGCTCTGACAATTCATCGTAGTGATCCAGTTGCAATAAACTCGCTAATACTTCCTTGCGTTTGCTGGGGGTTTTGAGCATAAATTCATCCGCTCGCCCCTGGCGCAAATAGGCGGAATGGATAAAGGTGGAATAATCCAGTTTCAATTCCCGGTTGATCAAATCCTGGGTATCCTTGATCGCCCGTTGGGTCAAGGGTTGCCAGCGTCCCTGGGCAAGAACCTGAAACTCTAGGGTGCTATGCCCCCGCCTGCGTGCCCGAATCACCCGGTAGGTCTGACCGCCACTGCTGAAGCTAAAATCCACCCGGGCTTCCATACAGCCGGTACGAATCACGTCATCGGCATTGGGGGCACGGGATTCTCCCCACAACGCCCAAGTCATGGCTTCCAACAAAGAGGATTTGCCCGCACCGTTGGGCCCACAGATACAGGCGGTGTGTAGGCCGGTAAAATCTAAGCTGGCCTGACGATAACTTAGGAAATTACTGAGGGTTAATTGCCGGGGAATCACAAAATTTGGGGGAAGGGAATCAACAAGGTTTTACGCACCGATCCTACCCCATTATAGGCTAAGGGTTCTGGGGTTCCAAGGGGGATATGGGAGAGATGGGAATTATTTTGGAACCGATTTTTTGCCGGGGGTTGCTAACGTCCTAATAACCCCAAATGTTGCAATTCCTGCTGTAATTTCTCACCGGCGGGGGAACCCTGTTGCTGATATAAAGCAATGGCTTTTTGCCAATGGGCTTGGGCGGTGACCAAATCCCCCAATTTACACAGGACAACTCCGAGGTTTTGGTGCGCCGCCGCCAGCGTGGGGTCGAGGCTGAGGGCTTGTTCATAGGCTTGAACCGCCTCGGGAAGCTGGTTGAGTGCCTTCAGGGTTAACCCCAAATTGTAGTAACCCGTTGCCCAGGTGGGGTCAATTTGAATGGTCTGCTCAAACAGTCTGCGAGCGGGGCTGAGGGCACCCCGTTCTTTGTACAAACTGCCCAGATTCGTATATGCCCCTAGTTTGAGGATGGGGGGCACGGGGGTGGCAATCGCCTGTTCGTAGTGGGTTTGCGCCCTGTCCCACTGCCCCTGCCGTCCGTGCAGTAACCCCAAATGGAAGTGAATTTCGTACTGCACCATCGGTTCCGGGGGTTGGCTGGTCAAGGCTTGGGTCAGGAGGTGAAACGCCTGTGTCAGTTCCCCTGCAGCGAGGTGCCAGGCCCCCAATTTGGCGCAGAGGTAGCTATCCTGGGGGTCACGGGCGAGGGCTTGGGTCAAAATCCGCCCCATCCGCGCCGATTTATCCTTGGACTGGATGGCGTGCTGGGTGTAGCCCCGGTGGTGCAGAGCTACTGCCTGAATCGTGCCCACCTGCCAATGGGGTTCCTGCTGGCGAATTTGGGTAATGCTATCGTCAATCAATTCGTGGTACGCCCGTTGAAACCGAATGTCGGGGCGATTGCGGAATAACCGGGACACCAGGGAATAGGGGGTCTGCTGACTGCCCAACTCCTGCCGCAGTAAATTCACCGCCAACAGGTCGGGCTGAGCCACCGCTTCTCGGATCAGGGGAACGGCATTAGGTAGTAAAACTTCATCCGCATCCAGCACCAAAATCCATTCCCCCTGCGCCAAATCCAGGGAATAATTGCGGGCGGCGGCAAAGTCATCCTGCCAGGGAAACGATGCCACCGTTGCTCCCACGTTTTGGGCAATGCTGACCGTATCATCTGTGGAACCCGTATCCACCACGACCATCTGCGCCACCACCCCCCGGACACTGGCGAGACAGGCGGGGAGCAGGTCAGCCTCATCCCGGACAATCATGCACAAACTGATGGGTAGGGTCATAGCGCCACCTGGTCAATACTGATGCAGTTTTGATTTAGTTTCATTCTTTCCACAACTTGGCATCGCTTTATCCTGACCTCATAGTAATCCTATGCGATGAATGTTAGATTGCGTGCCGTAGGCATACAGAAATGTTCCAGAACCAAGGACGACCCCTGTGCCATGCTGATTTAGGATTGTCATAATACTAGGGTATCTCTAAAAATGGGTCGCAGGGGCGTAGCCCCCGTCTGTGGTTCTCAATAGTATGGGTATTCTGGTGCGATAACCTTCTGGTAATACAAATAAATAGAGATGCCTGAAAAGTGTTCATAAATTACTAATCAACACATGGTGCCCTTTAGTACTACTGTTCACTAATCCCTTCAACTTGCTATAGTTAGTAGTGCAACCGTCAATCATCGTCCTAAATTAGGCTGTTTTTGGCAGATGTCCACCCAGGCAGTGCATCGTTTGAAGCTATTGTTTTACCTTTTGCCGGTCGTGGGTCTGGCTCCGGCAGTATGGAATTTATTCACCAATGCGTCCCGCTCTCGCTCGGAACGGGATTTGAGTCGGAGCGTCATTACCATCACGGGTTTATGGTTGGTGATGTATGTTTTGTTTGGCAGTTTGGCACAGCAGGAATCCCTGGCACTACCGGCTTTGGCGGTGAATAGTGTGATGACTTCCGCCTATTTCGTCCTGCAATTGTGGTTAATGCTGCGGCTCTGGCGGGGGCAATCCCTGAAACTGCCGGGGGTGGCGCAGTTGTCTCGCCGTTTACCTTGAAGGCAATTTGAGCTAGGCTTAATTAGCGATTGTGAGGCTGTTTGTGTCCATGACCCCTACTCCCACCCGTGTCGCCCCCCCGAAACTACGGCGCCGGGGTTCTGCTTGGCTGTGGTTGACCCTGTTTACGGTGTTGGGGCTGGGTTCGGCGGCGGTGGGGGCGGGTTTGGCGGTACTGCTCCAGGGTGCGCCGTTCCAACAACGGTGGCTCAGCCAGGAGGAGGCGAAAACCTTTTTTGGAGAACCGTTGGCGAAGGGGTTTTTTGGGGTGCCCCGGCTCAGTCGCCCGGTGAATATTTTGTTTATGGGCATCAAAGTGCTGAGCCTGGATCCGCAAGCGGGCTATCAAAAACGGGTGAATGATTTTGAGGGTTTGACGGATACGATGATTCTCCTCCGGTTTGACCCCACAACCGCTACGGTGACGGCGATTTCCCTGCCCCGGGATACGCAGGTGTTGATCAAAAATGACCCCTACAGTAAGTTGAACGAGGCGAATCAGCAGGGGGGTCCTGCTTTGGCGGCGGAAACGGTGAGTGCGCTGATGGGTGGGGTGCCCATTGACCGCTATGTGCGGGTGAATCCGATGGGGATCGAGGGGTTGGTGGATGCCCTGGGGGGAATTACGATCAATGTGCCGAAGGATTTGAAATATCAGGACGACAGCCAGCATTTGTACATCAATCTCAAGGCGGGTTTGCAGAAACTCAACGGCAAACAAGCCCTGCATTTTCTCCTGTTTCGCCAGGATGGGCTGGGGGATATTGGGCGGATTCAGCGGCAACAGATGTTTATGCGGGCGTTCCAGGAGCAGGCGTTGACTCCCCAAAATATTACCCGTTTGCCCCAGATTTTCGGGGTGATCCGGCAATATGTGGATACGAATTTGACCGGGGAGGAGTTGTTGGCGCTGGCGAGTTTTGCCCAGGAAACGTCCCGGGAAAAGTTTCAAATGATCCTGTTGCCAGGACAGTTTGGGACTTCCGGGCGATTGGCAAGCTATTGGATTCCTGACCCGACCCGCATTCAGAGGGTGGCGGTGCAACATTTTGGCTTGACGGTTCCCGGTGTTGCTGAGCGGGAGATGAATTTGGCGCAGATTGAGGTGGTGCTCCAGGACAGTACGGGCGAACGGGGGGCGGTGACGGCTTTGACCGAGCAATTGCTAAAAGCAGGCTATCAGCGCCTCTATCGGGAGGTGCCCTGGCATGAGACCTTGAATCAAACGGTGATTATTGCCCAACAGGGGAATGTGGCGGCGGCGCAGGCGGTGCAGACTGCCCTGGGGTTTGGGGAAATCCGGGTGGACAGCACGGGGATTCTCAATTCCGATGTGACGGTGCGGATTGGGCGGGATTGGCGGTTTCATCTCAATTCTGCCGCTCCTCAGTAATTTCCCCGTCATTTCTGCGTAAACTCGGTACACTCGAAAGGGTGACGTTACCCAAACCTGCGATGAAGCATATGCCCCCGGTGGATGAAAAATTGGTTGTCAAAAATTACTTTAACGGCACCGGTTTTGAGCGTTGGCGCAATATCTATGGCACCGGGGATGTGAATCAGGTACAAGCGGATATTCGCCTGGGGCATCAACGCACCATTACTACGATTTTGGACTGGTTGCCAGGGGATTTAAGCGGGGTCACGATTGCCGATGTGGGCTGTGGTACAGGCAGTTTAACGATTCCTTTGGCGCAACGGGGGGCACGGGTACGGGCGGGGGATATTTCGCCCAAAATGGTGCAGGAAGCCAAAAACCAAGCCCTGATCCAGCGCAATGCCCAGGGGCAATTTATTGACCAAAATATCGAATTTTGGGTGGGGGATTTGGAGGAATTGCAGGGCATCTATGACATCGTCATCTGCCTGGATGTGCTGATTCACTATCCCACCCCACAAGCCCAGGGGATGCTGAGCCATTTGGCTGGTTGTGCCCGCCAGCGGGTCATTTTTAGTTTTGCGCCCCAAACCTGGTTTTACAGTGCCCTGAAGCGGGTGGGGAGCATTTTCCCCGGTGCCAGCAAAGCGACCCGTGCCTATTTACACCCGGAAGTGCGCATGACCCAAACCCTCACCGCCCTGGGCTGGCAGTTGCGCCGCCGTACCCAGATCAGTACCCGCTTTTATTTCGCCTGTCTGCTGGATTTTGAACGCCCTAGGGAGCCACCCGATAGTTGACAATCCGGGCAAACGCCTGGGGTTCGAGGCTGGCGGTACCCACCAACACCCCATCCACTTCCGGCATCGCCATCAGGTCGTCTATATTATCCGGTTTCACGGAGCCGCCATACAAAATTCGGACATGATCAGTGGCTTGGCTGGTGGCCTGTTGCAGGAGCGTGATCTCCTTGCGAATCACCCCAATCACCCGATTGGCCTCTTCCGGAGGGCAGGTGTTGCCCGAACCAATCGCCCAAATGGGTTCGTAGGCGATGATCACCTGGGGGACTTTTACCCCCACCAAGCCCTGGGCCAGTTGCGCCAGGATATGGGCTTCGGTCAGCCCCTGGTGCCGTTGTTCCTCCGTTTCCCCCACGCAGAGAATGGGGATGAGTCCATGCCTTTGGGCGGCTTTGAGGCGCAAATTCACCCGTTCATCCGTCTCGCCAAAGTACTGCCGTCGCTCGCTGTGGCCGATGATCACATACCGCACCCCCAAATCCGTGAGCATGGGCGGGCTAATTTCCCCGGTGTAGGCACCGGCGGCCTCCCAGTGGACATTTTGGGCACCGAGGGCAATGCCCGTGGTTGCCAATGGTTCCGAGAGAACGGCCAAGGCGGTAAACGGGGCGCAGAGGACAATCTCCTGGTCACTCCCGGCCACCAACGGGGCAAATTCCTGGAGATAGGCCAAGGCCTCCCCCCGATTTTTGTGCATCTTCCAATTACCCGCAATGACTGCCATGACCGTACCTTGCCCTCAAAATCCATGCTTAGCTAGTGTACGTCAATCTGGTGCCGGTTCAACCCCTGGCTGTGGGTATAATCAAACCAGTGACCTGTCCTTGCGCTTCCCTGAATGAGGTATTTATGAATCCCAGTTCCAACCATACGGTGCCGCCCATGTCCGTCAGCCGCGGGACAGTACCGCCGATGCCAACGGGGCAAATGCCGGGAGCCGCTACCGAATTGCGCCCTTGGGGGAGTTTTACCGTATTGGAGGAAGGCCGGAATTACAAAATCAAACGAATTGAGGTCAAGCCAGGGCATCGTTTGAGCTTACAATTGCATTACCATCGCAGTGAGCATTGGATTGTGGTTTCCGGCACGGCGAAAGTCACCTGTGGTGACCGGGAAATGTTGTTAAATTCCAACGAATCCACCTATGTTCCCCCCTGTACGCCCCACCGTTTGGAGAATCCGGGGGTGATCAACTTGATCCTAATCGAGGTGCAAAACGGCCAATACCTGGGGGAAGATGACATTGTGCGGTTTCAGGATGATTACGCCCGGGTACCCACCTCAGCACCGGCTAATTCTGGGGGTAACGGTTGATACCAGGGTTAAAATTACTAAAAAATTCAACGTGGCAACGCACAACGACATAGCAATCCTAAACGATGATGCCAACGGTACTTACGGAAATCAACTTCCAGCCAACTTTCCATAGGATTATGGTTGCCATCTTTAGGGCACTTCTCAAAATGGGTTGCAGGGGCACCGCCCCCGTCTTGGTTCTCAATAATTCTCAATAATATGGGCATTTTAGCGCAATAATCTTCCAGTGGTGGCAATAAATAATAGAGGTGCCCTTATGCCAGTCTCATTGAGGATAGCTCTATGCCACGCCAGTGATGGGAACTACGGCGGAGCCATCTAAAAAATATAAAAAAATATAAATTTTTACTCACGATTTAGGGACGATTGCCCGAGCCAGTATTGCAATATCTAAAGAAACCCAAAGATACATAATCTTCCCTAGAGAACTGTTGAAGGATTGGGGATTAGGTGTGAAAAACTAGGGATAATGTGACCTAGACCCAACGCCAGGAGTGTGGCATGAAAATCGCAGTTTACGGCAAAGGTGGCATCGGCAAATCCACCACCAGTTGCAATATCTCCGCCGCCCTCGCCAAACGGGGTAAAAAAGTATTACAAATTGGGTGCGACCCCAAACACGACAGCACTTTTACCTTGACGGGTTTTTTAATTCCCACCATCATTGACACCCTCAAGGACAGGGATTACCACTACGAAAATGTTTGGCCGGAGGATGTTATTTATCAGGGCTACGGTGGTGTGCATTGTGTGGAAGCAGGGGGGCCGCCCGCCGGTGCCGGATGTGGGGGTTATGTGGTAGGTGAAACCGTCAAATTGCTCAAGGAATTAAATGCGTTTGATGCCTACGATGTGATTTTATTTGATGTGTTAGGGGATGTGGTCTGCGGTGGTTTTGCCGCCCCCTTAAATTACGCCGATTACTGTTTGATTGTCACCGATAATGGCTTTGATGCCCTGTTTGCCGCCAATCGGATTGCCGCTTCCGTGCGGGAAAAAGCCCGTACCCATCCCCTGCGCCTCGCTGGTTTAATTGGCAATCGCACGAACAAACGGGATTTGATTGATAAATATACGTCCGCCGTGCCCATGCCGGTGTTGGAAGTATTGCCTTTAATTGATGATATTCGCATCTCCCGGGTGAAGGGCAAAACCATTTTTGAAATGGCGGAAACCGCCCCCCATTTACAACCGGTTTGTGATTATTATCTCAACATTGCCGACCAAATTTTAGCCCGTCCCGAAGGGGTGGTTCCCCAGGATGCCCCGGATCGGGAATTGTTCAATTTGCTGTCGGATTTCTACCTCCATCCCCCTACCCAACCCCAAGGAGAACTCCTGATGGTTTAAGCTAGGGCTGTAGTCATAGGGGGAACGGTTATGGCAGCGTTTGAAGAGTTTAAGGGGACCTTAAGAAATACCTGGTTGGAATACGTGCGAAATCATCGCCCTTGGTTGGAGGTTTATCTGAAACAACGGGGGTTCAAAACCCCTGATAATGGTCGTCGCCCTGATGCGGGGTTAATCCTCGGTGTAATCACGATGGCGGCTCCCCAACTGTTAGATATGTTGCCCACTTTTTTCAAACTCAGCCAGGGCAATCCCGATGCCATTATTGATGCTCTGGATTTGAATTTTGACCCCTTCAAAGAGTTGGCAAAACCCGTAGCGCAACTGCCGGAATCAACAGAACCAATGAGAGAAACCATTGGGGATCAACCGACAGCAGATTCCACACCTTTTTAATTTTTTGAAGGGGGCTGATAAATGGCAAACTTAGATGATTTTCTGAAGACTTTAGCCGACAAATGGCGTGATTATGCTGTGGCTAACTCTGCTTGGCTACTCCCAATCTTACAAGATCATTACGAAATTATTTATAATCAGGAGGGGGTAGAAGTTGCCCGTCGTTTGCCATCAGAGTTAATTGTGGGAATTATGGCAGGCTTAGTGCCGCAGGTATCAGAATTGATGCCGTTGCTCTGGCGTTCAAGCGGTAACAATTTTGACCGAATCGTGGAGGCACTATATCTCGATTTTGATCCCTTTCAGGAAGATAAACCTTGATCGATAATTTAAATCGATAATTTAAGGAGAAGAACCCATGACCACCACTGCCCAAGCCAGTCAACTCACTTTTGATTGTGAAACCGGCAATTATCACACCTTTTGCCCCATCAGTTGTGTAGCTTGGTTGTACCAAAAAATTGAGGATAGTTTTTTCCTGGTGATTGGGACAAAAACCTGTGGCTATTTCCTCCAAAATGCGATGGGGGTGATGATTTTTGCGGAACCCCGTTATGCCATGGCGGAACTAGAAGAAGGGGATATTTCCGCCCAGTTGAATGATTACGAGGAATTAAAACGCCTCTGTTTACAGATCAAACGGGACCGCAATCCCAGCGTGATTGTCTGGATTGGTACCTGCACCACGGAAATTATCAAGATGGATTTGGAGGGTTTAGCCCCTCGATTAGAATCAGAAATTGGCATCCCGATTGTGGTGGCACGGGCGAATGGTTTGGACTACGCCTTTACCCAGGGGGAAGATACGGTTTTGGCGGCAATGGCGCAACGGTGTCCAGAGTCTTTACCCACCACAGAAAAGGCGGAACCCACCCTGCAAAGACTGCTGAATTTTAACAGGAAAAAAGAGCATTTACCCACCAGTGATCACCCACCTTTAGTATTATTTGGTTCCCTGCCTGACCCGGTGGTGACGCAATTAACCCTAGAGTTGCAAAAACAGGGGATCGAAGTCTCAGGATGGTTGCCTGCCAAGCGTTACACGGAATTACCGGTATTACCCGCAGGGGCGTATGTGTGTGGGGTGAATCCCTTTTTGTCCCGGACAGCCAGTACCTTGATGCGGCGGCGGCAATGTAAATTAATTGGGGCACCTTTTCCGATTGGTCCCGATGGAACCCGGGCGTGGGTGGAAAAAATTTGTCAAGTCCTTGGTAAACCTGCCCAAGGTTTAGCAGAACGGGAAGCCCAAATCTGGATCAATTTAGCCCCCTATTTGGAGCTAATTCGTGGCAAATCCGTGTTTTTTATGGGGGATAATTTATTGGAAATTTCCCTCGCCCGATTCCTGGTGCGCTGTGGCATGACCGTGTTAGAAATTGGCATTCCCTACATGGACAAACGTTATCAGGCGGCGGAATTGGCTCTGCTGGAACGCACCTGTCAGGAGATGAATTCGCCCCTGCCTCGGATTGTGGAAAAACCGGATAATTACCACCAAATTCAGCGTATTTATGAACTGCAACCGGATTTAGTGATTACCGGTATGGCCCACGCCAACCCCCTCGAAGCCCGGGGCATTACCACCAAATGGTCGGTGGAATTTACCTTCGCCCAGATTCATGGCTTTGGGGGCGCGCGGGATATTCTCGATTTGGTGACCCGTCCCCTGCGCCGTAACCAGGCGCTTGGGCAGTTGGGCTGGGAACGTTTGGTGTCTCCCCCGCAGGGTTAGTTATTAATTATTCTTAACTGGTGCTAGGGATCGCCGCCAAAGCCGCCTCCAAGGAGGGCTGGAGGGATAAAAATTGTTCCAACCGCACCAACTTCACCGCCTGGGTGACCCGGGGATTGGTGACCACCTGCAGGTGACCTTGGTTGGCTTGGAGTTGTTTGGCGGTTTGCACCAGGATGCCCAAGCCGGAACTGTCAATAAATTCAATCTTGCTCAGGTCAAGAATCACCTGGTTGGGGCCGGTTTCCACCGCCTGTTGCAATACCTTACGAATGTTTTGTTCCGAAAAGGCATCCAACATCCCCGTCAGGCGAAATACCTGATAGGTAGGTGTCACCTCCCTGGTGCCCCGCAAACTTACGGTCAATGGCAAATGTTCAGAAATCGCCCCACTCCTGAAAATCGTTTTAATTTTCTATGATAAGCCCTTTTTCCTACGGATGGTCAATCAATTTTGACCTGAATGATTGGTCCGGAAGCGGCGAGGCGGATGGTAGCCCCGTCCATGAGTTTGGCCTGATCCGTGACCTGTTCCCCATCAATAAAGGTGCCATTGGCTCCCAGACTAAAGAGTTCCCAGTGGTTGTTTTCCCGCCGCAGTTCCACATGATGCCGAGAGACTACGGAACTCAGCAGTACCACTTCGTTGTCCGGGGCACGACCGATACGGATCACCGTTTCATCCTTAAAGCTCCAGTCCCGGATGGAGGTGCCTTGGGCAGGGTTCATCAAACTCAGGGTAATCACGGTTACATTCCAGTAAATGCCCTATCTAGTGTTCCCATTTTACGGGCTACAGCCGTCATTGCAACACCCCTACGGAAATATAATAGATTTTACCTGCCAGTGCAGGCAACCCCTGGGATGACCACTCCATCGCCGTTTATGCCTGATAGTTACTGCCCAAAAAGTACTGTTGCACCTGGGGGTCCTGGTACAGTTCCTCGGCGGTGCCTGATGCCAAAGTACAGCCGTTGTGGAGAATATAGGCTCGGTCGGTGATGGCGAGGGTATCCCGGACATTGTGATCCGTGATCAAAATCCCCAACTGGTGCCGCCGCAGTTGCCGAATCACCGCCTGCAATTCTTGTACGGCAATCGGGTCAACCCCGGCAAAGGGTTCATCCAACAGGAGAAATTGGGGTCGAGCCGCCAACGCCCTGGCAATTTCCGCCCGCCGCCGTTCCCCGCCGGAAACCCGTCCCCCTAGGGTCTGGGCCACCGATTCTAGGCGAAACTCCCGCAGTAGTTTGCGCACATAGGGTCGCCGCTCGATTTCTGGCACGCCGGTTTCCTGCAAAACCAACAGGATATTTTCATAGATGGTCAGATGACGGAAAATGCTGGCTTCCTGCGCCAGGTAGCTGATTCCCAGGCGGGCCCGGCGGTGCATGGGCCAGGGGGTAATGTCCTGGTTTTCCAAACGCACCACCCCCAAATCCGGACGTTCAATGCCGACAATGATGTAAAATGTGGTGGTTTTCCCCGCCCCATTGGGCCCCAGGAGTCCCACGACTTCCCCTTGGGCGATGCTCAGACTGACATCCCGCACCACCGGCCGCCGCCCGTAGGATTTGTGGATGTTCTCAAGTATGATTTTCACAGGTGATGCCAAATGCTGGCGGGTATTTTACCACTTTTCCCCAAACTGCCATGAACCAAGTCATCTGTCCCGACCTCGATACGCTGACTGCCCAGGCATTGATGCTGATCCAAAAGCGGGTTTTTGCCGCCATTGACCAACAGGGGCGAGCAACCTTGGTTTTGGCGGGGGGGAGTACCCCCAGGCGATTGTATGAACACATTGCCACCCAATCCTGGCCGTGGCACCAAATCCATCTGTTTTGGGGGGATGAACGGTTTGTGCCCCCGGATCACCCGGATAGCAATTACCGGATGGTACGGGAAACCTGGTTAGACCGGGTAACGTTCCCCGCTGGTAACATCCATCCCATGCCCACAGTGCCCCTGACCCCGGAAGCGGCGGCGGCGGCCTATGAACAGGAATTGCAGGCGTTTTTTGCCCTCAAACCGGGGGAATTTCCCGTCTTTGATGTGATTTTGTTGGGCATGGGGGAGGACGGCCACACTGCTTCCCTGTTTCCCCAGACGGCGGCCTTGCAGGTCTGTGACCGGGCGGTGACGGTGGGGCACAAAGGGAATGAACCCCGCCTGACCTTGACCATTCCCACCCTGAATTTTGGGCGGTGTGTGATTTTTATGGTGGCTGGTGCCAATAAAGCCCATGCCTATCGCCAGGTGACCGCCGCCCAACCCGCAGGGGAACAGTACCCGGCGGCTTTGATTCGACCCCAGGGGGGCGACCTGTGGTGGTTGGTGGAATCCACCGTCCTACAGCATTGATGGGGTTGGTATCGCCATCGGCTCATTTTGGCATGGAAGTATTTTCTCCATAGCCCTGGGGGTAAGCTGATCATAGCCACCAGCGCTTGCTGTTTAACCTCTGTTGGGTGAGATGAACCATCCCAAGGGAATGGGAATGATACAGCGCACGTTGATGATATTTTTGCTGGTCAACCTGATTGGGTCGGCTTGCAGATTGGCTCTAACCCCTACAAACGTCAACGTTACATCCAGCCCGCTTGCCCCAAAGGTATCTTGGCAAATTCAATATACGGGCAAAATTGACATAAATCTGGATGTGGAGGTGTTCAACCTGGATTTGTTTGACACATCGCCCAATATCATTGAAACCCTGAATCAGCGTGGTGTTTTTGTGATGTGTTACTTCAGTGCAGGTTCTTATGAAAATTGGCGGCCCGATGCCTCCCGGTTCCCATCCCAGGTATTGGGAAAAAACATGGCAGGCTGGCCAGGGGAACAGTGGCTGGATATTCGTCGCCTGAACCTGCTTGCTCCAATTATGGAAGCACGACTGGATTTGGCTGTTCAAAAAGGTTGCGATGGCGTTGATCCTGATAATGTTGACGGTTACGCCCATGACACTGGTTTCCCGTTAGCTGACGATGATCAAATCGCCTACAATGTCTGGCTTGCGCATACGGCTAAAGCACGGGGGCTGGCTATTGGATTAAAAAACGATATTGAACAAATCCCTGATCTGCTGTCTTATTTTGATTGGATTCTCAATGAAGAATGCTTCACCAACCGAGAGTGTCATCGGCTTCTGCCGTTCATCCAGGCAGGCAAGCCCGTTTTTGTCATAGAGTACGAGATTCCCCCCCAAGCGTTTTGCCCACAAGCGAATCAAATGGGTTTCAATGCACTTCATAAGCATTGGCAATTAGACGCTTACCGAACTGATTGTCAACGGTTTGTTTCTCCATAGGTGCCAGCCAAAACCCTATGGGGGTTCGCTGAATGATGGGCACTTCTATCAATTCAAAGTTAGCAGTCGCAACGCCCTTGGTTCTGGGGAATATGGGTATGCCAACGATGGGATTGATGATTGGTTCCAATAAATAGAGGTTCCCTGATATTGTGATGCCAATTTTGCAGTCGCTTAAAAGTCAGTTAAAATAAGAATTAGGAATACTCAAAACGTCCAACGGGGTTGAAAATTCTTTAACCGCTAAGTTGTTAAGATTTCAGCGATGGGAGGTATTGATGTATGAACAGGACAAAGGTGCAAGCCTGTGTGTACTGTGGCAGTACGGAAGACTTGACTATTGAACACGTTGTCCCCCTATCTCGGTGGCGGGAGTTTAAGTTGCGTCGCCGAGTCCTCGACAATCCATCCAATCGGGTGATCGCTTGCCACAAATGTAATGCTGAAAAAGCGAATATGCCTCCGGCACAGTGGTTCCAACTACATCCTGAATATCGCAAGCGATTTATCCATGAAGCCCGATTTCTTTCCGATAGGGTTAAGGAATTAACCGGCATTTTTTCGTGACTCCGATGCAGAACCAGAACGGGGCGGTGCCCTGCGACCCTATTTTTTTTTTAACTGCTATGGTAGTCCTAATGATTAATTAACAAAATTAACAAGCAGAAATTTTGCAGAACCAGAACGGGGCGGTGCCCTGCGACCCCTATTCCATTGTTATTTAGGATTGCTATGTCAGATAAATCAGATAGATATGAGGGCACCTCTATTTATTGTCACCACTGGCAGATTATTTCGCTGAGATACCCATATTATATTGAGAACCACAGACGGGGGCTACGCCCCTGCGACCTATTTTTAGAGATGCCCATGAATGAAATAGGCAGTACAGGGTTCATTTTCTAGCGTTTAATCGCCGGTGATCTGGGGTAAAACAGCACCAGTTAAATTCGCTCCTTCCAGATGGGTCTGCTCCATCCTGGCTTGCCAGAGATTGGCCCCCGTGAGGTTGGCCTGCTCGAAATTGGCCTGATTCAATACCGCTCCGTGCAGATTGGTGGCGTAGAGGATAGCTGATTGCAGGTCGGCACTGGTGAGGTTGGCACCGGCGGCCAAGGCTTCGCTCAGGTCGGCTCCCCGCAAACGGGCTTGATATAAGGTGGCGGAACTGAGGTTGACTCCGACCAACTGACTGCCATTCAGGTTGGCTTGGCTGAGGTTGGCGCCGATCAAATTGGCACCGCCGAGACTGGCTTCCCGCAGGTTGGTTTTGACCATCTCCGCCCCGATCAGATTGGCACCTGTAAGTTTGGCACCGATGAGCAAACAACCGCTCAAATCCGCCAGCATGAGGTCGGCTCGGCTTAGATTAATGCCTTCTAAATTTGCGCCCTGGAGATTGCAACCAATCAGACTGATGCCCGTAAAGTCCCGTTCCCCGGCGGCATAGCGTTGCAGGAGTTGGTTGGCCTGGGACACCGGGTCGGCCAGGTGATCCGTGACCGGTTCGGGTTCGGAGACCGGTTCGGGGCTGGGTGGTTCGGCTTCGGGGATGGGAAGGCTGACGGGGGGGACATCCTGCCGCAAAGGGGCATAGCGGTTGACCAGCCTCAACAGTTCGTCGGGACGCACCGGTTTTTTGAGCATTTCCGTGACCCCCGCCAACCGAGCTCGGGTGCGGTTGATAATGCTTTCATGGGCGGTGACCAAAAAGATCGGGGTGTCTTTGAACAGTAGTGTTGAATGTCCGTAATAAAACTTAACATAAGGGGTCAGGGTTATCCTACGAGCGGCTCTACCCCTACGAGTTCCATGAAGCTACAGTGTCGGCCTATTTCTATTTGTAAATATCGCAACTTGTCAATCAATTCATAGGTCTTATTGTGACCTATCTCCAGCAATCTTAAAATTAGATAACCAATCAATACGGCATAAATCTGTAGCCGCACACCATTCTCATTCTTGGTAATGATTCTATCCAATTTCAAGTGCATCTTTAGTGCCTTCCAAAGCAACTCAATTCGCCAGCGCAAACGATAGGCTGAACAAATCTCTTCATCCGTCATCGAAGTCACGTTAGTCGCTAGCCTATATTCTGTGTTTTCCTCTTCATTAAAAAATTGAATTACCCGAATATCCGGATTGTCAGGTTGCAACTTCATATTATTTCTAATCCGCACAATAAACAATGTATTTCGTTTACACATTTCGTCCATTAATTTCCAGGAAGCAAAACCCCTATCCATGATACCAACGGCATTCTCAGGTATCGTCCCAATCACAAGATGCCCAATTTTATGGTCATTAGTCTTTCCAAATATAATTGATTCGTCACCGATATTGCCCTCATTTATATCCAGGCCAAGCGTCAATTTTACCTGCTTGTAGTGCCAGAATAATTTGCTGGTCAGGGTGATAATGGTAGAATCTAATGGGAATAAGTGCTTAAATTCACCTTGATGATGTTTAAGCCGTTTTTGCAGTTCTCTTAGGATCACTTGAAACGGCTCGGTGCTACGATGTTTACACGCCTTAGAAAACGTTGATATGTCAACTTTAAAATTGAGATGATTCAAGAGGAAGAATAAGCCCCGCATGGTGGCGACTCTTGCATCTAAAATGAAGTGCATCCATATGAGTACAAACAAGCGAGTATCCAAGACTGGATAGTCGTTTTTGGGAAGAAGGTTCAGCAAGGGCTTGATAAGTCCCTGAATTTGTCGTCTCATAAAAATACTGTTACTCGTGGTTTCTACCAATCTAAAATACCATTTTTAGTCTCCCTTTTCCACCCTTTCGTTAACATTCAACACTACTGGTCTTTGAACACGGAGGTTTTCCGCAACAGCCCACAGAGTTCGTAGCCATTCACGTCCGGCATCACCCAATCCATGAGAATCACATCCGGTTTGGCTTCCAAAAGCTGTCCCATCTGGATCATGGGTTGCGCCACGGTCATCACCCGATACCCAGCCCGGACGAGGCTAGTTTCCAGGATTTTTAACATCACCGGGCTGTCATCCAAACAGGCCACCAGGGGTTGATGGGTTTGGCTATGGGGGAAGGGAGGGGTCGGCGGGGGGACAGGCCCAGTTTCTGCCACGGGCGAGGCCAGATCGGGTAGAGTCTGCCATTCCAGCCAGCCCTGTTGTGCCCAACCGACCAGGGGTTGCACCGTCGCCTGCAAGGATTTCCGGGTTTGACTCATGATGTCCCAGAGGGTGTTTTGCCCATTACAGAGGGCGACCCAAGGCACTCCCCCCGGTTGTTCCGAAATTTTATCCGCCTGTTTCAATACGGGGGCAAAATCCGGGGATAACCCAGGGATGGGGTTTGGGAATTGATCCATACCGGTGGCGTGCCACTGCTGTTGGAGTTGCGCCACTTCCTGCAAAACCCGCTCCACCTGCAAAAGGGCAATTTGGGTGCCCAGCCCCTGCCCCGCCTGGAGGGTTAGAGTTAAATTCGCCCGTCCCACCAGGGCAAACAAAACCTCCAGCACACTCGCCAAAATCACCGCCTTGGCCTGGGAAGGGGTCAACCGTCCGTTAGCCGTGCCATAGACCAAACTGTGGTATTCCCAGGGGGTGGCGTTCCCCAGGGCATTCCAATCCGGCTGAAACTGGGGACAATGGGCTTTTGTGACCCGATACCAGCGCCGTACCCGATGCGCGCCCCCGGTGGCATACAACAGTCGCCCCATAAACAGGTACAGCCACCACTGTTGCCCCTGCCCTTGCACGACCAGGGTGCCAGTGATCTGCCGCTGTTGCAACCCTACCAATTCTTGGCTCACATCTTGAGTCACGGTTTTACCCCTAGCCAAAGCCTCATTGTTACTAAATTAACGGTTCTCTGATTAAATATGCTAGCGGACAAACTGGCTGGGAGCAAAACTTTTGGATTGAGCTGTCAGGTTTAACTTTGCATGATAATTTTACATAATCAAAATATGCAGGGTTGGGTGCTGGGATTGCTCCAGAAGGCTTCTAAAAAAATTTGGCACATCGCGATTTTATGGAACCTATTTAATTTTGCTTGATGGAATTCGCTTACCTGAGCCAGGGAAAAATTCTATAGCGGTTCTATCACCCCGGACTTGGTTCTGCGGAATGTTGGTTCGTTATTAAAGCAACTTTGCGATGATGTTTCATCAGGGACTAGGGCTAGTTTTTTTCAACAGCCAAAAGGGAAAGGTTTGGGTGGGTTCCAGTCTGACCCCCTGCACATCCCGGCGGGCAAACACAAATTGCCGGTCTTGCCAAAGGGGAATGTAGGGCACATCGGCGGCCATGAGTTTTTGCAATTCCCCCAATAAAACCAACCGCTGGGCAGTATTGGTGGTGCGGCGGCTCTGGGCGATTAATTCATTGGCTTTGGGGTTGTAATAAAATGACCCAAAGGTGCGGCTGGAACCTGCTAAGCAACCCTCGGCCACCGTGCCTTTTTGACAACTCATAAAGGGTTCTAAATAATTGTCCGCATCCAAAAAATCGGGATACCAATCCAACAAAAACAGGGGATAAATGCCCTTTTCTAAGTTTTGATAAGCGGTGGTAGAATCCACGGGCTGGAGGGTCAATTGCACCGGCACCTCCCGCTCGATGGTGGCTTTGATGGTCGTGACCACCTGGATGTGGCTGGGGATATTACTGCGATACCAGAGGTCAAGGCGTGCCGGTTGGGTGGGGCTGACCCCCGCTTGGGTGAGCAATTCCTGGGCCCGGCGGACGGGCGGCGGCTCCCCAGCGACCCGAAACACCGGCTGATAACCGGGTAAACCGCTGGGCACCATGCTAAAGGCCGGTTCCACCAAATTTTGAAACACCCGTTCCTGGAGCAACTGCCGGGGCATGACCAGGGCCAGGGCCTGCCGTACTTCCTTTTTGTCCAAGGGTGGTTGGGTGCGGTTCAGGGTGAGGTAATTGATCCCCGTTCCGGCACTGCTGACCACCTGGATGTCCGACTGGGCTTGCAGTTGCTTGATTTGCTGGGGTTCCAGAAATGGGTAGGCCACATCCACCGCCCCAGTTTGCAGGGCATTGTACAGATTGGCACTGCTGGTCAAAAACTGAATATCCAATTGGGCACTGGCGGGGGGTGCGCCCCAATACTTGGGAAATCGCTTCAATTTCAGGGAATCACTGCCAAAATTGACCAATTGATAGGGTCCCGTACCCACAAACGTCCGGGGTTGAAATTGCCCTGGCCCAATCCGATAAGCCTTGGGGGACACAGCACACAAACCGGAAAACGCCAGCAGTTGGGGAAACGGGGCAAAGGGTTTTTGCAGGCGGATGGTTAATTCATAGGTGCCGGTAGCCCGGATGTCCGCCACCAGATTTTTTAATAGGAAAGACGGTCGCCCCCCATTCTCCATAAACCGTTGCAGAGAAAACCGCATGGCCTCCGCATTAAACGGCTCCCCATCCTGAAAAATCACCCCCTGCCGCACTGGAATCCGATAGGTCAATCCATCCGCACTCACCTGGGGCAGAGCCGTCGCCAGTTGGGGTTGCAGTTCCGTAGTGCCCGGTTTGTAGGTATAGAGCCGGTCGCCCAGGGCGAGCAAAACATTCCCGGCAAACACCGTGTAGGCATCCGCCGGGTCAAGGGTCGTGACCTTCGCCGTGGTGCCGATGATGATTTGGTTGGGGTCCCGGACTTGGGTAAAAGGCGGCGGTTCCGGTTGGCCACATCCTGCTAACCCCAGGAGAAGTACCCACCCAATGCCACCGCCAATGCCGTTACTTCTGCCCCGGCGCATACACCGTCCGACTCACGGTGCCAGTGCCCCCACAGCCCGGATTGTCCGTATTCAGAACCCGCACCCGCATCCGCTCCAGGGCTTGCACAATCGGTACCGAGAATTTCAACCCCTGCACCGAGGCTCCAAAAATCCCGGCACTGTTCACCGCCACCACCGCCCCCCGATTGTTGAGCAGGGGCCCGCCCGAATTGCCGCCCAAAATTTGGGTATCGGTCTGGATGATGTGCCCCGCCTCAAAGGAATGAATCACGCTGATGATTCCCTTGGTAATGGTGTTTTGCTGACCAAAGGGCGTCCCCATCGCAATCACCTCATCCCCCGTCCGCATCTTGCCGCACAGGGGCACCACCCCCAAATCGCTCACATCCCCTTGAACTTGCATCAGAGCAATGTCGAACGGCTCGTGGGGAATGTTGAACACCGCCATCGCCGCTAACCCCCCCTCCATGATCCGCAACACCCGCACCGGTCGCCGGGTCCGGTCATAGAGCCGCACGGTCAAAGGAATGGGACGGTCATCAAAAATCCGCCGGTAAAACCCCCGGGCTTCCTCCGCCACGTGCAGATTGGTAATGATATACCCCTCGCCGATGTGAAACCCACTGCCCACCACACTCCGGGTCGGCTCCACCCGCACCGCCGCCGGGAGATAACGGTTGACGATCTGGGCTGGGGTGAGGGTCTGGCTGGGCACCGGCGTTCCCCGGATGACAATCTCCCGGGCGAAAATCCCCCGGGTACCCGGCAATAAATTCGCCCCAGCCACCCGCCGTCCGCCCACCGGTTCCTCTGCATCCTCACTGGGGGCACCCTCATCCTGCAACTGATTTTGGTAATAACGCCGCAGTTGGGCCGTCCGCTCATCCTGGGGTGCCTTGTCCAACAACGCCAGTGCCTTACGCCATTTCCTCTGCACCACCTGGTAATCCGCAGGGGTGGTCGCCGTCTGGGCAAACGCCGCCGCACTTTCCGCCTCCAACTGCGCCTCTGCCCGCCAATCCCTGGAGGGTGCCGCCACCACCGGTTCCGAAGCGGATTCCGGAGCCACTGCCGGGGCAGGTTCAGGCAACTGGCTATGGGAATGCACCCCCCGCCCGCCGTAAACCACCACCCCAGCCAAAATTGCCGTTGCCCCCACCGGAGCCGCCAGCCAATACCACCGCCGCAACTGTCCATTCAACGCCATGTCAGTGTCCTCCCCGGGTTGCCAAATTCAACCGTTGCAAAACCGTGCCAATCGGCACCGCAAACCCCACATTTTCCGCTCCCAAGATGGAACCCGCCAACTGGAAGAAGGTGGGATTTTTCCCTGCCACCACCCCCACCACGGCACCCCGTTCATCCAACACCGGCGCGCCCTGGGAACCGTCACTGGTGGCCGCATTAATTTGCAAAAGGGTTAGCCGACCATAGGGACGAATCCCCATCACCATCCCCTCCGTCGCCGTCACCGGCAACACCCCAATCGGATAGCTCATGGTCAACACCCGCTGGCCAATGCTGGGCAATCCGGTTGCCACCGGCAGAGCCGCCAATTGCCGGGTATCCCCTTTCACCGCCAACAGTGCCGTATCCGTGGTCGGGTCAAAATACACCACCCGAGCCTGCCGCACCGACCCATCCCCCAACTCCACCCGCAGACGCATATTGTTGGCATTGCTCCCCAAAACCCGAACCTCCCTCCCAACACTGTCAATCGCCGTGGGAATCCCCCCCAGGGAGGTCAGGTTGGTGACAATCAGGCCATTCCCCAGATGAAACCCCGTCGCTTGGCGCACATCGTAGAGCCGTTGGCGGGAAAAGGTGGTGAACGTGGGATTGCTGGGGATATTCCCCGGGGAAGGTTGGGGCTGACCAATGCTGTCGTACACGGACAAAATCACCGCCACCGTGGCCCGCCGGGCCCGCTCAATCAGTTCAAAGTTGGGCAAAGGGGCCCGCCCCCCCGCCGTCTGCGCCACCGCCACCCGCTGACCAGTCGCCCGCCCGCAGATGAGTTGAATATCGGTCAGGGTTAAATCCTCCCGCCCGGTCAATTCCCGCACCGAACGCAGGTCAATTTGGTTACGGGGGAAAGGGCAGATATTTTCGGAGACAAATGCATGAACGTCTTGCACATTATTGGGGGTCAGCCGTTGCGCCAAAGCAGGCACCGCCAAGCTCAACAGCAACCCCAAGGTCAATGGTATGGATCGCATAGGAAACTCCCTTGGCTACAGTTAACGGACGGGAGGAGCAGGGGGAACCACCACGGCAGGGGTGGCTGGGGACGGCACGGACGGTATCTGACTCTGCCGCGCCCCCGGCTGTTGTGGTGGGGTTGCCCCAGGTTGGGTCGGTTGCATCGGTAGCGGAGCCGCTGTCACCCCGGAAGTGGCTGGGGGACTTTGACTTTGCAACGTCGGTACCCGTGCCCCAATGGTGTAGGGATTCACCGGGAAATCCGGCTCCTGACCCACCGCCCGTGCCACTTGGGTGCCATCCTGTTCAAACACCACCACCGGTTGCAACCCCCGGCTTTCGATGCGTTTCACCAGCACCAACCCCCCTTCCAACCGCTGACCGGCACGCACATAGCGAGCCGAGGCCTCATTGGGGGTTTTGATGATTGCTTGCACTTCACTGCCCACCTGCACCACCCCGTGCACCATGATCATATTCGCCACGTCAGCCCCCCGGCCCGGAAAATCCGCTAGGGAAGACGCACTGGGGTCATAGGGAGGCAAGGGCGCATTTTGCACCTGGGGTAACGGCCCCGGCGGTGGGGCAATATCAAACGGCGGCGGCGGAATCTCCACCACTTCCCCTGGACGGGTGCCCGTCGTACCTGGGGGCGCAAAGGGGTCATTCCGACCCGGCATTAGCTGATCCCGCCGTTGGTTCGGGTCTTCCGAAGGGATCAACCCATCCTGGGTCACAGGTAGGGTCGCCAAAGGAGTCGCCACCGGTGCGGGGGAGGGGGTGGCAGTTCCCGGCATGGATGTTTTATTGGTTATAGGCGGTTTTGGTGAGGGCGTGGGTGCATTGCTAGCGGTTTGGTCAACGGTCACGGTACATCCCCCAAGTACCAGCGCCACCAACCCCGTCCAAGTCAGGCAAGATTTGGTTCGCATCATAGGAGTTCTGCAACCTCACACCATTTTTGATCTTTACTATAGCATTAACCCCTAGAAAGGAAACCCCCCAACCCCGGAAGTTCCGATGTTTCTCATCAGGTTACTGCCTATACGGGGGACTAAATCCGCCCCTTGATCCGGATAGTTAAGTATTTTTACTTATTTGTTTATTTTTTTTACTTAACCACGGGGGAAATGCCTAGCTTGGCAAAACCCTGCTCCTGGCAGATGAGGAAGAGGATTTATTGGATGATGGGAACCTCTAGTTATTTGAACCAATCCAAAATCTCATCGTTGGCATACCCATATTACCCAGCGCTAAGGGCGGGGATGCCCCCCTGGGACCGCTAACTTTGAATTTATAATTTATAGAGGTACCCTAATCTAAATATTTTTTTCTCACAATGCAAATGATATTGCCATATATTAAATTGGCATGGCTACTCCTTGGGCATCTGTTATATTAAAAAGTAATTAGTTGTGCAATCACCATGAAGGGTGCAAGGGCTAACCGAGTCCGGTTGGCGTACATCAGTGGGCTAGTTGCTACTGCGCTAGCCGCAACAGCTTTGGCAAACTTTATTTTACCTGCGGTGGCGGCTCCCCGTCAGCCTGCCTTGCCAGTCCCAGCCTGGGTACCGGAAGACCCGTTGGCCAGTGCCTATCCCATGCCTTGGCGGTGGGTATGGGGTCTGCAAACCCAAGCGCAACGCACCCGGCGGACGGTGCGGGGCACCACCCAAAGCCCTACCCTGATTTCTCCCGATGGGCGGTACAGCGTCTTCAGTCGGGTGCAGATTTTGGCGCATCGGGATTATACCCGCACTCAGGTGAGCAGTACGTTGCACATTCGTCGCCCGGGGGGAGTTTTACCCATCGTCCTGCGCCCCTTGGGACAACCCCGGGTCATCCAACCGGGGCAAATTTGGGTGCTGGTGCCCGTGTCCTGGTCGGCGGATAGCCGTCAATTACTGGTGCGGCAGGTGGCGGGCTGGTTTGGGTCTTCGGAAATTTCCGACAGTGCCTTGGTCTGGCAGAGTGATGGCACGGGGGTGCGGGCGGTGACCCCCCAGGCGGTGGCCCATACCCATTCCCTATTGTTAGGCTGGAGCCGGGAAACTCCGACCAGCATTTTATTTGAAACCCGCATCCTCGGTCTGGAGCGACCTTCACTTTGGCAGGTGAATTTGGATGGCCTGACCTTGGCGGTGCCGGGGGAGGATCAACCCGTGACCTACGGGGAACCCCAGGGGGAAACCTGGACGATGGTGGAATACCGGCTGTTGCGGCGTTAGTCCCTATTCCTCATTGCGACCGGCCAGGGTGGGCACTTCGGGGCGGGGACGTTCAGGCAGGCTCAAGGATGGCCCCTGGGGAAATTCCGGTTCGGGCACCAATTCCCGGCGGGCAATCACCACCGCCCCAATCAACGCCATCAGCAACAGCACCGAAGCCAATTCAAAGGGCAACAAGAACCCGCTGAAAAAATGCTGGCCGATCCGGACGATGGAACTGGCCGGGTGGGCACCCAAGTTTACCGCCCAAGGGGTCGTCAGGATCATGGTTCCCAGGAGTGCCAGCAGGCCAAAACAAACAAAAGTGGTCAACAAATTCCGCAAACCAGTGCGGGGCAGGGGGACAAACACCTCCCGTTTATTGACCAACATGATGGCAAACAAAATCAGGACATTCACCGCTCCCACATAGATCAAAATCTGAGCGGCGGCCACAAAATCCGCATTCAGCAAAACATACAACCCGGAGAGGCTGATAAATACCCCACCCAACAGGAAGGCCGAATAGACGATGTTGTTGAGCAAAACCACCCCCAGGGCGGCGGACAACATCATCACACTCAAAACGGCAAAACTGACAATTTGTACCCCATCTGCCAAGGTCACGGACTTCCCTCCCAAATTATCTGCCCGTATTGTACGCCCTAGGGTTCCATCTGTTCGAGGATTTCCTCAGGACGCAGACCCGCCCGACGCTCGGTGGGGGGCACCTCATGACCTTCCATCACCCCCTTGGGCAAGTAGGCTAGACCCCGGATCGGTTGCACCATCGGGTCTTGGGTCACATTCACCGGCAAACGACCCAGGGCGTGGTTGTCGTAATTGAGTTCGTGCCGGTCGTAGGTAGAAAGTTCGTATTCCTCGGTCATGGACAGGCAATTGGTGGGGCAATATTCCACGCAATTTCCACAGAAGATACAGACCCCAAAATCAATACTGTAGTGTTTGAGTTCTTTTTTCTTCAATTCTTTGTTGTATTCCCAATCCACCACCGGCAGGTTGATGGGGCAAACCCGCACACACACTTCGCAGGCAATACATTTGTCAAATTCAAAGTGAATCCGCCCCCGAAACCGCTCCGAGGGGATTAACTTCTCGTAGGGATATTGCACGGTCACCGGTCGCCGGTGCATGTGGTCAAACGTAACCGATAAGCCCTGACCAATGTAACGTGCCGCCTGTACCGCATCCCGTCCGTATTCCGCCACTTTGGTGAGAAATTTGAACATGATGGCTCTCTCTCGATGGGGTATTGCTAATCCCTATGATGAACGCCCCTGCCCGTTTCGGCAAGGGATACCCCCTAGCAAATTTTCTTTGACTTGGGTTATGATATGCTTATATTAAGAAATGTTACATTCTTGGAGTCATACCGCTTATGGTGAACCTAGCGCAGTTGTCCGAGCAATTGGAGAGTCCGCAACTGAAGGACCGGTTGTTGGCGTTGGTGGCGTTGCGGGAGGTGGCTCCAGCGGAGGCGTTTCCCCTGTTGAAAAAAGCCCTGGGGGATGAGAGTTTGCAAATCCGTTCGATGGCGGTCTTCGGGCTGGGGGTAAAACCTACGCCGGAGTGTTTCCCCCTGCTGGTGAACTTATTGGAGGGCGACCCGGATTATGGGATTCGGGCGGATGCCGCCGGAGCATTGGGCTATTTACAGGATGAGCGGGCGGTGGAACCCTTGATCCATGCGCTGTACGAGGATACGGAATGGCTGGTGCGGTTTAGTGCCGCCGTTTCCCTGGGGAATTTGGGGGATGTCCGTGCCTACGATGTACTGATTCAGGCGTTGGATGCCCCGGAACCGGTGATTCAGCAGGCGGTGATTGCCGCTTTGGGGGAAATTGGGGCGGTGGCGGCGGTGGAGCGGTTGTTAACTTTTGTGCAGTCGGAGGACTGGCTGGTGCGCCAGCGATTGGCGGAGGCGTTGGGAAATTTACCCAGCCCCAAAACCCGGGCGGCTCTGCACTATCTCGCCAAGGATTACTATCCCCAAGTGCGGACAGCGGCGAATTACAGCCTATCTCGGTTGGCGGATTAGGGGTGGCTGGTTTTTAACTCCCAAATCGTTAATTTCATGCTCACAGAGCCGAACTTTTCCAGGGTATCGGCTCATTTTTTAATGGGCACTTCTTGACACTCCCCGACCTAAAGGTGCGGGGATTCTTGGTTCAACGAGATGACTTGCTGAAAACAATTCTCATTGCTCAAAGTAGCGGTCAAACTCTCCCCTTCCGCAGGTGGCGCAAGCCATAGCGTTCCCTCTTGCGTTCACAAAGTGTTGCGAAGCGATGGCGGTTCCCTTATGCCCTAAGGTACCGTTGAACCAACCAAAAACCTTGGTTGTTTTTTTAGCCGTTAGGCTATCGGGTTTTTAGAGAGGTTGATTACCCTCGCCTCTGCGTTTAGTATAGCAAAAGCCGCCTTCCTAGGCGTAGCCGTGCCGGAGGCATTAGGCGGGGTTTTAGACCCACGTTTTTTGATAAAAAGAGAGTTTCACTTTACTAATGTTGGCATGAGGCATAATTTTAGCAAACCTCTCTCCCTGAAAGGATTTTGGGCGTTGATCACCATACGACATCATTATTTACTTGAAACTCTCAAAGAAAAGACTGTATAAGCGTGGGCAATCACCCACCCAAATGGGCTTGATAATCCGCCGCCGTCAGCAATTTCTCCGTTTCCTCCGGGTGAGTCAAGCGAATTTTCAATAGCCAACCGTTGCCATAGGGGTCACTGGCAATCCTTTCCGGGGCATCCAGCAATTCCTCATGTACCGCCGTCACCACCCCCGACACCGGCGCATACAAATCCGAAACCGCCTTCACCGACTCAATCGTGCCAAAGCGTTCCCCCCGGCTGACCGTCTGCCCCACCGCAGGCAATTCCAAATAGGTAATATCTCCCAATTCCTCGACCGCAAAGGCTGTAATCCCCACCACCGCCACGTCATCAGTTAGGGCAACGTACTCATGTGTCGCAGTATAATGTAATTCAACAGGGTAGGTGAGTGCCATAGATTCATCCCGTCCGGGTGTAAAACGTTCTTTTTACTACTGTAACCGGCAATTCCTGCTCCCGTACCTGCACGGTCAAGGGGGTGTCCAGTGCCGTCCAGGGGGTATCCACATAGGCAAAACCAATGGGTCGCCCCACACTCAAGGATAGGGTGCCACTGGTGATGCGTCCCACCGTCTGCCCCTGCGCCCGCACCGGATAGCCCTGCCGAAAAATCCGCCGCCCCGTCCCAATCAGCCCCACCAATTTCTGCGCCACCCCTTGACTCTTTTGGGCGATTAACCCCGCCCGCCCCAAAAAATCCCCCTTGTCCCAGTCCACCAGCCACCCCAACCCCGCTTCCAGGGGTGTACTGCTCTCATCCATATCTTGCCCGTATAAATGCAGTCCCGCTTCCAAGCGCAACATATCCCGGGCGACCAACCCGCAGGGCGTGGCTCCCTGGGCAATCAATTCCCGCCAGAGGGCTTGTCCTACCGTCGGTTCCGCCTGAATTTCCCAGCCATCTTCCCCCGTGTAGCCCGTGCGTGCCACCCAGATGTGTCCAAATTTTGTACTTATTATTGTATGCCCAAACCGAGGAATGGTCTGGAGTGCGGTCGGGGTTAAGGTTTGTAAAATCCCGGTGGCATGGGGGCCTTGCACGGCTATTAACGCCTGGGCTGTTGGTTGGAGCACCGCCCTTGGTACATGTTGGTGCAACCACTTCAGGTTTTTCTCCGTACAAGCCGCATTCACAATTAGTTTGATTTGCCCTTCCCCCTGGGCGTAAATGATCAGATCATCGAGAATTCCCCCCAGAGTGTTGAGCAAAACCGTATATTGCGCCTGACCGGGTTTTAACTGGGTAATGGCGGTGGGAACTAAAGGGTTGACATCTTCTAAAATATGGGGGCTTTGCAGTTCAATTTGACCCATGTGGGAAATGTCGAATAATCCCGCTCTCTGGCGCACCGCCTGATGTTCTGGCGTTAATCCGGCAAATTGGGCAGGGAGCATCCACCCGGCAAATTCGGTCAGTTTCGCCTGATTTTGATAGCACTCCCACAGGGGGGAATAACGCATGGAATCCTCCGAGCGGCTGTCTTTTGATTGTACCCCACCAAACCCTTGGTATAATAGCTCAATGAATCCCATAGATTAGGATACACGCTATGCTCCCGGAAACCCAAGCCCGCATTGAAGCCCTGGTGAAAGGTAACAAAATTATGGTGTTTATGAAGGGGACAAAACTCATGCCCCAGTGTGGTTTTTCTAATAATGTGGTGCAAATTCTCAATGCGGTTGGAGCGGTTTACGAAACCTTTGACGTGCTCAGTGACGAGGAAATCCGGCAGGGGATCAAGGAATACAGCAATTGGCCGACCATTCCCCAGGTCTATATCAACGGGGAATTTATCGGGGGTTCAGACATCATGATCGAAATGTACCAATCCGGGGAATTGCAAGAAAAAGTGGCGGTCGCCATGGCCTCCTAACGATTGCTCATGTAATCCCTCAAAAATCCTTGCTACCCCAACCGGGAGCCACCCGTGCCGCTTGCAAAATAAAGGCGGCTAATTGTGCTAATTCCTCATCCGTCGCCGTTTGGGGGGACAATTCCCGACAAGTGTAGCTGTCCTCCGTCCCATCGTAATTTTTGGGTAGGCGGGTGAACTGCACCAGGGCACGGATATTGTCCCGGGGTGGGGATGCGCCTCGCAAATCCGCCAAGGACAGGGAGACCCGGGGGTTGGGCAGGGTCGCTCCCCCCACATGGCAGTTAATACAATTGCTTTCAAACAATTGCTTGCCCGCACTCAGGTCGAGGGCAGTGAAGGATTGCATGGTTCCCTGGGCATCCGCCGGGAGGTCCACCGGCTGGGTCACCTTGAGATAGCGGCTCACATAGGGGTCAACCCGGGCGGCGAAAGCGGGCGGCATGAACCACGTCCACACCACCCACCCCAGCAGGAGCGCACCGATTAATAATGAATTTTGCCGCCGCCCCACTGTACCCCCCGCACTTTTGGTTGGATCAAAATATGCCCCGCAATCGCATACAGGTCATCCTCCGTCAAATCCCGCATTTTCGGGTAAATGTCGGCACTGGACAGGCTGGGATGAATTTCCGCAATCGAGGTTAGCCCGTCGTAACTGGTGGGGTTTTTCATGTAGTCCACCAGGGCTTCAATGTTGTTCCGGGGGGGGGTCGCCAAGGCTAAGGATTCCGGGTCTAGCCCCACCACTGGGTTGGTTTTGGTAATGCCCCCCGCATGGCAGGTACCGCATTTGGCGTTGAATAACCGTTTGCCCCGCTGGGCTTCTTGTAAGGTCAACGTAGCGACATCCCCCTTATCATTCAGGGGAACGGTACGGGTTGCCGCATCCAATTCCACCGCCCAAGCAGGAGCGATCCAGCCCAGGCACAGACAGACACTCAGGAAAAGCCAAAGGCACGTTCTGACCATAATTCTCCTCAATAAGCCCAACACACAGCAGCATCTTTTAGCTTAACAGGAATCCGGGGGTCACATAGCGATGTCCTACCGGGGGGCTGGTGGGCGTGTGCAGGCGCAGGAGTTGGGCGAGGGTATGTTTGAGTTGGGTGCGGGGGACGATCATATCCACAAACCCATGCTGGAGTAGGTATTCCGCCGTTTGGAAATTGTCGGGTAATTTTTCCCGCAGGGTCTGCTCGATCACCCGCCGACCGGCAAAACCAATCAATGCCTTGGGTTCGGCGAGAATCAAATCCCCCAGCATGGCAAAACTGGCGGTCACGCCCCCGGTGGTGGGATGGGTGAGAATGCTAATGTACAGCAAATTCGCCTGGCGGTGTCGTCCCAAAGCGGCGGCAGTTTTCGCCATCTGCATCAAACTCAGCATCCCCTCCTGCATCCGGGCCCCCCCCGAAGCGCAGACCAGGATCACCGGCAGACGGGCTTGGGTGGCTTCCTCCACCAGGCGGGTAATTTTTTCCCCCACCACCGACCCCATACTGCCGCCCATGAAATTAAAATCCATCACCCCCAGGGCCACCGGATGGGTGTCAATTTTGCCAAAACCCGTTTGAATCGCATCGTTTAAGCCGGTTTTATGTTGCATTTCCCGCAGGCGCTCGCTGTAGGGTTTGCGGTCCACAAAATGCAAGGGGTCGCAGGCGGTGAGATGTTCATTCCGGGGTTGCCAGGTATCCGCATCCAGCAATTGCTTGAGCCGTTCATGGCTTTTGACCGGGTGATGGTAGCCGCATTCCGGGCAGACCTTGTTATTCAAATGTAAATCTTTGGTATAGGTCAAAGCCCCACAGGCAAGGCACTTGGTCCAGAGACCATCGGCAATTTCCCGTTGTTGTTGCTCCTGGCTCAAGGGGGCGGCCTTGGGACGGTTGGCGAACCAATCAAACAAACTCATGGGGGATGCCCTCTCAGGGTCATTTTGCAGTGTAGCAGGGTTAGGGAAATGGTTCGCCGCTCAGGGGGCAATTCCCACCGTGAAGACCCAACCCGCCCCGTATTTCTACCTAACCGTAACCATCTGTAACACGCAGGTTATCCTATGTACTGAGTCGTGCTTCGTCATGCCCCGCAGGGATTATTCACACTCGTTACGAGTACGACCGGGGCAGGGATGCGCTACAGTAAAGGCGAACCATTCCATCTGAGGAATCTTGGATTATGTCTTACGAATTGCCCGAATTGCCCTACGCCCCGGATGCCCTAGCCCCGTACCTGACGGCGGAAATTTTCACCTACCACTACGGCAAACACCACGCCGCCTACGTGACCAACTACAACAACCTGGTCAAGGATACGGAGTACGCCGACCTGCCCCTGGAAGAGGTGATCAAAAAAACCTACGGCGACCCCAGCAAAGTGGGGATTTTCAACAACGGTGCCCAGGCGTGGAACCATACCTTTTACTGGAATTGTATGAAACCCGGCGGCGGGGGTGCCCCCACGGGAGCCTTGGCGGAGAAAATTAACGCTGACTTCGGGAGCTTTGACCAATTCAAGACCGCCTTCAAACAGGCGGGGGTGACCCAATTTGGCAGTGGTTGGGCGTGGCTGGTGCTGGACAACGGCACCCTCAAGGTGACCAAAACCCTCAACGCCGACAACCCCTTCTGCTTCAACCAAATTCCCTTGCTGACGATGGATGTGTGGGAACACGCCTACTACCTGGTGTACCAAAACCGCCGCCCCGACTACGCCCAGGACTTTATTGACCATCTGATTAACTGGGATTTTGTGAGCGCCCAGTACGCCGCCGCCACCGCCTAAAGGCAGATTTAAGCTCTCAACTTCCACCGGCAGGGTACCCCCCTGCTTTTTTTTATCCCAATTGGGGGCAGAATTTCCTGGGCAAGACTTTGACAACATTGCTGTTGTTAAAGTAGGCTAAGAAAGAGTTAAGCAACCTTGCAATTGTTTTAGTCATGGCTCCTATGGCGACTCTTGACCCTTCCCTTGACCCGGTGCGGGTGTATTTGCGTGACATTGGCCGGATTCCGTTGTTGAGCCATGAAGAGGAGGTGGCCTTGGGGCGACAGGTGCAGACCTTGGCGCAGTTGCAGGCTCAGCGTACCCAGCGGGAGCAGGAATTGGGTCGTCCCATTACCCAGGCGGAGTGGGCGCAGGTGGTGGGGTGTTCCCTGGCGGAATTGGAGCAGCACTGTAAAGCGGGGGAGCGAGCCAAGCGCAAGATGATCGAGGCCAACCTGCGTTTGGTGGTGTCGGTGGCGAAAAAATATGTGAAGCGCAATGTGGATTTACTTGACCTGATCCAAGAGGGGACGATTGGGATGCAGCGGGGGGTGGAAAAATTTGACCCCAGCAAGGGCTATCGTTTCAGCACCTATGCCTATTGGTGGATTCGCCAGGCGATCACCCGGGCGATTGCCGAAAAAAGCCGCACCATCCGTCTGCCGATTCATATCACCGAAAAAATGAACAAATTTAAGCGCATCCAACGGGAATTGGCGCAAAAATTGGGACGGGCGGCTAGCATCCCGGAATTGGCGGAAGCCCTAGACCTGACCCCCAACCAGGTGCGGGAATACCTGGAGCGGCTACGCCAGCCCCTGTCCTTGGACGTGAAGGTGGGGGATAACCTGGACACGGAGTTGGGGGATTTACTCGAAGACCAGGGCCCCAGTCCTGAGGATTATGCCGCCCAAAATTCCCTCATGGCGGATATTGACAGTGTGCTGAATGACCTCACCCCCCAACAGCGGCAGGTGATCCGCCTGCGTTACGGACTGAATGGGGAAGCCCCCCTCACCCTGTCCCGGATTGGGGAAGTGATGAATATCAGCCGGGAACGGGTACGCCAAATTGAGCGGGAAGCCCTCACCCGCTTAAAACGCCGCCGGGCGGATATGCGCCATTACATCAGCGGCTAGGGGTGGGGAGCCGTTAACGCTTCCAGGTCACCTTGGGCAAAATTTGGGTGTGGTCCACCCTCTGCTTGTAGCGGATGGCAAAATTCAGCAGGGAATCCAGCAGGGAATCCGACAGGTAATGGGGTTGCAAGCCCAAATCCAACAGCTTGGTATTTTTGGCGTTGAAATAATGTTCTTCTTTTTCGATGCGGGGATTGTCCAAGTGATTCACCGTCACCTTCAGACCCATCGCCGCCCCCGCCTGTTGCACCTTATGGGCTAACTCCGCCACGCTGAACTGTTCCGTGAACTGGTTAAACACCCGAAATTCCCCGGATTGCGCCGGATGGTTCACCGCCAACTCGATACAGCGCACCGTATCCCGGATGTCCAAAAAGCCCCGGGTCTGCCCCCCCTTGCCGTACACCGTCAGGGGATGTCCAATCGCCGCCTGAATACAAAAGCGATTTAAGGCGGTGCCAAACACCCCGTCGTAATCCAGGCGGTTGATCAACGCCTCGTCCATGCCGCATTCTTCCGTCAGCACCCCGTACACCACCCCTTGGTTCAAATCCGTCGCCCGCAGCCCCCAAATCCGACAGGCAAAGTGGATGTTGTGGGAATCATGCACCTTGCTCAGGTGGTACATGGAGCCGGGTTGTTTGGGATAGGGCAGGGTATCCGTGCGCCCATTGTGTTCAATCGTGATATAGCCTTCTTCGATGTCAATATTGGGGGTGCCGTACTCGCCCATCGTCCCCAACTTCACCAGATGACACTCCGGGAATTCCTCCTTCATGGCGTAGAGGATATTCAGCGTCCCCACCACATTATTCACCTGGGTCAAGACGGCGTGTTCCCGGTCAATCATGGAAAAGGGTGCCGAGCGTTGTTCCCCAAAATGGACAATCGCTTCCGGTTGAAATTGGCGCAGGGCAGTGATCAAAAACTGATAGTCGGTAATATCCCCCAGGAACAAATCAATGGTTCGCCCGGTGAGTTCCTGCCAGCGGCGCAGTCGTTCCTGAATCGGGGTAATCGGGGTGAGGGTATCCACCTGCAACTGCATATCCCAATACCGGCGCACCAAGCTATCCATAATCCCGACCCGGTGCCCACGATTTGCCAGGTGCAGTGCCGTTGCCCAGCCGCAGTAACCATCCCCACCAATCACCAGAACGTTCATAAATCTCTGCCCATGTTTTGCGATATTCGTTTAATGTACCAGTTTTGGGGGGCGCGCTCACCCAGGTTTGGGTGGGAATTACAATAAAATAAAAAATAATGGGTTAATCAATTAGGTTGATTCATGTCCTGCCTGCCCCAGGGAGAAGTGAGATGAGCCGACGCTCTCGGTGGGTTAGTTTTGGGTTAGGCGGGTTGCTCGGTGTGGTTTTTGGCTTGTCTCCCCATCCCAACCTAGCGCAATCCCCCAAATTGACCCCCGCCCTACAAACCTATTTCGACCACCTAGAACTAGGGCAAGAATCCCTGACCCTGCGGGACTACCCGGCCGCCATTGCCGCCTTTACCCAGGCGATCAAAGTCCAGCCCCAGCGGTTTGAAGCCTACTACCAGCGCGCCCAGGCCTACAGTTTCCTGCAAAACGACACGGCGGCTCTCAGCGATGTGGCTCAAGCGATCCAACTGAATCCGAACTACGCCCCAGCCTACACCCTGCGGGGGTCCTTGCACTTCCGGCGGCGGCAACTGGAACCAGCGCTGGCGGACTTAAACCAATCCCTCACCTTGGACAGTCAACAACCCGCCGCCTACGGACTCCGGGGGACGATCAAGCGGGAAATGCGGGACATTCCTGGAGCGATTCAGGATTTCCAACAGGGGATGGCCATCGCCCAAACCCGCAAGCAATTTTCCCTCTACAAGGCTCTGCAACGGGAACTGGAACGCACCCAGCCCATGCCCCGCTGAAGCAGGTCGGTTATGCCGATTAGGACTCTTCCTGCAAACGCACCTGGAGTTCTGCCAAACGCACCCGACTGTCCACCACCCCATGCGGTAACGGTAAACCCAAATGCGGCCACAGGCTTAAATCACTGCAAGGACAAGGACTGGTCATCATGCCAAGCACTTTAACCGGGATGGGCATGGTACAACGGCTACAGGCGACAATTTCCCAATCATCCCCACACAATTGTCCCAAACTCACCTCCGTACCGGCCAAATAATAGCGATGCAGTCCCCGCTGTTCCATTTCCCGCCAGCGGGAGAGAAATTCCGGGCTGTAGTCATCCCCTTGACTAATCCGCTCTGGTCGCCAAGTGGTTTGACCATCCACAATCCCTTTCCCCACCTGCAACCAACAGGCGAGATATTGACGGACGGCATCCGGGCTGGCCATAGGTGCGTCTAAATTACGGCATAAATCCAGCCTAACGAATCTGGGCAACCAACGCTCTGAATGTAAGCAAAACTTAAGGACATAGCTTGAACATCCACCCGATTGACAAGCATTAACCAACAGATAATATAGTCATTTCACAAGAAAGTGCAACACTTTTTAGGTATTTGCAATTGCTCTATCCCCTTCTAAGACAGGGTTTGTAGGTAAAGGCGAATGTTGCAAACTTATTTGAAATTACTATAATAATCCTAAATACAGTCATTTTTAATAAAAATGCAACATTTTATGAGAAGAGGGTGTAAGATAGAAGAGAAGTAGGAATTAAGGAGAAGAATCAGGATGTGTTACAGTCTGGATTTACGGAAAAAGGTGATAAGTTTCATTGAGAACGGGAATAGTATCACGAAAGCGGCGCGAATCTTCGGCATCAACCGAGCAACCGTGTACCGGTGGCTAGACAGACCCAATCTGGAGCGCACGAGAGTAGTGAGAAGGAAGAGGAAAATCGATATTGCCAGACTGAATCAAGATGTGGAGAAATACCCCGATAAGACTCTTCAGCAAAGAGCACAAGAGTTTGGGGTAGTGCCAAGCTCAATATATTATCAATTGAAGCGGCTAAATATCACGAGAAAAAAAACAGTTTCGCTATCGAGAAAGAAATCATTCCGATAGAATATTACACTACCGGACATTGAGAGAATTAATCAAGAAGTATGGGATAGAAAGTCTGCTATTTATTGATGAGACGGGCTTTGAGAGGTTCGTCAGTCTGATTTATGGTTGGGCTAAACGGGGAAAAAAGATTTATGGAGAGCGTCAGGGACGGCGGTATAAACGAGAGAATCTCGTAGCGGGTCGGCGCAAACATAGCAAGGATTTAATTGCTCCCATGCTATTTGACGGCAGTTTAGATGCGGTGACTTTTGAGCGATGGTTAGAGGTGCATTTATTACCAGCATTGACGAGACTATCGGTGTTAATTTTGGACAACGCACCGATTCATCGTAAGAAACGCATTCGAGAATTAGTGGAAGCGGCGGGGCATATCGTATTATTTTTGCCAACTTATTCCCCAGACCTCAATGACATTGAGCATGACTTTAGCGCATTAAAAAAATTGAGGATGTACGCTCCCCCTGGCACCACCATTGATGAAGTCGTTCGTAATTATTGCACAAGTTAGTGTTGCATTCTAAATCGAAACGACTATAAAGCTAATGCTCCAGGGGCAGTGCCCTTAATAATCTTTACTTAATAATATAGTCATTTCATAAGAAAGTGCAACACTTTTTAGGTATTTGCAATTGTTTTATCCCCTTCTAAGACAGGGGTTGTAGGTAAGGGCGAATGTTGCAAACTTATTTGAAATTACTATAAGTTTTGACAACTTCCGGGCGAGAACTTTAGCCGCATTCTCTGATTAGAAAAAATTATCACCCTAAATCCAGGAGCGCCAAGAATTTTGTGTTGGTTAATCGAGTAGGATTATGGGCACTTCTAAAAATGGGTCGCAGGGGCACCGCCCCCGTCTTGGTTCTCCAGCATTTTTTGTTGGTTAATCAAGTAGGATTGCCATAGTAATAATTTAGTAATGATTCCCGGATTTGCGGTGATGTACGGCGGTTAACCCGGAGGCATTCAGGACTTTCCCCTCATCAACAGTGGCATAAATCAGCCAGTGATCCCCACATTCCATCCGTTGTGCCACTTGACAATGTAAGTATGACAGGGCATCGGTCAAAATCGGGCAACCATCATCGGTCAGGCGGGTCGCCACCCCAGCAAACCGGTCTTCCCCGGGGGCAAAGGGTTTCAAAAAATGGCGGGGCAGGGGGCTACCTTCAGGCAAGATATTCAACACAAACCGGTCACCAACGTGGAGCAGGGATTCCACCGCCCGGTCCTTGGCAACGGCGACGGTGATCCCCGGCGGATTGAACGTGGCCTGGGAAACCCAACTGGCGAGCATGGCACTGGTCAATTCCCCCCGGCGGGCGGCCAAAATACACAGCGGTCCCACCACCCGTCCCATCGCCTGTTCGGTGCGGGCGGCTTGGGCATCCGTCGGACGAGCCACCTGCTTGCGTTGCTTTTGCCGTAGGGCTTGGGCAAAATCCGTGCCCGTTTGTTCACAGGTCTGCAAATCCGCATCCGTAGGCGTGAATTTCACCCGGATCGGCTCAAACCCCAGGGAAAACCCCGCATCCCTCAGCCGGTTTGCCAGCAAATCCACCGCTTCCCCACTCCAGCCGTAGGAGCCAAACACCCCCATCACCACCGTCCGGGGCGCATGATCCACCACAATTCCCAGAGCGGTTTGGATTTGGGTGGGCGCATGACCCCCCAGGGTTGGGGAACCCAGGATCACCCCCTGGGCCGTGCTAATCACCTGGCGAATTTCCTCCGGGCTGGCAGTTTCACAGTTGAGGGATTCCACCCGCACCCCCGCCTTGGTCAACCCCCGCCCAATCGCCTGCGCCAGGGTCGCCGTATTCCCGTAGGCGGAAGCATAGAGCAAAGCCACCATCAGGTCATAGCCACTTTGCCGCTCGCACCAGCGGTAATAACTGCGGGTCAATTCCGGCAGATGGTAGCGCACCAGGGAACCATGCCCATTCGCATAACAGGTGCTTGCCCAACGCCCCAACCGTTCCAGAACCTGCTCCACCTGGCGGACTTGGGGGGCATGGATACAGTCAAAGTAATACTGATAATCTTCTTTGAGTGCCGCCCAGCCCTCGTCAAACACCTGGTCGCTACAACGATGGGCACTGAAAAATTTGCCGCTAAACAGGATGCCGGTTCGGGGGTCAAAGGTGGCAAGACCAGTGGGAAAGCGGGGGGTAGGGGTGGGGACAAACTCCAATTGATGCCCCAAGCCCAAATCCAGGGTTTCTTCCCCCCGGATAATCTGGGTCTGGAGCGGCTGTTGGGCGGTCAATTCCGGGGCACGTTGGGCGAATAGGGAGCGCAGGGTTTGCTCCCCCGGATTGGAGCAGATAAAGGTAATGTGGGGTGCTTTTTGCCACAGTTGCACCAGGGTCACTACCCGATTGGGGTTAATATGCCCCAGGATCACATAGTCCAGTTGGTCAAAAGCCACATGGCGGCTCAATTCCGTTAAAAATAATTCCGCAAAGGTCTCCCCCGGCGGGTCAATCAGGGCGATTTTTTCCCCGTGAATCAAATAACTATTCGCCGTCGTCCCCCGCTCCAGGGCGTATTCCATCTCAAAACGCAATCTCTGCCAACTCCGGGAACGTAACGCCAGGGTATCCGTAGCGATGGGCACGGTTTGCACGTCACGGGGGGGATGCTGAACCATTTTTGACTGCCGGAATAACTTTCTTTATTGTGCGGCATGGATTGCTCAATTGGAAGAAAATTTGGGGCAAAATGATCATGAATTATGCTTATGGGAGGCATCATTTCTGCTTTTATCCAGGACTGCCCAACCAAGCCAGAATTTCTGCTTTTTGATCCGCCAGACCTTTATATTCCAAAGATGCGGGTGACATGGATTGAATCGCCGACTGGAGGAGGGCAGATTGGGTTGGGTTTTGCTTCAGCACTGCCACATCCTGAAAATAGGTGCGAATGGTGAACAAAGCCGCATTAACCGCTGGAAACCCCCAAATCACCTGCCGTTCCACCCGTAGGTACAACCGGGGGTCATGGGGATGAAAATTGCGCCCCTGCCATCGTTGGGGATCAACGTGGGGCGGGGATTCCGGGTGATGGTTCAGCCGGGTATCCGTACTCAACCCCCAGGCAAAGCGCACCATCGGCGGCTGGGTAATCATCGTTTGCACGAGGGCACCCCCCCGGCGATTCATGGCGGTCATCCCGGCAACAGGGGCATGGATTTGGGCAAATTCCCGACCAATTTTCGCCTGTACTGCCCAATGGTTCGGAAAACAGGCATGAATGGCACTCACCCAATGCCGTTCCCCCCTTTGAATGACCACAGTTATATCCTCTTGAACTTGATGGGCAAGGGCATCCAAAGCCGAACGATAGGGGGGAAGTTCTAGGGTTAAACCAGTTGTCGTTTTTAAGTGATAATTAGCGTCAAAATATAGGATTTCGCCGGTTAATTGATTATGAAATATCCAGCCATCTGATTGTACATTGATCTGAAAATATTGGGGATATTCTTTGGCTAAATGTTCAAGGATAAATTTAGCAATCACCTGCTCAACTTCCGGGGTAAAATTCTGGGTTTGATAATATTTTTCTAGGCATTCCCGGCGAGCTAATTGTTTCATTTGGTAGTAATGGCTGAAATTCCCATCAATGTGAAATACCCGTTGATCCCAGACTCCTTGACCTAAATCAGTGCCGAATTTAATTAACCCTGGTTTGACCTCATACCGTCCCCTTTCCATCGGGAAATAGCGGGGTGCATCCGGCAATTGGTCAACCGGTAATGCCTGCACCAAGTAATCGCAATTATTCATCAGGGCACTTTTCAAATACTATCGGGATAAATGAGCTTGCGACTGTGGGTGAATGTCATCGCTCTCAACCTCCAATTTCATCAGGATTAATTCCCTGACTGCGTAGATACGCCGCTAATCGTTCCGCCCGTTGCCGTTCTAGGAGTAATTCTTGCTGAGTTTGTTCTAATTCCTGTGCCAATTCCACTGTGGTTTTGAACCGTTCCCCATTGGGATAATACACCAGAAATTCATCATCGGTTAATTCAAATCGGATGCCCAAACGGGGACTCACCCACCCATTCATTTCCTCAATCACCCTCAACCGATTCCCTACTCTTTGATAACCACTTAATTCATTCAATTGGGGGTCATAAATATAGTATTCTTCCACCCCATACTGCTCATAAAATTCCAATTTCTTTGCCATCTCTGCCAATCGGTTTCCTGGTGATAATATCTCAAATACCACTTGCGGTGCAATCCCATTTTCTTCCCACTGCCGATAGGAACCCCGCTCCCCCTTGGGACGGTTAAACACCACCATTACATCCGGGGCAACCCGTATCTCTGGATGTCCTTCCACCGGATACCACAGCAAATCACCCCCCACAAACACATCCAAATTATCCCGAAATAGACATTCCAAATTCTCTTTGAATAAAACAATCCAACGAAATTGCAGGGTATTATCTGCCATCGGTTGACCATCACTATCGGGATAAATGAGCTTGCGACTGGGAGTTAATGTCATCGCCCTAACCTCCAATTTCATCAGGATTAATGCCTTGACTGCGTAAATACGCCGCTAACCGTTCCGCCCGTTGTCGTTCTTGTTCTGCTCGCGCTGTTTCTTGGTTCGCCCGTTCCCGTTCTAGGAGTAATTCCTGGTGAGTTTGTTCTAATTCCTGTGCCAATTCCACTGTGGATTTGAACCGCTCCCCATTGGGATAATACACCAGCAATTCATCATCAGTTAATGCAAATCGAATGCCCAAACGAGGACTCACCCACCCATTCATTTCCTCAATTACTCTCAACCGATTCCCTACTCGTTGATAACCACTTAATTCATTCAATTGCGGGTCATAAATATAGTATTCTTCCACCCCATACTGCTCATAAAATTCCAATTTCTTTGCCATCTCTGCCAACCGATTTCCCGGTGATAATATCTCAAATACGACTTGTGGTGCTATCCCATTTTCTTCCCACTGCCGATAGGAACCCCGCTCCCCCTTGGGACGATGAAACACCACCATTACATCCGGGGCAACCCGTATCTCTGGATGTCCTTCCACCGGATACCACAGCAAATCACCCCCCACAAACACATCCAAATTATCCCGAAATAGACATTCCAAATTCTCTTTGAATAAGACAATCCAACGAAATTGCAGGGTATTATCTGCCATCGGTTGACCATCACTATCGGGATAAATGAGCTTGCGACTGGGAGTTAATGTCATCGCCCTAACCTCCAATTTCATCAGGATTAATGCCTTGACTGCGTAAATACGCCGCTAACCGTTCCGCCCGCTGTCGTTCTAAGAGTAATTCCTGCTCTTTTTGTTCTAATTGTTGATAAGTTTGTTCTAGTACTTGTTCTTTTTGGATCAACTCTTGCTGAGTCTGTTCTAATTCCTGTGCCAATTCCACTGTAGTTTTGAACTGCTCCCCATTGGGATAATACACCAGCAATTCATCATTGGTTAATTCAAATCGGATGCCCAAACGGGGACTCACCCACCCATTCATCTCCTCAATCACCCTCAACCGATTCCCCACTCTTTGATAACCACTTAATTCATTCAATTGGGGGTCATAAATATAGTATTCTTCCACCCCATACTGCTCATAAAATTCTAATTTCTTTGCCATCTCTGCCAACCGATTTCCCGGTGATAATATCTCAAATACCACTTGTGGTGCTATCCCATTTTCTTCCCACTGCCGATAGGAACCCCGCTCTCCCTTGGGACGGTTAAACACCACCATGACATCCGGGGCAACCCGTATCTCTGGATGTCCTTCCACCGGATACCACAGCAAATCACCCCCCACAAATACATCCAAATTATCCCGAAATAGACATTCCAAATTCTCTTTGAATAAGACAATCCAACGAAATTGCAGGGTATTATCTGCCATCGGTTGACCATCACTATCAGGATAAATGAGCTTGCGACTGGGAGTTAATGTCATCGCCCTAACCTCCAATTTCATCAGGATTAATGCCTTGACTGCGTAAATACGCCGCTAACCGTTCCGCCCGTTGCCGTTCTAAGAGTAATTCCTGCTCTTTTTGTGCTAATTGTTGATGAGTTTGTTCTAATTCCTGCGCCAATTCCACTGTAGTTTTGAACCGCTCCCCATTGGGATAATACACCAGCAATTCATCATCAGTTAATTCAAATCGGATGCCCAAACGGGGACTCACCCACCCATTCATCTCCTCAATCACCCTCAACCGATTCCCCACTCTTTGATAACCACTTAATTCATTCAATTGGGGGTCATAAATATAGTATTCTTCCACCCCATACTGCTCATAAAATTCTAATTTCTTTGCCATCTCTGCCAACCGATTTCCCGGTGATAATATCTCAAATACCACTTGTGGTGCTATCCCATTTTCTTCCCACTGCCGATAGGAACCCCGCTCTCCCTTGGGACGGTTAAACACCACCATGACATCCGGGGCAACCCGTATCTCTGGATGTCCTTCCACCGGATACCACAGCAAATCACCCCCCACAAATACATCCAAATTATCCCGAAATAGACATTCCAAATTCTCTTTGAATAAGACAATCCAACGAAATTGCAGGGTATTATCTGCCATCGGTTGACCATCACTATCGGGATAAATGAGCTTGCGACTGGGAGTTAATGTCATTGCCCTAACCTCCAATTTCATCAGGATTAATGCCTTGACTGCGTAAATATGCTGCTAATCGTTCCGCCCGCTGTCGTTCTCGTTCTAATTCCTGCGCCAATTCCACTGTGGTCTTGAACCGTTCGCCATTGGGATAATACACCAGCAATTCATCATCAGTTAATGCAAATCGGATGCCCAACCGGGGACTCACCCACCCATTCATCTCCTCAATTACTCTCAACCGATTCCCTACTCTTTGATAACCACTTAATTCATTCAATTGGGGGTCATAAATATAGTATTCTTCCACCCCATACTGCTCGTAAAATTCCAATTTCTTTGCCATCTCTGCCAATCGGTTTCCCGGTGATAATATCTCAAATACCACTTGCGGTGCTATCCCATTTTCTTCCCATTGCCGATAGGAACCCCGCTCCCCCTTGGGACGATGAAACACCACCATGACATCCGGGGCAACCCGTATCTCTGGATGTCCTTCCACCGGATACCACAGCAAATCACCCCCCACAAATACATCCAAATTATCCCGAAATAGACATTCCAAATTCTCTTTGAATAAGACAATCCAACGAAATTGCAGGGTATTATCCGCCATCGGTTGACCATCACTATCAGGATAAATGAGCTTGCGACTGGGAGTTAATGTCATCGCCCTAACCTCCAATTTCATCAGGATTAATGCCTTGACTGCGTAAATATGCCGCTAACCGTTCCGCCCGTTGCCGTTCTAAGAGTAATTCCTGCTCTTTTTGTGCTAATTGTTGATGAGTTTGTTCCAACACTTGTTCTTTTTGAATTAACTCCTGCGCTAATTCATCAGGGGTGAGCAACTTTTCCCCGTTATCCAAACGATACAAATCTAAACGCCCCATACCCGGTTGCAAACGCAAACCCAACACTTCACTCACAGGATTCTTGATAGAACGATATACGCCATCTTCATCCAAGCGATAACCCTGCAATTGCCCCTCAATCCACTCCCCCAACGGGTCAAATAACCAATACTCCCTGACCCCAATTTGTTCATACAACCTTTTCTTAAATCCCCAATCCATCTCCCTCGTCCCTTCCGAGGTGACTTCCATAATCATTCCCGGTGCTTGACCCTCTTCCCAAAGTTTGTAACTGCGGCGCATTCCCGGTTCTATCCCAAAGACTACCATCACATCCGGGGCAACCCTCGCCCTAGGATTTCCCTCAATGTAATAGAAAAATTGGTCAGCAAACACCACCGCCCGTTCCCCTAAATACCGGCTCAGCATACTTAATAGACTTAAGATCACCCACACATGGGTTTGGGTCTCTGCCAAAGGTTCTCCATCGCTATCGGGATAAATTACCGCCTTTGCCTCGGCTGTAGTCATAGGTTGTATCCATTAAAGCTCCTATTGACTACTATAGCGATCTCACCCGTTAGTGCCCCGGCGACTGCTAATTTATAATACTTTGTAATTGCTAGAACTGCTCTATAGAAATCTATAAAAAATTCCTTTTATTGAACGTTTGTGCAATAGGGAAATAATCTTCCAGTGGTGGCAGTAAATAGAGATGTCCTTAATTTTTAATTTATGACTTAATTACTTGGAAATTGATTAGTGATCACGGCGCACTCAATAACCCCTGAATTGCCTGTGCTAAATCTAAATCCAACTGAGTCAATCCACCCGCATCATGGGTGGTCAACAATAGGGTTACTCGATTGTAGATAATCGTTATCTCAGGATGATGCCCCAACCGTTCCGCCGGTGCTATCAACTGATTCACGAATGCCATCGCCTGCACAAAATCAGGAAATGTGGTAGTCAGGATTAGGGTTTGCCCCCGTCGTTCCCAGCGTGGTAAATCGGTCAGGGCTTGATCCACCACAGAGGCAGGGAGGAGGGGCGGCGGTAAGGCACACACCCCCCCAGGCAAGAGTAATATCAATAATCCAACCAACCATCGCCAAACCATTAACGGGGGGCAGGGATGCTCCTCAGGGTAGATTTGCCACCAAACTCCCCAGGTTGACGCCGTTCCAAATCCGTTCCCCGCAGGTTTGCCCCTTCCAAATTTGCGCCCCGCAGGTCGGCATCATCCAACTTGGCGTAGCTCAGGTTCGCCCCTCGCAAATCCGCATTCCGCAAATCCGTACCGCTCAAATCCGCCCCAGTCAAGTCCGCTCCCCGCAGGTTGGCACGGGTCAAATCCGCCCCCTGGAGATTGGCATTACCTAATTTTGCGCCCCGCAGGTCCGCCCCCCGCAGGTCACAGTTGGCACAGGCTTTGGAACTCAACAATTGCCGTACCTGGGACGCATCCTCGGCTCCCACGGGGAGAGCAACCAAACCAGTGATGACCACCGCTGCCCACAGATTGAGGGATTTCATGGTTATACTCCAAAAAAAGACAGCCTACACAAGCATTCCTATTGTGGCGGCAATCCGACCCCAACGGTGTGATCTCCATCGCTTTGATGTGAGTAGTACTCTCAGGTGATCTGAATCGCCCATGATCTGTGGGAATCAGAACCAACGTGGAGCGGTGCCCTCAAATTTTTTATTGCCCAATTATGATTCTCATTATGAAAAGTTACTTACAATTTAAGTTAATACAAATTACCCCAAATTCACGTTTTCAAGGATGCCTTGGGGCGCGCAAAAATCATCCGCCCCGCCGAAGTTTGCAATGCTCCCGTCACCACCACCGGCAATTCATCCCCAATGTATGCCCGCCCTTGCTCCACCACCACCATCGTGCCATCGTCCAAATAACCCACCCCCTGACTGGGTTCCTTCCCTTCCTTGAGAATTTTTAGGTCTAAAGTATCCCCCGGCAAGTACAACGCCCGCAGTGCCTGTGCTAATTCATTGATATTGAGAACCGTCACATTTTGCACCGAAGCCACTTGATTTAACCCATAATCATTGGTGAGTAACATGGCATTCAGTTCCTGCGCCAATCGCACCAATTTGGCATCCACCGTATCCAAATCCGGGTAATCCGCACTGTGAATGACCAATCGCTGGGGATAATTTTGTTGCAAACGCTTTAATAACTCTAACCCCTTGCGCCCCCGACTGCGCCGTTGGTCATTGCTGCTATCCGCCAGGGTTTGCAGTTCCGCCAACACGAACCGAGGAATAATTAATTGTCCCTCCAAAAATTGGGTTGCCAAAATCGCCTCGATGCGCCCATCAATAATCACACTACTGTCGAGCAATTTACTCGCCGCCGGGCGTAAGGTCCCCTCCGCCAAGAGCATCGGCTGTACCGTATTGGGACTCAACAGCCGCAGTAGGGCAGTCCCGTGAATATCCGCCGCCGTCACCCCCACATAACTCAGGGAAAGGCTAGTCACAACAGCGGCCAAGGGTTTTAGCCATTCCAACCCCACCGGAATGGGCAGGATAAATAGGGGAGCCAGGAGCAAATTCGCCAAAAGTAACCCTACCACCAGACCCACCGCCCGGGTCAAAATCACCTCAATCGGCCACTGGCGCAGGCGTTGTTCCAAGCGTCGGTAGGCTCCCTGGAGGATCACCCCCGCCGGTAATCCCAAAATCAATGCCGCAAAGCCACTAATGACCCAGCGTAAACCCGCCAAGTTACTCACCGGCATGAGTGTTTCCGGGGGTAAAAGCTCCACACTCCGAAACCCCAAGGCTCCGGCGACCAAAATTAACGAGCCGATAATGATAATATCCAGCATTGCGCCCAGGCCTGTGGCTTGAATTTTATTATAACCCCGCCCCTGTCTGGTTCCGAGTATGCCACACCCGCACAATTTGCTCCACCACCCCCGCCACGTCCAAGCCATCGGAATCAATCACCACCGCATCGGCCGCTTGTCGCAAGGGGGACACCTGCCGCTGACTGTCCTGGGCATCCCGCTCCTGAATCGCCTGGGCAATGGCCGCCACGTCCACATCCCCGACCCCCTGTTGCTGGAGTTCCCGCCACCGCCGTTGGGCCCGCTCCTGCACCGAAGCGGTTAAAAAAATCTTGAGGTCCGCATCGGGAAAAACCGTTGTGCCAATGTCCCGCCCCTCCACCACAATGCCCCCCCGCTGACCGTACCGCCGCTGTATCCCCAACAAAATTTGCCGTACCGCCGGTTGCGCCGCCACCTGGGACACCGCCTGGGTGACAGCTGGAGTGCGAATGATATTCGTACAATCCTCCCCGGCTAAAAATACCCGCAAATCCGGTTGCCAGCGTAATTCCACCTGCGCCTGCGCCGCCACTTCCGCCACCCCCACCGCATCCGTAAGGGGCACCCCGGAACGCAAAACCGCCCAGGTCACCGCCCGGTACAACGCCCCCGTATCCAAATAGGTCAACCCCAACCGTTGCGCCACCAACCGGGACACGGTGGATTTTCCCGCCCCGGCTGGCCCGTCAATGGCCACCACTGGTAAGCGGCATTTGAGCAGGACATTATCAATCAACCGCACCTCCCCTAAAAACACCGCCACCGCCAATAGACCTACTGTTTCAATCGCATCCAATGGTTGCAAGGTGTCGGGATGCACGAGTTCAATGTACTGAATTTTTATATCCGCTTCCTGAGCCAATTCCTGCCGTACCGCCGCCATTAGAACCGCCGCCTGCCGTTCCCCCTGCTGAAACTGGCGTTCCGCCCCCTGCAAGCCCCGATAAATTGCCCCTGCCCGGTGCCGCTGTGCGGGGTTGAGGTAACGATTCCGGGAACTGAGGGCCAAACCATCCGCTTCCCGTACGGTGGGGATCACCCGCACCTGCACCCCCAAGCGTAAATCCTGGATCACCCGTCGCAGTACCGCCACCTGTTGGGCATCTTTTTGCCCCAAATACAGGGTATGCGGTCGGATAATTTGTAATAATAATGTCACAATGGTTGCCACCCCGGTAAAATGTCCCGGTCGGTGCACCGCACAGAGGGTTTGGGTCAGGGTCGCCGGGGGTACCACCTGGGTGAGGGGAACAGACCCCAGCAATTCTTCGGTAGTGGGGGCAAAGAGAATATCCACTCCCAAGGCTTCACACAGCGCCTGATCCGCCGCCAGCGTGCGAGGATACTGGGCAAAATCCTCCTGGGGGGCAAATTGCAACGGGTTGACAAAAATGCTCACCACCACCAGCCGATGGGCCTGGCGAGCCGCCCGGATCAGGGCCTCATGCCCTGCGTGCAATGCCCCCATCGTGGGGACAAATCCCCGATCATTTTGATCAGCCAGGGCGGTTTGCAACCCCGCCAAGGTTCGGATCAGACGCACCTCAGGGGCCCAGAACCTCCAGTCGCACGGGGGCTGTCCCCATCTGAATCAACCCCAACGCCTGGGCGGCACCGGTGGAAATGTCAATCTCCCGCCCCGGAATGTGGGGTCCCCGGTCGTTGATCCGCACCACCACCGCCTGTCCATTGCGTAAATTGGTGACCCGCACCTGGGTGCCAAAGGGTAAGGTTCGATGGGCCGCTGTCAATCCTTGGGGGTTAAACGGTTCCCCGCTGGCGGTTCGTTGCCCTTGAAATCCCGGCCCATACCAGGAAGCCCACCCCTGCAACACCGAGCGCACCGAACCCACCGCCGCCGTCACCACCCGTTGGGCCAGGGAGGGGGGCATCGTCCCAGGGGTGACCGCCGTTAACGGGGGTGCATTCCCCAAACGTAACCGCAGACGATTGGTCATTTGTAGGGCATTTTGCACCGGGTCATTGGTGGCTCCGTCAAACGTGACCGTATTGTCAAAACGGAGCAACCGCTCATTTTTGTACTGCAACCACAGCTCTTGGGAGGCGGTTTGCACCACCTGTAAATCCTTGGCATCCCACCGTTGTTGGGTGAGACGATTTAACCGGGCGGCGAATTGGGTCGCCGGTACCAGGGGGTCGCCTTCCACCTGGACATTGGCCATCTTGCTCCCCGTCGTCACCCCCGAGCTTCGCCCCAGGAACGTCAGCATCGGTAAATCCCGGATGAATAGGGTCGCTGCCGGTTGACCTTCCAGGCGATGGGGGCGCACCAACACCAGGGGAGCGGGAGCCTGGGCACGTTCCCCCACTTTTAACACCTCGGCTCTCACCGGACGGGCGGGAACCAACACCGATGTCCCCACGACTAAAGAAATAAGATTTGCGGCTCCCACACCGATTATTCTCAGGGTGTTTCGCATCACTCAATCCTCACAACATCAAGACATTCATAATCCAAACGCCCCAAAAATGTGGAACGGGTTATTCCTGGGAAGGGCACTTGTGTGGCACAGTGGGAAGCAGGGTTGGCATGACTGCGACCCCCACAGACTGTAACAGATTATCACGAATTTTCACAAGCCTAGGGGATGGACTACCAACAAGCAGGGGTGAATTTGGCGGCGGCACGGGCGTTTGTGGCAGGGATTCGACCGGGGATTGCCCAGACCCGCACGCCGGGGGTGTTGGGGGACATCGGCGGCTTTGGGGGCTATTTCCAACTGCCTGCGGGGTACCAAGAGCCGGTGTTGGTGGCGGGCACCGATGGGGTGGGCACCAAATTAAAACTGGCACAAATCCTCAACCGGCACGATACCATCGGCATTGATTTGGTGGCAATGTGTGTGAACGATGTATTAACGAGCAACGCCAAGCCCCTGTTTTTTCTGGACTATGTGGCGACCGGGGTACTGGATGGGGAAACCTTAACGACGGTTATCCAGGGCATCACGGCGGGTTGTGTGCAGAGCGGCTGTGCCCTGTTGGGGGGGGAGACGGCGGAAATGCCAGGGTTTTACGCAGCGGGGGTGTATGATTTGGCGGGGTTTTGTGTGGGGGTGGTGGAGCGGCGGGAATTGCTCGATGGTTCCCAGGTGCGGATTGGGGATGTGGCGGTGGGATTAGCGAGCAGTGGGGTGCATAGCAACGGCTACAGTTTAGTCCGCAAAATTTTAGATACCTTGGCACCAGACCCGATGCAAATGAGCCAACTTTTGGCACAAACCCCTAGAGAATTGGGCGGCAAAACTTTGGGGGAAGTTTTATTAACCCCCACAACCATTTATGTCCCGGCGGTGAATGCCCTGCGGGCGCAAGGGATAGAAATTCATGGGATGGCGCACATTACGGGGGGGGGATTGCCGGAAAATTTACCCCGCTGTTTAGGGGCGGATCAACAGATTGACATTCAATGGCGAAATTGGCAGTGGCCGGGCATTTTTCAATGGTTAGCTGAACAGGGAAATGTCAGTGAAATGGCGATGCGGGAAACGTTTAATTTAGGAATTGGCTATGGAATGATTGTGCCCCCGGTGCAGGTGGAACGGGCACAGCAGGTGTTGGCTGAACTGGGGATAAAAAGTTATATCATTGGAGAAGTCACGCCCACCGGTCAATCCCATGAATAGTCCTTCGGAACCAACCCTGGCGGATGTTTTACAAGAATTGCGGGGTCTGCGGCAAGATGTGAGCGAATTGAAACAGGATGTGGATGGTCTGAAACGGGACGTGGATGACTTGAAACAGGATGTGGACGACTTAAAACGGGAAGTGGATGGTCTGAAACAGGAACTCAATGCCGAAGTGAAGCGCTGGGATGAACGCTATTACCAACTTTCTAAAGATACGTTGGGGTTTGCCCGCTATGTCATCGTTTCTGGGGTGATTGTGGCGATTTTGGCTCCCGTATTGCGCTTTGGACTGGAGCAGTTTCTCATCGCCTTTCGGTCTTAATTTTCGTTCCCATTCATCCCTGTTAATTTAATAATTAATAAGGACACCTCTATAGCAATCCTACTTGATTGGCATTAGCTTGCGTGCCGTAGGCATACAAAAATTTTTCAGAACCAAAGACGGGGGCAGTACCCCTGCGACCCCCTGTTTCATTCCCATTTAGGATTGCTATGTATTATCTGTACGCATTGCAGGTTATGTCGCTAGAATGCCTATATTAATGGCTACGCCACGCAGGCTATCGAGAACCAAAACGGCGGCTGCGACCCATTTTTGCTCATAATAAATAAACTAATAAATACAATGATGTTCCATCTATGACGCATCTACCGGACTATCGCTCCCTGCTCGCTGACACCCTGGCACAGTACCAAGGGCAGGTGGATTTTTTGAGTATTCGGTTGGAAACCATTCAAAGCACGGATATGGTTCTGCGGAATCGGCGCATCGAAGCCCTGGGGGAACGGGTAGCGATTGGCGGGCAGGTGCGGGCGTGTCACCGGGGGGGCTGGGGGTTTACCAGTTTTGATGCCCTGGACACTTTGGCGGAACAAGTGCAGTACGCCATTGCGGCGGCTAAGGCGGTAGGGACGGAGGTGACCCAGCTTGCTCCCGTTGCCCCTGTGCAGGCGACCTGCCGGACTGAGATCACCGGCATTGACCCGCAACGTGTGCCCCTGGCGGAGAAAAAAGCCCTCTGTGCCCATTACCAGGAGGTACTGCATTCCGTGTCGGACAAAATTACCACCACGACGGTGCGCTATGGGGATGCGGCGCATCGGGTGCTGTTGGCGACTTCGGAGGGGACGTGGATTGACCAGTCCTGGGTGGATATGGAAATGCGGTTTAGTGCGACGGCGACGGGGGAGGGGATGGTGCAAGTGGGGCGGGAGACGACGGGTTCTCGCCGGGATTATGGGGATTTGCTGGGGTTGGATGCCCAGGTGCGGGGGGCGGCGGAACGGGCGGTGCGGGCGTTGTCCTTGCCCAAGGTGGCGGGCGGGGTGTACCGGGTGGTGATTGACCCGATTTTGACTGGGTTGTTTGTGCATGAGGCGTTCGGTCATCTGTCGGAGGCGGATATGCTCTACGAAAATCCCGATATGTTGGAGGTGATGAGCCTGGGGCGGCGGTTTGGGCCACCGGAGTTGCAGATTTGGGACGGGGCGGCGGTGCCGGGGCATCGGGGGAGTTATGCCTATGATGACGAGGGGGTGCCCGCTGGCATGACTCAATTAATTACGGATGGGGTGCTGACGGGGCGGTTACATTCCCGGGAGACGGCGGGGAAATTGGGGGAACCACCAACGGGCAATGCTCGCTGTTTGAATTACCATTACTCGCCGTTGGTGCGGATGACCAATACTTGGATTGCCCCGGGGACGGCTTCCCTGGCGGATTTGTTGGCGGGGTTGGGGGAGGGGATTTACGCCCGCAATTGGTTGGGGGGGATGACCAACGGGGAAATGTTTACGTTTACGGCGGGGGAGGCGTGGCGGGTGCGGCGGGGGGAATTGGCGGAGCCGGTGCGGGATGTCACCCTGACGGGCAATGTGTTCCAAACCCTGGCGCAGATCGAGGGGATTGGCAAGGATTTGGCTTGGGATGAATCGGGCGGCTGTGGCAAGGGGGGGCAAAACGGTCTGCCGGTGGGGTGTGGCGGGCCCAGTTTGCTGATTCGGGATGTGGTCATCGGCGGGGATTAGAATTTTCACCCTCGGGTTATGTCTGGGGTTGCTGGGGTGGGTCTGGCAACAACAACCCCGTTCCCATCCGGAACTGCCCGTGACCCCGGTGGATGTGCTGGTCTATGGGGACGAACCGGCGGGGGTGGCGGCGGCGATCCAGGCGGGACGGGGACTACAGGGCAATGGCTCGGTGCTGTTGGTGCGCCCCCAACCGGAATGGGCGTGGGTGGGCGGGGTGTGGACCCGGGGTGGGTTGGCCTACCTGGACCGGAATCAGATGCGGGGCCATCCCCCTGCCTGTGGGTTTTATCAGGAGCTGTTAACGGCTTCCCAGGTGGAACGGATTGCCGCCAACCCAGGGGCGATGGATTGGGCGATGCGCACCTTGCTCCAGGAGGCGGGGGTGGAATTACTGCACCAAACCCAGTTAACGCCCCAGGTGCAAGGCCAGCGGGTGGTGCGGTTAACCCATGCCCAGGGGCAGTTCCAGGCGGCGGTGGTCATTGATGCCAGCCCGGAGGCGGAACTGGCGCAAAAGGCGGGATTGCGCTACGAAAAGGGGTTTGCTGGGGTGGGGTTGCCGGGGGTGACCTTGGCGGTCTCACCGGTGTTTGAACTGGCACCCCTCAGTTTGGCTCAGTTGGCGGCCATTGAGGCACGGATTTTACAGAATCCCCTGTTGATGCAGGAATTACGCCAGCAAATCCGGCGGGAGAATACCCCAGCGGATGCGGACTTTTTGCTCCGCAATTTCCACGTGCCGATGCAGGTGCAGGGGGATTATGCGGACATCTACAGCACAGCGCTGGGGGCGGCCTACCATCGGTTTCGGGGGATGCCCTTGCGCCTGGGGTCGCCCGTTTTTTTGGATCGGGGGAATGTGGCGGCAATTGGCTCGGAGCGTCTGTCCTTTAATGGCTTACTGTTCCAACTGCCCACTCGCGAGGTGGAACACTTAATCCGCAACCATCGCCAGCCCACGCCCTTCATGCTCCAGGAGTTGCGCCATCTGCAAACCTGGTTCCGACGGTTCCCGGAAGCGCAGCAGGTGGAGGTGTTCCCGCCTTTGGAAATTTATGTGCGGCATTTGGTCACCATAACGGAAGTCCTGGCCCCCCTGGATGTGGAGCAAATCCTGGCCGGGGGGGTGCCGCCGGGGGAGGCGATTGGGGAATTTCGCTATGCCTTTGACGCCCGGGGTGGGATTCCCGGTTGGCCGCATCCTTTGCCCCCTACGGTCACCTTTCGCTATGGGGTGGGCAGTTCCCTGACACGACTGGAGAATTTTGCGGTCATTGGCGGGGCGGCGGGATTTCCGGGCTTGGCGGCCACCGTCGGGCGCATTGAGGAACGGAAAGTCTGCACGGGTGCCTACTTGGGTAAATTGGCAGCTCAAGCGGTCTATAACCAACAACCGCTCAGCGGACGTAGGTAATTTTTATATTTTTTTATTTATATAGCTATCCTACTTGATTAACGTTATAGCTAAGCATACAAAGGTTGACATGATATGGGTCGCTGGGCGTAGCCCCACATTGGTTTCCCAGAATCTTAAGGCGACAACCTTAACCTACCTAGCTATAGCTTGTGTGCCGTAGGCATACAGAAATTTTCCAGAACCATACACCGCAGGTGCTTCTTTTATGGGGGCGGTGCCCCTGCGACCCCTGTTCCATTCTTATTTAGGATTACTGTATAGCAATCTTACTTGATTTACAAACAAAAATTTTCCAGAACCAAGGACAAGGGCAGTGCTCCTGCGACCGATATTCTAAATTCATAAATTCATTTAGAACTGCTATGGTAGTAAACGGAGTGGCGTTACCCTTACCTTAACAATTACTCTTTGCACCCATCAGAATTAGTGTCTACAATTGCAGGCAGTCGGACTCAATACTTACACGCATCGCATGACTGCCCTAACTGTTCCTGGGAACCGTTCCCTTTCCCCCTTACAACAGACTGCTTTAGGCTGGATTGCACGTTGGGGTGGACGAGACGTAGTTTTAGCTATTGACTTAACGGAAAGTGTTGGACTGAACGATCCAGGACGCTTACACCTGAGACAAATTGTTGAGAAAAGTCTTGTCAAGGGCGATACATTACATATTATCTCTTTTGCGACCACAACACAAAAACCAGTTTCTTTCGATTACAAAGGGGTAAATGACATCCCTCAAATCCTGCAAGCCATTCCCCAAAACCCTGGGACAGAGCAAGGAACTGATATTCAATGTGCTGAACTCTACGTCTATCGGTATCTTGCCCAACAGAATCAAAACCGGTTACAGGCGCAATCCCCCATCAAAGCCCAGTCGGTGATTTGGTTGACAGATGCACCTCTGAACCTTCCTCAGGGTGAAGCTAATCAATGGGTTGAGGCTCCGACGAGTTCCTGTGGTCTAAAGGACAGTCCTACAGCCATAGAGCGAACCAAGTGGATGGAAGCCTTACCCATGACCCAAAGGAGCATTCAGCCCGGTAACTTCCGGCTTACAGTCGTGGACATTCAACCCACTCTCCAGGAGTTTTGTACCCCAAAGCCAGGTGGTGGTGAAGTTTGCTTAGTCAATAGCTATTTGTGGGGACAACTTTGGTGGCAAATTCTACTAGGAAGCTTTCTGGGACTTGCAGTTCTAGGTGGCAGTTCTTGGAGCTTAATGCATTGGTTACGCCGAAAAATCCCCTGGAAAATAACATTACAAATCAATGATCAGGACTACACCTTTGCTCTCAAACATGGTCAAAAAATTGGCTTAGGTGGTTCAGTTCCAGGGACATTCTATTATGTAGATTTACCTGGTTCACAAGCAGTTGGTTATCTTGAGCGTTGCAACCAGACCCTAAAAATCTATGCACTCACTCCTGATCTTAGGTATAATGGGACTCACTTAGTCAATCCTCTTAGGATAAGTAAGAAGAATCGGTTTGTAACACTTGATTACAAAACTGTGACCATTAGTATATTGGTTTGAGTGATGTAACCGATTGTGTACTGCTACTCTACACCTATTGTGTTTGCCCCCGATTCACTGCGTTAAGTTATAGAAGGAGGAAATTTTAATGGTTTCTACAGAATTTTCCAGCCAGCGTGACAGAGAGAAAGCACGGAACATTACACCGACAATATGCGTGGGTCTAGGAGGAACCGGACGGGAAGTTTTGATTCGAGTGCGAAGAATTATTGTTGAAGAATTTGGTTCGCTTGATCAGTTACCAATTATTAGTTTTGTACAAATTGATACAGACCGCAGTCCCACAATTCCTGACCATCGTGGACAATCTATTGCGTTTAAGCCTCCTGAGGAAGTACATATTCGTGTATCTACCAGTGAAGTAAATGAGTTTAAGGAAAACTACAATCGATACCAAACTGATCCCAACATCAACAATCCTGATAGGAATATTCTGGAGTGGTTTCCTGGCGAATTGGTAAGGAATTTGAATACTATTGAGCACGGAGCAGGAGCAGTACGGGCAGTAGGTCGTTTTGCACTCTTCAAAAATTATGAAAAAATTAGGGGGGCACTGAATTTAGCCTATGGTCAGGTTGTTGGTGCTAATCATGCATCCCTAATTGCTCGTGGCATTGAAGTGAGACCTGGTCTGAGAGTTTTTGTGGCTGGTTCTTTGTGTGGAGGAACGGGCAGTGGCATTTTTTTGGACATTGCATACATACTCCGGCAAATGTTTGCAGAAAATGCCCCTGATCTTGAAACACATGCCTACTTTGTTATTAGTGCCGACCTTTATGGGGATCATGATGTCGTTAAGGCTAATTGCTACGCAGCTCTAAAGGAGTTAGATTACTACACTCGCAAAGGCACAAATTTTGACGCTCAGTACCCAAATAGTCTGCCGCTAAGTGAGTCTCGACCTCCCTATGATTATGTTTACTTAATCTCTAACTCAACCCCTAGCCATAAGTTTGTTATTCCTCCTACTGATCCGAATGCCAAAGGTAAAATCTTTAATACTATTGCCCAAAAAATTTGTATGTTTGTTACAAGTAATGTTCTGGCTGACGCTGCTATTTCTGCACGTGATAATTTACGCACTATTGACGCTGCCGAAGAGTATGATAAGCATCCACGTCCAAACCGGCAACGTTACATGACTGCTGGACTGGCTAGTATTTATTTTCCTCAAGATAAAATTTGTAAACTAGCTAGTAATAAAATTAAGCTTGATGTTCTCCAATTTTGGAAAACTGGGTTGGTTCAAGCCCCGACAATCACTCAAATGCAAACAGTTTATTTCAGACAGGCTGGTTGGGAAACCGAGAACCTAAAACAAGTATTGGAAAACCGGCTTAAAGAAGTTCAAATTGATGGGCAAACAGTCGGTAGTAAACTAAGGTCATGGTTTGAGGTACAGCAACAACATATTCGCCAGGCTGAATCTAGTGCAGATTGCGATACGTTGAAAATGGAGTTACTTGGAAGATTCAGGGATTTGTTAAATAACCTGCGGCTTTCAGAAAAAACCACTGAACGAGGAACTTGGCTTACTGTAATAGTTGAACAAACTCCGGAATTAGTTAGGAGTATAGAGGAAAGCATTAACAATTTTTTGGAAAAAATTCTACAGCCGGATCATCAATTTTTCTGTGTCGATAACGCCCTAATCTGGCTCCATGCGATGAAAACCAACCTGGAACAAATTCGTATTGCAAAAGAACCTGATCGACCTGAGAATGTTGACGAAGAGCTTGAGAAAATTATTGATCAAATGCAGAGGGAGGTGCAAATTATACAAAGCCGCTGGTGGCCCTTTGGGAAAGTGCGAGGAATTCAGAGTAGTTTTCAGGTGGCAGTGCGTCAAGTTCGGAACTTAGCAGAACAAAACTACCAGTGGCAACTAACCCGTCAAGTAAACTTGGCAGTAGAGCAATTGATTGAGTTTATCAGTCACAAAATTAGGGATATGAGCCAACTTAAGGACTCTATTCAAAGGGCTATCCTAGAATTTGAGGAATTGGGGAGAAGACTAGAAGAATTGAATGTAGAAGAGAGGATTGGTACGGCAATTATTAGTCCTGAGGATATCAACAATGTCATTACTAATACGTTAGGTAGGACTACGGCGGAGCACCGTGTTAAGTTAGGTCAAATTTCTACGCACATAATTGAAAACGTAGCGAGAGATAAATCTAATCCTAGCTTATATGATTCTAACTTTTATGGTTCTAACTTTGAGGAAATTTCTAGGGCAATTAATCAAGTGGTTGATAAGTCTATTTCAGATGTTGCAGACACCCTTAGAGGATCAGCTATTGAGCGGTTTATCAAAAAGGGAACTAATGATCAGTTAAGAGCTTATCTGGATGTTCTCAGGAATCAGTCGGAGCCTCTTCTCCCATTGAATCTTACAGACGGTCACTTTAGCGATGGAGGTAACAAGCTAACAATGTTCATTGCCTATCATCAGCCCCCTGGAAATGATCCTAATGTAGAGCAGTTTGAGAATTTACTGAGAGAAATGGGAATTCAAGCGAATGCCCAGATTGTTAACTTACCAGATTCCGAAAAACATCAAATTATTTTTATGACTGAGTATGCTGGCTTTCCACTACGGATAATTAATGGTCTAAACAATATCAAAATCGCATACAACAATCGCGCAGAAAGAGGAGAATTCTTGTTGCACACCCGCAGAACAGGTCAAAGTAGTGACCACAACAGACCAGCCCTATTCTTTACAGATATTTTACCTGTAGCCCCTGAAATTATTCAAAGAATTAGAGAGTTATTCTGTAAATGCCTAGGTCTCGGAATCCTCCAATTGAGAGGTGATGATGTACTCTGGCTTAGAGACTCTAGTGAACCTATGTTTTTAGGGTCAGACTGGTTATTTATAATTGATAAGCTCAGTGAGGTGGCATGGCAAGCACAACAACAACGTACTCAATATAAAACACCTGTGGATTTTATGAATCGGAAGCTAGAGGAAAAAATTGATCATCTAAGGCATAATCCGCAAAAGTGGTATGGTGAATACCGTCCTCGAATTGAAACCCTGATTAACGAGATGCGTGCTTATCCTTCTGAGCACATAAACTTTTCCTTGGTAAAAATCTTTGCAGGTACGACTATTGAAAACCTAGGATCGAGGGCTCATAGAGGTATTCTTGAAGAATTAATTGACGAAATAGATAGCCTTGTAGAACCACATAATCAATCAGTTTTATCTGGTGATCAAGCAGTTTTGCCTGTACCTGTGGAAGAAAATAATGGATAATCTGATAAGTTTAATTACCGAATATATTGACAGATCATTCTTACTGAAGATATTCCTAGGAATAGGGTTAGTAATTGCTTTAATTAGTTTTGTTTTAAGATGGTTATTGTATCGAAGGTTGATAGACCTTATCCGATGGGCATCGACTGTTGATTCTTTTAGTGCTCAAGCCCCAAAACTCATTCGCAGTTTACGGGAGAGTATCATGAACCTTTCGGCAGAAGAGTTAGACAATGTTAACACAGTTGCCTTAGTAATGTATAACTTTACTGGTGAAAAACTCTTCCGAAAGTTAACACTAGAGAAAGCAGAGCATCTTACCCGAATTACCCCAAACTTACTAGTTGCTATTGGTCTATTAGGAACATTTCTAGGAATTACTATGAATCTTAGTAGTGTTGCCAGTGGTCTTATGGAAATAGATAGTTCGACAACGACTACTATTTCTGTAACAGATTTGATTGAACGACTTAAACAGCCCTTAGAGGGTATGGCAGTTGCTTTTGTATCTAGCTTTTTCTGCTTGGTATTAGGAATATTGGTTACCCTAGCGAACTCATTCTTGAATACCGATTTGGCAAAGCAATATCTTTTATCAGAATTAGAATTTCGCCTTGATAAACTAGCGGGTCAGAGACAAAATCCTACGGGACGACTAATTCAATCAATTTCAGATAACTTTAGAATTTTTTTGGATAATTTTCAGGTAACTGTGAGGGATGCAATCGAAAGACCGCTTGAGCGGGAAATGGCACAACTTAGACAAATGAATCAAGCAAATGTAGAACTTGCCAATAATATATTCATGAGATTTGACAGTGTCAGCGGAACTTTTATACGTAGCTCACAGACTTTTGAACTTGCTGTTAGTTCTCTACAAGAAATCGTTCTTTCCGAACAGTTCAGTAGGTCTGTAAGACAACTCTCACAACTCATTCAAGCTGTAGATAAAGCTAGTCAGACACAAATCAATTTGCAAAGGATCGCTGAGCAATTCGGTAATATCACTAATGTACTAGATCACATTCTGGCAATTCTTGGACAACTACCTAATAGTCTTGAAAGCGTAAATCAAAGTGTTGTTGAAGCTTCTAATTTGAATCAGGAAAAAATCACAAGTATTATTGATAACCTAGGGGTTTTGATGACTCTTATCCGAGATAACCAGGAAACATATAATCAACTACTTGCTCGACTTGAAAGCGTAAATCAAAGTGTTGTTGAAGCTTCTAATTTGAATCAGGAAAAAATCACAAGCGTTATTGATAATCTAGGGGGTTTGATGACTCTTAGCCGAGATAACCAGGAAACATATAGCCAACTACTTGCCCGCCTTGAAAGCGTAAATCAAAGTGTTGTTGAAGCTTCTAATTTGAATCAGGAAAAAATCACAAGCGTTATTGATAATCTAGGGGGTTTGATGACTCTTAGCCGAGATAACCAGGAAACATATAACCAACTACTCGCTCGACTTGAAAGTATAGATCACAGCATTATTGAAGCTTCTAATTTGAATCAGGGAAAAATCACAAGCATTATTGATAACCTAGGGGTTTTGATGACCCTTAGCCGAGATAACCAGGAAACATATAACCAACTACTCGCTCGACTTGAAAGCGTAAATCAAAGTGTTGTCGAAGCTTCTAGTTTGAATCAGCAAGAAATTATCAGGAGCATTAATAAGATGCAAGAACTGATTACTTTAAATCTGGAGTTTCAGAACAAATTGTCTGCCTACTTTGATAATTTAAGTGCAACGATTGCTAAGGTAGTCAATCAAGGAGTAAATCAATTTCGGGTACAGGAGTTTACTAATGAGCAAATGGATGAAAGTGATGATAAAATTTGTTAATATTTTCATTGATTGTTGTCCAGTGCTATCTTACCTTTAAGTTCCTATGCGTCAGACTCGTCGCTACTCAGTACAAAAATCTGATGAGCTCAATGTGTGGATATCGCTGAGCGATTTAATGGCTGGAAGCCTTCTGATTTTAAGTCTGATGAGTTTTTTATTCTTTGCTTTTACTATTTTAAGCAAGAAGAAGGAAGAACTGCGCTCTGATGTTCCACCCATCATCATTATTCCTGATGATAAGGCATTTCGTTTTCCTATAGGTAGTGCTCAATTGTCCCAGCCTTTGCGACAGTATATTTGGGGAAGCTTAACTCAAACTATTGTAACTAATCGCCGGAAATACAAGATTGACACAATCGAAGTCATTGGTCATACGGATGGTCAACCTAATCAGGTACCCAATGGTAACCTCGATTCATTATTAGAAAATTCAGTCGCCGTAAAGAAATTAGATTCCTTAGTTCCAAGCTCAAATGTAGATTTAGGACTGATGCGGGCATTGGCAATTACTATTGAACTGTACAAAGTGCAAACAAAGAAATCTGAACTTAAAGGACTACAGTTTCGTGCTTACTCTGCAGGACAACTTTACTTGCCCAATGGTAGTTTTGCTCTTCCTGACCGCAACCCTGATAACTCTCGCCGTCGGATTGAGGTGCGTTTCATCCGATCTGCAACCACTAAAGTTGTGAAGTAAATTAAGCAATCCCAAAATGATGGGTCAAAAATTAAGGATAGGGCACTTCTATTTATTGATTTTTGTATTTACACAATGGGGCTGATAGCACAGCGTGGCACAGCCATAAATCCCATTCCTTGATTGGTAATTATCAATTAATCGCTCTATCCCCCTCTAGGAGAGGGGTTGTAGGTAAAGGCGAATGTCGCAAACTTGTTTGAAATCACTATAAATCCCATCGTGGGAATGCCCCTATTCCCCAGAACCAAGGGCGGGGGGTGCCCCCCTGCGACCGCTAACTTTGAATTGATAGAGCTACCCTTACTCTGCCTCTTCGTCCCATTCATCCTCCTCCCCGTCAATGGTGTAATCGTAATCCCCATCTAGGGCGTAGTTTTCGCATAGATCATCTAGGTCTTCTAAAAAATCATCCGGTTCATGAATGGTCAACGAAAAATTACTAATCGTCAAAAGATAACCATCCCCTTCTTCATGTTCTTCGTACTCATAGTCAAAGTAATAATCTTCCTCATCCTCATCGGCGTATTCATCACATAGGGCATCTAAATCTTCGATAAATTCTTCCGGTTCATCCGTAATGACATAAAAATCAAACAGGAGGAGTTCATCTTCTCCAGCGAAAAATGATTCCCCATCGCCCCAATTATCCGGGCTAAATTCCAGGTCAGCCACTGATTTGATAATCCAGGAATCATGACCGTTAAATTCGGGATGAATCACATATTTATAGAACCTGTTTGCAATTATACTGGGAGAAAGAAATTACAGGTAGAGCAATGACATACACAACCAATTTAAGCGCATCACAATTTGAGATTTTAGACCAATATCTACCAAAGAGTAAGACAAAAAAGCATGTAGTTTCAAGGCATGCCATCGTCAATGCCATCATGTATCAGCTCAAAAATGGCTGTCAATGGCGAGACTTACCTCGAGATTTCCCCAAGTGGCAGACTGTGTACTCTCAGTTTCGGCGATGGCAAAATAATGGTACTTGGGAAAGGGTATTGGTAGCATTGGAGAAAATTGAAAGAGAGAGATTAAAAAAAAGAATATCCTAGCTTGCTCATAGGGGACTCTATGTGTGTGAAGAACACAGATACAGCAGGCATTGAAACGAAAGGATTTTGTCACTATAAATGCACTAACGGAATCAAACGGCATTTATTGGTGGATACTTTAGGGAATCCCTACTTTATAGTCGTTTCACAAGAAAATGCAACACTTTGAAGCACTGGTAATCACTGTATCCCCTTCTAGGAAAGGGTTTGCAGGTAAAGGCGAATGTCGCAAACTTGTTTGAAATTACTATATCTTATGTAGTAAAGCAAGCCTGAGCGACAATCATGGATTATTAGAAATAATAAGAGAGCATAAACAATTCTTTTTAGAACTGCCTCAAGAGGTAACAATTTTACTAGATAACGGCTATCAAAAAAGATATTTAGAAGAAGAGATAGAAAAAATGGAACCACTTTTGCGGAATAAGATAATCATTGAGATATCAAAAAAAATTACACCGGAACAGAAAGCCAAATCGAAGAAAGAGAATCCACAGAAGCAAGGATTTGTGGTGATTGCGAAGCGATGGATAGTAGAAAGAACCAATGCGTGGATAAATCAATGCAGAGTATTATGGAAAAACTGTGAAGGCTTAATCAAGACAAGTCAAACAAAAATCAGAATTTGTGCCATACGCTTAATCCTACGTAGAATCGCTTAAAATGATTGCAAACAGGTTCTATAGGGAATATAACAATACCCCCGATCCCCCCACTCGGAACCCCAGGAATTGCGGACAATAAACATCTGGTCTTTGTCCGAATAACCGACGCACAACATGGCGTGCCAACCGTGGGTTTCCCGCATATGATCAGCGGCTTTGGGCAGGGGAACCCGTCCCCGATTGCGGGTCGCCTCATCAAAAGATTGAAAAGTGTTTAAGGCAAAAGCGATGGGATAGCCCTCCGCCAGGGTGTGCCGCCAATGGTCTAAATGGGTTTCGATTTGCTCTGCTTCCACAATTTTGAACCGCTCCGCTTCCGCATAGGCTTCCTCGTGGGGTTCATCGCAAATTAAGGCTTCATCATTCGGCCAGGTCGCTTCCGTACAGGCGCCGTAGTCCACCAGGGCTTGAATGGCGGAAATCATGCGGGTGCCCTGGTCTTGGATGTCATCCCCATCCTGGCACCGGGCATTGTAATACACAAACAACCGGCTCACATCCCCCGCCTCCCCCAGGGCTTGTTTGGCGAGATATTCATAAGCCCCCACAAACGCATTCGCCACACAGCTATTGCCCACTTGGGATTCCACCGCCGTCATCCAGGGGCGCAAGTCCACCTTGGGGGGCAGGTTTTGATAGGTGCCAATTTGGTGCTTTTTCGCTTGGGCAGGTGCCGGGGCGGCAATGTAACCCCCCAAACGGTAGGCGGACGCACGCAGGGACATAAACGAAGTACCTCAAATACCTTGGATTAAAACACAAATTGGATGCAATTTATCGCTTTCAGGGACTCAGGGCAAAGCGAGTCCGCCCCAGCCAAATTGCTCCACCATTCACCATCCCGCACATCAGGCTCAGCCCCGCCAGGATAAAGGTCACCGGATGCACCACCCCCAGGTGGAACCAGGACAGCACGTGTAAGCACAACAACAGCCCACAACCCCAGGCGAAACCAGCCGTCAAAGGCATCCAGCGGCGTTGGGATGGGAACCACAAAGCCAGAACCGTGAGACCGGTGAAGCCAAACATCAGGGGCACAAAAGTACTACAAATAGCAATACAATTTTCCCGTGACCAAATGTCCCATGTGGATATTAACTGTTCAATCATCATTTGCTTAAGTATCTTTGACTAAAGGTTTATTCAGCATACCTTATATCATCTAACCTTGGTTGGCATTGGGAAGCCGTATCTTCACTGAAATTTCCGAATTTCCCGTACCCCTGGAACGGCTGATGCTCACTAGGCTCGATAACAGTGCCCTTGCCAGCGGACATAGCTCAGATATAATAAATAGTTATGGGCGTAAGTGACGATCAGTAGCCCGTAAATAATTGCCAATCCGTCGCCTGGGAGCGGTTTTCCCTGTGAATTTTAGCAACTACGACCCGTCCGGGTTTTATGATGAATGGTTCATCCGCAAGGGGGAACCCCGTCCCGAAGTGCGGGTGTTGGTGGAGCGAATTAATCAGTTTCCGCCGGGGGAATTGCAACAGCGACAGCAGGCCGCCCAAGCGATTTTGATGCAGATGGGGGTGACGTTTCAAGTTTATAGTGAACCCAGTCAAAAGGAACGGATTTGGCCGTTTGATGTGATTCCCCGGGTGGTGAATGCTCAGGAATGGGCATACCTGGAACGGGGCTTAAAACAACGCATTCAAGCCTTGAATTTATTTTTGCAGGATATTTACCACGACCAAAAAATCCTCAAAGATGGGGTGATTCCCCAGGATGTGATTCTTTCTTCCCAAGGCTATTTATCCGCCTGTCAGGGGTTGACACCGCCGGGGGGAATTTGGTGCCACATTACCGGCAGTGATTTGGTGCGGGATCAGCAGGGCAATTGGTTGGTTTTGGAGGATAATTTACGGGTACCATCTGGGGTGTCCTATGTGTTAGAAAATCGCCGGGTGATGAAAAATACCTTTCCGAAGTTATTTCGGATGTTGGATATTTGTCCGACGGATGATTACCCAGGGCATTTGTTAGAAACGTTGTTAAATCTTGCCCCTGCCTATCTGGATCATCCCTGCGTGGTGGTGTTAACTCCTGGTGTGTATAATTCCGCCTATTTTGAACATTCGTTTCTCGCCCAACAAATGGGGGTGGAATTGGTGGAAGGGCGGGATTTGGTAGTGGTAGATGGCTATGTGCAAATGCGGACAACCCGGGGCTTGAAACGGGTGGATGTGATTTACCGCCGGGTGGATGATACATTCCTTGATCCCCAGGTATTTAACCCGGATTCTTTGCTGGGAATTCCTGGGATTATGGAGGTTTATCGGCAGGGAAAAGTGGCACTTGCCAATGCACCGGGGACAGGGGTGGCGGACGATAAGGTGGTTTATGCCTATGTACCGGAGATGATTCGTTATTATTTGGATGCGGAACCGATTTTAGGGAATGTGCCCACCTATTTATGTTGGCGGGAATCGGATCGGGAATATGTATTGAATCATCTGGAAGAGTTGGTGGTGAAATCGGCGAATGAATCGGGGGGATATGGGATGTTGATGGGCAAAACGGCAACTCCTGAAGAACGGGCCCAATTTTCAGAAAAAATCCAGCAATTTCCCCGTAATTTTATCGCCCAACCCACCCTTTCCCTCTCCCGGGTGCCGACGATTGTGGGGGATCATTTTGAGGGTCGTCATGTGGATTTGCGTCCCTACATTTTGCATGGGCAAGAGATTTATGTCCATCCGGGGGGGTTGACGCGGGTGGCGTTGAAAAAGGGTTCCCTGGTGGTCAATTCTTCCCAAGGGGGTGGCAGTAAGGATACTTGGGTGTTGGCGGGGGACAGGTCATGTTAAGTCGGGTGGCGAATTCAATTTATTGGCTCAACCGCTACATTGAACGGGCGGAAAATGTGGCACGATTTGTGGATGTGAACCTAAATTTGATCCTGGATTTGCCCAACCAAAGCATGGCGCAGTGGGAACCTTTGGTGGTAGTGACGGGGGATTTGGGACTTTTTCAAGAGCGTTATGGACTGCCCACCCAGGAGCAGGTGATTCAGTTTTTAACCTTTGATACGGATTATCCCAATTCCATCGTTTCCTGCCTGTATGCCGCCCGGGAAAATGCCCGTTCCATACGGGAAATTATTTCCTCAGAAATGTGGCAAGAAGTCAACTCTTTTTATTTGCTAGTACAACAGGCGGCTGAATGTGGTCAAGAGGTGGATTTGAATCAGTTTTTTCAGGAGGTGAAACTTGCCAGTCATCGGTTTGCGGGGGTGATGGATGCCACCATGTCCCACAATGAGGCGTGGCATTTTGGGCAGATGGGGCGGCTGTTGGAACGGGCGGATAAAACCACCCGGATTGTAGATGTAAAATATTATGTGTTACTGCCTTCGGTACAGGATGTGGGGACAACTTTGGATGAAATTCAATGGATGGCGTTGTTGAAATCGGCGAGTGCCTATGAAATGTATCGGAAGCGGGGACGGCATTTGATTACTCCCCGTCAGGTGGCGGAATTTTTGCTCTTAAATCGGGAATTTCCCCGTTCGGTGCTGTTTTGTTTACGGCAGATGCAGATTTCCCTGTACCGGATCACGGGCACGGAATTAGATAACTGGAATACCGGGGTAGAACGGAGTTTGGGACGGCTTTGTGCGGAATTGGAATATATTACCATTGATGAAATTATCCAGGGGGGTCTGCATGAATTTCTGGATCATTTACAGGTAGAATTTAATCGGTTAGATGATGCCATTTTTAGAACTTTTTTTGCGGTGAATTTAGACCCAGTGACTCATGGTACTAATTGATAATCCTAATGATCTACGGGTGTTGGTATTTGCCCATTCCCCGGAGGTAACTTTGGGAACCTTTGCCCAGGTTTTGCATCAGGAATGTATCCCCTATGAATATCTAAAAATGTGGCAAGGTGAGTCACCCGGTTTACCTTTAGACTGCTATTCCCATGTGGTTTTATTAGGCGGGACAATGGGTGCCTATGAGCAGGAACGTTATGAATTTTTGCGCCGGGAATATGATTATTTAGAGCAGATTTTTCACTACCAAATTCCCGTGCTGGGGATTTGTTTGGGGGCGCAGATGTTGGCGCATTTTCTAGGAGCAAAGGTGGCGGTTGGGCAGTATGGCAAAGAAATTGGTTGGACACCCATTCACCGCTTGGGGACAGCCCTCCATGACCCGGTGGTCGGACATTTGCCCCCGGAAAGTTATTTTTTTGAGTGGCATGGGGATGCGTTTGAATTGCCCACGGGAGCCGAGGGGTTATTAACCAGTACGTTGTACCCACAACAGGGGTTTCGTTACAGGGAGCGGGTGTGGGGCGTGCAATTTCACCCGGAGGTGGATGGGGCAATCATTCAGACTTGGTGTGCCCAGGCTGATCACCCCGTGCCAGTACCGGAGATTGACACCCAAAGTTCTCTCTATTTACCGCAGGCGATTTCCCTAGGGCAGGCGTTGTGGCGGCGGTTTTTGGCACAAAATGAACGGGTTACAATAGGTTCAGTACAGTCCAAAAAATAAGTTCAGAAATAAGGCAAATTGCGGGTATGGACGGACAACAAGGGGCGTTAGAAAACCATGCCGAACGGGATGAAAAACGCCTGTGGGAATTGCGAGAATTATTACACAAAGCCGCCCATGCCTACTATGTTTTGGATCAGCCCATTATGGCGGATGAAACCTATGACCAACTGTATCGGGAACTGTTGGATTTAGAACAGCGTTATCCCCAATGGGTCACGCCGGACAGTCCCACCCAGCGAGTCGGCGGTGCCCCCAGTCAGGAATTTCCCAGTATTACCCACCCCACCCCTTTGTACAGTTTGGATAATGCGTTTGACCTGGCGGATATGCGGGCTTGGCAAGACCGCTGGCAGAAATTGTGGGGGGAGAAATTGCCCGAGGATTTATATATTTGCGAGCTAAAAATTGATGGTTTGGCGTTGAATTTATTTTATGAACAGGGGGTGCTGGTCTGGGGTGCCACCCGGGGGGATGGGGTGACGGGGGAGGAAATTACCGCCAATGTCCGCACGATTCGGAGTATTCCCCTGCGGTTGCAGACCCGCCAGCCCCCGGCGCAGGTGGAAATTCGGGGGGAAGCCTTTTTACCCCAGCCGGTGTTTCGCCAGTTGAATCAGGAACGGCAAGAGCGGGGCGAACCTCTTTTTGCCAACCCCCGCAATGCCGCCGCTGGCACCTTACGCCAGCTTGACCCGCGGGTCGTGGCGCAACGGCGGTTGGACTTTTTTGCCTACGGGGTGGGCAGGGGGGTGGATGTGACCAGTCAATCGGAAACCCTGGCATTGCTGGCAGAGTGGGGGTTTCGCACCAATCCCCATAGCCAAGTTTGTGCCGATTTAGCACAGGTACAACGTTATTACGAAACCTGGGCACAAAAACGGCAGGAATTGCCCTACGGCACCGATGGGGTGGTGGTGAAAGTCAATGACCTGGGAATGCAGACCGCCCTGGGGTTTACCCATAAATCCCCCCGCTGGGCGATTGCCTGGAAATTTCCCGCCGAAACTGGGGTGGCGACGCTCCTGGGGGTGACAGTGCAGGTGGGGCGGACGGGCACGTTGACCCCGGTGGCGGAATTGACCCCCGTGCGGTTGGCGGGGACGCAGGTGAGTCGGGCGACGTTGCACAACAACCAACGGCTTCAGGAACTGGATTTGCACATCGGCGACCGGGTGGTGGTGCGCAAGGCGGGGGAGATTATCCCGGAGGTGGTGCAGGTGTTGCGGGAGTTGCGCCCAGCGGAGGCGGTGGCGTACCAGTTCCCTACCCATTGCCCGGAGTGCGGGGAACCCGTCGTCCAAGTGGCACAGGAGGCGGCGACCCGGTGTATCAATCGGCACTGCCCGGGGGTACTGCGGGAGCAGATTAACCATTGGGCGAGCCGGGATGCCCTAGATATTCGGGGGTTGGGGGGCAAGGCGGCGCAAAAATTGGTGGAGATGGGCTGGGTCAAGAGTGTGGCGGATTTGTACGATTTGACCGAGGCACAGTTGGCATCCCTAGAACGTTGGGGGGCAAAATCTGCCGCTAATTTGATCGCTGGCATTGACCGCTCCCGCCAACAGCCCTGGACTCGGGTGTTGTATGGGTTGGGGGTGCGTCATGTGGGGACGGGGACAGCGGCACTTTTGGCGACCCATTTCCCCAGTGCCACCCGTCTGCGGGATGCGGATTTAGAAGAACTCTGCGCCATTCCTGGCATTGGCTCGGAGATTGCCCAGGCGGTGCAGACCTGGTTTGCGGATGCGGAAAATCAAGCCCTACTGGCTCGGTTAGCCCAGGCGGGGTTACACCTCAGCCATGACCCCGGTGGGAACGCCACTGGCCCCTTGAGCGGTAAAATCCTGGTGCTCACCGGCAGTTTACCGAATTTGACCCGCAGTCAAGCTAAAGCCCTGATCGAGCGAGCCGGGGGCAAAGTGGGGTCAAGCGTTACCGCCCGGACGGACTACGTGGTGGTGGGCGAGGAGGCGGGTGCTAAGCTAGAGAAGGCGGTGGCGTTGGGCATTCCTCTACTGAGTGAAGCGGAACTGGTCGCCCTGGTGGGCGAGGGGTGAAGTGTGGTAGCCGGTTACACCCTAATACTGGTGATTCTGGTGCTGGGGGGGTTGATCGCCACCCTGGGGGATCGGATTGGCACCCGGGTGGGGAAAGCCCGCTTGAGTTTATTCAAATTACGGCCTCGCACCACGGCGGTATTGGTCACCATTGCCACCGGCGGGGTGATTTCCGCCACCACCTTGGGGGTGCTTTTGGCCGCTGACCAGCAGTTGCGGGATGGCCTGTTTCGCCTGCACCAGATCCAGGAAGACCTGGAACGGGTGGAAAAGCAAAAAAATGAAGCCCAAACCGAATTGACCACCGCCCTCACCCAACTCCAACGCACCCAAGCCCAACTCCAGGCCGCCGACCGGAATGTGAAGGCGATTGAAGCCAAACTTGCCCAGGTCAACCGCAACTACCAAAATGCTTTGGCCAAATTAGCCACCGCCGAGCAGGAATCCCGCACCCTGGAAGCCCAGATTCAGGAACTGAAACAGGACCGGGGTCAACTGCAAGCCCAACTGCAACAGGCCCAGACCCAGGTCGCCCAAGCCCGTGCCCAGGCGGAACGGCTCCGCCGAGAGGGACAACAACTGCAAACCAGCATTGCCCAATTGGAACTGGTACGGGGGCGGTTGGAGCAGGAAATCGGTCAACTGCGCCAGGGAAATGTGGCGATCCGGCGGGAACAGGTTTTAGCCACAGCCACCATCCGGGCAATTTATGATAAGGAATTGGCGCGCCAAGCGGTGGAACAAACCCTCCAGGAAGCCAGTCGGGTCGCCGGGTGTCTGGGGCAAAGTCAGAGTCCGCCGGAGGTGTGCCTCAGTCAAACCAACGTCAGCATTCCCAATCCCCCCCGGATTCGCATCAGTACCACCGAAGTCAATAACCTGGTCAATACCCTCAGCAACGGTCGGGACTATGTAATGCGGGTGTTGGCCTCTGCCAATTATTCCAGTGGGGAACCGGAAGTGGGGGTTTTTACCGACCTGACCCCCAATCGGCTGATTTTTCCCGCCGGGGCGGTGGTGGCGCAGATTCCCCTGGACTTGGGGACGATGGATGAACCAGCGATTCTCAGCCAGTTGGACCGGTTGTTCCTGGCTTCCAATCTCCGTGCCCGCCAGAGTGGCATCCTCGCCGACCCTTTGACCAACAAGGTGGGTTCCTTTAGCCAAGTGGCGCTGGTGCAATTTGTGGAACAGTTGCAAAATCTCAAGGGGGTGGTGCAGGTACAATCCGTGGCTCGCCGTCCCATCTACACCGCTGGCCCGTTGGACATCCAATTGGTGGCGGTACAAAATGGGGAAGTGGTTTTGCGTTCTAGTTGAGTTGCATCAGGTTCCTGGTCAGCGGCGGCAGATCAGTTTTAGATCCCCATTAGCTCGTTGTTCAACACGCATCTGCCAGTATTCTCAACCCCTCAAGATTAGGTCCTCTAGCCACTGTTAGTAACGTTTTAGGTCGTGCTGATCTCATGGGCATTTCTAAAGGCACCGCCCCCGTCCCTGGTTCTGGAGATTTTTTGTTTGTTAATCGAGTAGGATTGCCATATATAAAAACGGGTTATTTTACTCACAATTCAAGTGTGATTGCTATAGATGAACCTTCCATAAAACGTGCCCCAAATTAGCTATCAAGCGTTGCATCATCCTGGATCACCACGGCTTCAAGGCTCAACTGCCGCCCGTGTACCGCTGTAATCGCCCAGCGCAGGGGGGTACCGTAGGTCTGTAAATGCGCCTGAATTTGGGGAATTAATTGGGGCAAATGCCCATCCCAGGGGAGGGTGGTGGTGATCAAAGCCAGGGTCATGGGTGGAAAAATCCCGGGGGGATGCGTTAGCCTAATTTTAGCAATGCTTAGCCAACCGATATTCCTATGAGTTCAACTGTCACTTCCCCGCCTTGGCAACTCGAGACGACCGCCCATCCCACTGCGGAACTCATCCAGGAAACCTGGGCTTTGACCCGGCGGTTACTGATTCAACTGCAACGCCGTCCGTCAACTTTGGTGGCGGGAATTATTCAGCCCTTGATGTGGTTGATTTTATTCGGAGCCTTATTCCAAAATGCCCCCAGTGGTTTTTTTAGTGACGGGGTGAATTATGCCCAATTTTTGAGTGCAGGAATTATTGTATTCACCGCATTTTCTGGGGCATTGAATGCGGGTTTGCCGGTGATGTTTGACCGGGAATTTGGCTTTTTGAATCGCTTTTTGGTGGCACCTTTGGTGTCCCGTTTTTCCATCGTTTTAGCCTCCACGATTTTTATTACCCTCCTGAGTTTGGTGCAGACGGTGGCAGTGATGGTGACCAGCTATCTGCTGGGGGGCGGTTTGCCTGGGGTCGGCGGGTTTTTCCTGGTGGTGGGGATTGTCATGCTGTTGGTCTTGGGCATGACGGCTTTGAGTTTGGGGCTGACCTTTACCCTGCCGGGGCACGTGGAATTGCTGGCGGTGATTTTTGTGGTGAATTTGCCCCTCCTGTTTGCCAGCACGGCGTTGGCTCCCCTGGCGTTTATGCCGAAATGGTTGCAAACAATTGCCAGTATTAATCCCCTCAGCTACGCCATCGAGCCGATTCGTTACCTGTACCTGCACTCGGATTGGCAGTGGTCGGGGACGGTGATGGCGACCCCCTGGGGGAATTTGTCCCTGGGCGGCTGTCTGCTGATTTTGACCCTGTTTGACGGGTTGATTATCCTGAGCGTTCGCAAATCATTGCACCGGAAATTGAGTTAGGCGGGGGCAGGTGGGATTGGCGTTGTCCCCCCACCACGCTGGCACCAATGGCGGCACCGATAAACGCTCCCAGGGCGACGGCACCGATGAGCAGAGGTAGGTTCGGGGGTGGAGATGGGGTCTTGGTTTCCAATTTGGCTTCCAGGGCGGTCAACCGTTCCAGAACGGCATCGGTGCGGGGTAGGTTCACGATATTTTCGTTCAACCCTTGCAAACTGGTCACCAACTGGGTAAGGGTGTCTTGGCTAAGGCGGCTGTCTTGACCTTGGGCTTCCAAGGCGGCGACTTTTTCCCCTAGGTGGCGTAGCTCTTGAACCAGGGGTTCCAACCGCAGGGCGGTGTGCAACTGGGTGAGTCCCACGCTCAATTCCTGCAAATGCCCAGACAGGGTATCCGCCGGGGGGCGTTGTTCCAGGGCTTGGATTTGGGCTTCCAGGTTTTGCAGTTGGTTGAGAATGGCGGTGTCGCTTCGCTCGCCGGTGGGCAATTCCGGCAACCAAACCGGTTTTTCCTGCAATTTCTGGCTAATTTCCGCCAACTGGGCTTGGATGTGGCTGAGGACCCCGTCGGCTTCGCTGGGGGCTGGCGTTTCACCGGTGACGGCAATGCCCACGTGTTCCGGGGAAGAAGCGATCATGGGCAATACCGCATTGATCCGCTCCTCCAACTGGTCTTTGGTGAATTGTTTGGCTAAAAAATCAAACCCGACAAAGGGATAACCAAACTTGCTCACCACCTCATCGTAACTGCTGGAAATAACAATGACTGGCGTATCGGCAAACTTGGGATTTGCCCGCAGGGCTTGATAAACCTCATAGCCATTCATCCCCGGCATGACAAAATCCAGCAAAATCACATCCGGGTTCACCTCTTCTGCCTTCGCTAAACCGGCAGGACCATCCTTGGCTTCATACACCTCAAACCGTTCCCCGGCTAATTGATCCACTAGGGATTTGCGAATCAAAAAACTGTCATCAATCACCAAAATTTTATTTTTAGGCATGGCGAACCCCCTGAAACAGCCCTGGTATAGTTGTACCAGAGATCACCCAGTTTGGGGGTTATCTGCATTACCCTGGGGTGTGGCGCACCGGAATCCCCCGGTCGGTCAAATACTGCTTGATCTGGCTCACGGTCACTTCCCCGTAATGCAGTAAGGAAGCCAAAAGTGCCGCCCCGGCTTGCCCCTGGGTCAAAACCTCCCCAATATGCTCACAGGTTCCCGCTCCCCCCGAAGCGATCACCGGCACCGATACCCGTTGGGCAATTGTCTGGATTAAATCCAGATCATAGCCTGCTTTTGTACCATCAGCATCCATACTGGTGACTAACAATTCCCCGGCTCCCCGCTCTACCACTTCTTCCGCCCAGGCGATGGCATCTTTACCCGTGTCCTGCCGTCCCCCCCGCACCCAAACCGTCCAGCGCTCCCCCACCCGGCGGGCATCAATGGCGACCACGATGCACTGACGACCGAAGCGTTCACTAGCCTGGTTGACCAAATCCGGGTGGCGCACGGCGGCGGAATTGAGGCTCACCTTGTCTGCCCCCGCCCGCAAAATGGCTTTGATGGTGTCCAAATCCCCGATGCCCCCCCCCACCGTGAGCGGGATAAACACCTGGCTGGCGGTACGCTCAATGATGTCAAGCAGTACCCCCCGGTCCTCGTGGGTAGCGGTAATGTCCAAAAAAACCAACTCATCCGCCCCGGCTTGGTTGTAGGCTTGGGCGAGGCAAACGGGGTCACCGGCATCCCGCAGGTTGACAAAATTCACCCCTTTGACCACCCGCCCCCCATGCACATCCAGGCAAGGAATAATCCGTTTGGCTAACATGATTGGCTCCAAGTGATGGGGATTTTTGCCCAAGTTTTGCTCATTTGGGGATGCGTTTTTTTGACTCCCTATTTGACCAAATATAGCAATTCTCTAGCGAGCCGATGCGATGAGCGAACAGAAATTTTTTTTCAAAACCAAGGACGACAGCAGTGCCCCTGCGACCGCTAACTTTGAATTGATAGAGGTGCCCTTATTATTATCACCGCTTAGAAAATATCCGCCGGGTCTGCCGCCTGCAATCGCCGCACCGATACCGCCCCCGCCACAAAACACATCACCACCGTCATGGTAAAAACGGTCGTGGCTCGCCCTAGGGTCATGGCAATCGGCAAACGGGTCGCCGCCTGGGTGAGGGCATACAACCCATGAGAGACCAAAAAGCCGGGAATAAAGCCCAACACCGCCAAAATCATCGCCTCCTGGAACACCACCGTTAACAGATACCCATCCGTGTAACCCATCGCCTTGAGGGTGGCATACTCCGCCAGATGATCCGATACGTCCGTGTAAAGAATCTGATACACCACCACAATTCCCACCACAAATCCCATCACGGTTCCCAGCCCAAAAATAAACCCGATGGCAGTGCCCGTCGCCCAATAATGCCGTTCCAATTCCACAAATTCATCGTGGGTGAGGATGCACACATCGTTGGCAAATTCCGAAGCCCCCGTCGCCCCTTGGCAGAGAAATTGACCGGGAATTTTCAGTTCCGTGTTGAGTAATTGCCGTAATTTCGCCCGGACTTGCTCCACATCCGCCCCCGGTTGCAAGGTAATTAATCCCACATCAATTTGCGAGGCTTGCCGTCCCGGAAACATCCGTAAAAAATTCAAATCACTGGTGATCACATTCCCATCGGCGGAGAAGGATGCTCCCAACTCAAACAAGCCCCCCACCGTCACCCGGCGTTTATTCACCTCTGTTTGTACCGGTCGTCCGCTGGCAAATTCCCGCAGGATAAATTCCGTGCCAAATTCCTCCCTCGAAATCCGGTCAAACAGCACCACATCCGCCTGCCGTATTTGCGCCAAATTAGCCTCCACCTCCGGGAAATCCAACACGGAAACCGCCGGGTCAAACCCCATCACCAAAATCGAACGGGTACAACTGGTAGCTGTGGGCGTGGGGGGACACACCGGGCTTTTCCAGGGCATTAAGTCCACATACAACGGGGCAACACTCGCCACTTCTGGTAAACTCAACGCCTGGTACAAGCGGCGGCGGGGAAACCGTTGCATGGCAAAAAACGCCTGGGATTGGGGGTTGATCAGCACCAAATCCGCCCGCAATTTGCGATGGACAAGCACGGCGGCTTCAAACAGGGCATCCCGAAACCCCAACTGCACAAACATCAACACATCCGCAAAGGTGATCCCCGCCAAGGCGACCAACAGACGCATCCGCTCCCGGGATAACTGTAACCACGCCAGAGGAATGCCCATCGCTACCGCTGAATTTGGACATTGACGACCATATTGGTCAGCCGTTGCACCTGCGCCGAGTCCGCCCCATCCAGGGCAATTTTCACCTCCACCACCCGGGCATCCACATCCGCCACCGGGTCCGTGTTCAGGACATCCTTTTTCGCCACCCGCCAGCCCACCTGGGTCACGGTTCCCCGCAAGGGTGCCGGTAAAGCTGTCCCTGTGACCACCGCCCGTTGTCCCGCCTGCACCCCTAAAATGTCCGTTTCGTACACCTCCGCCACCACAAACATCCGCTCCGTGCGCCCCAGGTCTAAAATCCCCTCATTGCCAACGGTTTCCCCCAGCCGTGCGTGGATTTTCAACACCCGCCCCGCCACCGGTGCCTTGATCAAACTCAAATCCAGTTCCACCTGCGCCAACGCCAACCGATTTTGCGCCTGGGCTACCTGCGCCCGTGCCAAGTTCACATCCACCGCCCGCACCTCCCGGACACTGCGGAGATTCGCCTGGGCTTCCTGCAACTGCTGGCGCACCGTGTCCACCCGCAAGCGAAAATTATCCAAAGCGGACGCCGAAATTGCCCCCTCCTGATAAAGCTGTTGGTTGCGCTGTAAATCCGTCTCGGCAATGCGTAATTCCGCCTGCAAACGGTTCACCTGGGCTTGCCGTGCCTGAATGTCCCCCGTTTTCGCCCCCGCCAACACCTGATTCAACTGGGCTTGGGCAATCGCCACCTCATTTTGGGCTAACTGCACCTCCACCTGGCGTTTGCGTGTGGTATCCAAGGTTGCCAACACCTGCCCTGGTTGTACCCGATCCCCTTCCTTGACCAAAAGCTCTGCCACCCGTGCCCCCTCAATCGAACTCGGTGCAGACAAAGTAATGATTTCTCCCTCCGGCTGAATCCGACCCAGGGCGGCAATCATGGCTGGTGCTGTAGGAACGGGGACAACTGGTGCGGGAGCCTGAGACTGCGCCCAACGATTCCACCCCCAACGGACGGCTAAAAACAAGAGTCCCGGGGCAATGACTCCAAGCGCCACCCACCGCCACCGGATTTTGACCTTGCCCGCAGTAATCTCCCGTTGAAACCTGCCCAACATCGGGGTGGAAATCCATGACTTTATCAATCTTAATAAATTTTTTCGTTTTTGCCGGACGGGGAACCCTACAGCCCCCGGGGATGGTTCACGGGCACCACCCGAAAAATCCGTTTGGTGTGATAGTCATTGCAGGGGTGAGCGCGGGCATCCTCCACCGTACCCCTGGCGGAATCCAGGATGCGATCCCGGTGCAAAAGCACGATATGGGAACCAGTTACCCAGCCCTTGGCGTTGGGTTCTGCCAAAATCCGCTCCGGGTCCCGGGTGGTGTAATAACTGAGGGTGAACAAATCATCCAGGGCAATCAGTTCCGGCAGGTAGTTTTTCAGGGTGCGGACATCCGTCGGGCAATAGGCTAACTTCATGCCATACTCGGCGAGGGCTTCCGACCAGGAAACCGGATTTTGGGTATTGACCCGACCTTGAAACCGCTCTGGGGTTTGCCCGGTCAAGATGGCTAAAACCGTAGAAACACAGTGGGGTCCCTCTTGTTGTTGCACCTCAAAGGTGGCTGAACGAAAAAACGCTTCCTCCCTGTCCATCCATAGGGTCGTATGCGCATCGTAGGGCATCGGTACACCTTTTTACTAAACTAATACTCTTTACTCTTTTGGGCACTTCTAAAAATGGGTCGCAGGGGTGTAGCCCCCGTCTTGGTTCTCAATAGCTTGCGCGGCGTAGCCATTAATATCGGCATTTTAGCGAACTAATCTTCCAGTGATGGCAATAAATAGAGGTACTCTTTTCTAACTTGTAATTTTCCATATTAATACACCTGCAAAGAATTTACCACCTGTTGGAGGGTCGGGGCTAATTTCGCCCAGCGGGATTCGGGCACCGAAGCATTCAGGGTGTACAGTTTGCCGTGACTGGTGGCAATGGTAGCAATATTGTGACGAGTGCCGGTATTCGTATTAACAATATATTCAAGAGTGTAATACAATTGCTGGTCATCCCGATGGCTGTCCGCACTGACCAATTGGGGTTTTTGATCCACCGCCGCCTGCGCCAAAGCCGTATTCATCAACCGCTCCCCCAACTCCAGGGGCGAACCCAACTCCGCCAGGGTTTTGCCGGATTTCACGGGACTAATGACTACACTGACGGTTTCGCTGGGGTCAATCAGGTCGTGGAATAAAATATCCATTCCCTGGTTGGACTGAACCTGTACCCAGCCATTGGGATAGAGAAACTGGTAGCCATCCACCGTGTCAATGTAGGGATTCAGCCCCGCCGTAGCGACACCACACCCCCCCAAACAGAGAGCCAGAAACGTTAACCCCAACCAAATCCAGCGCATGGGATGACTCAAAATTGCCCACATTTAATTCTGCCATCAAATGCCCCCACCCCCACGCTAAAATCAATTTGTTGCGATTCTTTAACATCCCATCTGTTGACCGTTATGACCGCCACCACCTCGTTTTCCTACCGTTTGGACGATTGGCAGGGGGGGCACCGCACCCAACCCCAGGAGTTTGCCTACTGGATTGAGGACATCACGGGCACGATACCGGCGGATTTGACCGGCACCCTGTTTCGCAATGGACCAGGGCGTTTGGATCGGGGTGGGCAGAAGTACCACCATCCCTTTGACGGGGACGGCATGGTGAATCAGGTGAGTTTTCGGGAAGGGCGGGCGTTTTATCGCAACCGTTATGTGCAAACCCCGGAATTTCAGGCGGAACAACGGGCAGACAAAATTCTCTACCGGGGCGTATTTGGCACGTTGAAACCGGGGGGCTGGTTCAATAACATTTTTGACCTGCGTTTGAAAAATATCGCCAATACGAATGTGATTTACTGGGGTGGCAAATTGTTAGCCCTTTGGGAAGCGGCTCCCCCCTACCGGCTTGACCCCCAAACTTTAGATACTTTGGGTTTAGATAATCTCGGCGGACTTGTCCCCAATGGTCAAGGATTTTCCGCCCATCCTCGTATTGATCCCCAGGGCTTTTTGGTGAATTTTGGGGTACAAACGGGACCCAACAGTCAGATCAACCTTTATGAATTTGACCAAAGCTGGCAGTTGATTCGTCAGCAAGAACACCCCATCAGTGGCTTTGCCTTTTTACACGATTTTATTGTCACTGAGAACTACTATATTTTCTTTCAAAATCCGGTGAATTTTAACCCCCTTCCCTACGTTTTGGGATTAACTGGGGCGGCACAATGTTTACAGTTTGACCGGGAACAACCCACCCGGATTTTGGTGATTCCCCGTCGGGGTGGCGCCGTGCGGGTATTTTTAACGGATCCCTGTTTTGTGTTTCACCACGCCAATGGCTATGAGCAAGGGAATGAATTGGTTTTAGATTCGATTTGTTACAGCCATTTTCCCACTATTGACCAACAAACGGACTACCAAACCATTGATTTTGCCAGTCTGCCGAGCGGTCAACTGCGGCGGTTTCGGGTGAATTTAACCACCCATCAGGTGACCCATACCCTGTTGTTGGAACGGTGTTGTGAATTTCCCCAGGTGCATCCCCAACGGGTGGGACGGGAGTACCAACGGGTTTACTTGGGGGTGGCGGCTGACCCGGTGGCGAATGCGCCCCTGCAAGGGATCATGGCGCTGGATGTCCAAACCGGGCGGCAACAGATGTGGCTGGCGGGCAGTCGGGGCTTTGTGAGTGAACCGGTCTTTGTGCCCAGGGGTGAGGCGGAAGACCAGGGCTGGTTAATTACGTTTGTCTATAATGCCGCCCGTCAATGTAGTGATATTGTCATTCTAAATGCGGCGGATGTGACCCCGGTGGCGACCTTGCATCTCCACCATCACATTCCCTACGGGCTACATGGCTCCTTTACCCCGGTATTATTTGATGCTTAGGGTGCCCCTATCCCTGGGAATGCTAGGATGAGGGGGTTTAAGCGTCAGGGAGGGGAATGATACCAGAAACGGAGCACCCGGAAACCGTCAGCCAGCCCATCCATCCGGCACGGCTAAAAATTTTCCTGGGCAGTTTCTCAACGGTTTTGCTGGCGGAATTGGGGGATAAAACCCAAATTACCACCCTATTGATGACGGGTTCTTCCCAACAACCTTGGGTGATTTTTGGGGGGGCGGCTTTGGCGTTAATTGCCACCAGTTTTTTGGGGGTGTTTGTGGGGCAATGGCTTAGTCAACGGCTTGATCCCCGGCGCATTGAGATCATTTCTGGTTTAATTTTCCTGGTGGTTGCCCTGTGGTTGAGCTGGGATATTCTTCAGGGTTGGCAGGCATGAATTGGAAGTTATTGGGATTGACTTTTTTAACGGTTTTTTTAGCAGAAATTGGGGATAAAAGCCAATTGGCAACTATTGCCCTGAGTGGGGGTTCGACAGCGCCCCGGTGGGTGTTTTTGGGTACGGCGACTGCCCTGATCACGGCTAGTTTTTTGGGGGTGTTTCTGGGGGAGCAACTGACGCAGATTTTGCCCTTGGATGCGGTGCAAATTGTCGCTGCCGTTGGTTTTTTCCTGTTGGGGATTCGCAGTTTGTTGCCGAAAAAGTCTTAACAATAAAAGTTTTCCAGAACGAGGGCGGGGCGGTGCCCTGCAACGAGCAGTGAGGAGTAAGGAGTGATAAGCGAGAAGTGAGATTCCCTAGAACCAAGGCGGGGCGGTGCCCTGCGACCCCTGTTCCAGTGTTAATTTAATTTATTTATCTCGTTTAATTTAGTGTTGCCATACTCAAAAAATAGGGAGCCAGGAAACCCCTGACCCCCCAAGGGATGGATATTAGGGTAAATTAAACCGCTGTTTCTTCCGTGCGGCGGGTGGTTTTGTCCCCCACTTTCAGGAAGGCACCAAATTCCACCTGCTCGGTAACGCTTTCGTCAATCCCGGCAAACACATCCCGGAACAGGGTGCGGGAGCCGTGCCAGATGTGACCGAAGAAGAACAGCAGAGCAAAACAGGCATGACCGAAGGTAAACCAACCCCGAGGACTGGTGCGGAACACCCCATCCGAGTTGAAAATTTCCCGGTCAAAGGCGAAGGGTTCCCCCAGTTGGGCTTTGCGGGCAAACTGCTTCACCATCGCCGGGTCGGTAAAGGTTTTGCCGTTGTTTTCGCCCCCGTAGAAGGTGACCGTCACCCCGGTTTGCTCGATACTGTACTGGGAATCCGCCCGCCGGAAGGGAATGTCCGCCCGTACCACCCCGTCCTGATCCACCAGCACCACCGGGAAGGTTTCAAAGAAATTGGGCAAACGGCGCACGGTCAGGATACGCCCCTCGGCATCCTTGAACTCGGGATGACCCAGCCAACCCTGAGCCAGCCCATCCCCCTTGTTCATCGGTCCGACCCGGAACAAACCGCCCTTGGCGGGACTGTTGCCCACATAATCGTAGAAAGCCAATTTTTCGGGAATGTTCGACCAGGCTTGCTCCTTGGTGAGACCCGCCGCCAAATCCGCCTGCACCCGCCGTTGAATTTCCTGCTGGAAATAGCCCTTGTCCCATTGGTAACGGGTGGGACCAAACAGTTCAATGGGGGTGGTCGCCGAACCGTACCACATCGTCCCCGCCACGATAAAAGCGGCGAAAAATACGGCGGCAATACTGCTGGAAAGCACGGTTTCGATATTCCCCATCCGCAGTGCCCGGTAGAGCCGTTGGGGCGGTCGCACGGTCAGGTGGAACAGCCCCGCAATGATCCCCACAATGCCCGCAGCAATATGGTGCGCCACCACGCCCCCCGGATTGAAGGGATTAAACCCTTCCGGTCCCCAGGACGGTGCCACCGGTTGCACATGACCCGTTAACCCGTAGGGGTCAGACACCCACATCCCCGGTCCAAACAGCCCCGTGAGGTGAAATGCCCCAAACCCAAAGCACAGCAGACCAGATAGGAACAGGTGAATGCCAAACATCTTGGGCAAATCCAAAGCCGGTTCGCCCGTGCGGGGGTCACGGAACAGTTCTAAATCCCAATAGACCCAGTGCCAAATTGCCGCCAAAAACAACAGACCCGACAGAATAATATGCGCCGCCGCCACCCCTTCAAACGACCAAATGCCCGCATCCGTCGCCGGTTCACCCGTGATGCTCCAGCCCCCCCAGGATTGGGTCACACCCAAACGCACCATGAACGGCAGAACAAACATCCCCTGCCGCCACATGGGGTTCAACACCGGGTCGGTGTGGTCAAAAATAGCCAACTCGTAGAGCGCCATCGAACCAGCCCAGCCCGCCACCAGCGCCGTGTGCATTAAATGCACCGAAATCAGCCGCCCCGGGTCATTAATGACGACTGTATGAACACGATACCAGGGTAGTCCCATTGACTACACGCCTCCTTCGTCTTAAATCTTTTTTGTACCGACAGCTTCGATTGTAAGGGTTAATTAGGCTAGGAGAACCAGCCACCCCCCCACCGCCAGTGGGACGGCAACGAAACTTAGGTTACATTTTACTAAGAAACCTCTGGAAAACCCTAGCCATTTCTTAATATCACTTAACATTACCCTCAGCAAACCCCAGTGAATCTTCCTTGGGCGGATGAAATTCACCTGTTGACCCCAGCCATGCCTTCTGTGGGGGCAGTGCCGGTGGTGTGGGCGTTTCCCAATACGTACACGGTGGGCATTACCAGTCTGGGGTACCAGTGGATTTGGGGAATGTTGGCGCAACGAACCGATGTGCGGGTGAGCCGTTGGTTCACGGATGGGGGGGAACCGGTGCCGGAGCCGCCGGAATTAGTGGGGTTTTCCTGTGGTTGGGAATTGGATTATCCCCGCATTTTTGACCTGTTGGAGCAGTTCGGTATTCCCCTGTTGAGCCGGGAACGGGAAAATCACCATCCTTTGGTGTTTGGGGGTGGTCCCGTGTTGAGTGCCAACCCGGAACCGTTTGCCAATTTTTTTGATGTAATTTTGCTCGGCGATGGGGAAGAATTAATCCCCAATTTTTTAGATCACTATCAAGAAATCCGTCAGAGTGACCGACTGGAAAAGTTATTAAAATTAGCCCAGATTCCGGGGGTTTATGTGCCCCAATTTTATCAACCCATTTATACCAATATCACGGGGGCAATTGAGACAATTATCCCCCACCCGGATGCGCCGTCAAACATTCAACGACAAACCCATAAAGGCAATACCCTCGCCACTTCTACGATTGTTACCCCCCATGCCGCCTGGGAAAACATTTACATGGTGGAGGTGGTACGCAGTTGCCCAGAAATGTGCCGGTTTTGCCTCGCCAGTTATTTAACCTTGCCCTTTCGCAAGGCGGGGATGGCACAGGGGTTAATTCCTGCCATTGCACGGGGGTTACAGGTGACCAACCGGATTGGCTTACTCGGTCCTTCGGTGACGCAACACCCGGAGTTTCCTGAATTATTAACCTATCTCAACCAACCAGAATTTGATGCCATGCGCCTCAGTATTGCTTCCGTGCGGGCGGCAACGGTGGATGAATTACTCGTAAAAACCCTGGTGCAACATCAGACCCAATCCCTAACCATTGCCGTAGAAAGTGGTTCGGAACGATTGCGCCAGGTAATTAACAAAAAACTCACCCAGGCGGAAATTTTCCAGGCGGCTCAAACTGCCCAAACCGGGGGCTTAAAAGGCTTAAAACTTTACACAATGGTGGGCGTACCTACGGAAACTGAAACCGATATACAAGCTACGATTAACCTAGCGCAAGAATTACGCAAACTCACGCCCCGGCTACGTTTAACCCTGGGATGCAGTACTTTTGTCCCCAAAGCCCAGACCCCTTGGCAGTGGTTGGGGGTGAATCCCCTGGCGGAAAAACGTCTGCAATTCTTGGGCAAACAATTGGGGAAATCGGGGGTAGAATTTCGCCCGGAAAGCTACAAAGATTCCCTGGTACAGGCGTTAATTTCCCGGGGGGATCGCCGCTTAACGGAAATTCTTTTGCTCACCCGCAGTTATGGGGTTTCCCTGGGGGGTATTCGACGGGCATTTAAGGAATTAAAAGGACAACTGCCGCCCCTAGATTTTTATGTGCATGACAACTGGGTAGAAAATGCCTTTTTACCCTGGCAACATTTGACCGGCACCGTCGGTTTAGAAATGCTGGTTTCCCATCGGGAACGTTCCCTAGCTATGTCATGACCAACTGATTCACCCGCTCCCGAATTGCCAGTAAATTCCTCTGAATCCCCCGGGTGATCCGCCCCTCAATCAATCGCACCGGTAAGCTCGCCCGGGGACGCAAATGCACCAGGTAACATAACTGGGTTGCCGTGGCTTGGGGTTGCAAAGACCACGCCCCATCAAACCGGCTAAAATCCCCTTCCACCCCCGTGAAGGCGATGCGTTGCGGGTAAAATTCTTCAATATCCACTACTACCCGTGCCCGAAAATTAAATTTCAACAGCGGCTGGGTGCCCACCTGCTCCAAACGAATCTTCGCTTCTGGGTGTGCCAATCGGCGACTCACCGCCAAATTGGGGATAAAATCCGCCAGGGCTTCATAGTCAGTCAACACCCGCCAAATCGGTTCCACCGGCTGGGGAATCGCAATGGTCGCCTGAATCCGCCGCTCCCAACGACTCAACCGCTCCACCACCACCGGCACCTCCGGCTCCCCAGGTTCTATACCGGCTTCCTCAAGTGCGTCTAAGTCTTGATTCATACCTGCCCCAGTTCCCGCCGCTAAGGTAGCACAGATTCGGGAATCAACAGATTAAGTTTAGGCAAAACCAGGTCGGCTCCCTGCTGTTGTAATGTTTTTGTATAACTATCAATCGCCTGCTGATTTGCTTGTACATGGGGGGGGAGAATCCCGACGGCGACCCAGCGATACCCCGGTTGTTCCTGCTCCGCCGCCCGCACCGTCAGCATATCCGCCACCGTATCCCCGGCATAAATCACGGGCGTACCGGGGGGGCAATTCCAGGTCGCCACCAGCCGCAAAAGTCCCGTCGGGTCAGGTTTTGCCGGTGCATCCTCCATCCCCACCAAGGGGGCAGAACTCACCCCCAACCGTTCCAGGGCGTACTGGGCTTCCCGGCGGGGGGCACCACTGAAAAATCCCCATCCCCAACCCCGTTGGCTTAATTGGTGAAAATACTCCGCCGTAATTAACAATTCCTCCTGGGTAATCAAGCCGGTGGGGGTCTCCGTATCGCCCCAATACAGTGTTTGAAAGTGGGTGATAACCGCCTCCAGGGGCACATTTTTCCCCCAACGCCGGAGCAATTCCTGGGTCGCCGACCAGTCGTTGTTCCAATAGCCTTCGCTTTTGAGTTGGTCAATAGCCGCCAAAGTCGGTTCGTACTGTCCCTGGGTGAAGTGGGCAACGGTCGCCTGGATCGCCCGCCGGTAGGAATGGCGCACATCCCGAATCACCCCATCAATATCGCAGATCAATAGCCCCAACTTCGACATGGCAAGCGCAGGATGGCAAAAACGGCAGGAATAAGTTATCGTAATAGACTATCATTGTCATCATCCATCAATAAATTGATTCTGGAGGTTCGTTTGCTTAAATTTCAGTTGAAAGCCCTCTGGTTGCAAAAAGATGTGGGGCTGGCGGTGGATCAGATTGTGGGTACGGGGAGCAGTCCCTTGACCTGTTATTTTTTTTGGCCCCGGGACAACGCCTGGGAACAACTGAAAAATGAACTGGATGCCAAATCCTGGATTCCTGAATCGGATAAAGTAGAATTATTGAATCAAGCGACGGAAGTGATTAACTATTGGGAGGAGGGTAGAGCCACCCGTTTCCATACCCTCCAAGAGGCACAAAACCGATTCCCGAATGTCATTTTTGCCGGGAGTAATTAGGTTCTCGTCGCTGACTTCGCTCCTCCCCCGCAACCTTTAATTTTCTGTGAGGTGTGACCATGAGAACCACTGCGGAGCGGACGACCTTGATGGGGGCTTTAGCCTGCCTGGATATTGACCTGGAGCAGGAATTGCGCCAATTACAGACGGAGCGGCACCGTTGGCAACCGGAATTTTGGCAGTCGCTTTTGAGCAGTCACCCCACCCCACCCCCGGACACCGCTTGGACGTTTCCCCCGGCGGCCAGTGCGGATGCGCCCCTGGAACCGACGGAGGCAGTCATGCCCTCCCCAGAGGTTGCACCGGCATTGGATGCGACAGTGGCTATGACCAAACTGCCGGAAGAACCGGAAGACTTGGAGGCAACGGTGGCTTTTGTGCCGCCAGCGGCCCCACCCCCGGATGCCCTGGCTCTTTTGGATACAGGGGAATTGGATGCGGGGGAGGATGAAATTACGGATGAGGTCGCCCACTTGCTCGCAGAAGTGGCACCAGAAGAGCAAATACAACCAGAAGGCGTGGCATCCGTCCTGTCCGTGCCCCCCCGGCCCTCCTGGTCGGAGCGTCTGAACCGGGTGTTTGCGCGCCGTCATGCCCCAGCGGGAACCTTGGCGGTGCCCCCGGAGGCGGTAGGGGACCCCTGGGTAGAGACCTTCTCGGAACCCCACCAGCGAACCCTGTCCCAGGGAGGATTGCGCCAGCCGGTTTTGGGTTTTGCCCTGGGGGTCACGGCGGCCACCCTCGGTACCTTGGGAATTTTGTTGCTTTTGCACCGGGAACAGCCCCGGCCGACCCATAGCCCCCAGTTGACAGTGCCCGCCCCGCCGCCGGAGAGTGCGGTGGTGTCCTCCCCCAATGCCTCTAACCTCGCTCCCGTCCCCAATCTCACCCGTAAGGAACTGCCGGATGTGAGTGCCATTCCCACCGCCAGCCCGAAAGCCAGCCCAGCGGCCAGTCCCAGCCCGGCATTTTACTATGTGGTCACGGACTACCGGAATGAGCAGAGCCTCACGGAAGCCCAAAAGGTAGTACCGGAAGCCTTCGTCTGGCAATTTTCCGACGGGGTCAAGATTCAACTGGCCGCCTTTGAGGCACGGGATCAGGCGGAACAATTTGTGGCAGACTTAAAGGCAAAGGGCATGACGGCCCGTGTTTATCCCTAGAGGTGCCCCGGTGAACCTGTGGCCTTGGCGAAAGTCCCCTGACCCGGAACGGCTGTTGGAGCAGTGGGTGAACCAATTACAGCGGCAATTGCTCCAGGTCAAACGGATGGTGGCCTTGGTGGTGGCGACCCAACGGCGGCTCCGTCGTCAGCTACAACGGGCGGTTTGTCCCCAAATTCGCCAGGAATTGCAACAGGCCCTTGTCCACCAGAGCCTCCACTGCCGCCAACTCCAGGAACAACTGCGCCATCTGGAACAGCAGGTGCAAGCCATCCAGGTGCGCCGGGAAGTCCTGACGGCACGGGTATCCACCGCCGAAGCCCGTAAAGCCATCTGCGACCTGCGCCAACACATCACCGATGGCACCCTCCCGGCGGTTTTGAACGACACAGAGGAACTGGTGCATCGCCTCGAAGCAGAAGTGGAACTGTGGGAACATCACCTGGGGGAATACCTGCCCTCCATGTATCAGCGGTGATCGGTGTATTTACACCATCTGCACCTATGGCACTTTCGCAACTACACCGAGCAGGCGATCACCTTCACCGGCCGACAGACCATCCTGCTGGGGGACAACGCCCAGGGCAAGTCCAACCTGATTGAGGCGATTTTGCTGTTGGCAACCCTCCATTCCCCCCGGGCCCAGCGGGATGGGGACCTGATCCAAACCAATCAGGCCATGGCACGCCTGCACGCCGAAGTGGAGCGACAACCCGACCCGGCGCAGTTAACCTTGACCCTGCGGGCTTCTGGGCGGCGTACCCTGGCGGTGAATCAGCAGACCCAACGGCGGCAGGTGGATTTTTTGGGGTATCTGCGGGCGGTATTTTTCTCCTGCCTGGACTTAGAACTGGTGCGGGGCGGCCCGGGGCAACGCCGGGATTGGCTGGATCAAACCCTGGTGCAACTGGAACCCCTGTACAGCCAACTTTTGCAGGAGTACCAACGGGTTCTGCGGCAAAGGAATGCGCTCCTCCGGCAGGAACCCTTGACCCCAGCCCACCTCACCCCCTGGAATGACCTGCTGATCCAAACCGGCACCCGCCTGATCCGCCGTCGTTTTCGTCTCCTGGAACGGTTGGCACCCCTCGCCCAGACCTGGCACCAACGCATCAGCCAAGCCGCAGAAACCCTAGACATCACCTACGCCCCCTGTGTGCCCGTGCCGGAGAATGACAACGAAGTGATTCGGGCGCAATTCCAGCGACACCTTGAAATGAAACTGCCCGCCGAACTCGCCCAAAAAACCACCCTGGTTGGCCCCCACCGGGACGAGGTGCATTTCCGTCTCAACGGTCAGCCCGCCCGCACCTACGCCTCCCAAGGGCAACAGCGCACCCTGGTTCTGGCTCTCAAATTGGCGGAATTAGAGCTTTTGGAAACCGTCCTGGGCGAAACCCCCCTCTTACTTTTGGATGACGTACTGGCGGAACTAGACCTGAAACGGCAACAGCAGTTGCTCACCGTAATTGGGGAGCGGGTGCAAACCATCATTACCACCACGGATTTAGAGCGGTTTTATCCCCCCTGGCTGGCGGGAGCGCAACAATTTCAGGTGGTGCAGGGACAAGTCCTTCCCCGCTAAAGGTTGCTGAAATACCCCCCAGCTTGCTATGATAAAAAACGCATTCCTCAGTAGCTCAGCGGTAGAGCGATCGACTGTTAATCGATTGGTCCCTGGTTCGAATCCAGGCTGGGGAGTTGAACGTCAGATGAAATTCCGTTTCTAACTCCACTTTTCGGGTGGATAAAAATTGTCAAATCCTCCTAGCGGCTTGCGCTTCACCTGCGCCGCGAAGCGCAGCGGAGCGGCGTCAGGTGCAAGCGCAGGTTGGGCGGCACTTTGACGCTACATTAGAACCTCATCTAACCAATCAAACAGCGTTTGATTAGAAAGACTCAAGTTGTTCACCTGGCAATGGGCGTCGGCACCTTCTTCGGGGGTGAATACGCGGATAGCTTTTTGCCCTCGCAGTCGGTCGTAACACTCGTGCGTTTGCCGAATACACTCTACTGGATCAGCAGTACCAACCATGCATAGCAGGGCACACTCGATATTCTCCACCTCAACGCGTGCCTCGCTGACTTTCATCATATATTCAGTAATTCGGTCAACGCCCGCCGACCAGAGAAGTTTGCTCAATGCAAGCCGCGCCACGGGATTTCGGCGGGTAAGAATTCCCAGCACCATCTCCTTGACTGTATTTGGGGCTTTCTGGAAGGCACCCCATTCCGACTGCAAAACGCGCGGAAGATCAATGATTGGCGGATTAGCAATACATGCCTTGATTCGCTTCTCGAAAGCGGCGGCTCTTGTGACCGCATAGCCGCCGCCGCTAATCCCGTAAATCGCCAGGCGCTTACCGTCTACTTCGGGCAACTCTAATGCAAAGTCTACAATCTGTCTTGCAACTACTTCGGTGTCTAGACGAACGGTCATTCCATCCAGGATTGCCTGACCTTGTCCTGGCCCCTCAAACATCAAGACACTATAACCGCGCCGAATGCCAGCTAAGCCACCGAAGAAATACATATCTTCGGCCACACCTTCGCCGCCGCTGACTGCCAGCAAGGTCGGGCGCTTCGTGCCCGACATAGCGGGTCGCATAAAGTAACCCGTGAGCGTCTTGCCCTCAAAGGGTATCTGAAGCGGGGTGATGGGTGGATTGGACAACTCGGCCACCTTGCGAAAACACTCCCTCATCCTTTGCCAGGTTGCAGGCAAATCGGGGTCTTGAGGAGGTTGACAAACGGAGGCGAAGCGGTAGTAGGTCATCGCGCGCAGGTAGGTTTCATGGGCACTCACTAGGTGACCCTTGGTCTGCATAACCGCAGCCACTTGTTCCAGGTGAGCGGCCATCGTTTTCCATGCTCTTACCCAGCTTGCCAGATCACTCTCGTTGATTTGTGATGCAATACGCAAGCATTCTCCAAGTTCAGCCCCTTGATAGGTCGAGAAGCCCATTGCCCATACCAGGTAGAAATCAAGGTCTTGACTCTTGAAAAAGACGCGTTGCTGGTGTCTTTGGAATACTTTTTCTTGTCCCATATTACCCCTCCACTATGGCATTCCTGTCGCCCAACTAGTATTTCAGGAACCAATTGCAAACGTAAACATTATATAAATACATATAGCAATCCACTTGATTTTCAGACAAAAATTTTTCAGAACCAAATACGGGGGTGGTGTCCCTACAACTCCTGTTCCATTCTCATTTAGGATTGCTATAGTAATCAAGCTGTGATTGTAGGCAAAAATTAGGTAAAATTACATATTTAGAGCATCAAGGGTCGCTCGACACCGACTCCCATATTACTTGGTTATCTTACTTATAATTCACACAACATAAACCATTGAGCATTGCCATATCTTTTGCAAATTTGTTTCCCCCATTGGGTTAGGACTGCTATATTAATCTAATAGCTGGATGCTCCCCAATATCCCAAACCTTTGGACAGTAATCGGAACCATGATCAACCAAATTAGTGGCTCAGATTTAGCCCAACAGCTGGCTCAAAACCCAAGCTTACAAATTTTGGATGTGCGCGAGTGGTGGGAAGTGGAACGGGCGAAATTACCCAACTGTTTACACCTCCCTTTGAGTGAGTTTGCCCAGTGGTCTGTCCAGGTTCAGGAATTACTCGACCCCAACCAACCGGTGGTCGTGGTGTGTCATCACGGGGTGCGTTCCGCCCAGGTGTGCGCCTGGTTGCTGGAGCAGGGGTATGCCCAGGTCGCCAATCTAGCGGGCGGGTTGGAAGCCTATGCCCTCCAAGTTGACCCGACCCTCCCCCGTTACTAATCGGCTAGGATGGGGGTGTTGTCGTGGAATGTGAGCCATGCTGGCGCAGTTGGTACGCCCCCTCGTTCGTGCCCAGATTCAACTGCTGACGCAAGCCCAATCGGCGGGGAGCAAACTGGTGGTGATGGTGTCCCAGTGGCTCGGCTACCTGGGGGTGCAGGCGCAGGTGACGGAACTCTCCACAACCGGCAACCACATCCGGGTTTCCCTGCGGGTGGGGCGACCGGAACTCTGCACCGAAGAAGAATGGCGGTCAATTTTACAAAATTTAGAAACCAGTCAACCCCAAGCACCCACGGCTGGGGAAATAACCTATCCCCAGATGACGCCGGCGCAACAAAATCAGGTCAACCGCCTGCTTGCCCATGTGATTCGAGTCGGCAATCCCCAATTTAGCCAGGACTGGGAGCAAATTCAACCCCAACTTTATGCCCTGGGGCTGTCTGAGGAGATGGTGTTGGGCATCCGGGCGGCGTTGAAAGTTCCTACCGATCTAGACGATTTAATTGATAATTTGGAACCCGAGTTAAGTGCCTTGGTTTTATCCAAAGCCATTGGTTTGGCACTGATGGATCAACAGATTACCCGAGATGAAAATGATGCCTTGAAAGCCCTGTATCGGGTATTAGAACAAAAAGTCACCTAGGAAGTTCCCATGACCAGCACGATTGCCCCTAAAAAAAACTGGACTGATGAAGAATTTATGGCTTTGCCCCAGGACGGCCATCGTTATGAAGTTGTCAATGGAGAACTGGTAGATATGGGTAGTTCTGGAGCGTTGCATGGCAATATCGCTATCATTTTAAGCTCTGCTTTATTTTCTGTGGTTCATGCTCAAAAATTAGGTGTTTTATTCGATTCCAGCACAGCTTTTAAGATGAAAAATGGCAATCGCCGTTCGCCGGATATTGCTTTTTTTAGCAAGGAACGCCTGCAAGGCATGACCGCATTACCCATCGGTTTTTTAGAAGGTGCCCCCGACCTAGCGGTGGAAATTTTATCCCCAGGCAATACGGTGGCGGAAATGGAGGGCAAAATTGAAGAATATTTTGCTAATTCTGGGCGTTTGGTTTGGGTAATTAGTCCGACGCAACATTACATCCTGGTTTATCATTCTGCCCAGGAGCCAGAGCGATTGTTAAAAATGAATGACACCCTGGATGGAGAAATGGTGATCCCCGGATTCAAGCTACCCGTAGCGGATTTATTTCAACCGCTGAATTTTTGATTCTTTTCACCACAAATAATTTTCGGTAGTCCTATAGCAGTCCTATTTGATTAGTGAACAGAAGTTCTCCAGAACCAAATACGGGGGCGGTGCCCCTGCGACCCCTATTCCGTTTTCATTTAGGATTGCTATATGTTGGTAATGATGAATAATTTGGGATGGATCAAACTGATGGCTGGCGTGGTACAGCTATAGAGGCATTGCATAATATGGTACGTCTAAAAATGGGTTGCAAGGGCGTAGTCCCCGTCAAGGAAGCACCTGCGGTGTATGGTTCCTGATACTATGGGCATCTTAACGAAATAATCTGCTAGTGGTGGCAATAAATAGAGGTGCCCTATCATTTCACAATCCTGAATTAATGCTATGATGCGAAAGTGATAGGCTGGTGTAGCTCAGCTGGTAGAGCAACTGACTTGTAATCAGTAGGTCGTCGGTTCAAATCCGTCCACCAGCTTGACCCAGAAATCCAATTGTAATAATAAAGTCTGACTATACGCCGCTGGTCTTGGGAAAAAATTAGGGACTAAAAACCAATAGAATTGTCAGCATGGAACTGCGTTTTCGTCCAAAGGCACAGCAATAACACTGGGTCAGGTGATCGAACGGTAGAAACTTGATAAATTTGTGTTTAAGGAGTCAGCAGGCGCAGGGAATTCGCCATAAAAGTCACATCCCGGTCATAGCGACTACGGTTTTTCACGGGATAAACAAACTCGAAACCGACCTGGAGCGAAGGGCGAACCATTTTTTTGAGGTAAAAAATCCGAGTGCGATCCGATTCGTAGCCCGATAGGACGAAAAATCCTTGCCCAACCGTGCGGTACGTCACCTGGCGGCGGTTTTCTCGACAACGGCGGAGTTCTTGCTGTAGGGCACTGGCGGGGGTTTCTTGCAGGACATTGTACCCACCCCAAACCCGCAGTTTGGCACCATCTCGACCCATAAAAACCTGCCCATCCCCGTTTTCGGATTCCCCCTGGGGAATAAAGTCGGTTGGATAGACAATGCGATAACCAAAGCGGGCATTGAGATAGGTTTGAAAACCCGTTTGTGTGGTAAGAAATGGAGTTTTTGGAGTTGGAATCGTGATTATGCTTGGCGCAATAGTCAGCATCCAACTACACAACCCTAGACCCATCAGCAAACGCACTGGTGCAACACCTGAACTCATAACCCTATAGTCTCATTTCCAATGAATTGAGTTCCCCGGCGAGTGAAGCGGCTTGATCCCTCTAAAGTCGCTCCTACCCTACAACCCAAGAGAATAGCAAGTATAATGCTCTGAAGATACATCAGTAAACTCTAAAAGGACAACAAAATGACTGCAAGAGAATATGAAAAAATTTATCAAGACTTTATGCAAGAAATAAAGGCATACTTTGAAGAACTCCCTAGACAAGCAGAGATCAATGCAATTATTAGTAATTTTAGTCCTACGGACATTTCAGGTACTATCTTAACAAGGAAAGCAGATGTATTTGTTGAAGAGGGTAAATTACCTCTCGATGAAAAGCTCAATAGAGAAATTGTTCGTATTGAAGGAGAAGTAACCCATAGTGCCATAAGCGGCATTATCATTACGAATATAAAACCAATTGTCACAAGCTTTATGAGTGCAGGTATGGCACTACAGCTAGAGGAATTAAACCTTTCAGAGTCTCATATTCCCGAAGAACATATAGAGCTTATTGAGCTATTTATTTGTCAAAAATCAAACCAAATGACTGCTGAATACTTAAGCAGTTTTGTTGAAATAAATAAGGATAATCAAGAGTTTCTGAAATATCCCGCCGTAGAACCCTATGTAATAAATAGTTTCTTTATTGGAGAGATATTCGGGAAAGACTATTCAAAATACTACTTAGAAAAATATTTGTAGCAATCCTAAATGAAAAATGGAACAGGGGTCGCAGGGGCACTGCCCCCGTACTGGGTTCTGGGGAATTTCTGTGCGTTAATCAAGTAGGGTTGCCATAGCCTACTTCCTGAAAGCGATTATTCTCGGATTCCCCGGCGAGTGGGGACACCACGTTAGGGATTTGAACATGGGTATGCCAATCGGACTGAAACCTTTTCCTAAGCTACCCTAATCCATTAACATCAATCAAGCTGGAATATTATAGCGTACTACCCCTTGTGTGATGAAACAGCCATGATCGTTTTAACCCACCGATTTGGGCGACTGGGAAATCGTTTATTGATTACCGCCCATTTAATGGCTTATGCCTTGGAAACCCATCACACCTTAATGGATTGGGGACTGGCAGAATATGCCCCCTATTTTGTAGGTACGGCTCCCGATCCCCATGTATTTCGGTTCCCCGTCCGTCGGGATGTGTGGAATCATCTGCCCGTGAACCAACCCTGGGTGAGAAATACGATTTATACGGGGGTGCGGGCGGTGCGGAAATTGGTGAATTTTTATCCTGCTTTGAAGTCCCAGGTACAGGTGCTACCGGAACCGGGCAAACACTGGGGTAATCCTTTGTTGATTGATGATTTATTGGTCAAAAAAATGCTATTGATCCGGGCGTGGTATGTCCGGGCACCCCGTTGTTTTAGCAAATATCAAGACACCATTCGGGAATGCTTCACCCCCCTACCTATCTATCAAAAACGAGTGGAAGAACTCCTAAAACCCCTGCGGGATCACCATGATGTGTTGGTTGGTTTACATGTCCGAGCGGGAGATTATCGCCTTTATGGTGGGTTTCATGGGTTAGAAATGTGGCAAATTGTGATGGAAAAGATGGTCAATTTTTTTCCAGAAAAACGGGTGGGATTTTTAATTTTTTCTGACGAGAGTTTTCGAGAGCAAGTGAATATTTTTGCTGATTTTTCGGTTCATTTTGGCACGGGTCACGTGGTTGAGGATTTATATGCCTTAGCCCGCTGTGACTATATCATTGCCCCCCCTAGTACCTATAGCAATTGGGCGGCTTTTTATGGTAAGGTTCCCATCTATCAGGTGGGCTATGTAAAATTGCATACAAATGACCCGGTTTGTCATGATTTAACAGCCAGTCGGCAATATATGGAACAAACCATGAGGGAATTAAATCTGGAAAAATTTCGCCGGATTACCTACTTTGTGGATCATCGTATTGACCCCGGATAAAACATGAAAATTTCCAGGATAATGCTATAGTTAACAGCAATTTTCACCGGTGGGGAAGTTATGAAACGGATGATGACAACGGCATTACTTTTAGCGTGGGTGGGGGCAGGCTGTCAACCAGCATCGGAAGGGTTGCGTTTGGGGGTATTGTTACCGGCGACGGGGGATTTGGCACCGATTGGGCAGGGGATGATTCCAGCAGTGCAAATGTTGGTGGATCAGGTGAATGCCTGTGGTGGGGTGAACGGTCAGCCGGTGCAGGTGTTTCAGGAGGATGACCAAACCCAGCCGACAGCGGGGGCGGCGGCGATGACCAAGTTGGTGGAGGTGAACCGGGTCGGGGGCGTGGTGGGTTCCTTCGCCAGCAGTGTGTCCCAGGCGGCTTTGGATGTGGCGGTGCGGAATCAGGTGCCGATGGTGTCGCCGGGAAGTACCAGCCCGGAATTTACCGAGCGGGCGAAAAAGGGAGAGTACAAGGGGTTTTGGTTTCGCACGGCTCCCCCGGATACCTACCAGGGGGCGGCTTTGGCGCAGTTGGCGCGCAAGCGGGGGTTGAACCGGGTGAGTACGGTGGTGATTAATAATAGCTATGGGCTGGGGTTTGAGCAGGAATTTACCCAGGCGTTTCGCCAAAAGGGGGGGCAGATTGTCAACCGTCCCACCCGCTATGACCCCAATGCCAGCACTTTGGAAAGTGAAGCCCGCAGTGCCTTTGCCGGTCAACCCCAGGCGGTGATGGCGGCGGTGTATGCGGAAACCGGGGCGTTACTGCTCAAATCGGCTTATGAACAGGGGTTACTGCCGGGGGTGCAGGTACTGCTCACGGATGCGGTGCAGTCGGAGGAATTTGTCGCCAGTGTGGGCAAGAATCAGCAGGGGCAATCGTTGATCAGTGGGGCGATTGGCACCGTGCCGGGGGCGGATGGACCGGCTTTGGCGGCTTTGACGAAGCTCTGGCAGGAAAAACGGGGGCAAGCACCGGGACCCTATATGCCCCAAACCTGGGATGCGGCGGCGGTGATTCTGTTGGCGGCGCAGGCAGCCGGGAGCAATCGGGGGGTGGACATTGCCCCCAAAATTCGAGAAATCTCCGGGTCAGGGGGTGAGCCGGTGAGTGATGTGTGTGAGGGATTGGCTTTACTCAAGCAGGGGAAAAAAATTGATTACCAGGGGGCAAGCGGCAATGTGGATTTTGACGAATTTGGGGATGTGGTGGGCAGTTATGACGTGTGGCAGGTGACACCCGAAGGCAAAATTAAAGTCATTGACCGGGTGACACCTTAAAACATCTCCGAAAATAAAGGTTATCTGGCTCGAATCCCCATACTAATTCGAGAACCTCAAACGGGGGCTACGCCCCTGCGACCCCTGTTCCATTCTCATTTAGGACTGCTATGGAGGTGTCCAATAAATATAAATAGAAGTGCCCTTAGATTAGATTTAGATTAAATCGGGATGGCGGGATTCGAACCCACGGCCCCTTCGTCCCGAACGAAGTGCGCTACCAAGCTGCGCTACATCCCGCCGAAGCAAATTTGATGCGTGATCCTACTTTAACATCATCGGTGCCCTGGATTTTGCTCCCTTTAACCGTAGGGTCGGGGCAACAACAGATGCAAACGGACCTTGACCTCCTGACGGCTCACCAACGGGGTGAATTTCGGGGCGCCCTGCGTTTCTATCTTTGGCAACCAGCGGCGATTTCCCTGGGCTATCACCAGCAGGACTGGCCGGAGCATTGGCGGCAGTGCCATTACCAAGGGCAACCCCTGGAGGTCGTGCGTCGTCCGTCCGGGGGAGCCGCTGTTTTGCACCAAGGGGACTTGTGTTACGCTCTGGTGACGGAAATGGTGCCTGGGGGTTGTCGGCAACAGTACCAACGGTTGCAGGACTGGTTAATCCACGGCTGGCACGCCCTAGGAGTTCATTTGCACCAGGGGCAAGCAACCCCATCCCGAGGGCAGGTCAGTTGTTTTGCGGAAGCCACCCCAGCGGATTTGGTGACGGAGACGGGGCAGAAATTCATTGGCAGTGCCCAACTACGGCGGGGGCGGAGCGTTCTCTACCAGGGTTCGATGCAACTCCATCCTGACCCGGATTTGTGGGTACAGGTTTTTGGGAGTGTGGCACCCCCGCCCGTGCGGCTCCCTTCCCTGGAGGCAGTGGTGGCGCATTTGGGGGCGACGGTGCGGGATTACTTTGCGGTCTGAGACCAGGACATCTGGAGGTTATTCTCAATCATTCCCTAACCAAACCTAAAATCCTGGGGGTGTGGGGGCAATCATGGGGAAATCAGGGGGACAAGGGCTGATTCATCCCAGGCGATGCGGTTGCCGGTTGTCCCTAGCCACAGCAGATACTCGCAATTTCCCGCCGGGCCTTTGAGGGGGGAGGGGGTCAACCCCTGCACCTGCCAACCCAGAGCTTCGGCACTCGTTGCCACTTGCCTAATCGCCTGCACCTGCGCCTGGGCATCCTTGACCACCCCGCCTTTGGCAATCTGCGCCCGACCCACCTCAAATTGGGGCTTGACCAGAATCACCGCTTCCCGGGGCGGAGCCAACAACTGCCATAGAGCCGGTAACACCTTCGTCACCGAAATAAACGACACATCCACCACCCCCAAATCCGCCCAGGGGTCATCGGGCTGGTAGAGTTGCTCAGGTTGCAGATGCCGAAGATTCGTGCGTTCCCACAGCCGCACCCGGGGGTCTTGACGCAATTCCCAGGCCACCTGCCCGTAGCCCACATCCACCCCATACACTCGGCGGGCACCATGCTTTAATAAACAATCGGTAAAACCCCCGGTGGAAATGCCCCCGTCCAACGCCACCCGGTCAGCGACCCCTAGCCCAAAGGTGTGGAGGGCATGGGCCAGTTTTTCCCCACCCCGGGACACGTAGGGCGGACGGGCATGGAGGGTAATGCAACTGTCCATCGGCACCAGGGTACCCGGTTTATCCACCACCCGTTGATTGACCTGCACCCAACCCGCTTGGATGACCCGTTGGGCCTGTTGGCGGCTGGGGCAATGTCCCAAGGTGACCAGCAGGGTATCCAGACGTTCTTTCAAGGGTGATGTTCCGTCGGCTAAATGTCCTGTTCGCTCAACCCTTGGCTGAGATGGTCAAAGGGTTCGCTGATAAAATCCCCGGCGATCCCCGCCTGGGCGGCGATTGCCTGTACCTGCTCTTTCAGGATTTGAATCCCCCGCACCGAAGGCCCCAGGGGCACCCCCAGGGAATTGTAGGTTTCCCGCAGACCCTCTAGCACCCGCTCATCCAGGACATCCGTACTCCCCGCCACCAAAGCGTAGGTCGCATAGCGCAGGAAATAGTCCATATCCCGCAGACAGGTGGCATAGCGGCGGGTGGTGTAGGCATTGCCCCCAGGCCGGATCAACTCCGGCTGTTCGGTAAACAACTGGGAAGCCGCCGTGCGTACCAGATTGGCCGCCTCCCCATTGATCAGACGCGCCACCTGAATCCGAGCCAGACCCGTATCAAAATAGCTTTGTAAACGGTCAATTCCATTCCGGTCAAAGTAGCGTCCGGCCAGATCATAACGGGCGATTAAACTGGTAATGGCATCTTGCATGGCAGTACCCTGATGACGAAAAGCGGTTTTTACAGCAGTCCTTAGCTTACCACGCCAATTCCCCCACACCCACTTTCGTTGCGCTCCGTAACGATTTTGGTGGGGCTCTTCCTGGACAAATGGTATCTCAAGATACAAACTCCTGCCCCACAGGTCTTTAAGATTGGCGCATTGTGGACGGAATCTGTTTTTAGGAGCGTAAGTTCATGGCGAAAACCGCGCAAGAAGTCTTGCAGATGATCCGGGATCAGAATATTGAAGTGGTGGATTTGAAGTTCGTGGATATGCTGGGGACGTGGCAACACTGTACCTACGCCAGTAGCCTGATTAATGAGGATACATTTACGACTGGGATGCCCTTTGATGGTTCCAGTATCCGGGGCTGGAAGGCGATCAACGAATCCGATATGCTCAAGTGTGCTGACCCGGCGACGGCCTGGATTGACCCATTTATGAGCACCCCCACCCTGAGTATGATCTGTACGATTAAGGACCCCCGCACCGGCAATCTCTATGGCCGTTGTCCCCGGGCGATTGCCCAGCGGGCCTTGGACTATCTCTACAGCACGGGCATTGGGGATGTGGCCTTTTTTGGTCCCGAGGCGGAATTTTTTGTCTTCGATGATGTGCGGTTTGACCAGAAAGAATACGAGGGCTTTTACCATGTGGATTCCAGCGAAGGCCGTTGGAACACGGGGAAAAAGGAAGAAGGGGGCAACCTGGGCTACAAACCCCGCTACAAGGAGGGCTATTTCCCGGTGCCGCCGATTGATTCCCAGCAAGACATCCGCACGGAAATGCTGTTGACGATGGGCAAGCTGGGGGTGCCGATTGAGAAACACCACCACGAAGTCGCCACCGGTGGCCAAAATGAACTGGGGATCAGGTTTGAAAAACTCATCCAAGCGGCGGACAACCTGATGACCTATAAATATGTGGTCAAAAACGTCGCCCGCAAGTGGGGGAAAACCGCCACCTTTATGCCCAAACCCCTGTTCAACGATAATGGTTCCGGGATGCACACCCACCAGTCCCTCTGGAAGGACGGCCAACCCCTATTCGCCGGGGATAAATACGCCGGTTTGAGCCAGTTGGCCCTGTGGTACATTGGCGGGCTTTTGAAACACGCCCCGGCGGTTCTGGCCTTCACCAACCCGACGACCAATTCCTACAAACGGTTGGTGCCCGGCTTTGAAGCCCCCGTAAACCTAGCCTACTCCCAGGGCAACCGCTCCGCCTCGATTCGGATTCCCATCACCGGTGCCAATCCCAAGGCCAAACGCTTGGAATTCCGCTGTCCCGATGCCATGAGCAACCCCTACTTGGCATTTTCTGCCATGTTGATGGCCGGATTGGATGGGATCAAAAACCAAATTGACCCCGGAGAACCGTTGGATCGCAACATCTATGAACTCACCCCGGAGGAATTGGCCAAGGTACCTTCCACCCCCGGTTCCTTGGAAGATGCCCTAGCCGCCCTGGAAAAAGACCATGATTTCCTGTTAGCGGGCGGGGTGTTTTCCGAAGACTTTATCGAAAATTGGATCGCCTGGAAGCTGGATAACGAAGTCAACCCGATGCGTTTGCGGCCCCACCCCTACGAATTTGCGCTCTACTACGACGGTTGATGCGGTCGTAATGGAAACCTCCTAAGTTGCGATTCGCCTCCATCTCCAAGTGGGGGCTTTTTTTATGGAAAAACTACAGCAATCTGGTTGCAAACTATAGCCATCTTCAATGATTACGCAGATTACGCAACGGCTGGTTACGGAAATCAATTTCCATCACACTTCCTATGGGATTACTGTTTCAATCTCTGATAAGATTGCTATGTCCCATGACAAGACTGATTTCAACCCAATCGATGCGCCAACTCCTCCAGGGAAGAGATGTCAATAATCGCCTCTGCAATTTCCCCCAGTTGGTCTAAGGATAGCTGTGCCAGTTTGGTGTTTAGATCATCAGGTACACTGCCAAACTTGCGGGTGATTTGGCGGTGAAGGGTCTCCCGCAAAGCTATAACCTTACCCCTCTGCTCTCCCTCTTGCTTGGCTTCCTGATACACCCGCGTCTGCCGTAAATCTCCCAGGGTAAACATCCGCTCTATTTCCTCCCGGCTCAGAGTCTTTAACTTATAAATCAGTATCGTCTCCACAAATTCTAGCAAACCATCCACCCCTTTCCCCGTTTCCACCAATGTCTGTGCCGCTTTAATGACTTCTGTTTCTGGGGTAACAATTAATTTCACTAGCCCCAATCTCACCGATGTCCCCGGTTTTAATTCATTCAGATAAATGGCTCGCACTCGCCCCCGCAATTCCTGATATTGTTTACCTAAAGCTGGTTCCGTCTGCCGGTCTGGAAACAACACCAACACCCCCCAATCCTGCACCGGGCGGTACTGTTGCAAAAATAGAAATATCTCACTAAATAACTGGCTATAAAATTCATGCACCTTTTGGAACTGCACTTCTACAAACCAGATAGTTTTATCCTCCCTTTGGGGCAGGAATACCCCATCAAAACGAAAGGCTTTTTCCTTGACTTCCACCGAGGTGAACTGATAGCTGGCAATGCTGGCAGGGTCTTCCCCCAACAGTTCCATTAGTAGGGTAGGAAAGGTCTGAAACAGTTGATAGAAAATTGTGTCGGTACGCAACGGATTTGTTTAATTAGGTCAGCAAATTTTCCAACTCCTCCAGGGAAGAGATGTCAATAATCGCCTCAGCAATTTCCCCCAGTTGGTCTAAGGATAGCTGTGCCAGTTTGGTGTTTAGATCATCGGGTACACTGCCAAACTTGCGGGTGAGTAATCGTTGAAGTATCTCTCGTTTCCCCCTCTGTTCTCCCTCTTGCCGACCTTCTTGCCGACCTTCTTGGCGACCCTCTTGCTTGGCTTCTTGATACACCCGCGTCTGCCGTAAATCTCCCAAGGTAAACATCCGCTCTATCTCCTCCCGGCTCAAGGTCTTTAACTTGTAAATCAGTATCGTCTCCACAAATTCTAGCAAACCATCCACCCCTTTCCCCGTTTCCACCAATGTCTGTGCCGCTTTAATGACTTCTGTTTCTGGGGTAACAATTAATTTCACTAGCCCCAATCTCACCGATGTCCCCGGTTTTAATTCATTCAGATAAATGGCTCGCACTCGCCCCCGCAATTCCTGATATTGTTTACCTAAAGCTGGTTCCGTCTGCCGGTCTGGAAACAACACCAACACCCCCCAATCCTGCACCGGGCGGTACTGTTGCAAAAATAGAAATATCTCACTAAATAACTGGCTATAAAATTCATGCACCTTTTGGAACTGCACTTCTACAAACCAGATAGTTTTATCCTCCCTTTGGGGCAGGAATACCCCATCAAAACGAAAGGCTTTTTCCTTGACTTCCACCGAGGTGAACTGATAGCTGGCAATGCTGGCAGGGTCTTCCCCCAACAGTTCCATTAGTAGGGTAGGAAAGGTCTGAAACAGTTGATAGAAAATTGTGTCGGTACGCAACGGATTTGTTTAATTAGGTCAGCAAATTTTCCAACTCCTCCAGGGAAGAGATGTCAATAATCGCCTCAGCAATTTCCCCCAGTTGGTCTAAGGATAGCTGTGCCAGTTTGGTGTTTAGATCATCGGGTACACTGCCAAACTTGCGGGTGAGTAATCGTTGAAGTATCTCTCGTTTCCCCCTCTGTTCTCCCTCTTGCCGACCTTCTTGCCGACCTTCTTGGCGACCCTCTTGCTTGGCTTCTTGATACACCCGCGTCTGCCGTAAATCTCCCAAGGTAAACATCCGCTCTATCTCCTCCCGGCTCAAGGTCTTTAACTTGTAAATCAGTATCGTCTCCACAAATTCTAGCAAACCATCCACCCCTTTCCCCGTTTCCACCAATGTCTGTGCCGCTTTAATGACTTCTGTTTCTGGGGTAACAATTAATTTCACTAGCCCCAATATCACCGATGTCCCCGGTTTTAATTCATTCAGATAAATGGCTCGCACTCGCCCCCGCAATTCCTGATATTGTTTACCTAAAGCTGGTTCCGTCTGCCGGTCTGGAAACAACACCAACACCCCCCAATCCTGCACCGGGCGGTACTGTTGCAAAAATAGAAATATCTCACTAAATAACTGGCTATAAAATTCATGCACCTTTTGGAACTGCACTTCTACAAACCAGATAGTTTTATCCTCCCTTTGGGGCAGGAATACCCCATCAAAACGAAAGGCTTTTTCCTTGACTTCCACCGAGGTGAACTGATAGCTGGCAATGGCGGCAGGGTCTTCCCCCAACAGTTCCATTAGTAGGGTAGGAAAGGTCTGAAACAGTTGATAGAAAATTGTGTCGGTACGCAACGGATTTGTTTAATTAGGTCAGCAAATTTTCCAACTCCTCCAGGGAAGAGATGTCAATAATCGCCTCAGCAATTTCCCCCAGTTGGTCTAGGGATAGCTGTGCCAGTTTGGTGTTTAGATCATCGGGTACACTGCCAAACTTGCGGGTGAGTAACCGTTGGAGTATCTCGCGTTTCCCCCTCTGTTCTCCCTCTTGTTTGGCTTCCTGATACACCTTCGTCTGCCGTAAATCTCCCAGGGTAAACATCCGCTCTATTTCCTCCCGGCTCAGGGTCTTTAACTTGTAAATCAGTATCGTCTCCACAAATTCTAGCAAACCATCCACCCCTTTCCCCGTTTCCACCAATGTCTGTGCCGCTTTAATGACTTCTGTTTCTGGGGTAACAATTAATTTCACTAGCCCCAATCTCACCGATGTCCCCGGTTTTAATTCATTCAGATAAATGGCTCGCACTCGCCCCCGCAATTCCTGATATTGTTTACCTAAAGCTGGTTCCGTCTGCCGGTCTGGAAACAACACCAACACCCCCCAATCCTGCACCGGGCGGTACTGTTGCAAAAATAGAAATATCTCACTAAATAACTGGCTATAAAATTCATGCACCTTTTGGAACTGCACTTCTACAAACCAGATAGTTTTATCCTCCCTTTGGGGCAGGAATACCCCATCAAAACGAAAGGCTTTTTCCTTGACTTCCACCGAGGTGAACTGATAGCTGGCAATGCTGGCAGGGTCTTCCCCCAACAGTTCCATTAGTAGGGTAGGAAAGGTCTGAAACAGTTGATAGAAAATTGTGTCGGTACGCAATCGATCACATTTCCAGTTCCGTTGGTTCTTTCTCCACGGTATAGACTTGCCCGTTAATCAGCAAATGGGTAATGCCCTTGTCGTACAGATAGCTACTGGTTTTGTAGATCAAATTCGCATCCGGTACCTTGAGAATGCGATGCCCTCGCCCCGAAAAACGTTTGGCGACCCGATGGTTATCAAACACGGGTAGGGTGCGGGCTGTGTCGCTGGTCGTCGGTAGTTCCCCCCAGTGGCTAAATTCCGTGAGGGGACGGGCGACCAATTCTGCAAACCGATCCACCACCAAATAGCAGGTGTGGGGGAGAGCAGAAACAGCCAAGGGTAAAATTTGCTGGCTGATAGGGGCGGGCGCAAAACTACCGCCGGGACTATCCTCCTCGTCGTTTTCATCCTCATCCCAGTCATCTTGGGTATCCGCATCCCACTCCGTCAACCCGGCGGGGTCGGGTTCTTCCAGTCCGGCAGGACTCGGCGGTTCCGGGGCGGGGAATGCCTCGGGGGAATGCGTCTCTGCGGGCGGTGGTTCCAGGGGTGGCACGGCTGGGGGCGTGACTAATTCCGTTGGTTCCGTTAGTTCCGACGGTTCCGGGGTGAGGGGAATGGGGGCGTTCGGGGTATCCGTGACGGGTTTGTAGGAACGAATTTTAGGGGCAACCGACGCTGGATTTCTGTTTTGAGGCTTAGGTTGCGGGGGAGCGGGTTCTTGCCACCGTCCCGCCCGTTTTTGGGGCACCAGGGACTCGTACACCGGCTCGGTGAGTTCTTCCTTTAAGATACGGATAATGGTGCTGATGCTTACCTCATGCTCTGCCGCCAGACTGGTGGCTGTGGCTGGGGTATCCCGAAAACGCTGGGCAATTTGGGTGCGGTCAGCGGGAGTAAGTTTGGTGCGGGGCATAGGTCAACATTAGGGCACTTTTTCTAGTATAGGTTGAGAAATGACGAATTCCTACCGATTGCGGATCTGTGACCTGCCCACCACCGAGCGACCCCGGGAACGGCTGTTGCAACAGGGGGCAGGGGCGTTGGGGACGGGGGAATTGTTGGCGATTCTCCTGGGCACCGGGTCGGGCCAACTCTCCGCCGTTGGCTTGGGGCAATACCTCCTGCAGACCTTGGGGCAACATCAACAGGATGCCCTAGCGGTATTACGGGACATCAAACCGGCAGAGTTAATGACCATTCCCGGCATTGGTCCCGCCAAAGCCACCAAAATTTTAGCCGCCATTGAACTGGGCAAACGGGTCTTTTTGAGCCGTCCCCTGGAGCGCACCCCCATTGATAGCCCGGAATTGGCCGCCATCGCCCTGGCACCGGAACTCATGTGGGCGGAAACCGAACGGTTCGGTCTTGTGCTTCTGGATGTCAAACACCGTCTGCTGGGCACTCGGGTGCTGACCATTGGCACGGCAACGGAAACCCTGGCGCACCCCCGGGAAATTTTTCGGGAAGCCATCCGCTTGGGGGCAACCCGTTTGGTGGTCGGGCACAACCATCCCTCCGGCAATCTCACCCCTAGCCCAGCGGATTTGGAACTGACCAAACAATTATTACAATGTAGTAAAATTTTGGATGTACCGATTTTGGATCATCTCATCTTGGGGCAGGGCAACCACTGTAGTTTACGCAGTACCACCCGATTGTGGGATGGGTATGACTGTCCGTGATTAATTAATTTAGTTTTTTTAATTTAGTGATATGTGATAGGGTAAAAATTGCGTCAATGCTTTTTTAATAGTAGGTTATAATGAACCTGAAAGCACCGGTCGTTTTTTTAATTTTCAACCGTCCACAACTCACCGCCAAAGTATTTCAAGTAATCCGCCAAGTGGCACCTAAAAAGTTATTCATTGTGGCGGATGGACCAAGAAGTGCGGAAGAAGCAGTGTTGTGTGAACAAACCCGCTCGATTGTGGCGAATATGGATTGGGATTGTGAGGTGGAGCGGAATTATGCTGAAAGTAATTTAGGGTGTCGTCAGCGGGTATCGAGTGGTTTAGATTGGGTATTTTCCCGGACAGAGCGAGCAATTATCTTAGAAGATGACTGTTTGCCAAATCATTCATTTTTTCACTTTTGTGATGAATTATTAGAACGGTATCAGGATCAAGAACGGGTGATGGCTATCAATGGCAACAACCATCAACGGGGGCGGGAAGTAACTCCCTATAGTTATTATTTTTCCAAGTATTTTCATTGTTGGGGTTGGGCAACCTGGCGGCGGGCCTGGCAGTATTACGATGTGACGATGCAACTTTGGCCAGAATTTCGGGACGGTGGCTATGTCGAATCCATCAGTGATAACGAATATGAAACACGATATTGGTTACAGAAATTTGAACAGATGTATCAGGGGAAAATTGACACTTGGGATTATCCATTTATGTTTGCCTGTTTTAGCCAGAGCGGTTTGGTCGCCACGCCCAGGGTCAACCTAGTTTCCAATATCGGCTTTGGGGTGCAAGCCACCCATACCCATAATCCCCACAGTCCTTTTGCAAATATGCCCACCGCAGAATTAGGAGAAATCACCCATCCTCCTTTTTTAGTGAGGAATTTGACCGCCGATCAATTTGTCTTTGACCAAGTTTTTGATGGAGCAAAACTACGGCAACAAGATACCATCTGGGGACGATTGAAACAACTCAAATATCGCCTAAGTCGTTTCATAAAAAATCTGTGAACTAACAATATATTTGGTTAAATCATTTGATTGAATTGTAACAGGACAAGTAAAATTGAGTGATGAAATCAACCATAATCACACTCGTAGCATCCAAAGTAGTCATATTCAGGCCACAGCATATTCAGATGAAATGTGCTACAATTTAACCTGTTCATGATTAGTGTTGGGGAGACTGCCATGAAAAAACTGACCCTGGGCGTTCTGGTTGGCTCAATCGGCCTTTTAACTACACTTTTTATACCTTCTATCAACTCTCTGTTTATATCTCCTGCCCAGTCGGAAATTAAATCAGCGCAATCTGAAGTCCCTGGGAGAAAGCAAAATATCATCATTCACCTCAATCATGGAACAGACGATTTGCACGCCGCTTTTATGGCACTAAAACTCGCTAGGGGTATCCAAAAAAAAGGGAATGTTCAAGTGATACTCCTATTGACCTTAGAGGGAGTGCGAATTGTGGATAAACAGCAACCGTTAGACTTACGTTGGGGCAATGACCCAATGACCCTGCAACAACTCTATGACGAATTCATCGCCGCAGGAGGACAAGTGAGAGCCTGTCCCATGTGTTCAGCCGCCGTAGGGATCACCGCTGAAGATTTGCGTTCAGGAGCACAAATGGCTACAGGAAATCAGGATATACCCAGCCTCATTTTAGCCGCTGATAAAGTGGTGGATTTCTAAATACATACCTAGAATTATCAACCCCCAAACAAAGCCGAGGTGTATGCGTTTCCTCTGTCCATTTTCATTGAGTTCTCATCGGGCAACTAAAGTTATGAAATGAGTTAAACAACCCTAAATGCCACCGAGAATGTGAGGCTTGAAATACACCACAATCTGACCACTTAATGACAACTAACTATCTATAACCCAACGCAGTCCAGTGAACATATACTGGATATGCGGATGATACCAATTACGAAAACTAGGGCGTTGCAGATAGGCATGGGTTGCCCAACTCCCACCCCGCATGACTTTGTGCTGACGGTCAAAGTAATTGGCTGAGTAGCCCGGATAGGGATAAGCGGTGAAGTTTGGGTAAGGAGCAAACCAAGAATCCGTCCATTCCCACACCTGACCCTGCGTCGGTAATCCCTGTTGCGCCGCCCATTCCCACTCCATCTCCGTCGGTAATCGTTTCCCCACAAACCGGCAATAGGCTTCGGCTTCGTAATAACTAATGCCACACACTGGCAGGTCTTCATCTGCTAATTGCCAGTACAATGGCTGAGTTATGTTCGTTTTTTGCAACCATGCCCACCCATCCTCAGACCACCAATGGGGTTCCCGATAACCACCAGCGGCGATAAATTCCGCAAATTCGGCTTGGGTGACAGGAGTGTTACGAATCTGAAAACTGTCAATGTCTTGGGTATAAGTTGGACATTCATTATCCAGCGCATTTACGCCATTATTTCCAAGAATCGCTTGTCCAGTGGGAATAGGAATTAGCTTTTTTGGCACGGTAACTGCTGGAATTTTGAGTGTTAAATTCTTTTGCAAAACCCGGATGACAGTCATGGTTTCTTGGTGTTGCATTTCATGTTGAATTACCCAGTGCCAAATCCGCTCTTGTTCAGGAGTAATTTTGGATAAATTGACTAAAATTTTCTCACGAATAGTATGCACATATTCCCACAGCAACTCTGGGGATGGTAAGAGAGAACCACGCTGGGATTTGGCATACCCATCCACCCGAAAAATGGGCGTGAGTTCAGGGTAGGGCAATGGTTCCCCTAATAACCACAGGGCTTCCGTGTAGGCAATATGCCCAAAATGCCAACCCAGGGGACTCAATTCGGGATGCACCTGCTGTTGCAGTTGTGTTGCAGTGACATCCGTAACTAAAGCCAAGGTTTTTTGCCGACAATCCTGATATAAATGGTATAAAAATTCCTGCTTGTCCATGAGGTCACTTATCAGCATAGAATTCATGTCAAATTAATGACTAACTAATTATAGCAATCCTACTTGATTGACATTAGCTTGCGTGCCGTAGGCATACAAAAATTCCGCAGAACCAAGGACGGGGGCGGTGCCCCTGCGACCGCTATTCTAATCTCAAATCATATTGCTATAGTAACTAATCCAAAATTTTTTCCAATCCATAAACCAATTGTTTAAGTTGCCGTACCTTGCGAATGGCAAGTAAAACCCCCGGCATATAACAACTGCGGTCGCTGGTGTCATGGCGCAGGGTATAAAGTTCCCCTGGGGCACCAAAAATCACTTCCTGGTGGGCAATCAGTCCCGGCAAACGGACACTATGAATGCGGATATGTTCTGGACCTAATCCCCCCCGAGCGCCGGGTAAGGTTTCGGTTTCGTTAACCGTAGCAGGGTTATAGGTTTTGCCCATTTCCGCTAACATTTGGGCGGTTTTGAGGGCAGTGCCACTGGGGGCATCGGCTTTTTGGTTGTGGTGTAATTCGATGATTTCCACATGGTCAAAATAACGACAGGCTTGAATCGCCGCCTGTTGCAATAACACCATACCAATCGAAAAATTAGGAGCAATAATACAGCCCATGCTCGCCTTATCACAAAATTCCGCCAAATCTTGAATTTGCTCTAAACTTAAACCGGTCGTACCCACCACCGGATACACCCCGTAAGCAATCGCCGCCCGCACATTTTCATAAACGCTCTGGGGATGGGTAAAATCCACCAGTACCCCCGCTTGTTTTTCCTGAGCCACCAGGGCACACAAAGACTGCAAATCCGGCGTAATCGGTACTTCCAATGCCCCGATGCCCGCCACTTCCCCCACATCCTCCCCCAGGTGATGCCGATCCACCGCCCCCATCAGTACGAAGTCATTACTACTAGCCACTGCTTTAACCACCTGGCGACCCATTTTTCCAGCGGCACCGGTGACGATGACCGGGATAGGTTGATTCATAGTCCACCTGTTCGTCGTTCCTGAGCTATTGTAAAGGACACTTAGGGCGGTTGGTTACGTCCTCAAAAGATTGAGGCACAATAGAAAAATATCTGGGGGTACGACGATGATTCGCTCAAGTTTGGCGGGAAAATCCCGGCGGGTGTGGTGGGTGGCTCTGGCGGCATCCGTATGTGTGGGCGCAGTAGGGGGTGGTACGGTCTGGTGGGTGCAACATTCCCGGCAACCGGCATCCCAACAGTTTGTGGTCACGGCGGAACAACCCCGTTTGTACTGGTTGAAGGTGCAACAGGGGAGGGAAATGTTGGTCAGCGACCCGTTGCTCAATGCCCCCAAGGACGACCCTACGGCGGCTCTGCGACAGGCGATCAATCTGATTCTCAGCACCCCTCCCGACGGCATGACCACCGCCATTCCCAACGGTACTCGGTTGCTCAATTTGGAATTAAAAAATGGTGCGGTTTACGTCAATCTTTCCCAAGAATTTACCAGCGGTGGGGGCAGTTACTCGGTGATTTATCGGGTAGCTCAGGTGATTTATACCGCCAGCAGTTTGAACCCCCAAGCCCCCATTTATCTACAAATTGAAGGGCAACCTGCGCCACCCATTGCTGGGGAAGGATTGGTGATTGATTACCCAACCACCCGCCGTCAATTTGCCCAGGATGCGGGGTTACCGTTGATCTAATTGCGCTTTAATTTTCTGCGGTTATTTACAATTAGAACAAGAGCGAAATAGCCCCCTTATGCCAATGGAATTATCACCCCAAGAGTTTCAGAATCAGGTGCTTACGGAATTGCGTGGCATTAACACCCGTTTGGATAAGGTAGAAAGCCGTTTGGATAAACTCGAGAGCCGCTTGGATAACTTAGAGACTCAGGTGGGAAATTTGGAGACTCGGGTAGGGAACTTGGAGATTCAGGTGGGGAACTTGGAAACTCAAGTAAGTAAGTTGGAAACGCAAGTGGAAAACCAGGACTATAAATTTGATGTGTTTCGTCAGGCTACGGATAACCTCACTCGGTTGGCGACGACAATTATTATCACTGCTGGAACCGTAACGGTATTGGCGAATTTAGGTCCCTCGCTTCTGAATTTAGCGGTTCGTCTGACTGAATTAGCCGCTAAAAGTTAATCCAGAGTATTTGGCGGTAAAAGTCCAAAAATTTTTGAGAATTGCCTATTTTTAATATAGGGCATCTCTATTTATTTGAGCCAACCATAAATCTCATCGTTAACATAGCCATCTTACCCAGAACTAAAGGTGGGGGTGCCCCCCTGCGACCCATTTTTAGAAGTACCCTTTTATAGTAATTTCAAACAAGTTTGCGACATTCGCCTTTACCTGCAAACCCTTTCCTAGAAGGGGATACAGTGATTACCAGTGCTTCAAAGTGTTGCATTTTCTTGTGAAACGACTATATTATTTATTATTTAGAAATGCACTGTAAAAATGTCATCCCCATCAGTACTTGCCGAGTCTCAATCAAAGTAAAACAAGGTTACAATTTTCCGTTGCTCTTCCGCTTCCCGACAGGTGACCATGAGGGTATGGCTATCATGAAATGCAAAACACACCAATTGTTGACAACGGGAGACAATTTCATTGTTGCAAAGGGTGCTGGCTTCGGCGAGGGAAAGGTCATCGTATTCGGGTTTTTCCACCAAGTGCATCACCTGTTTAAGTTGCTCCTGGGATTCCGGGGGTTGTTTGCTTAAACTTTGGGGCAAAATCACCGTTAATAAATTTGGGTCAGCCCGCATTGCGCCTCGAATTACCGCCGCATTCACCCCCGTTGCCCCGGAAGTTAACACCCGATTGCCCGCCAATACCAAGGCGTAGGCTAACAGTTCAATTAAGTACTGATGGGTAATGGGAACGTGACGAGAACCCAGCAGGGCAATGCGTTTGGAGCCGGTTTGTTGAATGGCGGCAAGTTCTGCCAAAAACTCGTCAATTTTGGGTGGGTCAAACGTGGAAGGCAAGGCGCAGTTCCTGATGAGTGCCGTTTTATACTATACCAAAGATATAGCGATTCTACCCAATGGGCGAACCAATATAGGAATCCTCCTTGATTAATGAACAGAAATTTCCCAGAACCAAGTACGGGGGCAGTGCCCCTGCAACCGGTATTCTAAACTCAGTTAGGATGGCTATATTCAGGGAATCGGTTCGGTGTAGCGATGGAATCACGTCCGGGGGCGGTGCGGCTAAGATTCCCAACCCAAACCCCGGATTGGGACTGAAAGCTTATCCCTGGGCGTACCTATTGCAGTTGTTGCAGACGACTTTGGAGGAGTTCGATCTGTTGGGTGAGTTCAGCCAATTGGGCTTGGTGGGTTTGTACCACGTCGGGGGGAGCCTTGGCGAGGAATTGGGCATTATTTAAGCGGGCGGCTAACCCATCCGCCTGTACTCGAATTTTCTGTACATCCCGTTCGACCTTTGCCCTGAGGGTCGCCACATCCACCAGCCCTGTCAGGGGTAACAACACCTGCACCGTACCAGTGATCCCCACCAGGGTTTGCCGTTGCGCCGTCAGGTCTTTGCCCCAGGTGAGGGGTCGCACCTTGGCTAAATCGCAAATGTACTGCTGGCTCGCTTCAATGATCGCCTCTTCCCGAGACGAAGGAGTTTGCAGGGTAATGGGTACAGTCAGACCGGGTTTAATTTCGGCAATCGCCCGTAAATTGCGAATGGTGCGAATGATTTGAATTACCAGGTCAAAATCCGTTTCCAATTCCCGGTCAATTTGGCTGGGATCGGCTTGGGGATAGGGTTGGCGGGCAAGACTTACCCCGGGTTCTGGGCGCACTAAACTGTGCCAGAGGGTCTCCGTAATATGGGGCATGAAGGGGTGCAGAAGTTTCATCAAATCCCCTAAAATTTCTGCCAAAATGCGCTGGGCAAGGGGGCGAGTGGGATGGGTGGCATCTTGCAGACGGGATTTCACCAATTCAATATACCAATCACAAAAATCCCCCCAAATATATTCATACAAAAGTTTGGCGGCTTCCCCCAAATTGTATGCCCTTAATTCCTGGTTAATCTGAGCAATGGTGCGATGGTGACAGGATAAAATCCATCGGTCGCTGAGTTCCGCTAAAACCGGGTCAATAGGGGGTAAATCTGCGGGGGTTTTTCCCTCTAAATTCATCAACACAAATCGAGCCGCATTCCAAATTTTATTGGCAAAGTTACGGCTGGCTTCAACGGTGGGAGATTCATCGGTTTTGCGATTGTAATCTAAACGAATATCTTGACCGGCTCCCACCACTTCTTTGACTAGGGCAAAGCGTAGGGCATCCACCCCATATTTTTCAATCAATACCAAGGGGTCAATCCCATTCCCCGCCGATTTGGACATTTTTTTATTGTTTTCGTCCCGCACCAAGCCATGAATATATACGGTCTGAAAGGGCATTGTACCGGTGAAATATCGCCCCAACATGGTCATGCGAGCGACCCAAAAAAAGATAATATCAAACCCGGTCACCAGGGTCGTTGTTGGGTAATAGCGGTTAAAATCAGCGGTTGCTTCCGGCCAACCCAGGGTGGAAAAAGGCCATAAACCCGAAGAAAACCAGGTATCCAATACATCCGGGTCCTGTTCTAAAACTGCATCGTCCCCAAATTGTGCCTGGGCGAGTTTTTGGGCTTCGACTTCATTTTCTGCAACAATAAACGGCGTGGTATCCGTAATCGTATGATCCGTTTCACTCACCACATACCAGGCAGGAATGCGATGCCCCCACCACAATTGGCGGGAGATACACCAATCGTTTAATTTGACCAACCAATCCCGATAGACTTTGCCCCAGCGTTCGGGAATAAATTGGGGTGAATTGTGGTTGTCAAAATCCGTAAGGGCTTGTTCGGATAAGGGAGCAATTTTCACAAACCATTGGGTGGACAATAGGGGTTCAATGGGGACTTTACCCCGGTCACTGTAGGGCACCGTATGGCGATAGGATTCAACCCGCACTAAATAGCCTTGACTTTCTAGGGCTTGCACCACATTTTTACGGGCAACAAACCGGTCTTGCCCCTGAAATTCCCCGGCATTTTCATTGAGAGAACCATCGGGATTCAAGATATTAATCAGTGGCAAATGATGCCGCTTGCCGATTGCAAAATCGTTGGGGTCGTGGGCGGGAGTGACTTTTACGCAACCCGTACCAAATTCCGGGTCAACCCAGGCATCCGCAATAATCGGAATTTCCCTATTCACCAGGGGTAAAATCACTTTTTTGCCAATTAAATCTTGATAGCGGGAATCGTTAGGATTGACTGCAACCGCCGTATCCCCTAACATCGTCTCCGGGCGGGTGGTGGCGACTTCCACAAAGCCATTTCCCTCCGCCAAGGGGTAACGAAAATGCCAGAGATGACCGTCCACTTCCTGGGATTCCACTTCCAAATCCGACACCGCTGACTGGGTCGCCGGACACCAATTCACCAGATATTTGCCCCGATAAATCAACCCCGCCCGATACAATTCCACAAAAGCGTGTATTACCGCCCGGGACAAACCCGCATCCATCGTAAATCGTTCCCGTGACCAGTCCACCGATAAACCCAGCCGCCGAATTTGGGTGACAATCGCATTGCCGGAGGTTTCCTTCCATTGCCATGCCCGCTCCAGATAGGCGGTGCGCCCCAAATCCTGACGGGTTTTGCCCTGAGCTTGCAGTTCTTTTTCCAACAAAGTACTGACGGCAATACTGGCGTGATCCGTACCAGGTAACCACAATGTATTGCGCCCCAACATCCGATGATACCGAACCAGAACATCAATCAGGCTATGTTCAAAAGCGTGTCCCATGTGCAGGCTCCCCGTGACATTTGGGGGGGGGATCACAATGCAATAGGGTTCGCCGGGGGCAGATGGGTCAGCCACAAACACCTGATGTTGCTCCCAATAGGCTTGCCAGTGGGCTTCGGTGGCGTGGGGGGAGTATTGGGAGGGCAATTCGGTCATAAACCCAGGGTAGTGCAATTCAGGTTTAGTGTATCGCAACCTTTGCCCCCAATGGGAATTTTTAGGTAACTACCATGAAGGGCATCTTTATGAATTCAAAAAATTACATATTACATAAACCATAAGGACACCTCTATAAATTCACAATTCAAAGTTAGCGGTCGCAGGGGGGCACCCCGCCCTTGGTTCTGGGTAAGATGGGCACTCATAACCCAACATTTTTTGCCAAAAGTCCGGTTTTTTTATCGTTGATCCCCCGGAGAAACCAGGTTAAACATTTGGCTCATTCAAGTTCTTGTCCCTCAGCTACCTGGACTGTTTTTGCCAATGCGGATGGGATTGGGTTGGCGGGAATCCAAGCGGACATACGGGATCAACCTAAGCCGGTTGCGAACGGGCGGTGGGGTGCAACAAAATCGCATCACTGGAGCGTTTTTCCACCATCTCCCGGGTGATGTAACAGCGGGCAACGTCCTGGCGGGACGGCAGTTCGTACATGACTTCTAACATTAATTCTTCGATGATACTGCGTAAGGCTCTGGCTCCGGTTTTGCGGCGGTAGGCTTCCCGGGCGATGGCTTGCAGGGCTTCCGGGGCAAATTCCAGTTCGATATTGTCCATCCGCATCAGCTTTTGGTACTGCTTGACAATGGCATTGCGGGGCTGGGTCAGGATGGCCGCTAGGGCTTCCTCGTCCAAGGGGTCAAGCACGGCGAGGATGGGAATCCGCCCGGTAAATTCCGGGATCATGCCAAATTTCACCAAATCCTCCGGCTCTACCTGCCGCAGGGTCGAGGCGGTGCGCTGTTCCTTGATGGGTAAGGGCGTGGCCGGTTCCTCCGGGAGCAAAAATCCCATCGACTTTTTCCCCACCCGCTGTTCGATGACCCGCTCCAAACCCACAAATGCCCCCCCGCAAATGAACAGGATATTGCTGGTGTTGATTTGAATACATTCCTGGTAGGGGTGCTTGCGACCCCCCTGGGGGGGGACATTGGCAATCGTGCCTTCCAAAATTTTCAATAAAGCCTGTTGCACCCCTTCTCCCGACACATCCCGGGTGATGGAGGGGTTTTCACTTTTGCGGGCAATTTTGTCAATTTCATCAATATAGACAATCCCCTGTTGCGCCCGCTCTACGTCCATATCCGCCACCTGTAACAGCCGCAGGAGAATGTTCTCCACATCTTCCCCCACATAGCCCGCCTCGGTCAGGGTCGTCGCATCCGCCACCGCAAAGGGCACGTCCAATAATTTCGCCAGGGTCTGCGCTAACAGGGTTTTGCCACAGCCGGTGGGGCCAATTAACAAAACATTAGATTTTTGCAATTCCACCCCATCGTCGGTGCCCTGGGTTTCCGCCCGCAGGCGTTTGTAATGATTATATACCGCTACGGATAACACCTTTTTGGCTTCCTGCTGACCCACCACGTGCTGATCCAGGTAATGCTTGATTTCCTGGGGACGGGGGAGGGGGTCGCTGGTCACGGGGACGGGGGGACGGCTGGGGGCAGGACGGCGTTTTTGGGTGGGGGTCATCGCCCGGGCTTCCGCCAACTCCTCCTCCAGGATTTCGTTGCAAAGCTCCACACACTCATCGCAGATATAGACCCCAGGTCCGGCAATTAGCTTGCGTACCTGTTCCTGGGACTTGCCGCAGAAGGAACATTTGAGATGAGCATCGTAGCGGGACATAGACCCTCCCAAAAAGGACAAATACGCTCAAACAGCGGTGGGGTAGAGTGTATCACGGGTGAGAATGTGGTCAATCAAGCCGTAGTCCCGGGCTTCCTCGGCGGACATAAAGAAATCCCGATCCGTATCCGCCTCAATCCGTTCAAAGGGTTGGCGGGTGTGATGGGCGAGCAATTCGTTTAACCGGCGTTTGTGATACAGGATTTCCCGCGCCTGAATTTCAATGTCAATCGCCTGTCCCTGGGCACCCCCAAGGGGTTGGTGGATCATGATCCGGGAACTGGGCATGGAGAAGCGTTTACCCGGCGCACCGGCGGCGAGCAAAAATGCCCCCATACTGGCGGCGAGACCAAAGCAAATGGTGGATACATCCGCCCGCACCTGTTGCATCGTATCATAAATCGCCATCCCTGCCGTCACCGACCCGCCGGGGGAATTGATGAATAATTTAATATCGCTGGTGGGGTCCTGGGCATCCAAATACAGCAAACTCGCCACCAATTGATTCGCCACCGCATCGTTGACCTGGCTACCCAGTACCAGAATCCGGGCTTGGAGCAGGCGTTCCTGGACGTTAAACCCGGTCTCTGGGCGGGGCGGAGCTTCCTGGATCATCTCCCCGGTCACACTGGTAATCCCTGCCATCTCGGTTGTACTGGTAATCATGATTGTGCCACCTGATAAACCCGCCGTTTGCTTGTTGTTTCCCATTATGCCTCAAGCCTCCGATGCGACAGGGGGGGTGGGTTCCTCTGCCGGTGCCGCCGATGCTTCCGGTGCTTCTAACGACTCTGTTGCAGGGGTGGTGTTCTCTTCAGTGGAAGCTGTAGGGGTGGGTTCTGATTCTGGTGCCGCCGATCCTACCGGTGCTTCTAACGGCTCTGTTGCAGGGGTGGTGTTCTCTTCAATGGAAGCTGTAGGGGTGGGTTCTGACTCGGATGCCAGTTCCTCCTCCTCCAGTTCTCGCAACAGTTCTGCCGGGGACACCCAGGTAATCTGCGCCCGCTCCTGTAGCCATGCCATTGCCATTTTCAGACGCAGGGACTCCTGGACGACCTGGGTTAACTCCGCTTCGCTCAGGTCATCTCCCATTTTGGTGCGGCGGGCATCGGCAATCTTTTGGGCAATCGCCTCCGGGTCAGGGGTGAGATGTTCTCGCTCGGCAACGGCTTTCAATGCCAGAATTCCTTTCACCCGCCGCTCGGCTACCGGGAGCAATGCCTTACCCATTTCCTGCACCCGCTCCTCGGTCAACCAGGCTTCCACGTCCTCGGGGTCAATGCCCCGCTGGACAAAGTCGTTCAACACATCATGGAGTAATTCGTTCAAATGCCGCTCCACCAGGGTGTGGGGCAGTTCGGTGGTGGTAATTGCCACGAGCGCATCGGTGATCCCCTGTTCAACGCTCTCTTGGGTGCGCTCCGCCATCTGTTTTTCGTGCCGTTCCCTTAAAAAATCCCGGAGTTCGGCGATGGTTTCACAATCACTCACCGCCTGGGCAAACAGGTCATCCAGTTCGGGTAATTCCCGTTCTTTCAATTCCTTAAGGGTGATTACCAAAATAAAGGTTTGGTTGAGCATATCCGGTTCCCACCCCTGATCGCCGGTAACCAGGGTCACTTCCTTGGTTTCCCCCACCTGCATCCCCACCAGTGCCTCAACCACTTCCTGATAAAATTCCCAATCTTCCGGGTCAACCTCCACCTGCATATCCCGGTGCTCGAAGATGTCAATCGCCTCCCCGCGTCCCGCTTCCGTCTGCCGGTAGCCGTCCATGTCAATCACCGCCACATCCCCCACCTGGGCGGGACGTTCCACCGGTACCAGGGTTGCCCTTCTCTCCTGGTGTGCCCGGAGGATGTCCTCCACGTCGGTTGGGTCAAATTCATATTTAGCCGCCCGGATGGATAAATTGTGGTAATCCCCCAGGGTAACTTCCGGCCAGACATCAATGGCGATCTGAAACACAAAGGGTTCCTGGGGTTGGAACTTCCGCACCAGAGTTTCCACCTCCTCCCGCAAGGAGGGTTTCCCAATCGTAGGCACGTCAATTTCTTTCAGGGCTTGGGGCATGGTGGTTTCCAATAGTTCCTCCACCACCGCAAAGCGAATCGCCTCATCCCCCACGTATTGCCGCAGGACGTGAGCAGGTACCTTCCCCTGGCGAAACCCCGGCAGGCGCACCGTTTTCATCAGTCGCCGAAAAACCATGTCATGCCGTTTTGCCACATCAGCGGCGGGGATTTCCACCCGTATGCCCAGTTGACTTTTGGGTAAGGGTTCCTGCGTAATTTTCATAAATTTTCGCCCAGTTGTGCATATAGTATCTTAGCGTTATTGTTCACGGATTCACGAATATGGGAACCTATCGGGTGGGGGTGCTGGGGGCAACCGGGGCGGTGGGCACGGAAATCCTCCAACTCCTGGCGCAACGGCAGTTTCCGGTGGGGGAATTGCGGCTCTTGGCTTCCCCCCGGTCGGCGGGACAGTCCCTGGACTTTTTGGGGGAGTCCTTGACTGTGCGACCAGTCTGTACATCAGAATTACAAAATTTAGATATTGTCCTGGCTTCGGCGGGGGGGAGTGTGTCCCGGGAATGGGCACCCGTAGCGGTGAAACAGGGGGCGGTGGTGATTGACAATTCCAGTGCCTTTCGCCTGGAACCCCAGGTGCCCTTGGTGGTGCCGGAGGTGAATCCCCACGCTTTGCAAACCCATCAGGGCATCATTGCCAACCCCAATTGCACCACGATTCTCCTGTGTGTGGTCATTTATCCTTTGCACCGGGTGCAACCACTCCGGCGGGTGGTGGTGGCGACCTATCAATCGGCGAGTGGGGCGGGGGCACGGGCGATGCAGGAATTGCGCCAACAAACCCAGCAAATTTTGGCGAATGCCCCGGTAACAACAGAGATTTTTCCCTATCCCTTGGCATTTAATTTATTTCCCCACAACAGTCCCTGCAATGACCAGGGGTATTGTCAAGAGGAAATGAAAATGATCCAAGAAAGCCGCAAAATTATGGGTATCCCGGATTTGCGGTTAACGGCGACCTGTGTGCGGGTACCGGTACTGCGGGCGCATTCGGAGGCGGTGAATTTGGAATTTACCCAACCCTTCCCAGTGGCCAAAGCTCGGGAAATTTTAGCCCAAAGTCCGGGGGTGGAATTAGTTGAAGATTGGCAAAACAATTACTTTCCTATGCCCATCAATGCTTCGGGTAAGGATGCGGTTTTAGTCGGTCGGATTCGCCAGGATTTATCCCACCCCTGCGGTTTGGATTTGTGGTTGTGCGGGGATCAAATTCGCAAAGGGGCGGCACTGAATGCGGTGCAAATTGCCGAATATCTCATTGCCAAAGGGTGGTTGTTGTGAATTTGGCAGGTAACCCCAAATCCCCCATTCCCGGTCGTTGGGTGGAAGAATTATTAAAAGGTATTAAAATCGTGATGGCAACCGCACTTATGATGGGGAGTACAGAGGACGATGGAGCCAAAGATGAAGGGTAAACTGGCTTGGGGCTGGGTCGTGGGATTGGGGGTACTCGCCTGGGCATTACCGGGGCCAGCGATGGTGCCCTACGTGTTGGAACTGCGCCCGGAACAGTTGGAAGCCCAGGGGGTTGACCTGGCCCGGGAAGTGGGGGTGCTGAGTGAAGTCCAGGCTCTGGATGGGAAACGGGCGATTGCCAATGCTCGGCTTGCCACCCAACTGGCACCCAATCGTTTTGAACCCTGGGTAATTTTGGCGCAATTGTATTTACGTCAGGATGACCTCAAACAGGCGACCAATGCCCTTCAGGAAGCCTATAAAATTGCCCCGGATAATCCCGGTATTTTATTTACCCTCGGCTCTCTCGCCCTGCGCCAGGACAACTATCCCCAGGCGTTGCGTTATTTGCAGGCGGGGTTGGCAATCAAACCGGATAATGTGGAAGGGCTATTTAATCTGGGGAATACTTACTTGAAATTAAATCAATACCCCCAGGCGATTGCCCAGTATGAAAAAGCGATTGCCCAGGATAAAAAATTCTGGCCAGCGATTAATAATATCGGTTTGGTGAATTTTGAAATGGGCGACCGGGAATCTGCCCGTCGTCATTGGCAAGCCTCGGTTAAAATTGACCCCAAAGCGGCTGAACCCATGTTGGCGATTGCGGTTTTGTACTATACCCAAGGGCAAAAACAAAAGGGGATTCAAATGGCAGAAGAAGCCCTGAAAATTGACCGCCGCTATGGCAAAATCCCTTTCTTAATTGAGAATTTGTGGGGTGCCAAATTGATTGCCGCCACCAAGCCCCTCTTGGCAGAACCCAGTCTCAAAAGATTTTTGACAGATTAAGATTCTATCGGGAATGAACACATCTATAGCAACCCTCAATGAAAATGGAATAGGGGTCGCAGGGGCACCGCCCCCGTCTTTGGTTCTGCGGAATTTCCGTTTGTCAATCAAGTAGGATTGCTATATGGCAATCTCACTGCAACTGTGGGTATCAATGTTGAGAAACTGAATAATTTGACGGTATAACCTAACTCTAGTTCTGAGTAATCCTATGATTCACCTAAGGACACCTCTGTGCAAAGTTAGCGGTCGTAGCACCCTTGGTTCTGGGTAATATGGTAATCTATCCATATCAATTAAGTTATGAACATTAACTAAGTGCAAGCCATATGACCCATCACATTCTGCTTGTGGATGACGAACCGGGGTTGCGCCAGGCAGTACAAGCCTATTTGGAAGACAGTGGCTTCACGGTGACGACGGCGGCCAATGCCCAGGTAGCCTGGGAACTATTGCAAAAACAGAAACCTGACCTGGTGGTTTCCGATGTGATGATGCCCCAGGTGAGCGGCTATGAGTTCCTGAAACAACTGCGGGATGACCCCCGGTTTCAGCATTTGCCGGTGGTGTTTCTCACGGCACGGGGGATGACCAAAGACCGGATTGCTGGCTTTCGGGCCGGGGTGGATGGCTATATTGCCAAGCCCTTTGACCCGGATGAGTTGGTGGCGGTGATTGAGAATCTTCTGCGGAAAGCGGAACCCCAACCCACGGATATGGCGCAGGAATTGGCGGAAATCAAGGCACTTTTGGCACGCCAGGGGGGAGTGATTGCCAAAGAACCGCTGGATTTGGATTTGACCCCCCGGGAACGGAGTGTGTTGGAATTGCTGGCGCAGGGGTTGATGAACAAAGAAATTGCCCATCGGTTGGAAACCAGCGTGCGGAATGTGGAAAAGTATGTGAGCCGTTTATTTAGCAAGACCGGCACCAACAGCCGTACGGAACTGGTGCGCTTTGCCCTGGAACACGGTTTGGCAAAATAATTTCCCAAGCATTTCCCTGGAATTGGCAATCATCATCTCAATTAAAAGCTCAATTAAGGGCACTTTTATTGATTTGCACCCATTGAAGTTTATCTGATTAAAATGCCCATTATCGCAAACCAACAACGGGGGCTACACCCCTGCAACCCATTTTTAGCAGTACCCTTAAATGTCTCAAGGTTGCCCCAAACTACGCCCCCAGTTTTTTCCCCTGGTGAATCACCTCCTGCCATTCCAGAAGTACCGCCGTGGGGATGGTGAGGTGACGTTCCCCTGCCACCAAAGGCAGGGTGACCCGCAAGGGCTGTTTCGGCGGGAATCCCTCTGGCAGTAATTCATCCGCTAGGGGCAGTAGGTCAAATTGACCCACATTGGCAACCGTAGCCGCTTTCGGGAAATCATCGGCGGCCAGCCATGTTTGCCCATCCGGGGTGGTGAGTACCAAAGGTTGCGGGTGGCGAAAATGATAGCGTTCAGGAAAACCCACCAACCGCAGTTGCAACTGATGGGGGCGGGCAAACAGAATCACCTGCCAGGTCAAACGCTCTTCATCGGGGAGTTGATGACGGGCTTGGATGACCACTTGGTTGGGCGTTTCGGAAATGGTGCGGATGAGGGCATGACTTGGGGCGGACGTGGCTAACCAAAACCATAGACCACTTAACCCCACCAAAACCATTTTTTGCCACCACAAATGGCTACCCGTAACCCCCCCCAGCCAGCAAATTTTTGCCATCCATTTCCCTCGCTGAACATTGACATGATAGAGCAATCCTAAGTGAGAATAGAATAGGGGTCGCAGGGGCACTGCCCCCGTCCTTGGTTCTGGGAAATCTCTGTTCACTAATCAAGTAGGATTGCTATAGTTATCAAATCAAATATTGTTGAACTTTTAGGGGGCTGATGCGGTTGATGGTTCCGGTGGGTTGGGAATCAGCACATGATACATTCCCCGTAAATCGCCAACTTGGAAATCGTAGGCTAAATCCGTGGGATATTTGTTTTTCACAAAAGCGGGTATGGTTGCTTTTGCCCCATGACAGGCGAGACAACTGGCTTCCACATTGATCCGTCGAAAGTAATTCACCCCCCGGGCATCCACTTGCCAAAAGGCTTGGAGATCGGGATGTTCGATTAACTCCGCCAGGGCTTTTTCTTCAGTTAAATCCTGGGGTTTATGCTGGGGATTGCGGTACTTCAATGCCACTTGCCGCACCTGCCAACCGTGGTCCTGGGCAATTTTTTGGGCTTGTTTGCCCACCGGCGCACAGACCGTCTTAAAGGTATCCAGCGTTGGCTCCGTTGTTGTGCCGGTTAAACTACTGGCTAAACCCGCACGCATTTGGTCTAATAATTCAATTTCGGTGACCGCCTCGCCCAATTGCTGGGGGTCAATGCTAGCCCAAACCGGGAGCGACCAACCGAAAAGCAACGCTATAAAAACCAGTAAAATCCCTATTCGTCGCATGAGGAAACTACCTCCTGATGGGTGTTGGATAACGTGATCAAGGCTTGGGCGCACAGGGTGAAATAGTGAGGGTCGGAGAGGAAATAAATGCGGCTATTGCCTTCTTTTCGACAGGCGACAATCCCCCCCAACCGTAACATTTGTAGGTGCTTGGAAACATTCGCCGGACTCAAACCCGTGCGGGTACAAATTTCGCCCACGCTCGACTCCCCCTGACCAATACACCACAAAATGTGTAACCGACTCGGATCGGCCATCAGTTTGAACAATTCGGCTAACCGCTCAAAATCGGGCGTTGTTTGCTCCTCAGCCAGGGAGAGGGTCATGGTTTTACACCTGCATCGGTTGCGCAAGCAAATGGGCGGGTGCGGGTTGGGAAAGAGCCAGTCCGAATAATAACCGGATGCCCAGTTTCTCAAACCAGGGCAACCCCAAACCCAAACGCATTTTAATCATAAAATAATGCTCAAAAGCCGCCTTTGCCCAGGTGACCCATCGCCCCGCCGCCGCATAGGAATAACGCCGTTGTCCCGTCATCGGGTCAGGGAGGACGGGTGCCGCGATGTAGGCAATGCCGGTTCCGCCGTAGTCGGCAAAACACAGGGCTTCCAGGGTGGGCACATGAGGTGGAGCCTGCACCGCCCCCAACGCCACTGCGATATTGTGTGCCGCTACCATCGCCATCGCTTCGGTCATCTGACCACTCTTGGGTAAACCGATGGGCACCAGAGTTTGATCCGGTTGGTCGAGATGCACACTCACCCCCACCCCGTAAATTTCCGGGTACTGGGGATGCTGGAGCGTCGGTAGGGTCGGCAAAAACCCTTTTTCGTTGCCCAGCCCCGATACCCGCACAAACTCCGCCCCCCGAAAGGCCGGTAAAATCATGCTGTAGCCAAAGGGAAACACCCGCCCATCCGCCAATTCCACCCGGTCGGGATGCACAGCGACAATCCGCGCATTGGTGACGGTTTGAATCCCCCGTTGGTGCATCAGTTTTTCCGTCAATTCCTGGGCATTTTTCACCTGCTTCACCCCCAAATGCCCAATGTAGGGTTCCGGGGTAATGTAGGTAATGTTGACCTGCTGACGTAGCCCCCGCCGCCGCAAATCCGCCTCCGCCAACAGGACAAATTCATAGGCCGGCCCAAAACAGCCTGCCCCCGGCGCCGCCCCGACCACCAAATCACCCGGATTTTGGACAAATTGCTCCCAGGCTGACCGAGCCGCTAGGGCATGGGCAGGCGTGCACACCGAATGGCTGTACACCCCCAACCCCGGCAGTAAATCATTCGCCAATTCCGCCCCACTGGCAATCACCAGATAGTCGTAGGGCAATTCCTGAGCCGCCGTGTACACCCGCCGCACCACCGGGTCAATGCGTCGAACCCGCCCCTGCACCCAGTCCAGGTTGTGGTAGCCAGCCAGCATCGCCACATCCAACTGCACCTGCGCCAGGGGAATCTGCCCCAACCCCACCTGCACCAGCCCGGGGACAAACGTAAATTGGGGGAACTCGGAAACCAACGTCACTCGGTGCTGCCGCCCTAAACGGTGCCGCAACTCATAGGCCGCCGGTAATCCCCCCAAACCCGCCCCAATCACCACCACGTTCGCCATACCTTCACCTCAGTTGACGTATTTAACTAAATAGTTATATATTCAATATACAGAATGTTTGTCCTTGGTGGCAAGCAGGGACAGTCAATCCTTGGGGAGGGAGGGATGTACTACTTTCAGCGCACGGTGGCGATGGATTTTGACCAAGTCCTCGTCTTAGTCAAAGAGGCACTCCAAAAAGAAGGCATGGGGGTGATGACGGAAATGGATTTACAGCGAGCTTTTCGGCAGAAACTCAACCAGGATTTCCGCCGTTACCACGTCCTCGGTGCCTGTCACCCCCAAGTCGCTTTTGATATGTTGCAGGTGGATGGTCGAGCGGCCGTCATGTTTCCGTGCAATGTGGTGATTCAGGAATGTGCGGATGGCTTGGTCGAGGTTGCCGCAGTTGACCCCTTAGCCATGTTTTTAATGATTTACGCTCCCGAGGCGAAGGAAATCGCCTTGAATGCCAGTGCCATCATGCAACGGGTGATCAACCACTTTTAATGACTTAGCAATTACTTAGCAATTTTGATATTTCGGAGGGAATCCAATGACAGACATTCCAGTTCCAGAAGGGCACTATTCGCAAAAAATGCCCAGCTTAACCGAGATGATGTGGCTGTTTCTCAAATTAGGTTCCATTGGTTTTGGGGGGGGCATTGCCATGATTGCCCTCATGGAAGATGAATTTGTCAAACGGCGGCGGTGTTTGGAAACAGAAGAGTTTTTGCATGGGGTCGCCCTCAGTCAAATTTTAGGTTCTTTTCCGGTCAATGCCGCCTTATTTATTGGCTATCGTCTGCATGGTTTTTGGGGCGGTTTATGGGCGAGTCTGCTGTTTTTACTCCCTTCTTTGGTGGCGGTGATGGTTCTATCGTGGTTCTATTTCACATTCAATCAAATTCCCTCTTTGCAGGCGGTTTTAGAGGGCATTGCGCCGGTGGTGATTGGCATTATTCTCCTGGCGGCTTGGTCTATGGGACAAAAGGCGATTGGCTCTAAGATTGCCTTGGGACTGGCTTTAGCAGGCTGTGTTGGCAGTTTAACCCGCATCAATCCCATATTGATTCTCGGTATGGCAGGCGTAGTTGGTTTACTGCTTAAATTAACCCCCCGCAAACCCCCCGCCAAAAAGTCTGTCAATCAGCCCCAAGCGGTCATTGGTTTACCGTTAGCCATGCAGGTTTTACCCCATCAAATCACCTCGGCAACCAACACGGTCGTGCCACCCCAGGCTGTTGATGTGTTCACCTTAGGTTTAACGTTTGTGAAGGTAGGATTGGTATTCTTTGGGGGTGGTTTTGTCCTGATCCCGGTGCTGAAACAGTTATTAATTGACCATTTGCACTGGTTGACGCAACAGGAATTTATTGATGGGGTGGCGATTAGTCAACTCACCCCAGGACCAATTGCAGTGATTGCCACTTTTGCTGGTTTTCGGGTCGGGGGATTGAGCGGGGCAATGGTCGCCACCATCGGTTTGTTTTTACCTTCAATTATCTTGATGTTTATCCTGTCTCGCTATTATCAAAAGGTGCGGCATTTACAGCCCGTCAAACACTTTTTATCAGGGGTTAACCCCGCTGTGGTTGGCATGGTTTTGTCTGCTGCGATTAACCTATTGCCTGCCATTATTCCCAGCGAACAACCCCTGCGGATTGGGATCAATATGCTATTACTTGCGGTTGCCCTATTGGTGATTGGCAAGCTAAAATGGCACCCAGCGGTTGGTTTGGGGATCGGGGTAATAACAGGTGTTATGGTCAGTTTCGTAACGGGTTTGACGTAAACGGGGGGAACTGGAGATGTTAGAAAAGTGGGGTTTTCGTTCGGATTGGTGGCGCAATCAACGGGGAGAATATTGGGTGCTGGGTCAAGCCGTTTTAGGTGTTGTTTTTATCCTGCTCCCCGTTGTCCCCGTAGGTACGTTACCCTTGAGCATAAAATTACCAGTTGTCATCCTACTGGGGGCGGTAGGGTTGTGCTTAGGTATGGGTGGAATTTGGCACTTGGGCAATAATCTCACGCCTTTGCCCCACCCGACCGATGACAGCCGCTTGGTGACGACGGGCGTTTATCGTTGGGTGCGCCATCCGATTTACGCCAGTGTGATTTTTTTGGCGTTGGCTTATGCCCTGTGGCGGATGAGTTTATGGCACGGTATTTGTGCTTTAGCCTTCGGTTTATTTTTTGACCGCAAAGCCGCCCAGGAAGAAGCATGGTTAACCGCCAAATTCCCAGAGTATCAGACCTATCAACAAACGGTGAAAAAGCTGTTCCCAGGGATTTACTAATTTGCACCCAAGGACTGGACAATGCCCTGCCCATCCAAAACCAAAAAAATCTGTTCCTGCACCCAATAGCCCCGCAAACACTGGGCTAAGACCGGGGTCATTTCCGTCCCAGGGGGCGACTGCAACTCGGCGAGGGGACACCAAAACATCTGCCCCACTTGGGCGACCACCAGCCCCAGCCGTTGTTTGTCCTGAGTGATTATCATCACATTGTAATTCATTTGTTGGGGGTACAGTTCTGGGAGGGAACCAAAACCCAACCAGTAGGCTAAATCCAGCAACCACAGGACTTCACCCCGCCAGTTGGCGACGCCCATCACCGCTGGGGGCATATCGGGAATCCCCACCACTTGGCTCAGGGGTAACGGGAGCACTTCCAAGCATTCGTGGGCAGGGAGCAGGGCTTGGTTAGTAGGCGACAGGGAAAAACTCAAGCAGAGCAGTTCTTGGTCGGTGGTGGCGGGCATCGGGGGCATTTCCGCAGTAGTCTTTGGAGTAATTACTTTAGTTTATTTTATTTATTTAAGGGCACCTCTATCAATTCAAAGTTAGCAGTCGCAGGGGGGCACCCCCCGCCCTTGGTTCTCGATAGCCTGCGTGGCGTAGCCATTAGGATCGGTATTCCAACGAGATAACCTTCAATTGGTTCAAATAAATAGGGGTGCCCTTAATTTAATATCACTGTAGCAACCTTGGACGGGAGCGGTGTCCTTGTGACCATTGTGAATGATAAAAAGGTTGCCAAAATAACGTTTCAGCCAAATTCCTGTTCAATAATGCGCCAGTGGGTGGCAATTACGCCCGGTTCTAAGCTCAGGCGGCTGATAATTTGTTCCACCAGGGCATCATCCCGTTCTTGGGTGATTAAATCCGCTTCGATACTGACCCGGTCGGGATGGTTTTCCACGTCTTCGCTGTAAAGGGAACGCAACCGGAGCTTGCCACCAGCCGCCGTTTGTAACAGCAATGCCCGCACATGGGCTTCGGCTTGGGCACGGCACATCACCTCACAGCGGTAGCAAAGTTCTAATTCCGTGCCTTTGAGGGGTTGCTGGTTGATGCGATGACCCAAGGGACGCAACAGCAAATTGGCTACCAGCACGGCTACGGCTCCCACGCTGGCGTGAAACAAAAGTCCTGCGCCCGCTAAAGCACCGATGGCGGCGGCACACCACAACGTTGCGGCTGTATTCAACCCCCTGACCGTCAGCCCTTCCCGCAAAATCACACCACCGCCCAAAAAGCCAATGCCAGATACCACCTGGGCGGCAACCCGGGTTGGGCTGGAATCCCCCGGAGTCAGAGCCGAGAGCATGACAAACAGAGCCGCCCCCGTCGCCACCAACGTATTGGTTCGCAAACCAGCCATGCGCTGTCGCCACTGGCGTTCTAACCCCAGGGCTGAACCGAGGAGAAACGCCACCCCCAGCCGAATGACAAACTCGATTTGAGTCATAAGCTATTCTCCAGTATGCCTCGCCGCTCCAACCAAAGCATTTTAACTGGAAACCTGGTGCATATCCCAAGGGAATTTTGCCCCCCAATTGGGTTCTCCCAAATATCAGCCAATGCCTTGGGATTGCCATCAAAATTTGGCAGGATACCAGCCCCAAAAACACCAAGTTTCCCGGCGCAATGAGGGGCTTGGTAGTATTAGCCAAAATCAAATCAATAACGGGGTCGGCGTTGTTGGGGAACGCCCTGTTTCATCAACACAACTACGATGAAATAAATCAAGGCATAGTACCCGATGAAAATAGCGGCAACAGCAAAAAGGGCGGCTAACGGATTCTCTAAGACATTGAAATTCATGGAACTATCTCCTAAGCGATAAGTGAACAAGGTTGAAGAAAAAAAACAGAACTTTATACCAGCTACCCCAAGCATGATTTTAGGGTAGCCAGTGTCCAGCCAGAAAAACCCCTACAACCATTTGCCAAAGGTGCGGATGTAGAAGCCCTTGAGGTACTGGGTCAACAGGCAATAGGAGCCGAGAATAAACCACAGCCACAGGAAATACCTGGCTGGTAGCGGTACCATCCCCAAGCCTGCCCCCAGCGGCGTGAACGGTAGGATCATCCCGGCGATGATGGCAGTACCCGTAGAAAGCAATACCGGCAGAGAGGGCCAGCTTTGCACAAAGGGCACCCGCGCCGTCCGCAACATATGCACCACCAGGGTTTGCGAGAGTAGCCCTTCCACAAACCAACCCGAATTAAACAGCTTTACTTCTTCTGGCGTATTTGCCCCAAACACAAACCACATAACGATGTAGGTGGCGTAGTCAAAAATGGAGCTAATCGGACCAATAAACAGCATGAACCGCCCGATATTGGGCACATTCCACTTCTGGGGTCGGCGGAGAAAATCCTGATCCACAGTGTCAAAGGGAATGGTGGTTTGGGACAGGTCGTAGATCAGGTTTTGGGTGAGTAATTGGATGGGTTGCATGGGCAAAAAGGGCAGTACGGCACTCGACCCCATGACGCTGAACACGTTGCCAAAGTTGGAACTGGCGGTCATGTTCAGGTATTTGAGAATGTTGGCAAAGGTGCGCCGCCCCTCAATCACCCCCCGCTCCAATACCATGAGATTTTTTTCCAACAGGATAATGTCCGCCGATTCCTTGGCAATATCTACGGCGGTATCCACCGAAATGCCCACATCCGCATCCCGCAGTGCCGCCGCATCGTTAATGCCATCGCCCATGTAGCCGACCGTATGCCCTTGTTCACGCAACAGCCGGATGATGCGGGCTTTTTGCAGGGGAGAAACTTTGGCAAAGATGGTGGTGGTGTCCAGTTGGGCGGTTAATTCCGCATCGCTCATCCGTTCAATCTGGCTACCCACCAGCACCCCCTGTACGGGCAATTCCACTTCCTTGCAGACTTTGCGTGTGACAATATCGTTGTCGCCCGTAATCACCTTCACCGTCACACCGTTATCCCGCAGTGCCCTAATCGCCTCAATCGCACTATCTTTGGGCGGGTCGAGAAAGGCGAGATACCCCACCAAAATCAGGTCGCATTCATCCTGGGTGCCGTAGGTGGGAACGGTATCCAACGGAATGGGCATTTCCTTGTAGGCGACGGCAATCACCCGAAACCCATCTTCATTCAGGCTTTGGGTCACTTGCAGTCCTTCCCGCCGCACAGCCTCACTCATGGGGATGATTTCGCCGTGATATTTGGCATGGGAGCAAACGTTGAACAGTTCCTCCACCGCCCCTTTGCAAATCAAGATATGCTTACTTTCTGCGTGTCCCCCCTGCGGTTCCACCACCACCGACATCCGCCGCCGCACAAAGTCAAAGGGAATTTCATCCACCTTGGCGTAGTTTTCCGCCGGTTTGAGTTCCGTATTTAATTCCACGTGTTCCAGCACCGCCGCATCCAGCAGGTTTTTTAAGCCCGTCTGGTAGTAACTATTCAGGTAGGCATATTCCAGGGGTTCCTCATCTTCCTGACCATGAATGTCCACATGGCGTTCCAGAATGATCTTATCCAGGGTCAATGTACCCGTTTTATCCGTACAAAGTACATCCATCGCCCCAAAATTTTGAATGGCATTGATGCGCTTGACCACCACCTTTTGATTTGCCATGACGACTGCCCCCCGTGCGAGATTGGCGGTCACGATCATGGGGAGCATTTCCGGGGTTAGCCCGACGGCAACGGACAGGGAAAACAGCAGGGCATCGAGAAGATTGCCTTTAGTCACCCATTGAATGAGAAAAACAATCGGCACCATCACCGCCATGAAGGTGATCAACAGGTAACTAACCCGGTTGACCCCCTGTTCAAAACTGGTGAGTACCCGCTTGCCCACAATGTTTTTCGCCAGGGAACCGAAGTAGGTGCGATCCCCCGTTGAAACGACCACCGCCGTCCCGGTGCCGCTCACCACATTAGTACCCATGAAGCAGACGGTGGGCGTATCCAAGGCACTCACCTGATCCGAGGGCACCTGCACATTTGCCCGTTTTTCCACCACACTACCCAAGGTGTCATATTTTTCCACCGGCAGGGATTCCCCGGTCAGCACCGCCTGACTCACGAACAAATCCTTGGAAGTCAACAGCCGCACATCCGCCGGAATCATATCCCCCGCCGACAACGCCACCACATCCCCCGGAACCAGGTCGCTCAGGGGCACCTCCCGGCGCACTCCAGGAGAACCGAGGTGATCACGGCGAATCACCGTAGCCGTCGTTCTGACTAGGGCTTTCAGCTTTTCTGCCGCCTGGGTGGAACGGTATTCCTGAAAAAACCGCAGGAAACCGCTCACCAGCACCATGACGGACAGAATTATCACAGCGGTAAGGTCTTTGTCCTCCGGCTCTGCAATGGCATAGTCCATCACATAGGAGACCGCCGCCAACGCCACCAAAATCCAGACAAAGGGATTGTTGAACGCCTTGAATAACTGCACATACCAAGTGGGTGGCTTTTCGTGGGTCACTTCGTTTTTGCCGTACTGGCGCAGGCGAGCAACCACATCCAACTCAGTGAGTCCCTGCCGATGGCTACTCAGAGAGAGCAACACCTGCTCGACACTACTGCTCGCTTCCTGTAGGGCACGCAAGGACAGTCGGGCATTTTCCAAGGCACGTTCATTGGTATTACCCCGGCGGCGGGTGGGGTTGGGCGCATTCCGCATCATTGACCTCCTTTTAATTCAAAGAGTGAATTTGCAAACATTTCCAAACCAAACAACAAATTCAAACACTTTCAGGTTTTAGAAAAAAACTGCCGGGAAACATCACCAATCGAGTGTTCATAGGCAACCAGCAACATATGACCCAGCGTGACAGCCAATAGGTCGGTTAGGGTGATTCCCACGAGTGCTTCGGCAACAGCGCAGGACAGGCAGATTTCAAACATGACCTCACCTCCATTCACCAAAAAATTGGAAATTAGCAAAAATTAATGGGGCTGAGAACTTAAACGTTCAACATTGAGACATGAAAAACCAACCCGTTTTGACAGCCCAAACGGAATCGAAACCAGTCCGCTTCTCTTAATCGCTAAGCAACAAACAATTGATGGCAAATTACATATTAATTAGCTGAATTTTCACCACCAACCATCTACCGCTTCAGCCCTAGGGAAACGGAAGCAAACTCACAGCATCATTCCAATTAAATGAGGGGACAAAGGTTTACCAACTGCCCCTGCACCTCACAGGTTGTCAAAATGCTGTACGGGATTCACCTAAAAACACACCCAGGAAAGCCGCCGTGCCCAATCCGACACTCGCTATGCTTCCAAGCGGGGGTGCAAAAAACGTCACCAAAAGGGGGATTTAAGACTTTTCATGGCTCATCTCCTTATGGGTACAATCGCCGTGCCCAGCGGCGACTAGAGATGAACCTACAGGCTCTAAACCAGAACCAAATCAGGTAAATTCATCTGCTCAATCGTCCACTGACCACAGCAGGAACTCTGGAAGGGGTCTTCATCCGAAGGGACAGATTCTTGCAAAGTAGCTATGCAACTACTACTGCCAGGAACGTCCATACCATTTGCCTCCTTACTTGGTCGAGGGTTAGCAACAAAATAACTTGATGCCTTTAATAAGGTAATCTAAAAAATTGTTTCGTGTCAACCACTTCCTAATTTAGAACAGGGGTCGCAGGGGGGCACCCCGGTTACCGGTTGGTTCCAATAAATAATATAGAGGTGCCCTAAAAATGAAATGAAAATGAATAAGCTGGGGGTCAACCGGGAAGAGTTGTCCTGGGATCGCTGGAGGTTATGAAAAAGCCCGCCAGGGAACAGCGGGAGTGGTTTACACTTCTCCAAATTGCGGTAGGCTGAAGTGCGAACCAAACGGGAATCAGGGATGAAACGACGGGAAATGTTAATTGGGGCTGGGGTGTTGGTGGCAACGGGGCGGGTGTTGGCTCAAGGGGCACCCCCAGGCGTAACCATTCAGTTTTTGGGGCATACCTGTTTTCTCTTGACCGGCGGCGGTTTACGGATTTTAGTGAACCCTTTTTTACCGGGGGGCTGTACCCAGGGCTACCGGCAACCCCGGGTGCAGGCGGATTTGGTGCTGGTGAGCAGTTTGTTGTTGGATGAGGGGTATGTGGTGGATTTACCGGGCGACCCCAGAGTGTTGGCGGTTTCCGGGGACTACGAACTGGCGAATGGGTTCAAAATATCGGGGTTTCAGACCAACCATGACCGGCTGGGAGGTCGCCGCTTTGGTGCCAATGTGTGCTGGAGCTGGACGCAGGCGGGCATCCGATTTTTGCACCTGGGGGGGACGGCGACCCCGATTACCGTAGAGCAACAAATTCTCTTGGGTAAACCGGATGTCCTGTTCATCCCCGTTGGTGGCAGAGATAAGGCGTTTAATCCCCAGGAGGCGGCGCAAGCGGTGCAAGCCCTCAATCCCAAGGTCATTGTCCCGACCCATTTCCGCACCCAGGCGGCGGATACAACCTGTGATCTATTCCCGTTGGAGGATTTTTTGGCACTCATGGGCACGGTTCCCGTCCGGCGGGTGGGGGACCAGGTCACCATCCGACCCGGCGATTTACCCAGCCAGGGGTCGATCATCCAGGTATTCAGCTACAATTTTGCTACCCCTGCCAAACCGGCTCAACCCACCCCTAAGCCCCAGGCAACCCCAACGGTTCAACCCAGCCCAAGACCAACCCCGCAAGTCACCCCTAGCCCAACCATTCCCCGTTAATTTCGTTAATTATGGTCACCACCCCTCTGGAATTGCATCCCCCCCTACCCGCCGAGGAATACGCTGAACGGCGACGGCGATTTATGGCGGCTTTGGGCAGTGGCACAGCCATTTTCACCAGCGCGCCCCACGCCTACCTACATGCGGATGTGGAAGCAGGCTATCGCCAGGATGGTAATTTGTTTTATCTGACTGGATTAAATGAACCCTCGGCGGTGGCGGTATTTGCGCCCCATCATGCGGAACATCAATTTGTGTTATTTGTTCTGCCCAAAGACTTAGAAAAAGAAGTCTGGACAGGCTATCGGGTTGGTCCAGAATCTGCCCCGGAATTATACGGTTGTGATGCGGCTTTTCCCCTCGAACAATTGGATGAAAAATTACCGGAATACGTGGAAGGGGCAACGCATATTTATTACCATCCGAGTCGGGATGAAGAAATGAATCAAAGAATCTACCGGCTCTGGCAAAAAATGTTAAATTTGCGCCAGCGTAAGGGCTATGGACCAACGGTTTTAGCCGATGTGAATCCTCTAATCCATCCCCTGCGAATGGTCAAAAGTCCGGTGGAATTGGAACGGATTCGTCATGCCGTCGCCATTGCCGCCAAAGCCCACATTCACGCCCAAGAAACCACCCAACCGGGAATGTTTGAATATGAAATTCAAGCAGGGATGGAAGCCATTTTTCGCCAACAGGGGGGCGCACCCGCCTATCCTTCCATTGTGGCTTCCGGGGCAAATGCTTGTATTTTGCACTACGGGGATAATATCCGCCAAACTCAGGACGGGGATTTAGTATTAATTGATGCGGGCTGTGGCTGGGGGTGTTACAACTCGGATATTACCCGCACATTTGCCGTGAATGGCAGGATGACGACACCCCAAAAATTGATTTATGACCTGGTATTAAAAGCGCAATTGGCGGCCATTAATGTGGTCAAACCGGGGGTGCCCTACGATCAGATTCATAAAACAGCGGTGCGGGTATTGGTTGAGGGTTTAATTGATTTGGGGTTACTCACTGGGGATGCGGAGGAAATTGCCAACGAAAAGGACGAAAAACAACAAAAATATCGCCCTTATTATATGCACCGCACTGGGCATTGGTTGGGCTTAGATGTACACGATGCGGGGATTTACTATCAGGAAAAAGAGTCCGCAACCCTTTTGGCTCCGGGGCAGGTATTTACGATTGAACCGGGTTTATACATTGGTCCCCATACCCAACCGATGGAGGGACAACCGGCGATTCCCGATGAATTTCGGGGGATTGGGGTGCGGATTGAGGATGATATTTTGGTCACGGAAACGGGTTGTGAAGTTTTGAGTGCCGCTGTGCCTAAATAACCAGTAGTTACCATTAGGTATCTCGATTAATTTGAGCCAATCCATAGCCTGTGTGGCGTAGCCATAAATCGCATTGTCGGCATACTTAATATTCCCCAGAACCAAGGGTGCTACGACCGCTAACTTTGCATTTGTAGCGGTGCCCTAATTACCAAAAAAAATCGCCAAGAAATTCCCATGCAGGCACGTCTATATCATTGGCACCAGCACCATATTATCCCAATAGAATACGGATATTGCTGACCACCAAAGATGAAAGGTGTGCCCCTACGACCACCTCTGTTAAATTAAATTCAATTAAATTCAATCAAATTAATTACATCATGCGGCAACTCCCTTGGGTTAGATGGGCTGGAAGCAAATTCCCCCGGCGGTCACAAGATGGAGTGAAACTCCTGGAGTTGAAATTCCAGGCGGTTGGCTAACCCCCGGGAAACCAGTTCGCACATCGGTAAAATCGTGGGGTCAGTGATTTCGTAATACACCTGTACCCCGTGGGGTTGCCGCTTGACCATCCCTGCCTGGGTGAGGATTTTGAGATGTTTGGAAACATTCGCTTGCCCTAACCCCGTCTCGGCCATAATCTGGGTCACGTTTTTCGCCCCATGCTTGAGACTACATAACACCTCCAACCGGCTGACCTCCGACAGCACTTTGAAGTACTCGGCCACCTGGTGGAGTACCGCTTTATTCATCACCGCCATAGTCTGCTGAATCTCCCTGTTATGAACTTATTGGCTCATTGTCCCATTATAGCCCCTGCCAACTGTTTGAATTACTAAATAGTGATATAATTATGTTACTATCAAAGAAAGTCCATTGGGACACAGGAGGGCAAGATGTGGTTTCGGCAGTTGTTTGACCGGGAGACCTGGACGTACACCTATTTAGTGGCTGACCCGGACACTCGGGAGGCGGCGTTGGTGGACCCAGTGTTGGAGCAGGTGGAGCGGGATATGCAGTTGTTGCGGGAGTTGGGGTTGACCCTGCGCTATGCCTTGGATACCCATGTCCATGCGGATCACATTACGGGGACGGGGAAATTGCGGGAGTTGACCGGGTGTTTGGGCATCGTCCCGGCGGGTGCCCAGGTGACCTGTGCGGACCGGTTGCTCCAGGATGGGGAGGTGGTGCAGGTGGGGGCGATTCCCATTCAGGCGATTGCCACGCTGGGGCATACGGACAGCCATCTGGCGTACTTGGTGAATCATACCCATTTGTTGACCGGGGATTCCCTGTTCATTCGGGGCTGTGGGCGGACGGATTTCCAAAGCGGGGATGCGGGGAAGCTGTACGATGCGATTACCCAAAGGCTGTTTACCCTCGATGATGCGGTCTGGGTGTATCCGGGGCATGATTACCGGGGGCATACGGTCTCCACGATTGGGGAGGAAAAACGCTGGAATCCCCGTTTGGCGGGACGTTCCCGGGAGGAATTTATTGCCTTTATGCAGGGGTTGAAGTTGCCCGACCCACAAAAAATTGCGGAAGCGGTGCCTGCCAATCAGCAGTGTGGGCAAGTGGCGGTGGTTTAGAAGCAGGAGTAATCATTCCTACATCACATTTACCTTACATTTAGGAGGCAAAAAAGATGGAGTCTATACAAACAAAGACAGGTCTGCAAAATTGGGATGTGGCGACGGTGCGGGAACGGTTGACAGCTGGGGAGATTGTTTTAGTAGATGTGCGGGAACCGGTGGAGTATGCGGGGGAACGGATTCCGGGGGCGATTTCCCGGCCTTTGTCCCAGTTCAGCGGGGAGGGTTTGTCCCCAGGGCAGGGGGTAGTGTTGTATTGTCAATCCGGGCGACGTTCCCAGCAGGCGGCACAGCGGTTGTTGGCGGCGGGTTGGCCGGAGGTTGGGCAGATGGATGGGGGCATGATCGCTTGGAAACGGGCGGGTTATCCGGTGGTGCGTGACCCCAAAGCACCCATCAGTCTGTTTCGGCAGGTGCAGATCGTGGCGGGTTCCCTGGTTCTGCTCGGAACGGTGTTGGGGGCGACGGTTTCTCCCTGGTTTTTGCTCCTGAGTGGGTTGGTGGGGGCAGGTCTGGTGTTTGCCGGGGTGACCAATACCTGTGCGATGGGGATGCTGTTGGCGCAGTTGCCCTACAATCGCCGGGCGGGGCAGTCATGGCAGTAGTGGTGGGTTATGCCCTGGCGGTGCTGATTGGTCTGAGTTTGGGGCTGTTGGGGGGCGGGGGGTCGGTGCTGGCTTTGCCCGTGTTGGTGTATGTGATGGGGATTGACCCGCAGACGGCGATTCCCATGACCCTGGTGATGGTGGGCACGGTGAGCTTAGTGGGAGCGCTTCCCCACATCCGGCGGGGGCAGGTGGCTTGGCGACCGGGGGCAATCTTTGGGCTGGCGACGATGGCGGGGGCATACCTGGGGGCCCGGTTGGCGGCTTTGCCGTTTGTGACCAGTACGGTGCAGATGACCCTGTTTGCGGGGGCAATGTTGGTGGCGGCTGGGTTGATGATTCGCCGCAGTTCCCGTACCCCTGCGGTGGAGGGTCCCTATGTCCAGCCCCTGTGCCGCTATTGTTGGCTGTGGTTGCCGACGGAGGGGGTGATGGTGGGGGTGCTGACCGGGTTGGTCGGTGTGGGGGGCGGTTTTGCCATTGTCCCGGCGTTGGTACTGCTGGCGCAGGTGCCCATGACCAAAGCGATTGGCACTTCGCTGTTAATCATCACGGCGAATTCTTTAGCGGGTTTGGCGGGCTATTTGGGGCGGGTGGATTTAGACTGGCATTTAACGGTGAATTTCACATTTTTAGCAGGTATTGGTACGGTGATCGGGGCGTATCTGGTGCAATATATCCATCCCAAACATTTGCAAAAGGGGTTTGGTTATTTCCTATTAGGAATTGCGGTGTTGGTGCTGTGGCAAAATCAAAAGTTACAAAAGCCCCGGGCGGAATCGAGAATGGATGGGATAACGGTTGTTACTTCCCGGGGGAGGCAGAGCCGTCTGTTAATATAAGCGTAAATTTTAATTATTATTTTAGGGCGCTTCTAAAAATGGGTCGCAGGGGTGTAGCCCCCGTTGTTGGTTCTGGAGAGTTTTTGTATGCCTACGACACGCCAGCTAACGCTAATCAAATAGGACTGCTATGTCCATCCCAAACATTTGCAAAAGGGTTATGGAATAGGGGTCGCAGGGGCACCGCCCCCGTACTTGGTTCTGGAGAGTTTTTGTATGCCTACGACACGCCAGCTAACGCTAATCAAACAGGACTGCTATATCCATCCCAAACATTTGCAAAAGGGGTATGGAATAGGGGTCGCAGGGGCACCGCCCCCGTACTTGGTTCTGGGAAATTTTTGTATGCCTACGACACGCCAGCTAACGCTAATCAAACAGGACTGCTATATCCATCCCAAACATTTGCAAAAGAGGTTTGGTTATTTCCTATTAGGAATTGCGGTATTGGTGCTGTGGTAAAATCTAACAATTACACAAGCTCCAGACTGATTTTCAAACTGATACGGTAGCTATTGTTACATTTCAGCATAGGTAGAGTCATCTGTTAACATTAGAAAGATTGTCATTTCATTGATTCTCGCCATGACTACCCTCCTGGAATCCCCCCCGACCCTATCGGCGTTGATGCCCACTTATAATCGGTTTCCGGTGATCTTGGTGCGGGGAGCGGGCTGTTGGGTGTGGGATGACCAGGGGCGGGAATACCTGGATTTTGTCGCTGGGATTGCCACCTGTTCTCTGGGGCACGCCCATCCCCGGTTGATCCAGGCGATGAATGACCAAATTCAGCAGTTGCACCACGTTTCCAATCTGTATCACATTCCCCTCCAGCAAGAACTGGCGGCATTTCTCACCCACCATTCCTGTGCCGACCGGGTATTTTTTGCCAATTCCGGTGCGGAAGCCAACGAGGGAGCGATTAAATTAGCCCGGAAGTACGCCCACACGGTGAAAGGGTATGAGTATCCGCTGATTGTCACGGCTCAGGCAAGTTTTCATGGGCGGACGTTGGCGACCCTGACGGCGACGGGGCAACCCAAGTATCAAAAACATTTTGACCCGCTGATGCCCGGATTTGTCTATGTGCCCTACAACGACCTGGAGGCATTGACCAAAACGGTTTTGGAACTGGAACAGGTGGCGGCGATTTTGCTCGAACCCATCCAGGGCGAAGGGGGGGTGCGTCCGGGAGACTGGGATTACTTCCAGGGGGTGCGGCGGCTGTGTGACGAACGGGGCATTTTGCTGATCCTGGATGAGGTGCAGTCCGGCATGGGGCGCACCGGGCATTGGTGGGGGTATGAATGCTTGGGAATTGAACCGGATATTTTTTCCTCCGCCAAGGGGCTGGGGGGCGGCATTCCCATCGGGGCGGTGTTATGTAAAGAGCAGTATAATGTCTTTCAACCGGGGGATCATGCCAGTACCTACGGGGGCAATCCTCTCGCCTGTCGGGCGGCACTCACGGTGGGTCAGACGATTGAGGAATTGGGGTTATTGGCGCAGGTGCACCAGCGGGGGGAACAGTTGCGCCAGGGGTTAAAGGCTTTGGTGGCGACCTACCCGGAGTGGTTCCAGGAGGTGCGGGGCTGGGGACTGTTGCAGGGTTTGGTGTTACAGCCGTCGGCACCCTTCCAGGCGGGGGATATCGTCAAATGGGCGATTGAGCAGGGACTGCTGTTGGTTCCCGCCGGAACGCAGGTGGTGCGGTTTGTCCCGCCTTTAATTGTTACAGAAGCGGAGGTGCAGATGGCGCTGGAACGTCTGGGGAATGCCCTGCGGCGTTGAGTAGGCTTTCGACGGCGGTCAACACCTGTTCATTGCCCCAACCGCAATACCAATGGGCAGACAGGGCGCAACCCCCAGCGGCAACCCCCTCTTTCACAAAGCCTTGTTCATAAACCCGCAATACTTTGTACTGGGAATGGCTGAAATCCAGGTCTGCTGAAACCAAGGGTGCCCCCAAATCCTGCGCCAGGGCGATAACTTCAGCACTGGGGTCATGGACGACCCAGCCGGTGGTGCCCACCAGTACCCGTTCCGGTTGCCAGGGGAGGTTTTCATGGGCGGCAATGGACTGGATCAAGCCCCACACCGCCAGCATCTGGGTGCCCCCAGCCAACAAAATCGGCACATCCCGATGGAGCGCCAGGGTGACCGCCGCCACCACCACCTGCATGGGGTCTCCCACCGCCGCTACCACCCTCCAGGGGTCGGACAAATCCCCCGCCCGTTGTAGCCCGCTTTGCACCACCTGCCATTTTTGGGCGTGGTTGCATTGGGGATGACTGCTACTCACCCGCCCCTGCGCCTGAACCCCTAGCCCCGTCAGTACCGCCAACGCCGTCGTGGTTCCCCCCACCACACATTCCCCCAGGATGTAGTAAGGCTTTGGTTGCGCCGTAAGCAAAGACTGCCCCCAGTCCCAGCCCTTTTGCCAAAGCTGATGTACCGTGTCCAAATCCATCGCTTGCCCCGTACTGACACAGCGGGCGAGGGTATGACCTAGATGTACCGCCGGAACCGACAGGGGCACGGGCAAACCCGTATTGACCAGGGTGACCGGGAGATGCAATGCCCGGACAATGGCGTGGGAAATATACACCGGCGAAGCCCCTTGGTACAGAGGGGGCAAGGGATAAACCGGGTGGGGTTGCACGCCCCGCAGGAGAAATTCCGCATCCGCCGCCGCTGTGGTACGCCGAGCCACTGGGGTCGCCCCCGCCGCCGAAATGCCTGGGATCAACGCCGTTTCCGTAAACCCCACCACGCAGACCAACCCCGGCGTTTGCCCCTGCACCTGCTCGCCCCAAGCCTGCACCCAATCCGGGCGATGGTGTCCCTGGATCATTCCTCCAACCCCAACCAGACCCGCAACCAGTTGGGCGGGGGGGGAACCGGCGTATCCAACCGCTCCAGCAACGCCCAGGACACCAACTGCACCACAAAGGTATAGACCGCCGCATTGACCATCACCAACCCCACCGTCGCCACCTGAATCCAAGCCACCTCCGGCTGTGCCAGAATCTGCAAACGCTCCAAAACCCATTCCAGAGCTTGGGTGCCTTGGGTGGTGACCAACAGCCAGAGATTTTCCCCCACCAACACCGACAGCACCGCAATCTGCCCGAAAAACCCCACCGTACCGACCCCAATTCCCTGCACCACCGTGGTGCCCCAACCCGTCCCCCGGCGCCAGTGGTAGCCCAACAGCAACGCCAAAAACCCATAGCGCAAAATGTATGCCAAACCCCGGGGCGGTCCCATCAATATCGAGAGCAGGAGAAAAGTTGTGCCCAAACCCAACCAACCCCAGCGATGCCCCCAGCGACGGGTTACCAACGCCAGGGGAATTGGTAAAAACAACCGCAGTACCGGTGTCAACCCCAAATAAAAACTCGCCAGCCACCCCAAACTCGCCGTACTGGCTAAAAAAGCCGTTTCCACCAAAGCCAAGGGCAATTCAGACCGAACCCGGGGCGCGCTCATCCCCCCCATCCCAGGGCGAACCCCGCCTGCCACGGCAATAGCACCACCAGGGCAAACAACAGTAAACCCCACGTCAGCCACACCCGCAGGTCATCCGGTTCCGTCATATCCTCCAGGGTGGGTCGTTCCGGTCGCCGTTGGATAAACAAAATCAAAATCCCCCAGGACAACAGCACAGGTTGGTTCAGCCCCAGCCACCCCACCACCACCAGACTCACCAAGCCCGTTGCCCGCAACATTCTATCCCCATACACCGCCTGAATCATGCGCCCCCCGTCCAGGCAACCCACGGGCAGGAGATTCAACGCCGTCACCACCAACCCCACCCAGCCCACCGTCACCAGCGGATGCAGACGCACCAACGGCTCTGTCAACCCGGCTCCCAAAACCAACCGTGCCAGCCCCTCCACCAGTAGGGAAGCCTGCAACCATTCCGGTTCCACCCACATCCCCCCCCCTTGCGCCGATATGCCCAACCCCACTAGCAGGAGGATCAAACTGACGATTGCTCCCACCCCAGGGCCAGCGGCGGCAATATCCCACAGCGCCGTGCGATGGGGAACCGCCGTGGCAAACCGGGTCACCCCCCCAAACGACCCCAATTCCGCCGTTGGCACCCACAAAGGCCACAACAAACGTACCCCGTACCGCCGTGCCTGCCACCCGTGCCCCGCCTCATGCGCCAGCAAAACCAGCCCCATCAGCAGTCCCCAGGGGGGAGCAATCTGCCAAGAGGTCACCAACGCCACCCCCAACAGCCCCAGGCTCAACCCCCGCAACCAGGGCACCATTTCCGTCTCCACCTCCCCCGTCGGCAAGATCACCAGCATGGGTCGCTGTTGCCCATCCCTCACCAGAAATAACCGGTAGGCATCCCCCAGCCGCTCCCGCAGTTTCGCCGTCAACACCCGATGCGCCTGCGCCGGATTGCCCCGCAAATTCCCCGCGACAATCGCCCCACCCCGATAAGGACGCAGTTCCGTCGGAAAAAAATACTCCCAACCCCACAGTTCCCGCAATTCCGGCAAACTCAAAAACGGGGTACCCTCAGATGCAGGTGTTACTTCCGATGCCGGGGAAACCGCCGCCGTCCCAGCAGATAGGGTCGGAGCAGGGAATAATCGCCGTCGCCACCACCCCAAGGTCACATAACCCAACTGAGTGCCTAACAAAAGCAATACAATTATTGTCAAATTTACCCGGATGCCCCCCGCCACCAGCCCCAACCACAGCCCCCAGGGCAACCCCAGCAAAAGCCACTGCCCCCACGCCAGCCGCTGATCCACCGTCAGTCCCCGGAAACGCCACCCCGCCGCCACCAACAACACCAGCAGTCCCCCAGTTAGGGCGACCAGTTCCCATCCATACGCCATGCCTATGCCTTGCACCTACCTTAGCGGTGAAACATCCCACTTCCCCATGCTAATTGAATTTTCCGCAGTGGTTCCAGGGCAGTAGCAATTTTCATCCCTGAATATAAAATCCTGTGGCAATGCCCAGAGGTGAATTTGACCGCATTTGAGTCGGAGTGCTAAGGTGAACGTAGCTACCTAGAAAAAGCACCCATAAAACACAGGAAAACATTAGTATCATTTAATATCATGAGTTGAATGTGGGAGTAGGTTAACGGATGAAGTCGCCGGTTTCTTTGAACTATGGACTGATTGGTAATGGGCGGATATGTGCCCTGGTTTCCCCAGTAGGTAGCATTGATTATCTGTGTATGCCTACCTTTGAAGGTGCATTTGTTTTTGACCGTTTGTTGGATGCGGAAAACGGGAGTTACTTTGGGATTGAACCCCTGCATCCTGAACTTTACACCATTCAGCAAACCTATGAAAAAAATAGCAATGTTTTACTAACGATTTTTGAATCAACCTTTGCTTCATTCGTGATTCATGATTTCATGCCCCGTTGGGAAATTTGGGACGGCAATCGTTCCTACACCCCCCCGGAATTGTGTCGCTATATTGAAGTGCGTTTTGGAGAGCCAGAAATTATCATCCATTATCATCCGAGACCCGGTTATCAACCGGAATTCGCTCCCTGTCGCATGGTCAATGAAACCACCATTGCATCCCCCCACCAGGACAACAGCCTATTTCTGGTAACCAGCGTTTCGCCGGTGCAAATTATTGGCAAGGAACCCATCCGTTTGAAAGGGGATGCTTTTTTAAGTTTATCCTACTATCAACCCATCCCAGACCAAGCCATTTCTGCCATTAAAGAAAAGCTGGTACGAACCAATCACTACTGGCAACGTTGGGTAAAGCATTGTTACTTACCCAATGAATATCAAAAGCCCATCATTCGTTCGGCATTAACGCTGAAACAAATGATCTATGAACCCACCGGAGCCATCATCGCCGCCCCCACCACTAGCTTACCAGAAATTGTCGGTGGTATTCGGAATTGGGACTACCGCTACTGTTGGATTCGGGATTCATTTTTTACGGTAAATGCTTTATTGAAACTATCCAAATTTGAGGAAACAGAAAACTTTGTCGGCTATTTATCCAAAATTGTTTTGGCGCATCGGGGTTACTTGAAACCTTTATACACCATTGAAGGTCATGATGTGCCAACGGTGCAATATTTGGATTATCTAGCCGGGTTTCATGGGAGTCGCCCAGTACGCATTGGCAATGATGCCACCCTGCACCATCAAACCGATGTTTATGGGGAGGCATTATTAAGTATGTATCCGGTTTTTGTGGATGAACGGGTGGTCTGTCCCAACTGTGACCTGCTCTGGACTTGTGTAGAACAACTTGTGGATTTAGCCATTCAAAAATTTCCTGAAAAAGACAATGGCATTTGGGAGATCGGCGACCGTCCTGACCATTACACCTTTTCTAAACTGATGTGTTGGGTGGCGGTGGATCGGGGTTGCAAAATTGCCTATCAACTCAAACGGCAAACCCTCTACCGCAAGTGGAATCAAAAACGCAAATTAATGCGGGAAATGATCCTGGGTTCAGCCTGGAATAATGACCGACAAGCCTTTACGCAAGCCTATGGCAAAGATGATTTAGATGCCAGTAATTTGCTCATGCCCATTCTGGGGATCATTGACCCCAAAGACCCCCGGATGTTAGCGACAATTCAACGTTCCGAAGAGGAACTGATGGTGGATGGATTAATGTTTCGTTATACCAACCATGACGAGTTGGGTTTGCCGGAAAATGCTTTTACCATCTGTACCTTTTGGTTGATTGATGCCCTGACCCTTTCCGGTCAAAAACGCAAGGCACGAAATTACTTTGAACATATATTATCCTTTGGCAATCATTTGGGCTTATTTTCGGAGGATATTAACCAAAAAACCGGTGAGTTAACGGGGAATTTTCCTCAAGCATATACCCATGTGGCGATTATCAATTCAGCGATGCTACTAGCACAAAACCAGACAAACTAGGAGGTTGATTATGACGGAACAAAGTATCGTAAACGCAACCGCTACCCCTGTGGTTGTACAACCAAATCAACCTGGTCGTTTAGTGATTGTTTCGAACCGGGAACCCTACACCATTCAGACCCACGGTAATGACATTCGGATTGAACGGATGCCAGGGGGATTAGTATCCGCTCTTGATCCGGTTTTACGCCAGAGGGATGGGCTATGGATTTGCTGGGAAGATGCGTCAAAAAAAGTAGTAGAAGTTGATGATGTTGCCAGTGATGAAGATAGCATTGATTGGGATAAAATTCAACTTCCTTATCAGATTCAATCCGTACCTTTAACCCAAGAGGAAATCAATCATTATTACTATGGCTATGCCAACACCCGTCTATGGCCTCTATTTCATTACTTTATTTCTAAATGTAATTTCTTTGAAGAACAGGACTGGCCGAGCTATGTCACCGCCAATCAAAAATTTGCCGATGCGGTCGTGGCTCATACTGGTTCAGAGGATTGGATTTGGGTGCAGGATTACCATCTTTTGCTGGTGCCGGAATTGGTGCGAAAACAACGCCCTCACCATAAAATTAGTTTGTTTCTCCACATTCCATTTCCCGCCCTGGAAGTATTTAAGATACTCCCGAAACGGGATGTGATTTTACGGGGGATGTTGGGCAGTGATTTGATCGGGTTTCATGTGCCGGATTATGCTACTTATTTCCTGGATGCGGTGGAACGATTACTGCCCCAAGAGGAGATTCAAATAGACCGGGAACATCAACGTATTTATTACCAAGGGCGGGGGATTCAAGTCGGGGCATTTCCCATCAGTATTGATGCCCAGAAAATCGCCGCATTAGTAGCAACGCCTACCTTACAAAAACGGGCGCAACAACTCCGGCACAATTACCCAGTAAAATATATTGGGGTGAGTGTGGATCGCTTGGATTATACCAAGGGTATTTTGGAAAATTTGCAGGCATTGCAACTCTTTTTTGAAAAATATCCCGAATACATCCGCCAGTTCTCCTTTATTCAGATTGCTTCTCCCACCCGGACGGCGGTGCCAGCCTATCAACGGATGCGGGAGGAAGTCGAGCAGGCGATAGGACGGATCAATGGATTATTTTCCCAGGATAATTGGGTGCCCATTCATTACTTTTACCGGCGCTTTTCCCTAGAGGATGTGCTGACCTATTTTATGATTGCAGATGTGGCGATGATCACCCCCTTGCGCGATGGGATGAATTTGGTGGCGAAGGAATATTGTGCGGCGAAAATAGATTTATCCGGGGTGCTGATCTTAAGTGAATTAACCGGGGCGGCGTATGAGTTAAAAGAAGCCCTGATGATTAACCCTTTTTACATCGAAGAAATGGCAGATAAATTGCATGAGGCGTTGACTTTACCGATGCCAATTCGTCAAGCAAAAATGCGGGCATTACGGCAAACCGTATGTGACCATGATATTCACCATTGGGTGCAATCGTTTATGGATGCTTTTACCCATGCGGTCAACCATCGCTGACTATTGGCGGCGGGAATCGCCTTTGGGATTAATGCTGGATTATGATGGCACATTAACTCCAATTGTCCCTGACCCCACCCAGGCGTTTTTGCCCCCGGCAGGTTGGGAATTATTACTGAAATTGTGCCGTCATCCTTGGATACGGGTGGCGATTGTGAGCGGGCGGTCGGTTTCCCAATTACGGTTTTTTTTATCCGCATTAACCGGGGAAGCAATCACGTTATGCGGGCTACATGGGGGGGAGATTTATGTGCCCCAGAAGGATCACTTTTTACGGCAACCAAACCGGGAGCAATTACAACAGCAATTACAACCACTTCGGGAGAAAGTTATCGCCCAATTAACTGCGGCTAACCTGTTAAATTCTGGCATATTTCTTGAAGATAAAACCTATTCTTTGGCAGTGCATTATCGGCAAGTGGAAGCATCGGTAAAACCCCAGATTATTGAACTATTATATGGCTTATTTACCCATGATACGGAGTTAACTGCACCCTTCAAATTGCAACCGGGAAAAGAGGTTTTGGAGGTACTGCCCCGCACCTTTGATAAGGGGGATTGTGTGGTTTTTTTATGGGATTTTTGGCAGTTGCGCCAAGGGTGCTATATCGGGGATGATGTGACGGATGAGGCGGCTTTTGTGGCGGTCAATCAACGGGGGGGACTTACCATCGCCGTGGGCAAAACCCCCGGAACTACCCAGGCTCAGCATATTTGCTCAGAGGTGGGGGATGTTTATCGGGAGTTGGCGGCGCTCGCATCGCAAAGTAAATCGTAAAGTAAATCGGTAAAGTTTCCAGGGTGCCTTGAGGAAGGGGTTAATCTGATGCCAACGACGCTCAGGAGGTGGTAGGGATGGCACAGCAACAGATTGGTCTGATCGGTTTAGCTGTGATGGGGGAAAATCTGGTCCTGAATCTGGAGCGCAACGGGTTCCCGGTGGCTGTGTTCAACCGCACCACGGAAAAGGTGGATGAATTTATCAAGGGGCGGGCGGCTGGTAAAAACATTGTTGGTACCCATTCTGTGGAGGAATTGGTCGCCAGTCTGGAGCGTCCCCGCAAGATTTTGATTATGGTGAAGGCGGGAAAACCCGTGCAGGCGGTGATTGACCAGTTGAAACCCCTGTTGGAGCCGGGGGACATCATTATTGATGGGGGCAATTCCTGGTACGAGGACACGGAGGCGCGCACGAAGGAACTCGAGGCGGTGGGTCTGCGCTATGTGGGGATGGGGGTCAGCGGCGGTGAGGAAGGGGCGTTGAATGGCCCCAGTTTGATGCCCGGCGGTACCCGGGAAGCCTATCAGGAATTGGAGCCGTTGGTGACCAAAATCGCCGCCCAGGTGGATGACGGCCCCTGTGTGACCTATATCGGCCCAGGCGGGTCAGGGCACTATGTAAAAATGGTGCATAATGGCATTGAATACGGGGATATGCAGTTGATCGCCGAAGCCTACGATTTATTAAAAAGTATTCTGGGACTGTCGGCGACGGAATTTCATCAGGTATTTAGCGAGTGGAATCAAACGGAGGAATTAAATTCCTTCTTGATTGAAATTACTGCCCAAATTTTCACCGTTCAAGACCCCGCAACCGGTAAACCCCTGGTGGATATGATCCTGGATACGGCGGGACAAAAAGGCACCGGGCGATGGACCGTGACCAGTGCGTTGGAGTTGGGGGTGCCGATTCCCACGATTACCGCCGCCGTGAATGCCCGGATCATTTCCAGTATGAAGCAGGAACGGGTGGTCGCTTCCCAAGAATTACCTGGACCCAGTCTGACCAACATTCCCGAAAAACACAGCTTTATTAATAAGGTGCGGGATGCCCTATACTGCTCGAAAATCTGTTCCTATGCCCAGGGGATGGCTCTGTTGGCGACCGCTTCCCAAGAGCTTAACTATAATATGAACCTGAGTGAATTGGCTCGGATTTGGAAGGGGGGATGTATCATTCGGGCGGGCTTTTTGAATAAAATCAAACAGGCTTTTGTGGACAATCCCACCCTGCCCAATTTGCTGTTGGCTCCCGAATTTAAGCAAAGCATTTTAGACCGGCAAAGTGCTTGGCGGGAGGTGGTGGCAACGGCGGCGCATACGGGGATTGGGGTACCGGCGTTCAGTGCCTCTTTGGATTATTTCGACAGTTACCGGCGGGCGACCCTACCCCAAAATCTCACCCAGGCGCAACGGGACTTTTTTGGGGCGCATACCTACGAACGGATTGACCAACCCGGCACGTTCCATACGGAATGGGTGGAAATTAAGGAAAAAGCGCGGGTCGTATAGGGTGCGAGCATGGGGACGTTTACCCTGGAGGATGCCCGGGCGAAGTTTCAAGAACTGTGGGGCTACCCGGATTTTCGCCCACCCCAGGGGGAAATTGTCAGTACATTATTAGCAGGTAGGGATAGCCTGATCGTCCTGCCCACCGGTTTCGGCAAGTCCATTTGTTTTCAACTCCCCGCCCTGATGCAGGATGGGGTGAGTTTGGTGATCAGCCCCCTCATTGCCCTGATGGAAGACCAGGTGCAGGCGTTGGAGGAAAAACATCTCCCGGCGGCGACCCTGCACAGCCAACAGTCCCCCTTTGAGCGCAAACGTACCCTCAAACGCTTACAAAGTAATGAATTGCGCCTGCTCTATTTGGCTCCTGAAACCCTGCTCAGTCCGCCGGTATGGGAGGTGTTAACCCGCAGGGATGTGGCGATTCGGGGCATTATCCTGGATGAGGCGCACTGTTTGGTACAGTGGGGGGACAGTTTTCGCCCTGCCTATGAGCGGTTGGGGGCAGTGCGGGGGGCATTGCAAAAGACCAAACCAGCGGGCACCCGGATTCCCATCGCCGCTTTTACCGCCACCGCCGACCCCCTGGTGCAGGAAACCATCAAGCGGGTGTTGCGTTTGGAAAACCCGGAGGTGGTGCGTCGCAGTCCGTATCGTAAGAACATTAACATTACTGTCCGCACGGTTTTAACTCCGCACCAGCGGCAACAACAGGTGTATTATACGATCAAATCCCATGAGGGGGAGGCGGGTTTGGTGTACGTCGCCACCCGGCGGGACACGGAAACCTGGGCGGCATGGTTGCAAAAAAAGGGCATCCCTACCCAGGCGTACCATGCGGGGTTGTCCGCACCCCAGCGGCGGGAATTGGAGCAGTTGTGGCTGACGGGGGGTGTGCCATTTCTGGTTTCCACCAGTGCCCTGGGGATGGGGGTCAACAAGCCGGATATTCGCTGGGTGATCCATGTGCAACCGCCCTTTAACCCCTTGGATTATATTCAGGGAATTGGTCGGGGCGGGCGGGATGGGGGGCAGGCGGAAGCGATTACCTTTACCAGTCAACCGACGGGCTGGTGGGGCAAACTGCCGGTGGGCTGGCTCTTTAACTGGCTCAATCCGACGGAACTGAATGCCCAACGCCATTACCTCGACCAATTACAAAAGCAATACCACCAAGCCCAAAAAGCGGCACAGACTTTGCCCCCGAAAGGAACATTGGAAAAACTCAAAGATAATCCGCAAGCGGCGGCGGCTCTGGCACTCCTGCATCGGGTGGGGGCACTGCACTGGGACGACCCCTACAGCTACACAATTCTCAAGGAAAAACTGGCGCAAATCAACGTGCAACCCAGTGATATGGGATTAAAAGCGATCAATGCCTATCTCAAAAGCGACCAATGTCGGTGGTGGTTTCTGGTGCAGGCTTTGGGATTAGAACAGGAGGGCGACCCCCTACCCTGCGGTCATTGTGATAATTGTTGGCGAGCCGGGCGAGGGAAACGGGCGTGATGTAGGTAGTGCTATCCAAGTAATTGTTTGTTATTACAATTAGTGCCATGCCTTCCCAAAGGAGTGTCTGCCATTTCAGACGATAGGCTCTCTAAGTGTAGGTAGTAAATTCCCGCAAAGCCTTATCTCATGGGTATTTGAGCAATGTCCCTACCCCGTGACGCTTCTCCCTGGAGAGACAAAGCCACCCACCTGCCTGAGAATCCTTGTTACCATTTCTTGAGCATTACAAAGATAGCACTACCTTTTTGTGCAATGACTATAAATGGTTCAGCAACAACAAACGATTGCCCAAACGACCAAAATTACTTGTAATGACAATCCTTAACCTAAACCGTCATAATCTCTTTCTCTTTCGCCTGGGTAATTTCATCCACTTTGGCAATGTATTTATCCGTCAGTTTTTGGATGGATTCCTGCAAATTAAAGGCATCATCTTTAGATAATTCAGCGGCTTTTTCCTGCTTGCGTACCTGATCCACCGCATCCCGGCGCAGGTTCCGCAGAGCCACTTTACCTTCCTCCGCCAATTTATTCACACTCTTAACTAATTCTTTGCGTCGTTCTGAGGTCAATGGGGGAATATTCAGGCGAATTTGCGTGCCGTCATTGTTGGGGGTTAAACCCACATCGGAGGTGCTAATTGCTTTTTCAATTAAACCCAAACTGGAACGGTCGTAGGGCTGGATCAAAATCGTACTGGCATCCGGGGTGGTGATATTCGCCAAGGAACGCAAGGGTGTTGGGACATCGTAATAATCCACCATCACCCGATCCAGCAGGGAGGCATTGGCTCTGCCGGTGCGGATGGTGTTGAATGCCCGCTGGGTCGCCTCCAGGGTTTGTTGCATTTTGGCTTCGAGTTCATTTAATTTCACAGTAACCTCCCACGATGGTGCCAATCGGTTCGCCCTGCACTGCCCGACGAATATTCCCGACTACGGACAGGTCAAAAACCACAATCGGGATGTTGTTTTCCTGGCAGAGGGTAATGGCGGTGCCGTCCATCACCTGGAGTCCGTGGCTCAGGACGTGGCTATAACTGAGGCTCTCAAACCGGCGGGCATGGGGGTTCACCTTCGGGTCCGCATCGTACACCCCATCCACCTTGGTCGCCTTGAAGACCACTTCGGCATCAATTTCCGCCGCCCGCAGTGCCGCCGTCGTATCCGTGGTGAAAAAGGGGTTGCCCGAACCAGCGGCAAAAATCACCACCCGCCCTTTCTCCAGATGCCGAATCGCCCGCCTGCGGATGTAGGGTTCCGCCACCTCCTGCATGGAAATCGCCGTCTGCACCCGGGTGGGCACCCCAATCTGCTCCAGGGCATCCTGCAAAGTCATAGCATTCATCACCGTCGCCAACATCCCAATGTAGTCCGCCGTTGCCCGGTCCATCCCAGCGGCTGCGCCCTTCACCCCCCGAAAGATGTTGCCGCCCCCCACCACAATCGCCGTTTGCACCCCACTGGCGACCACATCGGCAATTTCCCGGGCGATTCCCTGAACCACCTCCGGGTCAATGCCGTAGCTGAGCCGACCCACCAGGGCTTCACCGCTGAGCTTAAGTAGGATTCGCTGGTAGCGCATGGGAAAACTCAGTCTTTCTCCCTTAGGATAGCCGCCTGTGGGAACCCCCGACAAGGGTTATTCGCTTTTCAATTTCAAAACCGCCATAAATGCCTCCTGGGGCACGTCCACATTACCCAAGGCTTTCATGCGTTTTTTCCCCTCTTTTTGCTTCTCTAGCAATTTGCGTTTGCGGCTCACATCCCCCCCGTAACATTTCGCCAACACATTTTTGCGTAGGGGGGCAATGGATTCGCTGGCAATCACTCGACTGCCAATGGCGGCTTGAATGGGCACTTTGAACTGATGGCGAGGAATCAATTCCTTTAACTTTTGCACCAACGCCCGCCCCACATTGTAGGCTTTGTCCCGATGCACAATCGTGGCTAGGGCATCCGCTGGTTCATCGTTAATCAAAATATCCAATTTCACCAAATCATTCGCCCGATACCCCACCCATTGGTACTCCATACTGGCGTAGCCCCGGGAGCGGGATTTCATCTGATCAAAAAAGTCCGTCACCACCTCCGACAAGGGAATTTCATACACCAACACCGTACGTTCCGGAGTGAGATAACGCATATCCTTAAATTCGCCCCGCCGGGATTGGGCTAACTCCATCAACGTCCCCACATAGGTCTCCGGCGTGATGATTTCCACCTTCACGTAGGGTTCTTCAATTTGTTGCCGTTCGTTGGGATTGGGTAAATCCCCAGGGTTGTCAATTTCCACCACCGAATTATCATTTAATGTCACCCGATAGACCACCGAGGGAGCCGTAACTACTAACTCCAAATTGTATTCCCGCTCCAGGCGTTCCTGGACAATTTCCATGTGCAAAAGCCCCAAAAAGCCGCACCGAAATCCCATCCCCATCGCCGAAGAAGTTTCCGGTTCATAGTGCAAAGCGGCATCATTCAATTTCAACTTGCCCAGGGCATCCCGCAGATCGGCATAGTCATCCGCATTAATCGGAAATAAACCGCAAAACACCATCGGTTTCGCCTCTTTGTAGCCAGGTAATGGCTCGGTCGCCGGGTTATAAGCCAAGGTAATGGTATCCCCCACCCGGGCATCCTCTACCGTTTTAATCGCCGCCGTCAAATAGCCCACTTCCCCGGCTTGTAAATCCGCCACCGGCACCTGTTTGGGCGACATCACCCCCAATTCATCCACTTCGTATTCCTTCCCGGACATCATCAAGCGCACCCGGTCGCCCGTTTTGAACCCCCCATCCATCACCCGCAAATACACCACCACCCCCCGATAGGAGTCGTAATAGCTATCAAAAATTAACGCCCGTAACGGCTGATCCCGGCGGTCTTGGGGCGGGGGAATCCGTTGCACCACCGCTTCTAAAATATCTTCAATGCCAATCCCTTCTTTTGCCGAAGCCAAAATCGCCTGGGAGCAATCCAAACCAATCACATCTTCAATTTCCTGTTTCACCCGTTCGGGATTGGCCCCTGGTAAATCAATTTTATTAATCACCGGAATAATTTCTAAATCATGTTCTAACGCCATGTACACATTCGCCAGGGTTTGCGCTTCCACCCCTTGGGACGCATCTACGACCAATAACGCCCCTTCACACGCCGCCAGTGACCGGGAAACCTCATAGGAAAAATCCACATGACCGGGGGTATCAATTAGGTTCAAAACGTACTTTTGTCCATCTTTTGCCTGATAGTTCATGCGGGCGGCTTGGAGTTTAATCGTAATGCCCCGTTCCCGCTCCAAATCCATATTGTCCAGGAATTGTTCCCGCATCTGCCGCTGTTCCACTGTCCCTGTCACCTGGAGCAACCGGTCCGCCAAGGTGGACTTGCCGTGGTCAATGTGGGCAATGATGCAAAAATTCCGCAGACGGCTCACAGGGGTATCAGTCATGGGGGCATCCGGTGACGGTCATGCTCTATTGTGCCATTTCCACCCCGCATTGGGGGTTTAGTAAATATCCTTGCGTTTTTGCACCCACAGGGTCACGCCCAAATACACTACCGTATGCAGGAGCAAGATTGCCCAATTCAACCCCAAATTCGGCAAAGTAGCCGTGAACATCGCCATCTCCTTGATGGGAATGCTGTCCGGGTCCGTACCCGCCGGTACTCCTGGCACCAAAGAATTGACATCCGCCAACGCCCCCAACGCCCCCACGGCCCACCGACTCAGCATCAACCAAGAAACCAGTCGCCCCTGATTGCCCAGGTCAAATAAAATTCCCGCAAAGATAATTTGGGGGAGCAAAAGTAGGGGTAAGGCACTATTCGCCTGCGCTGAATTTCGCACCATTGCGGATACCATTAAGCCCAGAGAAACCGAGGTTAAAATCGTCAGAAAAATGGTAATGAATACCCCTAAAGGCCAAGGGAAATAGTTGGGAAAACATAGGGCATCGGCACCACACAATCCCGGCGGCCAACTAAACCCAAGGAGGATCACAGCGGTAATCAGGACACTCTGTAAAATTGCCAAGCCCCCCAGGGTCACCACCTTAGAACTCAAATAGGCAAACAGTCCCAAATTCACCAACCGTTCCCGCAGATAAATCGCTGATTCCTTGACAATTTCCTGCAATGAACTAGCAAAACCTGCCCACAAAGCGGCACAGACAATTACAAAAATGACCCGCCGTGCCAAGGAAGCCAACACATAATCCGGTGCCCCCACAAAGGGATTTTGGGTTTGCACTGCCAAGCGAATTAACACAATTCCCAAGGGTGCAGTTGCCAAAGACAAAAACAAATAAACCGGGTCCCGTTTCAGGAGTTGACCATACCGCCCCACCAACACCCACAACTGCCGCCAAAACGAAGCCCGCACTTTTTCCGGCTGAAAAGGCTGTTCATTCACCTGTCCAATCAAGCGTTCCTGGATAAATTTTTGGTACGTTTCCGACTGGCGAAATCGCTCTGCTTCCTGCGCTACTGCCTCTCGGGTTTCTAACTTGATATAAATATCGGCAAAATCCTGATGTTCCAGGTCAAAAAATGATGCCGCTGACTGGGGTGGGCCAAAGTAACATAAATTTCCCCCCAAACCCATAAACACCAAACGGTCGCAGAGGGTAACATTGGTCGTCGCATGAGTTACCAGAATAATTGTGCGCCCTTGATCCGCTAATTTCCGTAACAATTGCATAATTTTTTTATCCAAACCCGGGTCGAGTCCCGAGGTAGGTTCATCGAGGAAGAATAATTTGGGATCAGATAACAATTCCACCCCAATACTCACCCGTTTCAATTGACCCCCGCTTAAACTCCGCACCAAGGTATCCTGCCGCTCCGTTAATTCCACTTGGCGCATCACCTGTTCAATAATCTCGTTGATATTCGCATCCTTAGGCAACCGCAGTTTTGCCGCATAATACAGTACCTCTTTTACTGTTAGATTGGTGTGAACAATATCACTTTGTGGTACATAGCCAATAATGCTTCGATAGATATTAAAATACTTGCGTAAATCATCCCCATTTAGATATACCGAACCTTGGCTGACCGCCTCAATCCCCAATAAACTTTTCATTAACGTTGATTTCCCCGCCCCACTTCCCCCTACCAATGCCACAAATTGCCCCGGTTCAATCACCAGAGAAATATCATTCAGGATACGAATTTTTTGACCTTTTTTCCCAGTAACAACTTTAGCTAAATCCTTGGCATCCAAGCGAATCCGATCCCCCTGGTCGGACAACACCAACATATCCCCTTGCAATACCAAACGGTAGGGACCAATGGTAATCACATCCCCAACATTTAACGGAGCAATAGTCACTACTTTTTTACCGTTGACAAAGACCCCATTTACACTACAATCTCGGATCGTATAGTGCCCATTATTATCCTGAAAAATGACTGCATGGGAGCGAGAAACGGTGGGGGCATCCAGTTGTAAATCCGCTTCCTGTCCCCGCCCTAAAATCACTGATGAACGCCCTTTCAAAGATAGGGAACGTTTCTTAGGTGTAATGGGTTTAACTTGGGTAGAGGGGTGGTGATAGGTAATCGTAATCGCTGTTTTCGGGTCGGTACCAATGGTGATTTCATCCCCAGGATGCAAAAGATGTCCCTGTGCCGGTGTAATAATGGCATGGTTAATAAATAACCGATTCATACTCGAGGTTTGCCCATCCCCATCATGAATCGTGTAATGCTCACCCGTCCGCCGAAACGTCGCCTGCACCCGACTAATATGCACCCATTGATCGGGAATAATTAAACCTTCGGGCGGAGATTTACGGGGGGCACGCCCCAAAACATGGTGTGGTTCCGTCAATTGAAAACGGATAATTTGTCCCTGATTGTTGACCTCAATTTCCGGGTGCAAATTGACAATTGTATCGGAAGCAATTATTGTTTTATCCGCCATGATTTCCCCCAAAGATTTCCTGGTAATAATAGGGATTCAAATCTCCATTGGCATAGTCTGAACGTGGGAAAGGAATATGGTCTGGATAATGAAATTGTTGTGCTACTTCATCAGCAAAAAAAGCTCCCAAGGGCGTTAATTCAATTTTTTCTTCATCCTCAGTCAGTAAACCGTGTTTTTTCAGAGCGTTAATTTTGGGGCGAAATACCTCATTTAATGAGTAATTGGTGACTTTATGAAAATAATTTTTCCACACCCGCCGGTTCTTCAAAGGTAAGACAATTGCCCAGCGAATTTGTTGCTCCCAACTGCGAATCAATCCCCGGTTCAAGGGCAAACGACGTTCACCAATCATCCGGTAATATTCATCAAAACTTTGGGTATTGAGGCCAAACCGATCCCGTAAACTACTAAATGCCGTTAGACCAAACCCCAATTGATCCAACAAACCACAGCATTGGTTGTCCGCATAGTGGGAGTAATATTCTGGCTGTTTAGAAAACACCCGCCGCAAATTTTCCCGATAACCGTGGACGTTGAGAATATTAATTGCCGCCTGCTTCATCGCCAGGGTTTCCTGCACTGTAGGTACCACTTCGGGATGCCGTTCCCGTTGGTGTTTTACTGGCCCTTGAAAATCGCCATAGGCTTCAAATTTCAAACGATATAATTGGATTTCATGCACTCCCAAACCCACTGCCTGTTCAATCACTGCTATCCAATTTTCTAAGGTTTGACCGAGATAACCAAAAATAAACTCAATATTCACCTGAAAGCCAAATTTCAGAGCATCACTAATGGACTCTAATGCCTGCTCTGTCCCATGATGCCGGTTCATTAATTTCAGAGTGGCTGGATTCAAGGATTGCACCCCAATGGTCAGGCGGTCAACCCCATAATCCCGCATCATTTTCAAGCGTTCATTTCCCTCTTTGCCAATTAAGGTCACTGGGTCAACGTCGTAATTGTATTGGGTACATTCCCGACGATCAAGGCGGCGGTCTAATATCTGTAAAAATCGCTCTAATTGGTCTAGTGCCAGATAGGTCGGTGTGCCGCCCCCCACCAAAATTGAACGGGCTTTGAGGCGAGTATAACCTAATCGTTCCATGTAAATATCCATCTCCTGGGCAAAAGCGGATAAATACTGGTCTTTCTCCGCACTCCGCTCGCCTAATTGCACCGGATAATGGCAAAACAAACACCGTTGCCGACAAAAAGGCACATGGGCATAAATATCAAATTTGCCATCCGCTGGGGGCGTATAAGTCGCTAATAATTCCTCCGGGGTGAGCGGCGGATACATGGTAATTGGGGGATAATGTACCGACGGGAAAAAATCCCCTGAGCGCACAATTAAACCTAAGGATTGTAACTCCTCGTACTGCGCCAGTCGTTCAGAAATGTGTTCCATGTATGTGGATGACTGCACAACCACCATCGTATTACCCCCTGATTACCAATAGGAAAGAAAGGTTGATTTTAGATATACCATGAATGAGTAAATTACAAGGGGATTTCGCAGAAAAATTTCAGATTTGCGGGGTTAAACTGCTTCAAAAATTAACACATAGCGTTGGGGGATAAAGGCATATTCCCGTTTGAGCTTAAAGCCATAAAAACGCAGTTGATGGATAACCAATTCTTTCGCCACATAGGGACCGTGATACGGTAATTGCCCCGGCTCTACCAGTCCATTGTCCACCAATACCAAAGTACCCCCAGGTTTCAACGCCGCTTTAATACTTTGCACAAAACTGTCCCGGTCGGGTGCCGTACTCATGCCATAGATATTGTGATACAAAGAGCACATGAAAGCCACATCCACCTGTTTTCCCTGTAATCCAATCGTGGTGCCAGGATAACTATTAATCGTCGTGATATTGGTAATATTCTGCCGTTGAATATAGCGATTGATATAATCCAAATGCGCTTGCACCGTATCAATACTATAAACTCGCCCCTTTGCCCCCACTTTTTGGCTGAAACGGGTGCTGTAGTATCCCGGTCCACTGCCAATATCCGCAATGGTTTGACCAGGGGAAATGGGTATTACAGAAAGAACCTTGCTAGTTTGTTCCCATGCCTCACGGGTCGGGTTGTTAAACAGGATAAAATCCTCTAAAAAGGCGGCTCGATTGCGACCTGTTTCCGTGAGTTGGTCTGGATATTGTTGTAGGAGATATTTCCGTTGAACGTATTCTTTGAGATTGGCAAAATTATTTTCTGCAAAAAAATCATAAAAACTAGCCACAAAGGGGTCTTGTAAGGCTTTTTGCTTTTCTTGGTCAGGCATCAAAAATAAGTCAGCGAACCAACGTAATGCACTGTATTCCCCCCCATAATTTTCCCGGGGAATGATTTCGTCATAAATTTCAATGGCTTTTTGTGCCGCCTCCTGACTGCCGCTGACTAACATTTCCAAGATATAACGCCCCGCTTTGATGCCGTCCGGGGTAATCGCAAAGGAATCATTACTCCCCACATGAATTAGGGACATGGGTGACGTAATCGCTACCCGAGGTGTTAATAACTGGGGCACGGCAAAAGTATAAGCAATCCAGACGATCATGCCGGTCATTAAACTAACAATTAACCAACGGATTGAACGAGATAATTTCATCCCTCGTCTTACTCCCTAAATTGCCACTGGTCGCACGGTCATACCTGCCTGGTGAATAATCGTTTTAGCATGGTCTAAACTCACCACAAAACGCCGCTGGGAGTAAATCACATATTTTTGGCGACATTGGGGCGGTGTAAAGTTAATCGTAATCACATTTGCCCCTGCATTTAACCCCGCCAGTTGTCCACCGGGTTCTAACTTTTCTAGGGCACTCACCGTGGGAATTAACGCCTGGGGTAAAAGCATCCGAAAAATTGCCATGATGTTTAATGTCCGCTTGAGACTCCCGGCTTTTTGCGCTGAAAAAGGGGTGTTTTCATTGGCAATGAACGGGGAAGAACTGGCAAAATCCGGCTGAATTTCTTGGGTCAATAATACATCTTGCACCAGGGTATCAAGGGTTTGTCCGGGTAGCCCGACGATATTGCCGGTTCCCACTTGAAAACCCAATTCCTGAAGCCAGCGAATGCACTGCAAACGCCGGGTCAAAGGGGTGTGGGCAATTTGACGATAGCCCGCCGGTTCTGAGGTTTCAAATTTGAGAATGTAAGCATCTGCTCCCAACCCCCGCCACCGTTCATAGGTCGCCCGGGGATATTCTCCCAAACAGAGCAAAATATGCAAACCAAATTGCCGTTTGGCGGTGGGGATCACCTCCTGTAAAATGGCATCGCATTCCGGGTCTTGCCCCGCCTGCAAAAATAAAGTGCCAATGCCCAAGCGATGAATCTCTGCGGCAATATCTAAAATTTCCACTGCCGATAAACGATAGCGGTCTAACTTTTGATTGGTCGCCCGCATGGCGCAGTAATTACAGTTTTTTTGGCAGAAATTAGAAATTTCAATCACACCCCGCAAATGCACCTGATCCATTTGATACTGTTGCCGCACCCACCGAGCCTGGGCAAAGAGTTCCTGCTGTAATTCCCCTTCAGCATCAATTAATTCCCCCAAAGAGTAACCTAAAATTCTCTCGGTAGGTTCAGCAACTAAGGCGTACATTCTGACTCCTAAAACAAATGGTATTGAGCAATGGGTGGTGCTAGGATTTGATCAACCGGGTTGGGGGGGTGTAAATTGAAACTTTGCTCCCTGGAGGGTTTCCACTAATTTCTTTTGCTCTGGGGTTAATATATCTAGGGCTTTAGCGTTGCTTTCCTGGAGAATTTGATCCATCCGTTTGCGGTTGGTGGCAATGATTTGCTTGTTGTCCGCTCCCTTTTCGGGCACTTTCAAATTGATCCGCATACTCGTCCAGGTATCATCCCGCAATTTTTTGAGTTTCGCCTGTTGTTCTGGGGTGAGTTTTAACTCTTGAATAAAATGTTCATAGGAGAGGATGCCAAATCCATAAATTTGTAGGGTGATTTCTTTGAAACGTTTGAGTTGTGCTGGGGTGAGGACTTTCCCCACTTCATCCCGGGCGATGCCCACTTCTTTTTCCAATTCATCTTTGATTTGATCTAATTTTTTCTCCCGCTCCGCTGGTTCCATTTGCCCCAGGTTTAAGCCGGAAACCAAAGCCCGCGCCCGTTGCCGAAATTGCTCCCCAATCGCTTTGATTTTGGCGGACTGCTCATCGGTAATGTTGAGTTCTTTCTTAATTTGCGGATTTTGAAATAACTCGAGGGGGTCAGTGCCGCTCCGTTCCGTCCCTTGGGTGCCCAGGGTAATGGGGTTATCCCCCTCCTGACCAGGGCTGGGTGTTACACCAGGGGAGCCACTGACGGGTGGAGTGTTGGCTTCAGGTTCACTGAATAAATTACATCCAGAGATAAAAAATAAACTCAAAAATAGAGCCAGTGGTGTAATTTTAGCGGCTGTTTTCATCGCTATTGACTCCCCTAGGTACGATGAATCTTCACGATTGAATTATAGCCGGAGACGTCAACGGCACTGATACTATTAAGGTTTGTGATTTTTATGGATAATTTTCGTAATAAAAAGATTAAAATATGAGACATTTATTAAAGGGCACTTCTGAAAATGGGTCGCCGGGGCACCGCCCCCGCCCTTGGTTCTGGGTAATATGGGTATGCCAACGATGAAATTTTTGCTTGGCTCAAATAAGTAGAGATGCCCTATAATCACAGTTTATTTGTAGTAGTAAACCTGGTCATCGCAAACCATCATTAAAAATAGCACCACTGAATTAATCTGAAAGATGCCGACCTCACCAAAACTAAAGGGGATGGGGTAAAACTGGAAGGGGCACCCCTGCCTAACCTGCGATGGAAATGTCTATGGTTCTGACCACTCTGAGACCGGTTTTGGGGATTGCCTTGGGGGCGGTGCTGGGAGCCGTGAGCCGCTACTATGTGGAGATGGGGGTGAGCCATATTTTTACCACAACTCTGCCCCTGGGCACCTTCGTGGTGAATGTAACTGGTTGTGGGGCAATGGGCTTGGTGGCGACGCTCTGTTTTACCCCCCAGTTGCCGGTGCATCCAGAGTTACGGCTATTCCTGTTGACAGGATTTATGGGTGCCTACACCACCTTTTCCAGCTATGAATTGGATAGTAAACACCTCTGGACGGCACACGGGTGGGGGTTGTTTTTTTTCTATTGGATGGGCAGTGGTATCCTGGGGTGGCTGTGCTTAGAATTGGGCAGTCGGTTGGCGGGGCGGTTGATACGCTTCCCCGTGGATCAGCAGGAACCGTGAGGCGATGGATCACCCTTGGTTGTTACCCCTGTGGATCGCCTTGGGTGCCATTCCCGGTGCCCTCTGCCGCCATTATCTGATTATTTGGTTTGCGGAAACGATGGGAACGGATTTCCCCTTTGGCACCCTGTTTGTGAATGTATCCGGTTCCGTATTCATGGGCTTTTGTAGCACGCTGATTGATGAAAATATCTCTTGGTTAAATGGGTTAGTCACGATGGGGTTTATCGCTTCCTATACGACGTTTTCTACCTATGCGTTGGATATGTCTAAACTCTGGGGACAAAGACGTTATGCCCCCGCCCTGGTTTATTTCCTTGGTAGTCCCGTTGCTGGTTGGGTGGGGCTGGAATTGGGAATTTTTTTGGCGAATTGGTCTTCATTCCCCCAAGGGTAGTGCCTGCACCATGGGCAAATTGACGGCTTCCACTGGGGGAATAGCTCCGAGCCACCGTTGCGCCACCCGAGCGAAGGTTTGGGGGGAACCGCTGACCCCAAAGCGCACCCCGCCGCTACCGTGATGTTTTAACCCCAATACATCCAGTTCCTGCGCCGCCGCCCGTACCAAGGCTGTCGCCGGGTCAATCCGCCGCACCTGGGGGGGCAGTAGTTCCGCCATCAGGTCATCCAAGAGGGGGTAATGGGTGCATCCGTAAATTACCGTGTCCACCCCCACACTCCGCAGGGGAGCCAAATAACTGTTGAGCACCAGGCGGGTTTCCGGGGTATGACTGCGTCCCTGTTCGATCAAGGGCACCAAGGCGGGACAGGGTACCTGCCACACCCCCGCCTGAGGACAAGCCTCCCGAATCGCCCGGGGGTAGGCACCACTTTGCACCGTGGCTGGAGTTGCCAATACGCCAATTCGCCGCCCTGTTTGTACAGCAGTCCGGGCACCGGGGAGAATCAACCCCAAAATCGGCCAGGGAAATTCCCGCTGGAGTTGCTCCAACACCAGGGCAGAACTGGTATTACAAGCCACCAGCACCATTTTCACCCCCTGCTCCCCCATCCAGGTGAGGATTTCCCGCCCAAAGGTCAATAGCTCCGCCGCCGAACGTGTCCCGTAGGGCACCCGGGCTGTATCCCCAAAGTACAGCACCGGCTCCTGGGGTAATTGTTTTTGCAAGGCTCGCAGGACGGTCAACCCCCCCAAACCACTGTCGTAGATGCCAATCCGGTTCATCGCCGCACCTGGAGATAGCGCAAAATGCCCTGGGCAATCCCCTGCGCCATTACCCGCCGTCCCTCCGCACTCGCCAACCGCGGCGCATCCGTCGCCCCCGTCACAAACCCGACTTCTAACAAGACCGAGGGCATATCCGCTGGGGTATTGCGGATCACGTAAAACCGTGCCTGCCGTACCCCCCGGTCCGGTGCCCCACTTGCCCGCACCATCGCCCGGTGCAATTCCTGCGCCAACCCATAACTCGCCGCATGGAAATAATAGGTTTCAATGCCGTTCACATCGGGGCGGCTCATACTGATGGCGTTGGCATGGATACTGACAAAAATTGAAGCATTGACCTGGCGAGCCAGCACCACCCGGGGTTCCAACCCCAAATCCACATCCGCATTGCGGGTGAGCACCACCTGCACCCCCTGCTGTTCCAACAGAGCCACCACCTGTCGGGAAATATCCATGACAATATCTTTTTCCCGCAGACCGCCAATGCCAATCGCACCCGGATCGGGGCCGCCGTGGCCGGGGTCAATCACCACCACCGGTCGTCCGGGGGTAGGCCGGGGCAGGTTCAGATTCGGATTCATGGGGCGGGGGGGGGACACGGGAGTGGTCGCTCCAGTCCGACGATTCAGCCACCGGGCTAAGGGGGACAGGGTTGGGGTTTGCGCCGCCGCCGGGAGCAACTGCACCGCGACCAACTGGGGACTGACCTCTTGAATGCCAATCACCCGCATTTCTTGGGAGGGTCGCCAAATTAAATGCACCTGATTCCCTACGGATTCCACCGCCACCTCCAGTCCAGGGATATTTTTTAGGGACTGCGCCGCCTGGGGGGACAACCGCACGGACTCCAAAACCAGCCGCAGGGAGGCAAAACTCAACCCCGGTTCCCGCTCCCAACTCTGGCTGTAGGTGAAGGGACGGTTAGCCCGGAGCAAGACCTGTTGGTTGGTGGCATCCCATTCCACCCGCTCCACCAGGGGGGTTAGGGAGGGCAGTAACGGGCGGAGGCGGGTTGGGGCTGGGGCTGGGGTTGTCGCTGTTTCTGGACCGTAGCGGGGCTTTTTCGGCAACATTAAAACATCATTTCCCAGGGTGGCGACCTGCCAATCCGGGCTATTGCTATCCACCTGCAAGGTCAACCGGGTCAACGGGGGTTGGTTCTGGAGTTGCTGTGCCTGCACCCGCAGTACCCCCAGGTGGGACAAATTCAAGGTCTCGGTCTGGAATTGAGGCGCCAGGGTAGCGGGAATGTCCACCCAAATTTCCTGCCGATCTGGGGAACGCCGTACCTGTGCCGCCGCCGTAGTTCCCCGTACCCGTAGAGCCAGCCCCGCTTCCGTCACTCGCACCCCTTCGATCACCGCTGTCTGGGTCACCGTTTCCGGGGGGGGCATCTGGGGCGGATTGGCAACCGCCGGGGGGCTGGGCACATTGGTGCGTGCCAGGGTGCTGGGTAAGGCAATCACCCATTGATTCATGCCAACGGTGCGGGGTTGCACCTGCTCCGGGGTGAGGACATAATCCGGGTAAAGTTCTACCACCAAACGGCTGGTCTGGGGGTCAAATTGCCCCAAACGCACCTGCCGCACCAGGGATTCCCGCCCCACCATTGGAATAATATCCCGACTTTCCGGGGGGCGACCCAAGACCGTGCCCGGTAAATCCACCACAATCCGGGGGGGGTCGTTCAACACCTGCACCTGGGGTTGGGTGGGCAAAGCGGTGCTAAATTCCAAACGGTTGCCAATTCGGTCAAATCGCCAGTTCACCAGGGTATTCGCCTGGGCGGGCGCCGCCAACAAACAGCATCCCACTGCCCCGATCACCCACGCTGACCGTATTCCTGTCATGCCTCACACCCCCGGGTAATTCCCCCAAATTTTAACCAAAAATTTCCCATTTGCCAGCCATTGCCCTCAAACATTTTCCTCAAAACACGGGATCATGCCCCGCTTTGCACCACCCAAGGGAGCGATTGGGGAATAAACCGTTGCCAAAATTGCATGGCGGTAGCGCTGGCTTGCACCCGTGTTCCCAAGGACTGCCACAGCCCTGGGTTCAGTTCCCGCTCCGGGTATTGGAGGGTTTCCAAAAAAGTATGCCCCGCCAGATGGGTGAGGTAGGCGGCACTGAGCGCCTGAATGGCTCCCCCCACCCCGTAGGTGACCACCTGGGTTTTGAGCCAAACCGCCGCCAGTCGGGTGATCGCTTCCACGACCCCCATTTGGAGCAACATGGGTGCCAAAGCCTTGACCATCTCCGTGGCTTGGCTGAGGGTGAGGGGTCGCCGGTACACCTGCGCCAAATCCACCAACATCTGGGCATTGATCGCCCCGGTCGCCAACAGGTCGAGACTGGGCACCGGATTCACCCCCGCCCACACCCCCGCCCACACCTGATAGCGGTGGATCACCCGCTGGGCTAATTGGGCACGATGGGACTGCTGGCGTTGCGCAATGGTGGTTTGCAATGCCCGCCCCCGGCGTAAAATCGCCTGATACTGCCAGTGGGGTTCCTGGCTCCGTTGGGTCAGCCAATGGTTGAGTTCCTCCAGGACAGGTGGTGGGATTTCCCATGAATCTTCCCATGACCCATCCCCTTGCATCCGCTGGACTAAAATCGGGGCAGGCTGGGGGGTAATGGTAAGCAGGGGTTGGGGATACCCCAAATCCCGGAGTTGTTGCGCCACCGCCGCTTTTAATTCCTTACCCGACCAGGGAGCGGCACACCACACCACCTGCACCGGCTGGTCTTGGGCATGATAGGCGGTGAGTTCCTGCACCTGCGCCGGAGTCAAACGCTCCTGCACTCCGTAGAGAACCCAGGCGGGATGCTGTGAGTGGGTGGGAAATGCCCCCTGGGGGATGGGAATCTGGGGCAAGGTTCCCCGCCATGCCAAAGAAAGGGGCTGTTCCAGGGCGGCAATGCAGTCTTGCCAGTTTTGGTGTAAATCCGGTTGGGGTTGCCCTAATTCCTCTTCTAGGTCGCTGAGTTGTTGGGCAATTTGTTCCAAGTAGGCAATGACCTCCCCCCGGCTGAGTTGGGAACCATTTGGGGGTGGGGTCGGGGCAGGATGGGTTCCGAACCAGCGTTGTCGCCCCACCAGCACCAGCACCAAAGCCCCACTGACGACCCCCAAGCCCATGCCCAAGCCATGCCCCAGCCCTTGCCAGACCAGCAGTAGGCTACAGCCAACCAGCCCTACCGCCAACAATGGATAACGCCCCAGTTGCTGTCCCCACCCAACCATAACACCCAGGGAAATGTTCCCCTAATGTACCATCAAAAAGACACTGTTATTGACGCAACCCCATGAAAAGTTATCTTGTTTGCAGACTGAATACTAACTGAATCATGGGCACTTCAATCAATTCAAAGTTAGCGGTCGCAGGGCACCGCCCCGCATTTGGTTCTCAGGAATTTCTACTCTTTTCATCAAGTAAAATTGTTGTATTTAGAACAGGGGTCGCAGGGCACCGCCCCGCATTTGGTTCTGGGAAATTTCTATACGTTAATTAAGTAGGATGGCGATAACTATAATAATTGCAAAACCATGCCCTCCCGCGCCAGGACACTATTGGGCAAAACCTGCCGCACCTGCGCTTCAATTTCGTCTAAAAACGGGTCATCATGACTGGCATCGTGATGAAATAATACTAACTGCTTGACCTGCGCCGCCTGCGCCACCTGTACCCCCGCCTGCCAAGTGGAATGCCCCCAACCCCGCCGGGGCGTAACCGGGTGATGGTATTCCTCGTCCGTATAATTGGCATCATAAATCAGGACATCCGCATGACGGGCCAGATGCACTACACTGCGGTCCAGCCGGTCAGGATAATGTTCCGTATCGCTGGCATAGACCACGGTTTTGCCGCCCCAGGAAACCCGATAGCCCAGGGCGTAGTTGGGATGATTCAAACTGCCGGTTTCCACCGTGATTTCCCCCAGAGTGATTTTTTCCCCCGCCGTCAGGTCATGGAAGTGCAAATCCGCCTGCATAATTTGCAAGGGCACGGGGAAATTGGGGTCAATCATTTGATTGCTTAAACTTTGCTTGATCGAGTAGCCATTGTAGGTGGCTGGGCCGTAAATATGAAAACAATTTCCCGCCATATAGGCTGGGGTAAAAAAGGGAAAGCCTTGGATGTGATCCCAGTGGGAATGGCTAAAAAACAAGTGAGCTTGGATGTTTTTTTCCCCCATCAGGGTTTTGCCCAAAACCCGCAGTCCGGTGCCGCCATCAAAGATCAAACGTTGCCCGCCTACCCGCATTTCCACACAGGGAGTGTTGCCCCCATACCGCACCGTATCCGGCCCCGGCACCGCAATGCTACCCCGCACACCCCAAAATCGCACTGCAAATTCTGCCACAACCTTGCCCGCCTAAGGTTCGTCCTACGGTTCAGAATAACCAACCACCGCCCCTTCTGTCAGTGATTTTACCCATAGTTACCAGGGTAAAAGACTAACCCACCAGCGCATGGGTCTGCATTAACCCGTATTCCAGCCCTTCCGCCACTGCTTGATAGGACGCTTCGATGATATTGCTGGATACCCCCACCGTCGTCCACCGGTGCGCCCCGTGGGTAAATTCCACCAACACCCGGGTGGTGGCGGCAGCCCCCGATTGCCCATCCAAGACCCGCACCTTGTAATCGCTGAGGTGAAAGTCCCGCACCTGGGGATAAAAAGTCTCCAAGGCTCGCCGCAGGGCCCGGTCTAATGCGGAAACGGGGCCATTGCCCTCCGCCGCCGTCAGTAATTCCTGCCCCTCCACCGCCACTTTGATGGTTGCCACCGAGGAACTCCAATGCCCCTCCCCCTGCGCCTGGGTCTGGCAATGCACCTGGAACCCATGCAGTACAAAAGGGGGGTGCCGTTGTCCCAACACCTGCCGCACCAACAGGGCAAAACTGGCTTCGGCGGCTTCAAACTGATACCCTTGCCCCTCCAAATCCTTGAGCCGCTGGAGAACTTCCCGGGTGGCGGGATGGGTGCGCTCCAGGGGCAAACCCAACTCCTGGGCTTTGGCGATGATATTGCTGAGACCAGAATGCTCGGAAATTACCACCCGCCGCTGATTCCCCACCTGCTCCGGCTGGATGTGCTCGTAGGTCAGGGGGTTTTTGCCCACCGCACTCACGTGTACCCCGCCCTTATGGGCAAAGGCGGATAACCCCACATAGGGGGCATGGTCATCGGGAGCCAAATTCACCCGTTCACTCACCGCTCGGCTAACTTCCACCAGGCGAGTTAACTGGGCAGGGGTAATGCAGTCATACTTCAGTTTTAATTGCAAATTCGGGATTAATGTACATAAATTGGCATTCCCACACCGTTCCCCGTAGCCATTGATGGTTCCCTGCACCATGCGGGCACCGCTTTGCACGGCGGCCAGGGCATTGGCAACCGCTGTCCCGCTGTCGTTGTGGGTGTGGATGCCGATCTGCGCCTGGGGAAAATGGGCTTTGACCCGCTGGACTATTTCCGTGATTTGGTGGGGCAAGGTACCGCCGTTGGTATCACAAAGTACCAACCATTCTGCCCCGGCGGTGTAAGCGGTTTCCAGGGTGGCGAGGGCGTATTCCGGGTTAGCCTGGTAGCCGTCAAACCAATGTTCCGCATCGTAGAGGACGTGCCGGTGTTGACTCCGCAGGTAGGTGACCGTGTCGGCGATCATGTCCAGGTTTTGGGTTAACGTGGTGCCCAGCCCCTCGGTGACGTGTAAATCCCAGGACTTGCCAAATACGGTGACCCAGGGGGTGCCAGCAGCGAGAATCCCTTGCAGGAGCGTGTCTTCGGCGGCGGTGGTGCGGGGGCGGCGGGTGGAACAAAAGGCCACCAACTGCGCCTGGGTCAGGGGTTCCTGTTGCAACTGCCAAAAAAATTGCACATCCTTGGGATTGGCACCCGGCCAACCCCCCTCGATGAAGGGCACCCCCAATTGGTCGAGCAGGTGGGCAATCTGGAGTTTATCTTCCAAACTCAAGGACAAGCCTTCCCGCTGGGCACCGTCTCGCAGGGTGGTATCGTAAATCCAAATGCGCTCCATGTACGGGGTGAATCGGCAGGGCAAAGAACAATTTTAATTGTAAGGCGGGTTTGATGAATCAGCGGCTGTCGTTTTGGGAAAAACTCAGTTACGGGGCGGGGGATTTGGGTCCAGCCATAGCCGCCAATTTGATGGTGGTGTTTCAGTTGATTTTTTTTACCAATGTGGCGGGGTTGAATCCGGGTTTAGCGGGGACGGTTTTACTGGTCGGGAAAGTTTGGGATGCCATCAATGACCCGCTGATCGGGGTTTTGAGCGACCGTACCCGTAATTCCTGGGGACGCCGGTTACCTTGGATGTTTTGGGGGGCGATTCCCTTTGGGGTGAGTTTTTTTTTCCTGTGGTGGGTGCCCCAATTTACCCCTGACCCGGCGCAAAATCAATGGCTCCTGTTTTGGTATTACGTTTTGGTCGCCATTGCGGTCAATACGTTTTATACGGTGGTGAATTTGCCCTACACGGCTTTGACGGCGGAATTGACCCAGGATTACGACGAGCGCACCAGTTTGAATAGTTTTCGCTTTGGGTTTTCGATTGGGGGCAGTATTCTTTCGCTCATTTTGGCGTTGGTGATTTTTCAGCTTTTGCCCAATCAACCGTTGCAACAATATCTGGTGTTGGGGGGGGTGGGGGCGGTTTTGATTACCTTGCCCCTGTATTGGTGTGTGGGGGGAATTTACCCCCGGGCGGTGCGGGCGGAACGGACTCGCCGGGAAACGACGCAGGAAACCCCCATGCCTCTTTGGGAGCAGGTGCGGATTGCTTTGCGGAATCGCCCGTTTTTGTTTGTGATTGGCATTTATCTCTGTTCCTGGTTGGCGGTGCAAAATACGGTGGCGATTATTCCCTATTTTGTGAAAAATTGGATGGGTTTGACCGACCAAGCCTTTACCCAGGTGGTGCTGGCGGTGCAGGTGACGGCGTTGATCATGCTGTTTGTCTGGGCAAAATTAAGCGAAACCCTGGGGAAAAAACAGGTGTATGGGCTGGGAATGGTGGCGTGGATTGGGGCGCAAACGGGTTTATTTTTTCTGCAACCGGGGCAAACGGCGCTCATGTTTCTCCTGGCGGTGTGCGCTGGGGTGGGGGTGGCGACGGCTTATTTAATCCCCTGGTCGATGATTCCCGATGTGATTGAGGTGGATGAATTGCAAACGGGACAACGGCGGGAGGGGATTTTTTATGCGCTGATGGTGTTTTTGCAAAAAATTGGTTTGGCAATTGGCTTATTTCTGGTGGGGCAAGCCTTGGAGCTATCGGGGTTTATCAAAACCGTGGCGGGACAACCGGAACCGATCCAGCCCCCATCAGCTTTGTGGACGATTCGGGTGATGATTGGGCCTTTGCCCACCCTGGTGTTGATTTTGGGGTTGGTGTTTGCCTATTTTTATCCCATCACCCGGGAAAAACACGCCGAAATTTTGCTCCGACTGGCGGAACGCAAAGCGATGGGGTCTGCTGAGTCCCCGGAAGGTTAGGTTTGCCGGGATATTGACCCGAAATCCAGTAGGATACAAGCAGTAGCATTCATCAATGGGCTGTGGATTTGGGAATTGCTCCCCACGGAGGGGTGTTGATTGACCGGGTGGTCGCACCGGCGGCTGAGGCGCAATGGCTGGCCCAAACCCAGGGGGCACCGACTGTGACCTTGGGCGAGCGTGCCCTCTCGGATGTGGAAATGATCGCCACGGGGGGGTTGAGTCCCCTGACCGGGTTCATGGGGGAGGCGGACTACCGGGCGGTAGTGGACACCATGCACTTGGCGAATGGTCTGCCCTGGACGATCCCGATTACCCTGGCGGTGACGGAGGCGGTGGCGGCGGGGTTAACCCCGGGGATTTGGGTGCGTTTGGCAGACAACCAGGGAACCGTGATCGGGGCGATGGAAGTGCAAGAACTCTACCGCCCGGACCAGGAACGGGAGGCGCAACGGGTTTATAAAACCACGGAAACCGCCCATCCGGGGGTGCAGGCCCTGCTGGATCAGGGGTCGGTGTATCTGGGGGGACCAATTTGGGTGTGGCGGTTGCCCACGCCGCCCTTTCCTGCCTACCATTTGCCGCCCCGTAAAAGCCGTCAGGTGTTTCAGGAACGGGGTTGGCGGACGGTGGTGGGGTTCCAGACCCGCAATCCCATTCATCGGGCGCATGAATATATCCAAAAATGTGCGTTGGAAATCGTGGACGGGTTGTTTTTGCATCCCTTGGTGGGGGCGACCAAAAGCGATGACATCCCGGCGGAGGTGCGGATGCGCTGTTATGAGGTGATGTTGGAACGCTATTTCCCTCCCCAGCGGGTGGTGTTGGGGGTGAATCCGGCGGCGATGCGTTATGCGGGGCCCCGGGAGGCGATTTTCCACGCCCTGGTGCGGAAAAATTACGGCTGTACCCATTTCATCGTGGGGCGGGACCATGCGGGGGTGGGGAATTACTACGGCACCTACGAGGCGCAGGAGATTTTTCGGGAATTTGACCCGCAGGCGCTGGGGATCACCCCCCTGTTTTTTGAACACGCCTTCTATTGCCCTCGTACCCAGGGGATGGCAACCAGCAAAACCAGCCCTAGTTTACCGGAGGAGCGCATCCATCTTTCGGGTACCAAGGTGCGGGAATTACTGCGCCGGGGCGAAGCTCCCCCCCCGGAATTTAGCCGACCCGAGGTGGCGGCCATTTTGATTGCGGCCATGCGGGATTAACGGGGGGCAATATGGGCTATACCCGGCGTGCCTGGCTCCAAACCATGCTCTTGACCTTGGGGGGGGCTTTTTGGGGCACCGGACGGGTGTTGGCCGCCCCCACTGCCCGCAAACTGGCCCTGTTAATTGGCATCAATCATTACCCCCGCCTGACCAAGACCCCTGCCCTTGCCGGGTGTGGGACGGATGTGTGGCTCCAGCGGGAATTGCTCTGTGGGCGGTTTGGGTTTGCCCCGACGGATGTGCTGACCTTGACCGATGCCCAGGCCAGCCGTAGCCAGATTCGCCAAGCCTTTCAGGAGCATTTAGCCCAGCAGGCCCGAGCGGGGGATGTGGTGGTCGTGCATTTTAGCGGCTATGGGACTCGGTCGGCTCAACCCATGCTCCTGCCTAGCGATGCGGGGTTTGACGGCATGGGGAACGGTATTGAAAACGGGATTGGGGAGGGGGAATTGCTGGACTGGTTGCGGCAATTGCCCACGGAACAGGTGATCACCGTCTTGGATACGGGGTATGACTATCCGGGGAGTTTTGCCTGCGGCAATATGCGGGTGCGAGCCTGCCCGTCCGTTCAAGAGGGGTTGTCCACCCCCCCACCTAATTCTCGCCCGCCGGGGGTGCTATTCCGAGCCGCCCGCCCGGGGAGTATCGCCACCGAAGCCCTCTGGGCGGGGTTTAGTGCAGGTACATTAACCTACGCCCTCACCCAGACCCTGTGGGGCACGACCCCCGCCCCGATTTTGGTGGAGGTGGCCGCCCAGATTGCCCAGACCGTGGGTTCCCAACAGGCACCGGAAATGGTGGGTGCCCCCCGGGGACTGCCGGTGGCGGTGGGGGCGGCGGGACGGGTAGTGCAGGTGAATGCCGACGGGGTGGAATGTGTGCTGGCGGGGCTGGCTCCCTGGATTTTGGCGGCTTTAGCCCCCGAATCCCAACTGGAAACCCCCCAGGGGGTGAGGCTGGTACTGCGCTCCCGCAATGGCCTGATCGGTAAAACCACCAACCCCGGCTCCGTCCAGGTGGGGGATTGGGTGCGGGAACGGGTGCGGGTCGTGCCAAGCAACGTAAGTGTGACCATTGCCCTGGCCGCCGACCTGGAGCGCATCGAACGGGTGGATGCCACCAGTGCCCTGGGCAGTTTGAGTTATGTCAATACGGTCAAGGTGGGGGAACAACGGGTGGATTGCCTGCTGGGACGGGTCACCCCCACCACCTACGGGCTGTTTTCCCCCGGCCACGACCTCCTGCTCGGCACGGAAGGGGAGGCGGATGAGACGGTCAAGGCGGCGATCAAACGCCTGATTCCCCGCCTGCAAAACCTCCTGGCGGTCAAACTCCTGCAATTAACCGATAACCTGGCGGCCACCCCCCTGAACCTGACCGTCCGGCTCGCCCAGGCGGATCGGCTCCTCTTGACCCAGACCACCGCACCCACCGCCACCGCCACCGGCCTCAGCCAGGACATTCCCACCTTGGCCGCCGCCAGCCCCCTCACCTGCCAGGTCAGCCACCGGGAAGCCCAACCCCTGTTTGCCCTACCCTTGACCATCCAGGCCAACCAGGAAATCACCCCCCACCCGCCCCAGGTTCTGCCCCCCCAGACCCCGGTTACCCTCACCCTCACCGCCCCCGCCACCCCCGGACTGACGGAGTTGCGCCTTTTACTGGGCACCTCCGCATGGGCGACCCCCCTGCCCCCGGAACCCCTGCCCCTCGCCCAGGCGATTCTTGCCCACCTGCACCAGCTCACCTCCGCCCCCAAGGACACCTACGAACTGCACCTGGATACCTGGGCGGGTCTGTCCCTCATGTATCGGGTGGGGTAGGCGGGGCAATCTCTTCGTGCAAAATACAGCGAATGTGATTAATGGCCAAATCCCCCAAGCCCAACTCCGGGCGAGAGCCATCCGGGAGGCGCAGACGTTCAAAACGAATCCCCCGCCCCAGTTCCAAGTGATACCAGGCTAAGCCCAAGAAAAATCGCTGGGGTTGCAACCAAGGGCGTTCCGGCAAATGATCCGTGTTGGACTCGATGGGCAACCAGCCCCGCCCCGGCCAGTACACCTCCAGCCACACATGGTTGAACTGGGGAAACAGCGGCACCCCCAACAATTCTGGGTTTTTCGGGCATTTATACCGCCCCACCGTCCGGCAGGCAATGCCATTCAACCGCAACAGCGCCAGCATGATCCCCACGTATTCCCCACAGGAACCCGTCCCCCGCTGGAGGGCAATGTGGGGTGGGTCAATCGTACTTCTCATGTGATAACGCAGACGGTCATAGACATAATTGCGAATCGCCAGCAATTGTTCCGGGAAGGTCTCGGCACCGACCACCGCCTCCCGCGCCGCCGCCCGGATGATCGGTTCATCCATACTCAGTTCATCGTCATCTACCAAATACTGCTGTTGTAATTCCGGCTCAAGGGGGGGGACTTCGGGATGCTCCGGGATTTGGTATTTGATGCTAAAGACTTCTAATTCCGCCCGCCAGCCAAAAATCAACCCCTGCCGTTGGGTCAAACGGTCAAAGCGAAACACCGCCACCGGCTGTCCCGCCTCCTCCTCCAGGGTAAAGGGCAGTCCCACTGGCTCCACCCGCCGCAACCGCTGACGATGGGTCGTAGCAGGCAGGGCAATCCGCCACTCCACCTGCGCTAAATCCACCTCCTCCAGGGGGCACCACTCCTCCACATAGCTCAGTTCCAGGACATAACCATTACTGAGGGTGTACTGCCCCTCCGGGTAATACTGAAAGCTCAAAGGATGCACCAGTACCCGGTCCCGAAACCCCAACTGCAAGGACTGGCTGGCATTCGGCTCATCCCGGATGTACGGCTCCTCCCCCGCATAGGCGACATAGTACCGCCCCCGCCACTGCGCCAACCCCACCGGCGACTCGTAGGGGGTAAGAACGGCGAGTTCCACCTGACCCGTCTGCCAGTTTAATTGGTACAAAGTTTGTTCAATGTTATCACAAAGCCAGAGTTTTTCCTCCAGGACGGCTAACTGGGAAATCCCCACCCCTGGAGTGCGCCAGGTTTGCACCACCTTCCCATCCGTGACCCGGATGACCCAGATACAGCCCCGCCCCTGACTGCTGATATACAGCCATTCTCCCCGTTTGACAATGCCTTCCGCCTGGTCGTCCAGGGTGAGTGCCAACACCGGTTCCGCCAACTGCCATAGCCCCGCTTCCCGATGCACATAACTGACATACACCTGTTCCCGGTCGGTGAACCAAAGGGCATCCCCTTCCAGGCTCCACCCCCCCACGTCCTGGAGGTAGTGGGTCGTCTCCGGGTTGAGGATCCGGGTGTCATCGCTGAGCGGGTCAAGGCTCGCCAGGTAGCCCGAGCGGGGGTCCACCGTCAACAGCCGGTCATGCCAGGGCAGGAGTCCCCGTAAACTGCGGAGCGCATGGGGGCGCAGGGTACGAAAACCAGCTGTAGTCATGGACAGGGCACCCAATAGATAATGAATCATTATGGCTCAGTTATTAAAAATTCAATCCTGCCCATGCCCAGCCACCCCCCGGTTCCGTTATCATGGAAATCAATTAAGAAATGTAAATAACTAGGGGGGAAAAGCATGACTGCCACCATTGCACCGACCCAACCCAAACGGTTAACGCTTCAGGTTGAACATTTGGGCGACCAAACCACGGTTATTCGTTCATTAGATTGGGACCGGGACCGGTTTGATATTGAATTTGGTTTGCAAAACGGCACCACCTACAATTCCTTTTTAATTCAGGGGGACAAAACCGCCCTGGTGGATACCTCCCATGCCAAATTTCGTGAATTATATCTCCCCCAAATTCAAGAATTAATTGATCTTACCCAACTGGATTATTTAATTATTAGTCACACGGAGCCGGATCACAGCGGTTTGGTGCGGGATATTTTAGCGTTGGCTCCCCAGGTGACGGTGGTGGGTTCCAAGGTCGCCCTGCAATTTTTGGATAATTTTATTCATCGTCCCTACGAGCGGCTACAGGTCAAACAGGGGGATAAAATTGACCTGGGGCAGGGACATATTTTGGAATTTATCAGTGCCCCCAATTTGCATTGGCCGGACACGATTTTGACCTGGGATCATGGCAGTAAAATTTTATTTACCTGTGATGTGTTTGGGATGCACTACTGCCGGGAACGCCTCTACGATGAATCCCTGACCGAAATTGAAGAGGATTTTCGCTATTACTACGACTGTTTGATGGGGCCGAATGCCCGGTCGGTGCTGGCCGCCTTGAAACGCATGGCTCCCCTGGGGCAACCCCGTTTGATTGCCACGGGGCATGGTCCCTTACTTCAGCATTACATCCCGGACTGGCTGGATCGTTACCAACAATGGAGTCAGGAGCAAAGCCAAGCGGGCAATACCATTGCGGTATTTTATACAGCAGATTATGGGGATAGCGACCGGATTTCCCAGGCGATTGCCCACGGGGCGACCAAGGCGGGGGCGACGGTGGAAATGGTGGATATGAAGTCGGCGGATTTGCAAGAGGTGCGGGAGTTGGTGGAGCGCAGTCAGGGGCTGGTGGTGGGGATGCCCCCGGTGACTGGGGAATTTGCCCCGCACACCCGGGCGGTGGTGGGGACGATTTTGGGTTCTGTCCAGGCAAAGCAACGGGTAGGATTGTTTGAGTCGGGCGGCGGCGAGGACGAGTCCATCCATGTTTTGGCGGCAAAATTCCGGGATTTGGGGTTGGAAACAGCCTTCCCCCATCTGCGTTGGACAGGGGCACCGACCCCGGCGACCTATCAACGGGCGGAAGAGGCGGGCACCGATCTCGGACAATGGGTGAATCGGGACCGGACCATCCAACAGATGAAAGCCCTGGATAATGACCTGGACCGGGCGTTGGGACGGTTGAGCGGCGGTCTGTACATCATCACAGCCAAACAGGGGGAACGGAGCGGGGCGATGCTGGCCAGTTGGGTGGCGCAGGCGAGTTTTCAGCCCTTGGGTTTAACGATTGCGGTGGCGAAGGACCGGGCGATTGAAGCCCTGATGCAGGTCGGGGATCACTTTGTTTTGAATGTGCTGGAAGCGGGGAATTACCAACACCTGATGAAGCACTTTTTGAAACGGTTTGCGCCAGGGGATGACCGCTTTGCCGGGGTGAAAACCCAGACCGCCAGCAATGGGGCGCCGATTTTGACCGAGGCGTTGGCGTACTTAGAATGTACGGTAGCCACCCGGATGGAATGTTCTGACCATTGGATTGTCTATGCCACGGTGGATACGGGGCGGGTTGCCAAACCGGAGGGGTTGACGGCGGTGCACCATCGCAAGGTGGGGAACCATTATTAACCCTGAGGAACCTTAACTTTGGCGGGCACCCCGATACTGCATTTGCCGCCGCAGACGAAATTTTTGCGCCAGGGAAGGCATATCACTCCGATGCCCCACCACAATCAGCGTATCCCCCGCCTGCACGGTTAAATGACGTTCCGGGTTATCCACCAACAGCCCATCCGCCCGCCGCAGAGCCACCACAATAAACGTCCGCTCCCCCCGCACCTCCACATCCCCCACCGTGCAGCCAATTAGGGGTGAATGTTCCGGCACCAATAATTCATCCATCCGCAGGTTGATTTGGTTGAGCATTTCGTTAATTGTACTGCTACCATCATTGCGATCCAGCAGGTCAATCGTGGCGGGGTGGGTAATCAAATAGGCCAACCGCATGGCTCCAATCGTCGCCGGTAGCACCACATGGTCCGCTCCCGCCAGGCGCAGTTTCCGTTCCGTCGCCGGAAATTCCCCCCGAGCCAGGATGGTCAACCCCGCATTCAGCCCCCGGGCGGTCAGGGTGATAAACACATTCAGGGCATCATCCGGGAGTACGGTTGCCAAGGCCCGGGCCCGCTCCACCCCCGCCCAGACCAGGGTTTCCTCATCCTCCGCATTGCCCAGATGGGTTAAATAGCCATGTTCGGTCGCCTCCCGAATCCGCTCCTCGTTAATATCCAACACAATAAAGTCCAAACCGGCTTCGTACACCCGTTGCGCCAGGATTTGCCCCATGCGTCCATAACCGCAGATAATCACATGATCCTGTAATTGGGTAATTTTTTGGTGCATCCGTTGCGACTCCAAAACCTGTTTAATTTCCCCTTCCGTCACAAACTGAACCACAGCCCCAATCGTGCCCACCACCGCCGCACTTCCTAGGATAATAATTAACATCGTAAATAGCCGTAAGGCCAGGGTATTGATGGGGCGCACCTCCCCAAATCCCACCCCAAAAATGGTAATGATGACCATATATAGGGCATCCAAAAACGGCCAACCCGCCAAGACCCAATACCCAAAAACCCCCAAGACCAGCACCCCCGAAAATAGGGCTAAGGCTGTCAGTAAATTGCGTAACCCAGGGGAAACCCGCCAACGTTCCCGCAGTCGCTTCGCTTGTTTGATGAATTTGGGGAGGGAACGACGGGACACAGGTGACCTCACGGGCTTGGGGTTTAGTTAGATATAGTGATCCTAAATAAGAATGGAACAGGGGTCGCAGGGGCACCGCCCCCGTACTTGGTTCTGGAGAATTGCTGTTTGTTAATCAAGGAGGATTGCTATAGATTGAATATAAAGGGAAACGCATGGGTTTAATTTCTTAGTTATTTCACACTACGGCGGTCATAGATTTTCCAGGTATCCCCCACCCGGCGCAGGTCAAAACGATAGGTATCCCGGTCGGTTTTACTTTGGCGCAAACGCCCATTTTTGTAAATATTTAACTGCTCCTGAATGGTAAGGTCTAAAACCACTTGGTTGGCAGTAGATTTCCGCAGTCGTTGCAGGGTCACTTGATGCCCCCCATAGCGGTAATAGGTATTATTTTTACGCAACCAATCTACAGAACCATCCGGTTTGGAAACATCAGTCCAGGCGGGGCCCGTCAGGAAATTGGCCGCCAAATCCAAATCATAGGGCGGGGCAAAGATGGTTTTTTTCGCCTCTAACCAGGCTTCCACCAGGGCGACCCCATCCTCAGGGGAGAAACCGCTGGTCGTCGGTGCGGCGGCACTTTTTTGCCCCCCACTTCCCCCTACCTGCGGGGATGGCACGGAAGTTTGCTCAGGGGCGGGGGCTACCACCGCTGGAGAATGCCGCCGGAACATAAACCAAACCAACCCACCCGTCACCGTGAGCATTCCCCCCAATCCCAAACCCAACAGCAACAGCACCATCACCGGCACCTTGGTCGCCCCCTGGGGGTTAATGGGATGCGGCATCGGTGTCGTCTGAGCCGCCATCGGCTGGGTGGGGGGCGGGGGCGTGGGAGCAGAAACCACCGGCGTTTGGTAGGGTACCGTGTCAAATTCCGTGGCTTCAAAATCCTCCGGCACCAACACCGCCAACACCTGCCCCGCTTGGTCAAACCCCCCGGCCAACATCTGGGTCAACACCTGCGCCAGGGTAGGGTCAATCTCACAATGTTCCTGCCAGACCCAATCCGGGCTAGGGGGATAGCCGGTCAACAAGGTCACCGCCGCCCGTGCCAAGGCCACAATATCCTGCTGGGGCGTAGTGGTCGCTGGCGTGCGGGTTGGGGGCACCAACTGACACCCGTGGGGCACCTGCTGGATCGTACTCAAACTCACCCCCCCATGCGCCTGATGCCGGTCGTGGTATCCCCGCAATTGGCTCAGCACCTGCCGCAACAACAGCCGCACCTGGGACTCATTGAGCGGTTGCCCATCCCGTTCCAATAAAAGTTGCCGGTAGGATACAGCCATCTGCTTCCCCCAGGGGTGGCTAATTCTAGTTTAATCCTGTCGGTTGGATTGCCCAGGTGCCTGGCTGCCGAGAACATTGCATCAACAGAAACTCCGCAGAACCAGGCATAGGGCGGTGTCCCTACGACCCATTTTTAGAAGTGCCCCAGAATTGCTCAAACAAAGCCCTGGTCAATCATTCATCCCCGGCGTGAATTACACATTACAACGTATAGCTAAAATCCTGCACCAACATCCCCGGCACCAACACCCCCCCCAAGCTCCGATGCTCATAGGTATCCGTAGCGGGAATGAGGGTTTGGGTTGCGGTTAACCCCAGCAAACCTTCACCCCAAAAATGATAAAGACTTTCATCAAACCGGAGATTTTCAATGGGAGCCACCCACCGCCCCTGCTCCACCCAAAAACAGGCATAGCGGGTCATGCCCGTAATCCGCCCCGTTGCCTGGTCACTCCAGTTCAAATAGTGCAAGTTGGCAATATACAAACCTTGGTCAAGGGTGGTTAAAATTTCATCCTCAGCCAAGGTTCCCGGTGCAATTTCCGGTGCCCGCAGGTACTCCCCCTGTACGGCTCCATTCGGGGTTAAACCGTATTCCTTCGCCGTGCGCTGACTAATTAAGGTTTGCTGTAACTCCCCCTGGGAAATGAGGTCCAACTGCGCCGGTGCCAAATCCCCCTGGTCATTGAACCGGGGCGCAGGAATCGCCTGGAAATTTTCCCGCAAGTGAAAGCTGTCCGCCAACCGCCGTTCCCCCCGCCGGAGCGGTAAAAGGGCACTGGTACCCTGGCGCATCGCCGCCTCACTCACCCCCCCCCAGGACAACATCCCCACCAATTCCGCCACCGCCGCTGGGGCAAAATAAGTCCGGTAACGACCGGGGGGCAGGGTTTTCGCCGGTTGAGCCAGGAACTGCAACTGGGTGCTTAACCCCTGAATTTGGGCACAAAAAGCGGCTAAATCCCACGTCCGGTCGGCGTAATAACCCTTCACCGCCCGTTGCTGGGCATTAAATAGAGAGTAGTCCAAATTAAAGGATACGGTTTGAAACCAGTGGGCTTGCCCCGCACTATCCGCATAGGCTCGCACCTGGGGTCCCCCCGCATACAATCCCGTGAAATCCAGACCCCGCACCGCACCGACAATGGCGGGGATCACCTCCGTCACCGGGGGAATCGCTCCCTCTTGCTCAACCCGGCTGTGTTGCGACCCCTCCGGCAGTACCAAAAACGGGTCCGGGGGCAATTCGGGCACCTCCTGGCACAGTGCCGCCACCGCTTCCCGCAATTGCGCCTCATCTATAGCAGGCACCCCCATCAACGGGAACCGCCGATAGCCACTGCGTCCCTGGGTCATCAGGGTTAATTGCATCTGGGCATCCTGCACCGTCCCACTTTGACGGATTGCCCCCCCATTAAACCGCACAAAATCGCTGGACTCCGCCACCAACTCCGCCCGCCAGGCTAGGGATAGGTCTGCCAAGGCGGTCACGCAGGTCTGCCAACTTTCCGCAATAGCGGCGATGAAATCAGCCATAAAAATTCCTGCCCATCCCGTTTATTATGGCATCTCGGGCATGGCATCGGGATCAGCGGATACCTGGGTCGTGCGTGGCTCCCATAAGGGCATTTCTAAAAATTAGGTCGCAGGGGGGCACTCCCACCCTTGGTTCTGGGTAATAGGGGCATTCCCACGATGGGATTGATGATTGGTTCAAATCAATAGAGGTTCCCTTAAATGAAGCCGTGCCGTACGGTTTTGTCACACAATTTGTTACATTTTTTGTCACACAATTTGTAGTACATGAACCGGGATTTGTTTGTTGCACATTTATTTCAAATCACAACTTTTTCTTCATAATGTGTTCCATTGCTTTAGGCTTCATTTTATTGTGTTATCTGTAGTCCATTATTTTAATCAAAAACCATGAGTCTTGTTGCGCAGGTGATCGCCCAGTCGGACGCTGCTGAACGGTTCCTCAGCAGTACCGAATTGAACAAATTGGAAGAGTTTTTTAGCAAGGGGGCATTGCGGATTCGGGTGGCAGAAAAACTCGCCGCCAACGAAAAGAAGATTGTGGAAGAAGGGAGCAAGCGTTTTTGGGCAAAATGTCCCAATACTCCCAGCAATCGGGGCAATGCTCAAAAAACCGCCCTCTGCCAACGGGATCAGGGGTGGTACATCCGTTTGGTGAGCTATTGTGTCTTGGCTGGGAATGATAAACCTTTGGAAGATATTGGCTTGAATGGGATGCGGGAAATGTATGTATCTTTGGGGGTGCCTTTAGCCAATTTGCGGATGGCGATGGCAAGTCTCAAGGAAGTAGCCGCTGGTCTGATGTCTGCGGAAGAAATGGCGTTAGCCGCTCCCTATTTTGACCGTTTGATCCGTGCATTTTAAGTTCCAAAATTCCTGTAATCAAACTCCATTCTCCAGCCAATCAATGGTGAATTTTATGGGGTTCATTGCCAGGATACCGATGGATAATCTTAGCCCAATGATTTACCTAGAGGAGACATCATGCAAGATACGATTACTGCCCTGATTAACCCCGCCGATGAGCAGGGGCAATATCTCAATAGTGCCGCCTTGGATCAACTCAATAAATACTTCCAACGGGGTGCCATGCGGGTCAAAGCCGCCGGTATTATTAGTGCGACCGCCAGTGACATTATTAGCAAGACGGTGGCAAAAAGTTTGCTCTACGGCGACATTACCCTGCCGGGGGGAAATATGTACCCGACCCGTCGCTATGCAGCTTGTTTGCGGGATTTGAGCTACTTTTTGCGCTATGCTACCTATGCCATGTTGGCGGCGGATGCGTCCATTCTGGATGAGCGGGTATTGAATGGTTTGAAAGAAACCTACACGGCGCTGGGGGTGCCGATTGACCGGGTGGTGGAAGCCCTGAATGCGATGAAAGAAGTGCTCAATGCCAGCGTGGGGGCGGAAGCGGGTCAGGAACTCGCAGTTTATCTGGATCACATCATCGCTGGTTTGACCTAATCGCCAAGAGAAGGATGGCAATCTCATGTGAATCGTGAGCGAAGCTAATTCTTTGAATCGTCCAGGGTTGAAGGAAATTTTTCCGCTCTGATTCTGAGGTAATTGGCGATGTTGATGAATCATTTGAGATTGCCATAACTCATGTTTATTCATGCAAAAGGTGCTGTTATGAAACGAGATTCCAGCCTGTCCCCCTATCCTTGGTGGGCGGGTAATGCCCGGTTTATTCACCAATCCAATACGTTTATTGTGGCACACGTGGCGCAGGGGGCATTGATCATGCTCTGGGCGGGTGCCTTTACCCTGTTTGAACTGGCAAAGTATAACCCCAAAGTCCCGATGTACGCACAGGGGTTAATTTTGCTCCCCCACTTGGCGACCTTGGGGCTGGGCGTGGGCGAGGGCGGGCAGATTGTCAATACGTTTCCCTTCGTGGCGGTGGCGGGTTTTCATCTGGTAGCCGCCGGGGTATTGGCGTGGGGTGCCTGGTTCCATCGGCAAAAACTACCCGCCAGTTTGGAAATGTCCCAACCGCCGGTGGGCAAATTTCATTTTCGCTGGGATGATGCGGCGAAGTTGGGGTTCATTTTGGGGCACCACCTGTTGATCTTGGGGTTCGGTGCCCTACTTTTGGTTGCCAAAGCCATGTTTTTGGGCGGTTTGTACGATGCCACCTTGGGGCAGGTGCGGGTGGTGAGCCAGCCAAATTTAGATGTATTTGCCCTGTGGGATTACCGCACCCATCTGTTTGATGTGAATAACCTGGAAGACCTGGTGGGTGGGCATATCCTTGTGGCATTGCTGTTGTTTTTGGGGGGGACGTGGCATATCCTGGTGCCGCCTTTTGGTTGGGTAAAAAACCGCTTTTTGTTTTCCGCCGATGGGATTTTGAGCTATTCCCTGTTTGGGATTGCCCTGGCGGGGTTTGCCGCTTCCTACTACTGCGGGTTTAATACCCTCGCCTACCCGGTGGAATTTTACGGCCCTGCTCTGGAACTCAAGTCGCAGTTCACGCCCTACTACTTCGACCCGACGGGCACGGGGGGCTATTCGTCCCGGGTGTGGTTGGCAAATGCCCACTTTTACCTAGCCTTCTTTTTCCTGCAAGGGGGGCTATGGCATTTCCAGCGGGCGATGGGGCTGGATGTGGGGCAAATGTTCCGGTCTTGGCGGGCGGAAGCCCAGGCGGTGTACCAACCCCAGTTCCAGTGTGAACCCCAACCGCTTCTGGATGTGGTGTACGAGCCACGCTTGGTACCCGCTCCCGCCCTCACACCCCAAGGCACGGAAGCCATCTACGAACCGGTGCGGGGTTGGCAAGCCCCATCCCTGCGGGGGATCAATGGGGTGAAAACCACCCTGTATCAAGCGGTGTACCACTGGCGAACCCTCGTATTTTACGAGCCAGCCCCTCGGCTAGAACGACGGGCAGAACCCAGTATGGGGAGCTTCTACGCCCCGGCGGCGACCAAGCCATCCCAGCGTCGCCCCCAAACGCCCCAACGGTGGTACGGGGTAGGAAATTAGGGTCTGTGGTGTTGCTGAACAGAGGTATGAATTCTTAAAATGTGCCTTTACTCTAACCCTTTTCCAATGGGTGAGGGGACGAGATTCTGGCTCCTTTCTCCTTACAGAAAAAGCGGGGGATGAGGGAAATCATATCTACATTCAGCAACGCCTTTACTCATAATTGAAGTGTGATTGTTACAGTCATTAGCAATTGCCTAGGGGATGTTATCGGTAGAAAAGTTTTTACTTAAAAACGCTGGTGACAATGACGGTAATGGTGGCAGTCGCTAGTAACCCAAAGGCTAGATTAACCACCTGAGTTGAGGCTTTTTGATAGGTTTCAACAATGAGGTTGGTTTTGGCTTGTTCCGCCTCTAGTTTGGTAACTTTTTGATCCAAAGCTTCTACACTATGCTCTAAAGTCTCTACCCGATGCTCTAGGGCTTCCACCCTGTGATCTAAGGCTTCCACCCGTTGATCTAGGGCTTCCACCCGTTGATCCAACATCGTCACTTTATGGTCTAGGGCTTGCACCTGTTGAGCAATACTCTCTAGACTAGCGGCAATAGTTTCGAGGGTTACGGGAGAACTCATCGTTCAATTTTTCCTGGTATTTATACCTTGATCATACATCAGCGGATTTGCCGCCCGAGGGATTAAAATAACAAATTTATACCCATCCTACTTGATTAACGAAGAGAAATTTCCCAGAACTAAGGACGGGGGCGGTGTCCCTGCGACCTATTTTTAGAGATGCCCTTAATTAGGTTTTACTCCGCATCAATTTTGCCCTCAGGGAAGAGAACACTGAAGTTGGTAAATCCGCATCCAAGTCACTTCCCAAACCAACTGGGGTTGCACATAATTCAATAAGGCTTGACGGGTTTGCTCCAAAATCTGGATCAGTTCCTGCCGCTGGTAGCGTTCCCAATAGAACCACTGTAGGTAATCCGTCAGCCACAGTTGCGCTGTTGGTTCCAGGGCTTGGGTCAAACGACGGGCAAGTTCCAAAGCTTGGGCTAGGGACGTGGGCAAGGGGTCAAACAGCGGGGGCAATTCCGGGGGTAACGCCTGCCACTGTTGCCAATGGGCGATGGCGGCACCGGGGGAACCGCAGGCGAGGGTCAATAGTTCGGGATGGTGCGTAATTTCGCCGTAGCCCTGTTCGTTGAGAACGGCGCCCATATCGTCCCTGTCCAAATTGCGAAACGGGATCACCTGGCACCGGGAACGAATGGTGGTCAGCAACTCCTCCGGGCGGTCGGCAAGCAGAATGATGCGGCTATGACCGGGTTCTTCCAAGGTTTTCAAGAGGGCATCCTGCGCTGGTTCATTCAGACATTGAGCCGACTCAATCACCACCAGGGAACGGTCGCTTTGCCAGGGTGTACGCCCGACAAATTGGGTAATTTCCCGCACCTGCTCCAGGCGAATTTGGGCTTGGGTGACCCGTCCTGAGTCCTGGGTTTTCTGCACGGGTGCCACCCAGAGGAGATCGGGATGATCCCGGTTCTTGCCTAGTAAATAGTGCGCCAAACACCGGGCAGTCAGGGCTTTTCCCACCCCCGCCGGTCCCTGAAAGAGATAGGCAGGAGCCACCCGTTGGCACCCCAAAGCCCGTTCCAAAAGCATCACCGCCAAGCTCTGTCCCCGCACCGGCGCAAAAAAACTGGTGAAACTCATGGGATAACTTGTCGGTTAAACGGCGCATTAACGCCCATAATAAAAGTATGAACTGGCATGTCAAGGGGCGAGCATGACTACCAAAATTTCCTTTGCACCGACGGATGAAGAGTATCAACGGCTCAGTGACCTGAAATCGGAATTGGGGGGGTCTTGGAACGATGTCCTGACCTTCTTGCTCACCAAATTGGACAACCCCACCGCCCAACCGACCCATGCGGGTTTAGCCGCCCTCGCCGAGGAACTGCATCTGCCCCCTGCCCAGGTGATTGACCTGCTGGTGTCCAGTTATCGCCAATCCCAGAGCCAAACGGCAACCCCATTCAGTCTGGATGCCCTGGAACTTACCCCGGAGGACCGGGCGAGTTTGGAGAAATTGATCTTCAATTCGGGTAAGCCTTTATTGGAATTGGTGAAACAGGGTTTGATGCTTCAAATTCACCCGGAGGCATCCCCTTCCCCCCCTATGTCCAGTGTGGAACAAGCCTTTAATATGCTGGTGGGATTTAACGACCAGGCGACGGATATTAACCAAAAAATTTATATTGATATTGCGGTTTTAGAACTCCAGGCGCACTGTGACCGGCGCACCGCCCAGGATTGGTATGTCGCCAATTTGGATCGCATCAAAGCGCACCACAAAAAACATGGACTTTCGGAGGTGAATAATCGTTTGCGGATGCGTACAGTCGGGCATGGATTTCATGGGGTAGAATTGGTGAATGGCACCTATCGGGAACGGCAGATTTGATGCTAAGTTTCACCGAATTTTTGATGGCTGAGCCTTTGCCCTTAGCCCAGATTCAACAAACGATTCTGGAATGTTTGCAGGGGCGCAGGGATGTGGCTCTCTTCGGTGCCTATGCGGTCAATGCCTATATTACGGAAGCCCGCATGACCCAAGATGTGGACATTCTCGCCTTAGAAGCAAATAGATTCGCAACCGAACTACAAAATTATCTCCATGAAAAATTACATATTGCCGTGCGGATACGAGAAATCAAATCCGGTCAAGCTTGGCGAATTTATCAAGTACATAAGCCAGAGAATCGCCATTTAGCCGATATTCGTTCTGTAAACCAATTACCCGAAACCGAATTGATTGGCGATATTCAAGTGTTAACACCCCGGGAATTAGCGATGAGTAAATTGGTGGCTTACCATAGCCGCAAGAATCAACCCAAAGCTGGTACAGATTGGCGGGATTTAACCTTATTACTACTACGTTTTCCTGAGTTAAAATTAGAAATTTCAGAATGCTTAAAACAGCAGAATTATAGCCAAGATATTCAACAAACCTGGGCAGAAATTTCCAATATAGAATTAACCCAAGTGGATGATGGATACTAAGCGATGACCCGGAAAGCCCTATTGAGTGTGAGTGATAAAACGGGTTTGGTGCCCTTAGCTGAAGCTTTGGTACAAGAATTTGGCTATGAATTACTGAGCAGTGGGGGTACGGCGCAGGTTTTGCAAAAGGCGGGCTTGCCGGTAACGCAAGTATCCGACTACACAGGTTCGCCGGAGATTTTGGGCGGACGGGTGAAAACCCTACATCCGAAAATTCACGGGGGGATTCTCGCCCGGCGGGATGTGCCCCAGGATTTAGCAGAATTGGAGAATTTAGGGATTGATTTGATTGATTTAGTGGTGGTGAATCTCTATCCCTTTGCGGAGACGGTTCAGAATCCGGCGACCACCCACGCCCAAGCGGTGGAACAGATTGACATTGGCGGACCAGCGTTACTCCGGGCGGCGGCGAAAAACCATGCTTTTGTGACGGTTTTGTGTGAACCCAGCCAGTACCCGGAGTACCTCAACCACCTGCGGACGCACCAGGGGCAGACCCAGCGGGAATTTCGCCAAGCCTGCGCCGCCCAAGCCTTTTGCCACACCAGTCAGTACGACCAGCGGATTGCCGCCTACCTGACCCCCACCCCGACCCGCTGGCCCCACCATTGGGCCTGTCAGGGCACCCTGGTTCAACCCCTGCGTTACGGGGAAAATCCCCACCAACAGGCGGCTTGGTACCGGACTGGGGATACACCCACCGGCTGGTGTACCGCCGAATTGCTCCAAGGGAAAGAATTGAGTTTTAACAATTTGGTGGATTTGGAGGCCGCCCGGCGTTTGATCAGGGAATTTCCCACCACCCAACCCACGGCGGCGATTATCAAACATACCAACCCCTGCGGTGTGGCCTGTGCCGATGATTTACTGACAGCGTACCAAAAGGCACTCCAGGCGGACCCGGTATCAGCCTTTGGGGGCATCGTGGCAGTGAATCAGCCCTTGGACGAGGCAACGGCGACGGCAATGACGGAATTATTTTTGGAATGTATCGTGGCCCCCGGATGTAGCCCAGCGGCGGCGGCGATTTTGCAACGGAAATCCAAGGTGCGGGTGTTGGTCATGCCGGAGTTGGGAATACCGCCGGAGGCAGAGATACGAATGATCAGCGGGGGATTTTTAGTACAAACTCCCGACCTAGGGACAGTAGAACCCCAGCAATGGCAGGTGGTGACGGCAAAACAACCCACGCCCTCGGAATTAGCGGACTTATGGTTGGCGTGGCGGGTGGTAAAGGCGGTGAAATCCAATGCCATCGTGGTCGCCAAAGATGGAGTGACCCTGGGGATTGGCGGTGGGCAGACCCAGCGGGTGGGGGCGGTGCGGTTAGCCTTGGCGCAGGCGGGGGAACGGGCGCAGGGGGCGGTGTTGGCCAGCGATGGTTTTTTTCCTTTTGGGGATTCGGTGATGGCGGCAGGGGCGGCGGGAATTACGGCGGTGGTGCAACCGGGGGGCAGTCTCCGGGATGAGGAGTCGATCCAAGCCGCCCATGAAGGGGGTGTGGCGATGCTGTTCACGGGTAGGCGGCATTTTTACCACTAGGGGTGGGGATTCTGGAATGATCATCTCCCTACCGCCTGGGTTGATCGTTTCGTGTCAAGCGGAACCGGGCAGTCCGTTCTACGGGGAGGAATTTATCCGAGCGTTTGCCCAAGCGGCGGTGTTGGGGGGAGCGGGGGCGGTGCGCCTGTGTGGGGTGGCCCATGTGCAAGCGGTGCGTTCCCAGGTAACGGTGCCGATCATTGGACTGACCAAGCACCAATACCCGGATGGGTCGGTGTTGATCACGGAGACGATGCAGGATGTGCTGGATTTAATCCACGCCGGGGCGGATGTGATTGCTGTAGATGCCACCACCCGTCAGCGTCCTTGGGGGATGTCGGGAACCGAGTTTGTCCGCCGGTTGAAACAAGAGTTGGGTGCTGTGCCGATCCTGGCTGATGTGGATACGTTGGCGGCGGGGGTACAGGCGGCGGCGGCGGGGGCGGATTATGTGGCGACGACCCTATCGGGTTACACCCCAGCTACGGCGAACCTGAACCCCTCTGCCCCGGATTTGACCCTCATCCAGCAACTCACCCAGGCGGTTGCCATCCCGGTCATCGCTGAGGGGCGCATCCGTACGCCCCACCAAGCCCGCCAAGCCCTTGATGCCGGAGCCTATGCCGTCGTGGTTGGTTCAGCCATCACCCGCCCGGTGGATATTACCCGGTGGTTTGTGCAGGCATTGCAGGCTTGAGAAAACAATGTCTTCGTCCCCATGGCATAGGGTTTGAAGCGGGCGGTGAGGGCGGTCATATCCCAATCCCAGAAGATGCCTGGGCATCACCGCATAACCAGGTTACCAAGAACCAAAGACGGGGCGATGCCCTGCGACCCTGGATTTTCCCGGTATGAAATTTTTACTCACATTCCCAATGCGATTGCCACAGGAGCGCCGACCTGGGATTCGGTTTTCCGGAATATCCGTTCACCAAATGGCTGTAGCACCGGCAGAAATGGGGGAAATGGGGATTTGAGGATGCCCCTGAACGTAAACTCATGTTAGGCTAACGGCAAAACCCTGGGGGACAGCGTGACGGACAAAATTCCGGTAGCCGTGGTGGGAGCTTCGGGTTATGGGGGGGTGCAATTGGTGCGGCTCATCCTCAGCCATCCCTACCTGGAGTTGGCGTATTTGGGCGGCGATAGCAGTGCGGGGCAGGAATTTGCCGATATTTATCCCCATCTGGGACATCAGGTGCATCGGGTGGTGGAGCCGGTGGATGTGCAGGTGATTGCCCGAAAAGCCCAGGTGGTGTTTCTTTCTTTGCCCAATGGGGTGGCGCCCAAATTGGTGCCGGATTTGTTGGCGCAGGGGTGCCAAGTGTTTGACCTGTCCGCCGATTACCGCTTCCGGGATATGCAGATTTACCAAACCTGGTATGGGATTGAGCGCACGGATGGGACAGTGGCGGCCAAGGCGGTGTATGGTCTGCCGGAACTGTATCGGGAGTCCCTGCTCCAGGCGACCTTGGTGGGTTGTCCGGGGTGTTATCCGACGGCGAGTTTGTTGGCGTTGGCGCCCCTGTTGCGGCAGGGGTTGGTGGCGTGGGACAGCATTGTGATTGATGCCAAATCGGGAACCTCTGGCGGGGGACGGCAGGCGAAAACCCATCTCCTGCTGGCGGAGGCGGATAATTCCATCAGTGCCTATGGGGTGGGTCGCCACCGGCATCGCCCGGAAATTGAACAAATTTGCGCCGATTTGGCGGGGCAACCGGTGAAGGTGCAGTTTACCCCCCATCTGGTGCCAATGGTGCGGGGGATTTTGGCGACGGTCTATGCCCAAGTGCGGGACCCCGGGCTGACCACGGAGGATTTACTGCTGATTTACCAAGCCTTTTACCGGGAAAAACCTTGGGTGCGGGTACTGCCACCGGGGGTTTATCCCCATACCAAATGGGCTTGGGGAACCAATATGTGCTACATCGGTCTGGAACTGGACTCCCACACGGACCGGGTGATTGTCATGAGTGCGATTGATAATTTGCTGAAGGGGCAGGCGGGGCAGGCGGTACAATGTCTGAATATCAGCCGGGGCTGGCCGGAAATCACCGGGTTACCCCAATTGAGTTTTTACCCCTAGATTGTTTGTCACAAACCGCTGTGCGTTGGTTCCGTTGGTTTCCCTACATCAGCCTGATTCTGTTGCTGATCCCACTGCTGTTTGGGCATGGGGGGGAACAGAGTTTTTTGCCCTACGATGAGGGGTTGTATGTGTGGCGGGCCCGGGGCATGGTGCTGTCCGGGGATTGGCTGGTGCCCCGCTCCTGGGATACGGTGCATTACCACAAACCGCCGGGATTTTATTGGCTGTTGGCGACCCTATTTCACCTGGGGGGGCTGAGTGAGTCGGTGGCACGACTGCCGTCCCAATTGGCGAGCATTATTACAACGTTATTACTTTATGATTTGGGAAAACGGTTGATCCCGGCACCGGCGGCCTGGTGGGGGGCGTTATTACTCAATCTGCATTTTGTCTGGTTTTCCTACAGTCGGCAGGCGACCCCGGATATACTCACGGTGCTGTTGGGGGTGGGGGCAGTCTGGGCGCTGATTCGGGCGGAAGCATCGGAGCAACGGGGGCAGGTGTGGCGGTTGGGGGCGGGGGTGGCGCTGGGTTTGGGGATTTTATTTCGCAGTCTGATGGGGTTGATTCCCCTGGTGGGACTTTTGCCCTATTTGGTGCTGGAACGACGGCGGCATGGGCATTTACGGAGTCCGTGGCTGTGGCTGGGGGTGTTGTTGGGGATGGCACCGACGGGGATGTGGCTGGGGTTGGTGATGCGGCAAGATGGCTGGGCACCCGTGCAGGCGTTGCTGGGGTTTGTGGGGCGGGCGGTGGTGCGGACCCGGCAGGGGAATGGCTGGTTCTATTACTTCTGGAATGTGCCGTTGCAGGGGTTTCCCTGGCCCCTGTTGGCGTTGGTGGGGGGGATGGTAACGCCGCCGGTGGCACGGAGTTTGCTGTGGGGGTATCCGCTGGTGGTGCTGGTGGGGTTGAGTGCTATTTCCACCCGTTTGCCCCACTATAGTTTGGTGGTGATGCCCTGGCTGTCCCTGTTGGCGGGGTTGGGGCTGGTCCGTCTGGGGTTGATTTTTGCGGGCGGGCTGAAACCCCGGTGGTTAGCGCGCAGTTGGGCCTATGGGCTGGGGTTGGTGGGGGGGGTGTTGGTGCTGTTGACGACGGTCTTTTACCCCCGGTTTGCCGACCAGGTGCCGGAGGTGATGCCCTACCGCTGGCCGGCTTTGGGGTTGGGGCTGTGCTGGGGGTTACTGCCCTTGGTTTGGCTGGGTCGGTATCGCTGGCGGCAAAGGTGGCCGGGGATGCGGGGGTGGCTGGGCGTGTGCGTGGCTGGGCCCTGGTTGACGTTGACCTTGTTGGGGGCGATGGGGTTGGTGGGCAATTTTCGTCCCGATGTGAAATGGCTGTTGCAGGAAACCCCGATGGCAGAGGTGTTGGCGGTTCAGCCGGTGCATTTTGTCCGTCAGGGGACGGGGGATGAGGCGCAGATTTTGCTCAGCATTTATACCCCCCACTTGGGGCAATGGTATCCCGACCCGGCGGCTTTGCCTGGGGGGAGTTGGGCGTGGGTGCAACCGGATTTTTCTCTGCGACCCCGGAGTCGCTATCGGGTGGTGGGGGTGTACGAGGGGTGGCGGCTGGTGCAGGTGCGGGAGCCGTAAATGTGTGGCATCGCCGGGGTGTGGCTCCGATCTGGCGGGCAGGAGGTGGTGACGGCGGTCCAGCAAATGACGGCGCAATTAACCCATCGGGGGCCGGATGACGGGGGCGTGTGGGTGGAGCCATCCCTGGGGCTGGGTTTGGGGCATCGGCGCTTGGCGATTTTGGATAGGTCGCCCCTGGGGGCACAACCGATGGTGGCGGCCAATGGGCTGGTGCTGGTGTTTAACGGGGAAATTTATAACCATAGTGCCCTGCGTCGGGAATTGGCGGCTCAGGGGTGGCGGGGGCATTCGGATACGGAAGTCCTGCTGGCGGGCATTGCCGAGTGGGGGTTGGTGCCCTGTTTACAGCGATGCCGGGGAATGTTTGCCCTGGCGCTGTGGCATCCCCAACAACGGTGTCTCTACCTCGCCCGGGACCGCATGGGGGAAAAACCCCTGTACTACGGTTGGACGGGGGCAGGGTTGGTCTTTGCTTCAGAATTAAAAGCCCTGCGGTACAGCCCTGGTTGGTCTGGTGAAATAAATACCCACGCTCTGGATTTATTCCTGAATTACGGCTATATTCCCAGTCCTGCCAGTATTTACCAAAACATTTATAAATTGCCGCCCGGAACCTGGTTAAAAATCCCCCATCCCACAGCGGTTGTGCAACCCCAATCCTATTGGTCACTGGCGCAGGTCATTACTACTCAAACCCCCTGGCGTTTATCCCCCGCAGAAACAGTAAAAACCCTAGAAGAATTACTCACGCAAACGGTTAGGGAACAGATGGTAGCGGATGTGCCGTTAGGAGCTTTTTTATCAGGGGGTGTGGATTCTTCGTTAATCGTGGCGTTGATGCAAAAACAATCCCCGCAACCTGTGAAAACTTTTACGATTGGATTTAGTGAAACCGCCTATAATGAAGCACCTTGGGCAAAACAGGTAGCTCAGCATTTGGGAACCGCACATACGGAATTAATTGCTACGCCGGAACTGGCGATGGCTGTAATCCCCAAACTTCCCCAGATTTACGATGAACCCTTTGCGGATAACTCCCAAATTCCCACATTTTTAGTGGCGGAATTGACCCGGCAACAGGTTACCGTCAGTTTGTCCGGGGATGGGGGGGATGAATTATTTGGTGGGTATCGTCAGTATCAATATGGACGCACCATCTGGCGGGCAATCGCTTGGTTACCCCTGATAATCCGACGACAATTCGCCTATTTCTTACAAAAAATTCCCTACCGTTGGGTAAATTTATTATTCACCACACCCTACTACTCCCCAGCCGATAATTTGGCACGTTTGGCGGCTGTTTTAGCAGAACCCCATCCCGCTTTGATGTATGACTATTTAAGCCGTCGTTGGCTGACACCACCCTTGGCAAAGGATTTGGTCATTGATTTAGGGAAACAAAACCCAACCATCTTTCAGAAATTAGCCGCTGATGCCCCTTTACTAAACGATGAAATTCACAGCTTCATGTATGCCGATTGTCTAATGGAACTACCAGATGATATTTTGGTAAAAGTTGACCGGGCAACGATGGCGGTGGGATTAGAATCCCGTGCCCCTTATTTAGATCAAAATCTGGTGGAATTAGCCTGGCAATTGCCCCTTAAATACAAAATTCACCAGGGCAAAAGTAAATGGATTTTACGGCAAATTCTCTACCAATATGTCCCCCAAAAACTCATCGAACGTCCCAAACAAGGATTTGCCCTGCCCCTGGGCGAATGGTTGCGTCATCCTCCTTTACGGGATTGGGCAGAAGGATTGCTAAACCCCCGGCGATTGCAACAACAGGGGTATCTGGAACCGCAAATGATTCACCAAAAATGGCAAGAACATTTACAGGGTCGTTTTAATTGGCAAGCCCAACTTTGGCCGGTGTTGATGTTTCAGGCTTGGCATGAGCAAACAAGTTAAGTGATTCAACAAGACTCAAGCGGTTCACACCCAAAATTCATCGGTTTTTAACCTTACCGGGTAGCAATCACATTCAAACTGATCAGGGTGTCCAGGATTCTAATCCGGCTACAATCGGGGAATAAATTAAATTCACTCACCTGTTCATAGTCACTAAATCCTGCCTGTTCCACATACATCCCCAAAATTTCAAAATCCAGCCCCGCCTTGTGCACATCGTATTCATCCGTTTGTCCCCCAAACATAATCCGCATCAAATGCATCCGTTCTTCCGGGAGCAAATTGGGATTGCCATACAGCCAACACAGGACACGCAAATCCGGCACGCTAATTAATAACTTGCCCCCCGGTTTCAGTACCCGCCGCCACTCGACCAACACCTGGAGCAATTCATTATTTAAGCTGTGATGAAAATGCTCCAGAACATGACTAGCGTAAATCACATCCACCGACTCATCCGCAAAAGCACTCAGATCAGCGGCATTCATCACATAATCCACCTCTGGACGGGGTTCCACATCCAGAATTTTCCAATCCGGGTGGGGGCGGGTGCCACCAATATGAAGCCGTAGTACCATCGGTTTACCTCTTTTTCCCCAACGTTGTTCCTACCATTAAGGGGATGCCACAAGGGTATGCTGTTGCATCAGGTTTTGCGCCTGCGCCACCACCGATCCAGGCAGGGGGACATAACCCAGTGCTAAACCAAATTTCTGCCCTTCAACCAATGCCCATTTGATGAACTTTCTCAGGGTTTCACCCTTATTTTTATCCTCATATTTCTGGTAAATTAAAAACCAGGAATAACTTACAATCGGATAGGCTTCCGGGCTGGCTGGGTCAGGGATAAACCCCCGCAATTTAGCATCTAATTTTACATCTGCCACCCCCTTTTCCACCGAATTTTCCGTCGGCAGGAGAAATTTACCACTTTGATTTTCCAAGGCGGCTGTTGCTAGTTTCAACTGCAGGGCATAGGCGGTTTCCACATAGCCAATCACCCCTTCCCCCTGCTGGATTTGGGCACTGATCCCCGCATTATCTTTAATGCCCGTCCCCACCGGCCAATTTACCGTTAAACCTGTACCCACCTGATTTTGCCAGAGGGGGTTAATAGCACTCAAATGACTGGTAAAAATGGCTGTAGTACCGCTACCATCAGAGCGATACACCACCGTAATCGGTAAATCGGGTAGGGTTAATTCGGGATTCAAAACCGCTAGTTCCTGGTCATTCCAACGGGTGATTTGCCCTAGAAAAATGGCGGGTAATACCTGCCGGGACAGTTTCAAACCCGTAGGCACCCCCGGAATGTTATAGACCACCGCCACACTCCCCGCCGTCATGGGGACAAACAGGGCACCCCGTTGGACTTTCGCCGCTTCTTCATCGGTCATCGCCACATCACTGCCCGCAAAATCCACCGTGCCTGTGAGAAATTGCTGAATCCCGGCGGCACTCCCAATGGGTTGATAGGAAATCTGGACTTCGGGATAGAGTTTCTGGTACTCGGCGAACCATTTCAGGTACAAAAATGAGGGAAATGTAGCACCTGCCCCATTCAAAAACACGGGTTGCCCTGGCGGAGGGGACGTTTCTGGCGGGGGAACTGGCTTGGATTGGCACGCCACTGCCCCCAACCCGGCGAATGTACTGAGGTAGAGATAACGGCGACGGCGCATAAACCACGCAACAATCTTCGCCTTTGATGATACCCCATTCCGGGCGGGGAATCGCCAATCATTGACAGGATCATCTTCAGCCTGATTTTTTAGGGGATTTTTATATGCGCTGAAATATGGGTTATGGGTATCTCTAAAAATAGGTCGCAGGGGCACTGCCCCCGTACTTGGTTCTGGAGAATTTCTGTTCACTAAATCAAATAGGACTGCTATAGTTGCAGGGATCAAGCCTCATTTTTAATTCTTAGTAACATCCCTATTGCCCCCACATTCCCCCACTTCACTTAGTCAATCGAATTAGCCAAATGATCCAAAATTACGGTTCATCAACTGAGTGAGATGCCCCTAGTGCGACCAGAATTAAAAGCTCGTAAATTTCTTAACATCCTCTGAGGCTGGTGTCGTTATACTGAAAACAAACTTGAGGAACATCGCCCTATGACCACCGCCGTCAAACCCTCACGCCGCCAACGGGAAGGACTATTGGGTTTATTTGTCGTAGGCACCATCGCTCTGCTAGTGGGGGTAGTGCTGTGGGTGGAAAATATCTCCCTCAATGCCAATCGCTATCGGTTTCAATTGGCGTTTCGCCATGCTGGCGGTTTGAGTGTGGGTGCCGCCGTCCGTCTGCGGGGGGTGGAGGTGGGGCGGGTGGTGGCGATCCAGCCGGGGGTGAATCAGGTGCTGGTGACGGTGGAAATTCGGAATAAGGATATTTTGATTCCCAGAAATAGCCAGTTTCGTGCCCTCAGCGGCGGGTTGGTCAGTCAAACCTTTGTGGATATTAGCCCCCGGCAAGATTTGGATGTGACGGCGATTGATGCCGGTCCCCGGAGCCAGGATTGCAATGCGGAACAAATTGTCTGCCAGGGTGCCCAATTGGTAGGTCAAACCAGCCCCACCTTTGATGACCTGATCCAAGCAACGGCTACGATTGTCAAACAATTGGATAATTCCGAATTGCTGGAAAGTTTAGTGCAAGTGACCAAGGGATTGGATGGGCTGACCAAGGATGTGAAACAAGTTACTCAAGATGCCCGTACTGCCTTCAAGGAATTGCAAGCCGCCGCCCAAGAGGTAGATCGGTCTGCTAACAAAGTTGGCATTGCCGCTGATACCATGACCGGTTTGGTGCGCACCAATCAACAGACAATTCGGAGCAGTTTATTGCGTCTGAATAAAACCCTGGATACGGCGCAATCCACCTTCGTCGCCTTTCGTAAAGTCGCCACTGACGTGGATCAAATCACCGGCGACCCGCAAATCCGGGAAGACCTGAAGCGGCTGATCCGGGGCTTAGGCAAATTCATTTCCCTCTCGGAAGACCTGCGCTGGCAACTCGAACAAATCGCCCAGGAAAACCAGGGGCAGGCAGACTCGTTACAATAAGAATGATATAGAAGCTGCATTCCCTGGATAAAGGTGGTTATCGTGAAACGCTCTTTTGTACGGATTTTATGCCTTTTGGTTTTAGTCGGCATTTTGACCCTGAGCAGTGTCTCCCCTGCTTGGGCGGCTCGTACCGGCGGACGCATTAGCGGTGGTTCCTTTCGTCCGCCCACCAGCAGTTATCGTCTGCCCAGCCGCAGTGCCAACCCCAGCTACAGCTATAACCGGGGCTATTACGGGGGCGGCGGCATTGGCTTTCCCATCTTTACCCCCTTCTTCTTCGGGGGCGGCGGTTTATTTTCAGTAATTTTACTCCTGGGCGTGGCGGGATTCATCGTCCAAGCGGTGCAACGGTTCCAGGAACAACGGCAGGAACAGGCACTCCTCAACCCCACCGTCACCGTGGCGCAAATGCAGGTCGCCCTCCTCGCCCAAGCCCGCAGTTTGCAAAAGGAACTGAACCAATTGGCACAAACCAGCCGGGCAGATACGGGCAAAGGACGGGTGGAATTGGTACAGGGATTGACCCTAGCCCTCCTCCGTCACCCGGAATACTGGAGCTACGCCTACACCAGCCAGGAAAAAGTGCCCCTCAACCAGGCGGAAGCGGAATTTAACCGTTTGGCACTGCGGGTACGGGCGCAAGTCCAGCAGGAAACCCTGGTGAATGCCTCGGTACAAGCTCCGACCGTGAATCTCAATGGTACCGAGCCGGGGGAATACCTGTTGGTCACCCTGTTGGTGGCAACCACGACCCCGGTGAAATTGCCGGTGATCCAAACCCTGACGGATGTAAAAAATAGCCTCACCACCCTGGGCAGTATCGGTGCCGATGACTTGCTGGCGCTGGAAATTATCTGGTTCCCCCAAGCGGACGGCGATACCCTCACCCGGGAAGAACTGGTTACGGCGAACCCGCTGTTGCAACCCCTGTAAGCCCCAAGCTCTTCAGCCAAACCGCCAATTCCTCCCGTAGCCCTGCCCAATTCCCTTGGGAACACCAGGGTTCCGGGAACAAATCCCGGCTCAACCCCACGGCAATGGCACCCGCAACCAACATCTCCCCCGCATTGGCACGGGTCACCCCCCCGGTGGGAATCAAGGGAATATGCCCCAAGGGTGCCCGCAATTGCCGCAGATAGCTCGCCCCCCCCAGACTGCCGATGGGAAACACCTTCACCGCCGGGGCACCCCACCGGTACGCCTGCACAATTTCCGTGGGGGTGAACGCCCCCGGCACCAACGGCACCCCCGCTGACGTACTGGTGGCAATCAACTCCCGCTCCGTGTGCGGCGTAAAGACAAAATCCACCCCCACCGCCAACGCCGCCCGCAAATCCGCCTGGGTTAAAATGGTGCCCGTTCCCACCCGACAGTCCGGGTACGCCACCTGTAGCCGGGGAATCACCTGATCCGCCTCCGGGCAATCCCAGGTAATTTCAATCAACCGGATTCCCGCCTGCGCCAAAACTGCCCCCAGCTGGTAGGCTAACTGCGGTTCCCCCGCCCGCACCACCCCGATCACCCGATACCGTTTCAGGTCCTGAAGCCAATCGGCAAACCGCACCTCCATTCCCCTCCTAGGCGGTTTAGTTCCATCCTACCCCAGGGGTATTTGACAAGCCACTAGGATTTTTGGCATGATTGATAACTGCCGCTTAAAACTCAGATTGTATGCCCACCATTCAACAACTGGTGCGTTCGGAGCGTGAAAGCCTCAAACGCAAGACCAAATCCCCGGCTCTGAAAAGTTGTCCGCAACGGCGCGGGGTTTGCACCCGGGTGTACACCACCACCCCCAAAAAGCCCAACTCCGCCCTGCGGAAGGTGGCACGGGTACGTCTGACCTCCGGGTTTGAGGTGACATCCTACATTCCGGGCATCGGGCACAATCTGCAGGAACACTCGGTGGTTTTGATCCGGGGCGGTCGGGTCAAGGATTTACCGGGGGTGCGCTACCACATCATCCGGGGTACCCTGGATGCCGCCGGGGTCAAACATCCCAACCAGATTCCCCCCCGCAACCAAGGTCGTTCCAAATACGGGGTCAAACGCCCCAAACCCGGTCAACCTGCCGCCCCTGCCGGTAAAGGCGGAGCCAAGAAAAAGTAGCACGTTGAGTTAGCCGTTAACTTATCCCTTTCCCAAGCCTATGTCCCGTCGTCGCCGAGTCAAACGCCGTTCCGTGGGAGCCGACCCCCAGTACAACAGCCGCCTGGTGAACATCCTGGTCTCCCATATCCTCAAATGTGGCAAGAAAAATCTCGCCTACCGTCTGGTTTATCAAGCCCTCGCCACCATCCAGGAACGAACCGGCAACGACCCGATTGAAACCCTGGAAAAAGCGGTACGCAATGCCACCCCCTTGGTGGAGGTGAAAGCCCGCCGGGTGGGGGGAGCCACCTACCAGGTGCCGGTGGAAGTGCGGAGCGAACGGGGAACCGCCCTGGCGATGCGCTGGTTGACCAACTATTCCCGCCAACGCAACGGTAAAACCATGGCAATCAAACTGGCGAACGAACTCATGGATGCGGCGAACGAAACCGGAGCCTCCATCAAAAAACGGGAGGAAACCCACCGGATGGCGGAATCCAACAAGGCTTTTGCCCATTACCGTTACTAGGGCACCCCGGCACTTGCCAAAAAAGGATAAAATTTGTAACAGACTCGCTAGTATTCTTATCACAGGCAATCCAGGAGGAACCCGTGGCTCGAACTACCCCGATTGAACGTGTGCGAAATATGGGCATCGCCGCCCACATTGATGCCGGTAAGACCACCACCACCGAGCGGATTTTATTCTATTCCGGGCTGGTGCACAAAATGGGGGAAGTGCATGAGGGCACGGCGATTACTGACTGGATGGCGCAGGAACGGGAACGGGGGATTACGATTACCGCCGCCGCCATCAGTACCCGCTGGACGAAGCGCAACCCGGATGACCCCTCCCAACCCATGCCTGGTGCCGATGAATATGCGATTAACATTATTGATACCCCCGGACACGTGGACTTCACCATCGAAGTGGAACGCTCCATGCGGGTGCTGGATGGGGTGATTACGGTTTTGTGCTCGGTGGGGGGCGTGCAACCCCAGACCGAAACCGTGTGGCGGCAAGCGGACCGCTACCGGGTGCCCCGGATTATTTTTGTGAACAAGATGGATCGCTCCGGGGCGAATTTTTACAAGGTTTACGACCAGGTGCGGGATCGTCTGCGGGCGAATGCGGTGCCGATCCAACTGCCCATCGGTGCGGAAGACCAATTCCAAGGGGTAGTTGACCTGGTGCGGATGTGTGCCTTCCAGTATTTTGATGACATTGGCAAGGACATTCGCAAGGTGGAGATTCCGGCGGAACTGCGGGAAAAAGCCGAGGAGTTTCGGGCGAAACTGGTGGAAGCGGCAGCGGAAACCGATGATGTTTTGACGGAAAAGTATTTAGAAGGGGAAGAATTGACGGAGGAGGAAATTCGTACCGCCATTCGCAAGGCGACGATTGGGGGCAAAATGGTGCCCATGCTCTGCGGTTCTGCCTTCAAAAATAAGGGCGTGCAGTTGTTGCTGGATGCGGTGTTGGACTATTTGCCGTCCCCCATTGACATCCCGGCGATTAAGGGCACCCTGCCCAACGGGGAGGAGGTGGAACGCCATGCGGATGACAACGAACCCCTGGCGGCGCTGGCGTTTAAGATCATGTCGGATAAATTTGGGGATTTGACCTTTGTGCGGGTGTATTCCGGGGTAATGCAGCGGGGTACCTATGTGCTCAACTCCACCAAGGGCAAGAAGGAGCGCCTGTCCCGGCTGGTGGTGCTGAAAGCGGATGACCGGCAGGAGGTGGAGGAACTGCGGGCTGGGGATTTGGGTGCCGTATTGGGGTTAAAGGACACGATTACGGGGGATACCCTCTGCGATGAAAACCACCCGGTGATTTTGGAAACCCTGTTTATCCCGGAACCGGTGATCTCCGTGGCAATTGAGCCGAAGACCAAAGCCGACATTGATAAGCTCTCCAAGGCTCTGCAATCCCTGTCCAAGGAAGACCCGACCTTCCGGGTGGCGGTGGATGCGGAGACCAACCAGACGATTATTTCCGGCATGGGGGAACTGCACCTGGAAATCCTGGTGGATCGGATGTTGCGGGAATTTAACGTGGAAGCGAACGTGGGCAATCCCCAGGTGGCGTACCGGGAAACCATCCGCAAATCCACTACCCAGGAGGGCAAGTACATCCGTCAAAGCGGTGGGAAAGGGCAGTACGGTCATGTGGTGATCGAAATTGCCCCAGGGGAGCCGGGGACTGGGCTGGAGTTTGTCTCCAAGATTGTGGGCGGGGTGATCCCCAAGGAGTATATCCCGCCGGTGGAACAGGGGATTCGGGAAGCCTGCGAGGGAGGGATTTTAGCGGGTTATCCCGTGATTGACCTGAAGGTGACCCTGGTGGACGGTTCCTACCACGATGTGGACTCCTCGGAAATGGCGTTTAAGTTCGCCGGTTCGATTGCCATCAAGGAAGGGGTGATGAAGTGCGCCCCGGTTCTGCTGGAACCCATGATGAAAGTGGAGGTGGAGGTGCCAGAAAACTTCTTAGGTGATATTATGGGTAATCTGAACTCCCGCCGTGGTCAAATTGAGGGTATGTCCTCCGAAGCTGGGTTGGCGAAGGTTACGGCCAAAGTCCCCCTGGCGGAAATGTTTGGCTACGCTACGGACATCCGGTCTATGACACAGGGACGGGGTGTTTTTACAATGGAGTTCAGCCATTATGATGAGGTGCCGCGCAACGTGGCCGAAACCATCATCAAAGCAAAAGGGAACGCTTAACCAAAGAGGGACACGACATCCATGGCACGCGCAAAATTTGAACGGACCAAGCCCCACGTCAATATCGGCACCATCGGCCACGTGGATCATGGCAAAACCACCCTGACTGCCGCCATTACCATGACCTTGGCGGCTCTGGGCAAGGCGAAGGCTCGCAAATACGATGAAATTGATGCCGCTCCCGAGGAAAAGGCGCGGGGGATCACGATTAACACGGCGCACGTGGAGTACGAGACGGAGAAGCGTCACTATGCCCACGTGGATTGCCCTGGGCACGCCGACTACGTGAAAAATATGATCACCGGTGCTGCCCAGATGGATGGGGCGATCCTGGTGGTGGCGGCGACGGACGGACCCATGCCCCAGACCCGGGAGCATATTTTGCTGGCGAAACAGGTGGGGGTGCCCAACATTGTGGTGTTCCTGAACAAGGTGGACATGGCCGAGGACGAGGAGCTATTGGAGTTGGTGGAATTGGAACTCCGGGAATTGCTGACCAACTATGACTTCCCTGGGGATGAGATTCCCATCATCCGGGGGTCGGGACTGCAAGCTTTGGAAGCCATGCAGAAAAACCCCAACACGGTGCGGGGGGAAAACCCCTGGGTGGACAAAATCTATGAACTGATGGATGCGGTGGACGAGTACATCAAAACGCCGGAGCGGGAGATTGATAAGCCGTTCCTGATGGCGGTGGAAGATGTGTTCTCCATCACCGGGCGGGGTACGGTGGCGACGGGTCGGATTGAGCGGGGCAAGGTCAAAGTCGGGGAAACCGTGGAAATTGTCGGTTTACGGGAAACCCGCACGGTCACGGTCACCGGTCTGGAGATGTTCCAAAAAACCCTGGAAGAGGGGATTGCCGGGGATAACGTGGGGATGCTGTTGCGGGGGATTCAAAAGACCGACGTTGAGCGGGGGATGGTGATGGCCAAACCCGGAAGCATCAAACCCCATACGGAGTTTGAATCCGAGGTGTACGTTTTGAAAAAGGAGGAAGGGGGACGGCACACGCCCTTTTTCTCCGGCTACAAACCCCAGTTCTACGTGCGGACGACGGATGTGACGGGTACCATCAAGGCCTACACCTCCGACGATGGCAAAAATGTGGAGATGGTCATGCCCGGTGACCGGATCAAAATGACGGTGGAGTTGATCCATCCCATCGCCATCGAGCAGGGGATGCGGTTTGCCATCCGGGAGGGTGGGCGTACCATCGGTGCCGGGGTGGTGACCAAAATCCTCAACTAGTTCCTGTGGGGGAGCTGCAATTGGGTGGTTCTCCGCTGTTTTGGGAGGTAAATGTGATGACCCCTTTGACCAAACAAAAAATCCGTATTCGCCTGCAGGCCTACGACCATCGCCTGTTGGATACTTCCTGTGAGCGGATCATGGATACGGTCAACCGCACCCAAGCCCATGCGGTCGGCCCGATTCCCTTGCCCACCAAACGGCGGATTTACTGCCTGTTGCGTTCCCCCCACGTGGACAAGGACTCCCGGGAGCATTTCGAGAGCCGCACCCATCGGCGGATCATTGACATTTACCAGCCCCAGTCCAAGACCATTGATGCGCTGATGAAATTGGACTTACCGGCGGGGGTGGATATTGAAGTCAAATTGCCCACCTAGTCATGGCGATTGTCTCCTCCCAGGGTGAGGGGGGGCGCAATCCGCTCTTAAAGCCCCAGGTGACGGCGCAGGAGACCCAAATTCTGCCGGAGGATTCCCTGCGTCCCCAATCCTTAGCGGAATATCTGGGGCAAACGGAACTGAAACAAGTTCTGGAGATTGCGGTGGGGGCGGCCAAGGGGCGGGGGGAACCCCTGGATCACCTGTTGCTCTATGGCCCGCCGGGGTTGGGGAAAACGACCCTCTCGTTGATCCTGGCGCAGGAGCTGGGTCGCCAATGCCATATTACCAGCGGCCCTTCGTTGGAACGCCCCCGGGACATTGTTGGCCTGTTGGTGAATTTGGACGCCGGGGATATTTTATTTGTGGATGAAATTCACCGCCTGCCCCGGGTGACGGAGGAAACCCTCTACTCGGCGATGGAGGATTTTCGGGTGGATGTCACGGTCGGCAAGGGAGCCAGTGCCCGTACCCGTTCCTTGACGTTGCCCAAATTTACGCTGGTGGGGGCGACGACCCGGGTGGGTGCCTTGAGTTCCCCCTTGCGGGACCGGTTTGGGCTGGTACAACGACTGCGATTTTATACCGTGCCGGAATTGGCGCAAATTATTACCCGCACGGCCGAACGGTTGGCGGTTTGTTTGACCCCCGCCGGGGCGGAAACCATTGCCCAACGGTCACGGGGAACCCCCAGGATTGCCAATCGGCTTTTGAAACGGGTGCGGGACTATGCCCAGGTGCAAAACGCCCCGGTGATTACCCCGGAATTGGCCGCCACCGCTTTAGAACTATTGGCCGTTGATCCCCAGGGGTTGGACGGGCTGGATCGCACCCTATTGACGATTCTCATCGAGCAATTTCAGGGGGGTCCGGCGGGTTTGGACACCCTGGCGGCCATGAGTGGCGAAGACCCCCAGACCATTGAGGATGTGTATGAACCCTACCTGATGCAAATCGGTTATCTCCAGCGCACGCCCCGGGGACGGGTGGCTTTGGCTCCCGCTTGGGTGCATTTGGGCAAACAACCACCGGAGCAACAGTTACCCCTGTTTTAGGGTATTTCTATAGCAATCCTCAACCATTACGCAGCAAAAATTCGCCAGAACCAAATAGGGGGGCGGTGCCCCTGCGACCCCTGTTCCATTCTCAGTTAGGATTGCTATATCAGTGTAATCCTCTTTTAATGTTGAGCAAACGATGATGATTCACTTGATTAACGAATAGAAATTCGCCAGAACCAAGAACGGGGGTGCCCCCCTGCGACCGCTAACTTTGAATTTAGGGGAACCTCTATTTATTTGAGCCAACCAGAAATCCCATCGTGGGAATGCTTATATTAGTCCAGAACCAAAGGCGGGAGATACCCCCTGCGACCTAATTTTTAGAAGTGCCTTTAATTTAATTGATGAATAAACTGTAATTCAAGCGTAATTGCTCCCGTTATGCCAAATCATTTTCAGACATTCACCTTTGCTCCTCACCCTTATGTTAAAAGGGAAAAGAGGCGTTAAGATTGCCTAAAAACCGTCTCCTTGCCACCTGAATACCCATGACATAACCCTATGGTACTTTTGCCCACGCCCACCATTCCACCATTAGAAAACGGGGATCATCTGTCCCAAGCGGAATTTGAACGCCGTTATCAGGCTATGCCCCCCGGCACCCATGCCCAACTCATCGAAGGAGTGGTTTATATGGCCTCCCCCTTGAGGATCAAAAGTCACGGCGAACCGCATGGCAATGTGGTCATTTGGCTGGGCAATTACAAGGTGGCGACACCGGGAGTGGTCTTGGGAATTGAACCCACCGTGCGGCTTGACCCGGACAATGAACCCCAACCGGATGCGGTGCTGTTTATCCCCGGTCGGCAGGCTACCATTAGCGAGGATGATTTCATTGTGGGGGCACCGGAATTGATTGTGGAAATTGCCGCCAGTAGTGCCGCCATTGATGTGCATGATAAAAAATCCGCCTACGCCCGCAATCGGGTGCAGGAATATCTGGTCTGGCGTACCTTGGAGCAAACCCTGGACTGGTTCCGCTGGGTGGATGGGGAGTATCAGGCGCAAAGTCCCAATGGGGATGGCATTTTCCGCAGTCAGGTGTTTCCAGGGCTGTGGCTGGACCCGGTGGCATTGGTGCAGGGAGATTTAGCCCAGGTTTTATCGGTGCTGGCACAGGGCATCCATACCCCCGCCCACCAGGAATTTATCCAAAACCTTACGACCACTCCCCCCAGTTCCGGCTGGGATCAGGGATAACCCCTGTGGTTTTGCGGTACAATCCTAGTGATTTTGGCGCAAACAATGGGCAATGCACCCCCAAACCCTCAGCCAACGGTACGCCCAAGGGGAAAAGAATTTCAGCCGTCTGGATATGGCTGGGGCGGACTTGAGCGGGATTATCTTGGCGGGGGCAGACCTGCGGGGCAGTAACCTACAGGCGGCGAATTTGAATGGTGCCAACCTGAGCCGTTGCCGTTTGAGTGGTGCCAACCTGCGGGGAGCGTCCCTCCGCATGGCGAATTTGCGCCGGACTAATTTGCACCAGAGCAATCTCAGCCTTTGCTCCCTGGTCTGGTGTGACCTGAGCGGTGCCGATCTCCGGGAAGTGGACCTGCGCAATGCCATTTTGGACCAGCCCCGCCCCCACCCCCCCCGCTGGCTGATGATGGTGATCAATTTATTATTTTTAGTAGCGATGGGTGTCCTGGTGTTCCTAGGGCGCTGGAGTGCCGGTTTAGGGTTCTTGGGCTTGGCGCTGTTGGTCAATCTGGTGGCGATCCTCTGGCGGAGTCCGACGGCGGCTAATCTACGGGGGGCTGACCTGCGGGGAGCGGATTTGACCGGGGCAAAACTCCAGGGAATGTACCTCCTGCGTGCCCACTGCCAAGGGGCGACCTTACCCAATGGTTGGCGTTACCAGTTTTGGTTGAATTGGTTTCCCTGGGACTGAGCATGGATCATCCTCATAACATTACCAAAGCGGTACAAAATTTATACAATACCTATCCATTTCCCCCGGAGCCACTCACGGATGGGGCACCCCCAGGGTATAACTGGCGTTGGAGTGTCCCGGCGGCGCATCATTTTGCTTTGGGTTGGGTACCAGCCCAGTGGCGGGAACTACATATCCTGGATGCGGGGTGTGGAACGGGGGTGGGAACGGACTATCTGGCGCATTTGAACCCGACGGCGCAGGTGACGGGGATTGACCTGAGTGAAGCGGCTTTGGGAATTGCCCAGGAACGGGTGGCACGCTCTGGGGTAGGACAACGGGTGCAATTTCGGCAGTTGAGCCTGACGGATGTCCAGCAATTAGATAAACAATTTCAGTACATTAACTGTGTGGGGGTACTGCACCATTTACCGAACCCCAAGGCGGGTTTGCGGGCGCTGGCGGGCGTGTTGGCACCTGGGGGGCTGATGCACGTTTTTGTTTATGCCCAGTGGGGGCGGTGGGAAATCCGTTTAATGCAAAAGGCGATCCGTTTGCTCCAACCAGCGGGGGACTATCGGGCGGGGGTGACGCTGGGGCGGCAGTTGTTTGCCCATCTCCCGGCGGATAATCGGTTGGTGCGGCGGGAACGGGAACGGTGGGCTTGGGATAATCTCCAGGATGCCACCTTTGCGGATATGTATGTCCACCCCCAAGAAATTGATTACACTGTACAAACATTGTTTGACTTGATTGCCGATTCTGGGCTGGAGTTTTTGGGGTTTTCCAATCCCCGTTATTGGCAGTTGGAACGGTTGCTTGCCCCCTTGCCAGCATGGTTGGAAGTGGCTCGCCAGCTACCCGTACAGCAACAGTACGAATTGATGGAAGCCCTTGACCCGGAGTTGACCCATTTTGAATTGTTTTTGGGACGACCGCCCCTGACCCGCCACGATTGGAGCAACCCGACTTTGCTCCGTCAGGCTCGACCTTTGCGTTCCCCTTGTATGATGGGGTGGCCGGGGCGTTCCCTGTTGGATTATGACTACCAGCCGGTGGATTTGACCCCGGTGCAGGAGCAAATTCTGGCCCAGAGTACAGGGGCAGTGACGGTGAATGATTTATTAGCCCAGAACCCAGAGGCGACCCCCGCCCAGGTGCTGGATTTGCAACAACGGCAGTTGCTCTGGTTACAAATCTAAACAAATCTAAATCAACTGGGAATTTGAAGAAACCTGAAGAAATGGGACGGTAGAGGGGTTTCTGGTCTAAGCCTATAAATAGCATCTACGCAGAGGAAGTTAACCCCATGATTCGCAAAATATTGGTGGCGGTGTCCGGTACGGGTCACACGGAGGAAATGCTCAATGCCCTGATTGACCTGCCCTGCATCGCCCAGACCCAGGTGACGGTACTCCATGTGGTCACCCCCCAGGCTTCCGCCCAGGATATGGTGGCCAAACAGGCGGAGGGGGTGGAAATCCTCAAAAATTCCCTCGCCAAAATCCATGTCTGTCGGCAGGAGGGGGATACCACCGCTTGTTTGAAACCCGCCCAGGTGACCACCATGCTCCGGGAGGGCGACCCCAAGGATGTGGTGCCCCGGGTGGCGGATGAATTGGCGGTGGATTTGATCATCATGGGTTCCCGGGGGTTGGGGCGACTGCGGGCGATTTTGGAAAATTCCGTCAGTCAGTACGTGTTTCAACTGGCTTCCCGCCCCATGCTCTTGGTCAAAGATGATACCTATGTGGAAAAAATCCAGCGCATTCTCGTCGCCTACGATGGTTCCCCCAGCGCCAAACAAAGCCTGGAACTGGCTCTCTTTTTACTCACGGACCTGAAGGGAGGAGAATTGGTGCTGGCGGATGTGAACCCCAACCTGGAGGGAGTGACCCTGGCTGAATTGATGCAAAATCCAGCGGCCAGCCCTGTCCTAGCTGAGGCGATCCAAAAGGTGCGCCAACGGGGGCTGAAATACCGCTGTGTCGTCAGTGAAGGGAATCCGGGGGTGAGCCTCTGTCGTTTGGCCAAGGAAGTGGCCGCCGACTTGGTGCTGTTGGGTTCCCCGGACCGCCGCCCCACGATTGCCCGCAGTTTGGTGGATTTGGATCGCCTGCTCGGCAATTCCCTATCGGACTACGTGCGGGTGCATGCGGATAGCCCGGTGCTGTTGGTGCGTTAGCGTTGCCCTTCCCCCCGGCTGGCGGTCTGCACGTACAGGATGATCAAAAAAGCGGTGGGAATCAGCACCAGCAGGGCAGTGCCAATTAAAGCCAGGATGTTCACTTCCATCGGTGGTGACCTCAAATTCTCCAGATTCTACTCTAGCGGAGAATGGGGGGCGGAATTTTTAAGGATTGTGGCTAGGGTTTGGTCTTGACCGTCACCGGGCCGTACACCCGGGTTTGGCAGGCCAAGCGACATTGGGGCTTTTTGCGGAGTTTTTTCTGCTCAAATTCGGTCGGGGGGGAACAATGCTCCATGCCGTCCAGAATTTCCACCACGCAGGTGGCACATTGCCCCACGCCCCCACAGTTCATCAATTTGCCCGTCCAGGTGTACAGGTCAATGCCATTGGCCAGAGCCTGTTGCCGCAGATTAGCCCCATTGGCGACAATCACCTCTTTGCCCTCTTTTTGGAAACAAATGCTGGCCGTTGTTGTGGTCACCATACTTTGACCCCCGGTTACAAAAAAAACTTTACAGTTCTACATAATAATTTAGCAATAAAGGGCGCAAGTCTTAAGCATCCCCGGGGAGATTGGGGGGCAACCCCAGGAGGAGATAGGCCCTGGGGTCAATCCGGTGGATTTAGTAGGTTTCCACGTGCCAGCGCCCTTGTTTCTTCAGGTCTTTTTGGTAATCCGCCCAGGTGACCCCCTGTTTGGCGGCGGCCAAGCTCAAAGCGGCATCAATACCATCTTCCATGCCCCGCAGACCGCACATATAGGCGTGGGTTTTGGGTTCCTGCAAAAGGGCCCAGATTTCCTCGGCGTGTTCCGCCACCCGGTGCTGGATGTACATCCGCCCACCCTCACTGTTTTTCTGCTCCCGGCTGATGGCGTAGGTAATGCGGAAATGGTCGGGAAATTCCGCCTGGAGGGCTTCCAATTCCTGGTGATAGAGGATATTGGGGGTGGTGGGAATGCCAAAAATTAACCAGGCAAACCCCCGGAACTGGTAGTCCGGGTTGAGGGCTCTTTCCCCAGGCTTGAACATCCGCCACAGGTAAGCCCGAAATGGGGCAATGCCGGTTCCGGTTGCCATCATGATGATGGTTGCGTCCGGGTCGTCCGGCAGGAGCATTTCCTTGCCCACAGGCCCGGTAATTTTCACTTCTGCGCCCGGCTCCAAATGGCACAGGTAGGTGGAACAGACCCCATAGACTTTTTCTTTGGTTTCCGGGTGTTCGTACTCCAATTGGCGCACGCACAGGGACACGGTTTGGTCGTCCAGGTCATCCCCGTGGCGGGTGGAGGCGATGGAATACAGGCGCAATTTGTGGGGTTTGCCGTTGGCATCGGTGCCGGGGGGAATGATCCCAATGCTTTGCCCTTCTAGGTAGCGTAAATTGCCGCCCCGCAGGTCAAATTTCAGATGTTGGACAATGCCAATGCCGCCGGGTTGAACCAGGGGTTCATTGCTCAGACACCGCCCCACAAAGGGCGCATTCGGACGATAGATATTAACGGGAATATCGGTTTTTTCCTTAGCTTGGGTCATGGGTTTACTTCGTGAGACGGACTCTTTAGTTTTAGTCGTTTTGGCAGGGGAACTGCCCGTTTGTCTCACTTTATTTTCCGTTTTGGCGGGAACTGGGGCGGGGTCGGGGTTTGGGGAAGCCACCGGCGGGGCAGGGAGGGGTCCATCCTGGGGACGCATACTCACAATCCGCCCCCCCAGGCGATGGATGCGCCGCATTTCCTGATTCAGGCGGGGGTAGGGCACCTGCAACCACACAGAGCCACTGTGCCGAATCGCATAGTTGAGGCTGTCCGTGGCTTGGCTTTGCCGCAGACCAACCACTTCCACAAGAAACACCCGATTGTTATAGGATGTGGTGCTGGCAACAGAACTGGGAATCACTCGGTTCACCTAAAATAAAGATTTTTTGTAATTTACCCCAAGAATGACCGCAACTTCCCCAAATTTAATCTCTTGATCGGTAAAGGCGCCCCAAAAGTCACGCCCCGGTTTCAGGATGCAGGAGCAGGCAGGGAAAACGGTCGCTCCTTGCCCCTCCCCCCAAGGGATAAGGATTTAAGGATTGGCGGTAGGGTATCCCCCGGCCATGCCCAAGTCGGCAGTATTTTTTGGCTAGGTAATTTTCTTGCTCCCCCTAGGCAAGGGGTTGCCCATCCAGACGGCGAATCGCTACCACTGCGGGTTTGGGGGGGGCATTGGGGGTACGGGCGGGCCAGTTGGAACCCTGGGGCACCACCCGCTCCTGCATAAACCGCTCACCGTCCTTGGTTTGCATCCGTACTTCCAGTGTGCGTTTGGCACCATCTTTGCGGATACCGGCATCCTCACCCGGGTGTTGCACGGCCAGAAACAGGGTTTTCCGGTCATCGCTCAGATAGGGCCCGGTCATTTCGCAACCCATCGGCCCAATGGCAAACAAAAACGCCTGCCCCGCCTGCGCCCCCTGGGTGGGAATGTACCACATGGTGTTGTTGCCAAACCGCCCAATCCCCGGCACCGCCGCTGGATTATTCAACCGGGACGTGGACATATCCGTGACCATCCACAAATCCCCCGCCGAGTCCACCATCAGGTTATCGGGATTGGCAAACCCGCCGCCGTCCAAAGTGGGTTCCCCCCCGGTGGCGACCATCTGCCAGGTAAACGTCATCGCCGTCGGTTCCCCTCCCTGCTCCCGTAGCGCCATGATCCAGCCCGGTTCGTAGGATTTTTGGTTGTAGGGCCCAATAAACACCCGCTCGTCTGGGCCCCCATCTTTGCTACTGGGGCTACCCGATGTAAAGGCAATATACAGCGTGCCATCGGCGGCAACCTTGGTATCTTCCGGGCGGGCGGTACAGGTAGCACCGACAGCATTGGCGGCGTAGTGGGCATCAATCAAAATCGCCCCCTGTTTTTCCTCCCGGCTCCCCGTATATAAATCCCCCAGGGTTTTGTACTGCTGTTTGTACTGTTCCACCTCGCTGGTGGTGGTCACCGGCGCAAAGCCCCCCTCAGGACGTTTGGGCAGGTTGAGCAATCCGCCAGCGTGGACTTCCGGGGGGTCGGGGTTCACGGGCGTTTCCGGTTGCAGGGGAATCCACCGCCCCGTCCCGTCCGGGTTGAATTTCGCCGCATAGAGCATCCCATCCCGCAACAGGCGGGAATTGTTTTTATCCTGCGGGTTTTGCACCGCCTCCCGGCTGACAAATTTGTACAGATGCCCGCCCCGCCGGTCACAGCCGGAGTAAAAGGCTAAGGGTTTCCCAGCAACCACTCGAATCCCCACCGCCTCATGACGATAACGCCCCAGCCAGGTGTGTTTGGTGCCCCGGTCGTTGGGATTAGCCGGATCAATTTCCACGATCCAACCGTACTTATTCCCCGGCAACCCCAGGGCACTGCCATGACCCGCCAATTCCCCATCCGCAATGGCAAAGGGGCGGGTTGCGGGCGCAAAGGAGGTGCCATCACTGTACACTGGTTCTGCCACTAAATACTGGAAATTTTCCTCCGCACTCAACACCGTCCCCCAGGGCGTGGTTCCCCCCGCACAGTTGCCAAGGGTACCGATGATTTTAGTGCCCAAATTATCCACATAGCCCTGCCCCTGGGTCTTGCGGAAAATCAGGGTAGCGGGTCCGGTTGATTCCAGATAATTGCCATCTCGCCAGCCGGAAATGCCAGAAATCCGCCGATCCGCCGGGCTAGGAGCCTTCACCCAGCGATTTCCCTCCTGCCGGATCGTCATCACCCCAATCCCCACATCGGTCAGGGCGGCGACAGCCACTTTTTGAATTTGTTCCTTCAGCGGGTCGCCCGCAGGCAGACCGTAGGCATCCACTGCCCCTTTTTCCAGGGCTTTTTGCAACTCCTCAAAAGGCAGGGCTTCCCCAATCACCTGTTGATAGGTTTGTGTCCAGGGTAGGGCACTGATGTATTCAAAATTGACGGTCAAATAGCCCTGATTGGCACCGGCGGGGATAAAGGACAAATAATCATTGTTATACCCAAACCGGCTGTCCCCCAATTTATCCCCCCAACTGGCAATCACCTCGTAGGTGTAACCCTCCGGCAGGACTAATTCATCCCGCACCTCCACCTGGCGATAGGCGGTTTTTTGTTGCGCCCCCGTCAGCCCGTCCGTCGGTAGGGGCATCACCCCCCGCACCGGCGTAAATTTCAAAGGGGTGGGCTTGGCTACCGCCGCTTTCCCCGTTCCCAAAGCCACCGCCCCCAATCCGCTCGCCAAAAATAACAGCGCTTCCCGCCGGGTGATACTCATAACTTCGCCTGCTCTCAAAGATGGTGGGAGTGCGTAAAATTGCTCAAAATACCCCCAATGGCATTTTATAAACCGAATCGCAGATTGAGGTTAAAAACCCATTAAGGAGCGGTTATCAAAACACAAATTCAGGATTTATTCGGATTTATTTTGGGATTGGAGGCGTTGCCATGCCTGCTGGATAAATTGGGACAGCCCCGCCTGTTGGGCTTGCACCTGGCTTTGCACGACGCCCGCCATCCCCGCCGCCCCCCAGCTTTGCTGATGGCGAAAATAGGTGATAAAACTCAACCCCGCCACCCGGGTCAAATAGGCGGCACTAATACTTTGAACTGCTGATGTTAATACATATCCTGCTATCGTTGCCTTGAGGGTACGGCTGACCAGACTGGCGACCCCCCGGGCGACCCCCAATGCGGTCAGGGTTTTCGCCAAGGAGAGCGCCAACTCCCGCCCCTGCGCCAAACTCAGATGACAGCCATAGACCTGCCCCAATTCCACCACCATTTGCGCCTGTACCGCCGCCTGCGCCAGCAAATCCACCCCCGGCAAAGGGGTGAGCCACACCACCCCCGCCCCAATCCACTGGAACCGCTCCACAATCGCCTCCGCCTGCCGTTGCCGTTGCCGGTCGAGAATCTCCTGGGCTTGGGCACCCAACCGCTGACATTGCAATAACAAATTATCGGCAATCAAGTCCTCCCCCTCGGTGCGTAAAATTTCTGCCACCCGCTGTAACAGGGGTTCAATTTCCGGGGGGGGCTGGTAGGGTTCCCCGGTAGTTAACGTAACCGCAGGGGGGGCACCGGCAATGCCCACCACATCCCCAGGGGCAAGCAGTCCCTGCACCCGTTGGCGAATTTGGGTGAGCAGTTCCTCCTGGTCGCTGGTGAGGTACAAATCCGTTTTATTGAACGCCAACACCACCCGTTTCCCCTGTTCCCGCAAATGTTTCAGCACCTCAAATTCCGACTGGCGCAGGTCATTATCCACCACAAAAATCACCAAATCCGCCTGAGCCGCCCATGCCCGTGCCTGCTGTTCCCGCGTGGCTCCCGCCGCCGAACCCTCCTGGAGTCCGGGGGTATCCATCAGTTCAATCGGACGGGGGACCCCTTTGAGGCGAAACCCGTACACCTGAGCGGTGGTCGTGGTTCCCAAGGTGGCGGCAACTTCCCCGGCAATGCGTCCTAGCAATGTATTGACCAAAGCCGTTTTCCCCGTTGAGGCGGTACCGATGATCACCAGGCGCAGGGGTTGGCGGGCTTGCTGGGCGGCGAGTTCTTGATGTTGGGCTTCCAAAACCTGCCGGGCAATCCGGTCTTCGATTTGGGCGAGCTGTTGGGCAATTGCCTCCAGTTGGGCACCGACCGCCTGGTGGGGATGCCGGGGCGTGGGTCGTCGGGTGGGACGATGACCGACCAACCAAAAAATGCGTGCCAAGGTCAGCAATAATCCCAACACCACCAGTAACACCAATCCCAGCAGGAGATTCGCGACGGTTGCCCCGCTCAGGGTCAGGATTTGGGTGTACAAACCCAGTAAATTTTGCAGAAATCCCAGCCCCAAAACCAGGGTCACAACCAGACCCACCAGGAATAAACCCCACTGCCAACGCCGCATTCTTAAGTAACCCAAATAGTCCTAATATAGGTCATTGCCTGGGGGTGAAATGGTTGGCAAAACTAGGGCTAAAAGTTAAGATTTAGAAACCAGCATTAAAACAATAAACCTGTAGGCGGGGTCAAACAATCGTGAACATTGACCGTAGATGGATGGGTGTCATTCTCGGAGTCATGCTTGCCCTGAGTGCGTCCCCTAGCCCTGGTCAAACCCCCAGTACCCGTGCCAATAATTCATTACCGTTGATTTTAATCGCCAGCGGAGGGGTGCTAACCATCGGCGTTTTAGCCCTCTGGTTGCTTTCCCAACGCCAGCCCCCAGCCAGTCCCCCTGCCACACCCCCGGTTTCCTCTGCCCCACCGGCTCCCCCACCCCCCAAACCCAACCCGGTCAAACCTCCCAGTCAAGCCAACATTTTCCTAAATATGGGGAGACAAAAGGCAGAACGGGGCGACCATGAAGAGGCGATCCAGGACTTTAACCAGGTGCTGGCTCTCGACCCCCACAATGCGGAAGCCTACTACGAGCGGGGGGTTGCCTACCGACGTTTGCAAAATTATGCCCAAGCTCTCGCTGACCTGAATCAGGCGATTTTATTTAACCCCAATATGGGAGAAGCCTACTACAATCGGGGGTTAATTCGGTTCAAAGTCAAAGATTATCAACGGGCGGTGGAGGATTACAGCAAAGCCTTAGAATTTAACTCAGAAGCGGCAGAATTTTATCACAATCGTAGCCTGGCTCGCCGCAAATTGGGGGACTACGAAGGGGCTTCCGCTGATTACAAAAAAGCCCTGGATTTGAATCCCAATTACCGATACATTCACAAGGAAGTCACCACCCACAAACAGCGGATGGGAGCGGATGATTTTTACGAACGGGGATTGGTCAAGATGGAAAAAGGGGACTACAAAGGTGCCTTAGAAGAACTCAATCAAGCCCTACGCATGGATACGGATTTAGCTCCCTGTTATTTTGACCGGGCAAAAGTGCGCTTAGCCATTGGCGACCAGGTGGGGGCAGTGGATGACCTGCGGAAAGCCGCTGATTTATTCTTAGAAATGGGCGATACAGAGCGGTGCGACCAAGTGACTGAAGTATTAAAAATGCAACAATTCCGTAATATCTGATAACCGAACGAACCCCCAATACTCTGGTAATAAGAACTAGGGCACCTCTATCAATTCAAAGTTAGCGGTCGCAGGGGGCACCCCCGCCTTGGGTTCTAGCTAATATGGGTATGCCAACGATGGGAGTTCTGGTTGGCTCAAATAATATAGAAGTTATGTAGAGGTTCCCTAAATTCAAAGTTAGCGGTCGCAGGGGGCACCCCCGCCCTTGGTTCTGGGTAATAAGGGTATGCCAATGATGGGAGTTCTGGTTGGCTCAAATAATATAGAGGTTATGTAGAGGTTCCCTAAATTCAAAGTTAGCGGTCGCAGGGGGCACCCCCGCCCTTGGTTCTAGCTAATATGGGTATGCCAACGATGGGATTTATGATTGATTCAAATAAATAGAGATGCCCCCTATTCACCTGCTCTGCCAACAGGAAACCAAACCTGAATTTTGCTTAATGCTCTGGGGTGAAACCGAGGGTAGGAGAAACAAAACTGAACGAATCGCTCAGCCCCATCCCCCCACCCGGTTACTCATGGGGAATGCCGACTTAGTCGCTCAAATTCACTTCCTGCGGGGGCGCACTTGCCCCATTTCGGGAAGCCGCCCGTTCTGCCCTCGCCTCTGCCACCAAATCCTGGAACGATTCTCCCGCTTCTGCCACCGCACTTTGGGCTTTGTCAAAGGCTTCAAAAACCATCACCAGACCTTTTTTGGCGGTTTCCCGGGCGGAATCTGCCAATTCACTCTTGGTCGCCATCCCCACCAAGGGAGCCAGCGCCAAAACCCCCACCCCCACAGCCAGAGCCGTCACCGGTTCCAAGCCCAAAAATAAAGCCTCAAATTCCATCCTGCACCCCCACCAAACGGATTGCCCCTCTATCTTAACCGACCTGTCCAGCCCTGGAAAGGCAAACCACCGGCACCCCCGTCAGGCTAAACGCCCGCACCTCCGTGATTTGCACCGGCACCAACCGCCCCACCTGGGTTTCCCCCGCCACAAAGGTCAGCCGATTCGTGCGGGTACGCCCCATCCCCTGGGTGGCATCCTTGGGATTGAACCCCTCGATGAGAATTTCCTCCACCCGCCCCTGATAGCGTTGGGAGCGTTGCGCCGCCACCTGCGCCACCAGATGATTCAACCGTTGCAGGCGGTCCTGTTTCACCTCCTCAGGAACTTGCCCGTCCCAAGTCGCCGCCGGTGTCCCAGGGCGAGGGGAATAGGCGGCTGTATTCAATTGGTCAAAGCCAATCTGCGCCACCAAGTCCAACGTCCGTTCAAACTGGGCTTCCGTCTCGCCGGGAAACCCCACAATCGCATCGGCACTGATGGCGGCATCCGGGAGATAATGACGAATTTTGTCAATGATTTGACAGTACTTTTCCCTGGTATAGCCCCTCTGCATCCGCCGCAAAATCTCGTTATCCCCGGACTGAAAGGGAATGTGAAAATGCTCGCACACCTTAGGCAATGCCGCACAGGCTTGGATCAACCGCTCAGTAAAATACCGGGGATGACTGGTCACAAACCGAATCCGCTCGATCCCCGGCACCTCATGAATAAAATACAGCAAATCCGTTAACGTCACCCGATAACGACCGTCGGGACGAGTGCCCAAATCCCGCCCGTAGGCATCAATATTTTGTCCTAACAACGTAATTTCTTTATACCCCTGTTCTGCCAGCCCAATAATTTCCTGTTTGATGGCTTCCGGTTGGCGGGATTGTTCCTTCCCCCGCACCTGGGGCACGACACAATAGGTACAGTGTTCGTTGCACCCGTAAATCACGTTCACCCAGGCGGTCACCCGACTGTCCCGGCGGGGTTTGGTAATGTCTTCCAAAATGTCAATCGCTTCCGTCGCCACCACCTGCTGTCCCTGTTCCACCTGCGCCAAAATGTCCCCCAGGCGGTTCGCATACTGAGGTCCCATGACCGCATCCAATTCCGGCACCCGGCGCAACAACCGTTCCCCCTCCTGTTGGGCAACACAGCCCGCCACCACCAGGGTCAAACCGGGATTTTGGTGCTTGCGTTTCGCCTGCCGCCCCAGATAGGAATAAACCTTTTGCTCAGCATTGTCCCGAATCGTACAGGTGTTGTACAGAATTAAATCCGCTTGGTTTTCATCGGCGGTTGCCTCCCAGCCCAAATCCTCTAAAACCCCCGCCATCCGCTCCGAATCGGCACGGTTCATCTGACAACCAAAGGTAACAATGTGATAACGACGGGTCATGGAATAGAGTTTACTAATTTATTAAAAGGGAAATTACGCTCAAATAACTATTATATGCCATGCCCAGAGATGGGAAGGGAGATGGGATTTCCCATGAGGGTTCCTAGGGCAGGGGCAACGACCTGATTTTTTGGCGCAAACTGCGTAGGGCTTGGCTTCTCCCCAGGGTGATGCTCTGATTCAGGAGTTCCGGCACCCAGGCTAAAATTGGCACATTGGGGAAGATAGAACTGCACTCAGCACGCTGATATTGTCCCGATTGCAGAACATAAATCGTTAGCTCAGCCTCCCCATAAACCCATAATTCCGGCACGCCCAAACGGGTATAAGCCTCCACCTGGGTCTGGGAGGTAACATCTACTTCAATGGCGAGGTCGGGTGGGGGGTCAATGGCTAAGTTGAGCCGACGCTTACCTTGCATTTGTCTATGGTGTTGAATGTAAAAGCATTGATCCGGTTCAATGCCAAAGTTCATTTCTTGGCGTTTGAAGGTGGTTGAACCAAAGCACTCGCAGTCAAGCCCTAATTCTTCTAACAGGATTTTCACCAGATCACCAATCAGTTCTTTATCCACTTCATGCTCTGGTAATGGCATCCTAATCTCCAACACTCCATCCCAATAGGCAAGGCGGCTGGCTCGTTTTTCGCCCAATTCAGCCATAATCGCCTCAAATTCAGACCATTGAAGCCCATGAATGAGCAAGCGTTGACCAGGGGGAATATCCAGTTGTCGGAATTGTAACGTAACCATTGTTATAGAAGTGGGGTCAAAGTTCACAGTCCCGATGAAGCTAATTCTGGCATTCCCTGAAGGTTAATTCTCTTTTATAATAAGAAATCATTTTCTCATGGGAGCATCAATCATGGGGCTTGAATTGCATAATTTTTATTGGGATCAGGAACGGCTGGTGCAGGTGGAAACCCAACCCCATCATGTGGCGGGTTTGTTGGCGAATATCCGGGAAAGTCTGGCAGATTCAGATGCGGAATGGGAGGATATTTACTCCGCTTACTATGAATGTCCCGAGGATGGCACCACCACGTTTTACGAAGCGGAATCCGCCGAAGCGGGCAAACCGGGAATTTGGACCTATATAGTGTACGAATGCGCCCCCGGGGAAGAAACGGTGCTGACCAATGCGGATATTGACACCTACCAGCCGGTTTTGGCGCTGCGGGCGTTGGCTGGTCAAGCATGAATGCTGTTCCCCAGGTGGATTTAGCCGCTTTTGTAGCTCCTAATGCAACCTTAATTGGGGATGTGCGCCTGGGGGTGGATGCCAATATCTGGTATCAGGCGGTACTGCGGGGGGATTACAGCCCGATTCTCGTAGGACAGGGCACGAATATCCAGGACGGCTGTATCCTGCACGGCGACCCAGGAGCACCTACGATTTTGGGGGATTGGGTGACGGTGGGGCATCGGGCGGTGATTCACAGTGCGGAAATCCACACGGGGGCGTTGATCGGCATCGGGGCGATTATCCTGAATGGGGTGACGGTGGGCACAGGCTGTATCGTGGGGGCGGGAGCGGTCGTGACCAAATCTTTGCCGGATTATTCCCTCGCAGTGGGCATTCCCGCCAAGGTGGTACGGGAGGTGACCCCCCAGGAGGCGGCAAACCTGATCACCCATGCCCAGGAATACGTTATCCTCGCCCGCCAGCACGCCCGTCAGGTTTTGGAGGGAAAAGGTTCCCCAAAAATGGGGCTGAGGTAGGCGACCAAGGCACCGATGGCAAACCCAGCCACGTTCCGCACGACGGGCAACCAATCACTGGTACGGCTCAGAACGGGTCCTAAACCGAAGGAAATAAACAGCATTCCCCACAGGGGCGAAAAAATCAGTACCCATTGCCAGGCGATCACCTGTCCTTGGCGACGGGGTTGGGCGGCAAACCCACAAATTACGCCCCCCACCAGGGAAGTGATCAGGGTCAACAGCCATTGCTCCTGGGGTAAACCGGGCACCACTTTGCATCCCTCTTCCCGCACCAGACAGGTTTCTACGGAACGCAAGGCTTGGATAATCGCCTGATCTTCCCCATGCTCCCGAACATAAAACATATTCCCAAACCGGGCTTGCAGTTCAATCCAAAACAGGCGGGGCATTTTTTGATATACCGCATCCCCGACGTTGAAACTTAGCAAATTACCGCCCCGGGGGTCTGCCACCAACAACACACTCCGGTCATCCAAACCCCAAAAATCTTTGACCGCCTTGCCGGGGGTACGGTCGTACTGGGTCACCACCCGCAGTTTCCAGCCATGTTCCTGCTCAAATTGCTCTAACTCCTGCGCCAAAGCCATTTCCTGGACATCGGTGAGGGAACGATTCAGGTCAATAATCGGCGTGGGCTGGCTGGGCAAAAGGTCGGGATTATCGTAGGCAAAGGCGGGCGACACCCACAGCCCCCAACCCAATACCACTGCCAACACCCACCCCATTACCCAGGAACATGACTTAAACATCGCTGGCATCACTCCGTAATAAACCCGTAAATTAACCAATGGCTCAACAAAATTTACATTTTGTAACTTGCCTTTAATTTTAGAAAGTTTTGGGGCTTGCGTCAAATGGGGGGTTGGTTAGACTGGGGGAGTAGGGTTATGCCGCAGGTGACGGGTGGAAATCACGTTTTTGGGAACCAGTTCGGGGGTGCCGACCCGGGGGCGGAATGTGTCCAGTATCGGGTTAAAGTTGCCCCAGCGGGCGGAGGTGTGGCTGTTTGACTGTGGGGAGGGCACCCAGCACCAACTGTTACGCAGTGATTTGAAATCCAGTCAAATTCGTCGGATTTTTATCACCCACATGCATGGGGATCATATTTTTGGCTTGGTTGGGTTGCTTGCCAGTTGCGGGTTGGCGGGGGACAATCACCGGGTGGACATCTATGGTCCGGCGGATTTGCAGGGGTATATCAAAGCCTGCTTGCGCTACAGTCAGATGCGGTTTGCGTTTCCGGTGGAGGTGCATCCGGTGTCGCCGGGGTTGGTCTATGAGGATGGGGAGTTTCAAGTGACCTGTGCGCCGTTGAAGCATCGGGTGCCCGCCTTTGGCTATCGGGTGGGGGAACGGGAACGGGCGGGGGAATTTAACGTGGCGAAGGCGCAGGCGTTGGGGATTCCACCAGGACCGGTGTACGGACAGTTGAAACGGGGGGAAACGGTGACCCTGCCGGATGGACGGGTGATCGATGGGCGGGAGTTCTGTGGTTCGCCGCAACCGGGACGGCATTTTGTGTACTGCACAGATACAATCTATTGCGACCAGGCGGTGGCGTTGGCGCAGGGGGCGGATGTGTTGGTGCATGAGGCGACCTTTGCCCACCAGGATGCGGCGTTGGCGTTTGAACGGCTCCATTCCACATCCACGATGGCGGCGCAGGTGGCTCTAGCGGCGGGGGTCAAGCAGTTGATCCTCACCCATTTCAGCCCCCGTTATGCTCCGGGTAATCCCCTGCAATTGAGCGATTTATTGGCGGAAGCCCAGGCGATTTTCCCCAATACGGTGCTGGCGAGTGATTTTTTTACCTACAGCATTCCCCGTGCCCAAACGACAACTACAGTGCCGGTGGGATGATGGGGTTTGTCGCAATCCTCACTGAGTTTAGAACAGGGGTCGCAGGGCACCGCCCCGTCCTGGTTCTAGGAAATCTCACTTCTCGCTTCTCACTCCTTACTCCTCTGAAGCATGAGATCGCAATACCCCTTTAAGCCATGTCAATAATTCCTAAATTATCCCGATGGATGACCGTTTCTGGTCCCACATAACCCAACCGTTCCCCAATCGCTTCCGAGTGACAGCCCCGGATTTGCTGGAGTTCTTCACTGCTGTAATTGACCAAGCCCCGGGCGATTTCCTGTCCCGACTCGTCCATCACCTGCACCGCTGACTGGGCGGGAAATTCCCCCTCAATCGCCACAATCCCAGCGGCTAGGAGCGATTTCCCCTGGGTACGGATGGCAACCGCCGCCCCCGCATCCACCACCACCCGCCCCACTGGCACCAAACCATGCACCAGCCAGCGTTTCCGGGCACGCACTGGCGGTTCCTGGGGTAAAAAATGAGTGCCAATCAATTCCCCCGCCAGGATTTTACTGAGGTTCTGGGGTTGTCGTCCCTCGGTGATCACCGTCCGTACCCCCGCCGCCGTGGCAATCCGTGCCGCCGCAATCTTGGTGACCATACCCCCGGTGCCCCAACCGGAACCTGCGTTCCCCACCTGTACCCCCAGGTCAGCCAAATCCGCCACCCGATTTACTAGGGCAATGGGTTGGGCATTAGGGTCGTGCCGGGGGTCAGTGGCATAAAGGCGGTCCACATCCGTGAGCAAAATCAGCCAATCCGCTCCCAGCAAACTCGCCAGGAGTGCCGACAGGGTATCATTGTCCCCAAAGCGCAATTCTTCCACCGCCACTGTGTCGTTTTCATTCACAATCGGGATGATCCCCAGGTTGAGCAGTTCGGTCAAGGTATTGAGAATGTTGCGATAGCGGTGCCGCTCGCTCAGGTCTTCCCGGGTCAGGAGTACCTGGGCAATGGGTTGTCCCAGCACGGAAAACAGGTCATCGTACAAACGCATTAACCGCCCTTGTCCCACCGCCGCCACTGCCTGCCGAGTTGCTAATTGTTGCGGACGTTGGCTCCACCCCAAGCGTTGACAGCCCACCCCCACCGCCCCGGAGGACACCAACACCAGCCGGTGTCCGTTCTGCCGCAGACCCGCCAGGGTTTCCACCAGACTACTCAAGGTGGCGAGGGCAAGCTTCCCCGTACTCCCCTGGGTGAGGCTGGAGGTGCCAATTTTGACAACAACGGTTTGGCTCACTGGTGTATTAATGATGCAGAACTAAGCGATAACGGGCTTTGCCAGCACTCAGATGCGCCATCGCCTCATTCACCTGGGCAAACGCAAACTTCTCAGTCACCGGGGCAATGCCATGCCGGGCGGCAAACTCCAGCATTTTACCAATCGTCGCCGGACTACCCAGGGGACTGCCGGAGAGGGACTTTTGCCCCGCAATCAAAGGAAACGCAAAGGCACTGATGGCACTGGGCACCACCCCCACAAAATGTAACCGTCCCTTGGGGCGCAGAGCTTGGATGTAAATTCCCCAATCCAAATCCGCATTCACCGTTGAGAGAATAAAATCAAAGGAATTTGCCACCTTTTGCAGTGCCTGGGGGTCACGGGAATGGACAAAATGATCTGCTCCCAAAGCCCTGGCTTCCCCCTCCTTCTCCGGGTTGGTGGAAAAGGCAGTCACATCACAACCCCAAGCGTGGAGAAACTGCAACGCCAAATGCCCCAAACCCCCAATGCCCACCACCCCCACCCGATCTGTGGGTTTAATGTCAAATTGAATGATCGGATTAAATACGGTAATGCCGCCACAAAATAGGGGTCCTGCCTGGGCGGGATCAAGGGTTTCGGGCAAAGGTACCAGCCATTCGGGATGGGCACGCACCCGGTCCGCAAAACCGCCATACCGTCCCACAATCGTTTGCTCAGCGGTTGGGCAAAGATTATGTTCCCCACTCATACACCATTCGCAGTGCATACAGGAATGGGAAAACCACCCCAACCCCACCCGTTGCCCCACCTGGAGGGTCGTCACCTGGGCACCCACTGCCGCCACTACCCCCACCACCTCATGCCCCGGCACCAAAGGGTATTGGCTGATGCCCCACTCGTTGTTCACCATGCTCAGGTCGCTGTGGCAAATCCCGCAGTATTCCACCTGGACTTCCACTGCTTGTTCCGGCAGGGCACCGGGGTCGTAATCCAGGGGTTCGAGGGCACCACCGGGGGTGTGCGCCGCATAGGCATGGATCATGGTTTTGCCAGAGATGGGGAACATTCTGGATTTTAGCTCATGACTTCTCCTGATACCTATAGCAGTCCTATTTGATTTAGTGAATAGAAATTCTCCAGAACCAAGTACGGGGGCGGTGCCCCTGCGACCGCTAATTTTGAATAGAGGTGCCCAAATGATTAAACCCCGGCGTGAGTATTGAGATAATTTTGCCACATTTGCTCTAACATTTGATCAAATTCCTGGGCAAATTGCCGCCCATTCCAGAGGGGAGAAGTGCGCCGGGACAAATACAATTTTTGGCGAATGTTTTGTCGTAATTTGGCATCAGTCCCCAACCGCATCCCCCATTCCACATATTCTGCCCCATTCCAAGCAATCCCTTCTGTAATTCCGCAATTGACCAAAAAACTATAGCTATTGCGTGCCGCATATTGCTGTCCCACCCGGGTCACCAAAGGCACCCCCACCCACAAAGCCTCTAGCGTCGTCGTCGCTCCATTGTAGGGATAGGTATCCAGAACCACATCCGCAATGCCCATATTCGCCCGATGGACATACTCATTCACATCCCGGGCTAAGAATTTCAAACGGTCTGGATTCACCCCCATTTCCTGCGCTAAATCACTGAAAAATTCTTGAATCCCTTGCTGATCCCCAATGCCTTTGAGCAGTAGATAACTATGGGGAACTTGTTTGAGAATTTCCAACTGCAAACGCACCGTTTCATCATGGCGTTTATAACTGGCTTGGGCACTATAAAAAATGGTGGCATCCCCCGGAATTCCCAAGTCTTCCCGGCGCAACGTTGGCACCCCAATTTCAAAGCCATCCACCCCGATATAGCAGTGGGGTAACCGCCACAAAGTTTCCTGATAATGGGCTTGGGCATCCGCCGGTAAAACATAGGGGTCAACCACAAAATAATCCATCGTGGGAATCCCCATTGCATCCCAACCCAGCCAACTGACCAGCACCGGTGCCGGTTTTTGCGCCAAGACTACGCCAACGGCATTCAACGTCACACTATCTAAATCAATCAAAATATCCACTTGATCTTTATAAATGTGATCCGCCATCGCTTTAGGGTCACGGTAATAGACACAGGCTTGACATTTGGGTAATAAAAACTCATGGGCAAATTGATCCGGTTGATTCACCAGGGCATACATATAAAAGTCAAATTTTTGGCGGTTCGTATATTTGATATACCAGCGCATCAACCAGCCAACTGAATGTTTCCGAAACGTATGGGAAAGGAAACCAATTCTCAGTTTATCCCGCTCCCGGTGCTGATGATCAAACACGCCATTCCTTCTTTGGATGCAGGTGGTAATCAGACCAATAAATTTTTGTTTTAAGTATTGATTATTGGCTAAATCATCCCGTAGGTACGGCAATAAAAATGGCACATTAAAGGGTGCCCGAATTGTCCGTTGAAGCATATCATTGATGGTGTCAACATCCTGTTGTACAACCTGCTCAAGGGTCTGAATATAACGCTGACCAACTTCCTGATATTCCTGCTGTTTTTTTCCCCGAATATGAATCAAACCTTGGAGCATTTTATCAATCGCATCCAGTTGATGTAAAAAAGTACCGTGCTGTTGGGCTAGTTCCGTCAATTCACGGGCTAACTCTAAACCAGTGCGATATTCATTCAGATGGTAAAATACACTTACCAAAAAGTAATGGTAATCGCAGTTATTCGGTTGTTGTTCAATACACCATTCTAGGAGATGGCGGGTAAACAGAGTGTTTTGTTTTTCATGGTGCTGAATCAGGGCACTCAGAAAAATGATATTGGGAAAATTATCAATTCGTTCAACCCCTACATCTAATAATTCTTTTTGCCAAGGTTGGATGCTTTGGTCTTCAATTTCTTTGAAAATAATATGTAGGGTATTTCTAAGGGTTGTTACATTAATATGCTCCGATGATCTTTGCTTGATGTATTGGGGGAGTTCCAGTTCTTGTAAACGAGTAAAATTATGATTAATTGCCAACAATTCGGCAAACAAAAGTAAATTCTCAACATTGTCCGGTACCACTTCCCAAATCCATTGCCGCAACCAACAGGCAAAGGGGGCATTATCATGGTATTCGGTAGCAATTTGGTCAAGGAGGTTAATGATTGCTTGACAAGCTGATTCGCTTAAATTGAGCATGGCTTGGAGCCAAAGTTCCTGAGCCGCTTCCACTTCTTCTTGCGCAAGAAAAGCAATAATTCCATAGGCGTAGGTGGTCGGATTATCAGGCTCTTGGGTTAAAATCTTTTGCGCTAAATCACTGAGATCAGGATATTTTTTTCCCTGTAGATAGGTTTGCGCTTGGGTAACCCAGGACGTTGCCATGACCATTGCCCTAAAAATGATTTGCCTGCTTTTATCATAGTCGCTCCCTGTGTCCCCGAAACGGCTATGATAGGGATGGTTTGTCGTCGGATACCGTTATGATTCACCCATTTGAGATGCCTGTGCTGAGTTCCACTATGACCGAGGGGAAGGTGGTGGCGTGGTTAAAGCAGGTGGGAGATTTTGTCAAGGCTAATGAAAATATTGCGGTAGTGGAATCGGATAAATCGGACATGGAGGCGGAGTGCTTCCATGATGGGTATCTGGCGGCGATTTTAGTACCTGCAGGGGGGCAAGCACCCACGGGGCAACCGATTGCCCTGATTGCGGAGACGGTGGAAGAAATGCAACAGGTGCAACAAAATCCCCAGCAGTACCTGGCACAATTGCAAACCCAATCGCAAACGGCGAAACCTCCCGTTAACCCGGAACCGGAATTGGTAACGGCTACCCCAGCGACCAATGGGCGGGTGATCGCATCCCCCCGGGCGAAAAAATTAGCCCAAACCTATCATTTGGATTTAACCCAGATTAAAGGTAGCGGTCCCTACGGGCGGATTGTGGCGGAAGATGTACTGCAAATTGCATCTCCTCCGTCCCGTCCAACCCCATCTGCCCCTGCGGTGGTCATTCCTGCCTCCCCACCAGCGGCTCCTGCCTCTCCTCCCCCGGCAACGGTGACCGGTTCAGGCACCATTACCCCCCTCAGCACCCTGCAACAGGCGGTGGTACGGAATATGGTGGCGAGCTTGGCGGTGCCAGTTTTTCGGGTGACCTATGCCATTACTACCAATGCCTTGGATACTTTGTACCAACAAATTAAGGGCAAAGGGGTGACGATGACCGCATTACTTGCGAAAGCCATTGCCCTGACATTGACCAAACATCCCCTGCTCAACAGTCGCTATACCGACCAAGGCATCCAACAACCGGAGGGGATTCATGTGGCGGTGGCGGTGGCGATGGAAGATGGCGGACTGGTAACGCCGGTGTTGGCAAACCCTCATCAACAGGATATTTATAGCCTCTCCCGCTCCTGGCAGGATTTGGTCAAACGTGCCAAGGCGAAGCAACTGCAACCCCAGGAGTACAATAGCGGTACATTTACCCTATCCAACCTAGGGATGTTTGGGGTGGAACAATTTGATGCGATTTTACCCCCCAATCAGGGGTCGATTTTGGCGGTGGGGGCGGCGCAACCGGAGGTGATGGCACTTGCGGATGGCTGTATTGCGGTGCGGCGGCGGATGCGGGTCACCCTCACCTGTGACCATCGGGTGATTTATGGTGCCCAGGCGGCGGCTTTTTTGCAGGACCTAGCCAAACTCATGGAAACGGAAACTCAATCTTTGGTGTTGTAAATCTGCGCTTCTTGATAAATAAGTTTCTGTACCGCACCCACCACCGGATTCACCTCTACCCCTCGGGTTTGGGGATGGGTTAAATGCGCCTGTTGTTCCTGTTCCATCATCAGCACATCTTCCCGAATTAAACCTTGCAGAAAACCTTTCGCCGCATTAAAACAGCGATTTTTTACCCAACGGCGAAACCAGATGGGCAAGCGATGCAAATCCCGAAATGTCCCTAAGGAAACCGTATGGATCAAATAGGCACGGGTTTGGGTGGCACTCACCGGCGCAATCAAACAATAGAGGCGAAAGTCCTTGCCCAACCAGGAATGCCAATGGGGATATTCATAACGCACAATTAAGGCGGTTAAAAAGCCCCGTCGCAACCAAGGAATAAAAAGTTGAATCATTGACCAAGGGCGGTTAATTTGGAAGTAACATTCCGCCTGATATTCCGCTTCCACCCAATCAGAACCAACCCGTTTTTTCTGTAAGATTGCCTTTCCCCAGGGTTGAAAATTCCGGTGCAAATGACCGTGATACATATCCATTAAATTTTCTACCAAAAATGAGAAATGCGCCCGAAAATTCATCGGTGCCACACTCACCACATAATTCAAATGTTCCCATTCCGGTATCGCCAGGGGTTCCTGGTTCTGCGCCTGGGTTGGATCGCCGGGAAACAACCAAATAAACCCATGCCGTTCCTGAACCGGGTAGCTCCGAATACGACAGGGAGGTAATTTCTGACTTTTATGCAAATAAGGAATATCGGTACAATGCCCCGTGCCATCAAATTTCCAACCATGATAAATACAGACAATATCATTGCCTTGCACATAACCACTGCTCAGTTTTACCAACCGATGCGGGCAACGATTTTCTAATGCTTGCACCTGATGATCATGGTTCCGAAATAGCACAATATCCTGACCCCAAATTTGGATCGCCAATGGTTTTTTCCGCACTTCACTACTCAGTGCCACCGCATACCAATGATTCAGATTAACTGCCGCTGACCGCAAGGATTCTGGTCGTGGGACCCCAGCGAACTGTTGCATCTTTGGGTACGATCACTCCTCAACAAATGCAGGATAACATTTTTCGGCTGTAGGTGAATGAATGTTACCAACAACAGCCATTTTCTACCCGTTGATGGTTGACCGGGAGTTCCTGGGTGGAATTAACTGGCGAGTGAGTCATCCGATAGCTGGTGGGTCGTCGCCATTTCTCCCTCTCTGGGGCAAGATATGGGCAACCTGACCGCAAATTCCGTGCGCTTGTTTTCACTGGTTAAACGAATTGTACCACCCAGACGTTCGACCAATTTTTTCACCAATGCTAAGCCCAAACCCGTACCCCCATATTGCCAGGGGTCATGGGTGGGAATGCGGTAAAAATTATCAAACACCCGTTCCTGTTCGGCGGGGGGAATGTCCACGCCCGTATTGATCACCCGGAAACAGCAAAAACGTTCCGATTCCCGCTCAATCGCAAGGGTAATGGTTTCCCCCGCAGGCGTGTACTTACAGGCATTGTGTAAAAGTTCTTGCAAAATTCGTTCTAAAGAGTGCTGATGGGTATATAGTGGGCAAAATTCCGTTGGTAATTGCACAGTAAATCCTTGGTTTTGGGTTTGGGTGCGCTCCTCAATCGGGGGTAGAATTTTATCTAAAACTTCCCGCACATCCACCTGGGTCAATTCTAATGTCAATTCATCCGCATTTAACCGGGCTAAATCCAATAAGTCATTGATCAGATTGGTTTCCCGTTCAGTTGAACTTTTAAGTATATCTAAATACCGGGAAATCCCCAGTTCAGTATCCGCTAAAATGCCACTTTTTTGTAATTTCAATTCCAGCATTTTTAGCCCCATTTTGATATTGTGCATGGGGGAGCGCAATTCGTGGGAGACAGTGCTGAGAAATTCATCTTTGAGTTTGTTTAGTTTCTGTAATTCGACCACCTGTGCCTGTGCTGCCTGATACAACTCTGACTGACGCAGGGCAATCGCTAAATGCAAGCCAATGTGCTGTAAAAAATCTATTTCATCCATTTGCCAAATCCGAGAACCACTGTTTTGATAAGCGGCTAATAGACCCCAGAGTTTATTCTCCAAAAAGACTGGTGTAATCACAAAAGCCCGGGCTTGAAATTTTTCTAATACTTCAATATGACAAGGGGTAAAACCTGATTGATAAATGTCATTGCTCACGAGAATATAGTGCTGTTGGAACCGCCCACCCTGGGTTTCTTCCAAACAATGATCGGATAGGGTAGATAAAGGTTCAGTCACGACCGACACCCAACCCGGTGCCACCGATTCCGCTACAAAATAGCCGCTCCAATCCGGGTTGAATTTGTAAAGCACTACCCGGTCACATCCCAAGTTTTGGCGGGCTGAATCCAGCACCACCTTCAGCATTTGTTCAATACTCACAGCCTGGTGAATCGTTTCAATAATCAAGCGCAATGAACCCTCTTTTTGGGCTTGCTTTTGCAAAATTAAGGTGCGGTCATGGATGCGTTGTTCTAGTTCTTGATTCAATTTTTGCAGTGCCAATTGGGCTTCCTTCTTAGAGGTAATATCTAAAAATACCGAATCCCAAATCGTGCTACCATCTGCCTGCCGTTCCGGTTGCCCATAAATGCGTAACCATTTGAGCTGACCTTGGGGTGTGCGAATACGAAATTCCGTCTCAATAATGGATAAATTCTGTGCAGATTGTTGCGTTAACTGTTTTAGAGAAAGCAAATCTTCAGGGACAACTAAACCCCATAATTTTGGTATATTTTGTATCGCTTCCTCAGCGGTCACGCCATAGACTTTTTCACAACCAGCACTTACATAGAGCAAGGCTTCACGTCCGTCCGGGCAAAGCTGATAACGCAACACGGCGACCGGTAGATTGCTCAAAACGTTATCTAAGAGTTGCTGTTTTTCCGCTAGAGCTAATTCTGTGTTTTTTAACTCGGTAATATCTGTTGCTACCCCCAACACTTGTTTTGGTAATCCCTGCTTATCCCGGCTCAAAACCCGATCCTGACTGAGCATCCACCGCCATTCCCCCGATTTAGTACGTACCCGATAGGTAACTTCAAACCCTTCTTTGTCTCTGATCCCAGCTAAATTTTCGTGTAACGCTTGCACCTTGGGCAAGTCCTCTGGGTGAATAATGTTAGGAAGCAACTGATTCCCCATCGCTTGGATTTCTGTAACCGAGTAGCCAAGCAAGAATTCAATTTCGTTATTCACAAAAACATTCCGTTGTTCCACCAAATCATAAACGTAAATGATAGCTTGAGTAGCTACGAGAATCCGATGGAGAAATTCCGCTTGTTGTGCCAGTTGTAGCTCAGTATTTTTCTTCTCTGTAATATCCAATAAAATCCCATCCCAGTAGGGTTCACCTTCGCTCTGCTGGCGCATTTGGGAGCGTCCTTGTAGCCATTTCAGCTTGCCTGAAGGCGTGATTATCCGCCATTCACAAAACCAACTGCCCTGGTTCGCAACCGCTGTTTGAATTGAAGACAATAATAAATCTAAATCCTCTGGGTGGGTACACCTCATCCACGTTTCCCTCGGATTAGCCTTGATTTCCTCGACAGTGAATTCAAAGATGTCCTCAGCACCACTACTTAAATAGCTAAAGGCATCGGGATGTTCAGGGGTCGCTGGATGGTAACGATAGACCATGCCTGGGATATTTCCTAGCAGGGTACTGAATCGTTCTTGGCTTTCCCGCAATTCCCGTTCCGTTTGCCGTAAAAGCGTAATATCTCGTCCAATGGATTGAATGCTTAATAAGTGCCCTGCATCATCAAAAATTCCCAAGTTTAACCACTCCACTTCCAAAATTTGTCCCTGTTTACCCCGCACAGGATTGATATAGGAGAAAATGGGATTTTTGGGGGTTAATTGGCGAATATGTTGCTCTAAAATCTGCAAATCTTCAGGGTTCAGCACCACCTGCTCCCATTTCATCCCTACCAACTCGGCTGACTCTAAGGAATAGCCTAGCGCTTCATACAAACATCGGTTAGCAAAGGTAATCGTTTGATCTGGTAAAGAATAAGCCAGAAAATCAGTTTGATACTCGACGATCTGCCGATATTTTTGTTCATTTTTGGTGAGTAGGGACTGGAGTGTTTTCTCTTCGGTAATGTCAGTAAATATCGCAATAAAACCAACGGTCATGCCATCGGGATTGTTAAGAGCTACCGATTGTTCCCGCAGGTAAATGACAGAACCATTTTGGCGTTTGAGCCGGTATTCTTCTTTCTGGTAGAGCGGGGGTTGAGTCCTTCTCAGCCATGACTGGATCACCCGTCCCCGATCCTCTGGATGAAGTACTGTTATCCACCCCCTTCCTAATAATTCATGGGGCGGCATTTGCAACAATTGTTCCACCAGATATTCATTGACATAAATGAAATCCCCCGCCGGGTTTCTCAGTGCTACACCGATGGGCAAAACATCGAGTAAAAAATGATAGGGTTCATCCGCCAACGTCGTTTGGTGAAAACCGGGCTTTACCGTTGCCGCATATTCCCATCCGGTGGCGGCGATGACCAAACCCAAATGGGCAGTGAACAATTTCCCTTGAGCAGTGATAGATTCCGCCGGTGGTACCAGCCAATGAGCCACCAACCAACCCCATTTTTGTTGGTGAACCATGACTGGGCAAAACCAAGTTTCCCCATTCGTATTTGCACGTTTTTCCACCTGCCACGTATCCGGTAATTGCCCAGGGTGAAACGTTTCCCCACTGCTCAGTACCAACTGTTCATTGCGGTAGAGCGCCAGATGCTGTACGCCCCACCCCTGTTGCAATTGTCCCAGAGTGTCTTGCAGTACATCTGCTACCACATCCCCCGCTTGGAGGCGGCGAGTCATTTCCGTCAACAGTGCATAAAATTCCCTACAATCCACAAGCACTTCACCCATCCCAGATGTTTCTGATCTTACAGTACTTTACAGATGTCTGCAAAATATTTACATTTGTTTATAAAATTGATATTCACACAATTAGGATGTTATTCCGCTAGGATATTGGTATTATTTAGGGACACAGGTTGCGCTCCTAGTCTGGTGTAACCGAAAGTACAATTTTCTTGACAATTGTCAACAACCCCAGGAGTGTTCTCAATAGTGAGAAATTACTCCTATGAATCTATGAATAGGTTGCACTCTATAGGTTGGCAAAACTTTGATTTCAGACTATAGCAATCCTAAATGAAAATGGAATAGGGGTCGCAGGGGCACCACCCCCGTCCTTCGTTATAGGGAATCTCTGTTCATTAATCAAGTAGGATTGCTATAGGATGCGGGAAAACCTACTTTTTGACACAACCCATCGGAATTTGTTAACTTAAATAAAATTTAGGGAACGTTAATCATGGAGGCACTCATCCCGATTGGGCGGGGCAAACTAGCACGGCGAGCCTACGGTATTGACGAAATCGCCCTTGTTCCGGGGTCAGGCACCCTCGACCCAGCCTTGGCAGACACCACTTGGTCCATAGGTGGCATTGTACGGGAAATTCCCATCATTGCCAGTGCGATGGACGGGGTGGTGGATGGGAATGTGGCGGTGCGGTTGACGGAGTTGGGGGCGATGGGGGTGCTGAATTTGGAGGGGTTACAAACCCGTTATGAATCCCCGACCCCCATTCTGGAGCGGATTACCCAGGTGGGCAATGAGGAATTTGTGGGGCTGATGCAGGAGTTGTACCAGGAGCCGATCAAGCCGGAATTGGTCACCGCCCGGATTCAGGAAATCAAGCAACGGGGGGGCATTGCCGCGGTGAGCAGTACGCCGGGGCGGGCAACCACCTTGGCACCCTTGGCGGCGCAGGCGGGGGCGGATTTGTTTTTCGTGCAGGCGACGGTGGTCTCCACAGCCCATTTGGCTCTGCCGGGGGTGGACTCTCTGGATTTGCACCGGTTTTGCCAGGAGTTACCCATGCCCGTGGTGCTGGGCAACTGTGTCACCTACGAAGTGGCTCTGAACCTGATGAAGGCGGGGGCGGCGGCGGTGTTGGTGGGGATTGGTCCAGGGGCAGCCTGTACGTCCCGGGGGGTGTTGGGGGTGGGGGTTCCCCAGGCGACGGCGGTGGCGGACTGTGCGGCGGCTCGGGAGGATTACCACGCTCAAACCGGTCGCTACGTCCCGGTGATTGCCGATGGGGGGCTGGTCACGGGCGGGGATATTTGTAAAGCGATTGCCTGCGGGGCGGACGGGGTGATGATCGGTTCCCCCTTGGCACGGGCGCAGGAGGCTCCCGGTCGGGGCTACCATTGGGGCATGGCGACCCCTAGCCCGGTTCTCCCCCGGGGCACTCGGATTCGGGTGGGCACCACCGGCACCTTGGCGCAAATTCTGCGGGGACCAGCCCTCCTGGATGACGGTACCCACAACCTGCTAGGGGCGTTGAAAAACAGCATGGCAACGGTGGGTGCGAAAAACCTGCGGGAAATGCAACAGACGGAGGTGGTCATTGCCCCATCCCTGTTGACAGAAGGTAAGGTCTATCAACGGGCACAGAAACTGGGTATGGGCAAATAACCGTAGTTCATTATCAGTACAAATGCTGTTCACTCCGCTCTGAACCTGTGGCTTCAATGTACTGAGGTGACTGGGTTGGCACCGATCCTTAAGAAATACTGACAGGGGAGTGGTTGCGTCTGAAGAAATTTGTATATAATGATGGAGTGCGGAGACGCAAGTTTCCGTTCACTCCTCACACCACACTCTGGCCTAAGCTGGTGCTTAGGTCTTTTTTTGTCCATTTTGGGTCTGGGGGTACCTTGGGGGGAAACCGGTAACGCCAAATTTTTATGATAGGATCAAAAATGCGGATTTCAAAATCATTCAGAGGATGGATGCTTATGTCAGATGCAGCCCCGGTCACGGATGCAACCTTTGAGCAGGAGGTAATTCACAGCCCGATTCCGGTGCTGGTTGACTTTTGGGCACCCTGGTGCGGGCCATGTCGTATGGTAGCGCCCGTGGTGGATGAAGTGGCGAAGGAATTTGAGGGTCGGGTGAAAGTGCTGAAACTCAACACCGACGACAATCCCAAAACCGCCAACGAATATGGCATTCGCAGTATCCCGACTCTGATGATTTTCAAAGGCGGTCAGAAAGTGGACGTGGTGATGGGGGCAGTGCCCAAAACCACCCTGGTCAAAGCGTTACAACAGCATTTATCGGCATAAAGGAGTACGGTTCACTATGGCACGGCGTTGTCAATTGACCGGCAAGCGGGCGAATAATGCCTTTGCTGTTTCCCACTCCCACCGGCGCACCAAGCGGCTCCAGGAGGTGAATTTGCAGTGGAAGCGGGTTTGGTGGCCAGAGCGGCAACGCTGGGTACGGCTACGGCTTTCCACCCAGGCGATTCGCACCCTCCAGCGGCGGGGCTTGCAGGCGATGGCCCAGTCAGCGGGGATTGACCTGAATCAACTGTGACCCCCCCCTTTCGCATCGGTAACGGGTACGATATTCACCGCCTGGTGCCGGAACGACCTTTGATCCTGGGGGGTGTTAATATTCCCCATACCCTAGGTTTGCTGGGACATAGTGATGCGGATGTCTTGACCCATGCGGTGATGGATGCCCTGTTGGGGGCGTTGGGTTTAGGGGATATTGGGCATTACTTTCCCCCGGATGACCCGCAGTGGGCGGGGGCAGATAGTGTGATGTTATTGACCCAGGTACGGCGGTGGGTGGCAGAGCAGGGCTGGCAGGTGGCGAATGTGGACACGGTGGTGGTGGCGGAGCGACCCAAGCTCAAACCCCACATCCCGGCGATGCAGGCACGGCTAGCAGAGGCGTTGGGGGTAGCACCGGCGCAGGTAGGGGTGAAGGCCACCACGAATGAGCGGTTAGGGCCGGTGGGACGGGAGGAAGGAATTGCCGCCCATGCGGTGGCTTTATTAGTTCCTATCAGGAGTTGACGGATTGGGGAAAGTTGATTAAGCTTGGAAGCGTCAAACCATTGGTTTATCGCAGGTCACAGCCTTAATTAGAAAGCGAGTGCTACGATTAAGCCAGGGGGATGGGTGGAAAATTCTTAACTTTTTGTTGAGGCGCATGGTATGAATAAGGAAGAGTTAGTCACTGAAGTTGCCTCGAAAGCGGGAACCACGAAAAAAGTGGCAGAATCGGTTTTAGATGCTACCCTCGAAGCGATCATTGAATCCGTGGCGGAAGGGCAAAAGGTGACGCTGGTGGGGTTTGGCTCCTTTGAGGCTCGCAAACGGCAGGCTCGGGAAGGCCGCAACCCCGGCACGGGCGACCCACTCCACATTCCCGCCAAGACGGTACCGACGTTTTCCGCAGGCAAATTATTTCGGGAAAAGGTGGCCGACGGGGGTAGCAACGCCCAGGGGTAAAGCCCCGCTTGGTTACAGGGCATTCCACAGCTTGGGCAACTCGGTCAGGGGGGTGTGGTACCAGGCCTTTAGCTCCGCCAATTCCCCCTCCACCGATTGGGTCTCCGGCCAATCCGGGTGACTATAGCCCAGTTCCCTCAGCCCGGCAATCCATACCTGGGGGCTGACCCAATGCTGTTGTCCCAGAGCCAGGAGGTTCCAGGGGTGGAGGCTAGGCTGACGTAGGGTCTCCCACACCCAGCAGTGTACCTGTGCCACCGTCGGCAGGGGGGGGATGTGGGCATGGACGTTATGAACATAGAGAATGTTGGGTTGTGCCACCGCCACCAACCAGCGCAGATAAATGGGGGCCGGGGGTAAGCTCCAGAGAATCAACGCCCCATAGGTGCCCCGGGGACGGTCATAATCCAGATGGGGGTGATGCGGCAATTCGGGCCGTTGATAGCCATACAAAAGTAGTTTTTTATCCGTATTTTGGCATAACAACTGTTCCAGGTTCTCCAAGGGCACGCACCGGGGCGTATGGGCATGGGCAGGCGCAGGTTTGATTTCCAGTTGCGGGATAGGGTAACGCACCCCCAGGAGTTGTAATTCCAGGGTCGTTTGTCCCTGAAATTCGTTGGGGCGGAGGGTGTAGGCCATGTCCACCCATTCCGGTAGGGGCACATGGGGCGCCCAATTCCAGGCCAAAACTTTTTTCTCCCCCGTCCCATCCGTCACCGTCAATTTGGCGTGATTTTTCTCCTTGCCCATCACCTGTTGCTCCACCACCCGCACCCGCTGGCTCCAGAATTGGGGGGCTGGGTTCGCCATCCCGTAGGGTTGCAACCGTTGCAGTTCGTCATACAACGTCAGGGTCAGTTCCCCCAACTGCGCCTGGGCGTGCAATTCCACCAAGGGGCGGAGATGATGGGGTTGCAAACACTGGCGACCAAAGCTCTGGAGCCGTTCCCGCCACTGGGAAAAATGCGCCGCCGACAGCGTAAATCCCCCCGCCGCCCGATGCCCCCCATACCGTTCCAAAAATTCTCCGCTGGCGTGCAAGGCTTCATACACATGAAACTCAGGAATCCCCCGGGCGGAACCCCGAATCACCGTCTGCGCCTCATTTTCATACGTCCCCAAAAACACCGGCACCCCGTACCGCTCCACCAACCGGGAGGCGACAATCCCGATCACCCCGTGATGCCAACCGGGCTGCACCAACACCAGCACCGGCTCCTGGGAAAAATCCGGGGGCTGCTGCTCGCAAATGCTAATGGCTTCCTGCTCAATTTGGCTACACAATTGCCGCCGCCGCAGATTCGTCGCCTCACATTCCTCTGCCCGTTGGAGCGCGAGGGTTTCATCCTCGGTGGTAAACAATTCGATCACCACCTGGGGGTCGCCAATCCGCCCCACCGCATTGATCCGCGGTCCTATCTGAAACCCCACATGGTCCGGGTTTAATTCCTCCGCCGTCCCCAACCCCGCCACCTGGATCAACGTGCGTACCCCCAACAGCCGGGAACGGGTCAACAACCGCAAGCCCTGCTGTACCCAGCGGCGGTTTACTCCGGTCAAGGGGGCAATATCCGCAATCGTCCCCAGCGTACACAGCTCCAACAACGGCTCGGTCAAATCCTCCCCATAGCCCAAACGTTCTGCCACCCCCAACCCCAGCAAATAGGCCACCCCCACCCCCGCCAAACTGCTGTAGGGGGAATCCGCCGGGATCAACCGGGGGTTCAAAATCGCATGGGCCGGGGGCAACTCCGGCGACGGCTCGTGGTGGTCGGTCACAATCACCGTCATCCCCAACTCCCGGGCGAGGGCAATCGGGGCATGGGCGGCAATGCCGTTATCTACCGTAATAATAATATCAATACCTTGTTCATAAAATTCTTGGACAATCCGTTCGTTAATTCCATATCCTTCCCGCATCCGACTGGGAATGGCATAATCCGCCTGTGCCCCCACCCCCCGCAGTAACCGCAGTAATAACGATGTACTGGTCATCCCGTCCGCATCATAATCCCCGCAGATGGCAATGTTTTGCTGTCGTTTCGCCGCCTCTGCCAAAATATCTACAGCTACGGGCAAATCCGTAAAATCCGGGAATGGGGGGGGAAGCGGTTCCTGGTGGGGGTCAAAAAAACGCTGAATTTCTGCCGCCGTCTGCAACCCCCGGTCAAACAAAATCTGTACAGTCAAGGGGGATAAACCCAGTTCCTGCGCCAATTTCACTCGCTCAGGGTAGGTCGGACTGACCAACCATCGTTGTACCGGCCACGTCATCCCAGCGCACCTCAGGACTGTACCTGCACTTTACCACGATGCAGTTCGATACTAATCTGCCCCGTAAAATCGGGAATGGGGGGAGCCACCTTGGTCACCCGCAAGGTCACCGCCTGCACCAAAGGAAATGCCAAAACCTGTTGGGTCAGCACCTGCGCCAGCCGTTCCAGGAGTAAAAACCGCTCGGTTCTAATCGTATTTTTAATTTGGTCAATCACCCCCCGATAATCCAAAGTATCCCGTATGTCATCCGTTTGACCCGCCTTTTCCAGGCACAATTCCAAACGCACATCCACCGCAAACCATTGTCCCAGGGTGCGTTCCTCCGGTAACAAACCCGTATATCCATAAGCACGGATATTATTTAATACAATCGTGTCCAGCATTGGATGATCACGAAAGGATTAAAACCATCATGTATAGCAATTTTACTTGATCAATGCACAAAAATTGCGACTCCTATTCAATTCTATAGCAATCCTAAATGAGAATCGAAGAGGGGGTCGCAGGGGCACCGCCCCCGTCTTTGGTTCTGAAAAATTTTTGTATGCCTACGGCACGCAAGCTAATGCAAATCAAGTAGGATTGCTATAGTTATGAGTGCTATAGAATCATCTTAAAAATGGTCTTTGCGTTGGCGTAATTGGGTAAATGTTGCCACAGGTGATCGTGTCCCCATCACCTGTTGAATCCTCGGTTGATCCCAGCGCAAAAAAGGGTTAATGTCGCACTCTAAACCTATCGTACTGGGAATGGTGGCTCTTCCTTCCCGGCGTAACTGTTGTACCTGCTGGGCATAAGTTCTCAGGGCTATATTCTCCGGTTCAATGGTCAGGGCAAACCGTAAATTATTTTCCGTATATTCATGGGCGCACCATATCCGAGTATCGGCGGGTAACGAGCGAATTTGCTCCAGGGAATTAAGCATTTGGGCAGGGGTGCCTTCAAACAAACGACCACATCCCCCCGAAAATAATGTATCCCCAATAAAAAGTTCCCCTGGCTCTTGTACTGTGGGTAAAAAATAGTAAGCAATGTGGGCGCGGGTATGCCCAGGCACAAAATAAATTCTGGCAGTTCTATCCGCAAAATTTATCTGATCTCCTGCTTCTAAAAATACATTTTGTCCTGGAATCCGACCCCGATCCTGCGCCCCTCCATAAACCGTTAAATTGGGGAAATAATGCAATAAATCCTGATTGGCACCCACGTGATCCCCGTGATGATGGGTATTCAAAATAGCGGTTAATTCTAATCGTTGCGTGCGTAAAAAATCTAAAACCGGTGCGGGTTCCGCTGGGTCAACCACCGCCGCCTGTCCCCCCATTTCATCCCAGAGGACAAAAATGTAATTATCCCGCAGAGCCGGTAGCCGTTCAATCCGCATCTCTCGCCAAGGCGTGTTGCAAGTGTTACCTTGGTTAAGTATATCACGGTGTTACACTCATTTCAGAATTATGGAATTATTCAAGAATATCTCCCGCAGGAGTACGGAAAAAGACATCGAACAAAAGCTCATTATTCCCCTCTTAAAGTCCTGGGGGTATCAGGAATCCGATTGGCAACGGGAAGTGTGGCTTGGTCGGAAACGAGCGGATTTTATCCTATGTTTACCAAACCAGACCCCATTCCAAATTCCCTATCTGGTGATTGAAGTTAAAGCACCTCGATGCCAGCTCAACAATCAAGTTTGGCAATTACATGATTATTTACGGCACAGCCAAGCCTTGTTTGGTTTACTCACCAACGGTTTGGAATTTCAGTTGTTTTATCAAAATCATCAAGAAATCATCTCCCTATGCCGATACAATCAACAGGAATTTGCCGATAACCTCCAGCGGTTGCGTATCGTTCTCGGTCGTCCCACCAGCATACAAGTCAGTCAGTATCTCCAAAAAACTCGTATTGCATTTCACCAACAGGTTATGATGAATTTGTACAAATTTTTTCCCGCCAGTGCCCTGACTCCTCCTAATCCCATGACAGCTAATGCCCCTAGCCCGACCGCCCCAACCTCAGCTATTATCACTACCGTATTTAACAACAAAGGTGGGGTAGGCAAAACCACGACCACCATTAATATGGCTGCCGCCCTCAGCCATTTAGGCAAACGGGTTTTACTCATTGATATTGACCCGCAGGCAAACTTAACGACGGGTTTGGGCATTGACCCGTTATTAGATGTGGAACAACAAGACAAAAAAGACATTACGCACCTGTTGACTGAAAATAGTGTGAACGTTGCGGATACGATTATTTCTAAGCGTTGGAATAAAATTGTTTTAGATATTGTACCTTCCCATATTCGTTTGAGTGACATGGAAGCCACTCTAATACAGATCATTGATGTTGACCGGGTTCTGGCAAAAAAATTGAGTAAAATTCGTGCGAATTATGATTACATTTTTATTGACCCGCCCCCATCCTTTGGCAAAGTCAATACTATTTCTTTGATGGCTTCGGATAATGTTTTAATTCCGACCCAATTGGCACCTTATCCGATTCGAGCCTTAGAGTATGTCATGAATCGGATTATGGCTATTCGTGCGGCACGGGATGGACAATTAAACGTTTTAGGTTTGGCGGTCAGTATGTACAATCGTTCCGCTACCAAACAAGCCTACGAAATGCTTCAGGAAATGAATCGCATCTTAAATCATCATCCCCTGGGTGCGATGGTGCCAGTCTTTCCTGAAAATACTTGGATACCCCAGCGCAACATTGTCGCCAATACCCCAGGGAAAGGTTATCCTTTGGCTTGGGCAGAGTATGATAGTAACCTCAGTACAAGTGAGAAAGAAGCGGCTCTGGATGCGTTTAATGCCTATTTAGAATTGGCAAAGTATGTGATTCAACTGACAACCCCATAAGACTACTCCTGGAAACCATTATGAATTACTCCGAGGCTGAACGTCAAAAAATTATCGAATACTTGAAAGTTAAACCCATTCATCATGGGCAACTGGATATATCGCAGATTTATGTGCCCGAAAAACAAGTGATTCCGCCACCAGATGGATATGTGGAAATCATCAATCATTTTCAGGCTAATTTACATCCGATTGTTGTCCGGCGGACGGATCAATATGGGGAAGACCAGGAGTATGAGTTAATCTATGGCGGGGATTGGTATCAAGCGGCTAAACGAGCAGGTCTGAAAAAAATCTGGGTTTGGGTATTCGACCTAACTAATGAACAAATTACCCAGATTGAGCAATTGCTGAATACAACTGCTCAGCCCCAGGAACTTTCATCTGAATCTATCGTTCACTTATCTGCTCAAGAAATACGCATTATTCTTACGGAAATTATTGACCAAAAGTTAAGAATATTCTCCCAAGAGTTAGACGAGAAACTCCGATTTACAGTACATAATTTCGAGAACCAAATCAACAAAATCCTCGACCGTTTGCCGCCCCCGCCCCCGCCACCACCGCCCAAGAAAAACATCCATGAAGTTACATTAGCAGAGTTAAAACAACATCCTAAACCTATCACTAAACCCAATGCCGAAGCTATTTTTAATTTCCTCCAAAATCATTCCCCTATTCAGAGTTTCCAAGAGTTTCTCTCAATCAAAAACATAGGTCCAGCAACGGTGAAATATCTAGCAGAACATTACACGATTTAACCTTTGGGGCCACTGCGGGCTTGGGCAAAAACCTGCCGAGCGTACAACGTGGATTTAGGAAAGCGGGTCGGGATTCCCGGCAGGCTGACTGCGGAGATAGTGCAAAAAATCCAGCAATTCCTGGTCATTCAAATCCTGACGACTGTTCCGGCCATAGGTGCGCCGCAGATACTCCCGCCCCTGGGTATTGCTCCACCCCAACCGCTTCATCTCCGCCGTCGTCTGTGCCAAAACGTCCAACATATCCAGCTTGGGGGCGGGGGTTTCGACCGTTGCTGGGGCAGGGGTCACGGTGGTCACCGCCTGGGTTTCAATCGTGGCTGGGGGCGGTGGTTTCCCTTCCGTGGGGGGTAAAACGGGACGGTTGGGTTCCTTAACTGGGGGTGGGGTCAGCCCCAAGGCCACCAATGCCCGCTCCCGGGCCCGGTCTTCTGCGGCTTCAATCGTCGTTCCCCCCCCCAGCCCCGTTGCCAAAGTCACCCCGCCCGCTTGCACCGTCACCCGCACCAGGTACTGCCCCTCATGGATTTGGAGCAATTCACTGGTCAGGCATCCCAAGGGATACCGCTGGCGAAATTCCCCCAACACCGCCGTAATTCGGGTTAACTTTGGCCGGTGATTTTGCCGATGAACTCGCTAAACTCCTGCACCACCGCCCGCCGGGATTCCGCCATCACCAGATAGCGCGCGGCGAACCACAGCCCCAAAATTTCCAACACCGCCGGTAGGAAGGGAATGGCATTGATGATCCCCAACACCCCCGATACCAAAACCAGCACCAGCACCGCCAGGGAAATCAACACCACCCCACTGATGGTCTTGCGTTGCTCCGCAAAAAACGCCTGCACCTTGTCCCAGGTCGGCCCCAAAAAACTGAGGGAATCCGCCAACGTTTGCCGTAATGAGTCCACCAACGAGCCAGCCTTGTCCGCAGGGGCTGCCGCTGGTTCCGCACTCGGTTCAACACTGGGAGCCGTTTCCTGAACCTCCGGGGTCTGCATTTCAGATTCCATCAAACCTACCTCATGAAACACTGTTTGATGCGACTTTACCCCTGGAGCGACCGTTCCGGCAAGCCCTGGTTCGGTGACAATTCCGAAAGCACTTCCCCATTTAACGGAACATACTGCTCACGGAACTGTCCTCATGCACCCGCCAAATCGCCTCCCCAATCACATTCGCCACCGAGAGGATTTTCAGCTGGGGGAAATGCTTGACCGGCGGCACGGGAATCGTGTTGGTGACCACCACCTCCGTAAACACGCTCTCAGCCAAAATCTCCGGTGCCCGCCCCGACAGTACCGCATGGGTGGCACAGGCATACACGGATTGCGCCCCCTGTTCCATGAGTAAGCGCGCCCCCTCCGTCATTGTCCCCCCCGTATCAATCATGTCGTCCACCAGGATCGCCGTTTTCCCCGCCACATCCCCGATGATGTTCAACACCTCCGCCACATTATGCCCCTGGCGCCGTTTGTCAATGATGGCTAAAGGCGCATCGTTCAGTTTTTTGGCAAATGCCCGTGCCCGGGCCACCCCTCCCACATCGGGAGAAACCACCACAAAATCCCGCAGTCCCTTACTGACAATGTATTGCTGAAGCACATTGCTGGCATACACATGGTCAAAGGGAATATCAAAATAGGCTTGAATCTGGGCCACGTGCAAATCCATCGCCAAAATCCGGCTAGCCCCCGCCCCGGTAATCAAATTCGCCACCAACTTAGCGGTAATCGCCTCCCGTCCCGCCGTTTTCCGATCCGCCCGGGCGTAGCCATAGTAGGGAATCACCGCCGTAATCTGCCGTGCCGAAGCCCGCCGACAGGCATCAATCATGATCAGCAATTCCATCAGGTGGTCATTCACCGGATGGCAGGTGGGTTGCAGGAGGTACACATCACAGCCCCGCACCGACTCCTGAATTTGCACATACAGTTCCCCATCCGAGAACCGCTTGCGGACAATCGGCCCCAAATCCACCCCCAGATAGCGGGCAATTTCCTCCGCCAGGGGCACATTGGCCGACCCAGCCAACAGCCGTAACCGACTGTGGTCATTGGTCACCGGCAGGGGTGACGGGAGGGGATGGGGGGTTTGTAACACGGCTAGGGACTGGAAATGCTATCTGACATCCTACCATTTCCCCCTGGCAGTGGCAGGGCAAAACCTGGCGCTACCGCCGGGGCCGCCGCCGTTTCAGAAAATCAGGAATATCAATCTCCGGGGGTGGCTCCTCCGGTTTGGGCTTCACCTCCGGGCTGGGGGTGGGCGGGGGTACCGGGGACACGGAACGCAAGGGGGGGGTACGGGGCAAGGGGCCGGTGCTGGGCAGGGCCGGTTGGAACCCCGTGGCAATCACCGTAATCCGCACTTCCCCCTGCAAACGGTCATCCAAGACCGCCCCAAAGATAATATTCGCATCCGGGTCAACCACGTTGTAAATGGTTTCCGCCGCCGTATTTACCTCATGCAGGCTCAGGTCGTTCCCCCCGGTGATATTGAACAGCACCCCCTTGGCGCCCTGGATGGAGGATTCCAGCAGGGGGGAAGCAATCGCCATATTGGCCGCCTCCGCCGCCCGTCCCTTCCCGGAACCGGTGCCAATCCCCATCAAGGCTGACCCGGCATCCGCCATAATCGCCTTCACGTCGGCAAAATCCACATTCACCAACCCCGGAATGGTGATAATATCGGAAATCCCCTGTACCCCTTGGCGCAAAATATCATCCGCCACCCGGAAGGCTTCCTGCACCGGGGTAGATTCTCCAATGGCGGTCAACAGGCGGTCGTTGGGAATGACGATCAAGGTATCCACCCGGCTCTGGAGCATATTGATCCCCTCCTCCGCCTGGGCCGCCCGCCGTTTGCCCTCAAAGGTAAAGGGACGGGTGACAATCGCCACGGTCAACGCCCCCAACTCCTTCGCCACCTCCGCCACAATCGGTGCCGCCCCCGTACCCGTGCCCCCTCCCATCCCAGCGGTGATAAACACTAAATCCGACTGATCCAGGGCGGCCATAATTTCTTCCCGGGACTCTTCGGCGGCCTTTTGCCCAATGGCAGGATTGCCCCCCGCTCCCAGACCCCGGGTGAGCTTTTGGCCGATCTGGAGCCGCTTGGTATTGACCACATGGTTGAGGGCTTGGGCATCCGTATTCACCATCCAAAACTCGATCCCCCCCAGACTGCCCGCCACCATGCGACTGACCGCATTCCCCCCGCCGCCACCGACCCCGATGACTTTAATCCGAGCCAAACTCCCAGGAACAATCTCGTTGCTATAACTCACAGCGTCAACCTGATGATAAATTTGCCCAGGCGTAGGGTTCCCGTCGGCTCCCGCCGCAGGGGAAGCCAAGATTTCAGCCTCAAAGTCCGGCACATCACACTCACTATATAGACATTATCGGTTATGGACATTATCTGCCAATGAACCCAACGCTGCTCCAGGCAACCGGAACAATTTTATCCCTAACATATTAAGGGGTAACTTGTAAAAAAGAAACCATCTGTGGCACAATTTTGCTCCCCCTCCGTCCACCCGTATTGTACCCCCTTTGCCCCCTGGTTCTATGGACATTCGTGAATCCCTGGGGATGGCCACCCGCACCCTGGCCGCCAACCGGTTACGCAGTTTCCTGACCGTGCTGGGAATTGTCATCGGCAATGCCGCCGTGATTGGGATGGTGGGGCTAGGCCAGGCCGCCCAACGCTATACCCAGGGGCAATTTGCCTCCTTGGGAACCAATGTTTTATTTGTGGTGCCGGGGCGGGAGGATGCCCGACGGCGGGGAATTCAACCCCCCGCTACCCTCACCTGGGAGGATGCCCAGGCCATTGCCACCCAAGTCCCAGCGGCCCGGTGGGTTGCCGCCCAGATCAGTGACAGTTTTTTGGCCAGCTACGGCAGTCGCACCACCCGCACCAATGTCACGGGCACGGAGGCGGATTTTTTCCGGGTGCAGAGTTTTGACCTGGCGGGGGGGCGGTTTTTTAACGAACTGGATGTGCAGCGGCACAGCCGGGTGGTGGTGCTGGGGAGCGATTTGGCGGTAAAATTATTTGGCGACCGTTCCCCCCTGGGCAACCGGATACGCCTGAATAATCTCAGTTTTGCCGTGATTGGGGTGCTGGAACCCAAGGGGGCATTTCTGGGCAGTAACCGGGATGATGCGGCCTACATTCCCCTGACCACCATGGCGAATCAACTCACGGGCCGCCGTTCCCCCTATGGATTGACCGTGGGGTTTATTTCCGTCTCGGCGCGGGATGAGGCGAGTGTGAGTGCCGCCCAGTTTCAGATGACGAATTTATTACGCCGTCGGCACAAGATTACCGATGAGGATGATTTTTATATCCGCACCCAAAAAGAAGCGGTGGCAATTGCGGGGAATGTCACCGGGGTCTTGACGATTGTGCTGGCGGCAACGGCGGGCATTTCCCTGCTGGTGGGGGGGATTGGGATCATGAATATCATGCTGGTTTCCGTGACCGAACGTACCCAGGAAATTGGGTTACGCAAGGCGATTGGGGCGACGGAACGGGATATTTTGCAACAGTTTTTGCTGGAGGCAATTGTGCTGGCGATGGCTGGGGGGGTGTTGGGTACGGCGGTGGGAACGGCGGGGGTGGTCACCATTGCCCTGGTCACGCCCCTATCTGCCCAGGTATCCTGGGGAGCAGTGGCGCTGGCGGTGGGGGTATCGGGAACGATTGGACTGGTGTTTGGGGTGGCACCGGCACAACGAGCCGCCCGATTAGACCCGATTGTCGCCTTGCGAACCGCATAAGGGAGCATGGGGCAGTGGGGAATTTAATCCAGTTCGAGCGGGTCAGCAAAACCTATGGACAGGGGGATAACCTCGTCCACGCCCTGCGGGAAGTGTCCCTGACCATCCAAAGCGGGGAATACTGCGCCATCATGGGAACTTCCGGCTCCGGCAAGTCCACAGCGATGAATATCATTGGCTGTTTAGACCGTCCTACCGCCGGGGATTATTACTTCCAGGGGGAGAATGTGGCAGGTTGTACCTCTGCCCAGTTGGCGCACATCCGTAACCGGCAGATTGGGTTTGTGTTTCAGCAGTTCCATCTCCTGCCCCAACTCACCGCCCTGGAGAATGTGACCCTGCCCCTGGTGTATGCGGGGGTACCGCCCCGGGAACGGCAACGGCGGGCGCGCCTGGCTCTGGAACAGGTGGGGCTGGGACATCGCTTGGAGAATAAACCTACCCAACTCTCCGGCGGGCAACAACAACGGGTGGCGATTGCCCGGGCGATGGTCAATCAACCGGCTTTACTCCTGGCGGACGAACCCACCGGGGCTTTGGATTCCCGCACCAGCCATGAGGTGATGGAATTATTCGCCCAACTGCACCAGGCAGGGGTAACGATTGTGATGGTGACCCACGAACCAGACATTGCTCGCAGGGCGGAACGGATCATCTGGTTCCGGGATGGGCAGGTGCTTCAGGATCATTTGCGCCCGGAAGATGTCCAGCACGCCATCATGACAATGTAAATATAAAATTAGTATCAAATGTTAGAACCAAATGAATTATTTTGGACAAATGACTCTATAATGGAAGACATCTGTCGTTTTAAGGTCAAGGGATGAATGCCACCGATAGCAGAACCCTGGAAATTCTGGGGTTGGAGGTACCCAATGAGTTAACATCAGTGAGACAGGCGATTCAGTCGGGATTTCCCCCGGAAGTTTTACCTCGGATCGTGAACTATTTGAAGTTGAAATCGGCGATGGTGCCGAAATTGGTGGGAATTTCTGAGCGTACCTTGACCCGGAAGCGGCATCATCAAACCCGTCTTGATCCAATTAGCTCTGACCGGATTTATCGCCTTGCCCGGATTGTGGCGCAAGCAGAAGCGGTTTTTGAAAATCGAGAAACGGCGCAAGCCTGGCTCAAACGTCCCAATCCCGCTTTGGGGGGAGGGATTCCTTTAGATTTTCTGGATACGGATGCCGGTACACTTGACGTGAGCAATCTGTTGGGGAGGATTGAACATGGGGTCTTGAGTTGATGCAGATTTGGCGCATTACCAAAACAAAATATGCCACCAGCGCATTTACGGGTGAAGGAGCAAGACAATTTGGGGGACGGTGGAATAGCCAAGGAATTGCCGTTGTTTATGGTTCTAGTAGTTTGTCACTTGCCGCTTTAGAAATGTTTGTTCACATGGAAATTTCTGATGCCAATTATTTATCACTAGTGGCAATTTCTGCTACCATTCCTGAGACGGTAGAAAAAACAGAAATTACTGCAACAATGCTCCCTGATAATTGGCGAAGTTTTCCAGCCCCCAGTAGCCTTGCCCGTTTGGGTGACAATTGGGTTAGGTCAAATGCCACAGTGGCGCTGATTGTTCCTTCCGTGATTATTCCCCAAGAAAAAAATATTCTACTTAATCCCAATCATCCTGATTTTTCGCAAATTCAAGTCCATGAAGCACAACCGTTTTCTTTTGATTCGAGAATGTGGAAATGAAAACCCCACCCCACCTATACATTGCCATCAGTGGACACGGACTAGGGCACGTCACCCGCACCCTCGCAGTGATTCAGGAATTGCTGGCGCTTCAGCCCCATCTACAATTAACCCTGGCGACTGAAGTACCCCCAACGGTTTTGCAACGTTATTTGGACAAACCATTTGCTCATCGCCCGGTGCAATTGGATGTGGGGGTGGTGCAACAGGATAGCTTGATCCAGGATGTCCAGGCAACCCGCTCAGCTTTAGAAATCTTAGCCCAACAAAGCGAAATGCGGGTGCAACAGGAAGCGGACTATATGCAAAAAACGGGGGTGAATTTAATTTTTGCCGACATTCCGGCGCTAGCGGGTTTGATTGCCCAAAAAGCCGGGATTCCCTGCTGGATGGCGAGTAATTTTGGCTGGGATTTTATCTACCGCAGTTGGGGGGATGATTTTAGGGACTTAGCCGACCAATATGCCCAAGGGTATCGTTATTGTCAGCGGTTATTTCGTCTGCCTTTTTGTGAAGAAATGTCCACATTTCCCAGTAAAATAGATGTGGGTTTAACCGGACAAAATCCCCGTTTTCCAGTGGAGATAATTCGCCACAAATTAGAGATTTCTACCCCGCTGGAACGCACGGTTTTATTGGCATTTGGCGGTTACGGTGTGCAGGGGGTTCCCTACCAGGATTTCGACCAATTTCCCGATTGGTGTTTCCTCAGTTTTGACCCCCAAGCCCCCCCGTTACCCAACCTGCGCCGGTGTCTGGACAGCCCCTATCGTCCTGCGGATGTGATGCCCTTGTGTGGCAAAGTGGTGACCAAACCCGGTTACAGCACCTACTCGGAAGCCTATCGCTTGGGCATACCCATCTATTCCCTGGAACGGCGGGGTTTTGCGGAAGCGGATTTATTGCTGAAGGGGTTGGCAAAGTACTGCTACCATCGGGTGATCCCCGTCGCCGATTTTTACAGCCATCCCTGGGAATTTTTGCGCTGGGAACCCTTGCCCCCCCAAGCCCCAGAGCGGTTGGCAACCGATGGGAATTCCCGGATTGCCCAGGCGTTGTCCACTGCCCTTGGCTCCTGAAGGAACCCCCTGACCCGGAAAAAAGTCTTTACAATTATTAAAGATATGAAAAATTCCCTACCCCGCCAGGATGCCTATGGCTCCCATCAGTTTTGTTGGTAAAACCGTTAAGGTCGTTCCCCGGTGGTTGGTCATCGCTGGGGTGGCGGTCTTGATCCTTTTCGGAGCCGGGCTGTGGGTGCGGGGGAACCGCCAACGCAATCAACCGGATATAAGTACTTTGACTGTACCTGCGACCCCCCGGAATTTAACGGTGCGGATACCGGCGAGCGGCAGGGTGGAGCCACAGCAACGGGTGAATCTCAGCCCGAAGGTGTCTGGGCAGTTGGTGGCGTTGAATGTGGAGCAGGGACAGCGGGTGACCCGGGGGCAGGTGATTGCCCGCATGGATGACCGGGAATTGCAAGCCCGTCGGCAACAAACCCTCGCCAATTTAGCCCAGGCGGAAGCCCGACTGCTGGAGTTGGAGCGGGGGAATCGTCCCGAGGAAATTGCCCAGGTGCGGGCGCAGGTGGCGGCGGCTCAGTCCCGTTATGAATTGGCACGGCAACGGCGGCAACGGAATCAGGAACTTTTTGCCCAGGGAGCGATTGCCCAGGACACCCTGGATGCGGCAATTACGGAAGAGGCGACGGCGGAAGCCACCTTAAAGGAGACCCAACGCCGGTTGGATTTATTGCAAGCGGGGACACGGGTGGAAGCGATTGCCCAGGCACGGGCACAGGTAGCCGCCGCCCAAGCCCAACTGCGTACCATCAATGTACAGATTAGTGATACGGTGATTCGGGCACCCTTTGACGGGATCATTACCCAGAGGTATGCGTCCGTGGGCGCATTTGTCACCCCCAGCAGTTTCACTTCCGCCACGTCTTCGGCGACTTCGAGTTCGATTGTGGCATTAGCCAGCGACCTGGAAATTATTGCCCGGGTGGCGGAGACGGACATCAGCCAGATTCGCCCTGGGCAGACGGTGGAAATTCAGGCGGATGCCTATCCAGGGGAAACCTTTCGGGGGCGGGTGGCGTTGATTGCGCCGGAAGCGGTGGTGGAACAAAATGTCACCTTTTTTGAGGTGCGGGTACAACTGGTCACGGGGCAGAATCGCCTGCGGTCGGGGATGAATGTGGATGTGGTCTTTATCGGCGAACAGTTGCCCCAAGCCCTGACGATTCCCACCGCTTCAGTGGTGACGGAACGGGGCAAAACCGGGGTGCTGGTACCCAATGCCCAAGGCAAACCCCAGTTTCAGCCGGTGGTTTTGGGGGTAACGCTGAATGAATACACCCAGGTCTTGCAGGGCTTAAAAGCCGGGGAACGGGTATTTATTGACTTGCCCAAGGGGACGGTGCCGGAGAATTAGCCAGGATTTTTAGGCACACTTGGGGAACGAATGTTCATAAAAATCTGGGGACAATACCCAGGCAAAGGCAGTTCCCTATAGAGAGTTTGTTATACTAACATTGTACAGTAAAAGTGATATTTTCCCTACCCCAACAAAGCCATCGCCCGCTGAGCAATGCGCTCCCCACTCAACCCGTTGTACTCCATCAATACCCCCGGCGTAGCCGTCGTTTCCCCCCGTTGCCAGCCCAGCATCTCCCGCCGTGCCACCTGGGAACGCAACATCAAAGGTTCCAGGGTACTCACCGGTCCCCCCGTAATCCCCAACAGCGCATCCCCGCTAAAGAATTGCGCAAACGTCCCATCCTCCATAAAATCCCCGTCCGGCTGTGCACAACGTGACCACGCCACATCCTGGGGACGACACAGCCGCCGTAAATTCACCATACTGACAATGCGTGTACCAATCCCCTGGGATTTTAATTGCTCTACCGCCGCAAACACCGGCAACAGCACCATATCCCCCACCACCGCCAACACCACCAGCCGTTCCCCAGGCGTTTCCTGTAATACAATCGCCCCCTGTTCCACCCCCGCCTGTGCCTGTTCCCACGTCGTCCGCACCGGCAAGGGCGTTTTGCTGGCAAAAATGGCAATCCCCTTATTGAACGTCCGCACCGCCCACAGATACGCCGCCTGGGCACAATTGGCATCCGGCGGAAACAGGGGATAAACATTGCCGTTGTGCATCAACGCCATGTAGTACGCCTCAATCTCCGGGCGTTGGTGCGTCCACCCGTTGCGCCCCTGTTCCAAAGCCCCCGCCGTAAACAAGGCAATCGTCGAGGGGGTCGGTCGCCGCAATTCCGCCATCGCCTGGGTCACGGTCTGCCAGATGGGAAGTCCATTAATCGCAAAGGATTCGTAAGAACACCACAGGGAACGCCCCCCCAACAGACACAACGCCGCCGCCAACCCCGCACAGGCATCCTCGCTCAAGGGTTCATACACCTGTCCCTGGGGCGATTGGTTGTACAACGTATCTACAGTGGGGTGAATGATTTTCAAGCCCTGGTTAATATTGCCAATCCCGGAAGCCTCGTTGCCATCCGCATTCGTAACCAAAAACTTGGGGTCGCTTTGCCCTAATTGCACCACCAGATGCCCCACCGCCGTTGTCGCTACCTGCTTGTCCCCCAGGGGAAATTCCTGCTGGGTAAATTGGGGTAAGGCTGGCAACGCCCGCACCGATTCCGTAACCGCTACTTGTGAAGCTGAACCGCCCCCCGCCCGTTGGAAATTCTCCCGCACCAATGTCCAAGCCTCCGGGGGTAATGCCCGCTGTTGCAACGCCTGGATAATGTCAGGATTTTGTAAGGTATGTTGGGCATAAAGATTATGGGATTTGGCACCCCGGGCGTGTACCCCTGCCCCCTTCAATTGTTTGATGATAAAAACGGTTAAATTCCCACTCAAGGCACTTTGCGCCGCCCGGTCTAGCCCGGTGAGTACCGCCTCGGTAAATTTCAGCCGTTGCTCCAAGCTAAATAAAGTACTGTCAACGTAGTCCCCAGGTTGCCCCTGGTCGTCAAAGGCTTTGGCATCCACCAAAATTACTTCCGCAAACCCGCTGGCACGCCAAAACCGTTCCATCCGTTCATTGTCCAGCGTTGCCACCATACTGTGATGCTCTTGGCTGTACCCATTCCAGACCAGCACCGGCAGGAAATTGGTCACCTGGGGAAATGCCGTATGGAAATGTTGAAAACTGCTCATCACATAGGGTTCCCCCAACCCCCCATCCCCAATCGTCACCGGGAACAAAACCCCAGGATGGAGATAAGCCCCAGCCATTGCAAAGTGCTGACCTTGTCCTAAGGGACCCGCAGGGGACAACACCCCCGGAATCGCTCCCGACAGATGCCCCAGTAATCCATGCAGTTCCCGAAATTTCTCCCGCATTTGGGCAACCGTAGTAATCCCCATCGCTTCCAGGGAACCATCCAAAAACAGTAGGCTGTAAAACCCCGGCGCATGATGCCCGACCTCGGTGGGGATATTTTTGTAGCCCAGCATGACCAACGCCGCCATCGCTTCAGCACAACTGGCAAAGCCCCCCGGATGTCCTGAAGCCTTACTGGCTGTGGTTTGCACCACCAAATAGCGCAGGGCATCCGCCGCCACCAGGGTTTGATACACCGCTTTAGGGTCATGGGGGTCATCAATCCGCCCAGTTTTGGGGTTGACAACCGCCTCACTGGCATACTCCGACCACAGGTGCCAGGGGGAACCGAAATAATCAATGCCCTGACAAAAGGCGGGGGAAACGGTCATGGCGCACCTACGGCGAGGAAATTAGGGAATTACTGAGCATTGTAATATCGTTTGTCCGGGCTGGGGAGGTTTTGGTTGCCGGGGCGCACTTTTTGATAGCCTGATAGATGGGCTGTGTTGGGAGCAAAACGATGACCATTTTATTTCAGGCGTTGGTGTTGGCGTTGGTGGTATTGTCCTTTGTGTTGGTTGTGGGCGTGCCGGTGGTGCTGGCGACCCCTGGGGAATGGCAACGGTATCAACGGGTAATTTACCTGGGTGCCGGGGTTTGGACATTGTTAGTCATTGCGGTCGGCTTAATGGATGTATTGTTTATCTAATGACAGTCTTTGAAGGTGCCTTTACCGATGTCGAGGGGTTGCGCCTGGGCATTGTCATTGGTCGGTTCAATGACCTGATTGTGGGCAAGCTGTTGGACGGGTGTCAGGATGCCCTCAAACGGCATGGGGTGAATGTGGATACCCAGGTGGATTATTTTTGGGTGCCGGGGAGTTTTGAAATTCCCGTGGTGGTGCATCAATTGGCGCAAACCCAACGCTATGATGCCCTGATTTGCTTGGGAGCGGTGATTCGGGGGGATACGCCCCACTTTGACTATGTCGCCGCCGAAGTTGCCAAAGGGATTGCCGCCACTGGGTTTCAGACCGGCGTGCCCGTCGTGTTTGGCATTCTCACCACGGATAATTTGCAACAGGCGATTGAGCGGGCGGGGGTGAAAAGCAACAAGGGCTGGGAATATGCCATGAATGCCCTGGAAATGGCGAGTTTAATGCGCCAAGTGCGGTCTTTGCGTTCCCCCTATGCCCCGTCCCTGCCACGGGTGGCGGATTTGCCCGAATCCCGTGCTTGACATGGTACATCCACAGGTTAAAATAAAAATCCATGCGGGTATAGCTCAGTGGTAGAGCGCAACCTTGCCAAGGTTGATGTCGCGCGTTCGAATCGCGTTACCCGCTTAGATTTCGGGAATGAAAACAGGGAGCAATTGGGTATGTTGCGGGGGGTAGCCCATGATTCGCCACCGGTTCAGCGTTGAACAATATCACCAGATGATTGATGCTGGCATTTTTGCCCCGGATGACCGGCTGGAATTGATTCACGGAGAGCTTGTCAAAATGTCCCCGATTAATCGTCGTCACGCCGCTGGAGTGAATCGTCTCAACATAATTTTAGGGAGACTTTTGCACCAAAAAGCATTGCATATCATCCAAAACCCGATTACCCTAACGGATTCGGAACCCCAACCGGATGTGGCAATTGTCCGCTGGCGGGATGATTTTTACCTGGCGGGGCATCCCACGCCCCCTGACATTTACTGGGTCATTGAAGTTGCTGATACCACTATTACCTACGACCGGGGGGTAAAAGTGCCCCTGTACTTGGGAGCGGGCATTCCCGAAGTTTGGTTAGTTAACCTGGATGAAGATTGTTTAGAAGTTTACCGCCAAAAGGAACCGCAGATTTTGCGCCGGGGGCAATCCCTAACCCCCCTGCAATTCCCGGAATTTGTTTTTGGGGTTGATGAATTGTTAGGATAATGATGCAAAATAGTCATTTTTTCGACTAAGAAACATCTAAGAAACTGGGAAAATTACCCATCATAACCCAACGGAGTAAATTCATGTCCCCCAGTGAAATGATTCGCCACCGGTTCAGCGTCGAGCAATATCACCAGATGATTGATGCTGGCATTTTTGCCCCCGATGACCGACTGGAATTGATTCACGGAGAGCTTGTCAAAATGTCACCAATTAACCGCCGCCACGCCGCCTGTTGTGCCCGTATCAGTTACCTTTTAGAATGTTTGGGGAGGCGAGCAATGAAGCGCATTCAAGACCCCATTACCCTAGCGGATTCGGAACCCCAACCGGATGTGGCAATTGTCCGCTGGCGGGATGATTTTTACTTGGCGGGGCATCCCACACCCCCTGATATTTACTGGGTCATTGAAGTTGCGGATACCACTATTACCTACGACCGAGGGGTAAAAGTTCCCCTATATTTATCAGCGGGCATTCCCGAAGCTTGGTTAGTTAACCTGGATGAAGATTGTTTAGAAGTTTACCGCCAAAAGGAGCCGCAGATTTTGCGCCGGGGGCAATCCCTAACACCCATCCAATTCCCGGAATTTGTTTTTGGGGTTGATGAATTGTTAGGATAATGATGCAAAATAGTCATTTTTTCGACTAATAAACATCTAAGAAACTGGGAAAATTACCCACCATAACCCAACGGAGTAAATTCATGTCCCCCAGTGAAATGATTCGCCACCGGTTCAGCGTCGAGCAATATCACCAGATGATTGATGCTGGCATTTTTGCCCCCGATGACCGGCTGGAATTGATTCACGGAGAGCTTGTCAAAATGTCACCAATTAACCGTCGTCACGCCGCTGGGGTTGACCGCTTAAATTTACTACTGGCTGACCGGTTAAATCGGAGGGCTTTGCATCGCATCCAAAACCCGATTACCCTGGCGGATTCGGAACCCCAACCGGATGTGGCGATTGTCCGCTGGCGGGATGATTTTTACCTGGCGGGACATCCCACGCCCCCTGACATTTACTGGGTCATTGAAGTTGCTGATACCACTATTACCTACGACCGGGGGGTAAAAGTGCCCCTGTACTTGGGAGCGGGCATTCCCGAAGTTTGGTTAGTTAACCTGGATGAAGATTGTTTAGAAGTTTACCGCCAAAAGGAGCCGCAGATTTTGCGCCGGGGGCAATCCCTAACACCCATCCAATTCCCGGAATTTGTTTTTGGGGTTGATGAATTGTTAGGATAATGATGCAAAATAGTCATTTTTTCGACTAATAAACATCTAAGAAACTGGGAAAATTACCCACCATAACCCAACGGAGTAAATTCATGTCCCCCAGTGAAATGATTCGCCACCGGTTCAGCGTCGAGCAATATCACCAGATGATTGATGCTGGCATTTTTGCCCCCGATGACCGGCTGGAATTGATTCACGGAGAGCTTGTCAAAATGTCACCAATCAACCGTCGTCACGCCGCTGGGGTTGACCGCCTCGTTTATTTGTTGCTCAACCGTTTGGGACAAAAAGCCAGATGTCGCATCCAAAACCCGATTACCCTGGCGGATTCGGAACCCCAACCGGATGTGGCAATTGTCCGCTGGCGGGATGATTTTTACTTGGCGGGGCATCCCACACCCCCTGACATTTACTGGGTCATTGAAGTTGCTGATACCACCATTACCTACGACCGGGGGGTAAAAGTTCCCCTATATTTATCAGCAGGCATTCCCGAAGTTTGGTTAGTTAACCTGGATGAAGATTGTTTAGAAGTTTACCGCCAAAAGGAGCCGCAGATTTTGCGCCGGGGGCAATCCCTAACCCCCCTGCAATTCCCGGAATTTGTTTTTGGGGTTGATGAAATCCTGGGGTGATGATGAACGAGAAAAAGCACAATTTGCCTGTCAATCTGATTCGTGTGCCTATCTAAAAAGCATCCCCGACTTGGTAGTGTGAAGGACTACCGGCTTACTCAGAACTTGGTGATCACAGAAATATTGGCATGGCTCAATATCCATAAGGGCTTTACACTGGGAAGCAGAAGTCACCCCTTGAGCGCACCTATGGCTAACCGTCTCATCCATGCCCAAAGTCTCTACCTGCGTAAGCACGGTCATAATCCCATTGACTGGTGGCCGTGGTGTGAGGAAGCCATTGCCCAAGCTCGCCAGGATAATAAACCCATTTTTCTCTCGATTGGCTATTCCAGTTGCCACTGGTGCACGGTGATGGAGGGGGAAGCCTTCTCGGATCAGGCGGTGGCGGAGATAATGAATCGCTATTTTTTACCCATCAAGGTGGATCGGGAGGAACGCCCGGACATTGACCATATCTACATCCAGGCGGTGCAGTTGATGATTGGGCAGGCGGGTTGGCCCCTCAATGTGTTCCTTGACCCCTATGATCTGGCTCCCTTTTACGGCGGCACCTATTTCCCCCTCACCCCCCGCTACGGTCGTCCCGGCTTTTTAGAACTTTTGCGGGCAGTACGACAGCGATACGACCAGGGCAAAGACCAAGTGGAATTGGTTAAATCCCAGATTTTGGAATATCTGGAATCCCCCGGCAAACTGCCAGCCCTCAGTACATTGGATAAAAATATGCTGGACAATGGCTATCGCAAAGCCACCAGTATTTTGGCGTACCAAGGGCCGGGAAATTCTTTTCCCATGATTCCCTACGCCCAGGCGGTACTGCAATCGAGTCGCCGGGGTGCGCCCTTGGGTACGGAACATCCGGCGGTACAAAGGGGGATCAATCTGGTGCTGGGGGGCATTTTTGACCATGTGGCGGGGGGCTGGCATCGCTACACGGTTGACCCGACCTGGACAGTGCCCCATTTTGAAAAGATGTTGTATGACAATGGCTTGATTTTGGAATACATCAGTAATCTGTGGAGTGCGGGGATTCAGGATGATTCTCTGCGGCGGGCGGTGCAAAAAACCGTAGCTTGGTTAGAACGGGAAATGCGCTCGGAAGCGGGTTACTTTTATGCCGCCCAGGATGCGGATAATTTTGTGCATTCTGAAGACTTGGAACCAGAGGAAGGGCGATTTTATGTATGGGCTTATCAGGAATTACAAGAATTATTAACAGAACCGGAATTCCAGGGCTTAACATCTGCTTTTGATATTGAACCCGCTGGCAATTTTGAGGGCTTGATTGTTCTGCAACGGTTACAGGGGGGGGCTTTATCCCCGGTGGTAGAATCCGCATTGGATAAACTATTTGCCCACCGCTATGGCTCTACTCCTGAACTATGCTCAAAATTCCCACCGGCAGTGGATGCCCAGCAAGCTAAAACGACCCATTGGCCAGGACGCATTCCCCCTGTCACGGATACCAAGATGATCGTGGCTTGGAATAGTTTGATGATTTCTGGTTTGGCACGGGCGGCGGTGGTCTTTCAGCAACCCCATTATGGGGAATTGGCGAGCCGATGCGCTGAATTTATTCTCCAATCCCAATGGGTCAATGGGCAATTTTATCGCCTGAATTATGATGGTCAGGTGGCAGTGATCGCCCAGGCGGAAGATTATGCCCTGTGGATCAAAGCCCTGCTGGATTTGCATCAAATGGCAGTTGGTCTAACGGGGGCAATGAATGCAGAGTTTTGGTTAACTAAAGTGAAAGAATTTCAGGCTAATTTTGATGAACAGTATTGGAGTAGTGCATCACAAGGTTATTACGCTACGGCGATGGGGGCGAGTGGGGATTTACTGGTACGGGAACGTCCCTGTGAGGACAATGCCATTCCCTCAGCCAATGGGGTTGCGCTGACCAATTTGGTGCGTTTGTCCCTACTGACCGGGGATTTGACCTACCTGGAGCGGGCGGAACGGGGATTGCAGGCGTTTGGGCAAATCTTAAAGGAAGCTCCCCAAAGTTGCCCAAGTTTGGTGACTGCCCTGGATGCTTGGTTTTACCCGATACAGGTGAAGGCGCAACCGGAGATTTTGGCACAGATTGCTTCCCACTTTTTCCCAACCACTGTACTGCAATCAGCGACGGACATCCCTGGGGTAGCGTTAGTATGCCAAGGTTTGACGTGCCAGGAACCAGCGACTTCCTTGGCAATGGCTTTAGAACAATTGGCTCGCTATCAGTCCTAACCTTCAGATATGGGGGCACTTCTTTTTACGGGGGCGGTACCCTTACGACTCTTTTGGTAAATCTAGTGATTATTGCTGTGGTGGGTTACAAAGGTGGGGGATTGCCCGAGAATCCAAGCGATGAGTGGGGGCTTTTGGTGTTGGAGATAATGGCGGACGGCTTGGGTAAGGTCTATTTCTAAGTCTCGGTTTTGGATGTCGGTAATCAGCTTGTGCATGAGTTCCAGATGGATGCGGTCGTCCTGGGGAAGCAGAGCATAATGACCATTTTCACTATTGTTCAGGGCGGCAAGGGCGGATTGGGTGGCAGTAGCGGTTCTGGAAGGAGGGGGGAGACGGGCATCTCGTAGCAAAAGGAATTGCAGTTCGGGGTGGGAAATCACCAGTTGGTTAAAGTTTTGGAGTTGTCGGTACATACTGCTGGCGGCTACTTGGATCAAGGCGACCACCCGCTTTTGGGTAGGGAAATAGAGATGGTCTGGGAGTTTGCGTTTGTTCAGTTTGAGGGTACTCATGGGCAGGGGATGGATGGCTTGGAGGGCATTGAGGATGGTGCGGAGTTTGCCAATGTCGGCGGTGCTGTCAATGATTGCCTCGTCAAAATACTTGACACGTAGTAGCTTCTCGGTATTGCTGAGATAACACTCCAGTTCTTCTATGAGACCCACCGAGGGGGTGTCCGGTTGGGCAGGGGGGGATAGGGCGATGGCGGTACCGTTAGGCAGGAGGGGAATGAGTAGTTCCTTGAGGGTTTGCAGTTCGGCTTCCAGGCGTTGGACACGGGCGGGTAAGTCGCTGGCGGTGGGGAGGGGCTGTATCAGCGGGGGGAGGGGGATGCCGTTGATGGTGTAACGGTAGTAGGCGGCGGCACGGTTGAGCATGGCACGGATGGAGGGCTGGCTGAGGATGTCGTCCAGGTCATCGGGGCTGAAGAGGGCTGAGAGGTGAATGTCGGAGGGGAGGCGGGTTTGCAGGAGTTTTTGCAACTGGGGGAGGGGTGGGGGATTGAGGGTGATGACGGTTTGGGAGAGGCGGTCGAGGGTAGCCCGATCCCATTGGGTTTGGAAGTGTTGCCAGCGGTCGGGGAAAAGGTTCAGGATGAATAAACTGTTGGGGATCAGGGTCAAGAGTTCTTTGAGGGCATCCCCCAGGTTGAGCAGGATGTCTCGGTTTTCTGACCGCCCCAGGGCTTCCAGTTGGTCAAAGACGATGATCAGCGGTTGGTCGAGCAGGGCTAGTCTGCCAATCACTTTCATCCCTTCCAGGGCAAAGGTGTTGCGGTCGAGGTCGGCACTCCAGGCGGGTAAACCAATCAAGGCGGTGTCTTCCGGGTTCAGGTCATTGCCACTGAGCCAGCGGATGATCTGTTGACGACGGTTCGGGTCGGTGTAACTGCAATACTTGATGATGCCTTTGAGGAGGCTTTCCGTAGCACCCGTGAGAAAGTTACGCTCCGCCCACCAGCGCAGAACTTGTTTTTCGATGAGTTGCCATTGGTGACGGCGACGGTCCGTACCCTCTGCTCCCAGGCGGTGAAACAGATTGAGGGGGTCGGCAGTGAGGGCGGCGAGAAGGTTTTGATTTTTTTGGGTCTGGGGTAAGGTTTTGAGGATTTCCACAAAGCTCTTGGCAATCAGATAATCCAGTTGGGTGTGGTGGTGGTCATCCACATACTCCCGCAGGGATTCAAGGGTGTGGCTGTAAATGTGGTGGTAAATGTTGTCAGGATGGGTAGGCTGGGGGATGAACAGCAGACGGTTGTGGCAGAGTAAATTTTGGGCGACCCGCATGATGAGATGGGTTTTCCCGGAACCGGGTTCTCCCAAGAGAATCACCCCCCGGCTCTGGTGGTTGGCATCCTGTTGAATGTCTTGTAGGGCGGCGGTGAGTTGCTGGTACTGGGCGTGATAGGTGGTGGTGTCATCGGGATAGTGCTGGAAGGGATGGTCAACTTTGCTGTTGGCAAACGGGTTAGGGAGATTTTGGGCTTTGAGTTGGGCGTGGGTGAGGTGGCGGTAGAGGTGATAGGTAAAAAGGGCATCGTAGCTGGCATCGTGAGCGATGTTGGGGTTGAAGTAACCGCTTGCCAGTTGAATGCCAAGGTGTTGGCTGAGGTGTTCGAGGCTATAGCTGGCGAGGTTGGGGAAGTATTGCTTAGCGGCTAACCAGGTGCAAAAGGTGGGGTTAGACAGCCAAGGTTGGCGGGCTTTTTGGAAGGCACGTTGGAGAATTTTGAGGTCGTGGTCGGCGTAGTGGAAGATCAGCAGTTTGTTTTGGGCGAGACGTTGTAGGTCAGCGACGATTTGCGCCAGGGGTTTGGGCTGGGGGTGGTCGGGTGCGTATTCTTGGCTGTGGGCGTGGTAGATGACCTGACCGCTACTGTCAATGAGGGCGATTTCCTTGAGGTCGGGGTTGCCTTCGGTGTCAATGACCAGGTAGCTCATGGCAGAAAAAATCCTGGGGTGATCATCGGCTCAATCTATCAATATAAATAAGGGTACCTCTATCAATTCCAAGTTAGTGGTCGCAGGGGACAACCCCCGCCCTTGGTTCTGGGTAATATGGGCATTTTTACGATGGGATTTAGGGTTGGTTCAAATAAATTAAGGTTCCCACAATATAGTTTGTACTTAGAAATTAGTTGGCTTCAAATTTTAGCAAAAAAAATTACCATCAGCCGCCTATAGGATGAGCATCAGGTAATTCGCAAAAAATTAAGCGATTATTTACCTGGAAATTTGAGGTTTCTCAAGTAAATTAAGCTGTCTAAATTTTCAGAACTAAACCCTCGTCCATACTCGATTAAATTGTTGCTGGCGCAAAGTGGGTTCTACATCGGGATCAAATACAGTAATCCGACACCGATCTGCAAGTTTTTTAACGGCGTATCCAGAGGGACGATGCTGTGAATCTCCACACCAGGCAGGGCGACCAGGATTATTTTCTGTCCGACACACCCCATGCACAATCGCTTCCCAAGCATCAGGTTCTTCTGACTCCCAAATGCTGACGATGCACCCCATGCCACGATAAGGCTGTCTTAAAACTGGAATACCATACTCTCCAGCCAAATTTCTAACCTGGTCATGAAGCGTATTGATTAGCTCAGTTAAAGGCAAGGGAGCGACATTTTTGATGGTGAATTGACTGCCACGAAAGCCCCTAAAACGAGTGAGTTGGTGCGGCGGTCGTCTCCAACCAGGCCCCAGTCCACCCAGTTGTTGGGCAAGGTTCAAAAGATTGTCAATTAGGGGCTGAAATCGCTCGTTGCATTCAACACGAATTGCCCAGGTTTCATGAGCATCATGGGCGGGTATGTTGGCATAGCCATTGGCTAATTTATCTTCCATGCTGAGGTCGGGTAGTCGGTCGGTAGTTCTAAAACTACACAGCACTAAATCGGCAGGACAACCTAAGCCGCCAAAGATTTGATTGGTTAATTTCTCAGTGTTTTCTCTCCCCAATAAAGGCAAAGCTAAACGGGTAAACCAACCCCGCAAATTTGCCCGTAAAACTTGGGGACTCCAGCGATATTGTCCTGGTTGCGTTACTTGCCCACTTTTAGTCATGTGTTGTTGCACACAGGGTTTCATCCCTTGCAAATGAATTTCCCATTGCCCGGTGGTGGGAATCCTCTCTGCCATTCGTCCAAATCCGGCATGGACGCCACGCCCTAAACCCTGAGAGCACAACATTTCTTTCACCCGTTGGATGATCCAGGTTTTCTGAGCTTGGGTGGGGATGTCTTTGAGGGTGATGCTGAGGGTATATTTGGGGGCATTCATGCCTATATCAGCGGGGAGTTGCCATTGTACGCCTAAATTTCTATTCGCCTCTCCAAATACTTGCCAAGATTGCTGAGCGTTCAGTGGATAAGGTTTGAGATGTGATCTATCCAAAAAGAGATTTTCAAAGCGAATCTTTTTGGGTCGCCAAGCGGTGTGGTCGTCATTCAATAATGTTTCCCAAAAGGCTTGTTCTTCGGCGGGGATATTCTGCCAATTTTGGCGCAAATAATGCAGGAAAGAACCACGAATGCTCGAACCGGGAATCCAGGGAATACCGGCAACTTGGGCAGGAAGTATGCCCCCTTCGGGAAAGCTACCGCCGCCAATTTGAAGTGGACTAATGAGCTTGAGGTCTGAGATGGAAATGGTGTGAGGATCAGCAGTTTTTTGGAAAGTAGCAAAGGGTTTGCCATTCCAAGCGTGGGTAATGTCTCTGTTTTCTGGCTTATCGGGAATGTCGGATGTTTGGGGGGTGTAGCCGCATTCTCTATCGGGGTCGTCGGGATGTTTTTTCACTCCATACCAGCGGGAGCGTTGGGTCGGTAAAAGTGGACGTAAAGGCATAATTCACCATCCTTTGTGAGTGTTTGTTGAGTCGTTCAGAAGCTAAAAAAGCTTCTCTATATCGTTCATCTTGATCCGCAGGTGAGCTTCATCTCCTTGGATAGTGAGTTGGATACTCCCCTGAGACATCTCATCTATATCCACTCCTAGCTTTTTACACCACTCTTTAAGGAGAGGAGTGCAAATTCGCCCAAGCTGTATAGATGCAACTAAGTCTTCGGCATCCCAATCTTCACCGGTTTCACATATACGATCCTTTATGCTGTCCTTGATTTCACATTCTCCTTTGATGCCTTGGTAAATGAGGGTAAGCTGAAACTCTCTCAGGTTGAATTTCCAGAGATAAGAGAGCAGTGGTTGGAAATCTAGCATATACATTCCTACTGGTTGCAACTACCTTCTGGAACAATCTGCGATTACATCTCCATTTTCTCCGCCGTTTGAATCAAAGGCTTCCACACCTTTACCTTCCGGGAAGGTCTGCGACAAACCTCCCCCTTGATAAACAGACTCGGCGGTGGTGGTTTCAACACCTTTACCTTCTGGGAAGGTCTGCGACTGGGGAAATCAACGAGAAGTTGGTGGAGCGCTACAAGGTTTCAACACCTTTACCTTCTGGGAAGGTCTGCGACTTCTCACCCGGTGCCGAACTGGTTTGCTACGAATGAGTTTCAACACCTTTACCTTCTGGGAAGGTCTGCGACGGTTCGTCCCTGGGTTGACCGTTGACCTAGATTCCGGTTTCAACACCTTTACCTTCTGGGAAGGTCTGCGACACCGCATTGTGGGAGGGGTAGAAGAGCCGCAATTCACGTTTCAACACCTTTACCTTCTGGGAAGGTCTGCGACTCAAATACATTCCCCACTGGTGGTATACATCTCTCGAGTTTCAACACCTTTACCTTCTGAGAAGGTCTGCGACAGGTTATGCTCCTGGCGAGCATGAGTTCCCTTGGGGGTTTCAACACCTTTACCTTCTGAGAAGGTCTGCGACAAATGCCGGATGGTCAAGGTCTACATCCGGAGCCATCAGTTTCAACACCTTTACCTTCTGAGAAGGTCTGCGACGCTTCGGCTCGATGCCGAGCTTGAGGCCGAAATTCAGGCAGTTTCAACACCTTTACCTTCTGAGAAGGTCTGCGACATCTACCAGAAATTGGTCAAGGTGATGGGGGGCAAAGTTTCAACACCTTTACCTTCTGAGAAGGTCTGCGACCTACTGCTCCGGGCAGTAGAGGATAAATTCCACTCGGTTTCAACACCTTTACCTTCTGAGAAGGTCTGCGACCCCCGGAACGAGAGATGGTCGCCCTCTGGCACCAAGTTTCAACACCTTTACCTTCTGAGAAGGTCTGCGACCTACTGCTCCGGGCAGTAGAGGATAAATTCCACTCGGTTTCAACACCTTTACCTTCTGGGAAGGTCTGCGACTTATATATGCGCGGGCCGGCTCGCATCCAGTCCCGGAGTTTCAACACCTTTACCTTCTGGGAAGGTCTGCGACGTATTCTCAAGTTTGCATGGAGATTTTTTTGCAATCGTTTCAACACCTTTACCTTCTGGGAAGGTCTGCGACGCACATTGTGCAAAGGCACACGGGTACAACTACGACCAGTTTCAACACCTTTACCTTCTGAGAAGGTCTGCGACGCGTGACCGCCGGGAGTACGAACGCTCTTGGCGTTAGTTTCAACACCTTTACCTTCTGAGAAGGTCTGCGACATACCGGTGCTACCCGACCACCGAAAGCCGGAGGAAGTTTCAACACCTTTACCTTCTGAGAAGGTCTGCGACACAAGGAGGACTTGGAAATGAAGGCTGGGGCTGCCTTCAAGTTTCAACACCTTTACCTTCTGAGAAGGTCTGCGACCGTCTGGGAAGCGCCTGTGGCGATCGCCCCGTCCCTGTTTCAACACCTTTACCTTCTGAGAAGGTCTGCGACCCTGATCCAGGGTGGGGGCTGGACGATCATCCTCTACTGCTGTTTCAACACCTTTACCTTCTGAGAAGGTCTGCGACTGTATATTTCCGCCGGGTGGCGCCCGGTGCCCTTGGGGTTTCAACGCCTTTACCTTCTGAGAAGGTCTGCGACTGGCGACCCGTGGGTGCGCGTACTTATGAAGGTACGGTTTCAACGCCTTTACCTTCTGAGAAGGTCTGCGACGTAGTTGCTTCTCCAACCCAAAGCTGCCTCCGAAGCTCAAGTTTCAACGCCTTTACCTTCTGAGAAGGTCTGCGACGGGCTGAAATTAAAGCCCTGAAGCCTGGACACCCCGGCCGGAGTTTCAACGCCTTTACCTTCTGAGAAGGTCTGCGACTCGACGACGGGCGTTATGTGCTCATGTTTGAGCATGTTTCAACGCCTTTACCTTCTGAGAAGGTCTGCGACTTGAGGGCTGTTTCGTGGGGGTCGTATGGCCCCTGAAGTTTCAACGCCTTTACCTTCTGAGAAGGTCTGCGACTGAACATTGACATAAACCTCAGCGTTACCAGGGCAGTTTCAACGCCTTTACCTTCTGAGAAGGTCTGCGACATGGCCGCAGCGGTCGCCTCTTCAAGAGAGGCGTACCCGACCTTGGACAGGCGGGTTTCAACGCCTTTACCTTCTGAGAAGGTCTGCGACTTCTCAACGTAGGCGGCCCCCAGACAGTTGTGCAATTGGTTTCAACGCCTTTACCTTCTGAGAAGGTCTGCGACAGTACCGTGGCACTGAAGGGAAGGTTGACTGGGAGCTGGTTTCAACGCCTTTACCTTCTGAGAAGGTCTGCGACTCCCCTATTCTACACCCTTTGCCCAGAGCGGGTTCCAGCGTCCATTTCCGCCGACCCCCTACAGGTGTTAGTACATTTTGCCCAAAAACGCCCCTGTAAAACCTGCAAATCCCGTGTAGGAGCCACTCCGCCGACCTTTACCACAGAATCGGGGATTGAGGGCATGGGTTGGGGTTGGCGGTTAGGCATCCATGTCAGCATCTCGGGCATCCTTCAGGCGCATTGTCCAAAACTGAATCGTTTCCGCAATGGCAATCAACAGGTCACTCATCAACACCTGCTGATTAAAATTCAATTCTCCCAGCCGCTCCTGAAACTGCTGGGTGGTCATATCCCCCCGTATCCGCAATTCCGCCCCCACAATCTCCGCCAACACCAGCCGTGCCACCCCCCAGGCAAAATAACGCCGTTGTTCATTGTTGCCCTGCCCCGGTGCCGGGATCGCCCCCCCCAGCAGAGCCATTGACCGGGACATAGACCAAAACCGCTCCAGCCCCCAGGTGGCTACATAGTCCGCAATGCCACTCGCCGCCCCCTGCCAATCCTGGATATGCTGTATCCCCCGGTGCAGTTGGTCAAAAACCCGCCTGTCCAAATCGTAATGTTCGACCGCCATCATGCCCCCCCAATGTTCATAATCCGCACATTGCCATAACCCACACTCCACAATCCCCCCAGGGTGTGATCCCCCTCCAAAAAGGATTGCCACTCCTCCAGATGTTCCACCTTTTGGCGCACCGTCCAGCTAAACATAAACACCGCCCCCGGTGGATACCCCTCGACCGCAAACAAATTTTCCACCAAATTGCCCCTAGCATCCGGTTCATCCCGCAAACTCACCCTGGGCTGGCGCACCAACCCCATATCCACAATCAGATTGATGCAATGATCCGGCACCACAATCCGACATTCCGCCGTCACCCCCTCTGGAGCCGGTAAGGGTTCCGTCCATTTTTGGATATTGGTCAACTTCAGCCAGCGCAAATACAGGTTAGAACCCCTTGCCAAGTCAGGATGGGTCATGTACACCTGATCCGGGGCAAAGTTAAACGGGGAGCGGTGATTCAGTTGTTGAAAACGGTTGAGCCAAGCCGGACAACTCACCCACCAATTGCCATAGCCCAAGACATGCACCGGCCACCACACCGGCCAGCCCCACCCCAGGGAAATGCGCCCCGGCGATATATTGTCCGTCGGCCCCCCAAACCAGTTCACCACATAGCCCCGGAAGGCAGTTTGGCTTTCCGCATCCTCCCGCAGTGCCCCCCGCAGGGAACTCCCCGGAATCGCAGGCATCCGATCCGGCAGGCGAAACACCGGATTATTGTTGCCCCGACTATCGCTATCCGCCCCGCCAATATGCACCGGCGACAAACACACCAACCACTCATTTGCCATCGTTATCCTTCCTCATCTCGAAACAACCAAAGATGTCCATACCCCAACGCATCCCGATGAAAAGGGTCAGGCATTGGCCCCGACCGCTGCACCGGAGAACCCCGTTCCCAAAGATAAACCGCCCCCGCCGGAGTCAGCCATTCCCCCGGAGTCAACACCGTCACCCGCTTGGAGACATCCTGCCGGTCCTTCACCTTTTTCCAGGATTGCCAGGGCACCCCGGTTTCCGCCGCATAGGCCCGCACCCCCTCAGGATAGGGCACCGAATAGGTTTGTTTGCTCCACAATGCCCCGGTCAACAACACCCCGCCCGTTGCCCCGGCACATTCCTCCCCCAGCCACTCCCAACCCCGCAACCGCACCGACTGAATCGCCACCGGCATCCCCCCCGCCCCCAAAGTCCCCCACTGCGGCGGTTCATAGTCCCCCAAAACCCCCACTAAGATTGACCAGCCCGGTTCCATCAAGGTGGTCATTTCCGCAAAAAAGCCCCCCTCCTCCCGCACTTGGTAATCGTGGCGGCTGTTGTGGCTCAACGTCAGCGTCCGCCAGGGCAACTGCACCAACTCCTTTGCTTCTACCGTTTTCTCTTGCCAAAGACGGCGTAACCCCACCGCCGTAATCAGCAGGGAACCCCCCACCACCTCAATCGGTTGCCCTTCATGCTCCGGTCGAGACTGCCAATAGCCCCCCACCTCCCGCAGGCGAAAGACTTGCGTGACCTCATCCCTGCCCTCATCCAAGGCATACACCGGCAAGGGCAACGGCACATAGAAGGATTGGGGTAAAGCGAGCGAATGCCAAAACGGCCCCCACAACTGCGCCGAACTGGGCAATCCCAAACAGGCCGCCAACTGATGCCCATTGGGAGGCCAGCGACAGCCCACCTGCCCACTGTTCTGCCCCACCGGGGTCAAATTGCCCAAACTCAACGGCCCCGCCGGAGTCAAGGTCAACCAATTCACCGTATTTTCAGGCATGGTTCCGCCCTCCCACCAACTCCATCCACCGTTGCCGCTCCCGCTCCTGCCGCGCCAAAAAACCCCGCAAACTGATCCAACTCAGCCACCAATCCCAACGCTCCAGTTCCCTCGGAAACCGCCGCCGATACTCCAACACCCGATCCCACCCCTCCGGCTCAATCCCCACACTCGCCCACAAGGTCCGCATCAGGGAGCCAACCCCCAACACCGTCTGCGCCTGGGAGGATAGGCGGGTACTCTCCACATAGCCCAATAATTTCTCCCAGCGATTCAACTCCGTCTGTTTCGCATCCCGTTGCGGCTGTACCTCCTCCATCAGCAACGTCCAGAGGGGCCAGGGACACACCCACTCCAAACTCTGCCCACTGTTGAACAGCACCCGCACACACACCCGATTGCGCCCCAGCTTTTTCGCTTGCTTGTACGCCTGATTCAGGTTGCGATGCCAAAGGGATTGGGGAATCCGTCGCTGGGCAATCACCACCCCCAAACTAAAATCCATCTTTTCCCCCGGCACCGGATAAATTTCGTTCCCCCGCCGCACCCAACCATCACAGGGCGGTTCCAACGGACTCGTCACCGGATTGGGCAACCCCCGCCAGAGTTTTAATAGATCACTGGTCAATGCAACCGCCTCTGTAATGGGTCCCAGCAGGAGAAAATCATCCCCACCGGCAAAAATGACCCGCCCCAGATGGTGATCTTCCACCAGCGGATACAACACCCCATTCCAATAACTGAACAACACCGACAGGTCTAATACGTGGGGCAACTCAATTTGTCGGGGCTGAGGCGGAATCACCGGCGGTTGAATCCCCAACCCATAGCTCTGAATTTTGTCCCCATCCAGATGCCAGCGTTCCCAAGCCAATTGCCGCGCCTGATACTGGGTGCCCGATAGCCATTGCCCCATCTGGTCCCCATCCCCCCGCCAGCCTACCGTCCACTCGATCACACGCTCCCAACCCGCCAGCTTTTCGTTTTCCCACTCATCCAGCAATTCCGGTGCCTGATCCCGCACCGTCCGCCGCTCCAAAATCCTGGGATGGGCAAATCGTTGTCCCGCCCGATCCACCCCAGGGATGCCCCAATGGGTCAAGGGTTGCTGTGCAAAAATCAGTTCGTTAAACGTTTCCACCTGGTCATTCCACACCCCAGGATTCACCACTTGGGTAATCCAAGCCGCCGCCGTTGCCGTCTGATCCGGGAACCGCTCCCAGGGACAAGCCGGGGGTTGCTTCCCCCACAATTCGTGCAAAACCGACTCAATCACATCCGGGGTTGATGCCAACCGCTTCACCATCTCCAAACTGTTCAACCGCTCCTCTTTAGAAAACAAGCCCGCCAAGCCACTGCCCTCAGCCACCCGTTCCCACCAGGACTGGAGTTGCTCATCGGGTATCCCCCAAGTTCCCCCCTGATCCAGCGGCTTCAGCCCCGGGTGCCATGTGGAAAGACTGCCCGCCGTCGGACTGGTGCGCCCCCCCCACCAGGGATACTGCCACCGCCTTGCTAATTTCCGTTCCTCGATCTGTTTATGCAATCCGCCAATCTGTTCACTCAGCCCCGCCGCCCGCATCGGCTCCGACTCGGCGTACACCGTCCACAAACAGGCATGATCCCGATGAATCACCCGCCACCCGACCCCATTGAGCAACCTTGGATAACGCGCCACCACCACCCTTTCCAGGGCGGTAATCAACCGCAACCACTCCTGCCGGATCACCCGCCGTTGACCCTCAATCCACCCTGGTTGGTCGGGATGCAACCCTGTGAACACATTGGGCAACTCCGCCCGCCAAAAGCCCTCCCCCCCGCTATCGTCGGTCTGCCGCAACCATCGCACCAAATCCACCCCCTGGTGCCGGGGCAACAGCACCACCCCACCCCGCTCCTGCCAGCGATAGACCGTCACCGCCGCCAAGTAATGACACAACCAGGAGGCCACCGCCCAGTCCCGCAACCGTTGCCCTGCCCCTAAAAAGGTCTGCACCGGTCCAAAGGTCAACGCCGCCACCTGAGTCAGTTCGGGTCGGTTTTCCAAGTCCTGTTCAATCTGCCGCCATGCTTCCCGACTCGCCCCGCCGCCCCACCAAAACTGGTTGCGTAAATATCCTGATGCTTGCCACTCGCCGCTCACCGGATGGGTTGCCAACTGCGTTTCCGCTTCCGGCACTCCGCCCCCATAGAGCCGCCGCTGTTGAACCAACCATTGCTCCAAATCCATTTACGGTTGCTCCTCGATGGTTTGCACTTGCGTTTGATAGTCCCGCACCCGCTGTTGAACCTTGCCCTGCATCCCTGCCAACCCAATCAAAAACTCCAGATGACCCACCGCCACCTGCGCCGGGTGGTCTGAGTGAGTAACACATCGTAACTGCTGAGTCTTTTGATCCAAGGCTTGGTTAATCACATCCCCTTGCAGGGCATGATAAAGGTCATTCCGAATCTCGGCAAATTTAATCGTTGTACCTTGATTTAGCACCCAGCCCGGAGCATTACAATAGAAATTTTGAAATTGAACCAGAGCTGGGCTACTAGGAATAGGCTCGAACTCATAGGTGAAATCTCGATAATTTTTCTTGCCTTCAAAACTCCCTTGAGAAATACCTTTGGCAATCCCTGTGATGGGTGCAAAAACAGGCTCATGTTCATGGAATAAATCTACCGACCTATCCTCTTGACGTTGCCATACAAACTGCCCTTGCCCCTGCTGTACCAGCAAACACTTCAACACCAACTCAAACGCCCCTGCGATTCTGAAAATCCAGTGCATCCATTGCCCCCGCTCCCGAAAGGCTCGCTCACTCCAACACGCAATCGCAAGCCGCTCCAAAATTTCTGCTTCAGGATTTAGCCCCAGATTTAACGCTTGCAAATTGAAAGACACCGCCCGATCCAATCGCCAGATTTGTTTTTCCACATTCTTGTTTACATCTCCCTTCACCAATTGCAGAATCCCAGCAAAATCCTGCACTGCCAACAATTGCCGAATCTGAGGCACCTTTAACCGCCACTGCCAATGGGAGCCATCATGTTGTCTGGGTTCTTCCCCCTGCCGAGACAGATACAAAAACTCCACCGCTCGTCCCTCCAATCGTTGCTCAATTCCCCACAAATACAGGGCACTACTCAGCGCCGGAGTCCCACTACTATGCTGAATAAAAAGCGTCTCAAAAGAAAGCACTTGCCCATTAGGTAAATGAATCTGGCTATTTTGAATAAATTGGTTGAAAAACTCAGTTACTTGCTTTGCCATGCCTTCCCAATCCGCAACCCCCGATTCCACCTCAGGCGGTACCCTAAAGCGCACACAATGACAGCGAATACCCTGGTTTTCAGCCCAAGCCAGCAACACCTCTTCCCACCAATGCCCATCGGAGGAGATGATCTCCCGCCATCCTTCTCCAGTTGCAGGGTGAGCGAGAAACCAATCCGTTTGATCCGTCAAAAGCACCACCAATTCTGGGGATTCTTCTAAATACTGATGTGCCTGACGAATTAAAGGAAAATCCACACGATTCAGATTCCCTAGCAATTCATCCCTAATATCCAGAGCAATTTCTTGCATGTCATCCAGATTAAAGCCAGTAATTAGCTCCCGTCCCGGTTTTCCATCTACCAGAACATCACTCGTACCTAAAATCTGGAGTACCACGTTAGGCATATCTGCATTCCTTTTCATTCATCAACGCACCGTTCTTTGCTCAGCAGGTAGAATCCGAGGCTCTGGGGTGGCTCATCGAAATCATCAAACAGATGGGCACAGAGCCAGAAGGGGTGGTCGAACTCTTCGCAGTAGTAGGTCGCCCCGCCGTTCTCTTTGGCTAATAGAGTGGCGTGATGGTCGGTGGGGCGCTTGCGGCCTCCGTCGTAGGCAAACACCGCCAGTCGGTAGGGGGTAATGCCTTCTTCAGCCGCTATCTTGTCAATCAACTCGCTGGCACCGCCAACGAAGGGTTCCTTATACACCGCCTTATCGGCATCGTCGTAATACCATACCCCCTCCTCCTTGTAGAGGGGGGAGATGAAGTGGCAACGGCGGTAGTGAAAATGGACGGCACTCACAGGAACAAACTCGCTACAGATAGCCTGAATGTCCTTTTTGAGTTCTTCGATTTCTTTTTCGTTCATACTTGGGTATTTGGTAAGGGTAGGTGGTATTCTTGCCTAAACACGCTGGCGTTGCTGAATGATGGCAATCGCAAAGTATCACGGGGAAAATGCCGCCCCTACAGGATGTGAAATTAGCCACAAACTGTAATTCATACTTCCATCATGCAACACCCCAATAGATAGAAGTGTCTTTAAGTAGCAGTGCGAAAACTTTCCAAAGCCTCCCTAATCGTGTGGCAAGAAGTATCCTGATTCTGGCAAAGTCGAGCTTGATATTCTAAAATTTTGACCGTATTTTCATTCGTTTGCACACCTGGGTCAGCGAGCAAACTATTCACCAAATCCATTGCATCCCCAAGCCGTTCTCCCCGCCTGAGAATATCCACCAACATCATCCCCGTATTGATGTCCCCAGCTTGGCTACCGGTAAAAGGTTGCAAAGTTAACAACCGATTGGCTACCTGGTTGCGAAGCTCCTTAGCCAGTTCGTGATTGCCCTCATCATCGCAGACCCAAGCCGCACACAAAATCTGGTTAGCTGCTTGCAGATGGTCATCGGGGTAAAACAGGGCATCACAGAGAAACAACCGAGCGAGAAACGGATATTTCTCATTAGTTAAAATGTTTCTGTACTCGTGAGAATTCATCAATGCGTGAGCATTCGGGCGCAATTCATCTATAGTCCTATTGATGTAGCTACAGTTCTCACAGTACTGTAACCAAAAGTGCATGGTACTCCGTTTCATTTCTGGGGGCCGTCCATCCAGGTCAGGGTAACCAAAAGCATTCGTACTCATCAGTTTGGAATATGCAAAACTAGTCCCACAAACAGCACAAATGCATTCAATCGAGTAAATTCTGGTCATACTTTTAGCTCCTATTAATCACTGCCTCTTCTCATTTTATCAAAGACTAGAATTAATCCCTTCCATAAATTCAATGATACAGTCTTTTAAGTGCTTATGGGATACAGTTGAACCCCACTTGCCGTGAGTCAATTATTCTGAGCCTTGAGAATGATGGAGGCTTTTTGTATCCTTTAATTGATAAATAGACTGTAATCTGAGATTGCACAACAGTATAAAATGCACGAGGAGGGAATTGAACCCACATACCGGCGATTATGAGTCGCTTGCCTTACCAGTCGGCCACTCGTGCAGGCTGATACAATGGCATGAGTTATCCTAACAGAATCATGGTGCAGTCAAAACGGTGGATGGGGATTGTCACCCTGGGCATGATGGCACTGGCGGTCATCGGGGGGGGGGTGTCGGCTTGGCTGGGCTATCGGATCGGTCAGGAAGCGTTGGGTAAGGTTCGTCAACCCGCAATCAATCCCGCCGCTACCAACGCCAATGATGACCCAGAACCATTCCGTTTGCTGACCGAAGATGAGGTCATTCAGCAGGTGGGGGTGGTCATGGGGACCAGCCAGGTCACGCCCATTAACCCGACGGCGGTTCGCCCTGACCCAGCAACTCGTTTGCCCCTGTTGGCGGTGCAAGAGGGGGGGGTGTACATTGCCCTCGAACAGATCGAAGCGGTGGGCGACCAAGCGGTGTTGGTACTGCGGATTCAGAATGAACGGGCGATGGCAGTACAATTGCAACGGCAGTTTCTGGTGCGGGACAACCAGGGGAATATCCTCGACCCGGAAATCGAAGGGCTACCGGTGCAGTTGGCTCCCGGCAATCAGGCCACGGCAATTCGGGTGAAACTCCCGGTGAGTTTGGGTAAAGTCCGGGTGGGATTGACCGATGTGGGGCAGACCATTCCCTTTATTGAACTGCGGGATATTGCCCTGGAACAAGCCCAAGCCCCTGCCAGCCCCAGCCCTACCCCTAGCCCCGAAGCAGTACCATCCCCAGGTCAATAATAATAATTACACCAATAATGCCGGACTTATATTAGGGTACTTCTATAGCCATCCTAAGTGAGAATAGAATAGGGGTCGCAGGGGCACCGCCCCCGTGTTTAGTTCTGGGTAATAGGGGCATTCCCAGGATGGGATTGATGATTGGTGTAAATAAATTAAATATAAATTAAATAGAGGTGCCCTTAATGCCCCACCTACTGTTTAGGGATAATTCCCTGGACAAATTGCTCCATTCCCGCTTGATAAATGGGGAGTGAATCCAAAAAACCTTCGTTGTGACTGCCTTGAATTTCTAAGAAAAATTTGGGTTCATTCGCCGCTTCATACAACCTGCGCCCGTGGTGAAACGGAATAATTTCATCCTGGGGACTGTGAATAATTAAAACCGGCAGATGAATTTGCCCCAAACGCTCTAAATTGTTGTACTGAAATTGGGCAATCAGATCAATGGGCATCAGGGGAAAAAGCTCTTTGGCTCGGTCGGGAACACTGGTAAAAGTTGACCCTAAAATTAACCCCGCCGGTTGATATTTCGCCGCTAAATAGGTAGCAATTCCCCCGCCTAAAGATTCCCCATAAATAATAATCCGTTGGGGAGCAATGCCCCGGGTTTGGGTGAGATATTGCCAACTGGCGGCCCCATCTAAATAAGTGCCCGCTTCGCTCGGTTCCCCCTCACTTTCCCCATAACCCCGGTAGTCAAAAAACAGGCTAGCCAAGCCCATTTGTTGAAAAATCCGAATGTAGGGCAGACGATAGCTGATATTTCCCCCATTCCCGTGGGCAAATAAAATCACTGGAGCCTGGGGATTTTTTCCGGGAATCCACCAAGCGGCAATCCTCACCCCATCGCTGGTCATGAGGCGCAGGTCTTCGTAGTCCAACCCCGTATCTTTGGGGGTATTGATGATTTGACGACTGGGGAAATACATCAGCCGGGCTTGACCGAATAGCAACACCAACAATAAACCCACATAAATCCCTCCGAATAGGCGCAAACCCCGGAAGAGCCATTCATACCAGGAATTTGCACCCATCGGTTAGGTCAATAGCCCCTCTTTTTTGGCCATGTGAATCAGTAAATCCAACACCCGCCGGGAATAGCCCCATTCGTTGTCGTACCAGGACACCACCTTGAAGAAATTGGGGTTTAACTCGATCCCCGCCCCGGCATCGAAAATGCTGGAATGGCTATCCCCGTTGAAATCCGTGGAGACCACCTCCGCTTCCGTGTAACCCAAAATGCCCCGCAGAGAACCTTCACTGGCGGCTTTCATGGCGGCGCAAATCTCTTGGTAACTGGTGCTCCGTTCGGTTTTGAAGGTCAAATCCACCACCGAGACGTTGGGGGTCGGCACCCGGAAGGCCATGCCCGTCAACCGCCCTTTCAAAGCAGGCAACACCAGGGCCACCGCCTTGGCCGCCCCCGTGGAAGAGGGAATGATGTTTTGGGCGGCTCCCCGTCCCCCCCGCCAGTCCTTGCGGCTCGGGCCATCCACCGTGGGTTGAGTGGCTGTGTAGGAATGCACCGTGGTCATCAAACCCTCCGCCAGGCCAAAGGTTTCGTGGATCACCTTGGCAATGGGTGCCAAACAGTTGGTCGTACAACTGGCATTGGAAACAATTGTGTGTTGGGCGGGGTCGTATTGCGCCTCATTCACCCCCATCACCAGGGTCGCCACCTTGTCCGGGTCCTTGGTGGGGGCCGAAATCACCACCCGTTTGGCTCCGGCACTCAGATGCTTGCTGGCACCCTCATAGGTGGTAAAAATCCCGGTGGATTCCACCACATAATCCGCCCCGACTTTGCTCCAGGGCAATTCCGCCGGGTCCTTGCTGGCAAAACAGGGGATAAACCGGTCATTCACCACAATCCCATCTTCCCTGGCTTCCACCTGGCCCGCAAACCGCCCGTGGGTGGAATCGTATTGCAGGAGATAGGCCAAATTATCCGGCGGCACCAAATCATTCACCCCCACAAATTCGATATGGGGATCACCGACCCCGGCGCGAAACACCAGGCGACCGATGCGCCCAAAACCATTAATTCCTACCTTTAAGGTCATCGTCGTTGCCTCCAAAATCAGAACAAAAACCCATTCACGATTAGCACTCGATTAGGTACCAGGGCGGGAACGCAATTCGGGATTCAGATGGTTCCGATCCCCCATGAATTCCAACAGGGGCCCGTACTGGGTAAACCGCACCAGGCTGACCGAGGCCACCAACACATTGATCCGGTCCCGATACCGCCCCAGGTCAATTCCCAGCAGACTGCACAAAATAATCCGCAGGGTGGCCTTGTGGGACACCACCAGCACCGGCCCCTCCGTATAGTTGGCTTCGATTTCAGCCATGACCGCCATCGCCCGGGTCGCAATTTGTACCGCCGTTTCGCCCCCCGTGGGACTGTTCCAAGCGGGTTCGGTCATCCAGCGGATGTAGTCCTCCAGATGATGCTGCTTCACCCACTCCGGGGTTTGCCCCTCCCAAACGCCGTAGTACCCCTCCTTCAACCCGTCCCGCAGTTGCAAAGACAGCCCCACCGCGTTTGCCAAGGGTTCCGCCGTCGCCACCGCCCGCCGCATGGGACTGGCAAAGACCGCCTGCCAGGGTAAATGTTGGTACGCCTGGGCAAATTCCACCGCCATTTTCTGCCCCTCGCTGGTCAACTCCGGGTCGAGATGGCCGCAGTAGCCACCGGTTTGGCTGAAGGTGGTTTCCCCGTGCCGCAGGAAATACAAATGCAGTCCCATAACACCCCCTAAAGACGCTGACCGGCTTGGTTGTGGTCGTAGGGTTTGACCTCGATGGGTACCGGCGAGACGTGCCAAATGTCTTGGCAATACTCCTGCATACTCCGGTCTGAGGAGAAAAACCCGGTGCGGGCCGTGTTCAGAATGGACATCCGGGTCCACCGCTCCGTATCCTGGTAGGCTTGGCTGACCTGGTCCTGGCAGTCCACAAAGGATTGAAAATCCGCCATCAGGAAAAACGGGTCATGGTTGAGCAGTGAGTCCACAATCGGGCGGAACAGGGAGCTATCCCCCCGGGAGAACATCCCCCCGGCGATCTGGTCAATCACCTCTTTCAGCACCGGGTTGTTGTTGTAATATTCCCAAGGTCGGTAGCCGTGCGCCCGCAGTGCCATGACTTCCTGGGCATTTAAGCCAAATAGGAAGAAATTTTCCGCCCCCACCTTCTCCCGGATTTCCACATTCGCCCCGTCCAGGGTGCCGATGGTCAAGGCTCCGTTCATGGCAAACTTCATGTTCCCCGTCCCGGAGGCTTCCTTCCCAGCGGTGGAAATTTGCTCCGAGAGGTCGGCGGCAGGAAACACCCGTTGGGCAAATTTGACATTGTAATCCGGCAAAAACACCACCTTGATTTTCCCCTGAATATCCGGGTCATTATTCACCACTTCCCCGATGGAATTAATCAGTTTGATGATCAATTTGGCCATGAAATACCCCGGTGCCGCCTTGCCCCCAAACAGGAAGGTGCGGGCGGGGATATTCAGGTGCGGGTCACGTTTGAGCCGGTTGTACAGGGCAATAATATGCAGGGCTTGCAAATGTTGCCGTTTGTACTCATGGATGCGCTTGATTTGCACATCAAAAATCGAGTCCGGGTTGACCAGAATGCCCGTGCGCTCTTGGATGTAGCCCGTCAGGTCTTGCTTGATCGCCTGTTTGATGGCTCGCCATTCCTGCCGAAATTCCGGGTCATGGATGTGTTCTTCCAACCGTTGCAATTCGTCGTAGTGGGTGACCCAGGTTTTGCCAATGCGGCTGGCGATCAGCTTGCTCAACCGCAAATTGCTCAAGAGCATCCAGCGCCGGGGCGTGACCCCATTGGTTTTGTTTTGGAACTTGTCCGGCCACAGGTCGTAAAAATCCTTCAGCACCGTTTGTTTCAGCAGGTCCGTGTGCAGGGCCGCCACCCCATTCACCGCCATACTGCCCACCGTCGCCAGATTCGCCATGCGGACGTAGCGTTCGCCACTTTCATCAATCAAGGACATCCGCTGAATTTTGCCCGCATCCCCCGGGAACCGCTCCCGCACCAAATCCAAAAAGCGGCGGTTGATTTCGTAAATAATTTCCAGATGCCGGGGCAATAGGGAACCAAACAAACTCAACGGCCAACGCTCCAGGGCTTCCGGCAAAAGGGTATGGTTGGTGTAGGCGCAACTGCGGGTGGTGATGTCCCAGGCCGTATCCCAATCCACCCCGTATTCATCCAGCAACAACCGCATCAATTCCGCCACCGCCACCGCCGGGTGGGTGTCATTTAGTTGGATAGCGAATTTTTCATGAAAGCGGGTCACCGGCAACCCCTGCCCTTTGAGGATGCGGAACATATCCTGCAAGGAACAGGAAACGAAGAAAATTTGTTGAATCAGGCGCAGGCGCTTGCCCTGGAGGGGTTCATCGTTGGGGTAAAGCACCTTGGTGACGTTTTCAGAAATGATTTTTTCATCCACCGCCCCGTAGTAATCCCCCCGGTTAAAGGCAGTGAAATCAAAGGACTCCGGGGCTTCCGCCTTCCACAGGCGCAGGGTATTAGCCGTATTCACCAGATAACCCAAAATCGGCGTGTCGTAGGGCACCCCCTTGATCACCTGGTAGGGATGCCAGCGCACCCGGTACTGCCCCTGTTCATCCGTGTAGGCTTCCGTATGCCCGCCCAATTTCACCTCCACCGCCCATTCCGGTCGGGGCAATTCCCAGGGATTGCCAAAGCGCAACCACTTATCCGTAATTTCCACCTGCCAGCCGTCCCGGATTTCCTGGTCAAAAATGCCAAATTCGTAGCGAATCCCATAGCCAATCGCCGGAATTTGCAGGGTCGCCAGGGAGTCCAAAAAACAGGCCGCCAACCGCCCCAACCCCCCGTTGCCCAGCCCCGGTTCCTCCTCCTGGTACAGCAGGGACTCAAAATCCAACCCCAGTTCCGTAATCGCCTGTTTGACCTGGTCGTAAATCCCCAAATTGATCAAATTATTTCCCAGGTGCGGCCCCATCAAAAATTCCGCCGAGAGATAGCACACCGTCCGGGAGCGCTGGGTGGTGTAGGTCTGCGCCGTGCTGATCCACCGTTGCAACATCCGATCCCGCACCGTGTAAGCCAGTGCCATATAATAATCATTCTCGGACGCAATTTGGGGAAACTTGCCCTGAATGTAGAACAAATTGTCCATAAAAGCTCGTTTCAGCGTTTCCACGCTCAACCCAGTCCGGTCATCCTCATACTGGGAAGCTACGGGCATCGCAGTCGTCATAAAAGCACCTGGAGAATCGGTATCATACAGACACCCCAATTATGGGCGGAGTCCCTCCCAGGGTGCCATTTCTTCAGCTTTTGTTTAAGACTCTTGTCCCCCCAGCGGCCAGCCAAGCGGTCAGGGCCACCGCCAGGGCATCAGCGGCATCATCCGGGCGGGGAATCCGCTCCAGGGTCAATTCCTGCGCCACCGCCTGTTGCACGGCCTGCTTATCCGCCTTGCCATACCCCGTCAGGGTTTGCTTGACCACCGGCGGGGCAAATTCCACCAGGGACAGCCCCCGTTGCGCCAAAACCAGCAACAAGACCCCCCGCGCCTGCGCCACCGTGATCGTATTCGCCATCCGGTAAAAAAATAACTTCTCAGCCGCTACCTGTGCCGGTTGCCATTGTTCTAACAACGTATGCACATCTTCGTAAATCGTACACAGGCGTTCTCCCAGGGATTGGTGGGCAGGGGTGTGGATCACGCCAAAATCCCGCATGACGGGGCGTTTTTGTTCAATATCAATTACCCCGTACCCCAGGGTCGCCAGTCCGGGGTCAAAGCCAAGGATGCGGGTCATCCGCCGCCCACAATCGTCACCACTTCGATTTTATCCCCCGGTTGGATCGGAGTTGTTGCCCACCAAGGGCGGTGCAAAATTTCCCCGTTGTACTCAATCACGACGGGTTTTTGATGCCACCCACATTCCGCCAGTAACTCCGCCACCGAGAGACCGGGGCGATGGGGATGGGCAGTGCCGTTGAGCCAAAAGGCGGCGGTGGTGGTCATTATCCTAGGTCTGGATCACACCCAAGGGGGTATGAACAGTTTACCGCATGGGGACGGGGGATTTGGCTAAAACGTGAACGTGGTGCGTAACACCCCCACCGTTACCGTCTGAGCGTCCCAAGCGGTGGGATTCCCCTCGGGATTGAAGATGAAAAAGACACCGGGGGTCACGCTGATGTTTTGGTTGATTTGGAAGCGGTAATAGGCTTCCAGTTGCCAAGGGGTATCGGCACCCGCAGCGGTGGGGGATGTCAACAGGCTAGCGGACGTTCGATAGAGGGGGCTACCAAACATCAATCCAGCGCTCCCCGGCAGTCCTGGGTCCCTCACGTGTAGCCCGATCATCCAGGACAACAAATTGGCATAGTTGCCATCCGTAAAGGTTTCGGACATGATATAGGCACCGTAACCCGCCAGGGAGAATTTGGGGAGAAATTCCCATTTGAAAGTCCCCCCCACCCCATTGATGCGAATCGGACTACTCAAAGGACTATCCAACGCCGTGATAATATCCGCATTGGTGAGGGAGGTGCCCAACACATTGATTTGGTGGTAGGCATTGGCGTAGGTCAGGGCAGCCTGGAAATTTTTGAACGGGGTAAACGTCAACTGGGTCATCACCACCGTACTGCCCCCAAATAACCCCGATCCCAGCAACGTCGCCGGGGTGTCTCCCGGTTGTTGGGCATTGGCACTGGCATAGGCTAGGGTCCAGTTGATCCAGTCATTGGCATTCCAGGTAAACCCAACAGCCGAGGCATTGCCGATACCAGAAGTCCCGGTGGAAAGCCGCAAAATCGGATTGACTTGCCCCCAGCGGGACACGGCTTCACTCCCTTCCCCATAAAAGGGCAACACCGTCGGAAAGGCATCGGTGGTTTCCACCTTGGGTGCCACAAATAGGGTCATCCCCTTCACCCCAGGTGCCGGAAATAGATAGGCTAATTTATACAGGGCGAGGGTACCAGGAGTGTAGAGAGCACTGTTTTGGGGATTCAGGTATGCAAACCCCGGCGTGTAACTGAGGTTGGTGACCCCGTTATTCAAAACCGGTACCGTCGTCACCCCCAAACTGCCGTTGTATAGTCATTTTTAATAAAAATGCAACATTTTATGAGAAGAGGGTGTAAGATAGAAGAGAAGTAGGAATTAAGGAGAAGAATCAGGATGTGTTACAGTCTGGATTTACGGAAAAAGGTGATAAGTTTCATTGAGAACGGGAATAGTATCACGAAAGCGGCGCGAATCTTCGGCATCAACCGAGCAACCGTGTACCGGTGGCTAGACAGACCCAATCTGGAGCGCACGAGAGTAGTGAGAAGGAAGAGGAAAATCGATATTGCCAGACTGAATCAAGATGTGGAGAAATACCCCGATAAGACTCTTCAGCAAAGAGCACAAGAGTTTGGGGTAGTGCCAAGCTCAATATATTATCAATTGAAGCGGCTAAATATCACGAGAAAAAAAACAGTTTCGCTATCGAGAAAGAAATCATTCCGATAGAATATTACACTACCGGACATTGAGAGAATTAATCAAGAAGTATGGGATAGAAAGTCTGCTATTTATTGATGAGACGGGCTTTGAGAGGTTCGTCAGTCTGATTTATGGTTGGGCTAAACGGGGAAAAAAGATTTATGGAGAGCGTCAGGGACGGCGGTATAAACGAGAGAATCTCGTAGCGGGTCGGCGCAAACATAGCAAGGATTTAATTGCTCCCATGCTATTTGACGGCAGTTTAGATGCGGTGACTTTTGAGCGATGGTTAGAGGTGCATTTATTACCAGCATTGACGAGACTATCGGTGTTAATTTTGGACAACGCACCGATTCATCGTAAGAAACGCATTCGAGAATTAGTGGAAGCGGCGGGGCATATCGTATTATTTTTGCCAACTTATTCCCCAGACCTCAATGACATTGAGCATGACTTTAGCGCATTAAAAAAATTGAGGATGTACGCTCCCCCTGGTACCACCATTGATGAAGTCATTCGTAATTATTGCGCAAGTTAGTGTCGCATTCTAAACCGAAATGACTATAATTGCCAATGTCATAAACCTGCAACCCCGTCACCAACAGGTCTTGCCCCGTGAAACTACTGACGAAATTCAAGCGCGCCCGATAGGACAAGGTGGGGGCATCCCCCCGCGCCGGAGCATTTTGGTTCCCTCCCCCGGCCGCCACCACCCCAAAGATCGCCTCACCCTTGAGCTTGGTGGTCGTAGAAAACTGTTGGGCTTCCAAGGTCGCCGTCCGCGCCTCCAGCGTATCCACCCGCCCCCGTAACAGAGCCAATTCTGCGGCAAATTCCTCCTGCAACCGTTGCACCAACTTCATGTCTTCCTTGGTCACCAAAGGCTCCACCGCCGCCGCAATCAGTTCATTCATCCGATCCAGACACGCATTCAAGCCAGCGGCAAACTCGTACCGGGTCAAAGCTCTATGTCCCTTGTAGGTAGGGGGATTCGTGGGATAGCCAACGATACAGCCGTAGCGCTCCACCAGGGATTGCAAAGCCAAAAAAGCCCAATCCGTAGGTTTCACATCCACAAACTCGGAAACGGAAGTCACCTGCCCCAATTCATCCCCGTCCTGTAAGTCTTTGATATACTCCCGCACCTGCCGAATGGATTCCCGGTTCGAGGGAACTTCTGCCCGGACTGGTTTCCCAGCTACCCCTGCTACGCCGCACAAACCCACTACCACCAGTCGCATCAGCAACCGTCCCCTGCTAGCCATGAAGCACTCCTCATCTCTTAAAAATCATGTCTAAACGATTAATGTAAATTCCGAATTAGAGCGAGTCAAGGGAACAATCATACCAATTAGTTATTCGTTTTATAGAATATAGTAATCCTAAATGAGAATGGAACAGAGGGTTGCAGGGGCACCACCCCCGAAACAGCACCTGTGGTGTATGGTTCTGGGGAATTTCTGTATGCCTACGGCACGCAAGCTAACGTTTGTATCCATCCTAAATTATTCCGCATGACCAAGATAGCACTACCAGATTCATTGACAATTCCGGTAGAATAATTTAGCCGTAATTCAACTGTGCCGTATTCCTCCCAACTATGTTCACCAATTACCTGATTTTTTTAGCGCTTAACACGGGGATTTTTGCCCTGTTTAGTTTGGGGTTAAATCTCCAGTGGGGGGTAACGGGATTAATTAATTTTGGTCATGTGGCATTTATGACCATCGGAGCCTATACCACCGTATTGCTCACCCTCCAGGGAGTCCCTTGGTTTTGGGCAATGACCGTGGGAACGCTCTTAGCAGGTGTATTAGCGATTATTTTGGGATTAACTACCCTACGGTTGCGGGAAGATTACTTAGCGATTGTCACCATTGGCACTTCGGAATTAGTGCGTTTAATTGCCCTGAATGAACAGTGGTTGACCCGGGGGGCATTGGGACTCTTTAGTTATCCGCTTCCCTGGCAAGGAACCTGGAGTCGCTGGCCTGCCATTTTACTCTGGACAGTATTTTTTGGGATAAGTATGCGGCAATTGTGCTATGCCATGCGGATACCCATTTGGTTCAAAAGATGGCTGATTGTCGGGGTAGGAATTTTACTTTTGATTATCTATCTTGCGGGGCTAACCACCCTTTATCAGGGGGATTACAAAGTAAGGTTATTAGTGCTATTGGCGGGTGTCCTGTTGGGCACATTTTTACTTTTAGAACAGTTAAGTCATTCCCCTTGGGGACGATTACTCAAAGCGATTCGGGAGGATGAAATAGCCGCTCAGGCTTTGGGGAAAAATGTATTTATTTACAAATTACATAGCCTGATTTTAGGGGGGATGATTGGGGGGATTAGTGGGGCATTTTATGCGTGGCAGTTAACATTTATCAATCCCGAATCGTTCGTGCCTTTGATTACCTTTCAAGCCTGGATGATTGTGATTATTGGCGGCGGTGGCAACCATGCGGGAACCCTTTTGGGGGCGTTGATTTTTTGGGCGTATGATTCCCTGACCCGCTTTCTGCTTCCAGCTTTGATCCCGCTTGATGGGAGTCGTATGGGGGCGTTACGGGTGATGATCATTGGGCTGTTACTGATTTTGGTATTGGTCTGGCGACCCCAAGGCTTGCTCGGGAAAAAAGCCGAATTGACCCTGAATTAACCGGTGTGAGCCAAATGATAGCCCATCCTGAAGTGTACGAAGTTAGGGAGCTTATCGTGATCCTCAGGGCAAAAGTACACAATTAAAATATAGTAATCCTAAATGAAAATGGAATAGGGGTCGCAGGGGTACCGCCCCCGTATTTAGTTCTGGGTAATATGGGTATTCCCACAATGGGGTTTATGGTTGGTTCAAATCAATAGAGGTTCCCATAATATTCCTTGATTAGAATCCGCCCCAACAACAGGGTTGCAGACCGATTTGCCTCTGGCTTTGTGCCCACCAAGCCCGCAACCTTGTTTACTTTATTTAATTGACCCACTCAATTCCCGGTTTTGACTGGATTCGTGGGTGCTGAGTTGGATCAGTTCAATCTTGTACCCCGTCGGGTCCTCCACAAAAGCAATCACCGTCGAACCATGCTTCATGGCACCCGGTTCCCGGACAACTTTCCCACCTTTGGCTTTAATTTGTTCACACGTTGTATAAATGTCATCCACCCCCAGGGCAATGTGACCGAACCCATCTCCCAAGTTATATTCACTGCGCCCCCAGTTATAGGTGAGTTCAATCACCGCTTGGTCCGCTTCATTCCCATAGCCCACAAACGCCAGGGTAAATTCCCCGCCGGGATAGTCCTGCCGCCGCAGGAGTTTCATCCCCAACACCTCGCAATAAAACCGGATGGATGCCTCCAAATCGCTCACCCTGAGCATGGTGTGTAGTATCCGCATTGTATTGCCCCGCAACCGTCACCCCCATTATGCAGTTAAAAAGGCAGGTGTGCCAGGAGTTGGGCGGCTCCCAGGTTGGGCATTCCGCTCGCCGACAGGACAATACAGCGGTCTTGGGCGGTTAAAGGCACCTGGGTCGGGGGCTGGGGCGAAAATTCCACCACTGCCAACAGCCGTAAAATGCTATCCAAATGGCTCAAACCCCGTCCCATCGCCGTCCGTTCCTGGGGGGTCACCAACGCCAGCGGATACCCCCGTTGCAGGAGTGCTTCGGCTAAACCGGCACAGAGACTCACCCCCTGTTCCAATCGCTGGGGTTCCAGACTGGGCGGCGCCACCGGGTAGAAGTACAGGGTCAATGCTTCGCTGTCCTGGCGTTCCAAATCCCGAAGGAGCCAGGTATCCCGACGGGCGGAAGCCTTCCAGTGAATGCGGCGGGCATCATCCCCGGTGCGAAAATCCCGCAGGGAAAGAAACTCCCCCTCCCCCCCTGCCTGCACTTGAGGACGGGTACCCTGACCCACCAGGGCTAAAAACCGCAAATTGGGCACTGGCGCCAAAGCCGGGTACACCAAAACCGACACCGGCTCCCGAAATACCCGCACCTTACAAAAAAGATCGAAGGGAAACCGGGTACTAATTTCATACCCCGTCACCGTCCACCAACCCCGGTGGGGAAAATGCAAGTGATAACTGACCTGCGCCGTCCCCTGGGCATCTACTTTCAAAAAATAATTTTCCGGGGCGGTCATGCCGGGGATGCGGTCGGTAACCGTGACCGAAAAAGTGGGAATCCGCCGTTTACGGTTGTGCAATTTCAGGGTAACCAGCGTGGGAACGGTGGCAAAAATTTGCCGGGGAAAACTCCGCTCCACCACCAAGCCCTTCATCACCTCCTCAGAAAGCACACCGCTGGCAATCATCAGGCTCAGCAACATTCCAAAAAGCAGGTACAGCAGATTATTGCCGGTGTTAAACGCCCCAATACTGACCAGCACCGTCACCCCGGTAAAAATACCGCCGATGCGGGTGAAGGTAAACCGGCGGGGCAGACTGTGGAACCACCGGTGCCAATCCATGCGGGTTTCCTGTTTCCGGTTGCTTATTTCTTTTTGGTGGGGCGGGCGGGCTTGGGTTGGGCTTTTTGCCCTTGGGTTCCCGTGCCTTTTTCAGCGGTTTTGGACTTGGCAGGGGTAGCCGCCGGTTTGTTGTACTTCCGCATAAACCGTTCCACCCGCCCTTCCGTGTCAATGATTTTTTGGGTGCCGGTGTAAAAGGGGTGGTTCCCTGACCAAATATCCACGTGCAGTTGGGGTTTGGTGGAACCCACGGTCATCACAACTTCGCCATTACAAAAGACTTTGGCTTCCGGGTACCATTCGGGGTGGATTCCAGGTTTGGGCATGGCTACGGCTCCTGTAATTGATGGGTAATTGAAATAAAATTTAACGCTTGGAGTACTGCGGAGCTTTGCGGGCTTTGCGTAACCCGTACTTGCGCCGTTCCTTGGCACGGGGATCCCGGGTGAGATAACCCTCGGCTTTCAGGGGTTGCCGGTTTTCCGGGTCGAGTTCGCACAGAGCACGGGCGACCCCCAAACAAATGGCTTCCGCCTGACCCGTTAAGCCTCCCCCGTGGGCGTTGACCAAAATATCATACTCGTTTTCCAGCCCCAGGGTTTCCAAAGGAGCTTTCACCGCTAACAAATAGGCGGGAATGGACTGCAAATAATCCTGACCGTCCCGGTCGTTGATGATCACTTTGCCCTCGCCAGGACACAGCCGCACCCGGGCAATCGCCGTTTTTCGCCGCCCCGTGCCCCAGTAGGTCACCCGTTCTGCCATCTTATGCTCCCTCCAATGGTAAAACTTGGGGTTGTTGCGCCTCGTGGGGATGATCGGGGCCCGGATACACCCGCAGTTTGGTAAACAGGGTACGTCCCAGGCGGTTTTTGGGCAACATCCCCCGCACCGCCTCCTCAATAATCCGTTCGGGCAGGCGGGCATTCAGTTGGGCAAAGGTTTCCACCTTCATCCCCCCCGGTCGCCCGGAGTGCCGCCGATACAGCTTTTGGGAACGTTTTTTGCCGGTGACTTCAATCTCCTTGGCATTCACCACAATCACATAGTCCCCCGTGTCCAAAAAGGGGGTGTAGATGGGTTTATCCTTGCCCCGCAACACCCGTGCCACCGCCGTCGCCAACCGCCCCAGCCGCTGACCTTTGGCATCCACCACATACCAAGTAGGGGTCACGGTCGCCATCGAAGGGGTGTGGGTGGTGTTCATGGATTGCCCCGCAGTCACAACTTATGCGTTAAACGTCACAATCTATAATCATACAGGGTAAGGGATGGCTTTTGCAAGTCCAGGGGTTACACCAAACCCAACACCTGAGCAAGGAGGGCTTGTTGGGCGTGGAGCCGGTTTTCCGCCTGATCCCACACCCGGGACTGTCTGCCTTCTAAGACTGCTTCGGTAATTTCTTCTCCCCGGTGCGCCGGTAAGCAGTGCAGGACAATCGCCTGGGGGTCTGCTTTTTGTAATAACGCTTCATTCACCTGGTAGGGCTGAAAGCGGGGGATGCGCTCCTGGTTTTCTGCCTCCTGCCCCATGCTCGCCCACACGTCCGTATAGACCACCTGTGCCTGTTGAACCGCCACTTCCGGGTCGTGGGTGTGGGTAATCGGGCTGGGTGCTGCCGCCAATGCCTGCGCCTGGTGCAGAATGTCCCGATCCGGGGGGTGTTGGGGTGGGGTCGCCACCGTGAGGGTGATGCCCACCAGGGCACAGCCCAGCATCAGGGAATGGCTGACGTTGTTCCCATCTCCCAAGTACGCCATTTTCAGCCCCCGCAGGTCGCCAAAAGATTCCTGCACCGTCAGCAAATCCGCCAGCACTTGACAGGGGTGTTCCCGATCCGTCAGGGCGTTGATCACCGGCATCTGTGCCCATTCGGCAAAGGTGACCACGTCCGCCTGGGCAAAGGTACGGATTGCCAGCACGTCCAAATACCGGTCCAACACCCGTGCCGTATCGCAGAGGGGTTCCCCCCGCCCCATCTGGGTGGTGCCAGGGTTGAGGTCGAGCACCTGCCCCCCCAACCGCATCATGGCGACGGAAAAACTGACCCGGGTGCGGGTGGAGGCTTTGGTGAACAATAACCCCAACACCCGTCCCTGGGCTGTGGGGGTGGTGTGCCCCCGTTTGTACTGGCGAGCCAAGTCCAAGAGCGCATGAATTTCGGCGGCGGTCATATCCGCCATGCTCAAAATGTCCCGACCCGCCAGGGTGTTCATCGCCCCTGCACCAAGACCAATTCCGTCGGGGCACTGACTTCATTGCCGAAGCGTCCCACCGCCCGCACCCGATATTCCGCCCCCGCTGGCACCACCCCCCGGTAGGGCACGGCAATTTCAAAGCGACCGTTCCCATCCGCCACCACGTCCTGATTCACCAGGGTTTGGGGGGCAACGGTGATTACCCCGCCCAAAACGGGCACTTGGGAAGTCACCCGGATTTGTACCACCGCCCCCGGTCGGGTTTGCCCCACTAAGGTAAAGCCCCGAGTACGGATTTCGTCCCCACTGCGATGGTTGGTGAACTGGGGTTGCAAAGGGGTGACGCTGGGGTTGGTGGGTGCCGGGGAAGGAACCGTGCCCACCGGCGGTACGGGCGTATTGGTCGCCGTATTCACAAACTCCACCGGCTGGGTCGCCGCCCCATAGACCAACTGCTCATTGCGCTGGAGCCGCCCCACCACCGCCCCGTTGCGAAACACATCCCCGCTCCGCACGGTCAAGGTCGCCACATAAACCCCTGGCGATACCTCCTGGGTACTCAAGGCTTCCGGTGCCCGTCCTTCCCGCACCAACCACACGGTCGCCTGGGCGCGGGGGGTGCCATTGATCGTGGCAAGAAACGTACTGCCGGGTCCCAGGGGTTGGCTGTCGGCGTTGTGGGTAATGCTATTAATTTTCACCTGCGCCTGGGGGGGTTGCACCCGAAATGACCATTGCACTGTCCGGGTCGCTCCCCCTGCCCCCGCATAGGTCACCCGCACCGTATTGCGTCCCGTAGGCAAGGGACTACTGGGTTTATAGCTGAAAAATGTCCGGGTAATCGTACTTTGGCTGGTCACATCCCGGTCGTTGACCACGATCCGCACGGAACTGGGGTTCACCTGCCCCTCCGTAAACACGCCGGAAATCGAGGTATCCGGGGGCACCTGACGGCTATCCGGCTCCGGGTTGGGGTCGCTCACCTGTTGCGCCAGGGCGATGGGAAGCGGCAGACCCGGCAAACCCGTGACCCCCAGCCCCCACAGCCCTAAACCCAAAATCCCGGTTACGACCGCCCGTTTCACCTGCACGCTACTGTTCATAAAACTCCTGTGGCAAGATTCTAGTCCATAACTCTCGATGTTGTGCCAGCCATTTCGGTTCCATGCCCCATCTTGAACAATCTTCTTGACATAGATTTTCATTAAGTGTTAGGGTAATCCCAGAGTTCTCCTCTCTCAGATGGATACACAGGTCAGCCGGGGTGTCATGCTCTGGCTCTTTTTATTGAAATTTGTTTTTATTTAATAATTTCCTGGTGGACAGGTTCACCTCTTGGCGTTAGCAGGACATTACGGTAATTTCAAGTGATTTGTGAGAACAATTAAGACTGCTCAGGATGTAAATAAGTTTTTACTGTAGCATTTTTAACTTTTGGGTTGTCAAGTTATTGCTTACAATTCAGATGATATATTAATGAATGGGTCATTCCCTGGGGGGGTGCCGCCCGTTACAGGGTTAGAATGGGAGTGACTTTTACTCCTGCTGGTCATGCGTTACGTTTGGGAGCGTTTTCGTCAGCCGATGCCTACGGCACTCACCCTGAACCGGCAGGAATCCCTGACCGCCCTCGCCGCCGCTGTGATTGCCATTGATGATGAAGTATTGCCGGTCGAGTTAGCCCAGCTTACGGATCAACTCACGTTGGCTGGGGTTGACCTCAGCCCCCCCTTGTTGGAACGGCTGACCCAGTGGGTGCAGGAGGTGGACCCCCTGGAGTTGTTTTGGGCGGGGGTGCAGGGGTTGGTTCCCCAGGATCGGGAAATTGCCGTACAGATGGTGGCACGTTTGGCGTTGGCGGATGGGGAAACCTTGATTGAAGAAAATGACCTGGTGGCACTGCTGGGGGAAACCCTGGGGTTTAGTCATCAAGAGGTTTGCCTCCTGGTACAACAGGCGACCCAGGCATGAGCGGGGCATCCCTACCGATTGTCCTGGCAGTAACCGGGGCATCGGGGCAAATCTATGCCTTGCAAGCCCTCAAGTATTTATTACAATCGGAGTACATTGTTGAACTCATCTTCTCCAAGGGAGCCTACACGGTTTGGCGGGAGGAAATGGGGGTAAAAATCCCGGCGGTGGCGACCCAGGCGGAATTTTGGCGGCAACAGGTGGGGGTAGAAACGGCAGGGAAATTAATTTGCCATCACTGGAATGATGTGGGGGCGGGGATTGCCAGTGGTTCCTACCGCACGCGGGGAATGGTGGTGATGCCGTGCAGTATGGGGACGGTGGCGAAATTGGCTGGTGGCATGAGCGGGGATTTGTTGGAACGTACAGCAGATGTGCATCTCAAGGAAGGGCGGCGGTTGGTGTTGGTGCCCCGGGAAACCCCGTTTAGTTTGATTCATCTGCGGAATTTGACCACTTTGGCGGAGGCAGGCGCGCGGATTGTCCCGGCGATTCCAGCTTGGTATCATCAACCCCAATCCGTATTAGATTTGGTGGATTTTGTGGTGGCACGGGCTTTGGATCAATTGGATATTGATTGTGTTCCTTTGCGGCGGTGGCGATGAAGTGGGTGGGGTTGGGTTTGGGGGTATTGCTGTTGGGTTTTTTGGTGCAAAATTGGCAACCCTTGCTCCCGGTGGTGGTGTTTGGGCAACCGATGTTTGCGATTCCCCTGGGGTTAGGATTTGTGCTGGCTTTTTGCCTGGGCATCCTCTGTGCCTGGGGTTTGAATTGGTGGGTGGAAACGTCGCAACGTCCCAAACCTGAGGAGGAGGTCATTATCCTTGAACCGGAGGATGTGGAATACCCCCGGCGGCGACCCCCCCCATCGGAGGACGAATGGGATTTTGCCGATGACTGGGATTAATTTTTAATAAAATTAAAATAAATTTAGGGCACTTCTAAAAATAGGTCGCAGGGGCGTAGCCCCCGTCTCTGGTTTTTGATAGTATGGGTATTCCAGTGAGATAAAGTTCAATGGGTGTAAATAAATAGAGGTGCCCATAAGCAAGTTCAATAAGTGGGGATGGGTGATGACAGAATTTTTACTCGCACCGTTGCAGTTTACGTTTATCCAGCGGGCATTATTCATGGGAATTTTAACGGGAATATTATGCCCGGTAGTGGGTAGTTATTTGGTGGTACAACGACTCGCTTTACTTGGGGATGTGATTGCCCATTGTGTTCTACCTGGCGTGGCTTTGTCCCTATTTTTCCAGATAGATAGGCTGTGGGGCGCATTTATTTTTGGAATGATGAGTACGGGGGTGATTCACTGGGTACAGCAACGCACCCGGATTAAGGTGGATGGGGCGATGGCATTTACCTTTGCCAGCTTTTTTGCCCTGGGCGTTTTGTTGATTACCGTACTGCGAACGCAACAGGATTTAGAACATTTATTATTTGGTGATATTTTGAGTGTGACTGAAAGTGATTTATGGAAAACGCTAATTGTGATGGGCTTAATTGGGATATTAGTGAGGCGATTTTATCATCCTTTGCTATTTTTTACCTTTGACCCGGTGGGGGCGCAGGCGGTCGGTTTGCCGGTGCAATGGCTGAACTGGGGATTGCTGGTGGCGGTGACGTTGACCATTATTGTCAGTATGCAGGCGGTGGGGGTGATTTTGGTGATGGCGTTGATGGTTGGACCCGCCTTAGTGGGCTATGTTTTGGCGGATGAATTGCAGGGGATGATGCTGATTGGCTCCGGTGTGGGCGTGCTGAGTTGTGGGGTGGGAATTTACAGTAGTTATTATTTGAATCTGCCGACGGGACCGTTAATTATTTTAATCGCTACGTTTACTTTAGTCATCACGATTTTGGGTCAACAATTGTGGCAAAAATGGCAAATTAACCGCTAAATGGGTGAGTCAAAATGTTGAAACCCACCCCGGGCAGGCAATACCGTTTCTCCCCAAAACACCTGATCCCCAGCGATAATTTCACCAATCACCTGGGCAGGATGTCCCAAACGTTGCACCAATGTTTGCGCTGGTTCTGGGGGTAACGTTAACACCAATTCAAAGTCTTCGCCCCCATACCAGAACCATTCCCAAGCCTGTTGCGGAAATTCAGCTTTGAGTAAGGGATGAACGGTAATCTCGTGCCGTAACACTGCCCCGACGCCACTCGCCCGACAGATTTGCGCCACCGCATCCGCCAACCCATCACTACTGTCCATCCCTGCCACCCGTGACACGCCTAGGCTTTGCAGTACAGGTACTACGTCTAAACGGGGACGGGGTCGCTGATGCGCCGTGATAAATTCGGGAATTTTTGGCTCGACTTCTCCAGTTAAGGCGGCTAAACCAGCCCGGGACAACCCGTGATCGCCGGTCACAACAATCCAATCCCCCGGTTCTGCCACCGAACGTTTGATGATGCAACTATTAATACAACCGACTGCGGTAATACTAATGACAATAACGGTGGAGCGCACCACATCCCCCCCCCAAATCACGCCGCCGTAAATCCGCAGTAATTCTGCCATGCCTGCGTACATTTGCTGTACCCACTCCACAGGTAATTCTGGCGGTAAACCCAGTCCCACCGTGATCCCCAACGGTTGCGCCCCCATTGCCGCTAAATCGGAGTAATTCGCCGCCACCGCCCGCCAGCCCACATCCGCCGCACTCATGGTTGGGTAGGGCAGGGAACTGAGGGGACTACTGCTAAAATGCACCCCTTCTACCAGTACATCGGTTGTAATAACTAATTCCCGTCCTGCCGGTGGGGTAAACAGGGCGGCATCATCGCCAATCAGTTCCGCCGGGCAAAATTGGTGCAGTAGGTTTAATAATCCCGCTTCGCCGAGGTCTTTCAGCCGCACAGGGAACCTTTGGAACTGGGAATTTGGGCACCTCGCCGGGGGTCATAGTCCACCGCCTGCCGCAGTGCCCGGGCGAATGCCTTAAAGGTCGCCTCGATGATGTGATGGGAATTGATCCCCGCCTGCTGATGGATGTGCAATGTCATGGCACTGTGATTCACCAGCGCCACAAAAAATTCCCGCACCAACTGCGTATCGTAGGTGCCGACCCGCTGGGTGGGAATGTTCAGCCCGTAGCTCAGGTGGGGGCGACCGGAACAGTCCAACGTTACCTGCACCAGGGCTTCATCCAAGGGGGCGACAATATGCCCGAACCGGTGAATCCCCTGTTTGTCCCCGAGAGCTTTTGCCAAGGCTTGCCCCAGGGCGATGCCCACGTCCTCGTTGGTGTGGTGGTCGTCAATTTCGTAGTCACCCTCCGCCTGGACGGTCACATCCAGCAACCCGTGGGCGGCTAACTGATGCAACATGTGATCCAGGAAGGGAATGCCCGTCGCCGCCTGACATTCCCCCTGCCCGTCGAGGTTGAGGGTCACTTGCACTTGGGTTTCCCCGGTTTGGCGGTGGACGGTGGCAATTCGTTGCATCGGTTGGCAATTGGTAATAGTTAGGGTGCTAAGTTCAATGCGTTTTAATTAATTGTAAACTGGTATGTCCGCCGGTTAATCTGTGCCATCTCTTTGCCAAGTCCAGCGCAGTTCCCGCCAAAAAGAGGGTTGCGGAGGAGTGGGTAACGTGGTTTCTCCCAAAACCCACCGCCAACTATCCCAAGAAATTTGCGCTGGTGGCAATTGGCTGTAATGACGATGTAGGGCATGGGGTGCCAGGGTATGCCAGCCCAGGGTTTGTCCCCGGCGGTTGCGAATGCGTTTGCTCAGGGGCGGGGTTTCCACCTGCAAACGGGGGGTGTGCGGGCGGGCTTGGGCTTCCGTCCACCCTTGGCGCAGGAGTACCGGGTCGGTGGGAATCACCCAGGACAAATGGCGATAGAGGGGTTGGCGCCGCCGGTAGAGGATATTCTGTACGGCAATGTGCAATTCATAGCCCAGCACCGCCGGTATGGGATAGTGCCCCACCGCATCCCCCACCGCATAAATCCGGGGGTGACTGGTCTGGAGGTAGCGATTCACCCGCAGGTAGTGCCCTTGCCGCCGCAGTTCCACCGTGCCCAGGGTTTCCGGGGGGACGTGGTTGGGGGTCGCCACCACCAGGGTATCCACTTCGCTGGCGCAATGCCCGCCGTCTAAATATACCCCCGTCGTCCGGGCGGTCACGGATTTGAGGGGCGTTTCCGTCTCGATGTGTACCCCTTCCGCCCGCAGGATGCGCTCCAACCGCCGTGCCAGCAGTCCCTCTTCCCCCGGCAGTAACCGATGTTCCCCGACCGGCAAAAACACGGGCACACCCAACCGGTTCCACGCCTGCGCCAACCCAATCGCCGCCGGAGTATTGCCCAAAATGGCGGTGCGCCGGGGATGTTGGGACAGGGTATGAAGCTGCGCCAGGGTGAAAAAAGGCACTTGCCGCAGTTGGGGCACCTCTGGCAAAACCGGCACGCCCGTGGTTGCCACCACATAACCACACCCCCGCAGGCGACGTTCCGGGGTTTCCACCGCCAGATGCGGCTCCGTAGCAAACACCCCAGGTCCCGCAACCACATCCACTCCGCACTGCAACAGCCAACTATCGCTGTACTGGGTTTGATAGACCCACAGTTGTTGTTCCACCCAACGGCACGCCCGCTCCCACACCGGCTGGGTGCCCCATTCCCCGGTGAACAGCCACGCCGACTGTTGCGCCTGATGAGCCATGACCGCCACCTGTGCCCAGAGTGCCACTGCCACCATGCCCCAGTCCTGGGTTCCGTCCGTCACCAGAGCCACCCGTGCCCCCTGCTGTGCCGCCCAAAGCGCCACCCAACGCGCCTCTAAATGTCCCCCCAAAATAACGACGTTGTACTCAACCGCCATTACCGGGTTTGTAGATAGCTGGCTTCGGAAATCACTGGCATTTCCGCATAGCGACCCCGGGCGGATTGCACCACGCTATAGCCCACCATTACCAACACCCCTAGGAAAATGGTATTGAACAAAACTTCAGCGAAAAATCCCCGAATCAGGGGTTGCAAAATAACTTGGTAAATCAGGCTAACTATGGCTAATATAATGCTGATTAAAATTGCCTGCATGGTATTAAACCGGATGAAATGGGGGATTTTTTCATTCCGCACTACCCCCACAAACAGGGCAATAAACACCAATAAACTGCCTAATCCAAAGGGAATTAAGCTGTACACAATCGCCAAGGGAAGCAGGGGATATTGCAGATAGGTTAAAAAGGGGAATTGGGCGAACAGAAAGCGACCATAGACAATCCCATCATATAGGGGGATCAGGTACACCAATGCCGCAAAAGTCCGGTCGAGGGGGGTGGTAGAACTGCGCCAAGTCATAGGGTTTAATCCTGAAGGTAGCGACGGAGAGGGAGGGATTCGAACCCTCGGATAGGAGTTGCCTGCCTATCAACAGATTAGCAATCTGCCGCTTTCGACCACTCAGCCACCTCTCCGGGTAGATTTAGAATAGACCTGTACTATAACATAACCCCAAAAGGTTCTGGAGATTCCTGGATGCAATTGCCGAATTTTTGCGAGTGTCAACACCCGTTGGTGCAAGCGTTGCAGGGACAGGAAGATGTTAAATTATTGCGCCAGTTGCAACAGGAACCGGAACAGGGACGGGCGTTTGTGGCTTTATTTTGTCGCTATGCCTTAGTGGTATATGCCCTGGTCAGCCATGCGGCACCGACGGGGGTACAGGTGGATTATTTGTTTGCCACCACCTGGCGGTATTTGTACCAACAGTTGCGGGACTTGGTTCCCCCGGAGGGCATGACCAGTTTACAAACCTGGCTGGTGGACCGCACGGGGGATTGGTTGACCCGGGTGGAAGTTCCCGCCCCGGAGAGCATTCACTACCGCTTACCGGCGGCACCCCCACCCCTGTGGTGTTATTTGGAAGAGGCATTGCAGAAATTAGCCACGCCCCTGCGGTTGGTAATGTTATTGAAAACCATTGGGCATTGGTCGGAGGAGCAAATTGCCCAGGAATTGGCATTAACCCCGGAGCAGGTCGCCGCTTTGATTCCCATCGGTCAGCGGGAGTTGGTGACCCACCTGCCTGCGGATATTTGGTCTATCTATCTGGAAGGGGAGCCGGTGGATGTCTGAACCCCAACCCCCTTTGACCCCCGGACGGTGCTTGACTGGGGCGGCGATTAGCGGTGCGCTGGGGTTGGCGGTGTATGCCCTCACCCGGGCGATGGTGGCGGGGTTAACTGCCCATCCCATCCACAGTCAAAACCCCCTGGTTCTGCGTTTGGCGAGCTTGGTACGCACGGTGTTGGTGGGGGGCGGCACCCTGGCGGTGGTGGTCTTGGGGGTGTTTACCGTCGGGCTGGTTGCCTTGGCGGTGCAGGTGGCTTGGTCACCCCCGGAGGGCTAAGATGACCCAGGTTTGGGAGCGGCTATTCCTGGGACTGACAGCGGTGTGTGCCCTGGGAACCGGGGGCTTGTTGCTGGCAATCGTCGGTGTGTTATTTGTCCAAGCGACCCCAGCCATCCGTGCCTTCGGTGGGAATTTTTTGTTAGGGCAGGTGTGGAATCCGGTGCAGGGGCAGTACGGCATTTTGCCGCAGGTGTGGGGAACGGTGCTGACGGCGGGGCTATCCTTGAGCTTGGCGGTGCCCTTGGGGGTGGGGGTGGCGATTGGGTTAACCGAGTCCTGGGCGCACATTTCCCCGGTTTGGCAGGCGGCGGCGGCGGCGGCGGTGGAGGTGTTGGCGGCGATTCCCAGTGTGGTCTATGGGCTGTGGGGGATTTTTATCCTGATTCCGGCTCTGCGAACGGCGCAAAAGTTACTGCCGCAAGTCTTCGGCGGATCAACCATTGGACCATCGGTGGGGGTCGCCACCTTAGTGTTAGCTGTAATGATTTTGCCGACGGTGGCGGCAGTGGCACGCAGTAGTTTGGCGCAGGTGCCCCAGGAGTACCGTTGGGCGGCGATGGCGGTGGGGGCGACCCGCTGGGAAACCCTGTTGGGGATTTTGCTACCGGCGGCACGGGCGGGGATTGGTGCGGGAATTTTGCTGGCTTTAGCCCGGGCGTTGGGGGAAACAATGGCGGTGACCATGCTGATTGGCAATGCCAACCGGGTGAGCACGTCCCTATGGCAAGCGGGCAGTACGATCCCCAGTTTGCTGGCAAATCAATTTGCCGAAGCCCAGGGGATGCAGGTGGCGGCGTTGATGTATGCGGCGTTGGTGCTCTTGGGGGTGACGGTGGTAGTGCAACTGGTGGCACGGATGGGGACGGGATTTTTTGCTGATTCTCATCAATGAAAAAATTAAAATTGCCCTAAAATATTTTAACTACAGGGCATCTCTATCAATTCAAAGTTAGCAGTCGCAGGGGCACCGTCCCCGTCCTTGGTTCTGGGGAATCTCTGTTCACTAATCAAGTAGGATTGCTATAGAAGTTCTCTACAAAGCGTCCTGCATGTGAATAAGAAAACTTCACAAAACTACAATTGTTAAAAATGAGGGAGAGAGAGGTTCTGCAATGACGATAGGGGATACACTTGACATATCAACGGAGTATCCACCATGCAAGACTTAGAACCCCAAGACTTCCAAAATCAGGTGTTGAATCGCCTGGACAGGATTGATTCCCGGCTCTCCGCCCTGGAAGACAAGGTAGATAACCTGGAAGGCAAGGTAGATAACCTGGAAGACAAGGTAGATAAATTGGAAGGCAAGGTAGATAAATTGGAGGTGGACATTAGGGAGACGGTGCAACGGGTGGACAAGTGGGAAGAACGATTCCTGCAACTATCACGAGATAATTTGTCCATCAGCCGCACGGTGATCATTGCCGCCGCCGCCGCTACCATTTTTACCCCCCTCGTGCAAAGTTTAGCCCCAGCCATCGCCGCCCTACTTCGAGCGCAGTAAATTGAAGTCGGTCAGAATCACAACCCAATTATGCCCCGCAACCTCACTTAATTAAGGAACAGAAATTTTACAGAACCAAATGCGTGGGAGTTTCCCTGCGACCCCTATTCTAAATTTATTTAATGAGGATGCTCACAGATGGAGAACTAAAATTTATACTCACAATTCACATGAGAGTGCTATAACCCCAATTTTCGCTCAAGGAGGGCATCCCAAACTCTCCCGGGTGGCTACGCCGGTGACTGGATTCACCCCACTAGCCCGCTCACACAAGAGCATTTGGGCATCCCGTCGCAGACCCACATCCGTAAAATCCGCCCCGGTAATGTCTGCCCCCTTGAAATTGGTCAGGTAGGCGTAGGCTCCGGTCAAAATCGCATTTTGCAAGTTCGTGCGGGTCATCAAAGCCGTATCCAGAGTCGCTCCTGCCAGATTTGCCCCGGCTAAATTGGCACCATCCAGGTTCGCCCCAAAAAAACTCACCCCCCGCAAGTCCGCCCCCTGGAAATTTGCCTGCCGCAGGACAGCTTTCACAAAACTGGAATCGGTCAAATCCTGCCCCGCAAAATTCATGCCAATCAAGGAACGTTTGTTGTAATCTTCCGCCCCCACCGGACTCAGAAAGAAGAACCACAGTGCCAGCCCCAACGCCAAGCAACGTCCCCACCAAACCATGATATTCTCCCCTCAACTGCCCGTATTATACGACTCTGCCCGGCTGGTAAACACCTCGGCGACGGTACAGCGAAACCCCGGCAATACCGGCGAAGTGAGTTCATCCGTTGGCAAGAGCGTGGCAAAGCGCACCAACTGCGCCTGTTCCCGTCGGTACAATTCCACCTGCTGGAGCACCGGGTCAACGATCCAGTATTCCTGCACCCCCTGCCGGGAATAGAGCTTCAATTTCGCCAGGCGATCCCGATCCTCATTGGCTTTGCCGGGGGACAGCACCTCCACCACCAATTCCGGCGCACCCCGAAAATGCCCGACCTCATCCTGGAGATGCCGCAACCGCCCGTAGCTCAACCACGCCACATCCGGTGCCACATAATCCGAGTCGGAAAAAATCAACCCTGGCAGGATGGAAGGCTCCCCCAATCCGGTTTGGCGAGACCAGGCATCCAGCAGAGCAAAAATCCGCCCGACCGTATATTGGTGGCGATGGTGGGGGGCACGGGTCACGTACAGTTCTCCATCAATAATTTCGTAGCGAATCCACTCGTTATCGGGCAGGGCTTCCACATCCCGCATCGTCCACCGGAGCGTCTGATTGGCTGGATTCATTGCATTTTAATTATTAAGTATCTACCCCCGATTTTACCGATAAAATTAAGCAAATTATAGGAACATTTTCCGGGGGAGAACAGACGTGGTATAGTACCGGGAAGGAATCATGACTAAAACGACTGGTTAATGATCAACGGGAGCATGAAGGGGATGAATACTGGGATGAGGGGCTTGCTGGTGGGGATGGTCGTGGCGGGTTGCGTATCGGTGGCTCTGCCGTCCATCGTGGTGGCGCAGGGGGTGGGGTTAGAGCAAATCCAAGTGCAAACCAAGAAACGCTTGGCAGTGTTAGATTTTGATTTTGCCAGCACTGGCTTAACGGGGTTAGGGCTAACCGGAACCGTTGGCCCGGCGAAGGGCGTTAGCGACCTCTTGACCAATCGGTTGGTGCAAAATGGTACATTTATCATGGTGGAGCGCAGTCGGATTAATCAAATTTTGGCGGAACAAAACCTGGGGGCAAGTGGACGGATTGAACCCGCAACCGCCGCTCAAATTGGCCGTTTACTGGGAGCCGATGCGGTGATTATTGGCACCATTACCCAGTTCAATCTTGAACAATCCCAATCTGGGGTAAATGTGGGTTTCTTTGGCATTTCCACTAGCAGTCAAAAACAGAAAGCGGATGTGAAACTCAACGCCCGAATCGTCAACACCAGCACCGGGGAGATTTTGGCGGTGGCGGAGGGAGCGGGTACGGCGGATAAAGGCACCGGTGGGGCTACGGTTTACGGCATTGGTGGGGGGAGTACAACCGATGCCCGGGATCAATTGCTGAGTGCCGCCGCGGAACAGGCCGTTGCCCAACTCGCCGATGGGCTGGTACAGCAATCTGCCGTTTTGGCCGCTTTGCCCCCCCTCCTGCCCGATGTGATTGCGATTGTGGCGGATGTCGCCCCCGGGCGGGTCATTTTGAATAAGGGAGCCAAAGATGGACTCAAACCCGGCATGGTGATGTCGGTGGAGCGGGTCGTCCGAGAAATCAAGGACCCCCAAACCGGCAAAGTCCTGCGGAAGGATACCCAGCCGGTGGGACGGGTACAGTTGACGGAAGTGGATGGAGTTTCGGCGGTGGGGCGGATTTTGAGTGGGCAAGGGTTGAAGGTCGGGGATGCGGCCAAACCGGTTGAGTAGGCTCTGATGCTCCTCAACAGGACACCGGCATGGTAAGAAGACGGCCTCGCCCGAGACTGGGGCAATTTTGGCAAGAATTCCGCAATTTTGCCTTCAAAGGTAATGTGGTAGATTTGGCTGTAGCCGTGATTATTGGTGGTGCTTTTGGTAAGATTATCACTTCCTTCGTGGAAGATGTGGTGATGCCTTTGGTGAACCCGCTGATCCCTGGGGGCGACTGGCGGCTGTTAACCATTGGCCCAGGGGTGAAAATCGGCAACTTTTTGGGAGCAATTGTGGATTTCCTGATCGTGGCCCTGGTGTTATTTCTGTTGATTCGGTTCATCCTCACCCGCCCAGCCCCAGAGCCAGATACCCCTACCGAACCCACGACCGAGGAGCGATTGGCGCTGGCTATTGAACGGTTAAATGCGCATTTAGACCACTCATCCATGCGCTAGGAAAACGGCAAAACCTCTCACTTTGATTTTAGATTTATTGAAGGGCATTTCTTATTTGAGCCAACCCATACCAGAACCAAGGGCGGGGGATGCTCCCCTGTGACCACTCCCGTTACATTTAGGGAGGTGCCCTGAAGCCATTTTTTAGATTTATTTAATCCTCCTCACCTGTTGCGCAAGAAAAGCGTTGGCAAGGGATGGAGAATCGCTATAATTACCAATAATTACAAAAAGTTACTGATGGGGGGAATGGGACTTGCCCCAGGATTACCACCTGAGTTGGGAACAGTATCACCAAAAAATTGAACAACTCGCCCAAACCATTCACGATTCTGGGTGGGAATTTGACCAAATTTTAGCGATTGCCCGGGGTGGCTTGCGGGTAGGGGATATATGTTCACGAATGTTTCAAAAACCGCTGGCGATTCTCATTGCCCAATCCTACACCGGTCAACAGCAAGGTTCCCTACACATTGCCCCCCACATTACCATGACCCAAAGGCATCTCAGCGCCCGGCTTTTGGTGGTGGATGATTTAGTAGATTCAGGTAAAACGTTAGCGGCAATTGTGTCCCGTTTATTCCAGGAACATCCCCAGATTATAGAGCTAAAAACGGCGGTGATTTGGGTGAAAGGACACGCCCAATTTCAACCCGATTACTATGTGGAATGTCTCCCCCATAACCCCTGGATTCATCAGCCCTTTGAACCCTATGACCACTGGCAATTTCCCCCTACCCCTGGGGCAACATAAACACGGGAATTTCTAGCGTGGGATCAAGTTCCAACGCCCGGCGAATATCCCCAATCGCCCCCCGCTGATCCCGCAATTCGTAGCGCAGTAAACCCCGCCGGTAATACGCTAAAGCAAAATTGGGGTTCAACCGCAGACTTTGGTTGTAGTCCCGAATCGCCCCCTGAAAATCCCCCCGCTGTGCCTTGCCATTGCCCACCTCATAAAAATCCTGGGCATCCTCGCTCGTGGGATTCAGCGCCGTGCCATGCACATAGGCAAAATTGGGATTCAAACGCAGGGCTTGGTTATGGTCTTTCACCGCCTCGGTATAGTACCCCATACGCCGGTACGCAATACTGCGATTGTAATAGGCATCGGCAAAATCCGGTTGCAGGGCAATCGCCTGGGTGTAGTCCTGCACCGCCCCCTGCTTATCCCCCAACCGATAGCGGGTCAAGCCCCGTTGGTAGTAAATATCCGCCCGCTTGGGCAACCACTGCAATGCCTGGTGGTAATCCTCCAACGCCCCCCGATTGTCCCCCAGATAAAACCGCAACCATCCCCGCCGGAAATAGGCTTCCCCGTGCTGGGGAAAAAGCCGCAACGCCTCGGTGAGCCGGGCAATCGCCTGCTCCGTTTGTCCCTCCCGCATATGGGTTAAAGCCGCCTGGAAATGTTGCTCTGCCGCTACGGGGGGTTCCGTGACCAGGGGTGGACAACGGCGGGGTTCCGGCTGTACCCGGTTAAAATCCTCCATCGCCCCCCGCTGATCTCCCAACGCCGCCCGTGCCTCCGCCCGATGGTAATACACCTGGGTCAGGTTCGGGTCAAGCAGTAACGCCCGGGTGTAATCCGCAATCGCCCCCCGCACATCCGCCGCCGCCTGCCGTGCCAACCCCCGCTGCAAATAGGCTGGGGCAAAATCCGGCTTCACCCGCAGACATTGATTGTACGCCTCAATCGCCGCCGCCCAATTTTTTAGCTCCGCCTGCGCCAACCCCTTTTGATAAAATTGCCCCGCACTGTTGTGCGCCACACCCTGCGCCGTCCCGTGAATGTGGGTGTAGTTGGGATTCAGTTTCAACGCCTGGGCATGGTCAGCCAACGCCCCCTGAAAATCCCCTTCCCGACGACGGGCAATACTGCGGTTGTAATAGGCATCTGCCAAATTCGGTTGCAGACGAATCGCTTGCGTATAATCCCCAATCGCCCCCTGGCGATTACCCAACCGATAGCGGGTCAACCCCCGGTGGTAGTAGGTCATGGCATGATCCGGCTCCAGGGTCAGTGCCCGGTCGAAATCCGCCTGAGCGCCCTGGTAATCATGGGAATGCAACTTTGCCAGTCCCCGCTGGTAATAGGCTGGGCTGTACTGCGGATAGCATTGCAACGCCTGGGTAAAAAACTGGATCGCCCTGGGCAAATCCCCCTGCTCCACCTTCTTTAACCCCTGGTGGTAAAAACCTTCCGCCTGGAGTGGCACCGCCTGCAATCGCTGCGACTGCTTCTGCCGTGACGGGGAAAGGTCGGGGTTGGGGTGGGTCATAGGACAAACCAGAAGCAGGGTCAATCACAGTAATTCCATCCTTGTAGTTAGGGATAAGGCTTGCCAGTGATAAAAATCACAAAAAATCCCTAATCCCTAAAAAGTAAGTATTTTTTCGTAAAAAATAAGCCATTTTTCTAAATGAACGTATATTTACTGAAGGAACCGGGTGAGGTGATTCCGATCACTGATAGCTTGCGTGGCGAAGCCTTTGATTTACCGATGGAGTAGCACCAGGGCAGTCCTAATACAATTCAAAACAGCAGTTGCAGGGTAGTGCTATCCAAGTAATGCTTTGTTATAGGGTACTTCTAAAAATAGGTCGCAGGGGCTTTGCCCCCGTCCTTGGTTTTCGATAACATGAGCATTCTAACGAGATAACCTTCGAGGGGTGCCAATAAATAGAGGTGCCCACAATTCAAAACAGCAGTTGCAGGGTAGTGCTATCCAAGTAATGCTTTGTTATAGGGTACTTCTAAAAATAGGTCGCAGGGGCGTAGCCCCCGGCTTTGGTTCTCAATGGGATGGGCATTCCAGCGAGATAACCTTCAATGGGTGCAAATAAATAGAGGTGCCCATTAAAGGAAATTAAAGGAAAGGGATACAAAAAATTCTGTTTCCAAGGCTGAGCCTTAACGAGGTGAGAGCAAGTGGGTTGACAACCGCAACCCCTTAATAGACTGTAATTGAATTCATATAGCAATCCTATTTGATTAACGTGAGCTTGCGTGCCGTAGGCATACAGAAATTTTCCAGAACCAAATACGGCGACGGTGCCCCTGCGACCCCTATTCCATTCTTATTTAGGATTACTATATTTATGTGAATAAAAAGATTACTGATAACTAGGACAAGGCAATGCTATCGGACCTTTGCCTTTTTAAGAATAAAACTTTTACTTACAATTCAAGTGCGATTGCCATAAAAATACCCACTCACGCCTAGGGGTTAATGCTCCACAACTTGACCAGTTTGTCCACACTACCACTGGCAAGCAGGCGACCATCGGGGCTGAAAGTGATCCCATAAATCCAACCCGTGTGCCCCCGCAGTTGGGCGATTTCTTGCCCTTGGGTCAAGTCCCAGAGGCGAATGACCTGATCCCGACCAGCGCTGGCGACCCATTTTTCATTACGATGTACGGCGACAGTAAAGATTTCCCCCACATGACCGGTGAGGGTTTTCACCACTTGCCGGGTGTTGAGATTCCAGTATTTGAGGGTGGCATCCCGGCTGACGCTGACAAAGGCTTGACCGTCGGGGGTAAAAGCTAACCAGTTCACGTCGCTGGTATGACCCGTGAGGGTGTGGCGCAGTTGTCCCCCCTGCCAAATGCGAATGGTACGGTCCACGCTGGCACTGAGCAGGGTTTGACCGTCGGGGCTGTAGGTCACGTAGAGTACAATGTCCTCATGTCCCTTGAGGGTATTCAGGGGTTTGCCGCTGAGGTCCCACAGCCGCACGGTACGGTCGTAGCTGGCACTGGCAAAGGTTTTGCCTTGGGGATGGATGCTAATGGACGTGACCCAATACCCATGTCCCCGCAGGGTTTGCCGTTCCTCGCCCGTCGCCACATCCCAAATTTTGATGAGATTGTCCTTGCCGCCGCTGACCAGGGTGCGCCCATCCGGGGTGACCGCCATCCCCAGCACTTCCTGCCGATGCCCCACCAGGGTACGCAAGGCTTTGCCCGTCGCCACCTCCCAAACCCGGATCGTCTTGTCCTCGCTGGCACTGAACAAATAGCGTCCATCCGGGGTAAAAACCACCGTATTGATGTAGCCCGTGTGACCCGCCAAGGTGGCTCGCAGTTGACCCGGTGCATTGTTGGGGACAGGGGGAGTCGTTTGGTGGGGAATGTCTGGCGTTGGAGGCGGCGGGGAAACAACGGACTCGGTTGCAACCTGGGCAGGACGGCGGGTGAACAACCAGTAGCCCCCGGCTCCCGCTAATGCGGCTACCAAAGCTAACAGTATCCAGGGTAAGGGGGAGCGTTTTTTGAGGGGAAAATTGCAAATTTCACAATGGGTCGCACTGGCAGGGTTCTGGTCATAACCACAACGGGGGCATTTGATCCGGGGGGCACTCCCAAGGGTCATAGGAAAAATCAGGGGAAATATATTTGGACTAACTGGACTAAATTGTTCGTGGCTTGATTCTCTAACCCCCTAATTATTATAGGGCCTATCTATCCGCTGTGATTAACCAACAACAATTCTGTAGAACTAAGTATGGGGTTGCTGTCCTTGCGACCTTTGTTCCATTCTCGTTGAGGATGGCGATAGGGCACCTCTATTTATTGCCACCACTGGAAGATTATTTCGCTAAAATGCCCATACTAATGGCTACGCCACGGAGGCTATCGAGAACCATAGACCGCAGGTGCTTCTTTGACGGGGACTACGCCCCTGCGACCTATTTTTAGAAGTGCCCTCTATTGGCAGGCACCACTAGCAAGTTATTTCGCTAAAATAACTATGTTACCCAAAACCAGACGGTGCCCCTGTAACCCCAGATTCTTTAATAGATTCTAAATTTTGAACGAATAATGGTGTCCTTAAGTAAATTTAAGTAAGAATTAAGCAAGCTCATATCATTACCGAATGGCTATGACCACCACTACGAGGCTTCCGGCAACCCAGCACATTGTCCTCGATGTCGAGGGGATGAAATGCGGCGGCTGTGTGCGTGCCATTGAGAAGCATCTCCAGTCCTATCCAGGAGTGCTGGCGGTGACGGTGAATTTGGCGACCCGGCAAGCCCAGGTGGTTGCCGATGTCACCCAGGTTATCCCAGAAAAATTGGCTCAATTTCTCACCCAAAAGGGGTTTCCCAGTCAACCCCATCACCTGTGGGACAGCCCTGGGTTTTCTGCCAATCGGTCGGGCTGGCAGTTGGCGCTGGCGATGGGATTGTTGTTGATTTCGGGGCTAGGGCATCTCCCCTGGGGGCATCACCATTGGCCGTGGTTGCATCACCCGCTGACGGAATGGCTGTTGGCGACGGTGACCCTGTTGGTGCCGGGGCGGGGAATGTTGATTTCTGGGTGGCAAAGTTGGCGGAATGGGGCACCGACCATGTACACCCTGGTGGGGTTGGGGGTCTCGGTGGCGTACATTGGCAGTACAGTGGCGTGGCTGTTGCCAGGGTTGGGGTGGGATCGGTTTTTTGTAGAGGTGGTGATGGTAGTTGCCCTGATGTTGGTGGGGCAGACGTTGGAACTGCGGGCACGGGCACGGGCGGGACGGGCATTACAGGGGTTGGTGGCGCTGCAACCGCCGCTGGCACGCTGGCTGTCGCCCCAGGGGGTGTGGGAAATGGTGCCGCTGAACCAGGTGCAGGTGGGGCAACAGGTGCGGGTGGAAGCAGGGGAAACGTTTCCGGTGGATGGGGTCGTTCAGGAGGGGATGACCCTGGTGGATCAGGCGACATTGACGGGGGAATCCCTGCCGGTGACCCGCATACCTGGAGACCCGGTGTACAGCGGTACGGTGAATGTGGGCGATGCGGTGAACGTTGAGGTCACGGCAACCGGGGGGGCGACCCGTTTGGGGCAGATTATCCAGCTTGTCCTGGCGGCACAAGCCCGCAAAGCACCAGTGCAGGGGATCGCTGACCGGGTGGCGGGGTGGTTTACCTATGCGGTGATGGGGATCGCCGGGCTGACCTTGCTGTTTTGGGGGGTGGTGGCACCCTGGTGGTGGTCGGATTTGGCACACCCTTGGCTGGTGGCGGTGCATCGGGTGACGGCGGTGCTGGTGGTGGCTTGCCCCTGTGCATTGGGTTTGGCAACGCCGATGGGGATTTTGGTGGGGTTGACCCGGGGGGCGCAACGGGGGCTGTTGATCCGGGGTGGCGATATTTTGGAGCGGGTGGCGGGGATTGATTGCCTGGTGTTTGACAAAACGGGTACGTTGACCCAAGGACAACCCCGGGTGGAGCAGGTGAAATTACTGACTCCCCATCCGTTGGTGAGCAATGAAGCGGAACTCTGGCAGTTGGCGGCGCAGTTGGAATGGGGCAGTACCCATCCCTTGGCAGTGGGGATTCGCACCGGGGCACCGTCGGTTAACCGCACCTGGCAGATTACAGCCCTTCAGCCGCAACCGGGGGTGGGGGTGACCGCTGAGGTGGCGGGTTATCCGGTTTCCCTGGGACGTTGGACGCAGGAACGGGAATTACCCCTGGCACTGGCACCCGGTCAAACCCTGGTGGCATTGCAGGTAGCGGGTGAACCGGTGGGGGTGATCCTCCTGCGGGATCAGGTGCGCCCGGAAGCCGCTGAGGTGGTGCAGGCGTTGCAGGCACAGGGGATGCAGGTGCGGGTGTTGAGCGGGGACCGCCCGGAAGTGGTGCAATACCTGGCGCAAACCCTGGGGTTAGGGTCGGATCAGGTCAAAGGGGGACTCTTCCCGGCGGATAAGGTGGACTGGGTGAACCAATGGCAAGCGCAAGGTCTGCGGGTGGCGGTGGTGGGGGACGGCAGTAACGATGCCCCGGCGTTGATGGCGGCGCAGGTGGGCATTGCCATGGCGCAGGGTACCCAGGTGGCGTTGGAAAGTGCGGGCATTGTCCTCATTCACAACGACCTGCGGGATGTGCTGGCGGCTTTGACCTTGAGCCAACGCACCCTGGCGAAAATTTACCAAAATCTGGCTTGGGCGTTTTTGTACAATGCGGTTGCCATTCCCCTGGCGGCGGGGGTGTTTCTCCCCTGGGGTTGGGCATTGACCCCCACTTGGGCGGCGGCGTTGATGGCGGGCAGTTCCCTGGGGGTGATTCTCAATTCCCTCACCCTGCGTCCGCCTGCCCCCTATCCCCAAGGCACGACCCGGTTGGCACAAGGGGTATTGCCGGACGGGGAACCGGTGGAAATTGGCTTGAACTGGCAAACAGACCCATTGCTCAGTCTCAGTTTTGGTAAAGGACGAGCGATGACGGGCACCTGCTTAACTTTGGCAGATGTAACCCGACCGGAATGGCAGGATGTGGTGACCGCCTGTAATGCCCAATGGTTACTGGATTTAGCCCAGCGGCAAACCCAGCAGGGTCGTCCCCTTACCCGCACGGAACTTTACCAGGCGGCTCAGCACCGGCGTTGGTCGTGGCGACGCCACCAGCGAAACTGATGCACCGGTTTGGGCATGGGCAAACCCTGGCTGTGGTGAAAATCCTCCTGCACCCGGCGGGTCAAACGGCGGGACACTTGCCGGACAATCTGCCGCAGTAGCCCATCCCCCGTGCGTTGGATCAGGGTTTCCGGTAGTACCTTGATAAACCGGGGAAAATGCACCGCCACCCCCAAATCCAAATGCCATTCCACCTGGGTCATGACGCTCAAATGGGGCAATTCCGGGGCAAGTTCCGGGGATAAAGGCATTTCCACGAGGGTTAAACTCGCCTGAAAATCCACCTGATAGTCCTCCGGGGTAAATCCCGGCACGGGGACGGTTTGAATGCGGTAGGTTCGCCCCTCAGCGGGGAGCAAATCCAAGCCAATCCGGGGTTCCAATTCATAACCCAATGCCCCAAACCGCCCCAACCCCAGGGCATAGCCGGTTTTCCCAATCGGTTCCACCTGCATCGGCTGGGCACAGCGGTGAAACCAACCCTGGTGGGCATCCAAATAGTCCGCCACCTGTTGCGCCGGGGCGTACATGGGCATACAGTCGCTAAAGCTACTCTGAAACGGGGTAAACTCAGCCATAAACCATGTACCGGGTTGTGCCCATGCTAACCCACCGGGAATTGGGCGTGGATGAAGTGGGACGGGGTGCCCTCTGCGGACCGGTGGTGAGTGCCGCCGTGGTGCTGGATGCAACGGGCAAAGCCCAATTGCACCGCTGGGGACTCTGTGAAAGCAAACAATTGACCCCCCGGCAGAGGCAAGCCTGGGTGCCCCGCATTCAAAACATAGCGCTGGGGTGGCACATCGCCTGGGCAGACCCCTGGGAAATTGATACCTATAATATTCTCCAAGCCACCTTGCGCTCCATGTACCGAGCCATTACTGCCATTCCCCTCACACCCGATGTATGTCTGGTGGATGGGTGCCATGCCATTCCCGATTTGCCCTACCCCCAAAAAACGGTGATTGACGGGGATGCCACTGAAATCAGCATTGCTGCCGCCAGTGTATTGGCGAAAGTCTGGCGGGATGAATGTCTAACGCAACTTGCATCAACCTACCCCGTTTATGATTTAGCCCGCAATAAGGGGTACGGTACGCCTACCCATCGCCTTGCCCTGCAACGGTACGGACCCAGTAGCATCCATCGCCTGTCCTTTCGTCCCTGTCAGGTTTCCCAAACCAGATGACCTTGGGGGTTGGCGTCCGCCTGGGTGGTGCTGGCGACCCATTGCTGATAATCGGTAATCAATTGCCGGGTCAATTGCTGTTTGATCAACCCCAACACACTGCTGAGCAGGCTGTCCCCGGCGGCTTCCACAATGATCTTAGGCATCATATTCAAAGGCGGGGGCACCTCCACTTCCACCTGCAACTGGGCTTGCCCCACCAAGGAGGAAGCCCGGGACGAACGCACCGCCTGTAGGGTACCCGTTAAATTCAGCCGAAACCGGCGGTCAATGTAGGGCACGCCCCGGATTTCACAGCCGACGGACTGGATGTGCAAAATATTAGAAGCTTCCGTCCACACCCGCATATCCACCACGGGCTGGATGGTAAACGAAAAAAAATTGCGGGGGCGCATTTTCAGTCGGTACACCTGGTCAGCCAACACTTCCACCTGCTGGGGGTCGGCAATCGCATAGACCAATCGCTGGGGTTGGCGCAGGTAGTGTTCAATAGGAATAGGTTGGCGCGGCACGGGCACGGTCACCGATTCCTGAGCCGCAAAATGTACCAACATAAAACACCTAATTACTGACGTTGTAAATTATCTTAACACTGAATGCCCCCAACTCCGTATGTTTGCTGATCCCCGCATTGCCTATCTCGGACCTACGGGCACCAACAGTGAAACGGTTGCCCATCGGTTTGGGGAGCGCTGGGAGCGTCCGCAATGGTTGCCCACCAGTACGATTGCCCAGGTGTTGCACAGCGTGGCGCAGGGGGAGGCGGACTACGGGGTGGTGCCGGTGGAAAATTCCCTGGAAGGGAGCGTCACGACCACGTTGGATTTGCTCTGGCGGTTGCCGGATTTGTACATTCAGCAGGGGTTGATCCTGCCCATTGCCCACGTCCTGATTAGCCACTGTTCGGAAATGAACCAGATTCAACGGGTGTATTCCCATCCCCAAGCCCTCGGACAATGTCAGTACTGGCTGGAGGAGCATTTACCCCATGTGCCCTGGTTGCCCACCCGTTCTACGAGCGAAGCCTTGCAGTACGTCCAGCGGGAACCGGCGGCGGCGGCGATTGCTTCCCCCCGGGCGGCTGAGTTAGCGCATTTACCCGTCTTGGCGGTGGATTTGGCGGCAGATAATCTCACCCGTTTTTGGGTCATTGGAACCAATCCTCACCGGCAGGGGAGCCACACCACCTTAGCGTTTAGTGTGCCGGAAAACGCACCGGGAGCCTTGGTGCGGGCATTGGCGCATTTTGCCCAGGCGGGGATCAATCTCAGCCGCATTGAATCCCGTCCCACCCGCCGTTCCCTGGGGGAGTATTTTTTCTCAGTGGATTTAGAGGGTGCCCAGTGCCAGCCCCGGATTGCGCAGGCGTTGGCGGCATTAGCGCAGGAAACCAGTTGTTTGCGTAATTACGGAAGCTATACAATTGCCCCGGTGGAAATGCCAGCGGCTCTGGCAGAGTAAGTTACACTGGGATTAACTAAATTAACTAAAAATATCAAAAGGGATTGAACAGGGGGGTGTATGCGTCGCTGGTGGAGTGGGTTACTAGCCTTAGTGGCGGTATGGTGGCTCCTCACGAGTCTGCCGGTGGGGGCACAGCAACGACCCATACCCCAGTTGCTCTCCCGCAAGGCTTCGGCGGTGGTGGTGGATGGTCGTCCTTTATTTGATGTGCGGGATTCGGGCAATTTGACCGGGGTGGAACGGGCGGATACGGTCAATCGGGTACTCTCTCAGGAAATCGAGCGGCGGCAAGCAGACCCCCAGCGGGTATCGGCGGTGACGATTGTGCCGGACCCCACCACTGGGCAGATCACCCTGCGGTTGAATGACCAGCATTTGTTGACGGTCACCAGTGCGGACTTGGGGGGCGAGCGCAGTCCCCAGGTGCAGGCGGAGGTTTGGAAGCGGGAGATTGACAGTGCCCTGAACCAGGCGCAACAGGAACGCACTCCCGACTATCGTTCCCAGGCGTTGGTATTTACGGCGATTACGCTGGTCATGGCTTTGGTGGGGCATTTGGGGCTGGGTTGGCTCCGCCAGTGGTCGGTGCGGGCACTCACCCGGGCAGTACATACAACGGCTCCCCATTTGGAGGGCACCCTGCGCCTGATTACCCAGATGGGGTTTATCGGCATGCAAACTGGGCTGTGGCTGGCGGTGTTTCTGTACACCACGGATTTATTTCCCCTGAGCCGGAGTGTCCGCTATTCCCTGTTCCGGGCGTTGGTGGTGGGGTTGACCACTTCCATTGTCACCCTGGGGAACCGGGGGTATTCCCTGTTGGATTTGCTGGTGCTGGTGACCTTGTTTGTCCTGCTGTGGATTTTATCCGGGACGGTGGCGGGGGTACTCAAATCCCGGGTGTTGCAGATGGCGGGGGCGGATCAGCGGGTGCGGGAATTGGTGGCGGTGTTTACCCGCTATGCGATGGTACTGCTGGGTTCGATTATTCTTTTGCAAATTTGGGGCTTGGATGTGAGTTCCCTGACCCTGTTGGCGAGTGTGCTGGGGGTGGGGATCGGGTTTGGGTTGCAAAATACGGCGAATAATTTTGTCAGCGGTCTGATCATCACCCTGGAGCGCCCGATTCAGGTGGGGGATTTTATCAACGTGGGGGATTTGCAGGGGACGGTGGAGCGGATCGGCACTCGCACGACGGAAATTCGCACCCTGGATCGAGTGTCCATCATCGTGCCGAATTCCCGGTTTGTGGACAACCAGGTGATCAATTGGAGTTTGGGCAATCCCGTGTCCCGGTTGCATCTGCCGGTGGGGGTCGCCTACGGTTCGCCGGTGGAAACGGTGCGGACGGCTTTGCTGGAGGCGGCTCGTCGTCATACGGATGTGTTAGCCAATCCCGCGCCCCAGGTGTGGTTGGTGAATTTCGGGGAAAGTGCCATTATGTTCGACCTGCTGGTGTGGATTTGTGAACCCCGGGAGCAATATCGCATCAAAAGTGACCTGTACTACCGGGTGGTGGAGAGTTTGGCGAAATACAATATCACTATTCCGTTCCCCCAACGGGATGTGCATATTCCCGCCTTGGAGCAGGTGGTGCAGCATTGGGCGCGAACTGCTACCGAGTCTGCCACCAACGGACAAATCGAGGTCAATCAATCCAATAATCCCGCTTCACTGGGCTAATCTATGGCTGAACAGATGGACTTATTTCAATTGGCGGCTCCCCCCGACCCACCCGCTCCAACCGCTACCTATGCCAATTTGGAAGAATTAACCGCCACCTGTCTGACCTGTCAGAAGTGTGAATTAGCCGCCACCCGCACCCATGTGGTCGTCAGCCGGGGCAATCCCCACGCACCCCTGATGATCATCGGCGAAGGTCCAGGGCAACAGGAGGACGAAACCGGCTTGCCGTTTGTGGGACGGGCGGGGCAATTGCTGGATAAAATCCTGGCTTCCGTCCATTTGGATTCCGAACGGGATGTGTACATCTGCAATGTGGTCAAGTGCCGTCCACCGGGCAATCGCACCCCGGAACCCCAGGAGGTGGACGCTTGTAAACCCTATCTTTTGGAGCAAATCCGGTTGGTGAACCCGAAGGTGATTCTCCTCACTGGCGCAGTGGCGGTGCAAGCCATTTTGGAAGAAAAACGGGGCATTACCAAAATTCGCGGGCAGTGGTTCACCTGGCAGGGGTACGATTGTATGCCCGTGTTGCATCCTGCCTATCTCCTGCGGAACCCATCCCGGGAGGTGGGTAGCCCCAAATGGCTGATGTGGCAGGACATTCAGGCGGTGCGGGCGAAATTGGATACCCTGACAACGGGCTAAGAGAATGAACGCATACCCTTGGCAAGAGGCATGGGTGGAACAACACAGTGCGCTTTTGTGCGAGAGTTTCTATCATTGGACAGGGCAACCATTACTCCCTGAAATGGGTGAATTGACTTCATTCGGAGCGGCTTTATTTCACAGCCCAAGGGTGGTTTTATCCCATGACACCCAAGCTGACCCCCAGTTTAATTATGCCAATCAAAGGGCTTTGGATTTATGGGAAACCACCTGGGATCAATTGATCGGTCTGCCATCTCGGTTCTCTGCGGAACCAGAAGTGCAACCCGAACGTAAACATTTTTTACAACAGGTGCAACAACAGGGTTGGGCAAACCATTACCAGGGCATCCGCATCAGCCGTCAAGGTCGCAAATTTTTCATTCGCAATGCCATTTTATGGAATGTTGTCGATGCAATGGGTAACCTTTATGGGCAGGCGGCGATGTTTACCCAATGGGATTGGTTAGATGATGTGTGAAGCAGGGTATAATCAGGGGAAATAGGTTAAAAAAATCTCCCTAAAAGGAAATACGCTGTTGTCCGCATCGTTCACGATCAAATTATTAAAATTACTGCGGCGGCTGTATGGGGTTTTGCCCCTGCCATCCCCAGCACCGATTCAGGTGGATTATGCCGGTCAAGCCGGGAGCGATTGGATCAAAAAAACTCTGGAATCCCCTGCCCCCTGTCTGATTTGTCGCTTTGGCAACGTGGAATTAAATGCTACCCTGCGTGCCTATCACCGACGGCGGGCTTCCGAATATTGGGGGGAAAAATCCTGGCGTTATATTCAGGGAGAAATTCTGCATTTTTGGTGGGATCAAAGTGCCCAGGAATCCATGCGAATTGATGCGGGTTTTTTCCCAGATACCCCGGAGTATTTGGAACGCTTTGGCGAACGGATGCTCCAGGATATGCAAATCATTGATATTCTGGCTTTTTGGGAAGGGAAACAGGATGGTTATGTGCGGCAAATTCAGCATTTGTTAACCCAAGCCAAATTCGTCAGTTTTCAGGATTTAGAACCCTATTACCATGAACATCCCTGGTCAGAAGCATTAGCGGGTAAAACCGTATTGGTCGTGCATCCCTTTGTGGAGACGATCAAACAGCAATATCAAAAGCGAGCATTATTATTTCAAAACCCCAAAATTTTACCCGAATTTACCCTAAAAACGTTTAAGTCCGTGCAGTCTATTGCCGGGAATGAATGCGGTTTTCCCGATTGGTTTGCCGCTTTTGAATGGATGTGTGGTGAAATTGCTCAAATCGAATTTGATATAGCGATTATCGGTGCCGGGGCGTATGGATTGCCCTTAGCCGCCCATGTGAAACGTCTTGGCAAAAAAGGCATCCATTTGGGGGGCCCCACGCAAATCCTTTTTGGTATCAAAGGGGGGCGGTGGGATGAAATGCCATTTTTTCAACAGTTATATAACGAACATTGGGTGCGACCGGCGCCTCAAGAAGTGCCGCCGAAAATTGACCGTGTAAAAGCCTATTGGTAGCTAGGACAATGGTACATCCTGCCGTAATTTCTATTTTGAATACCAGCCGCCGGATTTATGGGTGGGGAAAGCGATGGACCCGCCAGCACATTGCCCCATCCTTACCAGCGGTAGATTACTCGGGGCAGGCAGCGAGTGATGTAATTCAAGCCAAAATTTCTGCCCCGGAACCCTGTATGATTTGCCGGTTTGGGGGTGTGGAAATGGCGGCTTTGATGTACTACTACAGCATTCACCAAAAATCCCAGTTTTTGTTACACAAAAGTTTAGCCTATATCCAAGGGGAAAACCGTCCGTTTTGGTGGGATGAAAATATCCAAAAAAAGATGCGCTATAATGCGGGATTTTTCCCAGTTGAACCGGAGTATTTAGAACGTTTTTGCGAACAGATGTTACAGGATATACAAGAAATTGATATTTTAGGTTCCTGGTTGCCGGAAGAACGATTTTTAAGGGAACGGATGCCTAGGGTCATTACCGTTAAATTGCCGGATTTGGAACCCTATTATCACGAACAGCCTTGGTCAGTCGCACTAGGGGGTAAAACCCTATTAGTGATTCACCCATTTGCCAAGACGATTGAACAACAATATCGCAAGCGAGAGTTATTATTTCCTAACCCCAATATCTTACCCGAATTTACCCTAAAAACTTTTAAGTCGGTGCAGTCCATTGCCGGGAATGATTGCGGTTTTCCTGATTGGTTTGCCGCTTTTGAGTGGATGAAGGAACAAGTTACCCAAATAGAATTTGATATAGCGATTATTGGTGCCGGAGCCTATGGCTTACCCTTAGCCGCCCATGTGAAACGCTTGGGGAAAAAAGGGATACATTTGGGGGGAGCCACCCAAATTTTATTTGGCATTCGGGGCAAACGCTGGGATGATGACCCGTTTTTTCAAAAATTATTTAACGACTATTGGGTGCGCCCGAATCCGACCGAAGTGCCAGGCAATTTTCAGGTGGTAGAAGGGGGATGTTATTGGTAAAGATATGGCAAATTTATTGATTCTCACCCCCACTCAATTTCACCACATAAAACCCATGCACCAGGAGTCCCAACCCCCACAACCCCGTCACCCAGGGCAAACGGGGAAAGGCTCCATTCAATTCATGGAAAAACCACAAAGTAGAATTGGTGGCGGCAAAAAAAGCAATATGTACTGCCAAATTAATGCGGTCAGCCAACCGCCGGTAAGCCGGGTCTGCGGGGTCAGGTCGGCGAGACCAACGGGGTGGCATCAGGACATCACCCGGGATATAGCCTGTAGGGGCGGGAATTTGGGCAGATCAATACTGGCGGCAGGTTCCCGCTTGTTTATGGTTTGGGTCAAAGCACCATAGCGCTGTAATTCGGACTGGAGGCGGCGATTTTCCTCCTGGAGCTTCGCCAGTTGCTCTTTCACCGGGGCAAGCCGGGCATTGAACCGACGGCGATAGACCTCCGGCAAATCCCGCAGGATGGTTTCTAAATTTTGGTTGCGTTCCCGTGCCGACACCAACGACCCATGCACCTGGACTAATTCCTGTTCCCGCCGTTGCACATCCTGCTGAGCCTGGCGCAATTCCCCCTGCAATTTTTCAATCTGCCCTTGCAGTGCCACCACCGTGCCCGCATCCACCCGCCGCTCCTGATGCAGACGGTGAAACAATTCCGCCGATAACTGGTTGACCAGATGGCTGTACTGGTTTAGCCGGGCTTTTAACCGCTGAATTTCCTGGGCTTGGGCACGCAGAAGATACTCGAAAACCTGTTGCCGTCCCCGCTGGGGCACCACCCGGTGAAATAACTCTTGGGAGAGTTGGTGGACAAGCTGGTTTCTCTGGTCAAGCTGTTGTTGCAGGGTCGCAACATTCTCCTGTAGGGAACTGGCAGTCACGGGGATTAACTCCTCACCAAAATCCAACTGACCTGGCTTCAGTTTAACACCAGGGCGAGGAGTTTGCCATGCAATCTATAGAAAACTATGTTAGGGCATTTTACTGCTAATTTTTTTACCGCCAATGCCTACTCCGGGGTGGCAACGGCGGTCGGTTCTACTGCTGGTGCGGGTTGGGGAGGCGTTTGGGCAATGGTCAAAAACCGAATCACCTCTTCACTGAGACGCATGGCTCGCTCGAAGGCCGCTACCGTCCTGCTGTTGCCGTAGTAGTTTAACTGGACATAGATGCCATCGGAAAATTTTTGGATTGGGTAGGCCAGTCGCCGCCGTCTCCGGTTCAACACCTGAATTTCCTCGCCCCCCACTTCGCTCAAAGTGGTTTTGAATTTCTCAATCGCCTGCTGGGTCAACTCATCCCCCAAGTCCGGGCGCAGAATGTACATGGTCTCATAAAAGGGTTTGGGGGCAACGGTCATAGGGGGTTCAATGGCTCCTGCATGAACGAAACAGTCTAGTATTATAACAAACAATTCAGAGGTGATGATAGGTAGCGTATGCAAGTGCGGGTGTGGACGGCAGAGCGGGTGGTGTATGGCACGGTGGCGGCGGATGAGTCCATGCAGGTGTGGACGGATGCGCCCTGGTTGGGGGGGAGAGAAACCGGGGAAAGGTTGGCACCGGGCACTTATCAGCTTTTGGTACCCACCCTGCCCAGTAAAATTGTTGCCGCTGGGCGTAATTACATTGACCATGCCGCCGAGATGCAGGCGACGGTGCCGGTGGAGCCGGTGATTTTTCTCAAACCCCCCACCACCCTGTTGGCTCCGGGGGGGGACATCGTTTATCCTGCCCAGTCCCGGCGGGTGGACTACGAGGGGGAATTGGCGGTGGTGATCGGGCAGAAGGCGTGGCGTTTGACCCCGGAAGAGGCGGTGGCGGCGATTTGGGGTTATACCATTGCCAACGATGTGACGGCGCGGGATTTGCAAAAACGGGATGAGCAATGGACCCGCAGTAAGGGGTTTGATACGTTTTGTCCCTTGGGGCCGGGGATCGTGCGGGAATTGTCCCTGGAGGCGACCCTGGAAACCTGGGTGAATGGGGAACGGAAACAGGCGGCCAAGTTGCAGGAAATGGTGTTCAAACCGCCGGTGTTGGTGAGCTATATTAGCCAGGTGATGACCCTCCTGCCGGGGGATGTGGTGCTGACGGGCACGCCTGCGGGGATTGGCCCACTGCAACCGGGGGATGAAGTGCAAATACGCATTACGGGACTGGGTACCCTCCGCAATCGGGTGGTGGCTCAACCCCGACTGTAACGATTGTTCAGCGCAATGGTCGCCTCTTCCCGGTCGTCAAAATGGATTTTGGTCGTGCCTAAAATTTGGTAATCCTCGTGACCTTTCCCGGCGATCATTACTCCGTCCCCAGGCTGTGCCATGTGAATCGCTCGGTGGATTGCCTCCTGCCGATCCGGGATCACCAAGGGCGTGCCAGGAATGCCTTGCAGAATATCCTGGATGATCCGCTGGGGGTCTTCCGTGCGGGGATTATCCGAGGTAACGACGACCATATCGCTCAATTCGGCGGCAATTTTGCCCATCATGGGACGTTTAGTGCGATCCCGGTCGCCACCACAGCCAAACACGCAGATCAACCGCCCGCCCACAAACGGACGCAACGCCCGCAGACCATTCGCCAACCCATCCGGGGTATGGGCATAGTCCACCACGACGGTAATCTCCTGCTCCGGGCACACCCGCACCCGCTCCATCCGCCCCGGCACCCCCGGAAATTTGGGCAAGATTTCTTGAATTTGCTCAAACCGAACGCCCAGATGCAAAGCCGCCCCCACCGCCGCCAAGGTATTGCTCAAATTAAATTGCCCCATCAGGGGAATCCGAAGCATCCCACCCCCAACGGGAGTGGTCATGGTGGCAGTAATTCCCGCTGGCGTATAGTCCACCTGCTGAACCGTTATATCCGCCGGTTGCCCCAGCGCACTGTAGCTCCACCGGGGGGTATGGCGTTGCTCTAATTCCCGTAACAACCGTTGCCCGTAGGGGTCATCCTGGTTGACAATCGCCCGCCCCCGCAACAGGTTGGGTTCAAACAAGAGTGCCTTCGCCTGAAAGTAGTTTTCCATCGTCCGGTGAAAATCCAGATGATCCTGGGTGAGGTTGGTAAAAACCGCCCCATCGTAGGCACACCCCGCCACCCGTCCCTGCGCCAGGGCATGGGAACTTACCTCCATCACCGCCACCCGACAGCCCGCTTGCACCGCCTGCGCCAAATCCCGTTGCAACTCCACCGCCAAGGGGGTGGTGTGACTCGCCGTTTGGGTATAACCCGGCCAGCGGTTGTACAATGTACCTAATAAAGCTGTATTTCCCAAAGCATTTTGTAATAAAAATTCCAGAATGTGGGTGGTGGTGGTTTTGCCGTTGGTACCCGTGACCCCCACCATTTGCAAACACCGGCAGGGATAACCATAAAATGCGGCGGCCAATTCCCCACAGGCTTGGGCAATGTCCGACACCGGCAGTACCTGGGGGGGCAAATCCGGGCGGGGTGTGACCAGGGCAACAATCGCACCATTGGCCAGGGCTTGCGGCCAAAAGTCCCCCCCATCCACCTGGGTACCGGGCAAACCCACAAACACCATCCCCGGTTGGCATTGGCGGGAATCACAGGTAATCCCGGTCACCGATGCCTGCCAGAGGGGGTTCTGCCCAGCGAGGGGCGGAAGATAGGGCGTGATGGAATTTAATAAATCCCCCAGCTTCATGGGCAAAACAATGCACTTATCGTGGTTGTCCCTAGGATAAACCAGGGGGAACGTTCTGGGGAATTGTCATTTTTTCATATATTAACTCATGGCTATTGAGAATAATACCCGCATTATTGATAATCACCAAGGCGAGAATGAGGATTGCGATAGCCCCTAAAGAGTCACTGATTGTTTCTGAAAATTTGGCATAATTCCCCTATGGCAAGTCAGTTTTTATTTTAACTGTATTCTATAACTGCTTAAAAAACTATCGCAAGCCAAAGGTCGCAACACTACCCCGTCCTAGTTTTTAGTGTAATTGTTTAAGTGACTATTAGGTACCTCTATTTATTGTCACCACTGGAAGATTATTTCGCTAAAATGCTCAGATTACACAGAACCAAGGGCGGGGGTACCCCCCTGCGACCGCTAACTTTAAATTTATAGAAGTGCCCTAAATAGAGATTCCCTATAACTATTGAAATGGATTAATAATTTGGACTTGTTTATCAATAATCTGATTTTTTTGCATATCTTCAGAATACAAATACTGACAATTGGACTCAATCGCACTAGCCATAATCAAGCTGTCCCAATAGGATAAACCGTTATTTATTTTTAGGCGATGGCAAAGTCTGATAGTGCTGATTTGAATAACTTGAACTTCGGACACGCTAATCATTACCTCCAGATTCTCTTGGATTAGGTGATCTGGAACCTTATTCTTGAGCATTGCACTGTAGTATTCACTCAAAACTTGAGTACTGATCACCAATGTAGGTAGATTTTCTAACAATGAGGTGGCAATATCAGATTTACGGTCATCTTTTTGTTTGAGATGAGAGTACACCCAAATATTAGTATCAATAAAGACTCTATCTCTCATGCAGAGATTCTCGACTAGATATATTGATTTGCTCTACTTCAAAACGATGAGCAAAAACTTTTCGAGGCTTCACTTTTTCTACTCTGATAGAAACAGATTCATTGTTTAATTGATTCTTAATCATTTCAATAATTTGATCAATCTTTTCAGTAGAGAGCGAGTCAGGAATGTCAATTAAGATTTGCATCGTTTTATCCTAGAACATAAAAATTTTTCCCTAATTATAGCATACCAATCCCTAATCTTCAGGAATCACCCCCACATCAATCATCTTATCGCCCCCAAAGAGTCACTGATTGTTTCTGAAAATTTGGCATAATTCCCCTATGGCAAGTCAGTTTTAACTGCATCCCATAACTACTTAAAAGACTATAGAAAGCCAAAGGTCACAGCACTACATCATCTTAGTTCTAGCCTATGGATTATCGGGATTTATTGAAAGCATTAATTAATCATTTCCCTCTTCGGTTTCCTCATGGATGGAAAGGGTCATCCCCGCCACCTGGGTTTGGGGGGGAGTCGCTTTGAGCGGAATGTTTTCGTTGATTGCCTGAATTTCCTGGATCGTATATTCGTTGGTCTGGTGAATATATTCCGGCAAAATCGCTCCCAACCGGTGGGTATAAAATCGGTGCAGGCTGAAATTAGGAGTTGCCCAAAAACCCCGCCGTTTCTTGTGCCGTCCTCCCGCCCCAGGGTCAAACGTCTGCACCCCCTGGTCAATCGCCCAGGCAATGGGAGTGTAATAACAGGTCTCAAAATGCAGGGAATCCACCTCCTGCCATGCCCCCCAATACCGCCCATACAATTGCTGGTTTTTGATGATACAAAAAGCCATCCCCACTGGCTCATTTCCCCCTTGGTTGGTAGTGGCAACACTGAATAATAAGCGATGCCGATAATCCCGGTATAAACTTTGAAAAAATTGCCGCGTTAAATACTTACTCCCCCAGAGAAATCGGTCGCAGGTGTTGCTATACAGGTCATACATCACACTCAAAAAATGCTCGGGAATCTCCGCCCCGTGCAAGGTGTGCATCCGTATCCCCGCCTTGTGTACCGCCTGCCGTTCCCGTTTGATATTGCGCCGCTGATTGGCATTGAAATGGGCTAAATAATCTTCAAAGGACTGGTAATGGTGATTTTGCCAAAGGTAATGGTGATGTAACCACCGATGCCAGCCCAGGGGCACGACCGCCTCGCTCCATTCCGGGTCGGCAAATAAAAAATGACAACTGGAAATGCCCTCCCGTTGGCAAAACTGGTCAATCGCTTCCAAAAAAAGCTCATTCACCCCACTTTCCCCCTGCGCTATCAAAAACCGATAGCCCACCGCCGGGGTAAAAGGGGTCATCCCCACCAGCTTGGGATAGTAGGGTTCCCCCAACCGATAGGCTAATTCCGCCCACTGGTGGTCAAAGACAAATTCCCCGTAGCTGTGCCCCTTGAGGTAGAGGGGAGCCGCCGCCACCAGGGTATTTCCCCGCCAAAGGGTCAAATGCCGGGGCAACCAGCCGGTGCGGGGAATGGCACTGCCGGAGGTCTCCAGGTGGTTCAACCACTCCCACTCCAAAAAGGGAGTCGCCAAGGGCAATGCCAGCGCATTCCACTGTTGGGCGGGCACCTCCCCCACCCCCTTCAGCCACCGCAGGGTATAACCGGTCTTCTGAAACAAGTTTTTATATTTTTTTAATGTTTACACTACTTAATAATACCGTGACTGGGGGTGAGCGGGGGGACAAAGTTGGTTTAGACTAAGTTTGGCTGTGATGTTTCCCCACCTGTGTCCAAAGCCCTATGCCGGAAAGCTGGTTGACTACGTTGGTTTGGATGTATTACCGGGTGGCGGTACTGTTTTATGTGCTGGTGCCCCTGGGGTTGCTGGTCTGGGCGTGGAGTCAGCGGGCACGGGCGGTGGTGACCCTATTGCGGATTTATTGGCAGGTGGCGAGTTTGTTGATGATCAATGTGTATTTAATGATTGCCGCTTTGCCGGTGAGTTTTTTCACTTCTTTTTTGGCGCAGGTGTTGATCCCGGTTTCCCTGTGGTTTTGGCTGGATTTGAATGAGGAACTGGTGGAACGTCCGGGGCTGTTGGCGCGGGTGACGAATATCTGGCGGTGGGTTGTCACCTGGTCAGCGAGTTTGGGGGCGGTGGCAATGGTACCCTTTTGGGGCTGTGGGCTAAAGAGTATGCCTGCCCTGCTGGCGGATAACCAATGTCGGGTGTGGTTGGCGGCACCCTGGGGCTATCGGGAATGGTTCCATCGGGGCACATCCCCGGCGGATTTGGGGTTTTGGGGGATTGTGGGTTTGGTGGTGTATGGCTTTTGTCTGGCTTATTTTCTGCTGGTACGGTTAGCCAAACAAGGTCGCACGGCTCTTTCTTAAACCATGACCACTCCCCAAGAGCGTTTGGAAAATTACAGCCGTTCCCACCCCCGGGAGGTACTGCGGTTAACGGTTCGGGATGAACAGGGGGAGGGGGAAATTCTAATCTACAAAGGCTTTACCAGTTCCCTGACCCGTGCCACCGCCTTTGAGCCGGATGTGCCGGTTTTGGCAGCGGATGCGGAAATTCTGTGGGTGGATCGCATCCAAGCCCCCTATCATCCCCAGCAGATTCAGTACTTGGAGCAAAATCTCAGTTGGGCGGAATTTAGCCAACGCTTAGCGGAAGCTGGGTTTTGAACGCCTATTCGTTGGAACAGAAGGTGCGGGAGACCCGGCAGGGTCCATATTGGCGACAGGATTGCAGGGCGTATTTTTCCGCCAGGGCGGGATTGCTCCCCCAGCCCGTGCCCACCGACCCATCCCGGGTTTGGGCAATCGAACCACAGGCATTGCGGAACCACACCATCACCCGGCAATCCCCTGTCCCGGCACTGGCTTCACATTCCCGCAGGGAACGATTTTCCGCCGCCGCCCGGTTATTGTAGCCCCAGGCATACCCCTGGGCACCCGTGCGTCGCGACCAACTGATGGCACCAAAGGTATCCGGTTGGGTGTTCCCGGCTGGCGTGGGCAGGGTCACCAGAGCCACCGCCGTTACCAGGGTCATACCGAGCCAACCTACCTGCTTACTCCAGGAGTGATTCATTAATTTTGCCCCCAAATCATACAAATCATACTTACTTACAAGTATCAAAGAAACCTTGGGGCAGAGGTGTTAATTGTTTAAGATTTTTAGAGTTTTTTTTACATTTGTTGAGGGATGGGGGTCATGGGTTCCCCCAGATGAATTTGCCCGGTGAGATAGCAGACCGCCCCGCCCCGGATTAGCACCCGCTCGGGCGTGAGGGTACACCACAATTCGCCGCCCCGGGGGGAGAGTTGCCGGGCGTGCAGTTCAGTTTTGCCCAGGCGTTCGCCCCAGTAGGGCACCAAGGCACAGTGCGCCGAACCCGTCACCGGGTCTTCGGGAATGCCCGCTTGGGGAGCAAAAAACCGGGAGACAAAATCCACCCCCCGCCCCTCAGCCGTGACGATCACCCCCAAACAGTCCAACTGAGCCAGTTGGGCGTAATCCGGTTGCAGATGTTTCACCACCTCCGGGTCGGCGACCACCGCCACAATATCCCTGGGACTGCGGCAGACCGCTTGGGGAGTGAGTCCCAACCCAGCAATTAACGGCGCCGTCGGTTCCGCCGGGGTCAACGGCCAGCGGGGGAAATCCAATTCCCACAAATCCCCCTGTTTGCGAACGGTCAGGGTTTCTTGGCGACTCTGGAACCGCACCTGGTCACAACCGGGTTCCACAAATTCCCCCACCACGTAGGCCGCCGCCAAAGTGGCATGGCCGCACAAATCCACCTCCTGAGTCGGGGTAAACCAGCGGATGTGGTAGCCGCCCGTCCCATCCGGCCAGAGAAACGCCGTTTCCGAGAGGTGATTTTCCAGGGCAATCGCCTGACATAGCCCAGGGGGAAGGGGTGCCGCCAAGGGACAAACCGCCGCCGGATTACCGCCAAAGAGTTGGTCGGTGAAGGCATCCACTTGGTACAGTAGGATAGAAAGAGACATGACACAAAACTCTCACGCACGGGTTCAATCGGGAATCAGACATGACGAAAAGTCCAGGTTATACTGATTAGACCACATCTGCTTCACCCGCCAAACCCTATGGATTTCAGCATTCAACAAGGACTAGGCCGCTTTCAGCAAATAGATTACCATGCCATTTTGGGCGTGCCCTTGGATGCGGGTCCCCAGGACATTCGCCGTCGCTATATGCGGGTAGCGCGGGCCTTGCACCCGGACACCACCGGCCATCTGAGTGAAGAAGACCGGCAGATTGCCGCCCAACTCCTCTCCCGGTTGGTGAATCCCGCCTACGAAAAACTGTTCAACGATAAGGTGCGGGCGGAGCATAACCTGATTTTGAAAATGATTGGGCAACGGGTCGCCCAGGACACCCTCCCTTTTGAAACCGAAGCCGCCAATCTGCTGTTGCGCCAATCCGACCCGGAAACCTATTACCGGGAAACCTTGGGAAAACTCAACGAGCGGCAGTTTGCCGTCCCCCACGAAACCATGCAGGTGATCAACGAAATCAGCGAACTGAATCTCGCCATGTTGCGCTGGCAGTATGCGGGGAATACGGTGGCCTTTGTGAATCGTCCCGCCCCGACCCCAGTTGCGACCCCGGAAGCCCCAGCGGCGAGCACCCCACCCCCAGCCGCCCCCGAACCGGCGAAACCTTCCTTCCTGGATCAGTTCTACAACCGAGCCGAGGAATTGGTGCGGATGAAAGATTATCCCGGTGCCCTGCGGGAATTGGATGATGCGTTGAAATTGGACAGTGGCGATGCCCGTTGTTTGAGCCTAAAGGGTTATGTTTACCTCCAGACCAACCAACTGAAAATGGCGAAAATCCATTTTGAACGGGCCTTGAAACGGGACCCAAGTAATACCCGGGCGAGCCAAGGGCTGGAAGTGGTGGAGAAAATGCTGGCCAAGCAAGCCAAGGAGAACGAGGCCAAAGCCAAAACCACCCCCGAAAAGAAGAAGGGCAAGGGTCTGTTTGGTTTCTTTGGTAAATGAGCGGTACATGAGCTTCCAGCCGCCCACCGGCAGTCGGGATTTATTGCCCCTGGAGGTGATCCAGAAAACCTGGATTCGGGAACGGTTGCAGGGAGCCTTTCACCGCTGGGGCTATCAACGGGTGGTCACCCCCACCCTGGAGCGGTTGGATACCCTGGTGGCGGGAGGACGGGTGCGCCCGGAGCGGGTGGTACAAATTCAAGACCGGGATGGGATTTACGGCCTGCGTCCCGATGTGACGGCTTCCATTGCCCGGGTGGCGGCCAGTCGCTGGGGGCAGGTGCCCCATCCCCAACGGCTTTACTATGTGGCGAATGTATTTCGGCCCCATCCCCAACGGGGGCATTGCCAGGAGTCGTTTCAGGTGGGGGTGGAACTGCTGGGAGCGGGGGGACTCTTGGCGGATGCGGAAATATTACGGCTGTTGCAGGATGGCTTGACGGCGATTCACTTGCCCCCCTGGCGGGTGGTTTTGGGGGAGGCGGGGTTGACCCGGTTGTGGATTCAGGGGTTTCCCCCGGTTTGGCAGACCCTGGTGACCCAGGCACTCATCCATTTAGACCGGGTGGCCTTGGGGCAATTGCCCTCCCCCTGGCGAGAACAGGCGTTGGCGTGGCTGGATTTGCGGGGGGAACCGGCACAGGTCTTTCAGCGGTTGGGTACCTGGGAACTCACGCCCCAGCAATGGCAGCGGGTGAATCACCTGAAATCCCTGGTGGAACTTCTGCCCGCCGGGTTTCCCCTGGTTGTGGATGTGAGTCTCTTGCAACCCTGGGATTATTACACGGGGATCGTCCTGCAGGTGGCGGTGACCCAGGGGCATACGGTGCAGTTGGTGGGGCAGGGAGGGCGTTACGATGACCTGGTGGGTGCCTACCATCCCCAGGGGAAAACCGTGCCGGGGATTGGCTTTTCCCTGAATTTGGAAACCCTGCATCAGCAACTTTTGCCCTTGGGGGTTTTGCCCCAACGCCCCGCCCGTCCCGATTGGGTGGTGATTCCCCGGGGGGAAACGGCCTACCGGGCGGCCCTGGATCATGCCCAATCCCTGCGGCACCAATACCCCGACCAGCGGGTGGAATTGGCGCTGACACCGCCCCAGGAACCGCCTTCCCAGGGACTGGTCTGGGTGGATGCCAGCGGTGCCCTGATTGCCCCGGCGTGAATCATGCCCTGGTCCCGTTACCGGCAACGGTTTGGGTTGTTGCTCCTGATTATGAATGGGGTCGCCCTGGTGGTGGCAGGGGTGGTGATGCTGATTTTGTTTCGGGCGACGGTGCGGGAAAACCTGGAGCGGCTCCAGGAAACCAACAATAGCCAGGTGCGGTTATTGGAAGAGACATTCCGGCAAACGAAAAACATCCCGCTCACCTTAAGTATTGCCCAGGAAGCCGCCCGTCGTTTTACCGGCTCCGCCCGGACGGGGGAGTTTATTCTCCTGATCCCCACGGGTGATGATTTCCAAATTTTCGTCAGCCGTTGGGACGATGTGGAACTGGAACTAGCGGTCAACATCAAATCCCGCCAGACCTTACTGCGAGAAGGGGGATTACTGGCGGCAATGGTCCGCACCCCACCCCAGCGCTTCGTTGGGGTAATCCCCTTGCAAACCCAGAGGCAGGTCTTGGCCGCCATCGAGCCGGTGCAGGGTTTGAATTGGGTGGTGGCCAACCAAATTCATCTGAGCGAGGTGCGGGAACCCTTTCTCCACGCCAGTTGGATCGCCCTGGGGGCGGCGATGGTGGTGAATGGGCTGGGGGCGTTTCTCTTCCTGCGGGTGAGCAACCCGATGATTCAGCGCTTGGAGCAATTGAATGAAGAACTGGAGGAAAAAGTCCAACAGCGCACCAACCAACTGGCAGAGGCGAATGCCCAGATTCAAACCCTCAACCACCAACTCCAATCGGATAACCTGCGCCTTAGGGCGGAAGTGGCGGTGGCCCGCCAATTGCAAGCCCTGTCCCTGCCCCGGCCCGAGGAATTGGCCCATACCCCCCAGTTGGCGGTCAGCGGTGTGATGTACCCGGCGACGGAGGTGGGGGGGGATTATTACGACGTCTATCCCCAGGGGCAACAGACCTGGTTGAGCATCGGCGATATTACCGGGCATGGTCTGGAAAGTGGGGTGCTGATGCTGATGACCCAGGTGGCGGTACGGACGCTCCTCACCCAGGGGGAATCCTGCGGGGCGCATTTGCTCACCATTCTCAATCGGGTGATTTATGACAGCGTGGCCCGGATGGGCTACGGCCGCACCCTCACCCTCACCCTTTTGCACCACGACCGGGGGCAGTTGTCCATCACCGGGCAACACGAGGAAGTGATTATTTTGCGAACCAACGGGGACTGGGAACGGATTGACACCCTGGATTTGGGGTTTCCCCTGGCCTTGGAACCGGACATTCAGCCCTACGTCCGGAACCGCCAAGTGCGCTTGCAACCGGGGGACGGGGGCATTTTATTCACCGATGGCATCACCGAAGCGGCCAACCCCCAGGGGGAACTCTACGGCATCGAACGGCTCTGCCAGGTCGCCCGCACCCATTGGCATCAGCCCGTGGCCAGGATTCAGCAGGCGATTATGCGCAATGTCCAAGCCTTTATCGGCCCGGCGGCAATTTTAGATGACATGGCCCTGGTGGTGTTCAAGTTTCAACCGGACGGGACATATCCCCCCAATCCGGGCGTACCCCCAGGGGAATCGTAAAGTGAAATTTGCTTCCCTGCCCCCGCCCCGCCGATTCCGCCCAAATTTGCCCCCCCAAGCCACTGACAATCTGCCGACAAATCGCCAGCCCCAACCCCGTCCCCCCCACCGTGCGGCGCAAAGCCCCCTCCTCCTGGTAAAACCGGTCAAACACCGCCTGGAGTTGGCTGGGTTCAATGCCCCGCCCCGTATCCGCCACCACCACCTCTAACATCTGCCCCGATTGCACCTGTGCCCGCACCGTCACCCGTCCCTCCGGGCTGGTAAATTTACAGGCATTGTCCAGTAATTTTACTAACACTTCCACGATGCCCTCCCCATCGGTACGCAATAGGGGCAAATCCGCCGGTAAATCCACCTGAATCTGGGGCAAACGCTGTGCCCGGGAACGCAGATGCGCCAAAGCCAACTCCACACATTCCGAGAGGGTAATCGCCTCACTTTGCCACTGCACCCGACCACTCTCTAACCGGGACAGGGTGAGAAAATCCTGAATCAGTTTGTGCAAACGTTCCGCATCGCTCATCGCCGCCGCCAACATCTCCTGGCGCACGGAAGCAGGCATCTCCGGCTCCGTGGCCAGACTTTCCAAACAGACCTGAATCGTGGACAGGGGGGTACGCAATTCGTGCCCAATGATGGCGATCAAATTGGTGCGGGTGCGGTCCAGGGCTTCCAACTGCTGGTTCAGTTCCGCCAAACTTTTGTACGCCTGCGCCTGCACCAACCCCAAGCCTACCTGGTTGGCAATCGCCGTCACCAAGTTCAAATCCACCTCCCGCCAAGGGTAGGGAGCGCCGCCGCAGTGGTGCAATTCCAGCATCCCCAACAACATCCCCTGGTGAATGATGGGTGCCATCAACCAGGAACGCACCCGGTGCTGGGCGAGCAAGGCCCGCAGTTGGTCGTATTCCCGCAATTCCGGGGCGGTGGTCACATCGTTCAAGCCAATCGCCCGGTCCCGCCCCAAGGCCAACCCAAACAGGGGATTTTCCCCCAAAGGCCAATCCACCCCCTTCAGGGATGGCACCCCCGGCGACGTGTATTCGTATTCAATCCGGGCGGACTGGTGGTGCGAACGACAGCGGTACAAAATACAGCGACATTCTGGGAAATTTTGCCCCAACTCCTGCACGGCAATCGGAAAAATTTGCTCCGGGTTGAGGGTACTGCGGATGGCAGAGGTGATTAAATTCACCAGCCGTTGTTGCCGTTCCTGGTCGCTGAGGGCCCGGTAGGCTTTCAGGACTTTGTACTGACTGGATTGGAGATAGGTGACCAGCCGCTCCACAAACGGGCCGGGGTGCAAGCCGGATGTGCCCGTCTCCTGCGGTTCCACCGTCCAGGCGTAGCGGGTCAGCGCCTGGTGAATTTTCTCCGCCAATTGGGGCTGGTAACTGAGAATCCGTTCCAACAGCAGGCGGGCGACGGTCTGGCTCACGGTGCGGTCAAAGGTCCAAATCCCCTCAAACCGGCGGGCCTGGTCCATCAAGGGGGTATCGCTCGGTCGTTCCCGGCAGACCAAACAGGCGGCGTAATGGGAGCCGAGCACCACCAGATGCCATTCCTGCGCCAGGGGGTCTTGGGGGTCAAAGGGAATGGTGGCGTAGGGTTCGCTCACCTGGGCAAAATCCGTCTCCGGGGCGGCCAGGACATAAATTTGCGGGGTGTATTGGGCCAATTGGCGATAGCGACGGGTTTCCTGGCGGTAGTAGCGTTCCTTTTGGAAATTGGCAATCACCAGGGGTTCATCCCCACTGCCCAGCACCTGGTCTTCCATCGCATGGGAAAGCGCCGTCAGGGACGCTTTGAAATAAATCTGGGGTCGCAGATGGGGATGGGTCTGCAACAAATCCTGCAATAGGGAGGGAAAAAGCACCATGCCCGACTGGCAATTGACCGGTGTATTTTTAACGATAGAAGATTTTTGCCCCCGCTCTCCCCCAATGGTTAAAAATGGTTAAAAAATGAGTATTTCTACCAAGGAAATGACCCAGTTGGGCGATTGGTTAACGGGTTGGTTTGATAACCGCACTCAAGCCCTGGCGGAACCGGCCTGGTATGTGCATTTGTGGCTCTGGCAACGGTTGATTCCGGGGGGCATCCAGGGGCAACCCGCCCTATTTATCGAGCAGGCCAGTGCCCTCACCCCAGCGCAGGCCTACCGACCCAGGGTGATGGTGCTCTTCCCCGACCAGGTGCAGTACTACAGTTGTCGGGAACCCCAAAAGTGGCGGGGGAGTGGGGCGCAACCGGAACGATTGACCCGCCTGACGGCAGAGGATTTAATCCCCCTGCCCGGTTGTGTGTTGCAATTACGACGGTGCAATTACCTAGAAACCAACCCAGAATACGAGGCCAGCCCCGCCCCTGGGTATCGCTGTGAATTTGCGTACAACGGCCAGACCCGGCGGGTGGAATTGGGGTGGCGGGTGAACGCCCAAACCTTGACCATCTACGACCGGGGGGTTGACCCCAGCACTGGGCAAGTCCTCTGGGGTGCCTTGATGGGGCCTTATGTGTTTCACAAACGGGCATGATCGGCTCCCTGACTGGGCAGGTGGCAGGGCTGAACCTTCTCCAGGGGAAATGGGTGGTCACCCTGGTGGTGCAGGGGGTGGGCTGGGAACTCCAGGTGGGGCAACGGTGCGGGCAGAGCCTGATTCCTGGGAGCACGGCTCAGCTCTTTACCCATCTGCAAATCCGGGAGGAACAGCCCGTCTTGTACGGCTTCAGCACGGTGGAGGAACGGGATTTGTTTCGGCAGTTGATCCGGGTGAATGGGGTGGGGCCCCAGTTGGCCTTGGCCTTGCTCGATACCCTCACCCCAGCGGACCTGGTGCAGGCAATTGTCACCGGCAACACCGCCTTATTGAGCCAGACCCCAGGGATAGGAGCCAAAACCGCCCAGCGCTTGAGTTTGGAACTGCGCCAGCCCTTGCAACAGTGGCAGGGGGCACTCCCAGTCCCCACGTTACCGCCCTCCCTCCAAGAAGAAGTCACCCTCACCCTGGGGGCCTTGGGGTACACCACTGCGGAAATCAGCCACGCCCTCGCCCAACTGGCACAGGACCAGGAATGCCAACCCAGTACGGATGTGGAACTGTGGATTCGCAAGGCGATTCGGTTGTTGAGTTCAGCCTAGGGCAATCCGGGTAGTCAAATCGGCGCAAGTATTGTAGTTTTAATAATCTCTGATTATCTCTGCGGTTCACAATTGGCGGCATTATTGGCAACACCCTCGCAATGACAGGCACGGTTTATCTGGTCGGGGCGGGCCCTGGGGACCCCGGTTTATTGACCCTCAAGGGCAAAACCCTTTTGGAATTGGCGGAGGTGGTGATTTACGATGCCCTGGTCAGCCCGCCCATCCTCGCCATGATCAACCCCCAGGCGGAACGGATTTTTGTGGGGAAATATCGGGGTTGGCACAGTTTACCCCAGGCGCAGATCACCGCCCTGTTGGTGAGCAAGGCCCAGCAATATCAAACCGTGGTGCGCTTAAAGGCAGGCGATCCCTTTATTTTTGGCCGGGGCGGGGAGGAGGTGGCGGGTCTGCGGCAGGCCGGGATTCCCGTCGAGGTGGTGCCGGGGATCAGTGCGGGGTTGGCGCTGGGGTTTCCCCTCACCCACCGGCAGGTGAGTTCCAGCGTGGTCTTGGTCACGGGGCACGAGGCGGTGGAAAAATCCCAGGACTCGGTGCATTGGGAGGGCTTGGCCCAGTCCGCCGATACCCTGGTGATTTACATGGGGATGCACCGCTTACCCCAGATTACGGCGGCATTGATGCGGGGGGGACGGGCGGGAGAAACGCCAGTATGCGTGGTGCAGTGGGGCACTTGGCCGCAGGAACGGCGTTTGTATGCCACCTTGGGGACGGTGAATGATTTGGTTGCCCAGGCGGGTTTTACGGCACCGGCGCTGGTGGTGGTGGGGGAAGTGGTTGACCGAGAGCGGCTATGATGATAAGCAACGGGTCACTTGGGGGCAAAGTATGGAATTTGTGGTCATTGCGGTGATTGGGGTGGGCATTATTACCACCGCCATTCGCAATTTGTATTACATTTGTCAACCCAATGAGGTTTTAATTTTTGCGGGCACGACCCGTTGGGTGCCATCCCTGAAACGGCGGGTGGGGTATCGGTTGGTCAAAGGGGGGAGTAGTTTGCGGATGCCCCTGTTTGAGCGGGTTTTGCGCTTGGATTTAACCAATTTAATTATTGAACTTAAGGTTTCCGGTGCCTATTCCAAAGGGGGCATTCCCCTGAAAGTGGAAGGGGTGGCGAATATCAAAATCGCCGGGGAAGAGCCGGTGATCCACAATGCGATTGAGCGGTTGTTGGGGAAAAATCGGGAGGAAATTAAGCGCATTGCCAAAGAAACTTTAGAAGGGAATTTGCGCGGCGTTTTAGCCAGTCTCACGCCCCAACAGGTGAATGAGGATAAATTGGCGTTTGTCCGCAGTTTACAGGATGAGGCGGAGGAAGATTTAGGGAAATTGGGGCTGGTTTTGGATACCCTGCAAATTCAAAACATCTCCGACGATGTGGGGTATTTGGACTCCTTGGGGCGCAAACAACGGGCAGAACTCCTGCGGGATGCCCGGATTGCCGAAGCCCAAGCCCAGTCCCAATCGGCGATTCAAGCCGCGGAAAATGCCCGGTTAACCGTGTTTGCCCAGATTGACTCGGAAATGCAGATTGTCCGGGCGGAAGCCCAACGGCGGATTCGGGATGCGGTCACCCGGCGGGAAGCCCTGATCGCCGAAACCCAGGCGGAGGTGGGGTCAAAGCTCGCCCGTACCCAGGCGGATTTGGCAGTCCAACGGGAGCGGATTATGCAGGTGCGCCAACAACTCCAGGCGGATGTGGTCGCCCCGGCGGAAGCCCAATGCACTGGGGGCACGGAAACCGCCAAGGCGAATGCCGCCCAAATTATTGAAGACGGGAAAGCCCTGGTGGAGGGGATGCGCCAACTGGCGGCCTCCTGGCAAAAGGCAGGCCCCTACGCCCGGCAAATTTTCCTACTCCAGAAGCTCGAACCCCTCCTGCAAGCCCTGGCGGCTACCGTTCCGGCGGTGAAGGTGCAACAGGTGACGGTTTTGGATGGGACTTCGCCCATGACGGGGGTGGTCACGCTTTTGGAACAGGTACGGGCGGTCACGGGGGTTGACCTGAAGCAACTGTTACCCCCCAAAACCCCACCAGCCACCGGGGAGGACAAGTAACCCTGCTATACTTTGGGGCAAGGCAGTATTTCTACGGATTTAGGTGGACAACCTGGATGCCTACCACTGGGTGACGACAGCCTTGGATACCCTGGAACGTGCCCACTGGAAACGGAGCCGCAAGCAGGTCACCAGCCGCTCCGGGGCGGTTGTGGAAATTGGGGCGCAGAATGTCCTCAATTTCGCCAGCAATGATTACCTGGGGTTAGCCAGTGACCCCCGCTTGGTGCAGGCGGCGACCCGTGCCATGCAGGACTACGGGGTGGGGGCGACGGGTTCCCAGGTATTGAGCGGTCACCGGGCATTGCATCGCAAGTTGGAAATTGGTCTCGCCCGTTGGAAACGCACGGAAGAAGCCCTGGTATTCAGCAGTGGCTATGGGGCGTGCCTGGGTACGGTCATGGCTTTGGTGGGCAGTCGGGATGTGATTTTCCAAGACCAGTACAACCACAGTTGTCTGCAACAGGGAGCCAAGTTGAGCCAAGCGCAAGTGTACAGCTATAAGCATAACGATATACAGCATTTGCAAGAATTATTACAAACCCATCGTTCCCAGTACCGGCGTTGTTTGATTGCCACCGAAACCCTGTTTAGTATGGATGGGGATTGCTGTCCCCTGGCGGAAATTCTGGATTTAGCAGAGCAGTACAACAGCATGGTGTTGGTGGATGAAGCCCACGCCAACGGGGTGTTTGGCGACAATGGCATGGGTTGGGTGCAGGCGAGCAACTGCCAGGGGCGACCTTTGGTGCAAGTGGGCAATCTCAGCAAAGCCCTGGGGAGCATGGGGGGCTATGTGGCGGGGAGCAGGGTTTTAATCGAATACCTCCGGCACCGGGCACCCACCTGGATTTATAGCACTGGCTTATCCATCCCCGATACGGCGGCGGCGGCAATGGCGGTGGCGATTATCCAGGGGGAACCCCAGCGGCAACAACAGTTATGGCAGAACGTCCACCACCTGCGGGAAGGCTTGACCCAAGCGGGTTTGCCCCTGCTTTCCTCCGTGCCGTCCCCGATCATTTGCCTGCCCCTGCGGTCTGCGGCGATTGCCCAGGCGTTGGAACCAGCGTTACTACAAGCGGGGGTGTTTGCCGCCGTTGTCCGTCCCCCCACCGTGCCCACCAGCCGCCTGCGCTTATCCGTCATGTGTACCCATACCCCCGCCCATATCCAGGAATTGGTGGGGATTTTGGCGGAATTTCGGGAGTGTTACGGGCATGGCTGAAGCCGGTTATACCCTGCCCGTGTTTGCCTGTGCCAGTGCGGTGGCGGCGTTGCATTACCTACAAACGGGGGAAGTTTTAGCATCGGTCACTTTGGATTTGCTCGAACCCGCCCAAACCGCCCGCCTTCCCATCGAACAGGTGGCACCTCTGCCGGGGGGTGGGGTGTTAGCCATTACCCGCTCCCAGCCGGGGGATAATTTAGACCTGACCCGGAATACGCCGGTGTGGGCGGTGGTGGCTTGGGCAGAGGACGTATCAAGTACAAACGAATTACTTACGATTGCCGGTGGTTTTGGGGTGGGCTGGCACAAGGATACGGGGCAGGCGGCTATTTATCGCTACGCCCAACGGCTGTTCCATCACCACTTAAAACCCAGTCGTCCTCTGCGGGTGGAGATCATCTTGCCCCAGGGACGGGTATTGGCAGAACGCACCTCGAATGCCGCCTTTGGGGTGGTGGAGGGTTTAGCCCTGCTGGGCACCAGCGGCATCGCCCATCCCCTCAGTGCCCCGGAGCAATTAGACTGCTTTCGGGAGGAATTGCGCCAGAAGGCAGACCAGGGGAATTTGGTTTTTTGTATTGGGGAAAACGGCTTGGATTTAGCCCGCAGTTGGGGCATCCCTGAAAATGTTCTAGTGAAAACCGGGAATTGGCTGGGTCCGCTATTGGTCGAGGCATCGTTATTACAAATTAAAACCATTGTCCTGCTGGGCTATCACGGTAAATTGCTGAAATTAGCCGGGGGCATTTTCCACACCCATCATCACCTTGCCGATGCCCGGTTGGAAATTCTCACCGCCTGTGGTCTGCGCTGTGGGCTGTCCCTGCCCATCTTGCAAAAACTCTTGACCCAACCCACGGTAGATGCGGCTATCACCTATTTACAGCAGGTGCAACCCCTCAAAGTACGAACATTGTATGAAGTGATTTTAGCCCAAATTCAACAGCGCACCCGGCAATACCTCCAAGCGCACGGGGGCAGTCCCCTGGGGGTGGAGGTGATTTTATTCAACCGTGAGCGGCAGGTGGTGGCGCAAACCCCTGGGGTAACGGCGTACCTAACCTAATGGCGGGGCGACGCTCTGCGCTAAAATCCACAATAATCCGAACAGAGAGCAATCTATGACCCAAACCGTTGCCGAGGTGATGACCGCCAACCCGGTGGTGACCTACCCCGAGACCCCGATTGAGGAGGCGATTGCCATCCTGGGGGAACACAAGTTCAGCGGACTGCCGGTGGTGAATGAGCGGCATCAATTGGTGGGGGTGCTATCCAACCAGGACATTTTGGAACGCCAGGAAGGGGTGCGTCCGCCGGTGTTTTTTTGGTTTATGGATGCGGTGATTTGGCTGGAAAATCCCCATCACTATCGGCAAGAACTGCACAAGGTTTTGGGGGCGACGGTAGGGGATGTGATGACTCCTAATCCAATCAGTATTCGCCCGGAGGAATTGGTGAGCGTGGCGGCACACAAAATGCACCAGCATCGGATTCGCCGTCTGCCGGTGGTGAATTCGGAAAATCGGGTGGTGGGCATCCTCACCCGGGGGGATATTGTGCGGAGTATTGCCCAGGCGACGGCGGCAGAGTGATGACAAAAACCAGCCTTATCCAGTACAATCAGCCTAATTCATTCGGCGTTGCTTTAATCTAAATAAAATTAAAATACATTTACATTTTCGTTGGATGCTCAGCCCGGTTCGTTCCAACTGATGTGAGGGGTTATGTGCGGTATCGTGGGCTATGTGGGGTTACAATCAGCCACCCCGATTTTGATGGAAGGCTTGCGCCGTCTGGAATACCGGGGTTACGATTCCGCCGGGATTGCCTGGCAAAGTGACGGGGAAATTCACGTCCTGCGGGCACCGGGAAAACTGCACAATCTCCAAGCCCGTCTGCCGAATACGAACAGCCACATCGGGATTGGTCACACCCGCTGGGCAACCCACGGCAAGCCGGAAGAGCGCAACGCCCATCCCCATTGCGACAATCAGCACCGGGTCGCCGTCGTGCAAAACGGCATTATCGAAAACTATCGCCCCCTGCGGGAAGAACTCACTGCCCAGGGCTGTGTGTTTACCTCTGACACGGACACGGAAGTCATTCCCCACCTGTTGAGCCAGTATTTACAAAATAATTACCCATTCCTCGAGGCGATGCGTCTCACCGTTGCCCAATTGGAGGGGGCTTTTGCCATTGCCGCCATTGCCACCGATGCGCCGGATGAGATTATCATTGCCCGTCAGCAGGCACCGTTGGTGGTGGGGTTGGGGCAGGGGGAATTGTTTTGCGCCTCCGATACCACCGCTTTGGTGAATCATACCCAGGCGTTTTTGAGTTTGGAAAATGGGGAACTCGCCCGGCTCACGCCCCTGGGGGTGGAACTGTACAGCTTTGCCGGGGAGCGGGTGCGGCGTTATCCTGAGCGGCTCACCTGGAGTCCCGTCCTGGTGGAAAAAGGTGGGTTCAAGCATTATATGCTCAAGGAAATCCACGACCAGCCGGGGGTGTTGCGCCAGGGGTTGGAGTCCCATCTTTTGGACGGGCAGATTGCCCTGGGACCCGTGCAGGAATTGTATCCCCAGGTGGAGCAAATTCAAATTGTCGCCTGTGGTACGAGTTGGCACGCCGGTTTGGTCGGGCAGTACATTTTACAGCAAGTGGCGCAGGTACCCACCACCGTACATTATGCGTCCGAATTTCGCTATGCTCCGCCCCCCTACCGTCCCCGCACCCTCACCATTGGGGTCACCCAGTCCGGGGAAACCGCCGACACCCTTGCCGCCTTGAGTTTGGAATCCAGCCGCCAGTTGACGGGTACCCCCTGGTTATTGGGGATTACCAACCGCCCGGAGAGTAGTTTGGGTCGCCTGGTGCCCTATGTGATAGACACCCGTGCGGGAATTGAAATTGGGGTAGCCGCCACCAAAACCTTTATCGCTCAGGTCGTTGCCTTTTATTTATTAGCTTTTGACCTAGCCTACCAACGGCAAATCCTCAGCCAAGAAAAATTGGAATTATACTTAGCCAATTTGCAAAAAATTCCCAACCAATTGGAGTGGATTTTAGAAACTCAAGCACCAGCCATTGAACAACTTGCCTATGAATTTCAAGAAGTGCAACACGTCATTTATTTAGGGCGGGGCATCAATTTTCCAATTGCTTTAGAAGGGGCATTGAAACTGAAAGAAATTAGCTACATTCACGCCGAGGGTTATCCTGCCGGAGAGATGAAACATGGTCCCATTGCCCTATTGGATAAGGGTGTGCCGGTCATTGCCATTGCCACCCCAGGAACCGTGTACGACAAAGTTTTGAGTAACGTACAAGAAGCCCGAGCGCGGGAAGCCCATATTATTGGGGTGGGTTCAGCCGCCAATATGGAAATTCCCGATCTATTTCAGGTGAATTTAACCATACCAGAAGTACCCGAATTACTCTCTCCTCTAGTTACAGTCATTCCTTTACAATTGCTAGCATATTACATTGCCGCCCATCGGGGTTTAGATGTGGATCAACCCCGCAACCTCGCCAAGTCTGTCACTGTGGAATAGTCGAAAAAATTAGCTGTTGTACGTGTTGTTCGCAGAAAATAAACTTGTATACTGGACAATAAAGTTGTAAACTCGACAATAAAGTTGTATACTAAAGCCAGTTAGTCCACAGGGTTCGCCCTGAGCAATTCCTTGTTCCCATATCTTCAAGGGTAACTAGATGGCTAAGCGTTGTTGCTTGACTGGCACACAGAAAATTAGGCAATCATATCTGAAATAAGGAGTAGGATCATGGCTCAAACACAGATCAAAAAATATACTTTTGCAGAGTTCTTGGACTATGATGCGGAGGATGATCGTGTGGAATTAGAAGATGGGAAATTAATTATCATGTCCACCGCCAGTCCCCAACATATTGCAATTATTCGCTTTTTATATTCCCTAATTCAACAATACATAAACGATCATAATCTATCCCTAGAAATTTTTCCTGGCGGTATCAGTGTACGCACTGGTATCCGTTCGTCAAGAGAACCAGATTTATGTATTCTGCATCGGGAAGAGTGGGAAGCATTGCGTAAACAAAATCCCAAGTCAGCCATTGTCGAACGTCCACTGTTACTGGTTATCGAAGTGGTCAGTCCAAGGAGTGAAAATCAGGAGCGGGATTATCAAAAAAAACGGGAAGAATATCTACAGATGGGCATTCCTGAGTATTGGATTATTGACGCAGAAGAACAGAAAGTTACGGTTTGTTTATTGAAAGACCGCTCTTACACATCCACTGAGTACATGGGTCAAGCTCTAATCAGGTCTGGCTTACTAACCCACTTAGCGTTAACAGTCGAACAGTTATCTAAGTTTTAGATCGTTGCCCTAGACAAAACCTGTAAATATTGGTAAAATCGGGTCATTTTCAGCTTTGCAATTATTAAGAACATAATTTATGGGGCAAGCTAGATATATACTAGGATCATCTCTGTAAGGAGATTCTTTCTAATGGAAAATAAAAATTTATACCAGTTGCCACACTCAAAATATCTAAATATCTCTGTACTCTCTAGTATATTTAGTGATAGGACTAATTCCTATAAATTCCTCTTTTTATTGAGCATTATGCAGTTATTAGAGAGAAGTCAGTTTGATCAAGATTTATTTAGGTTTAAGGATATTTTGGTCGGAATGCTAGCAATCGCTTGGTATCCTCATTCTGTTTTTAATTTATCTTTCGGTTCACAAGATATGATTGCCAGGGAGCTTGATACACTTAGAAATGAGTTAAAAATTGATAAATATTTGTCAGGAGTCTCGCAAAATGAACAGGAAAAGATAAGAGAAATTATCTCTCAATGTAGTCTTAGTTCGACAACTATAGACCTACTAAGATATGTACCTTACAGATTGATCAGACCCTTTTTTTCTGATCTGCTAAGAGGACTTAAAGACCAACAGGTTAATCAAAGGATTAGCGATCTTGCTGAGCAAGAATTTGAAAATCGTAAACCATTATATAAACTTACAAAAGACAGTATTATATTACACCCTCTGTGGATTGAATATCTTAAAGTGAATTTTTCAATTGTTCGGGCATGGGCAGCATGGGAGTTTTTACAATATATGCAAGGTAAAAATCCGAGTACGCCAGCCATTGCTAATAAAATTTTTCCTCCTCTCACATAGGAGCCAATAACACAACAAACTAACTTTTAGAATCTTATTATCAAATATTCTGAAAATCTCCGTTGCATCTACTCAAATCAGATAGTACAAGAGAATTTTTCTCTAGATCATTACTTACCTTGGACATTTGTAGCCCACAACCAATTATGGAATCTAATTCCTGTTCCCAAATCAGTCAATTCATCCAAGTCAAATCAAGTTCCAAGTGAGATTTATTTTGATAAATTTATTCAAGTACAACATCTTGGTTTGGTTACTGCCAATGAATATATGAGTGGGGATAAATGGGCAGAATCATATCTTTTGGATTTAAGTTTCTCAAGTAAGGATGAGTTGCTGTCCTTAGAAAATCTCAGAAGACAATATATAGCAATCCTACTTGAATTAGCGAACAGAGATTTCCCAGAACCAAGGACGGGGGCGGTGCCCCTGCGACCCCTATTCTATTTTCATTTAGGATTGCTATATTTGATTGGCATACCAAAATCCTCCAGAAGCCAAGACGGGGGCAGTGCCCCTGCGACCCCTGCTCTAAACTTAGTTAGGATTACTATGGCTTAAGAAATGGGGATCATGAGCTATGCTGTCGGTTCCCCATTGCCGACCCGCTGGGCTTTTAGACCCAATACCCTGGCAACAGCCAGGGGCATATCGCCATACTTAATCAGTACAAATTTTTCTGGAATTGGCTTCGGTATTCGGTTGTGGAGCTATGCCAGGAACCAGATTTGAACTGGTGACACGAGGATTTTCAGTCCTCTGCTCTACCGACTGAGCTATCCCGGCGGGCGATTAATCATTATAGCCCAAAACAATTTGTACCAGAATAGGGAAAACTCCTTTATCATGCGAAGTGTAGTGATGGTGCCTGCCCATGAACCCCCGTGTCCTCCGTCAAAACCTCCGGGACTCTGACCGCTACTTCCGCAAGAGTTTTGGGCGGGAGGCGGAGGTGGAACCCGTATTACAAAGCGAGTACCAAAGTTCCCTGGTGCAACGCCTGCGGAATGAACATTACACCCTCACCCAGGGAGAGGTGACGATTCGGCTGGCGTCAGCCTTTGGGTTTTGTTGGGGGGTGGAACGGGCAATCGCTATGGCTTATGAGACCCGCAGGCAGTTTCCCGATGGGCGGATTTGGATTACCAATGAGATTATTCACAACCCCTCGGTGAATGAAAATCTGCGGCAAATGCAGATCGAATTTATCCCGGTGACAGCGGACGGACGCAAGGATTTTAGCGGGGTGGACCGGGGGTCGGTGGTGATTTTACCCGCCTTTGGTGCCAGTGTGCAGGAGATGGAATTGCTCCATGAACGGGAATGCGTGATCGTAGATACGACTTGTCCTTGGGTTTCCAAAGTCTGGAATCGGGTCGGCAAGCACCGCAAGGGGGGCTACACTTCCATTATTCATGGGAAATACAAACATGAGGAAACGATTGCCACCAGTTCCCATGCGGAGCGGTATTTGGTGGTGTTGAATTTGGAGGAAGCTCGCTATGTTGCCAACTACATTTTGCAGGGGGGCGACCGGCAGGAATTTTTAGCCAAATTTCGCCATGCCTGTTCGGAGGGATTTGATCCGGATCGGGATTTGGAACGGGTGGGAATTGCCAATCAAACCACCATGCTCAAGGGGGAAACGGAGGCAATTGGCAAACTGTTTGAACATACCATGCTGAAAAAATATGGACCCGTGAATTTGCATGAGCATTTTCTCAGTTTTAATACGATTTGCGATGCCACGCAGGAACGCCAGGATGCCATGTTTGACCTGGTGAAAAACCCCTTGGATGTGATGGTGGTGATTGGTGGATTTAATTCTTCCAATACGACCCATTTGCAGGAAATTGCCATTGAGCATGGGATTCCTTCCTACCACATTGACAGTGCGGATCGGATTGGACCGGGGAATCGGGTGCAACACAAACCCCTCAGCCCGGATTTGCATTACCTGGAAACGGTGGAACCCTGGCTCCCGGCGGGACCGATTACAGTGGGGGTAACCTCGGGGGCTTCTACCCCGGATAAGGTGGTGGCGGATGTGATTGAGAAAATTTTTGCCATCAAGGGTTGAGATAACTGCGCCAACCCTGTTGTGCCAATCGTTCCTGCTTGTCCAAAACCTGCTCGGTAAGCTGTTGGCGATAGGCGTGCAGGCGGCTCCAGAGTTCCTCGTTCCCACAGGCGAGAATCTGCACGGCGAGTAACCCCGCATTCGTGGCGTTGCCGATGGCGACGGTGGCGACGGGAATCCCCTTGGGCATTTGTACAATCGAGTACAGGGAATCTAAACCCTGCATCTGGGCGGTGGGAATAGGCACCCCAATGACCGGCAGGGGGGTCAAAGCGGCGACCATACCCGGCAGATGGGCGGCTCCCCCGGCTCCGGCAATAATCACCCGCAAGCCCCGTTGGTGGGCGGTTTCGGCGTAGGAGACCATCCGGTGGGGAGTGCGATGGGCGGAAACAATTGCCAAGTCGTAGGCGAGGTGAAAATCCTCACAGACCTGAGCCGCCTGGGACATGACCGGCAAATCCGAGTCGCTTCCCATAATGATGCCCACCAGTGCCATGCCATCCCCCAATCATTGTTTGATCCTATCGTAATTTCACGCAATCCTAGATGATTGATGTAAATCATCAGATTATGGAGAATCAAAGACGCAGTAATGCCCTGCGACCCTTAATCTTTTAAGTGTAAAATTTACTCACAATTCAGGTGATATTGTTACAAGTCGCCTGAGTGGATGCTGATTCCAGTAGAATAAAACCCATGCCAGTAGATTTAGGGGCAGGTGCCGAAAATGATCTCGATGAAATACCTATGTTAATGAGAGCCAAAGACGGGGGTTGCGTGATCATGAATCCATATTCTGATTCTCAATTGCTTTCTAGGATTTCTCAATTGCTCAAGATGCCCATCAACCAATTCAAATTTAGGAGTCAGGATTAGTGAAACGGCATATTCTATTGGGTAGCTTGGGGGTGGTGGCGGCGGTCGGTTTGGGTTTGGGGCTGACCAATCCCTCGGAACAGGAATTTATTGGCTTTGCCTTTGTCACCCTGCGCCAGGAACTTTGCCCCCGTTTGCCGGACATCCTCAAAGAGGCTACTGAGGCTCAAGAAATTCCCCAATTTTTAACCACCTATCTGAATCAATCCTGCGCGGATATTTTAACCGCCATCCGGGGCACCACAGAGGACTTTTTACGCCGAAATACCCGGGTACAAAACTATTTTTTCTTTAGCCTCTACACCACCGAGCTTTTTGGGAATACCTATCGCACCATTGGCATCGCCCGACAATTTATCACCATCCCGGCGAAATAGACCGTTACAATAGCATTAGGTTGTTGGGAGTTGTGCCCTTGATTTCACCGAGTTGGCAGTACCCGATTTTTGGACCAGAGATTGCCTGCCCCCACTGTCGGCAAATGATTCCCGCCCTCACCCTGACGGATACCTACCTATGTCCACGGCATGGGGCGTTTGAATCCAACCCAGAGACAGGGGAATTGGTACATCTGCAATCGGGGCGACGCTGGCGGCAATGGCAACAGCATTGGTACCGACAACATACGCACCCGGACGGCATCCGCTTTGAAATCCATGAGGCGTTGGACCAACTGTATAGCCAGGGCTATCGGGCGACCAAAGTGACAATTGCCCAGCGGTATCAGGAATTGATGACGGGATACCTGGAAAAAGCCAACCGCCCCGGCGAGGAGGGATGTCGCTATCGGCTCTATGGACTGCCGGTGGTTTTCAGCCCCGACCCGGCAACGGAACCCTGCTGGGAAGTGATTAATTTTTATTTGGATAAGGAGCCGGGAACCCCCGTGCGTTACCCCTACCTGCGCTTGTTTGATTGATGCCGGTTTGACTACGGAAACTTAATGTTTGCGCCGTTGCCCACTGGCGAGAATTTGCCCCACCGCCTGCACAGCGGCATAACTCACCCCAGCAGTACCTTCCCCTGGATGCACCGAATCCCCCACCAACCACAGGTGCCGGATCGGCGTGCGGGTTGCCAATCCCCACGGACCAAAGGTATGCACCCGTTGCCCAATGCCCCCCACCATACCCTGGGTGCGAGCCGTATAGCGGGCAAACGTCCGGGGGGTCGCCGCTTCACAGTGAACCACTTGTCCTGGGGATAAATCAAAAAATTCCCCCAGCCGAGCCAGGGCTTGCGCCGTGTACTGCTGTTTTAATGCGTCATAATCCCCCTGTTGCCAACGGTGAATCGCCGTAAAGGATGAGGCAATGATTGTCGCCATGCCCGCCGGTGCCCGCCCATCCCCCGGTTGGCTGACCGAGACAAACAGGGAATTGTTTTCCCCAATCTCCCCCTGGGCATCGTACATAAATTGTAAATGCAGAGGACAGCCCGCCGGAATCGCCGACTGTTTCACCCCTAGATACAGAACAAAGCACCCGGACGCAGGGGGCAACCCGGCAATCCGCTGGCGATACCCCTCAGGCGCCGCATCCCCCAGCAACCGCACCAAATCCACCGCCGTCACATTCGCCACCAGGTGATCCACCGGCTCGTACCAACCCTTGCCCCGCTGATTTTCTACCCACACCCCCCGCACCTGCCCCCGCTCTACAGTAATTGCCGTCACCCGATGCCGCCGCCGCACCCGTCCCCCCCACTTCTGCAAGCTCTGGAGCAACCCCTGGCTCAAAACCTGCATACTGCCGTGCAAATGCTGTAAACCCTGGGGACTATGCGCCACTCCCAAAGCCGTTGCCCCGTATAACAAAGCCGTTTCATTTGCATTACATTGTGAATATAATTTTAACTGCATATCCAAAAAAGTTTGCAAGCGGCGCTCCCCCCCCAGACCGAAAAGTTGTAATGCCTGCCCCACCGTGAGCAGGGCTAGGGGACTGATGAGCAGGGTATCCCCGTCCAACGCCCGCAACAATTGCCCCCAATCTCCCCAGGAGCGAGGCGGAATCACCGGTTGCCGTTGTTGAAATTGCCAGCCCACCGCAAACAGCCAATCCAGCCACTGCCAAAACCGTTCACTTCCAGGGAATTGCCGTTGTCGCTCTGCCCGCCAAGCCTCCGGGTCCCGCCACACCCGCACCGGCTGGGATTCCCCCGGCAAATACACCGCACAAGCCGGGTCGCACCATACCCCCGGCGGGACAGGTATCCCCAATTCTGTAAAGATTTTGTAATGAATCCCCCCCGGTTCCAAACCCGCCACCTGGGTCGCCCCCACGTCAAACGTAAACCCACCCCGCCGGAACGTGGACGCACACCCCCCCACCTGCGCCGCCTGCTCCCACACCACCACCTCAAACCCCCGCCGAGCCAACAAAGCCGCCGCCGTCAAGCCCCCGATCCCCGCCCCAATCACGCCGATTCTCATGATTTTTGTTACAAAAATTTACTTTTCTTTGATCTTAACGTACCCATGCGGGTGAAGCGAGGGATGCCCCTTGCCATCGGATGTATAGCCAGGGAAAGACACAGTCATAGAACGATTCTCAATCGGTAAAAAAACTTATAAATCCTGGTTATCCACTGGTTTTCAATCACCTGTCGTCATAAAACTGCACCAATAGTTTTGGGTTTAATTCAAAAATTTTGGTAATTACTTTGTATAAATACTGGCAATCTGGCAAATTCTCGGAAATAGTTTTTTATCGGTTATTCCAAGCCAGAATAATAAATCAAGCTAATCTAGTTTTTGTTCAAAAAAGGGGTATAATTTGCCAGGAATTGACTAATTTTGCTGTAGGAGTCGTGCCATGAATGAAGTTGTTGCTTACCTGCTCTTGGGGGTCGCCACCAACATTGACAATATGATCATCGGCACGACCTATGGTCTCAAGCGGCACCGGATTGATTTTGTCAACAATGTGATGATTGGCTCCCTGAATGGGGCGGTTACCTTTATTTCAGTATTGATCGGGGATTTTTTACGGCAATTTTTGACCGCCCAGGTGGGGGAATTGTTGGGTGGATTGGTCTTTTTGACGTTGGGTTTTTTGACGATTGCAGAAACCTACATGATGGATCAAGAACTCGAGGCAGAGGGGGAAGCACCACCGGACAATATTAAATCCGGCTATGTCCGAGTATCTCGCCAGGAAGCCTTGGGTCTGGGGTTGGGGTTGAGTGTGACCAATATCGCCGGGGGCGTGGGGGCGGGCTTAGCAGGATTTGAGGTGGTGCGGATGACCCTTTTAATGTTTACTTTCAGCATTTTACCCATTTCCCTGGGGCAATGGATTGGTCAACATACCGCCTCTAAATTTCCCCAGCGGTGGGCAAATATCACAGCCGCTCCCGTGCTTACCGGGTTTGGCATTTGGAAATTGATCGGGGGGGTGATGTCCTAAGCAAAATAGTTATTCACTGGGGAATTTTCCCTGAATGGGGATTTCCTAACCGCTTTGGCTAAAATGGCAGTCAGATACAAGTATTAGCAGTGACGATGACCTAACTTAAACCAGGAGACCTAATGATGAATGGGATACCCATGGTATTGACCTACTTGCTCTTAGGAGTGGCGACGAATATTGACAATTTGATTATTGGCACCACCTATGGGCTACGGGGCAGACGGATCAATTTTCTGGGCAATTTGATGATTGCAATATGTAATGCGTCTGCTACGTTTTTTTCAGTACTGGCTGGGGATTTTCTGCGCCAATTTTTGAGTGAATCCGTAGGGGAATTGCTGGGGGGTTTGGCTTTTTTAACCTTGGGAATGTTGACCGTTTGGGAAGTTTATTTAGCAGAACAATCGGTGGAGGCACAGGTGGAGGATGGGTTCCCGCCGGTGGTACCAGTACGGGTTTCCTACCGGGAAGCGGGGGCGGTGGGGTTGGGGACTGCCGTTAGCAATTTAGCCGGTGGGGTTGGGGCGGGACTGGCGGGCTTTGACCCGGGGCGGATGACGCTCCTGATGTTTGTCTTTAGCATCCTGCCCATCTCCCTGGGACAATGGCTGGGGCAAAACACCCGGGCGAAATTTCCCCAGCGGTGGGTAAATGTCACGGCGGCAGTGGTGCTGATGGGATTTGGGATGTGGAAATTGGTGCAAGGAGCGCAGGGCATTGGGAGCTAGGACTGCTGATCGGGAAGGGGTCGTCAAATACCGGGTGGTTCATCAACCAGGTGCGCCCCTGGACTGGGCAGACCTCCAGCTTTTGGAATCCTGGCGGCAACGGTTACACCAACAGGGGTGGTTGGGGCAGTACCCGGACGGGGTGAGCTATGGGAATGTCAGCCAACGCCATCCCCAAGGCGGGTTGGTGATCACGGCGACCCAGGTGGCGCATCGGACAAAATTAACTTGTGCTGATTATGTACTGGTGACCGATTACGACCCGGCGACCCATACCCTCACCGTCATCGGTTCTACCTGTGCCAGTAGCGAAGCCCCCACCCACTGGGCAATCTACCAACTGGACCCCCGGATTCAGGTCGTGTTTCATATTCACTGCCCCACCCTCTGGACGCAGTTACTGCAACAGCCGGAGATGCCCCGCACCCCCCCGGAGATTCCCTACGGCACCCAGGCGATGGCGCAGGCGATCCGGGCACTCTACCCCCATGACCCCTTTGAGCGCAATTGCTTTGTCATGGCGGGTCACCAGGACGGTATCTTTAGTTTTGGGCGCACGGCGGCGGAGGCAGGGCAGGTGCTTTTTGCCCATGCTAAACTAAAGCTCTGAATGCGGATGTGGCGGAATTGGTATACGCGCACGTTTGAGGGGCGTGTGGCTTCGCCTTGCGAGTTCGAGTCTCGCCATCCGCATCAAATTTTCAGCGTTGCCTATGGGATTAGCCCAGGATTGTAGTAATTTCAAACAAGTTTGCGACATTCGCCTTTACCTGCAAACCCTGTCCTAGAAGGGGATGCAGTGATTACCAGTGCCTCAAAGTGTTGCATTTTCTTGTGAAACGACTATAAATGTCTAAAATGCGGCTCAAACCCCATCTGTAGCAATCCTAAATGAAAATGGAACAGGGGTTGCAGGGGCACCGCCCCGGTCCTTGGTTTTGGAAAATTTTTGTTTGTAAATCAAGTAGGATTGCTAGAGTGGATCAAAAAAATAAATTATGGACACCTCTAAAAATAGGTCGCAGGGGCGTAGCCCCCATCTCTGGTTCTCCTGAATATAAGGGTTCCAGCGAGATAATTTTGTATCGTTGTGAATAAATAGAGGTGTCCTTATGGTAACGGTAAAGAGATAACTTCGGGTACCACTAACAACCTAGTGGTTACGGTGAGAGGAAGGGAGTTTTTGGAGATTCATGTTATTTTTGAAGACGAAAAACCCAACCTTTCTAAGTCCACCCTAGGGGTCACTGCCAAATGAATCTATTCTTCCAAAGGGTAACTATTTTCTCTGTCCTGTGTCCGTTGCTCATGGCGATAGGATTGCCCTATGCGCTTTACCTCCTGAGCCGAGATTCCGTGTCAGCGATTGGCGGCATATATCTATTGATTGGCATTGCCATTTTAGGGGGACTTTGGGGACTGGACCGATGGCTTTCAATGACAGTGCCGTTAGTGCTACTTTCCACTGTAGAAGTTGTGTTCTTGGCTGGCGTGGCACTGTGGTATGGTTACAGTTCCCGGGAATTTACCATAGACGCTTCCACCAATCCATCGCCAGTAATTTTGATTGCTTACACCAGGGACAGAACCCTTGCCGAGGAACCCCAATCCATTTTTCCCTTTCACAAACAAATAACAGTTTCGGAGCGAAATTACGTCATTTTACATGATGTTTATCGTCCCAAAGAAAATAGTTTTTCACCGTTGCTCAAGCCTCCTGCCCGTTGGGGCAATGGATTTCAGTCATCGGGAACACAAGTGAAAAATGACCGGTTTACGGAAATTCGTATTTATTCAAATCCCAATAATCAGCTATCAGAATCTGAAAAGGAAAATTTGGTGAAAGCATTTTTGGCGCAGGTCAATAAATAAAGGCGTTGCCCAGTGGGAGCATGAATGATTGAATGTTCAAAATGCGCCTCAGAACCCATCCAAAAGAATGGCAAGAGGGATGGGGGATAAAAATAAATTTGGGCAGATTGCGGTCGTCAGCTTTTTGACCCATGCTTGCCCCAACTTAAGATTAGATCGATCCCAAGTTCACAATCCCCCATGCCCTGCCCGATCACCCTGGTCACCGGTCCTAGTCGCTCCGGCAAAAGCCGCTGGGCGGAACATCTGGCGCACTGCTCGCAATTACCCGTCATTTACGTCGCCACCAGTCACCCCGCCCCCGACGACCCGGAATGGCAAAACCGGATTCGCCACCACCAACAGCGACGACCCGCCCACTGGCGTACCCTGGAACCGCCTCTGGATTTGGTCGCCCTTTGCCACAATCCGCCGCCCGATACCTGTTTATTGGTGGATTCCCTGGGGACTTGGGTGGCAGAATTTTTAGCATTAAATCCCTCCGAATGGCTCACCCTAGAAACCCAATTGCTGACTGCCTTAAAAACCATTTCTACCCCGATCATTTTGGTCGCCGAAGAAGTAGGTTGGGGGGTGGTGCCCGCCTATCCTTCCGGGCGTTCATTTCGGGATCGTTTGGGAGAATTGGTGCAGGCAATTGGTGCCATCGCTGACCAGGTGTACCTCGTCACCGGGGGGTGGGCAATCAACCTCACTGAATTAGGGCAACCCGTGCCTAGAGGGGCGTTTCTGGATTCTGTACCCCCCGCATGATCCGGGAAAGTTCCGTTTTTTCATCCACCATCACCCGGGTGGGCGAACCACTGATAATCCGTTCTAAGTTGCGGAAGGAATCCTGAATATCTGGACCCTGGTTGGTAATCACATATTCCCGGATGCCTTTATCATGCCAAGAACCCCGCATTTTGAACACATTGATCGCCCGGGAAATTTCCCCCCGAATCTCCACATATTGCAAGAGCAAAATCGTATCCGTAATCGTGGAAATATGGGACTCCGTAATCGAATGAGAACCCAAAAACTGGTCTAACGTATTCGTAAAAAATCCGGTAATTTCCTGCTGTTTGGCAAACCCCGTCACCCCAATCACAAACTGCCGAAACGCATTATTGCTCACCCCCCGTGCCAGCGCCGATAGGGAATCAATGGCAAAACAGGAAGGACGAAAACTGGAAATTTCCGAGCGCACAATCTGCATATGATCCTCTAACCCAGTGGATTCCGGGTAGGCGCAGATAATTTTCAGCAACCCCTGGCGTTCAAACCGCTCAAAATCCACCCCCCAGGAAGAAGCATTGCGGGACAATTGCGCCCGGGATTCCTCATAGGCAAACAACAGCGCCCGTTCCCCCCGTTGACAGGCATTTTCCAAAAACCGGCTCACCAACAGGGTTTTGCCCGTCCCCGTCGCCCCCGTCGCCAAAATAATCGAATCCTTGAAAAAGCCCCCGCCACACATCTCGTCCAGGGTGGGAATCCCGGAAGACACCCGCACATTGGAAGAACGCTGGGTCAACTGCATCGCCCCCAAAGGAAAGATATTCACCCCATCCTGGCTAATCGTAAATGGATATTCCCCCTTCATGTGGGTCGTGCCCCGCAATTTGAGGATTTCAATCGTGCGATGGCGGCGTTCCATCTCTAAAACATTGCGTAAAATTACCACATTATCCGAGACAAATTCTTCCACATCAAACCGGGCAATGGGACCATATTCATCAATCCGTTCTGTGGTCATCACCGTCGTAACTTGCAATTTCTTTAACCGGGCGACCATGATGAATAACTCATTGCGGATCATGGACACCCCATTGTTACCGCTATACTGCTGAAAAATCGCCGTTACCGAATCAATAGACACCCGTTTGGCTTTGAATTTCTCCACCGCATATTCGATCCGGGCGATCAGGGCGGATAAATCAAATTCCCCAATAATTTGCTGTCCCTCCGGCTCCGGGGAAGCATCCAAAATAAATAACTTTCCCTGGTCAATCAGGGCTTGTAAATTCCAACCAAAACTGAGGGCGTTTTTGATAATATCCTCCGGGGACTCCTCAAAGGTGACGAAAATCCCTGGTTCATCAAAATGGATGATGCCATTGTATAAAAACTGCATGGCAAAAATCGTTTTTCCCGTCCCGGAGGTGCCGCTGACAATCGTACAACGACCCGCCGGTAATCCCCCGTGACTTACCTCATCAAATCCTTCAATTAAGGTGCGAATTTTTTGCACACCCATTACGCTTCCAGCGGACATAACTAACCCGATGATTCGTCTTCCACTAATTCATCATACAGGAGGTCAAGTCCGATCAAGACCTTTTCCCGATCCGACAAATCCCCGATGATCCGCCGCACCGGTGGGGGCAAAATCCGGGACAGGGTGGGGGTGGCTAAAATTTTATCCTCCTCCGCCAGCCGGGGGTTGGCTAAAATGTCAATCACTTTCAAAGTATAAACCCCCTTAAATTCGGTAGCCAAAATGTCCCGCAGGGTGGCTAAAGCCCGCACGGAATTGGGGGTATTGCCCGCCACATACAGTTTGAGAATATAGACTTTTTTGGTGGTGCGATTCATGGTGTTTCCCTCGTCACTTCGACCATAGCACGGCGATACCGTTCACACAAATGGGCAATCACATCAATTAACGTCAGCCGATAGTCCAATACCACCTCCTCACTGCGTCCTTCTAGTTTCAATTGTTTGATGATTTCATCCATAAAGTGCATATGCATCCCCAATACCTCGGAAATCGGCAAATTCAGCATATAGGCAATGTAGGTGAACTGGGCAATCCGTTCGTGGACATCCGGGGCATCCCGAAAGTAGAGCAAAATGATTTGATAATACAAGGCAGTAGTGTTGAATGTTAACGAAAGGGTGGAAAAGGGAGACTAAAAATGGTATTTTAGATTGGTAGAAACCACGAGTAACAGTATTTTTATGAGACGACAAATTCAGGGACTTATCAAGCCCTTGCTGAACCTTCTTCCCAAAAACGACTATCCAGTCTTGGATACTCGCTTGTTTGTACTCATATGGATGCACTTCATTTTAGATGCAAGAGTCGCCACCATGCGGGGCTTATTCTTCCTCTTGAATCATCTCAATTTTAAAGTTGACATATCAACGTTTTCTAAGGCGTGTAAACATCGTAGCACCGAGCCGTTTCAAGTGATCCTAAGAGAACTGCAAAAACGGCTTAAACATCATCAAGGTGAATTTAAGCACTTATTCCCATTAGATTCTACCATTATCACCCTGACCAGCAAATTATTCTGGCACTACAAGCAGGTAAAATTGACGCTTGGCCTGGATATAAATGAGGGCAATATCGGTGACGAATCAATTATATTTGGAAAGACTAATGACCATAAAATTGGGCATCTTGTGATTGGGACGATACCTGAGAATGCCGTTGGTATCATGGATAGGGGTTTTGCTTCCTGGAAATTAATGGACGAAATGTGTAAACGAAATACATTGTTTATTGTGCGGATTAGAAATAATATGAAGTTGCAACCTGACAATCCGGATATTCGGGTAATTCAATTTTTTAATGAAGAGGAAAACACAGAATATAGGCTAGCGACTAACGTGACTTCGATGACGGATGAAGAGATTTGTTCAGCCTATCGTTTGCGCTGGCGAATTGAGTTGCTTTGGAAGGCACTAAAGATGCACTTGAAATTGGATAGAATCATTACCAAGAATGAGAATGGTGTGCGGCTACAGATTTATGCCGTATTGATTGGTTATCTAATTTTAAGATTGCTGGAGATAGGTCACAATAAGACCTATGAATTGATTGACAAGTTGCGATATTTACAAATAGAAATAGGCCGACACTGTAGCTTCATGGAACTCGTAGGGGTAGAGCCGCTCGTAGGATAACCCTGACCCCTTATGTTAAGTTTTATTACGGACATTCAACACTACTGAATACAAGGTTCGCAACTGGTGTAACCACTCCTGCCGCTGTTCCAAAGTCAGGTTTCCCCAGAACTGTTGCGGGTCCCGTTCCAGGGAAGTGGTAGGCAGAATACAGGTGCTAACCGCAGAAAAATCCATAGATCAAAGGTAGCATTCTCGGCGGGGATCAACCAAAACGATATGCGGCTTCAGTTCCGTTGCCCCAATTTGTTGCCCGATTCCCAAAAAACGTCCCTGTTCATCATACACCCGCCACCAGGGCGATGGGGGGGCTGACCACACCTGCTTTTGTCCCTGACACCACGCCTGCGCCTGGGCTAAAGTTAAGGTGACGGCGGGCAAATGGTTGAGCAGGTGATCCGGGGCTTGGATCGGACAAGTTTTTGCCCGGATTTTGTCCTGCAATTGTTCTAAGGTCATACTGTTTTCTATAACCATGCCCCCGCTCTGCATCCGGGTTAAGGCACTCAGCGTGGCGGGGATACTTAATTTTTGTCCCACATCCCGTGCTAGGGAACGGATATAGGTGCCTGCGCCACAATGTACTAATAACGTCAATTCAGGAAAGTCCCCCGGTCGCCAGTCCTCAACGGTGATCTCAAAAATTTCCACTGACCGTTCTGGCAGGTGGACGGGTTCCCCCCGGCGGGCGAGGTCGTAGGCTCGTTGTCCTTGGATATGGATGGCACTAAAGGCGGGCGGGGTTTGGTGAATCGAGCCGATAAATTCTGGGAGGACGCTCTGGACTTGGTTTAGCGTCAAATCTTCAGCAGTTTTTTGTACTAATATACCTCCCCCCAAGTCATCCGTAGTGGTTTGCAGACCGAAGCGAAGGGTGGCTCGGTAGCGTTTGGTTTTGGGGAGAAAATCCAGCAGACGGGTCGCCCGTCCGAGGGCAATGGGCAGAACCCCGGTAGCCAAAGGGTCAAGCGTACCCCCATGCCCCACCCGTTTGAGTCGCAGACATCGCCGCACCTGTGCCACACAGTCATGGGAGGTGATGCCCAGGGGTTTATTCAGGTTCAAAAACCCATCCATTATTGGTTCATCAGCCGTTTTTATCATTTTAGAACACCTCTATATTTAGGACACCTCTAAAAATAGGTCGCAGGGGGCATCCCCCGCCCTTGGTTTTGGAAAATTCTTGTTTCTAAATTAAGTGGGATTGCTATGTATCAATTCAAAGTTAGCGGTCGCAGGGGGCATCCCCCGCCCTTGGTTTTGGAAAATTCTTGTTTCTAAATTAAGTGGGATTGCTACATATCAATTCAAAGTTAGCGGTCGCAGGGGGCATCCCCCGCCCTTGGTTCTAGAAAATTCTTGTTTCTAAATTAAGTGGGATTGCTATATATTCTGATCGAGTTAACCACATTTTTATTTTTTTTGAATTAGCCAGAAATCATCTTGATAAAAGGGTAGCTCTAGCAATTTCAAGTTAGCGGTCTTAGCACCCTTGATCCTGGGTAATATGGGTATGCCAAGGATGAGATTTATAGTTGCCGCAAATAAATAAAAATGCCCTTTATGGAACGCCAGTAATTACGACCCTGCAACCTATTTTTAACGGAAACTTCCCCCAATGGTTCACCGTCTCTAGGGGGGATCATCTAAATTAGCCATAGACCCAACAGAGGAAATTTCCCCATGACTCAGGCGCGGTTAATCATCGGCATGGCACTGCTGGCGGTGGGTGGAGCGGCAATTGCCCAGGCACAAGTCCGGCAAGCCAACCCAGAACATATCCAAAAGCTGAAACAAGGGGAATGTTTGCGATGCGATCTTGCCCAAACCGACTGGCAGGGGGCGAATTTACCGGGAATTAAAGCCACAGGTAGCGTTCTGCAACAGGCGAATTTTACCGGGGCAAATCTTCAGGGGGCGGATTTGAGTAAATGCAATTTGATTTTGAGCAATTTCACCCAGGCGAATCTCACCGGTGCCATTTTGAATGAATCTTTTTTGGTCACAGCCAAACTAATTAAAGCTGAATTACCGGGGGCGACGCTCATCAAAACTGACCTGCGGGATGCGGATTTAACAGGGGTAAATTTCCACAAGGCAAATCTCAGCGGCGCTCTCTTGATCAAAGCCCAACTTTACCAGGCGAATTTATCTGAGAGTAATTTGCAGTTTACGGCGATGTCTTTGACCAATTTGAATGAAGCCAATTTGAGCGGGGCGAACCTCCAGGGGGCGAATTTGCGGGGGGCAAATCTGACTGGGGCGAATTTAACCCGGGCGAATTTGGGGGGGGCAAATCTCACCGGGGCGAATCTGAGTGGGGCGAATTTGTACGGGGCGCAGATGCAGGGGGCATTGCTCACCAGTGTGATTTGGCGGGGGACGTTGATGCCCGATGGTTCCGTGCGGGGGCGGTAATTCAGCCCGATGGTTCCGTGTAGAGCGTTAGAATTTCCATTAGTGCTCATCCTACAAACCAGCGGCATGGAACGGGTATTACTGGTCAGTGCTGACCCCCAATTGGTCGAGGAATTGGGGCAGTATTTGACGCAATTAGGTGTCGAGTGGGACTGCCTGATCCCTGACCAAGTGATGCCCCAAACCTGTCCCCTGGCGCCGATGGTCTGGGTGGATTTGGGGGAAACGGGAGAAATCCAACGGCAACAACGGGTGGTGCAGGTTTGGCAGGGGTTGCCCCACTGTGTGCTTGGTCCCCGGGATAGCGCCCTAGCCATCACCAGTCTCCATAGGGGCGCGTATGCCTATCTGCCCCGCCAAGATATGACTTTGGAACGGGTGCAAGGGGTACTCCAACGGGTGGAACCGCCTTGTGCTGATGCCCCCCAGGCACAGCTCAGCCAATTGCACCACCTGGGGCAAACCACCTATGCCGAACCCGATGCGATGATCCAAGCCTATCTGGATACCGGTTGCCAGATTTTGGGTCTGCCCATTGGGCTTTGGACGGAGGGGGAAACCGTGCGTTTGGTGGGCGGGGACTGTCCCTTGCGGACGGGGAGCATCCTGGCGGGGGTGAATGCCTTTAGCCAAAAAGGGCTGTATTTGGGGATTTCTTTGCCCGTGCAGGTTCCCCAAAAAGGGGTGGGGTATCTGCGTTTTGCCGCCCTCACGCCCCCGGCACCCCTGTCCCCCCTGCAGAAACACCTGGCGCAGTTGTTGGCGCAATTTTTGGAACGGGGGCTGACCCAATTGGGCTTGGAACAACAGCAAAAAACGACGCAAATTGCCCTGGCTGCCAGTGAAGCCCGCAACCGCCGGTTGATCCAAAACCTGCAGGTGGGGGTGTTGGTTTTGGGTCGCCAGTTGGAAGTGCGGTTGATTAACCCGATGGCGCTGCGACTGCTGGGGCTGACGGGACGGCAATTGCTTAGCTCTGACCGCTTGAGTTTGGATTGGAATGCCATTCAGGAGGATGGTACGTTCTACACCCTCGATACCCATCCGATTACCCAAGCACTGCTCACGGGCAAGCCGGTGCATCAGGTGGTGATGGGCTTGTACCGGGCGAATACCCAGGAGCGGGTGTGGTTGATGATCTCCGTAGCGGTGGAACTGGATGCCCAGGGGCAGGTGGAGGAATTGGTCTGTACCTTGAGTGACATTACCGCTAGCAAACAAATGGCAGAAGCCAGCCGTTTGAATGAGGAACGGTATGTGCTGGCGATGAATGGGGCCAATGACGGGCTGTGGGACTGGGATTTGGAGGCCAATACCATTTACGTCTCCCCCCGCTGGCACGCCATTTTGGGACTGCCGCCGGAAGCCGCTGTCTGGGACCCGGAACAATGGTTTGAGCGCATTCACCCGGAGGACTATGGGCGGGTGCGGCAGGATGTGGCGGCCCATCTCCAGGGGGAACGGGAGTATTTTGAAAGCGAATACCGTATGCGCCATGAATCGGGGGAATATCGGTGGATGCTCAGCCGGGGGTTGGCGATCCGGGATAGCGATGGGCAGGTGTACCGCATGGCAGGTTCCCAGAGTGATATTACCGAGCGGAAACAGGCGGCCATGGCTTTGCACCAACAACTGCAACGCTCGCTTTTGCTCAAACAGATCACCGAGGAAATTCGCCGCAGTTTGGATGCCCAAAAGATTTTCCAGACCACCGTGCAACAGGTCGGTCCGGCATTTCAAGCGAGCCGTTGTCTGTTGTTGGTCTATGAGCCGAAACCGGAACCTTACCTGGTATGCGTGGCGGAATACGTGGCTCCAGGGGTTGCCCCCAGTCAGACCTACACCATTCCGGTGCTGGGTAATCCCCACGCCCAAAAGGTACTGGCTCATGATACGGCGGTGGCGACGGCGGATGTTACCCAGGACCCCCTGCTGGCACCGATGCAGTCCCTGTGCCAAACCTTGCAGATTCACTCGATGTTGGCGGTACGCACTTCCTACAAGGGACAAGCCAATGGGGTGATCGGGTTACACCAGTGCGACCGGTACCGGGACTGGACGACGGCGGAAATTACCCTGTTGGAGGACGTGGCGAACCAGGTGGGAATTGCCCTGGCGCAAGCCCGTCTCTTGGAGCAGGAGCGGGAACAGCGGGCGCAGTTGGCGGCGCAAAACCGCATTTTGGAGGAAACCCGGCGGGCGGCGGAGGCGGCGAGCCGTGCCAAATCGGAATTTTTAGCCAATATCAGCCACGAAATCCGTACCCCGATGAATGGGGTGTTGGGGATGACCGAACTGCTGTTGGATACGCCGCTGACTCGGGAGCAACGGGATTACCTGACCACCATCCAAACCAGTGCCAAAATTCTCCTGCACCAAATCAATGAACTGCTCGACCTGGGGAAATTGGAAGCCGGGAAAATGCAGTTGGTCTGTGAGGATTTCAACCTGCGCCACTGCCTGGAAGCGGTGCTGGATTTGCAGGCGCCCCTGGCTTTGGAAAAGGGGCTGTATTTAACCCTGCTTTTGCCCCCGGAAATCCCCGTGCATTTGCGGGGAGACAGCACCCGTCTGCGGCAGATTTTGGTGAATTTGGTGGGGAATGGCATCAAGTTCACCGAACGGGGGAGTATCACCATTCAAGTTGACCCGGTGCAGGTGGAGGAAACCCAGGCGACCTTGCATTTCAGCGTTACCGATACGGGCATTGGCATCCCCAACGACAAACGGGACAGTCTTTTTGAGCGGTTTGTGCAGGTGGATGCGTCCCCGGCGCGGCGGCAAGGGGGTACGGGCTTGGGGTTGACCATTTGCAAACAGTTGGTGCAGTTGATGGGCGGCAGGATTGGGGTGGACAGCATTTTGGGGGAAGGTTCCTGTTTTTGGTTCGATTTGACTCTGCCCCGGCAAATCCCGCCCCCACCGCCCCCCGAATACCCCTGGCGCGGCAATCACCTATTGGTGGTGGATGACCATAGCCCCAGCCGCCGCAGTCTCTTTTACCAGGGAGCCAGTCTGGGGTTGCAGGTGACGCTGTGTGAGGATGTTGCCCATGCCCTTCAGCACTTGCGTACCCAAACCTACCAGGGGGTGCTGGTGTCCCAGGTGGATTGGGCGGCGGAACTAGCCAAAACCGCTGACCGTCCCCTGCCGCTGGTGCTGTTGACCACCTCCACCCAAAGTCCCACCCTGTTTCCCCCCTTGGACCGCCAGGTGCGGGGTTTTTTGCCCAAACCCGTCAGCCAGGAACGCCTGGTGAATCTCTTGCAAGAACTCTGGCAGGCACCCACCCCAGCGCCCCCGCCCCCACCCAGTGCCCCCAATGCCCTGCCCCTGCGGATTTTGCTGGCAGAGGACAACGTGGTGAACCAAAAAGTCGCCCTCGGACAGCTGCGCCAGTTGGGCTACCAGGCGGAGGTGGCAAACAACGGGGTTGAAGTACTAAAATTATTAGAACATCATACTTATGATATTATTCTCATGGACTGTCAGATGCCGGATTTGGACGGGTATGAAACCTCCCGACGCATACGGCAGTTAGCTATTCCCCAGCCGGTGATCATCGCCCTGACCGCCCATGTGATGAAAGATGACCGGGAGAAATGTTTAGCCGCCGGGATGGATGATTATTTAAGTAAGCCGATTGCCCGGGAGCATCTGGGGGTAGCCCTCCAGCAATGGGGGGCACGGGTTACGGCACCACAACAGGAGGATCAGCGAATGGCAAATGTCAACGGGGTGATTAATAAAGATTATTTACGGGAAACCTTTGGGGATGACCCGGAATTTATCCAGGAATTGCTGGGGTTGTATCTCAGCGATGCCCAGGAGCGGGTGGCGGCGTTGCAACAGGCGAGTCAGCCGGTGCAATGGGAACGCCTGCGCCAGGAAGCCCATCAACTCAAGGGTGCCAGTGCCAACGTGGGAGCGGACGGGATGCGAAGCCTTGCCCAGCAGTTGGAGGAACTCGCCAGCCATGAGCAGAACCCGGAGCAGGTGGCGGGCTTGGTCCAGTCCATTACCAGTACCTTGGCTCAGGTTGCCCAGGAATTGGGGTAAAATGCCGGTAATCCCTGGGGACAAGGCATGAGCAATCGGGAATTGCAGGAACGGTATCGCAGTGGGGAGCGCAATTTCGATGGCGCTGATTTAAGCCGTTTGGATTTGAGCCGGATTGTCCTCAGCGAAGCCAGTTTGAACCGTGCCAATTTGTTTCGCACTGACCTATTGCTCGCCCAATTGGAAAAAAGCAATCTCAGCTATGCGGTCGCCTGCCGGGTAAATCTCAGCGGTGCCAATTTGACCGGGGCAATTTTGCGGGCAACGGATTTATACATGGCGAATTTGAACGGGGCAAAACTGGATCACGCTAATTTGAGCAAGGCTTATTTGCGGGGGGCGGATTTGACCCGGGCGGGCTTAAGCGGGGCGGATTTGAGCGGTGCCAACCTGATTGAAGCCAATCTCTACGGTGCCAACCTCACGGGTGCCAACCTGCGGGGGGCGTTTTTGATCGTGGCGAATTTGCGGGGTGCCATTCTTACAGGGGCAGACCTGACGGAAACCAACCTGAGCGGCGCCAACCTCACGGGGGTGAATTTGCAAGAGACGATTTTAACCGATGCGATTTTACCCCAGGATGGCACCCACCCCCCCCTGCGGCGAGCGCAACTGACCATGCCCCCCACCCCCACCAACCCGGAATTAATTGAAGAAATTTTTGGCACCCAATCCTGACCCCTGCTGTCTGGGTTAGATTAGCAGTAAGGTAATTCCGCCCCCGAGGGCTAGCGACCATGTGTATTTGTGTGAATTGTGCCTATGTGGATCAGTGCGTCACCTACCATGCGGTGGAACACCAACACCAGCAACCCCATTTGACCGATACGCCCACCTTTGAGCCGGTATCCCCCAGCATCAATGTGAATATCCGCTCCCGGGCAGAGGTGATTGAGATGGAATGGGACGTGGTGGGGTGCGAGTCCTTTGCCCTGGAAATGGGACGGTGGAGCCGCCTGCGTCCGGGGGAACCGGTGCCCACATGACCCTGGGGCTGGCACTCCATACGGCGGGTGCCACGGTGGGGCTGGCGGTGGGTCAGATCGGTGAACCTTATCGGGTCGAGCAATACGCCTGGGGGTGGGACACCAACCGTCACTTTCATGCCCAACTCGCCCAATTCCTCCAGCCCTATCGGTGGGCAGACCTGGACTTGCTGGCGGTGACCCGGGGTCCAGGTTCCTTTACCACCCTGCGGTTGGGGCTGGTAACCGCACGGATTTTGGCGCAGGAGTTGCACATTCCCCTATTTGCCCTGTCCACCCTGGGGGTTGCCAGTTTTGCCTACTCGGAACCGGTCGCCCTCTCCTGGCCGGCGGGGACAGATTTAATCTATGGGGGCATCTACCACCGGGGCTATGTTCAGCACCCCGACCAGGTCTTTACCCTCGCTGCCTGGCAGGAACTGATCAAAAATTGGCCGGAACCGGTGCAGGTGGCAGAGGACATTCATACCCAGGCCCCGGCGGATCAACTGCTCCACTGGGCGGGACAGCTTTGGGTGAACGGGGAACGTCCCCATTGGTCAGCCGCCCAACCCTTCTATGGCCGCTCCCCTGTGGATGCGGTGGGACTGCAAGTGTAAATGCTGTAGAAAGTGTTCCTAAGTAAATTGTTGACTGAGATTCATCGGGTCATGGACGGTAATTTTTTTCTTACTAATTGAAATCATGCCACTTTGGCGCAAATCCCCCAGCAAACGGGTGACCGTCACCCGCGTCGAACCAATCGCTTCCGCAATCGCCTGGTGTGAAAGTTTCAGATCAATCGTCACCCCCATACTGGCAGGTACCCCAAAATCCCGACACAAAATCAATAAAAAACTCGCCAACCGTGCCCCCATATCCCGATGCGCCAAGGTTTCAATCATCATTTCCGTTTGCAAAATGCGTGAGGACAACCCCCGTAGCAACATGAGGGATAATTCCGGGTCACTTTTCAACAGGATTTCAATCTGTTCAATCGGCACCGAATACAATTGCGTGGTGGTAAAAGCCACGGAATGATAAAACCGATCCGAGCGATGTCCGGTAATAAATGAAAGCACCCCAAACACACTATTTTCCCTCAGTAATGCTACGGTAATCTCCTCCCCTGATTCATAGACCCGGGAGAGTTTGACCGCCCCTTTGATTAAAAAATAAACCCGCTCGGCAGGGTCGCCAGGGAAAAAAATGGTTTTACCCCGCTCAAAGGTTTCTACGCCCTGGGGAAAGGTGCCGTTCGATAGACGCTGTAAAAGGGTGTAAAGGGGTTTGTCTTGCAGTACAGCCATCGCTTGGGGGCACCAGTTCTAAGGATAAATAACTATCATTTCAACCTATCGGGAACTGGTCAAAATAGATTGTATCCCTTGTAACCATTGGCTTGCTCTTGTGTTCGGGCACATTCCAGGGTAGGGTGAAACAGGGTACAGACATTTTTGGCGAAACATTCATGTTGAATTTGCAGGGGAAAAAAGCCTTAATTTTGGGGATTGCCAATGAGTATTCGATTGCCTGGGGGATTGCCCAACAGTTGCATCAGGCGGGGGCGACTTTGGGGGTGACCTATCTCCCGGATGAAAAAGACCGCTTCAAGCAAAAGGTCGGGCAGTTGACCGCCCCCCTGGAGCCGGAGTTGTTTCTCCCCTGCGATGTGCAAAAAGATGAGCAGATTGAAGCGCTGTTTCAAGCCGTAACAGCCAAGTGGGGCAGTTTAGATATATTAGTGCATTGTCTGGCTTTTGTCCCGAAAGAGGGTTTGGAAGGGGATTTTAGCCGGATTTCCCGTGCTGGGTTTATGCAAGCCTTGGATGTCAGTACCTATTCGCTGGTTGCTCTATGTCGGGCGGCGAAACCCCTGTTTACCCCAACGGCTTCTGTGATTACATTGACCTATTTGGGCGGGGTGCGGGTGGTGCCCAATTACAATACGGCGGGGATTACCAAGGCAGGGTTGGAGATGTGTGTGCGTTATCTCGCCTACGAGTTGGGGGCGCAGGGGGTGCGGGTGAATGCGATTTCCGCTGGCCCCATTAAAACCCTGGCTTCTTCGGCGGTGGGGGGGATTCGGGACATGATTCAGCAGGTGCGGCAGGTGGCGCCCTTGCGCCGGTCGGTGACCCAGGTGGAGGTGGGGAATGCGGCGGCGTTCCTGTGTAGCGATTTAGCCAGTGGGATTACGGGGCAAATTCTCTACGTGGATGCGGGCTATGAAATTATGGGGATGACGGCGGGGGAAGCATAAAAAAAGCGGGAAATCATTTTGCTTACCGAGGTCGGAATTGACTGAGCAGGGGCACCCCGCCAATGAGTAGGAATAATCCCCCCATGCTAGTGAAAAGGGTGGCGACAAACCAAAGTTCTAAAAAACTGCGAATGCGAGCCGAACGAGGTTGCTCCGGGTTGTACAACACCTCTACGGATTGCCCCACCTGACCGGCAAATCGCATCGGTTCCCCGTCCGGTAATTGAAATTGCACAACGGGATGATAACCCCCCCTGCGTTCTAGGGCGATGACCTCCCCCGGTGCAGTCGCCGCTGTTGCCAAAAAGGTGCGGGTGTGGTGCAAAAAAACCAACCCAACGGCAAAAAAAATTGCCCCAACTCCGGCAAAGATGCCCCCAAAAATCCAAAGAAACTGGCGGTCGGACATCGAAATCTCAAAGTTTATTGAAAGTTTATTGAAATTGTATAATACGTTTGACCCACCCACCGGCTGATTTTATGGGCGAAGCCAAACGTCGTCAAGCTACCACCACCCCTGCCTCTCCCAACCGGCGTGCCGTTCTAATGCAACAATTTATGACCTGGACAACTCGGGGAACGTGGGCGGGCATTATCATTCTGGGACTTTTTTGGGTCACCATCCGCTTCATTGGTCCTGGCTTGGGCTGGTGGCAATTGGCGGGGGAATGACTTGGTACAATTGCCCCTGGCTCCCTAAAAATCCCTATGGCGCATCTCTCTAAACTCGCGGGTTTGCTTCTGGCGGGTTTTGTCTCCACTTTAACCTCCCATGCCCTGGGTGCTACGCCATCTCCCCAGGTGCGTTTAGCCGGGACTCCCGCCCCAGGCACTTGGTTTTCTGCCCAGTTGATTGCCCAGGAAACCCGCACCACCCCAGGCCGTCCCCTGCGGATTTATGACCAGCATATTGCCCAGATGTTTGCCGTGACCGGGGGACTGTGCCGCCAATTTCCCCAGGTGCAGGGCTGGCGGTGGGATTACCGGGCGGGGGGTGGGCAGATACCGATGGGGGAATTTCGCATCCCCTGCGAGATGGCGAGTACGATGCTGAATAGGTTTGGCAAGGGACAGGAGCAAACCGTCCCCCTCCAAGTGGGCAACCAATCCCAAACGCTACGGGTGACCACCCTCAACCTCACCGGGGAACGAATCGCCCAATGGCTGGATGTGACTGCAAATTTTCGCCCCTGGGTGGATGCCGCTGGTCAGGTACGCCAGATCATGGACACCTTAAAACGCACCAAAATCCCAGTTTTTCTGCCCCAGGAACCCCTGCGAGCGGGAGCGATGCAACTCTTTTTTGTGAGTGCAACTGTCCAGCCCGACCGTTATGACATTGGGTTGTACACCTTTCCCGGTTGTACTGCCGGTGCCTGTACGTTTGGTTCCCTCAGCGGCGAACGGGGCGGCAAATTATCCACCCCTAACCGGGAATTTCCTGGTGAAACCCGTCAAAAAGTAACCTTAGCGGGGGGCATCCCAGGTCAGTTTGTCAACAGTTGCGGGGCGTACTGTACAGCCATGGTGGAATGGCTCAACCAGGGGGTGCGTTACCGCATGACCGCTAGAAATGCTGACCTGGACGGCTTGGTGCAGTACGCTAACACAGCCATCCAGGCCGGTGCCCGTTAGATGCTCTATTGCAGGCTGGACAACAGCGCCACCAGTCCCTTACCCGTCAGCAATTCCAAAGCAATCAGGGAGACAAAGCCAATCATCGCCAAACGACCGTTCAACCGCTCGGCGTACTCGGTAAACCCAACCCGGGACTCCTCATCCACATACATCTTGGGTTCGATGGCAAAGTTATTCAAACGCCCGCCGTCTTCCACCGTGTAGCTCCGGGGACGCAGGGTCTCTTGTTGGGTGGTCATGGTCAAACTCCTAAAGTTCAAACTATGTTAACACCTTACCATGAATGTTAACTTTTGTAAAAAATCTATCGCCAAAAAAAACCAGCGGGGTAGCCCACTGGCAGTTGGATTCATGGCCGGTTTGGTGTCCTATTTCCCTTCCGAGAAGTCCGCATCAATCACGTCCCCATCCCCTGGCGGCGGCGATTGGGGGGTGTCCCCACTGGCCTGCTGGTAGAGGTTGGTGTTGACGCTGTAGAGGGTCTGTTGCAGGTCGTTGTTGAGGGTTTTGATCCGCTCCCAGTTTTCCTGGTTGATGGCTTCCCGCAGGTCTTTGACCAAGCCCTCAATTTTGGTTTTATCGGCGGCGGGGAGTTTGTCCCCCAACTCTTTGAGTTGCCGTTCCGCTTGGTAGGCGAGGGAGTCGGCTTGGTTTTTCAACTCCACCTGCTCCTTGCGCTCCCGGTCGGCGGCGGCGTTCATTTCTGCATCCCGCACCATCCGCTCCACCTCTTCTTTGGACAGGGTGGAGGAACCGGAAATGGTGATGGACTGCACCTTGCCGGAGGCTTTGTCTTTGGCGGTGACATTCAGAATGCCGTTGGCATCAATGTCAAAGGTAACTTCAATCTGGGGCACTCCCCGGGGCGCCGGGGGAATCCCATCCAAACGGAAGGTACCCAGGCTCTTGTTCCCGGACGCCAATTCCCGCTCCCCTTGCAGGACGTGGATTTCCACATTGGTTTGGTTGTCCACAGCGGTGGAAAACACCTCGGTTTTTTTGGTGGGAATGGTGGTATTGCGGGGAATCATTTTGGTCATCACCCCGCCCAGGGTTTCCACCCCCAGGGACAAGGGCGTGACATCCAACAGCAGAATGTCCTTGACTTCCCCGGAAAGTACCCCGGCTTGCACGGCGGCTCCCACTGCCACCACCTCGTCCGGGTTGACGCTCTGGTTGGGTTCTTTGCCCAGGATTTGGCGCACCAGTTGTTGCACGGCGGGAATCCGGGTGGAACCCCCTACCATCACCACCTCATCAATTTTGCTCCTGTCCAGCTTGGCATCCCGCAGGGCTTGCTCCACCGGCACCTTACACCGGTCAAACAGGTCGCTACAGAGTTCCTCAAATTTCGCCCGGGTCAGGGTCATTTCCAGGTGCTTGGGCCCATCCTGGGTGGCGGTAATAAAGGGCAGGTTGATGTCCGTCTGGCTGACGCTGGAAAGTTCGATTTTGGCTTTTTCGGCGGCTTCGGTCAGCCGTTGCAGGGCTTGCTTGTCCTTGCGCAGGTCAATGCCTTCCTTGGCCAGAAAATCCTGCGCCATCCAGTCCACGATTTTTTTGTCAAAGTCATCCCCGCCCAGGTGGGTATCCCCGGAGGTGGCAAGTACCTCAAACACCCCATCCCCGACCTCCAGAATGGACACGTCAAATGTCCCACCCCCCAGGTCAAACACCAGGATGGTTTCATTAGCCTTCTTATCCAGCCCATACGCCAGGGAAGCCGCCGTCGGTTCATTGATAATCCGCAGGACTTCCAAACCGGCAATTTTGCCCGCATCCTTAGTCGCTTGCCGCTGGGAATCATTGAAATACGCTGGAACGGTAATCACCGCCTGGGTCACCGGTTCCCCCAGGTACTTGCTGGCATCATCCGCCAGTTTCCGCAACACCTGAGCCGAAATTTCCTCCGGCGCAAATTGCTTGCCCAGTTGGGGGCAGTCAATCTTCACATTGCCATTACTATCCCGCAGGACTTTGTAGGGAACCTGCTTGGCTTCATTGGTGACTTCATCGTACTTACGCCCGATAAATCGTTTCACCGAATAGAAGGTGTTATCGGGATTAATCACCGCCTGACGTTTGGCGATCTGCCCTACCAGACGGTCGCCGTTTTTGGCATAAGCCACAATCGAAGGGGTGGTGCGAAATCCTTCCGCATTGGCAATGACAACGGGCTGTCCGCCTTCCATCACTGCCACCACCGAGTTGGTTGTCCCTAGGTCAATGCCCACAACTTTAGCCATGAATCTCTGCCGCTCCTAAAAAAAGCAAATTTCGGTGGGTTTACCCCCGTATTTCCTATGATGGGCGATAGATTTCCGACTTAAAAGGTGGGGTTTCCGAACTTAGGGGAGGCGTTTTTGGAAGGCTTCCACCACATCCATGTACGCCAACTGCGCCTGCACGGGCACCAAGTCCAGCAGGGGAATTTGCCGCCGCCCGCCGCCAATATCCACCAGAATTTCCCGCAAAATGGCCAGGGCTTGGTCTTCCTTGAGGGTGCCCTGTTCGGCCTGGGCGTAGAGGCGTTGGGCAAGGATTTTGTCTAAATGGGCATCTTTCAGGTACAAATGCCAGCGGGCAATGTCCATATATACCCGGTCGCCCAAATCAGCGGCCAAGCGTTCAATCACTTCGGTGGTGCGGGGGTCACTCATGGGCGGGCAATGGTGCAACGGTTGATGACTGCTTACCCTCACCTTAGCAAAACCTGCGCTGAGAACCGAACCGAGCCTTGGGGCAATTTCCGGCTGGCAGGAACTCTAACCATCGCATCTGAATTATGGGCACTTCTAAAAATAGGTCATAGGGGCACCGCCCCCGTTTTTGGTTCTGGGAAATTTCTGTTTGTTGGGCACTTCTATCAATTCAAAGTTAGCGGTCGCAGGGGGGCACCCCCGCCCTTGGTTCTGGGTAATATAGCTAAGCAGGCAAAGGTTGGCATATAGAGCAGATGACTGAATCTATAAGATCATGAAGATTTTGGGTTGTAGATGTCATGGTTTTTCTAACTCTCTGCTTGATTCTATGCCATTGATGCTCAATCGGATTTAAATCGGGAGAGTATTTTGGTAGATATATCAATTCGCACCCAGCGGCTTCCACAACCTTCCTAACCAGTTGGCAACGATGAAAACTTGCATTATCTAAAACAATTTTCTTCCCTGCTCCAAATCTCTGTTAACCAGGTAATCAATACTTGCAAATTACAACTACCAATCCAAGTAAATGGTGCAACCAATTTCCCTAAATGATAACCACTCATCATGCTTATTCTCTCTCTCTTTTTGCCAGGTCGTTGACCATATATTCTTTGTCCTTCTAGCCCCCAACCATATTCATAAATATCTCGATTATCCATCCCAGACTGGTCAACATAGACTAAATCTTCATTCTTTTCCTCTTTTATCATCTTGATAAATTGTTGTCGCTCTTCCTCGTTTTGTTCTTCATAAGAGTATGTTTTTTTTTACGGGTAAAGTTGATTTTTTTAAGGGCTTGACCAACGGTTGTATGACTTACACCGAGAATGACTCCCATTTCTTTTTGCGTCAACCCTTGATTTGCTTCTACAAATTGGCGAAATCCCTCCAAATCAGTGATCTTAGCACTATGACCTTTTTGATAGTTCTGTTTCGGGCGATAATCACCACTTTCTGACCACATTTTTAACCATCTTTGTACGGTTCTTCTGCTCATACCAAATAACTCACTAACCTCAACCAGTTTTGCCCCATTTAAGACTGCTTCGACTGCTTTTTGACGCAAATCGTAACTGTATGGTCTTGCCATCGCTTTTCTCCAAAATATCTATTCTATAATAGGACAAACTTACCCTGCTTGACTATAGGGGCATTCCCACGATGGGATTGATGATTGGTTCAAATAAATAGAGATTCCCATTATTCAGTTTCAGTTGTGGAGGGCTAAGAAATCCCTGCAACCGAGGCAAATTTGGTAGAAAGTTAATAATTTTAATAACGGTGGGTCAGTGCAACTGCTCTGGATTCATCAATTAGTCAATGGTCGGAGTACCACAATTAGGGTGGCGTTGGTCACATCCGTGCTGGTCACGTCCAATTCGTAAGTGCCCGCTACCGTGGGTTGGGCTGTGCAGTACAAAGTCTGTGCCGCCAATACCCGCCCTTCCGGGGTACGACAGGTGAGGGTCGCCATGCCAATACTGCGAAGCTCGACAAATAATTCCTGATCCGGGGGGGCGGTGAACAAAAACCGTTTGCCTTGAGTGGGGCTGATGCGAGCGGTTACTTCGGTCTGGGTGGCTCCCTCCGCCAGGGTAATGGGCACCGCTTCCAGGGTGGGGGCAGGGGGTGGGGCTCCACTCAACAAGACGCTTAACCGGTACTCCTGGGGGACATCAGTGGGATTGGTGACTAGGATTTGATATTTGCCTGCGGGGATTTTGTCCTGCCATTGTTTGGACAACGCAATGGTTTTCTTGTCCGGCATGACCAGGCTGGCGGTGAGTCCGTCCCCATTGAAGGTGAGGGTTAATTGCCGGGGGGCGGGGGTGGTAAATTCGTAGACCTGGGTTTGCCCTGGGGCGAGGCGGTCGTTGAGGGTACTTTCTATACCCACCTGCAAGGGGAGGGGTACTACTGGTAGGGGGTCTTTCGTTACGGTGGGGCTGGGGCTGGCTTGGGGGGTGGGAACCACGGGATTTTCCCAGGTGGGGGTGTCTGGGGTACGGCGCATCAACCAACTCACCACCACCCAGGACAGGGTGCCCGTAAAGAGGACGAGTAAAACGCTGACCAACGCGAGGGCGATGGGACTTTCCCAGGGGCTAGGCTTGGGCACCGCCAGGGGGGTGGGTTTGGCGGCATAGACGGGGGAGGGCGGGGTCAGTGGGGGACGGGCGACCACCGTAGGCAGGCTGGTCACTGGAGGCAATTCTGGGCTGGTGCCACTGGGGGGCATTTCCCCGAGCGCTTTCAGGACATCCTTGGCGCTGGCGTAGCGGTCTCCCGGACGATGGCTGAGCATTTTATTCAGGACGTTGGTCAAGGCGGGACTCAGGGTAATGCGCTGTTGCCATCGCCAGGTCAATGTGTGGTCATCGTACAGTTCTTGGGGTTCACAGCCGGTGAGGAGCACCAACACGGTCACGGCGAGGGTATAGAGGTCGCTGGCGGGGTACACCCGTCCGGTTTGCAGTTGTTCGGAAGGGGCATAGCCGAGTTTGCCTACCGAGGTGGCGGCGGATGCCTGGGCGGGTTGCAGGCGGCTGGCAATATCTTTCACCACCCCAAAATCAATCAAAACCGGCATTTGATCCTGTTGGCGCAACATCAAATTGTCGGGGGAAATGTCCCGGTGAATCACCCCGCAACTGTGGATGTATTCCAAGACGGGCAGGACTTTGATTAATAGTTCATAGGCTTCCGGTTCGGTGAAGGTTTGTTGGCGGCGCAGGCGTTCGGCTAGGAGGGTGCGATAGTTTTTGCCCTCCACATAATCCTGCACTAAAAATAACCGTTGTTCCTGCTCAAAGAGGGCATGAAACCGGGGAATTTGCGGATGGCGCAGTTGGTATAAAACCGCAGCTTCCCGTTTGAATAATTCCTTAGCTTTTTGGATTTGGTGGGGTTCCCCCCGGGCGGGCATAAATTCCTTGAGGACGCAGTATTCATTAAAGCGGTTTTGATCCTGGGCTAAATAGGTGCGCCCAAACCCGCCCTGTCCCAATACCCGCACAATCCGGTACCGATTTTGTAAAACCGTATGGGTGGTCAGCGGGGGACGCATTGCCTCACAACATTCAAGATTAATTTTAGTTTAATGCCTGGGGGCAAGACTGTTCGGTGATCGGGGTGGGGCAGGATGGGGTGCGGGTCTGTTCAGCCAACTTTAGCACAATGGGCTAAGATGGCTTGGGCGGCTCGGGCTGTGGCACCGGGGGCACCGAGGGCTTGGCGAAATTCCTGATACCGTTGGCGCATGGGGGCGGGGTTTGCCAAATAGGTGAGGGCGAGTTGGGTCAACCGGTGGGGTTCCGCCTGCTCTTGTAATAACTCCGGGATGATTTCCCGCATCACCACCAAATTCACCGGCGACATGAAGGGAATCTGGAAGCGCAGGAGATGGCGGGCTAACCAGGCAGTGGCGGGACTTACCCGGTAGATCACCACCTGGGGCACATCCAACAGGGCGGTTTCCAGGTTCACTGTCCCGGATTTGGCGAGGGCGAGGTCGGCGGCGGCAATTACCCGGCGGGCAGGTTCGTTCACCACCCGCACCCGCAGATGGGATTGGTCAATAGTTTTTTGCAGTTGCGCCTGATATTGGGGCAGGGCGAGGGGCAACCAAAATTCCACATCCGGGTGATGCTGTTGCAGTTGCTGGGCGGTTTGCGCCAGTACCGGCCAAAGATACTTGAGTTCCTGGCGGCGGGAAGCGGGCAATAGGGCAACCACCTTTTGCGTCGGGGCAATGCCTAATTTTTGGCGAGCCTCCTGGCGGGATTCGGCGGTCGCTAGGTCATCCACCAGGGGATGTCCCACCCAATCCACCCGGGGCACCCCCACCTTTTGGTAATACTCCGCCTCCTGGGGAAAGACCGCCAACACCTGGTCAATCAGTGCCACAATGCCCTGGGTATTTGCCGTCCGCCAAACCCACTCCTGGGGGGCGATGTAATAAATCAGGGGACACCCCCAGCGTTTGCAGGTGCGGGCGAGGGGCAGATTAAACCCCACATAGTCAATCAACACCACCACATCCGGGGGCTGGGGGGCTAAAACCCGGCGCATTTTTTGCAGTAACCGCAGGGTGGGAAAGACAAACGGCAAATGTTCCAGCAGACCAATGGAACCCAGGTGCGTCGTATTGGCCAGTAATTTGGCTCCCGCCTGGGCCATCCGTTCCCCCCCAATGGCGAGAATTTCCACATCCGGGCGCAGGTGACGCAAGGCTCGGACGAGCAACGCCCCTTGCAAATCCCCGGACACTTCCCCCGTACTAATCAGAATCCTCGGCACGCTGTTTGATTCCTGGAATGGGTCCCCGTCGCCCCGGGCCCTGGGACTCCACCAAAAACTGATGCAAATGCCGCAGGGTTTCGTACTGGTCGGTCAAGGGCTGGAGTTGTTCGAGGGCTTGGGACAGGGTTAAGCCGGAACGATACAGCAGGCGAAATGCCCGTTTGAGCGCCTGACCTTCCTCCCCTTGCGCCAGCCCCGCCCGTTGCAAACCCACCCGGTTGAGCAGACGTACCCGCGCCGGATGCCCCTCCACCAACATATAGGGCGGCACATCCCGGTCAATGCGGCTCATGCCTCCCACCATCGCCAACCGCCCAATCCGCACAAACTGATGCACCCCCAACATCCCGCCAATCGTCGCCCGGGACTCGATATGCACGTGCCCTGCCAAAGCCACATTATTGGCAATCACAATCGAATTTTCCAACACACAATTGTGCGCCACATGGACATAAGCCATCAGCAGATTATGGTTCCCCACCACGGTTTCTTCGCCCGCCCGGGTCGCCCGGTTGATGGTGACGTACTCCCGAATCAAATTATTATCCCCAATCCGCACCCGAGACAGGGAACCGTCGTACTTCAAATCCTGGGGTTCCAGACCAATCGCCGCCCCCGGGAAAATGTGATTCCCCGTGCCAATTTCCGTATCCCCATCAATCACCACATGGGCATCAATCACCGTCCCCGCACCGATCTTGACCCGCTCGCCGATCACCGCATAGGGACCGATCCGCACCGTCGGGTGAATCTGCGCCCCCGGATGAATGACCGCCGTCGCATGGGCTAGGGTCACAGTAACCTCAGACATTGCCTCGTTAAAATCATACCTGCGGCTGGCCTAGTTCATTTCGATTGTACCCGCCCCCCGCCCCTTTCGAGAGGATCAGGGGGAATCGGACGTGCCTGCAAAGCCTGGATAATTTTCTGATTCGCCTGGGGAAAAGGATAACGGCACAAATCCGGCAATGCCACCCAGGCATAGGCTTGACATCCCCGCAATTGGGGCGTGCCCCGGCGATAAAAACAATGATGCACCACCAACGTCACCCGTAGATGGGTATAGCGATGGTTCACGGTGATCAGATGTTCCCCAACCTGAATATCAATGCCCAATTCCTCGTCAATTTCCCGCCGAATACAGTCGGGGATGGATTCTCCAGGTTCTACTTTACCCCCCGGAAATTCCCACAGATTCGCCAACAAACCCGTGCTTGGACGCTGGTCAATCAACACCTGCCCCTGGGCATTCCAAATCACCCCCACCCCAATCGTGCGATGGGGAATCTCCTTGCCCGGTTCCCGCACCGGCAGGTCATGCTGTTGTTGGCTTTGCGCACTCATACATCCATTCTGCCAGGGACACTGCCCACATTGGGGGTCTTTGGGCAAACACACCCCGGCACCCACATCCATCAGGGCTTGGTTAAACCGACCCGGCACCACCGGATCAAGCAACCTTTGCGAATAATGCCAGAGTTGTTTTTGATTCCGATGGGGGGGCGTGGTGAGGGCAAATAAACGGCTCAATACCCGCTGGACATTGCCATCCAAAATCGGGGTTGGCAGGTTAAACGCATGGCTCAAAATCCCCCCGGCGGTGGTGCGTCCAATCCCCGGCAGAGTCATTAAAATCTTCAATTCTTGAGGAATTTGCCCCCCGTATTCCTGCACAATTTTTTGACAGGTTTGATGCAGATAGGTCGCCCGGCGGTAATAGCCTAAACCCTCCCAAAGTTTGAATATATCCTGGGGTTGCGCTTCGGCACAGGCAGTCAATGTGGGCAATTGTTGTAACCATTTTTGATAATAGGGAATCACCGTTGCCACCTGGGTTTGTTGGAGCATCAATTCGGATACCAAAATGGCGTAGGGGTCACGGGTGCGCCGCCAGGGTAAATCCCGCCCATGCACGGCATACCAGGTCAACAGTTGGGTGCGAAACCATTGCCAATCCATGCGTTCTTTGCGTGATTTTAACTGATTGTGCGTGATTGTAATCGAAGAATCATCTCAATGACCAGGAATGGTTTTAGGGCATCTTTAATTTACATCTTTAATTTATTTGAGCTAACCCATAGCCTGCGTGGCGTAGCCATAAATCCCATCGTTGGCATACCCATACTACCCAGAACCAAAGACGGGGGTGCCCCCTGCGACCGCTAACTTTGAATTGATAGAGGTGCCAGGAAATAGAGCGATTACAAATATCTAAAAATTGTTGTGTTATAAATCCCATCGTTGGCATACCCATAGTACCCAGAACCAAGGGCGGGGGCGGTGCCCCTGCGACCCCTGTTCCATTCTCATTTAGGATTGCTATAGTTCCTTAGAGCCAGTGGGTTTACCGCCCTATCCCGTAGCCACTTACAAGGCTGTCATAGCGCTACCCTATAATTGACCAAAGCCCTTGCGTTTTTTGGGTTGTTGCTTGCGGCGAGCCGACCGTCCTGAACCCATCCCAGCGGCGGCCAGGTTTGGCATTCCCCCCATGCTCATCCGTTGCATCATGGTACGCATCTGTTGAAAATCCTGTACCAGCTTTTGTACCTCCGCTTCCGTGTGCCCCGAACCCCGGGCAATGCGGCGGCGACGGGAGGGACTACTGGCCAGAATATCCGGTTGTTGCCGTTCCAGCGGGGTCATGGAATTGATCATCGCTTCGGCACGTTTTAACTGCTTTTCCGCCTGTTGGATTTGCTCCGGTTTGATCTGATTCATGCCGGGGATGAGCTTGAGAAACCCCCCCAGGGAACCCATATTTTTGAGCAGGCGCAACTGTTGGACAAAATCCGTGAAATCAAACTGCGCCCGCAGGATTTTCTCCTGCATCCGTTCCGCATCGGCTAAATCCACCGCTTCCTGGGCTTTTTCCACCAGGGTCAGCACATCTCCCATCCCCAAAATCCGGGAGGCCATCCGCTCAGGATAAAAAGGTTGCAGGGCTTCCACCTTCTCGCCAGTGCCCATGAATTTGATCGGCTGACCAGAAATATGCCGCACGGACAGCGCCGCCCCACCCCGGGAATCCCCATCCAATTTGGTCAAAATCGCCCCGGTAATGCCAATTTGCTCATGGAAGGTGCGGGTGAGGTTGGCCGCCTCCTGACCGGTCATGGCATCCACCACCAGCAGGACTTCCTGGGGTTGAATGGCCGCTTTGATCTGGGCGAGTTCCGCCATCATGTCCTGGTCAATTTGCAACCGCCCCGCCGTATCCACGATCACCCAGTCGTAGCCCTCACTGCGGGCATGGGCGACCCCTTGCTCAGCAATGCTCACCGGGTTTACGTCCGTCCCCAGGGCAAACACAGGCACCTGAATCTGCCGCCCCAGGGTTTGCAGTTGGTCAATGGCCGCCGGACGGTAAATATCAGTCGCCACCAGCAACGGTTTCTTGTCCTGTTTTTTTAAGTACAAAGCCAGTTTAGCGGCGGCGGTGGTTTTCCCTGTCCCTTGCAAACCCGCCATGAGAATAATGCTGGGAGGTGCGGGGGCGGCAATCAGGGGAGCCTGTTCCGTGCCCATCACCTGCACGAGTTCGTCGTAAACGACTTTAATAAATTGTTGATCCGGGCGCACTCCGGCGATGACTTCCTTGCCCACCGCCCTGGCTTCCACCCCCTGGATAAATTCCCGCACCACCTGCACATTCACATCCGCATCAATCAGGGCACGGCGGACAACCTTCAGGGCTTCTTGGATGTTACTAGGGGTGAGTTTGTCCTGACCTCGGAGTTTTTTCCAAGCGGCTTCGAGTTGTTCAGAGAGGGCTTCAAACATGGGGCAGGGGTTAGATGAACCCGTTGGGTGTAATTTTATGGGTTTTAATAATTTACCACGCTCGGGAGGAACCTGGCTGGTATGGTGAACCGCACAGTGGTCGCAGAGGCATTACCCCCCTATTTAATTCTAGGGAATTTCTGTTTATGTTTATAGATATAACCATCCTAAATGAGAAGAGCATAGAGGTCGCAGGGGCACCGCCCCCCTATCTGGTTTTCAGAATCTTAGTTCGCTAATGAAATGGGATAATTTTCTGCGAGTACCCAAACATAGAGGTGTCCCTATGCACGGAATTTTACAGGTGTGTTGCCCGGATCAACGGGGGTTGGTTGCTAAAATCAGCCAGTTTGTCCACCAGTGGGGCGGCAATATTGTCCATGCGGATCATCACTTGGATGAGGGGTTATTTCTCAGCCGGTTGGAATGGGAATTGACAGGGTTTGAACTCTCTCCAGCGGCGACCCGTGCAGAATTTGCCCCGCTTGCCCAAACCATCCATGCCCAGTGGTTCTACCACACCCGGGATGAACGCCCCAAGGTCGCAGTTTTTGTGGGCAAACAAAGCCATTGCCTGTGGGATTTACTCTGGCGATACCGGGCGGGAGAATTACCGGGAGAAATTACGCTCATTATTAGCAATCACTGGGAATGTGCCCCCATTGCGGAGCAATTTCATATCCCTTTTTATTGCATCAAAATAGAAGATAAATTCCAGGCAGAAATGGAGCAATTAACCCTGATTAAAGCCTATAATATTGAGTTAATTATTCTGGCAAAATATATGCAAATTTTGAGTCAAGATTTTATTGATCAATGCCCGCCAGTGATTAACATTCACCATTCTTTTTTACCCGCTTTTCCTGGTGCCAATCCCTACCAACGGGCGCACCAACGGGGGGTGAAAATTATCGGTGCCACCGCCCACTACGTCACCCCAGAACTGGATGCCGGACCAATTATCGAACAGGATGTGGTGCGGGTCAGTCATCGGGACACGGTGGCGGATTTGGTTCGCCAAGGGCGGGATGTGGAACGGCGGGTATTGGCGCAGGCGGTGCGTTGGCATCTGGAACGCCGGGTGCTGGTGTACCACAACAAAACCGTCGTGTTTACTTAATCTGAACTTAAACGGGTAGCTGGGTGCAGATGTGATAGGGTGGGGGTACGTCTTGGAGGTTAGCCATGAGTGAACTAATTGCCATTGCCTACGATGATATGTTCAAAGCTGAGGAAGTGCGTTTGACCCTGGCGAAATTGCAAAAGGAACATTTGATTGAACTGGGGGATGCCGCCGTGGTGGTCAAGGATACGGAAGGCAAGGTGCAACTCAAACAGGCGGTGAATTTGACGGCTATGGGCGCAGTGAGCGGCGGTTTTTGGGGTTTGCTCATTGGTACGTTGTTCTTCATGCCCTTGGCGGGGTTGGCGATTGGGGCGACTACGGGAGCGATTAGCGGTGCCTTGACCGATATTGGGGTGGATGATGATTTTATGCGGGAGTTGGCGGAAACCATGCGCCCCGGCACGTCAGCCCTGTTTGTCCTGGTGCGGAAATTCACGCCGGATAAGGTGTTGGAGGAAATTGCCCCCTACGGTGGTAAGGTGTTACGCACGTCCCTGACCAAGGATAAAGAGGCGGAACTTCAGGAAGTCCTGAGCAATCGGGGCGTGAAACCTGTCACCCAAGAATAGTTAATTAAATTTCGCCGCACTGGTGAATGCTGTAGGGGAGGACTCGGCGCAATTCCGGCAAGGTGGTTAACCCTTGGCTAATTTTGCGAATGCCATCCTTGCGAAAGGAATCAAAATCAATCTCGGTGAGATAGCGGCGCAATTCCCCAATGGTGCCCCCATAGACCAGTTGGCGAATCCGGTCGTCCGCATTCAGCACTTCCACCACCGCCAACCGCCCCAGATACCCAGTGCCCAGACATTGGTCACAGCCCTTGCCCATCCGCCAGTTGTGCGCCCAGGGATGTTCCGGGGTGAGTCCCAACCAGGTCAACTCCTGCACAGTCGGAGTGTAGGGAACCGCACAGTGGGGGCAGATTTTGCGAACCAACCGTTGCCCCACCACCCCCAGCAGGGCATCGCTGATCAGTCCGGGGTCAGGTCCCAAATCCCGCAGGCGGGGAATCGCCGTCGCCGCATCAATGGTGTGCATGGTCGTCAGCACCAAATGCCCGGTCAAAGCCGCTCGCACCACAGTTTCGGCGGTTTCCCCATCCCGGATTTCCCCCACCATGATGATGTCCGGGTCCTGGCGCAAAATCGAGCGCAGACCAGCCGCAAAGGTCATCCCCGCCCGCCCGTGTACCTGGGTCTGGGTGATATGGGGCAAAACGTATTCCACCGGGTCTTCCACCGTGGTCACATTCACTTCCGGGGTAGCAATCCGTTGCAAACTGGTGTACAAAGTACTGGTTTTGCCAGAGCCGGTCGGGCCGGTGAGAATGATTAACCCTTGGGGTTGTTCCAGCCAACGGGTGTAGGTGGCGAGGGTGGAACCGCTGAACCCCAAATCTTCCAAACAGGTGAAGGGGTTTTCCTGGGGCAGGAGCCGAATCACCACCTTTTCCCCGCCGACACAGGGTAGGGTACTCACCCGCAGGTCTAAATGTTGCGCCCCACCCCCATCCTTGAGGTATTTTTTGCCAATCCGACCATCATGGGGACGGCGGCTATCGGCAATATCCATCTCCGCCATCACTTTGGTGGCAACTACGGTGGGACGGCTCAAATGGGGCGGCAGGGTGGTAATCGGGCGCATAATCCCGTCAATCCGAAACCGCACCCGCAAGCCTTCACTGCTTGGTTCCAGGTGAATGTCGCTGGCCCGGTGGTTGAGGGCAACCGCCAACAGGGCATTGATGCGGTGAATAGAATTATCGGCTTTGCCCAAATACAGTTCCGCATCCTCAGTCACATCGGCTCGGTCCGGTTCCCCCGTCCAAGGGTTGACCAGCGGCGCAAGGGTAATCTGATGGGGGGGGGTGGCGTGCCGTTGCCGATACCATTGCCGATAACTTTCCGGGCGAATGGGGATGGTTTCAATGCCCGTGCGGGTGCGATTGCTGATAAATTCCACCTGCTCCGGGGTCAGGGGTTCGCAAATGCCCAGGTAATAACAATTGCGCCACAGCAACAGGGGCAATACCTTGGGCAGATTGGGGCTGGGGGGGACTTTTTGAAAAAAGCGGCGGCTGACATCCGGGTTGAGTAGCGGTAAGTTCACCGTTCCATCCGGTTGCACAAGTAAGGCTAGGGCGGCGGTGGGGGTCAAATCACCGCTTTTGAGTTTCTGCCAGACCAGGTTAGGCTCCGCCGGTGCCACCATCACGCCAGGGGGTGGATTTGCTTCTAGTTTAGCGTCGCCTTTTCCTGGTAGCTTTAGCCCGTATCACAACCTGCTATCATGAGAAAATTCTTTTAGCACAAGCCCCTTTTTCCCATGACATTCAAGCAAGTGATTGCCTTTGGTTTACTGGTCTTTCTGCCCGTTTCCTGGGCGGCGGAGTGGCTCCACTGGGATGAATTGGTCGTTTGCGTGACGGCGGGGTTGGCGATTGTGCCCTTGGCGATTTGGCTGAGTACGGCGACGGAGGAAATTGCCCTGGTCACCGGGCCGGGGGTGGGGGGACTGCTGAATGCGGTTTTTGGGAATGCCACCGAGTTAATTATCGCCATTGTGGCTCTGCGGGCGGGATTGGTAGAGGTGGTCAAGGCGAGCATTACTGGCACCGTGGTGGCAAATTTATTATTAGTGTTGGGTTTAGCGATGTTTTTGGGGGGAATTAAGCACAAGGAACAAAATTTCCAAGCCATTGTCCCCCAGGTGAATGCACCGGCGATGACCTTAGCAGTAATTGCCATCTTTTTACCCACCTTATTAGGGAGTACCATCGAAGGAACCACCATTGCCCCCCGTGCCATTCAAAACCTATCGGAAATCGTCGCTTTAGTGTTAATCATTGTCTATGCTTTGACCCTATTTTTCTCCCTCAAAACCCATAGTTATCTCTACGATGTGGGGGTGGCGGAGTTGGGCGAAGCGCACGAAAAACCCAGTCTCTGGCTGTGGTTAGGGGTTTTAGGGGTGGTGACGATTGGCATTGCGGTGGAGTCGGAAATTTTTGTGGGGGTGATTGAATCCGCTACCCATAGAATTGGTCTCACACCCCTATTTACCGGGGTGATTGTTCTGCCCTTGTTGGGTGGGGCGGCGGAGTATGTCACGGCGGTGAATGTGGCATTGAAAAATAATATGGATTTGTCCGTATCGGTGGCGATGGGTTCGAGTTCTCTGGTGGCTTTATTCGTGGCACCCGTATTGGTGATTGCTGGGGAATTTTTGGGGCAACCGATGGATTTGAATTTCAATTTATTCGAGGTCGTGGCGGTGGCGGTGTCGGTAACGGTAGCAAATTTGATTAGTTTGGACGGGCGTTCCAATTGGTTAGAAGGAAGTTTGCTCTTAGCCAGCTATGTGGTGATCGCCTCGGCGTTTTATTACCACCCAGCCTAATCATGGTTCGATATTGGTTGCCCTGATCCCATACCCCTGGGTAAGATAGATTCAGTATCCAGAACTTGTTTAGATTTAATCCCCATGACTAATACTCCCGTCTCTAATCTTTACGAGCAGGATTTTTATCTGTGGTTAGAAGAGACTGCGGCGTTATTGAAAGCACGAAAATTTGAAAAGCTAGATGTGGAAAACCTCGTGGAAGAAATCGAATGTATGGGGAGGCGTGAGAAACAAGCCTTGCGTAGCAATTTGGAAGTGATTTTAATGCACCTACTAAAGTATAAATATCAACCAGAAAAGCGTTCAAATAGTTGGCGTTACACCCTGTTAGAACATCGGCGTAGGTTACAGGACATATTTCAATTTAGCCCCAGTCTCAGACGCTATTTTTTAGAAACCTTTGCCTATTGTTACCAAGGGGCAAGAAAACTGGCTAGCGTGGAAACCGAGATGGCAATTACCACTTTTCCCCGAGAATCTCCATTCACTCCTGAGCAAGTTTTGGATGAGGATTTTTTACCAGAGTAACCGCCGATGACCAACACTCCCATCTCTAATCTTTACGAGCAGGATTTTTATTTGTGGTTGGAAGAGACTGCGGCGTTATTGAAAGCACGAAAATTTGAAAAGCTAGATGTGGAAAACCTCGTGGAAGAAATTGAATGTATGGGTAGGAGTGAAAAAAAGAGTGTTGAAAGTAATTTAGAAGTGATTTTAGTACATTTATTAAAATACAAATATCAACCAGAAAAACGTTCAAATAGTTGGCGGGTGACTCTTTTGGAGCATCGCCGGAGATTGAAAAGAGACTTTAGAATCAGTCCCAGTTTGAAACGATATTTTTTAGAAACCTTTGCCGAGTGTTACCAAGGGGCAAGAAAACTGGCTAGCGTGGAAACCGAGATGGCAATTACCACTTTTCCCCAAGCATCCCCATTCACTCCTGAGCAAGTTTTAGATGAGGATTTTTTACCAGAGTAAATTTCTACGGGATAAATACACCGATAGAATAAATATAGCAATCCTAAATGAAAATAGAAATAGAATAAGAGTCGCAGGGGAGCCGTCCCCGTCCTTGGTTCTAAGTAATTCCCATTGGTTAATCAAGTGGGATGGCTATAGGCCTACCTTGGGCAGGGGGGAATTCTGTGCCCGCCGTTGGCTATACATCACCCGGAGAATGGTGGCCGGGTCAATCCATCCCCCGTCGTACTTGAGTCCCCAGTGCAGATGGGGCCCCGTGGTACGCCCCGTCATCCCCACCCGCCCCACCCGGGCCCCCGTGGCGACCCATTGCCCCTCCCGGATCACCAGGCCACTACCGGGGTCATCCAAATAATTCACCCCTTTGACCGCCACCGCCCGGCCCCGCAAATGGCAGTAAATGTGCCGCCACCGCCCGGAGGCAATGATCAACGTTGTGCCACATAGCCCATCCTGGCTCACCTCCACCACCTGCCCCACCCACCAGTTGCGGATGTAGCTCCCCTCGGGTGCGGCAATATCCAGTCCGTAGTGAAATTCCTCCCCCCGGGGGCCAAAGGGTGAGGTGTAGCTGACAAACTGTTCCACCGGAAAGGAAGCCTGATGCCAACCCCCCGTTGCCACACTTTGCGGCTGGCTCGACCCAGGCCAACCGGACACCCCTGCCATGACCAGCAGGCCTATCACTCCACGCCACCACCGCATGAAAAAATTACCCTGGATTTGCCAGGACACCCCTCAATCGTGTTAATCAATAGCAGTCAGGAGCGAAACCCTTGCCCGGCGGCTGATTAACAGGCACTAACCCCCAGGTTGATCGCTGGTTGATCACCCGGCGGGGCCCTGCTCCAAATTATACCCCAGGATCAGCCCCCAATTCAATGGGGTAACTTAGGCGGGTACCAACTCCGGGCGACGGGAATGACGAATCCCCTCAATCGCCATGCGGTAATCCGGGGCTTTGAACACCGCCGAACCCGCCACAATCGCATTGGCACCCGCTTCCAGGACTTGCCAGGTATTGTTGGCTTTGAGACCCCCATCCACCTCGATCCAGGGGTCCAGCCCCCGTTCATCGCACATCTGCCGCAGTCGCCGGATTTTGGGCACCACCTGGGGAATAAACCCCTGACCGCCAAACCCCGGATTCACGCTCATAATCAGCACCAAGTCCACCACATCCAAAACATATTCAATCAAATCCAGGGGACTGGCCGGGTTCAGCACCACCCCCGCCTGCTTGCCCAATTCTTTAATCTGACTCAGGGTGCGATGCAGGTGAATCGTGGCACTACTTTCGGCGTGAACGGAAATAATATCGGCACCGGCTTTGGCAAAATCCGCCACATACCGCTCCGGCTCCACAATCATCAAATGCACATCCAGGGGTTTGGCCGTCACCGGGCGCAGGGCTTCCACAATCAAGGGCCCGATGGTGATATTGGGGACAAACCGGCCATCCATCACATCCACATGAATCCAGTCCGCCCCCGCCGCATCCACCGCCTGCACCTCCGCCCCCAGACGGCTAAAATCCGCCGATAGGATCGACGGCGCAATGACCACGGATTTTCCTGCCATAATCCTCTGCCCCAATGGTTACCCCTCCAGTGTAATGAAAGCTAGAGCAAATCTAAAGTTTTTTTGGCCCAATGCCCCCAGGGATCAGGGAATTCCCCCTCCATTTGGGCGACTGCTGGGGGAGGGGCAAAACCAGGGCCAAAAATTTCCCCCCGGCTCTAGCAAAACTGCCTGCAATAATGCTAAATATGATAAGTAATACTAAGCGGCTCACCCGTGGGTGCGAAGGCATGGTTCATTCCCCCGCCCATCCCGAACATCTCACCGTTACCGACGACCTGGATCAGCTACTGGCCATTATTCCGCCCCCGATTCGCCAACCCCTGGAAGTTCACCCCCAGCGTCAAGAAATTATTGAAATTGTCCTGGATTTGGGGCGACCGCCGGAGGCCCGGTTTCCCAACGGCACGGAATACCTGCGGACTGAACCCGTGACCCACCAGGATTTGGAATACGCCATCGCCCAGGTGGGGGAATTTAGCGGTGACAATCGGGCGGGGATCGAGCGTACCCTGCACCGGATCAGCGGCATCCGCAACCGGCAAGGGAAAATCATTGGCCTCACCTGTCGGGTCGGGCGGGCGGTATTTGGCACGGTGAGCATGATCCGGGATTTGGTGGAAACGGGCCAGTCCATTCTCCTGTTGGGGCGACCGGGGGTGGGGAAAACTACGGCCCTGCGGGAAATCGCCCGGGTGCTGGCGGATGACCTGGGCAAACGGGTGGTGATCATTGACACCTCGAATGAAATCGCCGGGGATGGCGACATTCCCCATCCGGCCATTGGTCGGGCCCGGCGGATGCAGGTGGCGCGCCCGGAATTGCAGCATCAGGTGATGATCGAAGCGGTGGAAAACCATATGCCCGAGGCGATCATCATTGACGAGATTGGCACGGAATTGGAAGCCCTGGCGGCCCGGACGATTGCCGAACGGGGGGTGCAGTTGATCGGCACGGCGCATGGCAATCAAATTGAAAACTTGATGAAAAACCCCACCCTGGCGGATTTGATCGGTGGCATTCAGGCGGTCACCTTGGGAGATGACGAAGCCCGCCGCCGGGGCACCCAAAAAACCGTTTTGGAGCGCAAAGCCCCCCCCACCTTTACCATCGCCGTGGAAATGCAGGAGCGGTACCGCTGGGTAATCCACGAACAGGTGGCGGACACGGTGGACAACCTCTTGCGGGGGCGGAAAGGGGCGACCCAACTGCGTACCCTGGGGGAAAACGGCCAGGTAATCACCACCCACGAACTGCCCACCCCGGAACCCCAACCCCCGACCCAACTGCGGCGGTGGCGACGGGCGGGACGGATGGTGGCTCTCCCGGAAACCTCAGAAGCGGGGGAGGAATTTGCCCAACTGCTCGACCATGCCATGAACGAAGACCCCCTGCCCTTTGAGGCATACTTACAGCGGGAGGGGGACGACCCGGTGCATCTGTATCCCTACGGGGTAAGTTTGGAATTGCTCAACCAGGTGATCATGGCTCTGGATTTGCCCGTGATTTTGGTGCGGGATATTCACCAAGCGGATGTAATGCTGACCCCCCGGGTGCAGGCCCGGCAAAATCCCAAGGTGCGGCAGATGTCCAAATCCCGGCAAATTCCGGTTTACACGGTCAAAGGCAATACCCTGCCCCACATCACCCGGGCATTGCGGCGGCTCCTACGTCTGGATGAGGGGGAACCGGGGGACGATTGGCCGCTCCTCACCCAGGGGCGGGAGGAGGACGAGGTGGAAGCCCTGGAGGAAGCCCGTTTAGCCGTGGAGCAGATCGTCATTCCCACGGGTCAGCCGGTGGAACTTTTGCCCCGTCCCCCCGCCATCCGCAAAATGCAACACGAACTGGTGGAGCATTACCGTCTGCGTTCCGATAGTTTTGGGGAAGAACCCAACCGCCGTCTCCGTATTTTCCCGGCCTAAATTCGGGTATGATAGGGGCTGGAGACCAGAGGGGAATTTCATGGCCAACTCAGAATCCCGGCAGAGGCAAATTCAGGAACACTTGCGCCGCACCACGGACATCAATTTTCAGCGCACCGCCAGCGACCGAGATGCCCGCAAGCAAAAGGTGTTTGAGCATATCCGGCGGAGCCTAGGTTGACCCAATGGCGGAAGCACTGATTGTCCTGGTCACCGTGGGGGAGCGGAGCGAAGCGGACAACATCGCCCAAGCCCTGGTGGGGGAAAAGCTGGCCGCCTGCGTGGGGATTGTGCCGATTGAATCCATGTATCTCTGGGAAGGGGAATGGGAAAACCAGGTGGAATTTCAACTATTAATTAAAACCGTGAAAAGCCGTTATCCCCAAGTGGAAGCCAAAATTTTAGAACTTCATAGCTACGAAATCCCGGAAATCCTTGCCCTGCCCGTGGTGGCCGCCTCGGAACGGTACTTGAATTGGGTTATCCAACAAACCAGTTCCTAACACTATAGCAGTCCTAAATGAAAATAGAACAGGGGTCGCAGGGGCAGTGCCCCCGTCCCTAGTTCTGGCAAATCTCTGTTCACTAATCAAGTAGGATTGCTATAGAGGTTCCCTAAAAGTAAGAAAATGGTTGAATTAACTCTGCCCCTGTTGGCTAAGTTAAGGATTAATGGGCCTGTTAATTTAGCATTACTTACTTGCAATTCTCAAAAAAATAAAAAAATACTTAATGAATCCCTAAATCTTAGCCCAACTCCTCCTCCATCGGGGGCATATTACTACCGTTGACCGCCGTTGGTTCCGAGAGATAAATTCGTTCTTCGCTGGCATCGTATTCAAACAACTCCGCATAGCGTCCCCAGTCCACCGCCGTGGCAAACAACCGCTCCGCCTCCGCCCGGGGAAAATAGTCATCCCACAGGTCTAGGAAAAAGTCCGCCCCCATCGAATGACTGCGCTTTTCCCGCAGGGTTTGCACCATGCTCACCAAAACCGGCACATTCTGCAATACCTGCTGACGGAACAAATCCTTACTGCGTAAAATCGTGGTGGTCGCAAAGTCCTGCCCCACCGGGGTTAGGCGCACATCCCCCTGGGACACCTCCGCAAACCCCAGCATCTGGGCGGCATCCAAAATGGGCAGGAGGTCATCCACCGCCATTTGCAACCGCTCCGCCAACAGGGGAATATCCACCTGCGCCTCCGGTTGATCCACCACCAATTCCAGCAGACCGCTGATCCCCCCCACCCGCACATGGGGCAACGGCTGGGCAAAGGGAGAGGTAGGTTGGGGCGGCTGTGCCACTTCCACCTTGCCCGTGACTTCAATATCCGGGTTGGTCATCACCGTGTAAATGTAGTCCACCAGGGCTTTGAACCGGGGGGATGTCCGGTCGTGGGGACGGGGTAAATCAATCACCACCTCGCCCCGAATCCGACCGGGATTGGCACCCAAAACGATCACCCGATCCGCCAAAAACACCGCCTCCTCAATGTTGTGGGTGACGATGAGAATACTTTGGGACGGAAACATCCCCGCCTGCCACAGGTCGTCAATCTCCCCCCGCAGGTTTTCCGCCGTCAGGACATCTAACGCACTAAAGGGTTCATCCATAAACAGGGCTTGCGGCTCCAGGGCAAAGGCACGGGCGAATCCCACCCGCTGTTTCATCCCCCCGGATAGCTCCCGGGGATAGGCACTTTCAAACCCGTCCAACCCCACCAGGTCAATGGCTTTCAACGCCCGCCGCCTGCGTTCCTCCCGCGCCACCCCCCGGGCTTCCAACCCCAACTCCACATTTTCCTGCACCGTCAACCAGGGCAGGAGGGCAAAACTCTGAAACACCATTGCCACGTGCCGGTTTGCCCCCCGCAACAACACCCCATTGCTCCACACCCGCCCTTGCGTCGGCGGAATCAACCCCGCCATAATCCGCAGGAGGGTACTTTTGCCACTGCCACTGCGCCCTAGGAGTGCCACCACCTCCCCCGCCTGGAGTTGCAAACTAATATCATTCAGCACCAAAAACCCGCCCTTGCCCTGGGGAAGCGGAAAACTCTTGTAAACCTGTTCGACCAAAATCAACGGGGTCATAGCTCACCTCACAGATGATATTTATTTTCAGCTAGGGTGTAGAGCCTGCGCCAAAACACCCGATTCAGCCCCACCACAAACAAACTCATCATGCCAATTCCCAGGGTAATCCGTGCCCAGTCCCCCTGCACCGTCGCCTCCGTAATATACGCCCCCAACCCCGTCGCCTTCAGGGTGCGCCCCCCCCAACTCACCACCTCGGACACGATACTAGCATTCCACGCCCCGCCGCTCGCCGTCACCCCCCCCGTCACCCAGGCGGAAAAAATCCCCGGAATAATCAACTTGCGCCACCGTTGCCAGCCCGTCAACCCCACATCCGCACACATCTCCCGCAAATCCGTGGGAATACTCTGCGCCCCGGCAATCGAATTAAACAGGATATACCACTGGGAACCCAACGCCATCAGGAGAATACTGCCCCAATTCAAACTAATCCCCGTGCGGATAAAAAATAAGGTGGCAAACGGAAAGATAAAATTCGCCGGGAAGGAAGCCAAAAACTGCACCACCGGTTGCAACAAACGGGCTAAGCGGGGCTGAAACCCAATCGCCACCCCAATCGGTGTCCAAATCACCGTCGCCACCGCCAACAAAATCAACACCCGCCCCAAGGTCAACAACCCCAACCCGAACACCACCCCCACCTCCGCCAACCCCACCTCGGTAATGACAAAATGCAACCCCCAAGCCAACAACACCCCAATCAGTAACAATAAAAAAGCGTTATAAATCCGGTCCTGCTGGGGGTTCACCTCAGGAGCCATCTCCGGCGGCGGCACCATCCGGGTCAACCGGGACAAAAACTGATTCACCCCCTCCCGCACCGGTAAAAATACCTGTCCCAACAACCGGGGCAAACGCGCCGCTTGGATCAGGTCATACACCCAGGATTCCGGGGCTTCCGCCGAAGCACTCTGCTCCATGCGAAACTTATCCGCCCAGGCAATCAAAGGACGCCAAAACAATTGATCCACCAGCACAATCACCACCGCCATCGTCACCACCGCCCACCCCAAAGCCGGGAGATTTTCCGCCGCAATCGCCCCCGCCATATAGGAACCAATCCCCGGCAGGGTATATTCCTGGTTCAATACACTAATCGCCTCACTTTCCGCCACAAAAAACCAGCCCCCCCCAAAGCTCATCATGCCATTCCAGAGCAACCCAATCATCGCCGAAGGCACTTCCAATTTCACAAACCTTTGCCAGCGGGACAGCTGATACAAGGTCGCCGCCTCATGCAACTCCTGGGGCACCGTCCGCAGGGATTGGTAAAACGAAAACGTCATATTCCAGACCTGGCTGGTAAAAATGGCAAACACGGAAGCCGCCTCCAGCCCCAACAAACTCCCCGGAAACAAGGCAATAAACCCCGTCACCGTAATCGCCAAAAACCCCAGCACCGGCACGGATTGCAAAATATCCAACAGCGGAATCATCACCCGCTCCGCCCGGCGACTATTGGCGGCAATATATCCGTAGGTCAGCGTAAACATCGTCGAAAACAACAACGCCACAAACATCCGCAGGGTGGAACGCCCCGCATAGTAGGGCAAATTCCGGGGGTCGAGGTCAATCCGGGGCACATTCATGGGCGGGTGAAACACATCCAACGTCCCCACCCCCACCCGGGCGATCACCGCCAACAGCACCAACGTCCCCAGGATGACCGCCACATCCGCCAAACCGAAGGGCAACCGCCGCAGGGTCTCGGTGGTCGGAAAGGTTCTCATGGCACAGCCCCACACACGCCACGTTCAGTATCCCATAGTTTTCCCGTTCGGGACGCACCATCTGCGAATCCCCCCCGGGCAAAGTTCGCCAACGGAACCGACCTTTTTAACCCGTATTTCGCATCCCGGCGGCAATCCCATTAATCGTCAACAACGCCCCCCGCAACAACTCACTTTTGCTGTAACGAGAGGACAAACCCACCGGCTGGGGTTGCCGTAACCGCTTGAGCAGAGACACCTGCAAAAATCCCAAGGGCACAATCGTCCCATTCCGCAACTGCACCGACTGCTGTAAATTCACATCCTCATCCAACAGCCGTTCCCGCCGGGTAATCGTCAAAACCATCTCCCGGGTGCGCTGATATTCCTCAGTAATTTGGGTAAAAATTGGCTCAAACCGGGGCTTATCCTGGGGTTGCGCCAACTGCTCTAAATAGTGGTGCGCCATCTTCAAATCCACCTTCGCCAGGGTCATTTCCGCCTTGGAAATCACCATCCGAAAAAACGGCCACTTGGCATGAAAATAACACAGCAATTTCAAATGTTCCTCCGGGTTCTGGGCAACAAATTCCGCCAAAGCCGTTCCCAACCCATACCAGGCGGGCAGTAACAGGCGCATTTGCGTCCAGCTAAACACCCAAGGAATCGCCCGTAAACTGGCAAAATCCCGTTTCCCCTTGCGGCGGGATGGGCGAGAACTAATCTGCAATTGGCTGATTTCCTCAATCGGCGTGACCTGATGGAAAAAATCTAAAAAATCCGGGTGTTCATAAATCAATTGGCGATAGTGTTGCCGGGAACGCTGTGCCAACTCGTCCATAATTTCATGCCAGGGGGTAATTTCATCAAACCCCAACTTCAAAGAACTGGCTTGGAGTACCGCCGTACTGACATTTTCCAGATTAAATAAACACAATTCCGGCAGGGAATACTTGGAAGCCAGCACCTCCCCCTGCTCCGTAATTTTGATCCGCCCGTTGACCGTATCCCCCGGTTGCGCCAGGATTGCCTCATAGGTGGGTCCCCCCCCCCGCCCGACGGAACCCCCCCGCCCGTGAAAAAAGCGCAGGGTCACCCCGTACTGCGCCGCCACCCGTTGCAATGCCCTCTGCGCCTTGTAAATCTCCCAATTGCTACTGAGAAACCCCGAGTCCTTATTGCTATCCGAATAGCCCAACATCACCTCCTGCAACGGCTCCCGCTCCTGCGCCAAATACTGCTGATACCAGGGCAGACGGAACAACTGCTCCATCACCTGGGGCGAGCGTTGCAAGTCCTCCACCGTCTCAAACAGGGGCACCACCTGCACCGAACTGCGATGGGTCACCGGGTCGTAAATTTGGGCTTCCTTAAGCAACAGCCACACCTCCAGCAGATCGCTCAAGGCATGACTCATGCTGATAATGTACGTCTCGCAAATCTCCCTGCCAAATTCCTGTTGCAACCGTGCCACCATCTGCACCGTGGCTACCGTCTCCTGGGTCGCCTCCGAAAGCGGTAACCGGGCAGGAATCAAGGGACGGCGAGTTTGCAATTCCCCCAACAACCAGGCACACCGCTCCGCCTCCCCCAACTCCAGATAATCCTGGGGCAAAACCTGCACATACCGGGCAATCTCCGCCAACGCCTGCTCATGGCGGCTACTCTCCTGGCGAATGTCCAACCGTGCCAAAATAAACCCAAACGTCGCCACCTGGATCAGCAGATGCTCCAACGCCCGGCAGGTCAAGCCACTCGCCTGCAAACTGCGCTGGATCAGGTTCAGTTCCTGCAAAAATTCCGCCCCCGTAGCGTAATACACCAGCCCCCCCGGCAGGACACAATCCGGGTGGGTCATCTGCTGGTTGCGCTGTAAGGTATTCTGCAACCGCTGGCGCATATACGCCAACTTCAACCGATACGGCTCCTGCCGATAGCGAATCGCATACTGGTCATACACCTCCGGCATTTGCAACTTGTCCTGCTCCAAAGACTCCAACAACTCCGGTAGCACATTGCTCCAATGCAGGGACAGGCTAAGCAAACTGGTAAGTTTTTCTATAGATTGTAAGTATTTTTTTAATACGATACTGCGTTGGAATACCGCCGTTTGCCAGGTCACTTGGGGGGTCACCGAGGGATTGCCGTCCCGATCCGCCCCCACCCAGGAACCAAACTGGCAAAAATCCAGCTTCGGCGGGCGTAGATGGGGAAACACGGCGTGCAAGGACTGGCGAAACCGTTCATGCAATAGCGGTACCGCATCAAACAGCACCTCCTGGAAATAGTGCAGGGTGTAGTCCACCTCATCCAACACCGTCGGCTTGATCTGGTGCAATTCATCCGTGCGCCACCAGAGGCGAATTTCCTCCAATAATTCCGCTTTCACCGCCTCCACTTCCCACAGCGCCGTCACCCCCTTTTCCAAACCCGCTTCCGTCCAGTCCAATTTCGCCAACAGATGCCCGATCCGCCGTTGCCGGTCCCGGATCGTATGGCGCACAATTTCCGTCGGGTGGGCGGTAAACACCAGGCGAATTTCCATCTGGTCAATCACGCTTTGAATCCGACCCGGGGGCACATTGATCCGCTTCAGGTGGGGAAACAGCCAGCGCAAACTGCCCACTTCCTCCGGGGGTGCCAGGGATTGTTCCAAATAGGACCAGGTGGGGGGCGCATGACCATTGCCGCTGGTTGCCGGAAGTTTCTGCCGCCGTTTTTTCTCACATTGTTCGTGGTATTGCTCGACGATATTAATTAATTGAAAATACAAAGCAAACGCCCGGGTCGCCCGGATCGCCGCATTCAAATCTAACTTTTCCACCAAAGCCGCCGCCTCCGCACTGGCGACACTCTGCGCCTTCCCCTCCAACAGACACACGGACTGCAACTGGCGCAGTAAATCCACCAAATGCTGCCCACCTTCCTGCTGGAGTACCGATGCCAACAGGGATTCAATCAAACCCAGATGGCGCATCCCGACCACCGGTACCACATCCGCCGATTCCACCAGACTGGCACTCAACAGCGTACTCATCTTTCAGACTCCTGTAGGATTGCCGCCTATCCTCAGCCCCTAGCCACGGCAAGGCTCTAACGAAGCTATTCTCCAGTCGGTGCGGGCAACACGGGTAACCGTTCCCCCCGAAACACCTCTTGCGCCCAAATCCCCAGCGTTTGATTCACCTGTTGCCACCCTGCCCCCAGAAGTACCACCGCCAACATGGGCACAGTACAAACGCTCAGAGCGCAACGGGTCATGGGTAACGACAAGGCGTGACGATAACCCTAATTATACGCAAAGGGGGCAATTTCCCCAAATAGATTCGCTGAGATGGTTAGATAGTTCTCGCCCGATGGCCTAATCTCCCCGACACAATCAGGTCAGACGGGCGCATGGATTGGCTGTGTCTGCTCAATGGATAGGGATGGCTGATGAGCCTTATATAGCAATCCTAAATGAGAATAGAACGAGGTGAGTATTGGTTTAGGGGAGAGTTTCACTTTACTAATCACAATGCCCTGTTATTTGGCACAATCGGTACCATCACCCTCGGTATTGTCGGCTATACATTTGGTCTTAGTTTTTTTGGTATGGTCGTGGGGCTTCTATTTGGGCTGTTCTCACCAGCGGGTTTGGCGTGTTATCAACATTATTTTATCCTACGAATTGTATTGTGGGGGTATGGGTATATGCCCTGGAATTATGCACAGTTTATGAACTATGGAACCCAGCTAACGTTTCTCCAAAAAGTGGGAGGAGGTTATATTTTTATTCACCGTTATCTCCTGGAGTTTTTTGCTCACAAATATATCAAATGCAACAAGCAGAGAACCTAAGAATAATCAGAGCCTAACTTCTTTCAAATCAAGCTAAGAACTGGTAGTTATTATCATTTTCACTTGTGTCGAAAACATAACCACCTGATCCCAACTTATGAGAACATGAATGGCAGTTTCCCCTTGCTTGCGAAACTGTCCATGCGTGGACTACTCCTACCAGGAATTTGTTTGGCACTTGGTCTGGCACTCTGGGCGACGAGTTTGGATGGCACACTCATGGTTCAGGGCTTCCAGGTCGAGGTGCGCCCCCATCACACCCTGGTCGGACGGCTCTATCGCCCAGTCGGGAGGGAGCGGGTGCCTGGTCTTGTCCTTTGCCACGGGGTTAATTCCAGTAAAGACACCTTGGCACCTCTAGCACGGGAATTTGCTCGCCGGGGTATGGCGGCAGTGGTGTTTGATTTTGGCGGTTATGGACGCTCCGACTGGCGACCGAATTCCCTGACCGCTAACTATGAGGAAGCCACCCGCATCCTTACTTGGCTTGCCCAACAACCGGGGATTGACCCGCAACGATTGGGAGTCATGGGGCATTCGATGGGTGGCACAACCGCTTTGGCTCTTGCCCAGGCGCACCCCAGCATCCGCACCACGCTCTTGCTGTCTATGGCAGGTGCTGCCAGCCCTACCCACCCCGCCAATCTCCTGCTGGCAACGGGTATGTATGAGGAATTAAATCCAGTACCAGCGATGCAGACCCTCTTTGCCGAGACGAATGCCCGCCATGAGACCGCCCCGTTTGTTGTCCTGGGGGACTTTCAGAGAGGAACTGCCCGGTCGCTGGTGGTCTCGGCTACCACTGACCACGCCCTGGCTCCCTACGATGCCCATTTGCAATTGGCGATGGTGCATTGGGCAGAACAATCCTTTGGTTTACCCGTCACTGCCTTGCCACTGGTCTCCCAACCATTGGTGATGGGGTGGGTATTCGGTGGTGTCGGTTTTCTGGGATTGTTACTCCTAGGGTACACCCAGCTTTTGAAGCGGTATGGGCGACTTGCCCCCCTCATATCCAGTGTGAGTCTGGTCACGATGTACTGGCTGGGTCGCCACAGTTTTGGTTCTGGGATGGCAATTGCCGGATTCGTCCCCCTACTCATCGCCCATTACAATCAACGCCAGCCCACACCTGGGAGTGCCAGTCTTAGGGGATTGCTGGGATATATCACCCTTGGCTACGGGCTATTTCTCTTGGCTCTGGTTGTCAACGCTATCACTGCTGGTTCGATTGGGGCATTCCCCAGTGGGATTTGGGGGCTTCCCAGCTTGGCATTTAATTTGCCCTTTGGCTTAATTTATGACCGATTTCACCTACTACGCTACAGTGCTGATTCATGGGTAGGTTTCTGCTTAATCACTTCCGTATTACTCCTGGAGATGCGCTTTCGTGGCACCATACTTCATCAGATGGGTCACTATGCCAATAAAATGTTGGGAATCATCCGACAACCTATTGTCTGGCAGTGGCAACGCATCTCTCGCAAGACTCTAATTTTGTTGGTGGTCTTAGTAGTTCTCTGGATTGCTGTCTTAGTTTGGCAACAACAACAAGGAATTTTGACTTGGGATTCCGTAGGCTATGCGATGCGACTGATTAGCGTATTTATTATTTTCCCAGTACTTGTAGGGATTGGGCTGATTCGGTCTCGCTTTTGGAAATTGTAGCGTATTTCAGATGATGTATGGCAAACAGAGATTTATAATTGAGAGTTTCAATTTTAGAGAGTTTCACTTTACTAATGTTGGCATGGGACATAATCTTAGCAAACTTCTCTCCCTGAAAGGATTTTGGGCGTTGATCACCATACGACATCATTACTTACTTGAAACTCTCAAAAATAGACTGTTCTCATTTAGGATTGCTATATATATCTGACTCGTGAGAAAGCACGATATAGTTGAAAGAGCTTGTTAAAGAGAACTTTTATTTATTTGAACCAATCATCAATCCCATCGTGGGAATGCCCATAGTATCCAGAAACCAGGGCGGGGGTACCCCCCTGCGACCGCTAACTTTGAATTGATAGAGGTGCCCTATAGCCATCCCAAATGATTCATGGGATGAATAAAGCTACTGGCAACCAAAACAGATTTATGTACTCTAATCCTTGGCTCTCTGGTGATTCAATTTTTACTCATAATTCAGGTGAGATTACCGTACAAGTGCATCAACAAGCACCTTAAGTTTAAGTTAAATAAATCCAATAATTAAGCCAATCATGGTAACCACGGACAGGCTCCCAGGTCACAGCGGGCGGTTTGGGGACGGGTGGCTCCTGGGGTCTTACGGCTGTGATCTGGTGGTGATCTGGCGCTGCGCCGGAACTTTTAACCTCGGATGGAAGCCGCCAGCGGGTGAGGATTTGCCATTTCTGGGGATTTCATCGTAAATAGTATCATTGAGGACAAAATCCATCCCTAGAGAGAGCCACGTATGACCCACCCTACTGCTCCGGTTGTTTTGGTGATTTTGGATGGTTGGGGTTATCGGGAAAACCCGAGGGCGAATGCCATTGCCAGTGCCACAACTCCCGTGATGGATAGCCTGTGGCGGGTGTATCCCCACACCTTGATTCAAGCGTCGGGGCGGGATGTGGGTTTACCAGCCGGGCAAATGGGCAATTCCGAGGTGGGGCATTTGAATCTGGGGGCGGGTCGGGTCATCCCCCAGGAATTTGTGCGTATTTCCGATGCCGCCGCTGAGGGGGAGCTTTTGCGCCACCCGGTTTTGCTGGCAATGGCGGAGCGGGTGCGGGTGCGGGGCGGCAATCTGCATCTGGTGGGGCTGTGTTCCACCGGAGGGGTGCATTCCCATCTGGATCACCTGTTGGCACTGCTGGATTTTGCCAAGGCGCAGGGTTTTGACCAGGTGTGCGTCCATGCCATCACGGACGGGCGGGACACCTTGACCACCTCCGGGCAGGAGTACTTGCAGACCATTCAGGATTATTTAACCCATTTGGGCATCGGCAAAATTGCCACGGTCAGCGGTCGGTACTATGCGATGGACCGGGACAAGCGGTGGGAGCGCATTCAGCAGGCCTATGCAGTCATGACCACGGATGGGGCGGGCAAAGGCATCCCGGCGGTGGAATTATTAACCACCTGTTATGCAGAGGGGGTGACGGACGAATTTATCCCACCGGTGCGGTTGACCCCTGGGGCGATTCGCAGTGGGGATGGGGTAATTTTTTACAATTTCCGTCCCGACCGGATGCGGCAGTTGGTGCGGGCGTTTGTGGACCCCCAATTCCAGGGGTTTGAGCGGCCCTATGTAACCCCCTTAGATGTGGTCACCTTTACGGAATACGACCCCAGCCTCGGGGTGCCAATGGTCTTTCCCCCCCAAAGTTTTGCCAACCTCCTGGGGGAAGTGGTTGCCAACCACGGGCTAAAGCAGTTGCGTGCCGCCGAAACGGAAAAATACGCCCATGTGACCTACTTTTTCAACGGCGGTCGGGAACAGCCATTCCCTGGGGAGGAACGGGTGATGATTCCCAGCCCCCAAGTCCCCACCTATGACCAGGCACCCGCCATGTCTGCCCAGGCCGTCACCGATGCCGTTATCCATGCCCTGGAGTCCCGGGCGTACCAATTGATTGTGGTCAACTATGCCAATCCCGATATGGTCGGCCATACGGGGCAAATGCCCGCCGCCATCACCGCCATTGAAACGGTGGATCACTGCTTGGGACAACTGCTTGCCAGCGCCAGCCAAGTCGGGGCAACCGTGCTGATCACCGCCGACCACGGCAACGCCGAAACCATGCAGGATGAGGCAGGCAACCCCTGGACCGCCCACACCACCAACCCCGTACCCTTTATTTTGGTCGAGGGGGAAGGGGCAAAAATTCCGGGGCATGGGGGGGACGTGCACCTGCGGACGGGGGGACGCTTAGCGGATGTGGCGCCCACGATTTTGGAAATTTTACGATTGCCCCAACCAGCGGACATGACTGGCCAATCCCTGATTGCCCCGGCGGCCTACGAGATTATCCCTGAACCGGAATTGATGGCTGGGCAAACCAGCTGAAAAACTCCTGCACGTAGGGACGTAGCTCCGGTTCCAGGTAATAGAAACTTTCCCCCCGGTCGGTAAATTCCCAAAAATCCTCCGTGGTGGCTAACAATTCCTCACAAATAATCTGCACCCGGGTGTAGGGTTCGTGGTGCATATCCTGGAAAATTAAATCCGCCAATTCCCGATCCCCTCGGCTGAGGTAATAGGCCGCCAATTTCACCTGGGATTTCCGCACCCCCCGAGAAGATTGTTCCTGCTGTTCGCTCTCCGGGTCATGGTCAATTTTTAAGAAAATATCTAACAAATTCCGATGCACCTCATCCCCCAAATTTGAGCAGGTTTGCACCAAATGCCCCAAATCATAGGCAAAGGTTTCGCATAAAAAATAAAGATTGGTTTTGTATGCAATAATACTGTAGTAACGAAAATGGTGGCCGATTTCTAACGCCGTTTCATCAAAACCTTGTAAGAGGGCTTCTTCCGCCAATAAACGATATTGTTTAATAATATTATATCCAGCCCGAATATCCCGTTGATTGATCACCAAACGCAGATAGGTATTAAAAAATTTCACCGTCAAATGAATCATATAGGTATGTCCCAAATCCAGAGCCTGTTCTCCAATCTCCCGGGTGCAAATGCCTACCAGGGTACAGGTTTCCGCTGAGACCAATAGGGAATTGGTCAATATCCCTTGATACTGGCGGAAAATCTTTACTTCCAACCAAATTTTTTGAGCCTCAATTTCCCGCAGTTTCATGGCATCCACCGAGACAAATTCTGAATCTTTATATACGGGTGGCGTCAGGCGGAACCAGAGTTCTGGCAGTTGGGATTTATATTCCCCATAAAAGACCGCCAAATTCCGTAAACTCTCCAAACATCCCAAGATGATTGCCTGATCCCGCTGTTGAATGGCACTGATGGCAATGGAGCGAAATTCCCCCAATGCGGATAAACAAATGCGGTGAACCTGTTGAATATGCATCGGGGATTCGGAGGGTTCAAACCGTTGCATGATTCCCTGTCGCACTTGCCGTTCTAAATTTTGGATGATCGAATTCGGTTGCAGAAAATCTAGCACAAAAATAAAATAGGGAATCAAAATAATAAATGCCATACTTCCCAGGATTAAATTAATCACTACTAATGCTAAGGGAATGGGGTGAAATGCAAAGGCTAACGTTGTCCAAACGCTAATTAAATTGGCAATAATTAAAAATAAAATCGTTAACAAATTGGTGCGTTCCCGCAGGAATAATTCTGTCACTTTGGGGCTAAACCGTTCCGCACTCAACTGGACGACAATTGCCACCGCCGAGATGGTAAATCCCAACACCCCCGCCAACACTTCCGCCAAGGTCGCCACAAATCCCGCCAAGGCTTCCGTCGTTTGAATTTTGGGCGTGATCCAGCGTGTCCCCGGCCCCACCACCCAGAGGCTAATCACCACCAACCCCACGAAAACCGCCACCCGCCGACTCAGTACGGACCATTTCATCCGAGATTGCCTCCAAGCCCTGTTGTTTATCAAAAAACGTGGGTCTAAAACCCCGCCTAATGCCTCCGGCACGGCTACGCCTAGGAAGGCGGCTTTTGCTATACTAAAATCAGAGGCGAGGGTAATCAACCTCTCTAAAAACCCGATAGCCTAACGGCTAAAAAAACAACCAAGGTTTTTGGTTAGTTCAACGGTACCTTAGGGCATAAGGGAACCGCCATTGCTTCACAACACTTTGTGAACGCAAGAGGGAACGCTTGGGGAGAGTTTGACCGCTACTTTGAGCAATGAGAATTGTTTTCAACAAGTCATCTCGTTGAACCAAGAATCTTCGCACCTTTAGGTCGGGGAGTGTCAAATATCACGCTCTGTCGAGGTCAAACCTACGGACGGGAATTTTTACTGATTAAAACTAACAAAAAACGCTAGGGCGATCTCTGTCGTGGTTTGTTAGCGTTATATCTTTACGAATATGGCAATCACATTTGCATTGTGAATAATAGTTTTATAATTAAAATCTTAAGGGCACCTCTATAAATTCAGAGTTAGCCCCGCCCTTGGTTCTAAAGAGTTTTTGTACGCCTACGGCACGCAAGCTAACGTTAATCAAATAGGATTGCCATAACCCCAATTAATGAATCTCCTACTGCATGGAGCGGTTGAGGACTTGATGGAGTCGCTCCACCACTGGCACCACTGGGATGTTGGGGTCATTGAAAACGGTTTGAGCCGTCAGGGGTGCCCGTCCATAAAATTCTTCGGTGCGATCCCGGTTATAGGAAATTTTGTTCCCAGAGAGGCTGACCCCAGCGAATAGACCAGCACTGCGGGAATAGGCAAAAATATCGTTATTTCCCGGTGCATCCGTAGGCATGACCGCATTACTCCCCACGGGTCCGGCGGCAACCCCCACATCCCCCCCCAAATTAAAAGACTGGCGCAGGAGCGTACGCACCGCCCGTTGGTTCATAAAGACCAGGACAATGTCCGAGGACTTTGCCCCCACTTGCAGTCCGAAACTACCCCCGGAAAGGTTGACAAAAATGGGATTGCTCCAACGGCCTTTTTCATCTTTGACGGTAATAATGCCCTCCCCTCCCGTGCCGCCAAAAATAAACCCAGCGGTGGTGACATTCGGGATAATGGCAATTCCCTGGGCTTGGCGCATGACACTCCTGGGAATCCGTTGGTTGGGATTCGCCATGAACGAAGCGAAGGTATCGGCGGCATTTTGGATTTGCTCTTCCCCATCCTGTGCATAGGCTGGTACAGCCATAGTGATGACAACGGCGGGAATCAAACCCATCAGCATCCCATAACGCATCCCATTCACTCCCAAAGTAACGGCGGTAGTTTTTTACTGTACCACCCCTGAGACGGTGGCGACCCCGGTGTGGGTTCCCGGTCAGGAAGGGAAAAGCAAGCCGGGGGAATGGGCACCCATAGGTAAGTCATGCCGAATCATACCAATGGTCATTTGAAAATTTCTTCATCAATAGGTAGTTAACTTTAGGGCACCTCTATCAATTCCAAGTTAGCGGTCGCAGGGGGGCACCCCCGCCTTTGGTTCTGGGTAATATTGGTATGCCAAGGATGAGATTTATGGCTACGCCACGCAGACTATGGGTTGGCTTAAATAAATAGAGATGCCCTATCTAATCATCGGGGCATTCATCCGCTAAGATGCCTGTAACGTGCCCCCCGGTTGGATCACCAACCACCGCCCCCGCCAGTACACCCGTTGCCCCCACGCTCCCGCCAGCCATACCCCAAAACTCAACACATCCCGCAGGGGCAATGCCCACAACCAGGGATACAACCCCGGACAACGGAAGGTGTGGATGGCTATCCCCGCCTGGGCCACCCGGAGGCTATACAAGACCAACACCAGCAGTACCGACCAGACAGCCAACCCGGTGGTCAGCAGGAGCACGCCCCCGTAAATCAACCCAAACGTTGCCCCCAAGCCATAGTATTGGGCACCCCGATTGAGGCGAATGGTTCTCGCCCAACGCAATTCCCGCTGTAACACCTGGGGTACGGATTCCCGCCCACAACAGTTATCCAGGATGTAGCCGGACAATTCCACCCGAAATCCCGCCCGGCGCGCCAACCGTCCCATGTGGAAATCCGAACCAATCCGATTCACCACCTGCTCTAAACCACCCCACGCCCGTACCACCTCCTTACGGGTGGCAATGGTCGGCCCCAGGGCAAACCGCAACCCCCCGTCCAACGCCCGCCCCAGCAGAAAAGCGGGGAGAAATTCCACACACCGGTTCAGGGATGCCAGAGCCGCCCCCAAAAAGCGGGGATGATGATCCATATAGCCGCAGGTCACTAGACCAATTTCGGGCAATTGTAACGGAGTCGTTACACTGGTTAAATAATCCGGGGTCACCCGAATATCACTGTCGGCAAAAACGATGGTTTCATAACGGGCAACATCCAACAGGTGCATGAGATTACTAATTTGATAGTTGATACCGTGAATCTGCAAACAATAAATCAGGCGCACATGATCATAGCTGTTTAATAACTCTTGAAGCGTAGGAACCGCTAGATCATCAGGTTCCATCACCCCAAAAATGACCTCGTATTGGGGATGATTTTGTTGACAGAAGGAACGCCAATTGGTCGCCGCATCTTCATCCAAGCCCCGCACAGGAATCAGGAGGGAAACCCCACCGGGATCAACCATTGGGTAACTTTGGTGACATTCCTGGGCAAATTGGCGCACCACCACCCCCGTCATTACATAAAATATTGCACTACAAATGACTAACAAAACTAGCACAGATTGAATTGCAAGGAGAGCCATATTCACGGGCAAAGGGGCGGATCGAGTTTACCCTAACATAAGACCCCCGGGCAATGATCCACAGAAGGGGAATTTCATGATAGGGTGAGAGCGTTGACTATAAGGATTTATTTCATGACCACTGCCGCAGAGACACGTTTGCCCCTGGATTGGGTAACCATTATCTTCATGGGAGGGATTCACTTGGGTGCCCTGGTCGCCTTGGTGCCGGGGATGACCAATTGGAGTGCGATTGGGGTGATGCTGGTGCTGCACTGGGTGACCGCCGGGTTGGGCATTACCTTGGGATTTCATCGTTTGGTGACCCATCGCAGTTTTCAAACCCCCAAATGGTTGGAGTATTTTTTGGTTTTTTGTGGCACTTTAGCCTGTCAAGGGGGACCCATTGATTGGGTGGGTTTGCATCGGATTCATCATCTGCACTCGGATCAGCCGGGGGATCCCCATGATTCCAACCGGGGGTTTTGGTGGAGCCATTTGGGCTGGATGTTGCACCATATTCCCGCCGATGCGGATGTGGAAAAATACACCAAAGATATTAATACGGACCCCGTTTACTTATTTATGCAGAATTGGATGCTGGGGATTCAGGTGGCATTTGGTTTATTGCTGTTGGCTCTAGGGGGCTGGCCTTGGGTGATTTGGGGCATTTTTGTGCGTTTGGTTTTGGTGTATCACTGCACTTGGTTGGTGAATAGTGCGACCCATCAGTTTGGCTACCGTTCCCATGAATCCGGGGATCGTTCCACGAATTGTTGGTGGGTGGCGCTGTTGTCCTACGGGGAGGGCTGGCACAATAACCACCATGCCTATCCCCATTCCGCCCGGCACGGTCTGCGCTGGTGGGAGATTGATGCGACTTGGATGACGGTGTGGCTGTTGCAGAAGTTGGGGCTGGCGACCAAAGTACGTTTGGCGAATGAGTCCTCTTGACGGGGCTTGGCGGTGGTTGCATCGCCTGCGGGCGGGGATTTTTGGGGTAGTGATTGTCGCTTTCTTCCTGCCTTTTGTAACTTTGTCCTGCACGGTGCAACCCCTGCAAACCCAAATCTCCGGTATCCAACTGATAACCGGCACTCAACCTAGTCCTAGCCCGACCAGCATCCCTCAAATTCAACCGCAACCGGCGGCGGGGGTGGCTTTCACGGCGGCTTGGGTGGGGTTGACCACCAGTTTTCTCCCCTCCCGCTGGGGATTGTGGTTACCAGTGGGTTCCGGGGCGGTGGGCGGCACCCTGTTGCTGATGCTCAAATCCCGCTTTGACCAGCGGGTGGCGACGGAGGGGGCGGGGGTACTGCGGTTGGAGTATCACCCGGGTTTTTGGTTGGCGGTCGGGGGATTTCTGGTAGGCTATCTGGTAAATTGCCTGCTGATCAACCGCAGTCGGAGTTAGTACGATGCACGTCCTGTCCCTGCCCACTTGGATGATCCACATCGCCAGTGTGTTGGAATGGAGCGTAGCGATGTATTTATTTTGGCAGTACGGTTGGCGCCGGATCACCTGGGCAATGATTCCCGCTTTGGGCAGTGCCCTCTGTGCGATTACCTGGCATTTTTTTGACAATGACCCCCACCTGGATTGGTTGGTGACCTGGCAAGCGGGGTTAACCCTGGTGGGGAATATTGCCCTCTGGTGGGCGGCTTGGGGGCTAATGCGGGTGGCGAAACCATGACCGAGAGCCTGTTGTTTGGGTTGTCCCTGTTTCCCTACCTGGGTTTTCTCTGGTGTTTGTGGCGGGCGCAGGCACCCCGGGGGATTCTCCTGGGGTTTGGGTTGACCCTGCTGTTTGTGGCAATTACCATTCCGGCGGGGATTGTGGCACAGCGGTTCTACGGGCAGACTTTGGCGAATGTGGATGTCCTGCACGGAGCGGCGGAACTTTGGCTGACGGTGGCAAATTTGACCCTGGTGTTGGGGGTACGGCGGGCACTTCAGCATAAGATCAAAAATCACACCGCTGAGGAATTGTAAACATGACGGGTAAGGTGTTGGTCACAGGGGTGGCGGGTTTTATTGGGTTTCATTTTGCCCAGGCATTATTGGCACAAGGGCGGTCGGTGGTGGGTTTGGATAATCTCAATCCCTACTATGCGGTGCAATTAAAACAGGATCGTTTGCATCAATTAAAAAATCATCCTAACTTTATTTTTCTCCTGTTAGATGTGGCTGACCGTCAGGGTATGGAGCAATTGTTTGCCGAACATCCACCGGAAATTGTGGTGCATCTAGCCGCCCAAGCGGGGGTGCGTTATTCCCTCGACCATCCCCATACCTACGTGGAAAGCAATGTGGTGGGTTTTTTGCATATTTTAGAAGGGTGTCGGCAGTATGGGGTGAAACATTTGGTTTTTGCCTCCTCTAGTTCCGTGTATGGATTAAATACAAAAATGCCTTTTTCCGTGCAAGATAACGTGGATCATCCCATTAGTTTGTATGCGGCTACCAAAAAATCCAATGAACTGATGGCACATACCTACAGTTATTTGTTTCATATCCCCACCACCGGACTGCGATTTTTCACCGTTTATGGACCCTGGGGACGACCGGACATGGCTTTATTTAAGTTTACCCAAGCCATTTTAGAACAGCGTCCCATTCAGGTCTATAACCACGGTAAAATGCAACGGGATTTTACTTATATTGATGACATTGTGGCGGGAATGTTAGGGGTTTTAGAACATATCCCCACGCCCCAAGCGAATATACATTTACACCCAGGGATCAGCACTGCCCCCTACCGTTTATATAATATCGGCAACCATCGCCCCGTGCAGTTACTCGATTTTATTCAGGTTTTAGAATCAGCCTTAGGGTGTCCAGCCATCAAGGAATTTTTGCCCATGCAACCGGGGGATGTGCCAGCTACCTATGCGGACATTGAGGATTTAACCAACGCTGTGGGATTTGTACCGCAAACGCCCATTGAGGTAGGAATTCCCCGATTCGTCGCCTGGTATCGAGATTACTACCACATTACCTAATGAGCAACCCTAAAAATTACCAATTAAATGACCAATTAACGATCCCAGGGGGTAGGTTCCCAACTTGGTTCTTCTAACTACAAGGTTTCCTAAAAGATGATTTTTTATCACTGTAAATTAATCGAGGTGTCGTAATGTATATTTGCTTTTTGGTCACCCGGGGGGATGCGATTGGCGGGGCACAAATTCACGTCAAAGATTTAGCCCAACAGTTAGGGCAACAGGGGCATCAGGTGGGAGTGATTTCCGGGGCAGGGGAACCTTTGCAAAATCTATTAAAAAACTATCGAATCCCCCATTATATTATTCCCGAATTGGTGCGTCCCATTGATTTCATAAAAGATGCCCAAGCCCTCGTAAAACTCCATCAATTACTTGGTGACTTGCGACCGGATTTAGTCTCGATTCATTCTAGTAAAGCGGGTATTTTGGGGCGTTTAGTTTGCTATCAACAAAAAATTCCTTTTGTTTTTACGGTACATGGTTGGTCCTTTGCCACTCCCGGCTGGACAGCTTTTGTTTATCAAGTTTTAGAACGAATCTTTGCGACGATTACCCCCCAAATTATTTGTGTTGCCGAAACCATCCGCCAACAGGGGATAAAATTAGGTTTACCACCAGAAAAATTAGTCACGATTTACAATGCCATGCCGGATATTCATCCCGAATTGATGGCACAACCGGATCAGGGTCAGCCGGTACGGATTATCATGGTCGGGCGTTTAGAACCCCAAAAAGCTCAGGCGGATTTACTGCGGGCAGTGGCAGTTTTACAACCACCGGATGTACGGGTAGATTTGGTGGGGGATGGTCCTTTATTAACCTCATTAAAACAGTTGGTTGACCAGTTAAATTTAACTGCACGAGTAACTTTTTGGGGCTATCGCAGTGATGTTGCCAATTTGCTGGCTCAAGCCCATATTTTTGCCTTGATTTCCCATTGGGAGGCTTTTCCCCGTTCGACCTTAGAAGCGATGCGGGCGGGTTTGCCGGTGATTGTTGCCGATGTGGGGGGTGCCGCCGAAGCGGTTATTCCCGGGGTGACGGGCTATGTGGTGCCCCCAGGCGATCAGGCACAATTGGTGACTTGCCTCCAGCGACTGGTGGCTGACCCGGCACAACGGCGACTCCTTGGACAGGCGGGGCGACAACGTTATGAGAAATATTTCACGTTTGAACGATTGCTACGGGAAACTTTAGCGGTCTATGGGCGGGTTTGTTCCAGATGATTTGAGGTAGGGATGACTGATGGGAACCTCTATTTATTTGAACCTTATTTGAACCAATCATAAATCCCATCGTGGGAATGCCCATATTAGCCAGAACCAAGGACGGGGCTAACTTTGAATTGATAGAGGTGCCCTGATGGTTGACTTCTAAAAATCTTCGCTCTCATCTGGGGGGACAATCACCTCTCCCTGGAAAAAGTCCGCCAACCGTCGGGCGGCTATCATGACCCCATCCTCGCTGGGAATGGTAGATAAAGACGGGCGTTCTGGGGGCGTGGCTGGAACCGGTGTCTGAACTGAGGAATGATGGGCATTGCTATTACTATTATTATTACTGTTATTACTAACCGTATTGCTAACCGGCGAATCGCTTATGGGGGGAGCGTTTCCCTTGGGTACCGTCAGCGTAATTGTAATGGGTTGGGCAAGCACCTTCTGGAAAGCCGCCTGCACCTCCTTGATTTTCCCTTCAGCATTTCGCAGTAAGGCTGGAGTTTTGAGCGCAATTTCAGCGTGTTGGTTTTCTAATTTCACCAGGCTCGCTTCTTGAAATAGGGAACGGGCAGGCGGTTTTTTGATATGTGCTACCACCTGTGCCCAAAGGGTGGCTAAATCCGGCATTTCTGAAGTAGTCCCGGTTGCCGTTGGGGATGAATTTACTGCTGGTTTAGCCGAAGCAATTGCCGCAGATAGTGATTGAATCTCGGAACTCGGTGAAGTTGTTGCCGCTGGAGATGAATTAATTGTTGAACTGGGTGAAGCTGTTGCGGGTTGCGATGATTTAACTACCGGAGTAGGCGTAGGCGTTGGCAGTGGTGATGAAGCGATTGCCGGAGCAGGTGATGCCTTAGCAATTAGAGATGAATTATTTGCCGAAGCAGGCGAAGGTATTGCCGGTTCAGATGAATTAATCGCCGGAGTAGATGAAGTGATTGCCGGAGCGGGTGAAGCCTTAGCTATTGAAGATGAATTTATTGCTGAAGCAGGCGCAGGTGTTGCGGAGGCGGTTTTCTCCTGCCACAGATGCCACCATCCCAACAACGTCACCTCCAACCATAGATGGGGCTGGGTCGTATGGCGAAGCTGAGGTTCGCTTTGGCGCAAATACTCCTGGGCGTGGAGCAAATCCGTCGCCGTGATCCGTTCCCCCAAGGTCTGCCAAGCCTGCCAGGTATCCGCCATCAGGGTCGTCAAATGCCGTTCCTGCGGGGCAGTGAGGGCGATCAACCCATCCCGCACAAACCCCACCAGTTGTTGGTACAGTTGCAGGGGTTCCCAGCCCCGTTCCAGCAGTGCCCGCCCCCGTTGCAACACCGCCATCAAAGGTTCGGTATAAATCCCCTGTACTAACTCCAACAAATCCCGTTCCGGCACCCGTCCCGCCAACTGCCACACCTGTTCCGGCTGAATCGGCGGCGGCAGTAAACTGAGTTGATCCAGCAGGCTTTCCGCATCCCGCATCCCCCCCTGTGCCAACTGCGCCACCAAGGTCAACGCCGCCGGGGTAATCTCAATCCCCTCCTGCTCGGCAATCTGGCGCAAATGGGCTTCCATGTCCGCCTGGGCAATGCGGCGAAAATCAAACCGCTGACACCGGGAAATAATCGTAGCAGGCACCCGTTGGGGGTCGGTCGTCGCCAGGATAAACACCACCCGCTCCGGCGGTTCCTCCAGGGTTTTTAACAGGGCATTAAACGCCGCCCCGGAGAGCATATGGCATTCGTCAATGATAAAGACTTTGTACCGGGCTTGGACGGGGGCAAACTGCGCCCGCTCGATCATCTCCCGCACATTGTCCACCCCCGTATGGCTGGCGGCATCAATCTCGATGATGTCCAGGGCATTCCCCTGGGTAATGGCTTGGCAGAGGGCGCAGACCCCGCAGGGTTCCGGAGTGGGTTGGTTCGTACTTTGGCAGTTCAATGCCTTGGCGAGAATCCGGGCGGAGGAGGTTTTCCCCGTACCCCTGGGCCCCGTGAACATATAGGCTGGGGCAATCCGTCCCGTGCGTACCCCGTTACTCAGGGTGGTGGCGATGACCGCCTGACCCACCAATTGCTGAAAGGTCTGGGGGCGGTATTTGTGATGTAAGGGAATGTACACAGCCAGTGCCCGGAAGTAATCCCATTATCTCAAGGGCTGGGTTTTACGGATACGGGGACAGGTACAGGTTGCGCCACTGGGGTTTGCAAGCGATGCCGTTGGTTAATCAACGTAATGCTGATCAGGGTCAAAATCACGCCGCTCAACTGCCAAAGGGTCAGGGTTTCGCCCAAAAACAACGCCCCAAAGGTGAGGGCAAACACCGGCGTTAAAAACGTTAATGCACTCAAGCTGGTGAGGTTCCCCTGGGCGGCGAGGTAGAAAAACAACCCGTAGGAAGCGGCACTGCCCAACACCGCACTGTACGCCATGCCCAGCCAGCCCCAGGCGTTCACCTGGCTCCACGCCGCCCCTTCCCACAGCCCGGACAGCGCCAGTAGGGGAATGCCCCCCAACACCAGATGCCAGCCCGTCGCCACCAGGGGGTCAACCCAACGGCTCAACCAGCGCATCATCACCGTCCCCAATGCCATCGCCACCGCCGCCAACAACATCCACCATTCCCCATGTCCCGCCACCTGCGCCCAATAGTCCCCCAGATGCGCCCATTCCTGGGGAGGCAGGGCAATCATACCAATCCCCGTCAAACCCAGAGCCAATCCCAGCCAGCCCCACAGACCAATCACTTCCCCGTACAGCCACCAGGCTAACAGTGCCACCACCAACGGTTGGGAATCAATCATCACCGAACCCAACCCCGCCTGAGTCCGTGCCAACCCAGTAACCAAAAACCCCTGAAACAAGGTGCCATCCACCAACGCAAACAGGAGAATTGCGCCCCACGCCCGCCAGGAACGGGGTTGCGAACGTCCCAGCACCACCGCCGCCGCCAACACCAACAGCCCCGCCGGGATCAAACGAAACGCCCCCAAAAACAGGGGAGCCGTCTGGGGTAGGATCGCCTTCATGACGATCATGGCTGTACCCCAAAAGAAAAATGGACTGACCAACCACAGGGGATGCATAGGCAAAGGTTTACGAACGTTGAGCCAATGAAATAATTATTCCTATCGTAACCCAGTGTAAACTTTTGCAAACAGATTTCTCCCCTATGGTCAAAATTTTGCACATCCAACGGGCGGGTGCCATCGCCGGGGCGGAAAACCACCTGCTCCAGCTACTGCCGGGGTTGCGCCAGCGGGGTTATGACGTAACTTTTTTAGCCCTCACCAAACCCCAGGAAGCCCCCAGCCCCTTTACCCAAGCCCTCCACAGCCGGGGTGTGCCCGTGATTGACCAGCGGGTAGCGTCGGAATGGCAACCGGAAATTCTCCCCCAATTAGTACATATCCTGCGCCAGGGGAATTATGACATTGTGCATACCCATTTACTCTATGCCGACCTGTATGGGGGGTTAGCCGCCCGGTGTCTCCCCGGCGTGAAAGTCCTGTGTACCCGGCACAACGATAACCGGTATCGCCAGCGGTGGCCCATGCGTCCCCTGATCACCTGGAATACCCGTTGGTTTCACCATGTGATCGCCATTTCTGAACATATCAAGCGGTTTAACCAGTACTACCAGCGGGTGCCGGAGGATAAAATCACCGTGATTCCCTACGGCTATGACCCGCCGGTTCGGGAAGCCCCGATTCCTCCCAAACCCTCTGGCACATTGACCCTGGGGATGGTCGGGCGGTTGGTGCCCCAAAAGTCCCACGCCACCGCCATACAGGCATTACCAATCATCTTAAAAAGTGTTCCCCAGGTGCGGTTAGTCATTCTGGGGGATGGCCCGCTACGTCAGGAATTAACCACCCTAGCCGACCAATTACATCTCACTGCCTATGTGGAATTTTGGGGCTATCAATCCCAAGCCGTCGAATGGATGCGGCAGTTTGACCTGCTGATCCACCCTTCCCAACATGAGGGTTTTGGCCTGGTTTTGTTGGAAGCGATGGCCGCCCGCCTACCGATTGTCGCCACCCGGGTCAGTGCCATTCCCGAAATTGTCATAGACGGCGAAACCGGGTTACTCATTCCCCCCAACGACCCGCCCGCCCTAGCGCAAGCAGTGGTGCAGTTACTAACCAACCCGGAACAACGTGCCCGCATGGGTGCCGCCGGTTACGCCCGCTTGGTGCAGGAATTTACCGTCGCCAAAATGGTGGAGCGCACAGCCAACCTATATCAATCGTTGCTATCTAAGGCTTGACGCAACTGCTGGCAAAAGGTTTGCACCGCCGGGATGCCCTGTTCATACAACCGCTGGACAAACGCACTGCCAACGATCACCCCATCCGCACCCCAATCCCGAATTTGTTGCGCCTGTTCCGGCTGGGACACCCCAAACCCCACCCCAATCGGTTTCTCCGTGACCTGATGCAGTTGGCGCAGTAGATGGGGAATTTTCTCCGACACCGCCTGTCGTGCCCCCGTCACCCCCGTCACACTGACCAGATACACAAACCCCTGGGATTGTCGAGCAATGGCTGCCAACCGCTCCGGGGGACTGGTGGGAGCCGCCAGCAGGGTAAGTTCGACCCCGTAATCCTGGGCAGGCTGGGCGAGAACGTGGGCTTCCTCCAGGGGCAAATCCGGCACCACCAACCCCCGCACCCCCGCCTGGGCAATGTCTTTTAGGAAGGGTTCCACGCCCCGGTTGAGAATGGGATTGTAATAACTAAATAAAACAATCGGGGCAGTGATTTGACCAGACAAAGTATGTACTAATTCTAAAACCTGCGTCAGGGTGGTTCCCCGTTTGAGGGCACGGGTAGCGGCCGCTTGGATCACAGAACCATCCGCCAGGGGGTCGGAATAGGGCACCCCCAGTTCGATAATGTCGGCTCCGGCGTGCGCCAGGGTGAGCAAGGCTTGGGCAGTGGTGGCTAAATCCGGGTCACCGGCGGTAATGAAGGGAATCAGGGCGCACCGGGATTGGGCTTGCAGTCGGCGAAATTGCTCAGAAATGGCAATTGGCATGGGGAAACAACGACAAAGGGGCTGAGGCACTATTAAATCATGGCTGGTTGTGAAAAAATCATCACCCTAAATCTCCCCCGGTGATTCTTCAAAAATGATTTCCTCGTAAATTTGCTCAACCGGCACCCGTAAATTGATACTTTGAAATTCCACCGTATCTCCCGCCCGATAGCTCAAAATTAACCAATCCCCCGCCTGATTTTTGTGATAAATATCAATTGCCATCTCTTCAGAACTGACTAAAACATAATCAATTAAGTTAGGATTGCGGCGGTATCTCGCAAACTTTTTACCCCGGTCGTAGGCTTCGGTAGTTGGGGACAAGACCTCCACAATCAAACAGGGATAAGTGATATACAAAGAATGCTCCCTATCTCGGGGGTCGCAAGTCACGCTCAAATCAGGATAGGTATAGTTGGACGTGTAAAGAATGTTAACCTTCAAATCGGAGTTAAAAACACGACAAGGTTTTCCTCGCAAATATCCTCTGATTAAACTGGCAAGATTTAATTTAATCGCACTATGATTTTGAGTGCCACCGGTCATGGCATACACTCGACCATTGATTAACTCATATTTTTCTAACTGCTGTGCTTCCCAAGCAAAATACTCCTCTGGCGAAAAATAGTGATCCTTATTGGGTACGGCGATCATAGCTAGGGCACCTCTAATTACTGGTAATTTTAGTGGTAATTATAGAGAATTATGAGGCAGAGAGTTTATCACCCTAAGCCCCCCCTGGCGATTCTTCAAAAATGATTTCCTCGTAAATTTGCTCAATCGGCACCCGTAAATTGATACTTTGAAATTCCACCGTATCTCCCGCCCGATAGCTCAAAATTAACCAATCCCCCGCCTGATTTTTGTGATAAATATCAATTGCTATCTCTTCAGAACTGACCAAAACATAGTCAATTAAGTGAGGATTGCGGCGGTATCTCGCAAACTTTTTACCCCGGTCGTAGGCTTCGGTTGTTGGGGATAAGACTTCCACAATCAAACAGGGATAGGTGATATACAAAGAATGCTCCCGATCTCGGGGGTCGCAAGTCACGCTCAAATCAGGGTAAGTAAAATCATTAGTACCGATGATATTGATACGACAATCAGAGTTGTAAACCTTGCAACCACTCCCCCGTAGATGGGTTTTGAAAATGGTCATGATGTTGCCTGCAATATCACTGTGGTTCCTGGTGCCACCGGTCATGGCATACACTCGACCATTGATTAACTCATGTTTCTCTAATTGCTGTGCTTCCCAAGCAAAATATTCCTCTGGTGAAAAATAATGGTCGTTATTGGGTACGGCGATCATAGCCATAAATAAATTTATTCAGCGAAGATGCAACTAAAGGTAGCAATATCAGTTTATCATCCATCCCCCAAGCTACCACATTGCCTATGGTTAAAGCCGGAGCAAAGAGTCAGCCGGAAGCCGCTGGCGGGTGAAATTTAGGCACCTCTGACCGGGGTATTTTAACTGCACCCTGGGCTTCTTCGAGGTTAATGCCTGTGACATCCGCCCCGGATAAATCCGCTAGGAGTAAATTGCTCTGAAAAAACTGACCAAAACGCAGACAGGCATAGCGGAGTGAGGTTTTGAATAAATTTGCACCACTCCAATTCACTCCATCGCAATCCGCATAATCCAAATTGGCATAGGACAGATTGGCATTGACCAGATTACTACCCATTAGGTTGGCACCCCGCAGGTTGGCTTCTACCAAAAGAGCGTTGGTTAACGTCGCCTCAGCAGCATTTAATCCTTGCATATAGGCTTGGGTCAAATTGGCTCCCACCCAATCTACCCGGCGACAATTCGCCTGATGCAAAATCACGCCCGTCAAATCGGCGATACTCATGGATGTTTCCTGCAGGATAACACCGGTTAAATTTGACCAACTCAGGTTAGCATTTACGAAATTCGCCCCGACACCTACCGCTTCCGTAAAGTCACTCCGGTACATCTGGGCGCGGTAAAAATTACCATTCTGTAAACAAGCCCCCTGGAAACAGGAACCAGCGAGATTCCCCATGTAAAAAATAGCTCCGGTCAAATCTGCATTGGTTAAATTCAACCCCGGCACGTGCGCTTGGACAAGAATGAGTTTGGTTAAATTGCTACCACTAAAATCCCGTTCCCCCTCCGCATAACGAGCCAAAAATTCATCCGATTCCAGAGGGGGAGTCACGGTGGCAACTGCTAGACAAAAAAAGGCTATTTTTACTATATCAATCCCCCGATCAACGCCCTTTCTGCCGGGGGTCCAGACTATCCCGCAGACCATCCCCCAGGAGATTGAAACCCAATACCGCCAGGACAATCATCAGCGCCGGGGGCCACACCAACCACGGGTGTAATAACATGATCGATACGTTCGTCGCCAGAGAGAGCATATTCCCCCAAGACGCATCCGGCTGTTCAATTCCCAAGCCAATCAAACTCAACACCGATTCTGCCACGATAAACCCCGGCACCGTCAGGGTGGCAGAAATGATCACATAGGTCGTGGTCTGGGGCAAAATATGCCGCCACAAAATCCCCAAGGGTCTCGCCCCCAACACCCGAGCCGCTTGGACAAAACCCTGCTCTTTGATACTCAACACCTGCCCCCGAATCACCCGCGCCAACCCCGCCCAATTGATAAATGAAGTAATCAGTACAATTAACAAAAACCGTTGACTGCTGGTCAAACCGGGGGGCAAAACCGCCGCCAAGGCCACCAAAAGATAAATGCTGGGAATGGTCATCAACACCTCCACCAGGCGCATCAGCAGGGCATCCACCCACCCCCCCGCATAACCCGCCACCCCCCCCAGCAGGATACCGATGGGAAACGTGATGAGAATTCCCACCAAGCCCACCGACAAACTAATCCGGCTCCCCAACAGTAACCGGCTGAACTGGTCCCGCCCCTGGTCATCGGTGCCCAAGAGATTGAGATACGCCGGTGCCGCCACCCCAAACAGATGCCAGTCGCTGGGGATACCGGGAAACACCCGCCAATCCGTCACCTGCCAACCCCGTTGCGTCCACTGGGGTACGGGCACGGTCAATTCCAACCAACGGTAGGCATAACCCCGGACAAAAAACCGCACTGGTCTGGGTTGGGTGCGATCCACCCGCAATTCCCGCTCCCCGGTTTCCAAATCCAAGGGGCCTTGGGTGGTGGGGTAAACCTGCGGCCAGGGTCGCCAGTATATTTGGGTGGGGGGGAGTAGTGCCCCGTTTTCTTGGCTGGCGTAGGGGTCGTAGGGAGCCAAAAAATCCGCCCCTACCATTCCCAAGTACAATACCAGGAGAATCATTGCCCCCCAACGAGCCAGGGGATGGTGCCACCAATTCATAAAAAAATCCTATCCGAATCCCTACCAAACAGGGTAAATTAAAGGGCAATTGTTTAATGTGAACTGCTATGCCCCGTGTATTGGTGACGGAACCCATTGACCCGGCAGGGGTCGCCATTTTATCCCAGGTCGCCCAGGTGGACCAACGCCACAACCTTTCCCCCGAGGAACTCAAAGCCTGTATCGGCGCATACGATGGTCTGCTGGTGCGTTCCGCTACTAAAGTTACCCAGGACGTGATCACGGCGGGGCACAACCTGAAAATCATTGGTCGAGCCGGGGTGGGGGTGGACAATATTGATGTCCCAGCGGCTACCCGCCAAGGGATTGTGGTGGTCAATTCCCCGGAGGGCAACACCATCGCCGCCGCCGAGCATACCATTGCCCTGATGCTGGCGCTTTCCCGCTACGTTCCCCAAGCAAACCAGATGGTCAAAGCCGGGGAGTGGAACCGCAAGGAATTTTTGGGGGTGGAGGTTTACAAAAAAACCCTGGGCATCGTGGGTTTGGGGAAAATCGGCTCCCATGTGGCGACCATTGCCCGGGCGATGGGAATGCGTCTATTAGCCTATGACCCGTTTATCTCCCAGGAACGGGCGGAACAGTTGGGCTGTACGTTGATGGAGTTGGAGGTTCTCCTGCGGGAGGCGGACTACATCACCCTGCACATTCCCAAAACCCCGGACACCACCCATCTGATCAACCGGGAAAGTTTCAAAAAAATGAAGCCCACCACCCGGATCATCAACTGCGCCCGGGGGGGACTGATTGACGAAGTGGCTCTCGTAGATGCCATCAAAGCGGGGCGGATTGCCGGGGCTGCCTTGGATGTGTTTGAACAGGAACCGCCTACCAATAGCCCCCTGTTATTACTGGGTAAAGAAGTTGTCCTTACACCCCATCTGGGAGCTTCGACCATTGAAGCCCAGAGCAACGTGGCAACCGATGTGGCGGAGCAAATCCGGGATGTGCTGTTGGGACTACCGGCTCGCTCGGCGGTGAATATCCCCGGTTTGAGTGCGGAGGTCTTAACCCGCCTAAAACCCTACCTGGAATTGGCGGAACTCCTAGGCAATCTGGCGGGGCAGTTGGCGGGGGGACGGGTGGAAACCCTGGGCGTGCGGTTGCAAGGGGAATTGGCGAACAATGCCAGCCAGCCGGTGGTGATTGCCGCCATCAAGGGTTTGCTAGGACCAGCGTTGCAGGAGCGGGTGAATTACGTCAATGCCGCCCTAGAAGCCAAAGAACGGGGAATTCGGGTGGTGGAAACCCGGGATGAATCCGTGCGGGACTACAGCGGCTCTTTGGTGGTCACTGCCCAGGGCACCCAGGGGGAACACAGCGTCGCCGGTGCCTTACTGGGGACGGGGGAACTGCGGATCACCAGCATTGACGGTTTTCCCATCAGCGTTGCTCCCACCCGCTATATGTTGATTACCTTGCACCAGGATATGCCGGGGATCATCGGCAAAATTGGCTCCCTACTGGGCAGTTTTAATGTAAACATTGCCAGTATGCAGGTGGGGCGCAAACTGGTGCGGGGGGATGCGGTGATGGTCTTGAGCATTGATGACCCCCTGCCGGACGGGGTGGTGAGCGAGGTGGTGCAAATTCAGGGGATTCAGGATGCCTATGTGGTGAACCTGTGACCCCTAGCTAACCCCGCAATTGAATCGGCATGACCAGATAGGTCATTTTCACATCCCCCAGGGGCGAAAAAATCACCGGGGCGGTGGCGGAATTTAACTGCATTTGCACCTGGCTGGTGGACATGGCTTTCAAACCCTCCAGGACATACTTGACATTGAACGCCACATCCAGGGCTTCCCCCTCAATTTCCGCCGGGATTTGCTCCTGTCCCTGCCCCAATTCGCCGCCCTCCGTCGCCAGGATCACATTGTCCAAATCCAGGGAAAATTTCACCACATTGCGACTGCCCGCCAACACTGCCAACCGCTCCAGGGCATGGATCACATCCTCCCGCTCCATCACCACCCGCCGGGCGAACTCCCTGGGGAGCAACTGGCGATAGTTGGGGTACATCCCATCCAACAAACGGGTGACCAACCGCTGCTGAAACCCCTCCTCCTGGGGCAGTTGAAAATCCGCCTGGTGGGGTTCCAAGCAAAACCGCACCACCTCCCCCTCGTATTTTGCCAAGAGCCGCTCCACCTCCCGCAGTGCCCTGGCTGGAATCGTGGCTTGCACCGGCTGTCCCCCGCTGGCTAACTCCGTTTCCACAATCGCCAACCGATGCCCATCCGTAGCGGCAAATTCCAGGCTTTCCCCCCTCGTTTGCAGATGTACCCCCGTTAAAATTTGTTTGGTTTCATCGCTACTGGCGGCAAACAACACCCCCCGCAAGCCCTGCAAAAACGCTTCTCGGTCCAGGGGCACCGCCGTTGCCGTCACCTCCGGTAGGGCGGGAAATTCCTCCCCCGGCAAACCGGCAATCTGGTAGGGTCCCGCCAGGGTATCTTTTTTCCCCTCCCGTTCCAAACGGGCCCGCACCGTCGCCTGGGTATCGCTGATTTTCAGTTCCACCACCGCCTCCGGCAAACGGGAAACCAAATCCCCCAATGTGCGGGCGGGCAAGGTAATCATTCCCGGTTCGTAAACCGTTGCGGACAAACGACTTTGTAAGCAGAGGGTTTGGTCAAAGGCACTCAAGGTCAACTGGGCCGAGGTCGCATCCGCTGAAAACAACACATTCGCCAAAATCGGATTGGTGGGTCGGTTGGCGACGGCACGGCTGACCATGCTCAAATGGTTGCTCAGGTCTTTTTGGGAACAGGTCACGTGCATACCGGCAATGTACCCCAAAGTGATGCCATCCTACCACCCCCCTTGCCCCAGCGTCGCTCTACTCCGGTCTTCAAGAATAAAAATTTTTCTTTAGTAGATAGTAGTAGAGCCTGTGGATATGTGGATAACTTATGGGGATGATTGACGGCGACGGGGTTTCAGACCACCCCCCCCTGTGGATAACCTGTGGATAACCTGTGGATAAAATGCCAAGTTATCCACAGCCCCCTTTTTTTATCCACAGCCCCCCCCGACTTATCCCCAAATAATCCACAGCTTTAGCCCGACTTATCCACAGATTTTTGCCACTTATCCACAACTTATCCACAGGTTTGACCCAAAAAATTGTAATAATTTTTAACAATTCCATCCCTGGCTTTGGCGGGGTCAAAGTTGGATGATGTCCTAATGATGTATATAAATTATCTATAAATTGTACATAAACTATTTGTAAAGAGATGATAGTTAATTACCAGAAAATGACCTAAAAAATTACAGAAGGTTCAGCGCATGACCAAAGCGATCCCATCGGCAAAACGCCAGCTCCGCAGGCCAGGGATGACCATTCAGGTACTTGCCAATCACTTGAGCGGTGATGGGAGCGAGTAAAATTCCATTCCGGTAGTGCCCGGTGGCGAGGGTGAGATTCTCCCAGGGGCTAGGGCCGAGGATGGGAAATTCATCGGGGGTGGCGGGTCGGTAGCCCCACCAGGTTTCTAAGAGCGGCCAATTTTGGAGCGGTGGGTAGGTTTGCATTGCCGTCGCTAGGAGTTGGTGCAATCCCCCAGCGGTGATGCCATCTTGAAAGCCCACATCTTCGCTGGTCGCCCCCACCACCAAGCGTCCATCCCGGCGGGGTACCAGGTAGGCACTGGCAAAAACCACCTGATTTAAGCCCGGGGCGTGGGGGGCCTGGAGAGCCAGCATTTGCCCTTTGCGGGGGCGTACGGGTAGGGACAAAAGTTTGCAGGTCCAGGCGCCAGTGGTTAACACATAATGCCCGGCCTGATGGGAAGCCTCATGGGTAACGACCTGGGTGATTTGGGTGCCTTGGGAGGCGATGCGTACCACGGTTTCATGGGAAAAGAACTGCACCCCCAGGGATTGGGCGGCTTGGTACAAAACGGCGTGGAGCAAGCGGTTATCCACCTGACCATCGTTGGGATACCACCAACCCCCAATGAAATCTGCCCCCAAACCGGGCTGGCGTTGGTCGAGTTGCTCCCGGTTGAGCCATAAACCCCGGTGGTGACCCGCCGCTTGACTGGTCACCGGCACCACAATCCCGCAAGGCCAGTAGCCGGTGCTTTGTCCCGTGCGCTCCTCTAAATCCTGAATCCAAGCCGGGTAGCACTGTAAACTGGCTTCGCACAAATCCCGCATGGCACCGGGGGGAATCTGCTCCGCACCGGGGGCCAACATCCCAGCGGCGGCCTGGGCGGCGGTACCGGGGAAACCCCCATCAATGATGCCCACACGTCCTTGGGTCTTGGCGAGTTCAACGGCAATGCTCAGCCCGATGATGCCTCCCCCAATGATTAAAACATCCATGCTGACGGGTGATCGTTGGCGCAACTCCATAGCAATCTTAATTTAATTAAATTGAGAACAACGGTTCCCAGTCCATCGCTCCCCGGTCTTTGTAGGGCACCTCTATCAATTCACAGTTAGCCCCGCCCTTGGTTCTGGGTAAGATGGGCATTCTGCGATTTCCCAGATGCAAAAAACCAAGGTAATTTACCCCCACTGGCAGACGACGGCACCCAGGGTCAAACCCGCCCCAAACCCCGCCAGCACCAAGGTCTGCCCCCGCTGAATCCGCCCATCCCGCACCGCTTCGTCCAACATGATGGGAATGGAAGCCGCCGAGGTGTTGCCGTAATGCGCCAAATTACTGAGCATCCGGGTGGGGGGTACGCTCAATTTTGCCGCCACCGCATCCAAAATCCGTTGATTCGCCTGATGAAGCACAAAATGATCCACCTGCTGACTGTCCAGCCCCGCCCGAAATAGGGCTTTTTCAATCACCTCTGGCACCCGTTTCACCGCAAATTTATACACCTCTTGACCGTTCATCCACACGGGTTGATAGCTACCGGAATGCACGATCAATTCATCAATCAACGGTTGCGGTTGCCCCTGGTAGGTGAGGGTGAGACAGGCATTTTGACTGCCATCATTTTGCAATTCAAATCCCAGGAGATGCTCCTCAGGACTGGGCTGTAACACTACCGCCCCCGCCCCATCCCCAAACAAAATACAGGTGCGTCGGTCCTGCCAATCCACCCAGCGGGACAGCACATCCGCCCCGATCACCAGGGTCGTCCCGTAGGTGCCCGTGCGTAAAAACTGCGCCGCCGTCACCACCCCAAACACAAACCCGGAACAGGCCGCCGTCAGGTCAAAAGCCACCGCCCGTTTTGCCCCCAACCGCTCCTGCACTAAACTGGCGGAACCAAACAGGTCATCGGGGGTCGAAGTCGCCAGGACAATCAACTCCACATCCAGAGGGGTTAAGCCCGCCGCCGTCAGGGCATTTTCCGCCGCCTGTACCGCCAAATCCGTCACCCCTTGCCCCGCCGCTACTAAACGCCGGGTCTGAATCCCGGTGCGGGTCGTGATCCACTCGTCATTGGTGTCCACCAACTGGCTCAACTGGTGGTTATCCAGCACCGGGGATACCTCTGCCCGCCCCGTTCCCGCCCAACGCACCCCCGGCACCACTAACGACCGTCCCGCCGGGTCAGGGCACCCACCTGTTCCTGCAACCGTTGCACCACCCCTTGCTCCACCGCTTCGGCGGCCAGCCGGATGGCATTGAACACCGAAGGGGCATGGGAACTGCCGTGACCGATCACGCACACCCCCGGCACCCCAAGCAAGAGCGCACCCCCGTGTTCCGCATCATCCAGGCGTTGCTTCACCCGCCGCAAATTGCCCCGCAGGAGGGGCACCCCCAACTGACCCTGCCAGCCCCGGGGCAATTCATCCCGCAGGAGTTGCACAATCACCCGCCCAAACCCCTCCGCAAATTTCAGCAAAATATTCCCCACAAATCCATCACAAACCACCACATCGTAGGCACCGGAAATCACATCCCGCCCCTCCGCATTCCCCACAAATTCAATCTGGGGATTTTGCGCCAGTAATTGATACGCCCGCACGGAAACATCATTCCCCTTGCAGGCTTCCTCGCCGATATTCAGCAAACCCACTTTGGGCGAGGGAATGCCCAACACACATTGGCTGTAAATAGAACCCATCAGGGCAAATTGGTTCAAAAACTTCGGGCGGCAGTCCACATTCGCCCCCACATCTAATAGTAAAACCGACTTATCCGGGAGCAGGGTGGGCAGAGAAACCCCAATCGCCGGTCGGTCAATCCCCGGCAACCGCCCCAACTGCAATAATGCCGCCGCCATCACCGCCCCCGTGTGCCCCGCCGAATAGACCGCATCCGCCTGCCCGTCCCGCACCAAATTCATCGCCACCGTAATCGAGGCATCCGGTTTCTGGCGCAAAGCCGTCAGGGGTTCCTCGCTCATGCCAATCGCCTCCTGAGCGGGCACCAGGGTCATCCGGTGCTGATGCGCCCCCAACAGGGAGTGCAACCGTTCGGGGTCACCCACCAAGAGAATATCCGCTGTCAATTCCGCCTGCGCCCGGAGGGCACCCGTCACTATTTCTTCGGGAGCGTGGTCGCCACCCATCGCATCCACCGCAATCCGGGGCCGTTTTACCGCCATGCCGCCATCACCAGCACATCGGTTAAGCATTTTATCAGAATTCCCCTCACCATACCCGCACCTGGGGTTGACCATTGACCACTTCCCCCACCAGCACCCGCCCCGCTAAACCCACAAACAAGCCATTTTCCAACACCCCAGGAATGTTGTTGATTTGGGCTTCCAGGCGGGCTGGGTCAGGAATTGCTGTAAACTTCACATCCACCACCATATTCCCCTGGTCCGTGATCACCGGCCCATCCTTTTTCACCGCCATGCGGATTTCCGGTTCCCCCCCCAGTTTGGCTAAGGCGCGCATCACCGGCACCACCGCCAGGGGCAACACCTCCACCGGCACAGGGAACGTACTGCCCAACCGCTCCACCAACTTGGAGCCATCCACCACCACGATAAATTCTTTCGCCAGGCTATCCACAATTTTTTCCCGGGTGTGCGCCGCCCCGCCGCCCTTGATCAGATTTTTCTGGGGGTCCACCTCGTCCGCCCCATCAATTGCCAGGTCAATCTCGCTCACCTCATCCAGGGTGGTCAGGGGAATCCCCGCTTGCCGAGCCAACACCGTCGCCTGAAAGGAGGTGGGAATCCCCCGCACCTGTTGGATTTCCCCCCGCTGGAGCCGCTCCCCCAGGGATTGAATCATAAATGCCGCCGTCGAACCCGTCCCCAGCCCCACCACCATGCCCGATTGCACCCACTGCGCCGCCTGCCGACCGACCGCCTGTTTCGCCTGCTTCACCAACTCCGGGGATGCCACCATCACCACACCTCCACCACTACCCCCAGCCTACCCTAAAATTGCCCCAAAATGCCCCATAACGCAACAAGGGCTTGGCTGTCGCATGGAGCCAAACCCTCAGGGTGAGATCATCAAGGTATTCAGAATGTGTTTGGTGAACTAAGGTGTGAATGTAATGGACAACACGCCCACTTCCGCATCCTGCTCTTCTGATGGTGGCTGGGTCAATCCAGACCCATCTCCAGGGCTTAACCCGCTTGAGCCAACCAAGAACTCTGGGTTACACCGCCCTCATCTCTTGCCACCGAACTCAGAACCTTTTGGAATACCCAACCAAACCAGCAATCCATTGGTTTAGCACGGGTTAGACTCAATCTGGATCGGAACTGGGTTGGATCTCGACCGGGGCACCTGCGTCTCGATCCGACTTTCAGGAGGTATTTCCTAGGTGCCTACTATCAAGATAAAAAATCCCCTCCCCCCTTGGCAACCCTTATTACATGATTGTGATAACTCTTTGCAGATTGTGACTGGAGGAGATATTTGTTTAATTTCTCGCCGCTTCCCAATTTTGATACCCTAGAGATAGCGTTTGCGGTGATCCCTGTGTTACGTTTCCTGGTGGCGCTGGTGGCACTTCTGGTCTTTGGGTGGGGGCACATCCAACCCGCCGATGCGCTGACGGAAGTGCGGTTGTCCCATTTGCAGGTGGAGGACTGTCCGGCGGACTTGGCGGCTGGAGCCGTGACCAGTGGGGGCAATACCCTCCCGGCCCGCTGTTATTGGCTGACGGGGCAGGCGGAAAATCCCACCAACAAGACGGTTTACGATGCGGATGTGTTTGGGCGGATTTACGATGCCAACGGGGAACCGGCTTTGCCCAATCGGGGACGGGTGGGAACCATTGAGCAGATTCCGCCGGGGGTGAGTGAGTTTCATCTGCCCTTGATGGTACCGGCGGCGCAACCCGCACCCCTCCAGTTGAGTCAGTTTAAGGCGATGGGCTTTAGTGCCAAGGTACGGCGTTAACCGGGGTGTTCAGGAGCACTGGTGGCCATCTCAGGTGCTTAGTGAATAAATGCAACAATCCTGATTAAATAGTCATGTTATGACTGACAGATAAAGTTAAGTTTTTCTGTACATACATCCTAATTTTCTCGACTTGCGTTATTATTTTTCTTAAATGAAATACTTCGTTCTTAGATGAAATGGTAGGTATGTTATGATTATCAGCGCAAGTCGTCGCACTGATATTCCGGCTTTTTACGCCAAGTGGTTTATCAATAGAATTCGTGCCGGTTACTGCACAGTGCCGAATCCATTTAATAAGAATCAGGTTTCACACATATCCCTAAAGCCAGAAGATGTAGATGTGATTGTTTTTTGGTCGAGGAATCCCGCTCCTTTAATTCCACATTTAGAAGAGCTAGACCAGCGTGGCTATAAGTATTATTTTCAGTTTACACTTATGAATAATCCCCGCTTCTTAGATACTAAAAGTCCGCCATACACCTCTGCTGTCAAGGTTTTTCAAAAGCTAGCTAATTATGTGAGCCCGGATCGGGTTATATGGAGATACGATCCTATTGTGCTGAGCGATGCTACAGGTATTGATTTTCATATCAAAACATACAAAGAAATTGCGGCTTTACTGTCAGGCTACACTCGTAGGTCTGTTATTAGTATAATGGATGGCTATGCAAAAAATAACAAGCGATTGCGAGAAGTTGAAAATACATATAACCTTAAGATTGTAAATATAGCTGATTCTCAGCATTTACTTACCAAGTTGTTACCATCTCTAGCGGAAATAGCTCACTCAAATGGCATGGAGATATTTAGTTGTGCTGAAGCAATTGATTTTAGTTCTTATGGAATTCTTCCAGGTAAGTGTATAGATGATGAATACATTGAAAGAGTATTTCATTTAGCCGTGAGCCACAAAAAGGATTCAGCTCAAAGAGAAGCTTGTGGATGTGTGGTAAGTAAAGATATTGGTATGTATGATTCTTGCTTGTTTGGTTGCCAGTACTGCTATGCAACTACAGACTTCAAGAAATCAGAAGAAAATAACAAAAAGCATGATTTTCGCTCGCCATCCTTGATTGGGTGGCATGAAAGCAAAGATAGTTCTCAGCAGAAACAATTGGAATTATTCACCAGTTGATATTCTTGTGAAAAGGTATCGTCAGATACTTTTTATGATTATGAGGGTGTCAGAATGGGACATCATCGGAATAATTATAAGCTTGTTTATTCTTGCGAGCGGCTAAAACTAAGAAATTAACGTTGACACGGGGACTTAGAAGACTAGGACCTAACGGGTCGGTTAATAAGTTTCGTCGCACCATTAGCGGGGGCAATGAACAGCGGATCGCTAATCTTCTTTCATCCGCAAGAATCTTAAAATCATTTTTCCTATTAATCATCTCTCTTACGACTTGAACAAAGGTATGATTTTGACCGTACTGAAGGTCTGCGATAATGATTATGCTTCCCTGAGAAGATGTATCGAATAAAAAGTTGACATTTTCCTGAGCGGGTAGGGTATCACCGAGTTCATTTAAACAGTTTTGGAATATATAAAGATCAGCTCCTTCAAGACTCGATCTAATGCCTTGAAAGGACTGTCTTGCACACAAATTTAGACTATAGCTGTTTAGTTCTACTTGCCCTTGCCAGAGCTGTGGGATAACATATTGGTGCGTGATATTCCTGCTTGGAGTCCATGTATTGGAAGCAATATCGTAAACATTGGCAACTAGTCGCTTGGTTTTTGGAAATTGCTCGGCTAAGAATTGAGTCAAACCAGCGACTTCTGGACAAGGACCGGCTCCAAAGAAGCAGGCTTTAATTTCTTGATTAAATTTCAGATATGAGGACAGTAATTTTAGAATCTTAAGCGTCATCTCCACATAGTGAGGATAATATGCAATCAAGTAAGCTGCTTGCATGTCCGTGCTGGAGTAATCGACTGCAACCCTGTTATTACGATAGGCTTGACGAAGTCTTTTTACGAAAGATTGAAGAGATGCTAAATAACTCTCAAAATGACCCTGTATTCGGGCATTATAAAACCCTCCCGACTCTTGTAAGCCCTTTAGGATAGCTTCATAGAGCTTTTGCATTGCTTCTTTCCAGCTTAGTAAGTTCAACTAATGAATTATTCTAAAGGTTAGGTTAATTCTGGGACTTACATCCTTAGTGGTCTTAGGAATTTGATGTTGCCAATGATGCTGAGTCTCGCCTCTCATCAACAAAAAGCTACCATGAGGTAAGTCAATATCAATTTTGCGCTCCTTCATTTGTTTATGCCTGAAAGAGAAACGGCGAGTAGCACCAAAACTAACCGAGCCAATGACTGGATTTTGTCCTAATTCTGGTTCGTCATCACTATGCCAAGCAACCCCATCCCTTCCATGACGATAGAGATTTAAAAGAACACTATTAAATTCTACTTTTGCAATTTTCTCAATTCTGGTTTTAATAGATAGCAAGGTTGGAGTCCAAGGTTTAGAATGTTGTTCTATCCCTGAGTAGATATAGGTTTTACCGGGATCACCATACCATGCGGTAAGCCTTGGCAAAGGAGTGCACTTGCCGAAAATTTGTATGGTTTCTTGTTGCCACTCGGTCTCGTGGTGTAACTTGTCAAAGAATTTGTCACTTTCATCATTGCTAAAAAAGCCCTTGTAGAAAACAACTTCACCATCTAATGATAAGAGGACTTTCCCTATGGTAGGACTGTCTTCTCTGGTGGTTGCTTGCTGACTCCATAGCGTGATTTGCTCGAACATTATTTATCTCCATTTTCCTCTCTATAGTTGTTTTGAATCTTCGTGAAGTACTGTCAATAATTATACTCTTTTACCAAAATGCTTGCTAGCAACTGTTGTAATAGGGTAACCAAATCATTCTGGGAGTGGTGATCTGCGGGGGCAACTCATCCCCTTTGACCAGGTTTTCAAGTGTGGGAGGCATCTTGGTGCAAAAGGTAAATTTGCCGCAGGGTGCCGTTGATAAACCGATGGCTGTCTTCGCCGCAATAACGTTTGGCTAACTCCACCGCCTCATTCATCACCACCTGCACCGGCGTTCCTAGAAACACCAATTCCGCCGTCCCCAAGCGGAGAATGTCCCGCTCCATGCGATGCAGACGTTGGATTTGCCACCCCTTGATCCCCCGTTGCATCAGGTCGTCAATCTCCGACTGGTGGCTTTGCCAGGTGGACAGCAATTTGTGGGCAAACGCCTGCACCTCCGCCTGCCCCGCCAAATAGACCCACTCCGGTAAATGGGTCGCCGCCCCCAGGTGGTTGATCGCTGTCCGGGTGGTTGCCATCGCCTCCCGCAAACTCGCCTCCGTCAGGGCCGGATGGGATTCGATGTGTTGGTACGCCCGTTTCAGGTGACTGCTCGCCTGCTCCAGGGTGTCTTCTAATTCCTGGGTCAATACCCGCACCGCCCCCAGAATTAGTTCCTCTAAATCTTGGGCGGTCACCTCCCGGGTTGGGGACACCTGGCTCAACCCCAACAAAGCCAATTCCCGAGCCACCCGGCGGGGTTGCATTAGGTATGCTCCGAACGCAGGAGGGTTTCCGGGCGGACTCCCAGGGTCGGATTGACGATACCCCCGGAAATCAACAGCTTGAACGCCTCCTCCACCGTGATCGGCAAAGCCACCACATCCCGCTCCGGCACCATCGCATACCAGCCCGTGGCCGGGTTCGGCGTGGACGGGATAAACACACTCACCAGGGTTTCCTGGCGGGGCACCGGCAACGACCGCTCAATCACCTCCCCTGGCGTTCCCGTCACAAAGGCTACCGCCCACACATCCCGGCGGGGATATTCCACCAACACCACCCGGCGAAATTTCTGATTGGAATCCCGCAGGAGGGTTTCCAGCAATTGCTTCAGGGTTTTGTACACCGACCCGGCCAGGGGAATCTGTTGCAAAATCTGCTCCCCCAAATTCAACAGCCACCGCCCGACGATGTTGCGCGCCATCAAGCCAATCAGCAAAATCCCCAACAAGGGCACCGTCAACCCCACGGATAAATTCACCAAATCCTGCAGAAGCGGCGGCAAACTCAAGGGATTGAGTTGTTTGGGAATGCGGGTCAACAACTGCACCACCCAACTGGCACTCACAAACGTCGCCCAAATCGTCGTCGCCAGGGGAATCACCACCAGCAACCCGGCGATCAAATCATTCTTCAAATCCTGCCGCCACGTGGACATAGACGCTTTAACCTTCTCCGATGGACAACTGCCTGGGCAATCGTGAACTTGACCTTAACATGATCCGGGTCAGTGTAACCGGGACAACACATAATCCGTTAAATCCGCCAAGGACTGCCGCGCCGGGGAGGGGGGCACATCCGTCAAAAACGTCGCCGCCACCTGGGCATACTCCTGCGCCATTTGCCGGGAACGCTCAATCCCATTGCCCATCCGCACCAACGCCACCGCCTGCTCCAAATCCCCCGGTTCGCTGAATTTCCGTGCCACCAACGTCCGCAACGCCGGGGTTTCCTCCAAGGTAAACAACACCGGTGCCGTCAGATTCCCCTCCTGCAAATCCGACCCCGCCGGTTTCCCCAACACCGCCGTAGAAGCTGTGAAATCAAAAATATCATCCACCACCTGAAATGCCAAACCCAAATACCGCCCGTATTGATACATTTGTTCACACAACTCCTCCGGGCAACCACTCAACACCGCCGCCGCCTTGCAACTGGCTGCCATCAAGGAAGCGGTTTTCAAAAACGTTTTTTCTAAATAATCTTCAAAGGATAAATCCGGGTCAAAATGGGTCATACTCTGGCGAATTTCCCCCTCGGCAAAGTCCATAATCACCCGGGAGAGCAACTTGACTACGGTTAAATTATCCAAATTCGCCAAATACCAGGAGGACTGGGCGAATAAAAAATCCCCCGCCAAAATCGCCACCCGGTTGCCAAAATAACTGTGTACTGTGGGCACATTCCGGCGTAAATCCGCCCCATCCACCACATCGTCATGCACCAAACTAGCCGTGTGGATCATCTCCGTAATTTCCGCCAAGCGCCGATGCCGGAGGGTCACCTCCCCTGCCGTGGCCCGCGCCACCAACAGCACCAAGGCTGGGCGCAGATGCTTTCCCCCCGCCCCAAACAGATACTCAGCGGCGGCGGAGAGGATGGGATGCCGCCCCCCCACCAACTGGCGCAAATGTTCACTCAACTGCTGGAGGTCAGCTTCCACAGGGGCAAAAGGGGCGGTCACAAGAGTCATGGCGGTTGAGTTACATTTTTTTACATTATGTATCTCTATTCTAAGGGATTGCACCCGGGGCAGACCACTGGGAAGGGAATATCCTGGGGTTTAAGGGGTACTTGGGTTGGGTTTTCCTTGGCTGAAACGGCATGGCAGGGCGGTGGTCAGATTGCTATTGTACTGATAGATATCTTTTCCATGCTTACCTTTACAAAACGGTTATAAATTTTTCAGATTTCTCCCGCTTTGTGTTAAGTTTAAGGTACAAGTTTAACGGGTTCGGATGTCGTGATCGCTGTTTCTGGGGGTTTGCCTGGGAAGCAGGGATTGCGAAGTTTAATTTTAGTAAATTTTGATGAAGGGCAGTGAGGGGTTACGGTGGGAATCGGGCAGTGGTTGACTGTGCGGTTCAGGTGGCAGAGCGGTGGTGGGTGAGGAGCCAGTGCAGGCATCATAATTATTGGGGATGGGGGCGATGGTCATTCCGTTACCGATGGCAATCTTGCTGGGTGCGACGGGTTATATTGGGTGCATTTACCTTTTGTTGAGCTTGTGGGTGCGGCGGCAACGTCGGTGCCAGGGCTAGATGGGGCAAGCGGTTACGGTCTGGGTACCGGCGACGACGGCGAATCTGGGGTCGGGGTTTGACTGCCTGGGGGCGGCGTTGGATTTTGGCAACCGGTTTCAGTTTGCCCTGCGGCCGGGGGGGGAACCGGTCATTACCTTGGGGGCGACGGTGCCGGGGGAAAATTTAGCCTATCGGGCTTTTGCCCTGGTGTATGAACGGTTGGGTCAGGCGGTGCCAGCGGTGACGTTAACCCTGGAATTGGAGGTGCCTTTGGCGCGGGGGTTGGGCAGTTCGGCGACGGCAATTGTGGCGGGTCTGCGGGCGGCGCACTATTTCCTGGGGGAACCGCTCCCGGCTTCCCAGGTGTTGGCTTGGGGGGTGGCGTTGGAGGGGCATCCCGATAATGTGGTGCCTGCCTGGTGGGGGGGCTGTCGGTTGACCTGCGGGGAATGCGTTGCTGGGATTCCTTGGCATCCTGAAGTGACCCCCGTTTTGGCGATTCCTGAGTTTGCCTTATCTACGGCGGAGGCTCGAGCGGTGTTGCCGAGTCATGTCCCCTACCGGGATGCGGTGGCGAATCTGGGGGCGTTGGGGTGTTTGCTCCAGGGGTTACAGCAGGGGTCGCCGGAATTGTTGCGGGCGGGGTTGCAAGACCGTTTGCATCAGCCCTACCGGCGGGGTTTGATTCCCGGTTATGACCTGGTGGAGCGGGCGGCGCTGGCGGCAGGTGCCTACGGGATGGTGATCAGCGGGGCGGGGCCGACGTTGTTGGCGTTAACGGCTCCGGTGCATGCGGATGGGGTGGCACAGGCGATGGTGCAGGCGTGGCAAGGGGTGGGGATAGCGGCGGTGGGTCGGATTGCCCAGGTGAGCGAGCGGGGGGCGCAGGTGACGGCGGGCTAAATCCCGGTGCCCCTTTGCAGAACTGGCGGTACATCGTACAATGGGGGCGGGTTCTGGGTCATGATTCTCTCACGCAGTTTTTTATGGTCAAAGCGAAGGGTCGAATCCAGCGGAAACGTTCCCTTTGGCCTCCCCTGGTGGCGGGTTTGGGGGTGGGTGCTTTGGTGGGGGTGGCGGCGGTACTGGTGCTCAACCCGGAACGCTGGGGTTCCCTCTGGGCGGGGCAATCCGTTGACAGTAAGAGTGAAGATTGTACAGCGGGGGCATTAACCGAGTTGGATATGCTCACCTGCTGGCACCTGCCCATGACCCAAACCATGACCCAACAACGGTGGGATGCGGTTACCTTTGCGGCGAATTTGGGGGACTCCCTTATCCCTTTTGTCCGGCAAGCCCCCTGGCCGGAGATAGCGGCGGCGGCGAAAACCGCTCGGGTGCCGGTGCTGATGTACCACGATATTCTGCCGGAGAAACAGGTTTTTTTTGATGTCACCCCCCAGGAATTTGCAGACCATTTGCAATTGATCCAAGAACGGGGGTTAACGCCGGTGAGTTTGGATGCGCTGGTCACCCATTTGCGCACCGGTTTACCCCTGCCCCCCAAGCCGATTTTGCTGACTTTTGATGACGGGTATGCGGGGCATTATGAGTACGTTTATCCCCTGTTGAAAAAGTACAATTACCCGGCGGCGTTTTCCATTTACACCCAGGGGGTTGGGCAAACGGCGGGGCGACCCAAGGTGACCTGGGCGCAGTTGCGGGAGATGGCGCAAGACCCCTTGGTGACGATTACCTCCCACAGCGTCACCCATCCCTTGGATTTGCGTCCCTTGAGCGATAGCGACCTGGAGCGGGAATTGAGCGAATCGAAGCAAATTTTGGAGCGGGAATTGGGCAAACCGGTTCATTATTTCACCTATCCGGTGGGGCATTATGACGACCGGGTGAAGGCGGCTACCCAAAAGGCGGGCTATGTGGCGGCGTTTACGATGCGGAATGGAGAGGAATTTTATGCGGGGCAATCGGGGGACCTGCTGACCATTGAGCGGTTTGGGCAATCCCGTTTGGCGAGTTTGGTGGATACGGTCTGGGGAGGGGCGGCACCGGCGGCTCCCTTGGCGGGGGTGGATTTTAGCGCACCCATTGCCCTGCAACGCACGACCATTGACGGGGTGGATTTGGTGCTGGTCAGCGGCGGGCGGCCGGTCACCTACCATGCGGATTCCCGTTACCAGGTGGAGGAATTTTTGCAGAAGGAACCCCGGGCGACGGCGGTGGTGGATGGGGGGTTTTTCTCCCTGGAATCCCTGACGTCCAATGTGATGATTGGGCCGGTGTACGCCCAAAATACCCGGCAATTTATCCCCGGCGGCAATGGGGACAATCCCAAGCTGAAGGGGCGACCCTTGGTGGTGATTACGCCCAAGACGGTGCAATTTTTGCCCTTTGACCCTCTGCAACACAACACCTTGGCAGGGGTGCAGGCGCAGGTGCCGGGGGTCACGGATTTGTTTGTGGCTTCTGCCTGGTTGGTCAAGGACGGACAGCCCCGGGATACCGCCAGTTTTGGGACGTTGTATGGCTTTGATGCCGAGCGTCACCGGGCGTTCTGGGGGTTGAACCAGAGCGGCCAGCCCATGATTGGCATTTCCACCAATCGGGTGGATTCGGTGCGGCTGGGGCGGGTGTTGGCGCAGGCGGGATTTCGGGAGGCGGTGATGTTGGATTCGGGGGCCAGTGCCGCCTTAGCTTACCAGGGGAAACGGTACACGTACTACGAACCCCGTCCCACGCCCCATGCGGTGTTACTTTTGCCCCCTGGTACCCCGTGAATGTCCTGGGGCTGATCGCCGGAAATAGCCGTTATCACTGGGGTTGGTGGCGCAACGGGCAATTAAAACGCACCTGGCACACCCCTTGGCATAGTCCCACCACGACTTGGGTACAAAACCATTGCGTTTGGCCGGTCTATGGGGTCTCCCCGGTGCCAGCGCAGGTGCAGATGTGGCAGACCTATCCCCATGTGCAAGTAATTACTTTGTCAGACATTCCCTTGCCAGGGGTTTATCCGACCTTAGGGGTGGACCGGGCGTTGGCGGCCTGGGGTGCCCGTCGGTTCTACGGGACGCCGGTGCTGGTGATTGATGCGGGGACGGCGATTAGCATTAGTGCGGTGGATGCTCAGGGGCAGTTCATGGGCGGGGCGATTCTGCCAGGTTTGACATTACAATGTAAAGGTCTGCATCAGGGGACAGGGGCGTTACCCTTGGTGAACTGGCCGGAGACCTTACCCCCCGTGTGGGCAAAGGATACGGTGCAGGCGATGCAAGGCGGGATGGCTTATACACTCCTGGCGGGCTTGCGGTTTTACCTGCGGCAATGGGCTGGCAAGGTGGTGATCACTGGGGGCGATGGGGCATGGTTGTGGCGACATCTGCAGGACGAAGCCATGAACCTGATCTGGGAACCGGATTTATTGTTGCGTGCCCTGGGGGAGTTAATTCCCTGGACGGAAAATATTCACATAACCGCCGGGGCAAGTTGGCGGGGTTCCATCCCCTGCCCCATTCACATTCGGGGCGACCGAAATACCTGAACTAGGGGCAATGCTTTCACACAAAACCGGCGCATCTATAGACTTCCGCTCCGTTGTGCCATCGGGCAAGGTCACCTCCAGCACATCCCACTCGACCCCCGCTGAATATCGCTTGAGCGCCGAGTCTTTCGTGAAAGGCGTCAAGGTCACAAAATCTTGATTCACGTCTTCGTCCCCGCCGCCACCTACATAGTTGTAGTTTTTGGTATCCGCAGGCATACCTATGGGTAAACTGTTAAATTTCGCAAAATGACCGTATTCATAGCGATAGAGCTGTTGCCCCTTGATCCAGGCGTTGAGCGTTACCTGCGCCTCGGATTGTTTGGCTTTCGCCGACTGGGCTAAAAACGAGGGTAGGGCAATGGCCGCCAAAATCCCAATAATTACCACCACCACCAAAAGTTCAACCAGCGTAAAGCCGCCGTTACCAATCCGCTGACGCTGTTGGGTGCGCAGATACCGTAGGAGGAGAAGGGTGGACATAAAGCGATCCTCGCTTGACTGTGATTCCCATCACTCACCGTTAAATTACCCAGACAGCTTGTAGCTCACTACAGGCTTTTCGATAGAAATTACTAATACCGTAGAATTACGGAAATATGCCGGGGAGCCAGCCGTTGTCCCCTCCGTGATTGTCCCTAATGAGCCTTCGATCATTCAGGGGCGGGAAGCGCGCCAACGCCGTCGCACCAGCCACCCCACCAGCCCCACCACCAAAAGGTAAGGGCTAAATACGAGCAACCACAAAGCCAATTGCACCAAACCCAGGGTGATATTGCCCAGGGTACTCGTCGCCTGTTGCCAGGTTTCCCCCAACCGCTCAGGGATAGAACGACCAGGGGTTGCCGCCAGCGGGCTGGTCAAATTTAGGCGAATGCGGGAAAAACGGACGCGGTTGAGCAAATTCACCCGTTGTGCTTCCCACTGCTCAATCTGTTCCCGCACTTGGCTCAATTCCTGGGTAACTTTCAGCACATCCCCCACCGAACCGGAGCGCTCCATGATTTTCAAGAGCAATTCTTCCGATTTACGCAAATTCCGCAATCTGGCTCCCACATCCACCAGTTGGTTGCTGACATCCTCGGCGGTGACCTCCCGGCTTTCCAGCTTGCCCAGCGTGCTGAATTGAGCCAACACCGCATCCAGTTGGGGCGCGGGCACCTGCACCTCCAAGCTCAAACGGCGCACCTCCCCCTTCATCCCGTTATCCGTCAAGTTCAGCACCTCCCCCCCCGCTTGGCGTGTCCAACCAACGGCTTGCTGGGCACTCTTGTCCATATTGTCCACTTCCAGGGATATTTGGGCAGTTTTCGCCAGTTGGGGCTGGATTTTAGCCGTATCCACCGTTTTGGCAACCTGGGTGGCGGAGAGGGCTTCCGCTTGGGTGACCGGGGCAGTGGATTCCTGGGCAACCTCCGGTTGAACCGCCGTACAGCCGGTGAGAATGGCTAACACCAAAGTTATCCAGAGGGGTTTCATCGCCCCAAATCCGTAATTTTATTTAGGGCTTGGTTACTGCCAATCACCCACATCATCATCCCCGCTTCCAACGGCGCCGTGGGGTTGGGATTGATCTCAAAATGGGACCCCTGGCGACCCAGGGCAATCACGCTAATACCGTATTCATTTCTGAGTCGCAAATCCACAATACTTTTGCCCACAAATGCCTCCGGTACCCGCACCTCCACAATGCTATTTTCCGGGTCAAGTTCCAACCGTTCAATGATATTGGGACGCACCAACGAACGAGCCAGATGTTCTCCCATTTGTTTCTCAGGATAAACCACTTTGGTTGCCCCTACTTTTTCTAACAAACGACCGTGAATATCCGTGGAAGCCTTGGCGATGATATTGGCAACATTCCCTTCCTTCAAATTCAAGGTGGTGACCACACTTTCCTGGATAAAATTTCCAATCGCCACAATCACCGTTTCAAATTCAAATAAACCCGCATCCTTCAAAGCGCCTGGGTCCGTGCTATCCAGTTCCACCGCATGATCCACCACCGCCTCATCGGAAACAGACGCCACCAGGTGTTCATCCTTATCCACCCCCAGGACTTCACAGCCCATACTTTTCAATGTCCGGCAGACCGACCGCCCAAAGCGACCCAAACCAATCACCGCAAATTGCTGGCTGTGTTGGCGACGCCGGTTCCAAAAAGCCTGCATAAAGTTCCTGCCAGTGCGCTTATTTTACCCTACCAAAAAAGTCTCCTCTGGGTAATGGGTACGCAGGGGACGGGGTTCTCGAAACAGAGCCGCCATCAGTAATAATACCCCCACCCGCCCCGCATACATGGTGAGAATAATCAATAGCTTTCCTGATAGGGTTAAACCACCGGTAATCCCCGTCGAAAGTCCCACCGTCGCAAAGGCGGAAACCACCTCAAAGAATAATTGCAAAAAAGTAAATCCATGTTCCGCTTCCGTAATTGAAATCAAGGTCAGCATCAGCAGTACCAAACTCATGGAACCCACCAATACGGCAATTGCTTTATAAATCAAAATGGGGGGAATTTCCCGTTCGTAAATAATCACCTCCTCATGCCCCCGTAAAATCGCCCGGGTTGCCCGCAATAACACCCGTAAGGTTGTCGTTTTAATCCCCCCGCCGGTGCCCCCAGGACTCGCCCCAATAAACATCAAAACAATCGTAAAAAATAAACCGGTCGCCGTCATTTTGCCAATATCAATGGTATTAAAACCCGCCGTTCTGGTTGTAACCGATTGGAACCAAGCCGCCAAAAACTGTTCCCCTAAATTCATCCGCCCCAGGGTATCGGGATTATTCCCCTCAATCAACCAAAACGCTACGGTTCCGACCCCCAAAAGCACTAGGGTCGTACTCACCACTACTTTCGTATTCAGACTAAAGGTAAACCGTTCTGGATGTTTGCAGGTGAGCCTTAAGTAAAATTCCAGCAAGACTTGATAGCCAATCCCCCCTAAAATAATCAAAACCGTTGTTGTAAATACTAACAGAGGTGCATTAAAATAACTCATGAAACTATTAGAAAACAAACTAAATCCCGCATTATTAAATGCACTAATACTATGAAAAATGCTGTGCCACAGACCGCCCCAAAATCCAAATCTTGGCACAAAAAATGCCATCAACGCTAACCCACCCAAAAATTCCAATATCCCGGTTGCCAGGAGAATGGAACGCAGGAGTCCGCGGATGCCACCCATTCCCGTTTGATCCAAAGCCTGTTGCACCGCCAATTTATCCTTCAAACGAAACCGTCGCCCTAATAACAACATCAATAGGGTCATGGAGGTCATGTAGCCCAACCCGCCAATTTGTACTAACAAAAGCAGGATCAACTGTCCCCAGAAGGAGTAATGGGTGCCCACATCCACCACGGACAAGCCGGTGACGCACACCGCCGATGTGGCGGTAAATAAAGCCGTCCATAGGGAATCCCAGCCCGGTGCCTGGGTGGACAGGGGCAACCACAACAACAGGGTTCCCACCCCAATCACCAGAAGAAAACCGAGACAAATCGTACGGGCGGGGGTCATAATGAGGTACTAGGGTGGCTTCCTAACCCTTTATACATGAACACCTTGTCTGCGCTCGGCTTAATTCTGGTTCTGACCCTCATCAGTGGTCTGTTTGCCATGTCAGAACTGGCAATTATTTCCGCCCGCAAAGCCCGCCTCCAACAACAGGCGAACGAGGGTAATGCCGGTGCCCAAAGGGTTTTGGATTTAGCCAGCAATCCGACCCGTATGCTCTCCACCATTCAAATCGTGATTACCCTCATCGGTATCCTGATTGGGGCTTTTGGGGAAGCGACCCTCGGCAACAGTTTAGAGGCTAGTTTAACCCAAATTTCCTTCCTGGCACCCTATGCGTCTGTCCTGGCGACTTTAGGGGTAGCCATAGGCAGTACCTACATTGCTCTAGTGGTGGGGGAATTGGTACCCAAACAGATAGGTTTGAGCCACCCGGAACCCATTGCCATTTTCATGGCCGCCCCCCTGGATTGGTTATCACGGCTGATGGCACCCTTCGTGACCGTCCTCAGCATTTCGGCGCAGACCATTCTCACCCTGATGGGGATTGAACCCATCCAAGAGCCGCAGGTTTCCGAGGAAGAAATTAAAATTCTCATCCAACAGGGTACGGAAGCGGGTACCTTTGCCGAATCGGAACAGGACTTGGTCGAGCGGGTGTTTCGGTTGGGGGATCAACGGATTAGTGCCCTGATGACCCCCCGCCCGGATATTGTCTGGCTGGATTTGGAAGACCCGCCCAGTAAAAATCAGCAGGAAATCTGCGAAAATAGTTACTCCCGTTTCCCCGTGTGCCAAGGGGATTTAGACCATGTGGTGGGGATTGTTTCTGCCCAGGATTTATTGGCGCAAGCGATTCAAAATCAACCCTTTGACCTCACCCGTCAACTCAGCCCGCCCCTCTATGTGCCAGAAAATACCCATGCCCTGAAGGTGCTGGAACTCCTGCGCCAGTCCGGCTCGCCCATGGCTTTGGTGGTGGATGAATACGGGGTAATTCAGGGATTGGTGACCTTTAAGGACATTTTGGAAGCCCTGATTGGGGATATTCCCTCGCTGGATGATGAGGATGAACCGGGGGCAATCCAACGGGAAGACGGCTCTTGGTTGGTGGATGGACTGTTGGGCATTGACAAATTTCAGGAATTATTTCCCATTCCCGAATTGCCAGAAAATCCCTCTTATCACACCCTCGCCGGGTTAATTATTGACCATTTAGGGCATATTCCCCAGGTGGCGGAGCAGTTTGAATGGGGTGGGCTGGGGTTTGAGATTGTGGATATGGATGGCAATCGGGTGGATAAGGTTTTAATTACCTGCCCCCAGTTGTCCAAGTAGAGTGCTATTATATCTAAGCACTGCGGGCGTAATTCAGTGGTAGAATGTCAGCTTCCCAAGCTGAACGTCGTGGGTTCGAGTCCCATCGCCCGCTTACCAATCATTAAGCCAAAAACACCGCTACTAAAGGCATTTCCACCCCTAACCTGTAATGACATTCCCTGGGTTATTCCCATGTAATTCCTTCTATAGCAGTCCTAAATGAGAATGGAATAGGGGTCCCGTCCTTGGTTCTGGGGAATCTCTGTTCACTAAGCAAGTAGGATTGCTATATCATGTTTGGGGTCGGAAATTGGGTCAGGGGCAGTACGTTGACGACCGCTGGGCAAAATTGGCTGAAGCTGACGCTTAGTTTCGAGGCAGAATCATTCTCCTACTAGGATGATAAAAAACCAGCCTATCCCCAACTCCCCGATGACCCCACGTCTGTTGGAACTAGCCCAGGTCTTTCTGCGTTTGGGAACCGTGGCGTTTGGTGGACCGGCGGCGCATACGGCGTTGATGCAAAAAGAGGTGGTGGAGGAGCGTCGGTGGTTGGAGGCGGCGGAATTTTTGGACTTGATGGGGGCGGTCAATCTCATCCCTGGTCCCAATTCTACGGAAATGGCGATTTTGGTGGGGTTGCGCCGGGCGGGTTGGGCGGGGTTAGGGGTGGCGGGGGTGTGTTTTATCCTGCCAGCATTTCTGATCACCACCCTGGTTGCCTGGGGGTACCGGGAATGGGGGACATTGCCCCAGGTGGCACCGTTGCTGGTGGGGATTAAGCCGGTGACGGTGGTGTTGATTCTGGATGCGGGCTGGCGGTTGGGGCAAAAGGCGGTGAAAAGCTCCCTCCTGCTGTGGGTGGGGGTGGGGGTGATTATTTTATCCTGGCTGGGGGTCGGGGAAGTGCTGGCACTGCTGGCGGGGGGACTGCTGGGGATTTTGGTACGGCGACCTCCGCAACCAACCCAGGGGGCTGGGTGGCCTTGGCTGGGGTTCCCGGTCGGGGTGGCGGCGATGCCCGGGGCGGAACTGCCTGCTCCGAATTTGGGGTTGTTGGCGTTGTTTTTTCTCAAGGTGGGGGCGGTTTTATTTGGGGGCGGTTATCTGCTGATCGCCTTCATTGAAAATGATTTGGTGAATCGCTACGGTTGGCTGACCCAACAACAGCTATTGGATGCGATTGCGGTGGGGCAATTTACGCCCGGGCCGGTGTCCTCCACTGCTAGTTTTATTGGGTTTCAAATCGCTGGGTGGGCGGGGGCGGTGGTGTCAACGGTGGCAATTTTCCTGCCTTCGTTTGTGTTTGTGGCACTGTTGCATCCGATTTTGCTCTGGTGTCGGCGCACAGCTTGGACGGGGGCGTTTTTGGATGGGTTGAATGTGGGGGCGGTGGCATTGATTGGAGTGGTAGCAGTGCGTTTGGGTTGGCAGATGGGGGTGGGGTCTTTTACGATGACCGTGGGGCAGGGGGTCTGGGTGCTGGGCATTGCGATTTTGAGTGGAATTCTATTATTTCGGGGGTGGGTGGCGGCGCCCTGGTTGATTGGTTTGGGCGCAGTTTTGGGGGTGCTGGGCTATGGGTTGGGAATCATTACCCCGTGACCTTTTGATGTTATTGTGAGAGCAAATCGTTCACCTTGGGAAAGCCGGTTGTGGGTTGGCGTTATGGCATTTTGGTGTTAGTGAGTTGGTTGCTCCAGGCACCGCTGGCGTTGGCTCAGGTCAACCTCAAACAGGTATTGCCGACAACCCCCACCAGCCGTTTGCAATTTTCGCCCCACACGATTGGCGTGGTCATTGCCGGTGCGGTGAACCGGGTGTATGTGGTGAATGCCCAGCGGGGGCAATGGTTGCGGGTGGAACCCCAGAGTATGGGTGCCCGGGCGATGGTGTTGGTGTTTGATCCACAGGGGAAGCAACTGGTCGGCTTGGGTAATGGGGCTCGTCCCTGGGAATACCAACTGCCCGCCAGCGGGGACTATTATGTTTTGGCGAGTAGTGGCCCGACCAACCACCGCTACCATTTCGTTTTGACCGTGTTCACCGAGGGTATGTTTCTATTCGGGTTTTTACTGAGAAATACTGCTCACGTAAGCGGGACGGAGTCCTTACTTTAATTAACACAATTCGCTTTTTCTGGGGGTATGTTATTGTGAATTAGGCTTTCAGCGATTCAACTTGTGTTGTTAGCTTTCAAAACAGAGCTAGACCTGAATAACAAGCAAAGAACCTTGGCAAGCCAACACGCTGGGGTAGCCAGACACGCTTACAACTGGGGTTTAGCGGTCTGCAAAAAGGCAATAGAGGAAAAGCAAAAGGTTCCCACGGCTATAGATTTGCATAAGCGGTTGGTTGCGGAGGTTAAGAAGGAAAATCCTTGGTACTACCAATGTTCTAAATGCGCCCCACAGCAAGCTTTACGAAACTTAGAGGCAGGTTTTAAGAGTTGGTGTAAGGGTGAGAGAAAATTCCCTGTATTCAAGAAAAGGGGCAGACGAGATAGTTTCTATTTAGAGGGGCGCACGAGAATTTCTGGGAACAAAATCAAGGTTCCCATCTTTGGGTGGTTAAAATGCCATGAGCAGTTGCCAGCGGTATGCCCTAAGAACGTAACCATCAGTCGTCAAGCCGACCGTTGGTTTATCTCTTTTACGTTTGAAGCTCCTGAGCCAGAACTACCAGAGAAAGAAGAAGAAGTTGTCGGGGTTGATTTAGGCATTAACAACCTCGCCGCTTGTTCTAATGGGAAAGTCTTTGCTAACCCTAAGCCCTACCGAAGAGCGAAGAAGCGCTTAAAGCGGTTGCAAAGGCAGGTAAGCCGGAAGAAAAAAGGCTCGCAGAACCGGAAGAAAGCGGTCAAGCGGGTGGCAAAAGTTCATAAAAGAATTGCAGACATCAGGAAAGACAATCTGCACAAGATTACTACTTACTTAACCCGAAAACACCGGGTGGTGGTAGTTGAGAACCTGAATGTATCAGGTATGCTCAAGAACCATAAGTTAGCGAGTAGTATCGCTGACTGCGGTTTTTATGAGTTCAAGCGACAGCTAGAGTACAAAGCCAAACTCTACGCCTGTCAGTTGGTGGTGGTGGATAGGTTCTATCCGTCCAGCCAGCTGTGTTCTCGCTGTGGTCATCAACAAAAGATACCGCTGAGCCAAAGGGTGTTTAGTTGTGAAAGTTGCAGTTTAGAGGAGATAGATCGCGACTTAAATTCTTATGTATACTCCACGTTGTAAAAGTCTTGTTTAGCCTAAATAATAGTCTCTATCTTCCACGACGTAAGCTCTTTTGATACTCTCTAGCCTCCCTCCAGGGCATGACTTGATAGCCCTCAGAACGGCTCTTATCCACTACCTTAACCAAAGGCTCCGTTCCCATCGTGCTTAGGTAGCGGCGGGGGATGTCAAGGCAGAATCCCTGAGCAATGGCCTCAGCGTACCAGCGGTCAAACTCATCCATCTCAGGTACAGGTGCCTCCAAGGGTACGTTCGGTTCCGCCCCATCTCGAATCATCTGTAGGAGGCAACCCGCAGGGTTCTCCACCACATGCTGCGAGCGGTACTGCTCAAAGGCTTCAATTGCCAGCATGACTTTCTCTGGCTTGTGTTGCTTAATCTCACGCTGGAGGCGTACACCGAGCTTTACACCCAAAGTTTCTAGCTTCTGTACAATGTCTGGATCAATGTCTGAGGCGGTGCTGGGGGCTACCGCTTGGAGTGCCACAACCTTGGAGGTGGGGCGAGGCTCAGTGAACTGCCGCAACAACTCCCGCAAGCGTTCTACCTCATCGCGCAACTCAAAGATTTCCGCAACATGCCCTCGGTACAGTTCGTTCTGGCGCTTTAGCTCCTGAATCTCAGCCTCTAGCTCTTTGATACGCTTGCGGGCGACCTCATGCAGGGTCTTGAGGCTGTATGGCCCAGGTTCAGCTTCTTGAGGTAAGGGGGCAAGCTGATGAGATTGTTCCTCGCGAAGCGACTGAATGTAGTCCTTGACTTCCGGCCATTTGTAGAGATAGCTGATAGAAACTTGAGCAACACGAGCAATAGCTGCAAAGGTGATGGTCTTGCCCTGTTGCTGGAGCGTCCGTACCGCCTCAAACACCTGTTGCCGCTTCTGCTCTTTGCGTTGCTGTTGTGCCTGGCGGAGCGTTTCAGTCTGCTTCTCACGGTTGCCTCTAGCCATGAGCCACCTCCCTGAGTTGTGGTAGCCACTGCTTCATCGCTTCCACAGTCGCTTTAGCCTCCTCGTAGGACAGCTCTGCGCCTGCTGTCTTTGCTTGTTCCATACGCTGTACTTCGCTTTGGTACTGCCGCTCGTAAAGGGGCAACTTGCCAGTGCTGGGTCGGAAACTACTACAGCCGTAGCACTTGGGGTAAAGGTTGTGAGGGCAGGGAGTCTTGGGGTCAAGAGCGCAATGGCCGTAGACGGTAAGACGGGGGTTTATCTCAATGTCTAACTCATGGGCTTTAGGGTTTTTCAGCAGGCTCTCGGGCAGGGATTGCCAGGGCAGGAACTTGTTGTCGGGGTTAAGCAGTAGCTCTTGGAAGGGGAGGTCAGCCGTTGCAACCTGCTCACGAGTGGGTGGGGCGTAGTGCTGAAAGGTTGTTGTGCTGGAAACATGGTCAGCGTAGAGTTGGGCTGCTTCTATCCCGTGCTTGACCCGTATCTCTTGGAGGCGGCTAGAGCGGGTGATTCGACCCGTGAAGTGGGGTTGTTGACCGTTGCTGTCCCGAATGTCCTCCGCTTCAATGAGATAGCGAATCGCTCGCACCATTGGGTTAACATCAGCATTTGTCTTAGGTGGTTCTGGGAGAGGTTTAATACGGCTGAATTTCGGGTAAGAACCTTTTTTGAAAACCCTGAAGTGGCAGAACAGGTAATTGTAGTCTGGGCCTAAGGTCTGTCGTATCCAAGCTTGCTGTGCTTCAATGATGCGCCGGATTTCACGGTTAGCTGGAATCTGATGCCAACGTTTGGTCTTCTGCTGAAAGAAACGGATGTACCACTTGCTGTTTTCCGCAACGAGGCAGTCAAACTGCATCTGGCAGACATCACCGGGTCGTGCGGCTGTGTACTCCTGAACCAAGTAGTGCCTTGCTAGTGGCTCTGGTAATTTGTGCAGGTGCGACTTGATAGCAGAACGAGTGGGTTCATCCAACCATACGGGGTCATCATGACGAATCTTGGGAAAGTCTCTGCGTTTAACTAAGGCTTCAGCCTCAAGGCCAGCCCAACTCAAAAACTCCTTAAGCTGATAGAGCTTTGTGTATACTGTTCGCCCTTTTATGCTTTGCCAAGCATCAATCAGGTTCAGAATGTCACTGCGCTTGATGTCTTGCAGTGATGAACATTTTCTTTGCTTAAGCACTTCGCCCAACTGTCCCAGCACAGCACGGATGGCACGGATTTGGGATGTTGAAGAATATACTTGAGCTTTGAGTAGGTAGTGCAAATACTGTTTTGCCTGCAAGCAGAACCAATCAGGTTCAATGCCATCAAAAGTAAGGAGTCGGTAGTAGGGCTTTTCATAGAAGTGCCGCAAGTCCCAGGTATTAGCGGCAAAGTCAAACGGGAGTAGTTCTTGCAACTTCTGCCTACCCTGCCAGTTGTATTGAACGGTAGCTGAAGGCTCAAAAATTATCTTGCAATAGCGACATCTGCCGTACCCTAGATCGTTACATTTGTAAATCCATCCCCTTTGACCCCTTGGACCAATGCCAGTACAAAGAGGGTTAGGACATTCCAAGTCTGCTTGATAGTTGTAGATGTAAGCAGGATTTTCACAGGAGAGGAAAGTGTATTGACCACAGGAGTTGCATCCAAGACGGACACCATTAACACTTCCGTGCGCGAAGTAAGCCTTAGTAAGTCTTCCTTGATTGCATTGTGGGCAGGTAAACTCACCTTTGTAGTCTTGAAGCCAATCCACTTCAAGAATCCCATTGAGTGTTTGATGCCTTGAAATCGGCAGATGCTTACGCTGGCTTGTACATGAGAGGTAAGTGTACTGACCGCAGGAGTTACATTCAAGCCGAACACCATTAATACTTCCGTGTGCGAAGTAAGCCTTAGTAAGTCTTCCTTGATTGCATTGTGGGCAGGTAAACTCACCTTGGTAGTCTTGCAGCCAATTCACTTCAAGAATCCCGTTGAGCGTTTGATGCCTTGAAATCGGCAGGTGTTTACGCTGACTCATGTTGATTTTCCTCCCGTACTTTTTGCAGTTCCTTTAATCCTTGCAGGCGATTGTTTACAAGTTCCAGCAACCTTTGAATCTCGGTTACGCGCCGCTCTTGTTGAGCTATTTGGGCACGTTCAAGGTCAAGCTCCATTTGTTGCTTATCTGCCTCTAGTTGTGGAATGTCTGCTTCTGTAACTCGGTGATGGGTGCAACTTAGGCAGGCGTAACGGTACTGGCAATCGCCCAACATACTGGGGCGATGGCACTCACCAAGGGGAGTCGTAACCTTCATCAGGTCAGCTAACTTTTCGTAGCGTTGCTTGCGGGGCTTGTAGGTGGTTACCCGCCCGTACATGTCCACGTATCCCTTGGTTTCTGCCTGTTTCTCTAGCCGTTCTAAAGACCGCTTACGATAATGAGGCAACATGTCGAGGGAACCATGCCCTAAAACCGCAGCAATGTACTCGTCTTCAACTTCACAATGCGCCATCACACTGGCCTTGGTGCGACGAAACATGTGGCTGGTGAGAGGAAAAGGCTTGCCCTGCTTGTCCTTGAGATTGGCAACTTCCCTGAACGCTTTGAGCCATAAGTGAATTACCATAAACGACAAGGGGCTAGGCTCATAAACAGGCTCAACTTGAAAACGCCCTCCTACTTCTGCCCCGTCCTTAAATGCTGTGGATGTTTTACAGAAAAGTTTGTTGAACTGAGAATCCTTGCCAAACTGTTCGTCCAAAAAACGTTGCTGCTCTTGCACTAACTCGGCAACCAGAGGATGCACCTGGAAATAACGCCACTGCTTCCGTTTGGCTACCCAGCGTAGTAAAAACCAGTGCTCTCCTTCCTGCTTGAGGCAATGGCGCGGCATGAGCAACATCTCGTTGATGCGGCACCCTAAAGCAATTTGCAACCGAAACAAGCGTTCCAAGGGCGCAGGAAAAAGGTCAAGATGCTCGTAGATTTGGTGCAACACCTCTTCAGGAATAGTCTCCACCTTGGGTGTCGGCTTCCTCATTCGCATGGGGGTGAATGGCAGGGTCAACCAACCCTCCTCTGCCCAAAGGCGTGTTGCAAATACCAAGGTGCTGTGCCGATGCCCCTTGTTAGCCTCTGAGATGAACGTTTTAAGGAGACTGTCTGTGATGCCTACGGGTTGGCTGTAGCCATGAGCCAGCAAAAACTCATTGAGGTGGGCTAAGCAGAGGGTATCAGCAATGATTCGTCTGGCTGAACACTTCTCTCGCACCCGCGCCTTCGCCGTAAGTTTTGCTAAATAATTCAGCCAAGGAAGCGTAATGCGTGTGAAATAGACGTTCTTTGCGCCGTGGACACGACAATACTCTTCGTCGAAGCCCAATGCTGTTAGTGGCCAGACATCTTGTTGCATCAGCGGGTCACTGCACCACTGACTACCTAGCTCTGATTGCTTGACCCGCTCATACAGGTCAGCTAAAAGTACAGCACTCATTGCTCTTCCTCCCCATCCATAAAACTTCCCAAACTCATCTCATCGAGAACATGGCTGTAGATGTCTTTGGTGGTGCTGATGGAACGATGGCCAAGCAATTGCTGCACATACTGGTCGAGGTAGCCCTGTTGCAACATCCGTGTGGCAAAAGTGTGGCGGAACAGATGTGGGTGCGCCTTGATGCCAGTACGACTGTGCAATTCTTCAAAGAGCTTGTTCAGTCGCACAAGGCTCATGGGCTGACCGCGCTGCTCCCCCTCTAAGGAGACAAACAGCATCCCGTGACCGAGCTGTTCCGCTTCGGGCGGATACTCCTCCAGCAGGTACGAACGCAGCATCTCTTGCACAGTGCGGCGGTTGTGCAGGATAGGTACAACTCGCTCAGTTCCTTTCGCCCAGGCACCGTTGGGATTATCACGCCGGACAACACGCAACCGCCCTGTCACATCCACATCCTGAACATCAATCAGATGCAACCCCAGTAGCTCGCCACGGCGCAGACCCGTCTCACGTAAGAGCATCACAATCAGCTTGTCGCGGTAGCAGAGGCAACCTTCAACCAGGCGCACGACATCCGCATCACTGAGGCAACCAGGGAAGACCTTGGGTTCTTTGAGCTTGAGCCGCTTACGACGCTCCGGCCCGCTCTTGACGATGCCCCGCAGGAAGCCGCCACGTTTACCCCAGCCGTGAGCCAGCTTGATAAACCGCTTATCGTCAATCCGCCCCTCCGCCGCATGAAACTCGTACAGCCCTTGAATGGCGGTCATCGCCTGGTTGACTGTCTTGGGGCTACGCTTGGAAACTCGCTCCCTTAAGGACTCGTGGATGACCTCCACATCACCCCCGAGCAAATACCAGTTTACGAAATCAGCCAACTCATCTAGTCCAACACTATCCCAGCTCAAGGCTTTGTACTCCAGCCACCGCCAGTAATCCACCAAGCGGTAAGCGTAGGTTTCGACCGTGTTGGCCGCTAACCCTCGCTTCCGGCAGTAGTTCAGAAATCTCTGAATTGGTTCAACGGGCAAACAGGTCTTGGAGTCAAATACACAACGAAAGTGCTCACCTGTGGCGGGGTCAATCGCTGTCTCTACGGTCACACTCATTATACGTTAAAGAATCTAAGACACATATAGCCTAGCACATAAAATCCCGTTGTTGTTGTTCTTTTTTCTTTGTTGTGTAATAAGATATTGGGGTCTATAGAAGAATGCAACCTTAAACCTGGTGAAGTGGTATCAAACTACCCTAAGCTCTAGGGGAAGTTACGCCTGTGGAGATTCCTCTGCCGGGGTTGGTTCGCCAACTAGGCATGAGTCGTTGAATCAGGAAGTCAGCAACAAGTTGAACAAAAGTTCGCTTTCGTTCAGCATTGTGTAAGTCTTTCGGAGCGGAAACTGAGTTATCATACCCACAGATGTGCTGGGGAAAATTATGGCTCTGCAACTCAATTACTTTCTACTGTTGGCGGCGGCGTTGTTTTGCATTGGCATTTATGGCTTGGTGACCAGTCGGAATGCGGTGCGGGTGTTGATGTCGGTGGAACTCCTGTTGAATGCGGTGAATTTGAATTTTCTGGCTTTTGCCAACTATCTTGACCCGGCGGACATCAAGGGGCAGGTATTTGCGGTTTTTGTGATTACGGTTGCTGCCGCTGAAGCCGCTGTCGGATTGGCAATTGTTTTAGCGATTTACCGCAATCGGGACACCATTGATATGGAACGTTTTAATCTCTTGAAATGGTAGAATAGGAAACCTCTATTCCTTGGAACCAATCATCAATCCCATCGTGGGAATGCCCATATGACCCAGAACCAAGGGCAGGGATGCCCCCCTGCGACCGCTAAGTTTGAATTTATGGAGGTGCCCTTAAGAGGCAAGATACAAGCTGAAATTTACTCCATTAACCAATTCAATAACGCATCCAACGTCAGGTGAAAATCCTGGGCAAATGCTGGCACTGGCAATGGTTCCCCCGGCGTATCATAAACAGTGGTTGGTTGGTCAGGGAAATAGACAAAAATAGATTGTTCTTCTGGATCAATTAGCCATCCCATCTGAGTTCCATGCTTGAGACAATGCAGGATATTTTTAATGACTTGAGTTTGGTTCTGCCCAGGGGAGAGAATTGCAACCGTCCAATCTGGAGCAATCGCAAAAACATTCGCCACTGCACCATTTTCCTGGCGGGGAATTCGTTCCCACAGAAATATGGAAATATCCGGCACCGTTGAACATCCGCCAAAGGTGCAACGTAATTCAGTGAAAGCCCGGGCAATTTTTTTAGGTTTTATAACCCCGTTAATTGCCGAAGCTAATTCCGTCTGAATGGCACTATGCACTCCCTGGGGCATGGGTTTTGGGATGATCACCCCATGAATATACTCGCTGGCGGGTTTCGTCTCCGGCAACTTGAGAAATTCCTCCAAGTTCAGGGGCTTCGCAGGAGTTTGTACCATTGTGAGACTCTCTTAAAATAATGAACCCTCTTACGAATTGGTAGCCATCTCACCCCATCTACTAATTTTAATTTATGGACACTTCTTGGTTCTGGAAAATTTTTGTTCGTTCATCGAGTCGGATGGCTATAGTAATCTCAAGCAATTTATGTCAGCCACAGGGCTACTCAAAAAGCCACCTGTATTCATTCATGGCTATTAAGAATGACCCCTGAGTTGTTCATAACTGCTGAGCACGGGGCTTATGGCTACACTAACGCCGATGGTCAAGCGTTCCTAAACCCTCTGGAATTGCCCCACCCTAAAATCCCAACCCCAACCCGTCGGGAATGTTTCGACCAATCAAAACGACTTGGGTGCGCCGAGATTCCTGTTCCTTCCAAGGGCGGTCGTAGTAAGTATGTATGCGGGTGCCTACCCCTTGGATGACGAGACGCAGGGGTTTGCCTGCCACATTCGCCCAACCCTTGGCTCGATAAATTTCATAGTGGTTGATCATTTCCTGCAACCGTTGGATGAGCAATTCCGGCTGGGCAATGGCTCCCCCGGTCAGCACCACCGCCTGCACTTCCTGGTCGTGGTCGTCCTCGTCGTGTTCCTGGTCATGGTGGCTAGGACGTTGGGCTAAATCATCTTCCACCGCCATCCCCTGGGCAAGCAATACTTCCACCGGCACTTGCCCGTAATGACAAGGTATGATTTTTACCCCCGGACGGACTTGGGTTTGTAACCAGGTGATTAATTGCGTTTGTTGCTCGGAGGTCAGGGTATCGGCTTTGTTGAGGAGTACCAAGTCAGCACAAGCCAATTGGTCTGACAATAATTCTGCCAAAGGGGTATCGTGTTCAGTCAGGGGTACACCGTCAGTATAATAGCGGGACAATTGCCCGGTGAGCAGATTCTCCCCATCCACCAGGGTAATCACCCCATCCACCGTTGTCCGGGTGCGAATATCCGGCCAGGTGAAGGCTTGCACCAGGGGTTTGGGCAGAGCCAGCCCGGAAGTCTCAATCAAAATCCCCGTCGGTGGGGTCGGTCGCTCCAGCAAATACCGCATGGTGGGTAAAAAATCCTCCTGCACCGTACAGCACAGGCATCCATTGGTCAGTTCCACCACCGGCGTATCGCAACAGTTTTCCAATAGGGAGCCATCAATTCCCACTTCCCCAAATTCATTCACTAAAACCGCTAAACCGGCACTCTGGGGTGATTGCAATACCTGGCGAACTAAAGTGGTTTTCCCTGCTCCCAAAAAGCCAGTGATTACTGTGACTGGAATTTTACTCATCGCTACCTCAAAAGTGGAACGAAATACAGGGCATCAGTATTACTGGAATCAACCGAACATCTTAGCCATGCGATGTAGAAATTCGGGAGAACTCAAATTAGGAGATGCCCCTAAAATTGGTGATGTCCAATGGATAAAATTACCCAGGAACTACTTAGACGGAACCAGGGGCGGAATGCGTCCCAACACCCGATTTTTTAATAATTCTGGTCGTTCCCCGTAGGGTACAAAGCCATCCGTTTTTTCCCGATGTAATTGGGCTAATTGCACCAGGGCGGTTACGGTTTCCGAACGCTGGTCTTGCGCCGGTAATTGCCCCAAAACATAGGAAAATTTACCAGGGGCAGTGATCGCTACCGCACAGGAATTGAGGCAGGCACTTAAACATTTAACGGCTTGGAGTTGGATGCCCGAATCCGCTAAAGCCACCTGCAAATCCTGAAGCAAAAATTCTCCCGCACTGGTGCCAATGCGTTTGCCATCTTCCCAGGTACTCCCACAGGTGGTGCAGACAAACAAAGTGGAATCAACGGTCATAAATCACACCCCAAATGATTGTGTCAATTGAATCCTGCAAAAATTAATCTTGAAAAACGGGAAAGAACCCGTCTATTCCAGCGACCCATAGCAATTTCACCCAATTTAGAGATGGATTTTCAAGGAAAGTAAGTCCGGGAATTAAGCCCCGACAGCTACTATTCCCAATTCCATGAAAATTGCTGTGAAAATCGGCTATTCCCACCGGTGAAAACGGTTCAACGGTGCCGATTTGAGTAAGGATCAACTAACCTGGGGCGGGGGAAACAATTGCATTCATCTGTACCTCGCAGAATTTAGGACAACACCGGCGGGCATCCTGACTCAGGAATTGACGCACAATTCCCTCACAGTTGCGGGACAGCGGTGGATTTGCACCACACTTTCCCCGTTACCTGGCTGGGCTGACCCCCCAACCAACCGGCTTCTATACTTTAATGCAGAATGAACCCCACTGCCAGATGAAATTTTCGATTGTTACCCCCTGTTACAATGCCGCCCCCTACTTAGCGGAAACCTTAGATTCGGTACTGAATCAAACGGCAGTACGTTCCGGGCGGGTGCAGTTGGAATATTGGGTCATGGATGGGGGTTCGACGGATCACACCCTGGAATTATTAAAAAGTTACGATTACCCCAATGTGCATATTCATTCTGCCAAAGACCAGGGGATGTATGATGCTTTGGCGCAGGGGTTTTCGCAAACCACAGGGGATGTGATTGCCTATCTAAATGCGGGGGATTTTTATTACCCCCAAGCCTTTGCGGTGGTGGCGGATATTATCCAAACCGGTCAGGTGGATTGGTTAACGGGTTATCGGGTAATTTACAACCAACATTCCCAGGTGATTCACATGGATTTGCCCTACCCCTACCGGCGGGAATTGTTTGCCTATGGTTTGTACAACCAAGCCTGGTGTCGGGTGCAACAGGAATCCACGTTTTGGACACAAAAAGTTCATCAAAAATTAGATTTACAACGCTTAAAATCCTGGCAATATGCGGGGGATTATTTTCTCTGGTTACAGTTCGCAAACCAGACGGAATTGCAGGTGGTCAGCAGTTATTTGGGGGGATTCAAACGTCATCCGGGGCAATTGTCCGAACGGCGGGATAGGTACAATCAGGAGGTGGCGCAGATGACCCAACCGGCTCCCCTGGGGGCAAAATTACAGCACACCTGGGACTGGTGCCAATGGCGGTGGCAAAAAAAATACCCCCGGGTCTGGCGGTTTGACCCTAAAATAGATCAATGGCGTTGGTACGAGTCAATTTAGTATTCATGAGTCGGGGAACATTGTTTGATAAGGTCTGGGAACGGCATCAGGTGGCAGTTTTGCCGGGGGGACAAACCCAATTGTTTATCGGTCTGCACCTGATCCATGAGGTGACCAGCCCCCAAGCCTTTGCCATGTTGCGGGAACGGGGGTTATCGGTACTGTTTCCTGAACGCACGGTGGCGACGGTGGATCACATTGTCCCGACGGAAAACCAGCAACGCCCGTTTCTGGATAGCTTGGCGGAAGAAATGATTCAAACCCTGGAACGAAATTGCAAAGATTTTGGCATTAAATTGTACAACATTGGCTCCGGGAATCAGGGGATTGTCCATGTGATTGCGCCGGAATTGGGGTTGACGCAACCGGGGATGACCATCGCCTGTGGGGATAGCCATACTTCGACGCATGGGGCGTTTGGGGCGATTGCCTTTGGGATTGGCACGTCCCAGGTGCGGGATGTGTTGGCGACCCAGACCTTGGCGATTTCCCGGTTAAAGGTGCGGAAGATTCAGGTGGACGGGGATTTAGCCCCTGGGGTTTACGCCAAAGATGTGATTTTGCATATCATTCGCAGTCTGGGGGTGCAGGCGGGGGTGGGGTATGCCTATGAGTACACGGGCAGTACAATTCATGGACTAAATATGGAAGAACGCATGACGGTCTGCAATATGTCCATCGAAGGGGGTGCCCGCTGTGGTTATGTGAACCCGGATCAGGTGACCTACGACTATCTGCGGGAACGTCCCCATGCGCCCCAGGATTGGGAACGGGCGGTGTCCCTGTGGCAGGGTTTGGCGAGTGACCCGGATGCCACCTACGACGATACGGTGACGTTTAACGCCGCAGAGATTGCCCCGACGGTGACCTGGGGGATTACGCCGGGACAGGGCATCGGGGTGGATGAACGGGTGCCCCATTTAACGGATTTGCCCCCGAAGGAGCGGGATTTAGCCGCCGAAGCCTATCAGTACATGGGGGTGACGCCGGGGGAACCGATTGCCGGGATGCCGGTGGAGGTGTGTTTTATCGGCAGTTGTACCAACGGGCGCATTACGGATTTGCGGGAGGCGGCGCGGGTAGCCCAGGGGCGGCGGGTGGTGCCGGGGGTGAAAGCCTTTGTGGTGCCCGGTTCGGAGGCGGTGAAACGGCAGGCGGAACAGGAGGGGCTGCATGAGGTGTTTCTGGCGGCTGGGTTTGAGTGGCGGTCGCCGGGGTGTTCCATGTGTTTGGCGATGAACCCGGACAAGTTGCAGGGGCGGCAGGTGAGTGCTTCCTCTTCCAACCGCAATTTCAAGGGGCGGCAGGGTTCGGCGGCGGGGCGTACCCTGTTGATGAGTCCGGCGATGGTGGCGGCGGCGGCGGTCACGGGGCGGGTGACGGATGTGCGGGAGTTGTTGTAATTTTTGCACCGCTAACATCTACAATCAACTAAGACGTTATACGCCACAAATGATCCCAGACCAATTTCTCCTTTATTTGCCATCTCATACAAGGTCTTTCGCCGAGGCAGTTGCTACTAATGAAGGTGACTGGATCATAAAAGGTTTTATTGATGTATATTGGCGCATCTATAGAACCCATTTGACATCTTATAGAATATAGAGAAATTGCATGGACTCAGTGGAGATAGTATGGCGTATTCCAGCGACCTTAGTGATGCAGAATGGGAGATTGTTGAACCGCTATTATTGGAATTACTACCTAAGAAGAAAAAACTCGTCCCCCCAAATGGACAAATAGACAAATCATGAATGGCATTTTGTATCAACTCAAAAATGGTTGTAATTGGTGCGACTTACCCCCTTATTCAACTGTTTACTGGCACTATAAACAATGGCGAGCCGCTGGCGTATTGACCGAGTTGATGCACCGATTGCACCAACAGGTACAGTCTATTTGTCAATTAAAGGATACAAAAAGTCTTGATTATTCTAAAACCTCAGCATGATTGACCTACGGCAAACGGGGTTCAACTGTATCCCATAACTACTTAAAAGACTGTAAAAAAAAATCCCAATGGACAACCCTAATCATCGTTGACTCCCAAGCGGTAAAAAATACTTGTAATGCGAGTATTGATGCTAAAGGATATTGTTTTTATAAAGCCACTCATGGTATCAAGCGACATCTGGCTGTCGATACCCTTGGGTTTCCTTTTTTCACTCATTGTACGCCTGCCAATGTACCGGATGATGTGGGATTAGTGGAAATGTTGACCCTAAATATGGATTATTTCAGGGCTAAGCCGGTGACGATTCCCAAAATTACGATTTTGTTAGACCGGGGGTATCATATTAACTTTTTAATCAAAAATTGGGGCAGATTTATCCACAAATTATGACCAAAATCCGCTTTGAAATGTCAACGAAGCCGTCAAAACAAAAGAAATCAGGCTTTGTGCCCGTGACAGCTAGGTGGGTGATTGAGCGATCCCATGCTTGGATGGAGCGGTGCAAGAGTCTGGTCAAGAACTTTGAACGAACTCTGACCCATGCCGTCACTAAATTTATTCGCCTTATGTTGAAGCGTCTCGCATCTCCTCCTTGAAATCTCAAATGGGTTCTATATAGCAATCCTGCTTGATTAACAAACAGCAATTCTCCAGAACCAAATACGGGGACGGTGCCCCTGCGACCCCTGTTCCACTCTCAATTAGGATTGCCATAGCTTCAGTCTCTGGTTGACCTCGGTGATTTTGACTTCTATTCCAGTCTCCTGCTCTGCCATCTTGGACTAAATCTGGACTACTTTTCAGTCCACCATAGCCGATTCTTGCGCCTTCTAGCCCCTATTTTTGGTGAAGTGGTCTCTGAATAACGATGTACTTTACGAGTACATAGGTAAGGCTAAGAGTCTTATGATGATGGGGTTATAAGGAAATGGCTCAGGCGTGATTTGAACACGCGACCAAGGGCTTATGAGTCCCCTGCTCTACCGCTGAGCTACTGAGCCACACGCACAGATTCCTATATTAGCTTAACCTTGGGCGGCGGTGACACCCACGGGACAAGCAATTCCCGTACCCCCCAAACCGCAGTAGCCCCCCGGATTTTTCGCTAGATATTGCTGGTGGTAGGCTTCGGCGTAGTAAAACTCCGGGGCATCCAAAATTTCCGTGGTGATGGCACCATACCCAGCGGCACTGAGTACCTTTTGGTAAGCATCCCGAGATTGTTCTGCCAATTCCCTCTGCTGGGGAGAGTACACATAAATACCCGAACGGTATTGCGTTCCCACATCATTACCTTGGCGCATCCCCTGGGTGGGATTGTGGCTTTCCCAGAAGGTTTTGAGCAAATCGCTGTAACTGACCTGTTGGGGGTCAAAGACCACCCGCACCACCTCATTGTGCCCCGTCATCCCCGTACACACTTCCTGATAGGTGGGATTAGGCGTAAACCCAGCGGCATAGCCCACCGCCGTACTGTACACCCCCGGCATTTGCCAAAACTTCCGCTCCGCTCCCCAAAAACAGCCCATGCCAAACATCGCCAATTCCATTCCCTCAGGAAACGGTGGGGTCAACCGAGAACCATTTACATAATGGTTTTCCGGCACGGGCATGGGGGTAGGACGACCGGGTAAAGCCTCCTCCGGCTGAGGGAGCATCACTTTTTTACCAAAGCCAAAAATCGCCATGAGGTGTCCTGATCTCACTACTTTAGATTATGTTCACGCTAAAGCCTTAGTTTTCATGGAATAGGGGACTCCCCACTGCGAGAATCCCCCAGCTCAAAACTACATCAACCCCAAAAAGTGCAGTACACCTTTACCACTAATGGCTTCCACAATCAAAGCGGAAACAAAGCCCAGCATCGCCAAACGACCATTCCAGTTTTCGGCACCGGCGGTAAAACCCCAACTCCAAACATTGCGATCTTGATTGTCCATGATTGACTCCTGCTTGACCCATCACTAAATCCCTATACCCATAATGTAACTAAAATTTTACATTTCCGCAACATTGCTTCAAAGATTCAAATCCGTAGCGACCCGATGGGCGCAGGCAAAGCCGGAAAAAGCCACCGCATTCAGACCTTGACCGGGAAAGGTACTGTCCCCCACGCAGTACAATCCTGGAACACTGGTGCGATTAAACGGCATGGTGAGCAGTCCGGGGAGAGGTCGCCGGGGCATGGGACCATAGGAACCGTCCATCCGTCCTAAAAACCGCCGGTGGGTGCGGGGGGTGCCCACTTCCATGTAGTCCAAATCTTGATCCAGCCGGGGGAATAATTTCATTAACCGAGTAATGATTTGCCCCGCCATTGCCTCTTTTTTTTGCTCATATTCCGTAGGAGGCAACTGTTCCCAATCCGTCAACCAACAGGGGGTAAACGCATGAATGATGTGGTATCCTTCCGGGGCTAAATCCGGGTCAAGTAAGGTGGGAATGGAAACAAAAAGGGTTTGGTAGGGGGCTTCCATCTGCGCCCAATCCTCTAATAAAACATGATGGCAATCGGTATTTTCAGGAATGGCTGACGCTCGTACTCCTAAATGTAAACTGAGGAAACTTGGGGAGGGTTGATACCATTGGCGCCAGCGCTGTTCAGAGCGGGGAATATCTGATAATAAATTGCCAAAGGTATCCCAACGGGTGGCATTGGAAATGACCCGTTTGCCTCGATAGGTTTGCCCGGTCGCTAATTCCACCCCCACCGCTTTTCCCTGTTCAATAAGGATGCGGGTTACCCGACTTTTGTAGTGGATTTCACCGCCGTACTTTTGCAGACCAGCGACTAATTTTTGGGCAATTTGTCCCACCCCGCCTTTGGGATAATTAATCCCCCCGTAATGCCGGTCGGAAAACACCATTCCCGCATTGATCATCGGGGTTTGATTAGCGGGAACCACCGACCAGATGTAGCATTCTAAATCAATAAATTTGAGTAATTCCGGGTCACGGATATATTTGCGGGCGATGGTTCCCACATTCCAGGGTAAATAGGCGGCAAGTCCCAAACAAGCTAAGGGATTTTGGGTAAAAACCCGCAGGAGATACCGGGGTTCTTCCAGGGATAAAAGTTCTATAGAGTTCAGGTATCGAAACACCCGCCAACATTCATCATAAAAGCGGCGAATCCCTTGCTTTTCCTGGGGAAAAATCTGGGTTAATTCTTGGATAAATTGCTCATAATCCCGATGCACCCGCACCTCTTGATGACCTGGCAAATGGTAATGGACTTGCACCGGATCGGGGATGGTTTCTAACTTTTGATCCACAGCGGCGAGGGCACGGGTGAGAAGATTGGTCGTCCCCTGGGTGCCAAACCCAAAAATCATGGAAGCGCCCACATCAAACCGATAGCCCGACCGCTCGAAATAACCTGCACTCCCCCCAGGAATCAAATATTTTTCCAACACCAAAACCTTGGCACCCCGCCGGGCGAGTTGGCTGGCGGTTACCAGTCCGCCGATGCCTGCCCCAATCACAATCGCATCCCAATCGGTCACTTTGGTTTTCCCTTGACTCGGCTCTTTTAGTGTACTTCGCCCGGATTACACTGGAGGCAAAGGATGGGGGATTCACCATGCACACCCGGGTCTGGAGTGCCGCCCTGCTGGGTATTCAAGCGGTGAAAGTCGGCGTGGAGGTGGACATTGCCGGGGGACTGCCGGGACTGGTGGTCGTCGGTCTGCCGGACAGTGCGGTGCAGGAATCCCGGGAGCGGGTGCGGGTGGCGTTGAAAAATTCCGGGTTTGCCATGCCCCAGCGGAAGGTGGTGGTGAATCTCACCCCAGCGGATTTACGCAAGGAGGGACCGGGGTTTGACCTGCCCATTGCCGTAGCGATTTTGCTGGCTTCCGAACAGGTGCCTGCGGAGGGGGTGGAGACAACTTTGTTTCTGGGGGAATTGTCCCTGGATGGTGCCCTGCGGGGGGTGGCGGGGGTGCTACCAATGGCAGCAACGGCGGAGAAATTGGGCATTACTCGGCTGATTGTACCTGCGGCGAATGTGCGGGAAGCGGCTCTGATCCAAGGGTTACGGGTGTATGGGTGCGCCCATCTGCGGGAGGTGGCGGCATTGCTCCAAGCCCCGGAACGCTTTACCCCTGCCCAAGTGGACCCATTGCAGGAATTGCATCAGCAGGCGGGGCACATGGAACTGGATTTGCGGGATGTGAAGGGGCAACATTTGGCTCGACGGGCGTTGGAAATTGCCGCCGCCGGGGGACATAACCTGTTGCTGGTGGGACCGCCGGGGAGTGGCAAAACCATGCTGGCACGGCGGTTACCTGGGATTTTGCCCACCATGACCCTGCAGGAAGCCCTGGAGGTCACGCAGATTTATTCCGTCGCCGGTTTACTGCCGGAACGGGGGGCGTTGGTGAATCAGCGTCCCTTTCGTAGCCCGCACCACTCCGCCTCTGGTCCTGCCTTGGTGGGAGGGGGCAGTATTCCCAAACCGGGGGAGGTGTCCCTGGCGCATCACGGAATTTTGTACTGCGATGAACTGACGGAATTTAAGCGGGATGTGCTGGAATTTCTGCGCCAACCCCTGGAGGATGGACTGGTCACGGTCTCCCGGGCACGGCAGACGGTCACGTTTCCGGCTCGCTTTACCCTGGTAGCTTCCACCAACCCCTGCGCCTGCGGTTACTATGGGGATTCGGTGCAGGCTTGTGTCTGTACACCACATCAACGTCAGCAGTACTGGGGCAAATTGTCGGGGCCCCTGTTGGACCGGATTGATTTGCAGGTGCAGGTGGGTCGGCTCAAACCGGAAGAAATGGTACAACAACCCACGGGGGAAGATTCAGCGACCGTGCGAGAACGGGTGCAAAACGCCCGTCAATTGGCGAGGGAACGATTTGCTCAAACATTACACATTCAGCACAATGCCCAGATGCAGTCCGCCCAGATTCGCCAGTGGTGTCAATTGTCCCCGGAAAACCGCAGTAAATTGGAAATGGTAATTCGCAGGCTGGGATTGTCGGTGCGGGGGATGGACCGGTTACTGAAAGTCGCCCGTACCATTGCGGATTTGCGAGGGCAGACCAGCCCCTACTTGGATTGGGAAGATATTAAAGAAGCGGTGCAGTATCGCTCCCTGGAACGCCTAACCGGATTGCAGTAATTTAGAGTAATTTTTTTAACCGGGCGATTTGGGCAGGGCTAAACCCGGCGCGCACCAGGTCATCCATCCCAGCGGCTTGCCCATACCAGGGGTCAAGGGTCAAGGCACGTCGAAACACCGTTTGCGCCTGGGACATTTGGTTTTGCCCCAGATAGCTGACCGCTTGGGCGAGCAAAGGATGGGGGTTGCGGGGTTCCCATTTTTGGGCTTGGGTTTGGGCGGCAATGGCTTCGGCGTAGCGTCCCTGCCGGTCTAAACTTAACCCTAGATTGTAATAGGCGGTGCCATTTTGGGGGTCGAGTTGAATGACCCGGCGGGTGCTGGCTTCCGCTTTTTGGGGTTGATTGAGGAACAAATACACCACCCCCAGGGCATTGTGGGCTTCCACATTTTTGGGGTCAAGGGTGAGGGCATGGTTGAGCCACTGTGCCCCCAAGGCGGAATTGCCACTGCGATGTTCGGCCCAGCCCCGCATCACCCAACCGGGGGCGTGTTTCGGTGCCAAAGCCGTTGCCCGTGCCTGCGCTTGAGCGGCATCCGCCCAGCGTCCCAAGCGTCCCAGAGCGACCCCCATGCCCCGCCATGCCCCAGCCAAATTGGGGTTAATTTTGAGGGCTTCTTGAAATTCCTGCAGGGCTTTGGTGTTTTCGTTGCGGCTGAGGGACTGAGTCGCCTGTTGAAATTTGATCTGGGCTTCCGGGTTGCCCGGTTGCGCTGGCGTGGGTTGCCCCCAAAGCACCACAGTCACCAACAATCCTGTCCAAACAACCAGACGCATCCTAATCAACGTGAGATTACAATATGTTTCTAATATACACACATGGTTGGGGAAAAAATACGGGTATCCCCCTAGGGTAATTTCACCTGTATTGTGAGTAAAAAAATTTATGCTTGGAGCGTTGAGGGTCACCGAGCCTAGCCCCGTTTTGGTTCTAAGCCACCTGGTTATTCACATAAAAAGCCCTGGTGGGGAATTTACTTTTCCCCGTAGTAAAAGGCAATTTCCTTCGGTTTGAGGGGTGCAAAATCTGCCGCCACTAGTTTTTCATTTAATGTCTCTAAGGGCAAATGTTTGGCACCGATGCGAACAATGCGAGAACGCATGGTATTGGTCACACCACTGCGCTGACGGTTGGCTTCCAAGGCCATCACCTCATGGTAAAGTGCCAGGCGTGACGCAGGGATGGGGGTGCCATCCAAGTCAATGCCCTGGGCAATGGCTACATCCACCGCATCGGCACCAAGGGTTTCAGGAATCATGGTTTTTTAGGTAACTCTGCTTTTAGAATAGTCAACGATGAGCCGGGGATCAAGAAAAATGACTTCAGGATACCTGTATGGGTTATTTTTTGTACTTATGTAGCCATCTCAGATTATCTATGCGGTGCTTTGGATATAAAAATAACTGAGCCGTTCTGTAAGTAGAATAATTTCACAGGACACCTCTATTTATTTGCACTCATTGAAGGTTATCTCGCTGGAATGCCCATACTATCGAGAACCAAAGAGGGGATGGTGCCCCTGCGACCTAATTTTTAGAAGTGCCCTTGCAAAAATCAAAGATCGCAGGGTACGGCTCTCCTTCTCAATAGCCTGCGTAACCTAGCCATTTATGGGGTCATGCCAGGAACGTAAATTTCTGCCCATGCCAATCAAGATGTCCTTAACCAAATCCTAACCTTTTGATTACATATTGTTGATTTTGGGGGAGTAAAGTGACAGGTATCAAGCCTCGGTAGGGGGTACGCCATGACCGTGACCATGCGGGGGGATTCCGGCGTTTTTGCCCTGGAAACGAGTTGGCGGGAGCTGGTGGGTTCTGCGTTGGAACTGACCGGCAGGGTGCGGCACGGGCGTTTTTTTCCCCGCAATGAGCTGTTGCCCCTGGAGGGGGATGGGTTGTGGCAGGTGAGCCAGGGGGTGGTGCAGTTGAGCACCGCTCAGAGCAATGGGGATGAGGTGTTGGTGGGGTTGGCGGGGCCGGGGATGCCTTTGGGAATGCCCTTGACCGGGTTGGTGTCCTACCAAGCGCGGGCGTTGACGGATGTGTACTGCCTGTGGCTGAGTTTGACGGAATTAGAGCGTTCGAGTGCATTGGCGCAGGCGTTGTTTTTCCCATTGATGCGGCGGTTGCGGCAAACTGAGGCGTTGTTGGCAATTACGGCGGGGCAACGACGGGTGGAGGATCGGTTGCGGCATTTGCTGTTGCTGTTGGCGCAGGAGGTGGGGGAACCGGTGCCCCGGGGGGTGCGCTTGCAGGTGCGGCTGACCCACCAGAGTTTGGCGAATGCGATTGGCACCAGTCGGGTAACCTGTACCCGGTTGTTGGGGCGGTTTCACACCTGGGGCTGGGTGGACTGGGGCACGGACCGGCATCTGTTGGTCACCCATGCCATGCCCAGTGCTAGGGAGGAGCGGCTCCCAAGCTAGGATAGGATAAAGGTCTGGCATTCGAGGCGATATGAGGGCAAAAGACAGCGTCCGACCCCACCGTTGGTTCTCGGCGGCGGTACTCAGTCTGGCACTGACGACGGCGACACCGGGGCTGGCACAGGTGCGGCAACCGGCGGATTTGAGCTTGAGCTATACGGAATTGCTACAAAAAATTCAGCAGAACCAGGTATCGGAAATTGCCATCAACCGGCAAAACCAGGTGGCACGGGTGCGCTTGAAAGACCGTCCCGCCAATGAGCCGCCCCTGGAGGTGCAGTTGTTTGAGCAAAACCCGGAACTCCTGCGCCAGATTCGTCAGGCCAAGGTCAAATTAACCGTGCTGGATCAGCCCAACAATCAGGCGGTGATGGGGTTGCTGGCGAATCTGCTGTTGGGTTTGGTGCTGTTGCTGTTGCTGATTGCCCTGTTGCGGCGGTTGAGTAATGCGCCGGGGGGGCCGGGGCAAGCCCTGAGTTTTGGGCAGTCCCGGGCCCGGTTCCAGGTGGCCGCTAAAACTGGGGTCAAGTTTGACGATGTGGCGGGGATTGAGGAAGCCAAGGAAGAGTTGCAGGAGGTGGTGACCTTCCTCAAGTATCCAGAGCGGTTTACGGCGATTGGGGCTCGAATTCCCCGGGGGGTGTTGTTGGTGGGGCCGCCGGGGACGGGGAAAACCCTGTTGGCCAAGGCGATTGCGGGGGAGGCGGGGGTGCCATTTTTGAGTATTTCCGGTTCGGAGTTTGTGGAATTGTTTGTGGGGGTGGGGGCGTCCCGGGTGCGGGATTTGTTCCGCAAAGCCAAAGAACAGGCACCCTGTATTGTATTTATTGATGAAATTGATGCGGTGGGTCGCCAGCGGGGGGTAGGCATCGGCGGCGGCAATGATGAGCGGGAGCAAACCCTCAACCAACTTTTGACGGAAATGGACGGGTTTGAGGGGAATACGGGGGTGATCGTGATTGCGGCCACCAATCGCCCGGATGTGTTGGATGGGGCACTCCTGCGCCCAGGGCGGTTTGACCGGCAGGTGATGGTGGATTTGCCCACCTTTCAGGGGCGGTTGGGAATTTTGCGGGTACACGCCCGGGACAAAAAATTGGCACCGGAGGTCTCGCTGGAAACGGTGGCTCGCCGCACGCCGGGGTTTTCCGGGGCCGCCTTGGCGAATTTGCTCAACGAAGCGGCTATTCTCACGGCCCGTCGCCGCAAGGAAGCCATGACGCCAGCGGAAATTGAAGATGCCATTGACCGGGTGACGATTGGCCTGACGCTCAATCCCCTGCTGGACAGCAAAAAAAAGCGTTTGATCGCCTACCACGAAATCGGCCATGCCCTGCTGATTGCGCTTCTGCCGGACACGGACCCGCTCAATAAAGTGACGATTATTCCCCGCTCCGGGGGGATTGGCGGTTTTAGCCAGCAGATTTTTAATGAAGAACGGGTGGACAGCGGTCTCTACACCCGCAGTTGGATGGAGAACCAGATCATTGCTACCCTGGGGGGGCGGGCCGCCGAAGCGGAGGTATTTGGGGACAGTGAAATCACCGTGGGTGCCAGTAATGACCTCCAAATGGTCACGGGATTGGCGCGGGAAATGGTCACCCGTTACGGGATGTCCGAGTTGGGATTGGTGAGTTTGGAGGAGACAACCGAGTGGTGGCAACGCCCTACCTATTCCGATGAACTGGCGAATCAGGTGGATCATTTGGTGCGTACCATGACTGAGCGAGCCTATCAGGAAGCCCGCCGCCTACTGCGTGCCCACCGCCCCCTGATGGACCAGTTGGTAGAGCGTTTATTAGAACAGGAAACCATCGAAGGGGAAGAATTTTATGCCCTGGTGCGTCACTACACCAATCAAAGCCTACCGGTGGGGTGAATGAAAAAATGCAAAGGGAATCGAGTGCAAAAAGCCCCCCACCATCCCTGGTAGAGGGCAACACACTGGAGGTTAAAACTGCCAAATTTAACGTTGACCGCCGGTGGCATCCAACACGGGGGCATTCTGGCTCACTGGTTGCCCCGGAACCGCACTGCGGGGGCCAGGGTTGGTCGGCACCGGGGTGTAGTTGAAGGTGGCGGCATCGTTATCGTTGACAATCTGCGGGGTGAGTACCACGATTACCTCGTTGCGCTGATTAATTTTACTGGTGGAGCGGAATAGGGCACCCAGGATAGGAATATCGCCCAAAATCGGCACTTTGGATGCCTGCACCCGGTCGCTGTCCTGGATCACACCGCTCAAGACCAGGGGTTGTCCATCCCGCAACCGCACCCGCCCCGTAGTCACCCGGCGCCGGGACAACAGGGTAATGGTGTTAACCGCATTCCCTTGACCCACTGGCCCCGGGGTGGTGAGCGTAAAGGTTCCAGAGGGGGCACTCAAATCGGGGCTTGCCGATAGGGTAATAAACCCGTTGTCATCAATCCGCTCCACATTGATAGATAGGAGTAAGCCCGCCGGATCACGCTCCACCGTGATGGTAGGCGGCTGTCCCTCAGTGGCAGAGGGGGTCACCCGCACATTCGTCACCACCTCCGCTGTCAATTGCACCGTCGCCAGTTCCCCCTCCTGGATCAACAGGGTAGGGTCGGTGAGGACTTTGGCATTGTTTTGGGCGATCTGGGCTTGCAATGCGGCAAAGAAGGTCTGGCTAAACGGCTGGGGTTGGGAAGGTGTGCCGATGCCAGGCGGAAATCCCCCTGGAATTAAACTCCCAACGCCGGTTAGGGGACTGGCACCAAAATTGATCACGGCTGCCCCATTGTCAAACCGGAAGAAGGTTTGGTTGGCACCAAAGGAGAAGCTGAACCCCTGCGCCTGGGTATTGTTCAACACCACATCAATCACCTTCACATTCACCATTGCCTGCCGTTTCCGCACATCCAACTGCGCCGCCGTCGCACTGGCGATTTCCACCAAGCGGGCTGGCCCAGTCAGAGTGACAGCATTGGTACGGGCATCCACCACCGCCCGCAGTCCCGTTAAGACCGCATTGGAAATCCCTGCCGGAGCCGCAATTCGTTCCACCCGCACCTGCTCCTGGGGAAAACTCTGCACCACTGGCGGCGAACCGGGGGAAGCCACCACTTGGTTGGTCACCAACACGGTTTCCACAATCGTCCGATAGACCTCGGCACCTTGGGAGGCTAAATGAGCCGCTACCCCCGCCGCTTGGGCTTGGTTGATCCGGAGGGTACGGCTGATCACATTGTCCGCTTCAGCAGGCAAGTTCCGCCCCACAAACAGGGTATTGCCCACCCGATTCGCCCGCAGACGTGCCACCCGCAGGACGTAGTTCAACACATTTTGGGCGGCCTCGTTTTCAATATCCAGAGAAACAGTGGTTTGCCCAATTTCCCGTTCCACTGTGGCTTCACCCTTGGTCTGCAACCGGAACCCGCCCGTGATTTCCTGCAACTCGGTTTCCCGCACCGTCGTTTTTTCCGTATCCGGTACATAGACCAGGTTCATCCCCGCCGCCCGCGCCAACAGGGTCAGGACTTCCCGCACCGGCGCATCCCGCAGTACCAACCGGGGAATCCGGGTCGCACCCTTCGGACCCAGGTCAATGATTTCGGCAGACACATTCACCTGTCCGACGGCAATATCCCCCACTGGCGGGGCAACCGCCCGCGGCAAGACCGGAGGCACAGGGTTCGGCCCCTGGGGTAAATTGGGGGGAATCGTCCGGGGGGAACCCGTCCCTGGCCGGGGGGTGGGGTCGGTGGCTTCCGCCTGGGCTACGGTGGGATTGGCTTGGGCCACCCGCTGGGGTTCAATCAAAAAACTCACCTGGTCATCCGTGCGTTGCCCGATGCGACCGGCCAGATTTTTACCACTCCCGGCCACCGTCACCCGCACACCCCCATCACTCAGGGGAGCTACCCGCACCGAGTCAATCCCAGGGATAGGACGCTCCTGTTGAAAATTCCCCTGGGGCAGTTGCAGTTGGGCGTTGGGAATTTCCGCCACCCAGGTATTGCCCTGGCGACTCCCCAAAACCTGCATCTGCTTGCCCCCTTGGGTTTTCAAGACGATGGCAAGGTTGTTCCCCACCGGCTTGAGTTCCACATCGGTAATTTTGGCCGTACCCGCCAGGGCAGGTTGGGCAAGCACCACCAGGGCGGCACCCAGCCCTAAAGATGTACCTGGTAACCATTGACGCATATTGTTCACTCCTCCAGTCACGTGATGTTGGGGTTGATGCTGTTGCCGGTGGTTGCACCGGAACATTACTGCGATTTTTGCTGGGTGGCCGGGGTTTTGCCCTTGGCATCCTTGGGTTGGCTGGCTTGCTTGCGGGCGGCCAGTTCCTCCGGTGTGAGGGGCACAAAGGCTTCCAGCGTGAATTTAGTGGTCAGACGGGGGGTTTCCCCATCTTCACTGCGAGATGTGGGAGCAGACATGGAAAACTTGGTGATATTCAGCAATAACCGCAGGCGTTCGATATTCCGCAGGACGGCTATGGTCTGGGGATAGGTACCTTGAAATTCCACGTCGTAGGTGACTTTTTTCAGCAACCCCATCGTCTGCTCCGCCGGAGCCTTGGCCTGGGTGGGTTTTTTCTGCTCCGTGCCGGGGGTTTGCTCGTCCACCTGCCCCGCAGTCGCCACCGCACCGGGTTTGAAGGAGCGCAGGTTGGCACCGCTGTCTCTGATTTGCTGATCAATCATCAACAGGGCAACTTGCAAGTCCTGCTGGTTCCCAAAAATGGTTTCCAACTTCGCCCGTTGCTCTTCCGCCTGCTTCAGTTCTGCTTCCACCTTGTCTCGGTCCCGCAGGGCGGCCTCTTTCTGGCGGATTTCGTTGTTAATCGCCTCCACTTCGCTCTGGAGTTGCGCCACCTGCAAGGAGGTAGGCTGTACCTGGGTGAAATAGATGGCCGCCGCCCCGCCGATTCCTACCACCCCGGCCAGGAGACCGTAGAGGAGAAACGGACTCATGCCAAGAATTTTTTGGGAACCAGCCACCTTGGGTTGGTCAAACGCACCGCTGAGGGTCATTGTCCTGCCTCCTTCTCCTGGGGTTCATCCTTGGTCGCCGGGGGGGTCGTGGGTCGCTCTTTCAATATCCCCAATTCCCGCAAAATCTCAATCCGGGTCTCCAAGCCCACCGCCCCGGTACGCTTCAGGTTGGCTAAATTTTCCGACAGTTTTTTATCCGTAGCCAGGGTCACCTGTACCTCGTACTGTACCAGGGGCTGGGTGTCCTGTTCCCCCGTGATCGCCGCCCGTTTAGAATCGAGCAACCGGGGGTCGCTGGGGGGTGTGCCCTTGAGAAATGGCGACCGCGCCAACACCAGCAGAAAATCATTCACCGTGCTGAATTCATTGGCCTGCCCAGTGATTTTCAAATTACTGCCCGACTGGTCAACCTTGCCCAACTGAATCCCCGGCAGGGTACGGTTGCCCAAATCCTGCACCACCGCCGACCAAGGGGTAACCCGTTCCACCACATTGGCGAGTTCCTCAGTTTCCTTGCGGATTTGTGCCACCCGCTCCTTGAGCTTGTCCAGTTCCGCCAACTGCTGCCGCAGGGGATTCAACCGGGCTTCCCCCTGCACCTTCTCCTGTTCCAAGGCTTGCTTCCGCATTGCCGTAAAACCCCACAACCCCCCGGCACCGACCAGGGCAATCACCCCCACCGCAATCCCCAACACCAAAGGAAGGGGGCTGTCCTCCTCCTCCGTATAGGGTTGCCCCTGGGGCGCCCGATCCCGTAAAAAGTTAATCTCTACCCCATACATAACCGTTAGGCCTCCCGTAATGCCAGTCCAAGTACCACCCCCAAACCGGAGCGCTGTTCCTGGGGAATATCCTGGGAGAGTTCCAGGTTGAGGCTCCGTACCGGGTCAACACAACTGGCGGCAATCCCCAGCCGATTGCTCATGTATTCGTCCAGTCCGCCCATGCCTGCCCCCGGCCCGGCCAACAAAATCTGCACCACCTCCACCGAATCCGGCTGATCCCGATAGAAATCAATCGAGCGGCGCAGTTCATCCCCCAATTCCTGCAGTACCCGGATCAGAGCCACCCCCGGACGGTTGGTGGGCGCAGTGGCATCCCCCTCCTCCGGCACCGTCATGGTTTGCGCCCAATTGGGATTGCGACTCACGGGCATACTCGCCGCCCGACTCACCGCATTTTGCATCTCCAGCACCCCGATGGGCACATCCCGGGTAAAGTGGGGAATCCCATCCACCACAATGCTGATCTCCGTGTTGTCATAGCCAATATCCACCACCGCCGCCGCTTCCCTGTCCGTAAAGGTCTGGCGCAGTTGCTCCCGCAGGGTACGCAGAAGGGCAAAACTGCTAATTTCCACACTGCGAGGGGTTAAACCCGCCTTTTGGGCCATTTCAATGTAACTGTCCGTAGTCTCCTTACGGGTGGCGGCCAACAGCACCTCAATCTGCTCCTGGTCGTCGTCACCCCGGGACAGCCCCAATTTTTGAAAATCTAAATCCGCCTCCTCCCGGGGGTAGGGCAGGAACAAGGCCGCCTGCTCATTTTCCACGTTCTCCCGCAATTCCGCATCATCCAACTCCGCCGGGAGCTTCACCAACCGGGTCACCGCCCGATGGGAAGGAATCGCCAACGCCGCCCGCTTGGCCTTGATTTTATGCTCCTGCATTAAATTTTTGATCAGCTCTGCGACCCCATCCCGGTCAAGGATTTGACCATCCTCCACCAAACCCTCTGGCATCTCCGCCGAGGCCAGGGCGACCAATCTAAGATTCTGCTTCTTTTTTTGAATCTGGGCAACCTGCAACCGCATGGGGGTCAATTCTATCCCCACCCCCTGGGCACCCCCTTGAAAAAACCCTGTCATAAGCCTCAGCCTTAGGTATCGTTAATAATTTAACATCCACGCTGTGTGAGGTTAGGAACCTAGGGCATTGTGCTACCGCCCACATTTGCACTGCCCACCGGATAGCGTACAGGCAATAGGTAATGGTCTAAATTTTAGGAACGACTGAAATTAGCTTTATTATTACACCAAACGTGCGGATGCTGTAAAGCCCCCCGCCCGGGATTTAACGGCGTGACCATGCCCGCCCCCCCCACCAGAGCAGTCCTGCCAAGGCCAAACCCAGCCCCAGCCACCCACTGCCCCCGGTTTGGAGGCCACTCCCCAGCCACACCACCGGTGCCACCCCCACCACCGTTCCCGGCACCAAAGTTAAAAGATAATCCCGCCAGGAGATGCCCACCAGCCCCGCCCCGTAGTTCACCAAGCCGTAGGGGAAAATCGGCAGGAGGCGTACCCAAAAGAGCACCCACCCCCCCCGCCGGTGCAAATGCTTTTGTAAACGACCCCAGTGCCGTCCCAACCGCCGTTTTACCCAACCCTGCCCCACCCCCCGTGCCAGGGCAAACCCCACCACCGCCGCCAACATAGCCCCCACCACGCTCCAGAGCAATCCCCAGCCCGGCCCAAACAGCAACCCAGCGGTCAGATTCAAGGGTGTGGTCGGCAACAGGGCTAAGGTCGTGACCAGGTACACGAGGATATACAGCCCCGCCCCCCAGGTTCCCGTTTGCTCAACCCAGTGGGTCAGATGCTCGGTTAGATTCCCGACCATTTCATCTTGAAAATAAAAATAATTGTGTCATTCTGTTGCCGTTGGATTTGATTGTAGAGAAACCATGCCCTCGTTTTCCCTACCAGCGGACTGGCCAACCACCATCCCCGCCGCCCAAGCCCTGCAAGCCCAGTTAGCAACCCAGGTGCAAACCATTGACGACCTGCCCCCCATTCACTATGTCGCTGGGGTGGATGTGGGCTTGATTGAGGGCAATCGGGTGGCTCGGGCGGCGATTGCGGTTCTGAGTTACCCGGAGTTGCGCCTGCACGACCAAAGCGTTGCCTACCTGCCCGTCACCTTTCCCTATGTCCCCGGTTTGCTCTCCTTTCGGGAAATCCCCGTGCTCCTGCACGCCCTCAACCAACTACACCACCTGCCAGATTTGCTCCTGTGTGACGGGCAGGGACTGGCGCATCCCCGCCGCTGTGGCATTGCCTGCCATTTGGGATTATTAACCGGCATTCCCACCATTGGGGTCGCCAAATCCCGTCTGGTCGGCCACCATGCCCCTGTAGGAGAAAACCGGGGCGACTGGCAACCCTTGCGGGATAAAAACGAAACTATCGGCGCCGCCCTGCGTACCCGTCCCGGCACCAACCTACTCTACATTTCCCCCGGTCACCGGGTCAGCTTAGAAACGAGCCTCGCCTATGTTTTGAATTGCACCCGCCGTTACCGCCTGCCGGAAACCACCCGCTGGGCCCATAAACTCGCCTCCCAACGCCCCCACTCCGCCAGAAAATAAAGTTTTGTAACAAAAATAGCGTCAAACCAGCATACCAGCTTGACGGTGGGGGGAACGGTTGATTACAGTAGGGTCACCCGGGTATGAGTTCCCTATGTCAGACAAACACAAGGTTACGATTTATCTATCTCCAGAGTTGCACCGCCAATTAAAGATTCGGTCGGCGGTGGAGTCGGAACCCATGTCGGCGATGGTGGAGCAAGCGGTGGCGTTTTATCTCTCCCATCCCCAGGTGGTGGCAGGGCAATGTGGTCACACCCATGTGGTGCATCACTGTCCCGAGTGTGAAACAGCGGTGGTGTTGCGTGAAGGGCAGTTAGTCTCTTTGCGGGATGCTACGGAGGCGGTTTTACCCGACCCGGTGCCGAATTTTGCCCCCCGTGAAGTGTTGATTCCCTGTTAAGTTCGCTCGTGCGAGGCTGGTGTCATGTCCGATGAGTTGGTCACATTAATTAAGGCGCAGTACCCGTTGATCTACGTGGTCACCCCGGAGGAGGAGCGGGCGGAGCAATGGATTGTGCAATCCGCTCAGGAATCCCGGGTGGCGCCCCGAGTCTTTACCTGGACGGTGACCCACGGACTGTTGGAGTACGGGCATCCCCGCAACCACAGCCAGCACCACAACACGGTTTCCCCGGAGACGGCGTTGGACTGGGTGATTCGGCACAAGGAGCCTGGGGTCTTTATTTTCAAGGACTTGCACCCGTTTACGGACTCCCCGGCGGTGAATCGTTGGTTGCGGGATGCGGTGGCGAGTTTCCGGGGCACCCGCAAGACGATTATTTTGCTCTCGCCGGTGTTGCAGGTGCCGGTGGAGTTGGAAAAAGAGGTGGTGGTGTTGGATTTTGCCCTACCTTCGGCGGCACAGCTGGGGGAAGTTTTGAATCAGCAGTTGGCGCAGGTGAAGCAGACCCGCTTGGAGCGCAGTGTGCGGGAAAAATTGATTGCCGCCGCCCAAGGGTTAACTCAGGATGAGGCGGAAAAGGTCTTTCGCAAGGCGCAGGTGCTCTCCGGGCGGTTGACGGAGGCGGAAGTGGCGGTGGTGACTGCGGAGAAAAAGCAACTCATCCGGCGCAATGGCATTTTGGAGTACATCGAGGAGGAAGCCACCCTGGAGCAGGTGGGGGGGTTGGAGGAGTTGAAACGCTGGTTGCGGCAACGTTCCCAGGCGTTTACGGAGCGGGCGCGGCAGTACGGATTGCCCCAGCCGAAGGGGATGTTGATCCTGGGGGTGCCGGGGTGTGGGAAATCCCTGATTGCCAAAACCACGTCCCGGTTGTGGGAGTTGCCCCTGTTGCGGTTGGATATGGGGCGGATTTATGACGGTTCGACGGTGGGGCGGTCGGAGGCGAATTTACGCAGTGCCCTGAAGACGGCGGAGTCCATTGCCCCGGTGATTTTATTTATTGATGAATTGGACAAGGCGTTTGCCGGGTCGGCGGGGTCGGCGGATAGTGATGGGGGTACGTCTTCCCGGATTTTTGGCAGTTTCTTGACCTGGATGCAGGATAAAACCTCGCCGGTGTTTGTGATGGCGACGGCGAACCGGGTGGACAAATTGCCGGGGGAATTTCTGCGGAAAGGTCGGTTTGATGAAATTTTCTTTGTGGATTTGCCCAACCTAGAGGAACGGCGGGAAATTTTCCGCATCCATTTGACCCGCCGTCGTCCTGACATTGACCGGTTTGATTTGGAGCAATTGGCGAAGGTTTCCGATGGGTTTTCCGGGGCGGAGATTGAGCAGGCGGTGATTGCGGCGATGTACGATGCCTTTGCCCAAGACCGGGAATTTACCCAGTTGGACATTATTGCGGCGGTGAAGGCGACCCTACCCTTGTCCCGGACGATGACGGAGCAGGTGACGGCTCTGCGGGATTGGGCGAAACAGCGGGCGCGGCCGGCGGCGGCTTCAGTGGCTGAATATCAGCGGCTGGAGTTTTAACAGGCTTTTGACCTCACCGGGTCAGAAGGCTCGTTTCTAACGAGCAGTTCATCTCAAACCAAGACACTCTCAGGAGGATAATCTCATGTCTCACTTCAGCACCCTGCGGACCAAGGTTACCGAAGCCGAAGTTCTGAAAAACTCCCTGCGCGACCTGGGCTTGCAAGTCAAGACCAACGCCGATGTGCGTGGCTACAACGGGCAACGCGTGCGGGCTGACATCGTGGCCGTTCTGGAAGGTGAATACGACCTGGGCTGGTCTCGCAACGCCGACGGGAGCTTCGACCTGATCGCTGACCTGTGGGGGGTGGCCAAAAAGTACAACCAAACTGAGTTGATCAATTCCATCAACCAGAAGTACGCCATCAACAAAACCCTGGCGGAAGTGAAGCGGCCTGGTCTGCAAAACGCCAATGTGAAACTGGTGGTGCAAAAGTAAACACCTTTTGCGTTCCCAATGGTGTTGCGGGTTGGTTCCCCTGAACCAGCCCGTTTTTATGCGCTTGATGAGCAGATTATGGCACCTTAGTTAAGGGGGCAAATAGGGCAATTCCCACTGAATTTAGAACCGTTCATTTTATGAATTTTTGCACTTACACGGAGCATCTAAAAGCCCCATTTATTTGCCTATCAATTGTCAGTCATCCGGGGGATGTTCTCAATTATTGTGAATTATATTCCAACACTAAGTAAGAATAGAATAGGGGTCACAGGGGCACCGCCCCCGTATTTGGTTCTGGAGAATTTGTGTTGGTTAATCAAGTAGTATTGCTATACAGCAACACTAAATGAGAATAGAATAGGGGTCGCAGGGGCACCGCCCCCGTATTTGGTTCTGGGGAATTTCTGCTCACTAATTAAGTAGGACTGCTATAGCTAAGCATACAAAGGTTGACATGATATGGGTCGCTGGGCGTAGCCCCACATTGGTTCCCCATAGCTTGCGTGGCGTAGCCATGAATCTTAAGGCGACAACCTTAACCTACCTAGCTATAACATAAGAGTATGCTAATTGTATCAGCCAAACTAAAAGGGAAAGACGAACAATTTCGGTTGGTGGATGAAGCCATCCGTACCGTTCAGTTTGTGCGGAATAAAGCCTTGCGGTTTTGGGCGGACGGGCAGGGCAAATCGCAATACGACTTGAACAAGTACTGTGCAGTCTTAGCCAAAGAGTTTGAGTGGGCGAAAAAGCTCAATTCTCAAGCAAGGCAAGCGGCGGCAGAAAGGGCATGGACAGCAATTGCTAAGTTCTTTGAAAATTGCAAAAAGGCTATTTCTGGCAAAAAAGGATACCCCAAGTTTCAAAAAGATAATCGTTCCGTAGAGTATAAAACCTCTGGATGGAAACTCTCTCCAGACCGTAAGGTAATTACCTTTACCGATGGTTTTGGGATAGGCAGTTTTAAGCTCATTGGCAGTCGTGACCTTAACTTCTATTCGCCCAATCAAATTAAGCGGGTGCGGATTGTGAAACGGGCAGATGGCTACTACTGCCAATTTTGCATTGCTGTTGAGCGTAATATTGTCACTGAGCCAACAGGCAAAGCCATAGGAATAGACTTGGGATTAAAATACTTTCTGGCTAGTTCGGATGGGCAAACGGTCGAAAATCCTCGATGTTTGCAGAAGTCTGAGCAAGCAATCAAACGTTTACAGCGGCGAGTATCCCGCAAGCAAAAAGGGTCAAAGAACCGCATCAAAGCTAGGAAGCGACTAGCGAAAAAGCACTTGCAAGTAAGTAGGCGGCGGAAAGATTTTGCAGTAAAAACTGCAAGAACGCTAATCTTGTCTCACGACCTGATTGCCTATGAAGATTTGCAAGTGCGGAACATGGTTAAGAATCATTCATTAGCTAAATCAATTTCTGATGCAAGTTGGAGTGTGTTTGTAGAGTGGCTGAAATATTTTGGGCAGGTATCTGGCAAAATCGTTGTGCCTGTACCACCGCAATATACTAGCCAAGACTGTGCAAACTGCGGGTATCGAGTTCCAAAGACTTTAAGCACCCGTACTCATACTTGTCCTAAATGCGGCTATTCTGAATGTCGCGATGTTAATGCCGCCCGAGTAATCTTGCAAAAGGGATTGAAATTAGCCTCTGAAAAGTACCCACGGGCAGTGGGAAACTTAACGCTTGGGGAGAGCTTGACCGCTACTTTGAGCAATGAGAATTGCTTGAAGCAAGTCATCTCGTTGAACCAAGAATCCCCGCACCTTTAGGTCGGGGAGTGTCAACGAAATGAACTCCCATTTCATGTAGAACACCAGCGTTTGGTTAAAGACCTAATGATTGTTGAAGCTGGGCGTGACTGGATATTGCGTGCCAAAACCGGATGGGAAGGTCGCATTGGCTGGTGGGTCGGCTGGGTTGAGTAGCCGACAGGTCCAGTTTTTTTTGCATTGAATATTGATACACCCAAAAGAATGGCGGACCTTCACAAAAGAGAGGCAATTGCACGAGCAATTCTTCGGTCAATTAATGCCTTGCCGCCCAACACCGGCTAGAAATTCATGTAACAATGAGCCATCGCCGGGGTGTGCCCACCTTTTTACTTGCGTTAAGCATTAATTTCCCCAGCGGGTAGGATAATTGTAGGGTATGATGAATTTACCTACGGTGTGAGGTATGGGTAACTATCCAGTTAATTTCAGTGGAGTGAGGTAAATGATGCGGAGCAAATCATGGGTGTGGGGATGGGGGTTCCTGGCGTTGAGCTTAGGCATGGCACAACCAGCCCAGGCGGCACGTTCGGTCAATTTTTGGTTCAATATCCTGGAAGTGGTGAACATTTCCGTGCCGGATTTGCGGCGGTTTGTGGATAAAAATGAGGTTTCACCCCGTTTACAAAGAACCCTGCGCCTTTTACCGGAAAAAGACCGGCAGGGGTTTGAGCAGGTTTTACGGTTCAAACTGCCTTTGGATACCCGCCGAGTGGTGCGGTTGGTGGATTCCCCGGCGGTGGAAGCGGCGTTGGGACAGATTCCCCCCTTATTTTTGCCGAACCAAGCGCCTTCGGTACTGCCAGGGATGAAAGGGGCGGTAATTCTCGCCTCCATTCCCCGGGACAAAGGGGGCTTTCGGGACAAGGATGGGTTTGGGTTGGTGAATATCCTGGAAGCCTACCCAGCGGCGGAGATGAATATGGATGTACCGGCGATGTTGCGGTTGGGACAACAGGGCTTTGACATCCAAAAAATCCTCGGGGGCGGTCTGGGTCGCTAGATGGAGGTATTGGTCACGGGGGCGACGGGATTTATTGGCTCCCGACTGGTGGCTGGCTTGCAGGAGCGGGGGGAGCGGGTGCGGATTGTGACCCGTAACCCCCAACGGGCAAGGCAAAGGTTTCCCCAGGCGCAGGTTTTCCCGGTGGTGGCTCTGGCGGAGGCGGTTGAAGGCTGTACCGGGGTGGTGAATCTGGCGGGGGAGCCGATTATTGGGCGGTGGACTGCCCAGCGCAAGCAGATGATTCAAGCCAGCCGGGCGGGGGGAACGGAACGGTTGGTGCAAGCGATTGCCCAGGCGCAGGTGCGTCCCCAGGTGCTGGTGAATGCTTCGGCGATTGGGTATTACGGGGCGAGTGAAACGGCGGTGTTTACGGAAGAGAGTCCACCGGGAACGGATTTCCTCGCTCAGGTGTGTCGGGATTGGGAGCAGGCGGCGCAACCGGTGCAGGACTTGGGGGTACGCCTGGTGATTTTTCGGATTGGGATTGTGTTGGGTCGGGGGGGCGCACTGGAGCGGATTTTGCCCCCGTTTCGGGTGTTTCTCGGTGGACCAATTGGTTCCGGTCGCCAGTGGTTTGCCTGGATTCACCAGGAGGATATGGTTCATCTGATTCTTACGGCTTTGACCGATCCCGCTTGGGTTGGGGTGTACAATGCTACGGCGCCCCAGCCAGTGCGGATGGCGGAACTGTGTAGCACCCTGGGGCAGGTACTTGACCGACCGTCCTGGTTGCCGGTGCCGGGGATGGTGTTGGAACTGCTTTTGGGGGATGCGGCGCAGGTAATTCTCACGGGTCAGCAGGTGTTGCCCCGACGGGTGGAGGCGATGGGTTTTTCGTACCAATACCCCACTTTGGCACCAGCTTTGAGGAATATTCTCAACGCTAACTAGGGTTTATCACCACAATAACCAACAATAAAAGTAGAAAAAAATTAGAGAACAAATAGATAAAGTTGAATGGGTTTGGCATCATGTAGGTAGTAATTTCAAATCATCTATTTATGTGAACTAAGAACCAAGGACGGGGCGGTGCCCTGCGACTACTTTTATAAACTTATAAACTCAATGGCTCTCCTATAGCTAGGTAGGTTAAGGTTGTCGCCTTAAGATTCATGGCTACGCCACGCAAGCTATGGGAAACCAATGTGGGGCTACGCCCAGCGACCCATATCATGTCAACCTTTGTATGTTTAGCTATACTTTTATAAACTCAATGGCTCTCCTAGATTTAGAGTGATAATTTTTTCTAATTAGAGAATGCAACTTTTGAACCAATCATCAATCCCATCGTGGGAATGCCCCTATTACCCAGATACCCCCCTGCGACCGCTAACTTTGAATTGATAGAGGTGCCCACGAATGAGTTGGCATATCCCTCTCTACTGCCTCTGGAATACTTATATCCTGTAATGAGAAAAACAGATCACTAAGCTTCTATAACCAGCTTAACAACTGCTAACCAGTCAAGACAATCTCCACCTGAATATAGCTTCTGAAAATTAGGTTTTAGCACGGAAAATTTCGGTCGCTTTGCTTTGGTAGGATATTCATCTGAGGATATTGGCAATACCTGAATTAAATTATGACGAGCAACAGCAAAGATCGCCTTTGCGAATTCATACCAAGTCGTGGCTCCAGATGGCGTGAGGTGGTACACCCCGGCATGGGACTCAAAATAATTGTTTAAGTCGTCAATCCCTCTCACTAATACATCAGCCGTAACCTGTGCCACAAACCTACTCCATGTTGGTATGCCATACTGATCATTTACTACTTTAATTTCCGTGCATTCTTGTGCTAATTTTAACATCGTGAGCAGAAAATTTTTACCCCTCATGCCATAAATCCAACTTGTCCGAAAAATGAGATAGGGCACACCACTAACTTGGAGAATTTGTTCACCCAATAGTTTACTCCGCCCGTAGGCGTTAATCGGATTTGGTGTATCTTTTTCGGTGTAAGGCTCCCCTTTTGTACCATCAAATACATAATCCGTAGAGTAGTGAATCAGGGGGAAATGATACTTCTTAGCACATTGACTAATCGCTTCCAAAGCGTAGCCATTGACTTGATTAGCCAGTTCTGGTTCATCTTCTGCTTTTTCCACAGCCGTATAGGCGGCGGCATTGATCAGCAGGTCTGGACGGATGGCTGAAATCGCATCAACGATGTTTTGGTCATTAGCTAAATCAATTTCCTTACGAGTTGTAGGAATCACCTCCCCTATCGTCATCAAACACCGGTGTAACTCCCACCCAACCTGTCCGTTTGCCCCCAGTAAAAGAATTTTGGTCATGCAAATAACTCCGCATCCTTCAGAGGTTTAGCAAATCTGTCCTTCTCAGACAAAATTGGCTCTGAATCAAGTTGCCAATCAATAGCTAAGTCTTGATCACACCATAAAATGGTTCTATCTCCTTGGGGATAGTAATAATCCGTAGTTTTATACATCACTTCGGCGGTTTCAGTTAGTGTCAAGAACCCGTGGGCGAATCCAACTGGAATCCATAATTGATGTTTATTTTCTGCACTGAGTTTATATGCCACATATTGTCCAAAGTAAGATGAACTTCTGCGAATATCAACAGCTACATCAAGTATTTCCCCTGCCAAAACTCTAACTAATTTTCCTTGGGGACGGATTAACTGATAATGTAGCCCTCTCAGCGTATTTCTGTGCGATAGGGAATGGTTATCCTGCACAAATAGAACATCAAGGCTAAGCAATTCAGAAAATTTCTGATGATTAAAACTTTCATAAAACCACCCCCGATGGTCAGAATAGACCGTTGGCTCAATTACCCATACATCAGGAATTTTAGTAGGGATGACTTTCATGGAGAATATCCTCAAGGTATTTGCCGTAGTTACTTTTGCCTAACCTTTGGGCTAGATTCTTTAATTGTTCCGCATTAATATAGCCATTCCTGTAGGCAATTTCTTCGATGCAAGCAATTTTTAACCCCTGTCTTACCTCCATCGCTTGGACAAAGTTAGCGGCCTGCAATAGGGTATCATGGGTGCCTGTATCTAACCACGCAAAACCTCTTCCTAAAACCTCTACGGATAAATTTTGATGGAGTAAGTAGTATTTGAGTACATCTGTGATTTCCAGTTCACCCCGGTTAGAGGGGGCAATTTTTTTCGCAATTTCTACCGCACAATTATCAAAAAAATAAATACCGGGAATAGCATAGTTTGACTTGGGATGTCTTGGCTTTTCTTCTATAGAAATTACCCGCTGATTCCCATCAAACTCTACAACACCATAGTGCTGAGGCTCCGCTACCCTATAAGCAAAAATTTTAGCCCCCTGTTGTAACTTCGTACATTCAGTTAAAATATCAACCAAACCGTGACCATAAAAGAAATTATCCCCTAAGATCAAGCAAACTGCATCACCGGCAATAAAATTTTCGGCTATAGTTAATGCCTGGGCAATACCTTTCGGCTCTGATTGCACAGCATACTCGATCCGGATGCCCCATTGCTGACCGTCTTGCAAAACTTTTTGATATAGGGGCAGGTATTCTGCCGACGAAATTAACAATATCTCTACAATTCCACCTAACATTAATACGGAAAGTGGATAATAAACCATAGGCTTATCATAAATTGGAAGCAGTTGCTTATTCACGGGAATAGTCACCGGGTAGAGTCTTGTGCCTAGCCCCCCGGACAAAATTACGCCTTTCACACCCTATCTCCGTAATTTTTCGTTACCCAACCCTTCATAACGTTGAGAATTGCATTAGTTTTTTAGGGTAGATTAGCTAACTAGAATATTGCTTTTTTCCAACCATTGTCAAGCCCTAATTTCTACCATAGCAGTTACAGTCTTTTGTGTTATTATAGGAAACAGTTAGAATTCCACTTGCCGTAGGCTCATCAAGTTGAGCTTTTAGAATAATCAAGGCTTTTTGCATCCCTTAATTTATAAGTATATTATATCTATTGTAGTCATTTCAGAGAAAAAAAGGAGACACTTTTGGGGTTGTCTTAACCCTCCGGGATAGGATTAAGGGGTGAAGGAAATGTCTTAAGGGCACTTCTAAAAATAGGTCGCAGGGGCACCGCCCCCGTACTTGGTTCTGGAAACTTTTTGTTTATAAATCAAGTAGGATTGCTATATATCGCCACCTTACCCTTGCCGCCCGCCTGTACTAACTCCATTTCCCTGATCCAGTTTTTAGCCAGTTTTTACACTTCCAAGATACCCTAACACCACCCAAACTGATACTAACTTAGACGATGTGTACTAATGGGGGAAACGGTGGAATGCGTGATGTAGCGGGGGAAAGGGGCTTGTAATCGGCATGGACACAACTGGACTCGAACCAGTGACCCCCACGATGTCAACGTGGTGCTCTAACCAACTGAGCTATGCGTCCCGGTAGTCTTTTATATTAGCATTAGCGTCTCCGATTGAACAGGTTACCAATGCGGGTGCGACAACACGTTAATCCCCTCAGTCACCAGTTTGCCCAACCCTTGCAACTCCCGGATTGGCAGTTAATTTATGGGCAGGTACAACAGCCTTTACATTTAGATATTGGTTCTGCTAGGGGACAGTTTTTATTGAGAATGGCTGAGCAGTTACCCAATTGGAACTTTTTGGGGTTAGAAATTCGAGAGCCACTTGTCCATCAAGCCAACGCATTGAGAATCAATCATAATTTGAGCAATCTTTACTTTCTCCTGGCACAGGCGAATGTACACCTCGCTGGAATTCTTGCTAGTTTTCCTATTCAAGTCTTACAACGGGTCACAATCCAATTTCCTGACCCCTGGTTCAAACGAAAACAGCAGAAACGACGAGTAGTAAAACCGGATTTAGTAGCAGTGATTGCAGATTATTTGCAACCAGGAGGAGACGTGTTTTTACAATCTGATGTTTTGGATGTTGCCCTCGATATGTATCACCATTTTCAACGTCATCCTCAGTTTCAAACGCAAGGTGAATTTTTAGCAGAAAATCCCTTGGGCATTCCCACCGAGCGTGAACAGTCTGTGCTCCGACGGGGCTTGCCAGTCTATCGTTTTTTCCTGCGGCGACGGGCAGATTGACAATGGTTCATGTGGTAGGTATGGGGCTGGTATCCCCATTGGGTAAGGATAAACAGACGTGTTGGCAAAATTTATTGGCGGGTCATTGTCCTATCAAAATACAGCAACCTTTTGCCCATGTATCCCCCATACCTCTCGCCATGATCGCATCCGTACCTAGCGATCCGACAATGTTATTACTTACTGCCTTGACAGAAGCATTACAGGATGCCGGATGGGAATTACCTTTACCCAATTGCGGTGTGGTCATTGGTTCGAGCCGGGGAGCGCAATATCTATGGGAACAATGGTTAACCCATCAGCGGGATGATTACCATACATGGTTAGAACATTTGCCGGGTAGTTTTGCCCGTGTAGTTGCCGCTAAAGTAGGCACAAAAAGTTTAGTATCAGCACCGATGGCGGCGTGTGCAACTGGGGCATGGGCGGTGGCGACGGGGGTGGAGTGGCTACGCCAAGGACAATGCTCGCAGGTGATTGTAGGGGCGGTGGATGCGCCGATTACGCCCTTGACCCTGGCGGGATTTAGCCAGATGGGTGCTTTAGCCAAACAGGGCTGTTTCCCTTTTGATCAAAAACGGCAAGGGTTTGTATTAGGAGAAGCGGCAGGAGTGCTATTACTGGAAAAGCCAAATCATGCTCAATCAAAATATGGTTCGATCCTGGGTTGGGGATGCACGTGTGATGCGGATAATCCTGTGCTACCCAGTCGGGATATAGAGGCGGCAATTACGGCGATTGATAACTGTTTCAAAGCGAATAATTTAACCTTCAATCAATGTTCCGCTATCCACACGCACGGCACAGGAACCCTACGCAATGATGAACGAGAAATTCGGATCATACAGCGTTTATTCCCTGATGATATACCAATTTTGGCAACCAAAGGGGCAACGGGGCACAGTTTAGGAGCCTCCGGGATTGTTAATATCATTTTTTCTTTATTAGCCATAAAAGACCAGGTTTTACCCCCTTGTGTGGGGTTGACTGAACCGGATTTTTCAGCAAATTTTGTACGGGTTAAGCAGGATAAAAAACTTCGCTCTATTCTGAATTTAAGTTTTGGTTTTGGGGGTCAAAATGGGGCGATTTTAGTGGGTAATTCCGAGGGGTAATTAGACCATATTTAGTTGGATAAGTGCGAGAATTGCCAATGATAATTGTGCAAAACATATCAATGGGTTGTTTGGTTAAATTCTCTAAATTAGTGTACCAAATCTGTTCATCTTTACGGTAGGCTTGCCGCACAATTGCTACCGGGGTTTGCGGGTCACGATATTGCAAGAAAATCGCCTGGGCTGTGGGCAATTGCCAAGTTCGTTGTTGGGAACAAGGATTGTAAAAAATGGTGACAAAATCCCCTTGGGCGGCGTGCGTAACCCGTTGGGTAATGATCTCCCAAGGCACGTGTAAATCACTTAAACTAATCGCACAAAAATCCTGCATCAAGGGCACTCCCACCCGACTCGCGGCAGACTGCAAAGCGGAAATGCCAGGGATGATTTGTACATTAAATTCTGGGTGGATATTACTTTGTTTTTGTAACAGTTCCATCACCACACCCGCCATGCCATAAATGCCACAATCCCCAGAGGATACCACCGCTACGGTTAACCCCCAGCGAGCTAATTCAATCGCCCGTTCTGCCCGCCGGGTTTCCTCGCCAATCGGGTAAGGTTCCCAAATCTGACTGGGATGTTTGATCCCGTTAAGTAGTTGTAAGTATAAATTATAGCCAATGACCACATCTGCCTGTCTGATGGCATTGCGAGCGGCAGGGGTCAGATGGGCTAAATCCCCCGGTCCCATGCCCACCAAGTACAGGGTTCCCGACCGATCCAGCCATTCCTGCGGGGATAGGGCTACCGCTACGGTCACGGCACCCAGGATGTGTTTGGGAACTAATAAAGTGCCTTGGGACGCTTGAATGGCACTGGCTTCGGCAACGCTGGCGGTTCCCACCGTTTGGGCGACAATCGGGGATGGATTGGGAACTGGAATTGCCCGCAAAGTTTCCGCCGAAAAAGTCACCAACTGCCACCCTTGCGATTGGGCTAAATTGACTAAGCCAATTTCATTTTTTTTAATATCTAAACTGGCAATCCCGGCGATGGCGTTTAAGGATAATTGGTGGGCATTAAAAACCGTTTGAATCGCCTCATATAGTTTAGTTTCAGAAGTGCCCCGTTCACAACCAATGCCTACCCAAAGTGTGCGGGGATGCCAAACAATCTGACCCGGTTGGGAGGGTGTAAGTTCCCGATGGGTAATCCAGATGGTTTGAGCATGAGCATCCGGTTTATCGGTGAAAATTAAATTGGTTTTTGATGTAATGGTTTGCCGCCATAGGGTAGTTCCTGATTCTTGAATAATTGCAACGGGTTCTCCCCGAATCACCGCACTCGCTATACCCGTCCAGTCCCCCGCCCCTTTGCGCCAACCCCAGGGCATTCCCCAGGTATCTACCCCAGGCATCTCGTGGGCAGTAGCGGCATCGGTAATCACCGGTTTCATTCCCAATAAATGGGCAATCTGTTCACAAAGTCGGTCGCCCTGATGCTGATGTCCGCCGCAAACAGTAATCACATATTCCCCTGATTCCGGGATGCACAGCACAATTGGGTCACGGTATTTATCGCTTAAAAAAGGGGCGATCAAACGTACCACTGCCCCCAAAGTTAAACTAAAAATGAGTGCTTTTTGATCTGACCAAATGGCGGTTAAATGTTCTCGCAAGGAATTGTTATATCTTTGGCAATGAGGATGAGTTTCTAAGTGAGGGGAACACCATAAAATGCTCTGGGAACTTTGGGCGAGGGGTAACAAACGGTTTTGACTAACCGGTGTGGTGGCAATCCAAGCAATGGGTTGAAATTCCTGCCAAAAATCCCCTGGGTTAGGCATTTAATTCCGCCTGTTGTTTGACCAAATCTACCCCTCGGGAAGTGCCGATGCGGGTGGCTCCGGCTAACAGTAATTCCTGAGCTTGAGTGATGGTTTTAATTCCACCGGAGGCTTTGATCCCCACCCGATTATTGCCAATTTTTTGTAAAAAGCTGACCTGTTCTACCGTTGCTCCCCCGAACCAGCCGGTACCAGTTTTGAGATAATGTACACCCGCATCTAAACAGATTTCAGCGGCTAATTTCTGTTCCTCTTGGGTGAGGATATTCATTTCTAAAATGGCTTTAACGGTTTGTTTGGTTTCACTGACAATCTGGGCAATTTCTTCATAGACTGCTTTGGTTTTACCCCCTTTGAGCCAACCCAAATTAATGACCACATCCAACTCTTTAGCACCAGATTCTACCGCTTCCATCGCTTCGTAGTATTTCACTGCTGAAGTTGTAGCACCACTGGGAAAACCAATCACGGCACAGACCCGACAGGGAGATTGATGCAGGAGTTCCACGCATTGTTGTACTGCGCTTGGATAGACACAGACCACCGGAAATTGATACCGGTCTGCTTCGTAACAACCCTGTTGGACGGCATCAGGAGTGATCCCCGGTTGCAAAAGGGCGTGTTCAATCACGGTGGCAATGTCGGGCAAGGGGGAGGGCATCGGTTCTGGGAGAAACACGATACCATCATAGAGATATTGTTCGGGAAATGGGTATGGTGGACCAGTTGGTGCGGGCAACGGCGGCGGGTGGAGCGATTCGGGCGGTGGGGGTGATCACGACCCGATTGGTGGCGGAGGCTCGACAGCGGCACGGGTTATCCTATGTGGCAACGGCGGCTTTGGGGCGCACCATGAGTGCTGGGTTACTGCTGGCGTCCAACATGAAACGCCAATCGGCACGGGTGAATATCCGGTTTCAGGGCAATGGTCCCTTGGGTACCGTATTTGTGGATGCGGGACGGGACGGCACCGTGCGGGGTTATGTGGACCAGCCGGGGGTGGAATTGCCGCCCAATGCCCGGGGCAAATTGGATGTGAGTCAGGCGGTGGGTTCCCAGGGGTATCTCTATGTCCTGCGGGACAACGGTTACGGCTATCCCTATGCCAGTACAGTGGAACTGGTGTCCGGGGAGGTGGGGGAAGACATCACCTATTACTTGAGCACTTCGGAACAGACCCCATCGGCATTGGCTTTGGGGGTTTATCTGGAAGGGGGGCAGGTGCAGGCGGCGGGTGGTTTGTTATTACAGATTTTGCCCAAGGCGGCGGCGGACGAGGAATTGATCAGCGTGTTGGAATCTCGGGTGTCGGCACTGTCCGGGTTTACCCCGTTGCTATTGGCAGGTCGGCAGTTGGGGGATATGTTTCAAGAGTTGCTGGGGGATATGGATTTAACGGTGTTTCCCGAAACCCAGTTGGTGCGATTCCATTGTGGGTGCAATTTTGACCGGGTTTTGGGGGCGTTGAAAATGTTGGGGGTTGGGGAATTGCAAAGCATGATTCACCAAGATGACGGGGCGGAAATCACCTGCCATTTTTGTAGTTCCGTGTTTCGTGCCCAACGCAATCACCTGGAACAATTGGTGCAGGAATTGGAACAGGAAGCGACCTCAAGATTAGGAAAGTAAATCTGTTGGCGATGTCGCTGGGATCATGGTTTTCTAAATTCCATCTAAATTCCACTAAGATGGCTATGTAAATTCATTTTCCCCCGTGTCCTGTGCTAAAAGTTGAACAGCTATACAAGAGTTATCCCAACCGCCCGGTTCTCCAGGGAATTAATTTAGAGATCAAATCGGGAGAAATTTATGGACTCCTGGGACCCAATGGGGCGGGTAAAACCACTTTAATTAATATCATTTGCCACCTCTTGAATCCTGACCAAGGGCAGGTATATATTGCTGGTCAATCCTGGCGACCGAGCCACCGTTATCTCCTGGGGGTTGCCCCGCAAAAAGATTTACTCTATCAGAGTTTAACCTGTGCGGAACATCTGTATTTTTTTGGGCGTATTTATGGGGTGGCGGAGCGGGAATTGGCTCAGCGAGTCCAGCAATGTCTCCGGCTGGTGGGATTGGAATTGCGGGCGGATAGTCTGGCTGAAAATCTCAGCGGGGGGATGCAAAGGCGGTTGAACATTGCCATTGCCTTAATTCATCAACCAAAACTGTTAATTTTGGATGAACCGACTGCGAGTTTGGATATTGAATCTCGCTTTGAAGTGTGGCAGTTGATTCGCCAATGTCAACGGCAGGGCATGACCCTATTACTCACCACCCATTTACTGGAAGAGGCGGAACGGATGTGCGACCGAATTGGTATCTTAAAACAGGGAAGGTTAGTTGCTGAAGGGACTTTAGATTCTCTGAAAACCCTGATTCCGGCGGCGGAAGTTTTAACGATTCAAACCCCTACCCCGGAAATCGCAATGCAACGGGCGCAGACATTGGGTTGGGCGATTCGCAACTACAATCAGGATTTACTATTCTGGGTGCCGGAAGCACTAGAATTAAACCAAATTATGAACCTGTTTTCCGGGATTTCCCTCACCTCCATTGCCCGCCAACCCGTGCGCCTAGAACATATTTATTTAGAACTAATGAATCAGAATGCCCCAACGGCAAAAAATTAGCAGGAGCGGGGTGGGTAAGATGCAAATTTGAATCAGGTGCTGATTTAATCTTCTACCTCCACACCTAACTCCCGCAGTTTAGCCGCCAATCGGTCAGCCCGTTGTTTTTCCTGCTCGGCTCGTTGTTTTTCCTGTTCGGCTCGTTGTTGCGCCGCTTCCTCCGGTAACAGTGCCAAATCTCCTGCGGGCGTGTACAACCTTAGCCAACTGCAGGGACCTTCGCGGTCAATCACTCCCTCCCACACTCCCAACCACAAGCCCAACAAGTCGCACCACAGCCACCCCCGTTCATTCGCCACTAAGGGCTGATAACCCTCACTGGCGTTCAACCGCCACCCCGCCAACGACTCCGGTGCAAACGGGTCAAACACAAAATAGTAGGGGGTGCGAAAAACCTGCTCATACAAATCTTTTTTGGCGCCTCGGTCAAAAGCCGCCGTACTGGGGGAAAGTAATTCTACAATCACATCGGGATACCGCCCCCCTTCCTCCCAGACCACCCAACCTTGCCGTGGGCGAGGGGGAACCCCCAACACCATCAGAACATCGGGGCCACGCACATTCCGATTCATCGCCTGTTCCCGGCTGAAGTACACAAACATATTGCCGCCGATAAACACATCCGAGCGGTGCGAAAGTGCCTGCTGGGCGGAACGAATCAGCACATTCATGGCAATGCGATGGCGATTACTTTCCAAGGGTTCTCCATCATCAAAAATCAGGTTATCCGGGGGTAATGGTACCGGAACGGCGGGTTCAACGGGGGGCTGAATAATCGAAACCATAGGTTTTGCGCTGGGCTTTACTAAAATTTTAGATGATTACGGAACGATTTAAGGGCACTTCTATAAATTCAAAGTTAGCGGTCGCAGGGGGTATCCCCCGCCCTTGGTTCTGGGTAATATTTAGTATGCCAACGATGAGATTTATGACTGGCTCAAATAAATAGAGATGCCCTTAACTCAACTGGTGTGGGGATGCCCTGGTTAAACACGCTCCCCATGCGGGAACCTCTGGGGGAATTGTGCCATCTTACTTGGGAACTGATGAAAATTGAGGTGTGAGGCGGTATGGGTCAAATCCGAAAAGCCCGTGGGTGGGTCGGGGTATTGGTGGTCGTCAGTTGGTGGTCAGTCATGCCCGTTGCCCTTGCCCAAGAACGGGGGTCAGAACGGGTACTCCAGGTCACTGGTCAGGGCGTGATTACCCTACCCGCCCAATTGGCTGAGGTGGAAGTTGGGGTGGAAATCCGGGGCAACAACGCCAACCAAGTACAGATGGAAATTGCCCAACGGCTGGATAAAATCATCAGCACCCTGCGGCAAAAATCCGCCGAAAAACTCACCACCACTGGGGTACAGCTTTTTCCCATCTACGGGGAACGGCAACAATTGCTCGGGTTTACGGGGCGGAATACGGTGCGGTTTCAACTGCCCATCAGCCAAACCGGGGCGGTGCTGGATCAATTGGTCAGCCAAGGGGCAAATCAGATTAACCGCCTCAGTTTTGTCGCCACTGAATCGGCTCTGGAACAAGGACGGATACAAGCACTGCAAGCGGCGGTGCAGGATGCCCAAAAACAAGCCCAGATAGTTCTCCAAGCCCTCCAACTCACCCCCAAGGAGGTGGTGGGGGTCACCATTTTAGGAAGCAGTACCCCAATTCCCCGCAGTTTTGCATTGGCGGAAGTCCGTGCCAGTACCCCCATCCTCGGCGGCGACCAGACCGTCCAAGCCCAAGTGAAGCTGGAAATCCGCTACTAGCCCCACCAGGATGCCCAACGGGGGATTTTGGTTACATAGGCTACATCTGGGTTTGGAGAGGTTGTGGGCATAATTAACATGACGTTAAACAATGGTGATGAAAACAGTCGCCTCTCCCTACAAAGCCCTCCGAGAATTAGCCGCCCGGGATTTAACCGGTTCTCTGACCATCTATGACCCCCAGGTGGAGGGAGCGGGTTGGTGCGTGTATCTGGGTGGGCAACGGCTGTACTATGCCAGTAGTATTGCAGGACAGAGGGAACGGCTCACCAGCATTTTGTCCCGTCTGCGCCCGGATTTGGAGTGGCCTTCCCTGGGGGCTTTAGAGTCGGAACCGGCGTGGTTGCGGGAGTGGTGGCAGAGACAGGCATTGCCCTTGGGGGAGTTGCGCCAGGTGGTGACCCGGTTGAGCCAGGAAGCCCTGGTACAGGCGGTGGCGATTCCCAAGGCTCCGATGCATTTTCAGCGCAATGTGCAACCTGACCCGATTTTGATCACGCCCCCTTGGCAGGATTTGCTGGCGGCGGTGCGGCAACAGGTGTATGGGTGGCAGTTGGTGCGGGGGCAGGGTTTGTCCCCCCTGAGTCGCCTGTACCTGGATATGGGGCAGGTGGGGGCGTTTTGCGATTTTTGGGAGCAGATTCAGGGCACGCCGGAGTACGAGAAATTCTGGGGACGGCAAACCTTGGCAACCTGGATTCAGATGTTTGGGCAAAAACTTTGTGTTTATGAATTTGCGTCCCGGGTGCGGGTTGCCCCTTTGGAATTGGCGACTCGGGTGCGGGGCTTGGTGGGGGCGGGCACGTTGGTGAGTTTACCCTTTGCGGCGCCGGTGGCGGCTCCCGAGCATCCCCCCCAACCCAAACCGGTGATTGCCTGTATTGATGACAGCAAGGCGGTACAGCGGCAGGTGCAGATGACCCTGGAGTTGGAGGGTTATGACATTGTGGCGATTACGGAACCGGCACGGGCCTTGACTACTCTGGTACGCCGCCGCCCGGAGGTGATTTTGTTGGATATTAATATGCCGGATATCGATGGGTATGAGTTGTGCCGGATGTTGCGTCAGTCCCGCCAGTTGCAGGATGTGCCGATTGTGATGTTGACCGGGCGAGATGGGTTGATTGACCGCCTGCGGGCGCAGTTGGTGGGGGCAAATTCCTATCTGACGAAACCCTTTGCCCCGGAGCAATTGACCCAGGCGGTGCAGAAATTGCGCCCCTCCCCCTCCGCAAATGGGATAAGCTCGTAGTGGAAATTTTCAAAGGGCAAGGAATGGCTGAATTGACCGCCACAAAGACGATCCTCTTGGTAGAAGATGGGCGAGCCGAAAAACAATTGATCACGGGTTTGCTCTCCCAGATGGGGTTTGAGGTGGTAGCCTTTGAGGGGGTGGAACCCGCCTGGGCGTGGTTGTTGGAGCATACCCCGGCGTTGGTGTTGTTGGATATTGTCATGTCGGGGCAAAGTGGGTTGGACCTCTGCCGGATGATCCGGGCCCGCCCAGAATTTAGCCAGATACCGATTGTCTTTTGCACCTCCAAAAATCAAGAATTTGACCGGTTTTGGGCGATGCGCCAGGGGGGAAATGCCTACATCACCAAGCCTTTTGCCCCCAAGGAATTGGTGTCCGTGGTCCAACAATTTGTGCAATGAGCATGACTGTTCCTGAGGTTTCGCATTTACTCCTGACCAGCCCCGTTTTCCTGGCGGTTCCCAGTGTGGCGGAATTTGCCCAGGCGGCGCGGGTGATGGGGGGCTTGACGCTCCTGTGTGCCCTGGTGACGCTGGTGGGCTTTGGCTGGCGCTGGGGCATCCGCTTCCGGTTGGTGGGGATTACCGGCTTTATGGCGGTTCTCACCGGGGGCTTGTTTGCCCTGGGATTGACCCCTGTGACCCGCACGGTTCTGCCCAATGCCAGCCGTTATACCACCGTGTACGATGGGGGGGGCACCCAGGCGGTGATTGCCGTGTCGGGGCATCTCACCCCAGAACAACTGACGGCGACCCTGCAACAGGCGGCGAATGATTTATTTTCCTATGGTCGTTTGGCGACGGGGGATGCGGTGTTGACGGTACGGGCCCGCACGTTGCTCCACCCGGAACCGGGGGTGACAGAACCCCTCTATCTGGGACAGGTGCGCCGTTCCCTGCGCCAGCGGCAAGACCCTGGGATGGTGGTAGAATTGGATTCCCAGGCGTTGGCTCGCTTAGAACGGGCATCCCCTGATTCAGAAAAAAATTAACCCGGTGATTCAGTTCATGTCCGAGTTGGTGATTAGCCCCCAGTCGGTACTGCGGGGGCGGGATTTAATTTCCCAGTACCCGGAACGGTTGACCGCCATCACCCAACGTTGGCTGTTGGTGGGGGGGCAGACAAGTAGTGATTTGGTGTTGCCCCGACTGCGGGCGGTGGGAATTGAGCCGGTGCAGGTGGTACCCCTGCGGGAATGTACGACAGCCCTGCGCCAGGAACTTAGCGAGGCGATGCGTGCCCACCGGGTCGGCGGGGTGCTGGCCTGTGGGGGAGGCAAAGCCCTGGATGCGGGAAAACTCGCCGCCCATGATGCCCAGTTACCAGTGATCACCATTCCCACCACCGGTGCGACCTGTGCCGCTTGGACGGCCTTGAGCAATATCTATTCCCCGGCGGGGGCCTTTCAGTACGATGTACCCCTGCGCCACTGCCCGGAATTATTACTTTTGGACTATGACCTGGTGCAAACCGCCCCTCCCCGCACCCTCGCATCAGGGATTGGGGATGCCTTGGCCAAATGGTACGAAGCCGCTATTAGCAATGGTGAATCCACGGATACCCCCGTGGTGATGGCGGTGCAACAGGCCAGAATTTTGCGGGACATTTTACTGCAAAAAGCGGTACCAGCCCTGGCGACACCGGGGAGTCTGACTTGGCAGGAGGTGGTGGATGCCACGGTCTTGATGGCGGGGTTGATTGGTGGGGTGGGGGGTGCCCAATGCCGGACGGTGGCCGCCCATGCGGTGCATAATGGCCTCACCCATTGGCCCCAGACCCATGCGTGGCTCCACGGGGAAAAGGTGGCGTTTGGGATTTTGGTGCAGTTGCGCTTAGAGGAAGCCCAGGGGTATCCCTTGGCGGGAGTGGCCCGGGCGCAGTTACTCACGTTGTATCAACAGATTCATTTGCCTTGCACCCTAGCTGATTTGGGGTTGGGGGGATTGCCCGCCGCAGAATTAGCCCAACTGGCGGAGGTGATCTGCCGCCCTGGGAGTGACATCCACCGTTTGCCCTTTCCGGTGACCCCCACCGCAGTCCTAGCGGCCATGCAAACCACTACCCAACCCTGGGCAAAAAACCAGGTGCGGGCAGGATAATTGCCAGGAACAAGCCCAAACCCAGCAGTCCCAACCCATCCCGTTTAGAGTCCAGTTCCGTCACCTCATTCAGCACCAGCGGCGGCATAGTCGGGATGAACAACAACAAAACCCCCCACCCCCGCAACCAGGGTTGTACCTGCCAACCCAGCAGGAGAACCAGGGCTTTGGTCACCCAGCCCCATCGTTGCGCCCCCCGCCGTCCCACCAGGGCGTGCAATAGGCATCCCCCATCCAACCGCCCTACCGGGGTCAACTGTATCCCCAGCAGTCCCAAACCCACAACCCCCGCCCACGCCACCGGATGCAGGTGCAACCCCATGCCCGCCGTCATTGCATCCCCCCACACCCAACGGCTGACCACCCACAGCAGGTAGGAATGGTGGGGCAAAAATCCCCCAGGGGTGAGCGGCGAATGCCCCAACCCCCACAGCAACAGACCCAGGGTCACCGCCAAGGCCAACCCCACACCGAGCCAGGTGCGATCCACCAACGCCCGCCGATCCGGTAGCGGTTCGGTGATCCCGCTGTAGGTGCCCAAGACCCCCGGCCAGCAGGGCAATGGAATCAGCCACGGCCAGCCGCTTTTGCCCCCCCAGGAACGCAGACCCCACCGTTGTCCCACCTCCCGTGCCAGCAGAATCGCCAACACCCCCACCCCATACCCCCAGCCCAGGGGTTGGGCAATGCCCAGGTAGGGTGCCGTGACCGTCCGGGTGATCCACAACCCCAGCCCCAGACTGGTGACCCCAATCACCCAGCCATCGGGACGGGGGGCAGGCATCCGCCGGGGCACCAGGGCAAAATAGGGTTTTTGGTCAGCGTTCGGTGCCAGGATCAGCCAAAACCGTTGCCCCAATTGGGCCTGGATGTTTTGCGCCACCACCTGGTAGGCTGTTGCGGCATTCCCCCGTAACCGACCCGCACAGACCACCACCCCTTCCCGTTGGTCAATCCTTTGCAGGGCATAAAGTTCCCAGGGAAAGCATTGGTGCAGGTGGGTCATTTCCGCCGGGGTCAGAGGAGCCGGTAAAGTTTCGGTCAACAGCCGGGGTACGCCCCCCCCTTGCCGTACCAGCAGGAAATAAAACACGCCACTCAACAGGAAGGGCATCACCACCAGCACCGCAGGCATCGCCTGTTCTTCCCCGTGGAACCACACCCATACCCCCACCACCAACCCCGGCAACATCAGCACCAACCACAGCAACCACCAAGGGGTGCGGCTCAGATAGCGGGCATGATGCCACACTAGAAGAAAGGTGGTCAACGCCAATACCCCCAACGTCACCCATGTCATCCCTAGCCCCGAAACCCATACTGGACGGAATTTTTGCCTTTCCCCCCCAACGGCACACCCTGGGCGGTACCAGCTATTTCATTGTAGGGGAGACCCTGGGGCTGGCGGGGAATCTCCTCATTGACTGCCCCGCCTGGGACTTTCACCCCTGGTGTCACAGCCAAGGAGGCATCCAGCAGTTACTCCTGACCCACCGGGACGGTGCCGACCGCATTCCCCAATGGCAACAAGCATTTGACTGCCCCATTGTCACCCAGCAACAGGAAGCCTACCTCTATCCGGGGGTGTGGGTGCATCCCTTCGCCCAAACCCTGACCGTGGTGCCAGGCGTGACCATGATTTGGACCCCAGGGTATAGCCCCGGCAGTAGTTGCATCTACCTGGAACGGTGGGGGGGGGTGCTGTTCACCGGGCGGCATTTGCTCCCCAACCCCCAAGGGAAACTCAGCCTACTCGCCACCCGCAAGACTTTCCATTGGTTGCGGCAACAACGCAGTATGGCATGGCTCAAAACCTGGCTGGGGGAACGCCCGGTCACCTATTTTTGCCCCGGTGCCAATACGGGCTTTCTGCGGGGACAGGGGTGGGTGCGCCCAGAGCCAGGGGAGGACTGGTATGATGAAATTATGGGGCGGATTTCTTCCCACGTCCAACAGGTGAGGCAGTGACCAGCCGTTTTTTGTTTATCGGTTCCACCCAGGCGTATAGTGGCAAGTCCACCGCCACCCTGGGGATTGCCCAACAACTCCAAGCCCGTCACTACCGCATTGGTTATGGGAAACCCGTAGGCACCGAGCGGGTCACCAGCGACCCCGTGCCCCTGGATGCGGATGGGCAATTGGCGGCGCAGGTGTTGAAATTACCGCCAGACTGCCTCGCCCCCACCCTGGTTTTTTGGGAAGATTGGCTGAAACAACCGGATTTATTGCCCCAGGCGACCCCCCTGACGGCGGCATTGGAGTCGTATAGAAATCTCACCGTTCCCGACCTGATGCTTTTGGAAGCCCCCGCCAATCTCTCCGAGGGGCATTTGTTTGGTTTGGGGTTGGCGCACATGGCGGCGGTTCTGGAGGCGGGCGTTGTCCTGGTGGTGCGGTGCCAGTCCCTGCTGGTGCTGGATGAATTGCTCATGGCGCAGGCGCATCTGGGGGAACGGTTGCGGGGGGTTTTGCTGAATGCGGTACCGGCGGACCAACCGGTGCAGGAAATTCTGGTGCCCATGCTGGAACAACGGGGGATACCGGTATTGGGGGTTTTGCCCCGCAGTCGCCTCTTACGCAGTGTGCCGGTGGGGGAATTGGCGCACCATTTGCAGGCGCAGGTGGTCTGTTGTCCCGAACGGATGGATTTACTGGTCGAACATCTCTCCATCGGTGCCATGAGCGTCAATGCCGCCCTGGATTACTTCCGCCAGGGGGTGAATATGGTGGTGATCACCGGCAGTGGTCGCACGGACATTCAACTCGCCGCCCTGGAAGCCTCGACCCAATGCCTGGTGTTAACTGGTCCGAATCCCCCCAGCCCCATGGTTTTGAGCCGTGCCGAGGAAATGGAAATTCCCATCCTGATGGTGGACATGGACACGCTGACGGCGGTGGAAACCATCGAACGCACCTTTGAGCAGGTACGACTGCGGGAGCCGGTGAAAATTCAATACGTGCAACAGATGATGGCGCAATACCTGGACATGGAACGACTGCTCAGCGGTTGGGGTTCCCCATGCCCAAGCGGTTAATCCCTCGCCTGGGTTCCCAGTGGACAGCCCGGCAGACTACCTGGGGGTGGCGGCACTTTCAGGTCAAAAATATCAAACGTCAGGCGCAGTTTACCTTTGTGGAATTGGTGGCGGTGTGTGACCCCAAGGTACGTTTTTGGCTGAATGCCCAGCAACTGGCGGATCGGGAACTTTGGCAACCCGGCTGGCAACCCCGGCATTCTCAATAAATTAGCAGTAAATTCGTTCGTTAGAATTAGTCACATTAGGGCACCTCTATCAATTCAAAGTTAGCGGTCGCAGGGGAGTGCCTACAATTCGATGACAGTTGTTATAGCAATCCTAAATGAGAATAGAATAGGGGTCGCAGGGGCACCGCCCCCGTCCTTGGTTCTGGAAAATTTTTGTTTGTAAATCAAATAGGACTGCTATATGGTTCCCATCCTTAATTATTTTGAATAGCGGTTTGCTCATCGGTTAAAATTGCGATAGCGATTGGCATAATTCCCATGACTTTGAGTGTGACCCAACCCCCCTTAAATACTTGGCAAAGAGCCAATTGGGATGAATTTGTGTCCATGAGCGACGACTCCAAAAATAGCAAACTCAAGGGGTATTATTACCAAGGGCACTACCGTTTTGAACCCATGTCCACCGGCTCCGACCATTCTAAAGACCACATGACGATTAGCGTTTTGGTCGGTCTCTTTGCCGCCCTGCGGGGTATTGCCATGAATGCCCATGATGCCTGTTCCTATCGGCAGTTGGGGCGCAATGAATTCCAACCGGATATTTCCGTTTATGTGGGGGAAAATGCCAATCGGATTCCCTGGGGGACACGGGTGGTGGATGTGGACACCTATCCCCTGCCCGATTTAGTCATTGAAATCAGCGATACGTCCCTGGGGGATGACCTGGGCGCCAAACGCTTGCAGTATGAGGATTTGGGGATTCCTGAGTATTGGATTGTGGCGGTGGAAATTCAGCAAATTTTTGGTTTTGCCATTAGCCCCGATGGCAGTAGTCGCCGTATTCGTACCTCCCAGGTATTGCCCGGATTAGCGTTAAATTTACTGGAACAGGCTTTGCAACGGAGTCGCACCGAACATCAAGCCGCCGTTACTGCTTGGTTTATGGAACAGGTAAAACATCAATTGAATCACCCCTAAAACCCATGACTTTGAGTGTGACCCAAACCCCCTTAAATACTTGGCAAAGAGCCAATTGGGATGAATTTGTGTCCATGAGTGACGACCCCAAAAATAGCAAACTCAAGGGGTATTATTACCAAGGGCACTATCGTTTTGAACCCATGTCCACCGGCTCTGACCATGCCAATGACCATGCCCTGCTTTTATTTATGCTCACGTTTTGGGTCGGGCAAAGGCACCTATTAGCCACGGTCAAGGATGCCTGTTCCTATCGGCAAGCGGGGCGCAATGAATTCCAACCGGATATTTCCGTTTATGTGGGGGAAAATGCCAATCGGATTCCCTGGGGGACACGGGTGGTGGATGTGGACACCTATCCCCTACCCGATTTAGTCATTGAAATCAGCGATACGTCCCTGGGGGATGACCTGGGTGCCAAACGCTTGCAGTACGAGGATTTGGGGATTCCTGAGTATTGGATTGTGGCGGTGGAAATTCAGCAAATTTTTGGTTTTGCCATTAGCCCGGATGGCAGTAGTCGCCGTATTCGTACCTCCCAGGTATTGCCCGGATTGGGATTAAATTTACTGGAACAGGCTTTGCAACGGAGTCGCACCGAACATCAAGCCGCCGTTACCACTTGGTTTATGGGTCAAATTCAAAGGCAATAAAAAACCCCTCAGAACGAGGGGCAAAGACACATGGAGTTCAGGTTGAGAAGTTAAAAGCTAAAGGTGGAACGGATGACACCCACAAACACCGTATTATTGGCACTGTTACCTTCCGGGTTAAAGATGGCAATCACGCCAGGAGTAATGGAGAGGTATTCAGTGAATTTGAACCGGTAGGAAGCCTCCACGAGGATGGGGACATCATCTGCCGCCGCACCCGTCAAGCCATTTGCCACCAATCCGGTACTACTACTCAAGTAGGGGGGCGCACCCACCACAATTTGCGCTTGGGAACCTTTCGTCCCCACATCCGGGAAAGCAAACACCAGGGCATAGTTCAACGCCGTACCGGAAGCATTCAGCCCCGCCACCACGTCATTGAACCAAGTCACCCCAAACCACCCCCCCAGGATGAAGTTTTTGAAGGGTTGCCATTTGAATTGAAAACCGAGGTTATCCGCTTCAGTAGCTACTACCCCATTCAAGGCATCCACAGAGGCAGTACCAACACCACCGCCGAAGTTCAGTGGCAACCCGGAGTCTATATCACTCCCACTGCGAATGTACAGCAAGCTCAAGCCCAGATTCTCCAGAGGATAACCGGTCAACTGGGCATAGGCATTGAAGGAGGAACCAAACAGCCCCTCGGTACCCCCACCCGCCGCCGGAGTGAAGGCTCCCAAACCCGCATTACCATTGGCTAAATAACCGATGGAGAAATTGAGTTTGCCATCAAAGAAGTCATAACCAAAGCCAGCCCCTACCCCCAAAGCCAAGTTTTGGTTGTACAACGGGTTGCGCAGACCAAAGGCAGACAGGGCACCCTGACCGTCATCATTCAAGGGGCTGAGGGTATCCACATAATCATTCACCCCACCGCCATAGCCCGTGATGAAGATTTTGCCCTTGTCCGCCAACACCGGGAAACTATAGCTGAGGTACCAGAGACCCGCAGTTCCCCCGCCCGCCCGGTTCAAAAAGCTGTAGCTCAAAGCGGAACTATTGGTGCCTGTCACCGCCGCCGCCCCCGCCCCCAGGGTCACATCATCCATCTGGATCGTGGTCAACAACAGGTCTTTACCCGTAAAGCTGGTGTTGAAGTTCAAGTTAACCCGATAGCCGAAGGTGGTGGCATCCTGGATGTTCCCAAAAGTTCCTTGAGGTGTCCCCTTGGGTACTGCTTGATTCGCCGCCCCAAAGGCTCCTTGTGCCGCCAAGATCACCTGACCCGTCAACTTGGTCGTGGTGGAAAATTGTTGCGCTTCCAAGGTGGCTGTGCGAGCTTCCAAGGTGTCCACCCGTCCCCGCAACAGTGCCAGTTCGGCGGCAAATTCCTCTTGCAGGCGTTGGATGAGCCTCATATCCTCCTTGGTGACCAGGTTTTCCACCGAGGCGGCAATCAATTCATTAATCCGGTCTAAGCAGGCATTCAAACCGGCGGCAAACTCATAACGGGTCGTCGCCCTGCGCCCTTGATACGTGGGGGGATTGGTGGGCAGACCGACGATACAGCCATACCGTTCCACCAAGGATTGCAACGCCAAAAACGCCCAATCCGTCGGCTTCACATCCACAAACTCGGAAACCGAAGTGACTTGCCCTAACTCGTTATCTTCCTTGAGTTCCCGAATGTACTCCCGGACTTGATTGATCGACTCCCGAGAACTTCTCGTGGCGGTTTGGGCTTGTGCTTCCCCAGCCATCGCTAAAGAAACCCCCATCGCCAGGGAACCCGTCGCCAACAACTTGAACAGCAATTTCTGAGACATGGTTTACCCTCACACCAGAACAAACGATAGATGAACCACAGGTCAATGCTGAACCTTGGACGGAACAACGCATGAACAGCATAGACATTAGTTTAAGACAAGTTTATCCCCCTTGACAATAGGTTAAAATGGTAAAATCCGATACATTTTCGCCAAAAGCTTGCCACTTTCAAAGTAATTGGCTAATTTGTTTTGCCAGATCAAAATCTTTTTGGGTCAAGCCGCCAGCGTCGTGGGTGGTGAGGGTGATGACCACCCGGTTGTAGGAGATGAAAATATCGGGGTGATGCCCCATTTGTTCCGCCGGTTCGACCAGGGAATTGACAAATTTCATCGCCGCCAAGAAATCCACAAACCGATGTTCCCACTTGAGGGTCTTGCCTTCGACGGTCCAGCCGGTTAACTCCGCCGCCTGGGTATTGATCTCTTCTGGGGTGAGCAATGCTGCCATGACCGTTACCTCCGTGATTTTTAGTGACCTGCCATTTACCTTTTAATATGAGCGGCGCATTTTTGCCACATGACTTCTGGTGTTGGGGGCATTGCCTGTGATTTACTGGGGGTGCAAGCGGTCAAGGGGACAGGCTGATGAAAATCGGAGTGGTGTGGGGCATCATGGGCAGTGCGGTGATTGCTGGTGCGGTTCAGGCGCAACCCGTCCCTTGGCGACCCCTGAGTGCCATCACCCGGGCGCAAAAGACCTATCACCAGCGTAATGGCAGGTTTACGGCGGCGTTTTCCCCCCTGGAGCAGATTGCGGGGGTGCGCTTGGTATCCGGGTACACCTATGCGATTCGGACAACGGTGCGGGGGGCGTTTATTTACGGCATTCCCACGACCCCAGCCCGCCGTCCCCTGGTGAGTGCCATTTTTATTGACCAAGCCGCCGCTGGTCCCAACAATATGACGATGGTGGTCTGTGAAGCCCGCACCCCAGGGCGTTTTCGCCCCGCCGACCCAGTCTTTCGTCCCGGGGCGGACCCCACCACCCGCAAGGGGCAAATTGCCTGTGGGGATGGGACGGTGATTGTGGATGGACCCTTTGATTTATAAAAATCTATCCCAACGCCTGCACCACCTGTTGCGGGGAAATTGCCGCCAAAGTGCCCGCCCGCAGGGGAATACACAGTTCCGAGGTTGGCAAAAACCGCTCGGGTGTTGCCGCCGATAACAAAGCCACCACCGGGGTTTGCACCGCCACCGCCAATTGCAAAAGCAGGGGTTGGGCTTCGCTGACCAGCACCAGGGTTGCCCCCGCCAAAAGGGCGGCTTGTTGGCTCTCATCCTCTGGCACCAGGGTGGGAATATCCATCGCCCCCCCCAACGCCACCAGGGGTAAATCCGGTTGTTGCTGTTGCAACTGCGCCGCCACCTGCCCCCAATGGGGATAGGCAGAGTCCGCCACCAGCAGGACATACCCGGCTTCGATACCCAACTGCCGCTGTTGCTGTTCCGCCCAAGCCACCGCCGCCCCGGGAATTTGTACCGCCAGTTCCCCACAGGACACCTGCAACCCCAACCCCCTCGTCAAATCGTGGTAATACTCCGGGGGATATTGCTCCGGCTTCGGGGTCACCACCTGGGTCAACCACCGTTGTCCCGCCCCGGCAAACCCCACCCGCTCCCGCACCCCACTCAGCCACAGCAAAAAACTCAAATTGGCACTGGGACGGGTCAGCACCACCCCATCGTAATAACCATCCCGCACCATCCCCAACAAATTCACCCACTCGGTGAGACTGTTGCGGCTACCGTACTCGTAGGGCAACCCCCGGGTCACCCAAGGGCAAAGCTGGTACAGGGACATGACCGCCGGAGCCACCACCACATCCACCTGCGCCGGGGTTTGACTCAAACTGCGTAACAGGGGAAACAGCCACAACTGCTCAACGCTCGTACCCGGCGATAATACCAGAAATCGCAACATGGTCTTTAGGCTCCGCAGACACCACTCCAGTTATACCCCGCCTACCGGGGCACCCGAAATAGGGTATCCAAATAAACCCGCGCCACCCGCCGGTCACTCTCCGCATTCTGAAGTAAAAACAGGGACAATGCCGCACTGCACACCCGATGCACATCCCAATCGGGATGCTTGGCTAAATACCCCTCCAAACTCTCATGCAATTCCCCCGGAATCTCCGCCCGCACCACCACCCGACCACTCATAATTCTTTGCCCCGTAACGTTACAAATTTTTTACAAATTCGACGGCTCTTACCTGAAGCTATTTCAGCCGAAACCAAGCCAGGCTGTCAAATTCGCTCAATCATCCGGTTTTGTAATAATTCTCAATGCTTAACGAGAACACGGGGTTTGAGGCGGATTTTTGTTACATTCCGTTACAGGGAAAAGTTATCCACAGGGGGGGCTGGAATGGGGATAATAACGCTAGAGCCTGTGGATAACTGGGGACAACCTGTGGATAACTTGGGGATAACTGGGGATAACCTGGGGATAACCTGGGCAAAATGTGAAAAATTATTACAATTCGTGTGACGATGCGACCGGCGAGCGGGGCGGAACTGGGGGAAATTTTGCGGCAATCCGGGGCGCAGGCGGTACACTTGGCAGGGCAAAACAGCAAAGCCCATTGGGGTAATCAGCGAGATTCGGTGGGGATAACCATTAGTACAGCCGCATTAAATCGTATTCTAAATTACGAGGTGGCGGATTTGGTCGTGACGGTGGAAGTGGGGGTGAAGTGGGTAGATTTACGGAGCGTGTTGGCGGCGCAGGGGCAGTTTTGGGCGGTGCAACCCCTGTACCCAGACCAGGCGACGGTTGGGGGCATTATGGCGACGGCGGATGCGGGGGCGTGGCGGCAACGGTATGGCGGGGTGCGGGATGGGGTATTGGGGATTCGCTGGGTGCGCCCGGACGGTGCCCAGACCAAAGCGGGGGGGCAGGTGGTGAAAAATGTGGCGGGTTACGACCTGATGAAACTGCTGACCGGCTCCTGGGGCACCTTGGGCTGTATTACCCAGGCGACCTTGCGTCTGTATCCCCTTCCCCCCGTGACCCGGAGTTTTCTCATCCAGGGGGAGGACTTGGAGCAATGGCGGCAGGGGCTGTTGGACTCGGCGTTGCAACCCACGGCTTGGGATGTGCTCTCCGCCCCTCTGGTGGCGCAATTGGGCTATCCGGCGCAGATGGGTTTGTGGTTGGAACTGCGGGGGACAGCCGTGGCGGTGGCGGAACAGGTGGCACGATTGCCCCAGGTGTTGACCGGGGCGGCGGTGCAGGAACTTGACCCGGCGACGGGGGAACAGTTAACCCGTCATCTCAGCCTGCCGGGGACGCAACCCCAGCTTTTACTAAAAATTGGCGTATTGCCCACCCGTACCGTTGCCCTGGTGACTTATCTCCAGCAGATTGCCCCCCACGCCTGGGTACAAATGCACAGTGGGGTGGGGTTGGGGTGGGCTGTCCTAACACCACTACCCGCCGATGTGGAAGCCCTGGTCACCAAAATCCGGCAATTTGTTTACCCTGAAGGCTTTGTGAGTGTGGTGTGCGGTCCAGCGATTCCCAACCGTTGGGATGTGCGGGGCAATAGTTTGGCGTTAATGCGCCGGGTCAAAGACCAATTAGACCCCCAGCATCGGTTCAACCCCGGGCGTTGGTTGTGGGATTAGATTAAGGGTACCTCTATTGATTGGCACCCATTGAAGTTTATCTCGCTGGCATACCCGACGGGGGCTACACCCCTGCGACCTATTTTTAGAAGCGCCCATTAGCAAATTTAGAAAATCAATATCTGGTTCCTGGGGTCAATGAACACACTGCGGGTGTCCTGCCCAATCGAGCGGGTTTCGGTTAGAACCAAATTCAACGTGTTGCGGGGAGCATTGAAACTGGCGGCGGCACGGATCAGGAAATTCCCCGTGGTTGTGTAAAGCACACTCTCATTGGGTTTAAGAAGCAGGGTGAGGGCGGCACGGTTTGGTAACGTACGGGCACCAATCCGCCCAGGCACCTCGATGCTCACCGGCTGACCCGTATTATTCGTCAGGCTCACCGTGATGCCCCGTTGCACCGGCACATTGAAGGTACGGGGTTGGGCAACAGCCACGGTACTCGTGAAAACAACCGGCAGGAAGGGAAGCAGATGACGCAACATGGGACACTCCTCAGAAAAAAGGGAAATTACTTGCCTACTGTATCACCGACGGCGCCGCTGCAACTCCTGCAAAACCGCCCGCCAGGGCACCTGATACGCCGCCAAAGCCACCAGGGTATGGTACAGCACATCCGCACATTCACTGGCAATCGCTTCTGGTTCCCGGTCTTTACACGCCATGATCAATTCGGCGGTTTCTTCCCCCAATTTTTTCAAAATCCGGTTGTCCCCCCCCGTGAACAGATGGCTGGTGTAGGAACCCTCCTGGGGTTGATCCCGGCGCTGGCAAATCACCTCGTACAGTTGGGCAACCATATCCCCCGGCGGTAGATGGGCAGGCGCATGGGGTTCGTCAATCAGATGGAAACAACTGCGTTCCCCCTTGTGGCATGCAATATCCCCCACCTGTTCGACACCGATTAACAGGGCATCGTGGTCACAGTCATAGCGCCACCACCGCACCCATTGGACGTGACCGGAGGTTTCCCCCTTGGGCCAGAGGGCTTGGCGGGAACGGCTGTAGAACCAAGTGCGCCCGGTTTCCAGGGTTTTTTGCAGAGATTCCCGGTTCATCCAGGCAAACATCAGCACCACCCCGTCCAAGTAGTCCTGGATAATCGCTGGCACCAAGCCCTGTTCATTAAACTTAATCACATCCAAGGATAGGCGGAACTGCTGGGGCATGGTAACAATAAAAAGATGATGTTTACTCCTTCTACTGTATGGCACCCTATACCAACACAGCGGATCAATTTGCGGAGGAAATGGCGGAAATTATGCTAGAAAGCCTGCGGGACTATCTCCTCGACCCGGATGTGAGCGAACGGTATGGGATGGACGAAAACCAAGCCGGGGAATTTATTGACCAGATGGGGCAAGAATTGACCGACCAACTGCGCCAACTTTATGTGGATATGCAGGAGGAATAGGCGTGACCCCGCCCCGCAACCCCGCCCCCACGGTGGACATCCTGATCGAATTGCTGGACCGTCCCCACCGCCCCCTCGTCTTGGTGGAACGACACTACGAACCCTTGGGTTGGGCCATCCCCGGCGGATTTGTGGACTACGGGGAAACCCTAGCGCAGGCGGCTCGGCGGGAAGCCCAGGAAGAAACGGGTTTAACGGTGCAGTTGGTTCGCCAATTTCACACCTATTCGGACCCCCAACGGGACCCCCGCCAACACACGATTGCCACCGTATTTATTGCCACTGCCACCGGTGCGCCCCAAGCGGGAGACGATGCCAAAAACGTGGGGATTTTTTTACCCTGGGAACTACCCCATCCCCTCTGCTTTGACCACAGCCAAATCCTGCACGATTATTACCAATTTCGTTACTACGGTATTGCCCCCCAACCATGAACCCCCAACCCATTCAAACCCCTACTGCCCCCCTTCCCATTGGTCCCTATCGGCAAGCGATTCAAGCCCAGGGAACATTCGTATTTCTATCCGGGCAAATTCCCCTCAATAGCCAGGGGCAAATGGTGGGGGATGAGATTACCCTGCAAACCCGACAGGTGATGGAAAATTTAGGGGCGGTCTTGAAAGCGGCGGGTTGTGGTTGGCAACAGGTGGTAAAAACCACGATTTATTTAGTAGATTTAGGGGATTTTAGTGCCGTGAATCAAGTGTACGGGGAATATTTTTCTGATGGATATGCCCCCGCCAGAGCCTGTGTGCAGGTCGCCCGTTTGCCTAAAGATGCCCGGGTCGAAATTGATGCAATTGCCATACTTCCTTCAAGTTAGTCATTAAATTTTTATATGAATTGTGAGAAAAACTTTATGTTTAAGGAGTTATTGGTTAGGGGAATAATAACTTTATTCTGGTTGTTAATAACCCTTTGAATCACATGAATCATCTGTAATCCCTATACGGGTTGTCACCTTGAGCGAAATGGGCTAGTATAAACAAATTGATCAGCGGTTCGCTTATTTTTGGTCCTGTACTGAGCCACAGTTCCAGAGTTTTGTTTTCATCGCTTCGATTGTGTCCTCTCCAAAACTATTAACATCAGATGCCACCAACCCTGTTTCAGAATAAACCGCAAGAAACTGCTGTCGAAAACAATCTACGGCGTAAATTTTTTCGTTGGTTTCGCATTCTCTTTGGTGCAGGACTGATGATATTTGCCGGTTATTTATTCTGGCAGAGACAAACCAGAGTCATTAGTCGTGTCGGTTATATCAACGCTGAACTGATTACCATCTATGCACCGATTACTGGCACCCTCCATTTAGAGCGAATTAATGTAGGTAGTGTACTACCCAAGGGTTTCTTAATTGGCTCAATTACCAATGAACGGAATCCCCAAATCGCCATTGATGTGGAGAACTTAAACAGCAGATTACGACTCACTCAAAATCAACTGAAATCTGTGAATGAGCGCCTGAACGCCCGCCAAAGACTTGCTGATTTTTTAACTAAAAAAACTCAGAGTCAAATCAGCTTAGATATTGATTTTTTTCGTGCCAATGTAGAGCGTGCCCGTAGTGAACTAAAGCAAGCGCAGGCTAATTTAGAACTAGCCCGTAAAGAAGCCCAAAGATTTACCCGTCTGGCTGAAGAAGGGGCGGTTTCCCAGCAGAGAGCCGATCAAGCCCTTGCCGAAATGAAAGCTGCCTCAGCCCTAGTCGCCAGTCGCCAAGCTGAGGTAGATCGAAGCCTAAGTGCCCTCACCGCAATACAGCAGGGTTTACAACTCGATTCCGCCCGCACGTTTAGTTTTCCCCAGATTCGCTTATTAGACCTGCAACAGGAAATTACGGATTTAATCCAAGAAAAGCGTCAACTAGAAGTTTCTGTCCTGACTTTGGAGCAAGAATTACGCAAGGCTCAACTGCAATTAAATTTGCAACGGTCAGCCAAATTGGAAAGCCCAGTTAGGGCAGTTGTTTGGTCTGTAAATATTCGTACCGGAGAATTGGGCGTGCCTGTCAATACGGGAACGGCTATTTTGCAATTGCTCGATTGTCATGAGGTTTGGGCAACTGCCTTGGTTTCAGAACGAGCGAATCGCAAACTACGCTTAGGACAGCCCGCAGAAGTAAGACTTTTGGATGGTTCCAATAGGATTTATCGGGGATGGGTGCGCTCGATTCGGGGCGGGGTCGGCAGGATTACGGCAGGTGCGGATGTGGCTGTACCGCCAGACGAATTCGTGAGAAATGAGCTAGAAGTACAAGTCACTTTAGATGACCATGGTGAGGCACTTGCCGGAGGGAGGTTTTGTAGTGTGGGGCAGAGTGTTGAGGTGATTTTCCCTTAGCGACCATGAAAAATATCTTTAATTTAGATAAGTTGGATAGTTATTTACTACTTCTCGGTTTTATCAGTCTGGTAGCCGTATTACTTTTCAGTTTTGACTTCAATATCCTTTTATCAAAATGGCTTGATATTTGGCAGGGAGGGATGATCATTTTTCGTCCAAGTAGCTCTGCTTTGGAATCACTATTACTGCCCGCTCTAGTATGGCTATCTTTTACTTTTTTATTAAAAGAGCTATTTCCTAAGCCCAATACTCTCAGTAGAGCCATCGTTAGTTTGGTAACAGCTTTTTGGGGCTTACGTTACTTACTCTGGCGATTCTTTGGGAGCTTGAATCTGGATGATGCTCTGACCACATCCCTCTCCATTACTCTATTTTTTGGTGAATGTTTATCACTGCTCAATTCCATCTTTTTTTACCTACACAACATTTTCCAAATTGACCGCTCCCAGGAAGCCGATCAGTGGAGCAAAGCCGTTTTAGAAGGTCGTTATTTACCTTCAGTGGATGTATTGATCCCCACTTATAATGAAGGGGTAGAAATTTTAAGAAGAACCGTGATTGGTTGTCAGGCAATGGATTATCCGAATAAAAAAATTTATTTACTTGATGATACCAGGCGACCAGAGGTTCGGCAATTGGCTAAGGATTTAGGTTGCGGGTATCGTGACCGCCCTGATAATCGTCATGCCAAAGCTGGCAATATCAATCATGCACTTCCGAGTGTTCATGGTGAGCTAGTCGCTGTATTTGATGCGGATTTTGTGCCTTGTACGAATTTTTTACAACGCACTGTTGGCTTTTTCCAAGACCCCAAGACCGCCTTGTTACAAACTCCCCAGAATTTTTTTAATGAAGACCCCATTTCGGTCAATCTCGGCTTAGAGGGAATTGTCAACAATGAACAAACCTTATTTTTTCGGTATATCCAACCCAGTCGAGATTTTCTTGATTCTGTGGTTTGCTGTGGCAGTTGCTTTGTAGTACGTCGCTCTGCTTTGGATGAAATTGGTGGCATTCCTACGGATAGCATTACCGAGGATTATTTCACGGGTTTGAAAATGCAGGCACTTGGGTACAAAGTAAAGTACTTGAATGAAGCTCTTTCGGCAGGTTTAGCTCCTGAAACAATTGGGGCATTTGTTAGTCAGAGATTGCGCTGGTGTCAGGGCACTTTGCAGTTGGTATTTTCTCGGTGGAATTTTTTTACAATTCCCAACCTAAAATGGTGGCAAAGAATCTCCCACTCCCTGGGCATTATCTATTGGTTACTCTCCATCCCCCGGGTGATGTTTCTCTTTTTCCCTTTAGCTTACTTATTATTTGATATTGCCCCTCTACGGGCTACGATTAATGAAATTTTGTTCTTTTATTTACCCTACTGGATTAGCGGGGTGATGTGTTTTTCTTGGCTGACTGAAAATCGCCGGTCTGTGTTCTGGTCAGATGTCTATGAAACCTTAATATGTCTGCCCTTAGCAATTACTATTGTTACGACTTTAATCAATCCCTATAATAAGCCGTTCAAGGTGACCCCAAAAGGCAATACTGATCCCAATAAAATACGCATTAACTGGATTTTGATCCGTCCTCTTCTAGCCGTAATCATTCTATCGGTTCTGGGTCTGCTTAGACATATCATGAATTTTAGAGATACCAATGTTAATCCAGACAGTTTAGCGATTAATATTGTTTGGGTTACATATAACTCAATACTATTAATGATTTGTATTATGTCAGCTATTGATGTTCCCCAAAGAGGTCATGTTCGTTTCCCTCGGCAAGAGCCTTGTCGGTTAATCATCAACGATGAAATATTTTTAGGCATGACGATGAATATTTCTGAAGGTGGAGCTTTAATTTTTGTAGAGCATTTTCCCTATCGTTATTTCTCCTCTGGAAGATTGGAGTTTATTCAGCCTAGCCCCATTGCCGGTCTCAGCTTCATGGCTAAACCCACACGTATTTATCACGACCATGAAGGCAGAGCTAAAATAGGTCTAAAATTTACCCAGTGGGATATTGCAACCATGCGCTGGTTAATCCCCTACTTATATTGCCAGCCGTATCAATGGCAGGAAGTAAAAGTTCCCGAAATTCAAACCTTATGGGCTATGTTGTTATCCGTAGTTCGCTTTTATCCCTTGACAGCCAGAGGTAAATTGTTTTGATTTCATAAATAGGCTATGGCAATCCTACTTGATTAACGTTAACTTGCGTTCCGTGGACATACAAAAATTCCCCAGAACCAAGTACGGGGGCGGTGCCCCTGCGACCTCTATCCCATTCTCATTTAGGCTTGCTATATAATCTTGAAAGAACCCTGCCCCGCATTAGTTCTGAGGGGTCTTGTATCCATTATTTACATAAATCGTCTGAGATTGTTATATTCTAAATTCATAGAGACATCCTGGAGTGGTTGCGTTGTTTTTGCCGATCATTGCCCAAGCCCCAACGGTACAGGAATTATTCCGTCCCCAGGAAGTGCGACCCTTACCTGGACGATTAAACCAAGTGCCTTTATTTAATAGCAATAGCCCGGAATTGGTCTTTACTGAAGGTATTTTATTATCCACATTTCCACCCCAAGGGATGCAAAACCCCCAGGCGCATTTGAATTATCAGTTTCATGGGGAATTTGCTGTTTTTTTGCACCATTTGGCTGATTCCATCGGTGCCAAAGATGACCGCACATTTTATTTAGGTTTTATCGTTGGCAATCCCGGCAAGCGCCCTGCCACTGTAACGGTACGCCAAGCCGCTAGTTTTTTGACCCGTCCCGATGCCGGATTCATCACCCTCCCCGACCTGGTGCCCAATCCCCTGGGCTGGGTGTATAGCGGTCCCGGTAGTCGTCTGACGGATTTCCTGCTCCGGGGTGGGCGGCAAGATTTGGGGCTGACCTCCCTGACCATTCCCCCCGGCACCGAACGGGTACTGCTGAACCAACCCATTCCCACCCAAAAGGTAGGAGTGACCCGCAATGCCCGCTCCGTTGTCCTGCGTTTGTATGCGGATCAACCAGTTTATGCCGCCAGCTTGGGCTTGTTCGCCACCCTTGAGCCGGATGGTACCGAGACACCCCCCAGCTTACAACGTTGGCAAAATATACTGCGGCAAGGCAATTTGGCTGGTCCTCGGGATTTGGCTCCGACTCCCCTCGATGTCCCCCCTGGACAGTTCCGCTACGGGCGGGTGAGTGGGGTAGCGTTGGGCACCCGTTGGCAGGCAAATTTAACCGACCCTGCTCAAAATACCCTGGCAATTCCGGCACCGGGCAGGGCAATTTCCTATGGGATCAGCTTGCTGGTACGGGGACGTATGGGCACAGGACAAGACCAAACCGCCCCCATGCTGGTGCGCTATCCCGACACTGCTTACCGCAGTCATGGTAATTACATTATACAGTACAGTTTAACCTTGCCGCTGGTGAATCGCCAGTCAGCAACCCAACGGGTCGTGGTGGGGTTGGAATCCCCCCTAAAAACGGATGTCAATGAGGGCGGGTTACGGTTTTGGCAACCACCGGCTCGCCAGATTTTTTTTCGGGGTACAGTACGAGTGCGCTACATTGACGATACGGGACTGCCGAGAGTACGGGATAGTCACTTGGTTTTACAGCGAGGGCAAAAGGCGGAACCTTTGGTAACCATGAATATCGCTCCGGGGCAGAAACGTCTCGTGCAGGTGAGTTTACTCTATCCCCCCGATGCCACGCCCCCCCAAATGTTGACCATTTTAACTGAGCCAAATTCAGGGAATGAGTAAAAAAGTCTTGAGCATAAAGGGTGTGAAATTTACTGTAAATAATTCAGGATTTGGTAGCAAATTTAAACGATTTTCGAGTAGGTCACATTCCCAAGTTTCTCGTACACGGAATTGGGGTTGAATTTCTGCACGAACTGCCTCCCCATACGCTTCATAAATACGGATAATCATACCATCACAATCCATCGCTTTTTTCACACAACCAACTACTAGATTAGGGGCATTAAAGCGAATGATTTGGGGAATGCTTTGCTGTAAACTACCTGGAAAGACTAGGGGCGGATAGAGAAATTCTTGAGCTTTATGTATCGTTTGAGCAGTATTAATACCACCAGGATGAGGGTACAAACGGAAACAAAATTGATGAATGCCCACATCAGTAATCTCGGTATCAGTTAAATGCCAAGGCTCAATGGGATGAGGATAATGGGCGACTCGCAGTAAGGTTAACCCCAGCGTATTAGAAGTAACGTTAAACCCATATTTATCACGACTTAGTAAACTCACCCCCCAGTCATTGATAGATAAATCTGCCCAACTGAGTGCGGGAACTTCAAATTGAACGGGGTTACTGGTCGAACGTTGAATCAGTCCAAAGGGAATATCAAACCTGGCTTGTTCGCAGTTTAATGCTAAGGGAAATAAAATTTTCATGATAAATGGAGCGTATTGGTTATTCGTTAAATCCACATCAATAAAAAATTCTACAAATGGGGAATCGTGATATAAATAAATGGATTTGCTAATCTGGCATGATAAACCTATGTCATTCTGAACTGTGTAACTAAACTCAATGCCACAGCGTAATATACCTTGTTCAATAATTTGGGTAGAAACTAATTTTATATCCGGGGATGGATAGGTAGCGTAATTCGCATCTATATCCCAGGCTTCCCATTGTTTTGGTCGGTCAAGAAATATCTTTAGTTCCCCACCTGTTTGCTCTGGAGATAAAAGATTTTTTTCTAAACGTTTATCCCATAGTTCAGTCAAATTACCTTGGGAATCTAAAACTAATTTTAGGGAATTATTTTCTAGCTTATTCAGTTGTACTTGTAATTCCCCATGATTAATGGCTAATTGATGGGTAACTTCAAGTTTAATTTCTGCAAAGCTAAACGCCTCTAATCTAGGTAGGCAACATAGTATATTTCTAGCTTGATTACCCTTTGAATATAAACTGGGAATTGGACTCGATTCATGTAATAGTTGATGGGGAATTGCTTGACCATCGATCTTCAATAAAATTTGATTGACGATAGGTTCTAAATCCGATTCCGGTAAGGTTAAAATCACATAAACATTTTCCTGGGCATGAATGGGATTAAAAACTGTCCATGTATTGGGTTGGGATGGGTGAATTTTTAAGTGCTTCCAAACCTCTTCACGAATCAATGATAACTGCTCAAAAATCCGCTCAAAATCCCGAAGAATTTGGGGATAGGCATCTGGGATAAATGTACCAGGCAAAATATCATGGAACTGTTGCAGGAGTAGCAATTTCCAAGTATCTTCCAGCAATTCACGAGGATATGGTTCACCACGCAACCAGCTTAATGTTGCCAGTAATTCAGTGATATATAACTCCCGTTCAGCTTGCCGGTGGAGTTGCTTAGTTCGACTATGAGTAGTATAAGTACCCCGATGTTTTTCTAAGTATAGTTCTCCCCGCCAAATTGGCAAATGCTCCCCATATTGCTCTAATGCCTGAAAAAATTCGATTGGGTGAGAAATATGGTGGGGAAATGGTAGATTTAATGGTTGAGTTAATTCATAAATTTGCAGATGTTTACGAGTGACACCGCCACCGCCATCCCCATAGCCAAAGGTTTGTAAAACCACCGGTGCTACACTTTTTTGTTGATATTGACGACCCATTTTATCCAAATCTTTGATACTCAATAACCCTTCTAGTCCTACGGGCGGTTGATGGGCTAACACTTGCGTACCGTCAATACCTTCCCACCAAAAAGAATCCAAGGGAAATTCACCCGTATCATTCCAATTCAGTTTGGTTGTAAAAAAGTAATTTACTCCCGCTTGTTGTAGTATTTGAGGTAAATTACCCTGATAGCCAAAGGTATCGGGCAACCAAAGAATTTGGCAATTGGTATTAAATTCCTGCTGAAAAAATCTTTTACCATAAACAAGTTGTCTGACCCAAGATTCCCCATTGATTAAATTACCATCTGGTTCAACCCATACGGCTCCTTCAATGTGCCATTTTTTTAATCTTACTTGGGTTTGAATGTGTTGATAAAGTTCAGGATAATCTTGTTTAAGATAAACATAGAGTTGGACTTGCCCTTGCATGAAACTAAAATCAGGGAACTCCTGGATCAGATGCAGTGCAGTTGTGAAGGTGCGAGCGAGTTTACGGCGGGTTTCTTTGAGCGTCCACAACCAAACAATATCAATATGCGAATGTCCTATTAAATAAATTTGTGGTGTAGGTTCTGGTCCTGAATTGATGCGTAAATTATGGCATAATTGGGCACTTAATTCCGAGAGATTTAATTCCTTCTCAGGGTTACAATTGGCTAAATTTTCTAACCCCTTTTCCACCCAGGTATGCTCATCACTCATGGTAAGTAAATGTTCTAACCAGGTATAAATTTTTTCAGCTTCTGGACAGACTCTGACCAATTCGCTAAACTGGCATAAATTTGGCTCCTGTTTGCGCCCGCTATAGGCTTGAATTTGGATGGTAAATTCCGGGAAAATCTCTGTAGGTAAAATAATTTCTGGATGATTTATATCAATTCCATGATATGCTCGATTATTGATGAATACTAAACCTTCCGGTATATCCATACGGAGTGCGATTTTTTGATTCGTCCAGGTTTGTGGCAAAGTTACTTTTTTATACCACCAAATGGTTTGATCATAGCCGCCCCAAGCTGTGGGTATTGTTATATCTTGCAAATTACCTGGTTGGTCTTCAGGGGCGATTTGCCAGGTGTTTAACTCGTATCGTTCCGGGTATTGCAGACGGCTGATTTTTGTAAGTAGAGCCTGAATTTTATCCCGCCCATTCATGGTTTTTCACCACTGAGGATAAAAATCGGGTCAAGTGCCACCAAAACCTGTTGCATCCCACGGGTTTCTAACCGATTGACCGCCGATTGAATCACCTCAATTTTGCGGGCTTGCAGTGCCCCCAAGGTTTGGATCATTCCATAAAAATTTTCCAAACTATTGGTCGCCGTCACCAACCGACCCCCATCCTGCAGGCAATCCCAAGCGGCTCGCAGTACCACCTCCACCGGTCGCCCCCCCTCCAAAAAAATCCGATCCGGACGGGGCATAATCCCTGGCAAACAGTCCGGCGCATGACCGGCAATAATGGACATATTCTTGACCGCAAATCGCTCGCCATTGCGCTGAATTAAGCCCACCACCTCCTCATCCCGCTCGATGGCAATGACTTGACCTTCTGTACAAAATAATGCTGACTCCACCGCCACCGTACCTGTACCCGCCCCAATGTCCCAGAGAATCGAGTTTTTTTTCAGACAAAGTTGGGACAAAATCAGGACACGGGACTCCCGTTTGCTCATGGGAATCCCTGGAAGTCGCTCGAAGGCATCATCAGGAATCCCGGCGGTAACGTAAGCCCACGTCATAGGACCTAATTCCAGTCCTCTTGGCTGACGACGCGACTGCGATAGACCTTGCCCTGGCGGTGAATGGCACGGGTACGTTGAAATACCTCCTCCTGAGAGAGTCCCCACCGAGTCAAAGTGGCGGTCAAATCCCGCTGAATGTCCCGGGCACCGGGGAAATGTTGGTAACGAATTTGCAGGCGTGCCCACTCGGCGAGGGCGTGGTCGCTGGGTTCGCTGATTAGCAATTGATCCACCACCTGCCGATCCGTATGGTAAAGCGGATGGCTTTGGTCTTTCCCCGCATTCATGGTTCCACCGCCTCCAGATAGGCTTCTCCCAGCAAAAAGGCACCCCGCTGACACCGCACACTCCAATCCCCACCGGGGTTGTACGCCAAAATCACCCCCTCCTCCCCCAAGGCAATCACGCTGGGTGGACGCAACATGGGCATGGGTTCCGCCGTTTTCACATAGGCAGGCAAACGCACAATCCGCACCCGTTGACCAGTCCGAAACGTCGCCATGAATCAGGTCGTTCCACTCTCTAATCTAGGGTACAACCATTTCCGCCTCACTCAGACTCTTGACGGTAAGCAATTAGTTTATATAAGATTGAAAAATGTGATTTTGATAATAACGGCGGGGTTATGGCAAAAAAAAGCATGGTCGAGCGGGAAAAGCGGCGGCAAAAGCTGGTAGATAAGTACCGGGAGCGGCGGGAACAACTCAAATTTGAGTTTACCGTAGCGGAAACCTGGGAAGAGCGGCTAGAACTGCACCGCCAACTGCAACGCCTGCCCCGCAACAGTGCCCCCAACCGTCTGCGGAATCGCTGTTGGGCAACCGGTCGTCCCCGGGGCTATTTCCGGGATTTTGGTCTGTGCCGGAATGCCCTGCGGGAAATGGCGCATCAGGGCTTGCTCCCTGGGATTACCAAGTCCAGTTGGTAGGATTTAGGGACAATAGCTTTGTTAGTACATCTATCAATTGATAGGCGATCCCAGGCGCACAATTTCAAAATTTAGTTTTTCTAAATCTTTGTTCGCTTAATCGTTTCGCCACCAGTAGTATTGAAAGCGATTGCTATGGGATAAACTGGATCATGATACTAAAGGGCACCTCTATTCATTGAATAGGAGATTGCAGGGGTTGAGCCTTCGTCTCTGGTTCTGAATAAACAGAGCTGTCCTAAATGTAATTTGGTAAATCCTGTTCCCATGCCAATTATTAGCATTCGAGGCGTGCCTCATCAGTATGATTTAGTGGGTGAGGGTACGGTTTTGGTATTTCTACACGGCTGGCTTTTGAGCCGTCATTATTGGCAACCCTTGATTGATTTATTAAAAACTGATTTTACTTGTTTAAGTTATGATTTACGGGGCTTTGGTGCATCCCAACCCACCATTAAAACGGCTGAATTTACCCTGGATAGCTATGTGGAAGATTTGGCAGAATTATTAACCCATTTGGGGATCAATCACTGTTGGTTGGTGGGGCATTCCTTGGGGGGGAGTTTGGCGCTGCTGGCGGCGGCGCAATTGCCGGATCGGGTGGCGGGGGTGATTGGGGTGAATGCGGGCGGGGGCATTTATCTCCAGCCAGAATTTGACCGATTTCGCCAGGTGGGAGTGCAGTTGGTGCGGTTGCGTCCCCGGTGGTTACAATTTTTGCCCTTTTGGAGTTGGCTCTTTGCCCGCAGTAGTGTGGTCAAGCCCTTGGAGATAAAGTGGGGCAAACAACGCTTGCAGGATTGGCTGAATGCTTGTCCCCAGGCGGCTCAGGGCACCTTGCTCACCTCGACCACGGAGGCAGAAGTGCATCGTTTGCCGCAAATTGTCAGTAATTTGTCCCAACCTTTGTACCTGGTGGGGGGGCAACGGGATGAGATCATGCCCTGTTTGTATGTGCGGCATTTGGCGAGTTTCCATCCCCGGTTTCGCGCTGGGGAGGAGATTGTCTGGGAATTGCCCAATTGCGGTCATTTTGCCATGTTGGAGTACCCGGAACTGGTGGCGCAACGGGTGCGGCTGTGGGTGAACCAGGCGACGGCGACCCCCCAAACTGCGTCCTGAATCGGCAATTTACTATGAATCCTGACCCGCTGGATGGGGATGCCCTACTCTATTAAACTGAGGATGACTGGCTCTAGTTTTTGTAAATCCTTCAACACTGCCGCCGCCGAGGGATAGCGGTCTTGGGGGTAATAACGGGTCATGCCGGTGAGGATGGACAAGAGATGGGTGGTTTGGGGGGTCAGCCAAGTGCTACAATCCAATTCCCCCGTGTTGTGATCCCAGGGCAGTTCCGTCGGGGGTAAGCCGGTCAGGGCTTGCAGTGCCACCATGCCCAGGGCGTAGAGGTCGCTACTAAATTCGGGATAACCCATCAACTGTTCCAGGGGCGCATAGCCACGGGTGCCAATGGAGAGGGTGGCGACCAAAGGGTCTGCCTGGGGGAGAACTTCCCGCACGGCTCCAAAATCAATCAAAATATAGTCTTTTCTGACTGGGGAAAAAATAATATTATCCGGTTTAATATCCCGATGAATGACCAGATGACGGTGGATAAATTTGAGGGTTTTCAACAGATGTTTGAGCAAGCTAAATACCTCTTTCGGTCGCCAGGGTTGACCATTGGCAAATTGTTCCTTGAGGGAGGGACCTGGGATAAATTCTTCCACTAAATAAAATTCCCCGTCCTGCTCAAAATAAGCCAATAACCGGGGGATATGTTTGTGGTGCCCCAGGGTTTCCAATGCCTGCGCTTCCCGTTGAAACAGGTGCCTCGCCCGCAGGAGTTTTTCCGGTTCGTGCGCCGGAATGGAGAGTAGTTTTTTCACCACACACAAGGGTGCGCCTGGACGGTGCCAATCCTGGGCAAGATAGGTGCGCCCAAACCCCCCTTCCCCCAGGACCTCTTGCAACTGGTAACGCCCCCCCAACAGGTCAGCAGTGCGAGGGACAAGACTCCGCACGGTGGCGAGTTGGGCTTGGATGCGTGCCACCACGACTGGCAAATTCAAGGGTTTGGTGATGTAGTCGTTCGCCCCTGCCTGGAGTGCCGTGACCATATCCCCCGTGTCCTCCCGGGCGGTAATCATCATCACTGGTAGTACCCCCGGTGGGTAGGTTTGGCGCAGGCGTTGCAACAGTTGTAAGCCGGTCATGCTGGGCAGTAGCCAGTCCAGAAGCACCATGTCCCAAACCTGTTCCCCGAGGACGGTCAGGGCAGTTTCCGGGTCGGTACAGGTACGGACATGATACCCCTGCCCGCTAAGATATTTTTGTAACAAATTCAGGGTGATGGGGTCATCATCCACAATCAAGATAGAGATATTAGTTGTTCCCACTGGCATCTGCATTTTCCCGAACCCCCACGGCTGATCTTAAACCATCCCTGGCTGGGGGAGAATCTAGTCCCTGGTTATCCCTAAAAATACCCATGACACCGCACAATCAGCGATGGATGTTCCCGAACCAGAATCCCTAGAACAGTTAAAACAACGGCTGAACCGGGCGGCTGAACCGGGGGAACTGTTGGCGGCGGTGCAGGGGTTGAGCGCATACGGCGACCAACCGGAGGTGATTCCCCTGCTGATCGGGGTCTTGGGGTACAACAACCCCAGGGTGGCGCAGGTGGCGATGGGGGGGTTACTGCGGGCGGGACGGCGGGCGGTGCCGGAGCTGCTGCAACGGTTGGATGGGTACAACTACGGGGCACGAGCCTATGCCATACGGGTTTTGGCGCAGATTGGCGACCCCCGGGCGTTGGATGTGCTGGAGGAGGCGGCCCGTGCGGATTTTGCCCCCAGTGTACGGCGGGCGGCTTTGCGGGGATTGGGGAGCATGGTTTGGGATAGTCTCCCCCAACCGGAGGCGGCGCAAACCCAGGTGCTACAGACCCTAGAGGCAGTGAGCCGGGATGGGGACTGGGGGATTCGGTATGCGGTGATTGTGGCTGTGGAATTGTGGTGGCAATCGGGGAATGTACCTGCACCTTTGCGCCCTCGTTTGGATGCCCTGCTGCAACATTTCACCCAGGATAGTGACCCGGTGGTACAAGCCCGTGCCCAATTTAGCCTGCACCGACGGGATAAGTGAGTTACCATGCCCAATGGAGAGAGAACGAGAGAACTTTATGAGCCAGACGGTCACCCCCCAGCAGGTGTTGGATGTGTTGCGCCCGGTGCAAGACCCGGAACTGCGCCGGAGTTTGGTGGAACTGAATATGATCCGCCAGGTGCAGATACAGGCGGGGCGGGTGTCGTTTAATCTGGTTTTGACCACCCCAGCGTGTCCCCTGCGCCAATTGATCGAGGATGACTGTCGTCAGGCAGTCTTGAGCTTGCCGGGGATCAAGCAGGTGGAAATTGTCACGACGGCGGAAACCCCCCAGCAAAAGTCCCTTCCCCAGCGCCAGGGGGTACCGGGGGTACGGAATATCGTGGCGATTGCCAGCGGTAAGGGCGGGGTCGGCAAAAGCACTGTGGCGGTGAATGTGGCGGTAGCCTTGGCGCAAACCGGGGCGAGGGTGGGGTTATTGGATGCGGATATTTATGGTCCCAATGACCCGCTCATGTTGGGCGTCAGTCAACAGCGGCTGGTGGTGGCGGACAGTCCCCAGGGGGAGGTACTCACCCCGGCGGAAAATCATGGGGTCAAGCTGGTGTCTATGGCTTTTTTGGTCACTCCGGCGCAACCCATCATTTGGCGGGGACCGATGCTCAACGGGGTGATTCGCCAATTCCTTTACCAGGTGCAGTGGGGGGAATTGGATTACTTGCTGGTGGATTTACCCCCCGGTACCGGGGATGCCCAGTTGACCTTGGCGCAGGCGGTGCCGATGGCGGGGGCAGTCATTGTCACGACACCCCAAACCGTATCGGTCGCCGATGCCCGCCGGGGGTTGGAAATGTTCCGCCAGTTGGGGGTACCCATCCTGGGGGTGGTGGAAAACATGAGCTACTTTATCCCGCCCGATGCCCCGGAGCGACGCTATGCCATTTTTGGGGAAGGCGGCGGCACCCAGTTGGCACAAAGTTTGGGGGTACCCCTGTTGGGGCAAATTCCCCTGGAACTGCCGGTACGCACGGGGGGGGATGCGGGAATGCCAGTGGTGGTTGCCCAACCGGAATTAGCCTCAGCGGTGGCTCTGCGGGAACTGGCGGGGCGGGTGGCGGCGCGAGTGTCCGTTTTAGCCTTGACCACGGATTAATTAAAAACCTGCTAAAAATCAATCCCATCCGGCGTGCGAGGGAAGGGAATCACATCCCGAATATTACCCATCCCCGTCATAAATTGAATCAACCGCTCAAACCCCAAACCAAAGCCCGCATGGGGCACCGTACCATAACGGCGTAAATCCAAATACCACCAATAGGTCTGGGGGTCTAAACCCTGATTTTCTAACCGTTTTAATAATACATCGTAGCGTTCTTCCCGTTGGGAACCCCCAATCAATTCCCCAACCCTGGGAACCAAAACATCCATAGCGGCAACGGTTTTTTCATCCTCATTCAACCGCATATAAAAGGCTTTGATTTCCATCGGATAGTTATACACAATCACCGGTTTTTTGTACAATTCTTCCGCCAAATATCGCTCATGTTCTGATTGTAAATCCATCCCCCATTTTACCGGATACTCAAAAGATTTTCCTGATTTTTGTAATTGCTCAATCGCTTCCGTATAGCTCAACCGGGCAAAGGGTTGTTGGATGATATTCTGTGCCGTGTCCAAAACCGTGCTATCAATCCGTTGTTGGAAAAATTCCAGGTCGCTGATCCCCTGTTCCAAAACATAACGAAATACATATTGCAAAAAGGCTTCCGCCAAATCCATATCCCCCTGCAAATCGCAAAAAGCCATCTCCGGCTCAATCATCCAAAATTCCGCCAAATGCCGGGATGTATTCGAGTTTTCCGCCCGAAAGGTTGGCCCAAAGGTATAAACCTTGGTCAGGGCGGTCGCCAGGATTTCCGCCTCCAATTGACCGCTGACCGTGAGATAGGCCGGACGACCAAAAAAGTCCTGGGAAAAATCCCCCTCCCCCTGCGGATTTTGGGGAATGCGGTTGGGGTGACGCAGGTCAAACTGGGTGACGGTAAACAATTCCCCCGCCCCCTCACAGTCGCTGGCGGTCAAAATAGGGGTGTGCGCCCACACAAATCCCCGCTCCTGGAAAAACCGATGGATGGCGACCGCACAGTGGTTGCGAATCCGCAGGACGGCCCCAAAAGTATTGGTGCGGGGGCGCAAATGGGCAATCGTGCGTAAAAACTCAAAGGAATGGCGTTTCTTTTGCAGGGGATAGCTGTCCGGGTCCGCATCTCCGTACAGGGTAATCGCTTGCGCCTGCAATTCGACCCGTTGCCCTTGGGCGGGAGAAGCGACCAACAGCCCTGTCACCCCAATGGCCGCCCCCGTGTGCAAGCCAGCGGCCAGGTCATAGGCGGGCGATTCCCTGGGGACGAGAATCTGTAAATTGGCCAGACAACTGCCATCGTTGAGTTCCAGGAAACATAGCTCCTTCAACTCCCGGCGGGTACGCACCCAGCCCTGAGCCAACACCGGGGTATCCGGGGCGGTCTGGTGGAGTAGTTCCCGGATCGGGGTCGCCTGCATCACCTAAAACCGCACCAGTACGTTTGCCACCCGTCCCCGCCGGGCCACGGTCAGCACCATCGCCCTGGGTCGGCGATCAAGAAACGCCCGCAATTCTTCCGGGTTCTCCAGGGGCCAGCCATTCACCGCCAGCAAACGGTCCCCCGGGCGCAGACCAATCGCCTCTGCCGGAGAGTTGGGTTCCACATCCCGCACGGTCAGGGTTTCCGGGTCCAGAGCCACCCCCAAGCGCACCCCCTGGGCATTGGGGAGATTGGGGCGGGCTTCCGGTCGGCTGGCCACCGCCGGGCCGGGATTATTGCGGTTTTGGGCGATAAATGCCTGGGCATTCAGGATGCTGGTGGCAAACCCAATGCCGATATTGCCACCCACACTGCCGGGACTCAAAATCGCCCGATTGACCCCAATCAACTCCCCCCGGGAATTGAGCAGGGGACCGCCGGAGTTGCCCGGATTAATCGCCGCATCCGTTTGCAAATCCCCATTGGGAGCGATCCGGCTGAGAATGCCGGTGGTGTAGGTGCCGGACAGACCAAAGGGACTGCCGATGGCAAATACTCTCTGCCCCACCTGAATCCCCTCCCGACTCGCCAAGGGCAGGGTGGGTAAACGGCCTTGGACATTCTCCAGACGCAGGAGGGCTAAATCCCTCTGCCGGTCGGTGGCAATCACCCGGGCATTGTAGCGGACACCGGTCTGCGTGATCACTTGTACCGTGCGAAAGCCGCTGACGACGTGTTCCCCGGTCAGTACCAACCCATCGGGGCTGATGATGCTCCCCGAACCGTTGCCATTCCCCGCCCGAATGGTGACAACGGCAGGGCTGGCCTTTTGATACACCTGGATGCTGACCTGCTCATCCCCCTGGAAGCGGGTTTGCGCCCAACTGGGGGAAACTGAGATTACCGGGGTGGCGGTAGCCAACGTCAAACCCAGCAGAGGCAACAGAAATGTGGAAGCTTTCATAGTCGTGGCGTATGCTTAGTATCCAGTTTAGACGCAGAAATCGGGTCTGGGTTGCCGGGGGGGGCATTTTTCTCAGGGTTGTCCCACCACCAGTTCAAACACCGCCCGCACCGGTCGGTGGTCGCTATAGGTCGGGTGGTTGGCTGGGCTACAGTATTCCGGTTCTGGATAGAGAATGTCACTGGCGGCAGACCAGTTTTTCGCTTCACCCGCCACAAACACAAAATCCAAAACCGAATTAAATTCTGGACTGCATTGGGTGTCCACCAAAACCTCCGGTTGCACCCAGCGAAACACATCATCCTGGGTCAATAAATCAAACCCCCGGTCCCGTTTGCCGCCCCGACTGTCAATATCCCAGTCCAGGTTGTAATCCCCCACCGCAATGATCGGTAAATCCTGGGTGCGTGCCCATTCATTCAGCAGTTGCGCCTGCCGATGCCGCTCTTGGGCAGTTTGCGCATCCCCCCGGCGCAGGTGATTGACCATAAACAAAAACCGTTGTCCTGTGGGTTCAAACCGAAACTCCACCACCAAGGGGGAACGGAGCCTCCCCCGTAGGTTGATCTGATCCAATTCCTCATGGCGCAGATAGGTCAACCGCCGGGCATTATAGACCACCCCCAAGCGGTCTTTGCCCCCGGAACGCCCCAGCAACCAGCGGTAATCCGACCCCCACCCGGACTGCATCGCCTGCCGAAATTTCTCCATCCAATCGTTGCTCTCCACCTCGGCAAACCCCCAAATATCCACCTGGTTGCGGTGGGGCTGGATGTGTTTTTGGGCAATCACCCTGGCATCAGCACTCCCGGATTCCACATTGAAGCCCGCCACCACCAACCGGGACGAGGAATCCACCGGCGCACAGGCGACTAATAACCATATAATCCCGCCGATGCCCAGCCACCAACGCCCCATGCCTTGCCACCTCAGAGGATTACCGATTACCGCCTCCATCATAAGGCTCAGGGTAACCAGCGGGGTTGCCGCCCCCACAACCCCAAGTCCTCCGGCAGTTGGGCAATCGGATTCGCCCCCAAGGGGAACCGCCACAGATGCCCATTCACCTCCAACAATAAATTCCGCCCATCGGGAGCCAGCGCCATGTGGGGGACAGCCGGGTCGTCAAACTGCACCAGGGGCAGAACCTGCTTGGTGGGCAAGGCAATCGCCGCCAAATAGGGCAGTTCCTGGTAATTATTCGCCTCCCCCGCCTCGGTAGCAATCACATACACCCACGGTCGTCGGGGGTCAAAACTGGCACTCAGCAAAGAACCCCGCAGGCGCAATAATTCCTGCTCCCCCGCCCCCCCCACCAAAAACAGGGAACGGGTAAAATCGCTGTTGAATTTCACCATCAACGCCCGGGTGCCCAGCCGGTCAAACTCCAACAACTGCCCAAACTTCGGCAAAAAATCCAAGGGTTTCGCCTCCGGTTGCAGGGGCAATAGCGCCAACCCCTCCCCCTGGGCCATCACCAGGTTTTGCCCATCCGGGGTCACTCGAAAATCCCCACCCAACGCCAGATGCAACGCCTGCCGTCTGCCCCCCAACTCCACCTGCCACAGCCCTGACTGCGCCGAATTGTGCAAACTCGCCCGTGCCACCACCAACTTATCCCCGCTGGGAGCCAGGTCAAATTTCAAATTCTGAAACCCCTCACTCGCCAACAGAGTTTCCACCCGTCCTGCCGCCTGTCGGGGAGGCGTGCCATTGGGCGTAGCGTACTGCAACCCCGTCGTCACCGTGTACAATTCCGTACCCGCCAGAGGGTCATCCCGCCGTTGGGCACTAAACACCACCCGATCCGCCTGGGGCAAGGGCTGGGCATCCAAAACGATCAAATCCGCCGGGGTCAACACCTGATGCGTCCCCTGGGTGAAATTGTGCAGTACCAGTCTGCCCGTTTCCTCCCCCTGAGTGCCCACATAAATAAACCCCTGGTCCCGGGTGGCAAACCGCCCCTGAAACGGCTCGATCCGCTCCCCCCGCCCGTACTTATCCTTTGCTTCCGTCAGTTCAACCTGGTACTCTCGCCCATAGGGAATCGGCTCCAACAGGGTATAAGCCAAGCGGCGACCCGCCCAACTCACCTTCCCCGGCAGACCCGGCGTAATGCGTAAATGCTGTTCCACCGTGCGGGTATCCATCGGGCGGTTAAACGTCAACAAAAACGCCTGATCCTGCGCCCCCACCACCCGTTCCTGCCAGGAAAACTGTTGCACCCGGGGACGGGAATGATCCCCCCCACCCAACAACAGGGCGATGAGGATACCCAAGATTGCCAACACCAACCACGCCGCCCGGTCTAAAGGCTGTCCTAGCCGCCGTTGACGCACCTTCGCCCCCCGGTTGCCGTCTGGTTAATCACTATACATCACCTACGTTGCCGCTGAATTGCCCTTGCGCCGTGTCCGCCCCCGATACTCCGACTTCCGCCGCAAACCCAACGCCTGCACCTGCGCCGAATCCCGCCCATACTGGGCAATCACCTGCTCCTTTGCCGCCAAAATCAAATTGTGAAACCGCCACTCACTGCTATTTGCCTCATCCCGTGCCGCCTTCGCCGCCGCCAACGTCTGCACCTCCAAAGACTGCTTCGCCTGCATGGTCTGCAACGCCTCCATCAACACCTCCCGCCGACACTCCGGGTTGCTCGGGGTGTAATCGGGAAATGCCAACAATGCCGCCAACACCTCCTGATCCGCCTGCAACAGAGCCGGACGCAACCGCCGTGACTCATCTTTAGCCATAACAATACCCAACTATAAACAACTGCCCCCAGTATATTCCCAAAACCAATCAACGTAAATCAAACGCTAATAAAGCTAAAATCTAACCCACTAAAATTTTTGCTTAATTTAAGATAATTATTGTATAGCCTTATTAAATTAAGGCTTGCGGTTAGCAAATTAAAGCTTGTATTAATAATATTAAATTGTAACTATACTCAACCATGTTTTAGTCAAGGGGTAACTCCCAGGAATCCGCCTGTGACGTGGGGAAATTCAGCACTCTAGGCAGGGAAACCGTCGCTTGTGCATAGCCCATAGCAGATTGGGCAAAGAGCAAACCAGGCAATTCATTCCCTTGAGATTAGGTTTCAATAGTTGCAAAGGTCATTTTGGGATCAGATCAAAAGTGGATTATTTAATAATTAATTATCGGGTTTTAATCCTAAAATAAAACCAAATTTTCGTTGACATTTCTCAATCATCCCATCTAAAATCAAGGCAACAAGACCTAGTCCAACAAAACGCTAATTTAATCGCTTACCCAAGAGCAAACATTAAGGATTGGTTATGGACGAAGCCACCCTGACTCGAAAGTTAGAAGCCAGTTTGAATGACAGCAGTTTAGTCCTACAAGTTGCCTTTGCTGTCCCCTACGTGCAGGTGGTGATTAACCGCACCCAACTCCCGCCGGATTATCCCGCCCTGAGCCAGCGCATCGCTGAATTATTGGGGCAAATCGGCATTCCAGAGATGCAATATGTCGCCGTTTACGGACGGGTGTACGGGCAAGAAGAATTAGAATACGAAACCAGTTTAGACATCGTCGCACCGGCACCGACTGCCCCCACCCCAGTTAGCAGTAGCGAAAATCCTTTTTTAACCGCAGTTGCCGATACCCCTGCCCCCAGCGAACCCGAACCGTTTAACCTTGCCAAATACTGTTTTACCCGCAACCGGGCGTTATTAACGGCTGACCTACCCAGCCCCAAAATTGCCCTGGCAGAATTACTCCGGGATTTTGATCATTTTCTGGACTCAGAGAAGCAACTGATTTTAGAGCAATTCAGCACTTTTTTACGCAATCCCGATGGGGTCAATACAGCGAATTGGTCGGAGGAAATGCGGGCGTGGTTGGGCAAAGTGCGGAACTTTGGGGATGAAGAAACCCGCAATATGGCGATTTGGCTGAGTCGTTATTGTGCCCACCCGGAGACCACGCTAGAGACGGTGCGGGGGGTGATCAAGGCGGCGAAGGAAGCGGCAAAAGAACGTGCCAGACAGGAGCGGGAAGCCCGTTTAGCCGAACGGCAAGCGAGAACGACCTCGGGGGGACGGAGTCAGCCAACTGCTGACAGTAGCCATAGTTCACATGGAGCCACAATGCCGTTTCCTAGCAAAGCGGTTAGTGAACCGATAGCTCATCCTGCAACCAAAATTTTTACTTTACTAGGTTTAATTATCCTAACTGTTGTGGTTACCTATGTCGGTCGAGCTGTAACATTTTCAATTGACATTTTAGGTACGATTTTCTTTATATTCACGCTCTTGGGTGGTTGGTACCTAAGCATCTGTAATGAAGTCCAATTTCTAGTTCTGGGGCGTGTCAGTCTAAAAGCTTTATTTATTCACATGATCATATTTATAGTTGCCATAATTCCAGCCATAATTATCTATTTCATAACTCTGTTGCTCATGCCCTGGATAGCTGTTGCGTGGGTTGGGGGAATCGCCGGAGTGATTATTGGCAGTATTGGTCGTTCAGTTGTCCGTGGTTTGGGGACATCAGAAGAGTATGAAGATATGAGTTTTGCCCGATTTCGTGGTCTAGCAAAACTAGTATTGGGATTGAGTCTTTTAGGTATGATTTTGGGTATAGTTATCGGGGGAATACCTCAACTAGGGGAATTTAATTTTGGTAATAAAGATAGTGAAACCAACCCCACTTTATCTCGCTGTAGCGCCATCTTAAAGCGGTATGGGGAAGGGGTAACTGTAGGCGAAATTGAAGCAATCATTGGTAAACCCCCAAGTGTTGCCAGAACAGAGGGATTTGGTATGGCTACAATGATATGGGATTACGAGGATATTAAAGTTTATGTAATGAGTGACGATCTTAATAAGCGTTCCTTTGCCTTGAACGTTCAATGCGTTGAACCGGGTAGTGACTCCGAGTAATGACTGATAGGATTTTTGCCCTTTGAATAGGATGCGTGGAGGTTGAGTGATGAATAAAGTTTTCAAATATAGCAATCTCAGGGATTTATGCTAATATTCCATGCAACGAAGTGGGATACGGAAGAGAAATGAGGGTTTGCCCTGTGCTACTGGCATTACCAGACTTGTTGGTTGAGCGGGGGATTCCCACACCTATAGCGGTCTTGAGTCAAAAAAGGACAAAGCTAGAATCGTGAACACCGAGTTTTTCACAGCCACCCCATAACCGGCAACTCTGAAATTCATGGCGAAGCTCGAAGACCTCACCCGTGGTGCTACTGTCAGAGGCATTTTGCCAAATCATAACGTGACCATCATTGATGCGAAGTGGCATGGGAGTGACGTGGTTGAACTGACCTATAAGGATGCGAACGGGCAACCTCACACGGAGATTCTGTTTCGTGACCGGGAGCCGACCTTGGCAATCGTTACGGACGGACGACCTTGGGGTTTTGACGGGGATGGTGCGCTGTTGCGGTTGGTTTCTGAAGCCCATCGCATTCGTTTGGCTCACTTATTTGATCCACTGCTGGCGGTGCATACCTCGTTGGTGGAACCTCTGCCTCACCAGATCACGGCGGTTTATGGCGAAATGCTGACCCGGCAACCCCTGCGGTTTCTCCTAGCAGACGATCCAGGAGCCGGAAAAACCATCATGGCGGGGCTATTTATTCGTGAACTATTGATTCGGGGTGATTTACAAAAGTGTTTGATTGTTTGTCCTGGCAGTTTGGCGGTGCAGTGGCAAGATGAATTGTTGCAAAAATTTCATCTGCCTTTTGAGATTTTGACCAATGACCGGCTCGAAGCGGCTCGCTCTGGGAACGCCTTTGCGGAAATGCCCCTAGTGATTGTGCGGTTGGACAAACTCAGTCGTGACGAGAACTTGCAGTTAAAGTTACAACAGACAGACTGGGACTTGATTGTGGTGGATGAGGCGCACAAGATGTCTGCCTCGTTTTTTGGGGGTGAAATTAAGGAAACCAAACGTTATAAGCTCGGTAAATTGTTATCAACCCTGACTCGCCATTTCCTATTGATGACGGCAACGCCTCATAACGGCAAGGAGGAAGATTTTCAGCTGTTCTTAGCACTGTTGGATGGGGATCGCTTTGAGGGGCGATTTCGAGACGGGGTACATACTTGCGACCCATCGGACCTGATGCGTCGTTTGGTCAAGGAGGACCTGCTGAAATTCGATGGCAAACCGCTCTTTCCTGAACGTTGTGCCCATACCGTCAAGTATGTTTTGTCTGACCTGGAGGCAATGCTTTACAAACAAGTTACAGAATATGTCAGGGAGGAATTTAACCGGGCTGAAGCCTTAGCCAATGATGGACGAAAAGGGACAGTTGGTTTTGCTTTAACGATTTTGCAACGTCGGCTTGCTTCTTCTCCAGAAGCGATTTATCAGTCTCTTAAACGACGGCGGGAGCGGTTGCAGAAACGCCTACGGGAAGAAGAACTACTTAAGAGAGGAGAGCGGATTGAGAAGAAAGGCGAGACAGGAGCGCAACAATTTCTCGCTTCTCAACTCTCGTTACTCACTCCTCTAATTGACCCGGAGGATTGGGATGATGATTTTGAGGATGCCCCTAGTGATGAACGAGAACAACAAGAGGAAGAAGTAGTTGACCAAGCCACGGCGGCTCGTACTATCGCTGAACTGCAAGCGGAAATTCACCAGCTCGGTGAACTGGAAAATTTAGCCCTACGGGTGCGACGCAGTGGCAAGGACCGCAAGTGGGATGAGCTATCCAAGCTGTTACAGAATAATGCAGAGATGTTTGATGCAGGGGGACAGCGCCGAAAATTAGTTATCTTTACCGAACATCGCGATACCCTAAATTATTTGGTCAGTCAAATTACCACCCTGTTGGGGCGACCGGAGGCGGTGGTGACGATTCATGGGGGTATGGGACGGGAAGAGCGTAAGAAAGCAGAGGAAGCCTTTAAGCAAGATGTGACGGTGCAAGTGTTAATCGCTACGGATGCGGCGGGGGAAGGGATTAACCTGCAACGAGCGCATTTGATGGTCAATTATGACTTGCCCTGGAACCCCAATCGGTTGGAGCAACGCTTTGGCAGGATTCACCGGATTGGACAGACGGAGGTGTGCCATCTTTGGAACTTGGTAGCAGAAGAAACGAGGGAAGGAGATGTGTATCTCGCACTGCTTAAGAAGCTAGAAATTGAGCAAAAAGCTCTCGGCGGCAAGGTGTTTGATGTGTTGGGGAAAGCAATCGCCGGGAAGGAACTACGGGAACTGTTGATTGAGGCAATTCGTTATGGCGATCGTCCTGAAGTCAGAGCAAAGTTGGATCAGGTGGTGAAGAACCGCTTGGATCAAAACCGTCTGCGAGCATTGCTAGAAGAACGAGCCTTAGCAGGGGATTCGATGGATGTGACTAAGGTACAACAAATTCGCCGGGAAATGGACAGAATAGAAGCCCGCAAACTCCAGCCCCATTTCATCTCAGCCTTTTTCTTGGAAGCGTTCCAGTGCTTGGGCGGTACAATTCACCAGCGGGAACCGAAACGCTATGAAATTACCCATGTTCCGGGGATAATTCGTAGTCGGGATCGTTTGATTGGTAGGGGGCAGGTGATTTTGAAACGGTATGAGCGGGTTTGTTTTGAGAAAAACTTGATTAGTGTGGCGGGAAAGCCCTTGGCTGAGTTTATTTGTCCTGGTCATCCGCTCCTGGATGCCACCATTGACCTGACTTTGGAGCGTCACCGCCATCTGCTTCGTCAAGGGGCTGTTCTCGTTGATGACAATGACCCCGGTGAGGCAGTTCGGGCATTGGTGTACTTGGAGCATTCGATTCAGGATGGACGGACAGAACGGGATGGCAGTAGAAGGGTTGTATCACGGCGAATGCAATATGTGGAGGTTTTTGACCCTCACCCCCCAGCCCCCTCTCCCCAAGGGCGAGGGGGAGAGAACTCAGAACCTTCTCCCTCTGGGAGAGGGCAGGGTGAGGGGGTAAGAATCAGAAATGCTGGTTATGCCCCCTACCTGGACTATCGCCCGTTAGAGGAGAGCGAAAAGCCCTTGGTCGCATCGGCTCTCAATGATTTGGGTTTGCGTGAGGATATTGAAAGTAAAGCAATGAGTTATGCCATTGCCCATCTGGTTGCTCCCCATCTGCAAGAAGTAAAGGAAGGGAAAGAAAGATTGATTGAAAAAACAGTGCGGGCAGTTAAAGACCGACTGACGAAAGAGATTAACTATTGGGATCAACGGGCGGCGGATTTACGTTTACAGGAACAGGCAGGCAAACCCAATGCCAAACTGAACTCTGCCAAAGCCCAACAACGGGCGGATGAATTGGCGGCACGCTTGCAAAAGCGATTGCTGGAGTTAGAACAGGAACGCCAACTTTCCCCTTTACCGCCTGTAGTAGTGGGTGGGGCGTTGATCCTGCCCATCGGCTTATTGCAAAGACTCCAGGGCAAGCGGACATCTACCCCTAACACCTTTGCGAGAGAAACCCAGCGGGTGGAACAAGCGGCAATGTTAGCAGTCATGGCAATAGAGCGATCGCTGGGACATGAACCAAAAGATGTGAGTCATGAAAAGTGCGGCTATGATATTGAATCATTTGTGCCCAGTACAGGGAAATTGCGATTTATAGAAGTCAAAGGCAGGGTAGCAGGGGCGGAAACGGTTACAGTTACGAAAAATGAAATTTTAACCGCCCTGAATAAACCCGATAATTTTATTTTGGCATTGGTGCAGGTTCCCGTTGATCGTGATTTTGTCGAGGGGGACGCATATCGAGTGCGAGAATCTGATGGAGATTATCAATTAGATTGTGCAGTGCGCTATGTGCATCAGCCATTTCAGCCCCCCGATTTCCGGTCATGCAGTGTAAATTACTCATGGAAAGAACTGTGGCAAGATGGATATGACCCAAGGAGGACAAATGTATGACCACTCTTAAGCTAAAAGTGATCTCAAAACAAGAGAGAATTACCCTGAGAGCAATCGCCCTCTCGTAAATTGCAATATGAAAACCCTTTTGAGCCAGTGATGGATATAAGAACTATCTCAGACAAGTTTGATGGTCTCTCTTGCCCCTTTTGACAATGTTCCACCCAACCCTTGGATAGATGTGATGTGTAATCGCATCATCAAGCACTTTGCCCCCCTAAAAATCATCTTGTTTGGCTCCTATGCTAGAGGCGAAGTTACTCCTCACAGCGACATTGATCTCCTGATAGTATTTTCCACTGTGGATAATAAACGGCAGAAGACTTTGGATATTCTTGCCTTACTCAGCGATTTACCTATCCCCAAAGATATTGTGGTGACAACGCCAGAAGAAATTCAAGCCTATGGGCATCTGGTCGGCACGATTCTACGACCTGCTCTGTGCGAAGGGAAAATGCTTTATGAGTGTCCCCAGTCCTGAACAAATAGGGCTAGTCCAGCGGTGGTGGCAATACGCCACAGAGGATTTGCAGGCGGCAGAGCTATTGATGCAAAACAATCCTGAAGTGCCCCGCCATATCTGCGCTTTTGCCCAGCAGTCGGCAGAAAAAGCTCTGAAAACAGCATTGGTCTTAGAGCAAATTGATTTTCCGAAAACTCACGATCTTGATCTTCTGAAGAATCTTCTGCCAGATAGTTGGGGAGTGAAACATAACTACCCGCAGTTGGGAATACTCACGGACTGGTTCGTTGTGTCCCGCTATCCGATATTGAGGGAAAACTTAACTGAAGCTAATGCTAGGGAAGCTATAGAATTGGCGAGAGGAATTTGGCAGTCTATTCTCCAAGATTTGCTGACACGGCAGATTCCACTTGAGGTCTAGGCTAAACTGGTTGAAAATTTATACTCTCAACTCCTGTGACCCATCGCAAAAACTAGAGTCGGCATGGGCATCCCTCTACCCTGCACTTGTGGTGGACACGCAGACCTTTGGCGGCTTGTCGGGCGGTGCTGTGGGCTTCCCTTGTGGATGACCCTTCTAGTTGGGCTGATCAATTTCCGATGGAAAGAACTGTGGCAAGATGGATATGACCCAAGGAGGACAATATGAAGTTAAAAGTTATAGTGCATGAAGCTGAAGAGGGTGGTTTTTGGGCGGAAGTACCAGCTATTCCTGGCTGTGCAACCCAGGGGGATAGCTTTGAAGAGTTGCTGACAAATCTTTATGAAGCGATCGAGGGTTGTTTGTCCGTGGACATTGAAGCCCCTGCTACTTCTGAAAAAAGCAGAATTATGGAAATTGCTGTGTGAAGTCCATTTTAGGTAAGCAGTTTGCCAAAATTTTGGAACGTAAAGGATGGCAATTGGTTCGAGTGCAGGGTAGCCATCACATTTATACTAAACCTGGTGAATCAATCCGCATTTCTGTCCCGATCCACGGCAATAAAGACCTCAAAATTGGACTACTCCGCCACTTTATGAAACAAGCTAAGCTATCAGAATCTGATCTCGAATAACCTTTATCCTATGAAAAAAAAGCTGATTGAAGCTGCCCTACCCCTAGAAGCCATCAACATGGAGTCGGCACGGGAAAAGTCTATCCGTCATGGGCATCCCTCTACCTTGCATTTGTGGTGGGCACGCAGACCTTTGGCGGCTTGTCGGGCGGTATTGTGGGCTTCCCTAGTGGATGATCCTTACCAGTTGGGCTGATCAATTTCCGATGGAAAGAACTGTGGCAACATGGATATGACCCAAGGAGGACAACCCGTGAATGTCCATAAGCTCTCCGTGACTTTGATAGAAGATGGAACCCTACTGCTGAAAGGATTGCCGTTTCACGCTGGGGATACAGTGGAAATCATCATTCTGGAGCAGAAAAAGGCAGAACGACCAATAGACCACCCATTGCGAGGGACTGTGCTACGCTATGACGATCCCTTTGAGCCAGCCGTACCTACTGAAGATTGGGAAGTGCTGAAGTGATTATTTTAGATACTCACATTTGGGTGTGGTGGGTCAATGACAGCCCTCAGTTAACGAAGCGACTGCGGGAGTTAATTACTATACATCAATCAAGCAGTTTAGGAGTTAACATCTTTTCTTGCTGGGAAGTTGCCAAGCTAGTAGAAAAGGGTCGTATGGAATTGACTGGCTCAGTCAATGAATGGCTAAATATAGCAATTTCTTACCCCGGAGTACAACTGCTGGATTTGACCTTGCCGATCGTGATTCAATCTACGCAACTTGTAGGATTTCACAATGATCCAGCGGATCAAATTATTGTGGCAACAGCACAAGTTTATGACTGTCCACTCTTGACGATGGATGCCAAGATTGTTAACTATCCCCATGTTAAAATTCTGAAGTAATACGGATGTCTTTATGCCCCAACGCAAAAAGCTGATTGAAGTTGCCCTGCCCCTAGAAGCAATCAATATGGAGTCGGCACGGGAAAAGTCTATCCGTCATGGGCATCCCTCTACCCTGCACTTGTGGTGGGCACGCAGACCTTTGGCGGCTTGTCGGGCGGTATTGTGGGCTTCCCTGGTGGATGATCCTTCTAGTTGGGCTGATAAGTTCCCGACGGAAGAAGAACAAGCGAAAGAAAGACAACGGTTATTCGATATTTTGGGGCGAGTGGTCATTGAGACTGATAAGAAAGGTAGTAAGAAGCAAGTCGTGCGGGGGTTGGTGTCTTGGGATGACATCAACGACCCAAATTCGGGGGTGTTAGAGGCGGCACAGCGGGAAATTGCCCGATGTTTGGCATGGGAACGGGGGGAAGAACCACCGACGGAACCAGAGGCGGTCAGGCGCTACATTGCCCAGTATGCTCCTCCTGTCTATGACCCGTTTGCAGGTGGGGGTTCAATTCCCTTGGAAGCTCAGCGGTTGGGATTAGAAGCTCATGCCAGCGATTTGAATCCTGTAGCGGTACTAATCAATAAGGCGTTGATTGAAATCCCGCCGAAGTTTAGGGATCAGCCACCAGTGAACCCGATTGATTGCCCTCACCCCCCAGCCCCCTCTCCCACAGGGCGAGGGGGAGTAGTTGATTTGAAGCGGTGGTATGGGGCGCAGGGATTAGCGGCGGATGTACGTTACTACGGAGCATGGATGCGGGATGAGGCTTTTAAGCAGATTGGGCATCTGTATCCGAAGGTTGCCCTCACCCCCCAACCCCCTCTCCCCAGGGGCGATGTTTCCCTCACCCCCCAGCCCCCTCTCCCACAGGGCGAGGGGGAGTTGGAGAAGTGGGAAGTTCCTCCAGCAATTCAGAAGAAAATGCAGGAGGTAGCTCGACAACTGCGGCGGGAATCTACACGTTCTGAGGCGATTTTGTGGGAAGTGTTGCGTAACCGTAAGTTGGAGGGGCGTAAGTTTCGGCGGCAACACCCGATCGGCACATTTGTGGTTGATTTTTTCTGCAAGGAAGAGGCTTTGATTGTAGAAGTTGATGGGCCAATCCACGAGCATCAAAAAGATTTGGATCGCCAACGGCAGGAACTGTTGGAAAGTCTAGGATTGCGGTTTGTGCGTCTCAGTAGCCATCTTGTGGAAACTAATCTTCCCCTAGCATTGGAGCAAATCCGCGCCGCCTTTCTCCCCTCGCCCTCTGGGAGAGGGGCCGGGGGTGAGGGAAAAGCAACGGTCATTGCTTGGCTGTGGGCAAGAACGGTGAAGTGTCCTAACCCTGCTTGCGGTTGTCAGATGCCGTTGGTTCGATCGTTTCAACTTTCGACCAAGAAGGGCAAAGAGGCTTGGGTAGAGCTGGCGATCGAGCGGACGGATGCCCCTCTCTCCATGGGACAGAGTATCCCTCACCCCCCAGCCCCCTCTCCCCAAGGGCGAGGGGGAAAAAACTCAGAACCCTCTCCCTCTGGGAGAGGGCAGGGTGAGGGCCCAACCATCCGGTTTGTGGTGAAGTCGGGTCAAGGCAAAGCCCCCGAAGGCACAGTGGGTCGCAAAGGGGCAAAATGTATCGCCTGTGGAACTCCTGTAGCTTTGGATCATGTGCGCCAAGAAGGTAGAGCAGGACGCATGGGCGCGCAGTTGATGGCGATCGTGGCTGAGGGACAAAACGGCAGAATTTATCTCTCTCCCACCGCAGAGCATGAAGCTATTGCCAAATCTGCTCAACCAACCTGGAAACCGGATACAGAGTTATCTACTCATTCGCAATACATGGCGGCTCCCCGCTACGGCATGACCAAACACGCCGATCTATTCACCCCTCGACAACTGGTAGCCCTTACAACCTTCAGCGATTTGGTAGCAGAGGCACGGGAACAAGTCATCAAAGATGCGATCGCCGCAGGACTCACTGATGATGATGTGCCCTTGGCTGAGGGTGGAACAGGAGCTAGGGCTTATGGAGAGGCGATTAGCGTTTATTTGGCGTTTCTAGTTGATCAGCTGGCTAATCACCAATCAAGTGTATGCCGATGGGAACCGGGAAATCAGCAAATGCATAGTGTTTTTGCACGCCAAGCTATCCCAATGGTTTGGGATTTTGCAGAAAGTAACGCTTTTTGTGAGTCATCTGGAAGCTTCCATAATTTGTTTACTAGACTGCTAAAAGGTTTGTCATCTATTCCTTCAGATTTAAACTATGCACAAGTCACCCAACACGACGCAACGGCTCCTCACCCCCACGACACCATCCCCAAGCTCATCTCCACCGATCCCCCTTATTATGACGCAGTTCCCTATGCAGACCTGTCTGATTTCTTCTATGTTTGGCTACGTCGCTCCCTTGGCTCCATTTATCCCACCATTTTCAATACAGTTTTAGTGCCCAAAGCTCAAGAAATGGTGGCGGATCACTTTCGGCATGGCAGTAAAGATAAAGCTAAAGAATTTTTTGAAAGCAGTCTCATCAAAGTTTTCGATCGTGTCAATCATATAAATCATCCTGATTATCCTGTCACAGTTTATTATGCTCTAAAGCAAACCGAAAGCGGTTCTGATGATGATGAAGTTGATGACCTTGATGCAGTTGATCTTCCTAACAAGAACGCAAAAGATAATAGTCAGAGAGCTTCAACAGGCTGGGAAACTATTCTCCAAGGTTTGATTCAATCTAACTTTAGCATTGATGGCACCTGGCCCCTTCGTACTGAGTTGAGTAACCGCATGAGAGGACAAAAATCTAATGCCCTTGCCTCTTCCATTGTCTTGGTTTGCCGTCCCCGTCCAGCGGATGCGCCCAAAGCCAGTCGTAGTCAATTCCTCAAAGAACTCAAACAAGAACTACCCCAAGCCCTCAAACTTCTGCAACAGGGCAGTATCGCCCCCGTAGATTTAGCCCAAGCCAGCATTGGTCCAGGGATGGCGGTTTATTCTCGCTATGCCGCTGTCCTAGAAAACGATGGTTCTCCCCTCACTGTCCGCACCGCTCTGCAACTGATTAACCAATACCTCGATGAATACCTCACCGAACAGGAAGGGGAATTTGACAGCATTACCCGTTGGGCACTCACTTGGTTTGAACAATATCAATTTGAGGCGGGACTGTATGGCGATGCCGAAACCCTCAGTAAAGCCAAAAATGTCAGTGTGCAAAGCATGGTCGAAGCGGGAATTTTGGAAGCAAAAGCGGGTAAAGTGCGATTGTTGAGAAGAGAGGAAATAGAAGAGAGGAAAGATAAATCCTCACTCCTCGCTCCCCCCGACTGGCTCATCACTCAAACCCTGATCCACGCCCTCGATCAAAAAGGGGAAGTTGGTGCCGCTGAATTGTTGGCTAATCTGAATGACAGAGGAGCGATCGCCCGTGATCTTGCCTATCGGCTCTATAGTTTGTGCGACAAAAAAGGTTGGACACAAGAAGCGATCGGTTACAATAGCTTGGTGATCTCTTGGTCGGAAATCAGCCGTTTAGCTTTAGAAATGAACCAGCGTAATGTCCAGACTGCTTTGTTCTAACCCTTGATAATGTATGGTTGCTCTGCAATTAAAACCCATCCTAGAACTCACCGATGCAGTTTTTGAACAACTCTGTCGGCAGAACCCTGACCTACGCCTAGAGCGCACCGCCCAAGGAGAATTGATCGCTATGGCACCCGCTGGCAGTGAAACTGGATATTACAACGCCGACTTGCTTGGTCAACTGTGGCAATGGAATCGCCAGAAGCGACTGGGAATAGTACTGGATTCATCCGCTGGTTTTACCCTGCCCAATGGAGCTATCCGCTCACCCGATGCCGCTTGGATTAACGCATCTCGTTGGAATGCCCTCACAGCCGCACAACGCCGCCGTTTTGCGCCCCTCTGTCCCGATTTTGTTTTGGAACTCAAATCCCCCAGCGATGACTTGTCCACCCTACAAGCCAAGCTACAAGAATACATGGAAAATGGCGCACAATTAGGATGGTTAATTGATCCCGAAACCTGCCAAGTTTACTGCTATCGCCCCGGGCAGACCGTACAAGTGTGCGATCGTCCTAATACCCTCTCTGCCGATCCTGTCCTGCCTAACTTTACAATGGATTTTACCCTAATTTGGAGTTAATTTACTGAGGAATTAACACCTATGGTCGCTCTGAAATTAAAACCCACCTTAGAACTCACCGATGCAGTTTTTGAACAACTCTGTCGGCAGAACCCTGACCTACGCCTAGAGCGCACCGCCCAAGGAGAATTGATCGCTATGGCACCCGCTGGCAGTGAAACTGGATACCAAAATTTGAGTCTCAGTGCCCAGCTTTGGCAATGGAACCGACAAACTAAACTAGGTGTAGCCTTTGACTCTTCCGCTGGCTTTACTTTGCCCAATGGAGCTATCCGCTCGCCCGATGCCGCTTGGATTAACGCATCTCGTTGGAATGCCCTCACAGCCGCACAACGCCGCCGTTTTGCACCCCTCTGTCCCGATTTTGTTTTGGAACTCAAATCCCCCAGCGATGACTTGTCCACCCTACAAGCCAAGCTACAAGAATACATGGAAAATGGCGCACAATTAGGATGGTTAGTTGATCCCGAAACCTGCCAAGTTTACTGCTATCTCCCCGGGCAGACCGTACAAGTGTGTAACCGCCCTGATACCCTCGCTGGTGATCCTGTCCTGCCTAACTTTACAATGGATTTTACCCTGATCTGGAATTCCCACTAAGTCACAAAAATATGGTTACCCTGCAACTACGCCAACTAGATGTTCCCCTCGGTCAACGACTGTTAATCCATGACCTAGACTGGTCAGAATTTGAAGCTATTTTGACAGAATTAGGCGAAAAGCGATCGTTTCGGATTGCCTACAGCGATGGAACTTTGGAGATTAGAATGCCCCTACCCAAACACGAACGACAAAAATCCATACTTGGCGATATTGTTAAAATCTTATTAGAGGAATTAGAAATTGATTGTGAATGCTTTGGCTCAACCACATTTAAACTAAAAGAGATGAACTTTGGCATTGAGCCAGATGAGTGTTTTTACATCCAAAATCATGCAACTATGATTGGCAAAGACCGCCTAGATTTACTTGTTGATCCGCCCCCCGACCTTGCGATTGAGGTTGATGTGACCTCCACAACCCAGATCACAGCCTACACCCGCTTAGGAGTACCCGAACTTTGGGTTTATGATGGCACAGGATTGAAAATCTATCTTTTGCAATCAGGAGAATATCAAGAGTCCACTGTTAGTCCTACCTTTCCCCATCTGCCAATTTTAGAATGGGTATCAGAAGTACTGGCACAAAGTCAGGCAATCGGTCGCAGTCCCGCCCTGCGTTCCCTACGGCAAAGGATTAGAACATTGCAAGGGTCAAAACCTTGAAAATCTCAAAAATATAGCAATCCTAAATGAAAATGGAATAGGGGTCGCAGGGGCACCGCCCCCGTCCTTGGTTCTGGGAAATTTTTGTTGGTTAATCAAATAGGATTGCTATAGCTTTGCCCAATGTATTGTCGCCATAATCGTTGACCAAATTTTTAATCAACAGGACAACGCCGTTACCAGCGGCACAATTTGGCGATTCTTGAGTTTGGCAGACAAAACTGTTAGTATTGATTTAAGTGAATGCGACATCAACAAAGACCTAGAGCAAATACTCAGCATTTTCGTCCATCCCACCCGCTAACCCCCTCACCTCCTATGTCAATCACCAATCGTGAACGCATCGGCAGAGCCTTAGACCTTCTCGGTGATGAATTATATCCCTACATAGAACGGGAAATGAAAGCAGAATATGGCGATCAATGGCTAGAAGTTGCCGCTACTACCATACCAGAAAGTTATTTACATAATAAAACCGCTGAACAAGCCCTAAAAACCGATGTCTCAGCTCTGTTAATTTTGATGTGGCAGAAATGGAATGATGTTTTCAAAAAAACCTTAGGACAATCAGAAAGAACTTTAATTAGCGAACTGAGAACAACTCGAAATGACTGGGCACACACCAAAATCTTTTCGACCGATGATACCTATCGTGCCCTAGATAGCATTGTTAGACTCCTAAACGCCATTTCTGCTCCACAAGCTAACCAAGTAGAACGACAAAAACAAGAACTTCTCCGTCTCAAATTTGAAGAACAAGCCCGCCAGCAAACCCGACGCATCGCTACTTCATCAACAGAAGGACAACCATTATCAGGATTAAAGCCTTGGCGGGAAATTGCCACACCCCATCCCGATGTGGCATCAGGAAGCTTTCAATTGGCAGAATTTGCCGCCGATCTCTGGCAGGTTTATCTCGATGAAGGTGCTGATGAATACCGTGACCCCACTGAGTTTTATCGCCGCACCTATCTGACAGAAGGATTGAAAGAACTACTTAAGAATGCTTTACGCCGTTTGCATGGACTAGGTGGCGATCCCGTAATTGAATTGCAGACCAACTTCGGCGGTGGTAAAACCCATGCCATGCTGGCACTCTATCACCTATGCCATGCTCTTAAAATAGCTGATCTTCCTGGTACAGAACCCATCTTTCAGGAAGTAGGTATTGACCACCCTCCTCAAAATGTCAATGTTGCTGTCTTGGTGGGTAATAAACTCCAGCCCAGTGGAATTATGCCCTATGGTGCTGATGGGGCAAAGCGTCCTGTCATTAACACCCTGTGGGGCGAATTGGCATGGCAATTAGGGGGTATGGAAGGATATGAAATGGTACGGCGTGCCGATGAAACCGCTACCAACCCTGGCGATACCCTAAAAGCTCTTTTTAACCGCTTCTCTCCCTGTTTGATTTTGATTGATGAATGGGTTGCCTATGCCCGACAATTACATGAACAGAATGACCTAGCAGGCGGTAGTTTTGATACCCAGTTCACCTTTGCTCAAACCTTGAGTGAATCGGCTAAAAGTGCTAAAAAAACTCTCTTGGTGGTCAGTATTCCATGTTCTGATATTGAAACTGGGGGCGAGCGGGGCAAGGAAGCTCTCACTAGATTAAAAAATGCAATCGGGCGAGTAGAATCCCCTTGGCGACCTGCCAGTGCCGAAGAGAGTTTTGAAATTGTGCGGCGGCGTTTATTTCAACCGACTACCGATCCTGCCTTGTTTGTGCAGAGGGATGCAGTGATTAAAGCGTTTATGGATATGTATCGCACCCAGAGTGTTGAATTTCCTAGTGAATGCAAGGAATCCGACTATGAGCGACGCATGAAAGTCGCCTATCCCATCCATCCTGAATTGTTTGATCGCCTTTATTCCGACTGGTCTAGCATTGACAAATTCCAAAGAACCCGGGGCGTACTGCGTTTAATGGCAAAAGTCATTCATTCTCTATGGGAACGCCATGACCAAAGCCTGATGATCATGCCCGCCCATGTGCCGATGGATGACCTGCAAGTGCAACCTGAACTCACTCGTTATCTGGATGACAATTGGATTCCGATCATTGATAAAGATGTGGATGGAGCTAATTCTTTACCTCTATCTCTCGATGGTAATAATCCCAATTTAGGGCGCTATTCTGCCTGTCGTCGGGTTGCCCGGACAATTTACATGGGTTCTGCTCCCACTTTGCGAGCCGCCACGAGGGGATTAGAAGAACGACGGATTAAGCTGGGTTGCGTGCAACCGGGGGAAACTGTTGCCACATTTGGCGATGCCCTGCGCCGCCTCACGGACCAAGCCACTTATGTCTATGTGGATGGCAATCGTTACTGGATTTCCACCCAGCCCAATGTGAATCGTTTAGCTCAGGAACGGGCAGAACAACTGTTGTTGGATCGTCATTTTGTCTGGGAAGAAATTGTCAAACGCCTGAGAGCAGACAAGAACAAAGGGGAATTTAGCGCTGTGCATATCGCCCCCGAATCCACTGCTGATCTACCCGATGACCCCAATTCAGGGGTAAGATTGGTTGTCCTCAATCCAACCTATGGGCATCGTAAAGGGGAAAGCAATAGCCCTGCTCGCCAGTGGGTTGCAGATGCGTTGAATTCCCGAGGTAGCAGTCCTCGCTATTACAAAAATACTCTATTATTTCTATGTGCAGATGGCGCTAAACTGGAAATTCTGGAAAAGAATACTGCTCAATATCTAGCTTGGAAGGGAATTATTGATAATAAAGATGTCCTTAACTTAGATGTCTTTCAATATAAGCAGGCTGATACTAAGTTCAAACAATCCAATGATGCGGTGGTAGCAACTCTGCGGGAAACCTATCAATGGTTACTAATTCCTCATCAACCCAATGCCCAAGGTGGAATTGCATGGAAGGAGACACGCCTAGCCAATCAAGACTCCCCCATCCTACAAGCGAGCCGCAAAGCTGTCCATGAAGGTGACCTCATCCCCGTCTATTCAGCCACCAACCTACGACTCGAAGCCCTAGACAAATTTCTCTGGCGGGATATCAATCACATCGATCTCAAACGGCTTTGGGAATATCTCACCCAATACCTCTATTTGCCCCGATTAAAGCATCCAGAGGTGCTTTTAGATGCAGTGCGCAATGGTGTCGCCTCAACGGCTTGGTCTGACCACTTTGCCTATGCGGAAGGCTTTGATGAAGCTAAGAGCAGGTATATCGAGTTAAAAGCAGGTACAGGTATCAATCCCAGCATTAGTTCCCAAAGTCTTTTGGTAAAACCAGAAGTAGCTCAGCAACAATTGGATGAGGAAAAGAGAAAAGAGGAACGAGAAGAGAGAAGTGAGGAAAGCGAAACAACGAGCAATCAACAACTCATTTCTGACTTCTGTCCTCCCACTCCTCCCATTGCTCCCCCACCCAAGCATCGTAGATTTTTTGGTAGTGTGAATTTAGATGCAATACGTATCAATCGCGATAGTGCCACGATCGCTGACGAAGTCATTCAACATCTCACCGCTTTGAATGGCGCAACGGTCAAAATCACTCTGGAAATTGAAGCTGATATTCCCAATGGAGTTCCCAGCGATGTAGAGCGCACTGTGATGGAAAATTGCCGGACGCTTAAGTTTAATCATCAATCATTTGAGCAGAATTGACACAAGGAAATCAAGACTATAGCAATCCTAAATGAGAATGGAATAGGGGTCGCAGGGGCACTGCCCCCATAATGGTTCTGGAAACTTTGTGTATGCCTACGGCACGCAAGCTAATGTAAATCAAGTAGGATTGCTATATTAGGTGAAAGAACGTTTTAGCCAGAAGCGTACCCAATTGAAATAAAGTCACCGGTTAGCTTGTCTTGCGATTGAGATGGGTGACCAGGGATTCGAACCCTGAGCCAGCGGATTAAGAGTCCGATGCGCTACCGTTGCGCCAGTCACCCAGACCCCCCGATAAATTTTATCGAAGGGAAATCAATCCAACTACATCATGCCCATGCCACCCATGCCACCAGCACCGGGGTTGGGAGCCGGTTTGGGTTCGGGTTTTTCTACCACCAGCGCCTCGGTAGTCAGGAACATCCCCGCCACCGAAGCGGCATTTTCCAGGGCGGTGCGGGTGACCTTGGCCGGGTCAATGATCCCGGCGGCAATTAAATCCTCGTAGCTGTCCGTAAGGGCGTTGTACCCCATGGGTAACTCCATTTGCCGGACTTTTTCCACCACGATGGCACCGGTCACACCACTATTGGTGGCAATCTGTTGCAGAGGATAGCTGAGGGCACGGGTGATAATATCCACACCGGTACGCATCTCCGGGTCACTGAAGGATTGGGCGAGGGTAGGCAGTTGTTTCGCCAAATGCACCAGGGTCGCCCCGCCCCCAGGGATAATGCCTTCATCCACAGCGGCACGGGTGGCGTGCAGGGCATCCTCAATGCGGAGTTTTTTCTCCTTGAGTTCGGTTTCCGTAGCCGCCCCCACCTTGATCACGGCGACCCCACCGGCGAGTTTGGCAATCCGTTCTTGCAGTTTTTCCCGGTCGTATTCCGAGTCGGTTTCCGCCAGTTGTTGCCGAATTTGGGCGATCCGTTGTTGCACCTGGGTTTGGGTGTCCTGTCCGGCGACAATCACGGTTTTATCCTTGCTCACGGTGACACGGCGGGCACTGCCTAGCATTTCCAATTGCACTTGGTCGAGTTTCAGACCAATATCTTCGGAAATAAACTGACCGTTGGTGAGAATGGCAATGTCCTCCAGCATCGCCTTGCGCCGGTCGCCAAAGGAGGGGGCTTTGATGGCGCAAACGTTCAACACGCCCCGCAGTTTGTTGACCACCAGGGTTGCCAGAGCTTCCCCATCCACGTCCTCGGCGATGATCAATAGGGGTTGCCCCGCCCGGCTGACTTTTTCCAGGATGGGCACTAGGTCGGCAACACTGCTAATTTTTTTATCGGTGATCAACAGGCGGGCGTACTCGTATTCCGCCACCATCCGCTCCTGATCCGTGACCAAGTAGGGGGAAATGTAGCCCCGGTCGATCTCCATGCCTTCCACGACTTCCAATTCCGTGACCAGGGATTTGGATTCTTCGACCGTAATCACCCCGTCTTTGCCCACCTTCGCCATAGCTTGACCGATCATATCCCCCACTTCCGGGTCGTTGCCCGCCGAGATGGTCGCCACTTGGGTGATCATGGTACCAGACACGGGCTGGCTGATTTCGGCAATTTTTTGCACCAGGTACTGCACGGCTCGCTCCATCCCCCGGTGCAGGCTGATGGGGTTCGCTCCGGCGGTGACATTTTTCAACCCTTCCAAAATCATGGCTTGGGCTAAGAGACAGGCGGTGGTGGTGCCATCCCCAGCCACATCCCCGGTTTTTTCCGCCACTTCCTTGAGCAGTTGCGCCCCGGTGTTTTCCATCGGGTTACTCAGTTCGATTTCCTTGGCAATGGTGGCACCATCGTTGACAATTTCTGGGGCACCAAATTTTTTCTCCAAAATCACGTTCCGCCCCCGTGGTCCCAGGGTGACCCGCACCACATCCGCCAGGGTGTTCACGCCCCGCTCCAGCGCCTTTCGGGACGCTTCATCAAAACTGATCAGCTTGACCATACTGCTTTTGCCTAAATCACTCCATCGCCTATGGTAGCACTGGTTAGCACTCAAAGGTGGGGAGTGCTAAATTTGCCAGGGCGGGATACGCTAGGATAGATTGGGTTTATTTTTGGGTAATCCATGAATGTGTTTGGCTCGTTAAGTGTCCCACAGCGCCGTCCGGCGGTTGAACCTGCCCGTCCCCAACAGCGTCCGATTACGATCAAGTCTGCCCGGGAAATTGAGATTATGCGGGTGGCTTCCCGGATTGTGGCGACGGTTTTGCGGGAAATTAGCGAGTTGGTCAAACCGGGGATGACTACTTTGGATTTGGACCGCTACGCCGAACAGCGGATTCGGGAGATGGGAGCCACGCCCAGTTTTAAGGGGTATCATGGGTTTCCGGCTTCGATTTGCGCCAGTGTGAACCAGGAGGTGGTGCATGGCATTCCCAGTGCCAAAAAAGTGCTGAAGGCAGGGGATGTTTTGAAGGTGGATACCGGGGCATACTACCAGGGATTTCATGGGGATTCTTGTATAACAATCGCAGTACAGCAGGTCAGCCCGGAAGCCCAACGGTTGATGCAGTGTGCGGAAGCGGCTTTGTACAAGGGGATTGAGCAGGTCAAGGCGGGGAATACTCTACTTGACATTGCCGGGGCGATTGAGGACTATGTGCGGGCGCACGGGTTTCGGGTGGTGGAGGATTTTACGGGGCATGGGGTGGGGCGGTATCTGCACGAGGAACCATCGGTGTTTAACTATCGCACCAATCAATTGCCGAATGTGAAATTGCGGGCGGGGATGACCTTAGCGATTGAACCGATTGTGAATCAGGGTTCGGCGAAAACGAAGATTCTCCGGGATCGGTGGACGGCGGTGACGGTGGACAACAAACTATCGGCTCAGTATGAACATACGGTGTTGGTGACAGCAACGGGGTATGAGATTCTCACGGATCGCAATTTTTAGAAATTTTTAGGAACTTTTAGGAAATAACATGGCAATATCACCGGAATTGTGCATCAAAAATCTATATAGCAGTCCTAAATGAGAATGGAACAGGGGTCGCAGGGGCACCGCCCCCGTCCTTGGTTCGGGGAAATTTCTGTTCACTAATCAAGTAGGATTGCTATATGTAGCAGTCCCAAATGAGAATGGAATAGGGGTCGCAGGGGCACCGCCCCCGTCCTTGGTTCTGGAGAATTGCTGTTCACTAATCAAGTAGGATTGCTATAGTTGAAAACTTATAATTAGAACACACAGGATGGCAGGGTTTAACCCGGTTTTAGTTCTCACAATCTGCCTGGTGTAGCCATGTAACCTCAGTAGTGTTGAATGTCCGTAATAAAACTTAACATAAGGGGTCAGGGTTATCCTACGAGCGGCTCTACCCCTACGAGTTCCATGAAGCTACAGTGTCGGCCTATTTCTATTTGTAAATATCGCAACTTGTCAATCAATTCATAGGTCTTATTGTGACCTATCTCCAGCAATCTTAAAATTAGATAACCAATCAATACGGCATAAATCTGTAGCCGCACACCATTCTCATTCTTGGTAATGATTCTATCCAATTTCAAGTGCATCTTTAGTGCCTTCCAAAGCAACTCAATTCGCCAGCGCAAACGATAGGCTGAACAAATCTCTTCATCCGTCATCGAAGTCACGTTAGTCGCTAGCCTATATTCTGTGTTTTCCTCTTCATTAAAAAATTGAATTACCCGAATATCCGGATTGTCAGGTTGCAACTTCATATTATTTCTAATCCGCACAATAAACAATGTATTTCGTTTACACATTTCGTCCATTAATTTCCAGGAAGCAAAACCCCTATCCATGATACCAACGGCATTCTCAGGTATCGTCCCAATCACAAGATGCCCAATTTTATGGTCATTAGTCTTTCCAAATATAATTGATTCGTCACCGATATTGCCCTCATTTATATCCAGGCCAAGCGTCAATTTTACCTGCTTGTAGTGCCAGAATAATTTGCTGGTCAGGGTGATAATGGTAGAATCTAATGGGAATAAGTGCTTAAATTCACCTTGATGATGTTTAAGCCGTTTTTGCAGTTCTCTTAGGATCACTTGAAACGGCTCGGTGCTACGATGTTTACACGCCTTAGAAAACGTTGATATGTCAACTTTAAAATTGAGATGATTCAAGAGGAAGAATAAGCCCCGCATGGTGGCGACTCTTGCATCTAAAATGAAGTGCATCCATATGAGTACAAACAAGCGAGTATCCAAGACTGGATAGTCGTTTTTGGGAAGAAGGTTCAGCAAGGGCTTGATAAGTCCCTGAATTTGTCGTCTCATAAAAATACTGTTACTCGTGGTTTCTACCAATCTAAAATACCATTTTTAGTCTCCCTTTTCCACCCTTTCGTTAACATTCAACACTACTGATGTAACCTTATTATTCCCATAAGTTAAATTAGCGGTTACGGGGGCGTAGGTGTTCCCAAATTTTTAGCTTTTGGCGAACGTCAGACCCTATAGTGAGGGGTGGGTAAACCCTAGGAGGTAATGGATGGCGGCGGTGCAAATTTCCCTATCCCGAGAGGTGATTGAGCGATTGGATTTAAGCCCGGTACAGGCGGTTGTCCTGCCCGATGCGGTGCCCCCTGCCGATCTCGTGGTGCAGTTTGCCATTGACTATCCCCGTGACCCCAGTGACCCGCGGGAGTTGTCCGAGGTGCCGGAGGTGCGCCTGTGGTTTATCCGGTTGGATGCCCATTACCCCTGGTTGCCCCTGTTTTTGGATTGGCAGGCGGAATTGGCTCGCTATGTGGCGATGTTGGTGCCCCACCAGTTCAGCCCCCAGGACGGGATTCAGTTCAACCCGGAGGCGCTGGATATTTTTATCATGGGGAAAATTTTTTATCTGCACCATTGGTTCCACAGCCAGGGTCAGGAACGGCAGGGAAAACTCCAGCAAATGGCGGAGGTATTGGGGTATCAGCTTGACCCGCAGTTGTTTCAACTCTTGGCACAGGCACCCTAGACCCAAAAAGTGATTTACTTCACTTGCACCTGGGCAAGTTGTGCTAATATAAGGTTGTTCCGATGATCCTTGAGGACAGGTAAACCCGTCAGTCATGGTTTGGCTGATGGTTTTTTTTTGGTGGGTATTTTGGTGTAACCCGCTCATTCCCATTGCTTTCACTAAAAATCATGAGGTAACCGTTGGCATTGCGGGCATTGGTTCTTGGGGTGGGGGCGGTTTGGTATCCTAAAATACCTACGGGCGACCCAAGTTTGCGAAATGATAAAAAAATCTGTAAAGCAGTGCCCGATTGAGTGGTGAGGTAAAGGTATGGCAGGAAAAGGGTGGATGCGGCGGTGGTGGGCAACGGTGTTTTTGGTTGTCCTGTTGGTGGGTTTGTCCACGTTGAATTTTGCCCCGACGGTCGCCCAAACGCCTAGCCTTACAACCACACCTAAACCAGTGGAAACAATAGCTCCGCAACCGGCTAACTCAGAGGCATTGACTTTGGAGGCATTGCAGGAAAAAATTGCCGCCCTGCAGGAAAAAGAGCAAACTCAGAAGGTGAATTTAGACACGGTTTGGGTGTTGTACACCGGGGTATTGGTATTTTTTATGAATGCGGGTTTTTGTATGTTGGAAACGGGGTTTTGCCGTCAGAAAAATGCGGTGAATATCCTGTCAAAAAATTTAATTGTGTTTGCCCTTTCAACGGTGTCCTTTTGGGCGATTGGGTTTGGGATTATGTTTGGGGATGGGTCGCCCTTTTTTGGGGGCAATGGTTGGTTTTTGCAGGGGGCGGACAATAGCCCGGCGACGGGGGATGCGTATCAGGGAATTTTTACATCTTTGAGTTGGGCAGGGGTGCCCCTGGTAGCGAAATTCTTTTTCCAGTTGGTGTTTGCGGGGACGGCGGCGACGATTGTGTCTGGGGCGGTGGCGGAGCGGATTAAGTTTGCGGCGTTTTTTCTGTTTAGTTTGCTGTTGGTGGGGTTAGCCTATCCGGTGACGGGGCATTGGATTTGGGGCGGGGGCTGGCTGAGCCAAGCGGGATTTTTTGATTTTGCAGGTTCTACTGTTGTCCATTCGGTCGGGGGCTGGGCGGCTTTGGTGGGGGCAATCATGCTGGGTCCTCGGATTGGTCGCTATCAGCAGGGCAAAAGTGTGGCGATGCCGGGGCACAATCTGGCGATTTCCACCTTGGGGGGGCTGATCCTCTGGCTGGGCTGGTTTGGGTTTAACCCCGGTTCCACCTTGGCGGCGGATGCGGCACAAATCGCCCATGTGACGCTCACGACCAATTTGGCGGGGTCGCTGGGGGGGATTGCGGCGGCTCTGACCTCGTGGATTTATTTCGGCAAGCCGGATTTATCCATGGTGATTAACGGGATTTTGGCGGGGTTGGTGGCGATTACGGCTCCGTGCGACTATGTGAATTTCACCAGTGCGGTGGTGATCGGTTTGGTGGCAGGGGTTTTGGTGGTGTTTTCTGTCAGTTTCATTGACAATCTGAAAATTGATGACCCGGTGGGGGCGGTGTCGGTACATCTGGTATGTGGGATTTGGGGCACCCTGGCGTTGGGCTTGTTTAGCGTTGGGAAGGGGGGCTATCCCTGGCTCGAGGAAGTGGAGATTGGCAGTGGGTTTTTGCTGACCGGCGATGCGACCCAACTGTTTCACCAAGTGACTGGGGTGGTGGCGGTGGGCATTTACACGGTGATCTTTAGCGTGCTTGCCTGGGGGCTGATCCGGGCGACGGCGGTGGGTCTGCGGGTGCCCCCGGAGGAGGAGTTGCGGGGGTTGGATTTGGGGGAACATGGCATGGAGGCGTACACGGGTTTTGCCAAGGAGTGATGATACATAGCAATCCTCAATGAGAATGAAACAGGGGTCGCAGGGGCACCGCCCCCGTCCTTGAATTTCTGTATGCCCAGGGCAGGCAAGCTAACGTTAATCAAGTAGGACTGCTATAGTTAAGCTAAAAGATAAAATGATATGACGAAATGAGCCGGGTTGCTCTGGCGTTCGGGTATCTTTTGAAAAAGTCAACCATTGCGGGGTTTTTACCATGAGTTCACCCAAAAAACGCCAAGGGCGGCGCAAAAAAGCTTCTCTTGCGGAGATGTTAGAAGCGGAGTTGCAAGAACGTCTGGGTGATCATACCCGCTTTGTCTCGACCCCCAAACAGCAACCTAAAGTTTCGGCAATGCTCTTAGAACTGTTATCCCCTTACCTTGAAGAGACGGAAGATTTAGAAGATTTAGATGAGATTGAAATGTTATTCCTGTTAGGGATGATGGCTTGGAACATCACTGTTCAGCCGCTAGAAGAGCAACCGGAGCTTTTGCAGAGCAACGTTAATATATTCCCCCCTGCATCCCAAGCGGAAATCAAAGAAATTCTGGAAGACTTGATGCAGGCTAAGATGGAATTATTCCCAGAACATAAGTTAATGATTATTGATTTTAAGGTGGGTATAGTGAAGGGTGAGTTACAGGTTTCCGTTGCCGCATCGCCGCTGAAGAGGATGCCCTAACATCGGTCTGAAAATTTGTGAAGTTGTGCGGCGGCAGATAACCTCGAACACAAACCAACAACCTCTTTACCGTCCACACCAACCCATTATTGGGCGTTGGGCAAACTCGATCACTTACGGCTTTTCCATTGACACTCCCCGACCTAAAGGTGCGGGGATTCTTGGTTCAACGAGATGACTTACTTCAAACAATTCTCATTGCTCAAAGTAGCGGTCAAGCTCTCCCCAAGCGTTAAGTTTCCCACTGCCCGTGGGTACTTCTCAGAAGCTAATTTCAGTCCCTTTTGCAAAATTACTCTGGCGGCATTACAGTCTATTTATCAATTAAAGGATACAAAAAGCCTCCATCATTCTCAAGGCTCAGAATAATTGACTCACGGCAAGTGTGGTTCAACTATATCCCATAAGCACTTAAAAGACTGTAACCTTCCATGGGTGCAAATAAGTAGAGGTGCCCATAAATTAAAGGATACAAAAAATCTTCCAAGGCTAAGCATCAACAGACCTGGAGCCAACGGGTTTGCGACCATATCCCATAGGCACTTAATGGGCTATAAAAGGTTAATCATAATCAGTGATAATGAAACCAGACACCATTCCAGGCAGGGTTATGGGGATTAGGATTCTGCATATTTCCGATATTCATTTAGGTAGCGGTCAAAATCATGGGCGTACCAACCCCCTGACGGGCTTAAATACCCGGGTGGAGGATTTTAGTCGGGCGTTGCAAACGGCGGTGGATCAGGCGTTGAACCTACCGGTGGATGTGGTTTTATTTACCGGCGATGCCTTTCCCGATGCTACCCCTGCCCCTTGGATTCAGGAGCTATTTGCCCAACAGTTTCTCCGGTTGGTGGCGGCGCAGATTCCGGTACTTTTGTTAGTCGGCAATCATGACCAACACACGCAAGGGGAGGGGGGGGCTTCCCTGTCCATTTATCGTGCCCTGCAAGTGCCGGGGGTGCTGGTGGGGGAATCCCTGACCACTTATACTCTGGAAACCCGTAATGGACCGATACAAATTGTGACTTTGCCCTGGATTACCCGCTCGATGCTGTTAACTAAACCGGAAACCCAAGGGCTATCCATGAATGAAATTAACGAGCTATTGCTCACCCGATTGCGGGAGGTTTTAGCGGGAGAAATCTTGAATTTAGACGAGCATATTCCTGCTATTTTAGCGGCGCATGTGATGGCGGATAAAGCCCTATTTGGAGCGGAACGACTCCTCTCGGCGGGGAAGAATTTAACCGTACCGTTGTCCCTCCTAGCCCAACCCTGTTTTCGCTATGTGGCGTTGGGTCATGTGCATCGCCATCAGGTGTTGTGTGAAAAGCCGCCGGTGGTTTATGCCGGGAGTATTGAACGGGTGGATTTCAGTGAAGAAGAGGAACAAAAAGGGTATGTTTTGATTGATATTACCCCCACAGAAACTCGCTTTGAATTTTGTCCTTTGCCCACCCGGTTGATGCGCACCATTCGGGTAGATGTGACCCAATCCGCTGACCCGCAAACGGAACTTTTAACCCGGATTCAAAACACAGAAATTACCGAGGGTATCGTCCGGCTCATTTATCGCCTCAAAGCGGAACAATTGCCCAAAATTAATGAAGCCCAAATTCGCTCCGCCCTAGCAACTGCCCATAACTACACCCTGCAACCGGAATTGGTTAACGAACAGCCCAGACAACGGGTAACCCAGGTGGATTTGAGTCAGGTGCTTGACCCGATGACGGTGCTGGAACAATACGTGCGGGAAAATGAACATTTGCATCCCCTCAAAACGGATTTACTGGCGGCGGCACAGGCGTTGTTAGCGGGCGTAGAACCGGAATGGACAGAGGCACCCCCAGCCATACCCACCCCGGAAACGGCGCAATTACCCCTCAGCTTTTGACTCAGTCTGTGACAAATACCCCCGGTGCGCCAAGGGAATATCCACCACCTCAGCAGTTTCTCCGGCAATTTGCACCCTTAGCCCCGCTCCCCCAGCCCTGGTGCGGATGTAGCCCAAACCCAGATGTGCCTGTTCAAAATAATAGGTATAACTGGTCAGCACCCCCACTTTTTCCTCGCCAATGTGAATGGGGGTTCCCGGAGTAGCAGGAGCGGTTAATTTTAAGCCCCATAACTGTTGTTTGACCCCTTGATAAGTATTCAAGCGGGCGATGGTTTCTTGACCGATATAACACCCTTTACTAAAGGAAATATCGTGCCATAATCCCGCTTCCAAAGGGTTATAATCCGTGGTCAATTCTGCCCCCACCGCCGGTCGTCCCTGCTGAATGCGCAACCATTCCCAAGCCTGATCCCCCCAAGGCATTGCCCCTTGCGCTAACAGCCATTGCCACAGACTCACCGCAGATTCTATCGGTACAATGAATGTATAACCAGGGTTCAATAAACCCGTGCCATTGGCAATCAAAATAGACGTTTCTTGAGCTGTTTCTTGCCAATGAATATAAGCATGGGTTCCGATTGGTTGCGTTGCCAAATGTCCTGCCCCTAATTGAGCAATTAATCCATGACTTGCCGCCCCCATCAGGGTAAACATGGCAGTGGTTTCCCGTTGGTCGTGAATCGTGACTTGATCCGCAAAGAAAATGTATTTTTCTAACCATTGGTGCATCGAACTATGGGATGCGGGCGAGGTAATCAACGTCAGCCATTCCGGTTCCACATACACAGTGGTTAAATCTAAAGTACGCCCGGTGGAATTGACCAACACCGTATCACACCCTTGCCCCACCCGCAGGGATTGTATATCGTTTGTACTTTGGTTGTGCAGATAACGTATCCGATCCGCCCCTTGTAAACGCAGGCGACCCCAGTGGGTGCGGTCAAAAAGTATCATTCCCCTATCCAGAAGGGTTGGCGTTGGTTGTTCCTGACCGAAGCGGAGGGGATAGCCATCGGGATGGAACTGGGCACCGGCTTGCAGTTGGGCGGTACGGAGGGCAGTGAGGGACATGATTGCGGCTGGTTGTAAGAAGTTGTAATAAATTTTATTTAATTTTTGGATTCGGGCACTTCTACGGCTTCCACATCTACGATTCCGGGCGGCGTGAGGCGGGTAAATTTCCCCCCCGTGACCTGGAGGCGTTCCCCACAGTTGGGGCATTGGGTCTGGCTGTTGGCTAACCCTTGCAAACTGAAGCCACACACCGGGCAAGCTCCCGTGACGATGTTACGCCCCAACCACCAGCGGATGCCCAGGGTCAACAGGGTCGGGGTGAGAATCACCAAAAGCAGGAGCAGGGATAACCCCCGCACCAACCAGCCCAAGCCCAGACTGCTCAACACCAATAGAATTGCCAACCAGCCCAACCAAAACCGCCAACCATCGCTTTGAATCACTCGTTTCGTGCCCCCAGACCGTACAATTAGTAAAATGGCATTTTATTTACCATGTTAATTCATGTGAGGCTATGACCCACGCCACCGATCAAAAAACCCTAGCCCGTTGGTTAGCCGCCGACTTTAGCAATCAGGCACAAGCCCTAGAAAATCCGCCTTTTTTTGCCCATATTCGGGTCTGTATGCGTCCCTTACCTTGGTCACTTTTGAATGGATTTAGTTTATATGTGGAACAAGCCTATGATTATGAACTCCATAGCCCTTATCGGGTCAGAGTGCTGAAGCTGATCACGGTAAATGATCACCTGGAAATTGAGAATTATTACGTCCAAAATGAAGCCCAATTCTACGGTGCTTCCCGTGACCAAAAAAGGCTGGCTTCCCTGACGGCTGAGCAACTGACGCCCCTGCCGGGATGTAATATGATCGTCACTTGGGATGGTCAAAGTTTTCACGGACGGGTCGCCCCTGGCAAACAATGTTTTGTGGAACGGCGGGGCAAAAAAACCTATTTGGATAGCGAATTTACGATTAATGCCCAGGAATTTATTAGTTTAGACCGGGGGCGAGACCCGGAAACCGATGCACAAGTTTGGGGTGCGATTGCCGGACCATTTCAGTTTGTGCGGGTGCAAAGTTTCGCCCATGAAATTCTTTAAAATTCCCGCATCGTTAACCCGAATCATCTCTCTAAAACCCCATTGATTCCTAAAAAAACGGGGGTTGTACCCTTGGGAGCAATTCAGGACGGGTGCAATTAGATTAATTCACACGTAATTCACACGCCAAAAAATAACCCCACCCAAAGAGCTTGGGCAGGGCAAAGGGGAGGAAATTTCTCAGTGAATTAACGCAACTAATTGGCGGCTTGGGGGAGTAATTCCCGTTGACTTTCCGCAATCACCCGCACCTGACCGGTTTCGCTGTCCACATCCACCGTCGCCGTATCCCCCTCCCGAATCCGTCCCGACAGGACTTCCTCCGCCAGGGAATCTTCCAGCAGGCGCATGATCGCTCGCCGCAAAGGACGTGCCCCGTAGGAGGGGTTGTAGCCTTCTTCCACCAGACGGTCCTTGAACGCCTCCGTCACCTGCAGGGTAATCCCTTGCTCAGCCATGCGCCCAAACACCTCCTTGAGCAGAATGTCGGCAATCTGCTTCACCTCCTCCTTGGTCAGTTGCCGGAAGACGATGATCTCATCAATCCGGTTCAAAAATTCGGGGCGGAAGTACTGCTTTAACTCCTCATTCACTAGGGAACGAATCCGGTTGTACTGGGAATCCGCCTGGTTTTCGCTGAATTCAAACCCCAGACCACCCCCACCTTTTTCGATCACCTTGGAGCCGATGTTGGAAGTCATCACCAAGAGGGTGTTTTTGAAGTCCACCGTCCGCCCCTTGGCATCGGTCAACCGCCCATCCTCCAGGATTTGCAACAGCAGGTTAAACACATCCGGGTGGGCTTTTTCGATTTCGTCAAACAACACCACCGTGTAGGGACGACGGCGCACCGCTTCGGTCAACTGCCCGCCCTCGTTGTACCCCACATACCCCGGCGGCGAACCGATCAACTTGGAAACCGTGTGCCGCTCCATGTACTCGGACATATCCAAGCGGATCATGGCATCCTCGGAACCAAAGAAGTAAGCCGCCAGCGCCTTGGTCAACTCGGTTTTCCCGACCCCCGTGGGTCCAGAGAAGACAAAACTGGCAATGGGACGATTGGGATTTTTCAGCCCCACCCGTGCCCGACGTACTGCCCGGGAAATCGCCCGCACCGCCTCCTCTTGCCCCACAATCCGCTGGTGGAGGGTGTCCTCCATCTGGAGCAACCGCTCGGACTCGGTTTCGGTCAGCTTGCTCACCGGGATGCCCGTCCAGGAAGCCACAATCTGGGCAATGTCCTCCTCCGTCACCATCGGACTGTCCCCACTGCCGTTTTGCGCCTCATGCTTCTTGCTTTGGGCAATGGCACGAATCTGGGCTTTGATTTCAATCTCCCGGTCCCGCAGTTCCCCGGCCCGCTCAAAGTCCTGGCTCCGCACCGCATCGTCCTTTTGGCGCAGAATTTGGCGCAGTTCCTTGTCCAATTCCTTCGCCGCCGGGGGCAATTGGGAATTGATCAACCGCACCCGGGAACCCGCCTCGTCCATCAGGTCAATGGCTTTGTCCGGCAAATACCGGTCGGAAATGTAGCGATCCGCCAATTTCGCCGCCGCCCGCAGTGCCTCATCCGTAATCTTTAGCTTGTGGTGCTGTTCGTACCGCTCCCGCAGACCAAACAGAATTTCAATCGTTTCCTCCACGGACGGCTCACCCACCATCACCGGCTGGAACCGCCGCTCCAACGCCGCATCCCGTTCGATGTGCTTGCGGTATTCATCCAAGGTGGTCGCCCCGATGCACTGCAATTCCCCCCGAGCCAACGCCGGTTTGAGAATGTTGGCGGCATCAATCGCCCCCTCAGCGGCTCCCGCCCCGATCAGGGTATGGACTTCATCAATCACCAGGATCACATTCCCCGCCTGGCGAATCTCGTCCATGATTTTTTTCAACCGTTCCTCAAATTCCCCCCGGTACTTGGTGCCCGCCACCAGCAAGCCAATGTCCAGGGTCACCACCCGCTTGTCTTCCAAAATATCCGGCACATCCCGGTTGGCAATCCGCTGCGCCAAACCCTCGGCAATGGCGGTCTTGCCCACCCCCGGTTCCCCGATCAGAACCGGGTTATTCTTGGTGCGCCGCCCCAGAATCTGAATCACCCGTTCAATTTCCGTTTGCCGCCCCACCACCGGGTCGAGCTTGCCTTCGGCAGCCATCTGGGTCAAATTGGTGCCAAATTCGTCCAGGGTTGGGGTTTTGGTGCGCCCACCCCCACCGCCAGCGGTCACTTCCGCCGTTTCCCCCAGCATCCGAATCACCTGGGTACGGACTTTGGACAGGTCAACCCCCAGATTTTCCAACACCCGGGCGGCGACCCCTTCCCCTTCCCGGATCAGCCCCAGCAGGAGGTGTTCCGTGCCGATGTAATTGTGCCCCAACTGGCGAGCCTCTTCCAAAGAAAGCTCCAAGACCCGTTTCGCCCGAGGCGTGAAGGGGATTTCCACCGCTACGAAGCCCGAACCCCGCCCAATGATCTTTTCCACCTCAATCCGGGCATCCTTGAGGTTGACCCCCATCGATTTCAATACCTTGGCGGCGACCCCGGTGCCCTCGCCGATCAGCCCCAATAGGATTTGTTCGGTGCCCACAAAGTTGTGCCCCAGGCGACGAGCCTCCTCCTGGGCAAGCATGATCACTTTGATGGCTTTTTCTGTGAAACGTTCAAACATAGTCTTTCCCCGCCCTGAGCCGGTTGTGCAGATAGTAATATCGTAACCTGTCCCTGGGAGGATTGGTGGCGGATAACCGCCCCGGAACAGGGACGACATGGGACGTAAATTTTTGTTGTTGTCGGTTTGACCGTTCCGCCGAATGGATATGCAGGAATATGCAGGCAGAAGTACTCCGGCGACCACCCGTTCCCAATTTTTTAATTTTTTATTAATCCCCGCCTGATGGATGTCCCCATCCCTTAGGTGGGCATGAGGGTATGGACAGGGAATTGCCAACCATACCCCCGAAACGGGCTAATAGGCGAGTCCCATACTGCGGGTGGTTTCGGCTCCCAGATAGACCCGAATGCTCAAAAAGTCCGTCGGGCAGGCGGTTTCACAGCGTTTGCAACCCACACAGTCCTCCGTGCGGGGAGCCGAGGCAATTTGCCCCGCTTTACAACCATCCCAGGGCACCATTTCCAACACATCCAGGGGGCACGCACGTACACACTGAGTACAGCCGATGCAGGTATCGTAGATTTTTACAGCGTGGGACATAACCGAGTTGCTCCGCAGTCAGGTTTCTAGCATCCCAGTCTATAGCACTCCCAGGCGGGTGCCGGACATTCCGTCAGGAATCTTCAAGGAATTTAACGAATGGCTCTGGTTACAATGGGTGCTGATGGGCTGGAGGGGTCGTGATGTTAAACCGACGGCAGGTGCTTTGGGGGGGATTGGCGTTGACCTGTTTGGGGAGTTTGGGCGCAAAACCCGCCGGGGCGGACACGACTCAGGTGGAACTTGCAGTGTTCACCGTACCGCCGTTGCCCTACGCCTACGATGCCCTGGAACCGGTGATTGACCAGCGCACCATGAGGTTCCACCACGACAAACACCACACAGCCTATGTCAAAGCCCTGAATGCGGCGATTGCCAAGCATCCCGAACTGAGGGGAAAACCTGTGGAACAGTTATTACAAAATTTAGACGCAATACCAGCGGACATTCGGACAGCGGTGCGGAATCACGGGGGCGGGCATTACAATCACAGTCTGTTTTGGGAGAGTATGCGACCGCCGCAGATGGGTGCGCCCACCGGGGCATTGGCAACCGCTTTAGCGAAAAATTTTGGCGATTTAGCAACCTTTCAGCAGGCGTTTACCGAGGCGGGCACCCAGGTCTTTGGCAGTGGTTGGGTGTGGTTGGTGGCGGACAAAACCGGTCAGTTGCACATCATGACCACCCCGAATCAGGACAGCCCGGTGAGCGTGGGATTCACGCCCCTTTTGGGCAATGACGTGTGGGAACACGCTTATTATTTGAATTATCAAAACCGGCGGGCGGATTACCTGAACGCCTGGTGGCAGGTGGTGAATTGGCCGGTGGTAGCGCAACGCTATGCGGGGTTCGTGGGGGCTTGAATTTATAATTGCAGGATGTAATCCTTCTGAGCCTGAAAAATATCCTTGGGTAAGTATTGTTTCAAGTAATGATAACGGGCGCGCTGGCGAATCAATTGCCGGGCTTTGTTCTCATCCCAACCAGGTTCAGGTTCCAAATCAGGAATCAATGCCCAGCGGGTATCTAAGGGGGTTTGTTGCACCTGGGCAATCACTTCAGCGATGTATTTGCAACAGGATTGGGGTTGGGTCACCACTTGATATTCGCTAAATCGCACCACCACCCAACCGGCGGCGAGAAAAAATTCATCCCGTTTTTGGTCATTAATATGGTGGGGTTTGACCTGCTTGGTTTTTTGATCATAAAAATAAGGCTCATCAATCTCAATATCTAGGTATAAATTTAGCTTCTCATCTATGTAAACAAAATCCGGTTCATAGGGGTATTTTTGAGTCTTTATCGGGTCACCCAGGGCAAGATTACTATGAATCATACCGGGAAAAAATTGATTTAAGAATGAATGAAAATACGCTTCACTCACGCCAGGTTTGGGGTATTTGGCCGGTTCGGGATAGGCCACCATTTTTTGTAACGCCTGTTGGATTTTCGGCTGGCGGAGTTGCTGAACTTCGGATTCATGTTCCTTTAACCATTGTTCATAAACCTGCTTTTGCCGTTGATAAATTTCCTGCTGGTGTTGATAATGCTGGTATTGTTGACGATACTGCTGGGCTTCCCAGGCATAACCCACCCCGATCAACCCCAACCCCAATCCGGCCAGTATCAGCCCCGCCACCCCACCAACGATGATGCCAACGGCTACCACCACCGCTAAACTCACCCCCCAAGGCCAACGGGGGCGGCGGCGTGGGGCAAGCACCGGCACCGGCCGGGGAGGCGCACCGGGGGGTAGGGCATCCAAAGCCTGTTGGAGACGGCGCGGCCAAAGATGGATGGGATAGGTATCGGCCACCCTAGTTCCCCCGCCAAACGGCCATCACCAGCACCAGCCCCGCCAAACCCAGAAACGTCTGGGGCAGTCCCACCTGCGTGGCAATCACCCCTGTAACCGCCAGGGGCAAACTCAGGGCGATATTGACCGCATTATTTTGTAATCCAAACACCTTGCCCCGCACCTCCTCCGGGGTTTCGGTTTGCAGGAGGGTTTGTAGGGGAATAGCCACCAGTGCCGCCCCTAGCCCCAGGGTCAGGTTCCCCAGCAGTGCCCAGGGGAGACTATGGGTCGCCGCCGCCAACCCCACCAATGCCCCAGCCATCACCAGGGACCCCACCGCACTATACCGCCGGTAGGACCAGCCCCGGCTCCGCAGGAGATTGAGCAGGAGCGCCCCCACCGCCACCCCCACCCCAGCGGCAGCCAATAGAAAACCAAACTGGGACGGGCGCAGGAGTTGTTCCGCCAAACGGATGGTCAGTACCGCCAAGGCGGCAAACACCGTGTATAGAACGACCAAATGCGCCACCGCCCTGCCCAACTGGGGTTTTTCCCGCAGGACCGACCAGCCCTCCCGCAAATCCTGCCACACCTGGGGCAAAGTCTGCACCCCCTGCTCGGTTTGCCGTTCCTGCGGGGACAACCGCACCAGCACCAGCGCCGCCAAAGCATAGGCTGTCGCCACCAGCAATTCCCGCCCCTCGGGCAAAACCTGCGCCGCCACGCTCAACAGGGGGTCGCCCAGGGCAAAACCCAAAATCAACGACCCCATCATGGTGGTGGTGTAGAGGGAATTAGCGGGAAGTAACTGCTCCGCCGGGACGATCAGGGGAATCACCGCCTGCTCCGCCGGGGCAAAAAACTGGGTCAAGGTGGACACGGCAAAGGTAATCCCCAGCAGAAAGCCCCACGTCACCAAGGGTTGCCACTGCAACCACAGACCGGGAATGATCAGCAGTACCAAGCCCCCCCGCAGGAGGTTGGTGATCACCAAAACCCGCTGTTTGCGCCAACGGTCCACAAACACCCCCGCCAGGGAGCCGAACAACACCGCCGGGATGGTGAACGCCACCATGATGCCGCTGACCAGGGGGGTAATGCTTTCCTGACCGGCAAATTGCTGATCCAGCAGGGCAATCATCAGCACCAGGTACACCTTGTCCCCAATCTGGGAAAACACCTGTGCCAACCAGAGTGCCAGGAAATTGCCATTCCGCCACAGATTCGCCAAGCCTACTGCCGGTTTGGGTTGGGTCACATTCATGGACATTGCTGGGGTGCTGGGGTGATCGTACTATACAGCAGGGGGGCGGAACGGATGCACCGCTCCAGGTGGTATTCCGCATAACCCCGCAGGAGAGGTTCCAAACTGCGCCAGGGGGCAAAAGCCGGGATGGGTTGCAGGGGGGGGCTATGCAGTGCCTGGAGCAATTGCACTTGGGCGGCGGGCAGGACCCGGCAGGGCGGGGTATCCGGGGGTAAGGGTAAACGCACCAACCCCCCCAAAGGAATGCTAAATCCCAAGCGTTCCTGGGGTGAAACCGGCTGTCCGGTCAGGCAACAGAGGCGCACCTGGGGTTGCAATCCCGCTAAGGTTAACAGGCGCATTACCCCCCGCACCACCATTTCCCAGGGTTCCTGACTGGGCAGATGCCCCAAGCTCGCCAACAGTTCGATGAAGGTATGGTACAGTTCCCCCTGCGCCAAATTCGCCAGGGCTTGCCCCAAGACCAATTCGGTAAAGTACTGCGCCGTCACCCAGCGGGTGTACTCCTGCGCCAGTTCCTGGTGGGTGTGCAGGAGAGTCGCCTGGACAATCCGATCCAGGGAACGCCCCACCCGCAGTTCCAACTGGTTCACCACCAGCAAGCCCGTCCGTCCGGCTAGGGGGGATTGGGGTTTGCGGGCACCGACAGCCACCACCCGTTGCACTCCCCGCTCTGGGCTGAGGATGGTGATCAGCCGGTCGGCTTCCCCTAAACCCTGGAGGTGCAGGTTGATGGCGGTGACCTGATAGGTGCGCCCCATAGTTTTTAGATGGCGGTACTCGCAGAATTATCATCGCCCAACGCCAGGGCGGATTCCCCCAGGCTGGCGGAACGGCGGCGGCGACGACGGGTATCTGGGGTCGGGGATGCTACCGGGGCAGGGGCTACGACCGGGGGCGGAGTCATGGCAATTGCATCCGTTGCCTCGGTTTCAGCGGTCACCAAGGGGGTGGGCGGGGTCATCCCCTCATCCACAGGTTGGGGTTCCGGGGCAAGCGCCATCGGCAATTCCGGCTGGGTTGAGACGGGCACCTCCTCCGGTAAGCAGACTTCGACCGCCACGTCCTGGAGATGGGTTTGCCCCGTCAGCAGAAGCGGCGAAAGCCCCATTTCCGCATACACCGTTTGTTCGGCGGGGGTCATGCCCACGGTCACCACCTGGGCGGGGGCGGGGGTCGGTTTGAGCGGGCGACGGCGGAAGGTCTGGCGCTCTAGGGGTTCCTCCCGCAGACCATTACTGCTCCCGGTGCCATTGCCTCCAGAGGGAACCGGACTGGCTGAGGACGGGGTGGCAAAAGGCGGCACTTCCTGTTCGCTGCGGGGGGTCGGTTTCTCATAACGGCGGGGGCGGCGGCGGTTGGGCGCATTCCGGTCATTTCCTCCCAGGGGCGTGACGGGGTAGAGGGGGGTGGCAAAGCCCAAGTCCGGGTTGGGGCTAGGGGCAAAGCCCAAATCCTCCAAATTTTCCGAGCGTTCCCCAATCACCACCCGGGGGGGGCTAGGGGGGGTGTCGTCACTGCCTGCCTGTCCGGGCAAACGGGCTAAATGTCCCAAACCATTACAGGTGGGACAGGTCTGACCGAAGAGTTCGTAGATGTTTTGCCCCTGGCGTTTGCGGGTCAGTTCCACCAAGCCCAAATCCGACAGGTGGATAATCTGGGGGCGTGCCTTGTCGGTTTTCAGGGCTTTGCTGAAATGCTCCAGCAGTTGCAGTTGGTCCCGCCGGTCCTCCATGTCAATAAAGTCCACGATGATCACCCCGCCGATATTCCGCAGGCGCAGTTGGCGGGCAATTTCCGTCGCCGCTTCGTAATTGGTCCACAACACGGTTTCCCGGGCGGTCGCCGAGCGGGTAAAGGAACCGGAATTCACATCAATCACCGTCAGGGCTTCCGTGGGTTCGATGACGATGTAGCCCCCCTTGGGCAAATCCACCCGGGGTTTGAGGGCATCCCGAATCGCCGCATTCACCCGAAAATACTCCAGGATCGGGGTCGGTTCCCGGTGGTGATCGACCAAGACCCCCGCTGGCGGTTTGCCCCCCCCCCAATTGCTGAGCTGTTGCTTGACCCGCTTCACCCCCTCGGCGGTATCGGTGACAATGCGATTCACCTGGGCACTGTAGAAATCCCGCAGGACCCGTTGGATAAAATCATCGTCCCGGTTGAGCAGTCCCGGCGAACGTGCCATCGCCCCATCCCGCTGTATCTTTTCCCATTGGCGTTTCAGATTTTCCAAATCCTCCATCACCGCCTCTTCGCTCACCCCTTCCGCCTCGGTACGCACCAGCAGACCCATCTGGGACGGTTTGATCAACACCGCCAAAGCCCGCAGACGGTGCCGTTCATTTTCATTTTTGATGCGCTGGGAGAGAAATACCCCCCGTCCGTAGGGCATTAAAACTAAATACCGCCCCGGCAAGGTAATGTTGCCCGTCAACCGGGGGCCTTTGTTCCCCGTCGGCTCCTTCATCACCTGCACCAGCACTTTTTGTTGGGGCATGAGCAATTCGGTGATCGCCCCGGCCGTGCGTTTTAAGCGCAGGGGTCCCAAATCCGACACATGGATAAACCCGTTGCGTTCCGGGTCGCCGATATTGACAAAGGCGGCATCAATCCCCGGCAGTACATTTTCCACCACCCCCAAAAACACATCCCCCACCTGCAAATTGCCCGTTGCCACCACCAGTTCTTGAATCTGGTCATCGGCAAAAACAGCGGCGATGCGATGTTGCTCTGCCAAAATGATTTGTTTAGACATTCATACTCCTTGGATGAACCCGTCCCCCGGCTTCCACTGGTACGATCCGGTTCAACCTTTGCCCTCAAGTCACCCACCAAAAAACTATGGGTACTGACTAACTGCTGATTGGAACCGTAAAAACTTATCGCCCAAAACTGGTCAACAACCGACCCACTCGCACCAGGAATCATTCCAGGATTAGGGCATATTATAGCGTTTTCGGTCACCCATTGTTACCAACCCCAGGAACCGGGCTGTCCCTTAAACGGGCCGACCAGATTCTTCGTGATCCAGCCCCCATAAAATTCCCCCGGTTGGGGCGTGACCACCTCCCCCGCCACCAGGCACCGGTCGCACTTCTGGGCATAAAACGCCAAATGGTTTTGGATCACCCGAAAGTCCGCTGTCGGTTGGGCATAGCCCCAGGCCACCTCCCGGATCACCTGGTTGCCCATCTGCACATCGTAATAATGGGCGTACCCCTTCCATTCACAAAAACTCCTGCGGGGATTTAACCGCAAGTACTGCATCTGAATATCTTCCGGGGGCAGATAGTACACCGGCGGATGGCTGGTTTCCAAAACCCGATAGGCGTTCTGGGTGCGGGCGAGACACACCCCTTGGATATACACCTCGATCAGGTGTGCCGTCGGTTCCACTCGGGGGGGGCGGGGGTAATCCCACACGGATTCTGGGGGCATGGGGTGGGACATGGAGGTGCGGGCAAGTCACCCGTTGTGCATCACTTGGGATGTTATGGGTAGCTTACCATAGGGGCAGATGCAGTTCTGGCTGACCTCATGCTTCTCCAAAGCCTTTATCTTCTGTTTCCCCCGCTTGCTCCTCTTGGAGGGCTGCCTGCGCCATGGTTATCAAATTTCCTAATTCAATAGCATCGTTTGCAAAACTATTCTGCCATTTTAATTCACTCTCAATATCTTCTAGTAACTGTTGGGCAATTTGATCCTGAAGAAAGTCCGGCAGTTTCTGAATTTCTGTAAATGCTTTTTGCAACAGACTTGTCATCTCATCTTATGTCCATGTGAAGTATTAGATAATCGTACCATTTTCTCTGCTTTGACCATCTAATTCGGATACCAAAACATTCCCTTGATGCCCTCCGGGTCGGGGTGGAAACCCAATTCCTCATAAAAGGTGACCACATGGGGGTCGGCAAACAGGGTAATGTTGCTAATCTCTTCCCGGCGCAATTCCCGGATCATCTGGCGCATCAGGGTTTTCCCCAAGCCCTTCCCCTGAAATTCCGGGTGGATGACCACATCCCAGAGGGTGGCATTGAAGGCATGATCCGACGTTGCCCGAGCAAAGCCCACCAACCGCCGATTTTGCCCCCGTTCCTGCCAGAGGGAACCCACCAAAAAGCTAAATTCCAGGGCTTTACGCACCTTGCGAATGGGACGTTTTGCCCAGCCCACCGCATCGCACAAGGCTTCCAAGGCATAGACATCAATCTCCCGGGTGGTACTGAAGTAAATCTGCACCCGTTCCCCGTTGGCGGCGATAAACTCGTTGACCAATAACTCCCGCTCCCCAATGCCGGTGGGGCTGTCCGAGCCAAGTGCGCCAGGGAACAAACTTTTCCAGAACACCCGCAGACACCTCAATCCTTTAGCCAGTATAAACCTTGGTTTAACCCCGACCAGTTCGCCAGGGTCGCCAACCCAGGGGCATGGGTGAGATTGTACTGCAATGGTGTAATGCTAATTTTATGATTTCGTACAGTCGCCACATCCGTCGGCCAATGGTCGCTCTGCCCGCCCTCATCCGGTTCCGGTTCATCCTCAATGGCCGTCCCCGCCAACCAATAGTAGGTGCGTCCCCGGGGGTCAGTCCGTTCGTCAAATTGGTCGGTGTAGCGGCGTACCCCCTGGCGGGTCAGGCAAACCCCGGCAATCTGCTGAGCGGCCACCGCTGGAATATTCACATTTAATAAAATCGCCCCGGGCAAGGGTTCTTGGGACAATTGCTGGATCAACCCGGCGGCAAACCGGCTGGCGACCCCAAATTCCGGTTCCGTATAGCTGGCCAGGCTCAAGGCCACCCCAGGGATATTTTCGATCAACCCTTCCATCGCCGCCGACACGGTGCCGGAGTAGAGAATATCCGTACCCAGATTTTGCCCCTGGTTGATGCCGGAGACGACCAAATCCGGGGGATGGGTCAACAAACGTCCCAGAGCCAGTTTCACGCAGTCCGCCGGGGTGCCCGTACACGCCCAAGCGGTCACCGTAGGGTTAAAAAAACCCGTCACCGGCTCCACCCGAATGGGTTTATGGAGCGTCAAACCATGCCCCGTAGCCGAGCGTTCCCGATCCGGAGCCACCACCGTCACCCCATGTCCCGCCTGCGCTAGGGTATTGGCCAGGGCACGCAATCCCGGCGCAAAAATGCCATCATCATTACTAACCAAGAGGCGCATGGTGAAGGATTCCCCAATTGTGGTTGCTGGGTTACTGCGGCTCTACTGTATCAAAATTGGCATCCTCACCGTTTTCGTTAGCGCCCCTGTCCTTGCCCAAGGAGTCACACCGGAGGTGAACCTCGCCCGAGGGATTCTCACCGAACTGAACCTCCTGCGGCAAAATCCCCGCCGGTACGGGGCACAATTAAACGCCTGGACATCCTATTACCAGGGCAAACGCTGGCAACCGCCGGGGCAACCCAGCCAACGCACCCGGGAGGGGGTCAAGGGGTTACGGGAGGCACAAGCCTGGCTGAACCAAGTGCAACCCTTGGGGATTCTGCGGAGGGTCGGGGGCATTGATCAGGTCGCCCTACGCCTCATTCCCCAGAAGATCACCGCCACCCAGTTGGCAGTCGAACTGAACACCCAAGGTCACTGGGAAGGTCACGCCAGTTTTTGCCGCAGTCAGGGCTTCACCCACGCCCGTAGCATCGTGGTTTCCTGGTTGATTGATGACGGGCAAAAGCATCGCCCCAACCGTGTGAATTTGCTCAATCCCCTGTTTCGGGTGGTGGGGGTCGCTTGTGTGCCTCAGCCCCAGATGGTCTGCGTGGTGACATTTGCTGGCGGCTATCACGCCAAGTCTGCCACCCCAAGAGCAAACCCGCCCCGCCCATCGTCCCCCCAACCACCATAATGGGCACCCAAGCGGGAGGGGTATCCAAGGTGAGGAATTGCCCCAAAATTTTAATACCTGCACTGATTACCCCCGTGAGGGCAATTAACTTGAGAATCAACCATATTTCTTGTTTGGTTTCTGCGTTCATTTTTTGGTTAATTGTTACTTGCATGGATGGTGACGATAGCCAAAAATCTACACCATCAAATCCCTTGATTTTTTATTTTTCTGCCTGATGCAATTCCTGCTCCGTATCCCGGGTGAGATTTGCCCCCAAAAATTCCTGGGTGTCCGGCAATGCCATGCGTAACCGGGGCGTATCATCAATGCCAATATCCACCCGCTCAATACACACATCCAACACATGACCCCCCTGTTGTCGATCCGCACTCAAAAAATGAAAATGATACCCCGGTACATTCACCGTTTTCATATAACTGGGTGTCCAAAAACCTACCAGATCACCCTGCACATCAAAAAATTCATGCACCGGCTGGCGGGCGGCGGCTTCCACCAAACGGGTGGGTTGATTTTGCCGTTCAATGGTACGGGTACGCACCGAGCGAAATTGCCCGGAAATTTTAATCGCATAAAAGATATTGCCCGAAGGTAAAAGGGTGTCCAGATAACGCTGTAATTCCTCATAGGTTAAGGGTTGATCCAGCACCGCTGTCCAATCCGCTTGCCAAAACGTCACCGTGGCAAAAGGCGTTTTCACCTCATCCGCCACCGGGTAGGCCCGCCCATCGGAACGCAACTGCCAGACCTGTCCATCCAAAACCACCATTTCCCCATCCAAATCATTAAAGGTACCCAGACCAAAATCCCCATAATTTCGCAATTCAGCGATGGTTAAATCCCCCCGATACACCCCCTCGACTAAGGCTCCAATCGTGGAGGTTTGAAAGAGGGTTTCTTCGTCAATTTCCAAATACTGCCGCAGGGCAATGGCGACAATTTCTGCGGGGGTCTGACCGGTTTCCTGGCTACGTTTACCAAGGGCGGCTTGTAATGGCGGGGAGATATTGATGTACATGGGGTTGCCAGGGCGTGGTATTAGATTTAATATTACTAAAGAATTGTTCTCTAGGGAAACCTAGGGTGTGTCAGCGGTTGTCAGGCATGAATCTTTTTCTGCGATTAATTGGTCTGGGTTTGACCCTCTGGGGCATCTATGTCCTAGGAGAAAATATCTTTTTCACCACCCAAGCCTTCCCCTATTTTTGGCGGGGTATCGCCGCCGATGGGTCAGTGCTTGCCCTCACTGCTGGGGTGTTGATGTTGGTTTTACTGCCTAGGGATGCCAAAAGCTGGGGACTTTTGCCGATTATCTTTGCGATTGTGTTGATCATTGCCAGTGGTCGAGCGGTTTTGCAACCCACCAGTTTGTGGCAATTATTCCTATCATTGTTGGCATTAACAACGGGCTATACGTTGCTCACCACCGGGCGCATTCCCCTTTAGATTTACAGTCTTTTAAGTAGTTATGGGATACGGTTGAACCCCCCTTGCCATAGGTCAATTATGCTGATATAGCAATCCTAAATGAAAATGGAATAGGGGTCTACTTAGTTCTGGGGAATTTTTGTATGCCTACGGCACGCAAGCTAATGTAAATCAAGTAGGATTGCCATAGATTTATTTATGGGCACCTCTATTTATTCACAACGATACAAAATTATCTCGCTGGAACCCTTATATTCAGGAGAACCACGGACGGGGGCTACGCCCCTGCGACCTATTTTTAGAAGTGCCCTTATAATTTTGGCAAGGGACAGGGGGAGGAATGTTCCTGGGTTGACACGGTTAAAACCGGGCCGACTAAGGTATAACGTTCCGTCTGACCATAGACCCGATGGTTGGGTAAATTCACTTGGTCTAATTCCTGATTTTTTAATAGGATAAATGGGTGTATCGGTCGCTCTCGCCACAGACGTTCTAGGGTTTCTTGGCTATGGGCTTCCACCCGTCTGCCACTGTAAAAATCTAAGGTTCTGCGGCTGTGATGGCGGGAGAGATAAATGTCATAGCCAGGGGGGACAAATTGGCGAATGAGTGCCGCTACCGGTTTCACAGAAAATTCCGAGTTATTTAATTCCCAATTCCAGTGGGGGGTCGCCATAAATGCGACCAAAGCCAGATAAAATCCGCCGGTTAAAACTACTAAAAATTGCCGTTTTTTTTGCCAGAAGTAAAAGGTGGTTCCCCCAAACGTCATTGTTAGGATAAATAACACTCCTCCTAAGTCCACCTGTTTTGCCATGAACCCATAATAAATACCTGCCCCCGTTGCCCCAACGGTTAAAAATCCAAATAGATAAAGCCACCAGCGGGGCGGTATGGTTTTATTCTGCCAAATTTGGGTAACATTTGCTCCGACGGTCAGCGCAAAAAAAGGATAAACGGGCATGACATACCAGGGGATTTTTGTCGTCATCAAGGAAATAATGCCTAAAAATATCCCCGTGCCCAATAAACTGAGTTTTGCCCAGGATTCCTCACGTTTGCGCCAAGCCAAAAGTAATCCCCCCGGCCAAAAAAGCAACCAGGGCCAACTATGAAAAAATAAATGTTGCACATAATACCAAGGCGGCCCCGGTTCTCCACCCACCACTTCCCAGGTGCGGGCCAGACTTTGGTCGAGTAAATGCCCTTGCAAAAAGGTGGTGCCATAGTGAACCATTTGGGCGAGAAACCAACTCAAACCGGGGAGCATTCCCAGCAGTAAACCCACCCAAAAAGATAGGTTTTGGAAGATGCGGGGCTGTTCCCAAGCCAAAAATGCCAGGGCAATCACCCCCAAGGGTACGGCAATTAATCCCTTGGTCAGGGCTAACATTCCCAGCAGGCATCCCATCCCCCAACTCCAGCGGGGTTGATGACGGGTATAAGCAGTGGTGATGAGCAAAAATACCAAGCCCGTCACTACCGTGCCGTCCAACATCACCAGACGGCCATGCCGCACCACCGGCAGGAGGGTCAAAAACACCAAAGCGGCCCAGCGGGCGGTGGCTTCCTTGGCAAACACCTGCCGCCCCAGCAGATACATCCCCGGTACAGCCAAGCTACTCACCACAGCGGCGGGAAACCGGCTTGTCCAGTCCGTAATCCCCCCCAGGTGATAGCTGAGGGCGGTGAGCCAATGCACCAACGGCGGTTTGTTCAGATAGGGTTCCCCCATGCGGGTGGGAAAGAGCCAATTGCCGGTGCAAAAAATATCCCGTGCCACCAACACCACTTGCCCTTCATCCACATCCCGGAGCGGTACATTGTCCAGACCAATCAGCCAGACCAGCAACGCCAGCCCGGTCAACCCCAACAACCACTGCCAGCTTAAAGGGCGAGGGGTAACCATAACCGGCTGGAAAAACGATTGTCGGGCAATTTTTCGTAAAATACATCCCCCCCCATTTGTTGTACCTGGAAGCGACACAGGAATAACTCCCGGGCGGGGGAATGGTTTAATACGCCATTGCCCAGGGGGTCGGGTTGATCCGGGCGCAGGAGTTCTAAAAGACTCATCAAAATTGGGCCGTAGTCGGTAATCGCCACCTCCACCACCCCGCCTTGCACCAGTTGACACCAAATATCCACCCGTCCCTCCTGGGGGGAGCGTTGGCAGGCAAACCGCAGGAGTTCCGCCACAATCAACTCCAAGCGTTCCCCATCCCCTAAAATGTTTGCCTTTTCTAACCCGGATTGATGCACCCGAAACCAGACCTTATTTTGGCTGATCAGGTCGTTCATGCGGGCGGAGGCTCGGCGCAATAGACCAGACAGGGACACGGGTTGGGTCTGCAGGGTGACATCGAGGCTGAGCCAATGGGTGGCCTGAGCCTGTTTCTCCGGCCATTGCTCTGGGAATTGCTCTGGGGTCAGACGGCCCACCGCCTCGGCCCACTCCTGCCAATGCCATTGCCGTTGCCAGTTTTGACTCGCCAGGTGCAAATAGTCCCGCTCCAAGTGCTGCACCCGTTGGCTCCAGGTCAGTCCCCGCCCCAAAGCACCCGCCAACGCCTGTACCACCTGGATCAAAGCGGGGGGCCAGGTTTGTTGCGCCGTATCCAACAGCACCAGCACCCCCTGGGCAGGTTCCCCCATCGGCAGGGCGAGCATCTGGTCAATCCCCTCCCCAGTCAACCAACGGCGGGTCACCGGTTCCAACTCCACCCCGCTTTGTAACCAAGGTTCCGCCTGGGCAATCACCCGTTGCAGGAGGGGGTCCTCATGGACAGGAATGGGGTCATGGACATTGACGGCGAGGGAATCGTGGTGGGGATGGGCGGCTATCACGTGTCCGCTCTGCGCTTCAGCCGTCCAGGTCACCAAGGCCACCTGCGGTAGGGACAAGGCGGCGCTGAGATGTTGTACCAACGCCAGGGGTTGATCCAGGAGTTCCAAGCCCCGCACCAACGCCCGATACCAACGGGTTTGGGATTCGTAGGACTGTTGTAAATACCATTGGCGCACCACCGTCCCCAATTGCCGCGCTAGTGCCTGGACAAACTGGCAATCCCGGGGACTCCAATAGTGGGGTTCACTTTGGGTCAAGACCAGGAGAATGTGGGGGTTGTGCTCCGGCACCGCATTGGCCGCCAACACCGCCTGTACCCCTTGGTTTTGCAGGGTTTGCCGCCAGGTCATCAGTTTCAGTTCCGTTTGCCAGTTGGGTACGGTGATCACCACTCCCCCCTGCCGGAGTAAATCCTGATCCAATTCGTGCAAAGGTGCCAGCGGCCCCACCAAAGGCCGTTTTTTATAGCTTTGGTACACAATCTCGTAATGGCGGCTGTCGGGATTTTGGTGCAGGAGTAACCACCGTTCCCCCGGCAAATGCTGATCCAAAATTTGACCGGCGGTTTTGAGCGCCTGTTGCCAATCACTCCCCCCGTAAATCGCCTGCGCTACGCCCAAATAGACCTTTTGCTCCGTTTCCAGTCGGGCTAGGGTTTGGCTCAATTCCGCCAGGGGGGAGAGCATGGCCGCCAACTGGGCCACCCCTTGGAGCGCCGATTTATCAAACGGTTCCCAAGTCCGGGGCTGACGGCTCAGGCAACAATAAAACCCCAGCAATTGCTTGGATTCGGGAGCCAGGACAGCGGCGGCTAACAACGCCTTGGCATTGTACTGTTGCCAAAACTGGAGACTGATGGGGATGCGCTCGGCTTGGCTGGCATCATTAATCGCCACCAATTCCCCCAACATGAGATTTTGGTACAGGCCTTGGATCATCGCCAGGGGCACCACTTCCTCCCGCCGCAGTCGGGGAGCGCTGGTTTTGAGGATAAAGTGATTCGCCCGTTCGTCGTAGGCATACACCAGGGTTTGGTCCGCCCCCAGGGCCTGGTGTACCTGCTCGGCCATGAGTGCCAAGCGTTCCTCATAACTGCTCTGGGGACGGCACTTGAGCATCACCTGGGTGAGAAATTCCCCCCCTTGGCGGGTCTGCTGGTGCTGTTGCCGTTCCGCCAACCGGTGCAACTGTTGCCCCATTTCCGCTAAAAATAACCGCACCCGCAGTTTGCCATCCGGGCGCAGGGCGGCTCCCCAATCGGGAATCCCCAACCAGGCCACCCCCGTTCCCCCTGGCAGTGGACAGAGGGTGACCCCCACCGGGCGCAGGCGTTTCATTTTGTTCGCCCATTCCCCCAACTTCGGCTCCTTGCTCCAGTCGGGAATATCCAGGGGCATTGGGGACTGCAATGCCCGTTGCCACACATCCCCCGCCGTGACCGCAAACCGTTGTCGCAGGAGGGTTCCCTCTTCCTTCGGGTTGGGCACTACCCCGTCTTTGCCCACCAGGGTATTGCGGACAGCATCGTAGCTGGCTAACCACACCCAGACCGACCCGGTGCGCCCCTCGCTGGCCAGATGGGTCTGCAATTCCTGCCCCAGATAGGCGGCCGCTTGGCTCCAGACCTGTTCCGCTGTCGTGGCCGCCCGCAGTTGTTCCACCGCTTGTACCAGGGCGGTTAACTTGCTCTCTTCCGTGATGACTGCCGCTTTCAAAACCGCCAGAGCCTTTGGGAATAGTACCAGCTTACCAGGGTCACCGGGAGGCTTCCAGCCGGTCAATCAAGCCAGCCACCGTATCCAGGGCCCGGTCAATCGTTGCCGGTTGGGTCAAATCCACCCCCACGTACTGCTGTAACGCCCCGATCTGCTCCTGGGAACCGCCGCTGGCCAGCAGTTGCAAATACCCGGGGATAAACTCCCGCCCGTGCTGACGGTACTGCTGATAGCAAGCCAAACTCACCACACTAGAAGCGGTGTATTGGTAGCAGTAATAGGGCTTGAAAAAAATGTGCCCGATGCGTGCCCAGTCCACCCCATGTTCCGGCAGTACCTCCACCGCATCGCCACCCAACTCCTGATAAAGTTGCATCCAGGTTTGATTGACAAATTCGTGGTCAAAACTGCCCTGGGTCGCCCCTTCATGGATGGCTAATTCTAGGCGGCTGATCGTGCTTTGTCGGAAAATTAAATTCAACTGATCCTCGATCAAACGCACCAACAACACCCGTTGCAATTGCGGTTGGTCGCTCGCCCGCTCCAGCAGATAATCCAGCAATAACAATTCATTAAACACCGATGCCACCTCTGCCAACACCATCGGCGGATTGCTGTTGAAATAGGTCTGCGCCTCCCCAATCCAAGCAAAATGCAACCCATGCCCCATTTCGTGCGCCAAAGTAAACAGGGAATTGTAATCCGCTGCATAGGAAAGCAATAGATAACTGTGTTTGCCATACACATAGGAGCAAAACGCCCCCCCCTGCTTGCCGGGACGCAGTTGGGCATCCACCCACCGCTTTTGGAAAAATTGTTCCGCCCGCTGGCGATAGGTGTCGCTAAATTCCCCCAACGCCCCCAGGAGCAGTGCAATCCCCCGGTCGTAGTCAATCCGAGTGTCCACCGGCGGTTGGCTCGGCCAGGGTGCTAACACATCACAGGTGCGGATTTTTTGCCCCAGGGCTTCCCCCTTACGCCGGTAATACCGTTGGAATAGGTCATACCGTGCCCGGGTACCGTCCATCACCGCCCTAAATACCGCCTCCGGCACCTCATCCGCCAGCAATTGCTTCGCCAGGGTCGAGGGATAGCCCCGCAGTTGGTTTTCCAGGCGATGATCCTGCGCCAATGTACTTAAAATGTACCCATAAAGTAAATTGTGTTCCGCCAGTCGCTCCCGGATGCTGGTGTAGGCTTGGTAACGGGTGTCCGCATCCCCGTGAAACAGCAGAGCCCCCAATTCCGCCTCCAGGGTGGCCGTTGTGCCCTCCGGGGTGGTCACCGGGCGGTAGGTCAAAGCCCCTTGGTGCAAAGAACGCAGTTGGATAAAGGCCTGTCGTCCCGTCAAGCTCGCCTGGTTGCGGGTTTGCTCCACCGCCTCCGGCAGTTGGTAGGGTTGGGTCAACTGGAGCCGTTCCAGATAATGCCGGTAGCCCGCCAAGTCCGGTGCCTGGCTCAGGCTGGTTAACTGCGCCGCCGGTAACTGTTGCAATTCCAGGGAGAAAAACAACACCTGATTTTCAATCTCGGTCGCCGCTTGCATTACCTGATCCAGCCGTTGCCGAGCCAGGGTATTTTGGGTATCTGCCGCAAACATTAACGCGGGATAGGCATAGGCATAACCCACCCGTTCCCAGAGGGATTCCAGGGTTTGCAGTGCCGTACGCACCTCCAGGGGGGTCAACGTCGCCACCCTGCCCCGGTAGGTCTCCCGAAACCGCCCCGCCTGCGCCTGCAACGCCTGCACATCCTGATCCAGCCGGGGGTCTGCCAGGCTGTGGTACAAATCCGATAAATCCCACTCTTGGGCGTAGGTGACGGTCATGAACGCTTCCTGCTAAGGGTACTGTTCCCATGATGCCCCAATCAGCGCCAGAGCGACGACCGGTGCGGTGACGGTACGCAAAACCCGCCCCCCCAGGGACACCACCTGCCCCCCCTGGGTCTGCAACCAAGCCATTTCCGCCGGACTCCAGCCCCCCTCCGGCCCGATGAGTACCGCCAAAGCCGTCGGTTCCGGGCGCAGTACAGTTACCAGATGTGGCAATTCCGGTGCTGGGTCGCACACCAATTTGGGCATATCCCCCACCTGCGCTAGGGCTGTGACCAGAGGTTGAGCCGGAAACACCGCCGGTATCCATTGCCGCCAGGACTGTTCCGCCGCTTCTACCGCAATCCGCCGCCACCGTTCAATGCGCCCAGGGCCCGGTTGTACCTGTGTTCGTTCTGTAAGCAGTGGCCAAATCTGCCGCACCCCCAGTTCCGTCGCCTGCCGTACCACCTGATCCATCCCATCCCCCTTGGGAATTCCCATCAGCAGTGCGATTGGGGCAGGCAGTTCCCGCCAAATAGATAGTAATTCCCCCAACTGCGCCAGAGTCGGGGTGAGCAATTGCGCCCGCCACCAATGCCCCTGACCGTCCATCGCAATAAATTCATCCCCCACCGCCAACCGCAACACCCGCCCCAGGTAATGGCTTTGCGCCGGGGTCAAATGCACCTGTTGCCCCTGAATTTGTTGGGGGTGAATCGTCAACCGCTGATACCCCGCCAGGGCGTTCATGGGCTGAGCAACCCCAGGGTTTGGAACCGATGGGCACCCGTGAGGTTCATATCCTGTTGGTTGGCGCCGGTCAGATTGGCGTGAAATAAATTGGTCGCCCGCAGGTCTGCCCCGCTCAGATTCGCCCCTTGCAGTTGGGCAAAACCCAGATTACTAAAGGGCAAACGGGCTTGGGTGAGATTGGCACCTTGCAGTTGGGCTTCAAATAAATTGCTCCCACCCAAAAACGCTTGGGTCAAATTAGCGCCCTGCAATTCCCCCCGCACCAGGTTCGCCACGTATAAATTCACCCCGGTTAAATCAGCATTTTGCAAATTCACCCCGTAGGCATTGACCCCCGCCAAATAGGCACCCTGCAACTTAGCTTGGGATAAGCGAGTAAACACCAAAATGGTATTGGTCAAATTCGCCCCCTGTAAATTCGCTCCAGTTAAATCCTGATCCTGCAAATCCGCCCGACTCAGGTCACAATTCGGGCATTGTTTGGTGGTTTTTAATTGCGCCAATTGCACCGGGTCATACGCCCCCATAGGAATCGCACTGCCCAGGGACATTCCCAGGATGAAGGATTGGATGACAACCTTTTTCATAACCCACCGCCGCATAGGGTACAGCGCATTGTTAAACCTCTAAGCATGGATCGCCGGAACTTAGCTCCCAGTCTTTGTTTTCAGTTATACCAGTATTGTAGCCAGATAACTTTCTTTTGGTGCTAATCATATTAAGAGTACCCTTAATTTTATCCCTCATACTAATTTACCATTACTTGAATAAGATTGCCCCATACACGCATTTATAGCACTATAGTTCTGAAGACCCCAATATCTTACTACACGACAAGAAAAAAAGAACACCAACAACAAAGTTTTAGATGTTAAAATATAGGAGTCTTAAATTCTATGACGTATAATGAGTGTGACTGTAACCCATCACATCCTCCGCCATTTTCTCTGCAGATTTTATCCGTATCTCCCCTGACATCAGCTTGGGTAACCGGCGATCGCTTATTTCCTCTATTGGTAGTTGTGGTTAGCGATTTTTGCATAAAGCACAACAGGATCGAAGTCTGCACCATTCTCCCAGCAAATGGTTCCTAAATCTGGATTGACTCTAACAGTAGTAAAATATGCTAGGTCTTGGAGCAGTTCAAAGATGCCGCTAAATTTAATAATTTCTGCTAGATCAACAATGCCCTCTATACCATCTTCAAAGTTAAGATGCGGTTGATAGTCTTTGATTGGTTTTACAGCAGTAATATCTTTCACCATTGGGATATGTTTTGCGGTTGTAGGTTATTAGCTAAGCGAATCAAACCGTCAATGGATAGGTCTTCATCAATGGTGAACCAGTGGATACCATAGCCAGATGGGGAAATTTTATAGAAGTTTCGTTCTGCTTCGGTAGCTTGAGCTAGCCGTTTGGATGCTCGATCAATGGGAATGTGATAGGTCGAGCCATCCACCGTTAAAATCATATTCTCTTGGTCAAAAGTGAGGCTTTGCACTATGTGATGTTTACTCATAGCTGATCTCCAAAATAAGTGTTCCAAGCTTCCACAATTTCATCAAAATTTTGTAGAATAATTTTACGCACCTCTCTAGTATCTCGCTTAGTCATATTATAAGCATAGGCTTCTCGAATGTCATATAGTTCCAAATCGAGCCAGTATTTGCATTCAGCTTCTCCCTTTTGGGCGTGGATGTGGATTGGTTCTGCTCCTTCGTTGGAATAGAAATGAAATCTCCAGCCACGCAAATATAGGACGGTTGGCACTACAGCACATCCTCCACCGGTTGCTCTGCAGATTTTACCCGAATCTCCCCTGACATTAGCTTGGGAAATTTTAATAGCCATTCCTGCTCGATCGTTTTAAGAGATTCCAGCATTGCAGTTAGATCACCGTTAAATTGAGCATCTCGATCGGCTCGGATTTTATGTAGTTCCTCGATAATTGGATCATTCCACATGGTCATCTCCTAAAAGGTCTTCAGGTGTACCGATAATCGAGGGTTGTATCCTGCCTCTCTACATATATTTTCTATCACAGGGCGTTTATTAGCATTGGCAACTAGATAAGAGCCATTCTGAGGGTTATCAGTCCATGCTCTAGAGGAAAGCTACATCAGAAGGGGCTACATCGTGGAAAATAGAGACTATTCTTTTGGCTACACAAGACTTTCACGATATAGTAATCCTACTTGATTAGTGAGCAGAAATCCCCCAGAACGGGGCGGTGCCCTGCGACCCCTATTCCATTTTCAGTTGGTATTACTATAGGCAATAATTTATGAACAAAAATTCCCCAGAACCAGGACGGGTGATGTCCTGCGACCCTTGAGGTTGAATTGATTTTGTAAATATAAAATTTCATGCACAATTGACGGGTGATTGCGACAACTCATTTAGCGATTGTTCCCACCAGCGAACGCAATTGACCACAAGCCGCCTGGGCAGACAAACCCCGGGTTTGCCGCACCGTCACCGCAATATGCTCCCCTGCCAAAATCCTTTGGAACGCCTGCACCTGCTCCATCGTGGGGCGTTGATAGTCCGCATCGGCGATGGGATTGTAGGGAATCAAATTCACATGGCTTTGAAAACCCCGCAGTAACTTCGCCAGCTGATGGGCTAACTCCGGGGTGTCATTGACCCCACGCAACAGGGTGTATTCAAAACTCACCCGCCGCTTTGTCCGTGCCACATAATCCCGACAGTCCGCCAATAACTGCTCCAAGGGATAATGGCGACCACTGGGAATCAACCGCTGGCGCAACTCCTGGGTGGGGGCGTGCAAACTCACCGCCAACGTGGTCTGGAGTTGGGCTTGGGCAAGGCGTGCAATTTGCTGGGGCACCCCCACCGTAGAAATGGTCATCGCCCGCTGGGAAATGCCACAGTCCTGATGCAAGCGGTGAATGGCAGTTACCAGGGCATCCAGGTTCAGCAACGGCTCCCCCATCCCCATAAACACCAGGTGGGACACCCGGCGTGCCATGTCCGTTTGCACCGTCAACACCTGATCCAAAATTTCATGCACCGCTAAATTGCGGGTAAAACCCTGTTTGCCAGTGGCGCAAAAATCACAAGCCATCGGACAACCCACCTGGGACGAAACACACACGGTCAACCGATCCGCACTGGGAATACCGACGGTTTCAATCAGATTGCCGTCATGCAATTGTAATAAATACTTGACCGTCCCATCCCGAGCAATCCACCGCTGAGCTATGTGGGAACGCCCCAGTTCCAGTTGCGCCTGCTCCCGCCAGGATTTGGGAAACACGGTAATGTCCTGAAAGTGCCGCACCCCCCGCTGGTAGAGCCATTGGTGCAGTTGTTTTGCCCGGTAGGCGGGTTGCCCCTGCGCCGTGACCCAGGCGGTGAGTTCAGTCAGGGTTTGCCCCAACAGGGGACGGCTGTGCATGGCGGTGACGAGAATCGGGGTTTGCAATTTCTAGGGTAACGGATGGGAGGGCTTCAGGTCGGCTCCAACTGCTCTAAGGGTAATTGGAAATACTCCCGTGCCGCCTGACAATCCCGGTGAATTTGGGCTTTCAGGGCACTCACCCCGCTGAATTTTTGTTCGGGACGCAAAAAATGCCGCAGAGCCACCCGCAGACGTTGCCCATACAAATCCCCCCGCCATCCCAACACATGCACTTCCGCCGTCAGGGTTTGCCCATCCACCGTCGGGCGGTATCCCAAATTCATCACCCCCGGTTGCGCCTGTAGCTCCCGCTCTGCCGTCACTTCCACGCAGTACACCCCCTGGCGGGGTAAAAATTTCCGTGCCGGTAACTGTAAATTGGCGGTCGGAAAGCCCAACCCATGTCCCAGGGATTGCCCCCGTACCACCTCACCGATCAGCTCATAGGGTCGTCCCAACAAACGCTGTACCTGTTCCGGTTGTCCCGCCAGCAGTAATTCCCGCACCCGGGAACTGCTAATGCGCTCTCCATCTACAGTACATTCTGGGATAATGGTGACGGTGATGCCCGCTTCTTGCCCTAATTTTTGCAGTAATTCCGCATTACCCTGCCGTTCTCGCCCAAAACAAAAATCAAAACCCACACTGATCCGCTGGGCGTGTAGGTGTTGGACAATAATTTCATCAAAAAATGCCGCCGGGGTCAACTGTGCCAACTCCCGGTCAAAGGTAAGTAATACCAATTGCTGTACGCCCCAACTCGCCAGAATTTCCTGTTTTTCTGCTAAGGGGGTTAACAGGGCACGGGGTTGACCGCTGAAATACTCCACCGGATGGGGACGAAAGGTAACCACCGTTGCCCACAGATTGGGGTCAGCCAAAATCGGGTCCATGACCGCCCGGTGTCCTCGGTGCAGGCCATCAAAATTCCCCAGGGCAATGGCCGTTGGGGTCAAAATATGGGTCAGGGTTTCGGTTGTCCACACGCTTTACATTTTGACACATTTTAGACAGGGTTCCTGCCCGATGCGGGAACCGGAATTGCATCCCACCCCAAAATATCTCGCTGGCTTCCGAAATGATGACCCGCCATGATCATATAGCCATCCTATTTGATTGGCGTTCGCTGGCGTGCCGTAGGCATACCGAAATTCTCCAGAACCAAGAGCGGGGGTGCCCCCTGCGACCGCTAACTTTGAATTTACAGAGGTGCCCTAGAGTTGATTCCCGATGAATGCTCTTTCCATAGGAATTTGCAATTGACCTATTTTTAGTACAAAAGAATTCTCTAGTACTAAGTTATAGGGCAAATAGTTCCTAACGTCTGCCCCCAGTCACCTGCGCCACCAGAGCCATCACCGCACTGCGGGTGAGTTTCGTTTGTCCCTGGGCCAAAGCCCCCAAGGTCGCATGGGCTAAAGCCAAAGGAATTTGGCAAAAACTCAGAGCCGGGCCATCCCCCAGGGAAGCATTATAGGCATCCGCTAAGGCGAGATTCCGGCGGGCATAGGCGTGCATTTCCTCCTTGCCCCAACCATCCGGGAAAAAACTCACCCCCCGCCGCTGGTCTTCCCCGTGATTCCGCAGGATATTCACCGCCTGCAACCCCCGCCCAAAACCGATGGCTAGGGAACGGTTGGTCTGCGTCCCGTCGTACCAGGCCCATAAATCCGAGAGCAATAACCCCACGGCCCCCGCCACCCCAAAGGTATAGCGATCCAGGTCCGCCTCGGTCTGAATCCGCCAGTTGCAGGAAGCCCAGTAGGCCATCCGGTCCGCCATTGCCGCCGTCGCATCCCACACCCGGGGGGCAATCGTCGGGGGAGCCAAAAGTGCCCATTCCCCAATCCGCACCGTCACCTCCGGCAGAGGGGTTTGATGCACCGCCAACGCCAGGGACAAATCATTCACCGCAAACGTATCCGTCGCCGCCTCCAGGGTCAAGCTCACCGAGCGGAGCAATTTTACCTTGGTGGCATTATCCAAATCCGGGTGGTCTTCAATTTCATCAATCGCCCGCATACAGAGGTAGGCGGAAGTCACCGCTTCCTGGAGACCTGAAGGCAGGCCACTGATGGGAATGAAAAACGTGCGGCTCGTTTCCTTGAGCAACTCTAAAGCACCCCGGCGCAGATCCATCCGCTCAACTCCTTTCCACCACTACACACACCATACCATTAGCGCAAAGTATAGCGGAAAAAAACCAGTTCTCCTACCCATCCGCCAAATTTACCGGTAAAACCACCGATTCAGACCTAGGATGCACCCCCAAAGGTATCGCCAAGGGCTGGGCAACCCGCTGGTAATAGCGTCCCAGAGCCATTAACGGGAAGTGTTGATAATACAAGTTATAGCGTAGGTAAAAATGCTGGGGAAAGCCCGTGCCGGTAAACAGGGTTTCCGACCAGGAACCATCGGTCTGCTGTTGCGCCAACAGGTAATCAATCCCCCGTTCAACCGCCGGTTCCGCCGTACCCCCAGCGGCAAGCAACCCCAATACCCCCCAGGCGGTTTGGGACACCGTACTCACGCCCTGCCCCTGCAAAGACGGGTCTTGGTAACTGCGGCAGGTTTCCCCCCACCCCCCATCGGGATTTTGGTGCGCCAACAACCACGTCCGCCCCCGCTGGCACGCCCGTTCGGCAATCGGTTCCCCCCGCAACGCCGCCAACACCCCACTTGTCCCGTAAATGTAATTCACCCCCCACCGCCCAAACCAACTCCCCGTCGGCTCCTGGACTTGGAGTAAATAATGCACCGCCCGTTGGTACACCGGGAGCGGCAAACTCGCCCCTGGGTAATGCGCCATTTCCAACACCCGTGCGGTCACATCCGCCGTGCCAGGGTCAATCATCGCCCGCAAATCCCCATAGGGCAGAGCATTCAGCCATTCCTGGTTGTTGTCCTTGTCAAAAGCCCCCCAGGAACCATTAGTACATTGCATAGACACAATCCAATCCACTGCCCGCCGGATCGCCTGCTGTTTCTCCCGTTCATTGGGCAAACGGATTTGTGCCAAAGCCATCACCACCACCGCCGTATCGTCCACATCCGGGTAATAGCGGTTATCAAACTCAAACGCCCAACCCCCCGGACGGGCATGGGGATTTTTCACCGCCCAATCCCCGTAGGTATTCAAAATCTGCTTTTGTAATAACCATTGCCCCGCTCGCACCAGGGCTGGATGGTCGGGAGCCAACCCACTGTCCACCAACGCCCGCACCGTCAAAGCCGTATCCCACACCGGCGAGACACAGGGTTGCATCCAGTATTCACGTTCACGCTCAACACAGAACTTCTCAACCGCTTGAAACCCCCGCACCACCGCCGGTTCCGCCAAGTCATAGTCCAGACAACGTAACGCCAAGAGCGAATTGACCATCGCCGGTTGAATGCCCCCCCAATCCCCGGTTTCTTCCTGCCGTTGCAAAATCCATTGTTCCGCCTCGATTAAACCCTCCGGTCTGAATGGGGTAAGGTTCCAAGTTTCTGCGAATTTGAACCCCTGATCTAGCCAGACAAAAATATCTGTCCAATCTCCTTTTTGGGGTAATTCATAACGGCGTTCGCTGGGGGATTCAACATACAATTCATCTAAATTAAATCCCTGGGGATAAATGGGTTTTTTATCAAAGACAATAATCAACGGCACGGTGCTACTTCTCGCCCAACTGGACATTTCATAGATGCTAAAGAAACCCCCAGCAGGTAACAGCATCAACCAAGGGGGCAACGAGGGCAAACCTTGCCAATCATAACAACCAAGCAACGCCAAATTGAGTTTGGTAAAAATGCGGGCACGGGTCACACCACCCCGGGAAAGAATCAGGGTTTTGGCTTTTGCTAAAGCGGGTTCATTCGCACTACAACCTAGTAAACGCAACGCCATGTAGGCTTCAATGGTGCAATTCAAATCCCCCCCATCATCGTAATATAATTCCCAGCCCCCATGTTCCCGTTGCTGGTTGAGAATATAGGTTTTAATTTTCTCTAGGGGTAAACGCTCAGGAATGCCCCAAATAAAGTACAAAAGCACCAATTCCGCCGTCATGGTCACATTCGATTCCAGGGTTGCCCACCAATACCCATCAGGATGTTGTAGGGACAGTAAATAATCGTGACTGCGGCTGATGCTTTGTTTGAGTTTTGCCAAATCAACGGTGGTCATAGGGTTCCTAGTGCGACAAGCCATTTCTATTTATATCAGGAGCAGGCACCTCTGCAACTTATTTTTGGGGATGTGCCCTAGCAATCTAAGTTATGATTGGG